>NZ_CP025780.1:2162228-2202793 GCF_003586545.1 Stenotrophomonas sp. Pemsol | reverse complement strand
AACCGCTGACCTCCTGCATGCCATGCAGGCGCTCTCCCAGCTGAGCTATGGCCCCACGTCGCTGAGGAGCGAAATAATAGCCTTGCCCCAGAGGGTTGGCAAGCATTTGTTGCACTTTTCTTCACGTGCGTTGCGAGGGGGGCGACGATCGCACGTACTCAGTCGGCGCCGTCGGTCAGCGCCGCCAGGATTGGGCACTGATCCAGGGTGCCGTGGCCGGGGCAGGCGTCGACCAGCTGCGAGAGCGCGCTGTGCATGCGTTGCAGTTCAGCCATGCGCTGCGCGATGTCCTGCAGTCGGGCTTGCGCCGCGTCGCGCACGCTGCCCATGTCCTGCGGATGGCGATCACTGAGTGCCAGCAGTTCGGCGATTTGTTCCAGGCTGAAGCCCAGCGTCTTGGCGCGGCGGATGAAGCGCAGCCGGCGCAGGTCCTGCTCACCGAAGATGCGATAGCCCCCGGCCGAGCGTGCCGCGGTGGGCAGCAACTGCTGGCGCTCGTAGTAGCGCACGGTATCGATCGGTACGCCGGCCTGGCGCGCCAGTTGACCAATGTTCATGGCGGATTCCTGCGGATGCTGCCGGTCATTCTGAAGCCTGGAGTCAGGTCCAGGGTCAAGCTCCCGTCGCTGACGGCGCATTCAGCGCACTTTGCAACTTTCTTCATAGCCCCGCCGTCGTGGCAGTTCCTACCCTGCGCCTGAACCGGCCGCTGGATGGCCTGCAACGAACCGAGGAGATGCTCTGTGGAAGGATTCAGGAACGAGGGATTCGTAGAGGTCGCGGTGGTCGAGTACCCGGGAGGGGACCCGTCGGCGGCCTCGGTGCTGACCGAAATGGCACACGTCGCCAACCGGCTTGCCCAGCAGCAGCGTCGCCCGTTCAAGCGTGTCCTGGTGACCCGCTGGGTCGTGCCAGCCAGCCAGACCGGCGTGCATCGCATTGCCGGCGCGGAGATGCTCGAGGCGGACATTCCCGCCGTGATCGCCGTGCCTGGCCAGATCAGTCAAGGCGTCTGCCTGCGCGCCGATGAGGTCCTGCTGGATTGGCTGCGCGCGCATTACGATGGCGGCAGTCTGCTGGCAGCTGCCAGCGATGGTGTCAGCATGCTGGCACGCGCGGGTCTGCTTGCCGGGCGCACCGTCAGTGGGCCGGACCTCGGGCGCCATCCGGGCCTGCAGGGGCAGTCGGCCAGCTGGGTGCCCAGTGAGCGCGCGCTGGTCGACGACGGTGATCTGCTGACAGTGGCCGGTTCCCAGGCCTGGCGCTTCCTCGCCCTGCGGCTGCTGTACCGGCTGCACGGCCAGGGCGTAGCGAGTTCCGTGGCGCAGCAGTTGGGGATCACGGTGCCCGCGGCGATCCAGCAGGATCTGGAGCGTTTCAGTGCCAACTTCGCCCACGGCGATCGCGACGTACTGAAGGCGCAACGCTGGCTGCATACCACCGCTGCGCGTGGGGCCACGCTCGGAGCGATCTGCGAGGTTTCCGGACTGGAGCCACGGACTCTGCAGCGGCGCTTCCTGAAGGCCACCGGCCTGCGTCCGATCGAGTATTGCCAGCGGTTGCGTATCGCCAAGGCGCAGACATTGCTGCAACAGGGGGCGGGTATCGATGAAGTGGCTTGGGGTGTGGGCTATGCAGACCAGAGCGCATTCCGCCGCCTGTTCCTGCGCATTGTTGGAATGACGCCGGCCAACTATCGGCGGCAGGTCAACAACAAACGGCGCGAACGGCCGCTGTTGTCGTCGGTGGCGGGCAGCCTGCGCGGGCTGCAACCGGCGCCTGGCATGCAGATGCCGCGCAGCGCGGCCTGAAGCCGGCGTTGGGCGTCGCACTTGCAACCTGGGCGCGACGCTTTGACCATGCAGGCAACGAGATGATGGGACAGGTGGGTTGATGTCGAGTGTTGGACCGGTGCCGATGCCGGTGGTGCTGATCCTGATGTGCGTGCTGCTGGCCATGGCGGTGGCCCACCTGTGGCCGCGGCCGAAGGACGGGATGGCAGTGCCTTCCGGGGCCAGCTTGGTCCTGGACATGTTGCTGATCGGCCTGCTGTGTGGACGCATCAGCTTCGTGGCCTTGAACTTCGCGCTCTACCGTGAGGCCCCCTGGAGCATCCTGCAGATCGCCGACGGTGGGTATCACCTTGCAGTCGTGCTGGTTGCGGGCCTGGCGTGGGGCACCTGGCGGCTGCGGTTGTGGCGCGCGTTACGTGCGCCGGTGTTGGCGGGGGCGCTGGTGGGTGTGGTGCTGTGGGCGGCGGGCAGCCACCTGCTGGCAACATGGCAGGAGCAGCGGATGCCGCTGCCGGCGGTACAGGTGGCCGATCTGCAGGGGCGCAGGATCGATCTGCAGCAGTTCCGTGGCAAACCGGTGGTGCTGAATCTCTGGGCCAGCTGGTGTGGTCCCTGCCGTCGCGAGATGCCGGTACTGGCATCCGCACAGCAGACCCACACTGACGTGCAGTTCGTGTTCCTCAACCAGGGGGAAACCCTGGACGAAGTGAAGGGTTTCATCGCATCCGAACAGCTCTGGCTGGGCAACGTATTGCTGGACGATACCGCGTCGGCGTCAACCGTGCTGGGTGTACAAGCCTATCCGTCGACGCTGTTCTTCGACGCCGAAGGCCGCCTGCGTGAACTGCACCTTGGCGAACTGACGGCGGCGGGTCTTGAACACAAACTGCGCCGGCTGCGGTAGCCTGCGCGGGCATCTCACTACGGAGTTCCCATGTTGTCGACTTCCCTGCGCATCGCTCCGGCGGTGCTGTTGCTGCCGGTCATGCTGGCATTGGCCGCCTGCAGCCAGGCCCAGACCCCGCCGGGCAAGGCGACCGCGCCGGCAGCGAGCGCTCAGGCCCCAGCGGCCAAGGGCGAGCGCCCCGCAGTGCTGAAAGGCATCGAGAAGCACGGTTTTGAAGTCGTTGCCGAGTTCGATGCACCGGGTGGCCTGCGTGGATTCGCTGGCGTGGTGGGCGGGCAGCAGCCGGCCGCAGCCTATGTCACCGCCGACGGCAAGCATGTGCTGGTAGGCAGCCTGTTCGATGCCGAGGGCAACGACGTGGCCGCCGAGGCGGTGGAGAAGCTGGTCGCAGCACCGATGTCGGCCAAGATGTGGACCAAGCTGGAGGCCAGTGCCTGGGTGCGTGACGGCAAGGCCGATGCGCCGCGCGTGGTCTATACCTTCAGTGATGCCAACTGCCCGTACTGCCACAAGTTCTGGGAAGCAGCGCGTCCGTGGGTCGACGCCGGCAAGGTGCAGTTGCGCCACATCATGGTCGGCGTGATTCGCGAGGACAGCCCGGCCAAGGCTGCGGCCATCCTGTCTGCGCGTGACCCGAGTGCGGCCTTGCTGGAAAACGAACACCAGTTCGACCGTGGTGGCATCAAGGCCCTGCCGAGCATCAGCCGCGAGATCGCCGGCAAGCTCGATGCCAACCAGGTGCTGATGATTGAAATGGGCTTCCAGGGCACGCCGGGCATCCTGTTCCAGGATGCACAGGGCCAGGTGCAGCGTCGCGCCGGCCTGCCACAGGGCGCTGACCTGCAGACGGTGCTGGGCCCGCGCTGACCGGCACCCACGCCGTGATGCGACACCACAGGCCCGCATGGCAGCATGCGGGCCTGTTGCTTTTCGTCACCTGTGCGGGTGATGCAGGCTGCGCACCTCCTGTTCGTCGTCACGTCTGAATCGTGACTGACATCAAGCATCGCGCCTTGATTCCAATCAAGGCCAAAAACGACAGGCGGATTAGCCTGTGACGCATGGAATACAGCGTCAACGCGCCAGGGATGCCGCGCCTGACACGCCCTGAACCGGGGCAGTCGGCACAGCCATTCACGACGTTCTCACTCCCTGGTTGTTACCCAGACCGCTGCGGTCGCCACCTCTCCGGCAGTGCGGCCCTGATGGCGTCGATATCGGTACGGGCGGGGCAGTGTCATCGTCCTGTTGCCTGCCACGCGCAGGCTGGCCGGTGTCGTCGACGCAGTACCCGCATTTCCAGCAACGGCAACGCAATGTCGGAGCTGCGCCTGTGCGCGCGCCGTCAGTGCGCTGCGAATGTTCGTCCAGGGAGGATGCAATGCGCTTTGCGGTACTGAGTCTGGCCTGCCTGACCGCGCTGGCGGTCACGCCGGCCTATGCGCAGCAGAATGGCCAGGAGGATGCGCACGCATTGCGCCAGGAAATCGCTGCCATGCGGCAGGCACTGGAGGGCATGCAGAAGCGCCTGGATCAGCTCGAACAACGCGAGGGCGCTGTCGCGGCCGCTGCGCAGGTAGCGGCGCCGGTGACACCACCTGGCAGCAGCGCCAACCTGCTGCATCCCACCCAGGTGCCGGGTGTGGCGCAACCGGTGCTGCCGCAGCGCGAATCGGTGGCCGATCCCTCAACGGCGGCCTCGCGTCCCGACAGCGCTGCTGGGCCGACCGACCCGGATCTGAAGGGCTTCTTTGCCATTCCAGGTACTGACACGGTGATCCGCATTGGCGGCTATGCCAAGCTCGATGCGATTGCCGATTCGCGTGCGGCCGGTGACGAGGATCAGTTCATCCCTTCGTCGATGCCGGTGGGCGGCAGCCATCGCGATGTTTCCAATTTCAACATCCACGCCAAGCAGACCCGCTTCAGCTTCGAGGCGCGGCGCCCGACCACGCACGGCAACCTGCGCTTCTACCTGGAGAATGATTTCTTCGGCAGCAGCGATGGCTACGCGTTCCGCCTGCGCCATGCGTATGGCCAGCTTGGCAATACCTATGCCGGCTACGGTTACTCCAGTTTCATGGACCCGGACAGCCTGCCCGACACGCTCGACTTCGCCGGTCCCGGCGGCGCCGGCTATCTGCTGGTGGCCGGCATCCACCACAGCTTCGCGATGGGCAAGGGCAACACCCTGACGCTGGCCGCCGAAGACCCCAAGACCGAACTGGCCGGTGCCAGTGATGAACGGGCCGCAGTGAACCGGCTGCCGGATGTGACCGTGACCGCACGCATGGAGCGTGACTGGGGCCATCTTCAGCTGGGCGCGGTGGCGCGCAGCCTGGCCTATGACGGCGAGGGCGAGCGCGACCGGCGCATGGCCGGCGGCCTGCAGTTCAGTGGCTCGGCATCGGTAGGCGAGCGCGATCTGTTGCTGTTCGGCGCGCTCGGCGGGCGCGGCCTCAGCCGCTACACCGCGGACCTGACCGGCTCCGGGCTGGACGCGGTGGTCGGTGCCGATGGCCGTCTCGACGCGCTGGACCTGCACGGCGGCTTCGTCGGCTACACGCATTACTGGTCCGAGCTGTGGCGTTCGAACCTGATCTTCGGCCAGCTGACCCTGGAGCGGAACGCGGCACTCGCTGCCGACGCCTTCCGGCAGAGCCGATACGGCGTGTTCAACCTGATCTGGAGCCCGGCACCGTCGTGGACGATGGGCATGGAGCTGCTGTACGGCCGCCTGGAACAGCAGGGCGGCGCGCGCGGCGACACGGTCCGGGTGCAGGGCAGCCTGCAATACAACTTCATCAAGTAAGCGCCAGCGGCGTTACGCCAGCGCAACCGTCCCCACGCCCGGCCGCACCGGGCTCATGCCAGTACAGGAGATTGTCATGGCAGAAGCAAAGAAAATCGGGGTGGTCGGAGCCACCTTCCTCGTCGCCGGCAACATGATGGGCTCAGGCGTGTTCCTGTTGCCGTCCAGCCTGGCCAAGATCGGTACCGCATCGATCTGGGGCTGGCTGATCACCACGGCCGGTGCGCTGTTGCTGGCCTTCGTATTCGCCAAGCTGGGCAAGCTGGCGCCGAAGGCGGGCGGTCCGTATGCCTATGCGCGTGACTGGTTCGGGCCTTACATGGGCTTCCAGACCAATACCATCTACTGGTTCGCCAACTGGATCGGCAACGTTGCCATACCGATCGCCGCGGTGGGCTACTTCAGCTACTTCTTCCCGATCCTGTCCGAGCCGCTGGTGCGCTGCATCGCGGTGCTGATCCTGGTGTGGGCGCTGAGCTTTGCCAACGTGATCGGCCCGGCCTTCGTCAGCCGTGTGCAGACGGTCACCACCAGTTTCGCGCTGGTGCCGATCCTGGGCATCGCCATTTTCGGCTGGTTCTTCTTCGATGCCGACATTTTCAAGGGCGCCTACAACGTGTCCGGTGAGTCCAACTTCGGTGCGATCTCCAGTGCCGCGGCACTGACCCTGTGGGCCTTCATCGGTGTCGAGTCTGCATCGGTGACTGCCGGTGTGGTCGAAAATCCGGAGAAGAACGTCGCCCGCGCGACGCTGGCCGGTGTGTTCCTGGCTGCCATCGCCTACATCGCCAGTTCCTCAGTGATCATGGGCATGGTGCCCAATGGCGAGCTGCAGACCTCCGACGCGCCGTTCGCGCTGGCGGCGGCCAAGGCGGTCGGCGGCTGGGGCGGCGCGCTGGTCAGCCTGTGCGCCTTCATCGGCGCTGCCGGTTCGCTGGGCGGCTGGATCCTGCTGACCGCGCAGAGTGCCAAGGCGGCCTCGGATGATGGCCTGTTCCCGAGCATCTTCAGCAAGACCAACAAGGACGACGTGCCGGTCAAGGGCGTGCTGATCGTGGCGGTGCTGATGACCCTGGCGGTGCTGGTGACGTCCACCTCGGAAACCGCGTCGGCCCAGTTCGACGTGATCACGTCGGCGGCCGTGGTGCTGACCCTGCTGCCCTACATCTACTCGTGCGTGGCCTGCTACTTCGTGGTCGAGCGTTCGCACACCCTGGTCCATACCGGTGCGTTCTGGACCCTCACCAGCCTGACCGTCGTGTACTGCCTGTGGGCGATCTACGGCTCGTCGGGAACCATCGTGCAATACGCCTTCCTGTTCGTGCTGTTCATCACCGTGTTCTATCCCTTCTTCAGCGAGGAGCGCCGCCAGCAGCGGCAGCGCGCCCGCGAGGCATCGGCCATCAGCGCCGGCGCCCAGCGTTCCTGAGTTCGACAAGGAGAATCAACGTGTACTTCAAGTCCCTGGACTACCCGGTCATTGTCATCGACAACGACTACGAGTCGCCGCGCATCGGCGGCATCCTGATCCGCGCCCTGGTGGAAGAGCTGCGCAGCAACGACCAGCGGGTGCTGTGCGGGCTGAACCTGGATGATGCGCGTGCCGGAGCCCGTACCTACGTGGCGGCCTCGGCGGTGCTGATCTCGATCGATGGCAGCGAAGAGGTGGATGGCGAGTTCCAGCGCCTCACCGCCTTCCTGCGCGAGCAGAGTGCGCGCCGCGCCAACCTGCCGGTGTTCCTGTACGGCGAGCGCCGCACCATCGAAAAGGTGCCGAGCAAGCTGCTCAAGTACATCCACGGCTTCATCTTCCTGTTTGAAGACACCAAGAGCTTCATCTCGCGGCAGGTGATGCGCGCGGCCGAAGACTACATGAAGAATCTCTTGCCGCCGTTCTTCAAGGCGCTGATCCATCATGCGGCAGAGTCGAACTACTCCTGGCATACGCCGGGCCATGCAGGCGGCGTGGCATTCACCAAGTCGCCGGTCGGCCGTGCGTTCCACCAGTTCTACGGTGAGAACACCCTGCGCAGCGATCTGTCGATCTCGGTGCCGGAGCTGGGCTCACTGCTGGATCACACCGGCCCGATCAAGGATGCCGAGGAAGAGGCGGCGCGCAACTTCGGTGCCGACCATACCTTCTTCGTCACCAATGGCACCTCCACCGCCAACAAGATCGTCTGGCATGGCACGGTGGCCCGCGGCGACGTGGTGTTCGTCGACCGCAACTGCCACAAGTCGCTGCTGCACGCGCTGATCATGACCGGCGCGGTGCCGGTGTACTTCACCCCAAGCCGCAACGCACACGGCATCATCGGCCCGATCAGCCTGGATCAGTTCACACCGGAATCGCTGCAGCAGCGCATCGCCGCCAACCCGCTGGCCAGCCAGGCCTACAAGGCCGGTTCCAAGCCGCGCATTGCAGTGGTGACCAACTCGACCTACGACGGCCTGTGCTACAACGCCGAGAAGATCGCCGACGAAATCGGCAGCGCGGTCGACTTCCTGCACTTCGACGAAGCCTGGTACGCCTACGCCGCGTTCCATCCGTTCTATGAGAACCACTACGGCATGGCCAAGGGCAAGCCGCGCGAGCAGGATGCGATCATCTTCACCACGCATTCCACCCACAAGTTGCTGGCCGCGTTCTCGCAGGCGTCGATGATCCACGTACGCAACTCGGCGCAGCGCGACCTGGATGCCGAGCGCTTCAACGAGTCGTTCATGATGCACACCTCGACCAGCCCGCATTATGGGGTGATCGCGGCCTGTGACGTGGCCTCGAAGATGATGGAGGGCGAGGCCGGCCGTTCGCTGGTGCAGGAAATGCATGACGAGGCGATCGCCTTCCGCCGCGCGATGCTGCACGTGCGTGACGACCTCGGGCGCGACGACTGGTGGTTCAGTGTGTGGCAGCCGACCAAGGTCGAGCGCAGCCTGGACAAGGGCGATACGCCGGCTCCGCTGGTGGCCAAGCGCGAGGAGTGGTACCTGCAGCCGGATGCGCACTGGCACGGCTTCGAGAATCTGGTCGATGACTACGTGCTGATCGACCCGATCAAAGTGACCCTGCTGACCCCGGGCCTGGCGATGGACGGCAGCATGGGCACGCTGGGCATTCCGGCGGCGGTGCTGAGCAAGTTCCTGTGGGGCCGCGGCATCACTGTGGAGAAGACCAACCTGTATTCGGTGCTGTTCCTGTTCTCGATGGGCATCACCAAGGGCAAGTGGAGCACGCTGGTCACCGAGCTGATGGCCTTCAAGGAGCTGTACGACTGCAACGCGCCGTTGAGCCAGGCATTGCCGACGCTGGCGGCGGACTATCCGATTGCCTACGCTGGCTGGGGACTGCGTGACCTGTGCGATGCATTGCACGCGTTCAACCAGGAATTCGAGGTCGCCAAGGTGATGCGCGAGATGTACGTGGATCTGCCGACGCCGGTGATGACCCCGGCCGATGCCTACAACCACCTGGTGAAGGGCGAGATCGAGCGGGTCGACATCGAGCAGCTCAGTGGTCGCGTCGCGGCGACCATGCTGGTGCCGTATCCGCCGGGCATTCCGACCATCATGCCGGGCGAGCGATTCGGCGACAGCGACGAGCCGATCATCCAGTCACTGCGTATTGCCCGTGAACAGAATGCGCGTTTCCCGGGCTTCGAGTCGGATGTGCACGGGCTCATCATCGAGCACGATGGCGATGTGACATCGTACAAGGTGGAGGTGCTGAAGGCCTGACCGGGGACGGTCGGCCCTTCGGCGAGCGATGGATACCGCGCGCGAGCAACGCATCCTGAAGTTCTCCATCGGGGTGACCATCGCGGTGAGCGCGGTCGGCTTCATCGGTGGCCTGCTGGTGGGATCGCAGGCCATCCTGTTCGACGGCGTGTACAGCCTGGTCGACGTTGCCTTGACCCTGGTGTCGTTGTCGGTACTGCGGCTGGTGGCGCGGGAGCAGAGCCCGCGCTTCCAGTATGGCTATTGGCACCTGGAGCCGATGGTCGAGGCACTCGGTGGGGTGATCCTGTCGCTGGCCTGCGTGTACGCGCTGGCCAACGCGGTCATCGGCTTGACCACGGGCGGGCACGAAGTGAAATTCGGGCCCGCGCTGTGGTGGGCGGCGCTGCTGAGTGCCAGCAACCTGGCAATGGCGACGTTCGTCGCGCAGCGTGCGCGGCGCCTGCGCTCGGCGTTGTTGTGGCTGGATGTAAGAGGCTGGCTGCTGGGTGGATTGATGAGCCTGGCGGTGGTGCTGGCCTTCGTGCTGGCCCTTGTCCTGCATGGCGGCGAGTGGCACCACTGGGTCCCGTACCTGGATTCGATCGTGCTGGCGTTGATCAGCCTGGCGGTACTGCCAGTGCCGGCGCGCAGTGCATGGAAGGCCATGCGCGAAGTGCTGCAGGTGGCGCCGGATGACCTGGACCGGCGCGTGCAGCAGGTAATGCAGGCATTCGTGTCCGAGCGTGGCTATGCCGGTTTCACCAGCCACGTGGCGAAGATGGGGCGGATGCGCTTCATCGAGATCCATGTGCTGGCAGACCCCGGTACGCCATTGGGCTCGGTGGGCGAGGTCGATGCGATGCGCGATGAGATCGCCGTGCGGCTGGATGCGCGGGGCAGCACGTTCTGGTTGACCATCGATTTCACTGCGGATCCGGCGTGGACGTAGCCCTGCCTCTTTCGCGCCGGGGCCTTGCCCGGCCAGGTTCTGTTCGCCTGTAGAGCCGGGCCCATGCTCGGCTGCCGTTCGCATGGAGCAGCCGAGCATGGGCCCGGCGATACAGCACGCTGCGATCGTTGCACACGGCGGACTGCTCTGTTGCGCCGGATGTGTTTGACCTGAACCTGGGTTGAGGTCGCAGACTGCGACACAGTTCCACAACGCTTAGCGCAGGTAGTACTCCACCGGCACCACCAGTTCCTGTGGTGCCTTCAGTTCATCGGGAATGGGCGGCAGTGGCTGCGCGCGGCGGAAGGTCTGCAGTGCGGCGCCGTCAAGCATCGGCTGGCCACTGGACTGCTCCAACCGCAGGGCCAGCAGGCGTCCCTGGCGATCGATGCTGGCCCTGACCCAGGCAGTGCCCTGCTGGCGCCGTGAGCGGGCCGCAGCAGGGTAGTAGCGATAGCGCTCCAGCCGCGCCATCAGGCGGGCTTCCCACTGGTCGCTGGCGGCGCCGGCCTGGAAGTCCGCCGGTGGGGCGTCTGGAGCGGGCGGCGCGGCCGTGATCGATGCCGGTGCGGGACTTGCATCGGTCGCGGCCGCAGGCGGGGCGACCGGCAGGGCTTGCCGGCCAGCGCTACTGCGTTCGCTGGCAGCCACTTCGCCCTCGCGTGCGGCGGTGGGCTTCGGTGGAGGGGGCGACTTCGTGGGTTGGGATGCGCGCGCCTGCTGCGCCTGGCTGGGGGTGTCGGCCTGGCGTTCTTCCACTGGCTGCGGCGGCGTCGCCGGTGCCAGCAGGCGCAGGCTGATGCGCACGTCCTGCTCGGGCGGCGGCAGCAATGGCGGCGCGGCCCCCCAGTGCACCAACAGCAGCAGGGGCAACAAGTGAAGCCCGATGCTGATGGCGATCGCCTGCCAGTGTTGGCCTCGCTCACTCATCGTCCAGCACCCATAGCAGGTCGGCGTCGGCCGCATCGACGGATGCACCGACTTAAGCGAGCGCGATCACCGGCGCTGGTGTGCCCGCTGGCAGGTAGCCCGGCATGCCAGTACCGCGCAGTACATGCCAGGGACCGGCCACCAGCAGCGCGGGTGCCGCGGCTCAGGTTGTGGGCGACGCGGTACAGGTAGGCGCGGCCATTGCTCAGCAGGCCACTGGCGGCGATTCTGACGACGCGCAGCCAGGTCTCCTGGACGACATCATCGGCGTCGCTGCGTTGCGGGAGTTTACGGCGGACATGGGCGTGCAGCGGCCGGTAGTGGGCCGCGCACAGCTGCGCGACATCCGTCGGTTCGACAGGCGTGGACACGGGGCGGGCGACAACTGGGAAAGGGAACAGCCCGCGGCGGCAAGGGCAGCGGCTACACCTTACAGCAAAAGAGAATCATTTGCATCCGTGAGCGCAAGGCGCGGCATGCGTGGCCGACTGCGAGGTCAGCGCGGACGATAATCGCAGTGGACCTGCAGGGCTTCGGTGGGGTTGTGGTGCAGCTCGAAACCGCAGTGCTGGAGGCTGCGCTTCACCCGGGCGATCGCTTCGGCATGGCGGGCGGTGCGACGCTGCTGCCAGCGCGGCGGGGTGAACACGCCCAGTGGCAGCAGCCGCAGCCGCTTGCCGTGCAATACCACTGAGACATCGATATGACGGCCATCGATGTCGTGGCCGTTGGCGCCGAAGATGGCATCGACTTCATCATGGCGCTGCGGATAGCAGGCGCGGAACACCGCGATGCCGAGCCAACGCACGCCACGACGGAAGCCGCCGAGCCGGCTGTGGCTGGGTTCGAAGCCGCGCGTGACGAGCAGGCCCAGCCCGGCAGGCAGCAATGCCTGCGCGTCGAGCAAACGTTGCAGCACTTCTTCTTCCAGCTGGATGCGGGTAGAGGGCCAGCGCGGTGCGATGAGCAGTCCGTGGTGGCTGCCGCGTTGCAGGGTCAGCATGGGTGAAGCTTCGCACGCGGGCGAACAGCCGGGGTAGTGCGGGCCGCTGGCCGGCAAATCCGTTGCCCGTCGGGTGCCGGCCAGCGGCCGGCACTACCGTGACGATCGTCAGAGGTCGCGGTACTGGATCTGCGAAGCCAGTACGCGCAGGCCATCGGCATTGCTGGACAGGATGCGCTCTTCGCCGATGCCTTTCTGCCGTTTCAGCTGGAAGCCCTGGTCTGCAGGCAGCTGTGCGGCGATGGCGTCCATGCGTTGCATGGCATCGGGGCCGCTGCAGTCGAAGTGGCCCCAGTAGGCGCCATCGCGGTGGATCTGCAATCGGTAGTTCATCGCGGTAGCTCCGGCAGGTCCTGCAGCCAATGGTCGAACATCGCGGTGGCGGCCGCGGCCAGTGGCGCGCCATAGCGACGCGCCTGCGTGCGCAGGTCGTTCGGATCGATGCCGGCCTGCGCCAGTTCCAGGGTGTGACCGATCAGCCAGCGCTCGAACTGGCGCGCGTCCAGCTCCGGATGGCATTGCAGTGCCAACGCATGGTTACCGATGGCAAAGGCCTGGTGGCGGCAGGCCGGCGTGCTGGCCAGGCGGCGTGCACCCGCTGGGAGTTCGAACGCCTCGCCATGCCAATGCAGTACCGGAATGCCCTGCAGGGCCTGCAGTGGCGAGCGCTGACCGTCATCGGTGAGCAGCAGTGGCGCAAAGCCGATCTCCTTGCCACCACTGGCGGCGACGTCGGCACCGAGTGCACGCGCCATCAGCTGCGCGCCCAGGCAGATGCCCAGCGTGGGCCGCTGCTGCTGCAAACGCCCTTGCAACAGCGCGATGCTATCGTTGAGGAACGGGTAAACATCAACATCGTTGACGCTGATCGGGCCACCCAGCACCACCAGCAGGTCAGCCGCTTCGGCCGGATCGAGTGCATCTACACCCGCCTGCAGCACCTGCAGCTGCCAGCTCTGGGCCAGCAGCAACGGTTGCAGGGTGCCAAGGTCCTCGAAGGCAACGTGTTGCAGGACAACCGCGTGCTTCATGCCGGGGCTCCATTGCTGGGCCAGTAGAAACTGTCCGGGGTGGCGCGTGCGCCGAAGATGGCCTGGCCGACACGGACCACGGTGGCGCCTTCCTCGATGGCCACTTCGAAGTCGCCGGACATGCCCATCGACAGCTGCGACAGGTCGATGCCGGGTGGGGCGGTACGCTGCAGCTGGTCGCGCAGTTCGCGCAGGCGCACGAAGCACGCGCGCACACGTTCGACTTCGGGAGTGAAGATGGCCAGAGTCATCAGGCCACGCACGCGTAGCCGGTCGAAGACTGGCAGCTGCTGCACGAATGCCTCGACGGCAGCGGGTTCCAGTCCGTACTTGCTGGGTTCGGCGGAGGTGTTGACCTGCACGAAAACATCCAGCGTGCGGTCTTCCAGCTGCAGGCGCTGCTGCAGCGCTTCGGCCACGCGCAGGCTGTCAAGCGCCTGGAACTCGCTGGCGAAGCGCGCCACGTAGCGCGCCTTGTTGGTCTGCAGATGCCCGATCACCGACCAGTGCACGCCCAGATCGGCCATCGTCTCGGCCTTGCGTTGCGCCTCCTGCACCTTGTTCTCGCCCAGCTCGCGGCAACCGGCGGCCACCGCCATGCGGATGCGGGCGTCATCGACGGTCTTGCTGACCGGCAGCAGGCGCACGCTGGCCGGGTCCCGGCCGACGCGGGCACACGCATCGGCGATGCGTTGGCGCACCGTGCCCAGGTTGGCGGCGATCTGTTCAACAGACTGGGCGACGGGCCAGTCGGCGGCGGCAAGGGGCATGCGGGCACCTCCAATGCAGGGCGGCCAGGGTGGGATACACTGGCACAGGACAAGAATTATTTTGGCATAGGACAAAATGAAAATCACCGGGCATAGCGCCGAGTCGATCTTCGACAGCATCCGCGATGGCATCGGCAAAGGCCGTCTGCCGGCCGGCAGCGTGCTGCCGCCGGTTCGCGATCTGGCCGATCAGCTGGGGGTCAATCGCAACACCGTGGCCGCCGCCTACAAGCGATTGGACGCGGCCGGCCTGGCCAGCACCGCAGGCCGGCGCGGCACGGTGGTGCGTGGCCTGCCGCCGATGCTGGCGCGCGAGGGCAGTACGCCGGGGTTGGCGCTGCAGGACCTGGCCGGTGGCAATCCGGATCCGCGCCTGTTGCCCAGCCTGCGCCTGGCCGCGGCGGCACCGCGGTTGTATGGCGTGGGCACGGTCGACCCGAGGTTGCAGGCGTTGGCACGCGCCTCGCTGGATGCGGATTGCCCCGAGAGGTACGCGCTGGAGCTGACCCATGGCGCGGTCGATGGCATCGAGCGCCTGTTGGCGGCATGGCTGCTGCCGGGCGATCGCATCGCGGTGGAGGATCCATGCTTCCTCGGTAGCCTCAATGTGCTCAATGCCGTCGGCCATGCGCCGTTGCCGGTGACGATGGATGCGCATGGCATGCAGGTCGAATCGCTGCGACAGGCGCTGGAGGCCGGTGCACGCGCGGTGCTGTTGACCCCACGGGCGCACAATCCGACCGGGGCCAGCCTGGATGCGAAGCGGGCACGGGCGTTGCGCCAGCTGCTGGCGGCCTATCCGCAGGTGGCGGTGCTGATCGATGACCACTACGCACTGCTCTCGCAGCAGGCCTACCACTCGGTACTGCCGCTGGATGGCCGGCGCTGGGCGCTGCTGCGTTCGCTGTCCAAGCCGCTCGGCCCCGACCTGCGCCTGGCCTGGCTGGCCTGTGATGACGAGACCGCGATGCGGTTGCGGTTGCGGTTGGCGTCCGGCATCGGTTGGGTCAGTCATCTGCTGCAGGATGCCGCCACTTCGGTGCTGGCATCGGCGCCGCAGCGGGCAAAGATCGCCTCGGCAGGCGAGCGGTACCAGCAGCGCCTGCAGTCGCTACAGGAACTGCTGCGCGTGCGTGGCGTGCCGACGCCGTTGCCGATGGAGGGATTGAACCTGTGGCTGCCGTTGCCGGCCGACAGCCATCCACAGGTACTGGCGCTGGCTGCGCGCGGATGGCATGTGCGTGCTGGCGAAGTGTTTGCGGTGGCTGCACCAGCGCATGGCCTGCGCATCACCTGCGCGGCGCTGGGGGCGGCGCAGCTGCGGCAGCTGGCCGATGACCTGGCGGCGGTGTGTGGGGTATAGCGCCCAGCCATGCTCGACGCTGGAAGCAGATCAGGGCGCGGCGTTGGCGTTGGGGCGCACGTAGTAGGACTGGCCACTGTCATCGACGAACATCAGCTCCGGCTTGCCCTGCCAGGACGTGAGCATGGCGCCGGTATTGTTCTGGTGCTTGACCATCAGGCTGGCGCCACGGTCCGGATTGGCGACGACCTTGAAGACTTCGGTGGTGCCAGTGGCATCGTCCAGAGTGAGCAGGGCTTCGCCCCCGCGGTCGCTGGTGCCATAACCGCCGCGCTCGGAACCGTCGGGGCCAAGCAGGATCAGGCCGGACAGCGCGGTTGCACGCGGTCCCTGGGTGCGGCCCCTGCTGAGGGGGTCCGGCACCGGCGCACCGAGGATCAGCCGTGGTTGGCCAGTGCCATCGTGGATGACCAGGCCGCGCGCTTCGATGATCCGCTCAGGCGATTGGCTGCGATGCAGGCTCCAGGCGGTCCAGCCGGAAACGAGCAGGGCAAGGGTCGAGACCACCAGGGTGGTCAGCAGCAGCACACGGGGCATCGGGTCGTCCTTCCTTGGATAGGCCGACGATAGCGGATGCCGGCGGGCAAAGGCCAGTTCGTTGTGTGACGATCTGTATCGTCAGTGGAAATCGCGGCTGTGGCTGCGCAGTCCCTGCAGCAGCTCATCCAGGCAGTGCATGCGCTGCACGATGACATGCTGCACGCCATCAACGCGCTCCAGGCGGCCATCGATCTGCATCAGCTGGGTGCCGACCAGCACCCGGTGCTGGCGGTCGGCCAGGTGGCGCCAGACCACGGCGTTGACCATGCCGGTCTCGTCTTCAAGGGTGAGGAAGGTAACGCCACTGGCGGTCTGCGGGCGCTGGCGCATGCGCACCAGTCCGGCGATGCGCACGCGGCGGCCGTGGCCGTGCCCGGCCAGCTGTGCGGCATCCAGGCAGCCGCGGCTGCGCAGCTGCGCGCGCAGGAACGAGATCGGGTGGCGGCCGAGGGTGGTGCCGGTGCTGCGGTAGTCGGCCTGCATGTCCTCCCAGGCGCTGGGCAGTGGCAGGGGCACGCGGGCTTCGGCAGTGGCACGGGCCTGGTCGAACAGCGGCAGCCGGTTCTCTACGCCCGAGATATCCCAGCGTGCACGATGGCGATGGCCACTGAGCCCGCGCAGTGCGCCGGCATCGGCCAGCAGGCCCTGCTGGCGGCGGTCCAGCGCGGTGCGCTGGCACAGGTCGCCGACGTCGTCGAACGGGCGCCGCGCGCGCTCGCGCATGATGGCCTGCACGGCATCTTCGTTGCAGCCGTCAATCAGACGCAGGCCCAGACGGATCGCCGCCGGCCCCCTGCTGAAGTCCAGCGTGCAGTCCCAGTCGCTGTGGCGTACGTCCACGGGAAGAACGGTAATGCCATGCCGCCGCGCGTCCTGCAGCAGCTGGTCAGGGCTGTAGAAACCCAGCGGCTGGCTGTTGATCAGGCTGGCAGTGAACGCGGCGGGATGATGGCACTTCAGCCAGCAGCTGGCATAGGTCAGCAGGGCGAAGCTGGCGGCATGACTTTCCGGGAAACCGTAATCGCCGAATCCCTTGATCTGCTCGAACAGGTGCTCGCCGTATTCGCGGCTGAAGTTGTTTCTCAGCATGCCGGCCAGCAGTTTCTCGCGATGTGGTTCCAGCCCACCGCGGCGCTTCCAGGCCGCCATCGAACGGCGCAGGGCATCGGCCTCGCCCGGGGTGTAGCCGGCCGCATCCACCGCCAGCTGCATCACCTGCTCCTGGAACAATGGCACGCCCAGCGTACGCGCGAACACGCGTTCCAGCTGCGGTGGGTAGAGCGGGTTGTCCGGGTCGTTCAACGCGTCCGGGCCTTGTTCGCGCAGGATCCGGCGCCGCTCCAGGTAGGGATGCACCATGTCGCCCTGGATCGGGCCGGGACGCACGATCGCCACTTCGATCACCAGATCGTAGAAGTTGCGTGGCTGCATGCGCGGCAGCATCGCCATCTGTGCGCGCGACTCGATCTGGAACACGCCGATGGTGTCGGCGGCGCTGATCATGTCGTAGGTGGGGGTGTCTTCGTCGGGGATCGCATCCATGCGCCCGCTGTGCAGGTCATGCTGTTTCAGCATCGCCAGGCATTTGCGGATGGCCGTGAGCATGCCCAATGCCAGGCAGTCGACCTTCATCAGGCCGGTGGCATCCAGGTCATCCTTGTCCCACTGGATGACGGTGCGGTCGGCCATCGCCGCGTTCTCCACCGGTACCAGGGTCGACAGTGGATGCTCGGAAATCACGAAACCGCCCGGGTGCTGCGACAGGTGGCGCGGAAAATCGATCAGCTCTGCGGTGAGTGCCAGCAGGCGCCGCATCAACGGCGTGTCCGGATCGAAGCCACGCTCGCGCAGGGTTTCCGGCAGCGGGATGTTGCCGCCCCAGTGGTCCATCGCCGCGCCCAGTTCGTTGACCTGGTCCATCGGCAGGCCCAGCGCGCGGGCCACGTCGCGGATCGCGCTGCGGCCACGGTAGCTGATCGCCACCGCGGTCAGTGCGGCGCGCTCGCGGCCGTAGCGTTTGAACACGTACTGCAGCACCTCCTCGCGCCGCTCGTGCTCGAAGTCGATGTCGATATCCGGTGGTTCGTCGCGCTCGGCGGAGATGAAGCGCTCGAACAGCAGGTTGCTGCGTGCCGGGTCGATCTCGGTCACGCCCAGCACGAAGCACACCGCTGAGTTGGCCGCTGAGCCACGGCCCTGGCAGAGGATGTCCTGGCTGCGCGCAAAGCGCACGATGTCCTGCACGGTGAGGAAGTAGGAGGCGTAGTTCTTCTGCTTGATCAGCGCCAGTTCGTGCTCGATCTGCGTGCGTTGCTTCGCTTCGATGCCGCCTTTCCAGCGCCACTGGATGCCGCGCTCGACCAGCACGCGCAGCCAGCTGTCCGGATCGTGTCCTTCGGGCACCAGCTCGCGCGGATAGGTGTACTGCAGCTGTTCCAGGGTGAAGTGGCAGCGCTCGGCGATGCGCAGGGTTTCAGCCAGCAGTTCGGGCGGATACAGCTGGGCCAGCGCGGTACGCGGGCGCAGGTGGCGCTCGCCATTGGGAAACAGGCGCCAGCCGGCCTCGGCCACGCTGCAGCGGTGGCGGATCGCGGTCAGCGTATCCTGCAGGGCGCGGCGGCGTCGCACGTGCATGTGCACGTCGCCACTGGCGACCAGGGGCAGGCGGTGGCGTTCGCCGAAGGCCTGCAGCTGCTGCAGGCGGCGTGCGTCATCGTGTTCGCGGTGCAGTTCCACCGCCAGCCACAGCCGATCATTGAAGCCGGTGCGCAGCAGTTCCAGGTCGGTAGCGGCCGGTTGCCGGTCCAGCCATAGACAGAGCAGGCCGTTGGGCAGGCCGAGCAGGTCCTCGCGCAGGCAGAGGTACTCGCCCTTGGCAGCCCGCCGCCGGCAGGTCGTGATCAACTGGCAGAGCCCGGCATAGGCGGCCTGGTCGGTGCACAGCAGGGCCAGCTTCGGCCCGTCCTCGACCTGGAATTCGGCACCGACGATCAGCGCCACGCCATGCGCCTTCGCCGCTTGCCAGGCACGCACGATGCCGGCCAGCGAGCATTCGTCGGTGATCGCCAACGCGCGGTAGCCCTGGCCAGCGGCGCGCGCGAACAACTCTTCGGCGATCGAAGCACCGCGCTGGAAACTGAAGGCCGACAGGCAGTGCAGTTCGGCGTAGCCGGGCAGTTCGCTGCGCATGGCGGCTCAGCCGAACCAGCCGTGCAGCATCCACGGCGCATGCGGATCGTTGCGCGCGCGGAAGGCCCAGCCGCGCTGGCCATGCGCGGTTTCCACCACGTAGTAGTCGCGGCGCGCGTCAGCCTGGTCCCACCAGCCCGATTCGATCCGCTCCGGCCCGGCGATGATGCGCAGGCGCGGGTCACGCAGCGGCTGTGGGGTGTCCAGCAGCCAACCGGGGCGCAGTGGCCAGTATGCCGGCGGCCTGGCCGCTGGCTGGATGCCGCTGGCGCGTTCGGGGCGATGGTCGGCCTGCACCGCCAGCGGCTGCACGGCGTCATCGCCCAGCCGCGCGCGCAGGCGCTCGCGCAGCTGGTTCCAGGGCATCGCCTGTGCCGGCCGGGTGTCGAACAGGTCACGCGCGGCCGGCACGAACGGTGGCAGCTGTTCGGCCTGCAGGCGCAGTGCGCGGCTGCCGGCGGGCAGGGCGAACGCTTCCATGCGGTTGCGCGCGATCTCGAACAGCAACGCGGGATCGCGTTCGGGCGCCAACAGGCCGATGGTCAGCACGCTGGCCGGCAACAGGTCATGCTCGAAATGCAGGTCGAAGCGCTGCACGCCGCCATCGCGCGAACACAGGAAGGCAGCCAGGTCCAGCAGCAGGCGGCGCAGCGGGAACAGCAGGGCCTGGCTGGATTCGATCTCGTATTCGAATTCGATGCGCGCATCGAAACGGTCCGGTGGCTGGTAGTAGCGCAATGGCGCGGTGGGCAGCCCGCGCAATGCATCCAGCTGCTGCAGGACCTCGGGGGCGAAGCGCCGGGCCAGGCTGTCGCGCGGCAGCTTGAGCACCGCGCCCAACGTGCGCAGGCCGGAACGGCCAAGCACCGTCACCGCCTCGCTGGGCAGGCCGCAGCGCGCCAGGGGCAGCTGCGCCAGCGCCGCCGGCAGCTGCTGCGCATCAAGGCCGAGCCCATCGTGGACGTTGGCCAGCACGCGCGCGGCATGTGGGGTAGGCGCGGCCACCAGGCGGTGGCGGAAGCCGAGTTCGTGCAGTTCGTTGCGCAGGCGCTGCTGGATCGTCAGCCAGTCACCGAACAGGGCGCGGCTGGCACCGATTTCCAGCACCAGCGCATGCGGAAAATCGAGGCTGACCTGCGAGCTGTAGGCATAGGCCCAGCTGGCCAGCAGCTGCCGGGTGTGCTGTTCGGCATTGGGGTCGTAGTCGTGCAGGTGCATGTCCTGCACCAGTACCTGTGCAGCCGACAGCAGCATGCCCGGGCGCAGCCCTGCTGCACGTGCCGACGGGCTGACCGCGCGCAGCACGCGTCGCTGCGCCGGCCCCTGCAGCAGCACCAAGGGCCGCTGCGGTTCGGGCTGCAGGCGCAGCACGCTGTCCAGCGCCAACTGCGGCAACAACAGGCAGGCCCAGTGCATGGCGCGTCCTCAGTGGGCGATGGCCAGCGGCAACGGTTGTGCCGGCGGCAGGCCGCCACGGCACTTCAGCACCCGCACCTGGCCGTGGTCGAGCTGCAGGCGCAGGCTGGCCGGGGAGGGATTGCGCGCGGCCTGCGCCTCGCGGAACACGAAGCCCAGGCACTGGCCGCTGTCGGCGGCCACCTGCAGGCGGCGCAGGGCGCGGTCGTCGGCTTGATGCGGCCAGCACAGTACCGCCGCGCAGGCCGCAGAGCGCAGGCACTGTTCGGCGGCCCACAGTGCCTGCTTCGGCGCGGCCTGGATGATCTGCAACTGGCCCAGGTCCAGCCCGGCGGCGGCCCAGGCCGGGGCATGCGGACGGTAGGGCGGAGCGACCAGGACGATCGGGCGGTCGCGCTGGCTCAGCCTGGCCAGTGCCGGCCATACCAGCGCCAGTTCGCCAACGCCGGGCGCCGCCTGCAGTACCTCGCACAGTCCGCTGGCCGGCCAGCCGCCGCCGGGCAGGCGTGCATCCAGTGCCGGGTGGCCGCTGGCCAGATGGTCGCTGGCTGGGCCCTGGCGGGCCGGGCCGCGCCACAGCTGGCGCCCGTCCAGCAGCCGGTCGAGGGCGACGACGGCACCCATCAGTCAGCCCTCCAAGGGAGGCGCCGGGTGGGCTGGAAGCGGCAGGAACGGGCGGAAACGGCGGGCATGGCGCGAGTATCGACGAGCCGGTATCAGGGGCTGAGACCAGACATGCTACTCGCGTTGTAAGTAGAATTACTAATGAAATCGGAGGGCCGGGTTTCAGGTTGCTGAAGGGGTAAAGCATCCACGCATGGCGTGGATCTACTGGAGAGCCACGGCAAATCCATGCCGCAGCCTGGTAGATCCACGCCATGCGTGGATAGCGGTAAAGCGCGGTGCCGACCAAGGTCGGCACCCACAGGATGCGGTTACGGGTGGACCGGCAACGCCACCGGGCGCAGCGGCGCGGCATCGCCGCCACGGATCTTCAGCGGGCCGCCGATGAAGGCGAATTCGTAGACCTTGTCGCGGGCCAGTTCGTCCAGCGCCACCAGCTCGATGATCGGCGCACCCTGCTGAGCCAGCAGGTAGGTGTGCAGCGGCACGTAATCGTCGGACACCTCCGAGGGGAAGGTCTCGAAGCTGAGGTTGTCGGCACCGACGATCATCGCGCCGCTGTCTTCCACCAGGAAGCGTGCCGCGTCCAGGCCCATGCCCGGCGGGTTGGCCATGTAGGCCCTGGGCTGCTCGAACAGGCGCATCCGGCCGGTGCGGATCAGCACCACGTCACCCTGCTGCAGTTTCACCTTCTGGCGTGCCAGCGCATCCTTCAGGTCCTGGCGAGTGACGCGGTAGCTGTCCGGCAGCATGTCCACGCCCTTGGCGCCGGCCACGTCGATCAGCACGCCACGCGCGATCAGCGGCGGGAATTTCTCGATGCCGGTGACATTCCAGCCGCGGTCGCCGAGGTGCTTGTCGGCCTCGAAGCCGTTCCAGATCTTCCCGTGGATGCCGAAGTGGTTCAGCGCATCGATGTGGGTGCCGGTGTGGCTGTACATCGAGAACGCGGTGCCGGTGTAGCTGCGGGTGAGGTTCATGGCCTCGCCCACGCCCATCGGATCGTCCATCACTGTGCCGCGCGGGGTGTGGGTCATCCAGAACTGGTAGTGCGGGTCGCCGGCATCCTGCCAGCTGGGCATGCCGACGTAGTATTCGGTGGCCAGGTCATAGGCCTTGCCGCCGCTGACCCGCGACAGGATCGCCGCACGCGAGGCTTCGGTGATCAGGTTGAGGCGGCCGATCTCGTCCTTCGGCCCCCACGGGCTGGTGCCGACCTGCTGGCCGGAGGGAACGCGTTCGTGCGCGGACACGGTGGTGGACGCGGCGGTGGCGGCCAGCAGCAGGGCCAGCGCGGTGGACAGGGTACGTGGGGTCATGGGGAAATCTCCTTGCAGGGTGGGGGAGGGGGCGGCTCAGGCCGCGACCAGGGGCGCCAGGGCCTGGCGCAGGTGTGGGAGCGGCAGGGTCTGCAGGCGCAGGCCGTTGCCGCCGATCACGGTGGGGATGGAGCGGATGCCGAGCGCGGCAGCTTCGGCGCGATCGGCCTGCACGCGCTGGCGCACCGCGTCGCTGCGCATGTGGTCAGCGAAGGCGCCACGTGGATGGCCCAGCGATTCGGCAATATCCAGCAGCACTTCGGCATCGCCGATGTTGCGGTGCTGGTGCAGGTGCGCCCATTGCACCGCGTCGAACATCGCGCCATGGGCATCATTGCCACCGATCAGCCCTGCGGTCTGGCAGGCCAGTGCGCCGAGCCAGCCGGACGGATACTCGAAGTCCTGTGCGCGCATGCCTTCGATATCGATGCGCGCGATGTCTTCATGCGCGGCGCAGTCGGTCCAGTGGCGCAGGATGATCGCCTTGGCGTGCGCCATCGAGCCAAACACCTCGACCATCTGCGCGCGCGAGTCCTGCAGCACGAAGCTGCGGTGGCGCACCTGGATGCCGAGTTCGGCGGAGACCTGCTGCAGGCGCGGGGCCAGCACGAAGCACCAGCCGCAGACCACGTCGTGGAAGAAATCGACCACCGGCGCTGCGGTGGCGGGGGAAGGAACGGGAGACATCTGCCTGCCATCGGTGAGAGGAGAGGCGGCAGAGTAGGCAGCGAGGCGTGGCCGAAACAGCACGCTGCGGGCAGCTCAGTTTTCGCTGGCGGTTACGAATCCAGGCCGGCGCAGCCGGGCAGCTCGGCGTGCAGGAAGTCGATGAAGGCACGCACCTTGGGCTGCAGGTGGCGCGAGGTGGGGTAGACCGCATGCACGAAGCGCGGCGGATAGCGATGGTCGGGCAGCACCTGCTGCAGTTCGCCACGGGCCAGCGCTGGTGCCGCCAGGAACGAGGGCAGGGCGCCGATGCCCATGCCGGCCACCAGCAGGTCACGCAGCAGCAGGCTGTTGTTGACGGTCACGCGTGCCGGCAGGGTGATCGTCACCTGGCCATCCGGGCCGAGCAGCGGCCAACTGCCCGGTGAGTCGGACAGGCTGTAGGCCAGCACGCTATGGGCCTGCAGATCCCCTACTGCCTGCGGTGCCGGATGCTGCCGCAGGTAGGACGGCGCCGCGCACAGCACCTGCTGCAGCGAGGCCAGCCGGCGTGCCACCAAGCGTGAATCATCCAGCTCGGCACGCAGTCGTAGCGACACATCGAAACCTTCGCCGACCGCGTCGAGCAGGCGATCTTCCATCACCAGATCCAGCGACAGCTGCGGATGCTGCTGCAGGAAGCGCGGCAGCAGCGGCGACAGCGTGCTCAGCGCGAACGACTGCGGCACATTGACGCGCAGGCGCCCGGTCACCTCGCCACGCTGCTCGGCGATGCCACGTTCCAATGCGTCCAGTTCGTCGAGCAGGCGGCAGCATTCACGGTAATAGGCGTGGCCGGTCTCGGTCAGGCTCATGCGCCGCGTGGTCCGCTGCAGCAGTACCACGCCCAGATGCGCTTCCAGCGTGCGCAGCTGTTTGCTGAGCCCGGCGGGCGACATGCCCAGGTCTTCGGCGGCACGAGCGAGCCCGCCGCGTTCGACGATGCGGCGGAAGGCGCGCATCAGGTTGAAGGAGTCCATGCCGGTCCCGCGCGCGATGAGAGCGTCATTGTAGATCCACGCCATGCGTGGATGTGGGAAGCGTGGTGCCCGCAGGGTTGCGCCGTTTGTTCAAGCCAGCAACCCACACGCCACGCCAGCATGCAGGCCCCTCACTTCCCGGGTTGCCCATGAAGCACTGGATGCTCCGCCTGTATGCCCCGCTGTTCCTGCTTGGATTCGTCGCCACTGCCGTCGTCTGGGTGGGCCACTGCCATGGCGATCCGTTGTGGCTGCTGACCCTGCTGGCGATCGCCATTGCGGTTTCGTTCGTCGCCGAGCGCGCCTGGCCGTATGACCCTGCGTTCAACCGTGACCACGGCGACCGTGTGCGTGACGCCCTGCACGCGCTGGTCAACGAAGGCCTGAACTTGTTGTCGATCGCGGCGGTGCCGCTGCTGGCGGCGATCATTCCGTGGCAGTTGTGGCCGCTGCAGTGGCCGTTCGCACTGCAGCTACTGGTGGCGATCATCGCTGCCGATCTCGGCATCACCCTGGTGCACTACGCCAGCCATCGCATCGGCTGGCTATGGCGCCTGCATGCCGTGCATCACAGCGTGACCCGCATGTATGGCTTCAACGGGCTGATGAAACACCCACTGCACCAGGCGGCCGAAGCGGTGGGCGGCGTGCTGCCGCTGCTGCTGTTGGGCCTGCCGATGCCGGTGGCGGCGGTGCTGGCGTTTGCCATCGCCATCCAGCTGCTGCTGCAGCACTCCAACGTGGACATGCGCCCGGGTGTGCTGGGCCGGGTGATGGCGTGGGCACCGCTGCATCGCTTCCATCACATACGTTACGGCACCGCCGGTGACGTCAACTTCGGCCTGTTCCTGACCGTCTGGGATCACCTGCTGGGGACCGCCTTCGATGCGCCGGGCTATCGACTGCAGCAACGCGACCTCGGCATCGGCAGCCAACCTGACTATCCACGCGATTACGCGGGGCAGCTGCTGGCGCCGTTTCGTGAACTGCCGCATGGCGAGGTGCCGGAGCTGCCCGAAGGCCTGCGCAGGCGTGGGTGATCGGCCGTGTCAGGTCGCGCGCAACTGCAGGCCCTGCAGCTGTGCGGCACCGATGCCGAACATGCGGCGCAGGCTGCGCGAGAGATGGGCCAGGTCGGCGAAGCCGGCGGCATGCGCGCTGGCGGTCAGACTGTGCCCCTGCAGGTGGTGCGCGAGCGCGGTACGCAAACGCTGCCACAGCACCCAGCCGCGCAGGGTCACCGCCAGGTCGGACTGGAAACGCCGGTGCAGCTGGCTGGTCGACAGGTGCGCGGCTCCGGCGATGTCGGCAGCCGGCACCGGGCCAGGCAGGTAGTGGCTGATGCGGGCCATCGCCGCCTCTACCCGCCGGTCCAGTGGCTGCGCGCGGCTCAGCCGTGGCAGCCAGCGGTGCAGCCCGGCCGCAGTGCCGGGCAGCGAGTGCAGGTGCTGCTGGATCTGTTCGAGGTCGGCATGCGCCGGCTCAAGGAACACCGTGCAGCCCGCGTCCGGTGCCGACAGGATCGCGTGCGGCCGGAACGACGGCACCCACAGCCGTTGGCCCTGCTGGCGCACACCGTC
Organism: Stenotrophomonas sp. Pemsol; assembly: GCF_003586545.1. Classification (NCBI taxonomy): domain Bacteria; kingdom Pseudomonadati; phylum Pseudomonadota; class Gammaproteobacteria; order Lysobacterales; family Lysobacteraceae; genus Stenotrophomonas; species Stenotrophomonas sp. Pemsol. The sequence goes on along the minus strand of NZ_CP025780.1, from coordinate 2,177,162 downwards.
GATCTCGACGTGCCAGGGAGTGGCTTCGCTCAACAGCAGCTGATGGGCATAGTGCGCGTGTACATCGCTGTCACCGGCACGCCCCTGCAACACGGCCACGTGAGCATCCAGCAGCAGCGTGCCATTCCAGGGCAGGGCGGGGGAGGGCATGGAGGGATTGTAGATCCACACCATGCGTGGATGAATCTCCATCGAAATCGAGTAATTCGACGATTGATCGAAGAGCATCCACGCATGGCGTGGATCTACTGCAGATTGCGACGAACTGTCGAAGGCGGGGTGGGTCCGGTTGCGGGGGCGTGAGCGCCATGGATGGCGCGACCGAGCCTCCAGGGACGGATTCACGGCGTCCCCCGCAACCGGACCCACCCCGCCATCCCACAGGAAGCCCGCTTTTGCTTCGGCTGTTGCTTCTGAGGTTGCCGGCCAGCGGCCGGCACTACCGCGGGGGCCGGGCGCAGCCTGGCCGTTCGCCCCCTCACCGCCCCTGCGGATCCGGCCGGTGATGCACGTACTCGACCACCGTGCCATCGGGATGCACCGCATTGAACGCCGCCCCGGTCGGGACCACCTGCAACGGGAAGATGATCTCGGCGCCGGCGGCAACCAGTTTGTCGTGATAAGGCCGAACGTCATCGACCAGCAGTGTCCCCGTGGTCGAGGTGAACGGCGCCAGCGCCGCCTCGCTGCCCTCGATCAACAGGAACGCACCGACCATGGCCAGGCGCAGCCCGGCCTCCGGAAACGGAAAGCCCGCATCGGCCACCACGCCCTGCAGCTGCTCGTAGAAGGACACGCTGCGTTCCAGCTCACCGGGGGCCACGAACACCCGGATCAGCACGCGCGGTGCGCGCTGGCTGGAGGTATCGCAGCGGTCGCGCCAGAGATGGTCGAAGTCGCGGTGGACGGTCATGGGCTCGGTTCGTGGCCAGGGACCTTCATTATCGGCAGCCCCGCACGGCGCGCTGATGACCGCCGGTGATGGCCTGATAACTGCAGGCTGGGATCGCCCCTGTGACTTAGGTCCTGTTGACAGGTGTGAACGCCCTCGCACAATCTTCACAGGATTGGGTCGCCCTGCGCGGCCCGGGCAGGCAGGTTGTCACGCCGGGAGGAGGGTCCCGCGCGCAGACCGGCCCGTCCTTCGGCCTGCGGGAGGTTGCCTGGCAACCCCTGCGCGGCATGAACGCTGCACCCTTCGGCGGCACTTTCCCTGGACCGATTGCCTTGGCAACGGAATTACGCCCGTCGATGAAAACGTTTACAAAGCAGCTTGTACTGTCCCTGGCCCTGTCCGCTGCACTGGCCGCTCCGGCCTGGGCCGACCCTGCCGCGTTCACCGTGCTGACCCTGGAACAGGCCCCGACCGCCGAGGCGATGCCGGCCCTGGCCGCCCAGCTGAAGACCCTGCAGGTGGACGCGGTGAGCGTGCGCCAGGTGCAGCGCGGCATCGGCCAGGTCGATCCGCTGCAGGTGCTGGCCGACGGACTGGGTTACGAATACCGCTTCATTGCTGCGGGCAGGGATGATGGCCAGACCCAGCGCGGCCAGGCCGTACTGACCCGGCTGCCGATCGCCGCTGAATCCGGCCCGGACCAGCCGGGCCTGAACTACCTGCGCCTGGACGATGGCCGCCACACCGTGGCGGTCTATACCGATGCCGGTGCGGGTGCCACGCAGCTGCCAGCGCTGGTCACCCGTTCGCGGCTGGGTGCACCGGCGGTGCTGCTCGGCGCGGTGGCCGGTGAATCGGCCAAGGCCGCCGGCTTCGATCCGGCGCGTGTGGCGCTGGAAGCCGATGCCAGCTATTTCAGCGATGGTTTCCAGGCCGCCAGCAGCGCGCCGTTCAAGGTGGAAGGCAGCGCCTTGCGCGCCACCCTGCTGACACTGGCCTATGCCGCCGACACGCATGGCGACAGGCCGTGGATGGACACCACCCTCAACGCCGATGCGCGCGCCGCGCTGCTGCTGAAGGCGATGACCGAGGATGAGAAGTTCCAGATGCTGCACAGCTACTTCGGGCTGGGCAAGGATGGTGGCCCACTGCCGGAAGGCGCGGTCGGTTCGGCCGGTTTCGTGCCGGGCGTGGCGCGGCTGGGCATTCCGTCGCAGCAGTCGGCCGATGCCGGCGTCGGCGTGACCAATCCGGGCGGCATCCGCCCGGGTGATTTCGCCACGGCGATGCCATCGGGCCCATCCACCGCGTCCAGCTGGAACCGCGAAGTGGCTTTCGCCGGTGGCGCGACCATGGGCCGCGAGGCGTGGCAGCAGCGTTTCAACATCCTGTTGTCGGGCAGCGTCAACCTGCAGCGCGACCCGCGCAACGGCCGCAATTTTGAATACGCCGGTGAAGATCCGCTGCTGGCCGGTTCGATGGTCGGCGCGCTGATCCAGGGCGTGCAGAGCCAGCACGTGATCTCCTCGATGAAGCACTTCGCGCTGAACGACATGGAGACCCGGCGCAACTTCCACGACGTGCGCATCGGCGAACAGGCCATGCACGAGTCGGACCTGCTGGCGTTCGAGATTGCGCTGGAGGCTGGCCGCCCGGGCGTGGCGATGTGCTCGTACAACAAGATCAACGGCACCTACGGCTGCGAGAACGGCTACCTGATGAACCAGGTGCTGAAACAGGAATGGAAGTTCCCCGGTTTCGTGATGTCCGACTGGGGCGGCGTGCACAGTGGTTCGAAGGCGGCGTTGGCCGGCCTGGACCAGCAGTCGGCCGGTGAAGTGTTCGACGCAGCGGTGTTCTTCGACGAACCGCTGCGTCTGGCCGTGCATGGCGGCGTGGTGCCGCAGGCGCGCCTGAATGACATGGTCACGCGCATCCTGCGCACGATGTTCCTGCACGGCAACTTCGACAACCCGCCGCAGCACCAGAAGGTGGATGCCGAGGCCGGCTTCGCCGTGGCCCAGCGCACGGTGGAAGAGGGCAGCGTGCTGCTGCGCAATGAAGGCAACCTGCTGCCGCTGGCCGACAGCGTGAAGCGCATCGTCATCATCGGTGGCCACGCCGACAAGGGCGTGATCGGTGGCGGTGGTTCGTCGATGGTGGGCGTGACCGCCAAGGGCACCAACGCGGTGCCGGGCGTGCTGCCGACCACCTGGCCGGGCCCGGTGATCTTCCACCCGTCCTCGCCGCTGGAATCGCTGCGTGCGGCGCGCCCTGACGCAACCATCGAGTATGTGGACGGGACCAATGCCGCCGCTGCGGCCAGGGCCGCCGCGCAGGCCGATGTGGCCATTGTGTTTGCCACGCAGTGGGCCGCCGAATCGGTGGACCTGCCGGACATGCAGCTGCCGGACAACCAGGACGCACTGATCTCGGCGGTGGCCGCGGCAAACCCGAAGACCGTGCTGGTGCTGGAAACCAACGGCCCGGTGCGCACCCCTTGGCTGGCGCAGGTGCCAGCGATGCTGCAGGCCTGGTACCCGGGCATCCGCGGCGGCGAAGGCATCGCCGCGCTGCTGACCGGTCAGGTCAATCCGTCGGGCCGCCTGCCGGTGACCTGGGTGACGGACGAATCGCAGCTGCCGCGCCCGCATATCGATGGCCTCGGCTTCAAGCCGGCCAAGCCGTTCGGTGATGTGTTCGATTTCGATATCGAAGGCGCCAACGTCGGCTACAAGTGGATGGCGGTCAAGGGCCTGACCCCGACCTTCGCCTTTGGTCATGGCCTGTCCTACACCTCGTTCGCCTATGACAACCTGAAGGTGAGCGTGGAAGGCTCGCGCCTGGTCGCCAGCGTCGATATCCGCAATACTGGCAAGCGCGCCGGCGCCGATGTGGCCCAGCTGTACCTGAAGCTGCCGGCAGGCAGCACCACGCCGATCCGCCTGATCGGCTACGACAAGGTGAACCTGCAGCCGGGCGAACAGCGCCGCATCCGCATCGAAGCCGAGCCGAAGACCCTGGCCCACTACGATGCACAGGCGCGCCAGTGGAAGATCGACGGTGGCACCTACCAGGTGCAGCTGGCGCGCAATGCCGCCGAGCCGCTGCAGACCGTGGACGTGCAGCTGGTGGAGCAGGTGCTGCGCTGATGCCTGACACACGGCCCGCACAGGGCCGTGTCTGAAAAAGGGGACGGAGGGGATTAAGTCGTTTATGCATAAACGACTTAATCCCCTCCGTCCCGTGCGGGGTGTCAGCCGCATGGATGCGGCTGCCAAGCTTACAGGGACGTACTTGCAGCGTCCCCGCACTCCGACACCGCCGCGCCATCCCACGGAAAGCCTGCTTTTGCTGTTGAGGTTGCCGGCCAGCGGCCGGCACTACCGCGGGTGCAGGGCTGCAAGCCCTGCCGAGCAACCCCCTAATCGTGACCGCTGTCGTCCAAGCTGATGATGCCGCGCCGCAGCGCCTGGGTTACCGCATGCGTGCGATCACCCACGCCGAGCTTGTCCATCAGGCTCTTCATGTGCGCCTTCACCGTCTGCTCGGAAATCTGCATGCGCTCGCCGATGCGCTTGTTCGACAGCCCTCCGGCCACGTGCCGCAGTACCTCGGTCTCGCGCGGCGACAAGCGATCTTCCACTACATGCGCGGCGATGCTGGCCGCCACGGCCGGGGGAATCGGTGCGCGCCGGCCGCCGGCGACCATGCGGATGGTGTCGACCAGTTCATGGCGCAGCATGTCCTTCAGCAGGTACGCGCTGGCGCCGGCCTGCAGCGCCCGCACCGCACGTACGTCACCACGGTAGGTGGTCAGCACGATGATGCGCGCGCGCGGATCCATCGCGCGGATCCGCACGATGGCTTCCACACCATCCAGGCGTGGCATCTGCAGGTCCATCAGTACCACGTCTGGCTGCAGCTGCTGATAGCGCGCGATGGCTTCCTCGCCATCGGCGGCCTCGCCGAGCAGGCGCAGGTCGGAATGGGCGCCCAGCAGCGCAGCCAGGCCGTCACGCAGCAACGGGTGATCATCGACCACCAGTACGCCGATCGGGGTAGGGGATTCAGTCATGGCTCGTTCTGCTCCAGGGCCAGCGCCAACGCGATGGGCGGCGGTGATACAGGCGACGGGCGGGAACCGCCAGCGCGACCTCGGTGCCCAGCCCGGGGCGGGTCCACAGCTGCAGTTCCGCGCCGAGGCGCTGGGCGCGCTCACGCATGCCCTGCAGGCCCCAATGGCCATGGCCGGCGTTCTCGTCGGCAATGCCGGCGCCGTCGTCGCGCACGTGCAGCAGGAAGCAACGCGTGCCATAGGACAGTTCCACTTCAATGGCACTGGCATTGGCATGGCGCAACGCATTGCGGATGGCCTCGCGCCCGATCAGGAACACCTCTTCGGCCGCGTCGGCCTGCAGCGGTGGCGTCGCGCCTTCCACGGTCAGGCGCAGGGGGTTGATGCCATGCCCGGCGTATTCGGCGTGCACGTCGGCCAGCGCCGAAGCGAGGTCGCGGCCCGCAAACGGCGCCTCGCGCAGCGCATTGACCCGCTCGCGACCCTCGGCCAGGTTGCGCTCGGCCAGCTGCATCGCTGACTCAAGCTGGCTGCGCACCGGCTCTGGTGTCTGCGCTGACTGGCTGATCGCGTGCAGGCGCAGGATCAGGCCCTGGCTACCCTGCAGCAGGGTGTCGTGCAGGTCGCGCGCGATGCGTTCGCGCTCGCCGTTGCGTTCCTGCAGTCGGGCGCGGAACAGTGCGGCCAGCTGCCCGCTGCGGATGCGTACCGCCAGCACCAGCAGTGCAAGCACGGCGGCGGTGCACAGCAGCTTGAACCACACGGTCTGCATGAAGGTGGGAGCGATGCGGAAGCTGCGGCTGGCCGGTGCGGTGCTCCAGATGCCGTCCTCGTTGGCGGCTTCCACCTCGAACCGGTAGCTGCCGGGCGCGAGGTTGGTGTAATACGCACGTGTGCTGCTGCCAGCGTCCTGCCAACCATCATCCACGCCCGACAGGCGGTAGCGGTATCGGTTGCGCTCCGGACGTGCCAACGACAGCGCCACGTAATCGATCTGCAGCTGGCTGGTGCCGGCCGGGAGACGCAGGCCATCGCGTAGCGGCGCGTGCTCGCTGCCATACAGCACCTCGCCGATACGCACGCTGGGAGCCATCGTATTGACGTGCGAGCGGGTGGTGTCCAGCCAGGCCAGGCCCTGGTTGGTGGCCAGCCACAGCAGGCCGTCGTCGGCCAGGGCGGCGGTGGAGATCGGTCCGCTCTGCAGGGCGATGCCGGGCATGCCGTCGATGGCATCGAACAGGCGTGGCGTCACTGGCAGACCGGTGCGCAGGGCACGGCGCAGCAACCCGCTTTCCATCCGTACCAGGCCACGGCTGCCGTTTAGCCACAGGTGCCCATTGGCATCGGCGACCATGCCGGTGATGCCCTCCAGGACACCGGCCATGTCGGTGTGCACCGGAACGAACCGGCCGTTGCCCAGCCGTGCCGCCAGCCCCGCTTCGCCGGCGACCAGCAGAAGGTCCCGGTGGTGCAGCATCGCGGTGATCGGCCCTACCGACAGGCCGTTCCCGGCGTCGAAGGTCTCGGTGCCATTCGCACCCAGGCGGCGCAGGCGGCCATCGGCATAGCCGAGCAGCAGCTGGCCATCGGCATCCAGCGCCAGCGATGAGCAGGCCTGCTCTGGCAGGCGGATTTCACGTTGCCACTGGTCATGCTGGTAGTGCAGCACCCCGCGTTCTCCGGCGCAGACCCAGGCCTGTCCGTCATCGGGGAACAACAGGGCATGCAGCGGCTGCCCGGTGAACGGCGCCGGCAGCGGGATCAATGTGGTGTGGCCGGCGACCGTGCGCGCGAGGTTGACCCAGTCGAACTGCCAGATCGGCGTGGGTGCCTGCCGAGCGGCGGCCTGCAGCTGCGTGGCGCTGCCATCGAGCAGGGGGCGCCGCAGGTCGTAGGGCTTGAGGTCTTCGCCATAGCCATACACGCGCCCATCGCTGGCCCGTACCAGCGAGCGGTAGGGATCGCTCGGGCCGACCACCAGGGCGTGCACGCTGCGTGCGCGGAAGCGGTTGAGGCCGAGATTGGTGCCGACCCAGAGATTGCCTTCGCGATCGACGATGATCGGCACTGCCGATGTGGCAGTCAGTCCTTGCGGCGAATCGAAGCGTTCCATTCGCACGGCCCGGGTGCCGTCGAAGGTGATGCGGGCGACGCCGCCGTGCGGGCTCATCGTGGCCCACAGCGCGCCATCGGCAGTGAACTGCAGGCGCGCAGCAACCAGTTCCGGCAACCGCCGCGCCTCACGTTCGCTGTCTGCCAGCAGACCCTGCGCGTTGGCCAGCGGCGAGGTGCCGCGCACCCGGTCGGCCAGCCACACTTCACCCTGCGGGCTTTCGGCCAGCGTCGCCATCTGCGAGACCGCGATGCCGGTGTCCTCGAACGCGGTCTGGCCCGCCGCACGCATCCAGATCTTCAGGTCGGCCAGCACCCAGAACCTGCCCCGGCTGTCGTGCAGCACCCACTGCACACGGCGCTCTGGCAGGCCGGCAGCGGCCGGCAGTGGCTGCCAGCGATGTCCGTCAAAGCGGCGCAGCCCGCCATTGATCGCCGCCCAGAGCTGCCCCTGGCGATCCTGGCTGAAGCGTGGGACCACGCCGACCGGCACCCCCTGCTCGCGGCCGTAGCTGCGCAGCTGCCCATGCGTGAACTGGCTGATGCCGGCCTGGAAGTAGCCGATCCACAGCGCACCGCCGGCGGCATGCGCCAGCGTGACCATGTTGGTGGACGGGAACTGGCTGCCGGCGGGCGCCGCCTGCCGTTCGAAGCGACGGCCATCGAAGCGGTACAGGCCCGAGCCGGTAGCCAGCCACAACAGGCCCTCACGGTCCTGGGCAATGTCCCAGATATCGCCCGGCGCGCCCTGGCCGACACGCCAGGCGGTGTGTTCGTAATCGGGCAGCCCGCCGCTCACCGGCGGGCGCTGCACGGCAAAGGCGGGCAGGGAGGTCAACAGCAGCAGGCACGTCAGCAGCGTCGGCAGGCGACGCACGGACGGGAAGGGGCGGCCACGCATGGCGCGCATTCTGGCAGGTGTGGGGCAGTCCGGGGTGACCCGAACGGGGTAGGCGGCGTGCGCCGGCGTCGGCTATCACGCCGGCATGCCCTCCGGAGCCCCGCCATGCAGCGCCTGTTCGTGATGTTCCCTGACCGCGGTCCGGGCATCGGCCTGCTGTGGTTGCGGTTGTGCCTGTCCGCTGCGCTGTTCACGCCCGGCATGCAGGCGGGCGGGTGGTCGGCGTTGTGCCTGCTGGCAGTGCTGATGCTCGTGCTGGGTGCGTTGACGCCGCTGGCGGCGCTGATGGCGGCCGTGGGCATGTTCGCGCAGCAGGAGCCGTGGCCGCAGGCGGTGCTGCCATTGGCGCTGTTGATGCTGGGCCCTGGCGCCTATTCATTGGATGCGCGGTTGTTCGGGCGCCGCCTGCTCGGCCGTCGGCCTCCCCCATTCGGGTAGGTGCTGGCCTCGACCGACGGGGGTAGGGCATCACGCAGGGGTCACGCACCATGGGGCACCCCTTCGCGGCGTCCCGCATGGCCACCCTCTTCCCGCCTGATCCGCCCGCCGCTTCACTGGCACCGCAACAGGCCGCCGCGTTGCAGCGCGCCCTGCGCTATGTCGATGAGCATCTGTCGCAGCCGCTGCGGGTGACCGAGCTGGCGGCGGCCGCCTGCGTCAGCCGCTTCCATCTGGTACGCCTGTTCCGCGCCGGTACCGGCGCCAGCCCGCTGCGCTATGTCCGCCGCCGTCGCATCGAGCGCGCGCGCGAGCTGCTGCCGGGCGCGCAGCTGCCGATGGCCTGCCTGGCCCAGCAGCTGGGCTTCTTCGACCAGAGCCATTTCGTCCGCAGCTTCCGCGCGGAGACCGGCTGCAGCCCCGGCCAGTACGTTGCCGGCGATGCCGCCCTGTTGCATCCCCTTGATCGTGTTTCCAACGGAGTCCACCCATGAGCCTTGCCACCGCCACTCCCGCCCCGGCGCTGCTGTCGCCGACCGACCACGCCCTGGTGCTGATCGACTTCCAGTCGCAGATGGCGTTCGCCACCCACACCATCGACATCTCCGCGCTGCGCAACAACGTGTCGCTGATCGGCAAGGGCGCCAAGGGCTTCAATGTACCGGTCGTGCTGACCACAGTCGCCGAAGCATCGTTCTCCGGCCCGATGTTCCCGGAACTGCCGCAGATCTTCCCTGGCCAGACGGTGTTCGATCGCACCTCGATGAACACCTGGGAAGACCAGCCTGTGATCGATGAGATCAACCGCATCGGCAAGCGCCGTCTGGTCATCGCCGGCCTGTGGACCAGCGTCTGCATCGTCGGCCCGGCACTGTCGGCGCTGGCGCAGGGCTTTGAGGTGTATGTGATCACCGATGCCTGTGGCGATGTCAGCGAGGAAGCGCACGAGCGTGCGATCACCCGTATGGTGCAGGCCGGCGCGGTGCCGATGACCAGCGTGCAGTACCTGCTCGAACTGCAGCGCGACTGGGCACGGGGTGAAACCTACGACCTGACCACCGGCATTGCGCGCGACCACGCCGGCGGCTACGGCATCGGCATCCAGTACGCCAAGCGGATGTTCGGTGCGCAGGAAGGCGGGCACTGAGCATGGTTGCCGGCCATGGCCTCGACCTGGCCCTGCTGATGCTGCGCGTGGCGGCAGGAGGCTTCCTGCTGCCGCACGCGCTGGGCAAGCTGTTCGGCTGGTTCGGGGGGCCGGGGCTTTCCGGCTTCGCCACCGAGCTGCGCGGTTTCGGGCTGCCGGCAGTGGCACCGTTGCCATTGCTGTTGGCCTTGCTGCAGGTGTTGTCCGGGCTGGCCGTGCTGCTGGGGTGGCAGACTCGCATCGCTGCGCTTGCAGCGGCTGCCTTCATCGGCTTCACCGTGCTGTTGGCCCTGCCCAAGGGCTGGTTCTGGATGCGCGGCGGCAGTGAGTACCCGTTGATGTGGACCACGGTGCTGCTGGCCCTCGCGCTGGCCGGCCCCGGCGCCTGGGCGCTGGACGGCCAACGCTTTCCGGGAGAATTCGCATGAGTCACGATCCCCTCGATCACGGCCGCCGCAACGTGGTGCTGGCCAGCGGCGCCGCTGTTGCGCTCGGCCTGGCAGGTCGCGCCGGTGCCGCAATCGATTCCACTTCCAAGGAGCGTCGCATGAGCACGCTGGTCATCCGCAATGCCCGCATTACCACCCTCGACCCGCAGCAGCCGCATGCGCAGGCGCTGGCTGTACAGGAAGGCCGCATCGTCGCCGTCGGCAGCGACGAGGAGATCATGCGCGGCTGGGGCAATGAAGCGACCTTGATCGACGCCCAGGGCCGGCGCCTGCTGCCCGGCCTCAACGACAGCCACACCCACCTGATCCGTGGTGGCCTGAACTACAACCTGGAGCTGCGCTGGGACGGCCTGCGTTCGCTGGGCGATGCCCTGGACACGCTGAAGGTCCAGGTAGACCGTACTCCCGCGCCGCAGTGGGTCCGCGTGGTCGGTGGCTTTACCGCCGCGCAGTTCAACGAGAAGCGCCTGCCGACGCTGCAGGAGCTCAACGACATCGCACCGGATACGCCGGTGTTCCTGCTGCACCTGTATGACCGCGCACTGCTCAACCGCGCCGCGCTGCGCGCCTGCGGCTACAGCAAGGACACACCGGATCCGCCGGGTGGCCAGATCGTGCGCGATTCGCTGGGCAACCCGACCGGGCTGCTGCTGGCCAAGCCCAACGCGCTGATCCTCTACGCCACGCTGGCCAAGGGCCCGCGCCTGCCGATCGAATACCAGGCCAACTCGACGCGCCACTTCATGCGCGAACTGAACCGGCTTGGCATCACCTCGGTGATCGACGCCGGCGGTGGCTTCCAGAACTACCCCGAGGACTACCAGGTCATCGAGCAGCTGCATCGCGATGACCAGCTGACGGTGCGCATCGCCTACAACCTGTTCACCCAGAACAAGGGCAGGGAAGTGGATGACTTCCGTGGCTGGAGCGAGATCCTGCAGCCGCGCCAGGGCGATGACCTGCTGCGCCACAACGGCGCGGGCGAGATGCTGGTGTTCTCCGCCGCCGACTTCGAACTGTTCAACGAGCCGCGCCCGGAACTGCCGCCGGAGCTGGAGCCCGAACTGCACGACGTGGTGAAGCTGCTGGTCGAGAAGCGCTGGCCGTTCCGCATCCACGCCACCTACGACGAGAGCATCACCCGCATCCTGGATGTATACGAACAGGTCAACCGCGAGGTGCCATTCGATGGCCTGCACTGGTTCATCGACCACGCCGAGACCATCACTCCGCGCAATATCGAGCGCATCCGCGCGCTGGGTGGGGGTATCGCCGTGCAGCACCGCATGGCCTACCAGGGCGAAGCCTTCGTCGAGCGCTACGGCGTGCAGGCGGCACGGCACACGCCGCCGGTCAAGCGCATGTTGGCCGAGGGCGTGCCGGTGGGCGCAGGCACCGACGCCACCCGCGTGGCCAGCTACAACCCGTGGGTGGCGTTGTCCTGGCTGGTGACCGGGCGCACCGTGGGCGGGTTGGCCCTGTATGGCGAGGAAAACCTGCTCGAACGCGAGCAGGCGCTGCGCCTGTGGACCCAGGGCAGCGCCTGGTTCTCCGGCGACGAAGCAGTGAAGGGGACATTGAAGGTTGGTCAGCTGGCCGACTTCATCCTGCTCTCGGCCGATTTCTTCCGCGTCGACGACGCGCAGATCGCTGACATCACCAGCATGCTGACCGTGGTCGGCGGGCGCATCGTGCACGCCGACGGCGATTATGCTGGGCTGGCGCCGCAGCTGCCGCCGGCGATGCCGGACTGGTCGCCGGTCAACCGGTTCGGTGGTTACCACGTTGGTGGTGCCGCCACCGGATTGGCCGCTGCCCATCGCCACCATCACGGTGTGGCCTGCAGTACGCATGGTGCTCACGGTCATGCCGCGCATCACCCGGCGCCGACCGATGACCTGGCCGGGTTCTGGGGCGCGATGGGATGCTCGTGCTTCGCGTTCTGAGCCTGGCGCTGCTGTCCGTGCCCTCGCTGGCGCTGGCCTGCGAGGGCGGCCGCTGCAGCGACGCGGGCAACGGCGAGCTGCAGCTGGACGCATCGCTGCGCCTGCGTGGCCTGCACTACGACCCGACCCGGTTCGGTATCGGCGGCAGCGAAGATGGCTATGGCCTGCTGCGCGCACTGGCTTCGGCCACCTATGTGGAGGACACCTGGCAGGCAAAACTGCAGCTGGGCGTGCATGCCGAGAATGGCAAGGCAGGCGGCCCGGGCCGCACCGACCGTGGTGCCTTGGACGTGCAGCAGGCGTACTGGCGCTGGCAGCGCGGTGGCTTCCATGTGCAGCTCGGCCGGCAGGAAGCCGGCTATGGCAGCTCGCGGCTGTTGTCGGTACGCGATGGGCCGAACATCCGCCTGGCCTTCGATGGTGCGCGCCTGGGCTGGAAGGGGCGGCTCGGCACGCTTGACCTGATGGCCCTGCGGCCGGTCGAGAACCGGCCGGGTGCCTTTGATGATCGCAGCGAACACGGTGCGCACCTGTGGGGTGCCTATGCCACCGCGGCACGCGGGCAGGGCGTGGGACAGTGGGATCTGTACCTGCTGGACTATCGTCGCGACGGTGCGCGCTTTGCGGCGGGCTCGGGAACCGAGCGCCGGCAGACACTCGGTGCGCGCTGGTTCGGCCAGTCAGGTCCGCTGGACTGGAACAGTGAGCTGGTGGCGCAGGGCGGTGAACTGCGTGCCGCCACCGGCCCACTCGACGTCCGTGCCTGGACGCTGGCGACCGACACGGGCTGGCGCTGGAGGGAGCGGCCACTGCAACCGCGGCTGGGGCTGAAGGCCGACATCGCCAGTGGCGATGGCAACCTGCACGACCGGCGACTGGGCACCTTCAATGCACTGTTCCCGAAATCGGCCTACTTCAGCGAGGCCAGCCTGCTGGCCCCGGCCAATCTGATGGACCTGCAGCCGACCCTGGCCCTGCGCCTGCACGACGCGGTGACGACGGAACTGGGCGTACAGATGGCCTGGAAGCATCGTCGTGCCGATGCGGTCTACACCACGCCGGCGCCGCTGGTGGCGTTGCCGGGCAGCGCCGGTGGCGCGCGCCGCATCGGCACCCAGTACAAATCCGAAACCCGCTGGCAGGCCAGCGAACACTGGCAATGGCAGCTGCAGCTGGCCTGGGTCGACGCCGGTCCTGCACTGAAGCAGGCTGGAGGCCAGGACACGCTGTTCGCCTCGATCGTTGGAGCATGGCAATGGTGAACGCAACCGCGTCGCAACCCCCCGTACAGGACGCAGGTGCCTGGTCCCCGCTGAAGATCCAGATGTTCCGTTCGATCTGGCTGGCAATCCTGGCCAGCAACATCGGCACCTGGGTCAATGATGTGGCCGCCGCCTGGGTGATGGCCGAGCGCACCGGTTCGCCGCTGATGGTGGCCCTGGTGCAGTCGGCCACCACGGTGCCGATCGTGCTGCTGGCGCTCGCTGCCGGCACCCTGGCCGACATTGTCGATCGTCGGAAGTACCTGTTGGCGACCCAGGGCTGGATGCTGCTGGTGGCCGCAGCGATGGCTGCGTTGACCGCGATGGACCTGCTGACCCCGCAGTTGCTGGTGCTGCTGACCTTCTGCATGGGCTGCGGTGCGGCGATGGCAATGCCCGCGCAGGCCGCCATCGTCTCCGAACTGGTGCCACAGCCGATGCTGGCCTCGGCGGTGGCGCTGAACTCGATCGGCATCAATATCGCCCGTTCGATCGGCCCGGCCATCGGCGGCGTGATCGTCGCCCAGCTGGGTGCGGTCTGGGCGTTCGGCTTCAATGCCATCACCTTCGCCGCAATGCTGTTCGTGGTGTGGGGCTGGAAGCGCGACCCAAAGCGGTCGAGCTTGCCGCCGGAAGGCTTCGGTGCCGGATTGAAAGCGGGCCTGCGCTACGCGAGCCGTGCCGGACGGCTGCAGGCGGTGCTGATCAAGTCGGTCGGCTTCTTCTTCTTCGCCGCGGCAATGAACGCGCTGTTGCCGGTGGTAGTGCGTGGGCAGATGCAGGGTGGGGCGGGGCAGTACGGCATGCTGCTGGGCTGCATCGGCATCGGCGCAGTGGGTGGTGCGTTGCTGCTGCCGAAGCTGCGCGCACGGATGGATCGCGATCTGCTGGTGCTGCTGGCGACGTTGTCGCTGGCCCTGAGCCTGGTCGGGCTGGCGCTGACCCGCAGCTGGTACGTGCTTCCGGCGGTGATGCTGGTCAATGGTTTTGCGTGGATCACCGTGCTGTCGTCGCTGCAGATCGCTGCGCAGACTGCGGTTCCGGCATGGGTACGTGCGCGTGCGCTGGCGCTGTACATCATGGTGTTCTCTGCCGGCATGGCCGCCGGCGGCCTGAGCTGGGGCGCGCTCGCTCAGCGCACCTCGCCCGAACTGGCATTGCTGGTGGCAGCGGCCGGTGCGGTGATCGGTGGGTTGCTGGTGTGGCGCGTGCGCATCGCCGGCACCGAAGACCTGAACCTGCGCCCGGCCGGGCACTGGCCGGCACCCGAGCTGTCGGTGCCGGTGTCGAACGATCGAGGCCCGGTGCTGGTCACCATCGAGTACCGCATCGATGATGCTGATCGTGCCACGTTCCAGGCGCAGATGCGCGCGCTGGGCACGATCCGCCGCCGCGATGGCGCCGTGGTCTGGGGCGTGGTCGAGGACGTGGCCAGCCCGGGCATCCACCTGGAGTATTTCGTGACCCCGTCGTGGCTGGAGCACCTGCGCCAGCATGAGCGCATCACCGCCGACGACAAGGCGATCCAGGAAGTGCTGCGGGAACTGCATCGCGGTGAGCGCGCACCGGTGGTACGCCACTTCGTGGGTGGCCATGATCCGCTGCCGAAGACCGGGGTACCACACCATCACAGCGATATCTGACACAAAAAGGGGACGGAGGGGATTAAGTCGTTTGTGCACAAACGACTTAATCCCCTCCGTCCC
>NZ_CP025780.1:2160882-2162128 GCF_003586545.1 Stenotrophomonas sp. Pemsol | reverse complement strand
GCACCCAGATCCTGCAGCAGGCCGGTACGGCCATGCTGGCCCAGGCCAACCAGGTACCGCAGAACGTGCTCAGCCTGTTGCAGCGCTGACATGAGCCGCCCCCGGGGCACGTCGGGGGCGTCTGACCCAACTCACGTGCAACCGCTCAAGGACCTCTCCTCATGGCACAAGTCATCAACACCAATACGATGTCGTTGAATGCTCAGCGTAACCTGAGCACCAGCGGCAGCTCGCTGGCTACCACCATCCAGCGCCTGTCCTCCGGTTCGCGCATCAACAGCGCCAAGGACGACGACGGCATCTCGCTGGCCCAGGTCGCCGAAGGTTCGCTGACCGAAATCGGCAACAACCTGCAGCGCGTCCGCGAGCTGTCGGTGCAGGCCGCCAACGCCACCAACTCGGCCAGCGACCGCAAGGCCCTGCAGGCCGAAGTGACCCAGCTGGTCTCGGAAATCGACCGCGTTGCCAAGCAGTCCGACTTCAACGGCACCAAGCTGCTGGACGGTTCGTTCTCCAGCCAGCTGTTCCAGGTCGGTGCCAACGCCGGCCAGGCCATCGCCATCGACAAGACCATCGATGCCAAGGCCAACGCCCTGGGCGGCGCCAAGTTCGACACCAACTCGCTGGCCCTGGCCGACCCGGGCACCAACGCCGACTTCAAGGTCACTGGCCTGCAGATCAATGGCGTCACCATCGCCGACGTCGATGTCAAGCAGGGTGCCGACGCCGCTGCTACCGGCAAGGCCTCCCGCGAGGCGCTGGTGACTGCCATCAACGCCAAGATCGGTGAGACCGGTGTCTACGCCGAAGTGAACGGCGCCGCTGGCGTCACCCTGACCTCGGTCAAGGACAGCGTCAACGCCGATGGCTCGTTCAAGGCCATCACCGCTTCGGTGGGCACCTGGACCGGCGCCACCGCCCCGACCTTCACCGCCACCACTGCTGCTGCAGCGCCGGCCGCGAAGTACGCCAGCAACCTGGACGTCAGCACCGTGAAGGGCGCCCAGCAGGCGATGGAAATCGTCGACAAGGCCCTGGGTGCGATCAACAGCACTCGTGCCGACCTGGGCGCCGTGCAGAACCGCTTCACCTCGGTGGTGGCCAACCTGCAGACCTCGTCGGAGAACCTGTCGGCTTCGCGTAGCCGCATCAAGGACACCGACTTCGCCAAGGAAACCGCAGAACTGACCCGCACCCAGATCCTGCAGCAGGCCGGTACGGCCATGCTGGCCCAGGCCAACCAGGT
>NZ_CP025780.1:2160511-2160782 GCF_003586545.1 Stenotrophomonas sp. Pemsol | reverse complement strand
GCTGGCCCAGGCCAACCAGGTGCCGCAGGGCGTGCTCAGCCTGCTGCGCTGATCCGCTTACTGATCGACCTCCGGGCGCTGCATGACGCCGCGCCCGGATCCTGAAACACGTTCCACCTTCGCCAAAGGAAATGCACCATGGCACAAGTCATCAACACCAACACCATGTCCCTGAATGCTCAGCGCAACCTGAGCACCAGCGGCAGCTCGCTGGCCACCACCATCCAGCGCCTGTCCTCCGGTTCGCGCATCAACAGCGCCAAGGACGACG
>NZ_CP025780.1:1695696-2160411 GCF_003586545.1 Stenotrophomonas sp. Pemsol | reverse complement strand
GGGACGGAGGGGATTAAGTCGTTTGTGCACAAACGACTTAATCCCCTCCGTCCCCTTTTTTGCGGCGGCGCTGGGTAGCGCCGCCGCGATACCTCACTTGCGTGCGAACGTCAGCAGGTCGGCGTTGAACTGGTCGGCGTGGGTGATGGTCAGGCCATGCGGCGCACCGGCGTACACCTTCAGTTCGGCATCCTTGATGATCTGCGAGGACAGCTTGGCCGAGGCATCGAACGGCACGATCTGGTCGTCATCGCCGTGCACGACCAGCGCCGGCACGTCGATCTTCTTCAGGTCCTCGGTGTAGTCCACTTCCGAGAATTCGTGCACGCAGTCGTACTGGCCCTTGACGCCACCGAGCATGCCCTGCAGCCAGAACGCATCGCGCATGCCCTGGGTGACGTTGTTGCCATCCCGGTTGGCGCCGAAGAACGGGGTGGTCAGGTCCTTGAAGAACTGCGAACGGTCGCCGCCGGTACCCTTTCGGATGCCGTCGAAGACCTCCAGCGGGGTGCCGGCGGGGTTGCCAGCGGTCTTCAGCATCAGCGGCGGCACGGCGCCGACCAGCACCACCTTGGCTACGCGCGCGCTGCCGTGGCGGCCGATGTAATGGGCCACTTCACCGCCGCCGGTGGAATGGCCGACCAGGATCGCGTCCTTCAGGTCCAGCGCTTCGATCACCGCGGCCAGGTCATCGGCATAGGTGTCCATGTTGTTGCCGTTCCAGGTCTGGCTGGAGCGTCCGTGGCTGCGGCGATCGTGGGCGACCACGCGGAAGCCGTTCTGGCCCATGAACAGCATCTGCGGATCCCAGGCATCGGAAGACAGCGGCCAACCGTGGGCGAACACGATCGGCTGGCCGGTGCCCCAATCCTTGTAGAAGATGCGGGCGCCATCGGCGACGGTGACGAAGTTGCTCATTGCAGGTTCCTTGGCGGAAGGGAGGGAAGGCTTCGGCAGGATGCCGGTGCCTTCGGCAGTACAGCGCAGGCGCAGGCGACCGACTTGCACGGCTGTGCTGGATTGCATCGGATGTGACGCGTATCGCTCTGGCAGGACGGGAGCCGTATGCCGAGGATGAGCGCAGCCCGCCACAGGAACGCACGGATGCCCGCCATGCGATGGTCGCTGATGCTGTGCCTGCTGCTGCCCATGGCAGCGCCGGCACAGACCCATGTCTACAAGTGCGTGGATGGACCGCACCCGGTCTACCAGCAGACACCCTGCCAGGGGCGTGCCGCATGGCGCTGGGACGTGCCCGCGGAGCAGTCATTGTCCCGCGGCGCTGTGGCGCCAGCGGCCTCGACACCGAAGCCATCGCCCCGGCAACGGCGTGCGGCGCGGGCGCACGGTGCGCTGATCACGATCAGCACGGATGCGGCGGCCTGCGAGCGTGCCCGGCGTGATCGCGAGCAGGCGTTGCTCAAGCGTCGGCGCCTGGACTTCGTGCAGCGCCGGCAGCTGGATGACGCGGTCTACGGCGCCTGCCAGTGACGCGGGGGCGCTGACGTGCCGAAAACGACAACGGCGCCATAGGGCGCCGTCGCGTGGAGTACCGTGAGTGCAGCTCTCAGCGACCGTCGCTGGCGGCTGCCGGTGCGGGCACGCTGTCCGGCTTGGGCAGGCTCAACTCCGGGTTGCCCTGTTCGGCCTGCAGGATCTGGATGCGGCGCTGCAGGGCGTCCAGCTGGCTGTTGGTGCTCTGCACGTCGGTGCTGAGGCTCACGGCCTGCTGCTGGGCCTGCTGCAGGGCGGCGCTGACCTGTGCCGACTGCGCCTGCTGCTGTTCCATTTCCTGCTGCAGGGTGCGCAGGCGTTCCTCGTTGTAGGCCACCAGGCGCTCGGTGTAGCGCTTGCCGGCTTCAAGGCGGGTGGTGTCGATGTAGACCTGGGCCAGCTGTTCGGACTGCTGCGCGAAGGTGCGATAGACGCGCTCGGCGTTGTCCACCGCATCGGTCTTGATCACCCGCCAGAAGTTCTTCTCCTGGAACAGGGCGACGTAGTAGGTCAGGGTGTTGGCATTGAACAGCAGGCTGGCGCCGTAGTTGCCGTTGTAGGTGGTGCGCAGCTCGGTCAGCTGGCGCGAGTCCATCAACTGCTTGAGTTCGTCCACGGTATTGCGCACCACCGGCGCGCTGCGCGCCGGTTCGGCTGCCGCCTCGCGGTCGCCACGTGCAGCCATCGCTGCCGGTGCCACCAGCATCATGACCACGGCCAGCACTGCCGCGCTGCGCGCGTGCCGGGCAAAGACCGCGCCCCCTGAAGTTTCTCGCATGTCTAGACCATCCACGGATGAGTGTGGGTTGAGATGAAGGTGGTTCCCCGCCGGGAGTCTAGCATGGGTGTGGGCGCCGCCAAGGGCGCCCGTCACCGGTCAGTAGACCAGCTGTGCGGCGCTGCACTGGATCGACTGCACATTGACGTCGGTCCGGCCCAGTTCAACGCCCAGCACGCTGGCCAGCAGGTTGGTCAGCAGGGTGCCAATACTGTTGAGCACCGGCCGCAGTGCGGCCAGGATCGGCTTCAGCAGGGTGCACAGCAGTCCGCTGCAGCTGACGCTGCCATCGGGGTTGGTGACACCCGTTCCCCCGGCACCATCGAGAAAGCCGGCCGGTGCGGTCTGGATGTAGGACGCCAGATTGTTGCGCACGCAGCCGTTGTAATCGATCAGGTTGCCGAGCAGGCTGTCGCAGCGGTTGATCAGCAGGCCGCCGACCAGCGAGCCAAGCAGGCCATCGAGCAGGCCCAGGCCCTGGCCGGTGACGGTCGTCCTGTAACCGGTCCACACCGAACCGTCTTCCCAGCAGGTGGTCAGGCCCAGCAGGCAAGGCTTGGGGACGCCATTCTTCACCGTCCAGTTGCCCAGCGGGGCGAGATTGCGCGCCGGATCGCCATCGCGCAGCAGCGGGATGACCTGGTCGACGTTGTAGCGTCCGCCAGTCGGAAACGCCGC
This sequence comes from Stenotrophomonas sp. Pemsol, assembly GCF_003586545.1. Taxonomy (NCBI): domain Bacteria; kingdom Pseudomonadati; phylum Pseudomonadota; class Gammaproteobacteria; order Lysobacterales; family Lysobacteraceae; genus Stenotrophomonas; species Stenotrophomonas sp. Pemsol. The sequence goes on along the minus strand of NZ_CP025780.1, from coordinate 2,157,461 downwards.
CTGCAGATAGCGATCGGCCAGCGCCTTGGCGGTGTCGTTGGCGTTCATGCCCTGCTTGGGCGAATTGAGCATGCCCGACAGCACCCGTAGCAGTTCGTTGACCAGGCTCGACACTGCGTCACCAATTGCGAGCGGATTGAACCGGGTCGAGCCGGTCTCGCCGGCGGCCAGGGTCAGGGTCTGCGTGCTGGTCAGGGCGGGCAGGGTAATCCTGTCGTTGATCAATGGTTGGCCCAGCAGCTTCAGCAGCTGTTCGTCCTGCAGCGTGGCATCGCAGACATTGGCCTTGGAGAAGCGCTGTGCGGGGTCGACATTGCCGACGCAGGCGCGCAGCACCGACGAGTCCACCTGGATCGTGGCCTTGGGTGGACTGCCGCCGCACTGGATGCCGGTCAAGGTGCCCATACCGTTGGCCACGTCGACGTGCAACGGCAGGTGCAGGCGCGTGCCAAGCAGGTTCAGCAGCGGCCCCAGCGCGAACAGGTTGTTGCTGTCCACGTCCGCCATCAGCCGCACCTGCGCGTTGTAGGCACGGCTGCCGACGCCGCCGATGGCGATCGATGGCGGCTCGACCACGCCGGCCTGGATCCTGATGCCCAGCAGGTCCAGTCCCTTGACCGCCACGCCGTTGCCATCGTTGGCGATGGAGATCGCGGTGTTGATCAGGTTGAGCACGTTGATCTGTGACTCCAGTGCGCTGCCGACCGTGCCGTCGGGCGAGACAACTTCGGCAAACAGGCCACCGCCGCCGGACTGGCTGCCAAGCACGATGTTGAGCTTGTTGATGTCCAGCTGGGTGGCAACCAGATCGGACAGGGCGCGCAGCTGCACCCCCACTGCGGAGTCACGGCCGACCACGGTGGCGGTAGCATCGACCAGCTGTGCCAGCGAAATCTTGTTGACCGACAGCAGGCGATTGAAGTCGGCCACGCTGAGGTTGGCGCTTACCGGTATGTTGAGCGCTTTCAGCAGGCCGGACGGAGTCACGTTGGCCTGTGCCAGGCCGTCATAGGACAGCACCGTGGCATTGGTGACGTCCAGGCCAACCAGGCGCAGGGTGGACAGCAGCACTGAATCGCCATTGGTCCGCAGCAGCTGCGAGCCGACCGCAAACACCGCGGTGGGTTCGGCACGGCGCGCCACGGCCTGCACGCTCACGGTGGGCAGGCTGGAAGTCTGACCGAAGAAGGGCAGCACGCTGCGCTCGGCGATCACCTGAACCGCATTGCGGGGATTGCTGGCATCGACGCTGGTGACGAAGCGGGTGCCGGTGCCACGGCTGGCGCTCCAGTTGCCGCAGCGGATCTGCAGGGTGCCTGCGAACCCGTTCTGGACCACCGCATTCTGCCGGGCAGCGCTGTTGTCGCTGTTGTCCGGGCTGCACAGCTCCAGCCGCTGTGCGCCGGCCAGTGCGGCAAGGTCGGCCACCTTCTGCGCATCACGCTTGGCCCAGAACAGATAGCCGATCTCTATCAGGCCCAGCATGGCCACCAGCGCCAGCATGACCAGCATCATCGTGACCGACATGCCGCCGCGTGCGCGGCTGAAACTGAACTGTCGTGGGCGTTTCATGGCCGACCTCAGCGTCCGGAGGAGGAGGCGTCCTTGGACCGGGAGACATCGGTCTCAAAGAAGTCCGGGATCTCGTGTTCAAAGCTCTTCAGGTAACGCGCATAGCTCAGCGTGGCCTGGTCACCCAGGATCGGCAGGCGCTGGCCGGCCTGCTGCCCGGAGGCCTGCAGGCGGAACAGGTTGCGGGTGGCCTCGCCGCTGGGCAGACGCGCGCGCGGTGCTGCGGGCGATGCTGGTGCGATGTCGTTTGCGATGGTCGTCGCTTGCGCCGTGGCCCCCCCGGCGGATGCGGAGGGAGCGGCGATGTCCAGGCTGGGAAGCGGCTCGGCCTGCATCGGCGCTGTAGCCGGTGCCGACAGTGAGGGGCCACCGAGCATCTGTCCGGTCAATGGCTGTTGCTGCGCCTGCACGGCACCGGCAACAAGCAGGCAGCACAGCACGGGCAACAGGCGTCGGATCTGGCGCATCGTGGTCATGGTGTGCTTCCGGTCGGGTGGTCGGTGGCGCTGAAGCGTTCCAGCATCGAGGGTGGCAGGCGCTGCGGATCGCGTTGGTCGCGCGGGTCGCGGTGGGGTTCGCTCGCCAGCCGTGCGCCGCCCGATGCACGAGCGCCACTCTCGACGCTCGCCGTGTGTGCAGGTGTGGCTGCGTTGGCGGCAGCAGCGGCCTGTCGTTGCTGCAGGCGCGTCCGGATCTGCTGGGCCTGCTGCTGGATGCTTCGGCGCGTTTCCTCGTTGAGGCTGGCCTGTGCCGATAGCCGCTCCGCCGTCGCCTGGTCGCCGCGCAGTACCGCCCAGAGTGCAAGGTTGGCCGCTGCCTTGGCGTTGCCCGGTGAAAGTTCCAGGGCCTTGGCCAGCGGCTCGCGGGCCTGATCGAACTGGCCGGCACGCAGCCGTGCATAGCCCAGGTCACCCAGGTAGTCGGTGTTCAAGGGCTGCAGCTGCGTGGCGCGCGCCAGCGCCTGTTCGCTTCCGGCGTCGTCGTCGCGGCGTGCAGCGATCAGGCCCAGGCCGTGGGCGGCCGCCGCGGCCTGCGGCCCGCTGGACAGCTCGCGATACAGCGCGATCGCCGCGTCGGCCTGGCCGGTCTCGCGCAGTGCGTCGGCCTGCAGCAGGCGCAGGGCAGGGCGATCACCATAGCGCTGGCGGAAGGCCTCCACGTGGGCCAGCGAGGCATACCAGGCGCCCTGCTGCTGCATGCGTTCGATCAGCTCCAGATAGGCGTTGCGGCTGTCCTGCGGATCGGGTTCCGGCGGCGCAAGGCTGGGCGCCCGCACATATTTCGGTGTGGTCGAGGCGCAGCCACTGGCCAGGGCGGCGAGGGCGACGGCAAGCAGCAGGCAGGAGGTGCGCAGGGCAGGCATCAGGGAGATCCCATCTTGGACAGGGTGGTGGCCAGCGCGACCAGCGCCGGGCCGGCAAGCACCAGCATCAGTGCCGGCAACAGGGTCAGCATCATCACCACGGTCATCTTCACCGAGAGCTTGCCGACCTTTTCCTTCAACGCGTTGCGGCGCTGTTCGCGCAGGCGGAGGCTGAACTGGCGCAACGGCTCCTGCACTGCGCCGCCGTGCGCATGCACCTGCAGGATCAACTGCATCAGGCTGGCCAGGTCATCATCGGCGTAGACCTCGCTCAGCCGCCGCAATGACTGCGCGCGCGTGCGGCCATGGGTATAGGCCACATTGGCTTCCTGCAGTTCGCCGCCGAGTACCGGCAATGCATCGCGCAGCTTGTCGCCCAGCGTCTGCAGGCTCTGGTCCATGCTGAAGCCCACGCCCTGCAGCAGGCGCAGCAGGTCGATCAGCAGGGGCAGCTCGTTCTCGACCGCACGGCGGCGGCGCTTGACCCACGACGACAGCACGAACTTCGGCAGCAGCAGCCCGGCCGCCAGCGCACCGATCACCACCATCACCTTGGCAAGCCCGTGCGCGCTGCTGAACGCCAGCGCCAGCGCTAGCACCAACAGGGCAAGCAGCAGGCGCAGGCCGAGATAGATCGCGGTGCCACGGCGCGTGTTCCAGCCAGCCAGGTCCAACAGCAGCTTGTCTTCGTTGGCAAGCAGCGCAGCCTCCAGGCGGCCGCCACTGAGCGAGCGCCCGAAACGCTCGATCCAGCCCAGCGAGTCGCGGCGCGTGGCCTCGGTGTCGCGGCCTTCCTCACGCGGCTGCAGGGCGGTTTTCAGTGTGGCTGAGGTGCGGTGCTCGCGATGGCTGCGCACCCAGCCGGCAATACCGAGCAGGGCGACGCCGGCCGCCAGCACCAGCAGCGAAAGGGCGAACCAGGCGCTGGCGCTCATCGGGCACCTCCGGGGCGGCTGTGGGCGGTCATAGCGATTTGGCCAGGCGGTACAGCAGGAACGCCCCTAGCAGTTCCAGGCCCAGCGCGATCAACAGGATCCTGTGACCGAGCGGGTCGTGCAGCACCGGCTGGAAGAACGCCGGGCTGGAGATCGCCATCAGCACCGCACTGGCGGGTGGCAGCAGCCCCAGCACCCAGGCCGACATCCGTGTTTCCGAGGTGGTGGCCGCCAGTTCCTGCTGGGCCTGTTCCAGGTCGCGCATGAAATCGCCCATGCGTTGCAGGATCTGGTCGGCGCGGCCACCGATGCGCACGCTCACGCCGATCACCACTGCCAGCACCTTCAGTACGTCCATCCGGTACGGCTGCGCGGCCAGGCTCAATGCACGATCCAGGTCCATGCCGCTGCGCGCATAGCGCACCGTGGTGTCGAGCAGGCCGCGCAGTGGCGCGCTGGTCTGCATCGAAGACACCTGGAACGCGGCCTGCAGGCTGTTGCCCAGCGCGGTGAGGCGGACCAGGTTGTCGAGAAAGTCCGGCATCTGGTGCAGCAGCTGCGCGCGCAGCTTCGTGATCCGGCGCATCACCCACAGCCAGCAGCCCAGCAGGTACAGCAGCAGGGTCAGCGGAAACATCCAGGCCGTGCCCAGCCGCATCGCCGCCACGGCCGCAAGCATCAGTCCCGGCACCAGCAGCATCAGTGGCAGCTTCCAGCCCGGCGGAAGGCCGGCGCGCTGCAGGACACCGTCCCACGGCAGTACACGGGTTCCGGTGCTGGCCGGGCGGGTCGAATCGTTGGCCGCCGCAACGGCAGGCCCGGCCGGTACCGCGCCGGCCGCGCTGCCGCGCGCCAGCTGTTGCTCGGCATGCTGCAGCGAGGCCTGGCGCTGCTCACGGCTGGCGGCGGTGCCCCATAGCCAGACGGCCAGCGCCAGCAGCACCGAGATGATGCTCAACACGCCCAGCAGCAGGCCGGTGCCCATGCTCAGAAGTCCCCGTAGAGCGATTCGCGCAGTTGCTGGCGGAACGGCTCCAGCTTGTGCGAGTGCGGATGGAAGCCCAGGCCGATCCAGCGGTCGGTCTCGCGGCCGGTGGCGTCGATCTGCACCTCGTGGCGGAACATTTCCTGGGTGGTGATCAGGTTGTCGCTGACCCCGGTGATCTCGGTGATCGAGACCAGCACCCGGCGCCCGCTGCCCAGCCGCGAGATCTGCACGATGAAGTCGATGGCGCTGGCAATCTGCCGGCGCAGGCTGTCCTCGCTGCCCTGGAAGCCGGCAAAGCCTGCCAGCATCTCGATGCGGTACAGGCAGTCGCGTGGCGTGTTGGCGTGGATGGTGGCCATCGATCCGTCATGGCCGGTATTCATCGCCTGCAGCATTTCCAGCACTTCAGCGCCTCGCACTTCGCCGACCACTATGCGGTCCGGGCGCATGCGCAGACTGTTGCGCACCAGGTCGCGGATGCTGACCGCGCCCTGGCCCTCGGCGCCGCCGATGCGGCTTTCCAGGCGCACCACGTGCGGATGGTTCAGCGAAAGCTCGGCGGTGTCCTCCACGGTGATGACGCGCTCGCTGGGTGGCACGTAGCTGGCCAGTGCATTCAGCAGCGAGGTCTTGCCGGAACTGGTGCCGCCGGAGACCAGGATGTTGCAGCGGCCCAGCACCATCGCCTTCAGCAGGGCCTGCATCGGTGCGTCGAAGGTGCCCTTGGCAAGCAGCTCGTCGGGGGTGAACGGGTCCTTGCGGAACTTGCGGATGGACACCATCGGCCCGTCCACCGCCAGTGGCGAGATGATCGCGTTGAGGCGGCCGCCGTTGGGCAGGCGCGCATCGACCATCGGATTGGAATCATCCAGCCGGCGGCCAAGCGGCGCGAGGATGCGGCGCAGGATGCGCAGCAGGTGGGTGTCATCGGTGAAGCGCTGGGTGGCACGCCGGAGCTGGCCACCCTGCGAAACGTGCACGTCCTTGAAACCGTTGATCAGGATGTCTTCGATGGAGGGGTCGTGGAGCAGGTCGTCCAGCGGGCCGAAACCGGTCAGCTCCTTGACCAGGCCCTCGGCAACCACCTGCATCTCTTCTTCGTTGATCGGGATGCGCCATTCCTGGATGAAGCCCACGGTCTGTACCTGCACCCAGCGGGCGATGGTATCCGGGGCCCAGGAATCGATGTCGATGCGCTCGTCCTCGATGCTGTTGAGCAGGTGCTCATGCGCGGCCGACAGCACCTTCTGGTACTGCTCGGTCTGTGCGAACGGCAGGTGGCCCGGGCTTTCGTGCAGCAGCGGGCGGGCAACGGCATGCGGGAACGGGGTTACCTTGTCTTCCATTGCGATCCACCCAGGGCAAGGGAGAGTCTTTCCCGCAGGCCATGCGGCTGGACCGGGCAGGCAGCCGGGTCCAGCCGTGACACGAGCGGGGCGAGGGCACGCAGGTAGGGATCGCGCGGCGCATCCTGCAGCAGCAGGCGGCCCTGGCTGGCGGCAAGGCGCACACGCGGTCGTTCAGGCAATGTCGCCAGCAACGGCAGTTCGAAGCGGCGTGCGATCTGTTCCGGGCTCATGCCGCTGCTGTCGTCGTGGCGGTTGATCACCAGTTGCAGGCGCTTCTCGCGCTCGCGCTGGCCTGCAAGATGCTTCAGTGCCTGGTCCAGCGAGACCAGCGTGGCGATCGACGCGTCGGTGACCAGCCAGATCTCGTCTGCCTGGTCCAGCAACAGCGGCGGCAGCTGCCGCAGCGGGCAGCCGCCGGCATCACACAGCACGCTGGCGAACACCCCACGCAGGCGCTGCAGCAGCGCGCCAGGGTCGGACGGGGGCACGGCATCACTGCCGCCGGCACGGTCCAGCAGCACCAGCCCGGAGTCATGGCGCGCCATCGCGGTGCGTGCAAGGGTGGCGTCGATGCGGCTGGCGTTGCGCAGCGCATCCTCGTAGTGGAAGCGGCTGTCGAGATTGAGGTACAGCGCAAGGTCACCGGCGGGCTGCGCCAGTTCCATCAGCAGGCCGTCCTGCTGCACTGCATCGCCCTGGGCGAGGGCCCGCGTCTGTTGCGCCAGCACCGAAAGATGTGCGGCCAGGGTACTGGTGCCGACGCCTGCGCGCACGCCCAGCAGCACGATCAGGCGCGCCTTGTGCGCGTGCTGCGCCACCGCGGCCGGGCGCGGTGACAGCGCACGCCGCAGGGCCGCCTCGATGCCGGCGTTGTCACTGTCCAGGTCCAGCACATCGCGCAGGCCGGCGCGCAGCGCGATCACCACGCCTTCGACCTGGCCGGCGCTGGTGGCGCCGACCGCGACCAGCGCCAGGTCCGGTTGGGTCTGCTGCAGCTGCTGTGCCAGTACGCTCGAGGCAGCCGCGTGCTCGGGCCGGAAGTCAAGCAGCACCAGGCTCTGCGGGCCGCGTTGCAGGTCCTGCGCCGACGTCGGCGCACTGCTGTCCTGCCAGTGCAGGGTGGTGGTCGGCGGCAGCTTGGCGGCCAGCCGGGGCAGCAGTTCGCGGTCGATGCCGTACAGGACCAGGTTCATCGGCGGTCCTTGCGGATGCAGCGGCTGGGCGGTGGCGTAGGGCATGGGCGTGGTTCTACAGGCGTCATGGAAGTCAGCGCGAGAAGCCGGGCACCGGGTCCTGGCTGACCGGCCCCAGCAACCACGATCCCCATTCGGGAAGATGCGGCTTGGCTTCGCGCTCGCCAGGCAGCGGCAGTTCGGTATTGCGTGCCAGCGGCTGCACCAGACGCGGGGTGACGATGATCACCAGCTCCTTGTCCTGGCGCTTGTAGTCGAAGTTGCGGAAGAACGAACCAATGATCGGCAGGTCGCCCAGCAGTGGAATCTTGTTGACGTTGGAGACGATGTTGGAGCTGACCAGGCCACCGATGACGAAGCTCTCGCCATCGCCCAGCTCGACCGTGGTATCGGCGCGACGGGTGGTGATCGAGGGAATCTGCACGTTGTTGAGCACGATCGCGTTGCTGTAGTCCAGGTCGCTCGCCTCCGGCGCCACCTTCAGCGCGATCCGGTTCGGCGCCAGTACCGTTGGGGTCACGGTCAGGCCGATGCCGAAGGGCTTGTAGGTGATGGTGGTGGTGCCAAGCCCCTGCGGCTCCAGGATCGGCAGCTCGCCACCGGCCAGGAAGCTGGCGCTCTGGCCGGACAGTGCCACCAGCGTCGGCTCGGCCAGCACGCGCGCCATGCCATTGCTCTGCAGCAGTTCGACATCGGCGTTCCACAGTCCCTTGGTCGAGCCGAACACCAGCCGGAACGCCGAGGAAATCGGCGACACGGCCTCGTTGCTGCTGTTGCCTTCCTTCATGCCGGGCAGCAGGCCGGTATTGCCAGGCAGGCCAGTGCCGGGCCGCGCGAAGCCATAGGCGAAGCCGCCGTTGCGGTTCTGGAAGTTGATGCCGATCTGCTTCATCGCGGTCTTGTTGAACTCGACCACCTTGACCTCGACCTGGACCACGCCCCCACTGTTGATGGTGGACGCATCGGCAAGCATGCCGTCCTTGCCCAGCGCCATCGCCGCAGTGCGCTGTTCCTGCATGTGCGTGAGCATGCTGTCGGTGCTTCCCTGCAGGAGGCCTTGCTGGTCCTGCTGGGTGAACACCAGCCCGGTACCGCCGGTGCTGGCAGCGCCCTGTACGGCGCTCTGCACCCGTACCGTCAACCGCTGTGGCTCGGCCTGTCTGCGGTGCCACAGCAGCAGGGTGGTGGTACCGGGCATCTTGCCGACCAGCAGCGCCTGGCGCTGCCCGCGCAGCATCACGATGTCGGCCACACCCGGGTCGGCAATGGCCACCCGCTCCAGGTCGGCCGGCAGGGTCCAGGGACGCTGCTCGCGCGCCTGCAGCACCAGGTCATCGGCGGCCACGCTCGTTGCCGGCGCCAGCAGCACCAGCAGCAGGGCCAGCCAGCGCTGGCGGAGGGAGAGGCGTGGACGGCGGCGACGTTCGGTCATGGATGCACTCGATGCAGGTCAAAGGGAGGCACGGGATGCGGAACTGTCGCCGCGGATGATCTCGATCCCCGACGCGCGCGGTGCACTGCGACGTGGCGCCGGCGCGCGCGACGGTGAATCCGGGGTGCCGCGTTGCGGTGCACTGCCACGTCCGGCCAGCGCGTCGCTGTCGATACCGGCAAAGGCGTGGTTCTCCGGCCGCTGCAGGGCGAGCTGCTGTTCGGCGTCGAGCCCACGCAGCGGGTCGATCACTCCGCGCGATTGCGGGAACAACGCCAGGTCGGGCAGGCCGGTATCGGCGGGATTGCGCAGGGCCAGGAAAAGCTTGCCCTGCTGCGCACCCAGCAGCAGCCGGTTGGCGTCGGCCACCGGTACCGCAAGCACCGCGCTGCGTGCGGGTTGCGGCGCTTCATTGCTGCTGCTGTGCGTGCTGCCACTTCCGGTGATGTCGGCAGCGCGCGGGTCGTTGCGGGTGTCGGCCTCGCTGTCGGAAGTAGTCTCTGTGGCCACCGGCACGATGTCCTGCTGGCCGTAGCTCAGGACGCGCAGGCGCGACAGCAGCAGGCGCGTCTGCGCGGCTTCGCCAGGGCTGTTGATGTTGGGCTGGGCGTTGCGGAGGTTGAGGAAGACGTCGACGAAATCACCGGGAAGGATGCGGTTGCCGGCACCGACCAGTTCGTCCACGGGCACGGCCAGTGCACGCTCGCCCGGCCGCAGCTGCAGCGAGAAGCCCTGAGCCAACGCGCTGCCGTTGATCACACTGCCTTCGGCAATGTCCTGCACCGGCACCTTGCCGGTCACGGCGGCAATGCTGGTAGCGGCGCCGGGGACGGGTGAGGTGCGCTGGGCCAGGCGCAGGCCGTTGGCGCTGATCGGCTCGCCCGCAGGCAGGCGTGCCACGGCTTCGACCACGGTGATCGCCTGCGTCTCGTTGTGAGCGACTGGTGCGACCGTTGCAGGTGCGGCGGGTTTGCGCCCGATCATGAAGGCGATCAGCGCCAGCAGCACGGCCAGGCCGATCAGGGCGACGGCAGCGATGCGGGTCAACTTGAGCATGGAACCGTCTCCAAAGTACCGATCATCAATTGCCGCTGCCGAGATCGAGCTGCGCGACCGCGACGCTGCGGATGGGGGCCTGCATCACCCACTTGTAGAGCGTGGCGGTGCCGGGCAGGAAGGGATGGTTGGCGTAGTCGTAGCTGACCGTCACGGTCATGCACTGGGCCGTGGCCAGACCGGCGCAGGGCGCCTGTGCCGACACCACGATGGCGTTGCCGCCCCCCGCGCTGCAGTCCACGTTCTGCCTGGAAAACTGCAGCAACCATTGCATCGAGGTGCGTGCGGCGACGCAGGCGGCTGTGCGTCGTTCGCTGGCGGTGCCGTAGCGCAGCGAGGCGCGCGCGCCTTCGGCCGAGGCGGTGGCCAGGGTCTGTTGCGCCGCCATGATCATCACCCCGGAGAAGGTGAACAGCAGCAGCGGCAACAGGCCGAGCATCAGCATCAGGGCGAACTCGATGCTGGCGACACCACGTTGCAGGCGTGGGCTGCGGATGTTCATGGTGCACCTCCGTAGATGCTGGCCAGCACCCAGCCGATGGCGGCCAGTGCCAGGTAGGCTGCATAGGGAATGCCACGCCGTCCCTGGCGGGCGGCCTGCATGTCACGCAGCACCGGATGCGCTTGCCACTGCGTGCTGGTGCGATTGACCTGCATCTGCAGGTGACCGGGCAGCAGCACGCCCAGGCGGCGACCGGCCAGCACCAGCACGGCATGCAACCCAGCCGTGAGGCTCGCTACCAGCCAGACCGGCAGCAGCGCCTGCCAGCCCAGCATCAGGCCCACCACGGCGAAGAACTTCACGTCCCCGGCGCCCATCCAGCGCAGGGCATGGAACGGCAGCAGCGCCAACAGGCCGATCGCCGCGCCGGCCAGGTGGGGCAGCCACGGCTGGCGCGGCGCACTGAACTGGCCGACCACGATCACCGAAGTGGCGATCACGCATGCGGCGACCAGCCAGGTGTTGGGCACCCGACGGGCATACAGATCACTGATCGCGATCCGCAGGCAGACGCCGATGGCCAACAATCCCAGCACTGTCATCGCACACTCCATCGTCCGTCACTGGACGGTCTTCGCCTGGTTCCATGCGCCCCGCCGTCGCGGCCCTGCCGGCCGCGCGCGGTCGCCGCTCAGGTCGTCGAGCCCGACGCCTTGGTGGCCAGTGCGGAGAGGTTCTTGAACAGCGTTTCGAAGAACCCCTTGATCTGGTCGTTGCCGACCGCAATCAGGACGCCAGCGATGACGGCAGCCAGCAGCCCGTACTCGAGCGCGGTGACGCCGTCTTCTTCCTTCAGGAATTTGCGGATCGATGCGTTCATGACCAATGTCTCCCTCTACCTGTCTGCGGATGCAGTACACCTGCGTTGGGCGGTGGCCCGGCTCCGCCGGGATCGTCCGTGGGCCTCCGCGCGTCCTGGCGGAGGAGGCACGGCGGGACTGGCCCGCTGTGCTCAAGCAGGGTGATCGTTTCCAGGCGGGACATCGGCCGCACGGTCGCGACCGGACGGCCCGGGGCCGGTGGTCGAGGCATCCAGTGATGCGTGCGTGGTCATGCTGTCCCCCTGGGTGCGGCCAGATCAGGTGGCCGGATCACCGTAATGTCGACTTTGCCTGAATGGCGGTTGGCTGCAACCGGAACCTATATGCAAATTCGGCAGAAACCCCGGAAGCCTGAAAATTTCAGATGGTTTCTGTGACGAAAATCCGTTCGCACGCAAAACGATTCATTGTCGTGCAGATAATGTGATTCGCTTTGTGGTCCATGCGAAAACCGTGCCAGCCGCTCCGACATTTTCTTCACTTGTGTATCCATTTTCATCATGCCGGGCCGCGGGTTTACCTTTGCCGATTATTGGGCATACTCGCATTCAAGCTCTTGCATTGATTTGTACGATCGCATCGACGCCGGCGCCGCCGGCGTGGCAACGGAAATGGATTCTGGATCGTTGCGCGCCCTGTCAGGCAGTGGGGGCCGCAACGGATGGCGGATCAACGGGGGGACAACACTGTCATGGTCGATGGTGGGGTAGAGGACAGCGACGACAGCGGCCTTCGGTCCATAGACCTGGCCACGCTGAGCGGCGTGCTTCGCGTCTGTGATGTCGAACTGCTGCTGCTGGATGGCAACGGGCCACGGGCGGCGTTCGCTTCGCGCGTGCACGAGGAAGCCCTGTTCTGCAGCATCAGCTGCGGCTTCCATTGCCGTGGCCGTTTCATGCTGCCGCCGGACTGGGCGATGCTGGGGTACCTGCACGCCACCGATGAAACGATGAGCTGGTGCCACGGCGTGCCGCTCGCGCCGGGCATGGCGCTGACGATCATGCCGGAGGGCATCAGTGAGTTCACCCTGAGCCCGGGCACGCACATGACCCTGATGCTGGTGCCGGTGGCCCGCGTCCAGCGCAAGCTGACCGAACTGAGCCTGCGCAGCACGCCACCTGCTGGCCAGGCACTTTCGCTGTTCAACCTGGCCAGCGACGCCACGCCGCTGGCGCGCCATTACCAGCAGCTGCACCTGCAGCTGGGACAGGGGGCAGGGCTGCAGCCGGATGAAACCGAGAACCTGCTGCATGAGCATGTGCAGGCCCTGCTGGGCGCCGGTGCGGCGGATCGCCCGGGCTGCACCCGTGCGCGGCGCACGCATTATCTGATCGCGCAGCGTGCAGAGAACTTCATGCGGCTCAACCTGCGTCGCAACATCTACATGAACGAGATCTGCGATGCCGCCGGCGTCAGCGAGCGCGGCCTGCGCTATGCGTTCGAGGACCTGTTTGGAACCTCGCCGAACCGCTACCTCTCCATGCTGCGCCTGTGCGCGGCCTGCCGCAGCCTGTCGATGGCAGACTCCAGCCGTCGCTCGGTGAAGGCGATCGCCCTGAGCTGCGGGCTGTGGGACCTGTCGCGCTTCGCTGACAACTACCGCAAGGTATTCGGCGAACTGCCGCGCGACACCCTGATGCGCGCACCCGCGCAGATCGGCCAACCGGCCTGATCCAGGCCCGGCAAGGGTTTTTGCGGTGTTTATGCCGGAATTGCGTATCCGCTTGCCGATCGTGTTGCCGCTTATGCATAGCCGGCTGCCGATTCCGGCCGTGGATTTGCCGGAATGCGCGATTGCCGTGCCGGATTGAAGTGCACCGCCCTCGTTGCAACCGCTGAAATGTCAGTCACCTGCCTAGCGGCAAGTCCACTGACATTCCAGTTGTTCGCCTACGGGGGAAATGCTCATGAACCGCATCTACCGGCGTGTATGGAACCGCCAGCTCAATGCTCTGGTTGTGGCCTCGGAACTGGCCACCGGCGACAGCGGCGGCAGCGCCGCACGCGATCCGCGCGCCTTCCTGCTGATGCCCACGGGCCTGACGCTGGCACTGCTGTGTGCGCTGGCCAGCGGTCACGCTGGGGCCTCGGAAACCAATCAATCGCTGCGTGACCTGCAAGCACTCGCGGCAAAGTATGCGCAGCCGATGCCGGTCAAGGTTGACGCGGAGGTGGCCCTGGCTGCCGCCGCGCGGCAGGCGCAGAACAGCCCCGCAATCAGTGCGGATGCTCGTCTGGGCCTGCAGTTGAATACCACGTCGCTGCCGCTGGTACCTGACGTGTTGCCGGCCACCGTGCAGGTGAAGCTGGCAGCTAACACCGTGCCGAAGCAAGTGGCCGTGCCGGCGCTGGCGGCTGATGTCCGCGCCAATGTTGGGGTGGGCAACGCTGCGGCCAGGGCGGCACAGGTGGATGCATCGCTGGCTGCGCACGTTGCGCCCGGCGCCCAGGCGCCGCTGGGCGTCGCTGCCGATGCGCGCGCCAGGGCCAAGGTCGGCATCGCTGGCCGCCAGGTCGCTTCGATCGATACGGGTGCCCGGGCGGCCGCCGGCCTCAGCGGTGCAGCCGCCGGATCACTGCCTGGGCTGAAAGCCACCGTCGACGGCAAGGCCGACACGCATCTGGCGGTCGCTGGCCATCACATCGAAGGGCAGGGCCAGGCCCGGGCGACGGCGGCAGTCACGCTGCCGGCCAAGGAGGAGCTGCCGGGTGAAACCCATGATCGTGCCATCAGCGCCGCGTTCGATGCCGGCGTCGCCGGCAAGGTGCGCGTGCAGGCGCCGGACGGCCAGGAGGTAGTGGCCGATCGCAACCTGAAGCTGGCCGGACAGGCGACCGTCGCGGCGCAGCACAGCGCACTGGGCGTCGGCAACCTGGTGGGTGGTGCGGTGGGTGCTGTCGGTGGGACGCTTCACAGTGCCGCGGGTGCAGTTGGTAGCGCGGTGGGTGGCGCGCTGAACGGTACAGTCGGCACGGTTGGCGGCGCAGTGGGAGGCACGCTCAACAACACGGTAGGCGCAGTCGGCGGCGCAGTGGACGGTGCTCTGAACGGCACTGTCGGTACCGTTGGAAGTGCAGTGGGCGGCGCACTGAACGGCACCGCCGGCCAGGTCGGCAGCGCCGTGGGCGGCACGCTCAACAACACGGTTGGCGCAGTCGGTGGCGCAGTTGGTGGTGCTCTGAACGGCACAGTCGGCCAGGTTGGCGGCGCCGTGGACGGTGCTCTGAACGGCACTGTCGGTACCGTTGGAAGTGCAGTGGGCGGCGCACTGAACGGCACCGCCGGCCAGGTCGGCAGCGCCGTGGGCGGCACGCTCAACAACACGGTTGGCGCAGTCGGTGGCGCAGTTGGTGGTGCTCTGAACGGCACAGTCGGCCAGGTTGGCGGCGCCGTGGACGGTGCTCTGAACGGCACTGTCGGTACCGTTGGAAGTGCAGTGGGCGGCGCACTGAACGGCACCGTCGGCCAGGTCGGCGGCGCCGTGGGCGGCATTCTCAACGGCACCACCGGCAGCCCCACCGGCGACCTGGGCGGCGTGCTGGGCAGTGTCGGAAGCGCGGTGGGCAACCTGCTCAACGGCAATCTCAATGGCACCGTCGGCAACCTGGGCAGCGCCGTGGGTGGCCTGGTGGGAGGCACGCTGGGCAGCCTCGGCCTGACCCAACCCTCGGCGATTCCGCCAACCAGCCCGAAGGCGCCCGCGCCGGCCGATCCGAATGCTGGCCTGATCATCGGCACCGGTGGCCTGGTCGGCAATGTCGGCCAGCTGATCGGGCCGACCACCACCAGCCTGTTCGGCGGCAACGGCTACCTGAGCAACGGCAATCTCAAGCTCAGCAACGCCAACGTCATGCAGACCTATTCGACGGTCAATGTGCTGGGCCTGCCGGTAGTCAACCTGTCGCCGGTCGGCAGCACGCTCAATGGCCTGGGCGGCGCAGCCACGGGCGGCAGCTCGCACCTGACCCTGATCGGTGGCGTGACTTCTGACAGTTACATCTACAACATCAACAACGGCAATCCCGGTGGCCTGCTGGGCCTCCTTCTGCCAACCGACTCGCCGGCGTGGGCGGCCAAGTGCCTGGACATCGCGCTGGCCGATATTTCCTGCTGGGCGGTCAACGCGGCACAGGACTACCAGGTGTTGATGGGCGATGGCGCCTTCGCCAACGGGTCCAAGGAAGTGGTGATCGGTGCCAATGCACGCCATGAACTGCCGAAGGTCGATGCCAATGTCGCCTTCCCCGGCGATGGCGTCAACGATCCCAGCAATCCGACCGGCGTGCCGACGGCCGACTATGCCGCCCGCATGGGCCACTCGGTCGTCGTCGGTGACAGTGCCGTGGGCACCGCCAACGGACAGACCCTGCTGGGTGCCGAAGCCACTTCGAACCAGGCCAACTCGGTCGCGCTGGGTTACCGCTCCGCTGCACTGCGCGGCGCTCAGGCCAGCTACAGCGCGTACGGCCTCACCGCACCCCAGGTCTCGGCCGGCGAAGTGTCGGTGGGCACGGCCGGTGGCGGCGAGCGCCAGATCACCAACCTTGCCGCGGGCAGCGCCAATACCGATGCTGTCAACGTGGCCCAGCTGAAGGGCGCCATCAGTCTGATCGACGATGTGGCCTCCGCAGCGGTCACCTATGACCTGGACGGCTCGGGCAACCCGAACTATCGCCGGGTCACGCTCGGCGCAGGCACCGGCACCACCACCATCGGCAATCTTGCCGCCGGCGCGGTCACCGCCGGTAGCCTGGAGGCGGTCAACGGCGGCCAGCTGGCGGCTACCAACAGTGCCATCGCCAGTTTCTTCGGTGGTCGTGCGGCTTTCGATCCGGCCAGCGGCATCTTTACTGCACCGTTGTTCGAGATCAGCACGATCTCCACTGGTGGTGCCATCGCCAAGGGCCTGTATGAGAATGCCACCGATGCCTTCGCCGCAGTCGATGGCTCGCTGGTCAACCTCAATACGCAGATCACCGACATCCGCAACGGTGGCACCAAGTACCTGCGGGTGAACTCGACCGGTACCGAGGCGCTGGCCACCGGCGCCGACTCGATCGCGGTCGGTACCAACGCCCGCGCCACTGCCGCCAACAGTATCGCGGTGGGTGCCGGCAGCCTGGCTGACCGTGCCAACAGCGTGTCCATCGGTGCGGCCGGTGCCGAGCGCCAGGTCACCAACATGGCAGCCGGTACTGCTGCGACCGACGCGGTCAATGTTGGCCAGCTGCAGGCATCGGAACAGGGCGCGCTGCGCTATGACCTCAACGCCGACGGCAGTGTCAACTACGCCAGCGCCACGCTGGGCCAGACCGGCACGGCAACCACGCTGCGCAACCTTGGCCCGGGCCAGGTCAGTGCCACCAGCAGTGAGGCCATCAATGGTGCCCAGCTGTTTGCCGCCAACCAGGCGGTAGCCACCCATCTGGGCGGTGGTGCCGCGGTCGATGCCAACGGCGTACTGACCGCACCGACCTACTCGATCAACAACGTCGCCGCCAACGGCACCGTGACCAAGGGCAGCTACAACGATGTTGGCACCGCGTTCGATGCAGTCAGCAACTCGCTGGCCAACGTTGCCGACCAGACCGGCGAGATCGACAAGCTGGCCGTGAAGTACGACGTCGATGGCAGTGGCAACGTGCTCAACAGCGTGACCCTGACGGGTACCGGCACCGGCGCGGTGAAGATCACCAACGTCGCCGCCGGCAGCATCCTGGCTGGCAGCAGTGATGCCATCACCGGCGACCAGCTGTTCAGCACGAACAGCACCATCGCCACCTACTTCGGCGGCACCACCGCCTACAACGGCACCACCAACGTGTGGACCGCGCCGACGTTCAGCATCTCCAGCATCGCCACCGATGGCACCTTCACCAGCGGCGACTACAACAACGTCACCGCCGCCTTCACCGCTGTCGACGGCTCGCTGAAGGTCCTAAACCAGCGCATCACCAATGGCGGTGGTGGCAGTGCGTACCTGGCGGTCAACTCAACGGCGGCCGCAGCCACCGCGGCTGGTGCGGAAGCGGTGGCGGTCGGCCCGCAGGCCAGCGCAGCCGGTGCGAACAGCGTGGCGGTCGGCAACGGTGCCAGCAGCAGTGCCGGCAACAGCGTGGCGCTGGGTGCCGGTTCGGTCGCCAGCGTCGGTGCACAGAGCGGCTACACCGGCGCCTACGGGCAGACCGGTGCCAGCAATTCGGCCGGTGAGGTCTCGGTCGGCAGCAGTGGCAGCGAACGCAAGATCACCCACGTAGCCGATGGCTCGGACACCTATGACGCGACCAATGTCGGCCAACTGAAGAACGGCGTGAACTACGCCATCGACGAGTCGAAGAAGTACACCGACCAGAAGATCCAGAACATCACCAACGTGGCGGGCAGCTTCCGCGCCAACAACACCAACAACCTGGCCGATCCGTCCGCCAGCGGCGCCAACTCGGCCGCCGGCGGCGCAGGCTCCACCGCCGCCGGTGCCAACTCGACCGCGCTGGGCAATGGTTCGCAGGCGCAGGCCGACAACTCGGTGGCATTGGGTGCGGGTTCGGTCGCGAACCGGGCCAACACGGTCTCTGTCGGTGCCGCCGGTGCCGAACGCCAGGTGGTCAACGTGGCAGACGGCTCGCAGGCCACCGATGCGGTCAACGTGCGCCAGCTGCAGGCTTCGCAGCAGGGCACGATCCGCTACGACACCACGGTGAACGGCGCGACCAACTACAACAGTGTCACCCTGGGCAGCACCAGCAGCGGCCCGACCACGGTCCGCAACGTTGCCGCCGGCACCGCCGGTACCGACGCGGTCAATGTGGACCAGTTGAAGTCGGGCATGGCGCAGACCCTGGACTGGTCCAAGGCCTACACCGACGAGCGCATGGGCGGCTTCGAGCGCGACCTGCGCAAGACCGACAATCGTGCTTCGGCCGGTATCGCTTCGGCGATGGCCACCGCAGCGCTGCCGCAGCCGAGCGAGGCGGGCCGCAGCATGGCCTCGATCGCCGCCGGCAGCTACAACGGCGAATCGGGCGTGGCGGTCGGTATCTCCGGTGTCTCCGAAGGCGGCCGCTGGATCTACAAGTTCAGCGGTTCGACCAACAGCCGTGGCGAGGCCGGTGTGGCCGTCGGTGCCGGCATCCAGTGGTGATCACCGCCGCCGGGCCGCACCCGCGGCCCGGCATCGCGGAAACGTCTACAGGGGGAACGACATGAAACAGCATCGCATCGCCCGCGCCGGCCACTATGCCGCCACGCTGGGCCTGATCCTGGGGATGGGCCTGCTGGCCGCCTGCCGCAGCCATGCGCCGTCCGCCGACGGTCCTGCCGAAGCCACCGCCGTGCACTTCCCGGAGGCCTCCAGGGCCTCGCTGAAGGAAGGCATCTATCCCGACGTCGCCGACCTGCGCCGCTTCGCGCCGGGCATGAGCAAGCGGCAGCTGTACACGCTGCTGGGCACGCCGCACTTCAATGAAGGCATGTGGGGCGTGCGCGAGTGGAACTACCTGTTCAACTTCCGCACCGCGCAGGGCGCGGAGTACTTCACCTGCCAGTTCCAGGTGCGCTTCGACAGCAAGGGCATCGCGCAGGGCGGTTATTGGAAGCCGGAGTCGTGCGCGGCCGTGCTCGAACCGCCGCGGCCACCAGCGCCGCTGGCACCGGCACCGCTGCCGGAGCAGCCCCTGCGGCTGTCGGCCGACGCGCTGTTCGGATTCGACAGCGCGGTACTCAGCGCCGAAGGCCAGCAGGCGGTGCAGGGCATCCTGGCGCAGGTACGCGAGGCCGCGCAGGTGCAGTCGATCAAGGTAACCGGCTACACCGACCGCATTGGCAGCGCCAGCTACAACCAGGCACTGTCGCAGCGCCGCGCCGATGCCGTGCGCAACGCCCTGGTGCAGGGGGGCGTGCCTGCAGCCAGCATCAGTGCCGAAGGACGCGGTGCGGCCGAGCCGATCGTGCAGTGCGAGCAGCGCAACCGGCGCGAGCTGATTGCCTGCCTGGCGCCGAACCGGCGCGTGCAGATCGCCGGGATGGCACAGCCACGTTGACCTTCCTGCGCCGGGGCGATGCCCCGGCATCCCGAGTCCCCCCTGACCGCCGGCAGGCGTGGCAACGTCTCCCCCGTCGTCCACGCCTGCCTGCGGCTCAGGTTTCCAAACGGTGCACGCGATGAATGCCCAATCCCTGCCCCTCTCCATGAAGACGGAAGCTACGCTCAGCGTGTATGGCCAGCTCGGCAACCATGCCGTGGTGCGCATCCCCGGGCGGCGCCTGCCGGGCCTGATCCTGCAGGCCGATACCGTGGCCGGGTTCCTGGCCCAGCTGCAGGAAGCCCAGGCCTGCCTGCGCAGTGGCCGCGCACAGCGCACCGATGCCGAGCTGGACATGCTGATCGACGTGCTGCAGCAGTGGTATGCACTGATCGAATCGCGCCTGGCCGACGCCGGCGAGGCCCTCTAGCAAAAAAAGGGACGGAGGGGATTAAGTCGTTTCCGGCACAACCGGGGCATATGCGACTTAATCCCCTCCGTCCCCTTTTTTCAAGCGTGGGCGCGGATCAACCAACAGGCGGCATCCACGCGAACGCGGTCACCTTCGATGAACGGCGCGAATGCGGCCACTGCTTTTTCGCGAAGCACTGCGGCGCGGGCTTCCGGCATCGATCGCAGGGCCAGTCCCAACGGTCCCAGGTGACCGACATAGGTCGGCAGGTCTTCGCGGGCGAGCGAACAGGGCAGGTCCACCGCAACCACTTCCACGTCATTCCAGCCGGCGGCCTGCAACAGGCGCTGCACGCGCTCGCCATCGGCAAAAGCGAACTGTCCCGGTGCGCCGGGTACGCGGGGCGGAAGATCCAGTTCATCGCCAATGGCGCGCTCGGCGGTGGTCATGAACGGATTCTCCCCGGCACTGCGCCACGCGATGAAGCGCAGCCCAGCGCCCGGTGTCGTGGCACGATGCAGGTTGGCGAACGCGGCCTGGCTGTCCTCGAAGAACATGACGCCCAGCCGCGACTGGATCCAGTCGAAGTGCGCGGGCGGCAGCGGATGGCGCTGCGCGTCTGCCACGATGAAGTCCGCATCCAGTCCTGCCGCCTTGGCGCGCTGATGGGCCAGCGCCAGCATCGGCGCGGAGATGTCCAGGCCGGTGCAATGTGCCGCGGGACGCGCTGCGGCCGCGGCCAGCAGGCTGGCGCCGGTGCCGCAGCCGATGTCGAGCAGTTCGGTAGCGGTCTCAGGAAGTTCGGTGACCAGCAGGTCAGCCATCGGCTGGAACAGGCCGTCAAGAACAGCCTGTTGCGCAACCCACGCCTGGCCGCCAGGGCCGTTCCACAGGGCGTTCTGATCAATGGGAGATGTGCTTGCCATGGCCTTGCCTCGCCGGGTAGTTGCCCATAGCTTGGTGCTTGAAGGTCACTTGAGGTCAAGCCCGTGCGCGAACTGGATATCGGCGAGGTGGTCAAGCGCAGTGGCGTGCCGGCCTCGACCCTGCGCTACTACGAACAGCTGGGGTTGCTGCAGGCGCTGGGGCGCCGCGGCCTGCGCCGGCAGTACGACGCGCAGGTGCTGGAACGGCTGGCGCTGATCGGCCTGGGCCAGGCGGCCGGGCTGTCGCTGCAGCAGATCGGTGCATCGCTGCCGTCGCAGCAGGGGTGCATCTCACTCGACCGCGAGGCGCTGCTGGCACAAGCCGAGGTGCTGCAGCGGCAGATCACCCGGTTGCAGCGGGTGCGCCGGCACCTGCAGCGCGCAGCGGCCTGCCCGGAAGCGCAGGACGCGCGGCAGTGCGGTTCATTCCGCAAGCTGCTGCGGGCACAGCAGCGCATGACGGGTGGGTGAGAGAAGCGCATCCACGCATGGCGTGGATCTACTGCACCACGAACTCGGTAGATCCACGCCATGCGTGGATGAATCAATCGCGGGTACTGACTTCCCACGTGGCATGCAGCACGCCCGGCACCTGCTCCATCCGTGCCAGCACCACGTCCAGTTCATCGGCACTCACGGCCGTACTGACCAGCACCGCGATCACATCGGTAGGCGCGTCGGCATGCTCGACCACCTGCACATCGCCCACCGGATACTGCGCCGCTTCCAGCGCATCGACCAGGCGCTCGCGCACCCGCGGCACGGCGTCGGCATCCACGCTCAGGCGCACCTCGTAGGTGGCTTCGGTCGCTGCCTCGTTGATCGGAATGCGGTTGATGGCATTCACCAACGGCCGCAGCAGGGTGTTGCCGGCGATGATCAACACGGTCAGCAGCACGCCCTCGGCCAGCATGTCCGCGCCGGTGCAGCTGCCGACCGCTGCAGAGCACCACAGGGTGGCGGCGGTGTTCAGGCCACGCACGTTCATGCCTTCCTTCATGATCACGCCGGCGCCGAGGAAGCCGACACCGGAGACCACGTAGGAGATCACCCGCACCGCCTCGGCGCTGCCGGCGATGCGCATGCCGAGGTCGACGAAGGCGGCGGCGCCGACCGCCACCAGCACATTGGTGCGCAGGCCGGCGGTGCGTTGCCGGTACTGGCGCTCGGCACCGATCAACGTACCCAGCACGAAGGCGGCCAGCAGGCTGACCACGGTGTCGGCGAAGGGACCTGCCTGGAAAGTCTCAATGAAGCGCATGGCCGGAGTCTACCCGGTCGAGGTGACAGTAGATCCACGCCATGCGTGGATTTCGAAAGTGCCAGAAGCGACTTAATCCCCTCCGTCCCCTTTTTGCGGGGTCAGTCGGTGTCGTCGACGCGCTCGCCCATCAGTTCGCGCTGGCGCTTGTCCAGCTCCTCGGCGTAGCGCTTGCGTACGAAGGCTTCGGACACTACGCCCAGCACCTGGCCGTCGGCGCCGACCACGGCCAGTTCATCGGCCTGGGTCTGGTCGAAGCGCTGCATCACGCTGACCACGTCCGCGGACGGCGAAAGCGACACGTCACGGTTCTCGGCCAGCTCGCCAATCGCCGTCTCCGGTTTCACGCCGTCGCTGTAGACGCGCGGAATCTGCACGATGCCGGCGTAGTGGCCCTCGCTGTCGATCAGGATCACCCGGCTGCCCGAGCCCAGCGGGAAGCGCTGTCGGAACGCCTCGGCGTCAAGGTCGGACGGGGCGGTGGCCACGCCCTTGCGCATCAGTCGCCCGGCGTTGAGGTTCTGTACCCAGCCCACGTCGCGGGCACTCTTGATGGTCTCCCCGCGCAGGTGCATGCGCCAGGTCGAGAACGAATAACCAAACCACTGCCGTACCAGCGTGCTGGACACCAGCACCGCACTCATCACCACGCTGGTCAGCAGGAAGTCGTGGGTGCCTTCAAGTACCAGCATGGCCATGGTCATCGGCGCGCCGACCACGGCTGCGGCCAGCGCCGCCATGCCGGCCAGCGCGGCGGAGGTGGCGTCGACCACCGGCACGCCGGTGGCCATGGCCAGCAGGCCGGCGAACAGCGCGCCGACCAGGGTGCCCATGAACAGCGAGGCGAAGAACAGGCCGCCACGGAAGCCGAAGCCCAGCGAGATGCCCGAGGCCAGGCACTTCAGGGTCAACAGGCCGCCGATCCAGATCAGCGGCAGGTGCGTGGTCAGGTCCAGATGCAGCGCGCCGTGGCCGGACGACAGCACCTGCGGGCTGGCCAGGGCCAGCGGTATCAGCAGCAGTCCACCGACCACCGGCCGACCCCAGGCAGGCAGCGGGCTGCGCTTGACCGTGCCCTCGATCGAGGCGATCAGCCGCATGATGGCAATGCCGACCATCGCGCAGCAGCAGCCGAGCAGGCCGTAGATGGCGTAGTCGGCGGCGCGCACGTCGATGGTCGAAGCGGCAGGCAGCAGGTAGGCCTCGATGCCAGCCTGGTCGGCCACGAACGCGCCGGCCAGTGCAGCCACTGCCACCGGTGCCAGTGCGGCCGGCGTGTAGGCACCGATGACGATCTCGAAGGCGTAGAAGGCACCAGCCAAGGGCGCACCGAAGGCGGCGGCGATGGCGCCGGCGGCACCGGCGCCGACCAGGATGCGCACGTCATTGCGGCGCAGGCGCATCACCCGGCCCAGCTGCGAACCACTGCCGGCGCCCATCTGCGTATACGAAGCCTCCAGACCCACCGAGGCGCCGCAGCCATTGGACAGCAGGGTCTGGGTCAGCACGATCAGGTTGTCGCGCATCGACATGCGGCCGCCATGCAGGGCATTGGCTTCCACCGCATCGAGCAGGGGCCGCTTGAGCCGGGTCGCGGCCAGGCTGACCAGGCCGACCAGCAGGCCACCCAGCGGCAGCACCAGCAGCGCGGTCCATGTCAGCGAGGGCAGGGAGCTCAGGCGCATACCGTCGTCCAGCCCATACAGCGTGCCCTGCAGCCAGCGCGCGATGCCCGACTGCAGCAGGGTCAGGTAGCCGGCGATCAAGCCGACCAGCAACGCCAGCGCGATGAACCACAGGTCGCTGCCACGCAGGCGCAGGCGCAGGCCCTGGAAGGCCAGATGCAGGCGCGATGGCGAAACAGGCAGTGACATGGTGGCGGCATGATACGCCGCCACCGTGAGCGCCACCGTCACCGCATCGGGTGGCTACCGCCTCAGAAGCGGTAGCGGCCCTGCACGTAGAACGTGCGCGGCGCGGCCACCATGCGGCCGGCGTTGCCATCAACGTTGCGGGTGTACCAGCGCTTGTCGGCCAGGTTGTTCACGCCCAGCGCAATCTCGCTGTCGCCCAGGCCCGGCACCTGCCAGGCCACCTGCGCGTTCCACAGGCGCACGCCCGGCACGCGGCCCACGCGCGCGTCGGCGGTTTCTTCCCAGGTGTTGGCGGCATCGGAGAACTGGCCGCTCTGGTGGGTGCTGGAGACATTGAAGGTCCAGCCGGCCAGCGCGTAGCGGGCGCCGACGCTGTCGGTGTCGCGCGAGTAGAACGGCACGTCCAGGCCACGGTTGTCGCCCGACTGCTGGATCGCCTTGGTCCAGGTGTAGTTGGCGTACAGCTCCAACCCGGCCAGCGCACTGTCCTCGGCGAAGTGGTACTCCAGTGCACTCTCCACGCCCTTGTGGTCGGTGGCGCCGATGTTCTGGAAGGTCGGCGGGGTGATTCCCGGCACCTGCAGGATCTGGTTGTCGAAGCGCATCTTGAACACGGTCACTTCCGCGCGCAGGGCGCCGTCCTGCCAGCGCGCGCCCAGCTCGGTGGTCCTGGCGATTTCCGGGTTCAGCGGGTTGTTGGCCGTCTGCGAATTGAGCTGGATGTTCTGCACCGGCCCGAACGAGGTGGTGTAGTTGCCGAACACGGTCAGCTGCGGGGTCAGCAGGTAGGCGATGTTGAGCGAGGGCAAGGCCTTGTCGTTGCGGCTGCTGAAGGTTGCCGCGCCACCGGCCTGGCGGCGGTCCATGTCGATCCATTCCATGCGCACGCCCGGAGTGATCCGCCATTGGCCGATCGCGATGCGGTCGTCGATGTAGAACGCATGCGCATCGGTGGCGTTGTCGAAGCGGGTGGTGGCGCTGGCCACGCCGGTGCGGCGGGTGACGGTGTAGCTGCGGTCGTTGCCGCGCTCGCGCAGGAAGCGATAGCCCGCGGTGATGTCATGCACGCTGCTGCCCCAGTGCAGGCGCTGGGTGTAACGCGGCTCGATGCCGAGCACGCGGTAGTCGCGCGGCTGCACGGTCAGCTGGGTATTGGCGGCGTTGATCAGCGAGCTGGCTCGGCTGCTTTCGTTGTAATAGGCCAGTACCTCGAACTCGCTGTTGGCCGACAGCGTGTTGGTGTAGCCCAGGTCGACGCCGGTGCGGTGGCCCTTCCAGAAATCGGTGGGGCGGGTGTTCTGGAACGGATCGGCCTCGTACTGGGTGCGGGTCAGGCCGCCCGGGGTCAGCGAGCGCACATCGTAGTAGGACAGCTTGGCGCGCAGTTCCTGCTGCGCATCGATGGCGTAGGCGAACTTCAGCGCGAGATCATTGAAGCGGTCATCGCTGCCCCGGCGCCAGCCGCGACCATCCTGGCCGGAGTACAGCAGGGCCGCGCCCAGGCCATTGTCGCCGGTACCGCCGAGGAAGGCGTTGTACTGGGTGCTGTCACCGCCGCCACGGTCGTAGGCGGTGTAGCGCATGCCGGCTTCGCCGTGCAGACCGGCCTTGGTGGGAATGGAGCGGGTGCTGAAGTTGATGATGCCGCCCACGTTCTGCGGCCCGTAGCGCACCGCGCCGCCGCCGCGCACCACGTCGATCGACTCGATGTTGGGCAGGCTGGTCGGCGCGAACGACAGCTGTGGCTGGCCATACGGCGCCACCGCCAGCGGCACGCCGTCCAACAGTACGGTCGAGCGCGGCGAGTAGCGCCCGGTGAGGCCGCGCACGCCGATGTTCAGCGACACCGAACTGCCCGCTGTGCCGGAGTTGTCGGTGACCTGCACGCCGGGGATGTGGCGCATCGCATCGCCGAGGCTGGCCGCGCCGCTGGCCTCGATGCGCTGGCGGTCGACCACGGTGCGCGCGCCGGCGAAGCTCTTCACGCTGTCATGCAGGCCGGTGCCCAGCCAGCTGCCCGAGACCTGGATGCTGTCCAGCGTGGTGGTGCCGTCCTGGGCGAAGGCGGTGACGGCCGGGAGCAGGCACAGGGTAAGGGCGGCGGCCAGCGGCAGGCGGGCCGGTTGCAGGGCAGGGATGGGCATCGGTGCGGGCTGTGGAAGGCGGTAAATGAGAATTATTGCTGATTCCATTCGCCAATGGAATGCGCCGCCGGTTCACGCTGTTCCCCCAGTGGTAGAGTGGGGGATTGCTTCCTGACTCGCTGAGATCTGCCATGTCCCAAGCCGCCTTCTACCCCGTCGGAACCCCTGGCCAGCCGTGGGGAGCGGCGGAACGGGAGACGTGGCGTGGCCGCCAGCAGCGCCTGCGTCGCTATGATGAGGAAGTGCTGCCGCGCATCGAGGCGCTGGCCCCGCGCTTCGACAAGGTGGCCTATGGCCAGCTCGACTACGCTGGCGAGACCTACACCCTGTTCGCCCTGCGCAGCCGCGATTGGAACCCGGCGCTGCCGGCTGCCCTGGTTACCGGTGGCGTGCACGGTTATGAGACCAGCGGCGTGATGGGCGCGCTGGAATTCCTCGAAAAGCACGCCGCCGACTACGCCGGCAAGGCCAATCTGCTGGTGGCACCCTGCGTGAATCCGTGGGGCTTCGAGCGCATCAACCGCTGGAACTTCGATGCGATCGACCCGAACCGCAATTTTCGTGTCGACGGCCCGGCCCGCGAGTCGACCGCGTTGATCGAGCTGATCGCACCGATCAAGGGTCAGTTCGTGCTGCACATCGACCTGCACGAGACCACCGACAGCGACGAGAGCGAGTTCCGCCCGGCGTTGGCCGCGCGTGACGGCAAGCCGTTCGAACCGGGCCTGATCCCCGATGGCTTCTACCTGGTGGATGACAGCGAGAACCCGCAGCCGGCCTTCCAGCAGGCGGTGATCGCCGCGGTGGAGAAGGTCACCCACATCGCGCCGGCTGACGACAAGGGCGAGATCATCGGTTCGCCGCTGGTGGCCCACGGCGTGATCGAATATCCGCTGGTGAAGCTGGGACTGTGCGCGGGCATCACCGGTGCGAAGTTCACCACCACCACCGAGGTCTACCCGGACAGCTCCCGGGCGACCCCGCAGCAGTGCAACGACGCGCAGGTGGCCGCGGTGTGCGCGGCACTGGATTACGCGCTCGCCCATCGTTGACCGGTAGTGCCGGCCGCTGGCCGGCAACTCGTATCACCCCAACGCGTCGGCCCACCACAGTGCGGCCGGTCCCGGCGGCGCGTCGCGGCGCCAGAGCAGGTCGCTGTGGATGCGCCGCGGCCAGCCGGGCAGCGTCAGTTCCACCAGTCGCCCGCGATCATAACGCTGCACCAGTGCCCGCGGCAGCTCGGCCCAGCCGATGCCGTCCTCGGCCATCTCCATCACCATCAGATAGTCGGTGGCGGTCCAGGCCAGGCCGGTGACGATGTGGGATTGATCGACCTCCGCACTCAATCGCACCTGCCGGTGCCGCGCCAGCTGTGCGGCGCTGCGACGGCCGGCGCTGGCCAGTGGGTGCTCGCGCGCCACGTACACCGACAGTTCGCTGTGATGGGCCAACGGCCGGGCCATCAGGCCATCCGGATAGCTTTCCTGTTGCGGCAGCAGGCCCAGCGCGGCGCGGCCGCTGCCGACCAGCTCCAGCACGTCATCGCCTTCGGCATCCAGCCATTCCAGTTCGATCTCCGGGAATGCTTCGGCAAAGCGCTGCAGCACGCGCTGCTCCGGATCGAGCTGGTACACGTCGGAGAACACCACGGTCAGCCGCGCTTCGACCGGCGCGGCCAGGCGCACACTCAACTGCTGCAGGCGGGCATCGGCGGCGAGGATTTCCTGGGCATGGCCGAGCACCTGGCGCCCGGCCTCGGTCAACCGGGGGTAGCGCCCGCTGCGGTCGAACAGGCTCACCCCCAGGTCGGCCTCCAGATGGGCAATGGCGGTACTGACCGTTGACTGGGTCTTGCGCAGGCGGCGCGCCGCCGCCGAGAACGAGCCCAGCGCGGCGGCTTCCACGAAGGCCTGCAGGGATTCAGGGGAATAGGGCATTGATCCATCGCTCCTGTCGATGGGATCTATTTTGATACCACCGTAAAAGGCGATGATACTGGCCGTCGTCGCCCCTGTCTGCGGGGCGTTCCGGACCCTCCACGCATGCCGTGGACCCATTGAGGAGGCGGCGCGGTCCCCGCCCTGCAAGGAGCTTCACATGTCCCGTACTGTTCCCGCCCGTGGCGCGCTGGCCGCCTGGGCCTGCCTGACCGTGGCGATCATCGCCGAGGTGGTCGGCACCTCGTTCATGGCCCATGCCGCCCGCGACGGCGGCTGGAGCGGCTACCTGATCATGGCCGGCGCGTTGGCGCTGTCCTACTTCTTCCTGGCGCAGTCGGTGCGCCGCATTGCTGTGGGCGTGGCCTACGCGGTGTGGGAAGGCCTTGGCCTGACCCTGCTGACCGTGGTCGGCCTCACTGTGTTCGGCGAGAGCCTGTCGCTGCAGCAGCTGGCCGGCCTGTTGCTGGCCGTGGCCGGCATCGTCTGCGTCACCCTCGGGGAGGCGCACTGATGAATACCCTGGCCCTGTTTTTCGTGATCTGCTCGGCGCTGACCGACGTCGCCGCCAACATGATGGTGGCCAAGTCGGAAGGTTTCCGTCGTTGGCGCTGGGGCGTCGGTGCGATCGTCCTGGTCTGGATCGCCTTCGCCCTGCTGGGCCAGGCCGTACGCTACATGGATCTGGCCACGGCCTATGCGATGTGGGGGGCGATCGGCGTGATCGGCACCGCCACCTGCGGCCGCCTGTTGTTCGGTAACCGCCTGCGGCCGATCGGCTGGGTTGGCATCGCCCTGGTCACGGCGGCGGTACTGCTGCTCAGCACCGCCAAGTAGCAGCACGCCCGGTCGCGAGCGGGGCGGCGATGATGCAGCGATTTGCGAAGTCGCCCGCGCTCATCGACACTGCGGTTTTCCACATGGAGTGCCCGCATGTTCAGCCACATCACCGTAGGAACGAACGACATGGATGCCGCGCGTCGCTTCTACGACGCCCTGTTCGCTGCGATGGCCGCGCGTGCGGGCGTATTCGACGAGAAGGGACGGCTGCTGTACTTCAAGGATGGACGGATGTTCGGTGTAACCGCGCCGATCGATGGGCAGCCAGCGTGCCATGCCAACGGTGGCACCATCGGTTTCAGTCTGGGCAGTGCAGAGGCTGTGCGTGCCTGGCAGGAAGCTGGAGTGGCTCACGGTGGTACCGCCATCGAAGATCCGCCCGGCGTCCGCAACATGTCCGGTCGGCAGGTGTTCCTGGCCTATCTGCGTGACCCGGATGGCAACAAGCTGTGTGCGGTGCATGTAATGTCGTGATCGGACAGGATGCGCGTGGCCGCGCCGCAGGCGGTACGCGCGGCCCGCGCAAGCAAGGGTGCGTCGCAGCGCGCGCGTGATACCACGGAATGAGCGGAAGGGCCTGCGACCACAGGCCGCAACTTCATGCTCTGTCCACTGCGGTTCAGCCAGAATCGGTCGGCTAACCCTTTGATCTACCGGAGAACGCCGCCCCATGGAAGTACTGGAGCCGCAACAATCCCCGGTGCGCACCCTTCGGCCTGTGTTCGCCTTCGCGGCGATCGTTGTCGTGGCGTTCGCGCTGTTCGTCAGCCTGTTCCCGCTCGGCGCGGGCCGCCTTCTGCTCAAGGCACAGGACTGGGCCGCCCTCAACGTCGGCTGGTACTACCTGCTGGCCATGACCCTGTACCTGGTGTTCGTGGTGGGCGTGGCGCTGTCCAAGTACGGTGGCATCAAGCTGGGTGCCGACCATGACGAGCCGGAGTTCAGTTACCTCTCATGGGCCGGCATGCTGTTCGCCGCCGGCATCAGCATCACCCTGTTCTTCTTCTGCGTATCCGAACCGCTGACCCACTACCTGCAGCCGCCGCAGGGCGATCCGGCCGCAGGCGAGGCTGGCGCGCGCCAGGCCATGCAGCTGCTGTTCCTGCACTGGGGCCTGCACGGCTGGGGCGTGTTCGCGCTGGCGGCGATGGCGATGGCCTACTTCGCCTATCGCCACAACCTGCCACTGGCCCTGCGCTCGGCGCTGTACCCGCTGATCGGCAAGCGCATCAATGGCCCGATCGGCTACACCGTGGATGCGCTGGGCATCGTCGCCACCGTATTCGGCATCGGTGCCGACATGGGCTTCGGTGTGCTGCACCTCAATGCCGGCCTCTCGCACCTGTTCGACATTCCGCACTCCAACCTGGTGCAGATCATCCTGGTGGTCAGCATGATGGGCGCGGCCGTGGCCGTGGCCGTGTCCGGCGTCGAGAAGGGCGTGCGCTGGATGGCCAACATCAACATGCTGCTGGCGATCGCGCTGGTGCTGTTCATGCTGTTTGCCGGCCCGACGCAGTACCTGTTCAGTACCTTGATGCAGAACCTGGGCGACTACCTGGGCAGCGTGGTCGGCAAGAGTTTCGATGTGTACGCCTATGGCGGCCGACCGGAATGGCTGGGCGGCTGGACGGTGTTCTACTGGGCCTGGTGGATCGGCTGGGCACCGTTCGTCGGCCTGTTCATCGCGCGCATCTCACGTGGCCGCACCATCCGCGAATTCGTGTTCGGGGTGCTGCTGATCCCGCTCGGCTTCACCCTGGCCTGGCTGTCGATCTTCGGCAACAGCGCGCTGGACCAGGTGCTCCACCACGGCCAGCAGCAACTGGCGCAGCTGGCGGTGGATGACCCACCGACCGTGTTGTATGCACTGCTGGATGGCTACCCGTGGAGCCGCACGGTGATCGCGGTGACGGTGCTGGTGAGCTTCATCTTCTTCGTGACCTCCGCTGATTCGGGGGCGGTGGTGTTGTCCACGCTGTCGTCGCATGGTGGATCACCCGAAGACGATGGTCCGCGCTGGCTGCGCGTGTTCTGGGGCACAGTGATTGCGGTGCTGACCGCAGGGTTGTTGCTGGCCGGCAGCATCGATGCATTGAAATCGGCGGTGGTGCTGGCATCGCTGCCGTTCTCGGCGATCCTGCTGCTGATGATGTGGGGCCTGACCCGCGCGTTCAGTGACGAGTCGCACCGCAAGCGCGCGCTGCAGTACCGGCCGTCGCCGTTGATCGGAGACGATCGCCATCATCAGGGCTGGCGCCAGCGCCTGAGCCAGGCCATGCACTTCCCGGTGCGCGACCAGGTCTACCGCTTCATGGATGACACCGTGAAGCCGGCGATGGAGGCGGTGGCCGAACAGCTGCGCGGGCAGGGTTGGGATGTATCCACCCGCTTCGAGGCCGGCGACATGGAGCTGACGGTGAACCACGGCGAGCAGCAGGACTTCCTGTACCGGGTGATCCTGAGCGGCTACCTGACCCCGTCGTTTGCCGCCCAGCAGCTGCGCAACCAGCGCTACTACCGCGCCGAGGTGCATCTGTTCGAAGGCAGCCAGGACTACGACCTGGTGGGCTACAGCCGCAAGCAGATCATCAACGACATCATCAGCCAGTACGAACGGCACCTGCAGTTCCTGCACCTGAGCCGGTGATGGTAGTGCCGGCCGCTGGCCGGCAACGCGAACGGGGCGGCGCACCATCGCCGCCCCGTTGGCGCATCAGAACCGATAGCGCGCACCCAGCGAGACGAACTGTCCGCGCAGGTTGTACTGGCTGATGTCGAAGCCGTTGGAACCGCCAGCCGGATCGAACGGCGGATCCTTGTCGGTCAGGTTCAGCACCGACAGCGACAGCGTGGTATTCGGAATTCCCTCGTACGCCACGTAAAGGTCCAGCTGGTGATACGGCTTGACGCGGTCACGCAGCCCCGGATTGCTGGTCGCCGTCGCCACGCGCTGGTCGTAGCCGCTCACGTACTGCAGGCTCAGCGTGCTGCTCC
Organism: Stenotrophomonas sp. Pemsol; assembly: GCF_003586545.1. Lineage (NCBI taxonomy): Bacteria > Pseudomonadati > Pseudomonadota > Gammaproteobacteria > Lysobacterales > Lysobacteraceae > Stenotrophomonas > Stenotrophomonas sp. Pemsol. The sequence goes on along the minus strand of NZ_CP025780.1, from coordinate 2,125,837 downwards.
AGTCGCCCACCGCCCAGTTCAATGAGGTGGTGCCGCGCGTACGCGGCAGTGCGCCGTGGCGGTTGTTGCCGGCGCCGTCATACGGTGCCTGGCCGGCCACCAGCGGCTGCTTGAAGCTGAGCAGGTGGGTCCAGCTGCCGGCCACGGTGAAGTTGCCCCAGCCGTCGGTGCGGAAGGTGCGGCTGGCATCCAGGTCCAGGCCGGAGGTGGTCAGTTCGCCCTGGTTGGCGTACTGGTTGGTGATGAACTGGATGCGTCCCTGCGCGTCACGCTGCACGCGGCCCGGGAACAGCGTCGGGTTGTCGACGATGAACTGCGCGCTGTCCGGCTTGACCAGGTTGTCCTGCTCGATGCGGTACCAGTCCAGGCCGATGCTGGTATCGGCATCCGGCGACCACACCGCGCCCACGTTGAAGTTGCGCGAGCGCTCGGCCTTCAGGTCGGGGTTGCCGGTACGGATGTTGGTGACGCCACGGCTGCCGCCGGGTTGCAGCGGATCCAGCGGATCGATCACCGAGCCGTAGCTGACGGTCTGGCCCGGCGCGATTTCCGGCAGCGACGGTGCACGGAAGCCGCGCGAGAACGAGCCGCGCAGCAGCAGGCTGTCCAGTGGCTGCCAGCGCAGCGCCACCTTCGGCGAGAACGCCTTGCCGAAGTCGTCGTAGTGGTCGCCACGGCCGGCCACCTGCAGTTCCAGGGTGCGGTGCAGCGGCACGCTCAGCTCGGCGTAGGCAGCACTGACCTGGCGCTCGCCGTTCACCACGTTGATCGCCGGGCGCAGTTCGGTGCCCGACAGCACCTGCGCGCTGGTGCGCGCATCCAATGATTCCTTGCGGAACTCAGCGCCCCAGGCGAAGCCGACTGCACCGGCCGGCAGCTCCCACAGCGAGGTCGAGGCCTTCAGGTTCAACGAGTGCAGCTTGTACCAGCCTGGCCGCTTGGTCTGCAGGCGCAGTGCATCCAGCGCGCCCGGCGTGGCGGACGGGTTGAGGAAGTTGTAGCTGCCGTCGCGGAGGATCTGCTCGAACGCATAGCGGTTGACGAAGTTGTCGACGTATTCGCGCTGCGCACTCTGCGAGGTCAGCGCCGCGACTTCCCAGTCCCAGCGTTCGCCGCTGCCGCGCACGCCCGCCAGGGCACGGTAGAACACCTGCGTGTTGTCCTTCAGGCGCGGGCCGAGATCGAAGAAGGTGTACTCGAACGGCAGCGGCGTGCTGCCCGGGTTGTTCGGGTGGCCGACCGGCAGCACCGCCGGCACGTCAATCAGCGTGCCGGTGGCCGGGTTGTACGCGCGCAGGCCGGGGCCGACGGTCAGCGGCGCGCTGAAGATCTGGTCGGCCTTGTTGTGGCTGTACAGCACATCGGCGAAGGCCTCGACGCTGTCATTGAAGCGGTAGGTTGCACTCAACGAGGCCTGCAGGCGCTCGGCGCCGGGTTGCAGGGTCTTGAACGGCTGCGCATTGAAGGCGCAGGCCTGGCCGGGCAGGGTACTGCCGAAGTCGCTGTACGGGCGCAGCTGGCTGCCCTCGGGGCAGTTGGCGAACGGCTGCGGCGCGCGCGGGTTGGACAGCCAGTTGCCACCGGCGGTGGACCAGCCGGCCAGGCGTCCGCCGGGCTTGTCGCGGAAATCGCCGCTGCGGGTATAGGCGCGCTGGTCGGCGTCGAGGCGATCACGCTTGAGCAGGTCCAAGCCGAACAGCACGTTCCAGCCCTGCTGCTCCAGTTCGCCGAAGCCGGCCAACAGGTTGGCCTTGCGTTCGTTCAAGCCGCCTTGGGTGGCGGTACCGAAGCCGCCACCGACGTCCACGCCCTGGAAGTTCCTGCGCAGGATGATGTTGATGACCCCGGCGATGGCATCGGAACCGTACACCGCCGAGGCGCCGTCCTTGAGCACTTCGATGCGCTCGACGGCGCTGATCGGCAACGCGTTTAGGTCGACGAAAGTGTCCTGGGTATTGAGTGCGAAGCCGAAGTTGGACACGCGGTAGCCGTTGACCAGCACCAGCGTGTTCTTCGGTGACAGGCCACGCAGGCCGATCGAGGCAGAGCCGGCGGCGAAGCTGCCGGTGTACTGCTCGTCGAAGCTGTTGCCGGCATTGGCCGACAGGTTGCGCAGTACGTCGGTGAGGGTGGAGCGGCCGGTCTGCTCGATCTGTTCACGGCTGACGATCTGCACCGGGTTCGGCCCGGCGGTATCGCTGCGCTTGATGTTGGAACCGGTCACCAGCACGGTGCCGAGGGTGGTGCTGTCCTTGCCGGCATCGGCGGTTTCAGCGGCGCCGGCAGCGCCGGCGGTGAGGCCGAGCGCGATCGCGCCGGCAAGCAGGTTCAGGGTGGTGCGGTACATGGAAGCGGCAACGCCGAACGGGGGAGGAGCCGTCAGTACCGCATGCAGGTACTTGCGCCTTCCAATGACGAAAGCGCATTCAGTTATACATCACAGGTTCTTAACGACCGGAACAGGCAGCGGCGGACCGTATCCGGGCGCCGCTACTGCATTCAACCCCGATCCATTCAATCGACTGGGTGAATTATCAGGTCGGAGACGAAAATCCAGAGGCTGTCCGGTATGTCGTTGTGGCAAGCAAGCCCCATATCCGTGATGCTTTCAGGAAACTGGACCAGCACCCTCATGCCACGTTGATGCCTGGTCATGGAAGTCTGGGATTCCTCAAGAACAATGGTCCCGTTGGTACCGATCAACCTCCAGTAGTCTTCGGAGGGCCGAACATCGTCAGGAGGGGATTTGCTCCCGAGAAAGGTCGCCAGCAGCACCTTCCGACCATTCATTCCGCTCAACGTGATTCCTTCTTCAGCAAAGACGATGTAGACATTATCCATTGGGATGACGGCGGCGCGCGGCGCCGCCGGATCCAGTGCCTAGCATCACGGCCGCAGCAGCACCTTGCCATTGCGTCCCGACCCAGCACCGGCCTTCGCTGCCTGGGCGATATCGTCCAGCGCGAAGATCTGCTCCACCGGCAAGGTCAGTTCGCCGCTGGCCGCGCGCTTGAGCAGCTCGCCGACCAGCCGGCGCTTGTCCTCCACCGCCATCGCCTGGCTGACCTTGCTGCCCCAGAAGCCCTTCACCGTGGCCTCCTTGTAGATCAGGCCGCCGGCTGGAATGTGCATCGGCTCGCCACTCATCACGCCGAACGACACCAGCGTGCCGTGGTGGCCGAGCAGGTCGACCAGGTCACCGCTGGCATCACCGCCGATGGAATCCACCGCGGCCGCGGCCTGTGCTTCGCCGGTCGCTTCACGCACGCGATCCTTCCAGCCGTCCACCGAGGTGTCGAATACATGATCGATGCCCAGCGCCTGCAACTGCGCTACGGCCGCGGCATTGCGCACCAGGTTGGCCACGTGCACGCCGCGCGCCTTTGCCAGCATCGCCAGCGACTTGCCGACCGCGCCGTTGGCGGTGTTCTGCACGATCCACTGGCCTGCTTGGACGTGCAGGAATTCCAGCAGCATCAGCGCGCTCAGCGGCATCGCGATCAACTGTGCGGCCATCTCGTCCGGGATCGCCTCCGGCATCGGAATCACCATGCGTGCCGGTGCGACGAAGGCCTCGGCCCAGGTGCCGTGCACCGAGGCGGCGGCCACCCGCTGGCCGATCTGCAGGCCGTCCACGCCATCGCCGAGTGCATCGACCACGCCCAGTGCTTCACTGCCACCGATCGCGGGCAATGTCGGCTTGTACCCGTAGAGGCCACGCACGGTCAGCAGGTCGTGGTTGTGGATCGAGGCCAGCACGGTGCGGATGCGCACCTCGCCGGGGCCGGGCTCGGGCAGGGCGGCATCGGCAATGGCGAGGACGTCGGCCGGGTTGCCGAAGGAGGAGTACTGGGCAGCGCGCATGGGGCGGTGTTCCGGGGAAAGTGGATGTTGTACCGAACTGGGGACGCAGGGCATGTCGACAAGGCGTCGCCGCTGCAACACGGCATCCTGCGACTGATCGTCGCGGCATGTCGTGATTACCGCATCTTGTGTTGACGGTGCGCGTCATCCCCACTATGTTGTGGCCGTCACTCCCGGTCAGCCGCCGCCGCCGGACATGTAGCAAACGTCCCGCGGCCCGCCCCTGAAGGCTTGCCGTGTCGACGCGGCCGCCATCGTGCGGACGCAGGTCGCCCCCCACGGCCCGGATACCGGCCGCAGGCGCAGGCAGATGCCGACGACCTACGTTCCCGCACCCTGGCAATCCACCCGTTCGCCCCGTGCGCCGGTATCGCGTCCAGGGCCGCCATGGCATCGACCGCCAATGCGCGTGCGAGCCTGGAGTTTCACCACCATGACCGACAGTACCTTCCGCGTGGCCGATCCGGCCGGCGCTGGCGACGCTTTGCGCGCTGGTGGCGAGCGCGTGCCGACCTGGATCACCAAGGAGGCCGGCAACCGCCGCCTGCCGTTCGACGCCGAGCGCCTGCAACGCAGCATCGACGCGGTGCATGCCGAGTTCCCGCAGCTGGATGTGAGCGACTACCGCCGCGTGGTGCAGGCGATGGTCGAGCGCAAGCCCAGTATCAGCGCCGACGACCTGGTCGATTTGCTGATCCGCGAGGCCGAATCGCGGGTGGACCTGGTCGCGCCCGAGTGGGAACAGTTCGCCGCGCGCATCTACCTGCGCCGCCTGTACAAGCGTGCCAGCCGCAACCGCTTCTACGATGTCAGCCTGAAGTACGGCTCCTACGTGGGCCTGCAGGAAAGCCTCGCCGATCGTGGTATCTACAGCAACGACATCCTGCGCTGCTATTCCAAGGAAGAGCTGCAGCAGGCCGGTGAGATGATCGATCCGGAACGCGACCGCCTGTTCGCCTACAACGGCCTGTACCTGCTGGCCACGCGCTATCTGGCCAGCGACCGCAGCCGCGAGGTCTATGAACTGCCGCAGGAGCGCTGGCTGACCATTGCGCTGTACCTGATGCAGGAGGAAAAGCCGCGCGAACGCCGCATGCAGCTGGTTGGCGAGGCGTACTGGGCGCTGTCCAACCTGTACATGACCGTGGCCACGCCGACGCTGGCAAATGCCGGCAAGGTGGGCGGCCAGCTGTCCAGCTGCTTCATCGACACGGTGGACGACAGCCTGCAGGGCATCTATGACTCCAACACCGATATCGCGCGCGTGTCCAAGCACGGCGGCGGCGTCGGTGCCTACCTGGGCTACGTGCGCAGCAGCGGCGCACCGATCCGTGGCGTGGCCAACTCCTCCGGCGGCGTGGTGCCGTGGATCAAGCAGCTCAACAACACGGCGGTGTCGGTTGATCAGCTTGGCCAGCGCAAGGGCGCAGTGGCGGTGTACCTGGACATCTGGCATCGCGACATCGAAGCCTTCATGGACCTGCGCCTCAACAACGGCGACCAGCGCCTGCGCGCGCACGATGTGTTCACCTCGGTGTGCGTACCCGACCTGTTCATGGAAGCGGTCGAGCGCCGCGCCGACTGGTACCTGTTCGACCCGCACGAGGTGAAGCAGGCCAAGGGCTGGTACCTGCAGGACTTCTACGATGAGAAGCGCGGTTCGGGCAGCTTCCGCGACCGCTATGCCGAGCTGGTGGCCGATGAGCGCATCAGCCGCCGAACGGTGAAGGCCATCGATCTGTTCAAGCGGATCATGCTCAGCCAGCTGGAAACCGGCAACCCGTTCCTGTTCTACCGCGACGAGGTCAATCGCAGGAACCCGAACAAGCACGCGGGCATGATCTATTCCAGCAACCTGTGCACCGAGATCCTGCAGAACATGAGCCCGACGCGGATGATCCAGGAGATCGTCAGCGGCGACCAGATCGTCACCACGCGCCGTGCCGGTGACTTCGTGGTCTGCAACCTCTCCTCGATCAACCTCGGCCGGGCGATCAGTGCACCTGATGACCTGCTGGCCACCGATGTGCTGGAGCGCCTGATCCCGATCCAGGTGCGCATGCTCGACAACGTGATCGACCTCAACGCGTTGCCGGTGCCGCAGGCCACGATCACCAACCGCAAGTACCGCGCCATCGGCCTGGGCACGTTCGGTTGGCACCACCTGCTGGCGCAGCAGGCGATCCAGTGGGAATCTCCGGATGCCGAAGTATTGGCCGACCATCTCTACGAACGCATCAACTTCCTGACCATCCAGGCCAGCGCGCAACTGGCGCAGGAGAAGGGCAGCTATCCGATGTTCGCCGGCAGCGATTGGCACAACGGACGCTATTTCAGTGACCGCGGCTACAGCGGCGCGGCCTGGGACAGCCTGGCCCGCGAGGTCGCCACGCATGGCCTGCGCAACGGCTGGTTGCTGGCCGTCGCGCCGAACATGAGCACCGCGCAGATTGCCGGTTCCACCGCATCGATCGACCCGATCTACAGCGCGTTCTACTACGAGGAGAAGAAGGACTTCCGGCGGCCGGTGGCAGCACCGGGACTGTCGCTGGAGACCTGGCCGTACTACGAGAAGGGCGCCTACAAGGTCGACCAGTTCGCCAGCGTGCGCCAGAACGCGCGCCGCCAGCGGCATGTCGACCAGTCGATCAGTTTCAACCTGTACGTGCCCAGCACCATCCGTGCGAGCACGCTGCTGGAGCTGCACCTGAGCGCCTGGCGCGAAGGCCTGAAGACCACCTATTACGTGCGCTCCAACGACATCGACATCAGCGAATGCGAGTGGTGCGCCAGCTGACCACCGGCGACCCACGGTAGTGCCGGCCGCTGGCCGGCAACACGATAGAAAGAGAACGAAGGCAGAAGCCCATGGCAACCCCCCTCGACCGCATCAAGATCCTCGAACCGCGCCATCCCAACCGCAGCACCGGCATCATCAACGGCCAGACCAGCGGCATCCTCAACTGGAACGATATCCCGTACCCGTCGTTCTATCGGGCCTACAAGGAGCTGTCGACCAACTTCTGGATTCCCGACGAGGTCGACATGAAGCTCGATGCCCGCCAGTACGGCGAGCTCAACGCACGTGAAAAGAACGCCTACGATTCGATCATCGGCCTGCTGGCCACGCTCGACTCACCGCAGACCCGTTTCATCTACAACGTCGCCGAGTACATCACCGACCCGGCCGCGCATGCCAATGCGGCGATCATCGGCCAGCAGGAAGTGATCCATAACGAGAGCTACAGCTACGTACTGGCCTCGATCACCGACCTGCCGAACCAGAACCGCATCTTCGAGATCGCCCGCACCCACCCGACCATCATCAAGCGCAATGCCCCGATCATGGGCGCGTATGACGACTTCATGCGCGAGAAGACCGCCGAGACCCTGCTCAAGTCGCTGATCCAGTCCTCGATCCTGGAAGGCATCAACTTCTATTCCGGTTTCGCCTACTTCTACAACATGGTGCGGCAGAACCGCATGAACGGCACCGGCAAGATCATCAGCTTCATCAATCGCGACGAGCTGGCGCATACCAAGTTCATCAGTGAGCTGATCCGCGCCATCATCGGCGAGAACCCGGAGCTGCAGACCAACGAGCTGACCGCCTATGTGCACCAGTCATTCGAACATGCCATCGAACTTGAGACGCAGTGGTCGTCAGAGGTGCTGGATGGCATCGATGGCATCGACGTGGACGAGATGGTGCGCTACGTGAAGTACCGCGCCAACAAGATGGCCGGCATGCTCGGCATCGAGCGCCTGTACAGCGACACCACCGACAACGTGATGCCTTGGATCAGGGCCTACGCCGACAACTTCACCGAGACCAAGACCGACTTCTTCGAGATGCGCAATGCAAGTTACAAGAAGACCAACGTCGACAACGGCTTCGACGACCTCTGAGCCCGGCACCGCGCTGAGCATCCTGATGGTGGTCGCCTCCTTGAGCGGCAACACCCGCGAGCTCGGCCGGCAGATCGCCGAGCGCTGCCGCGCCGCAGGTCATGCGGTGCACTGGCAGGAGGCCGACGACCTGCGGCAGGCGCCGCCGCTGGCTGCCGGCGAGGCCGACCTGGTGCTGCTGGGCTGCTGGACCGACAACGCCGGGCGCACGCCAGCGGAGATGAAGGCGTGGGTGGCTGGCATTGCCGAGCGCGGTCAGCAGCCACGCCAGCTGGCGGTGTTCGGCACCGGCGAAACGCAGTGGGGGCAGGAGTACTACTGTGGTGCCGTGCACCGGCTGATCCGCTATTTCCGCAGCGACTACCCGCCGCTGGAGATCGAACAGATGCCGCATGGCGAGCGTCATGCCGAAGCCATCGACGCCTGGACCGATGCGGTCCTGGCCCACTACTGGAGCAACCACGATGCAGATCATCGACGCCACCACGCCTGAGCAGTTCCAGCAGCTGCTGGCCGAGCACCCGCGGGTGCTGGTGGATTTCCACAAGGACCAGTGCCCCGGGTGCCGGATGCTGGAAGTGTCGCTGCACCGCGTGGCCAACAGCGTGGCGGGGCAGGGCACCACCTTGCTTCGCGTGCAGCTGGAAGTGCTGGGTGAGGCGTTCTTCAGGGAACTGGGGCTGCGGCAGACGCCGACGCTGTCCCTGTTCCGTGATGGTAACGAACGCACGCGCCTGGCCGGGTTCCAGTCGCCGCAGCAGATCGAAGCCGCGATCGCGCTGCATCTGTAGAGCCGAGCCATGCTCGGCTGCTCTCCGCGCGATGCGAGAAGCCATCCACGCATGGCGTGGATCTACCGGGGTAGGGTCCGTGGTTCGGCATCAGGCGCCGTTGAAGGTATCCACCAGCAGCTTCACGTTCAACACCACGATCACCAGCGCGATCACCCAGGCGATCGCGCCCAGCCAGCGCGGTGCCACCAGCGCCCCCATCGTCACCTTGTCGGTCACGATCCGCACCAGCGGGATGATCGCGAACGGCAGCTGCATTGACAGCACCACCTGGCTCAGCACCAGCAGCTTCACCGCGCCCTGGTCGCCAAACAGCAGGATCACCACCACCACCGGAATGATCGCCAGTGCGCGGGTGATCAGCCGTCGCAGCCACGGCGGCATTCGCAGGTGCAGGAAACCTTCCATCACGATCTGGCCGGCCAGCGTCGCGGTCACCGTCGAGTTCAGGCCGGAGGCCAGCAACGCGATCGCAAACAACGTCGCCGCCGCGCCCACGCCCAGCATCGGCGCCAGCAGCTGGTGCGCCTGCTCGATGTCTTCCACATCGAAACGGCCATTGGCATGGAACACCGCCGCCGCCAGGATCAGGATGCTGGCGTTGATGAACAGTGCCAGCGTCAGCGCGAGGGTGCTGTCGGTCACCGCCCAGCGCAGCGCGCTGCGACGGCCTTCATTGGTACGCGGGTAGGCGCGGGTCTGCACGATGGACGAATGCAGGTAGAGATTGTGCGGCATCACCGTGGCACCGATGATGCCGATCGCGATGTACAGCGCGTGCGGATCGGTCACCACCTGCGCGCGCGGAATGAAGCCGCCCAGCACCGCCATCACTGGCGGCGCAGCCATCGCGATCTGCACCATGAAGCAGGCGAAGATCACCATCAGCAGCGCGATCACGAAGGCTTCCAGCGCACGGAAGCCGCGGTTCATCAGCAGCAGGACCAGCAGCGTATCCAGCGCAGTGATCACCGCGCCCCACAGCAGTGGCAGGTCGAACAGCAGCTTCAGCGCGATCGCGGTGCCGATCACCTCGGCCAGGTCGCAGGCGATGATCGCCGCCTCGCACAGCGCCCACAGCGCCAGGTTCACCGGCTTGGGGTAGCGCGCGCGGCAGGCCTGCGCCAGGTCCATGCCGGTGGCGATGCCGAGCCGCGCCGACAGCGCCTGCAGGATCACCGCCATCAGGTTGGAAATGAGGATGACCGACAGCAGCAGGTAGCCGAAGCGCGAACCGCCGGCGAGGTCAGTGGCCCAGTTGCCAGGGTCCATGTAGCCGACCGAGATCATGTAGCCCGGGCCGAGGAAGGCCAGCAGGCGGAACCACCAGTGACCCTTGTCGGGTACCGCCACCGAGGCGTTGAGCGCGCCCAGGCTGGCCGGAGTGGAGGCCGAAGGATCGCGGGGCGCCAGGGTGTTCATGGGCCCGAATATAGCTCCTGCTATAGTCATTAGCAATGTGAAACAATCGTCTTTATCGCGTTACTGGTCCAGAATTCAGGTTCAACACTGGATCACCCCGGAAGGACAGGCGCAGGCGTGGGCAAGACCGACGATTCGACATCGCTGAAAAGCACCCCCTTGATCGAGGCCGAGCGCCAGGTCGAGAGCTTCCGGCAAGTGCGCGAGGCGCACCGGATGGAACTGGTGGAGGACTATGTCGAGCTGATTTCGGACCTGCTGGCCGATGGCGGCGAGGCCCGCCAGGTCGACATTGCCACGCGCCTGGGTGTGGCCCAGCCCACCGTGGCGAAGATGCTGCGGCGCCTGGCCCGTGACGGCTGGGTGGTGCAGCGGCCGTACCGCGGCGTGTTCCTGACCCCGGAAGGCGAGGCGCTGGCCCATGCCAGCCGCCAGCGGCACCAGACCGTGGAGCGTTTCCTGCTGGCGCTGGGCGTGGACGCAGACACCGCGCGGCGCGATGCGGAGGGCATCGAGCACCATGTCAGCGAACAGACGCTGGCGTTGTTCGAGGCATTCGTGCGCAGGGCCGAGGGCGGCTGAGCCACGTTTCCTGTAGAGCCGAGCCATGCTCGGCTGCTGTTCGCGCGATGACAGGGAGCATCCACGCATGGCGTGGATCTACAATCCAGGCGGGCAGCGCGCCTGCTGTTGCGCGCACGCGCGTTTCGTCCATTCCTTCAACACTGGCTGCAGGCCTTCATAGCGCCGGCCCTGCCATCCGTTGGCCAGCACCTTCCCATCCGCATCGATCAGCACCAGGTTCGGTGGTCCCAGCCCAGCCAGTGCCTGCAGTGCGGGCATGCGCGCGGCGCGGCGCGGGTCCAGTACCGGCCACGGCATGTCCTGCGCGTGCATGTAGCGCCGCAATGCAGCCTCGCTCTCATCCAGGCTGACGTACACCACTTCGGTATCGGCGCCGGTCTCGCGCAACGCGTCGCGCACACTGCGCAGCGTGGGTACGAAGGCATGGCACGGTGCACACCAGTCGGCGCCGAAGTACAGCGCCACCAGCTTCGGTGGCGGCGACCATTGCATGGGCCGCAGTGACCGCTGTTCTGGCCGCATCAACGAGGCGGCGACCTGCGCGTGCAGGTCTGCCGCCATCGCCGGTACGGCCAGCAGGAGCGCGCCGGTCAGCAACAGCGTCCGCAGTGCTTCAGAACGCATAGCGCAGGTTGACGTACCACGAACGCGCGAAGCGCGGCCCGTAGACATAGTCGCTGTCCCGCAGCGCGCCCACTTCGAGGTCCTTCTGGCGCTGGTCGAATACGTTCTTGACGCCCGCAGCTACCGACACTTCCTGCTGCGCCTGTGCGCCCAGATGCCGGTGCCAGCGCGCACCAAGGTCGGTGACCAGGAACGAACGTGTGCGGTGCAGCTCGCCCAGCCGGTTGTTCAGCACCGACATCGGCCCGGTATGGCGCAGCGCGACGAAGGTCTCCCACGGTTCGGCCGGAATCCAGCTGAGCTGTGCCAGGCCGGTCCAGCGCGGTGTCTTCAGGTAGTCGCGGCTTTCGATCACGGTGTCACCGCCGTCGCCGGTGTCATCGAAGATGCGCTGCGGTTCGCGGAAGCGTGAGCGGTACCACGAGGCACCGGCGGTCAGGCGCCACTGCGGCGACGGCTGCCAGCCGAGGTTGGTTTCCGCACCCAGCACGTTGGAGCCGGAGGCGTTGTAGCGCAGCTGGCTCAGCTGGCCGTCATCGCCGCGCTGGATCTCGCCCAGCGCGAAGGTGTCGCGGATGCGTGCATAGGAGGCGGTGGCATCCCAGCTCCACACCGGATTGGCCGGGTCCGAACGCCAGTCGAAGCCGAACAGGGTGGTCAACGCGCGTTCCTCTTTCAGACCGTCCGTGTTGCGCACGCGCACCTGTTCGCCGCCCAGCGTATCGACGTGCACATCCTCGACGAAGATCTCCGGGGCACGGAAGCCGGTGGCGATGCCGGCGCGCCACTTCAGGTTCGGGGTCGCCTGCCAGGCCAGCGCGATGCGTGGCGAGAACACTGCATTGTCCAGCTCCGAGCTCTTGTCGACGCGTGCACCCAGCACCAGGTCGACGTTGTCGCGCAGGCTCCACTCGTCCTGGATGAAGGCGCCCAGGTTGTGGAAGGTCGCATCCTCCAGTACCGCAAGACGCTGCCCGTCACCGGTACGGTTGTCGTCGCGCAGCGCCTCGTGCTTGTACTGCACACCGAAGGCCAGCGCATGCGCGCCCCGCCGCCAGTTCAACTGGCTGTCGATGTAGTGCAGCGGGTTGTGGGTGCGGCCGTACTGGCGCCACGAACGCGAGGCCGCGCTGCCGGCCACGTCGGGGTCCAGCTGCAACGGGTCATAGCCGGGTGCCGAGGGATCGGTGACCACGTCGCCCAGGCCGCCATAGAAGCTTTCGCGGTCGATGTCGGCGAAGGCGTAGGCCAGGCGGAAATCGACGTCGGCATTGATTTCCTGATCCCACGACACGCTGCCGCGGCGGTATTTCGTATCCAGCGATTCGGCGATGTTGGCCAGGTACTCTGGCTGGTCCAGGCGATTGCCGCCGCGGCGGGTTTCATCGGTCACCTGCAGGTCCAGGCGCAGCCGCGTGCCCGGCGTGGGCGCGTACCAGGCCTGCAGCCCGCCGACCTTGAGGTTCTTGCGGGTGATCTCGGTGTAGCCGTCACCGTTGTAGTCGATGCCACTGTTCCAGTTGCGCTGGGCAATCACCGACAGGCCGGCGTCTGCGTCCTTGGCGACCAGGTCCAGTCGAACGTCGGCGTTCTTCTGAGGTGTACCCTCCAGCACATCCACGCCGGCCTGCACATGGCCACCGCTGCGCGCCGGCAGCGGCGGAATCAGGTTGATCACACCGGCAACCGCGCCCGGTCCGTACAGCGCCGATCCACCGCCCTTGACCACTTCGATGCGGTCGACGAACCCGGCCGGGATCTGTTCCAGGCCGTACACGCTGCCCAGCGTGGACAGCAGCGGGATGCCATCGAACAGGAGCTGGTTGTAGGCGCCGGGCAGGCCCAGCAGCTGTACTTCGCTGGTGTTGCAGTTCTGGCAGTTGCTCTCCACGCGCAGGCCGTTGATCAGCTCGGCGGCGCGCGAGAAGTCGGTGGCCGCGCGCAGCGCGATGTCTTCCTTGCGCAGCACTTCCGTGCGGATCGGCACGTCCGACAGCAGGCGTTCACTGCGCGTGGCGGTGCTGACCTTGACCTGCACACGGTCCAGTTCGGTCGGTTTCGGAGTGTCAGCCAGTGCAGGCAGCGGCAGGGCCAGGGCAATGGCGGCGGCCAGCGGCAACCTTCGGAAGCGGTGGGGGATAGAGCACATGAGGGCGTCGTCCTTGGGGGAAGAAAGGCGGCGAGGGCGACCTGGCTGACATATGAAAGCAGCGGCTTATCAAGATAGCAAACGCTATATAAGGAAGCCGCAGTCATTCCGAGCGGAACGCCGACCGAGCCAGATCATGGTGGCGTTATAACATTACATTTGGCAGCCGCAACCCTGCCTGTGGTCATGCACGGAGGTTGGTGTTGCCGTGTGGGCAGTGAGGTTGGGGTCAGAGCCCTTTCCTTTGGAAAGGGATCCGACCCCAGGGCGCGATCGTCAGCCGCGGCGGAATGCGGCGGGCGTGCGGGCGCCGACGATGATCATGCGGATCATCGTGGAGATCTGTTCGACCAGCTCCGGATCCTTCTCCGGCGGCAGGTCCATGGCGGTGGCACCCATCGCGAACACCAGCCGGGTGATGGCCTTGGCCACCAGTTCGGGGGCATGCAGTACGGCGCCATCCAGTGCGGCCAGGCGCACCAGGTCGTGCTGCAGCTCTTCCTCGAAATAATGCAGCTCGCGTTCGACTGCGTGCTTGAAGTCGTCCGAGCCGACCGCGCCTTCGCGCAACAGCACGTGCAGCAGCTTGTCGTCGGCGCGCAGCTGTTCCATGAAGGTCTCCACCGAGACCCGCACCACGCTGGTGGCGGTGGAGGTGGCGCGCTGGCGGGCCTCGCCGATGATGGTGCGCAGCGAGCGGCCGGCTGCGTCGATCAGCGCTACGGCCAGTTCGTCCATGTCGCGGAACTGCCGGTAGAAGCTGTTCGGCGCGATGCCGGCCTCGCGTGCCACTTCGCGCAGGCTGAGCGTGGACAGGCTGCGGTGCGGCCCGATCAGCTTCAGGGCGGCGGCCAGCAGATCTTCGCGGCTCACCGTACGGCGGGCCGGGCTGGTGGCATCTTCGGGCGTCGACAAGACGGTGGCGGCGGCCATGACGGTTCCGGTGGGGCGAGGCTGAATCATACCCAATCCGGTTCAATATACACATGTATACACAGGTGTATGTGCGCCCGTATAGTGCGCCCATGAGCGCTGTCGTCCGTCCATCCCTGTTCTCTCCGTACCGCTGGGTCTCGCCGTCGCTGTTCGATTTCTGGGCGGGCCAGCTCAATCCCTTGTGGACCCTGCGCGAGCCGGTGGCCCGCCTGGTCCGGCGCGAGCCGGCCGGCGAGGGCGCGGCGACCCTGGTCCTGCGCACCAACCGGCACTGGGCCGGCATGCGCGCGGGCCAGCACGTCACCCTCGGCGTGGAGATTGAAGGACGCCTGTGGCAGCGCAGCTACAGCCCCACCGCGCTGGGACCACGCGAACTGGCGATCACCGTCAAGGCGGTCGACGGCGGCCGGGTCAGCCAGCATCTGGTCAACCACGCACAGCTGGGTGAGCTGTTCCGCCTGGAGGCTGCGTTCGGAGAATTCCAGTTGCCGGCCGCGGCTCCGGTATTGCTGCTGGCGGCCGGTAGTGGCATCACGCCGATGCGCAGCCTGCTGCGCGACGCCTGCCAGCGCCCGCTGGCCGCGCCGGTGGACCTGTTCTACTGGGAGCGCAGTGCCGCCCAGCTGCAGTTCCGTGATGAGCTGCAGGCGCTGGCCGCGCGCCAGCCGAACCTGCGTGTGCACCTGCTGACCACCCGCGAGGGTGATGTGCCTGCCGCACGCATCGATACTCACGATCTGCAGGTCGCCGGCGATGACACCCCGTTGGCGCAGCGCCACGTGCTGGCCTGTGGCCCGGATGGATTCGTTGCCGCTGCGCGCGAACGCCTGGCGCACCAGGTTGCGGGTTTCCAGGCGGAAGCGTTCACTCCGCCAGCGCCGTTGCGTGACGCCAGCAGCGAAGGCGAAGTGTCGCTGACCCTTGCCCGCAGTGGCCGCCAGCTGAGCGTGCCGCGCGGCCGCTCGTTGCTGGAAAGCCTCGAAGCCCATGGCATCAAGCCCAAGCATGGCTGCCGCATGGGCATCTGCAATACCTGCAGCTGTGACCGTGTCAGTGGCGCCACCCGCCACCTGCGCACCGGCGACCTGCAGTCCGAATCGGCACAGCCGGTGCGGATCTGCGTGAGCGCACCGACCACCGACCTGACCCTGGATCTCTGAGGACGCCTGCCATGACCCGCGCCACCGACCGTGCCCTGAGTACTGCCGAGATGCATGCCTTCGGCGAGGAACTCGACGCGATCCGCGACCGTGTGATCGGCAGCCTCGGCGCCTCCGATACCCGCTACATCCGCCGCGTGGCCGCCGCCGTGCGCTGGTTCGGCGTGGGTGGCCGTGGCCTGCTGTTCCTGGCAGCGTTTTCGCCGCTGTTCTGGATGCCGCTGCTGTGGCCGGCCGCGATCACCGGCACGCTGCTGCTGGCGCTGTCGAAGATCCTGGAGAACATGGAGCTGGGCCACAACGTGATGCACGGCCAGTTCGACTGGACCGGTGATCCCAAGCTCAATGGCAACACCTACGAGTGGGACATCGTTGCCACCGCCGACAACTGGCGCAAGACCCACAATTTCCGCCACCACACCTACACCAATGTGCGTGGCATGGACGATGACATCGGCTATGGCCTGCTGCGCATCTTCCCCGAACAGCGCTGGAAGCCGTTCTACCTGCTGCAGCCGATCATCGCGCCGATCTTCGCACTGCTGTTCCAGTGGGGTGTGGCCGCGCAGGACCTTCGCCTTGGCCGCTGGCTGAAGGGCCGCATGAGTGCCCGTGCGATGTGGCTGCAGACCCGCCCGGTGGCGCGCAAGATGCTGCGCCAGGTGCTGAAGGACTACGTGTTCTTCCCGCTGCTGGCGGGTCCGTTCTTCCTCACCGTGATGCTGGGCAACCTGGTCGCCAACGGCCTGCGCAACATCTGGACCTACGTGATCATCTTCTGCGGGCACTTCACCGCCGAATCGGAAACCTTCCCCAAGGAGTGCCTGCGCAATGAGTCGCGCGGCCACTGGTACCTGCGCCAGCTGCGCGGTTCGTCCAACATCAGCGGTGGGTTCCTGATCAACGTGCTGTCGGGCAACCTCAGCCACCAGATCGAGCACCATTTCTACCCGGATCTGCCGGCCAACCGCTATGCGGCCATCGCCAAGGAAGTGAAGGACATCTGCCGCCGCTACGGCCAGCACTACAACAACGGCTCGCTGCCGCGCCAGTTCGGCCAGGTGGTCTGGCGCATCCTGCGCCACGCATTCCCGAGTAAGCCGCGCCGCCTGCCGATGCCGGACATCATGTCCGCACCGGCATCGGCCAACGCGGGCTGATCGACTCAGCCCGCCTTCGCCAGGGCCGCCTGCTCGCGGTCCAGGCGTCGCAGGAACACCTGCATTTCCTTGCGTGCCTGCTGGTCGCCCTTGCTGCCGGCCACGCTCAAGCCGCGCTGCCACGCCTCACGGGCCGCCTGTGGCTGGCCACTGGCCAGCCAGGCTTTGCCCAGCAGCTTCCAGGCCGCCGAGTACTGCGGATCAAGCACCACGCAACGGCCCAGGTGGGTTGCCGCGCGTACCGGGTTGCCGGCATCCAGCCAGCCCTTGCCCAGGCCGAAGCGCAGCAGCGCGCCGTCCTTGCCGGCGGCAAGCATGCATTCCAGAGCTTCGATGTTCATCCGCGTACCTCCGCCAGCAGCTCGGCCGGGCCGGGCTGGAAGCGGCCGCGATGGAACAGCAGTGGCGCGCCGCCGTTCTCGTGCACTTCGATGATGCGGCCGGCCAGCAGCAGGTGATCGCCCACCGGCCACTGCGCGTGGCGGGTACAGGTGAGATGGGCGACCGCACCGGTGATGCGGGGTGGGGCGTCCTCGTCGTCATCCAGCAATGCCAGGCCGTCGAAGCGGTTGCGGACCTGCGGATCGGCGAAGCGCCGGGCCAGTGCTTCCTGGTCGGCCGCCAGCACGCTGAGCGCAAAGCGCGTGGCGCGCTGGAAGGTGGACAGGCTCTGTGCGTGCAACGCCAGGTTCCACAGCACCAACGGTGGCTGCAGTGAGACCGGTACGAACGAGTTGATGGTCAGGCCGACCGGCTTGCCCTGTGCATCGCGCGCGCAGACGATGGCCACGCCGGTCGGAAAATGGCCGAGCAGCCGCCGCAGGGCACGCGGCGGCATCTCGACCGATGGCACCGGGGCCGGGGCGGGGAACACCCCTGCCCACGGCCCGGCGTAGGGCAGTGTCTCGCCGCTCATGAGGCCCGGGCCTGGTGGTAGCGCCGGCCGACCTCGGCCCAGTTGATGATGTTGAAGAAGGCGCCGATGTAGTCCGGGCGGCGGTTCTGGTAGTGCAGGTAGTAGGCGTGTTCCCAGACATCCAGTGCGAGGATCGGGGTGTGGCCGGACAGGCCCACGGCTGCACCCATCAGCGGGCTGTCCTGGTTGGCGCTGCTTTCCACCTGCAGGCGACCATCGCGATCGCTGGTCAGCCAGGCCCAGCCACTGCCGAAGCGGGTCTGCGCGGCCTTGCTGAAGGCATCCTTGAAGGCATCGAAGCCGCCAAGGTCACGGTCGATGGCGGCGGCCAGTTCATCATCGGGTGCACCACCGGTGGGGTTGAGCACGGTCCAGAACAGGCTGTGGTTGGCGTGGCCGCCGCCGTTGTTGCGCACCGCGCCGCGCTGCGCCTCGGGCACGGCATCGAGGTTGGCGATCAGCGCCTCGACCGGTTGCTCGGCGATGCCGGCCTGCTCGATGGCGGCATTGAGGTTGTTGACGTAGGTCTGGTGGTGCTTGCTGTGGTGGATCTCCATCGTGCGCGCATCGAAGTGCGGCTCGAGGGCGTCGTAGGCGTAGGGGAGCGGGGGAAGCGAGTACGACATCGAAGCAATCTCCGTGGGGAAGGCCAGAGGGGCTGGCCGTGGGGAGATCGTTATCGCACCTCAACATTGGTTGAGGTCAAGGGGCGGGATTGAGGTGCGTGCGCGTTCATCGCTTTGATTCTTCCTGCAGGACAGCACGAGCGGAATGGTAGTGCCGGCCGCTGGCCGGCATGCCGGCAAGGTCGGGTTGCCGGCCAGCGGCCGGCACTACCAGAACCCGCTTTTCTAACCTCACCGGCGCGCTGAAGTGCTGCCCGCGCTCGCAGGAAACCGTCCGGTGGCGGGGGGAGGGGCTGGCCGGGACCGTTGGCGCCATGGATGGCGCCATCGAGCCCCCAAGGATGGGTTTGCGGCGTGTCCCGGCCAGCCCCTTCCCCCGCCACAACCGATATCAACAAAAGCGCCGGCAGACGAACCAGCCGCCCGCGTTTTCATCAACTCAACTCAACCAGTCCTTGCACGCGCCATCCACCTGTTCACCGCACGCCTGCTGCATCCTCTGCTGCAACCGCGCCAGCGTCTCGGCACCCTGGTGCTTCCCGCTCCACGCCTTCAGCTGCCCGGCCAGCCGCTCGAAACGCTGGCGGGTGCGCTGGTGGTAACCCGACGGCTGCGCCTCCAGTTCGGCGATCAGCGAGGCGGTGGCCTGCTCGATGCGCCGCGCGTCGTTCGGCGCCAGCTTCAGCAACCCTTCCACGTACAGCACGCCCCATTGCACGCGGGTGGCCGGGCCCTGCGCACCGTCGTAGGCACGCTTCAACCACTCCAGCGCACCGGCAGTGTCGCCGCGCTGCTCGGCCAGTTCGGCCAGCTCGGGCATGTAGTAGTAGGGCTGCTCGCTGCGCTTCAGCTCCGCCAGCAACAACGCCTCGGCACCGGCGTCGTCACCGACCTGGCGCAGTGCGTAGACCGCGCTGCTGATCGTGGCCTGGCGTGCATGCGCATCAGTGGCGGTGGCGTCGGCCGCGGCCACGCGCTGCTTGACCCGATCAACCAGCGGCGCGGGCAGTGCGCCCTTCGGCTGCTGCTGGCGGGCCAGCGATACTTCCGTCAGTGCGCGCGACAATGCGTCGTCGGCGCGGTCGCCGCGCTCGGCATCTGCGCGCTCCAGCGCGACCAGCAGCTGCTGCCCCAGCGTGTTGCGGGTGGCCGGGCCGGCGCTGGCCTGCTGGACCAACTGTGCGCCTGCATAGCCCAGCAACTCACGGTTGCGGCGGACTTCGGCCGGCTGCGCCAGCACGGCCTGCAGCAGCTCGCGTACTTCGGTAGGCGAGCTGGCGGGCGTGTCGGCGGTGGCCAAGGCCAGCAGGGCGAAGCGGCGTTGCAGCGCTGCGTCGGGTGCGGCCTTGGACAGCTGGCGCAGTACATCCTGGCCCCTGCGCCCGCCAGCCAGACGGTTGGCGTCGACTTCCCAGCCGTAGTCGCCCAGTACCTGCCAGTCTTCTGCAGCCAACTTCTCCGGCGTGGCCAGGGCGGTGGCCAGAGTGGCAGCGATTGCACTGCGGCGCCCGGCGGCGACGGTCAATGCCCGGGTCAGTTCGGCGGCGTCGTTGCCACCGGCCACGCGTGTAAGTTCATTGCGCTGTGGGTCCAGCACGATCAGGGTCGGGTAGCCGCGCACCCCGAAGCGTTCGCCCCAGGCCTGCGCACCTTCCTCGTCGCCATCCAGGTAGACCGGCACGAACTTGCCGGTCAAGGCGATGAAGGCCGGGTCCTTGAACAGGCCGGCCTTGAGCTGGTTGCACGGCGGGCACCAGGCCGCGCCCCAGTACAGCAGCACCGGCTTGCCGCTGTCTGCGGCTTCGGCGAAGGCATCATCGACGTCACCCTGGCGCCACGCGATTCCCTTGGCCGGCGCAGGTGCCTCGGCGGAGTTGGCGGTGGAAACCGGGGCCGGGGCGCAGGCACTCAGCGCCGAAGCCAGCAGCAACACGGAAAGCGCGACGCGCATCGGCGGCATCTTGAAGGGGGACAGTCCATTGTAGGAATGGCCGGGGAGTGTGCTGATTCAGTTTGCTTATATCGGCTGGGCAGCTGGGCATGACACCCGCTGCCTTCAGGCGGCCGCCCGCACCATCTGCTGGTAGACCAGGCCGTTGAACTCGCCGGCCTCACCGTCAACCACGAAGCCATAGCGCAGATAGGTCGGCACAGCATTGAGCGATGCGCGTACGGTCAGGACCGGCTCGCGTACCTGCGGCAGCACCGCCTCGAACAGTGCATGGCCGATGCCCTGTCCCTGGCAGCCGGGATCGACGAACAGCATCGCCAGGTGGCGGCCTTCCTTCAGCTCGACCACGCCGACGATACGGCCGTCCTGCTCGGCCACCAGGATATGGTTGTCGCCGTGCAGGCGTTCACCGAACGCATCGGCGGCGGCGACATTGCCGAACGTGGCGATGCCGGCTGCGCTGAGCGAGGGCGCCACCGCCGCAGTGAACGCGGCCAGGCACACCGCGCTGATCGCGGGCAGGTCATCGACGCGGGCAGGGCGGATGTTCGGCATGCAGTGTTCTTCCCGTGGCGGGCTGCGCGTCATCGCTGCCCCGTGCCTGCACGCTAAGCTGCAGGCATGAGTGATTTCAATCCCGCGTACGCTGCGTTGTTTCCAGGGCAGGGCTTGAGCCTGGGCCTGATGACGCCGGTGGCGTCGCAGGGGCTGGCCGATCCGCATCAGGCGCGGCGCATCGCGCGGTTGGCCGACGATCTTGGTTTCGCCGCGTTGTGGGCGCGCGACGTGCCGTTGATGGTGCCGCAGGGTCCGGACGCGACAGCAAGTGCGCTGGACGATCCGTTCCTGTGGCTGGGCATGCTGGCGGCCGCGACGGGGCACATCGTGATCGGCACCGCGGCCATCGTGCTGCCATTGCGCCAGCCGCTGCAGGTGGCGAAGTCGGCGTTGAGCCTGGACCGGATCAGCGGCGGACGCTTCGTACTGGGCCTGGGTTCGGGTGACCGCCCGGAAGAGTTCGCCGCATTCGGCGAGGATCTGGAGGGCAGGGCGGCGACCTTCCGTGAGCGTTGGACGTTGTTGCGGGCGGCGCTGTCACCGGCCGCCGATGAGCGCACCGCCGAATTGCAGGCCACTGGTGGCTTCGACGTGCTGCCAGCGCCGGCAACCCGCATTCCGATGCTGGTGGTGGGTACCGCGCGGCAGAGCCTGCAGTGGATAGCGCGTGAGGCCGAAGGCTGGGCCACCTATCACCGCGAAGAGGCCGCGCAGGAAGGGCGCATCGGCCTGTGGCAGCAGGCGCTGGCGCAGCGTGGCGGGCCAGGCAAGCCGTTCGTGCAGTCGATGCTGCTGGACCTGCAGGCAGATCCGCAGGCGCCGCCCGAGCCGCTGCCGCTGGGCCTGAAGGTCGGCCGCGATGGCCTGCGTGAGTATCTGCTGCGCGTGCATGCGCAGGGCGTGGCGCACGTGATGTTCAACCTGATCGATAACGGGCGGACGATGGATGACGTGCTGCGCGAGATCGGGGAGCAGGTTCTGCCGGATATGCCCGGGTAGGTGTCCACCTTGGTGGACACGCTCTCGCCGCTGCGCCCGCTGAACTGCTGAGTGTTTCCTGCAGTGGCCGAGGCAGAAGCAGTCGAGCACGGCTCGACTCTACATGCAGCGTGCATCTGCGTATCATTCGCATTTGATACCCCGATGCCGGAGCCCCACGTGACCCAACGTTCCCCCATGCACCCGACCGGACGCCTGTTCGCTGCGGTCGCTTTCATCGAGGCCGTGACCTGGGCCGGCCTGCTCATCGGCATGTGGATGAAGTACGGCCCGATGGCCAACGTGGCCCTGGTGAAGGTGTTCGGGCCGCTGCACGGCGTGGCTTTCCTCGTGTATGTGGCGGTGACGCTGCTCGCGGCGGTGCGCCTGCGCTGGCCGTGGTGGGCCAGTGCCCTGGCCCTGCTGGCAGCGATCCCGCCGCTGGTGACGCTGCCCCTGGAGTGGTGGTTCAAGCGCCGTGGCCTGCTCGGCCTGCGTGCAATGCGCTGAACCCAGTGTTGCGCGCCCATTCAAGAGAATGGGTATCAAATGCAAATACGAGCCGTTATCATTTGAGGGTGGCATCTGGCCCTGAGCAGGGTCGGTGCCGGGTGGGGCGCGCAGGCGCGCCCGGCCAATCCTTTCCTGTTACGGCTGGTGTTTCATGCACGCACGTCCCGTCGTTCCCGGCTTGCCGGCGCTGGTGTTGGCTGCCCTGATTGGCACCATGGCGATGATGTCCTTCGTCGCCGTGATCGGCCCGGTGGTCCGCATGCTCGGTTTGTCCGAGTGGCATGCCGGGCTGTCAGTCACCGCCGCAGGCGTGTTGTGGATGCTGGCCGCGCGCCCTTGGGGCCAGCTCAGCGACCGCATCGGCCGCAAGCGCGTGCTGATGCTGGCGATGAGTGCCTACACCGTGGTCTACATCGCGCTGGCGGTGTTCATCGACGTGGCCCTGCAGGCGGTGCCGCCGGTGCTGGTGTCAGTGCTGGTGCTGGTCGCTGCGCGCGGCCTGATCGGCCTGTTCTACGCAGCGGTGCCTCCTACCGCAGCTGCGCTGATCGCCGACAAGGCACCGACCGGGCAGCGTGCGAAGTTCCTCGCCCGCCTGGGCAGCGCCAACGCATTGGGCATGGTGCTGGGCCCGGCTGCCGCGGGTTGGCTGGCCTATACGAACCTGTCGCTGGCGCTGTACGTGGCCGCACTGTTGCCACTGCTGGCGTTGGCGCTGCTGGCCTGGCGACTGCCGGCCACACCGCCTGTAATGGGCGTTTCCGCCCAGCGCCGCGCGCCGATGAGCCGCCTCGACCCGCGCCTGCGCCTGCCGCAGCTGGCGGCGTTCATCGCCATGGTTTCCGTGACCATCGCGCAGGTCACGGTTGGCTTCTTCGCGATTGATCGCCTGGGCCTGAATGCGGCGGCCGGTGCGCGCATGGCCGGCATCGCGCTGACGGCGGTCGGCGTTGGCCTGATCCTGGCGCAGGCGCTGGTGATGAAGCTGGAGGTTCATCCGCGGCGCTGGATCGTCCTCGGCGCCGTGATCTCAGGCATCGGCTTTGCTTCGGTGGCGGGCGTGCAGCAGGCCTGGCAACTGCCTGCGGCCTACGCACTGGCTGCATTCGGCATGGGCTTCGTATTCCCTTCGTTCCAGGCGTTGGCCGCCGACGCGGTGGAGGCGCACGAGCAGGGCGCCGCCGCCGGTACTGTCGCTGCCGCGCAGGGACTGGGCATGGTGGCCGGGCCGATGCTCGGCACGCTGGTGTATCGCGGCGGGCCCAGCCTGCCATACCTCCTGGTCGGCGCGTTGCTGCTGTTGCTGTGCGCGCTGGCCGCAGTGCATCGGATGAAGGAGACCCCATGAACGATTCCCTGATGCAGGGCGCGTGGCCGGAGGCTGCGCCAGCGCCGCAGGAGAGCAGCGACGACGCGACGCTGTTCCTGCTGCAGCACGCTGGCCAGCACGTGCACGCACGCGGTTGCCGCGCCACGCTGCCGGCAGGTGCGCTGGCGACATTGGCGGAACGCGTTTCGGTGTTCTTTGCCCAGCAGCGCGGCGGCCCGGGCCTGCTGGTCGGCGCAGTCCCATTCGAACCCCGTGCCGACGACGCGTTGTACCAGCCCGAGCGCCTGCTGCCAGCGCTGGCACTACAGCCACAGGCCGCGCCAGCGCTGGAGGGTGCCCTGCAGGCCGAGCCTTCGGCGCAGGCGTACGCGGCGTCGGTGGCTGCGGCGGTGCAGGCACTGCGCGCGCCCGAACTGGACCTTCAGAAGGTGGTGCTGGCGCGCAGCCTGGTGGCACGCACCCACCGGGCGCTGTCTCCGGACGTGCTGCTGGCACGGCTGGGCGCGGATCCTTCGGTGGCGACCTATGCGGTTCCGCTGCCGGTGGAAGTGGGTCAGGCGCCAGCGTGGCTGGTGGGCGCGACCCCGGAACTGCTCCTGCGCAAGCGTGGCGCCGAGCTGTTGTCGCACCCGCTGGCGGGGTCTGCGCGGCGCTGCGCCGACGCTGCCGAGGACGAGCGCGCCGCGCAGGACCTGCTGGCCTCGACCAAGGACCATGACGAGCACCGTCATGTGGTCGAGGCGATCGTCGAGGGTCTGGCGCCGTATTGCAGCCACATCGATGCACAGCCGCGGCCGGCGCTGCATGCCACCGCCAGCATGTGGCATCTGGGCACACGCATCCATGCCACGCTGAAGGATCCGCACACGTCGGCCGCCGAGCTGCTGGCGCAGCTGCACCCCACGCCGGCCGTCTGCGGTACGCCGCGGTTGGCGGCGCTGCAGCGCATCCGCGAGCTGGAACCGGTGCCGCGCGGCTTCTATGCCGGCGCCGTGGGCTGGTTGGATGCGCAGGGTGACGGCGACTGGTATGTGGCAATCCGCTGCGCACGCCTGCAGGGAATGCAGCTGCGCCTGTTCGCCGGCGCCGGCATCGTTGCCGACTCGCAGCCCGAGGCCGAGGTGGCCGAGACCGCTGCGAAGTTCGCCGCCCTGCTGAATGCGCTGGGTGTCCATGAATCCGCGCCTGCGATCGAGCCTGCCGCATGACTACCTCCACTGACGCTTCCCGCCTGGCACTGCAGCAGGTGTGGCCGGATGACCTGATGGCACGCTATCGCGAGGCTGGGCATTGGCGTGGCGAGACCTTCCCGGGGTTCCTGCGCGAACGTGCAGAACGCTATGCCGATGACATTGCGGTGGTCGCCGGCGACGTGCGCCTGAGCTATGCGCAGCTGTGGCACGAGGCCGGGCGGATCGGTGCCGGCCTGCTGACGCTCGGCCTGCAGCCAGGGGAGCGGGTGCTGGTGCAGCTGGGCAACACGGCAGGCTTCGTCACAACGGTCTGTGGTCTGTTCCGCGCCGGACTGGTGCCGGTGTACGCGTTGCCGGCACACCGCATCACCGAGCTGGTGCACTTCGCCAGCAAGGCCGAAGCCAGTGCCTACATCACCACCGGGCTGCATGATGGCTTCGACCATCGCGGACTGGCGCGGGCGCTGCAGGCCGACGTGCCGGCGGTTCGCCATGTAGTGATCGACGGCGATGCGGCGGAGTTCATTGGGCTGGAGGCACTGCAGGGCGATCGCAGCCGGTTGCCGGCCGATCCGGACCCGCAGTCTGTGGCGTTCCTGCAGATTTCCGGTGGGAGCACCGGGCTGTCCAAGCTGATTCCACGCACGCACGACGACTACATCTATTCATTCCGTGCCAGCAATGAAATCTGCGGCATCGACCGCGACAGCGTCTACCTGGTCGCGCTGCCGGCCGCGCACAATTTCCCGATGAGCTCGCCGGGCTTCTTCGGCGCGTTGTACGCTGGTGCCCGCGTGGTGCTCAGCCCCGGCCCCGGGCCGGAGGCCGCATTCCCGCTGATCGCCCGCGAAAAGGTGACCTGCTGCGGCCTGGTGCCGCCGCTGGCGCTGCTGTGGGCGCAGGCCGCCGCTACCGGCAAGCATGACCTGTCGAGCCTGCGGGTACTGCAGGTGGGCGGCGCCAAACTGGTGCCGGAAGCCGCACGGCGGGTGATCGACGGCCTTGGCTGCACGCTGCAGCAGGTGTTCGGCATGGCCGAAGGCCTGGTCAACTACACACGGCTGGATGATCCGGAGGACCTGCTCGTGGCCTGCCAGGGCCGGCCGATCAGTCCGGACGACGAAGTGCGCGTGGTCGATGACCATGACCAGCCGGTGGCCGAAGGCGAGGTGGGGCATCTGCTCACCCGTGGCCCGTACACCATCCGTGGCTACCACAACGATGCGGTGGCCAATGCGCGCTCGTTCACCGACGACGGCTTCTATCGCACCGGCGACCGTGTGCAGCAGCTGCCCGGAGGCTACCTGGTGGTGCAGGGCCGCGCCGGTGACCACATCAACCGTGCCGGGGAGAAAATCTCCGCCGAAGAGATCGAAGATCATCTGCTGGCGCACCCCGGCGTGTTTGATGCCGCCGTGGTCTCCATTCCCGATGAGTATCTGGGCGAGCGCAGCTGCGCCTTTGTGATCGCGCAGGGCGAGCCGTTCAAGGCGCCGGCACTGAAGGCCTGGATGCGCGGGCGCGGCCTGGCGGCGTTCAAGGTGCCCGATCAGGTCGTGTTCGTCGACAGCTTCGATACCACTGCGGTCGGCAAGATCAGCCGCCGCGAACTGCGTGCGCAGCTGCGTGCGCGTCATCTGCAACAGACAGGAGGAACGCGCTGATGGCGCTGCCCCGTATCACCGATTACCCCTTGCCGACCGCCGCTGAGCTACCGCAGGCGCGCGGACCGTGGCGTCCCCGGCGCGATCGTGTCGCGCTGCTGGTGCATGACATGCAGCGTTACTTCCTGGCCGCATTCGACGCCGGCAGTACGCCCTTGCGGCCTGCGGTGGACAACATCGTGCGCCTGCTGGCGCATTGCCGTGCGCAGGGCATTCCGGTGTTCTACACCGCCCAGCATGGTGACCAGGACCGTCGCGACCGTGGCCTGCAGGCCGACCTGTGGGGGCCGGGCATGCGTCGCAGCGCCGACCATGAGCCGATCATCGAGGCGCTGGCACCGCAACCGGGCGAGCACGTGCTGGTGAAGCACCGCTACAGCGCATTCCAGCGCAGCAACCTGGAGACGCTGATGCGGGTGCGTGGGCGCGACCAGTTGCTGGTGACCGGCGTGTACGCCCATATCGGCTGCACCGCGACCGTGGTCGATGCCTTCCAGCGTGATATCGAGGCCTTCATCGCCGCTGATGCGGTGGCGGACTTCTCGCGTGCCGATCACGATCAGGCGCTGCACTGGATCGCGCGCACCTGTGGTGTGCCGATGACCACCGATCAGCTGCTGGAGGTGCTGTGATGGCTGCCATGGGTGAGGCGCTGGATCTGGAGCGGATGCGCGCCGACGTGGCGCGCGTGCTGGAGTGCACGCCGGCCGAGATCGGTGACGACGACAACCTGATCGACCTGGACCTGGATTCAATGCGCATGCTCGGCCTGGTCCTGGCCTGGGGCAACACTGGCCTGCCGCTGGAGTTCTCGCAGTTGGCCGAGCACACCACGCTGCGCCAGTGGTGGGGTGTGGTGCAGCAACTGCAGGCCGCGCAGAACGCATGAACGCCGCAGCGCTGGCCACGCCGGTGGCGTTGACCGAGGCCCAGGCGGGGCTGTGGTTCGCACAGCGGCTGGCACCGGACAATCCGTCATTCAATACCGCGCACGCGGTATGGATCGACGGCCCGCTGGACGTGGACGCGTTCGTCGCAGCCGCAGACCAGGCTGCGCGCGAGGCCGAGGCTTTCGCATTGCGCTTTGCCGAAGGTGCCGATGGCCAGCCGCTGCAGTGGCATGACCCGGTACACGTGCCGTTGCTTTCGGTACGCGATGTGTCTGCCGAGGCGGATCCCGCCGCTGCGGCACGCAACCTGATGCACGCCGACCGGCTGAGCGCGGTCGATCCCACCCGGGACCGGATCAGCCAGCAGGTGCTGTTCGATCTGGGTGGCCTGCGCTGGGTCTGGTACCTGCGCGTGCATCATCTGGCGGCCGATGGCTACGGCATGGCGCTGTTCACTGATCGGGTGTGCGCGTTGTATGCCGGTCGTACCGGTGAGTCACTGCCGGGGCTGGCGGGCGTGCTGGCCGATGATGCCGCGTTTCGTGCCGATCCGCGCCGCGTGCAGGCCGGGCAGTGGTGGCGTGAGCACATGCAGGGCGCACCGGCAGGCGCAGGCCTGGCCGGCACGCTCGCGGCCAGTGACGACGCGCTGCGCTGGGTGCAGCCGCTCGATGCGGCATTCCGTGAGCTGTTGCTGCAGGCTTCGGTGCGTTGGCTGCAGCCCTGGCCGGATGTGCTGGTCGCGCTGGCGGCCGAGTACCTGCGGCGGATGAGTGGCGCCGATGAAGTGGTGCTGGGCGTGCCCTACATGGGGCGGCTGGGCAACGCGTCGGCGCGGGTGCCGGCGATGGTGATGAATGTGTTGCCGCTGCGCGTGGCGGCCGGCGAGGGCAGCGTCGAGGCCTTTGCCCGGGGCCTGGGTCGCCAGCTCAGTCAAGGCCGCAGGCACGGCCGCTACCGGGGCGAGCAGCTGCGCCGGGACCTGGGCCTGGTCGGCACGCAGCAGCGCCTGCACGGCCCGCTGGTGAATGTGCAGCCGTTCTACAGGCCGCTGGCGCTGACTGGCGTGCAGGCGGCGCTGGAGGTGCTGTGCACCGGGCCGGTGGATGACCTGGCGCTGGGTTTCCGTGGCGATGGCCAGCGCCTGCTGGATCTGGAGATCGAGGCCAATCCCGCGCTGTACAGTCGCGAGGATGTCGAGGCGCACGCGGTGAGGCTGCTGCATTTCGTGTCGGCGGCGCTGCAGGCTGACGATATCGCCGCCGTGCCCCTGGCGACGCCCGCGGAGGCGCAGCAGCTGCTGCAGGGTTTCAACGCCACCGCGCACGCGCTTCCTGAGACCACCTTGGTTGAATTGCTGCAGCAGGGCATGGATCGGGACCCGCACGCGCCGGCACTGGTGTTCGGCGACACTACGCTGGACTACGCAACGCTGGAAGCGCGCAGCTTCGCGCTGGCGGCACAGCTGCGTGCAAT
This sequence comes from Stenotrophomonas sp. Pemsol, assembly GCF_003586545.1. Lineage (NCBI taxonomy): Bacteria > Pseudomonadati > Pseudomonadota > Gammaproteobacteria > Lysobacterales > Lysobacteraceae > Stenotrophomonas > Stenotrophomonas sp. Pemsol. The sequence goes on along the minus strand of NZ_CP025780.1, from coordinate 2,097,142 downwards.
GGATGTCGGCCCAGGCAGCGTGGTGGCGGTGGCATTGCCGCGCTCGCTGGAGCTGGTGATCGCGCTGGTCGCGGTGCTGCGTGCAGGCGCGGCCTATCTTCCGTTGGACCTTGCCCATCCCGATGAGCGGCTGGCGCGCATCTTCGCCTCGGCGCAGCCGGTGTGCGTTCTGGCTGCGGCGGAGATTTCGGCGCGCACGGCCGGCGTACCGGTGCTCGCGCCGGAGCAGTGGACCGCGCTGAGCTTCGCCGCGCCGTGGTCCGATCCGGCGCCCAGCGATGCGGCCTATGTGATCTATACGTCCGGTTCGACCGGGGAACCGAAGGGCGTGGTCGTCGAACACCGTGCCATCGTCAACCGCCTGCTGTGGATGCGCGAGCACTACGGCATCCGCGCCGATGACCGCGTGCTGCAGAAAACCCCGGCCACCTTCGATGTCTCGGTCTGGGAGTTCTTCCTGCCGTTGCTGTGCGGGGCCACGCTGGTGGTTGCCGGGCCCGATGCGCATCGCGACCCCACCGAACTGGCGCGGCTGATCCGCGGGCATGGCATCACCACGGCGCATTTCGTGCCGTCGATGCTCGATGCCTTCCTCGCTGCACCGGCCTCCGAAGGCCTGCAGCTGCGACGGGTATTCACCAGTGGCGAGGCGCTGGACGCCGCGTTGCGCGACCGCTTCCACGCGCGCATGCACGCCGAGCTGCACAACCTGTACGGCCCGACCGAAGCCGCGGTGGACGTCAGCTACTGGCCGGCGTCGGCGCAGGATCGATCGCGGCCGGTGCCGATCGGCTTCCCGGTCTGGAATACCCGCCTTTACGTGCTGGACGCGCGGATGCAGCCGGTGCCGGTCGGTGTGGCCGGTGATCTTTATCTGGGCGGTGCGCAGCTGGCGCGTGGCTATCTCGGTCGCGAGGACCTGACTGCCGAACGCTTCCTTGCCGATCCTTTCCTGGCGGGCGAGCGCATCTACCGCACCGGCGACATAGCGCGCTGGCGCAGCGATGGCGCGGTGGAGTACCTGGGCCGCAGCGACCATCAGGTGAAACTGCGCGGCCTGCGCATCGAGTTGGGCGAGATCGAGGCGGCTTTGCGCGAACTGCCGGGCATGGAGCGGGTGGAAGTGCTCCTGCGCCACGACGCACCCGGCGATGCCCGGCTGGTAGCCTATGTGCCGTCGGCACTGGCCGACGCCAGCATGCTGCGCAGTCATCTGGCCACACGCGTGCCGGATTACATGGTGCCGTCCGCCTTCGTTGGCGTGGATCACTGGCCGGTGACCGCCAACGGCAAGTTGGATCGCAACGCGCTGCCCGTACCACCGCGGCAGGAGATCGCCGGGCTGGCGCCGCGCACGCCGTTGGAACAGGAGCTGGCGTCGCTGTTTGCCCAGGCACTGGGGCGAGAAGCGCCGGTGGCGGTGGATGCGGATTTCTTCAGTCTCGGCGGTGACTCACTGTCGGCGGTGCACCTGCTGCTGGCGATCGAACAGCGCTGGCGCTGCGATCTCGGTCTGGGGGCCTTGTTTGCCCAGCCCACCGTGGCCGCGCTGGCGGTTCGTATTGCCGAGCCGCCGGCGCTGGCCGATCACGCACTGGGGCCGGTGATCGCGCTGGCCGCGACCGACGCTGCCGGGCCTACGCCGCTGTTCGTGCTGCACCCGGCCGGCGGCATCGCCTGGAACTACCGCGCCCTGGCCCGGGCACTGCAGCCGGCACGCCCGGTATATGGCCTGCAGTCGCCGGCACTGGACGCGCGGCAGCCGCTGCCGAGCAGTATCGAGGCGATGGTCAACGACTACGTACAGCGTGTGGTCGCATTGCAGCCGACGGGGGCGGTGCATCTGCTGGGCTGGTCGGTGGGTGGCATCCTCGCCCAGGCGATGGCGGTGCGACTGCATGAGATCGGGCGCGAGGTCGGCGAACTCGTACTGCTGGACGCCTATCCCAGCGAGTGCTGGCGGGCCGAGCCGGAGCCCGATGCCATCGCCGCATTGCGGGCACTGCTGGCGATTGCCGGTCATGACCCGGATGCGCATCCGGAACTGGACAGCCGGGAACGCATTCTCGCGTTCCTGCGTCGTGGCGGCAGTGCGCTGGGTAGCCTGCCGGATGTCGTGCTGGATGGCGTGGTGCGCGCCGTGACCGGCACCAATCGACTGATCCGTGAACATATCCACCGGCCGTTCGATGGCACGCTGGTGCATGTGCGTGCCGGTCGAGATCACCAGGCGCGGCCACAGTTGCGGTCGGCGTTGTGGCGGGCACACGCGCGCAGGGTGCAGTCGTTGGAACTGCCATTCCTGCACGCAGAGCTGACCGGACGCGATGCAGTGGCGCAGCTGGCGCCGTGGTTGTCGGCACGCTTGCGCCAATGGGACGAACAACAGGAGATCGCAACATGCAGTTGACCGGTTTCAAAGGCCGCGTGGCGTTGGTGACCGGCGCTGCCGGTGGCATCGGCGAGACACTGGTGCGGTTGCTGGCCGAGGCCGGTTGCACCGTAGTGGCGACCGATCGCGAGGCGCCTGTTACGGCCGATGTGCGTGTGCACACCTTTGCGCTCGACGTGACCGACAGTGCCGCCGTGGACGGCCTGGTGGATCAGGTCGAGTCCAGCATCGGGCCGATCATGCTGGCCGCCAGCGTAGCCGGTGTGCTGCATGTGGGCGGCGTGACCGAGACCGGCGATGACGACTGGCGCCGGGTGTTCGCGGTGAACACCGACGGGGTGTTCCATGTCGGGCGTGCCCTGGCGCGGGTGATGTCGCCGCGCGGGCAGGGCGCGATAGTTACCGTCAGCTCGAATGCAGCCGGTGTGCCAAGGCATGGCATGGCCGCCTATGCGGCATCCAAGGCCGCCGCCACGATGTTCACCCGCTGCCTCGGGCTGGAGCTGGCGCCGTTGGGCATCCGCTGCAACATCGTCGCCCCGGGCTCGACGCTGACCCCGATGCAGACCGGCATGTGGCAGGACGAGCACGGCGCCGAACGGGTGATCGCCGGCAACCTGGAGACCTACAAGGCCGGCATCCCACTGCGCAAGCTCGCCACCCCGGAGGATATCGCCCATTCGGTGATGTTCCTGCTCTCCGAGCAGGCCGGGCACGTAGCGATGAGCGACCTGTACGTGGACGGCGGCGCCACCCTGCGCGGCTGAGGTCCTCAGAGCCGAACCCATGACTCGGCTGATTCAGAAGGCAGCCGGTGTAGCTGTGAATGCCAACCCGGCGTGGCATGGGCATTCTTGAATCTGTTTGTTCAGCAATGCTGTTCGATCAAACCGATGATGTGACAGAGTAGGCCATCTAATGAAGTGAATTCTTCGTAGACATTATCGAACGCTACTTTGTCACGGACCTGGTACCGCCCTGTTGCGAATTCAAAGACGTAGCAATCCATATCGCTCTCTCCGAGTTCTACATAGCCGCCCATGGATCCCTGGTCGCAAGCGAGAAGGTTCATTTCCACCAAAGCAAGCGCTGACCCGCCATCGCGGTATGAGCGTGAAGTGCTCGAGTAGAGGAAGACTCCCGCTGCTGCCAAGCCATCGTGGCGTGAAAGAAAGCCCAGATAGGACTCCGGCAGGGTGATACCTAGCGTAGAAAGCACCAAGCTCTGGAGCGCGTCGACGTCAGAACGTCCAAGTGGAGGGCCAAGGTACATCTCGGCTTCGTTGAGATTCGCGCGGAGCTTGAGAAGTCTGGCTTCTACTGAAGGCTGCATTTGTTGAGATTGAATTCGTGTGCAATGAGGGCAGTCAGACACTGTGGAATTCGTCATTCGACGTCAATGGCAGTCGCCCCAAGCTGTTCAAGTTGGTCAACCATTGACGTGGTTGGCTCGCGGTAGCGATTGGACAGCAGCGCTGCTGGGAGTCGATAAGCGCCAAGCAATGTTGGCGTAACCAGCAGCGTGGATCAGGATTGTCGTGTCCAAGGGGCGCCGAACGAGGTCGGCGTAATGTGTTCAACCCGCGCTGCGCGGCTTTCGTGTCCGTTTCGGCCTTGCGGTCTCACCGCCGCTGGCGGCGCCATCCTGCAGCGCCTGCAGCCAGGACAAGGTGTCCACATAGTCGATGAAGTGGCGCAGGTAGCCGGGGCTGGTGGCCTGCATCGTGTCGAGCATGCGTTGCACCAGTACCGCCGAGTTCAGCGGGCCGCCATCGGCCGGGGCCTCGGCGCGCAGCGAGCGGCGCACCTGCAGTTCGCTGCGCAGCTCCGACCACTCGCGCTGCACCTGCTGCAGCATCGGCACTTGTGGGTAATACGGCAGCGAGCGCGACCCCGCATTGAGGTCACGCACCAATGCGCGCAGGCCTTCCAGCGCGGGCGGCTTACTTGGCATCCGGGGCCTTGGGCTTGGGAATCGGCGCGATCTCCACGCGACGGTTGCGCGCGCGGCCTTCCTCATTGGCGTTGGAACTGACCGGCTGCTCGCTGCCGAACGCGGCGGCGAACACGGCGTCAGCCGGTACGCCATCGGCGATCAGGGTGCGGGTCACGGTCAGCGAACGCTGCGCGGACAGCTCCCAGTTGTCGGCGAAGCGGCGGTTGCCTTCGCGCACCGGCGCATCATCGGTAAAGCCGCTGACCATCAGGATCTCTTCGCGGCTGCCCAGATAGGCGGCCAGCGGTGCGGCCAGGCTGCGCAGCAGCTCCTGGCCCTCCGGCTGCAGCTGGTCCGAGTTCAGTGCGAACAGCACGCTGCCGCTGATGCCGATGCGGCCATCGACCAGGGTCACGCGACCGGCGGCCAGTGGGCCGGCCAGCGCCTGTTCCAGGGTCTGCAGGCGCTTGGCTTCGGCCTGGCGCTGCTTCATTTCCTGGTCCAGCCGCTGCGACAGCTCCAGCTGCACCGCGACCACACCCACCAGGATCAGCACGAACGCACCCAGCAGCACCGACATCAGGTCGCCGAAGGCGGCCCAGATCGGTGCGTGCGAGCCGCCATCGACCTCCAGCTCGTCGCTCATGCGCTACCGGCCTTGCCGCGGCGCGTGGCCAGCTGCTGCAGTTCTTCCATCACCTGCTTCTGCGACAGCAGGCTGAGGTCGACCACCTCGCGCGCCTGCGCCACGTAATAAGCCAGCTGCTCATCGCTACGGGCCAGCGAGGCATCCAGCGCGCCGCCAATCTGTTCCAGACGGCCGGACAGCTCGGTGGAGGCGTTGCTGAACTGCGCGACCGCTTCACCGAAGGCGCCGGCCAGCTGGCCGACGTCACCCGCGCTGCCGGTGAGTGCTGCCGCAATGCCATCCAGCTTGCCGGTCTCGGCCGCGATATGGTCGGTAAAGCGGTTGCCGACACGCTCCAGCAGCTCGGCCGAACCGCCAACCAGTGCGTCCACCGCGGTGCGCTGTTCGTGCGATGCGTGGTTGATTGCATCCAGCAGGGTCTGCACGGTGGCCAGCAGGCGACCGCGCTCTTCCAGCATCGCGTTGTCACGCACCAGGCTTTCAGAGAGCGTGCTGCGCAGCTCGTTGATGACGTCGGCAGCAGCTTTCGGTGCCGCTGCCGCGGTCTGCAGCAGGGTGGACACTTCGGCCAGCGTGGCGCTGGCCTGCGCGCGACCGTTCTCGCCGATCTGCTGTGCGGTCGCCGCCAGCGTGTCGCAGACCTGTTGCTGCTGTGCAGCCAGGCGTTCGCCATTGGCCTGCAGGCGCTCGGCCAGCTCGGTGGAAACGTGCTGCAGGGCATCACTCCAGCGCTGCAGGCGCTGTTCGTCGCCAGCCTGCAGCTGCGCATGCAGAGTGGCGTGGGCCTGCTGGAGTTCGGCGCTGACCGCGTCCCAGCGCGCCTGGCGCTGCTGTTCGCGGCTGTCCAGGCTGGCCTGCAGTTCGGCGTGCGCAGTCGCGGCGGCAGCCTGGGCGGCTTGCCACTGCTGCGAGCGCTGCGCTTCATGATCCTGCAGCAGTGACTGGTTGGCGCTGTGCTGCTGTTCCAGTGCCTGCAGCAGCGCCTGCGCACGCGCATCCAGATGTTCGCTGGCGGCGATCAACGCCTGCTGCTGGCGCTCGACCAGCGCGCTGTTGAGGGCCTGCTGCTGCTCGGCGGCGGCACGCAAGGCGTCAGCATTGCTCTGTGCATCGGCCTGCAGGCGCTCGCCGATGCGCGCGATCAACGCTTCGGCATGCGTGCCCTGGCCATCGCTGAAGGCCTGCAGGTGCTGGCGCAGATCACTCACCAGCGCCTGCTGCGCCTGGGTCTGTTCACTCACCACCTTGGCCCAGCTGGCTTCGGTGGCGACCCGGCTGCGTTCGAAACCGTCGCTCAGGCCGGCCAGCTGCTGCTGCACGGCCTGCTCGACGCGGGCATGCAGTGCTTCGCCGTGATGGGCCAGGCCAGCCAGGGTGGTCTCGGCCATCGGCTGCAGCGCGCCACCGATGGCCGCGGCGCTGGCTTCAGCACCTTCGCGCAGCGACTGCTGCAGCGACAGGGCCAGGCGTTCCTGCAGCGCTTGGCTCTGGGTCAGGAACTCGGCCTGGCCAGCCAGCAGGCGCTCATTGGCGGCGGCACTGTGCTGTTCAAAGGTGCTGGTCATCGCCTGCAGGCGGTCGACCAGCGCCGGCAGCGCTGCGGACTGCGCCTGCAGCAGGCGCAGCGATTCGGCACGCTGCCAGGCCTGCGAGTACGGATGCAGGTCGCTGGAAATGGCGCGGTCCAGCTGCTGCACGGCCAGCAGACGGTCACGACGCAGCAGCGCCGCCAGCAGGCCGAGCATGGCCGAGCTGGCCACACCGGCGATCGAGGTACCGAAGGCCACCGCCAGGCCCTGCACGGGCGAGGCCAGCGAGCCGCGGATCGCGGCCATGTCGGTCGCGCTCTGCAGGGCCAGGCCGGTGCCACGCAGCGTGTCCATCATGCCCAGCAGGGTACCGAGCATGCCCAGCAGCACCAGCAGACCGACCAGGTACGGGGTCAGCACCGGTGCGGGCAGGGCGGTGCGCTCGCCTTCCACGCGCAGGCGCACGGCGTTGCGCAGGCCTACCGGCACGCGCTCCAGCCATGGGGCGAGGCTTTCCTTCGCGCTGGACAGGTCATTCAGTGCGGCGCGCAGGCCGTTGCTGGCCTGGCGGTAGCGGTACAGCTCCACGCCGCCGGCGATGTAGCAGGCCGCAATGATCGCCGCCACCGCTGCACCCAGCGGATGCACCGAAACGTAGCCAATGCCGATCCAGCACACGGCCAGCAGGCCGACAAGGAAAACAACGACATGGAGAGCAGTTCTGGACATGGTGTTCCGGTCAGTGGGAGCGCAGGGCGTCTTGCAGCCCTTCGATCGGGTGGAAGCGCAGCTGCAGCTCGGCGAGCAGCAGCGTGCGCATGTCATGGCGGAAGGCCGCGCGCCAGCCGGGCTGGCCATGCACGCGTTCAAAACGGGCGCCGAGCACCGCCGGCGCGGTGGCCAGCAGGCTGTGCTCGCGCGGGGTGAGTGTCTGTTCCATCACCGCATCAACCTCGGCCAGTCGCGCCAGCTCCGGCGAGACCTGTACCAGCTGGTCGCGCAGGCGGCCGCGCAGGCGCCCGGTGGCGGTCTGGATGGCCTGCTGCAGCACCCGGTAGCGCTGGCGCAGCGAAGCGAAGTTGGGTGCGGCAGCGGCCTCGGCCAGGTCCAGCAGGCGCTCGGCCTCGGCGTCCTCGCGGATCGAGGCCAGCAGGCTGGCATGGGCCTGGGCGCAGTCGGCCAGTACATCCTCGGCCCCCTCGGCAGCTTCGCCGGGCTCGGGCAGGCGTCCGCCCAACGCGCCGGACAGGGCCACGGCACGGCTCCAGTCCACCCACTGGCCGAGGCGATCGGTCAGGGCGGGACTGCTGGCCGGCATCGCGCCGTCGCTGAGACGGGCGAGCAGGCGGAGGAACTCCGGTCCACCCAGGACCGGCTGCGCTGCGTTCGCCATCAAGGGGTGAGGGGCCAAAAACCGTTGATTTTACAACCAGATGACCCCGGCTGGATGAAGGCGGGGCCTGGGTGGCGGTACCCGCAGGCGCGACAAGGCTTAGAATGTCCGGCTGCATCCACCCGTTCGACCCCTGGAGTACCCCCATGACTGTTGCGCAGTTCTACCCGATCGGCACCCCCGGACAGCCCTGGGGCGACGCGGAACGCGCACAGTGGCGGGCCCGCCAGCAGCGCCAGCGCAGCTACCACGATGACGTGGTGGCCGCCCTTGAGCGCCTGGACGACAGCGTTTTCGACGTGATCCAGTACGGCCAGCTGGACTATGCACCGGACCATTACCCGCTGTTCGCCGTGGTCAACCACGACTGGAACCCGGCGCTGCCGACCGCGCTGATCACCGGCGGCGTGCATGGCTACGAAACCAGCGGCGTGCACGGTGCCCTGCAGTTCCTGGAACAGCAGGCCGAGCGTTACCTGGGCCGGCTGAACCTGATCGTGGCGCCGTGCGTCAGCCCGTGGGGCTATGAGCGCATCCAGCGCTGGAACCCGGACGCCATCGACCCCAACCGCAGCTTCCGTGACGGCGGCCAGATCGTGGAAGCCGCCACCCTGATGGCCTGGGTGGCCGAGCGCAAGCCGAACCTGCTGGTGCACCTGGACCTGCACGAGACCACCGACAGCGACCTGCAGGAGTTCGATCCGGCGCGTTGTGCCCGCGACGGCAAGCCGTTCGAGCGCGACACGATTCCCGATGGCTTCTATGTGATCGGCAACAGCGAAGATCCGCAGGCCGAGTTCCAGAAGGCCCTGATTGCCGCAGTGGCGCCCATCACCCACATCGCCCCGGCCGATGCCGACGGCAACCTGGTCGGCCTGCCGCTGCAGTCGCCGGGCGTGGTCTGGGGCGAGTCGCGTTCGATCGGCGCCTGCGCCGGCTTCACCGACGCACGCTTTGCCACCACCACCGAGGTCTACCCGGACAGCCCGCGCACCAACCCGCAGGAATGCAACGACGCCCAGGTGGCGGCGGTGTGTGCGGGCCTGGATTTCGCCCTGGCGGCGCAGTAGCGCGCCACGTTGCGGGCGGTGACCGGCATCAGCCGGTGCCGCTTCTTCGCCGGCGTGGCGGCCACAGCCGGCGAACCCGACGGGCGGCATCCGGCAAACACATCCAGATTACGCTGGTACACCGTGCTGCTGACCCCGAACAGGCCCAGCAGCGAGTGGAAGATGTTGTCGTGGCTGTGCGCCCGTTGCAGCGCATTCCCACGCAGGCAGGCCATGTCCAGGCCCGCGTTGCGGCCGAAGTCCGATGAGAACCACATCACCATCGGCACCTGGGTCTGTTCGCGCGGGGCGATGAAGTAGGGCGTGCCATGCAGGTACATGCCGCGTTCGCCGAGCGACTCGCCGTGGTCGGACACATAGATCAGCGCAACGTCGCGCCGGTCCGAATAGCCTTGCAGCAGGTCGATGGTCTCCGCCAGCACCCGGTCGGTATGCACCAGGGTGTTGTCATAGGTGTTGACCAGCGCCTCGTTGCTGCAATGCTGGATCTGGTTGCTGTCGCAGGTCGGGCTGAAGGCCCGCGAGGCAGCCGGATAGCGCTCGAAGTAGGTCGGGCCGTGGCTGCCCAGCTGATGCAGCACGACCAGGCCGTCGCCGTTGATCGCGTCGATGCGTGTGCCAAGCTGGTGCAGCAGCACGTCGTCGTAGCAGGTGCCGTCGGTGTTGACGCACTGGCCCGCCACCTTCAGCGCAGGCATGTCCTCGGTCGGCACGCGCTCGCACACGCCCTTGCAGCCGCCATTGTTGTTGTTGCGCCAGAGCACGCTGACGCCGGTACGCTGCAGGATGTCGAGCACGTTCTCCTCGGTCGCCGCGCGAACGTTGTCGTATTGCTGGCGGTTCATCTGCGAGAACATGCACGGCACCGAGATGGCCGTTGCGGTTCCGCACGAGGAGACATCACTGAAGCTGATGACGCCTTCCGTGCGTGAGAGCCGGGGATTGGTTGCGCGTGGGTAGCCGTTGAGCTGGAAGTTCTGTGACCGCGCGGTCTCGCCGACGACCATGACCACCAGCTTCGGGCGCGGGCCGGGTATGCGCCGCGCGTCCGTGCCGATCGGGCGCAGCGGTTGCTGGCGGGTGCTATGGAGGCTTTTCAGGTAACCGTGGGTATGGCGCATCACGTTCAACGGCAGTACCTGGTCGCGGATGTGGCGGTTATTGCGCAGCAGTGAGGAGTAGTCCTTGTAGAACGCAAAGCCGATTACCAGCAGCATCACCAGTGACGCCAGAACGTTGGCCGGCCACACCAGCAGTGACCGTATCGAACCCGCTCCGCTGGCGGTGCGCACCAGGGCAAGCCCTGCAGCGGGCATCGCGCCCAGCGCCAGCAGGGTCAACAGCAGCGGCAGCGAGAGATAGGCGTTCAGTTCGGCCTGATTGGTCTCGAACACGTTCTGCACCATGCTGCGATCGATCAGCACGTTGTAGTGCAGCATGAAATAGCTGCAGGCGGCGCTGGTGACGATGAGTACGGCCAGCAGCGGCTTGCGCACGAAGGGTAGTGCCAGCAATGGCGTCAGCAGCAGATTGAACAGGCAGAACAACACCAGCGGCAGGCTGGCCAGGAACAGGATGCTGCGCACACCGTTGAGATCGGTCAGTTCCCACAGCGACTTCCAGAGGGCGATGTTTCCAATCGTGGTGAAGAAAAACGCTGCGGCCCAGACCAGGATGATCGGATGGGGCCGTGGAAAACGGAGGCATTGACGCACGAGCAGGGTCCGCGGAACAGGAGTGCGCGCAGTATCGAAACGGCCTTATCAGGAAGTTGTCAGGATTGCCGGCCTAGCCCAGCAGGATCACGCCCCACACCGCGCCGACCATCAACAACGCGGTGGTCTGTGCGGCGCTGCCCATGTCCTTGGCGTTCTTCGACAGCGGGTGCTGCTCCAGCGAGATGCGATCAACCACGGCCTCGATTGCCGAGTTGAGCAGTTCCACCACCAGGCTGATGAAGCAGACCGCCAGCACCAACGCGCGCTCGGTTGTACTGATGTCCAGCACGAACGCCGCAGTGATCAACAGCGCGTGCAGCAGCAGCAGCTGGCGAAAGGCGGCCTCGCCGCGGAAGGTCGCGATGAAGCCATCGCGCGAATGGACCAGGGTGTGCAAGATGCGGCTCAGGCCGGTCTTGCCGTGCGGATACTTGCCGCTGTGCTTGGGGTGCTGCATGCCGTTCTCGAGGTTGGGACAACCCCGAGCATGTGCACGTCGCTGTCAGGAATACGTCAGATGCGGGCCGCAGGCCAGTGCAGGGCGAACCGGCAGCCGCGCTCCGAGGACTGTACCGTCATTGTCCAGCCAAGGTGTTCGACGATGCGCTGCACGATGGACAGTCCCAATCCTTCGCCGCTGTGCGGTGCCCCGGGCACGAATCGTTGGAACTGCTGCGGGTCGATGCTGGAGGGCAGGCCGGGGCCGGTGTCTGCGATGATCAGTGCGGTGGTGTCCAGGGTGATCCGGACCTTGCCCTGTTCGGTGTATTGGCAGGCGTTGCGCGTCAGGTTCCAGATCACGCTGTGTACCAGGTCCGGATTGGTGTGCATCGTTACCTCGCGACCGGGATCAACTGTGATGCCGACCGGCTTGCCGGCCAGCCAGGGCTGGCAGCGCTCCACGCAGGACTCGATCAACGGACGCAAAGCCACCTCGCTGCGCGGGACTGAGCCGGGGGAACGTGAGAGCAACAGCAGGCAGGACAACTGGCGCTGCATCTCCTGGGTGGTACGCAGGATGCGCTCCGCGCTGGGAACCAGATGGCTGTCAGGAGGAAGCTGGCAGGCAAGGGTTTCCGCAGCACCGCCGATGATGGCCAGCGGCGTACGCAGCTCATGGCTGGCATCGCCGCTGAAGCATTGCTCGCGGTGCAGGAAACGCTCCAGTTCATCACTGTGCCGGGCAAAGGCGCGGGCCAGAACACCGATCTCGTCGCGTGCGTCCTGGCAGGGAAAGGGCTTCCGCCCGCTCTGCACGGCATCGGCCAACTGCGTGATGGGCGCGATGACGTGCGACGCCACCTTGCGACCGATCAGGAAAGCGCCGAGCACGCAGATCGAAATGACCAGCGCTGCAAAGGCGTTGATCAGGTATTCCAGATAGCCATAAGGCGCCGCGTCCTGCAGCAGGTAGTAGCGCTGTCCGCCACTGTCGAACACGCGCAGGTGCCACTCGTTGGGTGCTGCTTCGCCGTGGTAGCCCAGGCCATACTGGCGCAGCACCACAGGTACGTTCCGGGCATCGTACAGTGCGCTGCCGGAGGGCAGGGCGGGGCGTTGGCCACGAGCCAGTTCGTCCTGCAGGCGGCGTACTTGGCTGTCCTGGGTGCGTCCAACGACGGCGGCCCGTACCTGGTCGTAGTCCACCTGTTCGGCCAGAACGATGAAGCCCATGGCGCCGGCCATCAGCAGCACGAACGAAATCGTGATGCGGGTGCGCAGGGTCAGGCGCCGGTAGAGAGCGGCGGGGGTCACGCCGGCATGCGCCAGCCGACGCTGTGCACTGTGGCGATCAGCGTGGTGTCGAAACTGCGGTCCACCTGCAGGCGCAGCTCATGGATGTGGGTACGCAGCGCGCCGCCGTCCGGTGGCTCGTCGCCCCAGACCAGGTATTCCATCTCCTGCTTGCGGACCACGGAGGGTGCCGCGCGTACCAGGCACAACAGGAGCTTGTGCGAGGTGGGCGTCAGCGCAATGCAGCGTCCCTGCCGCCAGGCCTGCGGCGACCGCGTATCGACCTGCAGGTCCTTCCACGCCAGTACGCTGTCGACCTGGCGGCCCTGGGCGCGTCGCACCAGGGCCTTGATCCGCGCATCCAGCTCCTTCAGCGAGAAGGGCTTGACCAGATAGTCATCCGCGCCCAGCGCCAGGCCCTGCACGCGGTCTTCGACCGGATCGCGCGCCGTCAGCATCAGGATCGGCACCGGATTCTGGAACTCCTGGCGCAGCTTCCGGCACAGCGCCATCCCGTCCAGGCGTGGCAGCATCAGGTCCAGCAGGATGGCATCGTAGTCGTTCTGCGTGGCCCGACGCAGGCCACTGGCGCCGTCACGGGCGTCGTCCAGCACATAGCCGAGTGGCTCAAAGAAGGCGTACAGGTTGGCAACCAGTTCGGGGTTGTCTTCGATGATCAGCAGGCGGGTCATTGGGAGCGTCCTTGCGCGTGGCCGAACTCTGCCCGATCCCTTGCCGGATGCCAATGCCCTGGCTGAATGGATCGCAATCCGCGCTCGGCGTCCTCAAGACGTTCAATCGGCCGGGCTGCGTGAATCGCGGATCGAGTAGATCACCGAGAAGATCTTCCAGCCTTGCTCGGTCCGGACCAGCTGCCACATTTCCCTGCCCCAGTTGGTCTTCACCCCATCGTCGTGGAAGCTGTAGTCGAACGACACCGAAGCCACATCGCCGTCCGTTTCGATCTTCGTGTTGGAGAACTTTTCCTCCTTCGGCTTCGGCGAGGCGACCGCCCCGTCAATCAGCGCGATGAAGTTGTTGGCGGGAATCTGCCGCGCCTTGATCGCATCGGGCTTGGCCTTGCGGATGTCCTGCAGGCGCGCGTCCTCGGAAACGAACTGCCAGCCGATATCTTCCGGCTTGTCAGAGAAGAACAGGCTCATGTAGGTCGGCTTGTCCTTGTTGATCAGCGAGGTGCGGAACGATTCGACCACCTGTTCGATGGCCTTGACGTCGGCAGGGGCGTTCTGCGCGGCTATGACTGGCAGCCACGCCGGGAGCAGAAGGGCGAGGGCGGCGGAGCGTGCACGTGCGTTGGGCATCATGGGGGTCCTGGGGAGGAGTGAGGTGGCGCTCGCGCATCAGCGCGCGTAGGTTCGCCAGAAAAGCACGTGGTCTTCGGCCGTGTTGACGGCGACGAAGACGGATTTTCCGGATTCGGGCGCGCAGCGAAAGACACGGTACGACGCACTGAGCGTCGCGTTGCCAGGCCACCAGTATCGATTGAATGCAACAGGATCACTGTTGTTGAATGTGGTCGCCTGGCAATCCGCAGGCAGCTGCAGTGGTATCGCAGGAGGCTTGGTGAAGGCCAGCGCGCTGGTGTTGGAGTCGAGGTCATGGACCTCGCGCAGATCGGTCGCCGCTTGCGGCACCCAGCCGGGAATCCACCCCTTGTTCACCCTGTCGGAGTCAAGCGCCTCCTGCAGGGTGTCGAACGAACTGTCCATCACCATACCGCAGGCGCATAGCGCGATACAGAACGTCACGACAATGGCGCGCCAGGCCCATGCAACGGGGCTGGTCATCCTCGTCATGATCTGCGGAAAGCAGCCTACCCACTTCCTAGGGCGGCAAGCGCTTGAGCCGCGCTTCCAGCCCCGGTCGTACGGCCGGTCGCAGGGTTCTGCATGGCGCTGCGCCTTGCGCGCGTACTGCTGCATGAACAGGCCGATCTCCTGCGCGATCCTGTCCTTCCGGCTCTTGCCTGCCATCGACGGGCGTCCCAGTGTTCATCCTGAATCATCGGTCGGCGCACGCTAGCACGGATGACGGGCGCCGCAACAGGCCGGTTTGACGTTGAGGAAGGTCTGCGCGGATGATGCGCGGGCGCGCGGCGCAGGAGGGGATCTGTCAATGAGGACATTGATGTGGGGGCTTGCCGGCCTGTTCCTGGCGTACGTTGCCGGTTGCTCGGCAATCTCGGCGTGGCATTCCCGCGCGCTTGCCTCGGTTCGGCCGGGGGCGGGCAAGGCCGGAGTACTCCAGGCGCTGGGGCAACCTGACGTGGTGGAGCACGCCGGTGCTCCCTTTACCCGCTATGCCAGCCGTGGATGCAGTGGTCGCTGTGCGCAGCGATGGTGGTATGAGAACCGGCTGGGCCTGGATAACGAAGCCTGGTCGGTGGAGCTGGATGCTTCCGATCGCGTGCTCACAACGTCGCGCTTGACGTCACCCTAGAAGACCGCGACGAACGCATGCGCATCCATCGACCTTTCATCTTCATCGCAAGCCTGGCCCTGATGGCGTTGTGCGGGCTGATGGGCGTGCTGGTGCTCATCCATGGCTTCAACGAGCAGGGCCTGCGCTGTGGCAGGCTGTGCTCACTGGAGGTCTCCCTCCGCCTGCTCTTCGGTGATCGGGGATTCGAACTGCTGGTGGCGATGGGACTGTTTGCCACAGCGCTGATGTGCGCGTATATCGCATTGCGGGAGGGCATGCATGCCGGGCGGCCGCGAAGGCAGGTACAGCGTCGGGGGCATAAGCGCCGCCGATCGTCACAGCCCAGGTCGTGAAGTATCTCTCCGCGCGGCGTTCTGCCGCGCGGAGGGACACCGCAGGAGGTGTCAGCGATGCAGCGCGTCGATGATCAGCCCGGTGGCGATCTCCACCAACAGGTACTCGTTATCGGACTGCCGGACCCAGCGCCGGTCGCGGCCCGGCTCGCGCAGGTCATAGCGCGCGTAGTCGTCCACCCAGTAGCGGCGGTCCACTTCGGCCCAAGGGAGGCGGTCGCCACGACGCCAGGCCTTCTTCTGCCAGCCCGGCGGCGGCGCATCGCGGTTGTGCGGGCCACCTGCATGCGGCGGCGGGCCGTTGCCGCGGGCGTGGTGCGGCGGATCGGCGAAGGCGGGGGCCGCAGCCAACGCGGTGGCGGTGGTCAAAGCGATGGCAAGCAAACGTGTGGTCTTCATGGATGTGCCTCCGTCATGGCCGCAGCATGCGGCGCTGTGGCGGGAATATAGGGCAGACAACGTGAATGAATACGGGTGTGCGCGGCACTTTCCTGAACACACAGCGTGACGTGCAGTCGCCGCCCCGGAAAGGATCAACGGGCCCCGTCCGGGGCCGGACCCAATGCGCCCCAGCCGCCGCCCAGTGACAGGAACAGATCCATCTGGCGATCGACCCGGTCCGCGCGCGATGCGGCCAATGCGGACTCCGCATCTGCCAGCGCGGCCTGGGCCGAAAGCACATCGAGAAAATCGATCCTGCCGAAACGGTAGAGCAGCTGCGCCTGTCCCGCGGCCCGCGCTGCGTCCCCATGCGCCTGTGCCAGGCTGCGCTCGCGTTCAAGCGCCTGCGTGCAGGCAGAAAGCGCAGTCTCGGTCTGGCGAAGTGCCTGCAGCACCGCGCCGTCAAAGGAAGCAAGAGCCGCATCTGCATTGGCACCGGCCGCTGCGATGCGGGCCTTGGCCACGCGGCGGTTGGGCCAGTGCCATGACAGCAGCGGCCCGACGCTCGCCCCGAAACTGTCGGCGGAAAGCAGATGCGCCGGTGTGCCAGCCACGCCCGAAGAGGCGCCCAAGGTGATCTGCGGATAGAGACCCGCCGTCTCGACACCGATCATTGCAGTCGCGGCGGCCAGGCTGCGTTCGGCTGCGCGTACGTCAGGGCGCCGCTGGAGCAGCTGCCAGCCGTCACCGACCGGCAATGCCTGCTGCAGCTCAGGGGGCTGTGGGCACCCTCCTGCTTCCTTGGGATAGTCTGCCGGGACTTTGCCCATCAGTGCGGCCAGTTCGAACAGTGCGGCCTGGCGTTCTGCCAGCAGGTGCGGTACCGCCGCCGCGCTGCGGTTGACCGCGGCTCCGGCACGGCTGACATCGAAGTCCGTTCCACGCCCGCCTGCAGCCAGGCGACGGGTTGCCTCCAGCGTGGCGCGCTGTATCGCCAGCACATGCCGGGTCGCAGCGAGCGTGTGATTGCTTGTGCAGATCTGGAGATAGGCACGGGTGACAGCCGCAGCGACCACCACGCGGACCTGGTCGCGTGCCGCAGCGATGGCCTCCGCGTCGGCGTTGGCGGCTTCGATGCCGCGGCGGATGCCGCCTGCAAGATCCAGTGGATAGGAGAGGCGAAGGCCCAGCGCATAGGATTGCGGCGCGACCGACGCCTGGGTGTAGCCACCGGCATGGACGAGCGTGCCCGACGCATCCACGTCCCCTTGCACGGCACCGCGCGCGCGGTACTCCAGCACGGTCGCGCTGGCGCGCCGAAGGTTGGCATCGGCGGCGCGCAGGTCGGTATTGGCCGCCAGTGCTTCGCGTACGTAGGCGTCAAGCTGAGGGTCGCCATACAGTTCCCACCACCGATCCGGTGGTGGGTCGTGGCTGAACGATGCCTCCTGGCCCGAGACGAACGCCTGCGCCGCGCGTGTGGAGGCAGCGACGGCATTCGCAGGCAGGTGATAGTCGGGGCCGGACACGCAGGCCGTCATCGGCAGCAGCAGGGCAAGCAGCCCACCGCGTAGTGTTCGCAGGCTCACTTGCAGGTTCCCTGTGCCGAGGGCGTGATGGTCACACTCGCAGTGCGACCGACGATCAGGCGGGTATCCGGCCGCGCATCGTCAATGCGGATGCGTACCGGGATCCGCTGTGCCAGCCTCACCCAGGTGTAGGTCGGCGCCACCGCCGGCAGCAGGTTGTGGGTGCTTGAGCGCTGATCGTCGGCAATGCCGGCGGCGATGGTATCCACGTGCCCGCGCACGTCGTGGTCGTCGCCCATCAGCCGGGCCACGGCGGCATCGCCCTCGGTGATGCAGGCCAGCTTGGTTTCCTCGAAATAGCCCTCGATGCGCAGGCTGCGGGTGTCGATCAGCGCCAGCGCCTGTGCCCCCGGCTGCAGGTAGTCGCCCGCGTGCAGGTCCAGGTTGGTGACGATGCCATCGGTGGTCGCACGCACCTCGGTGCGTTGCACATTGAGCCGGGCAACGCGCTGTTCGGCCCGCGCCTGCGCCACGGCGGCCAGCTCGGTATCGACCTTGGCGGCATTGCGTTCGCGGGTTTCCGAAGCGACCAGGTTGCCCAGTGCGTCGTCCCGCGTCGATTCGCGGCGGGCCAGTGCCAGCGTGGCGCGTGCGCTGCTGGCCGCTGCGTCGGCCTTCTCAAGTGCGGCAGCGAAGCGCGGCTGGTCCAGCACCAGCAGCAGCTGTCCGGCGCTCACCCGCTGGTTGTCGTGCACCAGCACCTGGGTGACCAATCCCCCCATGTCCGACGCAACGCGCACCACGTCGGCGCGCACCCGCCCATCGCGCGTCCACGGGCGTGTTTCGTAGCGATGCCAGATGGCCAGTGCAGCGACGACGGCAATTGCGAACACCATCAGGGTTGCGCTCCAGCGCCCGATGACAGCAAGCGTGTGTTTCATCTCATTTCTCGAACAGGGGCGCGAGCCGGATCATCAGCTCCGCCAGGATCACGAACAGGGACAGGCCCACCAGTGGCCACGCGGCGAACAACCGGTACAGACCGAGGCTGGCGAGGAAACGTGAGGTCAGTACCGACAGCGCCAGCGCGGCGACGGCCACCGCAAGCAGGCCGGGAATCAGCACGCCGTCAATCGAAAGATCAGGAAGCATGAGGTCAGCGCCGGTGGGTGAACAAAGGTACGAGAAGGTCGCGGCGCAACCCGCAGAGCAGGTGCGACAGATGCTCCCGATCAGCCCCACTGCTGGTAACCACTGCTTCGCGCATTCGGTCCAGCACTTCCAGAAGATGGGTGTCGATACGGCGCGGCGGGTGGGCACGAACCCTGAAATGCTCGGCGATGCGTTCGATCAGCAGTGCATGAAGCGCCCGGACCTGCGGATTGTCCCGGCACTTGTCCAGTGCGCGGAGTTGGCTGGATGCACGTGCCGCACGAACATCCGCAAACAATGCCCGCAGGTCGTGCGCGGCGCTGGAACGGCCCTGCAGCCTGGGAGCGAGCAGCCCGATTCGATCCAGCATGCGGCTGAGCCAGGCGCGTGTCACATCACCTTGTCCGGCGGCGTGTCGTGCGATATCCCGACGGATCGAACGCTCCAGCCGTGCGCGGTTGCGGCCCGCATCGGCGGTCTGGAACAGCTGCATGCTGCACAGTGCCACCGTCGTACCGATGAACAACGCAACGCTGTTGTTGAGTGCGCCGACGATGTTGACCGTATTGGTCGCGCCCAGGCCGGCGATGAGCGGGAAGGTCAGTACCACACCCAGCGCAGCCATGATGAAGGGAGGCCGGGCCAGGAACGATCCGCACAGCAGCAGCGCAGGCGCCAGCGCGGCAATCAGGCCGACGAAATCGGACAGCGCGGGGAAGATCAGCAGACCGTAGAGCAGGCCGACGGCAACGCCGATCAACGACCCCACCAGATAGCGCATGACATGCGGCGCAGGCGCTTCGATCGTGCCGAACAGCACGCACGCCGTGCCGATGATGGACACCGCCGTGGCGCCGTCCGACCAGCCGGTAACGATCCACAGAACGCAGCTCAGCAGGATGCCGACGAACGCGCCCAGCGCGCTGCGCAGGGCAAGCCGATGATCCCGGTGAAGTACCGCACCCTGCACATGTCGCGCAAGGCGGGCAGGTACATGCAGACGCCAGTCGGGGCGGGCAATGTGCAGTTGTGCCTGCAGCACGCGGCAGTCGGCGTGGGCCAGGTCGAGCTCGGCCTGTTGCACGGCAAGGCCGGTCTGCATCAGCTCGCGCCAGCCAGGCGAATCCATCGCGCGGGCCTGGGGTGAGCGCAGCCGGTCGATGGAATCTTCCACCGCGCTGGACAGCGTCAGGACGTCCAGCATCCGGTCGTGCAGGGCGCGCAGGATCTGCACCTGCGCCACGCCGTGGGCGCTGTCGTAGGGCAGGTGGATCGACAGTACATGCAACTCGAGCAGGTCGGCGGCCACTTTCGAGCGGTCCGTCGCCAGCACCGTGTCCGATGCGCCGGCGCGCATGTCCCGTGTCCATCGTTCCGCGTCATCCAGCACGGCAGCGACCCGTGCGTGCACGCGCGACGAAACCCGGCGCGGCAGCACCAGCCCATGGACCAGCGTTGCGGCCAGGATGCCGATGGCGATTTCCTGCACCCGCGTGATGGCGATGGTGAACACGTCTGCCGGCACCATCACCGCAGGAAACCCGATCAGGCTGGTGGTATAGCCGGCCAGCAGGAACGCATAGGCACGTGGCGTGCGGTCGAGCATTGCCAGATACAGGCAAAGTGACATCCAGGTGGCGAGCGCGGCGCTCAGCACCAGGGGGGGCATTGGCGAAGCGTGGCACCAGCGCGACGGTGGCGACGGCCCCACCCACGGTACCGAGCAGGCGAAACAGGCCGCGGCTCAGTGTTGCCCCGGAAAGGGGCTGCGACACCAGATAGACCGTGCCGATCACCCAGAACGGGCGATTCAGGCCGATCCGCAGAGAGACATACAGCCCCAGTGACGCGGCGAGCAGGCATTTGAGCGAGAACAGCGCTGCTTCCTGGTCGGTCCTGAGGGCAGGGCTTTTCAACCGGCCGAATGCCTGGAACACATGGGGACGAAAAGGGGTGGGGGAGGGCATGCGGCTCATGCTAGTGATCGGCCGCACTGGCGAATTTCGCTACAATGACAACCAATCGCTAAAACAGGTCAATGTGAGAATGGCTCGCATTTCGCTCCCCGGCTTTGACCTGGACCCGGACGAGACCGATCGCCCGGCGGTCGCCAGCCGCCTGCAGGTGGCCGAGCACGACGCAGAGATTCCCGTGCATGAGCACCGCAAGGGCCAGCTCATTCTTGCGCTGCATGGGGCGGTGACCTGCGAAGTGGCCAACGCGCTGTGGATCGTGCCGCCCCAGTGTGGCGTCTGGATCCCGGGCGGCATGCCGCACAGCAATCGCGCCACCGCCAACGCGCGCCTGTGCTACCTGTTCGTCGAGCCCGGTGTCGTCGACCTGCCGACGCAGTGCGTGACGCTGGCCATCTCGCCGATGCTGCGCGAGATGATCCTGCACCTGGCCGACGCGCCGCTGGACTACCCGCATGGCAGCCACACCGACCGGTTGGCGCGGGTGCTGCTGGACGAACTGGTGCAGATGCCGGCCGAGCATCTGTCGCTGCCGGTCAGCCATCACCCGAAGGTGCGGGCGTTGGCGGCGGCGCTGTCGGCGGATCCGGCAGATCGCAGCACCATCAGCCAGTGGGCGGTGCGCCTGGCCCTGGGCGAGCGCACATTGACCCGGCTCATCGAACGGGAAACGGGCTTGTCCTTCGGGCGCTGGCGGCAGCAGCTGCACCTGCTCATCGCCATTCGGGAACTTGCCGCGGGCGCACCGGTACAACGCGTTTCCGAGACGCTGGGCTATGAGTCGGTGACGGCCTTCATCACGATGTTCAAGAAGGCGCTTGGCCTTTCCCCGGCGCGGTACTTCGCGGTTCGCCTGCGCGGGCAGTAGCGGGGAACAGGGGGAAGCCGTTGCCTGGAACGGCTACTTCGAGGTGTCGGAGACCGATTGAATCGCGGCCACCACCGCAGCAGGGTCCTCGCGCTGGAGGGTGTGGCCGGTTGCCAGGTAGCGATGCCAGCCGCGCGTGAATCCCGAAAAGAGCAGGGCGTGCTGTGCTTTCCAGAGCGCCTTGCCCGCTGCGGTTTCTTCTAAGAACAGCGGTTCGGCAGCCAGCTGGGTTGCAGTCAGCAGCACCACCGGCACGTCCGGCATCGTGCGCGTGGTCTCCGCACCGGGTGCATCCAGCTGTTCGGTCAGCACGGCATAGTCGGCGGCCATGGCCGGCGGCAGCATTGCCCGCAGTTGGGCATCGTCTGCCTGCACGCGTGCACTGTCGGCCTGCTTGAACGCATGGCGCTGCCCCATCGTGGCCGGGTCCACCAGCACCAGGCCCTGCAGGCGCTCCGGATGGCGGCGTGCAAACTCCGTGGCCAGCAGGCCGCCATAGGAGTGACCCACCAGCACCACGCGGCGATCGGGTGCGAGCGTATCGATCACGGCCGTGAGGTCGGCCAGATGCGCATCGATGCGCTTGGGGTGACCGTCGCTGCCGGACTTGCCGAGTCCCGCACGGGCGTAGGTGATGCTGTGGTAGTCGCGCCCCAGACCCGCAACCACCTCCTTCCAGGCGCCCGCGCCCTGGCCGAAACCGGATTCAAAGACCACGGTGATCGGGCCTGACCCCGTTTCTTCGGCCTGCAGTGCGTAAGCGCCTCAATCCACCTGGATTTCCCCTGCGTGCGCGGTGCCCACTGCGGCCATCATCGCGGCCAGCGCCCACAACGTCACTCGGCTGCTCTTCATTGCCATTCCCCTGGGCCGTGCCGCGTGCCAGCCCTTCCGATGGGTCAGGTCTGCAGCGGAGTGCCACAGCCTGCCGACCTCGCGACAGGTCGTGCTGGTAATGTAGTGAGGTATAACACCTACTTCCCGTGCAGGAAGTCATGGTGCATGAGGTCGCTGCGCCTGCGCTGCGGGTTCTTCCGCCCCCCCCTATCAACGCGGCTGACCTTGCCGGCATCTGGTGCGTCGGATCTGACGCTGCTTTTGCCCTTTGTCGCCGGCGTTGCAGCAGTTGGAGGAAGGGATGCCGGCAATCTATTAGGTTGCATTGGGTACCGTCTGCGCTATGGTTGGAATTCAAACTGTGTATTGATCCCTATGAAGCTGACGCGCGGATGGTTTCTTGCACTATCTGTAATGTGGCTGGCCATTTTCGCTTTGATGATGTGGCTTGACCGAATCTGGGATGCGTGTGGCGCGTTGCTAGCTGCGACAGCCTTCTTTCTCGTTGCCTTGAGGAGAAAGCAGCATTTGGCTGGTGGATCACAAGAGTAGCGTGCCTTTTCAGCCCCCTCTTCGAAGAGGGGGCTTGAGAATTATGACTCCACCGGTAATCGCACCCCGCTGACCACTTCGGCAGGCACCGCCAGCTACACCTATCCCCCAACCAGCCATCGCCTGGCTGCGGTGGATGGCGAGGTACGCAACCATGACGCAGCGGGGAATACCACCAGCATCGGCAGCAAGACGTTCATCTACAACGATGCGAACCGCATGAACGCGGTGAAGCAGGGTAATGCCGTGCAGGAAAGCAACGCCTACAACCATCGCGGCGAGCGCGTGCTGCGTACCCCTGCCGGTGGAACTGCCCAGATCACGCTGTATGACGAAGCAGGGCAGTGGCTGGGCAACTACTCGGCCACGGGCCAGGCGCAACAGCAGGCCATCTGGCTGGACAACTACCCGGTGGCGCTGATCAATGTGCCGGCTACCGGCGTGCCGGAGCTGGCCTACGTGCAGCCGGATCATCTGGGCACGCCGCGTGTCGTGATCGATCCAGCGCGTGATGTCGCGATCTGGGAGTGGAGCAACAAGAGCGAGGTGTTCGGCAACCAGCTTCCGAGTGCCGATCCGGATGGTGATGGTGTGGCGTTCGAACTGGCATTGCGCTTCCCGGGCCAGCAGGCCACGGATGCGAGCGGGTGGTTCTACAACTATAGTGGTTCGATAACTATAGTGGTTCGATCAAAACATCAAGGGCGACTCCACCGCTGACTCCGCTGCGGATCAGCTGGCAAACCGCCTCGGACGATCATCTGGACAAATGAGCCGTACGCGGAGTTGCTCGCAGATGTGCGGGAGCTATCGACCCGGTGGAAACTTCCCTTGCTGATGACTCGGATGCCTCAGATGTACGCTTCCAAGCTGCTCCAAATCGTGACGCTGTCAATCGCACTTTCTGGTTGCATGGAAGTTGCCAGCACCGAGTATGCAGACCGCAATCAAGCCGTCTCAAGGCAAGCAATCGGTGAATCGAAATGGTTGCCTTCATGGTTGCCAGAGGATGCAGTCAACATACGCGAGTCGCACGACATGGACACAAATGAATCGTGGCTGGTTTTCCGCCTGACCAGCGGGGTTCTTGCTTTGCCCGAAGAATGTAGGCCGATGAGCAGGCCGGAGATGTCCGACGCGCGAGTCATGCGGAGATTTCCTCAGTTTGCCCGCAACGCGTGGTCGCGAGCGTCAAGCCATGGCGGCAAGTTCTATCTGTGTCCGGAGGGAAATGTTGGCCGCTGGGTCATGCGCGATGAAGAGCTGGGCCTTGTTTACAGCGGAATAAAATTATAGGTGGCTGGGCGGTCTCACCCAGTAAGCGAAATGCGTGAGGGGCACGTGGCGGTCTCCTTTCCCGGTGCCTGATTCGGCACTTTCCCGCCGAGCGTCGTGTGGGTTCGGGTATGTGTCAAATCGACCTTGCCACTGGTCCGTGTTCACGAATGGGAGGGCCGTGTAGGAAGATCGGATGGTCCGGCAAGCTTTAAGCACCCTGGCGTTCGGCAGGAAGATTGCTGGGCCGCGGTGACGACTGTGCGGGAGGACCTATGGGATATCGGCTCCATGCTCTATTGTGGCTGCAGCGCAGGCGGTGGATGGAGGCGAATGGAAATGAAAGAAAAAATGAGAGAAAGAGAGGCGCTGTCGCCAACTGGCTTCTATGACCAATACTATGCGGACAGTGGCCTGGATCAGGAAACCGTAGTGGAGCTGCTGGAGCATGTTGCAGACGAGCTTCGTTTGCCCTCCGGGAAGCTCCGTCCTGGAGATCGATTTTCGAAGGAACTGTCGCCTGGTGAAGCTGATGGCTGGGACTCGGGGTATGGAGTTTTAATATTCGAGCTTCAATCGCTCGCGAAAGAACGGGGTATTGCAGTCAATCGGCGGGTGGATTCGCTCGACGACTACATTCGTATCATGGCGGGTATCTATTGATGAGGTTGATGCGTACCTGAATGGTTGTATGCGTGAGACGTCGCAGTGCGTACTGAGGATCCGAGGATGCCAAAGGTGAGGTGTGCCGCAGCTGTCATGGCCGGTCTGGTTCTGGCCGGCTGTGCAACATTGGGTGGCGATATGATCGTGCGCGTCTCGGGAAGCGTGCCGCCAGGTCAGGGTGACGTTCGCGCTCTGGATTGTGAGCTGAGCATGCTCGGGGAGGGCGAAGGTGTAGTTTCGTCGAAACCGGTTGGAAGCACATTCTCGGTCCCCATGATGGTCGTTGCAGGGCCGGAACCCCAGAGCTACCAATTCGCCGTTGAATGCAGGGACGGCCGGAGTTTCGCATCCAAGCCGGTGCAGATCAGTAGTCGGCGCTCCTATGCCCGGGATCTCAATCTTGGGGAGCTCCAGGAGCGGTGAGAGAGAGGAAGGGGCGACCGGGGTCGCACCTCCGTCGTATGCATCTGACGGATTCCAGTGGATGAACGAAGATTTCAACTTGCTCGAATGGTGTGACGCCACGTTGCTGGCCATCAACATTGACAGGAGCAAACCTGGCGTATGCGACGAGGTAAAGGTCCACGTGCGCTGGCCGGACGGCCGGCAGGCAACCGTCTGCTTCTCGGAAGCCTACGGGTGCTCGGCGCTCATGAACTTCGGCGTACTGGGGGAGGAGGGAATAGAGTTCGCCAGGGTCGAGGACGACGAGCCGGGGCTTGCTCATCTTCTTGATCGTTGGAAGGCGGTCGGCTATCCGTTGTCCGGCCTGAAGTGTTTCCGTATCGAGACCACCTCGACCGGAAGCGTAATTCTCATCTACGCCAGGACATGGCGGATCGAGCATCTGCCGATGGCGGGTGCAGTGCCCTGAAGGACATTCCGTGCCCAGATTCCTCACCCCCGACACGGTCTCCCTCATCCAAGGGAAGCGGCCTGAGAAGACCGAGCGGAGATGTGTTTGGGGTCATGATTTTTGGCCCTGCGGCGACGTTGTCCGCCACACTCTGCAAACTGGGGCCTTGATGATGGTGAGGATCCTGACAGCACTACTTCTGATTGGAGTCGGACTTGGATTCTCTGGCGGCGCATGGGCTGTAGGAAAGCGGCCCTTCAAGATGATCCAGTTCTGCGTGCATGACCAAGAGGGCGTGAATCGGTTCAAGCAGACCCTCAGCTCTATCGCCAACGACGAAGGAATGCAGTACTTCGATGGCAGCGCTGAATTGGATCGCCAGCTTGCCAGAGCAAAGGTGGACGTGAAGCGCCCTGTCGTCTACGTCGGAGTGAAGCGGGAAGATGGCTCTGGACTGGAGGCGGGGAACTTCGGATTGGATCGCTTCGAGATAGCCATCGGCTTCTCTGAAGGGAAGATGCCCGCCGAGGCACGGTCATTTTCTTTCCGCGTCGAACGCACCTTGGCCGAGCGCTGGAATGTACTCGCGATTCCCTCGGCGAAGGGCGCTACGCCGCTGGCATGTCGGGTGGAAGGCGGTTCTCGCTGAAGGGCGTTGCACATGACATTCACCCTTCGGGCTGCAAGCGCCCCACCGCCTGCGCGCACAACGACTGGCAGGCCATGACCAACCCCTCCATCACCCGGTCGCCCACGTACTGCCCGGGTTCGCCATTCTGCCGGGTGCGCTCCGCCGCCAGCAGCATTTCCAGCACCACCCGCAACCCGCTCAGCGCGCAATCGGCATCGGCGAGGGCCAGGAGGCGGCCGGGCAGCTGGTGACGCTCCGGCCAGGGTTGCCCGTCGGCCGCCGCACCGGAGCCGATGCGGTGGAGGTTGGCAATGAAGGTGTTCCTGTCCACTGGCGGCGCGGCTTGTGGCGAACCGTCGTCGCCGGCGGTGCTGCGGTAGGCGTGCAGATGCGGGAAGTCCGACTCGTTCATGGCAAGGCTCCGTGCAGGGCAATCGGTAGCCGCCACCCATAAAAGTGGCGGACGGTACGTGGTTCGAACACCGGGTTGATGTCAGTCCGGCGGGCCCGAAGGCCCCCACGCACCGCCCGCCATAGCCGGCAGACGGATTGCCAGCCGGCGCCACGCTAGGGTGGCGCCGGCTGGCAAGCGCATACATCAACATCAACTCGGGTGTTCGAAGCCCGGCCACCCTTTTCCGGTGGCACGCCATCTGAGCCCCTGGCGCTGTGCAATGCCAATCAGAAGAGTTGTAAACAACACTCGATTGGAGACGCTTTCGGCATTCTCCCATGCTGTTAAGCACTGCCAGCGCTGGCTGGCGCGGCGGTCCGCCCGCACCGTGCAATCTGCGACAGATGTCGAGGTTGGGGGGCGTTAGGGAACAAAGGGGGAGGGGCGATGACGACAGGCTCTGCGGGGAGCGACCTGTGTCGAGCATGGCCCGCGTCTACAGGCGCCAAAGCGTGACGTGCGACTCGGGTTGACGTTCCCAGCCACCAAGCGCAGGCTTGTTCAGCACGTTTCCTAAACAGAAGGAGACTTATGACCGCCACCGCTTCGCTGCACCCCACCCCCGACACCCAAGGCCGTTCCCGCCTGTGGAGTGTGTTCTGGCTGCAGGGCGTCATTCCCAGCAACATTCTGTGGGCGGTGGCCCTCTGGGCGCTGGCCAACCAGCGCACCACGCTGCTGCTGGGGGTATTTGCCGTGCTGCTGCTCTATACCGGCTGGATCATCCCGGCGGTCTGGCGGGCGGCGCCCACCGCGCACAACCCCAACCTGGGCGTGGCGGCGCGCGGGCTGACCGTGGCCTGGGGGCTGAACACCGTGCTGGTGATCTTCTTCCTGACCCTGCAGCTGGTGGCTCAATAGAACTGAACGGGCTCGCCGCCACGGTCGAAGGCGGCGAAGCGGCCGATCTGACCGCCATGGATGGCGTTGACCATCAGCTGCAACGGGCGCGCGGCTTCGTCGCTGTTCGGCGCGAAACCGCCACGGCCATCCAGCGCCGCTACGAACACCAGGTCCCAGTCGATGCCGGTGGTGGTCGATTCGGCCGCCAGCGCCTGGAAGCTGGGCACCTCGGCCGGCAGCTTGTCCACGCACAGCACCGGCGACAGGGTGCCGCCCTCGCGGCGGTCATGCCGGTCGCGCTGGTCGCTGGTGGGCGATTCGGGCAGCTCGGCGCGCACGAATACGAACAGCAGGCGTTGCGGTTCAGCCTGCTCGCCGGCGGCGTGCAGCAGTTGCTGGAAATCGTTCATCATCATGAGGGTTGTCACACGCCCGCTGCACGGAAAGCCGCATGCTGCCACAACGCCTTCCGCGGGGGGCCGAACGCGATTGATTTAAGTCATGCCGATGGAACTGAAGGCCGCGTACTCTGGCAATCGTTCCAGCAGGCGAGGGTATCCGGGCCGTTCCGGGCACAGGCAAGACGGTGGAGCAACAAGGTGGACCAGCCATGAGCCAACTCACCGACGGTTTCGGACGCAGCTTTCCGTACCTGCGCCTGTCGTTGACCGAAGCCTGCAACTTCCGGTGCAGCTACTGCCTGCCCGACGGTTACCAGGCCGATGGCCACCCGCGTTTCCTGCAGGTGGAGGAGATCGGCCGCCTGGTGCGGGCCTTTGCCGCGCTGGGGATGAGCAAGATCCGCCTGACCGGTGGCGAGCCCAGCCTGCGCAAGGATCTGGACGAGATCATCGCCACCGTGGCGGCGGTGCCGGGCATCCGCAAGGTGGCCATCACCACCAACGGCACGCTGCTGCCGCGGCGGCTGCCGGGATGGCACCGGGCAGGCCTGACTGCGCTGAACGTGAGCATGGACAGCCTGCAGCGCGAACGCTTCAATACCATCACCGGCCATGACCGCCTGCCGGAGATCCAGCAGGGCCTGGCGCTGGCGCAGGCGTTGGGCCTGCCGGCGATCAAGCTCAACGCGGTGCTGCTGCGTGGCCTGAACGACGACGAGCTGCCGCAGTGGATGGACTACCTGCGTGACCGCCCCTTCAGCGTGCGCTTCATCGAGCTGATGCGCACCGGCGACAACGAAGCCTATTTCCAGCGCCACCACCTGCGCGCCGATCGGGTGATCGAGCAGCTGCTGGCCGCGGGCTGGCACGAGCGCCCGCGCGCGGCCGATGCCGGCCCGGCGCGCGAGTTCGGTCATCCGGACCATCGCGGCAGCATTGGGATCATCGCGCCGTATTCGCGTGACTTCTGCAAAGGCTGCAACCGCCTGCGGGTGACCGCCAAGGGCGACCTGCGGCTGTGCCTGTTCGGCGAGTTCGGCGTGCCACTGCGACCGCTGCTGCAGCGCGATGAGGACCACGACGCGCTGCTGGCACGCATCACCACCCAGCTTGGCCTGAAAGCGGCCGGGCATGGACTGCACCAGGGCCAGACCGGGCTGACCCCGCACCTGGCCTCCATCGGAGGATGAGCAACACGATGAGTGGGGAATTGAACGCGGCCTTCCACATGGCCGATGTGCGCAACAAGCGCATCAGCCGCCGCCGTGCGGTGGCGGTGGGCGAGTTGCATGCCGGTCCAGTGGCCTATCCGCTGATCGTCGAGCGCCGCCTGCCCAAGGGCGATGCGCTGGTGATGGCCGAGATTGCAGGCCTGCAGGGTGCCAAGATGGCGTCGATGCTGATGCCGCTGTGCCATCCGCTGCCGCTGGAACTGGTGCAGGTGTTCTGCGTGCCGGTGCCGGAACGGCAGGCGATCCGCGTGTGGTGCGAGTGCGCCAGCGAGGCCCGCACCGGCGTGGAGATGGAGGCACTGGCCGGCGTCAACGCGGCGCTGCTGACCCTGTACGACCTGAGCAAGCCGGTGGAACCGGCGCTGCGCATCGAAGGCATCCGCCTGCTGTTCAAGGAAGGCGGCAAGCGCGGTGTCTGGCTGCACCCGGATGGCATGGACGAGGCCGAGCGCGAGCGGTTCAAGCCGCGTGCGCCGAAGGGGCTGCAGGGCGCGGCCTGCGCGGTGATCACGCTGAGCGATCGCGCCAGCGAAGGCACCTATGAGGATATCTCTGGCCCGACCCTGGTGACCGGGCTGAAGAAGCTGGGGGGCGAGGTGGTAGCCGCCGAGGTACTGCCCGATGGCATCGAGCCGTTGGCGGGCCGCCTGCAGGCCTTGGCCGCCGAGGGCGTGCGCCTGTGCCTGTGTACCGGTGGTACCGGGCTGGGCCCGCGTGACCTGACCCCGGAGGCGCTGCGTTCGTTGAATGCGCGGCCGGTGCATGGCCTGGCGCAGATGGTGCGGGCACTCAGCGCACAGCACACGCCGATGGCCTGGCTGAGCCGCGCCGAGGTGGTGCAGCTGGGCAACATGCTGGTGTTTGCATTGCCGGGCAGCCCGAAGGCGGCGGCGCAGTGCCTGGACATCCTGGCGCCGGTACTGGGCCACGCACTGGCAATGGTCGAGGGTGGTGGCCACTGATGATTGCCTATAGCGAAGCCTTGCAGCACCTGCTGGACGCGGCCACGCCGCTGCCGGCCGAACGCCTGCCGCTGCACGAGGCCGCGGGCCGCACGCTGGCCCGTGACATCCACAGCGCACAGTCGCTGCCGCCGTTCGACAATTCGGCGATGGACGGCTTCGCGCTGCGCGCCAACGGCGTGGCATTCGAAGCCGGTACCGAATTCGGGGTACAGGGCTGGCAGGCGGCCGGCGATGCCGGTGCCGAAGGCGGCGAGGGTGCCTGGGAAATCATGACCGGCGCGCGCATGCCGGTTGGGCTGGACACGGTGGTGCCGGTCGAGAATGTGGAGATCCTCTCCAGCGAGGACGGCCGCCCGACCCGCATTGCCCTGAAGGGATTGGTGAAGCCGGGCCAGAACGTGCGCCTGCGCGGCGAGGATGTAAGCGACGGCGAGCGCGTGCTCCAGGCCGGGCAGGTGCTGGATATCAACGCGCGCACCCTGCTGCATGCGATCGGCGTGGGCCAGGTGGCGGTGGTGGCGCGGCCGAAGGCGGCAGTGATCGCCACCGGCAAGGAGCTGGTGACCGAGGCGGCGCAGACGCTGGCGTCCGGGCAGATTCGTGACAGCAACCGGCCGTACCTGGTTGGCCGCCTGCAGGCCGCCGGTGCCGAGGTGGTGTGGCAGGGCACGGTGGGCGACGACGTGGCCGCGTTCAATGCGGTGCTGGATGAAGCGCTGGCTGCGGGTGCGCAGCTGTTGATCAGCACCGGCGCGGTGTCGGCCGGCCGCTACGATTTCGTTCCCGACGCGCTGCGCGGACGGGGTGCGCGCATCGTGTTCCACAAGGTGGCGATCCGCCCCGGCAAGCCGTTGCTGTTTGCGGTGCTGCCCAATGGCGCGCTGTATTTCGGC
This sequence comes from Stenotrophomonas sp. Pemsol, assembly GCF_003586545.1. Lineage (NCBI taxonomy): Bacteria > Pseudomonadati > Pseudomonadota > Gammaproteobacteria > Lysobacterales > Lysobacteraceae > Stenotrophomonas > Stenotrophomonas sp. Pemsol. Next base: position 2,066,418 of record NZ_CP025780.1, on the reverse strand, counting down.
CTGCCGGGCAACCCGGTCTCCGCTGCCGTGGGCCAGCGCTTCTTCGTCGAGCCAGTGCTGCGCCGCCTGCTGGGGCTGGCACCGGAGCCGGTGCTGACGTTGCCGCTGCAGGCCGACGTGCGCACGCCGCCGGGCCTGCGTTTCCATGCGCGGGCGCGGGTGGAAGTGGACGCGCAGGGGCGCCTGAGTGCGCGCGTGCTGTCCGGGCAGGAATCATTCCGTTTGAAGTCCATGCTGCAGGCCAACGCCTGGGTGGTGCTGGAAGCCGAGGGAGACCAGGCCAGCGCGGGCACCTACGTGCGGGTGCAGGGCTGGGGTCACCACGAACCGGTGCAGCTGGTGAGCCAGGAGTCATGATGAAACAGGTGAATCTGCAGTTGTTCGGTGCGTTTTCCGATCTGGATGCCAGCCGTGAAATCGCGGTGGAGGTGGCCGGTGGCACCGTGGCCGATCTGCGCCAGGCGCTGCGCGAGCTGCTGCCACTGCGTTGGCCGGGTTTCCGTGCCGGCCTGCTGGATTACTCGGCATTCGCCGATCAGCAACGCGTGCTGCGCGACGACGAGGCGCTGCCCGACGATGGCCGGGTGGCGATCCTGCCGCCGGTGAGCGGGGGCTGAGCGATGAGCGAGACGATCATTGCCAAGGTGGTGGACCGCGCGCAGGCGGCGATCGATCCGGCCGAGGGCATCGCGGCGGTCTCCGATCCGGGCTTCGGCGGCATCGATGTGTTCATCGGCAAGGTGCGCGACGTCAACATCGGCCGGCCGGTGACCGGGATCACCTACGACCTGTTCGAGCCGCTGGTGTTGAACGAGTTCAAGCGGTTGGCCGCCGAGGTCGAGGCGACGTTTGGCCCGAAGCTGAAGCTGTATGTGGCCCATGCCAAGGGCCGACTCGGCATCGGCGATGTGGCGGTGGTGGTGGCCGCCGGCAGCCCGCACCGTGACGAGGCATTCCGGGCCTGCCGGCAATTGATCGAGGTGGTCAAGCACCAGTGCCCGATCTGGAAGCAGGAACATTACGAAGACGGCGACAGCGCGTGGAGCGAGGGCTGCAGCCTCTGCCACGCGGACAGTGAACCTGCACATGCCCATGACCATGCGCACGATCATCAACATTGATGCCGGCGCAGCCACGCATGGCGTGGCTCTACTGCGATGAGCATCACCGGCATCGTGCTGGCCGGTGGCCTGTCCACCCGGATGGGCCGCGACAAGGCGCTGCTGCCGTGGCAGGGGCGCACGCTGCTGGAACACATGCGGGGCCTGTTGATGCAGGCTGGCGCACGCGAGGTCTGGGTCAGCGGAAATTACCCGGCGTTCGGCGGCATACCGGACCGCGTGGCACGTTGCGGGCCGCTGGGCGGGCTCTACAGCGTGGCGACGCGCATGCCCGATGGCCCGGCCTGGGTGGTGCCGGTGGATACACCGCTGCTGCCGCCGCGATTGCTACAGCAATTGCGTGACGGCCATCGCGGTCCATGCACGATCTTTACGGGCCACCCCCTGCCCATGCTGGTGGATATAGACGATGCTTGCCGCAACGTACTTGGATCGATGCTGGATGACCCGGACGGCCCGCGCTCGCTGCAGGCCCTGCAGCGCCGTCTTGGCGTGAATTCCGTGGCCCTGGCGCCGGTTGACGAGGCCGGGCTGGTCAACTGCAATACCCCCGAACAATGGGAGGATGTTGCGTCATGAAAGTGCAGTTGCAGGACCAATCGGTACGGCTTCGCCTGGACGAGGCCGAACTGGCGCGCCTGCTGGCCGGTGAATCGGTCGAGAACATGACCCGCTTCGGCGGTATCGAGGGCTGGGGCATGGCGGTGTCGCTGCATGGCGGCGAGCGGCCGGTGCTGCTCGATGGTGGCACCTTCTGCCGCCTGGTGCTGCCGCGCCCGGCGGTTGAGGCCTTGGCGGCGCGGCTGCCGTGCCGGGATGGCCTGCCATTCGACATTGCCCTGGAAGATGGCAGCCGGCTTCAGCTGCAGTTCGATGTGGACGTGCGCGACAGCGTGCGCCAGCGCGGAGTCACGCGCCGCAATACCGCTTCATCGGTTTGACATTTGTCAGGGGCAGGGTGAAAACCGGCCCCTGATTGATCCAGATCAACCCCGTCGTAGTTGCCGCACGGCCTAATGGCTGCACGACGACGGGTCACAACTTGAAAGCAATACCCACGTCATTCCACAGCCTCGGAGCCATGTATGACCGTCGGTAGCGATCCTGTTGTCCGCAGCACTGCCCGTCCGGGTCGCGTCATCAGCGACTGGACGCCGGAGGACCCCGGCTATTGGGAGCGCACCGGCAAGCGGGTTGCCACCCGCAACCTGGTCATCTCGATCCCCTCGCTGCTGCTGGCCTTCTCGGTCTGGGTGCTGTTCTCGGCGGTGTCGATCAGCCTGCCGAAGATCGGCTTCAACTTCAGCACCGACCAGCTGTTCTGGCTGGTGGCGCTGCCCAGCCTGTCCGGCGCGACCCTGCGCATCTTCTATTCGTTCGTGATCCCGATCTTCGGCGGCCGCCGCTGGACCGCGCTGTCGACCGCCTCGCTGCTGGCGCCGACGCTCTGGCTCGGCTTTGCGGTGCAGGACCCGGCCACGCCGTACTGGGTGTTCGTGGCCATCGCGATCCTGTGCGGCTTCGGTGGCGCGAACTTCTCATCGTCGATGTCCAACATCTCCTTCTTCTATCCCAAGCAGAAGCAGGGCCTGGCGCTGGGCCTGAACGCTGGCCTGGGCAATGTGGGCGTGTCGGTGGCGCAGGCGGTGATTCCGCTGGTCATCACTGTAGGCGTGTTCGGTGCGCTGGGTGGTGCACCGCAGCCCACGGTGGAGGGTGGGGCACCGCTGTTCCTGCAGAACGCCGGCTTCATCTGGGTGCCGGCCATCGCGCTGTGCGCCATCGCGGCCTGGTTCGGCATGAACGACCTGACCAGCGCCCGCTCGTCGTTCTCCGAGCAGGCGGTGATCTTCCGCCGCAAGCACAACTGGCTGATGTGCTGGTTGTACATCGGTACCTTCGGTTCCTACATCGGTTTCTCGGCCGGCTTCCCGATGCTGGTGAAGAGCCAGTTCCCGGACGTGAACCCGCTGGCCTACGCCTTCATCGGCCCGCTGCTGGGCGCACTGATGCGCTCGGTGGGTGGCAGCATGGCCGACCGCTGGGGTGGCGCACGCCTGACCTTCTGGGTGTTCGCGCTGATGATCGCCGCGGTGTTCGGTGTGTTGCACTTCCTGCCCAGCGATGGCCAGGGCGGCAACTTCCATGGCTTCCTGCTCAGCTTCATGGCGCTGTTCGTGCTCAGTGGCATCGGCAACGGCACGACCTTCCGCATGATCCCGGTGATCTTCCGCACGCTGCATGAGCGCTGGTCGGCCAACGACAACGCCGAGGGCAAGGCTACCGCCGCGCACCAGGCCAGCATCGAGTCGGCTGCGGTGGTCGGCTTTTCCGGTGCGATTGGCGCCTACGGCGGTTTCTTCATTCCCAAGAGCTACGGCTCGTCCATTACGTTGACCGGCAGCCCCGACATGGCGCTGTACGGATTCGTTGTTTTCTATGTCACCTGCCTGGCCGTGACCTGGTGGTGGTACTACCGGCGCGGTGCCGAAACACCCTGCTGACGACATGAAAACGCACCGCAGCCAGATGACACACACAGCCACGATGCCGATGTCCGCAAAGGGAGATCCCCGATGAGTTATTTCCTCGATCGCTTGCAGTTCTTCAAGCGTGACCCCCAGACCTTTGCCGATGGCCATGGATTTGCCAAGAGCGAGGGCCGCGACTGGGAAAACAGTTACCGCGCCCGCTGGCAGTACGACAAGATCGTGCGGTCCACCCATGGGGTGAACTGCACCGGCTCCTGCAGCTGGAAGATCTACGTCAAGAACGGCCTGGTCACCTGGGAAACCCAGCAGACCGATTACCCGCGCACGCGTCCGGACCTGCCCAACCATGAACCGCGTGGCTGCCCGCGTGGGGCCAGCTACTCCTGGTACCTGTACAGCGCCAACCGGCTGAAGTACCCGCTGATCCGTGGCACGCTGCTGCGCCTGTGGCGCGAAGCGCGCAGGAGCAAGGCCCCGGTCGATGCCTGGGCCAGCATCGTGGAGGACAAGGAGAAGGCGCGTTCGTACAAGACCCGCCGCGGCATGGGCGGCTTCGTGCGCCTGCAGTGGGAAGAGGCCAACGAGATCATCGCCGCTTCCAATCTGTACACGGTGAAGCAGTACGGCCCGGACCGCGTGGTCGGCTTCTCGCCGATTCCGGCGATGTCGATGGTGTCCTACGCCGCCGGCGCGCGTTACCTGTCGCTGCTGGGCGGCGCCTGCCTGTCGTTCTACGACTGGTACTGCGATCTGCCGCCGGCCTCGCCGCAGATCTGGGGCGAGCAGACCGACGTGCCCGAATCGGCCGACTGGTACAACAGCCGCTACATCATCGCCTGGGGCTCGAACGTGCCGCAGACGCGTACGCCCGATGCGCACTTCTTCACCGAAGCGCGCTACAACGGCACCAAGACGGTGGCGATCTGCCCGGACTATTCCGAGCTGGCCAAGCTGACCGACCACTGGCTGCACCCCAAGCAGGGCACCGACGCTGCGCTGGCGTTTGCGTTCGGCCATGTGATCCTGCGTGAGTTCCATGTCGATTCGCCCTCGCAGTATTTCCAGGACTACTGCCGCCAGTACTCGGACATGCCGATGCTGGTGCGCCTGGAGCGCCGCGACGATGGCCGCCTGGTGGCGGGCCGCTTCCTGCGCGCCAGTGAGCTGGGCGGGCTGGGTGAAGCCAACAACCCGGACTGGAAGACCCTGGCCTACGACGAGAACAGCGGCCAGATCGTGGTGCCCAATGGCTCGATCGGTTTCCGCTGGGGTGAAAAGGGCCGCTGGAACATCGAAGAGAAGGCCAGCAATGGCGCCGACACGCGCCTGCGCCTGAGCTTGTCCGACGCCAACGACGGCATCGAGGCGGTGAGCTTCCCGTACTTCGGTGGCATTGAAAGCGACGGCTGGACCGCCGCACCGGCCGAAGACGTACTGGACCGCAACATTCCGGTGCGCCGCCTGGCCACGGTCGACGGCGGCGAGACGCTGGTGGCCACGGTCTACGATCTGCTGCTGGCCCAGTACGGCGTGGACCGTGGCTTTGGCGGCGGCAACGTGGCATCGAGCTTCGATGACAGGGTGCCGGGCACGCCGGCGTGGCAGGAGCGCATCACCGGCGTGTCGCGCGCCGAGGTGATCGAGATCGCCCGCGAGTTCGCGCGTACCGCCGACAAGACCCACGGCCGCTCGATGATCATCGTCGGCGCGGGCATGAACCACTGGTTCCACAACGACATGAACTACCGCGGCCTGATCAACATGCTGATCATGTGTGGTTGCGTGGGCCAGACCGGCGGCGGCTGGGCGCATTACGTGGGCCAGGAGAAGCTGCGCCCGCAGACCGGCTGGCAGCCGCTCGCGTTCGGCCTGGACTGGAGCAAGCCGCCGCGCCACATGAACGGCACCTCGTTCTTCTATTTCAACACCGGGCAGTGGCGTTACGAGAAGCTGCAGGTGGACGAGCTGCTGTCGCCGCTGGCCGATGCCCGCAAGTACAGCGGCAGCCTGGCCGACCTGAACCTGCGCGCGGTGCGCATGGGCTGGCTGCCGAGCACCCCGCAGCTGGACCGCAACCCGCTGCAGTTGGTGCGCGAGGCCGAAGCGGCCGGCGTGGCCCCGGCGGACTACGCGCTGGGCAAGTTCAAGGATGGCTCGCTGGACTTCGCCTTCGCCGACCCGGACGCCAGCCAGAACCACCCGCGCATGATGTTCATCTGGCGCTCGAACCTGCTCGGTTCCTCGGGCAAGGGCCACGAGTACATGCTGCGGCACCTGCTGGGTACGCGCCACGGGCTGCAGGGCAAGGACCTGGGCGAAATGGGCGCAGTGAAGCCGCAGGAGGTGAAGTGGCGCGACGACGCGCCGGAAGGCAAGCTGGACCTGCTGGTCACGCTCGACTTCCGCATGTGCACCACCGCGCTGTATTCGGACATCGTGCTGCCGACGGCAACCTGGTACGAGAAGGACGACCTCAACACTTCGGACATGCACCCCTTCATCCACCCGCTGTCGAAGGCGGTGGACCCGGCCTGGGAATCGCGCAGTGACTGGGACATCTTCAAGGAGGTGGCCCGCACCGTGAGCGAGATGGCGCCGGGCGTGCTGGGTGTGGAGAAGGACCTGGTGCTGGTGCCGACCCTGCACGACACCCCCAACGAGCTGGGCATGCCGTTCGGCGTGGCCGACTGGAAGAAGGGTGAGTGCGAGGCCATCCCGGGCCAGACCATGCCGTCGATGACGGTGGTGGAGCGTGACTACCCGAACCTGTACCGCAAGTTCACCTCGCTCGGCCCACTGCTGGACAAGCAGGGCAACGGCGGCAAGGGAATGAGCTGGGACACCAAGCACGAGGTCGAGTTCCTCGGCAAGTTGAACCACACCGTGCACGAAGAAGGCGTAAGCCAGGGCCGCCCGGCCATCTCGACCGCAATCGACGCGGCCGAAGTGATCCTGCACCTGGCGCCGGAAACCAATGGCCACGTGGCAGTGAAGGCCTGGGAATCGCTGGGCACCTTCACCGGCCGCGAGCATACGCATCTGGCGGTGGGCAAGGAGCACGAGGCGATCCGCTTCCGTGACATCCAGGCGCAGCCGCGCAAGATCATCTCTTCGCCGATCTGGTCGGGACTGGAAGACGACAACGTCAGCTACAACGCCGGCTATACCAACGTGCACGAGCTGATTCCGTGGCGCACGGTGACCGGTCGCCAGCAGTTCTACCAGGACCACGAATGGATGATCGACTTCGGCGAGGCCTTCATGAGCTATCGCCCGCCCGTCAACACGCGCACGGTGGAGCCGCTGCTGAACCAGCGCCCGAACGGCAACAAGGAGATCGTGCTGAACTGGATCACCCCGCACCAGAAGTGGGGCATCCACAGCACCTACAGCGACAACCTGATCATGCAGACGCTGTCGCGCGGTGGTCCGATCGTGTGGATCAGCGAGGACGACGCGCGCAGTGCCGGCATCGTCGACAACGACTGGATCGAGCTGTTCAACGTCAACGGTGCGATCGCCGCGCGTGCGGTGGTCAGCCAGCGCGTGATGCCGGGCATGGCGATGATGTACCACGCGCAGGAACGCATCATCAACGTGCCGGGCTCGGAGATTTCCGGCACCCGCGGCGGCATCCACAACTCGGTGACCCGCATCGTGCTCAAGCCGACCCACATGATCGGCGGCTACGCGCAGCTGGCCTATGGCTTCAACTACTACGGCACCTGCGGAACCAACCGCGACGAGTTCGTGATCGTGCGAAAGATGGACAAGATCGATTGGCTGGACGATGAGGCAGTACCTGCAGCTGTAAAGGAGGTGGTGTGATGAAGGTCCGTGCACAGATCGCGATGGTGCTGAACCTGGACAAGTGCATCGGCTGCCATACCTGCTCGATCACCTGCAAGAACGTCTGGACCTCGCGCGAGGGCGTCGAGTACGCCTGGTTCAACAACGTGGAAACCAAGCCGGGCATCGGCTACCCGAAGGAATGGGAGAACCAGGACAAGTGGAACGGCGGCTGGGTGCGCACCCGCGCCGGCAAGCTGGTGCCACGCGCGGGCGGCCGCTGGCGCATGCTGGCCAAGATCTTCGCCAACCCGGACCTGCCGCAGATCGATGACTACTACGAGCCGTTCGATTTCGACTACCAGAACCTGCACACCGCCAAGGACAGCCAGCACCAGCCCACCGCACGCCCGCGTTCGCTGATCAGTGGCGAGCGCATGCAGAAGATCGAGTGGGGCCCGAACTGGGAGGAGATCCTCGGTTCGGAGTTCAGCAAGCGCTCACGCGACTACAACTTCGACCAGGTGCAGAAGGAGATCTACGGCGCCTTCGAAAAGACCTTCATGATGTACCTGCCGCGCCTGTGCGAGCACTGCCTGAACCCGGCGTGCGTCTCGGCGTGCCCCTCGGGCGCGATCTACAAGCGCGAGGAAGACGGCATCGTGCTGATCGACCAGGACAAGTGCCGCGGCTGGCGCATGTGCGTGTCGGCGTGCCCGTACAAGAAGATCTACTACAACTGGAAGAGCGGCAAGTCGGAGAAGTGCATCTTCTGCTACCCGCGCATCGAGATGGGTGAGCCAACCGTGTGCTCGGAAACCTGCGTGGGCCGCATCCGCTACCTGGGCGTGATGCTGTACGACGCCGACCGCATCGCCGAGGCCGCTTCGGTAGCCGCCGAGAAGGACCTGTACCAGGCCCACCTGGACATCTTCCTGGACCCGAACGATCCGGCAGTGATCGCCGCCGCGCGCAAGGAAGGCATCCCGGACAGCTGGCTGGATGCGGCCAAGCAGTCGCCGGTGTACAAGCTGGCGATCGACTGGAAGCTGGCGCTGCCGCTGCACCCGGAATACCGCACGCTGCCGATGGTTTGGTATGTGCCGCCGCTGTCGCCGATCCAGTCCGCCGCCGAGCGTGGCCGCGTGGGCATGAGCGGCGAGCTGCCGGACGTGGCGTCGCTGCGCATCCCGATGCGCTATTTGGCCAACCTGCTGACGGCCGGTGACGAGGCGCCGGTGGTACGCGCGCTGGAGCGGCTGATGGCGATGCGTGCCTGGCGCCGGGCCAAGAACGTGGACGGCGTGGAAGACACCGCCGTGCTGGAACAGACCGGGCTGAGCATCGCCCAGGTGGAAGAGATGTACCGCTATCTGGCCATTGCCAACTACGAGGACCGTTTCGTGATTCCGACCGGCCACCGCGAGTACGCCAACGACGCCTTCGGTGAGCGCGGCGGCTGCGGCTTCACCTTCGGAAACGGCTGCAATGGTGACAGCCCGGCGGACCTGTTCGGGCAGCGCAAGACCACCACCTTCGTGGTGGACAAGGGCCCGAACCAGCGCCGCAAGGAGGTGGTGTGATGAGGGTGCTCAAGCTGGTCGGGGTGTTGCTGGACTACCCCCGCGAGGAACTGTGGGAGCACGGCGAGGAGCTGCTCGCCGCCTGTGACGACCCGGCGCTGAACCCCGCCCGCCGCCAGCAGCTGCGCAGCTTCGTGCAGCAGCTGCTGGCCACCGATGCGCTGGATGCACAGGCGGCGTGGCTGGCCAGTTTCGACCGCGGCCGTTCGATGAGCCTGTTGCTTTTCGAACACATCCATGGCGAGTCGCGCGACCGCGGCCAGGCCATGGTCGATCTGGTCGAAACCTACCGCCGCAACGGCTTCGAACTGGATGCCCGCGAGCTGCCGGATTACCTGCCGTTGCTGCTGGAGTTCCTGGCCCACCGCCCCGGTAGCGAGGCCCGCGAGTGGCTGCACCACATCGGCCATATCGCCGGGATGCTGGCCGCGCGTGCCGCCGAGCGTGAGCTGCCGCACCGGGTGCTGTTCGAGATCCTGGTCGAAGCCGGTGACGGCAAGGCCGATCTGCAGGCGCTGCGCCAGCGTGCCAGCGAGGAAGTCCGCGACGATACCGCCGAGGCCATGGACCGCTTGTGGGAGGAGGAGGCGGTGCGCTTCGGCGCCGAAGCCCCTGCCGAAGACTGCAAGCCGCCCGTGCGTTCGCCGGCCCGTCCTTCGCATCGTGAGGTCCAGCCATGAGTTACTCCCTGCATCAATTCGCCTTCCAGTACTACCCGTACATCGCCGTGGCAGTGCTGCTGATCGGCAGCTGGGCCCGCTATGACAAGGCCATGTACACCTGGCGCACCGGCTCCAGTCAGATGCTGTCGGACAAGGGCATGCGGCTCGGCAGCAACTGCTTCCACATCGGCATCCTGGCCATCCTCGGCGGCCACCTGGTCGGGCTGCTGACGCCGCACGCGGTGTACGAGCACTTCATCACCTCCTCGCAGAAGCAGATGCTGGCGATGGTGGTCGGTGGTGTGTTCGGCGCACTGTGCTTCATCGGCATCAGCATCCTGCTGGTACGCCGCCTGTTCAATGCGCGTGTTCGGGCTACCGGCAGCTTCGGTGACACCCTGGTGCTGGTGCTGCTGTTCGCGCAGCTGTGCCTGGGCCTGTACAGCATCCGCGTCTCGTCCGGTCACCTGGACGGCGGGGTGATGGTGCAGCTGGCCGAGTGGGCGCAGCACATCGTGACCTTCCGTGCCGGTGCCGCTGATTACATCGAGGGCGTCAGCTGGGTCTACAAGATGCATATCTTCCTGGGCCTGACCCTGTTCCTGATCGCGCCGTTCACCCGCCTGGTGCACGTATGGAGCATTCCGATCAGTTACCTGTGGCGGCCCTACCAGGTGGTGCGCCGCCGTCAGGCCACGCTGCGCTATGGGCCTCGGGAGTAAACCATGCGCAGCCTGCCGAAATTCCTGCCGATTACCGTGATCGACTCCGCCGCACCGGTTCCCGCCGAGGCGCATTCGCACCACCATGACGCGGCGGCGCAGGGGCCGCGTTCGCTCGGGCAGCCGGCACCGTGCCGGCTGTTCGTGGACGAGACCGCGATCAGCGAGGCCGACATCGCCCGCGAGATGCAGCACCACCGGGCGATGCGCCCGCAACAGTCACGTGCCGAAGCGGCACGCGCACTGGTGGTGCGCGAACTGCTGCGCCTGGAAGCGCAGCGGCTGGGCCTGCAGGCGCCGGAGGGTAACCGGGTAAGTGACGAGGAAGTGCTGATCCAGCAGCTGCTGGAAGACGCGATCGAAGACCGCGTGCCGACCGATGAAGACTGCCGGCGCTACTTCGAGCAGAACCCGGAGCGCTTCCGCTCCCCCGACCGTGTGCGCCTGCGCCATATCCTGCTGGCCGCACCGGCCGACGACGTGGCCGGGCGCTTCGCTGCACGCACCGAGGGCGAGCGGCTGGTCGGACTGCTGAAGGAGTCGCCGCACCTGTTCGCCGATTTCGCCCTGCGTCATTCACGCTGCCCGTCCAGCAGCGAAGGCGGTGACCTGGGCTGGCTGCAGCGTGGGCAGACCACGCCGGAGTTCGACCGACAGGTGTTCCGCCTGCGCGAAGGCCTGGCCGGTTTCCCGGTGGAATCGCGCTGGGGCTACCACGTGGTCTGCGTCGATGCCCGCGAGGAAGGCCAGCCGCAGCCGTTCGAGGCCGTGCTGCCGCAGCTGCGTGACTACCTGGAGTTGCAGGTGCGGCAGCGCGAGGTGCAGGCCTACCTGCTGCAGTTGCAGGAACGCTACCCGGTGCGCGGGCTGGATGAGATCGAAGCCGAAGCGGATATCGGCTGAACCCCTTTGAACGAGGAAAATTCATGAACCAGGCCCTTGCCCCCGCCAGTGCCGGGCAGCAGCAACGTGCGCTGTGGCTGAGCACGTTCGCCTTCACCGTGTGCTTTGCGGTGTGGATGATCTTCTCGATCATTGGTATCCAGATCAGTCAACAGCTCGGCTTGAATGACACCCAGTTCGGTCTGTTGATCGCCACGCCGGTGCTGACCGGCTCGGTCAGCCGCGTCTTCCTCGGCATCTGGTCCGACCAGTTCGGTGGCCGCAAGGTGATGGTGCTGGTGATGCTGTGTGGTGCAGTCGCTACCTGGATGCTGACCTACGCACAGACCTACAGCCAGTTCCTGGTTGCCGCGCTGTGCGTGGGTATCGCCGGCGGCAACTTCTCGGTGGGCGTGGCCTACGTCTCGAAGTGGTTCCCGGCCAGCAAGCAGGGCACTGCGCTGGGCATCTTCGGTGCCGGCAACATCGGTTCGGCGGTGACCAAGCTGCTGGCGCCGCTGGTGATGGTGGCGGCCGGCTGGACCATGGTTGCCAAGGTCTGGGCCGTCGCGCTGGCGGTCACTGCGGTGCTGTTCTTCCTCTTCAGCAAGGAAGACCCGTCTCTGGAACAGCGCCGCCGCGAAGGCGTGAAGCCGGTGCCGTTCGCCGAGCAGATGGCACCACTGAAGAACCTGCAGGTATGGCGGTTCTCGCTGTACTACTTCTTCGTCTTCGGCGGCTTCGTGGCGCTGGCGTTGTGGCTGCCGCACTACCTGGTTGGCGCCTATGGCATGGACGTGGGCCACGCCGGCATGCTGGCGGCGTGCTATTCGATCCCGGCCAGCCTGTTCCGCGTGGTCGGTGGCTGGATGTCGGACCGGATGGGCGCGCGCCGGGTGATGTACTGGACCTTCGGCGTGTCGGCCATCTGCACCTTCCTGCTGGCCTACCCGGATACCGAGTATGTGGTGAAGGGTATCCACGGGCCGCTCCATTTCCATCTGGCCATCGGCGTGGTGATGTTCACCGTGCTGGTGTTCGTGCTGGGCTTCTTCATGTCGCTGGGCAAGGCCGCGGTCTACAAGCACATTCCGGTGTATTACCCCAGGCATGTGGGCGCGGTGGGCGGCGTGGTCGGCATGATCGGCGGCCTGGGTGGCTTCGTCCTGCCGATCGTGTTTGGCGCGTTGAACGATGCGGTGGGCATCTGGAGCAGCTGCTTCATGCTGCTGTTCGTGCTGGTGGCGGCTGCACTGGCGTGGATGCATTTCGCGATCCGCCGCATGGAACGTCGCCACTTCCCGCAGATCGACCGCGAAACCGACCTGCCCGAAGCCATCGACGCGGCCGCCGCCGAGCGGGTGCGCGGCGGGTGAAGGGTGCTGCCGGCCAGCGGCCGGCACTACCAGGACGATACGCGGCGGGTGAAGGGGTGATGCCGACCAGCGGCCGGCACGACCGAGTGGTGGGTGAAAGGGTAGTATCGGCCGCTGGCCGGCAGGAACCATCAGATGCGCCACGCTTGATTTCAATCAGGGCCACGCGAAGAGGAACGCCCGAAGATGTCTGCCATGAGCTTCCACGTTGACGAGAGCGAGGACACTGCGCTGCAGGCGGCATTGCTGCGGCAGCCACGGCACGTGCTGTTTCCGCCGGCTGACCAGTTCAGTACCGGCTTTGGCGAAAGCGGGTGGCGCGCCGCCGTGCGCGCCAGCAACGAGCACCTGATCCCGCGTGGTTTGACGCTCGGCTTCCAGGCGGGTCGTGGCGGGCGCGACGTGCCACCGCAGGCGTATCTGGACACCCTGCTGCTGGCGCTGCGCCTGCAGGCCGGCGCGCTGGCTGAAGATCGCGAGGTGGTGGCAATGGTGCTGCAGTTGGGGCTGGCCGAGACGCTGCCGCCACCGCAGCTGGGCCAGCTGCTGGATGCCGTGCCGCAGTACTTGCGCACCGTGGCGCGGCCACAGGTGGAGGTGCGGCTGGACGCGGGCAGCACGCTGGCGCCGGCACAACTGCGTGCGGTGGGCTGCACCCGCCTGAACGTGATCGATCGCGCCGATGCACCCGGGCCGACGCTGCTGGCGCATGCGCGACAGGTGGGCTTTACCGCGCGCTACTACCAGTTGCGGGTGCCCGGCAGCGCGGATACCGGCTTCATCGAACGACTGCATGAGGTGCTGGCCGAAGCGCCCGAGCGCATCCTGCTGCCGGCGCCTTGCGCGCTGCCAGAGCATCCCTCGGCGGCACGATGGCTGCAGAGTTGGCGCCTGCTGCGCGCAGCAGGCTACGAACCGATCGGTGGTGACCACTACCAGCGCGGCGACCTGCCGATCCCGCATGGCCCGGGCGATGGCCAGCGTCATTGTGACCTGGCCGGCGTGCCACGCCGCGACCGCAGCGACTTCATCGGGCTTGGCCTGTCCGCCTGCAGCCAGATCGGCGAGGTGTTCTACCGCCTGGAGGACGAACTGGGCGAATGGAGTGCGCGGCTGCAGGCCGGGCATATGGGCGTGTCTGCCGGATTGATCCTGTCCGAAGACGAGCGACTGGCGGCCGAGGTGGCGCAGAGTATCGCCTGCGATCACGCGCTCGATGCGGCTGCCTTCGAATGGCGCAACGATGAACCGTTCGAAGAATGCTTCGCCGGGCAGCTGCCAGCATTGGCACCGTTGCTGGCGCGCGGCTGGGCGCACTGGGATGCGCGCGTGCTGCGGCTGGCCGAAGAAGGGCGCCTGCTGTGGCGTATGATGGCCGCATGCTTCCGGCCGGCGGCCGCCATCGCTTGAGTCTTGCCCAGATGTCTTCGAATCCGCCTTCGCACGGCCGCCTTGGACAGGCCACCCCGAACCCCGCCGCCGCCGATGACGGCGACGCGCTGCACTTCTGCAGCACCTGCGCGTTTTCCGACGCCTGCATGTCGCAGGGCTACGACAAGACCGCACTGGGCGATCTGCACGTGCTGGTCGACCACGTCGGTCCGTTCCATGCGGGTGACTACATCTTCCGCGCTGGCGAGTCGTTTGATTCGATTGCTGCGGTGCGCGCCGGCATGGTCAAGACCTTCGTCGACGACAGCCAGGGCAACGAGCAGGTGCTGGGCTTCAGCCTGCCGGGCGAAGTGATCGGCCTGAATGCGATCCACGGTTCGCGCTTCCCCTGCAATGCGGTGGCGCTGGATACGGTGCATCTGTGCCGCATCTCGTTCCCAAAGCTGAGCTCGCTGGCCACGCGCATGCCCGGGCTGCAGGCCAAGCTGTTCAGCCTGCTCAGTGCGGAGATCGGCAAGGTCGCCACGCTGGCCGCCAACCACCGTACCGAAGAGCGCATGGCCGCATTCCTGCTGGACATGTCCGAGCGCTACGCGCGGCGCGGTTTTTCTGCCACGCGCTTCAACCTGACGATGGCGCGTACCGAGATCGCCAACTACCTGCGGATGGCGCCGGAAACCGCCAGCCGCGTGCTGCGCCGCCTGAGCGATGATGGGATCATCGCGGTGAAGCAGCGTGAGATCCTGCTGCTGCAGCCCGAGCGCCTGGCCGCGCTGGCGGTGGCCGACGAATCCGATCCGAACTGAACCTGGCCGGGAGCCGACGATGAAGCGAGCTGGACTGTTGTTGCTGGGCCTGCTGGCCACGGTGCCGGCCTGGGCGGCCACGCTGACCGTTTCGGCCGCATCGAGCCTGACCGAGAGCTTCCGCGAACTGGGCAATGCCTATGAGAAGGCACACCCGGGCACCAAGGTTGATTTCAACTTCGCCGCGTCCGGCGTGTTGCTGCAACAGATCAGCCGCGGTGCGCCGGTGGATGTGTTCGCGTCGGCCGACGAAACCACGATGGACCAGGCCCAGCAGCAGGATCTGCTGGCGGCCGGCACCCGCGAGGTGTTTGCAGTGAACGCGCTGTGGGTGGTGGTGCCGCCGCAGGCCAAGGCGGCGCCGCGTACCTTGAAGGACCTGGCCGGTGCCGGTGTGCAGCGCATCGCACTGGGCAACCCGGACAGCGTGCCGGTCGGCCGCTATGCCAAGGGTGCGCTGGAAGTGGCGGGCCTGTGGTCGTCGGTGCAGGGCAAGACCATCACCACGCAGAACGTGCGTCAGTCCCTGGATTACGTGGCGCGCGGTGAAGTGGATGCCGGCTTCGTCTATGCCACCGATGCGCAGGCGATGCCCGACCGGGTGCGCCGTGCGTTCGCGGTGCCGGTGTCCGGGCGCATTGCGTATCCGCTGGCGGTGACCAGGGCCAGTACGCAGCCGGCAGAGGCACGGCGCTTCGCTACCTTCGTGCGTTCGGCACAGGGCCAGGCGATTCTGGCCAAGCATGGGTTCGGCAAGCCCTGAGGCATGGATCTGGACTGGACCGCGCTGGGGTTGTCGCTGAAGGTGGCCGGCTGGGCCACCGCGATCAATCTGGTGCTGGGCGTGGCGCTGGGCGCGTTGCTGGCCCGCCGTCGCTTCCCCGGGCGCGAGCTGCTGGATTCGCTGCTGACCCTGCCGATGGTGCTGCCACCGACGGTGCTGGGGTACTACCTGCTGGTGTTGATCGGTCGCAATGGTCCGATCGGTGCGTGGCTGCAGTCGTGGTTCGGCATCAACCTGGTGTTCACCTGGCAGGCGGCCGTGATTGCTGCGGCGGTGGCCTCGCTGCCGCTGGTGTTCAAGCCGGCACGCGCGGCGTTCGAGGAAGTGGACGGGCAGCTGGAGCAGGCCGCACGCACGCTGGGTGTGTCCGAAGTGGCGGTGTTTTTCCGCATCACGCTGCCACTGGCGTGGCGCGGCATCCTCGCCGGCCTGCTGCTGGCGTTTGCGCGCGCAATGGGCGAGTTCGGCGCGACGCTGATGGTGGCCGGCAGCATTCCGGGCCGGACGCAGACGTTGTCGATCGCCATCTACGAGGCGGTACAGGCCGGCCAGGACGGCAAGGCCAATGCGCTGGTGATTCTCACCTCGGTGGTCTGCATCGTGATCCTGTTGCTGGCCGCGCGGCTGGTGGGCGGGCGTCGCCGGGAGCTGCGCGATGTGGCTTGACCTGCAGGTGCAGCGTCGCCTGCAGGCGGCCGGCCAGGAGTTCGTGTTGGACGTATCGCTGCAGTGCACGCAGCGGCAGGTGGTGTTGTTCGGGCCCTCGGGCGCGGGCAAGAGCCTGACCTTGAAGGCGGTGGCCGGGCTGCTGCGGCCGGGCCAGGGGCATGTGCGCGTGCAGGGGCAGACCCTGTTCGATGCGGCCACCGGCGTGGATCTGCCGCCGCAGCGCCGCCGGCTGGGCTATGTGTTCCAGGATTACGCGTTGTTCCCGCATCTGAGCGTGCGCCAGAACGTGGCGTTCGGGCTGGAGAAGGGGTGGTTGAATCCACGGAACCGCCAGCGCTTCGGTGCGGTGGAGCAGTGGTTGCACGCCTTCCGCATCGACACCGTGGGTGATCTGCTGCCCTCGCAGATTTCCGGCGGGCAGCGCCAGCGCACCGCACTGGCGCGGGCGCTGGTGACGCAACCGCAGGCGCTGCTGTTGGATGAACCGTTCTCCGCACTGGATCATGACCTTCGGCAGCATCTGCGCCAGGAGTTGGAGGCGGTGCTGGACAAGACCGGGATCCCGTTGTTGTTGATCAGCCACGACCCGCAGGACGTGGCCATGTTCGGCCAGCAGGTGGCGCGCGTGGTGAACGGCCGCATTGTCGGCAATTGACCCGTGATGGACGCACCGGCGATGGTTGGTCACATCTGATGGTAGTGCCGGCCGCTGGCCGGCAACCACGGAATCCTGAGCAGCCGGCCAGCGGCCGGCTCTACCGGTTCAAGGTCCGTGCGGTCCGGTGGTCATGGATCAGTACAACTCGCAGTGGGTGCGGCCTTCGCCCCGCAGTGTGTCCCAGTATCCTTCACCACCGATGGCATCGATGGCCTCGCGCACCGCGCCTTCCAGGTGGCTCTTGTTGCCGCACAGGTACAGGTGCCCACCGCGGGCCAGGACATCGCGCACTTCGGCGGCACGCTGCTGCAGCACATGCTGCACATAGACCTTTTCGGCGCCATCGCGCGAGAACGCGGTATGCAGGCCGGCCAGCACGCCTCGCGTGTGCCAGTCCTGCAGCTGGTCGCGGTACAGGTAGTCGTGCTGGCGGTGCTTCTCGCCGAACACCAGGTGCACTTCACGTTCGCAGGCGTTGGCCTGCAGTTCCTGCATCAGGCCCATCAACGGTGCGATGCCGGTGCCGGTGCCGACCAGCAGCAGCGGTGCCTGGCCGGTATCGGGCAGGTGGAAGCCGGGGTTGGAACGGCAGTACACCCGGGCGTGGTCGCCGCCGTGCAGCAGGCTGCCGGTGGCGGTGCCGAAGCGCTCGCGGTCGCGCAGGGTGTAGCGCACTTCGCGCACGCACAGGCTCAGCTGGTCGTCGCAAGGGTGAGAGGCGATGGAATAAGCGCGAGGCAGCCGCGGTGACAGCAGCCCGCGCAGCCGGGCCAGAGCAACGCTGTGCGGGGTGGCGTGGTCCTGCAGCACGTCCAGCAGGTCCAGGCCGTGCAGGTAGGCGTCCAGCTCGCGCTTCTGGCTGACCTTCAACAGACCCTTCAGTACCTCGCTACCGCCGAGCCTGGCCAGTTCGCGCAGTACGCCCTTGCTCAGCAGGCGCAGCTCGCGGTCGTGCAGGGCGGCCACGGCGGCGGTGTCGCCATACCAGGCAGCCAATGCCTGCAGCAGGGCGGGATCGTTCTCGGGTACCACGTGCAGGGTGTCACCTGCGCGGTAGGCCATGCCACTGCCGGCAATGTCCAGCTGCAGGTGCCAGGCAGCGGGGTCGCTGCTGTTCAGGCGGCGACGTTCGAGAATGGGGGCGGCAAACGCATTGTCTTCGCCATAGGCGGTGACCTGCAGGCGCAGGCCCTGGCCAGCGTTGAGGTCGCCCTCCAGCACCTGGCCGAGCACCGGCCGCCATTGCTGGAAGAACTGCTCGTAGCCCAGGTCGGCGTCCACCCGATGCAGCAGCGGCTGCGCCTGGCGCTCGCTCAGTGCAGCATCCAGCGCCTTGGTGAAGCCGCAGAAGCTCGGGTAGCCGGTGTCACCGAGGCCGAACACTGCATAGCGCAGCCCAGCCAGCGTCGGGGTCTGGCGCAGTGTTTCGAAGAACTGTTCGCCATTGGCCGGCGGTTCGCCATCGCCGAACGAGCTGGAAATCGCCAGCAGCACGTCGCCGTGACCGAGACTGGCCACCTCGATGTCGTTGAAAGGGAGCACCTGCGGCGCGTGCGGCTGCAGGTCCGCGCCCAGGCGCTGGGCCAGGGCGCGGGCATTGCCCGACTCGGACGCGAAACCCACCAGCAGGCGGCTGAAGGGCGTACTGGTCGGGAGGGCGTTCACGCGGCCTCGTAGAAGTCGTCGAACTTTTCCTTGCTGAACTCGACCAGGTCGTAGTTCTGCATCAGGTCGTTCACCACGCGGCGGATGCTGATGTAGGAGGTGATGTTGCCGTCGGCGTCGAACAGCGGTTGCACGGTGGTGTCGACCACGTAGAGCACGCCGCCCTTGCCGAGGTTGGGTACGATGCCGGTCCAGGTCTTGCCGGCCTTGATGGTGTCCCACATGTCCTTGTAGACCGCCTTGGGCACATCCGGGTGGCGCACGATGCTGTGCGGCTGG
The DNA here is from genome assembly GCF_003586545.1 of Stenotrophomonas sp. Pemsol. Lineage (NCBI taxonomy): Bacteria > Pseudomonadati > Pseudomonadota > Gammaproteobacteria > Lysobacterales > Lysobacteraceae > Stenotrophomonas > Stenotrophomonas sp. Pemsol. The sequence goes on along the minus strand of NZ_CP025780.1, from coordinate 2,047,538 downwards.
CCGATCAGTTCCTCGCGGGCGAAGCCGGTGAGGGTGCAGAACAGGTCGTTGGCATAGGTGATGTTGCCCTGCAGGTCGGTGGTGGAGATCACCATGACGTTCTGCATGGCGTTCAGCAGCTGGGCGTTGTCGGGGGTGTAGCTCATCGCAGGGTCCTTGTGGATGCCGGTAACGCCGGCGTGTTCGGGTCCTGCATAGAGATACGCCCGCACCGCAGCGGGCGGTTTGACATTGGTCAAGCGGGTGGCGCGAAGGGCTGCGACCGGGTGTCGCAGGGAGCTGAGCCCATGCTTGGCTCGCGCGGCAAGCGGGAATGCCAGCTGCCGGGCGTGGGCTCGGCTCTACAGAAACGGCGGGCGCGTCAGCCCATCAGATAGCGCAGCAGTCCGGCCGAGGTGACGCCGATCAGCACCGTCGGCAGCATCGAGAGCCGCGTGGCGGCCAGCAGGGTGATCGCCAGCGCGGCGAGGTCGGCCGGCTTGTCGGCGACGAAGTCCGGGGCGATCACCGAGATCAGCACGCAGCCCGGCGCGGCTTCCATCACCGTCACGGCGCGTTTGCTCAACGTGCGGTTGCGCAGCGCGAGGAAGCCGACGATGCGGGTCAGGTAGGTGGCGGCAGCCATCAGCACGATGGTCAACACCGAGGTCCAGTGGATCAGTCCATTGAAGATCATGCCGGGTCCTCCGCCAGCAGCCAGGCGGCGGCCAGGCCGGCCAATGCGCCGCTGGCCACGTACCACGCGCCCGGGATCAGCAGGTAGGTGGCGGCGGCGACGACCAGGCTGACCAGCCACGGTCTAGCCGCCTTCATGCCCTGCCACATGCCGCGCAGCAGCACCAGGAACACGGCGGGGAAGGCCATGTCGAAGCCGTAGGCGTGGATGTCGCCCAGCATCGGCCCGACGATCGCACCGAGTGCGGTGCAGGCCACCCAGACGGTGTACAGGCCTGCCGATACGCCCAGGTAGTAGGCCAGGCTGAAGCCAAGTGCGCGTCGGCGCGCATCAGCCACGCCCATCGCCCAGCTTTCGTCGCACATGAAGAACAGCGCTGGCAGCACCCGGCGGCGCGGCAGGTGTTGCAGCAGCGGGGCCAGGCTGGCGCCCATCAGCAGGTGGCGGCTGTTGACCAGCGCGGTGATCGCCACGATCAGTGCGATGTGCGGTGGCGAGGTCCACAGTTCGACGGCGGCGAACTCCGAACCGCCAGCGAAGTTGAGGCCGGTCATCAGCGGTACTTCCAGTGCGCTCAGACCCTTCTGGGCCGCCTGCGCGCCGAGCACCAGGGCGAACGGAATGAAGCCGATCATCACCGGTACGGCGGCGCGCAGGCCGCGCAGGAATTCGGCACGCGGCGCGGTATCGCAGGTGTCTGGCAGGGGGAGGGTGGTACGGGCGTCCATGGAACGGCACGACGAGGTGGGGGTGGCCCATGCTAGCGGTCCGATCACGAAATCGGGTTGCGTTGATGCCACTGGATTCTGGATGATTGATATTCCATGCGGCCAGAGTCGACCAGGACGAAATTTCATGCAGTATCAGCTCGACAACCTTGATCGCCGCATCCTCGACGCCCTGCAGCGCGACGGCCGCCTGCAGAACCTGGAGCTGGCCCGTCTGGTCGGGCTGTCGCCGTCGGCCTGCCTGCGCCGGGTGCGGCTGCTGGAGGAGGGCGGTTACATCGACCGCTACGTGGCGCTGTTGAACGAGGCCAAGGTGGGCCGCGGCTTCACCGTGTTCGTGCGGGTGTGGCTGCGCGGGCAGGACGAGGACACCACCAATCACTTCATCAACAGCATCAAGTCTTTCCCGGAAGTGCTGGAATGCCATCTGATGGCCGGTGACTGCGATTTCCTGCTGCGGGTGGCGGTGGCCGACCTTGATGCCTACCGGCAGTTCCAGATGCAGCACCTGAACCGGATCGCCGGCGTGCAGAACACCAAGACCGAGATTCCGATGCAGCGGATCAAGCAGACGACCCAGCTGCCGCTTTGAGGGATGGGGTTTGCGGCCGGGTTGCACCCGGCACCCGCCGGTAGTGCCGGCCGCTGGCCGGCAACCTCAGAAGCAACGGCCGAAGCAACAGCTTGCATTCCGTGGGATGGCGGGGTGGGTCTGGTTGCAGGGGACGCCGTAAACCCTTCCATGGGGGCTTGGCCGCGGCATCCATGCCGCGGACACCCCTGCAACCAGACCCACCCCGCCTTCGACAGTTTCCCGCGATCTGCCGGAACGGCATGAACTGCTCTTGGTGGGTGTCGACCTTGGTCGACACGTTTGGGTCGGCACGGGGCGGATCCCGTCGCTGCGCAACGGGCTCTGACCTCAGGGGCAGATGGTCATGTCTGTTCGATTCATTGATTCCTGATGCGTGACTGGCCCCACGGAGCCTGCCCCGGCGTCAGCCGTGGCGGCGGTCATCGCAATGACATGTGCCCTCGGTACGGTTTGAGCCCGCTTGCGGGTCGCGCGCGGGCCGGGGTTCCGGTTGTGGTGCGCGACCGTTGCAGCTGCTGTCGCTGCCGAGGGTCATGTGTTCTACGTCAGGGGGCTGAATGGACACCATGCGGTCAGAACTTGGAAGGTGGCCATCGCCGCATGGCTGCTACTGTCCTTTGCCGCTGCCGCACAGGACGCGGTTCATGCCTACGACATCCCTGCGCAGCCGCTGGAACAGGCGGTCGAGCGCTTCAGTGTCATCAGTGGGTGGTCGGTGATGTACCCCGGCGACCTTGCTTCGGGCCGCAGCAGCCATGCGCTGCGCGGGAGCCTGGCGCCGCTTGCGGCGCTGGAGTCGCTGCTGCAGGACACCGGGATCGAGGCGGAGGTGATCGGCGAGCAGCGTGTGGTGCTGCGCCGGGGCAAACCCTCGGCCGCGGAACCCGGTATTGGCGCGGGGCTTCCCGAGGCCGAACGTCGGCGTCGCTACGGCGGGTTGCAGCAGCGGCTGCGTGCGGCGTTCTGTGACGACCCGGAGATTGCGCCCGGCCGCTATGCCGCAACGCTGCGCTTCCGCATCGACGGCGCGGGCCAGGTGAGCGAGCCCGAGCTGCTGTCCGGCAGTGGCAGTGATCGCCGCGACGCACGCCTGCTGCAGGCGCTGCACGGCCTGGTGCTGGCGGCCGAGGCCGCCGCGCTGCCACAGCCGGTGACGCTGCAGATCCGTCCTTCCGGCACCGACCACGACTGCGGCCGGCGCGCGCCCCTTCCATGACTTCAAGGATTCGAACATGAGCAACGGTACGGCTGGGGCGGTTGATCTGATGGACCACCTCCTGGGTGCCTACGACGAGCTGAAACGCCGGTTGGTGCGCAAGCTCGGATCGGAAGAGCTGGCCGGCGACGCGCTGCAGGACACGTGGGTGCGCCTGAGTGCGCGCCGTGACCGCCTGGACGCGGTGCAGAACCCTGCGGCCTACCTGCTGCGGATGGCGATGAACACCGTGATCGACCGCCAACGGGCAGACCACCGCCTGCTGAGCCTGGAGGAGGTGGATACGCTGATGGACATGGCCGACCCGGGGCCGGGGCCGGCGCAGGCGGCCGAGCTGGACTTCGCGCTGGAAGACATGGTCGGCCTGCTGCAGCGCATGCCCGAGCGCCGTCGTCGCATCCTGCTGGCAATCCGCGTCGATGGCCTGCAGCAGCGCGACGTGGCCGACCACCTCGGTGTGTCGCTGCGGTTGGTGCAGCGGGAGCTGAAGGCAGCCCAGGACTACCTGGCCGAACGCAGCGGGCAGGGGCGCCAGGTGCGGTTCTGAGCGACGGCATCCGTCTACACTTTGACGCCGAGCAGAACCCCGCAGCGTGCGGGTCCGGCATGAGACCCATGGATCCTGACGACCGCCCGCAACGCCCGCTGGATGCCGTTGAGCGTCAGGCCCATGCGTGGGTGGTGCGGCTGACCTCGGGCGAGGCGACCGCTGCCGATGGGCGCCGGTTCCGTGCATGGTGCGAGTCCGACCCGCGTCATCGTGAAGCGTTTGGCCGTGCGCGCAGGCAGTGGGAGCAGGTGCGGCTGGCCGGCGAGCGACTGCCCGCCGGCGCGCGCGAACCGGTCGCGCCGACGCCGGCCCAGCGCTGGAGCCGGCGCGCCTTCCTGGGCGCTGCGGTGGCAGCGCCAGCCAGTCTGGTGGTGGCGGCGGCGCTCCGCCCGCCGCTGGGATTGTGGCCCTCGGTGACGGCGATGGCGGCCGATTTCCACACCGGCACAGGTGAACGACTACAGATCGCGCCCTTGCCGCAGCTCAAGATCGAACTGGATACGCAGAGCAGCCTGCGTCGCCGCGCGCACGCGCAGGGCGAAGGCTTCGAGCTGGTGCAGGGCCAGGCCTCGATCGAAACCGGCGCTGGCCTTCGCCTGGCGCTGTTCGCGGGCCCGGGTTGCGTGATTACCGATGAAGGTGCGGTGCGCCTGGACGTGCGCAACACCCACGGCCAGGTACGGGTGACCTGCCTGCAGGGTAGCGCCCGTATCGAGCACCCGCAGGGCCGCCTGCAGCTGCAGGCTGGCCAGCAGACCCGGTTCGACGAGCGCCTCAGTGGCGTCGTGGCCGAGGCCGTAGCTTCGGAAGTGAGTGCCTGGACCGAAGGCATGCTTGTGTTCCGCCGCGCACCGCTGGGCGAGGTGGTGGACGAGATCAACCGTTACCGGCGGGGCAAGGTACTGCTGGGTGAATCGGCATTGGCGCGCGCGCCGGTCAGTGGCCGCTTCCGCATCGATGATCCGGACGCGGCGCTGGAGCAGCTGCGACTGACGATGTCGCTGGATCTGCGTCGCTTTCCGGGTGGCATCGCCGTCCTTGGATAGATGAAGGCGCTGGCCGTGCGCGCCGCGCAGGGCTGTTGCAAGCGAGGAGAAGCCAAGGATGCGCAACGAGACCATCGGTGTGCTCGATCTGCGTCGCAATCTGTCTGCATTGCTGGAAACCACCCAGCGAAGGCCCTTGATGGTGCATCGCTATGGTTCGCCCTGGGTGTGCGTGGTGTCTGACGCGCAGTGGCAGCAGCAGGCGGTGCTGCTGGACTTCAATCCGCAGTCACACCCATTGGCGATGCTGCTGCGGCTGCAGCAGCAGGAGATGCCCTTGGTCGAATCCGGGGCGCTGCCGCCTGCGGCGCTTGCACGCGCACTGCTGTTGGCGGACATCCATGGCATCGACGATCTCACGCAGCTGCATGAGCAGGTGCTGCATCATCGGCTCTGGCACTGGTTCGTGGCGGGCGCCCATGGGGTGATGGACGGGTGGCAGCTGCCCGCACTGCGCGTCGCGCTGGCGTCATGGTGCGATGACGTGGACATGACCGATGCACTGGTCGCATTCGCTGCACGCAGCGACGTGGCGGTACTGGCCCGCCGTTGTGGGGGTGACGCACCGCGGCTGCAGCGCGAAGCCTGCAGGCGGATGACGCTGCGATGACGTTGCCGATGAAGCGCCACCCCGTGCACAGAGTTGCATTCGCGGTGTCGCTTCACCTGCCTTGCTGACGTCTTCTCCAGAGTACGACGCACCACGCGTCGCGGAGCACGGGCGGCGCAGATGGAAGACAGTCGCAGGATCAGCATGCTGGAGCTGGATCGCCACCTGAGCCAGTCACTGGAACAGGCACGGCACACGCCACTGAACGTGCAGCGCTACGGGCGCTCGTGGGTCTGGGTGCTGTCCAGTGACGCCTGGGTGGATGCGGCACGCTGGGCGGCACTGGACAGCAGTGCGCATCCACTGGCGGCACTTCGAAAGGCCCTCGACCTGCGGCTGTGGCCCTGGCCCGACGCGGCCATGAGCGCGCTGCCGCTTGGCGCAGCCGATGCGCGGCTGCTGCAACGTGCGGCGCTGCTGGTGGTCGTGCGTGATCTCAACAGTGCACAGCGTGTGTACGACGACCTGCGCTACCACCAGGCCTACCGGATGTTCATTGGCCTCGACCACGGCACCGCGTGGTCGCCGACGCAGTGTGTGCGCCTGTTGCAGGCGTGCGTGCATCCGTTGCTGCGCGGGTGCATCGACGAAACACTGGCCAGCGTGCCGCCTCACCTGTTCGAGGCGGCACGCGCGCCGGCTGCACGAGCGGCCGCACAGGCAACCGCGCAGCGAATCGCAGGCGGATGTTTATCGTACTGACACATGCACCGCTGACCATGGTGCAGCGGTCTCTTCCAGGATGACGAGGGCGGAACAATGGCAAGGCAGGCAGGTGGTCGCAGGGCTCGGCAGCAGGGCTTCAGCCTGATCGAGATCATGGTGGTGGTGGTGATCATCGGCATCCTTGCCGCGCTGATCGTGCCGCGGTTGATGGACCGTCCGGACCAGGCGCGTGTGGTGGCGGCGCGCCAGGACATCGCGGCGCTGATGCAGGCGCTGAAGTTGTTCAAGCTGGACAATGGGCGCTATCCCAGTGCCGAACAGGGCCTGCAGGCGCTGGTGAAGCCGCCGCAGGGCAGCGGTGCGTTGCCGGTGACGCCGTATCTGGATCGCCTGCCGAATGATCCGTGGGGCCATCCGTACCAGTACCAGGTTCCAGGCACTCATGGCGACATCGATGTGTTCTCGCTGGGTGCGGACAGCAAGCCCGGTGGCGACGCCGGGAACGCAGACATCGGCTCCTGGCAGCTGTGAGGCGTGCTGATGGCAGCCCGGACGCGTTCGATTTCATGCATCCACCAGCGTGGCGTGGCGGTGATCGTCGCCTTGCTGGTGGTGGCATTGGTGGCCGTGATTGCCACTGCGCTGTTGACCCGGCAGTCGGCGCAGCTGCGCGCGCTGCGCGGCGACCAGTTGCGCGCACAGGTACGCATGGCGGTGGATGCGACGCTGGAGCGTGCGGCGCAGCAGCTGCGTGAGGATGTCAAGGAACAGCTGACCACGGTGCGCAGCGGGCGCTGGGCGCGCCCGTTGGAACTGCAGGCGCCATTGCCGGTGCAGCTGCAACTGGTCGATGCGCAGTCGATGTTCAACCTGCGCAACTTGCTGGCACAGGGCAGGCCGGACCCCGAGGCGCGGGGCGCGTTCGTCGCGTTGTGCGCCGGGCAGGGGCTGGGCCAGGGCACCTGCGCATCCGCGGTGGACCACATCCAGGCGCGCCTGCGCGACGGCGATGTGCAGGCGCAGGCACCGCTGCCGCGCGAATCACTGATCGAACAGGCGCTGGTCGGCGCTGACCCGGTGGCGTTGCAGGCGTTGGTGCGGCGCACAGTGGTGTTGCCGGCGCAGACCCTGGTCAACGCCAACACCTGCGACCTGAGCGTCCTGCAGGCGGTCGCGCCTGCGGTGGAACCGGCAAGGCTGCAGGCGCTGCTCGCTGAGCGCGACGCCGGCCACTGGCTGCTCAACCGCGGTGACATCGCCAACCGACTCCAACTGAGCAACGAACAGATGGCCGTGCTTCCGCTGGGTATCCATAGCGAGTGGTTCCTGGCCGTGGGCCGGGTGCAGGCTGACGGCAGCGCGGTTGATTTTCGCGCGCTGCTCTGGCGCGAGTACCGCGACGACGGGGTACGTGTACAACGGGTGTGGACGAGGATCGGCGCATGACGGTGCAGCTTCGGGTGCGCCTGCCGCCGTTGGCGCACCTGCGCGCCGACAGCGCGGTGGACTGGGCGCAGCTGCACAAGGACGAGGTAGTGGCACACGGCCGCGACACGCTGGCCGCGCTGGGTCTGCGGCATCCGCGGGCCACAGTGCATGCCTGCCTTGATCCGAACGACCTGATCCTGCTGGAACTGCAGCTGCCGCCGCTGTCCGGGCGCCGCCTGCAGGCGGCGTTGCAGGGCGAGGTGGAGGCCATGCTGCTGGATGACCTGCAGGAGGTGGCGCTGGCCCACGGTGCGCAGGCGGCAGACGGTACGGTTCCGGTGGCCTGGCTCGGCCAGCAGGCCATCGCGCAGGCGCAGCAGCTGCTGGCCTCGTGTGCGCTGCAGCTGCAGGCGTTGTATCCGACGCCACTGCTGCTGCCCTGGCAGCGCGGCCACGCCACGCTGCAGGTCAGCGGCGAGCATCTGCTGGTGCGCAGCGGGCGCGATCGGGGACTTGTTCAATGGTATGGCGGACGTGACGCGTCTGCGGTGATGCAGGCGTTGGCCACCCGCCTGCAACAGGCCGGCGTGCGGGCCGTGCAATGGATCGACAGCGTACCGCCGGCGTGGCCGGACAGCCTGCCGGGCACCGCAGTCGCGCATGAACGGCAGGCCTGTGGCCCTTTGCCGGGGTGGTCATTGCCGCTGCCCGGCGCAGGCCGTCAAGCGCCGCGACTGGCGATCGGCCTGGCACTGGCGGCGGTGCTGCTGGCTGCACTTGGCCTGCAGTGGCAGGTCTCGCGTTGGCGGATCGAGGGTGAGGCGCTGCAGCAGGACATGGCACGGCAGTTCAGCGCACGCTTTCCGGAGATCACCGACGTGGTGGACCCGGTGTTGCAGGCAAGGCGAGCGCTGGCGGTTCCGCCGCCAGCGCCACCGTTGCCGGCGCTGCAGCGTCAGGTCGCCAGCACGCTGCATGCGGTTCCGGAGCTGGCGGGTCAGGTGCACAGCCTGCAATACCAACCCGGGCAGGTGTACCTGGAGCTGGACGCCGATGCCCAGGCATTGGCCGACGATCCACAGCGGCTTGAGCGCTGGCAGCAAGCGATGCAGGCGCAGGGGCTGCAGCTGGCGCGCGATGCCGGTGGACGCCTGCGGGTGAGCGGAGCGGGACAGTGACGACCCGAACCCTGCGGCTGGGCCAGGGGCTGGTGGGCCTGCAGCAGCGCTGGCAACGCCTGCCACCGCGCGACCGGCTGATGCTGTGGGTGATGGTGGTGGCGCTGCTGGTGGCGGGCCTGTGGTCGTTATGGCTGGAGCCCCTGCTGAAGCAGCGCACGCACTGGCAGGCCGAACTGCCACGGCTGCAGGCGCAGTCCCGCGCACTGGCGCCGCTGCTGCGCGCGCGTGAGCGCCAGCAGCTGGCGCAGGGCCAGCATCCGACCCTGGCCGGGCTGCGTGACCAGATCAAGGCTGCCGGTCTGGCCGACGCCCTGCATATCGAAGCGCGCGACGGGCGCTGGCACCTGCAGGTACGGGCCGTACCCGCCGATGCGCTATGGAACTGGCTGCTGCCGCTGCTGGCCTACCCGGCCATCGAGTTGCAGCAGCTGCAATTGACACGCACAGGGGATGCGAACATGCCGGCGGCACGGATTTCAGGACACATCGTGATGGTGGCAACTGCGGGTGCCCATCCATGAGGGCGATGCGCAGCCTTGCCTGCAGTGCCGCATTGGCACTGATCGTGTGCATGGGCCACGCGCCGGCACCCGTGCTGGCGCAGGACACCCGCGATGAGCCGGTGCAATTGAACCTGGTCGACACCGACATCGGCGGCGTGCTGCGCATGGCGGCGCGCTTCACCGGGCGCCAGTTCCTGGTCGACCCACGCGTGACCGGCAAGATGACGGTGGTTTCCGATGGCCCGGTCAGCCGTACCCAGGCCTACCAGTTGCTGCTGGGCGCATTGCGCATGCGTGGCTTCGCCGTGGTCGAGAACGGCGGCGTCAGCCGGGTGGTGCCGCAGGCCGATGCCAAGTTGCTCGGTGGACGGGTGGGCAGCGGTGGTGCAGGGGGCGAGATCGCCACGCGCACCTTTGCGCTGCGCTATGAGAATGCGGCGGCGCTGGTGGCTGTGCTGCGGCCGATGATCAGCCCGGACAACCCGATCACCGCCAATCCAGGCAACAACACCCTGGTGATCACCGACTACGCCGACAACCTGGATCGCATCGCGCGGGTGATCGCCAGCGTCGACACGCCCGCCGGCATGGACACCGATGTGGTGAAGCTGCAGCAGGGCATTGCGGTGGATGTGGCGGCAATGGTCGCACCGCTGCTGGATGCGCAGGGTGCCGAGCCGGGCCAGAAGGTGGTGGTGATGGCCGACCCGCGCAGCAACAGCGTGCTGCTGCGTTCCAGCAGCCCGGGCCGCACCCGCCTGGCGCGGCAGCTGGTGGAAAAGCTGGACCGTGCCCAGGACGAGTCCGGCAACCTGCATGTGGTCTACCTGCGCAACGCCCAGGCCAACCAGCTGGCCGGTGTGCTGCGTGGCGTGGTAGCCGGACAGAGCGATGCACCGGCGATGGGCAGCAACCAAGGAATCACCCCGCTGCCGGGTGACGCCAACCGTCCCACGCCCACCCAGACGTCGCAGCCGCAGCAGGCCAAGCCCGGGGGCAATGCGCTGGAATCGCAGCGGCTGGACCCGAGCCGGGGCGACCCGATCGATGCAGGAAGCACCGGCTTCAGCCAGAACGGCATTTCGGTACAGGCGGACGTGGCCACCAACACCCTGCTGATTTCGGCGCCGGAGCCGGTGTACCGCAACCTTCGGCGGGTGATCGACCAGCTCGACCAGCGCCGTGCGCAGGTGCTGGTGGAAAGCCTGATCGTGGAGGTCAACCAGACCGACGCGGCCGAGCTGGGCGTGCAGTGGATGCTGGGCAATGGCCGTACGTTTGGCGGCACCCATTTCGGGGGCGCTACCGGCGGTAGCGGGCTCAATACCGGTGCGCGTACCACGCTGGACGTGCTGCCCAAGGATGGCCTGAAGATCGGCGTGATCGACGGCACCATCAACCTGCCCGGTGTCGGCCAGATCCTCAACATGAAGGCGCTGGCCACTGCGCTGCAGAGCAAGGGCGGCGCCAACATCCTGTCGACGCCGAACCTGATGACGCTGGACAACGAGGCAGCCAGCATCATGGTCGGCCAGACCGTGCCGTTCGTCAGTGGCCGCTACGTGACCGACGGTGGCGGCGGCAGCAACAACCCCTTCCAGACCATCGTGCGCGAAGACGTGGGCCTGAAGCTGCGGGTGCGCCCACAGATTTCCGAGGGCGGTACGGTGAAGCTGGACATCTACCAGGAAGTCAGCAGCATCGACGCGCAGAGCGCGAACAGCACGGCCGGCATCACCACCAACAAGCGCGCACTCGATACCAGCGTGCTGCTGGACGATGGCCAGATCATGGTGCTCGGTGGCCTGCTGGAAGACAGCGTCAGCCACGGCCGTGATGCGGTGCCGGGGCTGGGGAAGATCCCGGTGCTGGGTGCCTTGTTCCGCAGCGACACGCGCAAGCGCGCCAAGACCAACCTGATGGTGTTCCTGCGTCCGCACGTGGTACGCGACCCGGCCGCAGGACAGCGCCTGACCCGCGACCGCTACGACTACATGCGCAATGCGCAGGCCGGCGCGCAGCCCGTACAGAGCTGGGCCTTGCCCGCGCTGTCGGCGCCGCAGCTCCCACCGCAGGACCTGACGGTACTCGGCCAGGGCAATGCGCGCGATGGCCACGGCCAGCCGTTGCAGAACACCAGCCTGGCAGCGTTGTATCCGGCCGGTGACGGCGATGCGCAGCTGGTGCAGTTCGCACAGGGGCTGGAGCCGAGCCGTGCCAGCCAGGGCGTGGCGCAGGTGCGGGCGCTGGGCCTGCAGGCCTACGCCGAGGCGACGCCGGGCGAGAGTGGGCAACGCCTGCGCGTGCGTCTGCCGCGTGATCCGGCCACGTTGGATCCGGCACTGCAGCAGTTGCGCGGGCTGGGCTACACGCCGGAACTGGTGATCGGGCCGTGAGCGCCGTTGTGCCGCTGCCGTACGCGTGGGTGCGCAGCCACGGCGTGATGCTGACCGAAGCCGGTGGCGAGCCGGTGCTGCTGGGAACGGACGATACCGCAGCGTGGGCCGTGGCCGAGCTGCGCCGCCGGCATGGCCCGCTTCCGTTTCAGGCCCTGGATGCGGCGACCTGGCAGCAGCGGTTGGGTGAGCAGTACCGTGACGGCGGTGATGCCGCCGCCGTGGTCGGTGCCGCCGAAAGCGAAGTCGATCTGGACCGGCTGATGCAGGACATGCCGGAGGTCACCGACCTGCTGGATGCGCAGGACGATGCACCGGTGATCCGCATGATCAATGCGCTGCTGGCACAGGCCGCGCGCGATGGCGCCAGCGATCTGCATATCGAGCCATTCGAGACCCATTCAGTAGTGCGCTACCGGGTGGACGGCACCCTGCGCGACATGGTGCAGCCACGGCGCGCATTGCACGCGGCGCTGGTGTCGCGCATCAAGATCATGGCCCACCTGGACATCGCCGAGAAGCGGTTGCCGCAGGACGGGCGCATCGCGATCCGCGTGGGCGGGCGGCCGCTGGACATCCGTGTTTCCACTGTACCGACCGGGCATGGCGAGCGCGCCGTGCTGCGATTGCTGGAAAAGGATGCCGGCCGCCTGCAGCTGCAGCGCCTGGGCATGGCCGATGACACCTTGGCCACGTTCACCGGATTGATCCGCCAGCCGCATGGGATCGTGCTGGTGACCGGGCCGACCGGCAGCGGCAAGACCACCTCGCTGTACGCCGCGCTGGGCCAGCTCGACAGCAGCACCAGCAATATCCTCACCGTGGAAGATCCGGTGGAGTACGACTTTGCCGGCATCGGCCAGATCCAGGTCAATGCGCGCATCGGCATGAGCTTCGGCACCGCGCTGCGCGCGATCCTGCGCCAGGATCCGGACACCATCATGATCGGCGAGATCCGTGACCTGGAGACCGCACAGATCGCGGTGCAGTCGTCGCTGACCGGGCACGGTGTGCTGGCTTCGCTGCACACCAACGATGCGGTCTCGGCGGTGACCCGCCTGGCCGACATGGGCGTGGAACCGTTCCTGCTGGCCTCGTCGCTGCGCGGTGTGCTGGCGCAGCGGCTGGTGCGGCGGCTGTGCACGCAGTGCCGGCGTGCCGAGCTGGATGGCGAAGGCCGGACCGTATGGCGCGCAGTGGGCTGCACGGCCTGTGCCAACAGTGGCTATCGCGGACGCACGGGCATCCATGAGCTGTTCGTGGTGGACGACCGGGTACGCGCACTGATCCATGAAGGGCAGGGTGAGCCTGCGCTACGCGAGGCGGCGCGGCGGGCCGGCATGCGGACCCTTCGGCAGGACGGCCAGCGCTGGGTCGACAGCGGGGTGACCACGCTGGAAGAGATCCTGCGCGTCACCGGCGACGATTGAGGCCTGCATGGCACTGTTCGACTACCAGGCTGCCAACGCGCAGGGCCGCATCGAGAAGGGTCAATTGGACGCCGACAGCCCGCGCGGTGCTCGCCAGCTGCTGCGTGGGCGCGGTCTGACACCCGTGCAGGTCAGCGCGGCACGGAGTGCAGGCACTGGCTGGGGCGCTCGCCGCCTGTCGGCCAGCGAGCTGGCCTGGGCCACGCGCCAGCTGGCCAGCCTGCTGGCGGCCAGCCTGCCGTTGGAAGCTGCATTGAGTGCGGTGATCGAACAGGCCGAGCGCCCGCACGTGGCCCAGGCACTCACCGCTGTGCGCGCCGACGTGCGCGCCGGCCAGCGCCTGACCGTGGCACTGGCCGCGCGGCCACGCGATTTCCCGCCGATCTATCGGGCGCTGGTGGGTGCAGGTGAGGATTCCGGCGATCTGGCGCGGGTGATGGAGCGTCTGGCCGACTACATCGAGGAACGCAATGCGCTGCAGGCCAAGGTACTGACCGCCTTCATCTACCCGGCGGCGATCAGCCTGGTATCGGTGGCGATCGTGATCTTCCTGCTCAGCTACGTGGTGCCGCAGGTGGTGACCGCATTCGTGCAGGCGCGGCAGACGCTGCCGATGCTGACCCAGGTGATGCTGGCCGCCAGCGCGTTCGTGCGCAGCTGGGGTATGTGGGTGGGGCTCGGCATCGCTGCGCTGGTGGTGGCATGGCGGTTGGCGTTGCGCCGGCCGGAACTGCGCCTGCGCTGGGACGCGATGCTGCTGCGGCTGCCGATGGTCGGGCGTTTCGTGCTGGGCGTGAACAGTGCGCGCTTCGCCTCGACACTGGCGATCCTGCTGGATGCCGGCGTGCCATTGCTGCGCGCATTGGAAGCGGCGCGGCAGACCCTGGGCAACGCGTTGCTGGCGCGCTGTGCCGATGATGTGGCTGCACGCGTACGCGAAGGTGCGGCACTGGGTGCTGCGTTGAAGGTGCAGAAGGTCTATCCGCCGATCCTGGTGCACCTGGTGGCCAGCGGCGAGAAGACTGGTTCGCTGGCGACACTGCTGGACCGCGCCGCACAGACCATCTCGCGCGAGATCGAGCGCCGCGCGATGGCACTGACTGCATTGCTGGAGCCGACCATGATCCTGGTGATGGGCGGCGTGGTGCTGACGATCGTGCTGGCCGTGCTGATGCCCATCATGGAAATGAATCAGCTGGTGCAGTAGATCCACGCCATGCGTGGATGGATCAACCGACGCGCGCATGGGCGGCACATCCACGCATGGCGTGGATCTACTGGTGCCTGGATTTCTCCACACAATCCTCCACACCTTTTTCCGATCTTCCACAGGTTTCTTAAGCGGCCTGTCATCGGCGCGGACCAGCATGGACCCGTCGCCGCAGAGTGGGCTGGGAGGCCCTCGGCGGCAGCAGGCGTGTAGTGACCGTTCCTCCCTTGGCGTTTCCCTTCGCAGTAAACCCTTCAGGAGAAGATCATGACCAAGTACAAGACCCTGGCCGCGCTGGTTGCCACCGCGCTGCTCGCTACCGTGGGCGCCGCCTCGGCGCAGACCGTTACCGGCGGCGGTGCCTCGCTGCCGGCCGACCTCTACAAGGGTTCGGCCGACAGCATCCTGCCGGCGAACTTCACCTACGCCGTGACCGGTTCGGGTACCGGCAAGAAGGCCTTCCTGGAAAACAACTCGGCGCTGTTCTCGACCACCGGCACCGTGCATTTCGCCGGCAGCGATTCGGTGCTGAGCAGCACCGAGCTGAGCAACTACACCACCAACTTCAACCAGCCGACCAACGCCAACCGCTACGGCGCGCTGATCCAGGTGCCGTCGGTGGCCACCTCGGTCACCATCCCGTTCAACAAAGCCGGTTCGGCGGTGGACCTGAGCGTGGCGCAGATCTGCGGCGTGTTCTCGGGTGCGATCAGCGACTGGTCGACCATCGATGCCAACCGCAGTGGCCCGATCCAGGTGGTGTACCGCGCGGAAAGCAGCGGTACCAGCGAAATGTTCAGCCGCTTCCTGACCGCGGCCTGTGCCGCTGAGAACGCTGAAACCTCGAAGCTGGTGGGCGGCAAGTTCGCCATCAAGTCGACCTTCGCCGACCTGTACAAGCGCGATGCCAACGGCAACCTGCCGGCGTTCCTGGTGGCCGCCCCGGCCACCGGTGGCACCTCGCTGTACAACACGGTCTACGCTGCTGAAGGCCGTATCGGCTACGTCGGCCCGGACGTGATCCCGAGCCTGACCGATGCGACCAAGGTCGCCAAGGTCAAGGGCTTCTCGCCGGACCAGGTGAGCGTGCAGGCCACCCTGGACACCGTCGCTCCGCCGACCGGCACCGATGCTGAGAACCCCGCCAACTGGGTGCCGGTGTTCGGCAACCCGTCGGCTGGCTATCCGATCGCCGGCTACACCAACCTGGTGATCGGCCAGTGCTACAAGGATTCGAGCGTTGCCACCAGCCTGCGCGGCTTCCTGGCCCGCCACTATCCGGCCACCTACACCGTCACGTATGAGAAGTCGATCACCGACCACGGCTTCATTCCGCTTACCAAGGCCTGGCGCGATGCGATCCGCAACCGCTTCGTGCTGGCCAGCAGCACTGCCGGCCTGAACAACCCCAGCACCTGCGCCGGCATCGGTCGTCCGCTGTAATCCGCAGCACCGGTTGAATCCTGCTTGACGCGACGCCGGCCTCTGGGCCGGCGTCGCCATTTCCGCGACGGTGCCGCCGCCGCAGTGTTTCGCTGTCGGCTTCGTGCCACGTGAACCGTCTATCAGTGGCAGGGCATGCGTTGCGCGTGTCTCCCCGATCGTCGCCGCAGCCGCGGCCCACCAGGTTGATGAGGTTCCGATGTCGCACCCGCTCCCGTCCGTTGTTCGTCCGGCCGCGTCGATGCGCCGCAATCATCCGATGGCGTGGGCCATCGCAGTCGCACTGGGGAGCATGGTGGCCCCGGCCAGCCAGGCGCAGCAGGCGTTCAGTCCGGGCTGGTTCGCCGAACGGGGCGCGGCCCAGGGCAGCGCGGCACAGAGTGGCCGGATGCCCAACGGCGTGCCGATCCAGTTCCAGTTGCCGGCCCAGCAGCAGGACGCAGCACGGCAGAAGCTGCAGCAGTCGATCGACAATCTTGGCACGGCGGCGCAGGCGATTGCCCTGCAGCAGCGCCTGCAGGAACAGGCGCGGCAGGCGCGCCGCGAAGCTGGCTTCGTCGTTGCCGACGGCCTCGGCAAGGACGGCCTGAGCGTCGACCAGAATCCGCTGACCCGTGGCTGGCGCAACGCGCGCGAGGCGATCCAGTCGCAGGGCAGCGACGGGCGGGTGCAGGTCACGGTCGAGCAGACCGCGGACAAGGCGATCCTGAACTGGGAGACCTTCAACATCGGCGGCAACACAACGCTGAACTTCCTGCAGCACCCTGACTGGGCAGTACTGAACCGCGTCAACGATCCTCAGGCGCGGCCCAGCCAGATCCTGGGCCAGCTGAAGGCCAATGGCACGGTGTTCGTGGCCAACCGCAACGGAGTGGTGTTCGGCAACAACAGCCAGGTCAATGTACGCAATCTGCTGGCGGCTGCAGCACGGATCAGCGATGCGCAGTTCCGCGACAATGGCCTGTACAGCCCCGACGCCAGCAGCAGCACGCTCAGCGATGCATTCGGCAAGGTGATGGTGGAGCAGGGTGCCCGCATCGCGACCCATGAGCCGACCAGTGCGACGCGCGGCGGTGGCTACGTGCTGCTGGCCGGGCACAGCGTGGAGAATGCTGGCCATATCGAGGCGCGCAAGGGCCAGGTGCAGCTCGCTGCGGGAGACAGTTTCGTGATCCGGCGCGGCGTGGGTACGGCCACCAACTCCAGCTCCACCACCCGGGGCAATGAAATCGCGCCGCGCTTCATCGCCGGCAGCACGGCTGGCAGCGTGCGCAACACCGGCCTGCTGCGCGCGCTTGAGGGTGACGTGACTCTGGCCGGGCGCAGCGTCGAGCAGGCCGGTGTGGCCGTGGCCAGCACCACGCTCGCACAGCGCGGCACCGTGCATCTTCTGGCCTCGGCCAGTGATGCCGGCAGCAGCGTCACGCTCGCCGATGGCGCCACTACGGCGGTGCTGATCGAGGACGATGGCAAGGCCACGGTGCTGGATACGCAGCGCGACAGCCTCATCAAGGAGTCGGCAGAGCAGGACGCGATCCGCGCTGGCGCGCGCTCGGCAACCTTCGACAATCTGTCCCAGCACAATGATCGCCGGGACCAGTCGCGGGTGGAGATCGTCTCGGGTGGCAACATCCATTTCAGCAGGGATTCGCTGACGGTTGCCACGGGCGGCCAGATCATCGCCGATGCGGCGGCCCGCAGCTACGTAGACGACGCCGCGCGCGTGGACGTGTCCGGCGCAGTGGGCGTGCAGGTGTCGATGGAAAGCAACAATGTCCAGGTCAAGGTGCAGGGCAACGAACTGCGCGATGCCCTGGACAACCGCGACAGCGGCAAGCTGACCAGCAGTGAAGTCTGGGTCGATCGCCGCAGGCTGGTCCACGTTCCGGCCGGTACCGGGGGCTACGAGGGGGAGCGCTGGTACGCTGCAGGCGGCCTGCTGGAGGTGGGTGGCTACCTCGACAACCAGGGGCACTCGATCGGCGAGTGGGCTGCGCAGGGAGGCACCGTCCTGTTGGGCGGCAGGGAAGTGATCACGAACGGTGGCTCACGCATCAACCTTGCCGGCGGCAGCCTGGATGTGCAGAGCGGCGTGGTCCGGCAGAGCTGGGTGCGCGGCGTCGACGGCCAGGTCTACCGCCTTGATGAGGCGCCGGCGGAGATGCTGTTCGATGGCCTGTACAGCGGCCATGAAGTAAAGCAGGAGCGCTGGGGCATCACTGAGACCTTCCGTGATCCGATCGTATTCGCGGCGCAGCGTGTCGATAACGGATACACCGTCGGCCGCGATGCAGGTCGGCTGATCGTCTCCGCACCGACCGCAGTGCTGGATGGGAAGGTTGAGACGACCACCTTCCAGGGCGCGCAGCAGAACCGCAGGCCGGAGGCCGCGCTGGATGGCTATGCGCAGGCGCAGACGGCAGTGGCGCGCAATGCGCAGCTGTACCTGGGGCGCTACGACGGCCAGGGCCGCAGTGGTGTGTTCGGCTCGGATGTGCGCCTGGATGACAAGGCTCCGGCGAAGGCGGCGTGGTCGCTGCTGGCTCCGGTCAACGAGGAGCGGCGTGACACGGTGTGGTTGGATATCGCAGCGCTGAGTGCCCAGCAGTGGGGACGGATCGACCTGGCGACCGCCGATCGCATCCGCATCGACGGCAGCCTTCGGCTTCAGGCAGGTGGACAGCTCAACCTGACCGGCAGCGAGGTGGAACTGGCAGGCGACATCGGCATTGCCGGCGGCCAGCTGTCGGCGGGCAACCTGCTGGATGTCCAGGGGCGGCCGACGGCGCTGCTGCACGATGGCCGCGCCCGCACCGCCATTGCCGGCGGCACGCGGATCGATCTCTCCGGTGAATGGAGCAACGCGTCACTGGCGATGCCGCTCGACGCCAGCGGTGCCTGGACGGATGGCGGCCGCCTGAGCCTGAGCAACAGTCATGACGTGGTCGTGGGCGCCGAGGCAACGGTGGACGTCGAGGCCGGCGCCGCGCTGGACCTGCGCGGCAAGGGCCGCATCGGCAAAGGGGGCAGCGTCAGCCTGCAGGCCAACAGCAGCACGGTTACGACGGACGGCAGTGGCCGGGTGCAACTGGGCGAGGGGAGCCGGTTCAGTGGCCGAGGACAGGGCAGTGGTGCCTTCTCGCTGGGAACCGGTGGCCGCGTTCGAGTGGGCGATGCGGACCCGGCGGACGCGTCGCTGCGACTGGATCCCGGCCTGTTCGGCAGTGGCTTCGCACAGTACGACATCAACGGCCACCAAGGCGTGGCGGTGGCCGACGGCGCGCGGCTGGTCGCTGCCCTGCCAGGCCTGCGCCTGACCCAGGACGCGCAGATGGCAACCGATCGGGCGTCCGCACTGGCGGCGTGGGATGTGCCGCTGTACAGCGCCGATCCGTCGAACGGGCGCGTCAGCCAGCGCGCCGGTGCGAGTATCAGCCTGCGTTCGGACCGCAACAGCGTGGGCGGTGACCTGCGCGTCGGCAAGGATGCGCTGGTGGCGGTCGACCCAGGGCAGACGATCTCGCTGCTGGGTGCAGGCAACATCGATGTTGAAGGCACACTGCGTGCGAAGGGCGGCCGTATCGTGATCGACGATGTGCGTCCGCAGAATGCGCTGTACGCCGGGCAGCGCACCGAACGCACCTGGCGTTTCGCCGAAGGCGCGCTGCTGGATGCCGATGCAGACGCAATCTCGTTGCCCGATCCCAGCGGCCGCCTGCGTGGGCAGGTGCGCGCGGGTGGACGCATCGAGATCGGCGGGGCGCTGGACTGGGAGACCGCAGCATTCGTCGACAACCGACCACCGGAAGCGTTCGTAGTGGTCGAACGCGGCGCGCGCCTGCAGGCGCGGGGGGCGTCGGCCGAGCTGGATATCGACGGCCAAGGCCGTGTACGCGTGGACAGCGACGGCGGGCAGATCGTGCTGCGCTCGGCCAATGCGCTGTATCTGGAGGGCGGAATGGACGCGGCCGCCGGTGGTGCCGGCGCACGCGGTGGCACGCTTGGGCTGGCCTTCGGCGGCAGCATCCATGCACGTGGCGCCAGCGAGGAGGTACTGCGGGCACGTGCGATCACCCTCAGCCAGCACAGCGCACCGGTGCAGCCACTGCCGGCCGCATTGGAGTATGGCCACGCCGCGTTGTCGGTCGAGCAGCTGCAGGCGGGCGGCTTCGACAACCTGTCCGTGTTCGGTGACATCCGCGCCGTTGGCGATGTCGACCTGCGCCTGGCCCAGAGCCTGCGCATCCATGGCCAGGGCACTTCGAGCCTGGGCATGGCCGTGGATGCCGGGCCGTCGTCGGCGTTGCGGCTGAGTGCGCCCTACGTCCGCCTGGCGCAGGCGCGCTGGGGCCAGCTGGCGGGCGAGAACCTGCAGGGCACTGCGGCGGTCGCTTCGGCCGGGCCGGACGATCACGCGCTGGCGGTGCAGGCCGCGCTGATCGACATCCGCGACGTCACCTGGCTGCCCGGGTTCGACCACGTGGCGCTGGAAAGCCGCAGTGACGTGCGCCTGACCAACGGCATTGCCAGCAGTGGCAACACCAGCGCGTTGATGACGGCCGGTTCGATGGACGTCACCGCTGCGCGCCTGTACCCCACCGCAGGCGCGGTCGGCACACTGGTGGCCGGCGCTTCGGCGCAGACCGTGCAGACCGCTGATTACTGGGCCGATCCAGCTGCCGTGCTGCGAATCCACGGCACAGGTGCGGCCACGCAGCCGGCGCCGGAATCGGCGCTGGGCACGCTTCGCCTGGTGGCCGCCACGGTGCAGCAGGGCGGCAACGTGCAGGCGCCGATGGGCACGCTGCAGCTGGGCGGCCTGATCCAGAACGGAACCATCGGCAGCCGGGTGGAACTGCTGCCAGGCAGCGTTACCTCCACCAGCGGTGCCGGCCTGTCGCTGCCCTATGGTGGCACCGTCGATGGTGTCGACTGGCGGGTAGGCACGCGCAGCCTGAGCTCGCTGGCGCCGGCCGGCATCTCCTCGATGGGGGTGACCCTGAAGGCCAACGAGATCGAGGTGGCGTCGGGGGCACTGCTGGACATGTCCGGCGGTGGTGAGTTGACCGGTGCGGCCTTCGTGTCCGGGCGCGGCGGCTCTGTCGACGTGCTGCGCACGGCGTTGGCCGACGCCAATCCGCGCTACGCGTTCAGTGCGTCGGGCAACCCGGTGTACGCGATCGTACCGGGACGCGCCGGGGCGTTCGCCGCCAGCGGCGAAGAAGGATTCTCAGCTCCGGCGGTGGGCCAGCAGATCACCGTGCCGGCTGGCGTGCCCGGCCTGGCGGCCGGCACCTACACGCTGATGCCGGCAAGCTATGCGCTGCAGCCCGGTGCATTCCGGGTGGAGCTGGGCGCTACCGGCACCTCGGGCATCGTGCAACCGATCGCGACCGGCACCGGCACCTGGCGTGTGTCCGGGCAGCAGCGCACGGCGCTGGGCGCGGCAATCTCGCCGTTGCTCACCGACATCCTGCTGACGCCCGCCGCAGTGGTGCGCCGGCACTCGGGCTACAACGAAACCTCCTACAACAGCTTCGCGCAGTCGGTGGCCGACCGCCGCGGCGAGTCGCGTGGCTGGCAGACCATCGATGCGCTCGGGTTGACCCTTGCGCTGGGCGAAGGTGCAGGTCGTGCAGACACGCCTGCCATCCGCTTCGCCGGCACCGCGCGGTTCGGCGCCGCCACCGACAAGGGGCGCGGCGGCACGCTGGCAGCCACGTTGGCGAGCCCGGCGGTCGGTTCACTGGAGATCGTTGACGGTAGCGCGCAATCGCAGGCGCGTGATCGCGGCGCCACCTTCAGCGACGACGCGCTCAATGCCTTCCTGCCGGCACGGATGATCATCGGCGGGCAGTTCAGCCAGGAGGCCTCGCAGGTGGCGGTGACCGGCCAGGCGCGCAGTGTGGCGATCCGTTCCGGCGTCACCCTGAACGCACCGGAAGTGCTGGTGGCAGCGGCCTCCGGTGGCAGCGGCGTGCTGGTCGAGGCCGGTGCGACCCTCGATACACTGCCGTTCGCAACCGCCAACGCGGGTGCCAGCGCGACGCTGCCTTACCAGGTCTCCGGCGGCCTGCTGGCGGTGTCCAACCAGCGCCTGAACCTGATCACCGGCACCACGGGCGTGGAGGCCGGTCCGGTGGCGATCGACATCGGGGGGTGCCAAGCGGCGTGCGACGGCCAGGCCCGGCTGGTTTCCGATGGCAGCATCGCGGTAGCGACCGATGGCACGCTGCAGATGCGCGACTCGGTCAGCTATGGCACCCGTCAGCTCGGCCTGAGCATGGCGGCGCTGAACCTCGGCAGTGCCGAAGCGATCGCACAGGCCGCTGCGGCAGGGGCACTGCCCAGTGGCATGACCATGAACCAGTCCGTGCTGCAGCAACTGCTGCGCGGCAATGATGCCACCGGCGCGCCGGCGCTGGACACGCTGAGCCTGGTCGCGCGGGAGTCTGTCAACGTGTTCGGCAGCGTCGACCTGGACGCGCGCGACAGTGCCACCGGCCGCAGTGGCCTGCAGACGCTTGTGCTGGGTGCGCAGGCCATCCGCGGCTACGGCGCGGCGACCGACCGTGCGCGCATCCTGGTGGACACGCTGGTCTGGGACGGCGCATTGGCGGCGAGCCAGGCGCCGGGCAGCGACGCGTCGGTGCCGCCGGCCGATCCGATGGTGGACCGGCTCGGCGCCGGGCAGCTGGACCTCGTCACCCGCCAGCTGCAGCTCGGGCGGGCACCATTCAGCCGTCCCAGCTCTGAAGTACCTGCGAACCGGCAGGTGCTCGGATTCAGTGCGCTGAACCTGAGTGCTTCGGAGCAGCTGTCGTTCTCCGCGCAGGGCACGCTGGACGTGTTCCAGCAGCGCGGCGACTATCTGGCCGACAAGGGCTGGCAGTACAGCGGAGGCAGCCTCGGCATCGATACCTCGTTGTTGACCGCCGATCCCGCCGCGCAGCTGCGCGTGCGCACTGGCGGCGAGTTCCGCCTGCAGGGGGGCACCGGCAAGGCGGGTGGCGATGCACTGGGCAGTGAGCTGAGCATCGACGCCAACCGGATCACGCTGGACAGCACGATCGCGCTGGCGTCAGGACGGCTGTCGGCGAGCGCACGCCAGGGCATCACGCTTGGCGGCCGGGCGGTGCTGGACCTGGCCGGGCGCAAGGTCCCGCTGTACGACGTGGACAAGTTCAGCTGGGGCGGTGATGTCCTGCTGTCCAGCGACACGGGTGACATCCGCACCGATGCTGCCTCCCGCATCGATGTTTCTGCCCGCAACAACCGCGCCGGGCGCATGACGGTCACCGCAGTGGCCGGCCAAGCCGATCTGGCCGGTGTTCTCCAGGGTGCCGCCAGTGGCCGCTACGATGCCGGCGGCACGCTGGTGCCCTACGACGGCGGTGAACTTGTGGTGCGGGCACGTCAGCTGCAGGACTTCGCCGGCCTCAACCAGCGATTGACCGCCGGCGGTGTCGTTGGCGGCCGCAGCTTCCAGATCGGTGAAGGCGATCTTCGGATCGGCGACGAAGTGAAGGCGCGCCGGGTCGACATCAGTGTCGACGCGGGCAGCCTGACCGTGGCCGGCCGCATCGATGCCAGCGGCGAGCAGGTCGGCAGCATCCGCCTGTACGCCCGCGACCAGTTGCAGGTGGACGGCACGCTGGACGCGCACGGTACCGGCCTGCGCGTGGACAGCCATGGCAAGATCATCGACAGTCCGAACCGGGCCACCATCACGCTGGGCAGCGCCGAAGGCGCCGTGGGTCTGGGCAGCGCGGCGCACCTGGACCTGCGTGCCGGCAGCGGCGTGGCCGTCGGCGACGGCCCTGGACAGAACGACGGCATGGCGCGGGGCTCGCTGAAGATCGATGTGCCGCGGGTGGGCAGCAACGACGCGGCGATTGCCGCGGCCAATGGCCTGCGCATCGATGGCGCGGCTGACATCCAGCTCAATGGTGTCCGCCGTTACGACGATGCGCCCCTGGCCAGCACCGCTGATGTGCGCGGCAACCGCGCGCAGCTGGTTACCCAGCAGTGGCTGGACCAGGTGGTCGATCCGCACAGCGTGGCGTGGATCGATGGTGCGCTGGGCAACCCGGACCTGCAGCAGCGCACGCGCGCGCTGGGTGACGTCCGCCTTCGTCCCGGCGTGCAGGTGGTGGCGCGGCGCAGCGACGCCAACCCGGACGGCGACCTGACCATTGCCGGCGACATCGATCTGTCCGGCTACCGCTACGGACCCGAAGCCAACCGCGCCGATCCATCGCGGCGTGGCTTCGGCGAATCGGCCTCGCTGGTGCTGCGGGCCGAAGGCAACATCAATGTCTACGGCAGCATCAACGATGGCTTCGCACCGCCACCGCCCACGCCGGATGAGGGGGGCTGGCAGCTGTATGAGGGTCGCAATGGCAGCGCCGGGCACACCCCCTTCGGCAGTGGCCTGGTGGTGCCGGTGGACGGAGTGAAGCTGCAGCCCGGCACCGAGTTCCAGGCCGGCACCCGCCTGAACTACGACGTGCCGGTCGAATCGGTAACGCTTCCGGTTGGTACCGTGCTGCCCGCGCCGATGGTGATCTCGCAGAATCTGCGCCTGCCCGCGGGTACTGTACTGGGTGCGGCAGTGACCACCGACTCCGGGCAGACGCTGGCCGCGGGCACCGTGCTGCAGGAGCCGCTGGTGCTGGCGGCAGGTGCGCGGCTGGGAGCCGGCTTCCGCCTGCGCAGTGCGGTACAGGTGGCGGCACAGGAGTGGCCCGCCGGCGCGGTGTTGCCGGTTGCGCTGCGCCTGGCACGGGAAGTCGCGCTCAAGGTGGGCGCGTACATTCCCTCGTTGACCAAGGTGGAGCTGCCCGGCGACGCGCCGGTGAATCTGAGGCCGGCCGATGCCAACGGCAACCAGGGGCGCAACTGGGCGCTGGCGCCGATGCTGGCCGAGGGCACCACCTCCTGGGACTTGACCGTGGTTGCCGGTGCCGATGCCGGGGCGGCCGATCCACGCAGCCGGCGCTGGGGCAGCGAAGGCAGCGTGGTGCTGGCTGATACCCACCAGGGCTCGATCGGCACGGTCAAGTCCGAGATCATCTGGGTGGGTGATCGTGCGTTGACCGAGCGGGCATCGTTGGACTGGATCGGCGACACGTCCTATGCGGGCCGCCCGATCGCAGAGCTGGCCGACATGTTCGGCTTCACCGAAGATGAGTTCTGCGCGATGTCGGCCGACTACTGCGGCCCGGCACCCCGCCAGGTGGCCGCGCAGGGCTCGCTGGATTACTGGGGTGACGAGTCCTACGTGGGCACCCCTGCGAAGGACTTCGCCGCGATGTTCGGCATGACCGAAGACGAGTTCTGCAGTACCGCGCCCACCTACTGCGCCGGCGGCGGCACGCAGACCGAAGTGACCACCTACGGCAAGCGCGCGGGCACGCCGGCGTGGAGCGTGCTGCGCACCGGCAAGGGGGACATGGAACTGCTCGCTGCCGGTGACGTCGTGATGAAGTCAGGCTTCGGTGTCTACACCGCCGGCACTCCCACCGCGCTGGGTGGGGGCCACGACGCTGCCTTCAATTCGCCCCGTGCAGCGGCTCCCTGGAACACCGCACTGCTGGGGCCGAACCTGGTGCCGGGCAGCTATGACGCAGCGATCGCAGGCTACCAGGCCTGGTATCCCGATCATGGTGGCAACCTGCGGGTCGAAGCCGGGCGCGATATCGTCGGCGACGCCTGGACCGCGCGCGCGGAGTCGGGCACCAGCGAGCGCGACTGGTCGCTGTACTCCAGTGCCGCGGTCGGCAATTGGCTGTGGCGGCAGGGAACCGGCAGCACCACCGGCGTGGAGCCGGTGCCGACCAGCTGGTGGGTGAACTTTGGTACCTACACCAACGTGTCCGCTGCCGCTGGCGCCTCTCCGCGGATGGTCGGCTTCACCGGCTTCGGCACCTTGGGCGGCGGCGACCTGACGCTTGAGGCCGGGCGCAATGCCGGCGTCCGCGATCCGATGGGCGACGCGCTGGGCTCGCTGAGCGCACCACGCTCGGGCGCGATCATCGCGGCGGTGGGATCGACCGGCCGGGTCAGCAATGGCCAGCTGCACCTGACCGGTGGCGGCGACCTGCGGTTGCGCATCGGTGGCGCACTGAATCCGAATCTGCAGGCGACGATCTCCAGCCTCAATCCCTCCAGGGCGGGACAGAATCTCGACCTCAACGGTACCTTCAGCAATCTGCGTGGCAGCCTGCAGCTTGATGCCGGGCGCATCGGTGCAATGGGCGTCACCCTGGAAAACTACGCGACGCTGCGTCAGCAGCGCGCCGCAGACCTGTTTGCGCCCGACGCCGCCCGCGCGATGGGCGGACCGGTGCTGGTGCTGGGCGATGCGGTCGCGCAGCTGCAGGCACGGGGCGATGTGGTGCTCGGCGGGGTCGCCGATGCAGGCCGGGTGCCGCTGGCCAACTACAGCGCGGTGCTGCAGGATGATGGCGCGCGCGCTGCAGGCAGCACGTGGTTTTCCCTGTGGACCGCCAGCACGGCCGTGGATCTGTTCAGTGCCGGTGGTGACCTCGCGCCAGGCCTCGCCGGGCCGGATAACGTGACCGGCAGCAATCTGTGGCGCGAGCAGGTCCAGCTTGTTGTGCGTGGTGGTGATGATCTGCTGAATTACTGGCTCTATCCTTCGCGCTTCAGCGCCATTGCTGCGCAGGGCGACATCAAGCTGGACCGGATCAGCGCCACGCCGGGGACGCAGGATGTGATCCTGCTGGCACCCTCGGCAACGGGACGGTTGGACGTCCTGGCCGGTGGCAGCATCTTCGCCCAACGTGGCGCGACCCAGATCGCGCGCTCGGGCGCGGATGCGCGCCTGCCGGGACCCTTCGACCCCGCATTCCTGGCCCAGCAGGGGGATTCCGGCGGAAATGTGACCCGCTCGCGGCACAACCTGTCGGTCGACGGCAACATTGCATCGCCGGACGCGTCGCTTCCGCTGTTTGCGTTCGGTCCGAATACTCCGCTGTCCACCGTTTCTGCGGCCCTGGCGCCGAGCCGCTTCTACGCGGTGCAGGGCGACATCATCGGTCTGGCCACCGGCGCCCGGCGCACGCTGGATCCCAACGTGGGGCAGCGCACACAGCTGAACTGGTTCGAGGCCGCCGGCGCCGTGCAACTGCGGGCAGGCCGGGACATCCTCGGGGTGTCGATGACCGCATTGAACACCGCGCCCACCGACATCACGGTGGCGGCGGCGGGCCGCGACATCGTGCATCTGAACGCGACCATCGCCGGCCCCGGCAACACCGAGATCAGTGCCGGCCGCCAGCTGCGCCAGGAGGATGCGGGCAGCATCGTCAGCCTCGGTGGCATCGTGCAGGGCGACACCCGTCCCGGCGCCAGCATCGCGCTGACGGCCGGCAACCAGCAGATCGATTACGCGGCCCTGCGTGCCCGCTATCTGGACCCCGTCAACCTTGCCGATCCCGTGCAATCGCTTGCGTCGCAGCCGGGCAAGGCAGTCAAGGTCTACGACCAGGAACTGACGCAGTGGCTGCAGCAGCGCTTCGGCGTGGCTGCTGACGGCGACGGGGCGCTGGCTGCCTTCGATGCGCTGCCGCAGGAACAGCAGCACATCTTCCTGCGCCATGTCTATTACGCCGAGCTGCGCGAAGGTGGACGGGAATATACCGATGCAGAAGGGCCCCGCTTCGGCTCCTACCTGCGTGGGCGCGAGGCCATCGCCACGCTGATGCCAGACAAGGCTGCGACCGGCGCGACGATCGACCGTACCGGCGATATCGTGATGTACGGTGGCTCCGGCGTGCGCACCGAAGCGGGTGGCAACATCGAGCTGATGGCGCCGGGTGGGCAGATCGTGATCGGTGTGCAGGGCGTGGTGCCCCCGGCCAGTGCCGGACTGGTGACCCAAGGGCAGGGCGATATCCGGCTGTTCAGCCAGGACAGCGTGCTGCTGGGCCTGTCGCGGGTGATGACCACGTTCGGCGGCGACATCCTGGCGTGGTCGGAGCAGGGTGACATCAATGCTGGTCGTGGTTCGCGCACGACGTTGCTGTACACGCCACCGCGCCGCGTCTATGACGGGTGGGGCAATGTGATCCTGTCGCCGCAGGCCCCGGCCAGCGGTGCTGGCATCGCGACCTTGAACCCCATCGCCGAAGTGCCGCCGGGCGACGTCGATCTGATCGCACCGCTGGGCACCATCGATGCGGGCGAGGCCGGTATACGCGTCTCCGGCAACATCAATCTGGCCGCGCTGCAGGTGCTCAACGCGGCCAACATCCAGGTACAGGGCGAGAGCAAGGGCCTGCCGGTGCTGGCATCGGTCAACGTGAATGCGCTGGCCGCGGCCAGTGCGGCAGCCAACAGCGCCAGCCAGGCGGCACAGGACGTGATGCGCAAGAGCCAGGACGACGCACGGCGCAACCAGCCGTCGGTGATCAGCGTGCAGATCCTGGGCTTCGGCAGCGGTACCAGCAGCGTAGCGCCGCCGGCGCGCGGCACTACCGCCAACAGCGGCTACGACGCAGACAGCGCATTCCAGTTCCCGCAGGCCAGCCGCGACGACGGCACGCAGCGCAGGTAGGTGCCGACCCTGATCGGCACGATCGCGGCCGGCAGTAGATCCACGCCATGCGTGGATGGGACTGACCAGGAAGAACGGACAGCATCGGGCCAGCCGCCAGGGAACGGTGGCGGCCCCAGCCAGGACGGCACGGAGGGCAGGGAGCGGCCATCGGCGGTGAGGACCACCGACACGGCGCCGCCGGGCGCAGGATGGCACCCGGCGGCAGGCTCGGCAGTAGATCCACGCCATGCGTGGATGGCTGGGCCAGCATCAGTGCCGACCAAGGTCGGCACCCACCAAAGCAGGCCGGGCAGTAGAAGCCGCTCGGCAGTAGATCCACGCCATGCGTGGATGCTTTGCCTGGGAGGAATCCTAAAGCTCCAGCACCCGCCGGTAACTCAGCGACCCGCGCCCATCGCGCAGGCCCAACCGCAGTTCCAGCCCGGTGGCCGGCAGCACCTCGCCTTCGCTCGGCAACAGCGCCCACCCCGCGCCCGGCTGCCAGGCGCGTACCTCGAACCGCTGCACATCCCTGGCCACCGCAATGCCTTTCGACGGCTCAGGCGCGGGCAGGGGGTATCGATCCGTCGCCGCGCCACTGGCCCGCCACAGCGTATTGCCCTGCCGCCACCAGCGCACCCGCTGCCAGCGTAGTCCATCACTGCCGACACTGCGGGTGATCTCCAGCGCGAAGCTGCCATCCGGGTGCCGTTCGCTTACCAGGGACGGAGGCAGCAGCCGCTGCGGTTGATCGGCCGGACGCACTGCACCATTCATCAGCGCGTCGTCGGCACGCATCTCGATATCGCGCTGGAACTGCTGCAGGATGCGCAGCGCCGTCGTGGTTTCGGCATCGGCCCGGCGCAGGCGCTGGTCGCTGCTGGCCACGCTGTCCAGCGCACGCCAGCAGATCAGCGCCAGCACACCCATGATGGTGATCGCGATCATCACTTCGATCAGGGTGAAGCCACGCGTGACCCGCTTCATTGCATGGTGGTCCATGGCAGCTGCATCCGCGCCAGGGACTGCTGCGGTGCATCTTCGGCCACCACGCTCAGTTCCAGTTGCGGCTGGCTGTCGCTGCCGGTGCCGAGATGTTGCAGCACCAGGAACGTGCTGCGCCCTTGCACGCAGCGCTGCCGTGCATCCTGCGGCGGCTGCCCAGCCAGGCGCAGCTCCTGCCAGCGGTCCTGCGCGCACATCAGTGCCAGCCGACGGTCGCGCAGGCGCGATTGATCGTCGGTAGCCACCGCCACCGAACGCATCACCGCCGCCAGTGCAATTGAAACGATCGCCAATGCGATCAGCACTTCGATCAGGGTGAACCCGTGCTTGTTCCGCTTCACTGCACGACCTGCAACTGTCCGCTGCCATCATCACGAAGACGCAGCTGGCGGCCCTGCAACGACAGCGTCACTTCCCACGCCACGCCAATCCACTCGGGGCTCAGTTCAATCGGCGTGGTCGGCTGCACCGCGATGCCCGCCAGCTGCCATGGTTGTGGGCGCAGCAGGTCGTCGCGCTGCACATCCACCCAACGGGTGCCTTCGCGGCGGCTGAAGCGGTAGCCGGCGGCGTCGGCCTGCCAGCGCAGGGGGCGGCCATCGATCCGGGCCTCGTCGCGCGCCACCTGCAGGCGCTGCGCCAACTGTTCGGCTTCCTGTCGCAGCTGCCGGCCCGGGTCGAGCAGGCTGCCCAGGCCCAGCCCGATACCCGCCGTGCAGATACCGATGATCACCAGCACCACCATCAGTTCCAGCAGGGTGAAACCACGCGGCACGCGCTGCATCGACGTTGCCTCCTGTCCGGGTCGATGCCTGCCAGCGTAGGCCCGCATGATGAAACAAAAGCGTCAGCCGCACCTGCTAGCGTGGGCAGACACGAACGTGGCGATGGTGCGGAACATGGACGGCAGGCGCTGGGATCGCAATCGCATGTTGACCCTGCTGGCGGCGGCGCTGCTGCTGGCCGTAGTCGCCTATTGGAGCATCACTCTGTCTGCGGTGGCGCCGGCGGCCGTGGCCAGCGAGGCGAAGACCGAGGCGGCGGTGCGGCCGATGTTCGATGCGGTGGCAAGCCTGCCGCTGGTGCGGCTGCTGTCCCCGGGCGCGGTGCAGACCGAGGTGGTCGTGCTGGGTGTGATGGCCGGCGACCACGCGCCGCTGGCGCTGCTTTCGGTGGATGGGCGTCCTGCCGAAGCGTACGCACCCGGCCAGCGGCTGGGGCCCTGTACGGTGCTGGCCAGCATCAATGCCAGCGCAGTGGAACTGAACCAGGCCGGTCAATCGCGCAGCCTGCCAGTGCCCGCGCTGCCACCAGTGCCAACTGATGGCATCGTGCCGGCTGACTTGTAGAGCCGAGGCCGCGCTCGGCTGCTCCTGCGCGGCATCGCCGATGAATGCAAAGACAGCCGAGCATGGGCTCGGCGCTACACAGGCGCAGACTCAGCGCGCAGGTCGCTGCGGCACCACCGAGCGACCGAACGCATCGCCCATGCGCTGCCGCGTGCCTTCCAGGTTGTACTGCATCAGCTGGTTGCCGGGCTGCTGCATCAGGCGTTCGGCTTCGGGGAGCGCCGCCGACTTCGCCGGCCTTGTCGCAGGCGCCAGCTTGCGTTGCAGACAGTCCCAGGCCGGAATCCGCTCGCCGTTGACCAGTACTTCGATGCAGGGCGCAGCTTCTTCCTGCTTCTTCGACTCGTCGGCGCGACCCGATGGCAGCGCCAGCAGCAGGGCGAGGGCGAGGGCGGCGCGCAGGTCCGGCATCAACGATTCACACATCTCGAATCTCCCGCAGCAATCGATGTCCTGCAATAAAGACGGGTGGCCAAGGCAGGGTCCGCCTGCGTGCGTTGCGGCGCTTTCAAAAGATGACAGTGCTGTCACAAAACTGTTGGCGGCTTTGACGCGATGTACACGTCCTGTTGGTAGATCCACGCGCCGCTCCCTGGCCCCTCCCTTCGATACGACGCGATGCCTTCGATGAATCCTGTTCCGTGCCGAGCCGTTCGCCTTCCGCTGCGCCTGCATCCGCTGGTGCTGGCCCTGGCCGCGATGCCGCTGCCGCTGTTCGCGCAGGAGGCAGCACCCGCGCCCAGCGTGAACATCAACGAATACATCGTGCGCGGCAACACGGTGCTCGATCCGCGGCAGATTGAACGTGCGGTGGAACCGTTCCTCGGCCCGGGCAAGACTCTGGCCGATGTCGAGAAGGCGCGCGATGCGGTCCACGCGCTCTATCAGCAGGCCGGCTACCAGTCGGTCTACGTCGAGCTACCCGAGCAGCAGGTCAGTGGGGGCGTGGTGCTGCTGAAGGTGCAGCAGACGCCGATCGGCCAGCTGCGCGTGGTCGGCACCCGCCACGAATCGCCCGAACGCATTCGTGAACGCGTGCCGGCACTGGCGGAAGGCAAGGTTCCGGACTTTGACCAGGCCCAGAACGAACTGACCGCACTGAACGAAGGCGGACGTCGCCAGGTGATGCCACTGGTGCGCGAAGGCCAGGTGCCGGGCACGATGGATGTGGACCTGCAGGTCGAGGAGAAGTCGCCGTGGCGTGCCAGTGCGTCACTCAACAACGACCATAGCGCCGACACCGAGAAGCTGCGCCTGAGTGCATCGCTGGCCTACGACAACCTGTGGAAGCGTGGGCACAGCGCCAACCTCGGCGTGTATCTGGCGCCGGAAGACACGAAGCAGGCCAAGGTGTTCTCGGCCTCGTACACGATGCCGTTCGAAGGTACGCCGTGGAGCCTGGAAGCCTCCGGCTACAGATCCGACAGCCGCGTGTTGAATGCAGGTGGGCAGGTCGGTACCGGCACCGGTACCAATGTGATCGGCAACGGCCATTCGATCGGCCTCAAGCTCAACTATCGCCTGCCGGGCAGCAGCCAGTGGTGGCGCCAGCTCAGCCTCGGCGTGGATTTCAAGGACACCGAGGAAGACACGCAGATGGGCAAGGAGAGCCTGAAGACGCCGCTGAGGTACGCGCCGATCACTCTGGCGTTTGTCGGTGTACGCCAGGGCGAGCAGGATCAGTTGAGCATCAACACCCAGCTGGTGGCCGGTACGCGTCGCTTGTTCGGCTACGGCAGTGACGCCACCGCGTTCGGGCAGAAGCGCTACTGGGCCGATCCGAGCTTCGTGGCGTTCAAGGCCGATGTCGCCAACACCCACACTTTCGGCAACGACTGGCAGTGGTATGCGCGTGGATCGCTGCAGGTGACCGACGCGCCGCTGGTGTCGGCAGAGCAGTTCGCCGCCGGCGGCATGTACACCGTGCGTGGGTATCTCTCGGCCGAGGCGATCGGCGACTACGGCGGCCTGGCCAGCCTGGAATGGCGCACGCCTGCGTGGTCACCGTGGCGCGGCACCGACCTGCGTGTCTACAGCTTTGCCGACGCGGCCTACCTGCGCCTGCGCCAGCCGCTGCCCGAACAGCGCGACAAGTACAACCTGGCCTCGGTCGGCCTGGGCGCGCAGCTGCGCCTGGGTCAACACCTGCAACTGCGCCTGGACTACGCCTGGCCGTATGCCGATGGCCCGGTCACGCGCAAGGACGACCCGCGCCTGCATTTCAACATCAGCACCAGTTACTGACCCTTCCCTTGAACATGCGTTCTCCGGAGACCCTTCGCATGGACCGTTTGCTTTCCCGAGTGTTGTTGCTGCTGGCCGCGCTGGTTGCGCTGCCGGTGGCTGCGGCCGATGCCAATTGGTGGCAGGCCGAATGGAAGTACCGCAAGCCGATCACCATCGACGCCGGCCCGCAGGGCGCGGGCCTGGCCGGTGACCCGGGCCGCACGCCGCTGCTGCTGCGCCTGCATACCGGCAACTTCGGCTTCGACGGAACCCAGGATGCTGGCAACGACCTGCGCTTCGTTTCGGGTGATGGCCGTACCGTGCTGGCCCACCAGATCGAACAGTTCGATCCCAGGATGGGCCTGGCCCTGGTCTGGGTCGACGTGCCGGCGGTCAGTACCGCCGCGCCGCAGACGATCTGGATGTACTACGGCAATGAGAAGGCACCGGCCAGCGGCAACGGCCAGCAGGTGTTCGATCCGGACTACACGCTGGTCTACCACTTTGCCGAGGCCAATGCGCCGGCACGCGACACCACCGCCTATGGCAACAATGCCGGTGCGGTGGTGCCGCCGTCGGAAGGCTCGGTGATCGGCCGTGGCGTGCAGCTGGGCGCCGGTCCGCTGCCGCTGCCGGCCAGCGCATCGCTGGCTCAGGAAGCGGGCGCGCCGCTCACCGTTTCAGCCTGGATCAAGCCGGGCGGCAACACTGCGGCGCAGGCGATCTATGCGCGTCGCGACGGCGCATCCGAGCTGGTGCTGGGCATCGAGAACCGCGTGCCGTTCGTGCAGCTCAATGGCCAGCGCAGCACGCCCGCGCAGCCGGTTCCGGAAGGACAGTGGGCACACGTTGCACTGACGGCAGAGAAGGGCGCGTTGCAGCTGTACCTCAACGGGCGCGTCGTTGCCCAGCTGAGCGGCGAGCTACCGGCGCTGGGCACCGCCCCGGTGGTGGGCGCCGATGCTCCTGGCGCGGTGCAGCCGCTGGCCAATTTCGAGGGTGCACTGGATGAGCTGCGTATCTCGCGCGTGGCACGACCGGCGGCACTGCTGCTGGCCGATGCCACCGCACAGGGCGCCGACTCGCGGCTGATCAGCTACGGCGCGGACGAGCAGTCCGCCGGTCAGAGCCACTTCGCCTTCATCCTCAAGGCAATGCCGTTCGACGCCTGGGTGGTGGTGGCGATCCTCGGCCTGATGATGCTGCTGTCGTGGGCGATCATGATCGCCAAGGGGCGCCACTTCGGCCGTACCAGCAAGGCCAATGCGGTGTTCACCGAGAGCTTCGGCAAGCTGTCCGGCGTGCCGCTGCGCACCCTGTCCGACATGGACCGCCAAGGCAAGGCGCCGGCCGCGATGCACGATGGCTCGTTGTGGCGCATCTACCAGGTGGCCATCGATGAAATGCAGCAGCGCCACCAGCGCGATGGCAACAGCGGTTACCTCAGTGGTGCCACCATCGCGGCGATCCGCGCGTCGATGGATGCGGTGATGGTGCGCGAGCAGGAAGCGATGGCACGGCGCATGAACTGGCTGTCGACCACCATCGAGGGGGCCCCGTATGTGGGCCTGTTCGGCACCGTGATCGGCATCATGCTGGTGTTCGTGGTTGCGGCGATGGCCGGCGCGGTGGACATCAACTCGGTGGCACCCGGCATGGCCGCAGCGTTGCTGTGTACGGCGGCTGGCCTCGGCGTCGCGATCCCTGCACTGTTCGGCTACAACTACCTGGGCGCGCGTGCCGAAGCGATCGGTGCGGACATGGCGGTGTTCATCGACGAGTTCGCCGCGCGCCTGGCCGAAGAGCAGGACGGGCGCGGCCCGGCCGCGGTCCAGGGCTGAGGAGCGCGCCATGGGCCAGAAGGCGAAGTTCGGCATCAAGAAGCGCGAGAAGGGCATCAACGTGACGCCCTTCGTCGACGTGCTGCTGGTGGTGCTGGTGATCTTCATCCTGACCAGCAACGCCTCCATCCCCGGTATCGAGGTCGACCTGCCGAAGGCCAGCAACAGCGTGGCGCTGGAGAAGCCGAAGACCAAGGCGATCACCATCGACCCCAGCGGCCAGGTGTTCCTGGATGCCTACCCGGTGACGATGGCCGAGCTGGAAGACCGGTTGCGTACCGAGCGCGCGACCACGCCGGATTTCCCGGTGATCGTGCGCGGAGACGCACAGGTGCAGTATGCCCGGGTGGTCGAGGTGCTGGACCTGCTGCGGCGCTTGGAGCTGGCCCAGGTGGGCCTGGTCACCGGCAAGGCGCAGGGCTGAGGCATGACCGCCCATCAACCCCCTCGGCCGGAGCCCGGCATGCGTGGTCGCCCGTTGCTGGTGACCGTCGCGCTGGTGCTGGTCGCGTTGCTGGTGCTTGGCGTCGCGCTGTGGTGGCTGTTGTTCAAGGACACCGCAAGCACCCGCCGGCCGGTGGTGCAGCCGCCGATGCTGGCGTTGCCGCCACCGTCTCCGCCACCCCCGCCGCCACCGGAAAAACCGCCGGAACCGGAAACGCCGCCGGAAGAGACGATGCCCGAACCGGAGCCGCTGGATCAGCCGACGCCGGCCGAAGAGCCGACGCCGACCCCGGACAACAGCGATCCGGTGACGATGAATGCCGACGCGCAGGCCGGTGGCGACAACTTCGGCATCCAGTCCGGCAGTGGTGGCGGTTCGTCCGGTGTCGGTCGTGGCGGTGCCGGCAACGCCACCTATGGGCGCTACCTCGGCTACCTGATGCAGCAGGCGATCTCGCGCGACGACAAGGTCAAGCGCCTGGCGTTCCAGTTGCAGGTGAATGTGTGGCTGGCCAGCGATGGTCGCCTGGAAAAGGTCGAGCTGGTGCGTGGCAGTGGCAACGAGGAGGCCGACGCGGCCGTGCTCGATGCACTGCGTCGCATCGGCAAGGTCGACCAGGCACCGCCGCCGTCGCTTGATTTCCCCGCCCGCGTCCTGATCCAGGGCCGCCGGCCCGGGGCCTGATTCCCGACCTCCGTGATTTCCCTTCTTCCGATGAGAACCGTGATGAACGACCACGTCCGTGCACGAACCGACTCCCGCCACCCGCGGCCGGCCCGACGGGCGCTGCTGTGCTGTGCCGTGCTGCTCAGCCTGGCCGCCCCGGCCGGCGCGATGGCCGCCGAAACCACCATGGTCAAGCTGATCAAGGGGCTGATCGCCAGCGGTGCACTGAAACCCGAAGACGGCCAGGCATTGCTGGTGCAGGCGCAGGCCGAAGCAGCGGCGTTGCAGCGCACCGCGGCCGCCGGGACACCGGCCGCCAGTGGTGGCGTGGCCCTGGAGGCCGGTGACGTGCGCGTGCCGTACGTGCCGCAGAGCGTGCGCGACGGCATTCGTGACGAAGTGCGCCAGGAGGTGATGACGCAGGCCAGGTCCGAGGGCTGGGCGGCGCCGAACGAAGTGGCTGAGTGGACCAAGCGCATCAAGGTCACCGGTGACATGCGCGTGCGCAGCGAGTCGCGCTTCTTCTCCGAACGCAACAGCGACATCGTCAGCAACTGGTCGTCGATCAATTCCGGCAACGGCTTCGACACCAATACCAACACCAACCTGCAGCTGCCACCGCTGCTGAACACCCGCCAGGACCGCCGCAACCTGTGGCGCATCCGCGCCCGCCTCGGCATCGAGGCGACCATCGGCCAGCACACCACGGCTGGCGTGCGCCTGGCCAGCGGCAGCAGCAATGGCCCGGTGTCAACCACCGAGCAGCTGGGTGGTGGCCTGAGCAAGAAGGACGTGTGGCTGGACCAGGCCTGGCTGGCCTATAGCCCGGCCGACTGGGTGACGGTGCGCGGCGGCCGCTTCGGCAATCCGTTCTGGACCAGCGATACGCTGTTCTCCAACGACCTGAACTTCGATGGCCTGGCCGCCAACCTGCAGTACGACTTCGACGGCGGTGACCTTGGCCTGTTCGGCAATCTGGCGGTGGTACCGCTGGAGTACACCTCCGACAGCGCGCCCAGCCAGAGTCGGGTCAAGACCCCGAACGAGAACAAGTGGCTGTCCGGTGCACAGGTCGGCGTGAACTGGCGTTTCAACGATGACAACGCGCTGCGCGCGGCGCTGGGTTACTACGACTTCAAGAACATCAGCGGCCGCCTGTCCTCGCCGTGCGCGCTGTATGCGGGCGCGGTGGGCTGCGACACCGACTGGTCGCGCCCGGCGTTCATGCAGAAGGGCAACACCCTGATGCTGATCCGCGACATCGCACGCAACCCGCTGGATCCAGCCAACACGCCCACCCCGCAATACGTCGGCCTGGCCTCGGCATTCCGCCTGGCCACGCTGAACCTGCGCTGGGATACGCAGCTGGCCCAGGGCATCGGCCTGCGCCTGGACGGCGACTACATCCGCAACCTGGCCTACGACAAGCAGGCGATGTTCAGCCGCGCCAACAACGGCATCGTCAACAACTACGGCGCCGGTGGTACCGCCAGCATCGACACCTTCCGCAGCGGCGACACCGCCTGGATGGTGCAGGCCACCTTCGGTGCCACCGACCTGAAGGAGAAGGGCCAGTGGCAGGCGCTGCTGGGCTACAAGCGCATCGAGGCCGATGCGCTGCCGGACGCCTACAACGACCCGAACTTCCACCTCGGGGGCACCAACGCCCGCGGCTACTACGTGGGCGGCGCCTACGCGCTGGACGCGCGCAGCTGGATCAGCGGCAAGTGGATGGCGGCCAAGGAAGTGTCCGGTGCTCCACTGTCGATCGATGTGTTCCAGCTGGAGTTCAATACCGGGTTCTGAGTGACGGCGTGATGTGGATCACGTAGTGCGTGGCGGGGGCGCAGCGATGCGCCCGTCTAGGGAAAGGAGACCACGCGCTGCACATAAGGAGGAGTGGATGAGCCGTCGCAAGCTGTTCGAAAGTTCCGAACCGTCCAGCCGATCGCTGGGCATCGGCCCGGCCTATGTCTCGGTGGAGGGGCTGCGCCAGCACCTGGCGGAGTTCCTGCTGTATGCAGGCCGGCCGGTGGTGATCATGCGCGGGCGCAGCGAAGTGGGTTACTTCCTGCCAGCGCGCTGCTGGCGCCAGCGTGACGATGATCCGCTGGCCGCCGCCGCCGCCGACCAGCTGCTGGACGCGGCCGGGTTCCAGGCCGAGGATATCCAGCAGGTGGAGCAGGAATTCAACGCGATGCGCCAGCGCACCGTACTGCATTCACGGCGCTGAACCTTTTGCAGAGCCGGGCATGGGCTTGGCTCTACAGTAGATCCACGCCATGCGTGGATGGGGTTACGCAGCACCCCCGCGCTCACTGGTGATGCGTGCACCTTCGCGCATCACCAGGGTCTTCTCCGCCACTTCCAGCGCTGGCATGCAGCACGCGGTGCACGTGGAAACGGCCATCCTCGTCACGTTCCGAGCGCAGCTCGGCATGGAAGCTGCCATGCCGGAGTGAATGCGCCGCGGCTGCGATCTTCATCGATCATCACGCGCCCTTGTAGCCCGGTTCGCGCATCCTACGGCTGTTGCGGCGGAGGTGGGCCGCGTGTATCGAGGAGCGCCGGT
The DNA here is from genome assembly GCF_003586545.1 of Stenotrophomonas sp. Pemsol. Lineage (NCBI taxonomy): Bacteria > Pseudomonadati > Pseudomonadota > Gammaproteobacteria > Lysobacterales > Lysobacteraceae > Stenotrophomonas > Stenotrophomonas sp. Pemsol. The sequence goes on along the minus strand of NZ_CP025780.1, from coordinate 2,009,191 downwards.
CGTGCTGGAAGCGGGCAACAAACCAGAAGGCCTGAAAGGGTTGAGAGTACTGGTGGCGGAAGATGAATTCGCCATCGCGATGTTCCTGGTGGACTACCTGGAGCTGAAGGGCGCGCAGGTGGTGGGGCCGGCCGGGGACCTGCAGGCACTCGGCCGGCTGCTGGATGACAACCCCATCGATGTGGCCCTGCTGGACATCAACCTGGGCGGTGAACAGGTGTACCCGCTGGCCGACCGGCTGGCCGAAGCGGGTACGCCGTTCATGCTGACCTCTGGCTACGATGACAACCTGCCCAGCCGCTTCGCGGATGCGCCCCGCTGCACCAAGCCCTATCACATCGAGGCCCTGGTCCAGCAGCTGGCGGGACTGGTGGCGACGCCGCAGGCCCCTGCGGGCATCGCCTGATTGCGCGGCATGTCGCGCCGCACCGAAGGCCTCCGGGCCGTTGAGCGCCCGGCAGGCATGCCGCCGTCACTGCAGGCCCATGCGCGCCATGACGGCATGGCCGCCCGCATTGCCCGGCACGACTGGTCAGGCACGCCATTGGGTGCGATCGAGCAATGGCCGCCGCACCTGCGCGCCACCGTCGACCTGATGCTTGCGCACGGCTTCCCGATGATTGTGCTGTGGGGCGAGCAGCTGGTGCAGCTCTACAACGATGGCTATGCCGAGATCCTGGCTGACAAGCATCCTGGCGGACTGGGCCAGCCGACGCGCGAGTGCTGGCCCGAGGTCTGGCACATCAATGGCCCGATCTACCAGCGTGTGTGGCAGGGCGAGACCATCACCTATGAGGACAAGCTCTATCCGCTGGCGCGGCGGGGGCGCTTGGAGGATGTCTGGTTCACCATCACCTACAGCCCCATACGCGGAGAGGACGGGTGCATCAACGGCGTGCTGGTGACCATGTTCGAAACGACCGCTGCGCACGTCGCGCAGGCGGCCCGCGAACGCGAGGAACAGAAGCGCCGTGAGAGCGACCGCCGGTTGGCGCTGGCCTTCAAGGTGCTGCCGGTGGGTGTCTGCATTGTCGACGCCGACGGCAACCTGCAGCTGTCCAACGACCAGATGCGGACCTATCTTCCCACCGGCAAGGTGCCCTCCACGGATCGCCCCAACCATTACCGGTGGCAGGGTACGCATCCCGATGGCTCGCGCATCGAACCCCACGATTTCGCCATCGCCCGCGCCCTGCGGGGGGAGACGATGGTCCCAGGCCTGGAGTTCCAGTTCATCCATGACGACGGGCGCGCGCGCTGGACACGCGTCGCCGCCGCACCGTTGCGTGATGCCGATGGCGGGGTGAGTGGCGTGTTCGCGATCGCCGTGGACATCGACGATCTCAAGCGTGCCACCGAGCGCCAGTCGGTGCTGCTGGCCGAACTGCAGCATCGGGTGCGCAACATCATGTCGACCATCCATGCCATTGCCTGGCGGACCCGCGTATCGGTCGGCAGCGTGGACGAGTATGCCGAGCGCCTGTGCGCGCGGCTGATGTCACTGGCGCGCACGCAGAGCCTGTTGACCCGCGGCGCCAATGTAGGGGTCTGCCTGCGCGGCATGCTCGAGGAGGAGATCGCGGCGCAGGCACCGGCGGCCGCTGCCTGTCACCTGCAGGGTGAGGATGTGCTGTTGCCACCGAAGGCGGCCGAAGTACTGTCGCTGGCCATCCATGAGCTGGCCGCCAATGCGCTCCGGCACGGCGCGCTGGCCCACGAGGACGGGCGGGTCGATGTCTGCTGGCACCTGCAGGTGCAGGACGGGCAGCCGTGGCTGGGCCTGCACTGGTGCGAGCGCCATGCCGAGGTGGAGGGGTGGGAGATGCCACGCCAGCGTGGCCTGGGGCGGGTCCTGATCGAGCAGCGGGTGCCCTATGAACTGGCCGGCAGCGGCGAGCTGCGCTTTACCCCGCAAGGCCTGGATGCCTGGATCCGCTTCCCGCTGCGCGATCGCGACAGCCTGCTGCAGACCGACGCCCCGGACACCGGGCTGCCTGGGTAAAAGGGCATTTATCTCCAATTTGGCCAAATTGGGTATAGTGGTTCCCATCCGCCCCGCCTGGAGCCGTGCCATGACCCTGCCGCTGGATCTGCCTGGCCTCGAAAAGGCCCCGGCCTCATCGGTGAAGACCCGCGGCTGGCCGAGCCTGATGCGCACCGTGCGCGAAAAGCAGGCGCTGGTCATCACCAACCACAATCACCCGGAAGCGGTGATCGTGGACATCCGCACCTACCAGGAACTGCTGGCCAAGGCCGCTGGCGGCGATGCCGGTGAGCGCAACGAGGAACTGCAGCGCCTGCGCAACGAGTTCGACCAGACCCTGGCCGGGCTGCAGCGCGGTGAAGGGCTGGGCAAGGTGCTGGGCCAGCCGATCCGGCGCGGCCGCAAGGTCACCCTCGGCCGCCCGCTCTGATCGATGGGACGCATCCTGGCGCTGGCCGGTGTCAATGGCGCCGGCAAGAGTTCGCTGCTGGGCACCTGGCTGGACGCCGAAGGGCTGAGCTGGTTCAACCCGGACTCGTTCACCCGCCGCCTGGTCGACGCCGGCTGGTCGCTGCCGGAGGCCAACGCCGAGGCATGGCAGGAAGGCACCCGCCGCCTGCGCCAGGCCATGGCCGATGGCACCGACTTCGCCTTCGAGACGACGCTCGGCGGCAACACCATTCCGCGCCTGCTGCGTGAGGCCTGCGAACGGCATCAGGTGGCGATCTGGTTCTGTGGGCTGGCCGATGTTGAGCTGCATATCGCCCGTGTTGCTGCGCGGGTGGCCGCCGGTGGCCATGACATTCCAGTCGAGAAGATCCGCGCGCGTTTCGATTCCGCGCGCGCGAACCTGCTGGAGCTGCTGCCGCACCTGGCCGAGTTGCACGTCTACGACAACAGCGCACCGGCCGACGCGCAGGGTTGCGTGGTGCCGCTGCCGGTATTGGCCATGGCTGCAGGCGAACTGCAGTACCCGATTGCCGTAGCCGACCTGCTGCACACGCCCGGCTGGGCCAAGCCCATCGTGATGCGTGCAATGGAATCGAACACCCCGCGCTAGATCCACGCCATGCGGGGATGCTTTGGCTGTGGTTAGACTGGCCGCACACCCAAGGAGGATGACATGCACGGACCTGCGATGTTCCGCTCCACTTCGACCTGCCTGGCGCTTGCTGCGCTGGCGCTGTCCAGCCTGACGGCGATGGCCGCGCCGGCCGCGTCCAAGCGGGTGGTGGCGCCGCCCAGCCTGGTACAGGCGTATCGGGCCGCCGAAGCCAATCTGCGGCTGATTCCCGGCGATGACATCGAATCCGAGTTCCGTCCGGTGTGGACCGCTGTTGCCGATCTCGATGGCGATGGCCGTGCCGAGGTCGTGTATTTCTACACGTCCACCTACACCGGCGGCAGCTTCGCGCAGAGCAATGTGGTGGCGGTGATGACGGCGCTGACAGCGAACGATCCGCGTGGCCAGGAGAACCCGAAGAGCCTGTCGCCGGTGGAGGCAGAGGACTATGCCGCCATCCGCAGGTATGGCTATGGCGATGATGCCGGCATCCAGATTCCGGGCGCGGTGCAGTCGATCCGAATCGAAGGCAACCGGATCATCGTTGCCTTCACCGTTACCGCAGGCGCAACGGTCTGCGAAATTCCCCGCGATTTCCGCCACGTCTGTCCGCCGGACGGAAACTACACCTGGACGCTGCGTTGGACGCCGGGGAAGCTGACCCGCATCAAGACGTAGCGCCATGCAGCGCCGGGCGTATCCACCCGGCGCCACTTGGCCCATCGATCCACGCCATGCGTGGATCGCATTCTGCACCCGGCCTCAGGCAGGCTTCACCTGCTCGGGCTCGGCAACATCCGGCAGCGGCGGCAAGGTCGGGTCCACCGTCACCGGCACATCGCTCTTCAACAGCGCGGCCGCTTCCTTGTCGCTGCCGACGGCCGGCGGTGAACCGCGCAGCGGCAGGCCGGCGGTTTCCTTCACGAACAGCATGGTCACCAGGCCGATCACCGCCGCGCCCATCAGGTAATAGGCCGGCACCAGCGGGTCGCCGGTACGCTCCACCAGCCACGCGGTCACCAGCGGCGTGGTGCCACCGAACAGCGACACCGACACATTGAAGGCGATCGACAGCGCGCTGTAGCGCACCGGGGTGTAGAACAGCGCCGGCAGCGTGGACGGCATCGAGCTGGTGAAGCACACCAGCGCCAGCCCCAGCAGCATCAGGCCCAGGAAGATCAGCCCGTCGTTGCCGCTACCGACCAGCAGCAGGCATGGAATGGCCACCACCAGCAGCGCGATGCACGCACCGATGATCATCGGGCGCCGGCCCAGCTTGTCACTGAACACTCCGCCGACGATGTTCAGCGGCATCATCACCAGCATCACGATGATGATCAGCAGCAGGCCCTTGCTCTCGGCATAGCCCATGGTGACGCTGAGGTAGCTGGGCATGTAGGTCAGCAGCATGTAGTCGGTCACGTTGAACACCAGTACCAGGCCCATGCACACCAGCAGCTGGCGGCCATGCACCTGGAACAGCGCGCCCAGCCCGGGCCGGTCGTGCTCGCGCTTTTCGGCTTCCTCGGCGAAGGCGCGGAACGCCGGGGTTTCCTCCAGCTTCATGCGCATGTACAGGCCGAGCAGGCCCAGCGGGCCGGCCACCAGGAACGGAATGCGCCAGCCCCAGTCCAGCATCTGTTCGCTGCTCAACACCATGTGCAGCGCGGTCACGGTACCGGCGCCGGCGATATAGCCGCCCAGCGTGCCGAACTCCAGCCAGCTGCCCATCAGGCCGCGGTTGCGGTCGGTGGAGTATTCGGCGATGAAGGTCGCCGCGCCGCCATATTCACCGCCGGTGGAAAAGCCCTGCACCACGCGTGCGAGCAGCAACAGCACCGGTGCCCAGATGCCGATGCGCTCGTAGGCGGGAATCAGGCCGATCGAAAAGGTGCCCAGCGCCATCAGGACCATGGTGAACGCCAGCACTTTCTGGCGGCCGTAGCGATCACCCAGCGGGCCGAACACCAGGCCGCCCAGCGGCCGTACCAGGAACGCTACGGTGAACGTGGCGAACGCGGCGATCACCTGCGCGGTGGGATTGCTGGAGGGGAAGAACACCTGGCCGATGGTGACCGCCAGATAGCCGTAGACACCGAAGTCGAACCACTCCATGGCATTGCCAAGTGCGGCCGCGCCGACGGCGCGCTTGAGCATGGGCTTGTCGACGACGGTGATCTCATCGACCTTCAGGTGGCGGCGGCGTTTGAACCAGCCGAAATGGGCGTGTGCCTCGGGGGTGTCCTGCATGGGGCTCCCTTGTAAGTGGAAGAGGTGAATAGACGGTGGGCTAGGTCCCGGAAATCGGAAACGGCGATGCAGGCGCAGGTGGCGCAGGGGCATCGGTGAGTGGCGTGGGGGCCGGGGAATGTGTGCAGGCACGACGCCACGCGCACGGCAACGCACCGCCGCAACGGCGGAAACGCAGCAACAGGATCACTGCGGTCGCGCAATCAGCGGCCAGCGATCACGTCAGCGTGGGAATGCAGGCAGAGCGCCTGCGGGCGTCATCCGCCAGGATCCAGCGCGAGGCGGTGGAAGGGCAGGGCGGGAGCCATCGTGGCAAGCGAAGCGCCGGTCGGCAGTGCTTTCCACGTAACAGGCGCGCCCGTCACGTAGTGGGTCGTGTCGATCATCCGTTAATCATAACGGCATCGGCGTGAGCATGCAGCGAAGCGGGCTGATCTGCACGCTGTGTTCCATCACGCCTGTTCATCCGCGCAGCGTGCAATGACATGCGTTGAACGAACTCTGGCCGCAGCGCTCACGCAACGCTGTCTACGGTAGCGCTGAACGCAATCGAGAAGGAGCACCGCATGACCCCCCGCATTCCAGAAGGTACGCTGATCATCGTCGCCGATGGTGGCTCGGCCCGCGTGTTCACCAACGTCGGCAACGAACATCAACTGGCGTTGAAGCAGGAAGGCGAACTGCGCCTGCAGGACATCAGCGAGCAGGGTGTCTCCGGGCAGGGGCCGGCCGGTGCGGTGCCGAAAGACATGTCCATTTCGCAGCTCAACGAGGCGACGTTCGCCAAGCAGGTGGCGGAGCAGTTGAACGAAGATGCGCTCAACAACCGCTTTGCACACCTGGTGCTGGTGGCAGACCCCACCACGCTGGGCCGTATCCGCCCGCTGCTGCACAAGGAGGTCCAGGCCCGCCTGCTGGGCGACATTGCCAAGGACCTGACAAACGCCCCGCTGGCGGATATCCAGAAAGCGTTGGCGGCTTAACCGGCATGCCGTTCATGCGTGACTACCCGGCGGCGGAGCCCGCTGGCGCGGACGTGGACGCGCAGGCGGGCTGGCTGCTGCTCGAGTTCGGTGCACCCTGGTGTGGTCACTGCCAGGCCGCGCAGCCCGCACTCCAGGCGTTTGTGGACGTCCACGATCTGATGCATTGGAAGATCGAGGATGGCAAGGGAAAGCCGCTGGGGCGTGCTTTCAAGGTAAAACTATGGCCCACCGTGGTACTGCTGCATGACGGCCAGGAAGTGGCGCGGGTGGTGAGGCCGATCGACAGCGCCGACCTCGCCACCTTGCAGGGCGCATTGCCGGGCTGAGGGCAGCAATCGCTGCGTGCGGTGCGCACGGCGCCGAGCAGGTTCGGCTGCATCGCGGTCTAGTGATAGGTCACCTTTTCCGCTTCCGCACGCAGCTTCTGCAGCAACGACCGACCATGCTGGCTCAGCATGACCATCGCGTTGGCGATCTCTTTGGCGTTGTAGCCCATCGGTGCGGGTGGCTTCGGCTCGGGGCCGTACTGCTCGCCGATGAGGATGGCCATGCCTTCGGCACTGTTGAGGGCATGTTCGATGCGCTGGAACAGCGATTCCACGGCCGGGCTGAGCGGACGCGTGTGTTTCATGCGGAATCTCCTTGGGTGCGAGGGCCACCGCAAGGGGGGCGGGCGATGCGTGCTTGGAACTCCCGGAAGGAACAGAGAAAACCGGAGGGCCTGACGGCCACACGCAGCGCCCGCCGCAGTTACGACGAGCTATCTCTGTCCTTCTTTTCGGGGGTTCCAATCCCGGCAGCGGGATGTCCGCTGCGGCGCCATCCTGGGCAGATCGAGGCGCTGCGCACCAATTGATGGTTCGTCTCGCTTTGTCCCGCGCCGAAGGCGCGGTCTTTCAGAAGTGCATGTGTGGACATCCATTGCCGTATTGGCACCGATCTGGAAGGGGGAAAGCGGAAGGCTATGAGGCGATTTGTCGTCCGGCCATGCAATTACGTGCAAATCATCGTGCCGGTTCCGGCGGCCGCACTGCAGCATGCGACAGGGCAGGGCTGGTGCTAGGATCGGACCACTACCTGAATCGATCCAAATGCCGATGCCCATACTGGACCGTGGTCTCCTGATCGCTGTCGCCGCCACGGCGATGTTTGCTTCCGGCCTGGCCAGTGCGGCCCCAGCCAGAACCGCCGCCGACAAGGCATACGCCTCGGTCGACCCGTTCATCGGCACCGGTGGCGAGGGCCATACCTACCCGGGGGCCACGGTGCCGTTCGGCATGGTCCAGCTCAGCCCGGACACGCGTATCCAGCCGCGTGAAAAGGCCTATGGCTGGGCGGCGGGCTACCGCTATGACGACAGCAGCATCGTCGGCTTCTCGCATACGCATTTTTCCGGCACCGGTCATTCGGACCTGGGTGACGTCCTGCTGATGCCGTTCACCGGCAATCCCGGGCTGGAGCGCGGCGATCCGGAGAAGCCGCGCAGCGGTTACGCCTCACGGTTCCGCCACGCTGACGAGAAGGCCGAGCCGGGCTACTACGCAGTCACCCTCGATGACTACAAGGTGCGTGCCGAGCTGACCACCAGTGCGCGCGTGGGCGTGCATCGCTACGCCTTCCCCAGGGGCACCGACGCCAAGGTGCTGCTGGACATGCGTACCAGCATGTACGACTACCCGGGCAAGGTGCTGTGGTCGCGGGTGCGGGTGCGCGCCGATGGCACGGTGACCGGCTTCCGCGAAACCCGAGGCTGGGCGCCGGGCCGCCAGCTGTACTTTGCGATGCGCTTCTCACGCCCGCTGGCCGGGCATGAGCTGCACAACACCGAGCAGGACATCGTCTACAAGGGCTTTCCGCCGCCGGGCGAAAAGGACCCGGCACAGCGCGCCCAGATCGAGGGTCGTCAGCTGGTTGGTACGTTCGCTTTCGGCAAGCTCGATGCACCGCTGGTGGTGAAGGTGGCGATCTCGCCGGTCAGTGAAGCCGGTGCCATCGCCAACCTCGACGCGGAAGTGGCCGACTTCGATTTCGACCGCGTGCGTGCACAGGCGAAGCAGGAGTGGACGCAGGCACTGTCCGTGTTGGACATTGACGCGCCGGAACATGCGCGGCGCAGTGCCTATACCGCGCTGTACCACACGATGCTGGGGCCGACGCTGTTCATGGATGCCGATGGCCAGTACCGCGGCGCGGACAATGCCGTGCACAAGGCCGATGGCTTCACGCACTATTCGACGTTCTCGCTGTGGGACACCTACCGCGCGCTGCACCCTCTGCTGACCTTGGTGCAGCCGGGAAAGCGCAACAGCGACTTCATCAACTCCATGCTGGCCCACCACGAGCACAGCCCCTACGGCATGCTGCCGGTGTGGTCGTTCCACGGCCTGGAGGACTGGTGCATGATCGGCTACCACGCCGTGCCGGTGATCGCCGATGCCTACGTGAAGGGCATTCGTGGCTTCGATGCGGACAAGGCTTTGAACGCGATGGTCGAGACCGCGAACTACGGCCCGTATGATGGCATCGCGCAGTACCGCGAGCTGGGCTATGTGCCGATCGACGAGGAAGGTGAAGCGGCCAGCAAGACGCTGGAGTACGCCTTCGACGACTGGACCATCGCACGCATGGCGCAGGCCATGGGCAAGGCCGATATCGCGGCGACCTTCGACAAGCGCGCAGGCAACTGGCGTAATGCCTTCGACAAGGACACCGGCTTCATGCGCGCGCGCAAGCGCGATGGCAACTTCCGCACGCCGTTCGACCCCAGCGCCAGTGGCTACGGCACCGACTACACCGAAGGCAACGCCTGGCAGTACTCGTGGTACGTGCCGCAGGACGTCGCCGGCCTGGCCGCCGCGCACGGGGGCAGCGACAAGCTGCTCGCGCGCCTGGACGAGGTGTTCAACGCCAAGGTGGATCCATCGATCTTCGAGCACATGGAAGACATCACCGGCCTGATTGGCTGGTATGCGCACGGCAACGAGCCGAGCCACCACGTGGCCTACCTGTATTCGTATGCCGGCCAGCCGTGGCGCACGCAGGCGCGGCTGAAGCAGATCATGGATACCCAGTATGCCGACCGTCCCGATGGCCTGGCCGGCAATGATGACGTCGGCCAGATGTCGGCGTGGTATGTGTTCACCGCGCTGGGCTTCTACCCGGTTGCACCGGGTTCGGGCGAGTACATCCTGGGCCGTCCGTTCCTGCCCAGGACCGCGATGCGTCTGCCGAACGGCAAGACGTTCACCATCGTGGCCGAGGGGCTGGATGACGCGCACACGTATGTGGGCAGCGTGACGTTGAACGGCAAGCCGCTGCAGCGTACCTTCCTGCGCCACGACGAGATCCTGGCCGGTGGCGAACTGCGCTTCAGCATGCAGGCCGAGCCGAACAAGGACTGGCCGGGGCAGGGCGCGCAGGCGCCGTATTCGATGAGCCGGTGATGCGCACGTGGTAGGTGCCGACCTTGGTCGGCACGCTTCACGGGTGACCTGATACCTGTAGAGCCGAGCCCATGCTCGGCTCAGGCACCGTGCCAAAAGCAGCCGAGCATGGGCTCGGCTCTACAAGGGCAATTCGACAAAGGTCAACGAAACCGCAACCCCACCCGCGCACCGCCGATCGGGGCGGTATCAATCATCAAGGTCGCGCCATGTCGCTGCGCGATCTCGGCCACAATCGCCAGCCCCAGCCCGCAGCCGTCGCCCTCGCTGCTGGCCCGGTAGAAGCGTTCTGTGACGCGCGCGCGTTCGGCTTCGGCGATGCCGGCGCCGTCATCGTCCACCCATACCTGCACGCCGTCGGTTCCCTGCCGAACGCCGAGGGTGATGACTCCGGGCGTGGCGCCATAGCGCAGCGCGTTGTCCAGCAGGTTGCCCAGCGCCTCGCGCAGCAACTGCGGATCGCCCTGTACCTGCACGCCGTCGTCGGGTCCGTCGTAACCCAGGTCAACGCCCGCCACCAATGCGCGGTCGGCATAGCGCTCGACCACGCCACGCGCCAGCGCGGCCAGATCCAGAGGCTGCAGCGGCAGTGCGCTGCCCTGTGGATCTTCCGAGCGGCTGAGCATCAGCAGCTGGTTGACCAGGTGCTGCAGCCGTGCCAGCCCGGCCAGCGTGCCGGACAACGCCAGCTGCTGGGCCTGCGGATCCTGGTGGCGGAGTGAGCTCTCCAGCTCCACCTGCATTGCCGCCAGCGGCGTGCGCAGCTGGTGCGCGGCATTGCTGACGAAGCGCCGTTGCGCGGCCTGCATGGCGTCCAGTCGTTGCAACAGTGCGTTGTAGGCCTCCACCGCCGGCCACAGCTCGCGTGGCGCCTCCTGCGCGGGTTCCAGGGGCGCCAGTGGGTCCGGGCGGGGGCTGGCCAAGCGCCGCGCCACCTGGTTGGCATGGCGTGCGGCCGCGCCGGTCCCGGACCAGGCCAGCCACGCGGCCAGCGTGAGGATCGCAGCCTGGAACGGGATGCTGGTCAGCAGCAGCTTGCGCTCCAGCCGGTGGCGCTTGCGCAGCGTCTCGGCTACGCGCAGCCGGATATCGTGGCCCGGTCCGGCACTGACGAGGACTTCGACCATGCGCACCGGCTGCCCGCGCAGGCGCGCATCGTAATAAACCGCGTCGTCGCTTGATGCGGCGGTGGCCGGGCCCGGCAGCGCTTCGGCCAAGTCGCCATACAAGCGTCCACCCGCAGCATCGACCACTTCGCCATGCACTTCGTCGGCGGTGTCCCAGCTGAACATACGTGACACCGCGGGCGTGATCTCGATCGAGGCATGACCCTCCTGCACCGTCACCAGCTCGGACAGGGACATCGCCGAGTCCAGCAGCCAGCGGTCATAGACCTGACCGGCGTAGAAGCGCGCCAGCGCGAAGGAACCCACCGCGCTACACATCAGCAGCACCAGCAGCGGCAGCCACAGGCGGCGCAGCAGCAGGCTCCGCAGGCTGTGCACGCGCTCAGTCACCGCTGGCCTCCAGGCGATAACCCAGGCCACGCAGCATGCGGATGCCGACGCCGGCACGCGCCTGTTCCAGCTTGCGGCGCAGGCGACTGACATGCACTTCGATCACCGACAGGTTGGCGTCGTGGTCCCAGCTGTACAAAGCGTCGAACAGCCGCTGCTTGGTGACGGTGCGGCCGGGATGCTGCATCAGTGCTTCGACCAGCGACAGCTCGCGGGCGGTCAGTTCGATGCGCTGGCCGTCCACCTGCGCCTCATTGCGGATGCTGTCGAAGCACAGGCGGCCCAACCGCTTCTGCGCCGGTGCGTCACTGCGGCGGCGCGACAGCGCACGCAGGCGCGCTTCCAGCTCGCCCAGTGCGAACGGTTTGGCGAGATAGTCATCGCCACCCCGGTCGAGGCCGAGGATGCGGTCCTCCACGCCGTCGCGCGCCGTCAGGATCAGCACCGGCAGGATCAAACCGTCGTTGCGCAGGCGCGAGAGCAGGTCGAGGCCATCGACGTCGGGCAATGAAAGGTCGAGCACCATCACGTCATATGGCGCGCTGGCCAGTGCAGCGGGTGCATGCAGCCCGCGCGAAAGGTGGTCGCACAGATGGCCGGCGCCGTGCAGGGCGCGGATCAGTCCATCGGCCAGGGCGGCGTCGTCTTCGATCAGCAGGATTCGCATTGCAAGCTTCGTGCAAGGTTGGGGCAAGTTTGGCGCAAGTGCGTCACCTTACCGTGACGCGCATGAACTTCTTCCCTTGCCTTGCGGCTGTGTTGGCCGCCCTCCTGTGCGCACCTGCGGCGTCCGCACTTTCCCTGCAGGAGGCGCAGCGCGCCATGGAAGCACACAACCCGGACCTGCGTGTGGCGGCACTGGCGCTGCGTGGCGTGCAGGGCGACGCGCAGACGGCGGCGCTGCGTCCAGCGACCGAGCTGTCGATCGGCACCAGCAAGCTCAGCCCCAGGCACGGCGTCGGCCCGGGCCGCTGGCAGGACAAGCGGATGGACAGCACCGTGGGCCTGGGCTGGACCTGGGAACGCGGTGGCAAGCGCGCGTTGCGTATCCGCCAGGCCGATGCGCTGCTGGAGGTGGCCGGGCTGGAGATGCTCGATGCGCGGCGTCGCCAGCAGGTGGCGCTGCATGAGGCCTACTTCGGCCTGAAGCGCGCGCAGGAGCGGGTGCAGATTGCCGAGGCCAACCGCCAGAGTTCGGCCGAACAGATGGCGGCAGCCGACAAGCAGGTTGCCACCGGGGCGATGGCGCCGGTGGATCGCGCGCGTCTGGCGGTGGACGACCTGGCGGTGGCCGACGCGGCGCGCGAGGCGGCCCTGGATCTGCGCGATGCGCGGCATGCGCTGGGCCTTCTGCTCGGGCGTGACGACAGCGGTGACCTCAGCGCCGATGATCCCTGGCCGGACCTCGCAGGCGTTGCCGCAACGCGCGCGTTCGATCCGCAGCAGCGTGCCGATCTGCGCGCAGCGCGTTCGCGCCTGGCCGCGGCCGATGCCGGTGTAGCACTGGCGCGCAGCGAGCGCCACCGCGATGTCCAGCTGGGTGTGGAAGCCGAACGCGAGCCGACCGACATCAGCGGTGTGACCTGGGGCGTGTCGTTGACCATTCCACTCGGTGGCCCATCGCGTGCACGCGGCGCGATGCAGCGTGCCGAGGCCGACCGTGATAGTGCGGCGCTGGAACTGCAGGTGCTGCAGCGCGAAGCGCGCGCCGAGCTGGACCAGCTGCAGGCCGGCGCGCAATCCGCCGCGCAGCGCCGCAGCGACTACGAAGGACTGCAGTCCGACGCCGCGCGCAAGGCGGTACAGGGCATCGAACTGGCCTACCGCCGTGGTGCCGCCAGCCTGACCGATCTGCTGGATGCGCGCCGCAGTTGGCGCGAATTCGAGGCCGCGTTGATCGAAGCGCGTGCCGACCATGCCATTGCCCTGGCGCGCTGGGAAGCGGCCACATCCGTTGTTGAAGGAGAGTCCCGATGAAGTCCACCGTCGCCCGTCGCCTGCGTGCGCGACATGCCGTGCTGCCGGCCCTGCTGGCGCTGGCCCTGCTGGGCGGCTGCGGCCGCGAACCGGCGTCGTATACCGAGGACGCGCCGCAGGTCAGTGCCGGCCAGATCCAGTTTCCAGCCGGCAGCCGCCAGCTGGACGTGCTGCGCAGCGAGGCGGTGACCGCTGGCGCCAGCGCCAGCCTGCAGCTGCCGGGCCGGGTGGCCTGGGACGAGACACGCTCCAGTGCACTGCGCACGCCGTTGCCGGGTCAGGTGGCGCGCATCGAGGCGCAGCCGGGGCAGAGAGTGAAGGCAGGGCAGGTCATCGCCTGGATCACCTCGCCGGAGTTCGGCCAGGCCCAGGCAGAGGGCGCGCGTGGCCGTGCCGAACTGCAGCAGGCACGCAAGGAGCTGGAGCGCACCCGCGAGCTGCACGCCGCGGGAGTGGCGTCGGGCCGTGAACTGGATGAAGCCGAAGCGAACCTCGCTGGCAGCCAGGCTGATCATGCACGTGCGACTGCCTTCGCCAGGGCCTACGGCAATGGCCAGCGCGTGGACCAGCGCTTGCCGCTGCGCGCGCCCATTGATGGCGTGCTGGTGGAGCGGCGGATGAACCCGGGCATGTCGGTCAGTCCCGACAGCGAGAAGCCATTGGCAGTGATCGGCGATCCGGACCGCCTGTGGCTGCTGCTGGATGTTCCTGAAAGCCTGGCAGGGCGGTTGAAGGCCGGCATGCAGGTGAGCGTGCCCGGCGCCGATGGACAGCCGCTGCAGGCGACCCTGCAGCACGTGGATGACTTCATCGACAGTGAGCGCCGCGTGGTGCAGGCGCGTGCCGAGCTGGACAACCGCGCACGTGGCTTCAAGGCCGGGCAGTACGTACGCGCCCAGGTGGCGTTGCCGTCCGAGGGCGGTGTCTCGCTGCCCGACGCCGCGGTGTTGCTGATCGACGGAAAGCAGGTGGTGTTCGTGGAGGAAGGCAAGGGCCGCTTCGCGCGCCACGCGGTGCACGCCGAGGAGCTGGGTGACGGCCGCCTGTGGGTGCGTGAAGGCCTGGCGCCGGGCAGCAGAGTGGTCGTCGAGGGTGGCCTGCTGCTGCAGCAACTGGTCGACAGCGCGCCAGCCGCCGCCAGCGCCGGCACGGGGCATGCCGCGCCATGATCGATCGCCTGATTGCCTATTGCCTGCGCCAGCCGCTGATGGTGATGCTGGCGCTGCTGCTGTTCATCGGCGCTGGCATCGCCGCGTTCCGCGTGCTGCCGGTGGAAGCCTTCCCGGATGTGTCCGACACCCAGGTGACGGTGGTGTCGCTGCACCCGGGCCGTGCCGCCGAAGAGGTCGAGCGCGAGGTGACGATGCCGCTGGAAGTGGCGCTGTCTGGCATTCCGCATTCGGTGCGGGTGTTCTCGCATACGCAGTTCGGCCTGTCGATGATCATCCTGACCTTCGACGACAAGGCCGATGACTACTTCGCACGCCAGCAGGTGCTGGAGCGCCTGCAGGGCGTGGAGCTGCCGGAAGGGGTGACCCCGGAGCTGGAGGCGATGAGCTCGGCGGTGGGCGAGATCTACCGCTATGTGCTGAAAGGCCCGCACCTGACCCCGACCCAGCTGCGCACCGTGCAGGAATGGACGATGGAGCGTAGCCTGCGCACCGTTCCTGGAGTGGCCGATGTGATCAGCTTCGGTGGCTTTGCGCGCACCTTCCAGGTCAAGCCGGATTTGGACAAGCTGCGTGACCGCGGCATCAGCCTGGGTGAGTTCGCCGAGGCGCTGGAGAAGGGGAGTTCGAACGCGGGCGGCGGCTATGTGGAACGCGGCCAGCAGCAGTTCCTGATCCGTGGTGTGGGCCTGATGCGTTCGCCGGCCGACATTGGCAACGTGGTGGTGGCGCAGCGCGGTGGCACGCCAATCCTGGTACGCGACCTTGCCGGTATCGCCGATACCGGCCTGCCCCGGCAGGGCCTGGTCGGCCAGGATGACAATGACGATGCGGTGTTCGGCATGGTGCTGATGCGCAAGGGCGAGAACCCGTCCGACGTGCTCGACGCCCTGCACGCGCGCATCGCCGAGATCGAAGCGAACCAGCTACCGGCCGGGGTCAGCATCGAGCCGTTCTACGACCGCTCGTGGCTGGTGTCGACCACGTTGAAGACCGTGTTCCGCAACCTGCTTGAAGGCGCGGTGCTGGTGTTCCTGGTGCTGTGGTTGTTCCTGTACAACGCCCGCGCCGCGCTGATCGTGGCGGCGATGATGCCGCTGGCCCTGCTGTCGACCTTCCTTGGCCTGCATCTGTGGGGCGTACCGGCCAACCTGTTGTCGCTGGGTGCGATGGACTTCGGCATCATCATCGATGGCGCGGTGATCGTGACCGAACACATCGTGTCGCGGCTGTCGAAGCTGCCGCCGAACGCTGACAGGAAGACGCGCTTCTCTACCGTACTCTCGGCAGCCTCCGAAGTGGGGCGCCCAACGTTCTTCTCGATGCTGATCATCATCGCCGCACACATCCCGATCTTCACCCTGCAGCGCCAGGAGGGCCGAATGTTCGCGCCGATGGCGTACTCGGTGACCTCGGCGTTGATCGGTGCGTTGATCCTCGCACTGACCGTGGTGCCACTGTTCTGCTACTGGTGGCTGCGCCGCGACCGCATGCGCGATGGCAATCCGCTGATGGACCGCCTGACCGGCGGGTACAAGCCGATCCTGGAGCGTGCATTGGCCCGCCCGCGTGCGGTGGTACTGACCGCAGTTGCGCTGCTGGTCGGCACGCTGGCATTGGGCACCCGGTTGGGTTCGGAGTTCCTGCCCGAGCTGGACGAAGGCTCGATCTGGTTGACCGCCACGCTCGACCCGAGCACCAGCCTGGCCGAGGCGCAGCAGCAGTCGCGGCGCATCCGTGAGCTGGTCGGCACTTTCCCGCAGGTATCGACCGTGGTGGCCAAGTTGGGGCGCCCGGAAGACGGATCCGATGCCAAGGGCGCCAACCAGATCGAGGCGCTGGTGGCGTTGAAGCCTGAGAAGGAATGGCCGAAGGGCGTGGACAAGCGCCAGCTGGTGAGCGATCTGCAGCGCACCTTGGAGCAGCGGATTCCCGGGCCGGAGTTCTCGATCTCGCAGCCGGTGCGCGACAACATCCTGGAGAGCATCTCGCAGATCAAGGGCCAGGTGGTGATCAAGGTGAGTGGCTCGGATCTGGACGTGCTCAACCAGCACGCGCAGGCGATCCTGGGGCAGGTGCGTGGCGTGGAGGGCGTAGAGAGTGCCTTCATTGATCGTGACGGCTCATTGCCGCAGCTGCAGATCGAGATCGACCGCGATCGTGCGGCACGCTATGGACTGAATGTGCGCGACATCGACGAGGTGATCGAGACCGCACTGGGCGGGCGCCAGGTTGGTGAACTGTGGGAAGGTGACCGCAGGTTCCCGATCACGCTGCGCCTGGACGACGCCGACCGTGACCTGCAACGGTTGCGCACGGTCCCGGTGGGCATTGGCGATGGCCACACGGTGACGCTGTCCGACGTCGCCGATTTCCGCATGGCCAGTGGCGCGATCAACATCTCGCGTGAGAACGCACGGCGGGTGAAGGCGGTGAGCATCTTCATCGCCGGCCGCGACATGGGCAGCGTGGTGGCCGACATGCGCAAGCGCGTGGACGCCAGCGTGCAGCTGCCGGACGGCTACCGGCTCGAGTGGTCTGGCGAGTTCGAGAACCAGCAGCGTGCGATGAAGCGGCTGGGCTGGGTGATTCCGCTGTCGGTGCTGATCATCTTCGTGCTGCTGTTCGATGCCTTCAAGGACATCAGCAGCGCTGCGCTGATCCTGGCCAACGTGCCACTGGCGATGATCGGCGGCATCCTCGCCCTATGGCTCACTGGCATCGCGCTGTCAGTGTCGGCGGCGATCGGTTTCATCGCGTTGTTCGGGCAAGCAGTGCTGAACGGGGTGGTGATGCTCAGTCGCTTCGCCCAGCTGCGCGAGCAGGGCATGGACCTGCTGCAGGCGGTGGTACAGGGTTCGCTGCAGCGCCTGCGCACGGTGCTGATGACCGCACTACTGGCGATGTTCGGCCTGCTGCCGATGGCCACCTCGCATGCGATCGGTGCTGAGACCCAGAAGCCGCTGGCGGTGGTGGTGATCGGCGGCCTGCTGTCGGCGATGCTGTTGACCCTGCTGGTGCTGCCGACGCTGTATTACTGGGTGCACCGCCGCCGCGAAGCGCGCATCGCCTGACCTACCTGTAGAGCCGAGCCCACGCTCGGCTGCTTCTGGCCTTCGCGCGAAGAGCAGCCGAGCATGGGCTCGGCTCTACACCGGCTTCGCGTCCTGCGTGGATTCGATCAACCGCCACGGGTTCCCAAGCAGATCCACGCCATGCGTGGATGCCGTCCGCGCGACCTAGACCATCCCACCGTTGGCGCGCAGCGCCTGGCCGTTGATCCATCCGCCATCCGTGCCAGCCAGGAACCCCACCGCGCCGGCGATGTCTTCCGGCGTACCCAGCCGCTCCAGCGGGTTCATCCTCGCCAGCCGCGCGATCAGTTCCGGCGATTTTCCCTCCAGGAACAGATCGGTGGCGGTCGGGCCCGGCGCCACTGCATTCACGGTGATGTTGCGCCCGCGAAGCTCTTTGCTGAGGATCGCGCCCATGGTCTCCACCGCCGCCTTGCTGGCGGCGTACACGCTGTAGTTCTCCAGCCGGATGCCGACCACGCTGGTGGACAGCGTGACGATGCGCCCGCCGTCGCGCACCCGTCGTGCACTTTCGCGCAGCACATTGAAGGCGCCCTTGAGGTTGATGCCGATCACCCGATCGAACAGGGCGTCGTCGGTGTCGGCCAGCGGCGCCAGCTGCAGTACGCCCGCGCTGTTGACCACCACGTCGATGCCGCCGAAGCGGTCTTCGATGGCATCGAACAGCTGCCGCACTGCCTGCGGATCGGCGACATCGGCCTGCAGCGCGATGGCCTGCGCACCGGCTGCGTTGAGTTCGGCCGCCAGCGCTTCGGCGTCGTCGCGGCGCCCTGCATAGTTGATGGCGACAGCGTGGCCATCGGCGGCGAGCCGGCGGGAAATGGCGGCGCCGATGCCACGGGAGCCGCCGGTGACCAGAGCGACAGGGCGGGCGGGGGAGAGGGTCATGGTGGTCTCCAGTGGGGCACGCCGGAGTGGCGCAGGACTATCTTCGCGACATTGCCCGTTCGGATAATCCTGCATAATCCGCCAACATCATCCGGATCACCGAACAATGGATCGCTTCACGGCCATGCGCGCCTTCGTCCGTATCGTCGAGCGCCGCAGCTTCACCCGGGCCTCCGAAGACCTCGGCCTGCCACGGGCCACGGTGACCGACGCGATCAAGGCACTGGAACAGCGGCTGGGCGTGCGCCTGCTGCACCGGACCACGCGGCGGGTGGTGCCAACGCTGGAAGGCGAGGCCTTCTATGGCCGTTGCCTGCGCCTGATCGCCGACATGGATGATGCCGAGGCCGCGTTCCGTGACGCGCCGCCGCGCGGCCCGTTGCGCATTGAAGTGCATGGCACGCTGGGCCGGCACCTGCTGTTCCCGCACCTGCCGCAATTCCTGCAGCGCTACCCCGAGATCGAACTGGAGGTCAGCGAAGGCGACCGCTATGTTGACCTGCTGGGCGAAGGCGTGGATGCGGCGTTGCGGGTCGGGACGCTGGCCGACAGCGATCTGGCGGCGCGCCGGTTGACGATGCTGCGCGAGGTGACGGTCGCCTCGCCTGGCTACGTGCAGGCCAGGGGCGTGCCGGGCAGCATCGATGCCCTGCAGGACGGCCACCAGATGGTCGGCTACCGCTCCAGCACCAGCGGCCAGCTGATTCCCCTGGAGTTCCAGCAGCGCGGGCAGGTGCGCTATCTGCCGTTGCCGGCGCGGGTGCGTGTGTCCGGCGCGGATGCGTTCCTCGGTGCCGCGCTGGCAGGCCTGGGCATCATCCAGGCACCTCGCTACCGGATGGACCCGTACATCGCGCGCCGGCAGCTGGTGGAGCTGCTGCCGGAGGCGCCGCCGACGCCGAGTCCGTTGAGCCTGGTCTACCCGCGCAATCGCACGCCGTCGCCCCGGTTGCGGGTGTTCATCGACTGGGTGGCCGGAGTGTTCGAGCAGACCGGTGTTGCCGGCCAGCGGCCGGCACTACCGACGCAGCACGCGAAGCTGTCCGACCGCAGGGGGTAGTGCCGGCCGCTGGCCGGCATCACAGCGCTGCCAGCGGCCCCTGCATGCGATGGAAGCTGCCATCGGTGGCGGTGAACCAGGCCAGCGAACGCCCGCCCACGAAATCGTCGACATGCACGACCGTAGCGCCATCGGCTTCCTGCCACGAAATGGCATAGACCCCGTCGCTGATCCGCTGCCACTCGCAGGCGGCTTCGCCCTGCGCACCGGCATAGGCGCCGGAGACGATGGCGTACTGCATGTGGCGGCCATCGGCGCTGTAGACATTGTCGGCGGCCAGGCCGTCATAGCTGACGCGGAAGCGGCGGCCGGCGAACACGGGAAGGTCAGCGGCGGTGTTCATCGGATCGCCACCGGGTTGATGTTCACCTGGGTCGAGCCGACATACAGCGGTTGGCCGAGCACGAACAGGAATTCCCAGGCCTTGTCGCGCACCAGGGCACGGCTGTCGATCAGCTCCAGGTTGTAGATGCCGCGCTTGGCCAGCATGTACTGGTTGACCGGAAATTCCTCGGCACCGTTCGGGTTCGGGTAGACCTCCGAGGCCCAGGTGTCGCCACCGAAGGCGACGATGCCCTGGTCGGCCAGCCACTTCGCCGCCTCCATGCCGATGCCCGGTTCCACTTCCAGGAACTGTTTGTCGTCCTTGCCGATCAGTTCCAGCCAGCCGGTGTTGAACAGCACCACGTCGCCCTTGCGCAGGCTCAGGCCCTGCTTCTTCAGCACGGCCTGGATGTCGGCCACGGTGAACTCGGTGCCACCGGGCACGATCGCCTTGCCGTAGTACGCGGTCATGTCCAGCACGACGCCGCGGGTGACCATTGGCGGCACCTTCTCGACGCCGAGCTTGCGCACACCGTCCACGGTGACGAAGTCGGCGGCCTTGTTGCCGTTGTAGTAGACGTTGTCGATGCCGATATGGCCGATACCGTTGAGCTGGGTGCCAACACCGGTCCAGGCGTTCACCAGTTCATCGTTGAAGGTGAACCTGTTGGGGCCCAGCGACCTGCCGGCCTGCTGGCCGACCTGCACGTTGTACAGGCGGAAGCTGCGGTGGCGGAACGCGGGCAGGTTCTTGTCCACCGGCACCGCCAGCGGATAGGTCTTGCCGGTCCTGACCAGCGAGACCGCGTGCTTGACCACGTCGGCGGTCAGCAGGTTGGCCGCGCCGATCTCGTCGTCGGCGCCGTAGGCGGAGGGATACCAGTCCTCGGCGGTGGCCTGGAAGGACAGCGGCAGGGTGGCCAGCGCAAGCGCGGCCAGGGTCTTCATCTTCATGGCAAAGCTCCGGTAACTGTCAGGCCGTCGCGGCGGCGCGGGCATGGGCCGGGAAGCGCGGCAGCACGTACTCGGCGATTTCGTGGAAGGTTTCGGCCAACGGCCGTTCATTGCGGCGGAACTGCAGGCCGATGTGGTCGACACCGGCTGCCTGCATGGCGTGCAGCTCGGCCAAAAGGGCGTTGCGGCCGCCACGCAGGCCGAAGCGCCAGCGCTGCAAGGGGGCATCAGCATCGGCCACCAGGTCCAGGTGGATGAAGCTGGCATACGGCTTGTTGCCGGCCACGGCGCGCCAGGCCGCCACGCGCTGCGCATGGTCCTGTGGCGTGCCCGGGTAGGCCAGGCAACCCTCCATGTGCTGGCCGATCCATGCCGGTTGCTGCTGGGCCAGGCCGGCCACGAACAACGGCAGGGCCGGGCCATCTGCGGGCAGCACGTCCAGGCCCTGCGGCAGGTGCGCAGCGGCGCCTTCGCGCAGCAGTGCGATCTGCTCGCGGAAGCGGCGGCCACGGCTGTCGAAGTCGCGGCCGAACAGCGGGTACTCCACCGGGCGGTCGCCACTGGCTACGCCCAGCAGCAGGCGGTCGCCGCTCAGCCGCTGCACGCTGCGCGCCGACTTCAGGGTCAGCAACGGCTCCCGGATCGGCAGCACCACCGCACCGGTGCCCAGCAGGATGTGCTCGGTGATGCCGGCCAGGTAGCCCAGGTAACTGAATACCTCGAACACCTGCGCCGCATCGCCGAAGGCCGGGTCGTACACCGGCACGTCGCGTACCCAGAGCGCACGGAAGCCGAGGCGGTCGGCCAGCCGTGCCAGTTCCGCATGGCGCTGCAGGTCCGGTTCGCCGGGCAGGCGTCGCGCGGCGCGTCGTGCCTGTTCGCCCAGCGGCGTCCAGTCATTGTCCAGCGGTGCCTCGATGCCGATGCTGAAGCCACCGGCCTGCAGACGCGTCAACGCACTGCCCATGGCGAGGCGCCTCAGTCCCAGTCCGGGGCCAGGCCCGGCGGATCGACTTCGCGGCCGTTGCGGTCAAGCGCGGCGATCGCGGCCATGTCATCGGCATCCAGGTGCAGGTCCTGGGCGAGCAGGTTGCTGGCCAGGTTCTCGCGCTTGGTCGAGGACGGAATGACCGAGTAACCCCGCTGCAGGGCCCACGCCAGCGCGACCTGGGCGACGGTGGCCTGGTGCTTGTCGGCGATGGCGGCCAGCACCGGGTCCTTCAGCACCTTGCCGTAGGCCAGGGTCATGTAGGAGGTAACGGTGATGCCTTGTTCCTGCAGGAAGGCAGTCAGTGCCGGGTTCTGCAGGTAGGGGCTCAGTTCGATCTGGTTGGTGGCGATCTCGCCGGCGCCGACCACCTCGATGGCCTGCCGGGTCAGTTCGATGTTGAAGTTGGACACACCGATCTGACGGGTCAGGCCCAGCGATTTGGCTTCGGCCAGCGCGGTCATGTACTCGCGCAGTTCAACGCCATTGCCCGGCGCCGGCCAGTGGATCAGCAGCAGGTCGACGTACCCGGTGCGCAGCTTGGCCAGGCTGTCGCGCAGGCTCGGGCTCAGCTTGTCGGCGGCGTAGTTGTCGACCCAGATCTTGGTGGTCAGGAACAGCTGGTCGCGTGGCACGCCGGATTCGGCGATGGCCTGGCCGACCTCGGCTTCGTTGCCGTAGATCTGCGCGGTATCGACCGCACGGTAGCCGACGTCGAGGGCGTTGCGCACCGAATCGATGACGGTCTGGCCGGTCAGGCGGAAGGTGCCGACGCCAAAGGAAGGAACGCTCATGATGGACTCCAGGGACTTCGTTGAGAGCGGGTGGGCTCGGGACAGGGCGAAGTGTGGGCGCTTTACATTTGTTGATTAAGCCGTGTATACGGGAAATGCTTTTGCGGCGAGGTAAATAATGAAAACCACCCTGGATGAGCTGAAGGCCTTCGTGGCGGTGGTCGATGGTGGCTCCATCACGGCGGCGGCCGAGGCCCTGGAGCTGACCATCTCGGCCACCAGCCGCACCCTGGCGCGGCTGGAAGACAAGCTGCAGACCACGCTGCTGCGGCGGACCACGCGGCGGCTGGAACTGACCGAGGAGGGCGCGGCGTTCCTGGAGTACGCGCGCACGATCCTGGCCACGGTGGACGAGGCCGAGGAACAGATGGCCGCGCGGCGGCTGCAGCCGGTCGGGCGCCTGCGCGTGGACGCCGCCACGCCGTTCATGCTGCACGTGATCGTGCCGTTGCTGGAGGGCTTTCGCGAGCGCTACCCGCAGGTGGAGCTGGAGTTGAATTCCAACGAGGGCATCACCGACCTGATCGAAAAGCGCACCGATGTGGCGTTCCGCATCGGCGTGCTGCGCGATTCCACCCTGCATGCGCGACCGATCGGTCACAGCCGCATCCGCGTGGTGGCCAGCCCCGAGTACCTGCGACGGCACGGCACGCCGACGCGCGTGGAGCAGTTGCGCGAGCACGACCTGCTGGGTTTTACCCAGCCCAGTTCGTTGAACGAATGGCCACTACACGATGCCGATGGCGGCCCTTTCGTGATCGAGCCGGCGATCGCTTCATCCAGCGGCGAGACGCTGCGGCAGATGGCGGTGGCCGGGCTGGGCATCGCCTGCCTGTCCGACTTCCTGACCCGCCAGGATCGGCGTGATGGCCGCCTGGTGCAGCTGTTTGCCAGGCAGACGCAGGAAGTGCGGCAGCCGATCAATGCGGTGTACTACCGCAACACCGCGCTGGCCGCCCGCATCACCTGCTTCGTCGACCATGTGACGCAGACGCTCGGCCAGCGCCCGTTCGACGAATAAGGAGGGGTAGAGCCGGCCGCTGGCCGGCTTTTCCCACCTGACGGATCACCGCAGCTGCCGGCCAGCGGCCGGCACTACCGTTGGCTGTGTTGCATGTTTCAGTAGATCCACGCCATGCGTGGATGGCGTGTTCCAACCGACCCGCAGCCGGTGTTAGCGGTTGTGCAGCGCCCGCCGATTGCCGATGTGTG
Source organism: Stenotrophomonas sp. Pemsol (assembly GCF_003586545.1). Lineage (NCBI taxonomy): Bacteria > Pseudomonadati > Pseudomonadota > Gammaproteobacteria > Lysobacterales > Lysobacteraceae > Stenotrophomonas > Stenotrophomonas sp. Pemsol. Next base: position 1,985,487 of record NZ_CP025780.1, on the reverse strand, counting down.
CTGCCGCCAGCATCATGCCGCCGCACGCGGTGGTGACGCCATGCCAGAGCAGTGATTCCTTCAGCGGCAGGTACAGCGAGGCTGACAGTAGAAGGATCGCGCCGACGCACGCCAGCCGCAGGGGCCGCCCGCGCCCGTGCCGGTGCAGCCCGGCCGAGGTACTCGCCAAGGCCAGCGACGAGGCCAGCAGCGCGAACAGCCATTCCCAGCGCGACATCACCAGCAGCACGGTCATCGCGCCATGGCCGGGGTGCTGGAACGAACGCAGCGCCATCATCGCTGCCGGCACGAAGGCCAGCAGCAGGGGCAGGGCGATGCAATGGGCGGCGCAGGCCAGGGACAGCCAGGCACCGGCAAGATCGAAGCGGGGGTGCCAGCGTGCCGAAGTTGGCGGCCGGGCCAGGGCCCTTGCGGGCGTCGTGGGGATGTGGTCCATAATGTTACATAGTAACAATTGGAGCGTCCCCCATGAAGCTTTCTGCTGCTCTTTTCCTGCTGCTGGCCGCCAGCGCCGCGCAGGCCCACGATATCCGCCAGCACGCACCGCACGTGCACGGCCAGGCCAGCGTCGATGTTGCGCTTGACCAGCAGACGCTGGAATTCGCCCTGCAGGCCCCCGGCATCGGCATCCTTGATTTCGAGCGGCCGCCGGCCAATGCGGCCGAGCAGTCCGCGCTGGCGCGTGCGACTGCGCTGCTGCAGGGCGGCAGCTGGGTCACCTTGCCTACCGCCGCGGGCTGCCGCCTTTCAGGCAACGATGCCAAGGCCGAGGGATTCGATGCGACGGCTGCCGCACCGCCATCAGGTCAGCATCGGCACGCGGGGTTCAGCGCAACGCTGCAGTACCACTGCGCCAAGCCTGCCGAGCTGCGGGCCATTGTCGTGCGCCTGCCCGCATTGTTCCCGGGCCTGCACGAAGTAATCGTCAACAGCGCCACCGCCCATGGCCAGAACCGCAGCGTGCTGACCCCGGACAACCTGCGCGTGGTGCTGGCTCCGTGAGCATGCGACCGGTGATCGCGCTGGATGGCGTGCAGTTCGGCTATGGCCGGCAGCTGGTGCTGGACGTGCCGCGGCTGTGGATCGAGCAGGGCAGCAGCGTGCTGCTGCGCGGGATCAGTGGCGGTGGCAAGAGCACGCTGCTGGGCCTGCTCGCGGGCGTGCTGCTGCCCTGCAAGGGCCGCATCGAGGTCGCCGGTCACGCGCTGCAGGCGATGCGTGGTGCCGCGCGGGACCGCTTCCGCGCCGACCACCTGGGTGTGATCTTCCAGCAGTTCAACCTGCTGCCGTTCCTCACCGTGCGCGACAACATCGCGCTGGGCCTGCGCTTCTCGCGCCTGCGCAGCGCACGCATCAGTGGCCCGTTGGATGCCGAGATCGCCCGCCTGCTGCAGGCCCTGCAGCTGGACCCGGCGCTGATGCAGCGGCGCGCAGGCACGCTCAGCGTCGGCCAGCAGCAGCGCGTGGCGGCGGCACGCGCCCTGATCGGCCGCCCGGCGTTGCTGCTGGCCGATGAGCCGACCTCGGCGCTCGACCGCGACGCGGCCACCGCGTTCCTGCAGCTGATGTCGGCGCAGTGCCAGGCAGCCGGCACCACAGTGCTGGTGGTCAGCCATGACGACAGCCTGCAGCCGTTGTTCGACCGCACCATTTCACTGTCCGAGATCAACCAGGCAGGTGCCGGCCATGCTTGAGCTTGCCTGGGCCAGCCTGCGCAGCCGCGCGTTGAGCGTGGGCCTGACCGTGCTGGTCATCACCCTCAGCGTGGTGCTGCTGCTGGGCGTCGAGCGTGTACGCACGCAGGCGCACGAGGGGTTTGCCAGCACCGTTTCGGGCACCGATCTGATCGTCGGTGCGCGTTCGGGGCCGGTGAACCTGCTGCTGTATTCGGTGTTCCATATCGGCGACCCGACCAACAACGTGTCCTGGCAGTCCTACCAGGAGCTGTCCGCGTTGCCGCAGGTGAAGTGGGCGGTGCCGCTTTCGCTGGGCGATTCCTGGCGCGGCTACCGCGTGGTCGGTACCAGCGATGGCTATTTCGAGCACTACCGCTACGGCGCCGGGCACGCGCTTGCGTTTGCGAGAGGACGGCCGTTCGATGACCTGTATGACGTGGTGATCGGTGCCGAGGTGGCACAGGCACAGAAGGTTGGTCTCGGTGACCAGATCGTGCTGGCGCATGGCACCGGCGCGGTCACCCTGGCCACGCATGCCGACAAGCCATTCCGTGTCGCCGGCATCCTGCAGCGCACCGGCACGCCGGTGGATTCGTCGCTGCTGGTCTCGCTGGCGGCCATCGAGGCGATCCACGTCGACTGGCGCTCGGGCGTGCAGCTGCGCAGCCAGAGCGTCAGCGCCGAGCGGGCGCGTCATCTGGATCTGACCCCGACCAGCATCACCGCCTTCATGCTCGGCCTGAACTCGCGCATTGCCACGTTTTCGGTGCAGCGCAGGATCAACGAGTATCCCGACGAGGCGATGCTGGCGATCCTGCCCGGCGTCACGCTGCAGCAGTTGTGGCAGTCGCTGGGCATGGCCGAACGGGCGCTGCAGCTGATCAGCGCGATGGTGGTGGCACTCGGCATGGTCTCGCTGGTGACGCTGCTGGTCTCGACCCTGCAGGAGCGGCGGCGCGAGATGGCGATCCTGCGTGCCACCGGGGCACGGCCGGGTTACATCGCTGCCCTGCTGGTGGTGGAGGCGGTGGCGACCAGCGCGGTGGCCTGCGCGCTGGCGCTGGTGCTTCTGGTTGCCGCCAGCATTGCCGGGCGCGGCTGGGCGCTGGCCAACTTTGGCCTGTCGATCACCCATGTCTGGCCGGACGGCCGCGAGCTGGCCTGGGTGGCAGGCGTGCTGGCGATCAGCGCTGTGGCCGGGCTGGTGCCGGCGTTGCTGGCCTACCGGCGCACGCTGGCCGATGGCCTGTCGCCGGGAGGCTGAGCATGCGCTGGATGCTGTCGCTGCCGATGGTGTTGGCCCTGGCCGCCTGCGAGCGGCCGGTGGATACCGGTGTGCAGGCCTTGCCACCCTCGCCGGTTGTCGACCGCGCTGACGCTGCGGATGCGGCAGAGCAGGAACTGGACTGGTTGCAGATGATGCCGAAGGACGAGCTGGCCGCGCTGGAGCGGGGCGAGGGCCCGGAGGTCGAGCACAACGGCAACCGGCGCATGCCGCAGTTCGGTACGTTCCGTACGGTGGATACGGTGCTGCAGCGACCGGTTCGCCTGCCGGGTTACGTGGTACCGCTGGCCAACGCGCAGGACGGGCGGCTGACCGAATTCCTGTTCGTGCCGTACTACGGCGCCTGCATCCACGTGCCACCCCCGCCGCCGAACCAGATCGTGCACGTGGTGCTGCCACGCCCCATCGCGATGCCGGACATGTACTCACCATTCTTCCTGGCCGGCACCCTGCGTGCCGAACGGCTGGATGACGATCTGGCCGGCTCCGCCTACACCATGCGCGATGCACAGCTGAGGCCTTATGAACCGTAGCCCCTTGTTGCTGGTGCTGGGATGCCTGTGGCTGGCGGGCTGTACGTCGCCGGGCGGCGATGCCGTGGCGGTCACGCCGAAGGACACGCCGGCTGCAGTCGCTACGGACGCTGCCGCGATCAACCGTTGGGATGCGTTGCGGCCCAATGAAGCCACCTACCAGCGCCCGCCGCCGCAGATCGGCCTGTCACGCGGTGGCATGGATGGCGTGGGCGGGCTGATCGACGACACCGGCTCAGGCACGCCGCCGGGGCAGGAGATCGACCATTCCAGCCCGGACCGCGCCAAGCAGTTCGGCTCTTCGCGCGTGGTCGACGCTGTCGATGGTCGCGCGGTCGATCTGGATGGCTACGTGGTGCCGCTCGGCACCAACGATGCCGGCCTGGTCGATGAACTGCTGTTCGTGCCGTTCTACGGGGCCTGCATCCACGTGCCGCCGCCGCCACCCAACCAGATCATCCACGTGACCCTGGCGACGCCGATCGCGTTGGGCGATCTGTGGGATCCGTACCGGCTTGCCGGCCGCCTGCAGGTGAAGCGTTTCGACGCGGACATCGCCAGCGCGTCCTACGATGCTGCGGCGGCCACGCTGACGGCGATCCACAACTGATGCCGCGGCGCTGGATCATGGCTGCCGGGGTGCTGCTGGGCGCAGTCGTGCTGCTGGTGTGGTGGCAGCGGCAGCGCGCCCCCATCGCGCCACCGGCGGTCGCGTTTCCGGCGCCTTCTTCCGACGCCAGCCAACGCATCGAACAGCGCCTGGGTGATGACCCCGCGTTTCGCAACGACGTGCTCTTCCTGCTCGCAGCAACATTGCGCGACCGCTGCCAGCCAGCGCAGGCGGGGCTGCTGGCGCGCATGGCCAATCGTGCATCGCTGCCGGTGCTGGCGGCAGTCAGCGCGGTGACCCAGCAGGACCCATCGCTGGACCGGCCGATCTACCAGTACATCCAGCACCGCGCCGATGCGACGCCGTGCGGGCAGCCGCTGCAGATGCCGTTGGCCGGTGGGCGCAGCATGGCCGTGCACATCGAACAGTATGCGCGCACGTTTCCGGACAGCTACTTCGACCCGCAACGCAGCAGCGAACCGCGGGATTTTGGTGGACTGTCGCTGCAGCAGCGTGCCGGCAACGCCTGCAACAGCGTGGTGTATTCGGTGCTGCCGCTCGGTGGCACCGACTGGCGGTGCAGCAGCCTGCGCGCGAATGCCCGTGCGCGGGTGCGCGGCCTGTGCGAGGACGAGCTGCGGCGCCAGCATGGGGGAACTGGCGGGGAACTGGACATGGCCGTGGGGCAGGGGATGCAGGCGGCGGTGGTATCGGCGATCGCCGCGCTGCCCGAAGACTGCCGGTGAGCGTCTACCCGCAGTGCCAGGGCACCCCTGGCCCGTTTCAGTAGAGCCAGGCCATGCCTGGCTGGCGGCGCAGTCGAGCAAGCCCGCCTCTACAAAAGCTGAATCGGTGGGCTTTGAAGGCCATAACTATACAGGACATCCTGTATAGTTATGATCATACTCCACCCCACCAGGTTCTCCCATGGCTCTATCCCAGCCCTTGGCCGGTGCTCCGGCCCTGTCGCGTGCCCGTCGCTGGGCACTGCTGTTCACCGTCGCCGCCGGCCTGCTGCTGGTCACGCTCGACAACTCCGTGCTCTACACCGCACTGCCGACGCTGACCGAAGAACTCTCGGCCAGTGCCGGCCAGGCGCTGTGGATCATCAACGCCTATCCGCTGGTGATGGCCGGCCTGCTGCTGGGTGCGGGTACGCTGGGCGACCGCATCGGCCACCGCCGCATGTTCCTGATCGGCCTGATGGTGTTCGGCGTGGCCTCGCTGGCGGCGGCGTTCGCCGACACTGCAGCGCAGCTGATTGCCGCACGCGCGTTCCTGGCGGTCGGCGCGGCCGCGATGATGCCGGCCACGCTGGCGCTGATCGGCCTGAGCTTCCACGAAGAGCGCGAACGCAACATCGCCATCGCGATCTGGGGTTCGGTGGCCATCGTCGGTGCGGCGCTCGGCCCGATCATTGGCGGCTGGCTGCTGCAGCACTTCTGGTGGGGCTCGGTGTTCCTGATCAACGTGCCGGTGGTGGTGGTCGCCTTCGTGGCCACGCTGCTGCTGGCACCGGAAGGCCAGCGCGACACCTCGCGGCCGTGGGACCTGGTTTCGTCGCTGCTGGCATTGGCAGCACTGTCCGGCCTGGTGCTGGCGATCAAGTCGCTGATCGCGACGCCGCCGTCGTACGCCCTGGGCGGGGGCGCGCTGCTGTTGGCCGTCATCAGCGGCGCAGCGTTCGCACGCCGCCAGCAGCAGCTGCCGTACCCGCTGCTGGACTTCGCGATCTTCCGCAACCCGGCGTTCCTGGCCGGCACGCTGTCGGCAGTGTTCACCCTGTTCGCCATGGCCGGCCTGCAGCTGGTCACCACCCAACGCTTCCAGCTGGTGGCGGGCTTTACGCCGCTGCAGGCGGGCCTGCTGGTGTCAGTGGCAGCGCTGGGCAGCCTGCCCAGTGCGCTGCTGGGCGGCAGCATCCTGCACCGAGTGGGCCTGCGCCCTTTGATCTGCGGCGGCCTGGCCGCAGGTGCGCTGGGCGTCGGCGTGGTGGCGTTCGGCTTCCCGCACGGCCTTGGTTGGGTCGTCGCGGGCATGGCGATCATGGGCTTTGGCATGGGTTCGGCCATCTCGGTGGCGTCCACGGCCATCCTCAACAACGTGCCGGCGCATCGTGCGGGCATGGCCTCGTCGGTGGAAGAGGTGTCCTATGAGTTCGGCGGCCTGCTGGCGGTGGCGATGCTGGGCAGTCTTAGCGCTGCGATGTACAGCGCGTTCCTGCCGGTCTCGGCCGATATGCCGGCGCTGGCCCGCGAGGGTTTCACCCAGGCGCTGCATGCCGCGCGCGCGAGCGGGCAGGGCGAGTGGTTCGCACTGGCTGCGGCGGCATATGACCGTGGCTACCAGATCGTGCTGCTGGTGATCACGGCGGTGCTGGGAGCGGGCGCGACGATCATCGCGCGCCTGCTGCGCGGCCGCGTTGGCAGCCGCGAGGGCGCGGCCGATCGCGTAAAATGACGCGATGAGAACCAGCAAGCGCGACCGCATCCTCGACGCCGCCGTCAACGTGATCAATCGTGACGGCGTGCGCGCGGTGACCTTCGAGTCGGTGGCGGCCGAGGCCAAGCTGACCCGTGGCGGCCTGCTCTACCACTTCCCGTCGCGCGAGGCGCTGCTGCGCGGCATCGACGAGCACCTGGTACAGGCCTGGGAGTCGTCGATGGAAACGCTGCTGGGCAAGCGTGCGGACGAAGCCTCGGCGCTGGAACGTTACCAGACCTTCGTGCGCGTCTCGGCGCAGAGCGCTACCCGTGCCGAGCTGATGTTCATGCTCGAATCGGCCGACCCGGACGCCGATGAGCGCCCGTGGGGCCCGGCGGTACGCCGCTGGGCGCCGTTGCCGCCGTCGGCCGGGCAGAATGACCCGGCCGCGCTCGACAATTTCGTAGCACGGCTGGCCGCCGACGGCCTGTGGATCTACGAGGCGATGTACGAAGGGCAGCTGGATGAAGGCGTGCGCGCCCAGGTGGCCGAGCGCATCGCCGGGCTGCTGGCGAAGTCTGACGGCACGTCCAGTTGAGCGGCCGGTCGGCGCGCAGACATCGCCCGTGGTAGAGCCGACCGCTGGTCGGCTGCCCTTCGGTCAGGCCACGGAAATGCCGCTTCGATCGTCCGTGGCAGTGCCGACCGCTGGTCGGCTGCTCTTCGGTCAGATCACGAAAATGCCGCATCGGTAGAGTCGATCGTTAGTCGACTGCCCTTCGGTCGGACAACGAACATCCCGCGCGTCGCGCGATAGTCGACCAGCGGCCGACTCTACCCCCTCACCCTTTACCCGGCCTGGGCGGTGCTCGCGGCCAACCACGCCCGCGGCGAGGCCCCCAACCGCTTGCGGAACGCCTTCGACAGTGACGCGGTATCGGCAAACCCCACCTCGACCGCTACCTGCTTGACCGCCACGCCGGCCCGCAGCTGCGCGCAGGCCAGGCTCAGCCGCCAGTCCAGCAGATAAGCGGCCGGCGTCGCCTGCATCACCTCCTTGAACACCGCCGCGAACGCGCTGCGCGACATGCCGGCGGTCGCCGCCATGCGCGGCAGCGTCCATTCGTCCTGCGGTGCCTGGTGCATCGCCACCAGCGCGCGTGCCAGCCGCGCATCGGACAGCCCCCGCATCAACCCGTGGCTGACGCCGGCTGCATCCGGGTGGTCGACCACCCAGCGCAGGATCTGGATCAGCGCCACCTCGAACAGGCGATTGGTCAGCAGCCGTGAACCGCAGCGCTGGCGATCGGCCTCGGCAAACAGCAGCTGCAGGGTGTCATCCAGTTCGCCGATGGCCGCCAGTGGCACCACCATCACCGGCGGCAGCGACTGCACGATCGGATTGCGCGCACCGCCATCGAAATCCAGCGTGGCGCAGGTGAAATCCGGGCCATCCAGCGGCGCGTTGAAGAACACATGGTGCAGCGGCTGCGGGTACAGCAGCAGGCTGGGTGTGTCGATCTTCAGCCGGGGCAGCGCGCTATCGCCGTCGGGATGGCGGACTTCCATTTCACCCTGGCGCAGGATGTGCAGGAACGCACGACCGGGCTGCGGCTCGAAGACGTGCTGCCCGCACAGCGGGCCACTGTGGAACAGCGCCGCCTGCACCCGGAAGCGTTCCAGCAGGCAGGAGAGTCGATCTGGCGCAAGGGCGGCGGCGGGCATGATCATGGACGTATGGACAACATGTGCGGAGAATTACGGCTGATGAGTCCGGAGAGTCTACCTAGGATGGGCAGGTCGTCCAATCCCGGACGCTTTCCCAAGGAGATCCACCATGTCCCGTGTCCCTCTGATCGATGCCGCCAACACCACCGCCGACCGCCAGGTCCTGCTGGGCCAGGTCCACGCCGCTTTCGGCGCCACCCCGGCCATGTTCCGCGCCGTGGCCAACTCGCCGGCCGCCCTGCAGAGCATGTGGGGTTCGTTCGGCGCGCTGGGCGGCGGTCGCCTGTCGCCGCTGCTGGGCGAGCAGATCGCCGTGGCCATCGCCAACCGCAACGCCTGCGAGTACTGCCTGGCCGCGCACACGGCATTGGGCCGCAAGGCCGGCGCCAGCAGCGAGCAGATGACCGCCGCGCAGATCGGCCAGTCCAGCGACCCGGCCACTGCGGCGGCGCTCGACTTCGCGTTGAAGGTGGTCGAGCAGCGTGCGCAGATCGCCGACGGCGACGTGCAGGCGCTGCGCGCGGCTGGCTTCGATGATGAGCAGATCGTGGAGATCCTCGCGCATGTGGCGCTCAACCTGTTCACCAACTACGTCAACGTGGCGTTCGACGTGCCGGTGGACTTCCCGAAGGTCGCGCTGCGCTGAGTGCAATTGCTCCGGGCAGCAGAGTGCTGCCCGGACTCAGGCCCGCAGCTCAGTGGCTACGCCGGCTGGAAGCTGAAACCGCGTTCGCGCAGCGCTCTGATGTAGCCGTTCCCGTCGAACGCATCTGCAATATCGAGCATCGCAAGCGTGGTTGATCTTCCCGCAGTTACGGTTTCCACTGCGCTGAGCCAGGCCTCGCGTCGAAGCGTGTCCAGCTCGTTGCTGCCAGTCGCTGTCACGTGCATATCCATAGGCACGTCATGCCCACACATGCCAAGGGCATCGCCCTGCGCCCAGGCCTTGGACTGAACACGGGCGGTATGGTGAAGGCGACGGAGTCGTTCGACCTGCACCGCAAACCGTGTCGTGTCATCCAGTGCAGGATGCGGTTTACCGCAGTCGTCAGCTGCCGCGATGTCGATAGCCAGTTCAGTGCGCGGCACGAAGTAGCGGGCTCCGCCCGCGCGTCCTATCCTGCGCAGCTCCTTGCAGAATGCCTTCGGCGACTCCAGCTGATGCCTGGCCATGACGGCCTTGCGCAGCGCTCTGGCCGCGAAGTGGGGACGCAGGCGTTCCAGCTCGATTGGATCGATTCCGCACTCATTCAATGCCGCTTGCCATTCTGCATGGACGTCCGCCGGCAGAACATCCTTCAGGGTCAGGTTGTCGGGATTGTGGTGGATGGTTTCGGCTTCAGACACCGCACGGGCCAGTGTGAACAACGCGCTCAGTCCCGAGCCCTCCCATCTGCCGGTGATGTCCACCTTCGGTCGGCCCAGAATGGTGTGCGCAACCGCGGCAATGCGTCCTGCTTCGCCCGTCACGCATCGCATCGATCCGGGTAGCGCGGTGGGGACGGGCAGGATCCACAGGTGGGCCTCTTCACGCCTTGCCTGCCAGAGCGCCGGACCTTCTGCACGGATCGTGGGGGGAGGCAGGGCATCCGTTACCTTGGTTCCGCGGCTTCCGGAAGCCGGCGCACCTGCCAACGTACGGTGCACGGAAACATCAAGGGAAACCGACAGCAGTGAGCGTGGTTGCCGGGCAGCCGACATGGGAACTCCAGAAAGGACCATGATGAGTGTCCTCGATGGTGCGTGGCGCGCCGATTGCTGGCTATCGGACTACGACGATTTCGCCTTGGCTGGGCGAGGGGCCCGGAAGCCGTTGCGGTAGAGTCGACAGTTAATCGACTGCTCGTCCTTCAGGTGCCCGGAAACCTCGCGCCACGAGTGATAGTCGACCCTACGCAGCGGAGATTACCGGTCGTCCGCCTGCAACCGGTCCGGATGGGTATACACATTGAACCCGCTCTCCCGCGCGAACCCGACCAGGCACAGGCCGGCACTGCGGGCCAGGTCGATCGCCAGCGCGGTCGGTGCCGAGACTGCAGCCAGTACGCTGGCACCGGCGCGCACCGCCTTGCTGACCATTTCGTAGCTGGCCCGGCTGGAAATCACCAGCAGGCCGCCTTCGATGGCGTGTTCGTTGTGGTGCAGCGCACCGATCAGCTTGTCCAGTGCATTGTGGCGTCCGACATCCTCCCGCACCCAGCCGATGCGTCCACTGGCATCGGCCCAGGCCGCGGCGTGGGTGGAGCCGCTTGCCGCATTCATCGGCTGGTGCTGCGTCAGCGTGGCCAGCGCGCGCTGCAGAGCGGCGGGCGAGTAGCTGCGTCGCTCGCGGATCTGCGGCAGTGGGCGCAGCACTTCTTCCAGCTGGCGCGTGCCGCACAGGCCACAGCCACCACGACCGGGCAGCAGGCGTCCATTGGACGGGTCCAGGTCGGCACCGGGTGCCTCCTCAGCCACGGTCATCTGTAACTCGATGCCTTCCAGCTGCGGGCGGATCTCGATCGACAGCAGCTGCGAGGGGGTGTCGATCAGGCCTTCGCTGAGCGAGAAGCCGAGCGCGAAGTCTTCCAGGTCGCACGGTGTGGCCATCATCACCGCAAAGGCGGTGCCGTTGTAGCGCAGCGCCACCGGCACTTCTTCGGCCACCACATCGACCTGCTGCTGTTGCCCCTCGTTGCGCCAGCGCTGCAGCGGGCGTTGGGCGGTGCCGGCAGGTGGGGTGTGCGGCGGGATCGAATCAGGCATGCAGCGCGTCCGGACAAGGGAGAAACGCGGGCGGGCCACCGCCTGCGGTTTCGAGGATAGCGCAGTGGTCGCGCGCAGACGCGGCTGTAACCGTTGCCATGGCAGGTTGTGCTGAAAACCGCCTGTACCCTCTGGCGAAGCCGCGCAGGCCGTGCTTGACTGTGCGGCTGGTCGTGCCATTGACTGCGCCGCCGGACCGCGTTGTGCCGATTGTTGCTGCGTTCCTTCCGTAAGGTTCCCTAACATGTCCGAGCAGAAACCGCCGCGTTACAAGCCCTACAACCAGCCGGCCGGCGGCTGGGGTGCCGCCGGTGCCACCGCCAAGGTGCTGCTGCAGCAGAGTGTGATCGGCAAGGGGTCGAAGGCGCTGCTGGCGATGAACCAGCCCGGTGGCTTCAAGTGCCCCAGCTGCGCGTTCCCCGATGCCGACGAACGCAGGAAGCTGGAGTTCTGCGAGAACGGCGCGAAGGCACTGGCCTGGGAGGCTACGGAGTTCCGGGCCGGCCGCGAGTTGTTCGCCCGCCACACCGTCACGGAGCTGATGGCGCAGACCGACTACTGGTTGGAGATGCAGGGCCGGCTGACCGAGCCGATGCGCTACGACGCAGCCACCGACCACTACGTGCCGTGCAGCTGGGACGATGCCTTTGCACTGATCGGTCGCCACCTGCAGGCGCTGGACAGCCCACACCAGGCCGAGTTCTACACCTCCGGGCGCACGCCCAACGAAGCGGCGTTCCTGTATTCGATCTTCGTGCGCGAGTTTGGTACCAACAACTTCCCGGACTGCTCGAACATGTGCCACGAGCCGACCAGCCGCGGCCTGCCGCCGGCCATCGGGGTGGGCAAGGGCACCATCGTGCTGCAGGATTTCGGGCACGCCGAGGCGATCTTCGTGATCGGCCAGAACACCGGCACCAATTCACCGCGGATGATGAGCAACCTGGTCGATGCGCGCAAACGCGGCATCCCGATTGTGGCGGTCAATCCGATGCCCGAGCGCGCGCTGATCCGCTTTGCCGAGCCGCAGGACGTGGTGCAGATGGCCACGTTCGGTTCGACCGAGATCACCAGCGAGTTCGTGCACATCCGCATCGGCGGCGACCTGGCCCTGATCAAGGGCATGATGAAGGTGATGTTCGAGCGCGAGGCGCAGGGCGAGCGCGTGCTCGACCATGATTTCCTGTCAGAACACACAGTGGGCCTGGAGGCGCTGCGCGAGGATGTGTTGGCGCAGGACTGGGACCAGATCGTGCAGGTATCCGGCATCTCGCAGGCGCAGATACACCGCTGTGCGGAGATCTACATCCGCTCCAAGGCCACCGTGATCTGCTACGGCATGGGCCTGACCCAGCATCAGTACGGCTCGCGCCTGCTGCAGCAGGTCGCCAACCTGCTGATGCTGCGTGGCAACTTCGGCAAGCCCGGTGCTGGCATAGGGCCGATCCGTGGTCATTCCAATGTGCAGGGCGACCGCACCGTCGGCATCGACGAGAAGCCCAAGCCGGCCTACCTGGACCGCGTGCAGCAGGTGTTCGGCTTCGATCCGCCGCGTGAGCATGGCCACCATGTGGTCGAGTCCATCGAGGCGATGCTGGACGGCAGCGCCAAGGTGTTCATCGGCCTGGGGGGCAACTTCATCCATGCGGTGCCCGATACGCCTCGCGCGTATGAAGCGATGCGTGGGCTGGACTTGACCGTGGGCATCGCCACCAAGCTCAATCGAGGTCATCTGGTTCATGGCCGCGATGCGCTGATCCTGCCGGTAGTGGCGCGCTCGGAGCGCATCGTCACGCCGGCCGGCGAGCAGTTCGTCACCATCGAAGACGCGATGTCGAACGTGACCGCCTCGCGCGGCGTGCTCGAACCGGTCAGCACGGAGGTGCTGCCCGAGGTCGAGATCGTCTGCCGCATGGCGATGGCTGCGCTGCCGCACAGCAAGGTCGACTGGGCGCGCTGCATGCACGACTATGCACCTATTCGCGAACTGATCGCTGCCGTGTACCCGGAGATCTACACCGGCTTCAACGAGCGCATCCAGCAGCCGCACGGTTTCCATCTGGACATTCCGCCGCGCCGCCGCGTGTGGCCCACGCCCAATGGCAAGGCCAACATCCTGGTGATGCCCGGCCTGGACGTCGACGATCCGGTGCACGATCCGGACATGTTGCGGTTGGCCACCGTGCGCTCGCACGACCAGTACAACACCACGATCTACAGCTACAACGATCGCTATCGCGGCGTGTACAACGATCGCATGGTGCTGTTCATGAACATCGAGGACCGGCTGGCGCGCGGGCTGGAGAAGGAGGCGCTGGTCAGCCTGGAGACGATCAGCCGCGATGGCGTGCCGCGGCGCGTCGAGGGCCTGACCGTACTGGACTACCCGATGCCGCGCGGCGCGCTGGCCGGTTACTACCCGGAACTGAACCCGTTGTTGCCACTGGACTACTACGACCGCATCAGCGGCACGCCCGCTGCCAAGTCGATTCCGGTGCGGATGAGTGCAATGGCGGCGGCGATTGCGTGACACGCGCATCGGCTATCGTCGGCGGGTGAACCTGCCTGGCCTGCTGCTGCGATGGATGCTGCTTGTCGCCCTGGTGCTGAATGCACCGGCGCTCGCGCTTGCCTCGTCTTCGTACGGCGGGTCGGGCAACCAGGATCACTGCGCTGCACCGCACTCGGCCGCGATGGCGGCAGCCGGCTGCTGCGATGATGCGGCCCCGGCGGCCTGCCAGAGTGGTGAGTGTGAATGCCCGCCGGCCTGCCTTGGCATGCTGGCCATGTCGAGCGGTATGCCCGCCTCGCCGTGGCGCGAGGCGCCGGTAGCCGCCAGTACCCGGCAACGCGCACCGCCGCCGATGCCGGACCCGTTGCGGCCCCCTATCGCGTGATTCCCTGCAGGCCTCAAGCGCCTGCCGTAGCTGCTCGACTTTTCTCGACGCTGCCTGTGCCTTCGATGCGCGGGCGACGGGCCGCGTTGCCCGCCTCTGCAAAGGAATCACGCAATGAACCGTACTCTCTCCCTCGGCCTGCTGCTGGGTACCGTGTTGGCCACGACCGCCTGTGCACGTGCCGCTGAAGAATCCGCCGCCGCACCGATCGCCAGCGCAGCACCGGTGGCACCGATCCAGGCCAGCCCAGCCAAGGTCGATCCGGCCTTGCCGGTGGCCATCGTGCACAAGACCGCCAGCTGCGGCTGCTGTGGCATCTGGGTCGACCACCTGGAGGCCGCCGGCTTCCAGGTGGAGGTGCATGACACCGACGACATGAACCCGATCAAGGTTCGCCTGGGCGTGCCGGTCGGCAAGGCGTCCTGCCATACCGCCGAGATCGGCGGGTATGTGGTCGAGGGCCACGTTCCGGCCGAGGACATCAAGCGCCTGCTGGCCGAACGCCCGGCCGCGCGCGGGCTGGTGCTGCCCGGCATGCCGGCCGGTTCGCCGGGCATGGAAATGCCGGATGGCTACGTGCAGCCGTATACCGTCGAGCTGGTGCGCACCGACGGCAACACCGAGCCGTTCGCCCAGCACGGACAGGGTGGCTGATGGACGGCGGGTGCCGGTCGTTCTGACCGGCACTCTTCGACGCATCCTGTGTAGAGCCGAGCCCACGCTCGGCTGTGTTTGGCCGGCAAGCCGAGCATGGGCTCGGCTCTACGGGATCAGCGTGCTGCGGCCGTTTCCTTGGCCAACTGTGCGTCGAACTTCTTCTCGGCCGCATCCGCGTAGGCCTTGCAGTTCAGTGCCTTGTCGCTGGCCTTGCTGCCCGCGGCATAGTTCCAGTTGCTGGCGCCCGGATGCGGGGTCAGCAACAGGTCGCAGGGCAGGCCGCGCACCGTAGCGAAGCTGCGCCGGTAGTCCTCGACCAGGTGGGGATAGCGGGCGTTGCCCTGCAGCTGGTAGCCCGGCGCACTCAGGCTGTCGGCGTAGGCGATGCGCACCGGCTTGCCATCGCGGGTATCGGTCCAGGTCCAGGCGGTGCTGCCCGGGGTGTGCCCCGGCATGAAGTGTGCGGTGAACGCGATGCCACCCACCGTGACCACTTCGCCATCCATGATGATGCGGTCGGTGCTGGCCGGCGGAAAGGTGATGCTGTCGCCAAAGTGCAGGTCGTTGCTGCCGCCGCGCGCCAGCAGCACCGCTGATTCGGCGTTGGCTGCCACCATCGCACCGGTACGGCGCTTCAGTTCTGCCACCGGGCCCGCATGGTCGGCATGCGCATGGCTGAGCAGGATCAAGCGCAGGTCCTGCGGCGCCACGTCGCGCACCTTCATGTTGCTGATGAGGTGGCTGGCCATCTGCGGCATGCCGCCGTCGAGCAGCACCGCGCCGTCGGCGGTCTGCACCAGTAGCGCGGTCAGGTCCTCAGTGCCGATCTGCCAGGTATGGTCGGCGATCTGCAGCGGCGCCATCGGCTGCAGCCAGGATGGGTCTACGGTGTAGGCCTGCAGCTGTGGCAGCGGTGTGTCGGCGGCAGTGGCATCAAAGGCAAGTGTGGCAGTCAGGGCAAGGGTCGTCAGGCAACGGCGCATGGCGGAGAGGGGTCTGGATAGGGTCGGATGAAGCTAGCACGTACCCTGGACGGCCCGTTTCGCGAATAACTCATGGCTGCCATAAGGTTCGCCGCAGCCGATGCCGGGATTGTTCGCTTGCTCTGGACTGTGAATCCATCTCCACGGGCTGTTGCGCACAATCGGCCGGGGCTAGCCTGTTCCCAGGCTCAAGGAGGTGGACCATGCATGTGCTCATGGTGATGCTCGGCGGCGTGCTCCTGCTGGGCGTGTTCCTGCTGTTTGGCCGTCTCTGGAGCGTGGGCACCTCGCAGCTGCCCACGGCGCTGATCGCCTTCATCGCTACCTGGCTGCTGGTGGCCGTGGCCAACATGTGGGTGGGGGTCAGCAAGGCCGGTTACGCGGTACGCGAGGAGTTGCCGATCCTGTTGCTGGTGTTTGCCGCGCCGGCGTTGCTGGCCGGTTTCCTGTACTGGCGCCTGGCGCGCTGAAGGAGTTCCATGCGTACCCGACTGCGCTTGCCCGCGCTGCGCCACCGCGACGGCCACCATGCCCGCGTGACCTACGAAGAACTGTTCTTCGATCTGGTCTACGTATTCGCGGTCACCCAGCTCAGCCACCATCTGCTGCACCACCTGGACCTGGCCGGTGTACTGCAGACGCTGGTGCTGTGGTTCGCGGTCTGGCTCGGCTGGCAGTACGCGTGCTGGGTCAGCAACTGGTTCGACCCGGAGGTGCCGCGCATCCGCGGCCTGCTGTTCGCCACCATGCTGCTGGCGTTGTTGATGTCCTCGTCCATTCCCGAGGCGTTTGCCGATCGTGCGTGGATCTTCGCCGGGGCGTACGCCACGATGCAGGTCGGACGCACCGCGTTCGTGCTGCTGGAGGTCGGCCGGAGCCATCCGTTGGCACCGAACTTCCGCCGCATGCTGGCCTGGGTCAGCGTGTCGGCCTGCTTCTGGCTGGCCGGCGCGGCGGCCGAGGGCAACCTCCGCCTGGCATTGTGGGCGGTGGCGGTGGCCTGCGAATACATCTCGCCGATGTTCGGCTTCGCGTTCCCGGGCATGGGCCGTTCGCACACCCGCGACTGGACCATCGAGGGCGGACACCTGGCCGAACGCTGCCAGCTGTTCGTCATCGTCGCACTGGGCGAGACGTTGCTGGCAACCGGGGGCGTGCTCAGCGACGTCGAGCATTGGAGCCTGGAAGTGGTTTCAGCGGTGTTGGCCACCTTCGCCGGCACGATTGCCATGTGGTGGCTGTACTTCGGCATCTCCAGCCGCGATGCCACAGAGGCCATCACCCACGCCGAAGACCCCGGGCGGATGGGCGCCAACTTCCACTACGTGCATGCATTGCTGATCGCCGGCATCATCGCCACGGCGGTGGGCAATGATCTGGTCATGGGCCATCCGGGGGGGGCCGTCACCCCGGTTTACGTGACCGTGATGGTGGCAGGCCCGCTGATCTATCTGCTGGGCAGTGCCCTGTACAAGCGCGTGGTCTATGGGCACGCGCCGCGCTCGCATCTGCTGGGCGCGGTGGCGCTGCTTGTGCTGGGGCTGATGCTACCGCACGTGCATCTGCTGGCCGCCGGATGGCTGACCAGCCTGGTGCTGCTGGGCGTGGGGCTGCTGGATACGCGATTGAAGCGCCGCTTGCAGCGGGCGTGATCCGTTGGGTCCGCCCACTGCTTCAGCCTTCACGGAGCGCGAGCGCGGCGCAGTGCCTGAAGGTCGACGCTACCGCCTCCGGCCAACACGCGGATTGCTGGCAGGCGAGGTAAGCGCTGCGGCCATCACTGCAAGCTTGCCGATTGTGTTCATATTGCGGGCGGTGCCGTGCTGGGCATAGGGCACCCGCAAGCGCGAGTCGGCCATGCCGGCACCGTAGTGGATGAAGATCTCGCGCGTGCCGAGTGCGAGCTGTTCATCGCGCCGGCCGGTCACGCCGTCCAGCGGATCGGCAGGCAGGCTGCCGTCGAGGAACAGCGCGACCACACGGTTGCCGGCGGCCTGCGCAAACGGGTTGCGTGCCACCACGCCGGCGATCTCGTTGGCCGAGCGCACCAGCACGCCCAGCGGCTTGCCGGCGTACGCCTGCAGCCGTTGGGCGAGGGCCTCCCGTACGGTGGATTCATCAAACCCGCCGCGGAACACCACATTGCCGCTGGCGATGTAGGTGCGGACATCGGCGAAGCCTGCGTCCTCGCACATCGCCACCAGTTCGCGCATCGGCAGCTTGCCGGTGCCGCCGACGTTGACCGCGCGCAGCAGCGCGACGTGGACGTTCATGGCGTACCCGCCTGCAGGCGGTCGTACATGCGCACCAGGTCAACCAGGGTGCGTGCGCCCATCTTGCGCATCACCTGCGCACGGCGCACCTTCACCGTGATCTCGCTGACGCCCAGGTCGCCGGCGATCTGCTTGTTGAGGCGGCCGCGCACCACGCCATCGACCACCTCGCGCTCGCCGGCATTGAGGGTGTCCCAGCGCAGCTGCAGCGCGCCGAGTGCCTCGCCCTCACGGCGGCGCTGGCGGTCGATCTCGATGCCCTTGTGGATGGCGTCAAGCAGTTCCTGGTCACGGAAGGGCTTGGTGAGGAATTCGATGGCGCCGTCCTTGATCGCGTTGACGCCCATCGCGATGTCGCCGTGGCCGGTGATGAACACCACTGGCAGCTGCAGGCCGTGGCTGCCCATCGTGCGATGGAATTCAAGACCGCTCTGGCCGGGCATGCGCACGTCCAGCACGAGACATGCCGGTGCGTCTTCCAGCGCGTGTTCGAGGAAGGCCTGGGTGGAGGCGAAGGCCCGCACCTGCAGGCCCATCGAGGCCAGCAGGTCTTCCAGTGCCGCGCGCACCGACGGATCGTCGTCGACCACATAGACGATGGGTGCCCGATCGGGGTTGGCGGCAGTGGGCTTACGCATGGTGGGCGTCCGTGGCAATGGGCAGGTCGAACACAAAGCAGGCACCGCCGCCTGCCGGTCGTTCGGCACGGATCTGGCCGTCGTTGGCTTCGATCATCGAGCGGCTCAGGCTGAGACCCAGCCCCAGACCGTGCGACTTGGTGGTCCAGAAGGCATCGAAGACGCGTTCGGGATGATCGGCGGGCAGGCCGACACCGCGATCACGGACGCTGAGGCTGACCCGCTGGCCGTCGCGCCGGGTCAGCAGGGACAAGCGCCGGTCGGCGGTGGGCACGGTCTCCATCGCGTCCACCGCATTGAGGATCAGGTTGCCGATCACCTGCTGCACCTGCACGCGGTCGGCCTGCACCGGTGGCAGTTCGGCGTCCAGCAGCAGCGCCACGGCCACGCCATGCCGGTCCAGCTCGCTGCGCGACAGCGCCAGCATTTCCTCCACCGCCTGGTTCAGATCGAAGGCGCGTCGCTGCGGTGCCGCGCCCTGGGTCAGGCCGCGGATGCGGGCGATCACGTCGCCGGCGCGATGCGCATCGGCCAGGATGCGGGCCACGGTCTGCCGTGCCTTGTCCACGTTCGGTGGGTCCTGCGCGAGCCAGCGCTGGCAGGCTTCGGCGCTGCTGGCGATGGCCGCCAGCGGCTGGTTCACTTCATGCGCGATGGAGGTGGTGAGCTCGCCCACGGTGGAGGCGCGCGCTACCCGCAGCAGGCGGCCCTGTGCTTCCTGCACGGCGGCCTTGGCCGCTTCCATATTCAGCGCGAGGTAGGTGGTGATGCCGATCACCAGCATGCCGATGACCGAATTGACCAGGCCGATGCGGTAGGTGCCGAAGCGGGTCAGGAAGAAGCTCAGCCCGGTCAGCGCGATGCAGGCCAGGGCAAGCGTGATCAACCCGCGTGCGCCCAGCACGCGCGATGCGGCCAGGATGACCGCCGCGTAGAAGCAGGCGGCGGCAACCGCGTAATCGGTGACGGTGTCGATCAGGAAGATCGCCGCCATCACGACGATCAGGGCCAGCAGCACCAGTGGGCGGCGGGGCGACAGCGATGGCATCGGGACGGCTCCCTGGCGTGGGGTGAAAGGATAGCAAAGCCGCCATCGGTGGATGCCGGCCTTGGTCGGCACCGGTCAAAGCGATGCCTGGTAGTGCCGGCCGCTGGCCGGCATCTGCACGGTGCTTCCGGAGATCACGGGGTTGCCGGCCAGCGGCCGGCACTACCCCCAGCGGTGGGCATGCCGAGGCGATGCACGGGGCGTCCGGAGATCATGAGGTTGCCGGCCAGCGGCCGGCACTACTCCTCCAGGCTGGCGTTCCAGAACCCCTGCAGCACGCCGGGCGTGGTCGCCAGCGTCGCCAGTACCGCATCCAGTTCGCCGGCATCCACCGTGGTGGCATACAGCACCGCTTCGATTTCCACGTCGCGCTCGCCGAACGGGCGCTGGTCCACCGCGCGCACCGGGTACTGCGCCTGCTCAAGCAGCAGCAACAGCTGGTCCAGTACCTCGGCCTGCTGCTCGCGCTGGCAGACCACGTTGATCGCATAGGTTGCCTCGCTGAACGCTTCCGGCAGCGGCTGCCGCTGGATGCGGTTCACCACCGGCCGCAGCAGGGTGTTGGCGGCCAGCACGAACACCGCGGCGAGCACTGCTTCGGGCAGCAGCTTGATACCGGCACATGCTCCCACCGCCGCCGATCCCCACAGGGTGGCGGCGGTGTTCAGGCCGGACACCTGCGCGCCGTCCTTCATGATCGCGCCGGCACCAAGGAAGCCGACGCCGGAGATCACATAGGCCACCACATGCAGCGGTGACGGTGGACCGCCGTACAGGTCATGGAAGCGCACTGCCAGATCGACGAACACCGCCGCTCCCACCGCCACCAGCGTGTTGGTACGCAGGCCCGCGGTGCGTTGCCGCAGCTGGCGTTCCAGGCCGATGACCGTGCCCAGCACGAACGCCACTGACAGGCTGATCAGCGAGCTGAGCGTGGCACCGGCGTCGAACGCCGGCAGGTTCGGATTGATGTCCATTGTGTTTCTCCCTGGACAAAGCGGCGGGCGCTTACTGCCAGCCGTAACGACGGATGTAGAACCGCTTCAGCGCAGTGGTCAGCACCGCGTAGCCGAACAGGATCGCCACCAGGAACGGCCAGTAGCCGGCCGGCAGCGCCTGCAGCTTGAAGTAGCCGGCCAGCGGGCTCATCGGCAGGGCCACGCCAATGGCCATGATCAGGCCGGTCATCAGCAGCAGTGGCGGCGCGGCGATGCTCTGCAGGAACGGCACCTTCGGCGTGCGGATCATGTGCACGATCAGGGTCTGGGTCAGCAGGCCGACCACGAACCAGCCGGACTGGAACAGGCCCTGGTCGGCCGACGTGCGTGCATCGAACACGTACCACATCAACGCGAAGCAGGTCAGGTCGAAGATCGAGCTGATCGGCCCGAAGAACACCATGAAGCGGCCGATGTCCGCCGGGTTCCACTTCAGCGGCTTGCGCACCAGCTCCTCGTCCACGTTGTCGAACGGAATGGCGATCTGCGAGATGTCGTACAGCAGGTTCTGCACCAGCAGCTGCAGCGGCAGCATCGGCAGGAACGGCAGGAAGGCCGAGGCCACCAGCACCGAGAACACATTGCCGAAGTTGGAGCTGGCGGTCATGCGGATGTACTTCAGCATGTTGTTGAACGTGCGCCGGCCCTGGATGACGCCTTCCTCCAGCACCATCAGGTTCTTTTCCAGCAGGATGATGTCGGCAGCCTCCTTGGCGATGTCCACCGCGCTGTCCACGCTGATGCCGATATCGGCTGCGCGCAGCGCCGGTGCATCATTGATGCCGTCGCCGAGGAAGCCGACCACCTTGCCCTGAGCACGCAGCTCGCGCACCAGGCGCTCCTTGTGCAGCGGCGTCAGCCGGGCGAACACGCGATGGTGGTGCAGCGCCCGCGACAGCGCGCCGTCGTCCATGCGCTCGATCTGCGGCCCGGTCAGGATGGTGTCGGCGTCCAGCCCCACCTGCGCGCAGACACGCGCGGTCACCAGTTCGTTGTCGCCGGTGAAGACCTTGACCTCCACGCCATGCGCGGCAAGCGCCTGCAGCGCCTGCGCGGCCCATTCCTTCGGCGGGTCGAGGAACGCCACGTAGCCGATCAGGGTCAGGCTACATTCGTCGGCCTGCGAATAGGTGGTCTGGCTGGCCGCGGTCTCCTTCATCGCTACCGCAACCACGCGCAGGCCCTGTTCGTTCAGTTCCTCGGTGGTCTGCCTCACCCGCGCCAGGCGACGCTCGTCCAGCGGCATGTCCTGGCCGTTCTCACGCACGGTGCTGCAGACTGCCAGCATCTCTTCTACCGCCCCCTTGCAGATCAGCTCGTGGTGGTCCTCGCGCTCGGAGACCACCACCGACATGCGGCGGCGCTCGAAGTCGAACGGGATCTCATCCACCTTGTGGTAGTCCTGCGACAGCCGCAGCGAACTCTGCAGCTCCACGTGCTCCAGTACCGCACGGTCCAGCAGGTTGATCAGCCCGGTCTGGAAGTGGCTGTTGAGGTAAGCGAACTTCAGTACGTCTTCCGAATCGTGGCCGAACACATCGGTGTGGCGCTCCAGCGCGATCCTGTCCTGGGTGAGCGTGCCGGTCTTGTCGGTGCACAGCACTTCCATCGCGCCGAAGTTCTGGATGGCGTCCAGGCGCTTGACGATCACCTTGCGCCGCGACAGCAGCACCGCGCCCTTGGCCAGGGTGGAAGTGACGATCATCGGCAGCATTTCCGGCGTCAGGCCCACCGCCACCGACAGCGCGAACAGGAACGCCTCGGTCCAGTCGCCCTTTGTCCAGCCGTTGATCAGCAGCACGAACGGCACCATCACCAGCGCGAAGCGGATCAGCAGCCAGCTGACACTGTTGACGCCGGCCTGGAATGCGGTGGGCGCACGGTCGGTGGCGGTGCTGCGCTGGGCCAGGGTGCCGAAGTAGGTGCGGTTACCGGTGGCCAGCACAATGGCGGTGGCCGTACCGGACACCACGTTGGTACCCATGAACAGCAGGTTGTGCTGTTCCAGCAGGCCGGCCAGGCCATCGCCCGGGTGCGCGAATTTCTCCACCGGCAGCGACTCGCCGGTCATCGCCGCCTGCGCCACGAACAGGTCCTTGGCGTTCAGCACGCGGCAATCGGCCGGAATCATGTCGCCTGCCGACAGCACGATGT
Source organism: Stenotrophomonas sp. Pemsol (assembly GCF_003586545.1). Lineage (NCBI taxonomy): Bacteria > Pseudomonadati > Pseudomonadota > Gammaproteobacteria > Lysobacterales > Lysobacteraceae > Stenotrophomonas > Stenotrophomonas sp. Pemsol. Next base: position 1,962,838 of record NZ_CP025780.1, on the reverse strand, counting down.
GGTCGCCGGGCACCAGTTCACGGATCGGCAGGTCCAGCAGGCGTGCAGGGCGACGGCTGTGCAGGCGCGCGCCGAAGTACTGGTCTGCCACATCCGCAGCCTCGGTGCCGGGATTGCGGCGCAGCACGCGCGCAGTGTTGCCGACCAGTGCCTTCAGCCGCTCGGCCGCTCGGTTCGAACGACCCTCCTGCACGAAGCGGATCAGCGTGGACAGCAGCACCATCGCACCGATGACGATCGTCGCCTTGATGTCCTCGGTCAGCCAGGATACCGCCGCCAGCACGGTCAGCAGCAGGTTGAACGGATTGCGGTAGCACTGCCACAGGTGCCGCCACCACGGCAGCGGCTTCTCGTGATCCACCTCGTTGGGCCCGAGCGTGGCCAGGCGCTCCCCGGCCTCGTGCGGGCTGAGACCATCGGCATGCGAGCCCAGCGTGGCCAGGAGCTGGGTTTCATTCTGCTGGGCGAGGGTAACCAGGCCGGTGGTGAGCGCGAATGGCGCCGCTTCGGTGCTGCCCGGGCCGAACCCGGCTTCGGGCATCGCACGGCGGCGGAACAGGTTGCCTGCGCGGCGGCTGCGCAGGAAGGCGTTGAACCAGGCGTTGAGCAGGCTCATGGGACGCTCCTCGAATGTCAGAGCCGGCCGCAGCCGGAACACGAACGGAATGGGTGACACAGATCAGGCGTGGCGCATCGCCAGCACCGCCGGTGACCATGGCTGCATGTGCAGCCGCTGGCTGCCACCGATGCACAGCGGCTTCATCGCATCGCGCAGGGGATAGGGCAGATGACGCAGCACAGTGATGCGCTCGCTGATCGGCAGCAGCGACAAGGCGTCGGCCACCACGCGCGGCGAACCGAGCGACAGCGAACGGGCAAACATGACCGGGCCGTATTGCAGCAGCTGGCTGCGCAGGGCGGCAACATCGCGCTCGCCGATCAGGCGGCGCAGGGTGATGTAGAGGATCTTGTAGGACATGGGGGCGATCTCCAGGCAGGCGGCGCCTGGCGGTCCCCCGTCACTCAGGCAGGCAGGGACCGGCGGGCAGGCGCCAGGAACAGGCAACAGGCGGTGATCCGGGGTGCGGCGCACCCGGCAGGGTCGGGGTCCATCTGCGTCTCCATGAGGGAAAGTTGGCAGCCAGGGTTGCCCTGGCCATTGGTGCTATTGTCCGCCCCTGAATGGGACAGGCCTAGAGACTCGTGGGTTAGCCCGGCTATACCTTGGTATAGCCGGGCATGCACAGCGCCAATCGAGGGTTCAGTGATGGATCAATGCGAAGCGCTGGTCTGCTTGCACACGTCGTACTCGCCACGGGTCAACGTCTTGTCACGGTCGGTATCGCAGGCATGCAGCCGTTCGGCCCAGTCCGGTGCTACCGCATCGACTTCCGCCAGGGTGACGATGCCGTCCTTGTCCTTGTCCAGCGATTCGTAGGCAGGGATGAGCCTTACTTCTGTCACGTCCTCGGCGGCGGTGGCCTTGCTGGCCTCCTGGGGATTGGAACAGGCGCCCAGCAGCAGGCCCGCAGATAGCGAGAGAGCGATGGGAAGGCAGCGATAACCGGTCATGGCGTGCTCCTGGGGAAAGGGCGAACCACCGGTGCGGTGGTCACCGCCGGATCTTCTGCGCGGAGCTGTAAGCGGGCTGCGAAGAATGGGGCCGTGGACCGTTGCCGGTGGGTCGCCATTCACCTGGCCGCGCAGCAGCGATTGCGCGGAGTCGAAGCTACCCTCGAACGGTGGGATGCCGGCCATCGACCGGCACTCCCGTCTGCTTCAGAAGCGGTCGGCAAAGGCGTCCGTGGCCCGCACCAGCGCATCCACCGTGGCCGGCTCGTTCGCGCTGTGGCCGGAGGTCACCATCTCCAGCCGGGCTTCCGGCCAGGCCTTGGCCAGATCCCACGCACTGCGCGGCGGGCAGATGATGTCGTAGCGCCCCTGCACGATCACGCAGGGCAGGTGGCGGATGCGATCGATATCGCGCAGCAGCTGGTCCGGCTCCAGGAAGATGCTGTTGCGGAAGTAATGCGCTTCAATGCGGGCCTTTGCCAATGTGTCCAGCGGGTCGTCGGTGGATTGCGCATCCACGTCGTGCTGCAGGGTGGCCGCGTTGTCCTCCCAGCCCAGCCAGGCCTGCGCGGCTTCGATCCGGGTCGCCACATCCGGGCTGTCCATGCGGCTCCAGTAGGCTGCGATCATGTCGCCGCGCTCGGCTTCCGGAATGTAGGCCTCATAGCGGTCCCAGCGCTCCGGGAAGATCCAGCGCGCACCGCCGTTGGCTTCGGCGAACCAGCGGTTTTCCATTTCGCGGCCGAGGAATACGCCGCGCACGATCAGGCCGGTGGCGCGCTCGGGATGCGCCTGTGCGTAGGCCAGTGACAGGGTCGACCCCCAGGAGCCGCCATAGACCAGCCAACGCTCGATGCCCAGGTGCTCACGCACCTTCTCGATGTCGGCCACCAGGTCCTGCGTGGTGTTGTCGCGCAGCTCGCCGAACGGTGTGGAGCGGCCGCTGCCACGCTGGTCGATCAACACAATGCGGTAGCGTGCCGGATCGAAGAAACGGCGATGGGTGGGTGAAATGCCCGCGCCTGGGCCGCCGTGCAGGTACACCACCGGAATGCCGTCCGGTGTGCCGCACTCTTCGACATGCAGCGTGTGCAGATCGCTCACCGGCAGGGTGAACTCGCGGTAGGGTTCGATGGCGGGGTACAGGGTACGCATGGCAGGTGTCTCACAAGCTGGGGCGGCCAGCATAGCGCCGCCACCTGCGGGCTGCAGCGACGGGCTCCTGCGCGGCGCTGGAAATGGGTTGGCCGATGCGCATAAGCTTCCGCGATGCAAGCGACCACGACCGGGACGTCAACCTTCAACTTCACCCTCTGCAGCGGCGCGCGCGAGCTGCTGAAGTGGATCGCACTGCTGGCCATGACCGGTGATCACGTGGCCAAGGTGGTCTTTGGCGGCTACGTACCGGTGGTCAGCGAACTGGGGCGCATTGCCTTCCCGCTGTTCGCGCTGGTGATGGCCTGCAACCTGGCCCAGCCCGGGGCCGACCTGCGCAAATCGATACGCCGGCTCGCGTTGTGGGGGCTGATCGCGCAGCCATTGCACGCATTCGCGTTTGGTTCCTGGCTGCCGCTCAACATCCTGCTGACCTTTGCCCTGGCTGCGGTGGCCATTCATGCGCTGGCGAACCATCGGCCCGTTCTGCTGTTGCTGGCTGCCGGCGTGCTGCCGATGTTTGTGGATTACCAGTGGGCGGGTGTCGGCTGCGTGCTGCTGGGATGGATCGCGTTCCGGCATCGCGCGTGGTGGCTGCTGCTGGTCGGGCTCGCAGCGGTGTGCTGGGCGAACCACAACGGCTGGGCATTGCTGGCCGTACCGGTGGTGCTGCTGGCCGCGCGGGTGACATGGCCACTGCCGCGCTGGCGGTGGGCGTTCTATCTCTACTACGTCGGGCACCTGGCGGTGCTTGCTGCGTACGTGCTGCTGCGCGCCTGATTCGTCGCTGCAGGGTGGCGGCTATCGTCCCTGTCCGATGGAACGTGCTCGATCCTGCTTCCACGATGCGGTTTCCGGCCGCGTCTGCGGTCGCGCAACCACGCAAAGGAGCACTCCATGAGCATTGAACAGATCCTGTACACCGCCCAGGCCACCGCCGTCGGTGGTCGCGAGGGCCACGCCACCTCATCGGACAGGATGCTCGATATCGCGCTGTCCACGCCGGCAGAACTGGGTGGGACTGGCGGGACGGGCACCAACCCGGAGCAGTTGTTCGCCGCAGGTTACTCGGCGTGTTTCCTCGGCGCGCTGCGCCATGTCGCTGGCCACGAGGGCGTGAGCATCCCCGACAATGCTTCGGTTACCGGTCGCGTTGGCATCGGCCCGGTCAGCACCGGCTTCGCCATCGACGTCGCGCTGACCATCTCGCTGCCGGGCGTCGACAGCGAGCAGGCACGCGATCTGGTCAGCAAGGCCCACGTGGTATGCCCGTACTCGCATGCCACCCGCAACAACATCAACGTCGCGCTCATCGTAGCCTGAGCCAACCGCCGCAGCGGGACGCGCCCGCTGCGGCCTTCGGGTTTACCCCGGCGCCATCCAGTCCAGTGGTGATGCTGCGAGAAATGCCTGCACTGTGCTGTACAGCGCGTCCGACTGCGCAGCGCTCCCATCCAGCCGGAACTCACCCAGCACGTGCAGGGTGCCGGCGCCGTCGTCATCGTTGCGATGCCCGGCAAGCAGCACCGGCACACGCGCCAGTCGCGCAAGCCGCAACGGTGCGGTGTGACGATGGCCCGGCAGCGCGGAACGTACCATCAGCAGCGGATCCAGCAGCGCGATGATCGTGGCGCCACGTTGCAGCTGCCGCCAGCCCTGGCCGGGCATGGACGATGATCCGATGTCCAGGCGATGGCCCTGGCCCTGCAGTGCCGCCAGGATTCGATGCTCGGCCGACCCTGGAGCGTGCGGGCTGCGGATGAAATAGTGCGCAGGCGCACCGGGTCGATCCAGTACCGCTGCGATGGCCAGCTCCACATCACCGGTGGGCAGCAGGCAGACGACACGGCGCCGGCCCGCGCCGGACGCCCAAAGTGCCTGAGGGTCCTTCCAGGCGATCAGGCGCGCATGCCGCTTCACCGCGTGGAAGGGGAGTGTGCGCAGGTGGCGCAGGCGCATTCGTCGCAGCCACGCGTGCGCCAGCACGATGCTGCCCAGCCTGCTCGCCGTGCCGGCGGGCAGGCCGAGCCGTTGCAGGGCGCTACAGGCGCTCTGGTAGCGACGGGGCTGCAGGCTGGGCCCCAGCGCAGCAGAAATGCGACAGGCGACGCGCCGTTGTTGCGACGGTGACAGCAGGCGCGCGGCGAAGCCGCCCAGGCGCAGGCTGGCCTGATCGAGTGCATGCCGGCTGAGCAGCCGCAGCAGCCACCAGCGTTCGCCCATGCGTCGTGCCCACATCGCGGTCTCTCCGTGTCCTGGGGTTCGGGACGGACAGGGTCGCGGCGGGTGGGACGGGCAGAAACCGGACAAGTACGAATTGTGAGGGGTGTGAAGATTTGGGCGGAATACGACACATCAAGCGTCGAATTTGGACATCGTCCTACATCGATAGGGGGGGCGCGACTGCATGCTGAGCGTCCCCGATCTGTCTGCGAGCCTCCAACGCCGCCTCCTGCCATGCCGTCGTCCCCTACCACCGTCGCAGCGTCCCCGTACCGCCTGCACGCCCGTGCAGGTGCGGGGCCGGCTGATGGCGGCGAGCTGCAGGCACTGCGACGCTACCCACGTCGGCTGATGCTGGCGTGCGGGGCGGTACTCAGCCTGCTCTCGATCAGCGTGCTGATCACCCTCATCGTGGTCCAGGTGAACGCCTACGAGGCCCGTCGCATCGCCGATTTCCGCCGTGCTCACAATGCATTGCAGATCCAGCTGGCGCGGCAGGATGCCAGCTACGCCCGCCTGGCCAACATGGCCGAGTACGCCTGGGGCCACGACGCGCGATTGGGCCAGGCCAGTTCCGATGCGATGTACCAGGCGTATCTGCAGGGCGGCCAGCGGCTGCTGGTGGTGGCCGACGACAGCAGCCGGCCGCAGATGGCGCTGGGCCTGCAGACACTGCAGTGGCAGCCGCAGGAGCTGAAGCGTTACCTGCAGCTGAGTGCCGCCGTCTCGTTGATCCAGCGCCTGACCCGCACCTCCGATGAAGGCGAGCCGGTGGGGGCTTCGTACTTCTTCGACCCCAGCGGACAGTACCTGTCGCTGGACAACGGCCTGACCGAGCGCAGCCTGGCGGACGCGCTGGGCATGCGCTCGCGCGAGGAGATCTTCGAGCACCTGCGGGCTCCTGCGCAGCTGCTGGCCCCCGCCTCGCTGCATGACCAGGTGCCGCTGCTGGAGAGCCTGGCACGCAGCGACGCACCGCAGCGCACCTTCGGCCGCCATCCGATCACCGGCCAAGCCTCGCTGGTGTCAGTGTTCCAGGCCAGTGCCGGCGACGCCCCCATTGCCACGTTCGTCGCGTACGAGCCCTTGGCCCGCTTGCAGGACCTGCTTCGCCGCAACAGCCAGGGCCACCTGATGTTGCTGGACCGTGACGGCCTGCGCGTGCTCTCCAGCCACGAGGATGCACGTGATGTCAGCGGCGCCGACGCCGACTGGGTTCTGCTCGGCAATGCCACCCGCGCACGCTTCCACAACGGGCGCTTCACCCTGGCGCTGGCGGTGAATGGCACGCCCTGGACGCTGGTGGAAACCTACCGCTGGCGCGACATCCTGCGCGGCATAGCGCCGATGCTGCTGTCGGGCGGCGCCTCGCTGATCGCCGCGCTGGCCGTGCTGTGGATCTTCCTGCTGTGGCTGCACAAGCGCATGTACATGCCGGCGCTGCGCCAGGTCAAGGCGATCTACGCGCGCGACCAGCGCCTGCGCCTGCTGCTGGACTATGTTCCAGTCGGGGTTGCGCTGCTGGATGCCCGCAGTGGTGAGGTACAGGACCTCAACAGTCCCCTGCAGCGGATGGACCGCGCCAGCGGTGGCCGCTTGATTCCACAGCTGCGCGCCGCGGTCGAACAGGCTGATCTGGCCGATGGCCCGGTCATCCTCGGCGGCGAGCTGCCGCTGGCCAGCGATCCGCAGCAGCGACTGTTCCACCGTACTCACGTCCACTGCGGCGGGCACGCGTGGCCGGGAGGCGTGCTGCTGATGGTGGAAGACATCAGCGACGACATGCGCGCCCTGCTGGCCGAGCAGGAACTGACCGCTGCCGCAGAATCGTGCAGCCGCGCCAAATCGCATTTCGTGGCGGCGATGAGCCATGAGATCCGCACGCCGCTGCACGGTATCATCGGCCACCTGGAACTGCTGGCGCGCGCGCCCCTGCCCGCAGAGTCGATGGAACGGGTGCTGCGCCTGCGCCAGTCCGCCGATTCACTCATGGACATCATCACCGACGTGCTGGACCTGTCGCGCATCGAGTCCGGCCAGTGGACACTGACGCCCGAACGCTTCTCGCCTGCGGCGATGCTTGAACGGGTGGCGCTGCTGTTCGCACCGATGGCCAATGCCAAGGGCCTGCAGCTCGATTGCGTGGTGGGTGCCAACGTGCCGGAAGGCGCGGTGGCGCCGATGGCGGCGATCGAGCGGGTGTTGCGCAACCTGGCCAGCAACGCGTTGAAGTTCACTGCGTCCGGGCGCGTGCAGCTGGGCGTAACCTGCCGTCGCGAGGACGCGCTGGCGTGGCTGCGCTTCGAGGCGACCGACTCCGGCATCGGCCTGAGCCAGGCGGAGTGCGATCGGCTGTTCAAGCCGTTCGTGCAGGCCGACACCACCATCCTGTCGCGGTTTGGTGGTTCGGGCCTGGGGTTGGCACTGTGCCAGCAGCTCTGCGAGCGCATGGGCGGCCGCATATGGGTGGAAAGCACCCCCGGGGTCGGCAGCCGTTTCGTGTTCGAAACCCCGCTGGCGACCTCGGTCACACAGGCGGCGGCGGTGCCCCTGGCGGGCCGGGTGGTGGGCCTGCTGGCTGCGGCCGGCCCGTGGCGCGCGGAACTTGAACGGCGCATCCGCGGTTGGGGAGCCCAGGTCGTCACTCCGCAGCTGCTGGCGACGGCGCCGTGGCTGGATATTCCCGATGGGGCGGTGGTGGTGATGTTTGAGCCTGCTCCAAGCGAGTGGGAGGGCGTGCAGCGCTCCGGCCGTGCGTGGGTCCGGGTCTGCCGTGAAGGCCCGCTGCGTCCGCAGTGGCAAGGGGAGGGGCAGGTGGTGTCCTGCTATGCCAGCGAATCGCTGTATCAGGCTCTGGTTCAAAGCGAGCCAGAACCGCCAGTGAATGTCGCAATCGGATAAATTGCATGGGCACCCACGTCAGGATCAATGTCATGGCAGGTTCCGGAACCGCGCCCACCGCAGGAAGCTCGGCTGCCGCAGCGCGCCTGGACGACCTGCGCCGCCTGCGCAAGCGCCTCCTCATCGGCGGCGGCGCCCTGATCACCGTGCTGGTGTTGCTGGCGGCCATCGTCAGCTCCATCGCCGACGTGGAAGAGTTCCATGGCCGTGAACGGCAGTCGTTCATGGAAGCGCGGGCTGCGATGGACTACTTCCTGTTCCAGCGTGACCGCGCGTATGCCACGGTGGTCAACGGCAACGACGTGCTCTGGCGCGACCAGCGGGCGGTCCTGCAGCACGCCGGCGGACCGTTGGCCGAGCGCTTCCAGGCGCAGGACCAGAAGCTCCTGGTGCGCGCCGAAGGCCGCACGGCGGTGCCGTGGCTGGTGCTCGGCCTACGCGACAATCCGCTGCCGGCGGATGAGCTCAGCGCCTATCTGGGCATGATCGAGATCTATTCGGCCTACACCGCCGATTCGATCACCTCGCAGGAGGCTCCCGGCGCGGTGATGGTCTACGCCTACGAGCCACAGGGGCGGTTGCTGGCCGTGTCCAACGTGCGTGATGAGGCGCAGCTGCTGCAGACGCTTGGGGTTGCGACGCGGCAACAGGCCTTCGCACGGCTGTTGCGCGACGAGCCCGATGTACGGCGGTTGGCAGCGCGCCCCGGCCCGATCCGCTCGGCGTCGCGTGAAGGACGCCTGCGCTCGCATTTCGCCGTCAATCCGTTCAATGGCCAGGCATCCCTGGTGGGAACCGTGACCATGGCCGAAGGCACCACGCCGTACTTCAGGCGGGTCGTGTTCGAGTCCATCGATACCATCCGTGCACGCCTGGAAGCGCGCGAGGAGGGCCGCTACCTGGTGGCCACCGGCGATCATCGCGTGGTGCTCAGCAGTGGTGGGCTCACCGCTGACGAGCAGGCGCTGGCACTGGCTGCCGTCGCCAGCGGGCTGGGCACCAAGCCAGTGCGCCACTACGGGAACGGCCGTTTCATCCTGGCCTGCGCGCTGCCCGGCGTGGACTGGACGCTCAGCCACGTCTATGACTGGTCCGACATCTGGCAGGCGCAGGGCAACTATCTGCTGGTACGCTGGATCAGCGCGCTGTTGATCATCGTCCTGCTGTGGTGGTTGCTGCGCCGCATCGACCGGCGGGTGTTTGCGCCGGCGCTGGCCGATGCGTCGCGTGTCTACGAAAGCGAGGCCCTCAGCCGCGCCATCATCGGTACTGCACCGATTGGGCTGGCGCTGCTTGCCCGCGACAATGGCCGCCCACTGCTTGAGAACGAAACCGCGCGGCAACTGGTGCGGGCCGTTGAGGAGGATGATGCCGAGGAAGATGAAGTGCCGCCGTTGTACGCGCGCCTGGCCGAAGCCGGGCGGGGCGTGCAGGGTGACGAATCATTGGACCTTCATTGGTCGGCCGAAGAAGGCAATGCCACCCAGCTGCAGATCAGCCTGGCGCTGGCCAGGTACCACGACCAGGCGGTGTGGGTGTGTGCACTGCGCGATGTCACCGCGCAGGTCGAGCTGGAAGAAAACCTGCGCCGCGCGCGCGAGGACTCCGAGACCGCGCGGCAGTCCGCCGAAGCCGCCACCCGGGCCAAGTCGGCCTTCGTGGCCACCATGAGCCACGAGATCCGCACCCCGCTCAACGGCGTGCTGGGCCATCTGGAGCTGCTCGGCCGGTCGCCGCTGCAGCCGAGCCAGCGCGAGCGACTGGACCGCATCCGGTTCTCCGCAGACGCGCTGATGCGGATCATCAGCGACGTGCTGGATTTCTCCAAGATCGAGGCCGGGCAGCTGGATGTCGAGCTGGCCCCGTTCCCGCTGCGGCCGCTGATCGAGAGCGTGGCCCTGCTGTACGCACCCGATGCGCTGCGCAAGGGTGTGCGCCTGTACTTCGCGGTTGAAGCACCGGCCGGCCAGGACTGCATCGGCGATGTGCACCGGCTGCGCCAGATACTCAACAACCTGGTCAGCAACGCGGTGAAGTTCACCGCTTCTGGCCGTATCCTGCTGCGTGCGGAGCTGCTGATCAACGGCAGCGCATCGCAGCTCCGGGTGCAGGTGGTCGATTCCGGCATCGGCATGACCGCCGAACAGGCCGAGCAGTTGTTCCAGCCTTTCCAGCAGGCCGATGCCAGCGTCTCGCGCCGCTACGGCGGAAGTGGCCTGGGCCTGGCCCTGTGCCAGCAGTTGGCGCACGCCATGGGCGGCCAGGTGTCGGTGCAGAGCACGGTGGGCGTGGGCAGCAGTTTCACCCTGTGGCTGCCGGTGCGCACGCAGGCGACGACGACGGCGCGGCCGCAGCCACTGCGTGGGCGTCGGATCACCGTACTGTCGTCGTCACCGGAATGGCGCGGCGAGTTCGAGCGCCTGTTGGTGCAGTGGGGTGCGGCTGTCAACGCGCTGGATCATCCACAGGCCGAAGCCGCTGGCGATGTGCTGCTGGTCATTGGCGATCACCGCCCGTGGGACCGCGAGGAGGAACGGCAGCTGGCTGCCGCCCATCGTCATGCGGTGCTGGCCTACGCACAGGGTCCGTTGAATCCCGAACTGCGCGGCGGCTATACCGAAGTCACCTGCTATGCCAGCGATGCGCTGTTGGCGGCGATCGGGGCCGACGAAGGCGCCGCGCCTGCGCCACAGGCGAACCCGGTGCCAGCGGTGAACGCACGTGGACGGGTGCTGCTGGTGGAGGACAACGCGGTGAACCGCGAACTGATCCAGCAGCAGCTGGAGGAGCTGGGCTTTGCCGTCGATGCCGCCGAGGACGGCCAGGCGGCCTTGGCGTTGTGGCAGGACGGCGTTTACCTGGCGGTGCTGACCGACATCAACATGCCGGTGATGGACGGCTACGCGCTGGCGCGTGAACTGCGCAGCCGTGGTCACTCGCTTCCGATCCTGGCCATCACCGCCACTGCGCTGGCCAGTGAGCGTGAGCGCTGCCTGGCGGCCGGCATCGACGACCTGCTGCTGAAACCCTTGAACCTGGACCGCCTGGAAGCCGGGCTGACCCGCGTGCGTGTGGATGCAACGCCCGCCATGGACGCGGCTCCGCCCGCAGCAACCGTGTCGCCCGCGATCCGCCGCATCTTCGTTGAAACCGGCGACAAGGACCTGCGTGCGATTGCACAGGCCCGTGCAGACGGCGACGCGCTGCGCCTGCTGGAGCGCGTGCATGCCTTCAAGGGCGCACTGCAGATGCTGGGCGAGAAGACGCTGGCCGAGCAGTGCGGCGTCATCGAACGTGCGTTGCGTGACGGCGAGACGGTCGATGCCGAAGCACTGGATGCCCTGCAGCACGCATTGCAGGTGCGCCTGGACCAGTACCGGCAGACGCTGGAGGCGGCCCCGTGATTCCCGCAGCGCGCCAGACCGCCTCAGCTGCCGAGCAGGTTCAGGCCCAGGTCAACGGCAAACTTGTGCAGCTCGGCGTCATTGGTGGCGTTGAGCTTGCGCATGGCATTCACTTTCTGCGTGCTGACGGTCTGCTTCCTGCGGTCCAGCCGGGCAGCGATCTCGGCAACGGTCAGCCCATTGACGAACAGGGCCACGACTTCCTTCTCGCGCGGCGACAGTTCGGTCACGCGCCGGGCCTCCTTGCGCTGCAGCAGCTCGGCCACGCTCGGCGAAAAGTAGCGGCGGTGGGCATACACGGCCATCACCGCGGCCTGCACGTGATGCAGGTCGTCGCCCTTGCTGAGGATGCCGGACACGCCCAGCACGTCCAGCCGGTTGAGCAGGCTGGGCTGGTCCAGGCCGGTCATCACCACAATGCGCAGCTGTGCGAAATGCTGCTGCAGGTACGCCAGCAGCTCCAGGCCATCGCCATACGCACCGCCCGGCATCGCGTAGTCGGTCACCACCACATCGCAGTTCTCCCGTTCCAGCAGTGCCACCAGCGCCGTGGAGTCTTCCACCGCACCGATGCAGTGGATGGCCGGCGCCTGGTCCAGCGCGCTCTGCACGCCCAGTCGTATGACCGGATGATCGTCGGCGAGCGCAACACGGATGGCGAGCTGGATCATGAGGGGAACTGTCCGGTCGTAAACGGGATGGCTGGCAGCGCAGCAGGAAACACGAACCGCTTCAAGGAGAACGCACCATGAGTATCCGCATCGTTATTGCCGATGACCATCCTGTCATCCTTGCTGGCGTACGCGAAGCATTGGACAGGGTAGCCGACATCAAGGTTGTAGCGAGCGTAGAGGATTCTACGGCATTGGTCGAGGTGATGGACCGCTTTCCCGTGGATGTAGCGGTCACCGACTTCTCGATGCCCGGGGGCCAGTACGGCGACGGCGTCGCCCTGGTCGGCTTCCTGCGCCGCCGCTTCGCCGCCGTCCCGCTGGTGGTGCTTACCGCCGTCGGCGGCCGGCAGGTCCTGAGCAGCATACGCAGGGCAGGGGTGAACTGCATCGTGGCCAAGACCGACCCCATCGACGAATTGGCCGAGGCGATCCGCTGCGCCAAGCAGGGTGTGCGCTACCTCTCTCGCGACGTGCGCCACCAGCTGGGCGATGATGATGCGCTGCCGGCGGTGCTGACCAAGCGCGAGGCCGAAGTGGTGCGGTTGATCGCCGAAGGCAAGTCGCAGAAGGAAATCGCCGCACAGCTGCAGCGCAGCCGCCAGACCATCAGCACGCAGAAGCACTCGGCCATGGTCAAGTTGAAGCTTGATCGCACGGCAGACATCTTCGAGTACGCCGTGAGCGAAGGCATGGTTTCTGCATCACAGGGTGCACGGCTGGCCCGCGGAACCGGCAGCAAAGAAGATGACTGACGCCGTGCAAATCAGACGTCGTCCGATGGAACTGGCCGCTGCACTGGATAGGGTGATGGGAACCCCTCACTCTCATTCCGGAGCCGCCGTGTCGCGTCTGCTCGATGTTCGCATCGCCGCATTGATGTCCAGCTTCTCCCGCTTGTCGCCGCAAGGGCAGAAGCGATTCCTGGATCTTCTGAATGTGTATCTGTATGCCTCGCCCGCACAGCGCAGGCAGCTGCGCAGCACATGGCCGGACGTGGTGATCGAACCCTGTGGCTGCCATGAGGACACGCCCGCAGCCCAGGTGCGTACCGGCACCCGCTAGCCGCACGCACTTCGGCCTGGTCACTGCCAACGGATTTCGGCCCAGCGTCGCAGGTCGCTCTCGTACACGCCAGACAGGCAGCACCCGGTGAGGGTTCCAGCCCTTCCTTGCACCATGTGAAATCGACGTGAAAATCGTACACGTCAGACAGATGTCATGGCGCCTCGCAGGCATCGTTGGGGCACCACGCTACTGCCGCAGGCTTGGGCAGTGGCGTGGTTTCCCTCAACTGAAACCGCGAGAGACCATGATTTCACGCAAGCTCCTGTGTGCCGCCACCCTGCTGTGCTTGGCCCCGCTGGCCGCCAGCGCCGCCGAAGCCCACCTGACCCCGAAGTCCAACGGCGACAGCGGCGCCATGCCGTCGGGCTACAGCAAGCTGTTCTTCGAAATTTCCGACAGCGACTTTGCCGCAGAGCTGAAGCTGCCAGCCAACCCGCGCGATGGTGACCAGGTTGCGCTGACGTCCATGGCAGGACGCCGCGTCGCAATGCTGGACGCCGCAGGCACCAGCGCGGCCGATCTGGTGTACATCCCGGTGCAGCGCCTGAGCAACCTCGTGTTGGCGAAGAGTGACAGCCTTGGGCGTTGGTATGTCGGACGCGGCCTGGATGACGACCGCATTGTATTGAGGGACGGTCCGCATGCCCAGGCACCGGCTACCGAGAAGACGTTCATCGACCTGCACGTCACCCGCACCGTGTCGAGCGTGAGCCTGCCGCCGCAGGCGCCGGCGCGTGCCGTGCTGGGCCTGGTGAACTACACCCAGAATGACGTGACCATCCAAGGCCCGGAAGTGGCTGGTGGCGTGCAGACCTGCGGTGTAGCCCAGAGCTGTGGTTTTGTCTTCGATGGCGCTGATGGCCAGTGGCACGCGCGTCGTGGCCGCGCCCATTTCCAGCCGACCACCGCGCAGCTGCCGAAGATGCAGCAGCGCTGGACCGATATCGTGCTCTCCGGCCCGGCCGAAGACGTGACCACCCCGCGCAACATGACGCTGCCGGTCGAGGCCGTGGATGGCGACATCATCCAGATCACCGATCTGTCCAACTCGCGCTACTACAGCGTCAACGGCCACCCGATCAACAAGGCGACGTACCGCTATAACGCCAGCGAAGGCCGCTGGGGCTACAGCGTCTACTGATCTGCGCACACGGCGCTGGGTTCCTTGGACCCGCGCCGCCTTCCCTCCGCTTGCCGAGAGAGTTTTTCCATGAAGCCTTCCCTGTTGGCGCTGTGCGCCATCACTGCGTGTGCGCTGCCGTCGGTGGCCACCGCTGAAACCGAAGCCGGCTACTACGCTTCCGTCCGCGTCATCGACGCCCACCACCAGGCCCGCAGCATGGACGCCAGCGCCCGCCCGGGCATCGGCCAGTTCGTTGCTGGTGACCAGAAGCAGAACTTCGCCACCGGTTCGCTGGCCTTTGGCCGTGGCTACGGCAATGGCTGGCGTACCGAGGGCGAATACGTGGCCCGCCGCAGCGATACTTACACCAGCGGTTCCAGCATCTTCGCCACCAGCTTCAACCACCATCAGGTACGTTCGCAGCGGCTGATGCTCAACGCCTACCGCGATGTCGCCTTCAACGAGGCCTGGTCGGCGTACGGCAGTGCCGGCCTGGGCCTGTCGCAGATCGAGTCCGGCGGCTGGCAGGGCAACGAAGGCCGCCAGTACGCCAAGGCGACCCGCACCGGCCTGGCCTGGTCGCTGGGTGCAGGTGTTTCGTTTGCCGCCAGCGATGCACTCACTGTGGACCTGGGCTATCGCTATGCGGACCTGGGCAGCACCGAAAGTGGCTGGAACACCTTCGGCAATGCGCGCGGCCTGCAGGACGAGAAGATGCAGCTGGACCTGGTGTCGCGCGAGGTGACGCTGGGCCTGCGCTACGCGTTCTGAACCGATTTCGTCGCGGCACGGCCAGTCAGGACTTCTCGTCGTGGTCCTATGCCTTGCCAGTCGCGACGTCTCTAGCATTTCCCCTCGAAGGGAATGCCCTTCGTTCAGGCCGGGCGCAACGCGGCTTGAAGGCAAACAACCAAAACCCATCAGGAAACTCAACATCGTGAACAAGCTTGCAATTGCTCTGACCGCCGCGCTCTCGCTGGGCGCTGCCGCCTCGGCCTCGGCGGCTGATGGCACCATTACCTTCAATGGCAAAGTCGTCGCTGCTACCTGCAAGGTGGAAATCGGCGACGGCGGCTCGTCGGCCACCATTGCGCTGCCGGACATCAGTACGGGCGCTGCCGATGGTCCCGATGCGGGCCGGCGCACCTTCAGGATCAGGCTGTCGGCTGACACCGCTACTGGCGCGGCCTGCGACAAGGACACGGCAAAGCTCTACGTCTACAAGAGCACCGTCAACGCAAATGGTCACCTTGCAAATCAGCACACCGCTACCGCGGACGACCCGGCGTCCAACGTCTCGCTGAAGCTGTCGCGAATCGTATCCGGCGTCGAAACGGACCTCAATCTGCAGACTGCCGAGCTGACCGCGAGCAAGGATTCGGCTGCATTCGATTACGAGTTCGCCACCCGCTATCAGAGAACCGGTGCAACAGGTAGCACCACCGCAGGTAGCTTCACCTCGCAGCTGATGTTCGACGTCGAGAACTACTGATCTGATTCGCAGAAGGGTTGGGGCAGGGCCGTGGGCTTGAAATCCCACGACCCTGCCAACCGGGTCCAGGAGATAGCGATATGACCACATTCTTCCGCAATGCCGTTCGCTGCGCTGCAGTCGTGCCGCTGCTTGCCGCTTCGCTGCTGGCCCAGGCCAACGTGGTAGTGGAAGGGACGCGTGTCATCTACACGGCCGATATGAAAGAAGCGTCCGTTCGGATTCAGAATGCCGGTCAGGTCCCGAGCCTGGTACAGGTCTGGGTGGATGAGGTCGGTGTGAAGGCCGACCCCAGCACCACGCGTGCCCCGTTCGTCGCGTTGCCTCCATTGCTGCGTGTGGACGCCGGAAAGAGCCAGGTGCTGCGGCTGCGCAAGATCGGCGGTGAGCTGCCGCAGGATCGCGAGTCCGTGTTCTGGCTCAACATCCTCGACGTTCCGGCTGCCGAGAAGCGTGGGCCGGGCTCTGCACAGCTGCAGATTTCAGTGCGGAACCGAATCAAGCTCTTCTACCGCCCGCAATCGCTGGCCAAGCAACCGGTAGGCGGCACCGTCGAGAAGTTGGAATGGGCGGTTGTGCCGCACGAAAGTGGCTGGGCCTTGCAGGTACACAACCCCAGTGCCTACCACGTCAGCCTGATTCGTGCCGAAGTCATCAATGGCAAGGACAGCGTGGAAGCACAGGGCATCGCCATGATGGCTCCGTTGACCACGCAGTACTTTGCCTTGCCGCGCCATCCCGGCGCATCCTCCGGCAGCGTGAAATTCAGGTTCGCCAGCGAGCATGGCGCGCTGATCGAGCACACCGCTCCGCTGCGCACTCCCTGATCCGTCAACTCCTATTCCCATACTTTTGAGTGGCGCCTGTCCGGCGAGGGACGGGACAGGTGTCCTCTCGCCCAAGGAAGTCCGACATGAAGCGTCATCATCGGCAAAATCTCATGCGGCGCCGACCGTTGGTCGCCGCTGTCGTGGCGGCGCTGTTGCCGATGCCTGTGCTGGCCGCCCCGAAGGTTGAGTTCAATGCGGACATGCTGTTCGGCAATGCGAGCGGCATTGATCTGGAGCGCTTCGAGCGTGGCAGCCTGCTGCCGGGTACGTACAACGCCGACATCCTGCTCAATGGCGAACTGCTTGGGCGAATGGATCTGACGGCACGGCTTGCGGAAGACGATGGCGTGCGCATCTGTCTGTCCCCGGCGATATTTGAGATGCTCAGCCTGAACGAGGCGCGCTTGGCCGCAGCGCGCAATGAATCCGAAGAAGGCGCTTCCAGACCTTTGCCGCTACCGACCGAGGAGGCCTGCCGGCCACTGTCGGACTATGTACCTGGTGCGTCTGAAGCGTTCGATTCAGGCGAGCAGCGTCTAGATATTTCGGTCCCCCAGATCTACCTGCTGCGCACACCGCGTGGGTGGGTTGACCCCGCACTGTGGGAAAGCGGGATTAATGCCGCCACTCTTGGATACAGCATCAGCCACGAACGGCAGCGCTATGGCGATCGGCAGTCCAATCATACCGGCATGACCGTCGACGCCGGCTTGAACGTGGGTGAATGGCGCCTGCGCCACAGTGGCTATCTGAGGCACGCCGGCGCCGCCGGCACCGACTACACCGCCGGCCGCAGCTATCTGCAGCGCAACCTGCCTTCGCTGGGGGCGCAGTTGACCGTAGGCGAGTCTTCAACCAGCGGCGATATGCTGCAGGGCGTGAACTACCGTGGTGTGAACATCACCACTGATGCGCGGATGCTGCCGGATGGTGCCAACAACTTCGCGCCGGTGGTGCGTGGCGTGGCACAGACCAATGCACGAGTGACCATTCGGCAGCGTGGGTTTGTGATTCACGAGACCAGCGTCGCGCCAGGCCCGTTCGAGATTGACGATCTGCAGATCTACGGCGCCAGTGGCGACATCGAGGTGGAAGTCACCGAGACTGACGGCCGTATCGAGCGCTTTGTCGTGCCGTTCACCGCCATGCCGCAGCTGCTGCGTCCTGGCCAGCAGCGCTACAGCATCACGGCCGGCGAACTGCGTGACGATCAGTTCGTGCAGAAGCCTCGCTTCATCGAGGCGACGCTGCGCAAGGGATTGAGCAATCAGTTCACCAGCTACGGCGCTGCTACCGCAGCATCGGGCTACCGGGGCATGGTGCTGGGTGGCGCGTGGTCGACGCCCGTCGGTGCGTTCTCTGGCGACATCACCTTCAGCGATGCGCGTATTCCCAGTGTCGTCGGCGGCGTCGAGCGGCGCCGCGGCCAGTCCTATCGATTGGCGTACAACAAGGCGTTGTTTGACGACAATACCAACGTCACCATGGCGGCCTACCGCTACTCCACCAGCGACTTCCTGACCCTGGCCGACACCATGCGCCTTCGTGGCAAATTGGACCAGGCATCGGGCTATGACATCGTGGGGCGTCAACGCAGTCGGCTGGACCTGACGGTCAATCAGCGCCTGCAGGAAGGCAGGGGGCAGTTGACGTTCACCGGCAGCACCAGTGACTACTGGGACCAGAACCGCCGCCAGACCAGCTTCTCATTTGCCTATGGCAGCCGTATCGGCCGCGCGAGCTATTCGATCAGCGCGCGGCGTACATTGGAGACCTCCTTGTTCTCCGGTGGCGCGGCGAAAACCACCAACAGTGTGTATGTCAGTGTGAGTGTGCCGTTGGGGGTGCCATCGAGTGCGCCGCGCCTGGATGTGAACGCAAGCCGCGATAGCGCTGGCCGCAGCGCCCTGGGTATGGGTATTGCTGGGTCCATTGGTGATGGTTGGCGGGGCAACTACAACGCCTCGCTCAGCCGTGATGGTGACCGCACCAGCTATGGGGCCAGTGCCAACTACCAGCTGCCCGTGGCCTATCTGAACGGATCCTACAATCGTTCTGCCCAGAGCAGCCGGTTGTCGCTGGGCGCCAGTGGCGGCCTTGTCATACACAGCGGCGGGCTCACCTTGGGGCAACGGTTGGGTGAAACCGTTGGCCTGCTGCATGTGCCTGGCGCCGCCGGCGCGAAGGTTGACAATGCGACAGGCGTGAAGACCGATTCGCGCGGTTATGCGGTCATTCCCTACATGAGTCCATTCCGGCGGAACGAGGTGCGGGTGGACCCCAGCGAGCTGTCGCTGGATGTCGAGCTGAGTGCTGGCGCCGTGTCTGCCATCCCGAACGCGGGCGCAGTGGTGAAGATGGTGTTGCCGACGGCCGTGGGCCGCAATGCACTGATCGAAGCGCGGCTGCCCGATGGCACTGCGCTGCCGTTTGGCACTGATGTGCTCAATGAGCACGGTGACGTGGTAGGCGTGGTCGGGCAGGGCAGCCGGCTCTGGGTGCGTGGTCTGGACCAGAAAGGCGAGCTCTTCATCATGGTGGGGCCGGACCAAGCCACCCAATGCCGCATCGCATACGACCTCGGCGTGGCGCAGACGGGTGAAATGCTGATCGAACCGTGCATCCAGAATACCCCGGAACTCCTTGTTGAACGAGGCACGCGAACTTCTCACGACAGCACACAGGAACTGTAGAGATGCTAACGAACTGGCTATCCCGTCGATATTCCCTGGCCGCGCTGGCTTTCCCGTGCATGCTGGTGCTCTCTGGTGCGGCCAACGCAGCCTGCAATGATTACAGTGGCGACTACTCGTTTTCAATCGGCAGCAGAATCACACTTGTAGCGAACGCGGTCGACGTCGGCGAGGCACTAAGCCCATGGCTGTCATCCAATCAGGTGACCACGACAGTTTGCGGCTACGGAGGGTCCTTATCCCAGGTGAATGCATTCAATGCGAGCTCGCCGGAAGTCGGCACCTTTGTTGAAGGTGGCAGCACATACAGCGTATTTGCAACCGGAGTCACTGGCATCGGAGTTGCCATCAGCGTTCGTCCGTCAATCCTGTACGAGACCACTTCATGGCCAATCAGGGCGGGCGTTGAACTGCGGCGGATTGTTGCATCTCCGCCATGGGGCGAGGGTCTGGATGTAATCCAGGACATACGTGTGCGCTTCATCAAAACAGGCAACGCGCCGGTTCAGACTGTGGCCTTGGAGAAGCTAAAGCTGCTCGATATGGAGCATCATCAGAGGACATATCGATGGTCACAGAGCCAATACCTGGGAGATGTCACGATCGAGGTTCAGCACCGGCCGCTGTGCCATGTCATGCCCAAGACGGTACCCCTTGGATTTGTCGCGCTTGCTGCGTTTCCCAATCGGTGGTCATTCGGACCGACGCGTCGGTTCACAGTTGACCTGAACTGTGAGGTGGGCGCGGGTCGGGTCAACTATTATGTGGAAGCCACGGGAGCGACGGCTGAAGTCGATTCGGGTCGCGGGGTCGTGGATGTGCAGGGAACGGCGAAGGGCGTGGGTGTACAGTTGCTGCAGCCGGGTGGGGACAACATCATTCTGGGACGCAGCTATCCATTCGGTTCCAGTGGCGCGGACGGAGCGCGTAGCGAAACATTTGGTGCGCGCTTCATTCGCACAGCGGCCGATGCGGCGGACATTGAGCCGGGCGATGCAAGCGCAACGGTGCGCTTCCGGATCGATTACCCATGAGCAGCCAGGACGCTTCATTGGAGGTGAGAGGGGGGGCTGCGCGCGCGTCGGGGCGTCCACGCTTGCGTCGACGCTTGTTTGCAGCAGGGGCGTCGGTTTGCCTTGCGCTGCTGCAGGTGGGATCAGCGTGGGGGCAAGTGGCAATTCCAACCACGCGTGTGGTGTTTCCCGCTGCGCAGAAGAGTGTTTCGGTCCCGATCCACAATCTGGGCGGATTTCCAGTGCTTGTTCAGTCCTGGATTTCCGATGGCGACCCGGACCAGTCTCCAGAAGCCTCCACCGCTCCATTCGTCCTGGCACCGCCCATGGTGAGGCTTGAACCTGGACAGTCCAAGTACATCCGGGTACAGCAGCTGGCGGCACAGGCGCCGAGTGATGAGGTGGAACACCTCTACTGGCTCAACGTTCTCGCACTTGCCCCCAAACAACACCACGCTGATCAAGGCCAGCTCGAACTGAGTGTGCGCAGTCGCTACAAGCTGCTGTTTCGCCCGGCGGGGTTGTCAAGCCGGCCGGTGAATCAGGCGGTAAGTGTGACATGGAGCGTCGACCGCGTGGATGGCGCGCGCGTCCTGGTAGCTCGCAACGCATCGGCCTACGTCCTCAACCTGGGCAGCGTGGATATCGTGTCAGGTAGAAACAGGAGCGCACTGGATAATCCACACGTCCTGCCGCATTCGACGTCCTCCATTGTGCTGCCCGATGACGTTGATGCATCGGGCGCCATCCTGGAGTTCACATGGATCGACGACGAGGGCCGCCTACACCCAGCGCGCCACCTGTTACCCTGAGTCGGCTTCCCGCCTGGATCGAGCGCACGGTCCGTCAAAAATTATGGCTTGTGTTGGGTGGGCGTGCCAATACGTATGTGCGTCCGCCCAGTTCCGCTGCGATTCTAGCGCGCCTATCGACTTCCGCAAGGAGACGCACGGCGGGTTCATCCGCGAGCGTTACCATGAAGGTGGTGCATCGTATGTCGTGTACGAGACCGGCGTGGTGGGTCGCGGCATGGCGCTTCTGGCTGAGTATAAGGGCGGTCGCCGCGCCCGCCGGTCCGCGATGGACTACGATGAAGTCGTCCTGCACGCAGGTGACAGCGGCATCGGGCCGGTGGGGCGCGATTGATGATCAATTACATGCGCACCGGCAGCATTGCCTGCGGCAGCAGCACCATCAATCGGGAGATGGTGTTCGAGTCGCGCCTGACGAAGGGCGCGCGGGGTTATTGCAGCAAAAGCTCTTGGTGGGCGCAACGACCCTGAAGGTCAAGAATCGTCCCTGCTGCCCATGCGCACGCGGGAGATCAACATGGGGGGGGGCGTGCCGGTGACCGCCTTCAAGGGAGTACGGCAGTCTTCAGCAGACCCCGGAAGCATCGAAGGCGCCCTTCGTTCTTGACCGTCCCCTGCTGCGATTGGATCCCGGGGCATCGCATGCATTGCGGATAAGGGGCATCGCCGCGCAGCTTCCGGCGGGCGAGCAGGAGCAGCTCTACTGGGTGAACGTGGTGGATGTGCCTGCACGCGAGGCCAAGGCCGATGACAACGTGGTGCAGGTGGCCATCCGCTTCCGCATGAAGCTGCTTTACCGCCCGCAGGGGCTCGGGACGCCACTGAACCCCGACGGCCAGGTGGGCATGGCAGCAGGCGTGGGCGGCCTGGCGCTGCGCAACACGGGGCGCCACTACTTCAACCTCGCCAGCATGACGCTGCTCTCCGCATCTGGCGAGCGCAGCGTGGATGCCTTCTATCTGGCGCCCGGCGAAGCCCGCACGCTGGCATTACCCGAAGGGTTTGCCGGCCCGCTGACCGAGGTTCGCTACGAATGGGTGGACGACGACGGCGTGTTGCACGCGGAGCAGCGTTTGCTCTGAGTGCCGGCATCGCGGCACCCAACGCGTCTTCTGACCTCAACACCGCCCACCGGGCGGTGTTTTTGTTTCCGGGATCGCTATCGGAAGGACGCATTCCATGTGGCGTTGAAGAGCCTCCAACTGCGTGATTGGCCGGGCTGGGCGTTCCTTTCTGGAGCGAGTCCTACGCTGCCTGTCGGGTGCGCGGTATGCCGATGAGCCCTTATCGCCCGGCGCTTTCAGCCTGAACGGCCCTCGCTTCGCCCAGGTCCGGGCTTCGCTTTGGTACTTGTCCTATGCCTGCCAATCCCTGTCGCTTCTAGCATCTCTTCTCGAAGGCAGATGCCCTTCGCTCAAGCCCCAGCACAGTGCGGCTTGAACACACAAACCCAATACCAAACACAGGAAATTCATCATCATGAACAAGCTTGCACTTGCACTGTCCGCCGCCCTTTCGCTGGGCGCGGTTGCCTCGGCTTCGGCGGCCGATGCCACCATCAACTTCAAGGGCGACATCAAGGCGTTGCCGTGCGCCATCAGCGTTGGCGCCGGTGGTACCAGCGTCGCCATGCCGACGATCACCCCGGATCAGATCACCAGTGGCGCCAGCCGTAACGTCGACTTCGACCTCAAGATGGGCACCGATGCGGGAAAGTGCCCGGCCAATACTTACACGCTGGCCTTCAAGGACAGCGCGCTGACCGACGGCATGCTGAGCAACAGCGCCACCACCGGTGCGGCAAAGAACGTGGCGCTGACGATTGTGAAAGATGGCTCCGAATTGGATCTGTCGACTGACGTGATCAATCACACGCTGGCCGCCGAGGGAGTCGTCACCATTCCGCTGCAGGCCCGCTTGGACCGGGCCGGCGTGGGCACCGTCGAGGCAGGCACTTATTCCGGCGATCTGCTGATCAACGTCACTTATTGAACGCGTGAGCGGGCCCTTCAGCACCTTGACGGGTTGAAGGGCCTGCCGGCCCTCTTTGGAGTACGAACCATGTTGAGCCATTCCCGCACCCGATTGATGGCGCCCGTGCTGGCGGCGCTTGCGGCAATCTGTGCACCCGCGCATGCGGCGGTCGTGCCCAACGCAACGCATTTCCACTTCTCTGCAAAGGAGCAGGAGTTGACCGTCCGCCTCTCCAATCAGGGCGGTTCGCCCGCGCTGATCCAGGCGTGGATCGACGACGGTGATGCCGACAGCACGCCGGAGACGGCAGCGGCGGTGCCGTTCGTCATCCGTCCGCCGGTAGCGCGCGTCAACGCTGGCGCCGAAAAGGTCCTGCGTATTGTGGCCGCAGGCGCGCCAGCCGCCAGCGACCGCGAGACGATGTACTTCTTCAATCTCCTGGATGTGCCCGCCACCACGCAGGGCGCCGATGCCGTACTGAACCTGATCGTGCGTTCACGCTTCAGCCTGACCTATCGCCCCGAGGGGCTGACGGCGGCCGGTGCCTTCAAGGCCGCCGAGCAGTTGCGCTGGTCGCTGGCCCGGGATGGACAGGGCTGGACGTTGCACGCGGAGAACCCGACGCCGTACTACGTGCATCTGGGTGGCATCGGCGACAAGGAGCGCATTGCCGCGAGCCGCGTCGCACCGTTTTCCTCCGCCACTTACCGCCTCAGCCATGCCCAGCAGGCTGCGCTCGGTACCCAGGTGACCTACCAGTTCCGCAACGAGCAGGGTGGTTTCCATACGCTGACCGTGCCGCTGCAGCGGCCCTGATTTTGCCCCGCTAATCCCCAGACCCGCTCGCCGCCAGGCTCCCTTCACGGGGGCCCTGGTTCCCCTTTGCCCAACGCCAGGACTTCGCCATGAACCGCTTCCCGACGACAACGCTGCTGCGCCAGCATCGCCTTGCCGCGGCCGTGCTCGTCGCGCTGCTGCCCGCAGCCGCGATGGCGGCGCCGACGGTGGCGTTCAACCCGAGCCTGCTGCACGGCAATATCGATGTCAGCCGCTTCGAGCGCGATGGCAACCTGCCGGGCATCTACAACGTGGACGTGCAGGTGAACGGTCGCAGCGTGGGCAAGCAGGAAGTGGAGGTGCGCGAGACCGATGGCGAGGAGCGCCTGTGCCTGCAAGCGCCGTTGTTCGACCTGCTGGGACTGGATATCAAGAAGCTGGAAGCGATGCGGGACAAGGGCGAGCAGGCCGATCTGTTGCCGTTGCCGACGGCCTCGACCTGCGAGGACCTGGGCCGCTTCATTCCCTCGGCCCAGGCGAGCCTGAATGCTGACGAGCAGATTCTGGAGATCAGCATGCCGCAGGCCTTCCTGGCCTCGCGTTCCAGCGGCTGGGTGGACCCTTCGCAGTGGGACAACGGCATCAACGCTTTCCTGCTGAATTACAGTGTGAATCACACCCGCTCCCAGTTTGGCGGGGAAAGCGCCAGCCGCACCAGTGGCAGCCTTGATGCCGGCCTGAACCTGGGCGCCTGGCGCTTTCGCCACAGCGGCTACTTTTCGCAGGTCAACGGTGACGCGCCGATGTACTCGGCCGGCACCAGCTATGCCCAGCGCGAAATCCGCCGCTGGAACGCGCAGTTGACTCTGGGCGAGGCCAGCACCGATGGCGACCTGTTCAACTCGGTCGGCTACCTGGGGGCCAACCTGCGGACCGACCCGCGCATGCTGCCGGAGACGGCCAACAACTATGCCCCGGTGGTGCGTGGCGTGGCGCAGACCAACGCGCGCGTGACCATCCGCCAGGCGGGCCACGTAGTGTTCGAAACCACCGTGGCACCGGGCCCCTTCGAGATCGACGACCTGCGCAACACCTCGCGCGGTGGTGATCTGGAAGTGGAAGTGACCGAGGCGGATGGCCGCGTCGAGTCGTTTGTGGTGCCGTATGCCGCCGTGCCGGGGCTGCTGCGCCAGGGGCAGCAGCGCAGCAGCGTGACCGTGGGCCAGCTGCGCAACGAGCAGACCGATGCGCCGATGTTCGCGCAGGCGACCGTGCGCCGCGGCGTCGGCAGCGCGGTCACCGCTTATGGCGGCGCGCTGGTAGCCGACGGCTATGCAGCGCTGCTGCTGGGGGCGGCGGTGAACACCCGCCTGGGTGCGTTCTCCGGCGACGTCACCTTCGCCGATACACGGCTGCCGGGCGAGGTGGCCGGCTTCGGCACGCGCATGCAGGGGCAATCCTATCGGCTGGCCTACAGCCGCAGTTTCAGTGCGGCCACCAGCTTTACCCTGGCGGCCTACCGGTACTCGACGGACGGCTACCTGGACTTTTCCGACGCAGCGCGCCTGCAGCGCGCACTGGCGGACGGTGAGAGTGGCGCCGGCCTTTCGCGCCAGCGCAGCCGGCTCGACCTGACCGTGAACCATCGCCTGCCCAAGGGATCGTTGTACCTGCAGGGCAGTTCAATCGACTACTGGACGGACAACCGTCGCAGCACCAACTTTTCGCTGGGCTATGCCGGCCAACTGGGGCGCGCGACGTTCAACATCAGTGCGCGTCGTTCGCTGGAATCCTCGCTGTCGGGTGGCCCGAAGAAGGCCAGCAACAGCGCGAACCTGAGCGTACACGTGCCGCTGGGGCGTGCGCCTGCCGCGCCGCGCCTGAGTGCTTCGGCCAATGGCATCGGCCGCGACACCGGGTACAACGCCAATCTGAGCGGACAGTTCGGTGCGGACCAGCAGGGGTCCTACAACCTGTCTTACGGCCAGTCGAGCCAGCAGCGGGACTTCGGTGCCAGCGTGAACTACCTGGGTCCCAAGGCAAGCGTGGGGGCGTCGTGGAACAGCAGCGACAGCGGGCACCAGCTCGGCTTGTCGGCCACCGGCAGTGTGGTGGTCCACGGTGGCGGTGCGACCTTCTCGCAGCGAACTGGCGATACCGTCGGCCTGCTGCATGTGCCGGGGGCCGCGAAGGCGATGGTGGGCAACCGCCAGGGTATCCGCACCGACAAGAACGGCTATGCGGTGGTTCCCTACCTGAGCGCGTACCGCCAGAACGAGGTCTCGGTGGATTCAAAGGGACTGTCGATGGACGTGGAACTGAAAGCCGGCTCGGTGTCGGCGGTTCCGACCGCTGGCGCGGTAGTGAAGATGATGATTCCGACGGCGGTTGGCCGCAGTGCGTTGATCGAAGCCCGGGACAGCCATGGCAAGGCCTTGCCGTTCGGCCTGGATGTCTTCGACGAGCAGGGCGTGGCGGTAGGCATCGTGGGCCAGGGCAGCCGTCTGTGGGTCCGCGGCATCAATGACAAGGGCGTGCTGCGGGTTGATACCGGCAGTGGTCCGCTGGACAGCTGCACGATTGCCTATGACCTGACCACGGCCGGCGATGAGCCGATTCACATGAGCAGCTGCCAGCGTGAAACCCGACTGGCGGACGAGTCCGGTTTGGGCACGGGCGTAGGTGCCCCCAACTGATCAAGACAGAGGTGAACAATGAACATGACGACGAAACCGGGAAGCCACGCGCGCCTACTGCTGGCGATGATCCTGGCTGGCGGTGCCCTGGCGGCCGGCGAAGCCAGGGCAGGGTGCAGCGCGGGCGACGACACCTGGGTGCCGATGAGTAATGTGTACTTCGATGATGGGTTCAAGGCCGGTGACGAGGTCAAAGGCTCTACCGGAAACACAATCCACTACAAGGTGAACTGTGATCCGTCAGAGCGGGTGGATATTACCCTCCTCTCGAGGGCGCCCTACTACGGTGAGGTCGAAGGTGTACCCACATTCAGTACGTCTGATCGGGATATCGGCCTGCAGATCGAATATCGTCATCCGACAGTTTCCGGGGGAATGTCCGACTGGAAGCGACTGGATGATATGGGAGGCGTGGCAGCCGGCGTAGCCATCCCCAACGCGGCAGACGGGACCTGGCATTTCCCGGTGCAGTACGATTTTCGCTACGTTGCAATCAATGATTTTACGGGCAACGGAACTGTGAATGGTCAAGCTCTGGCAATGGCCAACAGCCGTTCCCACTCCGGACTTTCGCTGCCCGAACCCGATGTGGAGGGATTCGGGGTGACGCGCCGCCTGTATTCCTATTGCAATTTCTCGAGTACGCCGCCGAGCACCGTGACGGTACCGACCACGGCGCCAGGCACCCTCGCGCGCGAGGGCGACACCGGGCGTGCTTCAGAATTCTCATTTGGCTGGTATTGCGTTGATGGGAATGATGGGGACTATGCCGGTGGTGGCGATTTCAGGTTCAAGTATACGAAGGCATCATCCGGCAAAACGGGGCATATCCAGAGTACCGGGACGGCCAAGGGGGCGGATCTGCTGGTCAGCATGACCGACCCTGGTACCAAGGAAGAAAAGCCGATCGAGCATGAAGTCTGGTACAGCAAGGGAAAGCCACTGCCCTACACGGGCCGGCGTGATCTTCAGGTACGATTTGTCCGCAATGGCGAAGCCACGTTGGTCCCCGGCGATGTGCAGGGGACGTTGACGATCGAGGTACTCAAATATTGAACCGCTTGGCCCAGAAACTGCTGTTGCTTGTGCTTGCCGCTGGCACAGCGCCGCCGGCGGCGGCCGACCTGCGGGTGGACGCCACGCGGGTGGTGCATGTGACAGGCGCTGACGCGCCCTCCATCCGCCTGCGCAACCAGGGGGATCGGCCCTCGCTGGTCCAGACCTGGGTAGGCGAGAGCCCAGGCGACGTTCCGCTGGAAGAGCAGCGCCAACCGTTCGTCGTCACGCCACCCGTGTTCAAGCTGGAGGCTGGCAAGCGGCGCGACATCACCATACGCCCCGCCGACACGCGTGCGCTGCCGACCGATCGCGAATCGATGTTCTGGCTGAACGTGCTGGATGTGATGGGCAGCAAGGCGGATGGCACCACCCAACCGCTGGACGTGGCCGTGCACTGGAAGCTGAAACTGTTCCATCGTCCCCAAGGTTTGCCCGGCAGCCCACGCGATGCGGCCGATGGCCTGCACTGGCAGGTGGAACATTCCGCTGCCGGAGCGATAACCCTGCGTGCGCGCAATTCCGGCCCGTATCACGTCAGCCTGGCGGGTGTGCAGCTGGGCGGCGCAGCGGTGGCGGTGACGCCCGATACGTCCACCATCGCCCCGTTCGCGGAATGGGAAAGTTCGCTTCATTCGGGGGCAACTCCGGTGGGCAACCGGCTTGAGTACCGTTGGATCGACGACGAAGGGCTGGAACACGTGGCAACCAAGGACCTGCCTGCCGGCGGCAGCTGACGTGTTGCGGCGCAGCCGTCGGACACTCAGAACGGTACGACCTGGATGGTGAGGGTGCTGCTGGCACTGCCGGCCCGCAATGCGTCGGCATTGCGGATGAAGCGTACCTGCATGCTCTGGCTGCCGGCGCTGGGCAACCCGCCGGCGCCGGGCGCCAGGATATTGGCATACCAGCGGTCAAAGAGGATGGGGTCCTGGCTGCCGTCCGCACGCTGCAGGGTGACCAGCATATCGACACCGCGTGCGGTACCGCTGGCGGTCAGGTGCCCGGGCACGCCGCTGACGGCGGCAGCCGACAGGAAGCGGAAGTCGCCCCGCCCACTGTGGCCCTGGTTGCCTGCGCGGCAGCGCCAGGCGAACGAGAAATTCGCTGGAGGCCCCACGTCGCCCAGTTCGCGCAGCATGCCCAGATGCGCGCTGGGAACGGTGAGCGTGGACGGGGGCGCAGAACTGAACTCGCAGCTGGCATGCTCGCGCGGGCGCCGCCGCACGCCCTCCACCGACAACTGCTGTAGCGATAGCCCATAGCTCATGTCACGGACGGCCAACGGTTCCAGGTCGCCCATCAGGATGTCTTCGCCGGCGAAGTCCCGCAGTGCCACGAAGCGGTAGTCCACTTCGATGGGCAACGAGGCGGTGGGGTCACCCTTGACGTAGTTCGCGTAGGCGGTGACGACCGTGCCGGCAGAACCTACGGCCTGCCACTCGGAATACTCCGGCTCACCCGATCCGGAAACGGCCCGGATGTAACGGAACTCGACCTGCACGCCGATGCCGTCGTGATCGGTGCTGAAGATGGCTCGGCCATCGGTGAAGCCCACCATCTTGCCCTGTGCACGCACGTAAACGCGGGCACTGGCTGTTGGGTCGCAGTCCACGTAGTAGTTCACCACCGCACGGGTCCAGCCGACCACAATGTCGTTCTCGGCGTACGAGTCGTAGTAGCCTGGCGCGGCGGACATCCATTTCGCCGGGCCAGCACTGCAGGCATGAACAGCCGGGCAGGCGACGGCGAGCACGCCCAGCAGCAGCCATGCCAGCCAGCGGCCGGTTGAACGATATCCTGCCTGCACCTGCTCGCCCACGCGACGATCTCCTGCGCTGCCAAGCCGGACGGTAGCGCAAAGGACACACGACGACCAGCCGGGCAGGGGCGGCATCCCGTTGTCGCCATAGACGCGGTGATGGTTGCGGCGGCTGTGGCTGAAGCTGGGACGCCAGAGAAGACAAGACTGTCGCGTCGGGACCGGTAGTCCACGCCAAGGCCCGGAACACGGGGAATGGCCGGTATGCGACAATGCCGCCCGCTGCATGAATGTCTCCGTCTGTGCACCGCAGCGCTTGCTGATGGCAGGCCGGTTGTGCGCATGATGGATTGCCACCGGAAAAGGGTGGCCGGGTGTGGAAACCCGTTTAGCTATGCGTTGTTTACGCTTGCCAGCCGGCGTCGCCTTGCGCGGCGCCGGCTGGCATTCCGTTCGCGTTCCATGGCGGGCGGTACGTGGGGTGCGCGCAAGCGTACCCACCGGGTAATGACGCTTAGCTACCGGTTTCCACACACGTACCGTCCCGCCGCCTTTGTTAAGGGCGGTGGCGCCGTATTTCTGTACGGAGACCAGCCATGAACCCAGCGGATGTTCCCCCTCTGCGCACCCGGTACGCCCCGGCCAACGGCGATGAGGGCGAGGAAGCGAGCGCAAGGCCCGACCCCAACAACCTGATCGCGCTGCTGCACCAGATTGGTCGCGGCGTGGCCGCGGACGGCCAACCCTGGCCCGAGCGCCATCAGTTGCCGGGCCGCTGCCAGGCCCTGGCCGACACTGACGGCGCCCTGGCGGGCCTGCGCATCGTCAACGAGATCCTGCTGGCCGCCGAGCGCGCGCGCCAGAACGGTGGCCCGGAACACTACGTGGGCGATCGCGTGATGGAAGGGCTGAAGCTGGCCGCGCTGGCGCTGACCAACCACGCCATTTTCCGGCTGCATCCCGAATAGATCCGTACCATGCATGGGTGCTGTTCATGTAGAGCCGGGCCCACGCTCGGCTCTACAGCAGAGCTACGCTACCGTTGGTGCTTCATCGGCCGCCACGCGGCAACCGCGCTGGCACCCCACGCCACCCACGCGCCCAGCGCCACGTAGACCAGCGCCTGCAGGCCGGCCGCAAGCACGAACGGTTCGGCGCGCTGGGCCATCGGCAGGCACACGCCACCCAGCACCAGCAGGCCGGCCAGCAGCCATGCTGCCGAGCCCATCGACGAACGTTCCGGCGCGACACGGGGCACCACCGCGCATGCGGCCGCCACGCAGAACGGCAACAGCAGCGGCATGGCCTGCCAGGTCACGCCCACGGCCAGGCTGGCAACGGCGATGACACCCCAGCAGATTCGCTCGCGCGCAGCCGGATGGCTGGCGCGTGCCAGCGACTTACCCAGGGCATGGATTGCAACCGCGATCGCACCGCCCAGCAACAACCCCGCAGCGACGTCGCTCCAATAGTGAACCCCCAACCAGACCCGGGCCATCCCGGCGATCACTCCGGCCAGCAGCGCGATGCCCAGCACTGCCGCGCGCTTGAACCCTCCGGTGGTGTGTTGGCGTGCCAACAACCACAGCGCGGCCAGCACGAAGAAGCAGGTAGCGCTGGTGGTGTGCCCGCTAGGCAGGGAAGGGCCGGCGGCACCGGCCAGGCTGAGCGTGGTGTCGAAGCTGAAGGGGCGTGGCACCGGTGCGAAGACCTTGATGCTCTGCACGGCCAGCGTGACCACCATCAGCGCCATCAACATCAGGCGGGATGCCTGCGCGCCGAACGCCACCCACAACACAGGCATCGCCAGCAGATAGAACCAGAATTCGCCCAGGGCGTTACCCACCACCGCCAGCCCGCGCACCGGCCACTGCTGGGTACGTTGCACGCGATCCAGCTCCGCCTGTCGGAAGGCAGAGGCGGGCCCGAAGCGCGCGACGGGACGTACTTCGCTCTCGGCTACTGCGTGCAGGCGCTGATAGGCGTGCTCCAGCTGTTGCGGGAAGCGCGTACGCAGCTGGCGGGCTTCGTCGCGGGTGACCCAGCGCGCCTGGATAAGCTCGCGCCCGAGATGCGGGGCGTCCAGGACATCTATTGCAGCCCCCTGCACCTGTATGGGCTGGGTCGCGCGGCAGGCGAACACATGGACACCGGCGTCGTCTTCCAGCAGGTCGGTGGTGGCGATCTGCAGGCCGGTCTCCTCCCACGTTTCGCGCAGGGCTGTCTGCGGAGGGAGCTCACCGTGCAATGCGGTACCACCAGGAAGCTGCCAGCGCGAGGTGACGTCCTGCACCAGCAGTATGCGCTCGCCCGAACGCATGACGCAGACCGATGCAGCGCTGGCCAGCTGGGGCACGAGCAGGAGTGTTGCGAGCAGCACACTTCGCAACGAGGCGGCGAAGGAAGGGAGGGCTGGAAGGGGCATGGCACCGCCGCGTGAGAGGGTCACGCCGATGGTGGAGCCCCGCTGGGAAGGACACTATCGGATTCGTACGAATCCGATAGTGTGCTTCAGCGGATCCGCGTCGTGCCTGACCGGGCGCCGATGTCCCGGCACCTCGCGGGCGTCATGCCAGCGAACGGGGCTGAGGGCGTGCATGCAGGTAGTTGTCCAGCCGGTCCAGCAGGAACCAGTTGGAAGGGTCGTGTGTGATGAAGTCGCTGGCAGATTGCAGGACTGCCTGCACGACATCGGGCGTGGTCAGGCTCCCGGCGCGATGCAGCAGTTCCAGATGCCCGGTGCCGTGCCGGCTGATCCAGCTGGCCGCCAGCAGCACCGGGCAACCGGCCTTGGCGGCCAGTTGCAGCGGCGCCAACGCCAAGCGTGCGTCGCGCCCGAGGAAGCGACAGCGCACCGGGTCGCCGAAGCGCTGTGGGCCAATCGCAGCGGGGAGATCAATGAAGGCGACGGCGGTACCACCCCGGCGCAGATGGCGGAACAGCGTCGTGGCCAGGCCTGGCTCGCCCGGATGCACCACGTCCACCCGGTGCCCGAACGCTTCCAGGCTCTTCAACGCCTGGAACATGGCGTCGCCCTCCCGGCACAGGGCGGGCACAAGCACGTGCGCAGACTGTGGATGGGCCTCGATGACCCGCGCGACGGCCAGGCGATATTCCCCGGTGTGCAACAGCGCAATCAGGCCGCCGCTGGCCGCCATCTCCTGCCAATAGTGGTGCGGGTCGTTCCATTGCATGTCATGGATCCGACGGCGCCATTGCGCCGGTCGCCTGATTTCGTAACGACGGAAGCGGACATCGCGCAGCAGTTCGATGGCAACGTGCAGCGCCGCCTGCTCGATTGCGTCGGCGTGGTCCAGACCCAAGGCCTGGAGATGACAGAGCGCAGCTGCATACCGTGATTGGCGCAACGGCCACGCGATTGCCTGCGAGCTCATCGCAGCGCGCATGAGTGGCGCATCCCATCGACCGGGCAAGGGCGCGGCGGCCATCACCAATAGATGGCGCAGCAGTTGGCCGCTGATGTGGCCCATGGCCTGGCGGGCGATCCAAGCCTGGCTCATGCAGGCACGACGCGGGCCTGCGGCGCAGCCATCGACCGAAGTTGGCCTTCCTGCATGCGATAGCGCTGATCGCAGGCGGCGACCAGTTCTGCATCATGGCTGGCGATCAGGCAGGTGACCGGCAACGACTTAAGCGTTTGGATGACGGCGTCGCGCGCGTCGCGGTCCAGATGCGCCGTCGGTTCATCCAGGATCAGCAGGTCTGGCTGCATGTACAGCGCGCGGGCGATCAGCAAGCGCTGGCGCTGGCCGCTGGACAGCTCAACCCCGGCAAACCCCAGCTGCGTGTTGTAGCCGGCGGGCAGGGCCAGCGCTGCCTGATGCAGGTCAGCCTGCTCCAGCGCCTGCTGCAGGCGGCGTTCGTCGCGCACGGGGCAGTCGGCGTAGATGTTGTCCACCAGGCTGGCCGGCATCACTTCATCGCGATCGCCGACCAGTGCGATGCGCCGGCGGTATTGGTCCAGGCCGAAGCGCTGCAACGGCACGCCATTGACCCGGACCGCGCCCTCGTCCAGTGCGTGAAAGCCGGCCGCCACCTTCAGCAGGGTGCTCTTGCCGCAGCCGGAAGGGCCGGTGACAACGGTCTTGCTGCCCATGGCCACCTCCAGATGAAGGTTACGGAAGGTCGGGTTGTCGAAGCTGCCATAGCGGTGCGTGGCACCACAGATCGCGAGACTGCGCACCGGCTCGTCGCCGGCCGCTGCGCTGGAGCGGTAGCCGGCGTCGCAGGGCAGTTCGGGAAGTGCATCGGTGATGTCGGTGGTCCGTGCCAGTTCCACCTGCGCCAGGCGCAGGCCGGCATAGCGTTCCATCATGCGCTGGGTGCAGCCCATGAACATGTCCTTGTACAGGACGAATGAGAACAGGTCGCCGATGGTATTGTCGCCACGCAGCACGGCCAGCGCGCCCAGCGCACTGATCACCAGCGTATTGGCATGCGAGATGGCTTCGTGCGCCGTGCCGGTCATGGCCTGGATGCGGTCCACGCGCGCCCGTGTGCGCTGTACATCGGCCTGCTGGTTGGCCCATTCGGCCAGCCGCACGCCTTCCTGCCCGCGCAGCTTCACCGTCTCCATTGCAGTAACGGCCCGCAGCAGCGTGTGGTTGCGCGCGGTCTCTGCATCGATGGATTGCCGCTGTGCCTTGGCCATCGCTGGCAGGCTGATGGCGCGGATGGCGAAGAACAACAGGCTGAGGCCCACCGCTACTCCTGCCAGTTTCATGTTGATCAGCGCGATCAGTACCAGGAAGACGACCGCGAACAGAGCGTCGATCGTGATATCGACCCAGCCCTGGGTATACGCCACATGCGCCAGATCGGTGGCTTCCAGCCGACGCAGGATGTCAACCGGGCGCCGGCGCTCGAAGTATCGCGTTGGCAGGCGCAGCACGCGCGACATCAGGCCAGCCGATAGATCGGTGTTGATCGAGGCCCGAAGCCGCTCATTCACCAGTGTGCGCAGCCAGGAGGCAGCAACGCTGATGGCGAAGATCAGGCCGAAGACATACAGCAGCAGGTAGAGCAGTTCCTGGTCGTCCTTGACCACCACTTCGTCGATCACCAGCGAGAACAGCTTGGGCGATGCGATGGCCACCAGCTGTGCAAGCACCCCGAGCACCGCCAGTGTGGCAAGGTGATTGAGCAGGCGTGGATTGCTGGCCAGCACGCTGCGCACGGAAAGGGGCGAGGCGGTGCCTGCCTCGCCTTCGTGCGTGAAGGTCGCGGTTGGAATCAGTTCCAGTGCGGCACCGCTGAACAATGGCATGGCCTCGGCCCAACGGAACTGCCGGCGTCCGACGGCCGGATCGATGATGGAAAGACCACGTTGGCTGACTGCTTCGACCACGACAAAGTGGTGCTGGTCCCAGAACAGGATGGCGGGCAGGCGCAGTTCGCCGATTTCCTGCAGCGAGAGCTGGAGAGGTCGCCCGGCAAAACCAAGTTCTTCGCCGATGCGCAATGCCTGGAACAGCGACAGGCCATCGCGTGAGACGCGGTAGCGTTGCCGAAGCTGCTGCAGGCCGACCTGCTTGCCATGGTGTTGGGCGACCATGGACAGGCAGGCGAGGCCACATTCGGCTACTTCGCCCTGCAGTACCGGGGTTATCCGACGGCGGCCGAGCAGGGAACGGAGAAGGGAGGTGAAGGGCTTGCGCATCACGGGTGCTCGTTGTTCAGCAGGACGTCGCCGCTGTTGCGGGTCCATCCCCTGAGGACGGGAAGAAACAGCCACTCAAGCAGGTTCACTTCCTGCAGGCGCACCGAACCCTGCAGATCCATGCCGTCCTTCAGCCATTCCGGACGGATACGCACGCTTGCCGGCGACATGTCCAGTGCTACGTCGGCGAGAAACGCTGGGGCGTCCTTCTGATCGGGCAGGCCTGGAATGGAGAGCGTGCCCGAGGTCAGGCGCAGGACCTTTCCCGGCACCAGCCCATGACGCTCATACGGGAATGCATCGATGCGCACGTTGACGGTGTCCCCGACCTGGACGAGCCCTGCCGTTCGCTGGGGAAGACTCAGCCGCGCCATGGGTTGGCGCGCGTCGGCATCGGTCCGTATCAGCGCCAGCGGAGCCCCGGGGACCAGGTTGTCTCCGACGGCCGGCGACACCATGTCGACAACGCCGGCGACCGGGGCAAACACCGTGTAGCCGCGCTCGCGGCGCTGGGCATGGATGCGCTCCTGAAGGTCGTTGCCGCGCAACATCAGGCTGTTGAGGCGCGTGGTCAGTTCCTCTTCGGTGCGTTTGCGTTCGTGCTGCAGTTGGGTGCGGCGCTGGCGCGCGGCCAGGATGGAGGCCTGCATGTTGGCGTGTTCGGCGCGCAACTGCTGCTGCCGGGCCTGGGCGTCTTCAAGTTCAAGCTGGGTGACAAAGCGTTGCTCGGCCAACGCCTGGTAACGCTTCCGCGCACTGTCGGCCAAGCGCTGTCGGGCCGTAGTGGCTTCCAGCGCGGCATTGAGCGCGCGCAGTTCTTGGTCCACCTGCTGGACCTGCTCATCGATGCTGCGCAGGCGGAGCGTGTGAAGCGCCTGCGCCTGCCTGGTTTCGTGCTGCACGCTGGAATGCACTTCCTGCAGGCTCTGCAGGCCGAGTGTGCCGGCACTGAGACCGTGTTCGGAGACAGCGTCGAGTTCTGGAATAGTGACGCTGGCCAGCGGCTGGCCTGCTTCGACTTTCTCCCCAGGCGCAACCCGCAGCACCTGCAATACGCCGGCACGTTCGACAGTTACCCGGGTGATGTTGCCCAGTGCGATGTATCCACGTACTTCTTCGGTGCGCGCGTAACGCCCCTTCAACAGCACCACAAGTACGAGTGCGGAAACCACCGCCAAGGCCCACGACAGTGCGATGCAGGATATTCCGGTGCGTGGAAGAACCTGGCCCAGTTTCTCGATCATCAACAGCTACCCACAGCAGAGCGAGGCGGAGGGCCGCCTCGCGGGTTCACGCATGGCTCAGTGGATCAGCACCACTTCCACGGGCGCCATTCCCACTTGATCAGCGCGATCGCACCGTAGAGCGACAGGCCGGCGCCGATAATGACAAGACCGCCACCACCGCCACGAATGGACTGGGCCTGGCTTTCAGACAGGGTCTGCATCGTTTCTCTCCTAGCGTTGAAGCGTCGTCGAAGCTGACGACGCACGAATGATGTAGGCCGTGTGAAGGCGTTGATATCGGACACGTTCTAGAGCGAACGAGGGCGGGCGCAGATCGCGTGACGGAACGAAACAGAGCCGAGCATGGGCTCGGCTCTACAGGAGTTCCATGCCTGCTCAGAAATCCATGGTTGCCGAGAGCAGCACCGTCCTCGGTGCGCCCAGCGCCAGGCTCGACAGCAACGGCATGCCCCAGTATGCTTTGTTGGTCACGTTGTTCACGCTGGCTCTCAGCGCAAGCGGTCGACCCGCCACAGCGGTGCTGTAGCGCGCGCCCACGTCGAACAACGTGCGCCCCGGCACCGACAGGCGGTTGTCGGCACTGATGTACTGCTTCGACATCGCCGTGGCATTACCTGTCAGAGTCAGGCCTTCCAGCGCGGGCACATCCCACTCCACGCCCAGCTTGGCCTGACGCTGCGCAACCGCTGTGGCCATGCGGCCTTCATTCACGCCGCCAGCCGTGCGGGTCAGTTTCGGCTGCACATAGGCCACGCCACCGAGCAGGCGCACGCCGTCCAGTGGTGCTCCGAAGAAGCCCCATTCCACGCCCCGGTTCCGCTGTTCGCCGCCAAACGAGAAGATATTCGTGACCGGGTCGGTGTAGCTGCTGGGCCGCTTGATTTCATACAGGCTGAAAGTGTGCGCGAAGCGGCCCAGGTCCAGCTTCAGGCCCAGCTCCTTCTGCCTGGTGCGGAACGGTGCGAACACTTCACCGGCATTGGCAGCGGTCATCGGCGCGGTCGCGCCCTGGCTGAGGCCTTCGATGTAGTTGGTGTAGAGGGAGATCGTGTCGGTCGCCTTCACCAGCAGCGCCGCTGCCGGGGTAGTGGCGCTCTCGTCGTAGCGTGAGGTGCGTGCACCCGTGGCCACGTTGAAGGTCTCGCTGACCACCTGCTGGCGGCGCACACCCAGCGTCAGCTGCACACGTTCATCGGCAAAGGACAAGGTGTCGGCGAAGCCGATGCTGTCCAGCCGCAGTTCGGTATGCGAGATGTGCGGCGCTACGAACGGCGCGACCGGGCCCCACACCGGGTTGTAGAGGTTGGTGGTCCAGTCCCAGCCGGGCACGCTGCGGCGGCCGTAGTCGTTCTGGGTATGCTGGTAGTGGGTCACATTGGCAGCCCACTGGTGGCCGACGCTGCCGGTGTGGAACGAACCGCGCAGGCCGGCATCGCCGGACTGCTTCCTGATATCGAAGGCGAGCTGGCCGATTACCGTGGTGAAGTCACCGGCCGGGTTGAGGATCTGCGCGCTGATCGAACCGTTGTAGCGGTAATCGGTCCTGCTGGTGCCATAGGCCAGGTAGGCCATCAGGCTATCGTTGATGTCCAGTTCGCCGCGCAGCATCGCGCCCTTGTCCTGGCTGTCCACGTAGGCCCAGTCCGGGTTGATCAGCGTATCGCCACGCGGCGGCCGCGGAATGGCGACGCCGGGTGCCAGGCCGACGCCACGTGCGGGGCCATCAACACGGTCATCGGCGCTGTACAGATCGGCCGACAGCCGCGCACGCTCGCCGCGCCAGTCTAGGGCCAGCGAACCGAGCTGCACCTTCTTGCGCTGCTTGCCGACCGCGCCATCGCCATCACGGTACGCGCCGTTGAAGCGGATGCCGAACTGCTTGTCGGCGCCGAGCCGACGGCCCATGTCCACATGGGTGCCGAACTGCGCATCGGAGGCGAAGTTGGCGCTGACCCGCAACAGCGGCTGCTCGCCAGCGCGCTTGGGCACCAGGTTCACCGCGCCGCCCACCGAGCCGCCCGGCGGCATGCCATTGAGCTGCGCGGAGGGGCCTTTCAGCACCTCGATGCGTTCGAACATTTCCGGCGAGGTACGGTAGTACGGCGCCATGCCGCTGAGGCCGTTGAAGGTGGTGTCGCTGGTGCTGGAGGCAAAGCCGCGGATCGCGTAGTTCTCGCTCCATGCGCCGGTGACGCCGTTGCTGAAGACGGTGGGGTCGGTGGCGGCGATGACGTCGGTCAGGTCCTTGGCCTGGCGGTCGCGGATGAAGGACTCGGTATAGCTGACCGTACTGAACGGCGTGTCCATGAAGTCCTTGTTGCCGAGCAGGCCGACGCGGCCGCCGGCAGCCACTTGCCCGCCCGCATAGTCTGCGGTGACCCGGCGCTGTTCCTGCACCTGCACCGAGGGCAGTGTGGACGGCGCGGTGTCGGCCAGCGCGGCGCACGATGCCATCAGGCCAAGCGCGAGCGCCGATGCGCGGTAGCGCCGCGCCAGGCCGTGTGGGAGTGGCTGGCTGCAGGACGCGGCGGCAGCTCGGTTCTGCGGGGAAGAGGAGGGGTACGTGGTCATGCCAGGGTCCTGTGAATCTTGGGCGCGAGCGCGCCTGGCGCGCTGCCATCGGCAAGCACGGGAAGAGCGCGCAGCGCAGGGTTGTCGGCTGGGTGGGGGACCTGGCGGGAAGTGAGCTTGGGGCTCGGTTCGGGCGGCGCCATGAGTGCGAACCAGACGCATTCCGAATTAGTTGGGTAAATTAAACTAAATAGACCGAAGCGGACAAGAGGGTCCCTTTGCTGGCACCCTCGGCAGGGTATGAACACGCACCGTATGAGCCCGCACCCCGATCCAACGGCGCCGACCCGTGGCCGCCCGCCCACCATCACCCCCGAGCGCCTGGCCGACATCGGCATTCGCCTGGGCCTGCCCAACCTGACCATGGCCAACGTGGCCGCCGAACTGGCGGTGACCCAGGCCGCGCTGTACAAGCGCGTGGCGAACCTGGAGGCGCTGAAGCGGCTGGTGGCCCAGGCGGTGTTCCAGCGCTGGCAGATTCCGCGCGCCTCGGCCGATGCGGCGGGCGGCCTGCAGGGCTATCTGATGGTGTTCGTGGAATCGTTGTGCGAGGTGGTGAAGGCGCATCCCGGGCTGCCGCCGTACCTGCTGCGGCGCACGGTGGCGACCGCGCCGATGCTGGAGAAGATCGCCTCCCACCAGGCGCACGTGGCCGAAGTCTTCGGCCTGCCGATGGACAAGGCACGCTGGCTGCTGGCCACAATCGCGTTCTACTGCATCGCCGGCGCCGACACCATCTACGCGATTGCGGATGACGAAGAGGGCCAGGTGATCACCGAGTTCAAGCAGGGCATGCGGGCGCTGGTGATCGGGTCGTTGCAGATGCTGGATGCGGACGGCGCGCTGTAACGTCGAGCCAGGCCGGACAGCCCTCCGGGCGGGCACTCCATGCGCCCCGTGAGGACATCTGGAATTTGTCCTATGCATGGCCCAGAGCCGTACGTCTAGGCTGGGGGCTGGATCCTTCCATCATCTTCCGGAGCCCTCAATGCATGCCCCCTCCCGCGCGCCGTTGCCCCAGCGAGCGCTGCTGTGGCTGAAGAAGGAGGCCTTGCCGCTGCTGGTGCTGCTGGGCCTGTTCTTAGCAGCACGTGACACCTTGGCCAACCATTACGTGGTGCCAACCGGTTCAATGCAGCCCACCCTGCAGCCGGGTGATCGTGTGGTTGTCGACATGCGGGCGCACGGCCTGCGCCTGCCTTTCACCGGGCTGAAGCTGATGGGCGACAACGTGCCGCAACGCGGGGAGGTGGTGGTGTTCGCTTCCCCGGCCGATGGCGTGCGCATGATCAAGCGCGTGGTCGCAGTAGCCGGGGACCACGTGCGCTTGCAGGAGGGACGATTGACCATCAATGGCCAGCCTTTGCAGGTGACTGCCATGACTGACGTGGAACGGTTCGGCAAGCGGCAGGCCCGACTGGATCTAACGCATGGCGGAGGCCCGGACATTGCCGATCTGCGGGTACCTGCCGGCAAGGTGCTGGTGCTGGGCGATCACCGTGGCAACAGCCTGGACGGCCGCTTCTTCGGCTGGGTCGATGCGGACCGGATCTACGGCCGCGCCGTGGCGGTGTACTTTCGCCGCGGTGAGGGCGTGGTCTGGCAGCGCCTGTAGTTGGGCCCGGTGAAGTGTCCGGGTGCGATGAGCGCTAGCCCTCGGGGGAATTGCCGTGTTCCCATCCACGCATGGCGTGGATCTACAATGCGGCCATGCCAGCTACGCCCACCCTCGATGACCTTCGCCGCTATGCAGTGGCGCGCACCCTGTTCAGGCCGACCACGCTGCTGACCGCGATCCGGCGGTTGGGCTTCGTGCAGGCCGACCCGATCCGGGCACCGGCACGCGCGCAGGACCTGACCCTGCGGCACCGTGTGAAGGACTACCGCTCAGGCGATCTTGAGCGGCGCTACAGCCGCTTGCCGGTGGAAGAGGACTGCCTGGTGAACTACGGCTTCCTGCCACGCGAGCATCTGGCGCTGATGCACCCGCGCGCGGCCAAGCGCGAGTGGGACGCCGAGACCCATCGCCGCGCTGCCGAGGTGCTGGCGTTCGTGCGCGAGCGCGGCAGTGTGCACCCCCGCGAGGTTGACCAGGCGTTTGCGCATGGCCGGGTGACCAACTACTGGGGCGGCACCAGCAATGCCAGCACGCACCTGCTGGACGGCATGCACTACCGCGGCCTGCTGCGCGTACAGCGGCGCGACAGTGGCACCCGCATCTATGCAGTGGCCGCGCATGCCGAGCCAGATGCCAGCGAACAAGCGCAGGTCGAGCGCGCGGCCGCGCTGATCGACCTGGTGGTGCGCAAGTACGCGCCGCTGCCATCGGCCAGCCTGACCTATCTGGTGCGCCTGCTGGGCTATGGTGCACCGCATCTGGCCGAGCAGACCCGCAAGGCACTGGCGCTGGCCAAGCAGCAGCTGGCCAGCTGCACGCTGGAGGGCACCACCTGGTACTGGCCGGCGGACGAGAATCCGCGTTCGCGCCGCTATGCACCGGACGAACAGGTGCGCCTGCTGGCGCCGTTCGACCCGGTGGTGTGGGACCGCCGTCGCTTCGAGCTGCTGTGGGGATGGGTGTACAAGTTCGAGGCCTACACGCCTGCACCGAAGCGCCAGTATGGCTACTACGCACTGCCGGTGTTGTGGCACGACCAGGTGGTGGGCTGGGCCAATCTCAGCGTGCGCGAGGGTGAGTTGGTGTCGAACGTGGGTTATGCCGGCAAGTCGCTGGCCCGCGACAAGGTGTTTCGTGGCGCGCTTGAAGACGAACTGCAGCGCATGGCGGAGTTCCTGTAGCGCCAAGCGGCGCATGGGCGCCTATCGCTCCTGTCAGCCGCCAACCTTGGTTGGCGCTGGCTTCCACCGGTATCCACCAAGGTGGGCATCTACCGGTCAAGCGGCGTCCTTGCGCTCCGCATCCTC
Organism: Stenotrophomonas sp. Pemsol; assembly: GCF_003586545.1. Classification (NCBI taxonomy): domain Bacteria; kingdom Pseudomonadati; phylum Pseudomonadota; class Gammaproteobacteria; order Lysobacterales; family Lysobacteraceae; genus Stenotrophomonas; species Stenotrophomonas sp. Pemsol. The sequence continues at coordinate 1,921,193 of NZ_CP025780.1, read as the reverse complement.
CATGCCGGGGCTGACGCGGCGGCCGATGTCCTTCAACCGTGCCAGCTGATCCACCATCGACGGTGCATCATCCAGGCTGCCGACGAACGTCCAAAGGTAGGTCATCACCGCGTACACATGGCCCGGGGTAACTCCGTCGGTGGTGGCAAGGCGGCCGATGGTCAGCGCGAACAATGCCGCAGCAGCCAGCCCGATCACCACATAGGCGCCGGCTTCGCGATCGGACAGCAGGATGCGCAGGCGCGACAGCGTGGTGTAGTGGCGGCGCAGTACCGAGGGGCTGACCCGGTCGACCAGGCGGATCTCGTGTTCCAGGCGGTTGTTCAGCCGGCCATGCAATTGCTCGTTGCGGCGTGCGAACGACGGCAGTACCAGCAGGGCCCCGAGCAGGGTGACCAGGCCAGCGGCACCGACCATCGGTTCGATCGCCAGCAGCATGGCCACCGCACCGAACATGGATGCCAGCGCGGTGGCGATGATCGGGACGTGCTTTTCAAAGAAGTCGACGAACTCGCGGGCCAGCACCACGCGTGCCGCCGAGGTGGACGTGGCCTGGCCCAGGCGGCGCTGTGCCTGCACCACGCTCACTGCCAGATCGGCATAGATGCGGGTGAAGGTGCGGGTATCGACCGCTCGACGGGCGGCGCCGACCAACCAGAACAACAGCACCACGCCGACATAGGAAACGGCATGGCCGATGTTGCCGCTGATGATCGCGTCCACCGCGAAGCCGGCGAACAACGGATAGGCCAGCAGCAGGGTGTTCTCCAGCGCCACCAGCGAGAACGTGCCGGTGAGCTGCCAGGGATAGGTGCGCAGGATCGCCTTCAGAGTGGCGGCCGCATTCTGCTGCCCGATGCTGCCGGCGGCTGCCGCTGGATCGTTGGGGTGTTTCATGGGATGCCTGGGTGGGTCGGGGACAGGGCAGGGGACGGATGCCTGCCATCTCCCGGGTTGCGCCCAGTATCTGCGGCCCTTTGGAGCGGGCATGGAGGATCGATGGAGATTGCGTGGAGAAACCGGCGCCGTTCAGCGAAGCGAATGCCCATCAAAGGTGGGCCGCTACCAGGGCAGCGTCTGCCGCGTCCTCAACGACGCGCATGCACCGGCCAACGGAGCTCGAACGCGCTGCCGCCGCGTTCGGTTGGGCGGCACTGCGCCGTTCCGTGATGGGCCACGGCAATCGCCCGCACCACGGCCAGGCCTAGGCCGGAGCCTCCGCTCTGTCGCGATCGCGAGACATCGGTGCGCTGGAACGCCTCGAAGATGCTGTCGCGAAGCTCGTCGGGCACGCCGGGGCCGCCGTCTTCCACTGTCACGGTGCAATGGCCTTCGGCCAGCGTGACACGAACCCGCAGTGGGCAGGGGACGGCATGGCGTCGTGCGTTTTCCAGCAGCGCCAGCACCGCCTGGCGGATGCGGGCCGGATCGCAGTCCGCCAGTGACGGCCGTGCCTCCAGGGTCACCGAAAACCCGCTTTCGGCCAGTGCGTCGGACATTGCTTCCACCACCGCGGCCACCTGCACGCTGACGTCGCTGCGCTGCAGGCGCAGATCGAGGTGACCGCTCTCGGCCAGGCTGACCACGCGCAGGTCTTCGATGATGCGGGTGAGTCCTTCGAGCTGGGTGAGCATGCTGTTGAACTGCTCGGGGCCCGGCTCGAACACACCCTCGGCAATACCCTGCAGGCGGCCGCGCAGGATGGTCATCGGCGTGCGCAGTTCGTGCGCGATCGCCGCGTTCCAGAACACACGGTTCTCGGACATCCGGCTGAGCCGTTCGGCCATCGAGTTGAAATCACTGACCAGCGTGGCCGCTTCGGCCATCGTGGTGTTGCCGCCACGTGCACGCGCTTCCAGATCCCCGCTGGCCACCCGGCGCAGGCTCTCGGCCACCGAGTTCAACGGGGTGATGATGCGCCGGGTCAGGCGCGAGGCGACCAGCGTGGCGAAGATGACCACCACGGTGGCGGTCAAGCCGATCCACAGCCATTCCAGCCCGGACGGCATGATCGTTTCCGGCGCGTCGTACCAGCGCGGATAGAACACCTCCAGCAGGTAATAGAACAGGTAGAAGCCACTGATCGAGAGCACCGTCGAACACAACGAGGCGACCGTGATGGAGAGGGTGATCTGGCGGCCGATGCTCTTGCCTTTGGGATTCATCGATCAGTCCAGGAAACGGTAGCCGACGCCACGGATGGTGGCGGGAATGCCGATCACGCCCACCTCTTCAAGCTTGCGCCGCAGCTTGCTGACGTGGCTGTCGACGGTACGTTCCTGCGCATCACCTTCGGGCAGGCAGGCATGCAGCAGGTCCGCGCGCGCATGCACTTGGCGCGGCGCGCGCGCCATATGCACCAGCAGCCGGAACTCGGTGAGGGTGACGCTCAGTGCGTGCACCTGCTCGCCGGTGCGCACCGTCACCTCGTGGCTGCGCAGGTCGATCTCGAACGGCCCCTGGCGGATCAACCCGTTGGGTTCTTCGGCGGCGGTGGGGGCACTGCGGCGCAGCACGGCCTGGATGCGTGCAACGATCTCAGCGGGATTGAATGGTTTGGCCACGTAGTCGTCGGCACCCACGCGCAGGCCGGTCAGCCTGTCCACGTCCTGGTCGAGCGCGGTGAGCATGATCACTGGCGTGTTGCCGCGCCGCCGCAGTTCGCTTAATACCTGCCAGCCATCGAGCCTGGGCATCTGCACGTCCAGCAGCACCAGGTCCGGGCGCAGCTGGCGATGGCTGGCGAGCGCCGCCTCGCCGTCGGCGGCGCGTGCGCTGCGCAGGCCGGAACGGGCCAGGTAGGCACCGAGGATATCGGCGATTTCGCCTTCATCTTCGGCAATCAGGACCAGGGGCGCGGGCCGGCTACGGAGTTCATGTCTCATTGCGTGCTGCGGGCTCGAGGGCAGGGCGGGAAGGGGCTGGGTCATCGGCGGCGCTCCATGGCCTGTGCTTCCTCGTTGGCTGCCCAGGCCAGTGTGGCCAGCACCAGCGTGCGCTGCAGGCTGGGTTCCACCGCAGCCGCGCCGCGCAGCTGCTGCTGCTTCAGGGTGGACACCGCCGAGGGTAGCTTGCTCCAGCGCGAGGCCATGGGGGTGGCGTCCACCCGGGCCTGCAGCCGTGCAGCCATGCGCGCGATGGTGTGCAGGCGCACTGCCAGCAGGGCGGCCACCACGGTGGTGGCAAGGGCAAGCAGCAGATGCAGGTTGACGTTGGCGGCCGGGTGCGTTGCCGCCCAGACCGCCAGGCCGATCAAGGCCAGCGATGCGAGGGACCCGGTGCGGCGGGTGCGGCCGGGCCCATCACTGCCGAACCCCACCAGTGCGGCGGCCCCGAAGCCGGCCAGCAATGGCAGGCCCGGATACGGCGCGACCCACATCCACGTGCTGGTCGATGCCAGCACCAGTGCTATCAACCATGGCGAAGGCGCACACCATGCCAGGTAGGCACGGCGCACATCGATGGGTGGCAGGTCCGGGTAGGAAAGGGACACGGCAAACAGGCAGTCGGCGAGGCCGACGAGGCTAGCGACCGTTGATGGAGATTCGGTCGAGATTGTGTCGAGATTGCGTGGACGCGGAGCTATCGCGTTCAGGCGTGGCGCTGGTGCCTGAACGGCCGCGGCGCCTCCATGCAATCTCCACGGTGGCTCCAAGAAACGTCCATCAGTGTCTTCCAGACTGCGGCTCCGGCGGTCGCATTGGGTGACTGCCCGCAACCGGGCGTTTCGATGAGCAACCGCAGGACCTGGATGATTGCTGCCGCCGTGGCCACGCTGGCCGCCGGTGCTGGATGGTGGACGTTTGCAGGCGGCGATGATGCCGCGCTGATCACCGCGCCGGCAAGGGTGGCGGATCTGGAGAAGACCGTACAGGCGGTCGGCCGGGTCCATCCGAAGGAGCTGGTGGCGGTGGGCGCGCAGGTGTCCGGCCAGGTCAAGCGCCTGCATGTGGTGCTGGGCCAGCGCGTGCGGGCCGGCGATCTGATCGCCGAGGTCGATTCACAACCGCAGCGGATCGCGCTGCGAAGCGCCGAGGCGGCCACCAATACGCTGCGTGCCCAGCATGCGGCCAGCCTGGCGCGCTATGCGCAGGCCAGTCGTGCTTACCAGCGCCAGTCGCAGCTGGTGGCATCGCGCCTGGTGTCGCAGGAAGGCTTCGAAGCCGCGCGCGTGGCACGCGATGCGGCGCGTTCGGAGGTGGCCTCGTTGCAGGCGCAGATCGACCAGGCTGTGACCCAGGTCGAAACTGCACGGATCAATCTGGGCTATACCCGCATCGTCTCGCCCAGCGACGGCTACATCGTGGCCATCGTCACCAAGGCCGGGCAGACGTTGAACTCGATGCAGACCACGCCAACCATCGTGATGCTGGCGCAGATGGATACGATGACCGTGCGTGCCGAGATCGCCGAGGCGGATGTGGAACTGGTCGCACCCGGCCAGCCGTTGTGGTTCTCGACGCTGGGGCCGAGCGGGCGCCGTTATGAATCCCATCTGCAGCAGCTGGAGCCAGCGCCGACCTCGATTGCCGAGGCCGCTTCCGGCAATGCGGGCGGCTCTGCGCAGACGCCGAAAGCGGTGTACTACGCCGGGCTGTTCGATGTAACCAATCCTGGCCTGAAGCTGAAGCTTTCGATGACGGTGAAAGTGACCCTGCAGCTGGCGCGGGTCGCCAACGCGCTGCAGGTGCCATTGACGGCACTGGCCGAGCCGGATGACAAGGATGGCAACCGCGGCACCGTGCGCGTGGTCGATGCCAAGGGCCGCGCTGAGGAACGTGCGGTGACGACCGGCCTGCGCACCGCCACCGCCGTGCAGATCCTGTCTGGCCTGAAAGCGGGCGATAACGTGGTGGTTGGCCAGGCGCCCAGCGGTGGCGACGCCGAACCCGCCAGCCTGCTGGGGATGTGAGCATGGCCCATGCACTGCTGGAACTGGAGGGCGTATCGCGCGCCTATCGCTCGGCCGCCGGCGAGGTGGTGGTGCTGAAGGAGGTCTCGCTGCGCATCAACGCCGGCGAGTTCATCGCCATCATTGGCCCCTCGGGTTCGGGCAAGTCCACGCTGATGAACATCCTGGGCTGCCTGGACCGGCCGACCGAGGGCAGCTATCGCGTGAACGGCGAGGCCACCGAACAGATGGCGCCGGACGCGCTGGCACGCCTGCGCCGTGAGCATTTCGGCTTCATCTTCCAGCGCTACAACCTGATGGAGAACCTGAGTGCCACCGAGAACGTAGCGCTGCCGGCAGTCTATGCGGGCGTGGACGCACAGACGCGCACTGCGCGCGCACGCACGCTGCTGGAAGCGCTGGGGCTGGGCGAACGCACCGGGAACCGGCCGGGTCAGCTGTCCGGTGGCCAGCAGCAGCGCGTGTCCATTGCCCGCTCGCTGATGAACGGCGGCGCGATCGTGCTGGCCGACGAGCCGACCGGTGCGCTCGATCACGCCAGTGGCCAGCAGGTGATGGCCGAGCTGAAGCGCCTGCACGCGCAGGGCCACACGGTGATCCTGGTGACGCATGATGCGGCGATCGCCGCCAACGCGGCGCGGGTGATCGAGATCGCCGACGGCCGGATGGTGGCCGACCGCGCCGAGCCTGGATTGCTGGCTGCGGCCGCAGGATGCGGGACCGAACGCGGCACGTCGCCGGTCGCCGAGCGCCGCGCACGCAGGGACGCGGTCCGCGAAGCGGCACGCATGGCGGCGCGTTCGATGCTGGCCCATCGCCTGCGCACGCTGCTGACCATGCTCGGCATCATCATCGGCGTGGCCGCGGTGGTGACCGTGGTTGCGCTGGGCAAGGGCGCACAAGCGCAGGTTGAATCCCAGATCAACGCGCTGGGCGCCAGCACCCTGGAGATCTTCCCGGGCGCAGATTTCGGTGACCCGCGCTCGGCGGAAGTCGAAACGCTGGTGGTGGCCGACGCGGACCATCTTGCGGCGTTGAGTTATGTGGACAGCGCCAGTCCGAACCTGACGGGATCGGTGGCGGCACTGCAGGGCAGCCGTCGTGCCAACACCCAGGTGCTGGGCGTAGGGGCCGACATGCCGCGCGTGCGGGGGCTGCGGCTGAAGGCCGGCCGCTTCTTCACCGACGCCGAAGTCGATGCGCACCGCGCAGTGGGCGTGGTCGACCAGAAGGCGGCGAAGGCGCTGTTCACTGGCAATCCCATCGGCAGCACGGTGCTGCTGGGTGGCATGCCGGTCGAGGTGATCGGCGCGGTCGGTCCCAATGCGTTCGCCGGTGGTGCAACCCCCACGGTCTACGTGCCGTACACCTCGGCGGCTTCCCGGCTGCTGGGCAGCCAACGCCTGGAGAGCATCACCGTGCGCGTACGCGACAACGTACCCACCAATGCCGCCGAAGCCTCGCTGGGCGCCGAGCTGGAGCGCCTGCATGGCCGTCGTGACTTCTTCATCTACAACGCCGACCAGATCCGCAAGGCGGTGATGAAGTCCAGCCAGACCCTGGCCGCGTTGGTTTCGGCGATCGCGGCGGTGGCGCTGGTGGTGGGCGGCGTAGGCGTGATGAACATCATGCTGGTGTCGGTGAAGGAGCGCGTGCGCGAGATTGGCGTGCGGCTGGCGGTGGGGGCGCGGCAGAACGACATCCTGCGCCAGTTCCTGATCGAGGCGGTGCTGATCTGCCTGTTCGGCGGTGTGCTGGGGGTGTTGCTCGCGTTCGCTGTGGGTGCGCTGTCGAGCCTGTTGTCGCTGGGCGTGCCGTTCCTGTTCTCGCCGGGGCCGGTGCTCGCCGCACTGGCGTGCTCTTCGGCCATCGGGCTGGGCTTTGGCTACTTTCCGGCACGCACTGCCGCGCAGCTGGACCCGATCCAGGCATTGGCGGCGGAGTAGGGGCGCACCCGGTGACATCGTAGCCGCCATCACGGCCGGCGTTGCGGTAGAACGGCAGCAGCCACAGGTGGCTGATGCCGGGTTCACGGTGACCAGCCTGCTGCGCGGCATGGCAGCGGTCGGTGAACCGGATGGCACCGCATCATTACGCGGCATCCACGGTCCTTGGATGCCTGGGCGCGCACACTGAACGCTCACCCGATGCGCCGAGGAGACTTCCCGCATGGCCCGTCGCAAGATGCTTCGCATTGCCACGTTCAACGTCAACGGCATCGGCACACGCCTGCCGCAGCTGTTGGACTGGCTGCACAGGGAATCGCCGGATGTGGTTGCCTTGCAGGAACTGAAGGCGACCGACGCCGCGTTTCCGGCTTCGGCATTGGAAGAGGCTGGCTACGGCGCGCTCTGGCAGGGCGAGGCGCGGTGGAACGGCGTGGCGCTGCTGGCACGAGGGACCACGCCGGTCGAGAGCCGCCGCCGATTGCCGGGCGAGCCCAAGGACACCCAGAGCCGCTACCTGGAGGCGGCGGCGCATGGCATTGTGGTGGGTGCACTCTACCTGCCCAACGGCAACCCGCAGCCCGGGCCCAGGTTCGACTACAAGCTGCGCTGGATGGAGCGCCTGATCCGGCATGCGCGCAGCCTGGTCGAGCTGCCGCACCCTGCGCTGCTGCTGGGTGATTTCAATGTGATTCCCACCGACGCCGATGTCTATGACCCCAAAGCCTGGCGCCGCGACGCGCTGCTCCAGCCGGAGGTACGCGAGGCCTTCGAACGACTGCTGGCGCAGGGCTGGACCGATGCGGTGCGGAAGGTGCACGGCGACGCCACGATCTACACCTTCTGGGACTATTTCCGCCAACATGCCGAGCGCGACCGTGGGTTGCGCATCGATCATCTGCTGTTGAACCCCGTACTGGCGGAGCGACTGAAGGACGCTGGCGTCGACCGCTGGGTACGCCTGCAGGAAAAGGCCAGCGACCACGCGCCGGCCTGGGTGACGGTAAGCGCGTGATCAACGCGCGGCTGGGTCTTCGCGACGCTCGCGGCGCACCCGTGCGCGGGTGCGGTACAGGCGGCTGTCCGCTTTCTGGATGGTGTCGGCCACCGGTTCGCCAGGCGTGTTGATGGCCGCACCCATCGAGAACGCGCTGGGCGAGAGCGCGGCGTGGTCCTGGTACCAATGCTCCAGTTCGCTCAGCCGGCCGTCCGCAGGCGCGACCAGTACCACCATGAATTCGTCGCCGCCCAGTCGCACCACCGTCTCATCCCTGCCCAGCGGTGAGCGCAGGAACGTGGCGAACTCGACCAGGACGGCGTCGCCACGCCGGTGGCCCTGGGTGTCGTTGATGTGCTTGAAATGGTCCAGATCGAACATCACGCAGGCCCAGCGCTCGTCAATCAGTTCATCCAGCCGGTGCAGGTAGCGCCGGTTGTAGCACTGGGTGAGGGGATCCTTGAAGGACATTTCGCGCAGCTGCTGCTCCTGCATCCGCAGCGCGGTGACGTCCTGAGCATGTCCCAGCACGTAGGGCGGGCTGGCTTCGTTGTCGAGCACGTTGTGATACGCCCAGTAGTGGCGCGTTCCGTCCGCGGCGATCAGCTCGATCACACCAGCGTCGGTGTGGTTTGCCTGGATCCGAGCGAGGTAGGCATTGAAGCCCGCGCGTTTTTCCGGCGGCATCAGGTCACACAGGCTGCGCCCGATCATCTGGCTTTCTTCGAAACCCAGCGATTGCACGGCCGCCGGATTCACCGAGGTCAATGTTCCGTCCAGCGTGTGGGTGCAGATCAGGCCCAGGCTGTAGTGGAACAGTCGCCGATAGCGGGTTTCGCTCGCTTCCAGCGCATCGAGCGCGGCTCGCTCGTCCGTGATGTCCTGGATCGCCCCGACCAGGCGCGGATGCCCGTCGATCTGTTGCCGGCTGCCAACGACGCGCGTCCAGATCGAGCGACCGTCGGCCGTGGTCATCGGCAGCTGCACTTCCCAGGACGTGCCTTCGTCGATGCAACGCTGCACTGCTGCCCGGATGATGTTGCGGCTGTCTTCGCGATAGAACGACAGCGCGGTGTCGAGCGTCGGTTCAAAGTTGCCGCGCACGCCGTGCAACTGCTTGGTCTCGCGGGTCCAGCGCACTTCGTTGGTGACCAGGTCCATCTCCCAGCCGCCCACCCGGGCTGCACGGTTGGTGCGCTCCAGGAAGTCCTCACTGCGTTTGAGCTCACGATGCAGCGCCTTGGCCTGGCCCACCTGCGCCATCAGCATGCTGCGCTGCTCCAGTACCTGGGTGGTGACCCGGGCAAGGTGCACCATCAGCTCGCGCTGGGACGGAGACAGCACGCCGGGCATCGGATCGAGCAGGCACAATGTGCCGATGCGTGCGCCGTGCGCGGAGCCCAGAGGGATGCCAGCGTAGTGACGGATGCGCGGCCCGCCCGTCACCAGTGGATTGGTGGAAAAACGCGGATCCTGGCGTGCATCGGCTATCTCGAGCAGCTCGTCCTGGCGTATGGCATGGGTGCAGAAGGAGATTTCGCGGGCCGTTTCACTGACGCCCTCAAGGCCGATGTTGGCCTTGAACCACTGACGGTCTTCGGCCACCACGCTGATCAGGCCCATGGTCATGCCGGTCGCGGCGCGGGCGGCGGCGACGATGGCATCGAACACCGGCTCCGGCGGCGTGTCCAGCAGGTGCAGTCGTTCGATTTCGAGCAGTCGTTCGGCTTCGTCCATGGTGCTTTTCAGGGCAGGGTGGCGAGGGCGGTTGCGGCGGCTGTCTGGCACTACGCTAGTGCTTGCCGCGTTATGTATCGCCATGACGGGGTGATGCCGACGTGACGCATCGCGGTCAGGGTTTGCGGGGCCCGCGCGAGGGCCGCACTGAAACGTGACGGTGGTCGCGAACATGCCAGCGCCAGGGGAAGTCCACCGCGCGGGTGATGCCGATGCGGGGCCCGATCACCGGATCTGCCGGAGGCGGCACGCCATCGCTGGCGATGACAATGCCGTGGCTGCCTGTCACCAGATCGGCGCCGTCGAAGCTGCGGTCCAGCCCGAAGGCCTGCGAGAGCTTGCCGGGCCCGCTGGCCAGATCGTGGTCGCGGCGCGCAGCGGGGCGCAGTTCGCGCATGCGCTCCAGGCCCAGCAGCGGCTCGATGGCCCGCAGCAGCACCGCTACGCCTTCGCCCACTTCGCCGCAGACAACGTTGCTGCCCCAGTGCATGCCGTAAGTGAAGTAGACATAGAGGTGGCCGGCCTCACCGAACATGCTGGCCGTACGCGGCGTCTGACCGCGATAGGAGTGTGCGGCCGGATCGACACTGCCCGCGTAGGCTTCGACTTCAACAATGCGACCGACGCGACCATCGTTGCGCACCAGCAGCTTGTTGAGCAGCTCCGGGGCGAGCTCGGTTGGCGGGCGCCGGTAGAAGCCGCGCGGGAGGCTCTGCAGGGAAACGGGCAACCAGTCCGGCACGAGAGTGGCAGGTTCGGGCGAGAGAGCTGGCACTGTGGCACTGGCGAGGTGAAACGTGCGCAGACGCCACGTCATTCCGGTGCAGGCGGAGCGGCCAGTGCCGCGCGGCGGGAGGCATAGATCTCGGGCGTCTGCGGCTTGATGAACAGTGCCACCAGTTCCGGATGCTCGCGCTTCACCGCCATTTCGATGCGGGTGATGCAGGCTTCGATCTGCGGGGTCCGCCGATCGTCCTCGAACTCGGCACTGAGCATGGCCACCACCTGTTCCGGGCCCATCTGCATGGTGGTCACCCCGTTCGCGCGACGCAGATCCGGATCGGTTTCGGCCACCGCCATGATCCGCTCGGCTACTGCCGGATGTGCAGGCTCTCCGACCAGCAGGCCCTTGGTTTCACGGGCCAGGAGGAAGGCGGTTGCGGCCAGCACGCCGGCGATGCAAAGGGAGGCGACCCCATCAAGCACCGGCATGTCCAGCACCTGCGCGGCCACCAGCCCGATCAACGCGAAGCCCAGCCCGAGCAATGCAGCGCTGTCTTCCAGCAGTACGGTGAAGGTGGAAGGATCCTTGCTGCGGCGGAAGGCTTCGAAGTAGCCAAGCTTGCCTTTGGTACGCCGGAACTCGCGCAGCGCCACCCACCAGGAAGCACCCTCGAACAGGATGGAAATGCCCAGCACGCTGTAGCTCAACGCATGGTTGGTGGCCGGCTCCGGCCGGCGGATGTGCTGGATGCCCTCGTACGCCGAGACGCCGGCGCCAGCAGCGAACACCAGCAGGGCGACGATGAAGCTCCAGAAGTACAGCTCGCGGCCATAGCCGAAGGGATGCACCGGGTCCGGCGCCTTGCCGGCACGGCGCAGGCCGTACAGCAGCAGCAGTTCATTCAATGTGTCGACCAGCGAATGCACGCCTTCGCTGAGCATGGCCGAGCTGCCGGAGATGCCGGCAGCGACGAACTTGGCGATGGCAATGGCGAGGTTACCCGCGAGGGCGGCATAGATGACGAGACGGGAGCCGGTGGGGGCGGACATGGGCAGGCTGAACAGTGACGGCGCAGTTGAGTGTGGCTGGACCGCCGTCCGTGTGGTGTGCACGTGTGCCGGCCCGAAGTGGCTTTCGGCATTGTCCGATGTTGGCCGCGCGCGGCCCTGCCTAGCCTGAGCTCTTCCTCAAGAATGGAACGGGCGCGGTGCTCGACCTTGTTTTCCGCAACGCATCTGGTGAGCCGAGCCGCTATCGCAGGGCGGTCAACGCGTGCTCGTCCGATCCGGTTCGGCTGAGCCGTATGGCGCTTTGCGTTGCCGGCCTTGTTGCGTTGTGCGATGCCACATACTTCATGCTCGATGGCAAACCGTCGCGTTCCGCCGACAACCCGGCCGCTGCGGTCGAAATGCCTTCGGCGCCTGCACTGCCGGAGGACGGCTATCCACTGGCCATTCTTTCCCATGCGTCGGTGCGCCGGAGGCTTCGGCCAGAAAGCGCAGGAGCATCCGAGGCCAACGCGCGCGACCAGCCGCCGGCCGCGACCCTGGCTTCAGCGCAGTGGATTCTGCTTCCGGTGCTGGGCTTGCTGGCAGGCGTGGCCGCGATGATGACGCATGCGCCGGGAATCGGTCTCTGACCGCGCGACGCCCGGTGTCGCAGCGTTGCGGGGGCGATGTGGCAAGCGGCGATGAAGAAAGGGCGGGCTCAAGGCCCGCCCTTCTGCTGTCAACGGAAGCGATAGCCCAGCTGCAGCTCGGCACGGGAATCGTCCTGTCCCCAGACCCGCTGACCGACGAGCTGCGCGCCCAACGAGAGTTGGTTGCGCCGGTAGTCCAGGCCCAGTGCCACCTGATGGTCAAGGCCCTGCGCGCGCAGGCCGGGAAGGACGAACGACTGTCCAGCAGCGCCCAGCAGCTGCGCATGGCGCGCGTCGCTGTGCACCGCCATCGCCTTGGCCACTGACACGTCTGCGTGCACCCGCAGGTTCGGTCCCATGGAGTACGCCCACTGACTGCCCAGTTCCATGCGCAGGCCTCGGGTACGGCCCGGGACCACCTGCAGGCCGAAACTGCCGGCGCTGGCCTCGCTGAAGGCGCTTTCGTCAAGTTGGAAAGCCATGCCCTTCAGGCGCGGCTGCCAATGCAGGTTGCCGCGCTTGAGTTGGTGGCTGAGCGTGGTCGCCAGCATGCTCCGATGCATCTGGCGCTGGCTGCGCGCCACCTCACGTACCTGTCCAAAGGCAAGACTGCGCTGGCCCTCCAGACCATGACGCTCATAGCCGAACTGGTGGCGCAATTGCAGCGTTCCCCACTGCTGGGCCATGCCAACGCCAGCGAACCGGGAGTGCCCACGTTGCTGCGCCCCCCCCAGTTCGCCCTTCAGGGCGGCGGTCATGATCTGCAGCGTGCGGCCGTTGCCCAGGCCCAACGCCACATGCGCTGCCGAACCGTCTCCGCGCACGCCGAAGTCGTTGCGGGCGCCACCGCCGAACGAAAGCACTCCTGGGCGGTCGGCTGGCAAGGCGGCCAGCTGCGACCACAGCGCGTCCGCGTTGCCGGTCATGCCCAGGCTGCGGCTGGCTACATCGGCGCCGGACAGCTGATGCAGGGCACGCTGGAACTCGCGCTGGTCTGCGACTTCCAGGCCATGGAACAGCGCGTCATTGCGGTATCCCGCTTCCAGCGCGGATGCGAGACCGGCCTGGTCGGCCGAGGCGAGTTCGCGATAATCGCGCCGCTGCATGACGACATCAATGCCGCCCTCGGCGTTCTGGTGGGCGCGTGCCGACCATGTGACCGTTGCGCTGCGCACATTTTCGGCGCCGCCCTCGGCGCCCGTCACCACGTCCTTGAGCGTCACGTTGGACGCATCGGTGCCACGCGTGAACCCGGTGTCTACGTCGACATCCTGCAGGGTGCCGCCGTCATGCAGGGCGAGCTGGCCTGCGCTGCCGTTGGCGTTGGTCCCGATCGTATAGCCGGAGATGCTGCGCTGCGCCTGCCACCCGATGTCAGGCGCGCCACGACCCGCGTCGGCTGCCGCCTGGGTGGGTGCGTCCGCATGCATGGCACTGCCGGCACCGTAGATGTTGACCACGCCATTGTTGATCAGGCGGCCGCCGCCGGCGCCCATCTGGAAAGCGAACGAATCGGCGCTGTGGATGTTGATGACACCCTTGCGGCGATTATTCAGGGTCGCGCTGCCGTCGGACTTCATGGCGATCAGCCCACGGCCGGCAGACTCGGTGGCGGTCCCCAGATTGATCACGCCGTCGTTGAGCAGCGTGGCACCCCGACGGCCGTCCATGGCGACGGTGCCGTCGCCGGTGACGGTCAGCGTGCCCTGGTTCAACAGCGTGGCGTGTGTGCCTTCCGCGGTCAGGAGGCTGCTGCGCGCGGCCGAGCCCTGGATGTGGCCGCCGCTGCGGTTGATCGCCTGGCTTGCAAAGCTGTCGGCGACCAGGCGCAGTACGCCTCCCTGACCCTGGTGGGTGATCGAACCCCGGTTGTCAAGCACAGTGATGGCATCACGGTCGTTGCCATACTGTGAGGTCACCGCGTCGATCAATGCGCTCCCTGCGGAGGTCCCTCGGGCCTGGATGGTGCCGCCGTTCTCGAATTCCGCGCGCCCACACAGCTGCAGAACGGTACCGGTCACGTCCAGCACGGCGCCGCGATTGTTGTCGAAGTCGGCATCACCGGCCAGCGACCATTGGCCGCCATTGAGGGTCATGCGGCTGTGGTTGTCCAGCTCGGCTTCATGCGACAGCGTGACCTGCGCGCCATCGAATTCCGCAGTGCGGTGGTTCTCCAGGCTTGCCTCGCGATCCATCGACAGCGTGCCGGCGACCCGCAGCGTGCCATGATTGTCGAGGTCGGCGTCGCCTTCCAGGCGCAGTGTGGCCGGCTGCTGGATCTGCAGTGTGCCGTTGTTGCGGAGTTCACCGTCGTCTGTGATATGGAGCGTGCCATTGCCGATCTGCAGCTGGCCATCGTTGCGGGTGTCGCCGGTGATGCGGGTGGTCAGCGGCTGGCTCCAACTGGCCTGTACACCGGCGCCCAGCAGGACGCCGCCGCGACCGTAACTGCCACCTTCGGTGCCCGGCGCCGGCCCACCGGTGCCACCGCCGCCGCCAGCGCCCGCCCCAGGTGCCGATGCACCGCCACCACCGCCACCTCCACCGCCAGCTGCGGCGGCGCCGAGGCCGAGAGCGGCCAGACCGCCCCACAGCCAGGCGCGGCTTGTCCCGCTCTCCGTGCAGGCGTGGGCATCATCATCCGTACACTCCGGGGCGTTGCCCGCCATCGCCGGAAGCGGTGCGAGCAGCGCCAGGGAAATCATCGCGGCCAATGGCCGTTGAACAGATGCGGCTTTCATGAAGGAACTTGGCTCCGATCACGCTTGTTAAGGTGGCGTGATCGTCCCGCTCAGTTCGTTGCCATGCCATAGGACACATACGATCCTCGGGCGTGGCAGCTGCCTTTCGCACGCTACGCATTGGCGCTGCGCAGGCTTCCTACCTGCGTGGGTTCAGATACAGCCGGGCCCCATCCGACTCGCGGAACCCCGACCAGCGCCCGCCTCCTGACGCGCGGAAGCGCCCGAATACGGTGTTGTTGGTATCGGTCAGCAACAGCTGGTTGCCCGACAGTACCCAGCGGTTGGCCGAGAAGAAGCCGTCCGGGCAGCCAGCAGGCACGTAGGCGCTGTAGCCACCGAACCACTCACTGTTCTTCAGCTCAATGGTGCAGGTGTTGCCGTTCTCCTGGCCCAGTGTCCAGCTGCCGAACAGATCGCTGTCGCGCACATCGCCGCCGCCACGGTGGCGGTCATGGCTCCAGTCGTCGTTGTCGTCGTGGAAACCGAAGCCCACGTCGATCTCTTTGCTTTCGCTGCGTGACTCGGACTGCGAGCTGCCACTGGTGGTGGTCTGGGTGGTCACCGAGCCACTGGTCCGGGTCTCTGTGCTGCTCGATTGGGTGGTCTGGTCGGTGCGGGTGGTCTGTTCGCCGAAGCCGGACGAGGCGTCCTGGGCAAGGGCGGGCAGGGCCAGGAAGTACAGCGCCGACAGGCAGCTACGGGCAAGCAGGGCAGCCATCGCAGGATCCTCGGAAGGGTGGATCGCGCGAGTATCGAACCGGTGGGGTGGGAGACGGTGTGAGGGCGCGCCCTGAGGCAAGCCAGCCAAGAACAGGTGCTGTCCGCTGAAGGGTCGTGCCGGCCGCTGGCCGGCTCCCCTTTGACGCCCAGATACCGAAGGAATGCCGGCCCGCGGCCGGCACTTCCCGCAGCCAGGCATCGCCTGGCGCTACTGATCCGGCTTCACCCTTGCCACCCGTTTCCGGTACTTATACACGTTGTCACCGCGGATACGCTTGTCCTCGGTGCCGGTGATCCGGCCGACCTGCTGGTCCGAGCCGGTGACCGGTTTGGCCTCGATCTCGGTCTCGTGTTCGAAGGAGTGCGATTTGTCGGTGTTGCGGTAATAGCGGTACAGCGCCCAGTACAGCGCGGTTGCGCCGGCCGGACCTGCCGCCAACAGCCAGAGGCCACTGTCGTCGCTCATGTCGATGCCACCAGGAAGGCAATTGCGAGGGCTTCAATGACGGTGCCGGTGGCCAGGGCCGCCAGCAGCATCTTCCATTGCTGCACGGGCACGCTGCCCATGGTTTCGCCGGTACGGCCGTTCACTGCGATGTAGTGCAGCATGCCGCCGTTCTTGCCGGGCTGGTGATACGAGTACAACCACACCGGCAGGTACATCGACACCCAGCGCGTTCCATGCACCTCCAGCTGCTCCTGTTCCCAACGCACGCCACGGTTGTAGCGCCTCACCGAACCTTCCACCTGCGCACGCGCGATCGACAGCAGCTGGTCTTCCAGCCGCGGCCGCAGCTTCTCCACGTCCAGGTTGCGCTTCTCAGAGGTGAAGCCGGCCAGGTATGAGGCGTTCCATTTCACCGCGTTCTTGGTGTCGAACGGCAGGATGGTGTTGATGATGTTGTTGGTGTTGGCGCGGGTATCCAGATTGCCGCGCTCGGCCGAGGATTCCAGGGGCAGGTCATCGACCGTGAAATCCACCTGGCGTTCGACCTGGTAGACATCTGCGTCGTACAGGGTGCGTTTGTTCTTCTCGCTGCCGACCGTGTATTGCCGGGTCTGGATCTCGCCCTTGCCGGCCACGGCCGCGCTGACATTGCTGTCCACGATCATGTAGGGCAGGAACACGCCCACCACGTTTTCCGGGGTGAACTGCTCCTTGAACGCCTTCAGCGCGAACATGCGGCGTTTGTCGACGAACTGGCGGATGCGCGCGACCGCATCGTCCTTCTTGATGTGGAAGGGCAGCACCGCATCGGGCACCGCACCATTGCTGATCTGTTCGTTGACGCCGAAGACGTGGCGGCACCAGTGGCAGCGCGCCGTCATCGTGCTTTCGGTATTGACCGTGACTTCGGCACCGCAGCCCGTGCACTTGAACGTCATCAGCGCCGAGGTGTCGGCGTCGATGTCACGCGCGCCGGAGGCGATGACCGTACCGCGCAGCTGGTCGATGGCCTCGCCCAGCCCGAATTCCTCCTCGACGCGCGCGCCATGCCATTCGTGACGGCAGTACAGGCAGACGAGGATATCGGTGCCGGCCTTGGGCCGGATGTCGGTGGCGCCGCACTTCGGGCAGCGGTTAAGGCCGTCCTTCAGCTCGCTGGCTGAGGTATCGATGGCTACAGGATCGGGCGCTTCCACTTCATCGCGGATGGCCTGGGGCAGCTTCGAGGTGTCCAGCGGGAAGCTGCCGGGCAGGGGAGGGACGTCCTGCGGTGAACCGGGCCCATCCAACGACGCCGCCGGCAAGGGCGGCGGCGTCGCGGGCGCGGATCCGGGCAGCGGCGGTGGGCCGTTTCGGGGATCGGACATGTTCGTTGTGCGTCCTGCTGTTACAGGCCCAGTGCCTTTGCTTTCAGGGCGTCGTAGTCGCCCTGGGTGATCAGGCCCAGGTCCAGCATTTCCTTGGCCTTCTTCAGCTTGGCCACCGGATCGTCGGCAGCCGGCGTGACCGGCTGCTGCATGCCGCCGACACCGAACATGCCCGAGGCCATGCCGACACCGACCAGGCCAGCCGCACCGCCGTTCTCGCCGGCCGACTGGATGCCCTGGGCGACGCTCGCCTGCAGGTTGGAATTACCGCGCGAGCCGGACAGCGCATCTGCGCGCTGGACGGTCTTCAGCAGTTCGCGGGTGTTGGCGTCGTACTCGATCGAGACAATGGCGGTCTTGACGATGGCCAGGCCGCGATCAGACTTCCACTGGTAGCCCTGCTCGACGGCGGCCGACAGGCTCTGTGCAAAGCCCAGCGAGTCCTGCTGCAGCTTGGTGATGCGGTTGCCCTTGCCCGGATCGTTCGTGTACAGGCTGAAGGCCGGTGCCAGCGAACCGACCACTTCATTGAACAGCTGGCTGGCGGCGGCGTTGTCCAGGTCGGTGAAGTCGAACACCTGGCCCGGCTGCAGGTAGCTGGCCGGCACGAAGTTCTTCACGAACAGGATCGGGTCGACGATCTTCAGCGTGTACGAGCCGCGCGTGACCGCGCCCACCTGGGTATTGAGGAAGCCATCGTCCCAGTAGATTTCCGACTGGGTACCGAAGCGGTTGTCCGGCAGCTCCTTCAGCGAGACGAAATAAGCCGCCTGCTGCGAACCGGGCTGGCCGCCGAACTTGAAGCGTTCCCAGCTCTGCTTGATGAAGGTGCTGACCAGACCGTCGCCGGCGAAGATCGACTGCGAGTTGGGATCGTCCGAACGCCACTCGTAGCCGCCCGGTTCGGCGACGAACGCGGTGATCGCGCCGTCCTGGAACAGCAGCAGGCCGTAGCCCTCCGGCACGATGATCTTCGAGCCGTTGGTGATGATGTTGGACGAGCCGCTGGTGTTGGAACCGCGGCCGGCGTTGGTGCCGCGCGGCACCGCCGCGAACAGGGCCGCCGTCGAGGGCAGGCCCGTGGGCACGGTGTAGAAGTCCTTCCACTGGTCGGCCAGCACACCACCGACTGCACCCTTCACCGCCTGTACCAGACCCATGTCCAACTCCCTGTGATTCGAGGGCAGGCACCATGCCTGCCGAGCTGGACTGACTATAGAGGAGCGGCATGGGCCGCCGCCACCGCCGCGCGCGCCTCCCATTCATCATGGCGCGACGGCGGCAGCAGGCGATCAGGCCATGCCGCGCGCGATCAGGGCATAGCCGATCATCAGTGCCAGGCACAGTGGCAAGGTGACGAAGGAGGCGATCATCCAGCGCAGGGCCTTGCGCGAAGCCTCGGTGGCCGCGCCGATCTGGCCGCTGGCGACCAGTGACGTGCTGCGGTTGGCGTAGACGGTGGCGACGATGCCGAACGGCCAGAAGCCGGCGATGATGCTCAGGATGGCCCACATCAGGTAGTTCCTGGGGGGCACGGGTGGCGGGGTGCGGTCCATGCGGTCGATCTCCTTGATCATGCTGCGGCCGGGAGCGCGAGTATGCCGACAGGCCAATCGCAGCGGAAGGCATGCCACCCGTGCGTGGTGCGCAATCTTCTGCTGGTCGAATGGTCATTGATCGGGGGCGGCGACGCGGCAGGCATGCGCGGTGGCCTGCGGGGCTGGGCGAGCAGGCGGTGTAGCCGTCATGGCGGCGCAACACGTGCCCGCCTCTGGTTCGGGCAGACGCGCTGATCATCAGCGTGGATGGGATTTCGGCGGCTTGCCTTCACCTGCTTTGCGGCGAGCGGCGAGCGGCGCACGGAAACGTGGGCGACAAATATCCGGCGCGGATATTCACGTCATTATCATGCTTATTTTCTGGAAACTCGCTCTCCATAATCCAGGGACGCGATGGCCGGAACACAGGGAGCGCCGCGTCACAGGCAGTGCCGCCCTGTGGCGCACGACCCAGGCCTGGACGACGTCCGCGTTGCCGACCTCCAGCAGCGATGGCAGTTCCCGGCACCGCGGGAGCGGAAAGCGTGCACGGCAACAGCGGTTCGACCAGCGGGCACGGCATGCGGCGTGGACGTCGCAGCATCCCGCGATGATGCCGGAGGGCCTGCATCGCGAGATCGCCCGTTGCAGATGCATCGGGTCGCCATTCCAAAGGGGAGTTTCGATGCACAGGCAAGTCAGTGAGATGCTGCAGCGCGCTTATCGGCCCTATCCGTCATTGCCCGACCTGCTGGGCGCGTTCGTGAAGGAGCTGTCCCGGCACAAGGTGATGCGTGGTGGTCAAGTGCGGTTGCGTGGTGCGGTGGCAGGGGCGGCAGCGGGGTTGCCGGCGGCGTCCGGGAATGCGGAAGAGGTTTGCTTGCAGCGGGTTCCCATCCGCTATGGCGGCGAGCTGTTGGGTGAACTGCACCTGGAAAGTGAGGGGGGGCGGCTGGATGGCAGTGCGTTGGCGCTGGGGGAGCAGTTTGCCCAGCGCTGCGCGCACCTGATCAAGCGCTACGAGGCAAAGGACTGGGCCGAACAGGCGCTTAGCCGGCCGCTGCTGCTGGTCGGCGCTGGCGAGGCGTTGAAACAGATGGATGAATTCGTCGAGCGCGCGGCGGCCAGCCCGCTGCCGGTCCTGCTGCGCGGCGAGTTCGGTACCGAGAAGATGGAGCTGGCCGCTGCCCTGCACAGTGGCGGCCCTTGCAGGCAGGGCCCGTTCGTCGAAGTGAACTGTGTCCACCCGCAGGGCGAAGCCAGCGACTGGTTCGCGCGCGCACAGGGCGGGACGCTGTACTTCCACGAAGTCGACGAACTGCCGGTGCCGCTGCAGGGCCAGCTGTCACATCGCATGCGTGGGCTGCCTGCTGCCCATGCTGAAGCGCTGGCGGCCGGCCCGATACGGGTGATCGCTTCGACCAGCGCGGACCTGGAACAACGGGTGAGAGAAAAGCAGTTCTCGCGCGCCCTGCTGGCCGGGCTGGAGTTCCTGACGGTGGATATTCCACCGCTGCGCGAACGGGTGGAGGACATCGGTGCGCTGGCGGCGCGTTCGCTTGAGCTGCATGGATTCAATCCCCACGTGCTGGGCGACGATGTGCTGGAAGCCCTGTGCGCGCATGACTGGCCCGGCAATCTATTGGAAATGGAGCGGGTGGTGGTACGGCTGGCGGTGATGACCGGTGGCCGATGCATCCGCCGCGAGGATCTTGCACGCCACGCGCCGGATCTGGCAGCAGGCCACGTCGCCAGCGGTGCCGGGTGCGCGCCGCAACGGCTGCCCACGCTTGAGGAGATCGTCGCTCCTGAGCCCGCGCAGCCGGATACGGTGCGGGCAGCGCATGAGGGCCTGCACGACGGCCTGAAACGTGCGCTGGCCTATCTGAAGGACCATGCTGCGGAGCCGCTCACCCTGGGCGACCTCGCTCGCCAGGCCCATGTGAGCCAGTCGCACCTGGGATTCCTGTTCCGCAGCGAGCTGGGCACGACGTTCAAGCTGCTGCTGCAGCAACTTCGCATCGAGCATGCCAAGCAGCTGCTGCGGGATGGGCAGCGCCTGCGCATTACCGATGTCGCGCTGCAGGTCGGCTTCGGTGACCTGAGCCACTTCGAGAAGAGCTTCCGGCGCGCGGTAGGGGTCAGCCCGCGCAGCTACCGGCGAACCCCGCACCAGTAAAAGCAACGCCCCGGCGCAGGCGCGGGCCTGCCCGGGGCGCTGGGGTGGCAGATCCAGCGTTACCGTGCGTTTGCTTCTGCAGCGCGCTGCACGGCCTGCTCGGCGGCTTCGTCGGCGCGCCGTGCCGCCTCGGCGGCAGCGTCGACCGCGCGTTGCGAGACCTCCATCGCGGCGCGGATGCCGTCTTCACTGGCGGCCATCGCGGCGTCCGCCAGCTCCTGGGCGATCTGCATCGGGGATTTGCCCGCCGGATGGGCGGGAGTGGGCTTGCCGGGAAGCGGGGTCGGGAAGGTCATCGTCGGTGCTCCTGCTGGGGATGAGGGGGGAACACCGTCGCTGCGTTCCCCCAGGATGTGGCGCAATGCCGCCTGGGCATCGGCCAGGATCTTCTGCGCCTGTTGCCGGGCCGCCAGGCGTCCGGCAGCAACGGCCGCGCCGGCTGCCGACGCGAGCGCCTCCGTTGCTGCCTGCACGCCATCGCCACCTGGCGCCGGAGCCGGGTTCACACCGCGTCCGCCCGGTAATCCAGCGTCCCTTCATCGCCCAGGTAGCCGCCGGTTCGGCGGTAGTCCTGCAGGGTGATCACATTGTCCTCCACCTGCACCAGCGCCTGCGCTCTGGAGCCATCGATCGGGAACTGCACGCTGGCACCATCCTGGCCGAGGCGGCCGCGGGAAACCGGATGTTCGTTGAGGAATTCCTGCGCATCGCGCAGCTGCCACCGCACGGCCTCGCGCAGCCGGCTGTCATCCTGCAGCAGGTCGGGATCGTTGTCGAAGCAGGCTGCCATCTGCTGGGCGGCCAGCGAGATGCGGGCGTAGCCGATCTGCCGGTTCGCGGCCAGGCTTGCGTCGATCGCCTCACGCACCTGCTCTGGCGACGGCAACTGTGGCAGTTGCGGCCCGTCCAGGAAGCCGAACAGGATCGGCAGCACCTGCTGCAACGCGCGGGTGGCACGCGCCAGCCGATGCTCGCGACTGCCGCCACCTGCGCTCACCCGCTGGTAGAAACGGAAGTAGTCGGCAAACTCGATGGGCCTGCGCGCGTGCAGCAGCGCGAAGTGGGCAGCGTCGGCCAGGTCATCGCGCCCTGTGGCAGGCATGCCGACCTCACCGGCCAGTTGGTGGAGCGCCAGCGACTCACGAAAATCCAGTTGCTGCAGCAGGGGAGCAGCGGCCGCACCGATCGCCGCCAGGAACGCGCGCGAGGCCCCGAGGTCGGTGTTGGTCAGCAGCTGGTGTTTGTCCAGTACCCGCTGCGCCTCGTTGTGCGACAGGCGTGTTTCTTCGTCAAACTCCATGTTGCGCAGGGCACCGAGGTCGCTGGCGCCAAGGCTGAGCAGCTTGATCGGGCCGACCTGCAACCCGAGGCGTGGCAACCATGTCATGCGCGAACCGTGCAGACCCTGCTGCACCCCATCGAGCATCGTGCCCTCGTCGGAGAAAGCGTAACGGTGCTCATGCGATTCCATGGCCCACTTCAGCCATTGCTCGCCACCGTCGATGAACTGAAGGACATGCCTGCAGGGTTGGCTGATCTGATTGGCCTGGGGGATGGAACGACCGGCAATGAAAACGCTCATGCGTGGCTCTCCTGGTGGCCTCACTGGGCCGGAAATTCCTTTAGGACGGTCGCAGCGGCATTGCCGACGCGATTGAAGTCGTCGGTGGCCCCCTGCATCATGTTCTGCGCCTGCGTGAGCACCCTTGCATACTTTTCGTCCCCCGTCGCCAGGTACTGGGCCATGGCCACGCCGGCCGCGGTGGTCGCGATGGTTGAGACATTGCGCAGGGCGTCGGCGGCATCCTGCACGGCGATCGCCGCAGACTGGGCCACCGACTGGTAGGCCTTGCCGGCGCCACTGGTCTTCACCACGGATGCGGACATGGTGGCCGTCTGCACCTGGTTGATCACATCGATGACCTGGGCGTTGACGTTGCTCGGGTCCATACGGGCTCCTTGATGGGCGGGTGGGGCCGCAGGCGGCCTGCAGGGTGTCAGGCCCCGGCGTCAGCGTCGGCTGCCGGGGAAGAAGAAGGAGAATCTGGCGCGGGATCCTGGGCGGGACCTGCGTCCGGATCCGGACCGGACGCGGCGTCGGGCGCAGGACCGGGCGCAGGCGCTGCCGCATTGCCTGCAAGCGTTTGGAGTGCATGCAGGCTGCTGGTGGCGGCCGCAGCGTCGGCAGTGGCACCGTGGGTCTGTGCCTGCAGGACGCCGATGGCGGTCTTTCCTTCTGCGGTGGCCGCGGCGATCACGGCCGCAGGCGAAGGGGGCGCCGGCACCGGGCCGGGCAGGGGGATGACCTGCGGCGGTGGCGGCGGAGGGGGTTCCGGAGCAGGCGGTGGCACCGGCCAGGGGGCATTGATCATCTTCGCGCAGGTCGCGGTGACCGCTGCGTTGCTGACCATGCCGGCACCCTGCTGGCGTGCGACAGCGTTGTGCATGGCGGTGCCCAGCGTCTCCAGCATCACCATGTCCAGCATGCTGAAGGACTGCGCCGGCCCCTGGGCCACCAGCAGGGTCGAGGCGGCACTGACGCTGTCGACGATCTGGCTGTTGACGGTGTTCTCACTGCTCATGACGGAACGGCTCCCTTCTGGATGATCAGGGCCAGGACCTGGGCCAGGCTTGCGCCGGCGGTCACCTGGCCGCGTTGCTGGTTGGCCACCGCGTTCTGCATTGCCAGGCCGAGGCTGTCGGCCATCGCCAGGTAGGTGGCGGACATCGCGAACGAGGGGGCGAGGGCGATCGCCACACCGGATCCGGCGCTGGTGGCGGCCAGCAGGTAGCCGGTGGCGGGCGATGCGGCCATCGATCAGGGGCCCGGCGTGACGCCGCCCTGAGCGGGGGCGCGGTGGTTGGCGTCACGCCGGGCCGACACGTCAGCGCAGACCCAGGATTTCGCGGGTGGCCACGCCGTTGGAGGCGGTATCGATCGCATACAGCGTGGACACCCCCTGGGTGGTCGACGCCTGCATGGTCACGTAGGACTGCTGCTGGTTGTTGGTGGCGTTGTGCGCGGCGTTGGACAGCGCCTGGCTGGTGGCCACGAACAGGTTGCCCATTGCGATAGCCGGCGCATCACCAAGCACCTTGGTGTTGACCTGCGAGACCGAATCGGTGATCTGGCTGTTGACGGCGGTGGGAAATGCCATGGTGGAAGCTCCTAGGGTGGACAGCACTACAGGAACGGAGATTGCCGGCACTCAATGGAATCAGCCGAGAATCTTCCGGGTGGCGGCGCCGGTGGCGCCGGTATCGACGGCGTAGAGCAGCGCGACGCCCATCGTGGTCGCGGCCTGCGCCGTGACATACATCTGCTGCTGGGCGAGCGTCGCGTTGTGGGCGGCATTGGCCAGTGCCTGCGCGGTGGCCTGGTACAGCGTGCCCATTGCCGTGGCAGGCGCCACGCCCAGCGTCTGCAGGTTGGCCTGGCTGACCGAGTCGGTGATCTGGTCGTTGACGGCCGTGGGAAATGCCATGGCTCAGCTCCTTGCCTGCCGGCGCATCACGCGCCGAGGATCTGCTTGGTGGCCACGCCTGTGGTGGCGGTGTCGATCGAATACAGCGTGGCCACACCCATGGTGGTGGCCGCCTGCGCCGTCACATAGGACTGCTGCTGCGCATTGGTGGCGTTGTGGGCGGCGTTGGCCAGGGCCTGTGCGGTGGCCTGGTACAGATTGCCCATGGCGACGGCGGGCGCGTCACCCAGCACTTTGGTGTTGGCCTGGGTGACCGAATCGGTGATCTGGTCGTTTACAGCGGTCGGGAATGCCATGTCGATCTCCTTGAGGTTGGCGGATCAGCTACGGAACGACAGGTCAGGAACCCAGGCCGCGAACGCGGGTGCTGAGGATTTCCTTGCTCGCCACCGCTGTGGTGGCGGTATCGATCGAGTACAGGGTGGCCACGCCCATGGTGGTGGCCGACTGCGCGGTGACGTAGGACTGCTGCTGCGCGTTGGTGGCGTTGTGGGCGGCATTGGCCAGCGCCTGTGCGGTGGCCTGGTACAGATTGCCCACTGCCACGGCGGGCGCATCGCCCAGCACCTTGGTGTTGGCCTGGGTGACCGAATCAGTGATCTGGTCGTTTACCGCGGTTGGAAATGCCATGTCCTGCTCCTGCGAAAGGGTGGAAGTGCGTGGTATCCAGTGTCACGGTGCGTCGCCTGCAGCGGCCTGGGCCTCACCGTGGGGCCAGAGTAGGAAATGGCGTCGCCGCCGGATTGGCGGAATCGACGGAGAATGCGGGGGGATCACCGTGAAGGTGCGGCGTGAATGCGGCGGAACTGATGATCATCGCCGTCGTCGCCAGCGCTTGCGGGTTGCCCTGGGGCACACACAGAGGCTGCACGTGGGTAGCGCGATCCGGCGGCGACGGGCCGTGGCCACGTCGTCGCCGGGTCCGGCCGCTCAGAGCATGTAAGGGATCTTGAACGCCAGCGTGAAGTCCGGTGCATCCGGGGTCAGCCCGATGCCCAGCAGGGTCACCAGTGTGGTGTGCTGGTTGAGCGCGTAGGTCACGCCCAGATTCAGTGATGCCGCGTTGGCGTCGCTGCCGATCACTTTCATCCACTTCCCGCCTTGGAAACGGGTGGAAGCGCGGGCGCTGATGCGGTCGCTGAAGGACAGGCTGAGGCTGGTGCGCTCGTTGAACGCAAAGGCCACGCCAGCGCCGAAGTAGACCGCGCCGCCGAGCTTCACGTCACCCGGGTTGACCGTGTCGGGGTTGCTGTCGATGTCGCTGAAACCACGCGGGAACGAATGCACATAGCCGACGTTGGCGAACAGGATCGCCGGATCGGCGGTCTTGACCATCGACAGGCCCACATTGGCCTGCCACACGCCATTGCCGGTGGGCTGTTCCCTGGGTACGGCGAAGCGGATGTAGTCATCGTCGTCTCGCTCGATCACCTTCCAGTCCAGACCGTAAGGTGCGCGCCCGGTAGGGGCGGTCACGCCGGCAGTGAGAACGGTCTCCGGGCGCCAGCCGCGTTCGCCGAACAAGCGGTAATTCGCACTCAGGCCGATATCGCCCAGCCCGTTGCCATTGGTTTCTTCCTGCGCGATCGCGGCCGCCGCACCGCCGGCGCCGCCCTTCTGGTAGACGGTGCGCCGCGCCAGGTAAGGCACGTCCAGGTTGAGCGTCAGGTTCGGGCTGACACCCCAACGTGCGGCCAGGTTGTAGGTAAGCGAATCGGATTCAACGCTCTCGATGGCGATGTTGCCGAGGAAGATCGCGTCCAGCGCCAGGAAACCATTGAGGGTGAGCTGCTTGCGGTCGTAGCGGGCGTAGGTGAGGCTGTTCTCGACGGTGAAGCGGCGCGAGAACAGCGCCGACTGCTGTTGTTTCACATCATCCACGCTGCGCCGCGATTCCTGCTTCGCCTGCTGTGCCTCGGCGGCGGTACTGGCGTAGCCTTCGCCACCCGACGAAGTCTGTAGAGTCGCGCCACGCTCGACTGCCGTAGCCGTAGACAGGGCCATCGGGCCAACCTTCCCACTCAGCCGCGCCTGCATGGCCTGCACCTGCATGTCCAGTTCGCGCAGCCGCCGCACTTCCTGCGCATAGTTGGATTTGAGCTGCTCCAGCTGGTTGGCCAGTGCCTGCACGTCGGCGCCATCGTCCGCCGCGGGTGGCGCGGCGAAGGCGGTGCCCGCCAGCGCCGCCAGCGCCAACGGTGTGATCCTCATCAGGGTGTGCATGTTCGTGTCCTGCGTTGTGGAACGCTTCCCCCAACGCCGTGCCGTGGTGCTACCGGCCCGGCCCCATGCCGCAGTTCATCGCAATCGCCTGGGCCACGTTCTGGCTCAACGGCAGGTTGCCGCCCGCGGTATCCCGCACCAGCTCCAGCCGCAGCTGGTTGCTGGCCATCTGGCCGTCACCGTTCAGGGCGATGCCCTGGCCGACGCTGCCGTTGCGTATCCATTGCTGGACCAGGCCCTGGCCATCCACCTGCAACTGCAGGCGTGCCTGGTTGCCGTCCAGCACCGCGGAGGCCGAGACGCCTGCACCCTGCGCACTGAGCGAATAGGCACCGTCATACGAACGGGCCGGCACCGTGCCGTTGCGCACCACCAGCGTGGTCGCATTGCGGGCGACGTTGCCGTCGCCGGCCACCTGCACGCTCTGCACCAGGCCGCTGGCGTTGGCCAGGCCACTGCTGTCGATGTGGCGACCCTGCGTGTCAGGCAGCGGCGCATCTGCGGCGGTCACGTGCACGCTGGGCTGGAAGCTCAATTTCGGGCTGCCGCCGCCGCGGAAGTCCATGCCCAGGGTCAACGCACCCTGCAGCACGCTTCCGTTGCTGGCCTGCCACTGCGAGACCATCGTCACTCCGAACCAGGCCACGGTATTGCCACCTACGGTGTAGCGGCCGCGCATCAGGTTCAGTTCGGGATCCGGAATTTCCTTCAGGCCACGCCCGGGCGCCGCGTCCGCTGCCTGCAGGGGCAGGGCGGGGCAGGCCAGCAGCAGGGCCATCAACAGTCGGTGGCGGAACATGGCGGAGCCTCCTTCAGAACAGGTCGGCGTGGCTGAAGCCGAAGTCGACCAGTTCGGCATCGGTGATCGGCCCCTGTCGCGCGTAGAGCGCGCGGGCACTGGGCCGTTCGCTGGGTTGCAGCAGGACCGTGTTGCGATCGAAATCACTGCCGATCACCACGAATACGGCATGCGATGGCCACGCAGCGAGGAATTCAGGCAGCGCCAGGCTGCGGTTGCCAAGGATGGGATCAGCCACCTCGACCACACCGCCGCGCACCTGCTTGAGCACCACGAAGTGGCGGAAGCCGCGCACGTCCATCAGCACAAGGCCGGGAACGCGAAGCGTGCGCAGGCGCGCCTCATCGATGCGATAGCCGCGCCCGCGCATGCCCAGCGATTCCACGTAGCGCTTGATGTCGAGCAGCGAAAAACCGCGCTCGGCCACCAGTGCCGGATCGGAGACCCCCATCATCCCTTCGATCACCGTGGCCTCGTCGGTGTCCAGGTGGTAGGCATGGCGCAGGAGGGTCGCCAGCGCGGCCGCCCCGCAGCTGTAATCGGTGTGCTGCCGCACCACATTGCGGTAGCGCCGCTCCTGCATGCTCTCCACCTTCCGCTGCAGCAGTGCACCATTGGGCAGTACGCCGGCGAAGCCGACGTCGCCCGCCCACGCAGACGCGCCGCCCAGCAACAGCAGGCAGGCCAGCAGGCGTATCGAGAGACGGTGGCCGAACATCGCATTCTCCGGCAGCAAGGGGGAGCCCCTGTCCCAAGGGGGAGGAGGAACAGGAGCTCCCGGGAACCCGGCCATTGGCGGACGGCCGGGGTGTTGCGCTTACTCGCCGCTGCCACCACCGCCGCCGGTGCTGGGCTGGGCGACTGCCAGGGCCAGGCTGTTGGCCTGCAGGTTGCCGGTGCCCGCGGCCACGTTCACGCCGATGTTGCCCGAGGCGCCGGAGAAGGCGCTGCCCGACAAGGCCGAGGTGTTGGTCGCGTTGACGTTCACCCAGCGCGTGGTGCTGACCGTGCCGCTGAGGCTGGCATACAGGTCGGCCACGCCCAGCTCGACGAACTGGCTGGTGCCACTCTCACGCGTATCGAAGCCCAGGCCACCCACCCCCGGCCGGTTGGGGTTCATCGTGGCGTTCTGGATTTCGTCGTCCAGGTCGATGTGGCCGGTGCTGCTGCCACCCGGGTGTGGCAGCTCGCCACTCCAGGTATCCAGATAGTAGTTGGCCATCTGATAGGCGTTGCCGGTACCGCGGTAGGTGCCGGCGCCATAGGCCAGGGTCAGGCCGCTGACGCCGCCACGCATGCCGACCTGCACGGTATCGGTGTAGGACTGCACGAAGCCGGCGTTGCTGACCGTGTTGCCGGTGGAGACCTGGTTGGAGCTGATGCTCGACTGCGCCACCGCGGTGGTCGCGACCGACGCCGCCAGCGCGTTCTTCTGCTCGTTGTTGTTGCCCGAAGCAATGTTGACGCCGATGTTGCCTGACGCACCGCCGAAGGCATTGCCACCGAGACCTGCGGCATTGGTCACGCCGGAGTTCATGGTCGCGTTGCCGAAGCCGGCCTGGTTGACGAACACCTCGGCGTCGGCCATGCCGAAGCTGAAGGACGCGTCGGCGGCGGACAATGACGCGGCATTGTCCTGGGCGTTGTTGTCGCCCGATACCACGTTGAAGCCGAGGTTGCCGGAGGCACCTGCGCCCACGCTGTCACCGATGGAGGCACTGTTGGTGACCAGGCTGTTGCTGGTGGCGTTGTTGCTGATCGACTGGCGGTTGTCGATCACGGCGATGGCCGCCGAGTCGAGGTCGATGTCGCCGGTGATGTTCGGGTCGCCGGAGAAATTGATGTCGGTGCTCAGTCGCAGGTCCTTCTCCAGGTTCACGTCGACGCCGTGGTTGTTCTTTTCCTTGCGTTCGTCGGCCTGGATGGTGCTGTGCTTCTGCACATTGACGTTGACGGTGCGGTTGCGCACGTCGTTGTCGGTATGGTTGTGCGTCTCGTTGCGGGTTTCGCTGACGGTGTGGGTGTGCTTGATGTTCGCGTTGGCGTTCTGGTTGTCCCAGCCATTGGCCGCAGCGGCGGTCGAGGCAGTGGCAATCGCCATGGCGAGCATGGTCCGTTTGACGGTCGCTTTCATGGTGCCCTCTCTCTCATCAGGTGGTGCATCGGTTGGGTGGTTGTCACGGGCGGTCCTGCACGACCAGGCCCAGCACATTGGCCGTGTCATTGCCGCTGCCCGCGATCTGATTGAGTTGCAGGACCCCGTCGAATCCCCGCAGCGCGGTGCTGGTGACACCGGCGCTGCGGGTGCCCGTCGCGACGCCGCGACCGGCGTCGTCCCGCCCCCCTGCCAACGCGGAACCCTCGGCGGCCAAGGCCGTATCGTCGGTTTCGCGTATGCCCTGTCGGGCCAGCGTCGCGCTGACGACGTTGAGCGTCGTGTTGGCGATGCCGCTGGCCTGGTTGATGGATGCGATGCCGCTGGCACCGGCCAGCGCCTTGCCATCGATGACGGCAGTGGCGTGCATCGGTGCACCCAGCACGCGGTTGCCACCGCGCAGTTGTCGGTTGCCGATCGAGACGTCGGCATGTTCGCCCGTGGCGATGCCGCGCAGGTTGGCCTGCATATTGAGGTCGCCGGCCGCCTGGTTGACCGCGATGGCGCCGTTCGCGCCGGCCAGTGCACGGCCGTCGATGCGGGCAACGTCGAGGTAGGCGAGCATGCCGCTGTAGTCATCGGCCTGCGCGATCAACGGCGTGGCAGGCAGGATCAGCAGCAGCCAGTGCGCCCGCCTCACTTGCCACCTGCCGGGGCCATGCCCTGCAGCGGGAACTGGCCGAGAGCGCCGCGCACGGTCTCGCCGATGCCGCGGGTACTGTTGCCGACCGCGCCGAGCGGCCCGCTCATGGCGCCACCGAGACTGCTGCCGACCATGCCGTCACCGTTGCGGCCGAGCGTACCGCGCAATGCCTGCTGCGTCACACGTTCGACCGTGGTGCCTGCGGGTGCGGTGGCTGTGGCGGCCTGACCTGCCCCCATGTCTGCGTAGTCCTCATCGCTCAGCTCGTCCATCCCGTTTGCCGGGGCACCCGCACCGAGGGCCGCTGCGATCTCGCGCTGGGGTTTCGGGTCGGCGATCAGCGCCATGCCGGGCGGCGCCATGCGATAGGCCGGGCGTGCGGACACATCACGCAACAGGACGATTTCGCCCGGTTGAGCCTTCACGCCCTGGCGTGCACCGGAGGCAGAGGCGCTCGCGCCAACCGACAGCAGGGCCATGGCCAGCGTTGCCAGCAGGCCGCGAATGGGGGTGATGCCGTCCATGCCGATCTCCCGTGGTGGGTGCGGCGGAAGCACGCATCAACCGTGCCAACCCTGCAAGGCTTGGCTGCCCTGGCGCCAGGCGCTGGCGGGCGTCGGGTGCTGCTGCCGCGCTGTTACAGCGGCGTCGGAAAAATGTTGGGGTCGCGCTGTACCTGGCGCCGCAGGGCAAGGCGGGCGCCCGACTGTCACACGGGTGTTACAGGTGCCGTCGCGGACTGTAACGATGCCGCTTCAGCCGGTGGTCTCTTGACGCGGCGCTTATTGCGCCGCCGTTTAGCGCAGCGCTAGGATCCGCCCATCAAAGGCCGCTGCGGTGGCCGTAGAGGGTCCCGGCGGAGGGCGGCACGCCGGTGATTGCCTGACAGTCCGCCGACGGTGTCCGGATGCTGGGGGAAGCATGGCGGCGGTCCCGGAGGCTTCTACATCACGTTGCGTGCTCTGGTTCGGCGAGCCGCTGGCGAACGAGCGCAGCGCGCTGGCGGCCGCAGGCTGGTACGTGCGCCGCATCCATCCCGACCCGGCGATGGCGATCGGGCTGCGCGGGCGTGATCGGCTGGTCGCTGTGCTGGATCTTCGCCATCTGGATACGCCCGCGCTGCAGTTGCTGGCGCCATGGATCGAACAGCACGTGCATCTGCCCTGGCTTGCGGTGCTGCCACCCGGCGCAGGGCCCACGCCTGCAGCGTGGCTGCCCTTGCTGCAGCGTTGCATCTCGCGGTTCACGCTGCCTTTCGGCCTGCAGGACCTGGTGGCTGCGATGCGCCAGCAGTTCGACGCGGATGATCCTTCTGCCAGCGAGGTATGCGGCGGCCAGGGGCCGCGCACACTGATCGGCGAGAGTCCTGCGTTGCATGCGGTGCGCACCGTGCTGCACAAGTTCGCGCCGGTCGAACTGCCGGTGCTGGTCACCGGCGAAACCGGTACCGGCAAGGAGCTGGCGGCTCACGCGCTGCATGCGTTGTCTGGCCGTGCGGGCAAGCCGTTCATCGCGATCAACTGCGGTGCCATTCCGGCCAGCCTGGTGCAGTCGGAGCTGTTCGGCCACGAGCGTGGCTCGTTCACCGGCGCCGACAAGCGCCAGATAGGCGTATTCGAAGCCGCACACGGCGGCACCGTGTTCCTCGACGAGGTGGGCGACCTGCCGGCGGAGGCGCAGACCAGCCTGCTGCGCGTGCTGCAGGAAGGCACCTTCGAGCGCGTCGGCAGCAGCCAGCCGCTGCGGGCCGACGTGCGTGTACTCGCGGCCACCCACGTCGAACTGGAGCACGCGGTGGCGCAGGGGCGGTTCCGCAGCGATCTTTACTATCGGCTCAATGTGCTGCGCCTGCTGATGCCGCCCTTGCGCGAGCGTGGCGCCGATGTGCAGCTGCTGGCCGAGCACTTCCTGCGCTGCTTCCGCCTGCGCCACAGCGTGCGTGCACGTGGCTTTGCGCCCGCTGCGCTGCAGGCGATGCGGCGCTTCGGTTGGCCCTGCAACGTGCGTGAACTGCTCAACCGGGTGCAGCGGGCGGCGATCATGGCCGAAGGCGAGCTGATCAGCGAGCGTGACCTTGAACTGGGTGGGGCCGAGCATGCGCCGCCGGGCGCGATGCTGCAGGATGCTCGCGGCCAGGCCGAGCGCGATGTGCTGCTGCAGACCCTGCGCCAGACCGGCTACAACGTCTCCGAGTGCGCACGGCAGATGCAGATCTCGCGGGTGACCGTGTACCGGCTGTGCCGCAAGCATCGGCTGGAACTGCCGGCGCAGCGCTGAGCGCGGATCATGGTTCGCCCGAACGGTAGCGGATGCGGTACAGGTCCAACCCCGCACCGTCTGCGCGCCGCGCCGAATAGGTCAAAGTGTCAGATTGCGAGCCATCCAGCATCGCACCGTAGCTGTCGCCGAAGGCTTCGTTCACCGGGGAGGGCAATGCATGGCCCGCGTCATAACGGCCTCCACGCTCGTAGCCAATGAACTGGCGCACCGGTGCACTGCCGAAGTCCAGGGCGCGGGCAAACACCACCGTTCGGCCGTCGCCGAGGAAAGTGGCATCGAACTCCTGCGCGGCGGTATTGATGCCACCGACCAGCGGCCGCGCCAGCTGCGCCACGCCGCCGATCATCGTGGCGCTGTAGAGGTCATGGCCGCCGGCACCGCCCGCGCGATCGCTGGAGAACAACAGCGTACGACCGTCCAGCGAGAGCATCGGCGCGAACTCGTCGGCCGCGCTGTTCACCGCGGGGCCCAGATTCTCCGGTTCGCCGAATCGACCGTCACGTCCAATGCTGACCCGGTACAGATCGTCGCCGCCCTGGCCGCCTGCGCGGTCCGAGCAGAAATACACGACGCGCCCATCTGCGGAGAACGCGGGATCGAAGTCGCGCCCAGCCGTGTTGAACGGTACCGGCGTCGCCGGCCGCCAGCGCTGCCCATCGTGGCGGGAGACCCAGATGTCATACCCGCCCGGACCGCCGGGACGGTTGCGGCTGAACCACAGTGCGGTGTTTCCGTCCGGGCTCAAGGTCAGTCGAATCTCGTCGTACTGCGTGGATGCAACGCCCGGGGCAAAGCGTTCGGCGGGGCCGATGATCTGCAGCGGCCTTGATTGAGACGCGGCAGGCGACGCAGCAACCAGCAGCACCACGGCCAACAGCGGCTTCATGCCTGTCGCTCGAAGTCGCTGACCCAGTTGGTTTCCCAGCTGCGGCCACCATCGGCTGAGGCCGCCTGTTCCCAGCGCGCCGAACGCGGGGTGATGCGTGACCAGATCACCCGCGTCTGGATTGTTCGACCGTCGAGCTGGTCTTCGCCGAAGAAGCGGCCGACACCATCCTCGAAACCACCGCGCAGCGGCGCGCCGATCCGGGTCGGCTCCCGGCCATCCAGCCACCAGCTCAGCCAGTGCTGTTCCGCCGCGTTCCAGGCGCGGATACCCATGCCGCGCACCGGTGCTCCAGGCACGTCCATCAGGTTGTCGCCCACGTTGCCGAATCCTCCCAGTACCGGCCAGTTGTGCAGGGTGCCGTTGAACGCGTCCCACGCATCACTGCCTGCCAGCCGAGCGCGCAGGCGACGATGGCGCACGTTCCAATGGCCCACCAGGAAATCAAAATCGCGCGGTGCATCCGGCAGCTTCGGAAGCGGAGAGGGGGCTGCCGCAGTGCGGCGGAACCAGTTGCGCCAGTTCACTTCCCAGTGCGCGCCGGCATCGTCGGAGAACGCCTGCTCCCACCACGGCTCCTCGCCATGGATGTCATGCCAGCGGAACCAGACGTCGATGGGGCGTCCCTTGAAGTGGTCACGACCACGGAAGCTGCCGCCATCGCCTTCGAAGGCGCCGCGCACAGGCGCTTCGATATGGGCAGGGTTGCGCCCATCGATCCACCAGATCGACCACGTGGAAGACACCGGATCAAACGCACGCACGCCCAGGCCCCTGTAGGGACCCGAAGGCAGCGCCATGACGTTGTCATCGATGGTGCCGAGTCCGCCCAGGGTGAGCCAGACCGCGCTGGCGCCGCTGAAGGCTTCCCAGCGGGTATCGCCCCGCAGGCGCTCCTTCAGCCGTTGGTGCCGGACCCGCCAGTTGCCCTGTAACCATTTCCAGTCTTCGCTGTGGCTGGCCAGGGGCCGCCCCGAGGGCAGGGCGCTTGAGGCTGCCGCCGCGGCCAAGGTGGCCAGGAACTGCCGTCGATCCATGTGCGTGACCCCTTGCCGGACGTGCCTCCATCGTTGCGGGTGCGAGGGGGATTGACCACGCAGATATCGGGGCTCAGGCTAAGCCACACTTATGGTGACCCAACGCCAGCTTCCATCGCTTGTCGCCATCCGCGCCTTCGAAGCGGCGGCGCGGCTGGGCAGTTTCGCCCGTGCCGCCGAGGAGCTCGACACCAGTGCGGCATCGGTGAGTTACCACGTGCGCCGGCTGGAGGCCCAGACCGGTACCTGCCTGTTCCTGCGCCATGCACAGCATGTGGAACTGACGGCAGCGGGTGCCAGCGTCGCGCAGGAGGCCACCCGGGCCTTCGACGCGCTTCGTGCCAGTTTCATGCGTGCCGCTGACATGGATGCGGCGCGATTGCGCCTGTCCGTATTGCCCACGCTGGGCACCAGCTGGTTGACGCCGCGGCTGGGCAGCTTCCGTGCCCGCCATCGGAACATCGTGCTGGAACTGGACCTGTCGGCAGAGCCCCAGGACCTGGCCGCCGGGCGTTTCGATGCCGCCATCCGCAATGGGCATGGCGGGTGGCCCGGGCTGCAGGCCACGCCCCTGTTCCCCAGCATTTTCACCCCGTTGTGCGCGCCAGCGCTGCTGCCGGCGGCAGACGGGCTCGGTCGCCGGGCGTTGGACGTTCCGCTGCTCGGCAGGCCCGACTGGTGGGCACTGTGGTTCTCCGCACATGGTGCCGTCCCGCCGCCGGCCGCAGAGAGCTTCATCACCCCCTTTGCGGTAGAGCATCTGGACGTGGGCGCGGCCATTGCCGGGCAGGGCATCGCCATTGCTTCGCCAATCCTGTTCCAGGCCGAACTGGACAGCGGGCGCCTGGTGCAGGCACATCCCGGTGTGGCCAGCGACGGGCGGGGTTTCTGGTTCGTCGCACCGACGGCGCGCAGCCGGTGCGCCAAGGTCATTGCGTTCGGTGACTGGCTGGGCGAGCAGGCCGCGCAGGCCAGGCATGCGGCGCGACATCATCTGGCGCGCACGGTGGCGGCATGAACCAGAGCCCCGAACTGCTGCGACGCCTGCTGCGTGCCAAGGACCGGATGGACCATGCCAGCCACGAGGACTGGCCGGTGGCCCGCCTGGCCGAAGTGAGTGCCGTATCCGCGGCGCATTTCGCGCGTTCGTTCAAGCAGGCATTCGGGCTGCCGCCGCACCGCTACCTGCTGAGCCGCCGCATCGAACGGGCCGTGGCGATGTTGCGTGACACCGACCTGCCGGTCACCGAGATCGCCGCGCAGACCGGCTGGAGCAGCCTGGGCACCTTCGGCCGCATCTTCCGTGACATCACCGGCGACAACCCGGGCAGGGTGCGTGCACGCGAGCGCATGCAGCCCCCTTTACGGGGCGCCGTGCCCGAGTGCCATGCGCGCTCCGCGCAACGCCCCCACCTGGAGACGTCCGTGCTGGAACAACGTCGCCGTGGCGCGCCGCCGGTGGCGCTCGCCGCAGGGGGTCAGGCCGGCACGGCAGGAGCGCCACGGGAACTGCCTGCATCGGCCGCAGTGGCGTTCCCGGCGATCACACTTTCAAGACCTGAAACGTCGGTATCCAGCAGGCAGGTCGCGAACACCAGGAAGCGGTAGGCGTCGGCGAAATTCGAGCCGAGCCCAAATGAAATCCTGACTGCGCCGCAGTCTCCCTTGTCCAGGATTTTCTCGTCGAAGGCAGTGCAGTCGAGGATTTTCCCGGTCTTGTCCAGTTCGCAGTGCTCGGCACCCGCGGTCGCGTAGGTCGCCTGCTGGACGGCGCCAAGGTTGCAGAAGCATCCATTGCGCAGGGTGATGCCGAAGCGGTCGGCCAGGTGCTTGATGCGGGCATGCGGCATGATCGAGCCATAGCAGTCGAAGAAGTTGAGCATCACCGTTGCTCCCTTGCGTTGTGCCGGCGGGCCGTACACGCAGCAAAGCGGTATGTCGCCGCGCACGGTATGGCGAAGCGCGGTAAGGCGCATCTCGATCCACCGGGCCAGTGCACCGGAACGCAGCGCCAGGGCCTCGACGCCGCCCATCCGCGCCACGAAGGCAAAACCTCGGGTGATCGCCGGGAACGCGGCGTAATTGGGTGTTCCGATCTCGAAGCGTTGCCCGGCGTCGCGATACAGCAGCCGCTCGGTCGGCGACCAGGGACCGGAGTAGTAGCAGACACCACCACCGGCAAAGGACGGTGGCCTGAGCAGTTGCAGTGACGAGCGGCGGGCAAGCAGGCAGCCCGCGCCGGTGGGGTAGCCAAAGATCTTGTAGAACGAGGCCACCACAAAGTCCGGTTGAAGGGTGCCGCAATCCAGCTGCGCCTGCGGGAGCAGGGCGGCCGCATCGCACAGCACCATCGCACCATGCGCCTGTGCGCGGGCAATCCAGGCGAGGTCATGCCGGGCGCCGGTCGCGTTGGACTGGGCGGGAAAAGCCAGCAGGTGCGGGGCGCCGTCGCCCAACCGCCGCAGCGCACGCCACATCAGGTCCTCGTGCAGCAGAAGGTCTTCGTCCAGAGGGATGTACTTCAGCGAGGCGCCCTTGGCCCTGGCGTATTCGCGCAGGCCATGCACCGATGTGTGATTGTCCTTGGTCAGCAGCAGCTGCGTGCCCGGCTGGAAGGGAAACGATTCCGCCACCAGCCGGATCGC
This sequence comes from Stenotrophomonas sp. Pemsol, assembly GCF_003586545.1. Classification (NCBI taxonomy): domain Bacteria; kingdom Pseudomonadati; phylum Pseudomonadota; class Gammaproteobacteria; order Lysobacterales; family Lysobacteraceae; genus Stenotrophomonas; species Stenotrophomonas sp. Pemsol. Next base: position 1,884,089 of record NZ_CP025780.1, on the reverse strand, counting down.
GCTGCTGGCGTTGGCAGTGAATATCACCTCGTACTCGTCCGGCGAACAGCCGAAAAAGGCGTAGATCGCGTCCCGTGCCTGCTGGTAGGCGGTCTGCGAGGCCTTCGATCCGCTGTGCGGATTGCCCAGGATCGCGTGTTTCAACGCCTGCAGGTCCTGTTCGAGCAGGCTTTCGGGTGGCAGGGTACCGCCCACATGATCCAGGTACGTTACGGACTGCTCGTCCAGCCGTGCGTACTCCTCGTTGCGCATTTTCTCTACCGATGCGTCGGGGAATCCCGGATGCTCGGCCAGGAACTGCGCCCTGGCAGCGGTGAATGCAGCGAGCCCCTGCACCTCGTGCGCAGGGATTGCGCGCTCGGCGTCCGCGCCGGACGCGCGATGGGTCAGCTGCTGGCAGCCGACCAGTGGCGAGAAGTCGGGCGGCGCGATGTCCAGCGTCATGCCCGCATGGGCGGGATCAGCCTGGCCTCGCAGCAGCCAGGCCTCCACCCGGTAGCGCTGGTCGGGCACGTCCTTGCTGAACTGCGCCAGCATCAGGTCCAGGTAGTGCTCGCGGGTGCGGGTGTCGCACTGGTTGAACTCTTCGAGCAGGATGCAGGCGTTGAACAGGAACTCGCGCGCACCGGCCGCGTCAAGCGAAAACGACAGGGGATACAGCCCGGCAGGCAGATCGTTGGGCCTGGACAGGCCTTCGACTGCAAACGCCCGGGTGACCGGGGACGGGTCAGTCAGGCTCAGCGCCGCGTCCATCAGCCGCGAGGGCATGCCGAAATGCAGCTGCGATTGCTGGCGGGTGAGTTCGAAGAGCTGGTTGTAGTGGAACATCGTGGCATAGACACGCCCGCCCGGCCGCAGCACGCGGCGGAACTCCCTGGCCACGCGCGCCTTGTCCGGCGGGAACATCAGGCCGAAGCCACAGACAATCACATCGAAGCTGTTGTCCTCGAACGGAAGCTCTGCCATGTCCACGTCGGCCAACAGCGGAACGTGCTGTTGGAGCTCCGGGCTCAGGACGCGCCGGGCCATGTCCACCGCAATCTGCGAGAGATCGCTGGCCACCAGTCGCAAGCCCCGTGGCCGCGCAAGATCCTCATACAGGCTGGCGGTGATCACCCCGGTGCCGCACGCCACTTCCAGCACGTCCCTGACCACGAATCCGCCATCGATGTCACTGGCGATTTCCCTGGCCAGCAGCTTCCCGTAAGGGTGGAAAATGCGAGGACTCAATACCCGTTCATAGAATTCCATGAAGGTACTGAGTGACCAGCGGCTGTCGGACACAACTTTGCATTGGCCTTGCGCTACGTCCTGCATGGTGCGCTCCCTGGCGGCGTGATGGTGTCGATGGACCGGGCTGGCGCGGTTATCGCATGCGTCCTCATGCGCGTGCGTGATTCGCATCACATTAAGTCGACTTAATATTCGAGCGGATTATCCACCGTCGTCGAGTTGCGTATTCATCCTCCCCGCGCGGGTCACTAACCCCTGACTTCTTCACGCTCACCGTCCCGGCCACTGGCGCAGTTTTGGAGAAGCGGGTGCGGGCCGTGGGGGCGTAAGGTAGAGGCACTTGAGAGGAGGTGTTGCATGTCGGATACGGTAAACACGGTCGGTCTGTACGTACGCGACCAGGATGAAGCGCTCGCGTTCTACGTCGGCATGCTCGGTTTCGAAGTGCACACCGATGTGCGCAATGGCAGCTACCGTTGGCTGACGGTACGCAGCCCCGGCCAGGACGGATTCCAGCTGGGGCTGTTCGTTCCGGGCCCGCCCACCCACGATGCGGCCACCGCGCAGGCACTGCAGCAGCTGGTGGCGAAAGGCGCAATGCCGCCGCTGGTGCTGGCCGTCGATGACTGTCGGGCGCGCTATACGCAATGGCTGGCACGGGGCGTCGAGTTCACCCAGGAGCCGGTCGAACGCTACGGCGCCGTCGATGCCGGATTCCGTGACCCGTCCGGCAATGGCTGGAAGATGATCGAAGCCCGCTCTGAAGCGAGGCGCCGTCAATGAGCCGGGGTGGCTGGGCGCGGCCCGTGCATCGCTGGACCTCGATCGTCTTCACCCTGGCGGTGATCGCCAATTTCGCCGCTCGCGGGCTGGGACAGGGCGAGCCGGCAGCGTGGATCACCTATTCGCCGCTGCCGCCATTGTTCCTGCAGCTGTTCACTGGCCTGTACCTGTTCGTGCTGCATTACGCCGGGAAGCGCCGCAGCGCCGCACTGGACGCCGCAGGCTGAGGCCGACTCAGGCGGCAGCGTCGGCGGCGTAGGCCGCCAGCAATGCCGGCAGCTGGTCCATGCGCTGGAAGATCACCTTCGCACCCGCAGCGCGCAGGGCCTCCGGCGTGCTGTGGTGCGGGCCGCCCTCGCTGAAGCCAAACACGGTTGCACCCGCCGCGACGCCGGCGGTCGCGCCGGTCACGGTGTCTTCAATGACCGCGCAGCGCTTCGGATCCACACCCAGCGCGGCAGCGGCCGCCAGGTAGACGTCCGGGTGCGGCTTGGTGTTCGGCATGTCCTGGCCGCTGTAGACGTGGTCACCGAAGGCATCGAGGATGCCGACCTTGTCCAGCTGCAGCTTCACCTTGAACAGGTCGGCACCGGACGCGCAGGCAATGCGGCCACCGGTCGCTATGGCGATCGCACGCACGGCCTCGGGCGCCCCCTGGATCGCCTCAAGGTCCTGCTCCAGCGCACGATTGCGCTGCTGGCGGAATTCCTCCAGCCACTGCTCGGTGAACGGCTTGCCGGTGCGCTCTGCGATCAGCCCGGCCAGATGGGCCACGGATTGGCCCAGGAAGACCTCGCCGGCCTGCGCCGGGGTCAGCGGCCAGCCGCGTGCGGTCAGCATTTCCGAGAGCACGCGGGCCACCAGCGGCTCGGAATCGACCAGTACGCCGTCGCAGTCGAACAGCACGGCATCGAAGGGGAAACGGGACATCTACTACTCCGGGAACAGCCAAAAGGGCGAAGCGCCCGCCATTTTCCCATAGCGGGACGGGCAGGGCACGCTGGCCACAGGAACGCTAGACTGCCGGGCCACCTCACCCAGCGCCTGCACGGGAATACCCCTTGAACCGAGTGCGATCCCAGGCCCGGCACCATCGCCTCATCAGTGCCGGCATCGCCGGCGCGGTGACGCTGGCCGGCAGCTGCCTGCTCCCCGTCCTGGTGTTGCTGCTGCCTGCGGGATTCTCGCCAGGCGAGTTCATCATGCCCGTCGCCGACGGCGCCGCGCAGTTGCAGATTGCCAGCCTGGTCCTGCTGGGGTCTTGCGCACTGGCCACGTTTGCCGGCCTGTGGGCCAGCGCGCCGTCGCCAGAACCCGCATCGACGGCGCGCAGGATGGTGGCGTCGCTGATCCTGCTTGCCACGACGCTGCTGATCATCCTGGCCAGCATGGCCTACCTGATGCGAATGCTGTCCGGCGGGGCGCCAACGACAGGGCACGGGCTTGTCGTTGCCACCGTCGTCGGCGCCGCAGTGCAGTTCCTGGTTGCCAGAGTGCTGGCGTCACGATGGCTGCGCGTGCAGGCATCGTGACGTTCCTCTGCCCGCCGCTCAGCCCAGGTCACACCCTGCAGGCTGTGGCCAGGTGCTGGCCGGCAGCATGTTCTTCAGCGAGGCCGGTGCGTTGATCGCCACATAGCTGGCGCCCAGCAGCTCCTCCAGATCGGCAATCGTCACCAGGTAGTTGTCCAGGCTGCCCAGGTTGGCCTCGTTGGGAATGATCCAGCTGATCGCCTTGGCGGTTCCGGTGTTCGGGTCACGGGTGATGATCGTCTTCCAGAAGAACTCCGGGGTCGGGATGCCATGGCTGGCCAGGAAGTAATCGTTGGCGGCGTCGCCGTAGACCACACCACCGTAGACGTCCACCGGTGCGATGTCGCGGTAGCACTCGGCCACGTTTTCGGCCTTCACCCAGATGCCCTGGTTGAAGCTGGACACCTGCGGCACGATGTTGGTCATGTAGTTGGCGCGACGGATGTAGGTCGCGTCGTAGTCCATGTGGTTGGACGTGACCAGATGGCCACGGTCATAGCCGGATCTGATGCTGGCGTAGGACGCGGTGCTGGTCTGGCCCAGGCAGCCGGCCGGCAGGTCCGGGTCCTTGTAGAAGCTGGACGGCCGTGCGGCCGAACCGGTATCGGCAGTAAGCGTGTACTCGTAGCGGGTGGCGCTGTGGACGCTGCAGTCGTAGGTCAGCACGAAGCCGCCCTTGTTGAGGGTGACCACCTGGGCCTGTGCAGCACCGGCAAAAGCACTGAGTACGAAAGCAAAGACAAAGCCTGCAAGGCGCATTTCGATTCTCCAGCAGAAGATTCAGGGCGCAGCCGCCCGTCACGACCTGGCCGGGGCGAGGACATGCGGAGATGCTGCGGAGACGGATGCTGCGGATTGCGGTGGAACCTGGCCGCGTTGTTGGGCCATCAGCCCTGCGGTGTCATAAGCGTCACAAGCTGGCGCCTTGTGGTCAATGACGAAAGGGCGAAGCTGTGATCATGCGCAAGCACTGGTGATATGTCAGATCACGCGGCGCGTGGATGACACGCGCGCGTGCTAGGCGCCTGGCAGGCCTGCCAGCTGCGCGCCTGGGCCTGCGGCGGCGGGCGCTACAGGAATGTTTCCTGTTCTTCGTCCGGCGCCAGGCATGCGGCCTTGCTTTGCTCGGTCGAGTGCGCAATGGCCGCCTCGTCGAAACCGGCGCGGCTCAACCACAAACGATTCCAGCGGACCAGTGCGTCGCCGTCGCGTGCCAGGCAGGCATAGCGGACGATCGATTCCAGGTTGTCGATGGTCGGGTACTGCTGGGCGATTTCGTCCAGTCCCTGGCGCATCAGCGGCCAATCGGGCTTCGCCGCGCGGAAGTGATCGGGCGAATATTCGGTGGCCGACCAGTACAGCCGTGCGTAGCGCATGGCCCGCTTCTTCTTTGGTGCGCTGGCCATCGAGTGCCGCGCGAAGGCTTCCATCTTCTGCGCGCTGCCGCCCCAGGCCGGCGTGAAGTACTCCATGGCAATGAGGTGCAGTGGTTCGTAGTCGGGGAAGGCCTTCGCTGCGCGATCAACGAGCGCCAGCATTTCGTCGTCATCCGCGCTTTCGCGCAGCGCGATCAGCACGTTCATCTCGTGCCAGAACGGGTCGCCGCCAGCAACATCCTCATGCGATTGCAGGTAGGCCCGCGAAACCGCGTTGTACTCATGGAACTGTGCCCAGTCTTCGTCGTTGACGGTGTTGGCGTATCCGTTGCCGCGGTAGCTCCAGGCCAGGTTGAGTGGAATCCGTGCAGTGATCAGGTGGGCCGCCGCAGACTTCGGCGCGTGCTGAACCCAGCGCGCCGCCCATGCAGACCAGTCGTTCCAGGCTTGAACGTCCTGCCGCGACGTGCCGATTGCACGCGACATGCAGATGTAGAAACGGCCGAGCCGGGATTGGCCGGCGGCGTTGAGCTCGCCCTTGCGGAAACGCGCGGCCATCGCGTCGAGTGCCGCAAAGTCGTCGTTGGCCATCAGCCGCGCAATCTCCGCGCAGTCGTTGGCGGGTTCGGGGGCATCTTCTGCCAACACTGAAGGGGCGAACAGGCAGGCAACGCTGGAGAGCGTGCCTGCAACGAGCATCCTGTGCATCGGGGGCGTCCTTGCTTTGATGGGAGACTGCGGAGGGCCCGCAGTGCCTCGAAGCATAGCAAGGCGCGCTTTGCGGCATGTTGCGTCGCAAGGTGCCAGTCACCATTCGCACTGGTACGGTCCGACCCGTTGCACCACCACCGACGGGGAGAGACAACGATGCGCAAGGTTCTGCTGCTGTTGATCCTGCTGACCGGGCTGGCGCCCACGGCCCTGGCAGCCACGGTCAAGACCACCCATCGCACCCTCCCCAGCTGGGATGGCACGCCCCTCGGGGCCTTCGTCATCGAACCCCAGGAGGCCGGCAGTGGCCGCTATCCGCTGCTGGTGATGCCCAGCAGCTGGGCAGTGCCCAGCGTGGAGTACGTGGGCGTGGCACAGTCGCTGGCGCAGCGCGGCTATGTGGTCATCAGCTACAGCTCGCGCGGCTTCTGGGAGTCGGGCGGCAGCATCGACATCGCCGGGCCGGCCACGGTTGAGGACGTCAGTGCACTGATTGACTGGGCGCTGGACAACACCCGTGCCGACCCCTCACGAATCGGTGTATCGGGCATCTCCTATGGGGCCGGCACCAGCCTGCTGGCGGCGGCACGCGACCCGCGCATCAAGGCCGTTGCCGCGTTGAGCGGCTGGGCCGACCTGCAGGCGTCGCTCTACAGCCATGACACGCCCAGCGCGCAAGGTATTGCCCTGCTGGTGGCAGCCGGCCTGGCCACTGGCCGCCCCGGGGCGGAGCTGGCCACCATCAACGGCAATGTGCTGGTCGGCAACTACCAGGGGGCGGTGGACTCGCTGCTGCCGGTGGCGGCACAGCGCAGCCCGGCCAGCAGCCTTGATGAGATCAATGCCAACCAACCAGCGGTATTCCTCGCCAACGCCTTCAACGACAGCCTGTTTCCGCCGGGCCAGCTGGTCGACTTCTTCACCCGCCTGAAGGGACCCAAGCAGTTGCAGCTGCGCCATGGCGACCACGCCCTCAACGAAGCCTTCGGTGCGCTCGGCATTCCCAATGAGGTCTATGCCACGGTGGGCGACTGGTTCGACCACTACCTCAAAGGCGTCGCCAATGGCATCGATCGCCAGCCGGCGGTGCAGTTGAAGTCGCAGAAGGGCAGCTGGAGCCGTTATCCGGACTGGCAGGCCACCTCTACCGGCGCCGTAAGCTACGGGCTGACCGCGCCGACCGGGTTTCTGCTGCCCACCGGAGGGCTGGCCGAGAGCGGTGGCGGCACCGGTTGGAACTACCGGATCGGCAGCGGCCTGCTGACCGCCGCCAACTCCGGCGTGGTGATGGCGTCCGGCGCGCTGCAGATGTTCAACCTGCCGCCCGGCGCCTATGTGCCGTTCGTTGGCCGCAACGCCGCAGGCGTCTGGCAAGGCCCGATCTACTGGAGTGCACGCCGCCTGGATGGCGCACCGGAAGTGCGGTTGACGGTGACGCCCACTCGTGCCAACACCACGCTGTATGCCTACCTGTATGCCGAGGATATGCTGGGCAACGGCCAGCTGATCAGCCACAAGCCGTACACCCTGCGCGGTGCCACGCCCGGCCAGCCGAGAACCATCGATCTTCGCCTGGAAGCCAGCAGCTGGAACCTCCCGACCGGCAGCCGGTTGACCCTGGTGGTCGATACCGTGGACCTGCGCTATGCGGGCATCAGCCAGCTGGGGGGTGCGGTGACCTTCAGCTCGCCGGCCAACGCGCCTTCGGTGCTGAAGGTGCCGCTGCATTGATTCAAAGCCACACGGCCTTCGCTCGACGCCATGCCGGGCGAAGGCGTTTCCCGGTGGATCAGTTGCTCCGCACCCGTGCTGCGGCGGAGTTTGCGCGATTGATGCGATCCAGGTGCAGGGCAGGGTGGCGCGGCTCACTCCCCCTACGGCAGCAACACTCGGATCATTTCGTGCTGCCTGGACAGGTTCGCCCGTTGCACGAAACCCTGGATGATCGAGGCCGCCACCTTGCGCTGGTTGTCCATGTCCAGCAACGGTGCGATGGCCTGCCCGGAACCATGGGGGCTGTCGTGGAATGGGCAATCGATCGGACCTGCAGTGGTCAACGTCAGGATTGCCTTGGCCACGCGCGCCGACGGCGAATGCGGCGCATCGAAGATCACCAGCGTCCGCTCGTAACTGATACCCGTCGCACGTAAGGTCGAGTGCAGGGAATCCTCGATGGTCATGTGCGCGCCGAGATCCTGGGCAAGCGCAAGGAAGCAGTTGGCCGCCGTCGCCTTGCGCAGCGTTGCAGGGTCGGTGCGGATGATCATCGCGCAGTCGACGCCGGAGATCGGCACCTGGGTGACATCCAGGTACGGGTTCTGTGCCAGTGTCCCGATCAAGGCGAGATCGTCGCTGCAGCCGCACGAAGCGGCAGGTGCACCCAGGCGTTGCAGCAGCGCTGCGACCCGTTGCACGCCCCATTGCCGCCCGTGCGCCAGACGCTGCGCGTGGGTGCCCGACAGCGCGCCGTGATCGAATCCCGAGGCTGACGCCTGCATGCGCGCCTTGACCATACGCATGCAGGCATCGACCTGCTGCATGCAGTCCCTGTCATCGGCGAACACCGGCGCCGCCGAGATGCCATCGATCACCCGGCCGAACGTCGCCAGGTCGCCCTGCTGGTCGCGGTACCAGTCGTGGATGCGCTGCACGTTGCGGCGACGTTTCTGCAGTTTGTCCGCGCCTGGCCAGCCGGGATAAGCAGCGATCTCGCACAGCATGGTCAGGCCTTCCCACAGGTGGTACTCCATGCTGGGCAGGGGCAGCCGCCAGCGCTCTTCAGAACCGGCATCCTCGGCAATCACCAGGTGGTTGCGGATGATGTCCGACCACACTGTCACGGCCTCCACGGTATCGCGGCGCGGCGTGGTGACATCGATCAGTTCCATCAGGATCGGCCGCGGCGTCACCGGGTCATCGCCGGCAGGCGCCTTCGGATCCTTCACCCATCGCGCGTGCCAGGTATAGCCCATGCGATACAGCACGAACGGTTTGATGCCGTCGTTGAGGATGATGCCGGGTGGCGGCGGAGGGACAGGCGGCGGCTGGACGGGCTGCGGCAACGGTGGCTGCGGAGGGGGCAGCACGGACGGGCTTGTTACCGGCGCGGACGTGCCGATGCCCTTCAATGGCTCGCTGGTGAACAGATGCAGGCCCGCGCGGTCACGTTCGTACACCTTCCGGAACGTCTGCGGGTTGTCACATGTCACCAGGCACTGCTGGCCGGGCGGCACATGGATGTCCACCGATGCAAGATCCACCACCTGGCCGGCCAGCGGATTCTGGTTGGGTGGGAAGACGCTGATCTCCAGCGCGATGTTGAGGCCGGCACCCTGCATCACGTCGATCACGATGTCTTCAACACCGCCGTGCAGGGCGTCCTGTGCCGGGATCGGGATCCAGGGGTTGATCACCACCTGCGTGTCCCAGTCGGACCTGCCGAAATCGAACAGCGTCGGCGGCGGGTCTGCCGGGCGTTCAAGCAGTGCGTCCAGCGCATTGCCGCCCTTTACGTAGAAGAACATCAACGGCTCACCGGGTTTCAGGCTGTAATCCCGCCGTACCTTGCTGGACAGGCTGCGCAGCTGGTCCTTGATGTCGGCCAGGGCCTTCACCACGACCGAGCGGACGTCGGGATACACCTGCGCGTTGTTGATCTGCGCGGTGAGCTGCTTGCTGATGTGGCGCCGGGCCTCGCGTTCGGGCGTGCTCTCTTTCATGGTGGGCCTCGCTGGGGTGCAGGGGCGGGCAGGGGGGCGAAGGGCCCTCTCAGCTGGAAGACAGTGATGCGGCCATCGCGGCGTACCAGTCAATCGACTGGCTGTAGGGCCTGGACATCTGCTGCAGCATGGTGGCGAAATCCTGCGTGCTGGGTGGCGTGACCGCCGCGCGTGCGCCCAGGTAGTTGCCAAGATCGGCGGCCGCCACCAGCTGTGCATGATCGATTTCCCAATCGGTCACCTCACTGGCGGTCGGGCGCATCATACTGGGCCTTGCCCGCACGTTGGCGCAGACTGCATCAGCGATGTTCTGCAGATCCCGGGCAACCGTCCTGAAGCGGACCAATGCATAGTGTCGATCAGGCTTGAGCAGATCCCGCGGGAAGTTGACGGTGTCGAGGGAGATGCCGGTTTCCTCCATGAACTCCCGGCGGGCAGCATCTTCCTCGGTCTCGTTGTCATGCCTGCGGCCGCCAGGGAGCGTCCATTGCCCAGCCTGGTTGACGACAACCATGGGAACCTGCGCCGCCCATGCGCGGGTGTCCCGGGCCAGGTTCTGTGCCGTCAGCAGCGCGGGCCCCCATGAATCCGGCGAGAACACCGGCAACGTGTTTGCCAGGTTCCTGATGCGCTCTGGCAGCGTGGATTGACGGAACAATCTGCGGGTGAGGTGGGTGACAGCAGATCCAACCTGGTCCGGATTCGGCGGTGACGCCTGCATCGCCTGGACGGCATTGCTGAGATTCACCAGGATGCTCTGGCCTTGGGTCGTCTCTGCGTAGCCGGCGGATGTGGCAGCGACCTGGGCACTCTGGAGCAACGCAAGCGCAGGCTGCCAGTCCTCGTCCCGCGGCAATGCGGGTGATGCGGCAACTGTCAGGGCAGCGTCCAGTGCTTCTGCAGTCAGCACCATCACCGAATTGGACGCCCACCAGTTGTTGATGACCCGCTTGCGGGTGATCAGGTAATGGGTTCCGTTCCAGAGCGCAGCATAGACCTGGGGCATGATTCAGTCCTCCATCAAGCGCGGGGCGGGCGCGGTGGATCCACTGTAGGAGCGGGAGGCGAGGGAGAATCGGCGGTAGCGATGATGTATGCGGTGGAACCGACGGAGCAGGAGGGCAGGGGGCGTTGATTTCCCCGCATTGGTGCCAAGCCCGTGGCCGCCCGGGCGTCAACGACTCCCGGCGCCTGCCTCCGGGTCATGCAGTCCACGCAGCTTCTTCCTGCCACGGACAGGTGCGCCTACACGGTCGATACCTATGCCTACGGTGGCAGGACGCTGGTGCAGCACTATGTGGTGCAGGGGATGGGGCATGCATGGAGCGGCAGTCAGTCGGGCCTGCCGTTCACCGATCCCAAGGGGCCGGATGCAGGCGCAGGTCAGTTGCGCAGAACCATGCACGCCACCGCCCCACGAACCGCCTCGCAGGGCGGTCGGAGGGCTCAAGAAGTACTGCCGATGGTCGCTAATGCGCAGTGGTGGGCATGGTGCCCGCTCGATTGGGCACTTCTCGCCCACATATAAGGATGTAGTTCTGTGAGAGTTATTGTTGTTCTGGCGCTGGCGTTGTCCATCAGTGGGTGCGGGATGCTTCCGAAGAAGGAAACGCCCGAGCAGGCGGTGGCGGCATCCCGCTTCTATCCCGGGAAATCGATCGACCAGGTCAGGGCTGCTTCAATCGAGGTCTTGAACCTGCTGGCGCCCGGAAAGATGGAATTCGATGCTGGCGCGCCCGGTATCGCGGCGAAGCGCACCTATGGGTATGTCGAACGCCGCATGGGCTACCAGGGCACCATGACGACGTTCTACAACGTCAACATGACGGCGGTCAGCTGGTACACCGTTGCGCTTTCTGAAGAGGCCGGTGGTACGCGGGCCCGGTTTGCGCTGCAGACGCGTGCCGACGATCAGGCTTCGTACTGGGCCAACCCTGCTGTCCCGGCCATTCACAGCAGCTTCCGTCACGATCTTCCGCTGGACGGACGCCAGGGCACGGCCGATCTGAAGCTGTTCCATGATCGCGTCGAGCATGTGCTGGGGCTGCGTCCGAACTGGGTGTCATGCGGCGAAGTGAAGGAGCCAGGCAAGGTTCTTGAGCTCTGCGATCGCAGCGGCATCAGCGACGTCGGTCCGATCCGATCCTGACCGCTCCCGGGCCGCTCCTGTGTTGATGCGCAGGGCGGCTCGTGCAGCATCGTGGGTTTCATGGCCCGATTCTGCCGCTTCATCGACCCGTGCCAGGGTCTGGTCGTACGACATCCCCATGCTGGATCTGTTCGGCTAGGCTGGTCTGATCGAAGACGAGGATGAAGGTCATCATGAACCGCTGGATTCTCCTGGCATTGGCCACGCTCCCGTTCGCTGCCGGTGCCGTGGTCATCCGCGATGACGTTGACGATGCCAGGTACCAGATCGACGCATCGGTGTTCCCGGCACTGGCGGACATGCCAGGCGAGGGGCACGGCGTCCTGATCGCACCGCGCTGGGTGCTGACCGCAGCGCATGCCGCACCGATGGAGGGGATGGGCGCCACCATCACCCTCGATGGGAAGGGCTACGGCGTCGAGCGTGTCTTCCTGCATCCCGGCTACCGCAGGATGCCCGAGGCGCTGGGCGAGGAAGCCATGGCAACGGGGAGTGCGTCGAAAATCCACGCCTTTCTGGCGGCGTCCGATGACATTGCATTGATCAAACTTGCCGCACCGGTGAGCGATGTTCCGCCGGTCGCACTCTACCGTGGCGCCGACGAGGTCACGCAGGTCGCCGCCCTGATAGGGAAGGGCGCCACCGGCAACGGAGCGACTGGACTGGTACCCGGCGGGTCACATCGGACGACCCTGCGTCGGGCCTGCAACGCGATCACCGGCGGCAACGCGCGTTATCTCTGGTACCGTTTCGATCCGCCTCCGCAGGGCCTTCCCCTTGAAGGCGTGCTCGGCAACGGCGATAGCGGTGGCCCGCTGGTGATCAGGAAAGATGGGGCCTGGCAGCTGGTGGGCCTCGGTTCCTGGATCACCGCCGTTCCCGAGCATGCGCTGGAGGCGGGTTTCTACGGGCAGGTGGTCTACAACGTGCGCGTGTCCCGCTACATCGATTGGATCGAAAGCATCATCGATGCGTGACGCGAAACTTCAGTTCTTGTTCCCCTGGCGCGACGGCGCGGAGCAGGCGTAGCGGAAGGAAGCGCGCCTTAACGATTCATGGTCAAGAACAAGCACACGGCGCGGATCTCAGCCGGTGCGACGGGCGCTCGTATCCTTACCCGGCATGAGTTCTCCCTTCGATCTTCCAGAGTTCATGACGGTCACCCGGCCCTCCGGCTGGGTGCAGAGCGGCGAGCGTTGGGACCTGTGGTGGAACGGGCGTTCCGTGGCCAACATCGTGCCGCATGCCGTGCTCGGGTTCCGGGTGTACCTGGACGCACGCAAGATGTCCCAGACCAAGGTGGTGGCCGCCACGAATGTGCGGCAGGCCAGGCGCTACGCCGAGCGCTGGTGTGCCGCGCGGCTCTGCCCACAGCTGCGGCTGCGCGAGGCGGTGGCACGCCTGGTGGACGTGGCGCCGGAAACAAGCGCTGCGCCGTCGCCCGCACTTTCGCGGGAACAACGGCAGCAGGCCCGCCGCCTGGCCGAGGCCGGGGCGGGTGAGGTGGTACGGATCAAACAGGCACTGGCGCCGCGACAGCCCGCGATGAAGACCCGGCCGGAGCTGCAGGGGCGAGGTGGAGCCTGGTCGATACCCGGGCAGGCTCCGTCAAGCCGGCATTCGAACGGCAATGCCTCCCCGGCCAGGCTTATGCCGAGAGTTCCTCGCGCACGATCCTCGCCCCCGCGCTGAGCGCGCGCAGCTTGCCCCTGGCCACATCGCGCGCCAGCGGCGCCATGCCGCAGTTGGTGCTCGGGTAGAGCTTGTCGGCGTCCACGAACTGCAGCGCCCTGCGCAGGGTGTTGGCCACGTCCTCCGGGGTTTCCACCGTGCTGGAGGCCACGTCGATGGCGCCGACCATCACCTTCTTGCCGCGCACCAGCTCGATCAGGTCGATCGGCACATGGGAGTTGTGGCATTCCAGCGAGATGATGTCGAGGCTGGAGGTCTGCAGCTTCGGGAACGACTCCTCGTACTGGCGCCATTCCGACCCCAGGGTCTGCTTCCAGTCGGTGTTGGCCTTGATGCCGTAGCCGTAGCAGATGTGTACCGCCGTCTCGCACTTCAGCCCTTCGATCGCGCGCTCCAGTGCGGCTACGCCCCAATCATTCACTTCGTCGAAGAACACATTGAAGGCCGGCTCATCGAACTGGATGATGTCGACGCCGGCGGCCTCCAGCTCCTTCGCTTCCTCGTTGAGGATCTTCGCGAACTCCCAGGCCAGCTTTTCGCGGCTCTTGTAGTGCGCGTCGTACAGCGTGTCGATCATCGTCATCGGGCCGGGCAGCGCCCACTTGATCGGCTGCGTGGTCTGGCGGCGCAGGAACTTCGCATCCTCGACGAATACCGGTCTGGGGCGGCTCACGGCGCCAACCACGGTCGGCACGCTGGCATCGTAGCGGTTGCGGATGCGCACGGTTTCGCGCTTCTCGAAGTCGACGCCGCTGAGATGCTCGATGAAGGTGGTGACGAAGTGCTGGCGGGTCTGCTCGCCGTCACTGACGATATCAATGCCGGCATGCTGCTGTTCCTGCAGGGACAGGCGCAGGGCGTCCTGCTTGCCCTCGATCAGGCCTTCGTCCTGCAGCTTCCAGGGTGACCAGAGCTTCTCGGGCTCTGCCAGCCAGGAGGGTTTGGGCAGGCTGCCTGCGGTGGAGGTGGGGAGCAGCGTCTTCGTCGGCATCGTGTGGTGTGTCCTGGGGGCGAATGGTAAATCGATGGATCAGCGGGCGGCCCACTGCTCAAGCACGGCGCGGTACGGCTTGATGAAGTGTTCTTCGGTGAACCGGCCCTGCTTGACCGCCAGCTGGCTGCGCTCTTCGCGGTCGTAGACGATGCGGGTGGAGGAGTAATCCTGGTGCTTCAGGCTGGGCTGGTAGACCTTGCCGGCCACGGAATTGGCGTTGTAGATCTCCGGGCGGTAGATCTTCTGGAAGGCCTCCATCGTGCTGATGGTGCCGATCAGCTCCAGGTTCGAGTAATCGCCCAGCAGGTCGCCCTGGAAGTAGAACGCCAGCGGTGCGACGCTGCCCGGCGGCATGAAATAGCGTACCCGCAGGCCCATCTTGTCGAAGTACTGGTCAGTGGGGGAGAACTCACCCTGGCGGTATTCCACGCCCAGGATTGGATGGTGGTTCTCGGTGCGGTGGTAGGTCTTGCTGCTGGAAACGCTGATGCAGATCACCGGTCCCTTGCTGAAGTTGGCGCGGTAGGCGTCCGAGCGCAGGAAGTGCTTGAACAGCTTGCCATGCAGGTCGCCAAAGCCCTCCGGAAGGCCGAAGGTGTCCTTGCCTTCGTTGCTGGCCGGAAGCACCACGCTGAAGTCGTAGTCACGGACATAGGACGAGAAGTTGTTGCCGACGATGCCTTCGGTGCGTGCGCCGGTGTGCGTGTCGACAATGGTCGGGCGCAGCACTTCTATCAAGGGAAAGGGGTCGCTGCCCGCGTTGCCATCGATGTGCATCTCCACCGAGATGATGTCCAGCTCGACCGCGTAGCGATCGGCGCTTGGGTTGTCCCAATGCGCCAGATCATTGAAGCGGTTGTTGATCATGCTGATCGTGTTGCGCAGGTTCTCCTGCCGGGATGCGCCGCGCGCCAGGTTGGCGAAGTTGGTGGTGATGCGCGTGCCTTCGGCCGGCTGGTAGTCCTCGTTGAAGGGGATGCGCGTGATGCTGAAGGTGAAGGCGTCGTTCGTCATGGGCGGCGTTCCGTTTGCGGGGTGACATCCAGAGGCAGGTCGGCGGCATCTGGCATTCAAAGGGCTTCGATGGCCTCAGCGGCGGCGAGTGGCGCGCGGCGATGGGACAGCGCAAGCAGCGGCATTGCGCGCTGCACCGCCAGTCGTGCGCGCTGGATCAGCGCTTCGTCGTGCACGTGCCCCTCGGTGAAATCGCGGTCGGTGGCATACACGCCCAGGGGCAGGGTGCGGGCCTGGAAGAAGCTGAACAGCGGCCGCAGCTGGTGATCGATCACCAATGCATGGCGGTCACTGCCGCCGGTCGCGGCCAGCAGGATGGGGGTATCGACCAGCGCGTCCTGGTCGATGAAGTCGAAGAAGTGCTTGAACAGCCCTGTGTAGGAGCCGCGATAGACCGGCGTGCTCACCACGAGGACATCGGCTCGTTCGACGGCCACCAGCTGGCGCTCGACAACCTCCGGGAGCTGCGAACGCCACAGCGCACCGGCCAGCTGCGGCGCCAGTTCGCCGAGTTCGATCAGCTGCTGTTCGCTGCGCATGTTCTCGCCGATCAGGCCCAGCAGGTGCTCGGCGAGGGTGGCGGCCCGGGAGGGGCGCTGCAGTCCACCGGAAACGGCGACGATACGGAGGGGGCGTTGGGATGAAGGCATGACCCGATCCTAGTCATGCCTTTCCATGACGTAAAATGGTATTACTTCACCTACCCATGAGTGAGATTCATCTTAATGTTGGAGCGGATCCACCTCAGCATCGTGCAGCAGGTCGAGCAGCAGGGCTCGCTCACCGCTGCTGCCGGCGTGCTCAACCTGACCCAGTCGGCGCTCAGCCACAGCATGAAGAAGCTGGAGCAGCAGCTGGGTACCGATGTCTGGCTGCGCGAAGGCCGCAGCCTGCGGCTGACCCAGGCCGGGCAATATCTGCTGGCAGTTGCCAACCGGGTGCTGCCGCAGCTGGACCTGGCCGAGGAGCGCCTGCGCCAGTTTGCCCAGGGCGAGCGCGGCGCGCTGCGCATCGGCATGGAATGCCACCCCTGTTACCAGTGGCTGCTGAAGATCGTCTCGCCGTACCTGGCCGCGTGGCCGGACGTGGATGTGGACGTCAAGCAGAAGTTCCAGTTCGGCGGCATCGGCGCGTTGTTCGGCTACGAGATCGACCTGCTGGTCACGCCTGATCCACTGCTGAAGCCGGGCCTGAAGTTCATCCCGGTGTTCGACTACGAGCAGGTGCTGGTGGTGGCCAGCAACCACGCCCTGGCCAAGGTGGATCACGTAAAGCCGCGCCAGCTCAGCCAGGAAGTGCTGATCAGCTACCCGGTGCCGTTCGAGCGCCTGGACATCTACAACCAGTTCCTGCTGCCGGCCGGCATCACCCCGCGGCGCCACAAGGCCATTGAAACCACCGACATCATGATGCAGATGGTGGCCAGCGGCCGCGGCGTGGCTGCCATGCCGCGCTGGCTGGTGGAGGAGTACGCCACGCGCATGGACGTGGTGCCCGTACGGCTGGGCGCCAAGGGCATCCCCAAGCAGATCTACCTGGGCGCGCGCGAGGCCGATACCGGTATCGACTACCTGCAGGCCTTCATCGAACTGGCCCGCAACAGCTCGCCGCTTGCCGGCAATGTGGGCGGAGCACGTTGATGCCGGCAGGCCTGTCACTGCGGGCGGACGCCTTCATCAGCGCTTTTTCACTGGAAGTCAGCGCGAAGGCCATGCCCGCGCTGTGCGCCGAGGCGGATCGGATCCCGCGCGGTACGGTCATCTCCATTCCCTACCTGACCAGCGAGGATGACGACACCCGCCTGGCCGCCGCGCACACGGTGCGCGCGCTCGGATTCGAACCGATGCCGCATCTCTCTGCGCGGCGCGTCGGGTCACGCGCAGCGCTTGAACGCTTCCTGGAGCGTGCCGCCGGCGAAGCCGGGGTCGCGCGTTGCCTGCTGATCGCGGGCGACCTGGCCACGCCCGCCGGACCGTTTGCCGACAGTGCTTCGATCATCCAGACCGGTGTTCTGGAGCAATCCGGCATCAAGGTCGTTGCTATCGGCGGGCACCCGGAAGGGCATCCGGCAATGCGCAGTGAAGAACGCTGGCAGGCGCTGGAGGGTAAATGCCAGGCCATCGAAGCACGTGGCATGGCCCCCTTGGTCGTCACCCAGTTCGCCTTCGATGCCGATACCGTGCTGGCCTGGCTGGATGCACTGCGCACGCGTGGCATCGCGGTTCCGGTGCTGGTCGGTGTGCCGGGTCCGGCCAGCATCACCCGGCTGCTGCGATACGCCGCGATGTGCGGCGTAGGTGCCAGTGCATCGATGCTGGCCCGGTATGGCATCTCGATCGGCCGGCTGCTCGGCACGGCAGGGCCGGAGGTGTTCATCGATCGCCTGGTGAAGGGGCTGACGGACGCCCATGGCCAGGTCAGCCCGCATTTCTTCCCGTTCGGTGGTGTTGCGCCGTCGCTGGAGTGGATGGAGCAGTACCGGCGGCGCATTTAAAGTGTCCGCAGCGTAACCCGCGATGGCTGACAGCTGTCACTGGCTGCAACCCGGGCGGAAGCGAATAGTGAGCGCCAAGGCGAGGGCGCCTCGCCACCACTCACCAAGGGGACCGCTCATGAACATGCTTCAGCACCTCGCCTCGCAGACGCCAATCTGGGTGTGGCTGCTCCTGGCCTTCCTGATCACCCGTGGCATCGCCGCCATGAAGCCGGCCGAGACCTCGCTGCAGAAGCTGGCGATCGTACCCGCCTTGTTCGCTGTCTGGGGTGCGTGGTCGGTCAGCCATCGCTTCGGCGCTTCGCTGAGCGCCTGGAGCGAATGGCTGGTCGGCATCGCCACGGGCGCGACGCTTGCCTGGCTGCTGTTGAATCGATTGAAGCTGACGCTGGACCGCAGCACCGGCAAGCTCTGGCGCAGCGCGGACTTCAGCCTGCTACCGCTGCTGCTGGCTACCTTCCTGGTGAAGTACGGCTTCGAAGTCGCATTTGCGGTGTCGCCGTCGCTGTCCGCCCATGCCGGCTTCAGTGCCGCCTACCTGCTGCTGACGGGCGGGTTCACTGGCATCTTCGTGGGCAAATATTGCCGGTACCTGGGCTCGCTGCGGATGGATGCGGCGGGCAAGGGGCTGGAAACCGCAGGCTGATTGTCCGAGGCGTGCCGGCCGCTGGCCCGCGTCCCCAGGCAGGGTTGTGCGGCGCTGGCGCAGGCGTCACGATGCCCGCCACTGGCCAACACCGGAAACGCTGACGTCATGAAGACCACATCCTGGTTCTGGATCAACGTGGCCAGTCACTTCAGCATTGTCGCCGCCCTGGCCTGGCTGCCCGCACGGTGGACGGGGCAACTTGTGGAGGCGCTGGCCGGGACGCAGCCGGCTATCGGTGATACCCGGTATTTGGCCTTCATCGGCGCCATGTTCGGCTTCTGCGTAACCGCGCTGATCCTGATGGGGGCGCTGACAGTCACTGGCGAACTGCTGGGTTTCTCCAGGCCCTTTGCGCGGCGGCCGGAGTCCCGAAACGAAGCGCAGGTCGTCCACCGGAAGGTGTTGCTGGTTGCATTCGCCACGCTCTCGTGGGTGGCCGTGGGATCGCTCGCGGGTATTGCGTCGATCTTCGTGGCTTCGTCATGAAGGGCGGCCCTGCCAGCGTCTGGCGCGCCGGAACGCATAGGCGCGTGAACCGCGCAGTTGCTCACGCCTCCCCGCGCCACTGGCTCATCAGCATCTGCAGAAAGCGCTCCGCCGTGGGCGAGAGCAGGGCGCCCCGGCGTCGGACGATCCCGATCGTGCGCGATACCACAGGATTGCCGATCGCGCGTGTCACCAGGGTGGGGTGATCCCCGTCCGGCGTGGCCATCTTCGGCAGCACCGACACGCCGATGCCCGCCTCGACCATGCCCAGTGACGTCGACAGGTGCGTCACTTCATAGTGCCAGCTCAACTTGAGGTTCTCGCGCGCCAGCGCACCATCCAGCAGCGTGCGGTTACCGCTGGTGCGATGCACGGTGATCAGCTGGTGCTCGGCCAGGTCGGCCCATTCCACCTTGCGCTTGCGTGCCAGAGGATGATCGCGGCGGCATGCCAGCACGAATGGATCTTCAGCGAGCACGTCGAAATCGAGATTCGGATCGTTGGCGCCCATGAAGTTGATGCCGAACTCGACTTCGCCACGTTCCACTGCCTGCAGACCCTCCGTCGCCGGGATATCCAGGATGCGGAAGCGCACGTTCGGGTGCGCTTCGTGGAAACGCGCCATCACGCTGGGCAGGAAGTAGAACGCCGCCGTCGGCAGGCACGCGATGGTCACGGTGGCGCCGCGGGTGTCCTCCCGGCCGCGCAGTGAGAACAGCGAGCCATCGAATTCCTCCAGCATGCGGCGTACCAGCGGCAGCAGGTTCTCGCCGACAGCGGTGGTACTGACGCTGCGCGTGGTGCGCTCCAGCAGTGGCGAACCCACGGCCTGCTCCAGCTTCTGGATCCGCCGGCTGAGTGCTGGCTGGGAGACGTGCAGGATTTCCGCGGCGCGATGGAAGCTGCGGGTCTCCGAGACCAGCAGGAACGCACGCAGATCCAGGATTTCGCAATTGATGCTCATTGGGTATCAATCATCCGAAAATCAGCAATTCACAGATCAATTGGGGTCATGCCAGTATCGAATCACAGAGGGGTAATTCATCCCCTATACGCATCAATCTAGCACACGTATGTCCAACGATCTGCTCAGCATTCCCTGCGTGCTCATGCGCGGCGGTACCTCCAAGGGCCCGTTCTTCCTGGCCAGCGACCTTCCGATGGACATCGCTGAACGCGATCGCCTGCTGCTGGAAGTGATGGGCTCGGGCCATCCGTTGCAGATCGACGGCATCGGCGGTGGCAACGCGCTGACCAGCAAGGTGGCGATCATCGACCGCTCCAGCCGTCCGGACGCCGATGTCGACTACCTGTTCGCCCAGGTACGGGTAGAGCAGCAGGTGGTGGATACCTCGCCGAACTGCGGCAACATGCTGGCGGCCGTAGGCCCGTATGCCATCGAACGTGGGCTGGTGCAGGCGCAGGATCCGCAGACCGAGGTGCGCATCCACAACGTCAACACCGGCAAGCTGATCATCGCCACGGTGGAAACGCCGGGCGGCAATGTGGTCTACCGCGGTGATACGCGCATTGCCGGCGCGCCGGGCTCGGCCTCGCCGGTCAGGCTCTCCTTCCTTGATGCGGCAGGTGCCCGCACCGGCAAGCTGCTGCCCAGCGGGCACGCGCAGGAGACCATCGATGGCGTGCCGGTCAGCCTGGTGGACTGCGCGATGCCGATGATGCTGGTACGTGCCGAAGACCTGGGCGTGCGCGGCGATGCCCCGCCCGCCGAACTGAGCGCGGACGCGGTATTCATGCGCCGGCTGGAAGCGCTGCGCATCGAGGCAGGCGCCCGCATGGGCATCGCCGACGCCGGCAACAAGGTCATTCCGAAGCCGGTGCTGCTGTCGGCGCCGCAACATGGGGGCGATCTGCAGGTGCGCTATTTCATGCCGCATCAATGCCACACCGCGCTGGCCATTACCGGCGCGGTTGGCCTGGCCACCGCCGCCGTTACGCCGGGCACGCTGGCCCACACTTTGGTCGGATGCCTGTCCGTTCCCGGCAGCATTACCCTCGAACATCCGGGCGGGGCCCTGGAGGTGGGCCTCAGTCGCAGCTCGCAGGATGCGCCGGTCGTTGCCAGCGTCGTGCGCACCGCACGCCGCCTGTTCGAGGGCCGCGTGTTTGCCACCACGCCAGCACTTGCCGTGGCCGGTTCCACCCAAGCCCGCCAATGGACGTCAGCGGCATGATCTGAACCCGGACGGGCCGGCGCAGGTGCGCATGCCCGCCATTACAACGTAGATGCTTCACTCCTGGGAGGGATGATGTACAAGCAGTTCTTGATGGCCGCGCTGTGCGCGGCTGGTCTGGCCGCGGCCGGATGCAGCAACAGCGGGCGCACCGAAGGCGCATCCGCCGGCGGTGGTGACCATGCACCGGTACGCATCAGCGTCGGCTCCTACAACCTCAACAACCTGCCGTTCTTCATCGCCGACGCCAAGGGGTACTTCAAGGACGTCGGCCTGCAGGTGAAGACCGAGAACTTCGCCCAGGGCGGCTCCAAGGTATTGCAGGCGCTGGTGGCCAATTCCACCGACGTGGCCGTCGGCTTCTACGACCACACCATCCAGATGCAGGCCAAGGGCAAGGACGTGGTGGCCTTCGTGCTGCTCTCGCGCAACTCCGGCCTGGTGATGGCCGGCCGCGAGGATGCCACCTTCGATCCGGCCCGCCCGGAGACCATCAAGGGCCAGAAGGTCGGCATTACCGCACCGGGCTCATCGTCGGATTTCTTCGTCCGTCACTTCCTCGCCCAGCACGATATTCCGGCTGACAGCATCTCGTTGATCGGCGTCGGCTCGGGCGCCGCAGCGGTAGCCGCGCTGGAGCAGGGCAAGATCGACCTGCTGGTCAACTACGACCCGGCCGCCACCCTGATCACCGAGCGCAAGGTCGGGAAGATCCTCCTCGACGCGCGCAGCGATGACGGCGCCCGCCAGGTCTATGGCGGCCTGTACCCGACCTCGGTGATGTACGCCAACCAGAGCTTCCTGGACAAGCGCCCCGAAGCGGCCGAGAAGATTGCCCGCGCCGAGCAGATGGCGTTGAAGTTCATCGCCGACAACAGTGCTGAAGACATCGTTGCGGCGCTGCCGGACAGCTACGTTTCTGGCGACCGCGCCACCTATGCGCGCGCGGTGGAGAACGCCCGCGCGATCTTCACCCGCGACGGTCATTTCACGCCGGCTGATCTGGAAACGCCGTTGAAGGTGCTGCGCGAGTTCAATACGGACGTGGCCAAGGCCAACATCGATCTGTCCCGCACCTACACCAATGCTTTCGTCGAGCGTGCCAACGCTGCGGCGCCGGCTGCCCAACCGTAAGCGGAGGTAACCCCATGGCCCTCAATGCCACCGTGCGCCAGCTCAATGGCGCACCGCAGCTGGAGCCTGCACAGACCATGGTCGCGCTCAACAAGGTGACCATGTCCTTCGGCGAATTCACCGCCGTTCGTGATGTCGACATCCAGGTAGGTGATGGCGAGTTCCTTGCCATCGTTGGGCCAACCGGCTGCGGCAAGAGCACCATCCTCAATTCCGTGGCGGGCCTGCTGAAGCCGTCGTCCGGCCAGGTCAGCATCGACGGCCGTGCGGTCAGCGGGGTCCAGGAGTCGGTGGGCTACCTGTTCCAGCAGGACGCGCTGCTGCCGTGGAAGACCGCATACCAGAACGTTGAGCTCGGCCTGCGTTTCCGTGGCGTGCCCGAAGCCGAACGCAAGGCCAAGGCCAACGCGTGGCTGGCCAAGGTCGGCCTGGCTGGTTTCGAGCATCGCTACCCCCACCAGCTGTCCGGTGGCCAGCGCAAGCGCGTGCAGATGGCGCAGGCGTTGATCGTCGAGCCGAAGGTGATCCTGATGGATGAGCCGTTCTCGGCGCTGGACATCCACACCCGGCACCTGATGCAGAACGAGCTGCTGCGCCTGTGGCAGGAGGACCGGCGCTCGGTGATCCTGATCACCCACGATCTGGAAGAAGCGATCGCCCTGGGCGACCGCGTGGTGGTGCTGTCCTCCGGCCCGGCCAGCCGTGTCGTGCGCAGTTTCGACGTGGATCTGGAACGGCCGCGGAACGTGGCCGAAATCAAGCTGGATGACCGTTTCACCGACCTGTACCGCGACATATGGGCCTGCCTGCGCGGCGAAGTGGAGAAGAGCTATGCACGCCAAGACTGACAAGTTCATCCAACTGGCCCTGGTTGTGGCCGTGTTCGGCGGCTGGGAGGGCGGCATCGCGCTGGGCGTGATCGATCCGTTCTTCTTCCCATCGCCAACGGCGATCGTGCAGCAGGCCTGGACCTGGCTGTCCGATACCTCGTTCTACCAGCACGTCTACATCACGCTGACCGAAACCGCGCTGGGCTACATCATCGGCACCGGCCTCGGCGTGGCCGGCGGTGTCTGGCTGGGCCTGAGCCGCCGCTCGGCGCGCATCCTCGATCCCTTCATCAAAGGCTTCAACGCAATTCCGCGCGTGGTGCTGGCCCCGATTTTCGTGTTGTGGCTGGGGCTGGGCCTGTGGTCGAAGGTGGCGCTGGCGGTCACCCTGGTGTTCTTCACCACGTTCTTCAATGCCATGCAGGGCGTACGCGAGGTGAATCCGGTGGTGCTGGCCAATGCCCGCATCCTGGGCGCAAGCCGCAGCGACCTGCTACGCCATGTCTACTTCCCGGCAGCGGCCAGCTGGATCCTGTCCTCGCTGCGCACCTCGGTGGGCTTCGCCGTGGTCGGCGCGATCATCGGTGAGTACCTCGGCGCCTCGGCGGGCCTGGGCTACCTGATCGCGCAGGCAGAAGGCAACTTCAACGCCGTCGGTGTGTTCGCCGGCATCATCATCCTGGCCGCCTTCGTGCTGGTCATCGACGCGCTGCTGGACGTGGTCGAGAACAAGCTGATCACCTGGCGTCCCAACGCCCAGGCCCAGGCCACCAGCTGACCGGGCCGGGCTGAGCCCGCCTGCCGCGCCGCCGGGCCGATCCGGCGGCGCGCGCTTCCTCCCCCGATCTTCCCCCGCACCACCGCAACAGGCCAGCGCCGGGCCAGGGGGCCGGCTGGCCGGAGAGAGTCCATGAACCATTCCACCGTGCTGCCGCTGGCAGCGCTGTCGGTCGCGCTCGGCCTGCTGTTGGCCAGTGGCCATGCTGGCGCCCAGGCTGTTTCGTCCCCACCCGCACCACTGAGCCAGGCCGAACTCTCACGCCTGGTGCAGCAGCAGGCGCTGCAGATCCAGCAGTTGGAGGCGCGCCTGCGTGCCGTGGAGGGCGGGCACAGCACCGCCGGTGCGGCGGCCGCAACGCAGGGCCCCGCGCTGGACACCCGCGTCGCCGCACTGGAATCCAGCCAGGCCAAGGCGCCCAAGGTCACCTGGTCCAAGGGCGCACCGGAGTTCAGCAGTGCCGATGGCAGCGTGGCGTTCCGTCCGCGCGGACGCCTGTTCGTCGACGCATCCAGCACAGACGGATCATCAGTGAGTGACCGCAACATCTCCGGTACCGAGATCCGCTCGGTGCGGCTGGGCGCCGAAGGCCGCTATGGCATCCTCGGCTGGGCGGTGGAAGGTGACTTCGCCGACAACGCGGTGGCGTGGAAGTCGGTCTACGCCACCGTGGACCACCGCCTGTTCGGGCTGCCGGCCGACCTGACCATGGGCAACCGCCTCAACGACCGGGGTATCGACGGCTCCAGCAGCACTTCCAACACGCCGTTCCAGGACCGCAACGTGGTCGGCACGCTGATGCTGCCGCAGCGCGGCCTGTTCGGTGTCGGCCTGACCGAGCGCGTGTACGGCAAGGACTGGCATGCCAGCCTGTCGGTGGCCGGCAACGATCTCAACAACGCCGGCACCGACAACGACAGCCAGACCTGGGCCACGCGCGTGCATTGGAACCCGGTGGCCAGTGATGCGGTCACGGTGCACCTGGGGGCCTGGGCCTTCCACGAGGAGATCGCCGCAGGCGCCAGCGGCGTCGTCCGCAGTTCGGCCATCGCCGGGCACTTCAACGACCTGGTCAAGATCGCGCCGGGCACACTGCTGGGCGCCGAGCGCAGCACGGCCTATGGCGCGGAACTGGCAGGCTTCTTCGGGCCGGCCTGGGCGACCGGCGAATGGGGTACGCGCAACCTGCGCGGGGCCGACGCCAGCGGGCGCTACGATCTGGACCACCAGGCCTGGGCGATTTCGGCTGGCTGGTTCCTGGCCGGTGCAAGGCCGGCCTATTCGGGCAAGGCCGGCACCTGGGGCCGGGTCAAGGTGGCCGATCCTGTCACCCGCGGCGGTGCCGGGGCATGGGAACTGAAGGGGCGCTACGAGGATGTGGACTATGCCGAGCTGCCCAGTGGCGGTACTGGCCACGCGTGGACGCTGGGTGCGAACTGGTATCTCAACGATTTCAGCCGCGTGATGTTCGAGGCGATCCGTTGGCAGACCCGCAACCGCAGCGGCACCGGCCAGGGCAGGGATGAAGGCACCACCTTCAACACCCGCCTGCAGGTGGCCTTCTAGCAGCGCATGTCGCTCGTGCGCCGATCAGAGCAGCAGCAGTGCTCCGATCAAC
Organism: Stenotrophomonas sp. Pemsol; assembly: GCF_003586545.1. Taxonomy (NCBI): domain Bacteria; kingdom Pseudomonadati; phylum Pseudomonadota; class Gammaproteobacteria; order Lysobacterales; family Lysobacteraceae; genus Stenotrophomonas; species Stenotrophomonas sp. Pemsol. Next base: position 1,858,702 of record NZ_CP025780.1, on the reverse strand, counting down.
GCCGGCGGCATCACCAGCGCGCCGACGCGCAGGAAGTCGAGCGCGCTGACATGCTCGCCCTCGCGGCGCAGCGCCACAAGCCACAGCATCGTCGCCAGCGAACCGGTGACCGACAGGTTGGGTCCCAGATCCACGCCGACCAGCAATGCGGCACGGGTCTGCGCCGGCAGGTCGGCCATCTGCCCCAGCGAACCGGCGGCCAGGCCGACCGGCAGGTTGTTGGCTACGTTGCTCAGCAGCGCAGCCGCGCCACCGGCCAGCCAGCTGGCCTGGCGGGGAGATGCCTGCGCCAGGGCCTGCAGGGCGCTGGCCGCGGTCTGGATGACACCGGTCTGCGCCACCGCTTCCACCAGCACGAACAGTCCCGCCACCAGCGGCAGCACCCCCCAGGACACGTGGCGCAGCAGTGGCAGCGGGCTGCGCCGCTGGCGGATCGCCACCACCGCAACACTCAGCGTACCTGCGCAGAACGTGGTCAGGCCCAATGGCCCGTTCAAGGCCGACGTGACCAGCAACACGGTGCCGGTGAACAGCACGCCCAGTGCGCTCAGCCGGCCGCCGTCGGTCAACGGGCGATGCGCCGGCGCGGCCACAAGCGGCTGGGCGATCTCGCGCCGGTGCACCCAGCGCAGGACCAGGTAGGTGGCACCGATCGCCGCCGCCGACGGCAGCGCGAACTGCGCCAGCCATTGCAGCAGCGGCGGCAGGTGCTGGCCGTACACCACCAGGTTGGCCGGATTGGAAATGGGCAGCACGAAGCTGGCCGCATTGGCAATGAATGCACAGACGAACAGGTAGGGCAGGGGATTGGCGCGCGCCGCCTTGCAGGCAGCGTAGACCGCCGGCGTCAGCACTACGGCCGTTGCATCGTTGGACAGGAACACCGTCACCAGCGTGCCGACCAGGAACACCAGGTCGAACAGGCGTCGCCCGGATCCGCCCGCATGCCGCACCGCGTACAACGCGACCCAATCGAACAGGCCTTCGCGCCGCGCCAGTTCGGCCAGCATCATCATGCCGACCAGGAACAGGTAGACGTCGCGGCCTTCGGCCACCGCACCCCATGCGGTATGCAGCGACACCGCGCCCAGCAACGGCAACAGGGCGGCAGCGCCCAACGCCCACACATATTCGGGGATGCGCAAAGGACGGAACAGCAGACCGAGGGTGGCAACGGCGACCGCTGCCCAGATCACGAGGGGGGCTTGGGGGGCGAGCATGGAGTGGGGCTTCAGCGGCACCTGCAGCGACCCCGGCGCAGGTGGGGCCTGGCGCGCGCGATCAGCGGATGGGCGGCCGCTGCAAATCATCGCAGGTTCCGGGTCGCCGCATCATACCGTGCGGCGCGGCTTGGCGACCGCTGCCGTCGACCGCGTTGCAGGTGGGCCGGGGGGCGGCGCCCAGCCCACGTTCAGCACTCAAGCGCGCCATGACTTCAGGCACTGCAGCGTGACTACACATGTAGCCAATCTACGCACACACTCATTGGACGAGATTGCGATGCCAAGATCCTGCTGGTTGTCCTGCGCCTTGGCCCTGGTGTTCGGCATCGCCGGGCCCAGCCAAGCGGCGACGCGTGCCGATGCCCTTGCCGCGATCGAGCGCAATGCACGCGCCGCGCATTCCGATGCGGTCCTGGTGATGCATGAGCGGGAGACGCTGCTTGAGCTGAAGCCCGCCGCCGGGCAGGAATCCGTTCACCTGATGTCGGCCACCAAGTCGGTCGTCGCGCTGGCCATTGCATTGCTGCTGGACGAAGGAAAGCTGGCTTCGATCGATACGCCGGTCAGCCGGATCTATCCCGAATGGAAGCAGGGCAGGAAGAGCGCCATTACCGTGCGCATGCTGCTGGACCATACCTCGGGCCTGCAGAACGTGGCGAACGCGGGCGAAGAGCTGGAAGGGGCCCCGGACCTGGTCAAGCTGGCACTGGCTGCCGAGCTGAGCGATGACCCGGGCAACGTGTTCTCCTACAACAACAAGGCTACCAACCTGCTGCCCGGCATTGTCGAGCGCCTGGCAGGCGAGCCTGTGGACGCGTATCTGGACGCGCGGCTGTTCAAGCCCCTGGGCATTGCCCACTACACCTGGATGAAGGATGAGGCAGGCACCCCGCTGGGCATGGCCGGGCTGTCCCTGCGCGCGGCCGATCTTGCCGCCATCGGGCAACTGTTGCTGGACGGAGGCGTGGCACCGGATGGCAGGCGTCTCCTGAGTGAGCAGTCGGTCGCGTTGATGACGACCGAAAGCGCCCGTGCGCCAGATGTTGGGCTGCTGTGGTGGCGGATACCGGCCTGGGAACGGTACCAGCTCAAGCCCCGGCTACGGGATCTGCTGGTGAAAAGGGGCGTGGATGACGACGTACAGCGCGCACTGCAGGCCAGCGCAGGGCGAGTATTCGAAAGCCGCAGCGCACTGGTCGCCTTCCTCGCCAATCAGATGGGCGCGGACTGGTCCCAGCGCTACGGCAGCCAGATCTCCGCGCGCGGCCTGAAGCTCGCCGATCTCTACGACATCTCACGGGGACCGGTCGTCGGCTTTGCCGCCAACGGCTACCTGGGCCAATACCTGATGATCGTCCCGGAACAGCGCGTGGTCGCCGTGCGTCTGGTTCACCGGCGCGAGACCCACAGCGCTCCACAGGACGACTATCCCTCCTTCTTCGCCGATGTCCTGCAGTTGGCGCGGACACTGCAATAGGCCCTGTCGTCATCATGTCCACGCGCTCTGAACATCCTCCTGGAGCGTTCTTCACTGTCGTGCCGCTAAAAGTGGGATGACATCTTGGCGGCACACCTACTGAAGCATGTTTGATTATCAGGACTGGACCTTCCACGCCAATGGCCGCACGGTAGTGGCGCGGGTAGCGCTGGACGGCGACGGTGGCGGTACCATCAACCGCTACCAGCTGGTGCCGGGGCCGGCGCAGTCGGGGCTGAGCATCAAGGTCGCCTCCCAGGATGAGGCCGCGCAGAAACTGGAGGCCGAAGTGACCAAGCTGCTCGGGCCGGAGTGGTAGCCACGACGCCATGCCGGGCAGGGATCCGCATGGTGACGTCGGGATGACCGGCCCGGGCAACGGGCATCGCGCCGGATGCCCGTTGCGTGAGGCCGCTTACTTGGGCATCAGCACGGTGTCGACCACGTGGATGACGCCGTTGGACTGGCCGACATCTGCAATGCTGATGCCTGCCTTTCCACCCTTTGCGTCGATGACCCAGAGCTTGCCATCGTGGAGCGCCACGGTGAGAGGCTCACCCTGCACGGTCTTCAGGGCGGCCTTGCCGCTGTGCTTGCGGGCATCGGCCAGAAGCTGGGCGGAACTGTAGTTGCCCGGGACGACGTGGTAGGTCAGGATCCGGGTCAGCTGTGCCTTGTTTTCAGGCTTCACCAGTGTCTCGACAGTGCCTGCAGGCAGCTTTTCGAAGGCCGCATTGGTGGGCGCGAAAACAGTGAAGGGCCCGGCGCCGTTGAGGGTGTCGACCAGGCCGGCTGCTTTGACCGCTGCAACCAGCGTGGTGTGATCCTTGGAATTGACGGCGTTCTCGACGATGGTCCTGGTGGGGTACATTTCTGCCCCGCCCACGATGACGGTGTTGGCGGCGAAAACCGAGGAGCCGGACGAAACGAGTACGGCGAAGCCGACTGCGGCGGCGATGCGCTGAAGAGCGTTCACGGTGCGTTCCTTTCTGGATGACCCGCAAGTGCGGGCATTTTTCCTACGTCGGGTGAGCGTGACCGGATGCAGCAACGGCCGAGTCATCAGCTGTTTGGCCCGCAGGCGGTTTTGCTGCGCTGCATGGTGACAACGGCGAACCGCGGTGATTACTCTCCGCTGCAACGCGATGGTAGCGCTACCAGTCGGACGGGGATCCAGGGTCCGGGAGGCTGCCTTCTTTGCCGCGTGTTTGTCCTGGCAGGCTTGAAAAGCAAGTGTAAGTCGCGGCGTGCCCGAGCACCCGTGCTGTTCGGTTTGGAATGCGGGCCACGCCCGTGCGTGCCCCTGGGAGGGGGCGGTACATCCATTCGATCGTATGTCAGAGGGGACTTTCATGAGCACTTGCAGTTTCCGCGGCACCCTGGCCCCGAGGGCCGGTTCATGAGCCGCGCGTTGGCGAAGTTCCGGTCCCGGGCCATGTTCACCTTCGTGGGTGGTGCCCTGGTCATCAATCCTGCCTTTGCGCAGGACGCAGCACCGGCGACCGGGCCGCAGCCGCAGAGCCAGTCGCAACCCACCCAGCTTGATGCAGTGCAGGTCACGGGCATACGCAACAGCCTGAGCCAGGCCATGGACATCAAGCGCGACTCGGCGGGCGTGGTCGACGCGATCAGTGCCGAGGACATCGGCAAGTTCCCCGATACCAATCTTGCCGAGTCGTTGCAGCGCATCACCGGCATCTCCATCGAGCGCCGTGACGGCGAGGGTGCGCAGGTGACCGCGCGTGGCTTCGGCCCCCAGTTCAACATGGTCACGCTCAACGGTCGGCAGATGCCGGGTGCCGATGCATTCGGTGCCTCTGGACAGGTCGCCATCGGCGGTGTCGACGGCGGCACCCGCGCCTTCAATTTCGCGCAGCTGGCCGCCGAGGCCATCAATGGTATCGAGGTCTACAAGACCAGCCAGGCGCAGGTGCCCAGCGGTGGCATCGGTGCGACGATCAACATCCTGACCTCGCGCCCGCTCGATCACGCCGGCATCGTGGCCAACGCCGGGGCGAAGCTGGTGTCCGACCAGAGCCAGCCGTTCGACAATGACCTGACACCGGAGCTGTCGGGCATCTTCAGCTACAGCAATCCGGAAAAGACCTTTGGCGTCAGCCTCAGCGCGAGCCAGCAGAAGCGCAAGGGTGGCTCGGTGCAGGCCACGGAGAACTACTGGAACGTGCAGCCGTGGACAGGGTCGATGCCGGGCAATCCGACCGTGGTAAATGCCCCGGCCGTCGGCCAGCTTTACGCGCGGCCCAACGACCTGCGCTACGCGTTCTCCGAATTCGAGCGCGAACGCGTCAACGGCCAGGCCGTGCTGCAGTTCGCACCGACGGACAGCCTGACCCTGACCGTGGATTACACCTACTCGACCAACGAAATCACCGAGAATCGCGGCGAGCAGGGCATGTGGCTGCAGAACAGCAACTACACCAACGTCGAGTTCGACACCAGTGGCGCCGTCGCGACGCCGGTATACATCCGTGAAATCGCCGGCACCAAGGATTTCGGCCTGGAACAGCAGCGCAGCATGCAGGAGTACAAGCTGGGTTCGCTGGGCTTCAATGCCGTCTGGAATGTCAGCGACCGCTTCAAGCTCAGCTTCGATGCGCACAACTCGAAGAACGAGAGCCGCCCGAATGATCCGCTGACCGGCGGTGGTTCGATCTTCATGAGCATCGCCGGCACCAACAACTGTACCCGTGGCCCGCATTGCGGTGGCTCCTGGGTGCAGGAGCTGAACTTCAACAATGGCCTGCCGGTTGGCACCCAGGTCTGGTATCCCAGCACCGCCGATGCGGTCGCCGGGACCAATGGCGTGGTCAATCCGGGCTTCCAGGAAGGCGAGGTTGGCACGCAGGTGCTGCGCGTCAACGCGCAGACCCAGATCAGCGAGATCAAGCAGGCGCGCGTCGATGGCGAATGGAACTTCGACCACGGGCGCTTCCAGTTCGGCGTGGACACCAACAAGTCCACCACCCACCGCATCCAGGCCGCCGAGGCCTACTCGACCCTGGGCGACTGGGGCGTGGCCAACGTGGACCGGGATACCGCCGCAGGCCTGATGGACCTGCTGCAGCCGGTCAGCATCGTCGGCCTGTTCGACGACTACAGTGCCAACAGCTGGCCCGCCTGGCGCGGCAATGCCGGGCAGCTCGCGCAATGGGCATCGCGCGAGTACGGCGTCGGCCTGGGTGTGAACCCGCAACGCGCGGCCGACAACTTCGTGGAAGAGAAGACCAAGGCGGCGTACTTCCAGGTGGAGCTGGACGGGGAGCTGGGTGGCATGCGTACCAACACCCGCCTGGGCGTGCGCTATGAAGCCACTGACGTGGTGTCGACCTCGGTCATTGCCGTCCCCGAGTCCATCGAGTGGCAGGCCAACAACGATTTCCGCATCGTGCTGTCCGATGAGCAGCAGCCCTTCACGGAGAAGGCGCGCTACAGCTACATCCTGCCCAACCTTGATTTCAGCATCGACCTCACCGAGGAGCTGAAGGGCCGCGTTTCGTTCGGCAAGAGCATCGCCCGCGCGCCGTATGGCAATCTCTATGCGGGACCCGGGGCCCAGCAGCCGTTCGGCTCGGTGCTGATCGATCCCTCGTCGCGCGCCAGCGGCAATTCGCAGAACCCGAGCCTGAAGCCGTTGGAATCGGACAACCTCGACCTGGGGCTGGAGTGGTACTTCGCCGACGCCAGCTATGTGTCATTGACCTACTGGAACAAGTCGGTCAGCAACTTCATCGGCAACACCGTCGTGCAGGAAAGCCTGTACGGCCTCACCGACCCGACCTCCGGGCCGGATGCGCGGGCGGCGTTGGACTTCCTGACCAGCGGCGCCTGCGTCGCCCAGGTCGGGCCGGCCAATGCGGCCGCCTGCTCGGCCAACGACACCTCGCTGTTCACCGCGCTGGCATTGCTGCGAAACAATCCTGCCGGCCTCGGCGCCTACAACGGCACTGATGCGCAGGTGCTGGCCACCGAAGCGGCCTACGATCTGTATGGGCAGCCCAACGATCCGCTCTACCAGTTCAACGTCAATCGCCCGATCAACCAGAACAAATCCAAGCTGCATGGCTGGGAGCTGGGCGGCCAGTACTTCTTCGGTGACACCGGCTTCGGCGTGCTGGCCAACTACACCGTGGTCAAAGGTGATGTCGGCTACAACAATGGCGGTGACCCGGGCATCGACCAGTTCTCGCTCACCGGCCTGAGCGACACCGCCAACGCCATGCTGATGTACGAGAAGTACGGGTGGTCAGTGCGCCTGGCATGGAACTGGCGCGACCAGTACCTGATCCTGGCCAACCAGGGCTCCAGCCGCAATCCGTACTATGTGGAGCCGTACGAGCAGTGGGATCTCAGCGTCAACTACGCGCTGGATGACCACTGGTCCTTCAGCCTGGAGGCGATCAACCTGACCGGTGAGGATGTGCGGTGGCGCTCGCGCACGTCGCAGATGATCGTCAAGCTGGCAGACCAGAGCCCGCGCTACATGCTGGGCGTACGCTACAAGTTCTGAGCCTGGTTGCCGATGCGTCCGGCACGGCACCGCTGCCCGCCAGCGTTGCCGCGCCGGGACGGTGTCGCCGCACCTGTCGCGCCTGCGCTACTCTGCCGGCCAGCCACCCCGCACTGGACTGGATACCCTGATGGCCCGCTATGAAATGCTCAACAACATCGCGCATCGGGACCTGAAGGTCGCCACTGGATTCGGGCCGCAGTTCGGCGATGCCGTGGGCATGGTGCCGGCCTATCCCAGCGAGTTCGCCGAACTGCAGCGTGAGTATCCGATCTTCCTGCGCAGGGATACCGGGACGAAGGCGTGGCAGTCCGTGGCCCTGCTGGGTTTCGAACAACACGAGAACCTGTTCCTGCAGGACGGGCGCTGGAATGCTTCCTACCTGCCAGGCGCGGCGGCCAAAGGGCCGTTCCTGATCGGCTTCCAGGAGCACTACGTGGATGGCGTGCTCACCCAGGATGCGGTGATGCACGTGGACCTGGACCATCCGCGCGTCACCGCCGGCGCCGGTGTGCCGGTGTTCCTGCCGCAGGGCGGCAACACGCCCTACCTGGACCACATCGCCGGCGTTCTGCGCGGCATCCACGAGGGCAGTGCCTTCGCGGCCAGTATGTTCACGATGCTCGACGACTGCGGGCTCATCCAGCCGGTCACGCTCGATGTGCAGCTCGCGCCGCACCACCGGGTGAGCGTGAGCGGATTGCACGGCATCGACCGCGAGCGCCTGGCTGCGCTGGACAGTCCACGCCTGGCTGCGTTGAACCGCGCCGGTTACCTGGAGGGTGCGTACCTGATGTTTGCCTCGCTGCATAACATGCGCCGCCTGATCGCCGAGAAGCAGCGCCGTCTCCGCGTCCAGGACGGCACCGCGCAGGCGGCCAGGAACTGACCGGTGCAGGCCACCCTGCCGATGCGGATCCTGGAAGGCATCGATCCTGCCGCCTTGCCACTGGCTGACCTGGTGGAGGCCGGTGAGCCGGTCGTACTGCGTGGCATCGCCACCGATTGGCCACTGGTCCAGGCCGGGCTGGGCGGGGTGCAGGACGCAATGGCGTACCTGTGCAGCGTCGATGCGGGTGCGCCCATCCAGTACTCGTTCGGCGGCCCCGAGATCGGGGGGCGCCCGTTCTACAGCGCGGACTTCACCCGTTTGAACTTCGAAGTGCGGCGCGGCGTGCTGGCCCAGGTGCTGGAAGAGATCGCCATGACGCTGCATGCACCGCAACCGCCCACTTACTACGTGGCCTCGCTGCCGATTGCGCGGGCACTGCTGCCGGCATTCGCGCAGGCCAACGACGCCGGTCTGGCGAAGCAGGGCATTGACGCCACCGCCAGCATCTGGATCGGCAACCGGGTGACGGCCTCGTGCCATTTCGACACACCCGACAACCTCGCCTGCTGCGCGGTGGGGCGGCGCGAGTTCACCCTGTTCCCGCCCGCCCAGATCGACAACCTCTATCCGGGCCCGCTCGATCCCACGCCGGGCGGACAGGTGGTCAGCGTGGTGGACTTCGAACAGCCAGACTTCGATCGGCATCCACGTTTCCGCGAGGCGCTGGCGCACGCGCGCAGTGCGGTGCTTGGGCCCGGCGATGCGATCTTCATTCCCAGCATGTGGTGGCACCATGTACGCAGCCTGGAACCGTTCAACGTGCTGGTGAACTACTGGTGGCGAAGCTCGCCGGCCTGGCTGGGATCCGCGCTGGCGGCGCTGCACCACGCGATGTGGGCCGTGCGTGATCTGCCGGCGCGCGAAAAGCAGGCGTGGGAAGGGCTCTTCCGCTACTACGCATTCGGCCCTGGCGAGCGCGCGGGGCAGCACCTGCCTGACGCCGCGCGCGGGGATCTGGCACCGTTTGACGAGCAGCGCGCCCGCCGCATGCGCGCGATGCTGCTGGGCAGGCTCAACCGTTGAGAGAGGGCACCATGTTGGATACCCAGAGCACGCCTTCAGGGCGCATCCGCAAGGTGGTCATTGCCGGTGGCGGTACGGCGGGTTGGCTGGCCGGCTGCGCGCTTGCGCACCAGTTCCGTGACCAACTGGAGATCACGCTGGTCGAGTCCGAGCAGATCGGCACGGTCGGTGTCGGTGAGTCCACTGTGCCGCCGATCCGCACCTTCCACCGCTTCCTGCAGATCGACGAGCAGGAGTTCCTGCGCGCGGTGGCCGGCACCTTCAAGCTGTCGATCTCGTTCGAGAACTGGCGCCTGCCGGGCGATCGCTTCTTCCATCCGTTCGGCACCATCGGCCATGGCACCTGGGCGGCCCCCTTCCATCACTTCTGGCTGGACAGCCTGCGCCGCGGCATGCCCTCGGACCTGGGCGACTTCTGCCTGGAGAGCATCGCCTCGCGTGGCGACCGCTTCTCGCTGCACACCCAGCCGCAGGCCAGCTATGCGTATCACTTCGATGCCGGGCTGTATGCGAGGTTCCTGCGCGGTAGGGCCGAGGCACACGGCCTGCGCCGGATCGAAGGCCGGATCGCCCAGGTCAGGCAGCACGCGCACGACGGGTCGGTGCAGGCGCTGGTGCTGGACGACGGCCAGGTGATCGAGGGCGATCTGTTCATCGACTGCACCGGCTTCCGCGGCCTGCTGATCGAGCAGGCACTGGGCACCGGCTACGAGGACTGGCACGAATGGCTGCCATGCGACCGGGCCGTGGCGGTGCAGACCGAAGCGGTGGCGCCGCCGGTACCCTATACCCGGGCGATCGCCCACGAGGCGGGGTGGCGCTGGCACATCGCGCTGCAGCACCGCGTTGGCTGCGGGCTGGTGTATGACAGCCGCCATCTGTCCGATGACGAGGCCGCCGCGAAACTGTTGCGCGATGCCGGGGCTCCACCCTTGCGCGATCCATGGAAGGTGCCGTTCCGCAGTGGACGCCGGCTGAAGGCCTGGAACAGGAACGTGGTGTCGCTCGGGCTGGCCAGCGGCTTCATCGAACCGCTGGAGTCGACCAGCATCCATCTGACAATCAGCGCGGTAGTGCGCCTGATCCAGCTGTTCCCGTTCGACGGCATCAGTGCGTCGCTGGTGCAGCTGTACAACGATGTCAGCCGCCAGGAAATGGAGCACGTGCGCGACTTCATCATCCTGCACTACCACGCCACGCAGCGCAGCGAACCGATGTGGAAGGCCTGTCGCGAGATGCGCGTGCCGGAATCGCTGCAGCAGCGGCTGCAGGCGTGGCGCGAGCGTGCACATGCGTGGCAGGACCCCGGCGAGCTGTTCCGTGTCGAATCCTGGACCAGCGTGCTGCTCGGGCAGGGCATCGCGCCCGGTCCTGCCCACCCGCTGGCGCGGGCCGTGAGTGATGTCGATCTGCGCACCTTGTTGAAGGGCATCCAACGGCCTGTGCAGCAGGCCGCCGCGCAGATGCCGGCGCAGGCGGAGTTCATCGCGCAGTACTGCAGGTCCGGCGTGGACGTGTGGCGTTCGACGGCAGCAAGCGCGTAGCAGGGTTTTGCGTTGCAGCACGCTTTTTCCGCTGCAGCTGGTTACAGTGCGGCAACACCGCTGGCGATGACGCGCGCGGTGGCAACGAGGGGGCCGGACACCACGCCCCCTTTTTGAGTCCACGGAATGTTAGCGCTACCTTTTTGTTGATCGGAGGCGGTTTCGATGGGTCTGGTTGCAGGGATCGATGCAGGGACGCAGAGCCTGAAGGTGCTGGTCTATGACCCGCGGAAGCAGGCGGTGGTGGCCTCGGCCAGCGCGCCGCTCGCGCTGGACAGCGGTGCCGATGGCAGCCGTGAACAGACGCCGGCCGACTGGGTGTCGGCTCTGCGCGACTGCTTTGCCCGGATCGATCCCTCGCTGCGCGCACGCATCGTCGCGCTGGCGGTATCGGGGCAGCAGCATGGGTTCGTGCCGGTCGATGATGCTGGCGAGGTACTGGCGCCGGCCAAGCTGTGGTGCGACACCAGCACCTCGGCCGAATGCATCCAGATCATGGACGCCGTGGGTGGGTTCCAACGGACCATCGCGCTGGCGGGCAATCCGATCCTGGCCGGCTACACGGCCTCCAAGCTGCCCTGGACCCGGACCCACCGTGCCGACGCCTATGCGCGGCTGGCGACCATCCTGCTGCCACACGACTACCTGAATTTCGTGTTGACCGGGCAGCGGTTCTGCGAGCTTGGCGATGCGTCCGGCACCGGCTGGCTGGACGTGCGCACACGCACATGGTCGCAGGAACTGCTGCGCGCAACCGATCCTGATCGTGATCTTGCTGCCTGCCTGCCGCCGATCGCTGCGCCCGATGCCCTGTTCGATATCGCGCCGAAGGCAGCCGCCGAGTTCGGGCTGCCGGCGGCCGTGAAGATTGCCGTGGGTGGCGGCGACAACATGATGGCGGCAATCGGCACCGGCTGCGTCACGGAAGGGCGGCTGGCGATGAGCCTGGGAACCTCCGGAACGCTGTTTGCCTATTCCGGCTCGCCAGTGATCGATCCGGACGGCGCGTGGGCGGCGTTCTGCTCGTCCACGGGGGGCTGGCTGCCGCTGATCTGCACCATGAACTGCACCGTGGCCACCGAACGCGTGGCCACCGCCTTCGGTTTCAGCAGCCGCGACGGTGACGCGCATCTTCGCGCAACGCCGCCGGGGGCAGGGGGCCTGGTGATGCTGCCGTTCCTCAATGGCGAACGTACCCCTGACCTGCCGCTCGGCAAGGGTGTGCTGGCTGGCCTGGATACCGCCAATTTCACCCCGGCGCATCTCTACCGCGCCGCCATGGAGGGCGCGACCTACAGCCTGAAGTACGGCTACGACGCCTTCGTCCGCGCGGGCATGCAGTTCGATCGCATCGTGCTCACCGGCGGTGGCAGCAACAGCGCTGCCTGGCGTCAGCTGGTGGCTGATGTGTTCGGCCTGCCGGTGGAGGTCCCGATGCAGGCCGAAGGCGCGGCGTTTGGTGCGGCACTGCAGGCGCTGTGGGCGCTCGCCCGGGCGCAGGGAGAGGCCACGTCGATCTGCGACATCACCGCGCGCCACGTCACCGTCGATCCCGCGCGCTCCGCACGCCCGGATCCGGACCACAGCGATGCCTATGCACGGGCCTACGCACGCTTCCTCAGCCATCTTGATGCCATCACGCCACTGCAGCGCGGCTGATGGCTCCTCCACGACACCCCCTACAACGACAGGAGCACGCACCATGAGCACGCAGCCCTTCATCGGCGCCAAGGAATACTTCCCCGGCGTCGGCCGCATTCCGTTCGAGGGCAAGGGCTCGGACAACCCGCTTGCCTTCAAGGTCTACGATGCCAACCGGGTCATCGGTGGCAAGACCATGCAGGAGCATCTGCGCTTCGCCGTGTGCTACTGGCACACCTTCTGCAATGCCGGGCACGATCCGTTCGGCCCGGGCACCCGCCAGTTCCCGTGGGAGGCCGCCTCGCCACTGGCCACGGCCGAAGCAAAGGTGGACGCGGCGTTCGAGTTCTTCACCAAGCTGGGCGTGCCGTACTGGTGCTTCCACGATATCGACCTGGCGCCGGATGCCGACGACATCGGCCAGTACCAGAAGAACCTCTCGCATATGGTGGGCCTGGCCAAGGCACGCCAGGAGGCCACCGGCGTCAAGCTGCTGTGGGGCACGGCCAACCTGTTCTCGCACCCGCGCTACATGAACGGTGCATCGACCAATCCCGACTTCGCGGTGGTCGCGCGTGCAGCCGTGCAGGTCAAGGCCGCCCTCGAGGCCACGGTCGAACTCGGTGGCGAGCACTACGTGTTCTGGGGCGGGCGCGAAGGCTATGCGTCGCTGGCCAATACCCAGATGAAGCGGGAGATCGAGCATTTCGCACGTTTCCTGACCATGGCACGCGACTATGGCCGCAGCATCGGGCTGAAGGGCAACTTCCTGATCGAGCCCAAGCCGATGGAGCCGATGAAGCACCAGTACGACTTCGACAGTGCCACGGTGGTGGGCTTCCTGAAGGAACACGGGCTGGACAAGGACTTCAAGCTCAACATCGAGGCCAACCACGCCACGTTGTCCGGCCATACCTTCGAGCACGACCTGCAGGTCGCGTCCGATCATGGCCTGCTCGGCAGCATCGATGCCAATCGCGGCAACGCCCAGAACGGCTGGGACACCGACCAGTTCCCCAGCGATCTGTACGACACCGTGGGCGCAATGCTGGTCGTGCTGCGCCAGGGCGGGCTGGAGGGCGGGTTGAACTTCGATGCGAAGGTGCGCCGTGAGTCGACCGACCTGGAGGATCTGTTCATTGCCCATATCGGCGGCATGGACGCCTTCGCACGCGGGCTGGAGGTTGCCCATGCACTGCTGACCGAGTCGCCGTGGGAACAATGGCGTGCGCAGCGCTACGCCAGCTTCGATTCCGGCGCCGGCCAGGATTTCGAGCGTGGCACGCTCAGCCTGCCGGACCTTGCGGCACTGGCCGCCCGCCTCGGCGAACCGCGCCAGGCCAGCGGCAAGCAGGAGCGTTACGAAAACCTGCTCAACCAGTACCTGCTGCGCTGAGCGCGGCCACGGTGCACTCAAGGGGATGGGGATGAACCAGGCAGCGGGCAGCGGTGAGAACACGCGGCTGATCGTACTGATCAGCGTGGTGGCGACGATTGGCGGTTTTCTGTTCGGCTTCGACAGCGGCGTGATCAACGGTACCCAGGATGGCCTGCACCAGGCGTTCCGGTCCGGTGAATGGATGCAGGGGTTCGAGATCGCGTCGATGCTGCTGGGCTGTGCGGTGGGCGCGTTCAGTGCAGGCCGGCTGGCCGATCGCCTGGGCCGCCGCAACGTGCTGATCCTGTCGGCAGTGATGTTCCTGCTGTCGGCACTCGGTGCCGGGGCGGCGGTCTCGTCGGCCTGGTTCATTGCCGCGCGGGTGGTGGGTGGATTCGCGGTCGGCGCGGCCAGCGTGATCTCGCCGGCCTACATTGCGGAGGTCGCTCCGGCCCGCTATCGCGGCCGCCTGGCTACGGTGCAGCAGATCGCGATCATCACCGGCCTCACCGCCGCGTTCCTGTCCAACTACCTGCTGGCGGCCGCAGCGGGCGCGTCGACCGAACCGCTGTGGGGCGGGCAGGCCGCCTGGCGCTGGATGTTCTGGATGCAGGCCGCGCCATCACTGGTGTTCCTGCTGCTGTTGCTGACCATTCCGGAGAGCCCGCGCTACCTGGTGGTGAAACGGCGCAAGGACGACGCCCTGCGGGTACTGACCCGGCTGCTGGGCAGCGACAAGGCCAGGGCCACGCTCGAGGAGATCGATGCCTCGCTGTCCAACGACCATCATCGCCCGCGACTGTCGGACCTGAAGAGCACGCTGACCGGGCGGATCCGCCCGATCGTGTGGGTCGGCGTCGGGCTGGCCTGCTTCCAGCAGCTGGTCGGCATCAACGTGGTGTTCTATTACGGCGCCGTGCTGTGGCAGGCGGTCGGCTTTTCCGAGAACGACGCGCTGCTGATCAACGTGCTGTCCGGCGCACTGAGCATCGGCGCCTGCGTGGTCACCGTGCTGCTGATTGACCGTATCGGCCGCAAGCCCCTGCTGTGGTTCGGCTCGGCCGGGATGTCGCTGTCGCTTGCACTGGTGGTGATGGCGTTTGCCAGCGGTTCGCTGGCCGACGGGCATCTGCAGCTGCCCGGCCGCATGGGCACGCTGGCGCTGGTGGCGGCCAATGCCTACGTCGTGTTCTTCAATCTGTCCTGGGGGCCGGTGATGTGGGTGATGCTGGGCGAGATGTTCCCGAACCAGATCCGGGGTTCGGCACTGGCGGTCGCCGGCGCGGCGCAGTGGACCTCCAACTTCGTGGTCACGGTGACGTTCCCGATGCTGCTGGCCGCGGCAGGGCTGGCGGCCACCTACGGCATCTACCTGGTGGCGGCGATCATCTCGGTGGTTTTCGTGGTCCGGCATGTGCACGAGACCAAGGGCAAGGAACTGGAGCAGATGGAAGGATGAGCGCCATGACATCGCAGACCTCCTTATCCCGCAGCGGCACGCTGCTCGCGGTAGTGATGCTGGGATTGCTCGGTTGCCACGGGCAGGACCGGCCCGCCGCCACTGCGGGAACCGCCAGCGACCCGTGGCCGCAGGTCACCTGGCCACTGGCCGCGGATCCTGCGCTGGAGAAGCGGATCACCGACCTGATGGCCGGCATGACGGTGGAGGAAAAGGTCGGCCAGCTGGTGCAGGGCGACATCGCCAGCGTCACCCCCGACGACGTGCGCCGCTACCGCCTCGGCTCGATCCTGGCCGGAGGCAACTCCGATCCCGGCGGCCGCTATGACGCCTCGCCGGCCGAATGGCTGGCGCTGGCCGACGCGTTCTACGACGCCTCCATGGATACGTCCAAAGGCGGCAAGCCCATCCCTCTGCTGTTCGGCATCGATGCCGTGCACGGGCAGAGCAACATCATGGGTGCCACGTTGTTCCCGCACAACATCGGGCTGGGCGCCACGCGCAATCCGGAGCTGCTGCGGCAGATCGGTGGCATCACCGCGCTGGAGACCCGCGTCACCGGCATGGAGTGGACGTTCGCGCCGACCGTTGCGGTACCCCAGGATGATCGCTGGGGACGCACCTACGAAGGCTACTCCGAATCGCCGGAGGTGGTGGCCAGCTATGCCGCCGCCATGGTGGAGGGATTGCAGGGCAGGGTGGGAACGCCGGAGTTCCTCGATGGCCGCCATGTGATCGCCTCGGTGAAGCACTTCCTCGGTGATGGCGGCACCACCGACGGCAAGGACCAGGGCGACACCCGCATCAGCGAGTCAGATCTGGTGTGCATCCACGCCGCCGGATATCCGCCGGCAATCGCCGCCGGCGCGCAGACCGCGATGGCGTCGTTCAACAGTGTCAACGGCGAAAAGATGCATGGGCACCGGCATTACCTCACCGATGTGCTCAAGGGCCGCATGAACTTCGGTGGCTTCGTGGTGGGTGACTGGAATGGTCATGGACAGGTCAAGGGCTGCACCACCACAGACTGCCCGGCCACGATCAACGCAGGCCTGGACATGGCGATGGCCTCGGACAGCTGGAAGGGGTTCTACGAGACGACGCTGGCTGCGGTGAAGGATGGGCGGATCACGCCGCAACGCCTGGACGATGCGGTGCGCCGGATCCTGCGGGTCAAGTTCCGCCTTGGGCTGTTCGAGGCCGGCAGGCCATCCACGCGGGCCGTCGGCGGGCAGTTCGCACTGATCGGCGCGCCGGCACATCGCGCGGTTGCCCGGCAGGCCGTGCGCGAATCGCTGGTCCTGCTGAAGAACCAGAACGGCCTCCTGCCGCTGTCGCCGAAGCAGCGGATCCTCGTGGCCGGCGACGGTGCCGACGATGTCGGCAAGCAGGCCGGCGGCTGGACGCTCAACTGGCAGGGCACCGGCACCACCCGCAAGGACTTCCCCAATGCGGACACGATCTACGAGGGCATCGCGCGCCAGGCCAGCGCGGCGGGTGGTGAAGCCGTGCTTTCCGTCGACGGTCGCTATGCAGTGAAGCCCGATGTGGCGGTGGTGGTGTTTGGCGAGGACCCCTATGCCGAGTTCCAGGGAGACCGGCCGACGCTGGCCTACAAGCCCGGCAACGAAACGGACCTGGCGCTGCTCAAGCGGCTCAAGGCCGATGGCATACCGGTTGTCGCGGTCTTCCTGAGCGGGCGGCCACTTTGGGTGAACCGGGAAATCAATGCCGCCGATGCCTTCGTGGCTGCATGGCTGCCGGGCTCGGAAGGCGCCGGAATTGCCGACGTACTGCTGCGCGGAAGCGATGGCCGCGTGCAGCACGATTTCAAGGGCAAGCTCAGTTTCAGCTGGCCGCGCACCGCCACCCAGTACGCCAACAACGTCGGCCAGAAGGACTACGATCCGTTGTTTGCGTTCGGCTTCGGCCTGACCTACGCCGACAACGGCGACCTGGCCGCGCTGCCGGAGGCATCGGGCGTGACCGGCAACGAAGGCGCGACCGGCGTCTTCTTCGCGCGTGGTGACGCAGGCCCTGGCATGGCACTGCGGCTCGAGGATGCCGCTGGCCAGGGCCTGACCGTGACCCGCGTACCGGACGCATTGCCCGATGACCGGCTGAAGATCACCGGCGTGGATCATCTGGCGCAGGAGGATGGGCGACGCCTGGCCTGGTCGGGCAAGGGCGAGGCCGTCGCTGCACTGCAGTCGCACACGGCGCTGGACCTGCAGCGCGAATCCAACGGCGACCTGATGCTGCTGACCACGCTACGGGTGGACGCAGCCCCGAAGGGTGAGGCGTGGCTGTCGGTGGGCTGCAGTGCGGGCTGCTCGGCGCGCGTCGCCATCGGGCCGGCGTTGGCGGCGCTTCCACAGGGCCAGTGGAAGCGTGTCGGCGTGCCGCTGAAGTGCCTGGCCAGGGCGGGTGCAAGGATGGACGCGATCGACCGACCGTGGTCGGTGGTGACGGGCGATGCGATGACGATCTCGGTGTCACGCGTCGCGCTGGGTGCGCTGAACGAAGCCGAGGTCACCCTCGGATGCGGAGCATGATGCCTGCGCTACCGCCGCCGGGGCGGCGCGGCGACCGAATCGCGTGCGATCAGCCGATGCGGCATCACATGATCGCGCAGCACCGTTGCGTCCGCCGCCGGACGGCGGATGGTGCGCAGCAGGATGTCGACGGCCGCGTTGGCCATCGAGGCGATGGGCTGGTGGATCGTGGTCAGTTCCGGCCACACGGTGGTGGCGGCCGAGGTGTCATCGAAACCCACGACCGACAGGTCGCGCGGCACTTCCAGCCCGCGCCGGTGCGCGACGGAGATGGCGGCAGCGCCCATGTCGTCGTTGCTGGCGAAAATCGCGGTCGGTGGGCGGCGTTGGGACAACAGCATTTCGGCGGCAGCCAGGCCGGACCGGTAGGTGTAGTCACCGTGCTGGACCAGGCCAGGCTCCACCGCCAGCCCGGCCTCGCGCAGGGCGGTGACGAAGCCGTCGTAGCGGAGCGCACTTGCGCTCAGGTCATCGCGCCCACGGATGAAACCGATGCGGGTGTGTCCCTGCCGGAGCAGGTGATCGGTCATCTCCTTGCCGGCACTGAAATCGTCGATGCGGACGCAGGACAGGGCCTCGCTCAGGCGACCCGATGCGATGGCCACCACTGGAATGCCAGCCTTGACCAGTTCGCTTACGGCGGCCTGCGATTCGCACAGGGGCGGCGGCAGGATCACCCCGTCGACGCGTCCGGCGAGCGCACGCGCCGCCTTGCGTTCGGATTCGGCATCCAGCTTGTCCCAGTAGTCGATGACCAGCTGGATGGCGGAACTGGAGGCGACGCGCAGCAGGCCCACCAGCAGTTCGCGCAGGTAGGCGCCGCTGGGGTTGGTGTAGATCAGCGCAATGCGCGTGTGCTGTGCAGCGGCCAGCGAACTGGCGGCAAGATTGGGCGTATAGCCCAGCTCGCGCACAGCGCGCAGCACGCGCTCGCGGGTGACATCACGCACCCTGCCCTGGTTGATCACCCGCGACACGGTCATCGGCGAAACGCCGGCAAGGGCCGCAACCTCGTCGATCGTCACGCCTGCGGTTCTGCGGCGAACCGATTTCTTCGGCTTGTCCAATGCACGATCCCTTTGTTCTTGGTGGCGCTGCCGCGCGGGTGCGAGGGACGATGATGCGCTGCCCCGGGCCCGAACGTAGTTTACAAAGGCGCATGTTAACGCCGTTGTTGCGTGCTGTCGGCACGCGCCTGTGCGCCGTGCTCGCACTGCTGGCCTGTGCTGGCGGGGCACGGGCGGAGGATGGCTACAGGCTGTGGATGCGCTACCAGCCGGTTGCCACAACGGTCGCTGCCGTCTACCGGCGGCAGCTGGCCGAAGTGGTGGCCCCGGATGGCACGCCGATGCAGCGCGCCACCCGCGACGAGCTTGCGCGGAGCCTTTCTGGATTGCTGGGAACGGCCCCACCAATGCGAACGGCAATCACTACTGACCATGCCCTGGTGCTGGGTACGCCGCAGTCTTCGGCGCTGGTTGCCGCGTTCGGCAACGAGATCGCCACGTTGGGCGACGAGGGCTTCCTGATCCGGCAGGTCCGGACCGGGGGGCGCGATGTGCTGCTGGTGGCGGCACGCCGGGATGTCGGCGTGCTGTATGGCATGTTCCACCTGCTGCGCCTGTTGCAGCGTGGCATGCCGCTGCAGGGGCTGGACGTGCGGGAGTCGCCGCGGGTCGCACTGCGCGTGCTCGACCATTGGGACAACCTGGACCGCTACGTCGAGCGTGGCTATGCGGGCAGCTCGCTATGGGACTGGCAGACGTTGCCGCAATGGCATGACCCGCGCTACACCGACTACGCCCGTGCCAACGCTTCGCTCGGCATCAACGGCACCGTCCTCAACAACGTCAACGCCAGTGCGCTGAGCCTGTCGCCGGCCTATCTGGCCAAAGCCGCCGCGCTGGCCGACCTGTTCCGCCCCTATGGCATCCGGGTCTACCTGAGCGCGCGCTTCAGTGCGCCCATCGAGCTCGGCGGCCTGGCAACGGCCGATCCCCTGGATCCGGCTGTGCGGCGCTGGTGGCGCGACAAGGTCGATGAGATCCATGCGCGCATTCCGGATTTCGGCGGCTTCCTGGTCAAGGCGAACTCGGAGGGGCAACCCGGCCCGCAGGATTACGGTCGTTCCCATGCCGACGGCGCCAACCTGCTGGCCGACGCGCTGGCGCCCTACAACGGCGTGGTGATGTGGCGGGCCTTCGTGTATTCGCACGAGGTTCCCGAAGATCGCGCCAAGCAGGCGTACAGCGAGTTTGTCGGGCTGGACGGTGCCTTCCGCCCCAACGTGATCGTGCAGGTGAAGAACGGCCCCATCGACTTCCAGCCGCGCGAGCCGTTCCATCCGCTGTTCGGCGCGATGCCACGCACGCCGCTGATGATGGAACTGCAGATCACCAAGGAATACCTGGGTTTTGCGACGCACCTGGTCTACCTGGGAACGCTCTACGAGGAAGTGCTGCAGGCCGACACCCATGCCCGCGGCGAGGGCTCCACGGTTGCCCGCGTGATCGATGGCTCGCTGGAGGGCCACGCACTGACCGGTATTGCCGGCGTCGCCAACATCGGCGTGGACCGCACCTGGAGTGGCTCGCACTTCGACCAGGCCAACTGGTACGCCTTCGGCCGGCTGGCCTGGAACCCGCAGCAATCCGCGCGCGCGATTGCCGAAGACTGGGCAGCGTTGACGTTCTCGCCCGACCCGCAGGTGACCGGCCCGATCGTGCGGATGATGATGGACTCGCGCGAGGCGGCAGTGGATTACATGACGCCGCTGGGCCTGCACCACCTGATGGCACGCGGCCATCACTACGGCCCCGGCCCCTGGGTGGACGGAGGCCCACGTGCGGACTGGACGTCGGTGTACTACCACCGCGCAGACAGCCAGGGCATCGGTTTTGACCGCAGCGCCGGCGGAAGCAACGCCGTGGGCCAGTACGCCCCGCAGGTCGCCGAGGTCTATGGCGACCCCGAGCGGGTGCCCGAGTCGCTGCTGCTGTGGTTCCATCATGTGCCGTGGGACCGCCGCATGCGCTCGGGGAGGACGCTCTGGGACGAACTGGTCGGGCGCTATTCGCGCGGCGTGCGCCAGGTGCAGTCGATGCAGGCGACCTGGGCCGGCCTGCGCGACCGGATCGATCCGCAGCGGCATCGGCACGTCGCGGCGTTCCTGCAGATCCAGCACGACGAAGCGCAATGGTGGCGTGACGCCAGCGTGGCGTACTTCCAGTCGCTCAGTGGCCGCCCGCTGCCCGCGGGCGAACAGCCACCGCCGCATCCGTTGTCGTACTACCAGGCCTTGCAGTTTCCGTCCGCACCGGGGGATGGCCGATGAGCAGGTTCGGAGCGGTCGGGTGTGCGCTGTTGATGATGGCTGTGGCAGTGGTGGCGATGCCGGCCGCGGCGCGGGAAACGACGGGATTGCTGCATCCGCTGTTCAGCGATCACGCCGTCCTGCAGCGTGACCGGCCCATTGTGGTCTGGGGGCACGCAGGCCCTGGGCAGCCGGTTTCCGTGACGTTTGCCGGGCAGGCGGTAAGCACCCGGGCGGACGCCGCAGGCGGCTGGCAGGCAACGCTGCCCCCGGTGGCCGCAGGCGGTCCGCACACGCTGGAAGTAAACGCCGGGACACGTCGGGAGATGGCGCGCGACGTGCTGGTCGGCGACGTGTGGCTGTGCTCGGGACAGTCGAACATGGAACTGCCGGTGTGGCGCTCGCTCAACGCAGCCAGCGAGATTGCCGCAGCCACGATGCCACGGATCCGGCTGTTCACCGCGCCGCAGTACGCCGCCGCGCAGGCACAGGAGAGCTTCAACGACAGCACTGCCTGGACATCGGCAACGCCTGATACGGTGCGCAATTTCTCCGCCACCTGCTTCTACTTCGCGCGCGAACTGCAGCGCACGGTCGACGTGCCGATGGGGCTGATCGAGGCAGCGTGGGGTGGCTCGCGGATCGAGGCCTGGACCAGCGTTGGTGCGCTGCGCGGGCAGGGCGGCCTGGATGAGGCCCTCGATATCCTCGCGCGGTCTGCGCGTGATCCGCTGGAGGCACGCGCAGCCTGGGGCCGCTACTGGCAGCACTGGTGGGCCATGCGTGAAGGCGCGCTGCCCGGCGACGTACCTTGGCGCGCAGACACCGATGACGGCGGCTGGTCACGCGCACCGGCCGCGCTGGGGGCGTGGGAGCGGTGGAACGTGCCCGCGCTTGCCGATTACAACGGTATGGTCTGGTATCGCACGCAGGTGGTGCTGAGCGCTGAACAGGCTGCACGCGGCGCGACCCTGGAGCTGGCATCGGCCGACGAGGCGGACGTGACTTGGGTGAACGGCGTCTCCGTGGGCAGCCAGTACGGCACCGGCGAGAGGCGCTACCCGTTGCCCAGCGGCCTGCTGAAGGCAGGGTCCAACAGCATTGCGGTCAACGTGCTCGACACCTACGGTGAAGGCGGCCTGACTGGCCCCGCCACGGCATACGGCCTGCAGTTCGACAACGGTGAGCGGGTGGCACTGCAGGGTCCTTGGAAGTACCGGGTGGCGCCGGGCCAACAGGCGCCGCCATTTGCCCCCTGGCAGGCCGCCACCGGGTTGTCGACGCTGTACAACGGAATGATCGCACCACTCGGCGCTTTCGGGCTGCGCGGCATGCTGTGGTACCAGGGTGAATCGAACACCGGTGATGGTGCGGCATACGCTGCGCGGTTGCGTGCGCTGCGCGAGGATTGGCGGCGTCAGTTCGGTGCGCGCATGCCACTGCTGCTCGTGCAGCTGGCCAGCTATGGCCCGCCACCGGTTGCGCCCGCCGACAGCGGTTGGGCGCAGGTGCGCGAGGCGCAGCAGCGCGTCGCAGCCGAGGATGCGCAGAGCGGGCTCGCCATCGCTATCGACATCGGCGATGCCTACGACATCCACCCGCCGAACAAGCAGGAGCTCGGGCGCCGCCTGGCGCGCGTGGCCCGCCACGTGGTGTACGGCGAGCAGGATCTGGCACCGTCAGGTCCGCGGGCGGTCACGGCCGTGCGGACGCCCACGGCCGTGGCCATTGCGTTCGAGGATGTCGAAGGCGCGCTCACCGCAAGCGGTTCGCTGCGTCCGATCGGCTTTGAACTGTGCGAGGCCAAGGACCATGCGCGCCACTGCGAGTACGCCGACGCCGAACTGGATGCGCGCCGGATCCTGCTGCGAGGCCCGCTGTCCACGCGCGCAACGCATGTCCGCTACTGCTGGGCCGATGGCCCGGTGTGCACGCTGCGCGATCGCAGCGGGGCGCCGGCCGGCCCGTTCGAACTTCCCATTGCCGAAGCCGAGGCCCGACGATGATGACGTTGTCTACGCAGTCCCCTGTGGCCCGCGACAGGGCCGGCCTGAGATCCATGGCGCGCCAGCAGCTGGCGGCAGTGTTCCTGCTGTCGGCCGCAGCCGCCCGGGCCAGCGCGCCGCCGGACGCTCCGCCGGTGTACTTCGACTGGTTCGAGTACCGCGGCAATGACCAGGCGTTTGAAGTGCCGCTGCCGGCCGGGCACTACCGCAATCCGGTACTGGCCGGCTTCCATGCCGATCCCAGCATCGTGCGCGCGAACGGCCGGTTCTATCTGGTCAATTCCAGCTTCACCTACTTCCCGGGCATTCCGGTGTTCGAGAGTGCTGACCTGGTGCACTGGAAGCAGATCGGCAATGTGATTGACCGCCCCACGCAGCTGGACTTCGACGGGCTGAGCGTCTCGCGCGGCATCTTTGCCCCCACAATCGAGTACCACGACGGGGTCTTCTACGTGGTGACCACAGCCACCGACAGCGGCGGCAACTTCATTGCCACTGCGCGCGACCCGGCCGGGCCGTGGTCCGATCCGCACTGGCTGCCCGGCATCGATGGCATCGATCCATCACTGTTTTTCGACGACGACGGCAAGGTGTACCTGATCAACAACGATGCACCGCCCGGTCCGCCGCGCTACGACGGGCACCGCGCCATCTGGATGCAGCAGATCGATCTGGCGGCATTCAAGCCGGTCGGGCCACGCCGGGTGCTGGTTGATGGAGGCGTGGAGCCGGCGAAGAATCCGATCTGGATCGAGGGACCGCACATCTACAAGCGGGAGGGCTGGTATTACCTGTCCGACGCTGAAGGGGGTACCGGGCCGCAGCATTCGCAGGTGGTGCTGCGCAGCCGCGCGGTGTGGGGACCCTACGTTGCCTATGCGGGCAATCCGATCCTGACCCAGCGCGAGCTGCCGGACGACCGTCCGCTTCCGATCACCAATGCCGGCCACGCCGATCTGGTCGAAGGCCCGGATGGCTCGTGGTGGGCGGTGTTCCTGGCCAGCCGCAACTATCAGAAGCGCCACTACAACACCGGGCGCGAGACCTACCTGTTGCCGGTGCGATGGCAGGATGGCTGGCCGCAGATCCTGCCGACCGACCAGGCCATTCCCTACGTGGCCGAGGCGCCGTCGTGGATGCAGGGCGAGGCATCGCAGGCCCCGTCGACCGGCAATTTCGTGGCGCGCGACAATTTTGATGGCCCAGCGCTCGATCGCCAGTGGCTGCGCGTGCGCGTGCCCAGGCATGCCTGGGCTGACCTGCACAAGCGCCCCGGCCTGCTGGCCGTGCACCCGCTTGCCGAGGATCTGGACACGTTGCGCAATCCGGCATTTCTCGGCCGGCGCCAGCAGCATCTGCGCTTCGAGGCGAGCACCGCGATGACCCCGCCCGCCCCCGGTGTCGCCGCCGGTCTGGCGGCGTTTCAGAGCGAGGCGTACTGGTACTTCCTCGGCGTTCGTGACCTTGGCGGGGGGCGCCTCTCGCTCTTTCTCGAAGCGCGTGACGGGGGTGGCAGCACGCGGACGCTGGCCAGCCATGACGTGCCGGCGTCTGCAGCGCTGCGCCTGAAGATTGCCGGCAACGAGGGCGACTACGCGTTCTCGTTCGACATCGGCGACGGGCAGGGCTGGCAACTGCTCGCAGGCGACGTGGACGGCACCGTTCTGAGTACAGACCGGGCAGGCGGCTTCGTGGGCGCACTGCTGGGTCCCTTCGCGCGCGACGAGCGCACCGGGAGAAGCAAATGAGACTGTCGATTTCGTCCAGGACCCGCCTCCGTACGTGGCGTGGCCGGGCCACCGTGTTCGTCCTGAGCTGCGTGGCGGCCGCCGCATCCGCGGCCGCGCCACGGCCCTGGCTGGATGTCTCGGCAAGCTTCGAGCAACGGGCCGCCGCACTCGTCGCGCAGATGACCCTGGAAGAGAAGGCGGCGCAGATGCAGAATGCCGCGCCGGCAATCGAACGGCTGGGTGTGCCCGCCTACGACTGGTGGAATGAGGGGTTGCATGGCGTGGCACGGGCAGGGCAGGCCACGGTGTTTCCGCAGGCAATCGGCCTGGCCGCGACCTTCGATGTACCGTTGATGGGGCAGGTGGCCACGACCATCAGCGACGAGGCCCGCGCAAAGCACCACCAGTTCCTCCGCGAAGGCGCGCATGGCCGTTACCAGGGCCTGACCTTCTGGTCGCCGAACGTCAACATCTTCCGCGACCCGCGCTGGGGTCGCGGACAGGAGACCTACGGCGAGGATCCCTACCTCACCGCGCGCATGGGCGTGGCCTTCGTACGCGGCCTGCAGGGCGACGACCCCGTCTACCGCAAGCTGGACGCCACCGCCAAGCATCTGGCCGTGCACAGCGGGCCGGAGGCCGACCGCCATCACTTCGATGCGAGGCCCAGCCGGCGGGACCTGTATGACACCTACCTGCCGGCGTTCGAGGCGCTGGTGAAGGAGGGCGAAGTGGATGCGGTCATGGGCGCCTACAACCGCGTGTACGGCGAGTCCGCCAGCGCCAGCCGCTTCCTGCTGCGTGATCTGCTGCGACGCGACTGGGGCTTCAAGGGCTACGTGGTCTCGGACTGCTGGGCCATCGTCGACATCTGGAAGCACCACCGTATCGTCGGCACGCGCGAAGCCGCCGCGGCGCTGGCGGTCAGGAACGGCACGGAGCTGGAATGCGGCCAGGAGTACGCAACGCTGCCTGCGGCAGTGCGCCAGGGGCTGATCAGCGAAGCGGAGATCGACGATGCGGTGACTCGCCTGTTCACCGCACGGATGCGCCTGGGCATGTTCGATCCGCCGGAGCGGGTGCGCTGGGCGCGCATTCCGGCCTCGGTGAACCAGGCGCCGGCCCATGATGCGCTTGCCCTGAAGGCCGCGCAGGCCTCGCTGGTGCTGCTGAAGAACGATGGCATCCTGCCGCTGTCGCGCGACACCAAGCGCATTGCCGTGGTTGGACCGACCGCCGACGACACCATGGCGCTGCTCGGCAACTACTTCGGTACACCGGCCGCGCCGGTCACCATCCTGCAGGGCATACGCGAGGCGGCCAAGGGCGTTGAAGTGCGTTATGCCCGCGGCGTGGACCTGGTGGAAGGGCGCGACGATCCCGGTGCCACGCCGTTGATCGAGCCGAGCTTCCTGCGGCCCTCGGCGGACTCGCCCGAGCGCGGCCTGCGCGGCGAGTACTTCCGCACGCCCGACCTGTCTGGCACTCCGGCCCTGGTGCGGACCGACGCGCAGATCGGCTTCCGCTGGGACCGGGGCTCGCCGACCGACAACCTGCTGGCACGCGGCGAAGCGGCACCGGGGCAGGGGATTCCCAACGACCGCTTCAGCATCCGCTGGAGCGGCCAACTGCTGCCCCCCGTGTCCGGTCGCTACCGGCTGGAGGTGGCCGGCGATGATGGCTACCGCCTGTACCTTGACGGCAAGCGTGTGGTCGATCACTGGGTGAACACGGATCGCCTGCATGCCGAGGGTGTCGAACTCGACCTGCAGGCGGGGCGTGCCTATGACCTGAAACTGGAATACTACGACGACCAGCGCGATGCCGGCGTGCGCCTGGGGTGGCGCATGCCCGGTGCCAAGGCGCCGTTCGATGAAGCGCTCGATGCCGCACGCGAGGCCGATGTGGTGGTGTTCGTCGGTGGACTCACCGGCGATGTCGAAGGCGAGGAAATGACGGTCAACTATCCGGGATTTGCCGGTGGCGACCGCACCGACCTGCGGTTGCCCGCGCCGCAGCGCACCCTGCTGGAGGCCCTGCACGCTACCGGCAAGCCGGTGGTGATGGTACTCACCGGCGGCTCGGCCATCGCGGTGGACTGGGCGCAGGCGCATCTGCCGGCGATCCTGATGAGCTGGTACCCCGGGCAGCGCGGCGGCACCGCCGTTGGCCAGGCGCTGTTCGGCGACGTCAATCCCGCCGGCCGTTTGCCGGTCACGTTCTACAAGGCCGGCGAAGCGATGCCGGCATTCGACGACTACGCCATGGAGGGCCGCACCTACCGCTACTTCCGCGGCACGCCGCTGTACCCGTTTGGTCACGGGCTCTCGTACACGCGCTTCGATTATGGTGCGCTCCGCCTCGATGCGGACACCATCGGCGCCGATGGCCGCCTGGGCGTGGCGGTGGATGTGACCAACGCGGGCACACGCAGCGGTGACGAAGTGGTACAGCTGTACGTGCGGCGCGAACACGCCGGTGGCGGTGATGCCGTGCAGGAACTGCGCGGCTTCCAGCGGGTCCATCTGGCTCCGGGCGAACGCCGCACGGTGACGTTCACCCTGCAGGCAGCGCAGGCCCTGCGCCACTATGACCAAGCGCGTGCGGCGTACGCCGTGCAGCCCGGTGCCTACGAGGTCAGGGTAGGGGCGTCCAGTGCCGATATTCGTGCGCAGGGCAGGTTCAGCGTGGTGCCCGCGCATGACTGATCGCCCTCGTCGGCATCGATTCCCCTTCGACCAGATCCCTTTTCCAGGACGTCCGCTGCATGGCAAGCACTGAACACGCGCTGTCGGTACGCGAGAAGCTCGGCTACAGCCTGGGCGATCTCGCTGCCAACCTGATCTTCCAGACCCTGATCACCTACCTGGCATTCTTCTACACCGACGTCTACCGCCTGCCAGCTGCGACCGCGGCCACGATCATCTTTGTGGTCGGCCTGCTGGGTGCGTTCGTGTTCACGCCGTTGATCGGCATCGCGGCCGACCGAACGTCCACCCGCTGGGGCCGCTTCCGCCCGTGGATCCTGTGGACGGCCATCCCCTTTGGCGTACTGTCCCTGCTGGCGTTCAGCACCCCGGACCTGGGCGAGCGCGGAAAGGTGATCTATGCACTGGGCACCTACGCGCTGCTGGTCTGCGTTTACGCCGCGAACAACCTGCCGTACTCGGCGCTGAGCGGCGTGCTGACCGGCAGCATGGCGCAGCGCAACAGCCTTTCGGCTTACCGCTTCGTGGCCGTGATGATCGCGCAGTTCATCATCCAGGTGCTGCTGATGCCGCTGGTGCTGATTCTGGGTGACGGCGACCGGGTGCGCGGCTTCGAACAGGTCATGACCGCCTTCGCACTGATCGGAACAGTGTTCTTCCTGATCACCTTCGCCACCACCCGCGAACGCATCGTGCCGACGCGCGAGCAGACCGGCGGCATAGTGCAGGACCTGTCGGACCTGCTGCACAACAGCCCGTGGCAGGTGATGCTGGCGCTGACCGTGCTGGTGTTCATCAACCTGGCGTTGAAAGGCGGCACCTACATCTATTACTTCCAGTACTACATGAGCGAAGCGGCGCTGGCCAGCTTCCTGGAAAACTCAGGCTTCAATGGCCTGATCAGTGCATTGAATGGCGCCCTCGCCAGCGCCGGTTTCGCGGCGTTCACCTGGCCGAAGGACGCGGCCACCTCGGCGTTCAGCCTGTTCAACGCGTGCGGCATCCTCTGCATGATCCTGGGTATTGGTGCATCACGGCGGCTGGCGGATCGCTTCGGCAAGCGCGATGTCTTCGGGGGCGCCTTGTTTGTTTCGACCCTGTTCCTGCTGGCCTTCTACCTGTTCCCACCCACGGCGGTGGCGGTGGCGTTCGCAGCCTTCATGCTGCATGGCTTCTGCTATGGCATCACCATCCCGTTGCTGTGGGCGATGATCGCCGACGTCGCGGACTACTCGGAGTGGAAGAACCATCGAAGGGCAACGGCGATCATCTTCTCGGCGATGCTGTGTGGGCTGAAGATCGGCCTCAGTGTCGGCGGCGCACTGGTCGCCGCGATCCTTGCCCACTACGGCTACCAGGCAGGCCTGGTGCAGCAGCCTGAGGCCGTGGTGCAGGGCATCCGCTTGACCGTAAGCGTCTACTGCTCCCTTCCGTTCCTGCTCGCCGTCGCGCTGCTGTTCTTCTACCGGATCGACAAGCGCGCGGAAACCCGCATCGAGCAGGATCTCCACCTGCGTCGCCGTTCCGCCGACGCCTCCGCGTAACGCCAAGATGACAACCATGATCGACCTCTCTGCCGGTGAAGACGGCCAGGCCAGCGAAGCCCGTCTTGCGCAGCTCAGCGCACACGCCATTTCGCAACCGCTGGTGACCCACATCTACACGGCCGACCCTTCGGCACACGTGTTCGAGGGACGCCTGTACATCTATCCGTCGCACGACATCGACGGTGGCCAGCCCTTCGACGATGAAGGCGGCCATTTCGGCATGCAGGATTACCATGTGCTGAAGATGGATACGCCCAACGGCACTGCCGTCGATTGCGGCATGGCGTTGCACGTGCGCGACGTTCCCTGGGCGCGGAAACAGATGTGGGCCCCCGACGCTGCCTGCCGCGATGGCCGCTACTACCTCTACTTCCCGGCCAAGGACGCCGAGGGCCGGTTCCGCATCGGCGTGGCAATCGGTGCGCGACCGGAGGGCCCATTCGTGCCCCAGCCGGAGCCGATCAAGGGCGCGTACTCGATCGACCCGGCCGTGTTCGAGGACGACGATGGCAGCCACTACCTGTACTTCGGCGGCATCTGGGGCGGGCAGCTGCAGAAGTATCGTGACAACCAGTACAGCGAGGCCCACGAGGAACCCGAGGGCAGCGCGCCGGCCCTGGGGCCGCGCGTGGGCCGCCTGGATGCCGGAATGACCGAACTGGCCGAGCCCACCCGCGAAGTGCAGATCCTGGATGAGCATGGCCAGCCGCTGCGTGCGGACGACCATGCGCGCCGCTTCTTCGAAGGCCCGTGGCTGCACAGGTACCAGGGTCGCTACTACCTGTCGTACTCCACTGGCAACACCCACCAGCTGTGCTACGCCATCGGCGACAGCCCGTATGGACCGTTCACCTATGCTGGCGTGATCCTCACCCCCGTGGTCGGTTGGACCACCCACCACTCCATCTGCCAGTTCCAGGGACAGTGGTACCTGTTCTATCACGATGCGCTGATGTCCGGCGGCATTACCCACCTGCGCTCGGCGAAGTGCACGCCGCTGCACATGGAGCCGGACGGAAGCATCCGCACGATCAATCCCTATGGGGCCTGAGCGCATGTTGCCGAGGGATGATGCGCTGGCCCCGCTGCCGGCCGGTCAGCTGCACTGGCTCAGATGCGGCGAACTGGAGGTTGCGCTCGCCGCAGCGGCGGGCGGGCGCATCGCGCACCTGCGTTACCGGGGCGTGGATTGGCTGGTGGATGCGCAGCAGGCGGGCACGGCGGCGATCGCGTGGGGCTGCTACCCGATGGTGCCGTGGGCCGGGCGCATCCGCCAGGGACAGTTCTGCTTCGACGGCACGCCGCATGCGCTGCCGCTCAATTTCGGCGGGCATGCCATCCATGGGGTTGGCTTCTCGCGACCCTGGCAGATCGACCGGCTGGATGCGGCCGCAGCCGAGTTGTCGCTGCAGCTGCCGCGCGACAGCTACTGGCCCTTCGGTGGCGTCGCCCTCCAGGAAGTGAGCCTGCACCCTCACACCCTGCAGCTGCGCCTCTCGGTCCAGGCGGGCGGACAGGCGATGCCGGCGGTGCTGGGCTGGCACCCCTGGTTCAGGAAGCCGGACCGGTTGCTGTTCAATCCTCGCGCGATGTATCCGCGGGACAGGGAAGGTATTGCCACGCTGCCCCACGTGGAGCCCACCACCGGCCCTTGGGATGACTGCTTCGTTGCCGACGGTGACGTCACGCTGGTACGCGAAGGCCAACGCCTGCGGCTGAGGTCGGACCGCGACCACTGGGTGGTCTACGACGCTGCGCCGCACGCCACCTGTGTCGAACCGCAGAGTGGCCCGCCGGACGGCTTCACGCTGGCGCCGCACCGGCTGGAGCCTGGCCAGCGCCTCGCGTTGACGTTCGAACTGGCGTGGGTGGCAGACAGCAGCTGAAGCCCGGCCAGGGCCCGCAATCGCCCTGGTTCCGGAGTATCGGTACGCCGCCTGGACCGGGTGTGGACCCTGGTGCCTGACACGGGCTGCGCCTGACCGACACGCGCGATCTGCTACAGGTTCCAGTCAACCCGCATGCCCGCGATCAGTGCATTCGGCAGGTCCCGCTGCCGCGCAGGTTCGTTGAACGGGTCCGGATGCACGATGTAGTGCAGGTTCGGTGCAATCCTGAGCTGCGGGGTGAGCTGGATGCCATAGCTCAGCTCCATCATCACCTGGCTTCCGTGCGGGGTGCCGCTGCCGCCGGCGGCAGCGCGGGCCAGGCGGAGGTTCTCCAGCGCGATGCCGCTGTACTTCTGCCGGGTGACGACGAAGCCGATGCTGTCCTGCGGCCGGCGGGCGAACGTGCCTTTCTGCACAAGCCCGGCCTGCAGGAAGTGATCCTCGATCAGCTGCCCGGAGGTACCCTTGAGCGCGGCGCCGAAAAGGGTCAGGCCGCGGCCATTGCCATCGCCGGTAAGCTGCTGCTCGAAGCGCGCGAACGCACCGGAGCGACCGTGGCGTGCCGCGTACTCCTGGCCACTGAGCAGCGCGGGAATGCCGTTGGCATCGCGCAGCGGATCGCGATAGGTCGAGTTGTCCTGCCAGCCACCGAGTTCGTAGCGGGCTTTCAGTCGTGCCGAAGCCGGGCTGCGCCAGCCGATCGTGTAGGGCACGATCCACCCGGTGGCCTGGTTCGTATTCCACTTCAGGCCATGCTGGCCATCCTCGGCCTGGCTGGGATCGACCTGGTAGGCACCGATGCGGACATAGACATCGGGCGTCACCCAGGCCGTGGCGTCGGCCATCCAGCTCGACACCGGCCACCAGGTGAAGTTGCTGGTGCGGAAAACGTAGGTCGGGTTGCCGCACGCCGAGTTGCCCTGGAAGTACTGGCACAGCTCCGACCCGAGGTGGTGGATGTTGGCGACGCTGCGACCGGCCTCCAGCACCAGCCGGTCGTTGAACAGCTTCTGTTCCAGGGTCAGGTTGGCCAGGCGGGTCCCCTGGCCGCCGTAGATTTCCTGCACCGAGGTGCTGTTGCCGGTGCTGCTGTTGGCGAGGTTGGTGCCGTGGCGATTGATGCCATAGGCCTTGATCGTGGCCCCCCGCCAGCCGAACGCAGCGTCGAGGTCAACATCGGCGCCGAACATCAGCTGGCCGGCGTAAGCGGTGCCGCTGCGCTTGCCACCATCGAGCGTGGCGGCCGCCTCGCCGGTGTAAGCCAGTTTGGGAGTGAGGACATCACTCGCGTTGGCAGCTACGGTCAGTGAGGGCAGGGTCAGCAGGATCGCTACCGGCACCAGGCGGCAGGAAGGGCAGGTCATGGGCGGGGTTCCTTTTACAGGGTGGGGGCCGTGACCGGCTTCTTGAGGATGCGCAGTGCAATCGCGGTGACCGCCACGCCGGCCAACAGCGCCAGCAGGTAGACACCAAGATGGGTGACCGCGTTCGGGATCGGCAGCACGAACACACCGCCGTGCGGCACCTTCAACTCGACGCCTGCGGCCATCGAGATCGCACCGGCCACGGCCGAGCCGAGGATCAGCGCAGGAATGGTGCGCAGCGGATCGCGTGCCGCGTAGGGAATAGCCCCCTCGGTCACGAAGCTCAGGCCGAGCACGCCGGCGGCACCGGCAGTGCCGCGCTCCTCGGCAGTGAAGCGGTTGCTGAACAACCACGTCGCCAGCGCGATGCCCAGCGGTGGCGTCATGCCGCCGATCATGGTCGCCGCCATCGGCGTGTAGACCTGGCTGGAAATCAGGGCGGTGGAGAAGGCGTAGGACGCCTTGTTGACCGGTCCACCCATGTCAACGGCCATCATGCCGCCCAGCAGCAAACCGAGCAGGATCGCGCTGCTGCCCTCCATGCCGCGCAGCCAGTCGGTCAGCCAGGCCAGCAGTGCGGCCACCGGCGTGCCGATCACGTACATCATCAGCAGGCCGACCAGCAGCGTGCCCAGCACCGGCAGGATCAGCACCGGCATGAGGCCTTCCAGGCTGCGCGGCAGGCGCAGCGCACGGTTGATCCAGTGCACGCCATAGCCGGCGATGAAGCCCGCCAGGATGCCGCCGATGAAACCTGCGTCCATGTTGACCGCAACCAGCCCGCCGATCATGCCGGGCGCGATGCCGGGGCGGTCGGCGATGGAGTAGGCGATGTAGCCGGCAAGCGCCGGCACCATCAGCATGAAACCGGACTTGGCGCCGATCTGGAACAGCGACCAGGCCAGCGTTCCCTTGTGGGCATCGTCGAAGGCATAGATGCCGCCGAGCGCGAACGCCAGGGCGATCAACAGGCCGCCGGCTGTCACGAAAGGCAGCATGAACGACACCCCGGTCATCAGGTGCTTGTAAGGGCCGGTGCTCTTGTTCTTTTCTGCGGTACGGCCCGAAGCCGCTGTCCCCGCGTGCACGCCGGCCTCGGCCAGCGCCTTGCGGATCAGGTTCTGGCCGTCATTGATCGCCGGCTTGGTACCACTCTTGAACAGGCGCTTGCCAGCGAAACGCGCCAGATCGACTTCGCGGTCGGCGGCGATCAGCACCACATCGGCAGCGGCGATTTCCGCATCGCTCAACGCATCCTGCGCGCCGACCGAGCCCTGTGTTTCCACCCGGATCGCATGGCCCAGCGCTTTGGCAGCCTGTTGCAGGCCTTCTGCCGCCATGAAGGTGTGAGCGATGCCGGTGGGGCAGGAGGTGACGGCAACGATGCGCTTGCCAGCCCCGGTGGCGGGGACACTGGCCGGCGCGGCTGCGAGCGGTGCAAGCGCGGCGACCGGATCGTCCAATACCTCGCCCAGGCTGGCATGCACGATCCGGGCATTGCCGAAGCGTGCGATGTCTGCCTCGCCATCGCCCACCAGCAGCAGTTGGGTCGCGGAGGTGGCGTCCGAGGCGGGCAGCGCGCCGGTCACGCCCTGGTCGCTGCGGATTTCGATCATCAGCTCAAGCCCGCGCTGGCGGGCCGCGCGACGCAGAGCCTCGGCGGCAAGTACCGCCTCGATGCTGCGTTCGCCAGCGGCGATGACTACGGTGGAAGCGTGCATGGGAACTCCTGGAATGCTTCGGGTTCGTCCTTGCCGGAGGCATCGCGGGTGGCCCGAAGCCAACCGCTGCTCCTCCGGCAGGTGTTTCAATCCAACCACTCGATCAGTACATCGCCGGCCCCGGCGCGCACATGCGCCGGATCGAGCCGCCGCGCGTCTCCGCTATCCAGCCGGCTCATCGAGAACGCCGTGGCCAGTCGTGCACAGGCGGCGAGGTCGAGGGAGCGCTCCAACAGCGCGGCGGCGATGCCGGCGACCATGGCATCACCGGCGCCCACCGTGCTGCCCTGGGCCAGACGCGGCGGTCGCGCGACCAGGGCGCCGGCGCGATCAATGAACAGCGCGCCGTCGGTCCCCATGGAGATGGCAACGAGTGCGACACCGCGTTCGACCAAGGCCTGGCCTGCAGCGCGCAGTGCGCTGCGATCCGGCAGCGACGTGCCGGTCCAGGCCTCCAGTTCGTGGCGGTTGGGCTTGATGGCGTAGGGCAGCGCGCCCCGCGCGCCGTCCAGCGCAGCTGCAAGCGCATCGCCGCTGGTGTCCAGCAGCACGCGCGCACCGGCCGTTCCGGCCTGCGCCTGCAACCGCGCCCATGCATCGGCCGGCAGTCCGTGCGGCAGGCTGCCGGACAGCACAACCGGCAGGCCGGGCGCGAGCAGGGCGCCGAGCTGGCGCGACACCGCGTCCAGGCCGGCAGCGTCCACGGCCAGGCCTGGCAGGTTGATGTCCGTCGTTTCGCCGTTGGCCTCTTCGACCAGCTTGATGTTGGTGCGGGTATGGCCCGGAACGCGCAGGCAGCCGTCAATGATGCCCCGCTCACGGAACAGCGTTCGGAACACGCCGTCGTTGCCGTCGCCCAGCACACCCAGCGCGGTGATCGGCACGCCCCAGTCGGCCAGGCAGGCCGCCACGTTGATGCCCTTGCCGCCTGCGTCGTCGCGGGAGCTGCCGGCGCGATGCACCCGGCCTGGCTGCAGGCGGGCCAGGCGCACGGTCTGGTCGATGGCCGGGTTCAGGGTCACGGTGACGGCGCGGGCAGTCATGCGCGCGCTCCATCGAGGCCGCGCACCTGCTCGGCGGTTTCGCACCCCAGTGCGGTGCTCGCCAGCGCTTGCAGTTCGGTCATCGCGGTGCCACGCAGGCGCGCCTTCACCGCCGGGATGTCGTTCGGAGTCATCGACAGTTCGTCCACGCCCAGGCCAGCCAGCAACATGGCGCCGAAGGGATCGCCGGCCAGGCCGCCACAGACGCCGACCCAGCGCCCATGCAGCCGTGCGCCTTCAACCGTGGCGCGGACCGCGCGCAGCACCGCCGGATGCAGGCTGTCGGCCTCGGCGGCGAGTTCCGGGTTCTGGCGGTCGATCGCCAGCACGTACTGGGTCAGATCATTGGTGCCGATCGAGAAGAAGTCGGCATGGCGCGCCAGTACGTCGCTCTGAGCGGCGGCAGCCGGCACTTCGATCATGATGCCGATCGGCACCACCGGCGCCTCCAGCTCGGCACGCAGGCGCTCACAGATGGCGCGCAGTGCGACCAGCTCGGTCACCGACGTGATCATCGGGAACATGATGGACAGGCGTGCACCGTCCTTGGCGGCGCGATACAGCGCACGCAGTTGCGGCTCCAGCAGGTCAGGGCGGCGCAGCAGCAGGCGCGCGCCGCGCACGCCGAGGAACGGGTTCTCCTCGCGTGGCAGTTCCAGGTGCGCCACCTGCTTGTCGCCGCCGATGTCGAGCGCGCGCACGATCAGCGGGCGGCCGTTGAGTGCCTTGGCCATCGCCAGATAGGTGGTGTACTGCTCCTCCTCGCTGGGCGTACTGCCACGTTCGAGGAACAGGAACTCGGTGCGCATCAGGCCGACGCCTTCCGCACCCTGTTCCAGTGCCAGTGGCACCTGGTCGGGCAGGTTGACGTTGGCGCCGATGTCGATGCGGTGGCCGTCGGGGGTCTGGGCGGGTTGCGCGCGTTGCGCGGCTTCGCGCTCGCGGATCTGCTGCTGTTCGGCGATCCATTCGCGTGCCGAGGCGAGATCGGCTTCGGAGGGGGACAGGTAGAGCCGTCCGCTGCTGCCGTCCAGGATCGCTTCGCGGCCTGGCTGGATCGCCAACAGCCCGGCGCCGCCGGCCACCAGCGCCGGCAGGCCCAGCGTGCGCGAGAGGATGGCGGTGTGCGAGGTCGGCCCGCCCTGCGCGGTGGCCAGGCCGAGCACGCGACCGGTGTCGAGATTGGCGGTATCCGAAGGCGACAGATCTGTGGCGATCAGGATGCACGGTTGCGACGGCAGATCCGCCAGGCCACCACCTTCAGCAGAAGGGTCAAGCTGCGCCAGCACGCGTCGGCCGACATCACGCAGGTCCGCCGCGCGCCCGGCCAGCACCGGATTGCCCAGCGCCGCCAGCCCGGAGGCGATCTGCTCGATGGCCTGGTGCCATGACCACGCCACACCATGGCCTTCGACCATCAGCTGGCAGGTGCGGGTGATCAGGTCGGTGTCGTCGAGCAGCGCGGCCTGCGCCTTGAAGATCGCCGCATCCGAAGCGCCAAGGCGGCGCTGGGTGTCGTCCTGCAGAGCGGCCAGCTGCTGGCGGGTGCGGCCGAGTGCATCCTGCAGGCGTGCGCCGCCCTCGCCAAGCGGGGCAGGACGGTCGGTGACTTCCGCCTGCGTGCTGGCCAGCACATGCACCGGGCCGATCGCCAATCCGGGGCTGGCGCCGATGCCAATGATCGTCGCCTGCGCTTCGGGCGGTTTCCACCCGGCGACAGGGGCTGCTGCCTTGCGCTGGGCTGCACGCTCGGCATCAGCCCTTTCCTGTGCGACCAATCCATCCATGACCTTGCGCAGCGCAGCCAGCAGCGCGGGGGCATCGGCGCCCTCGGCAGAAACACGCACGGCATCGCCCTCACGCAACCCGAGCTGAAGCAGCGCTACCAGACTCTTGGCATCGGCCGCCTGATCGCCCACGCGGACCTGCGCGCGGGCTGCGAAGCCGCGCGCCGTCTCGGCCCAGCGCGTGGCAGGACGGGCGTGCAGTCCGTTGGGGTAGGCGATGGTCCATTCGAAGCGCTCGGCCAGATCCACCGCTGGCGCGTGGGTGGCGGCAATCGCAACATCGCCGGCCAGCGCGTTCACGATCTCGCCCGCCTCGGTGGTGGTGAACAGCCGCTGCAGCGTGGACTCGTCCTGGATCAGCCGGGTCAAGCGGCGCAGCACCGTGATGTGGGTATCCGACTGGGCAGCGATGCCGACCACCAGACGGGTGATCTGTCCCGGGTTCCATTCCACGCCTTGCGGCAACTGCAGCACGGCGATGCCATCGCGGAGCACCAGATGGCGGTCCTCGCCAAGCCCGTGCGGGATTGCTACGCCGTGTCCAAGGAAGGTGTTCGCCAGCGTTTCGCGCCGCCCCATGCTGGCTTCGTAACCCGGCGCCACGCAGCCGGACGCGACCAGCATCTGGGCGACCTGGGCAATGGCATCGGTCTTGTCCTGCGCCCGCGCGTCCAGGCGGATCAGTTCTCGGCTGGCCGGGGAAGGGGAGGTCTGGGGCGACAAAGGGGGCTCCGCGGAAGGGGTGGCTGAGATGTATTGGGAACGTTCCCACTCGCCATTTCAATGTGCAGTGCACAAAAATCCAATAGTCCTTTGGCGTTAACATGGTCCTGGACGGCCGTCCGGCCCAGAAAAGCGCTCGATTCCGGGAACGATACCAGTGAGCATCAGCATCAATGACGTCGCACGCGTGGCGGGGGTATCCAAGTCCACGGTGTCGCGGGTGCTCGGCGGCGGCCCGGTCAGCGAGGCGGTGCGCGGCCGGGTGGAGGCGGCGATCCGCCAGACCGGATATCACCCCAACCTGCAGGCAAGACGCCTGCGCGCCCGGCATACCGGCATCATCGGCCTGATCGTGGCCGATATCCGCAACCCGTTCTTTACCGCGCTGATCCGCGCCGTGGAGGAAGTCGCGTACCGGGAAGGCCTTCGCGTCACCCTCTGCAACACCGATGAGGACCCCGAGCGCGAGGCGCTGTATCTGCAGTTGATGCATGAGGAACGCATCAGTGGGCTGATTTTTGCGCCCACCCGGACCACGGTGGGGCGGCTGGACCGGCTCACGCTGGATTACCCGACGGTACTGGTCGATCGTGCCGCACCCGGTGGCTCGATCGACAGCGTGGTCCTCGACAACGCAGCGGCGATGGCGGGCCTGGTCGAACACCTGGCCGAGCGCGGCTATTGCCGCATCGGTGGCCTGTTCGGCAGCACCAGTACCACCGCGGCCGAACGCCGCGACGGCTATATCGCTGCAATGCGCAGGCACGGGCTGGAACCGGACTACCGCGAGGTAGAGCCCACGGCCGAGGCCGCCATCGCAACGGTCGAGCAGTGGTTGACCAGTCCGTCGCGTCCCGATGCGCTGGTCGCCAGCAACAGCCTGCTGCTCATGGGCGCATTGAAAGCGGCCCGCAGCGCTGGGCTTGCGATTCCAGGAGAGCTGGCGCTGGCAGGCTTCGACAACGAGCGATGGACCGAGCTGGTCGAACCGGGTATTACCGTGGTCGAGCAGCCGGTTGAAGAGATGGGGCGAGCTGCGATGTCGTTGTTGCTGGAGCGCCTACGCATGCCGGAGCTGCCGGTACGCAGACTGGTGATGACGGGAAGATGCGTGGTGAGAGGGTCAACGGCTGCGCGATAGTCCGGCGCCGCGTCTGCGGCAGTAGCAGTCGCAGTCCATGAGGCTGGCACTGGGGTGTTGGCGGGGCGCGCGTTGTCTGCTAAAAGCCATCTGGACACGCAGACCGGATGGGTCATCGCCTTGTCAGAGCCTTATTCAGCGCTGTTGCGCCTGCAGTTGCGCCACGAAGATCTCTCCAGATGGCTGGCGGCGCCCCTGCCTTCGCCATCCCGATGGTCCGACTGGCGATGCATCGCCGGGCCGTGGCGCTTGGGCAACGGTGAATGCCTGGCGTCTTCAAGCGACGAGGCGTTGGATGAACTGCTCATAGCCTGCCAGGCCCTGCTGGCCCGCTACCCCGACAATCGCGCCGCATTGAAGGCCTTCCTTGCATCCGCGCAGGCCGAGAATATCCAGGTTGCCGCCTATGACCGCACTGGTACGCACTTTGTTGCGGGATCGCTGACGTATTCGGAAAGCCTCTACGATCTCATCGCGTTTCTGGCTGTGGCACGGGGCGCGGCCGATTTCCTGAAGGCGGGCGACCACGGGGTGGCACTGGTCCACGACTATCTCTGGGCAGAGGAAGGTGAGCGCGAGACCGTTGCCGCGATTGCCCTGGCCGGCCAGGGGGAATCCGGATTCCTTTCTTCCACGGACCTGGATACCGCTGCCGCGCCCTTCGACGCCTTGGTGGATGCCATGCTGGAAGCTGAGGACGACCCGGCGTTTGAACCACGCAATCAGCTTGATCAACTCTGACCGGCACCGCGTGGAATCCAGAAAAACGACAGCCAGGACCCCGATATGAAAGGACATCACGCCCGCCTCGCGCACCGCCGCATGCGTTGGCTCCTGACACTGTGCCTCGGCGCCCTGGTGGGACCCGCCGTGGCAGGCACAACGCAACCGGAACGCACCTGGTTTGTCAGTGGTGCGGAGCTCATCACGCTGCTGCAGGGCAAAGGCGCTGACGGGTTCTGCGATGGCGAACACTGCCGGGGGCTGTCCAGCGCCCGGGCCAGCAGCTATATCCTGGGTGTCGCCGATGCCAGCCGCGGTCAGTGGTGTGGGCAGGGCCGGATCCTTCCGCATGAACTGGTCGATCAGGTGTCTTCCCATCTCCGGCAGCTGCCCCGCGTGCGATTGCAACAGGATGCGTCTCCCCTGGTTGTCGAAGGGCTGCGCGCGGCGTTTCCCTGTGGTCGCGGCACATCGCCTGGTGGCAGTGCCGAGCCCGGCAAGGCACGCTGAGACGCGTGGGCTGGGCGTTGGCAACGCGGGCTGCAGCCTGCGTAATGAACACATCGGTGTTCTGCACGCTGGCGACACGATGCATTCACGACCGCCGACACCCGCGACACTGCATGCTCCTTTCTCCGCATGAGGTGCCCCATGGCTACCTGTGATGTCTGCGGCAATGACTACGACAAGAGCTTCACCCTCCAGCAGGGTGGACGCAGCGGCACCTTCGATTCGTTCGAGTGCGCCATCCATGCGTTCGCACCGCGCTGCGCACATTGCGACTGCGCGATCATCGGGCATGGCGTTGAAGGAAACGGTCAGATCTTCTGCTGCGCACATTGCGCCGGTCACGCCGGTGTAAAGGGAATCACAGACCGGGCCTGAGCCCGCTCCGGCCGGTCATGCCGGGACTAGCGAGGCGAGCCGTGCGACCCGGGCTGCACCCGAATCCGCGAGCAGCGCCATCGCACGCTGTTTCCGGGCCGGCGTCCCCGCCACGGCCTCCCGTGCCACCACTACGTCGAATTCCCTGGCGTTGGCGTCCAGCGCGGTAGCCAGGACACATGAATCGGCCGTCATCCCGCTGAGCCAAAGGCTGCGCACGCCAAGCTTGGCCAGCAGAATCGGCAACGGGCTGGCCAGGAACGCCGAATGCTTGGGCTTGAGCACGAAGTAGTGACCGGGCAGGGGAGAGAGGAGGTCGGCAATCCGCCCGGCCGGTCCTCCATCCCGCTGGCACTGTGCTACCTGTTGGCGGAAGTCACGCTTCCAGTCCGAGAAATTGTCATTGGCGTAGATGACCGGCCATCCGTGGCCATCAAAGTGGTCTCTCAAGCGTCGGATCTGTGCTGCCGCCCGCTCCGCTGCTGGCGCCAGCGCCTGCGCGCCTGGGAAGTCGAAGCGACTGAACATATCGATGATCAGCAAGGCGGTTGACGGAGCATTTCCCATGGTTCAATCCCCTGTCTGCGCGTGCGGAGCTTCGACCGGCTTGGATTGCGGTGAGTCCTTCTGCCGCAGGAAGATCGTAAGTACAACCAGGGACAGCACCGCAAGAAACTCACTCTGCCAGTTCTGCATCGATTCGAACCAGAACGTGCTGCCGGCCAGATGCTCCAGGAAACCCGGCACCGGCAATCCCTGCAACTGTTGCTCGACCTGCTCGGCGCGCCAGCTACCCAATGCATGCAATGTAAAACTGAGCAGGAACAACAGCCCGAAGGCGATCGCAAGCGAGTGAGCGTAGAGCACCTTCCATGCGCCGCCGCGACGAACCGGCCACGGCGCAGGTCCCGGCTCCACGCGGTTCTGCTCCTGCGCGGGGTCCAGCGGCCGGGATTCGGCTGATCCACGCTGGCGCAGGCTGACGGTCAGAAGAACGTACATCCCCATCTGCAGGAACTCGCTCTCCCAGTTCTCGAATGTAGCGCTCACGAAATGCCCGGTCGCCAGGTAGTGCCACAGGTCGACCGGCGCGCGTCCGTGCTGCGTCAACGTCTGGTTGTGCACGTGATGTCCCGCAACTGCCTGCCCGACAATGAAGACGACAGTGAGTGCAAGCAGCACCAGCGAGAGACCGTTGCGTTTCCACATGCAACACCTCATTCAGGCTGACCGGAAACCGTGCATGCAGCTTGAGCCGGTAGCGCACCATGACGCGTGAATCCGGCGCATCCAGGATGTGAGGCGGCCTCAACGCTTGCCCGTC
Source organism: Stenotrophomonas sp. Pemsol (assembly GCF_003586545.1). NCBI lineage: Bacteria > Pseudomonadati > Pseudomonadota > Gammaproteobacteria > Lysobacterales > Lysobacteraceae > Stenotrophomonas > Stenotrophomonas sp. Pemsol. The sequence continues at coordinate 1,817,078 of NZ_CP025780.1, read as the reverse complement.
GGATCGGGGTCGGGACGTTCGTAGTCCTCGGGTACGGCCTTGGGGCCATCGCCGTCGTCCGGCATGTCGTGCGCCTTCCACTTCGCTCGATCATTGCGCCGCTTGTCCGGGGTGTGCGCCTTCGATTGATCGTCCACGTCTGTTGTTGGATTGAAAGGCAGCTTGTCGTTCATGCTGGGCTCCTGTGGCGGGTGTTCGCAGCGTGACCCGGTCGGGGTTAACGCTACGACGCCGCGGAATGAACGCTGTGCACACCTGGATGTCACCGGGGCGGGAGGACGTCACTGCGATGCTGTCGTTCTGATCTTCTGGAGAAGCACGATGCAGGCATTGACCTATCACGGCCGCAAGGATGTGCGCGTCGAGACCGTGCCGGATCCGGTGCTGGCGGCTGAGGACGATCTGATCCTGAGGGTTACCGCCACCGCCATCTGTGGTTCGGACCTGCACCTGTATCGGGGCAAGATTCCCGATCTGCACGACGGCGATGTGCTGGGCCACGAATTCATGGGCGTGGTGGAAGAGGTCGGCAGCGGCGTAACGCAGGTGAGGCCGGGCGATCGCGTGGTGATCCCCTTCGTGATCGCCTGTGGCGAGTGCTTCCACTGCCGGCTGGCCGAGTATGCCGCCTGCGAGACCACCAACACGGGCAAGGGCGCTGCGCTGAACCAGAAGGGCCTTCTGCCTCCGGCGGCGTTGTTCGGGTACAGCCATCTGTATGGCGGCGTGGCAGGCGGACAGGCCGAATTCGTGCGCGTGCCCAAGGCGAATGTGGGCCCACTGCGCATTCCGGAAGGCGTGGCCGACGAACAGGTTCTGTTCCTGTCGGACATTCTGCCCACCGGCTATCAGGCCGCGCTGAACGCTGGGGTCAAGCCGGGCTCGACAGTAGCCATCTTCGGTGCCGGTCCGGTGGGACTGATGAGCGCGGCCTGCTGCCGGCTGCTGGGTGCGGAGACCATCTTCATGGTCGACCATCTTCGCTACCGCCTGGACTACGCGCGCCGTGCCTATGGTGTGACGCCGATCGACTTCAAGGAGATCGAGGACCCGGCCGATTACATCCTGACCCAGACCAGTGGACGCGGCGTGGATGCCTGCATCGAGGCCGTCGGTTTCGAGGCCGAGGGCAGTGCCCTGGAGTCAGCGCTGACCGCCGTGAAACTGGAAGGCAGCAGCGGCGTGGCCATCCGTCAGTGCATCGCTGCCGCCCGCCGCGGCGGCGTGGTCAGCATTCCCGGTGTCTATGCCGGTTTCATCCACGGGTTCCTGCTGGGCGATGCGTTCGACAAGGGGCTGACATTCAAGATGGGACAGACCCACGTGCAGGGACTGATGCCGGAACTGCTCGACGCAATCATCGAAGGAAAGCTGGATCCGGGGGACATCATCTCGCACCGGATGCGCCTGGCCGATGCAGCGCAAGGCTATGCGATGTTCGATGCCAAGGACGACGACTGCCGCAAGATCGTATTGACACCCTGAGCGAGCCGTCATGAGCGGGATTGTCATGGCCTGTGTCTACGCAGTCTGGTTGACCGCCGGTGCGCTGGACTTCCACTTTCACCGGCGTACCGATCTGCCGCACACGTCCGCGATGCGCGAGAGCCTGCTGCATGGGCTGCAGCTGCTGCTCATCGGCAGCGGCGTGCTGGCGTGGCTCGTGCTGGAAAGCACGTGGTTGCTCGTCACGCTGCTGGCAGTTCTGGTCATCGCGCATGCAATCGCCGGCTACCTCGACACCGTCAGCGCGGACGGGCGGCGACGCATCAGCCCGGCCGAGCAGCACGTGCACAGTGTGCTCGACGCCGCTCCCTGGGTGCTGCTGGGCGGAGTGGCGTGGCAGGCCGAGCCTCGTTGGGCAGTCAATGTGGCACCGGCAGCACCGGCGCTGTGGGGGTTTGTATTGCTGCCGGCGCTTGGCCTGGTGGTGTTGCCATGGCTATGGGAACTGCGCCAGTGCGTGCGTGCCAGCGAACAGCGCCAGCGGTGAGCGCGTGAGGAACACTGCGCCGGGTATTCATGTGGCCGCCACACCGCCAAGACAGTGATGTGACCGCAGGGCGCCTACGTTCATCACCTATCTTCATTGCAGACCGGCCATGCAGGATGTGACGTCGCCTTCTTCGCTGTTCAACCGCGCGCGCCAGGTTCTCGCCCAGCAGCCCGCACTGCCTTTGCCCGGAAGTGGCCACACGCTGCAGCGTTGGCGGGCGCTGGCGGCGTGGGGGGCAGAGGACCTCTGCCTGGCCAAGGTACTGGAAGCGCATTACGACGCCCTGGCGATCATTGCCGAGCTGAACGCGCCTAGGGTTGCTGAAGGGCAGCTGCTGGCGGTGTGGGCCGCAGAAGGCCCAGCCAACACCCTGCGCATCGACGCCGGCGGTGGACTGTATGGTGACAAGCCCTGGTGTTCAGGCAGCGCGTGGGTGGATGCGGCACTGGTAACCGTGCGGAACACACACGGCGTGTGGCTGTGCCATGTGCCGGCGGAGCATTGGTGCACGCTTTCGGGTGAGCCCTGGCCGGCGGCTGGCATGGCCGGCATTCCGTCCACGACGGTGCGCTTCGACGGCGCACCGATGACGATTCTGGGACCGCGCGACGCCTACCTGCAACGGCCGGGCTTCTGGCATGGCGGAGCCGGTATCGCGGCGGTCTGGTTTGGCGCAGCGGTGGCACTGGCTGAACGCATGCGGCCGGCCTGCAGCGACGGCAACCGCGCACGGCTGCTGGGTGCAGCGGACCTTGTGCTGGGGCCGGCTGCGGCGCTGCTTCGCGAAGTGGCCGCACGCATCGACGACGCGCCTCAATCGGCGCATCGGGGAGACGTAGTGCGGCTGCGCTGCGTGGTCGAGCGGGCGGCGACGCGCGTCCTGGATCTTGCAGGCCGGGCGCTCGGTCCGGCGCCGATGTGCCTGGAAGACGGTCACGCCCGCCGCTGGGCGGACCTGACGGTGTTCCTCAGGCAGTGCCATGCCGATCGCGATTGGCAGTGGCTGGGTGAGCAGCGGGCAGCCGAGGAGACCGCATGGGCGCTGTAGCCAGCACACCCCTGCAAGGACAGGGAACTCAGGAACAGGCCTGGCTGCGCTGCGATTGGCTCTGGCAGCAACCGTCCACGTCCGCCCGTTCACTGTGCGCCGGCCACGACCGCCTTGTGGTCGTTGCGCCGCATCCCGACGACGAGATTCTTGGCTGTGGTGGGCTGCTCCATCATGCCGCGGCACAGGGCATGCAGGTTGGCGTCATTGCCGTGACCGATGGTGAAGCGTGTTATCCGGGTGAACCGTGGTGGACACCGGAGCGCCTGCGGTCGGCGCGTCGGGCAGAGCTTGCAGCTGCATTGGCGGAACTTGGGATTGCGGCCGACGCGACGTTTCATCTCGGCATCGGCGATGGCGCGGTCAGCAAGCACGAACAGGGCCTGCAGGACTGGCTGCAGCAGCACCTGCAGCCGGGCGATCTGGTACTGGCGCCCTGGCGCTTCGATGGGCACCCCGATCACGAAGCGGCAGGGCGTGCAGCCTGCCGCGCCGCGCGCGCAGTGGGTTGCCGTCGCCTGGAGTACCCGGTATGGGGTTGGCACTGGCTGGATCCGGCCTGCGCGCATATGGCGTGGGAGTTCCCGCAGCTTGTCGACATTTCCGCAGTGGCGTCGGTGAAACGAAGTGCGATCGCCCGGTTCCGGACGCAGACGGGCAACGTGCCGGGCCTGAACAGCCCGCCGGTGCTGCCTTCCCATGTACTGGCCCGATTTTTCCGCGATTACGAGGTATTTCTGGCATGAGCGCGCAACCGTACTTCGATGAACTGCATGAGCAGGAAGACCCTTTTGGCTACCGCAGTCGGTGGTATGAAGAACGCAAGCGTGCGTTGCTGCTGGCCAGCCTGAGCCAGCGCCAGTTCAATCGTGGCTGGGAGCTGGGATGCTCCAACGGCGTGCTGACCGAGGCCCTGGCGGCCCGCTGTGAGCGCCTGCTGGCCACCGATATCAGCCCGCGCGCAGCGTTCCGGGCCCGCCGCAACCTGGCCCACCTGCCGCACGTGCAGGTCCACTGCGCCAGCCACCCCGAGCAATGGCCGCCGGGGCGCTTCGACCTGATCGTCTGCGGTGAGATGGGCTACTACCTGGGGACGAGCGCCCTTCGCGAGCTGCGGGCCGGAATCGATCAAGCACTTCGTGACGACGGATTGCTGGTCGCCTGCCATTGGTTGCCCTCGTTCCCCGGGCGGGTGAGCCGGACCGAAGTCGTGCATCGCTGCCTTGCCGACGGCCTGCACGAAGCCTTCCACTATCGCGATGCGGACTTCGTGCTGCAGGGCTGGACGCGCGGCACGCTGTCACTGGCCCGCAACGAGGGCCTGCGGTGATAGGCGTTCTGGTCCCCGCGCACAACGAGGCAGCCAGCATGGCGCGCTGCCTGCAATCGATCCGAAGGGCGGCCCTGCACCCGGGCCTGGGCGGCGAAGCGGTCGAAGTGGTGGTTGCACTGGACGCTTGCTCGGATGCGACGGCGTCCATCTGCCACCAACAGCGCGTCGGCATTGTGCGGCTGGATGCACGCTGCGTGGGGATTGCCCGCGCAGCGGCCGCCGTCGAGCTGCTGGGTCGCGGCGCCAGGTGGTTGGCCAGCACCGACGCTGATAGCGAGGTCCCTGGCGACTGGTTGGTTGGACAACTGGAGCAGCCGTGTGACGCCTTCTGCGGACTGGTGGACATTGCGGCGCGCTGCCCGTCCGAACATCGCCTGCGCAGGGTATTCCAGGGGCGGCAGCAGTGGGGGGAAGGTCACGGGCGCATCCATGGTGCCAACCTGGGTGTCTCTGCCCATTTCTATCGTGCGGTCGGCGGTTTTCCTGCCTTGCGCTGCGGGGAAGACGTTCAGATGGTGAGGGCGCTGCAGGCCTGCGGCGCGGATGTACGCTGGGCCGGTGCTCCCGTCGTCTTCACCAGTGCGCGTCTGGAAGGGCGCGCCGCAGGGGGATTTTCAGCCTATCTGGCTGAAATGGGGGCGGCGGGTGCCCCTGCCGTGCTGACCGGGCCGGCCATTGCGTAAACACCGGCCATTTCGCCGCACCGCAGCAGGGGGGCGCGCCGTCAGGCGTCTCCGATTCAGGCCGAATCCCATGAAACCCGGGCACATCGGCCGATATGTGACGCGCTCCCTGTACGCGTTTACGGCGCGTGAACGCTGCCGACCTTAGATTGATCGGCTCGGAGAGCAGGAGCGGCCGATGCCGAACAGCGCGATTGTCTACGCCAGCCGGGCTGCCCCCGGGTTCACGCCGGAACGCCTGGCTGCACTGATGGAAGATGCGGCCCGCTTCAATCGATCAGCGGGCGTGACCGGGGTTCTGTTGTTTGACGGGCAGCGTTTCCTGCAATACATGGAAGGCCCCGCCGACGGGCTGGATGTTGCCTTCTCCCGCGTAAGCGGCGCCCGCAGCCACACCGAACTGACCGAACTCGGGCGTGGCCGTGTCGGGCAGCGGCGGTTGCCGTTCTGGCCGATGCGCTGCCTGTCGGTCAGCGCGGGCGAGCTGCAGAGGATCGCCCTTGCTGACTGGAGCCGTTTCATCCAGCGGGCGGTAACGAGCCAGGACGAAGCCGAAGCGATGGAGAAGCTGCTTGCAGTCGTTGAGCCCTACGCGAACGCCGCTTGAAGTGCGGGACGGGTGCTAGCATGTTGTGCAGCTGATCACACGCCGCACAGTGTCCTGCAACTGATCGATGTGGAATGGCTTGGTCACGAAGGCGGCGCGGCGGTGGCGCTGTGGCACCAGCTGGTCATAGACCGCAGAGACGAAAAGAAAGGGGATGCCAAGTTCCGCCAGGCGATCAGCGACTGGAAATACCACGCCGTCTCGAAGCTCGACGTCCAGCACGGCGCCGTCGAACTGCTGGGTATCCAGCAGTCCCAGCGCGTCGAACACGCTGTAGGCGTGTGTCACCTGGTCGCCAGCGTCCTCAAGTGCATGTTCCATCAGTGCTGCCAGGTCGAGCTGGTCTTCCACCAGCAGCAGGTTGCATCTGCGCTGGCTCAATCCGGATTGCATGTGTGCAGCCTGTGTTGCTTCGGGAACGCCAGTCTGTGCTGTGCAGCATCAATACGGTGCGTGCGGCTTGTCAGCCCGGCGCGAAGCCCGTGAAGCGCGCTTCCAGCACCGTATAGGCAGCGTGCAGGGCCGGATGGAGTTTGTTGACGGCGCCTTGGCACGTGCCATGGATACTGCCGCCGTCCCCCGCATCGGAGCTTTTCTCATGCCGCTATCCGGAACCGATTCTGCTTCCCCCCGCGTGCTGCGTGTCGAGTGCATGCCGCTGGACTGCGGTGGCACGGCCGTCGTAGTGGAACTGGACCGCATGCCTGAACGGACGTGGATGAAGTCGCTCAAGCGGGCGCTGCAGGCCGACGATGTCCTGGAGGACGCGCACGCCAAGTTCGATGGGCGCTTCGTGTATGTCGTGGGCGTGGAAGGCGGCGCTCACCGTATGCAACATCGTGTGGTACAGGCGCTGGTGGCAGCGGACGCTCCGCGCGCTCCGGCTGGCAGCCTGCGAAGTCGAGCCGGCGGCACGGCACTGTCCAGCCCGATGCCCTGAGCGCAGACCAGGGCCATCCCGAAGTCCGTAGATGCTATCGCTGCATCAGGGCTGCGTGCAGCGCACACCTTGGGCGGTTCACACCTCCCGACGAGGCGGTCCCCTGCTGAGGTGGCTGCGTACCGGGCGCGCCGGACATTGCGGTGGTCTGCGGCTTGTGCCCGATCAGCGCGTCATGCCCAAGCGGCGTGGACGCGCCGCAACTCGACGCAGCCTCCACACCGGACTCACCGCGCGTACGACCGGCATCGCTAAGGTAAAGCGGTCCGCAACCATCGGTGGTGCCATGCCTCTTCGTGCGATTGCCTACGTGAGTGAAGCCTCCCGCAACCTGACCGCAGCGCGGCTGCAGCAGCTTGTGGCCGAAGCGGTGCAGTTCAACGAATCCGTCGATGTCACCGGCACGCTGCTGTTCGATGGCTCGCGCTTCCTGCAGTATCTGGAGGGCCCGGAGGCCGGGATCAATGCGGCGTACACGCGCATTCTCGCGGCCGGCAGCCACAGTGGGGTCGTCGAGTTGAACCGGGGCAGGGTGGGGCGTCGACAGTTTCCGCACTGGCGGATGCGCAGCGTGCGGGTGGACGAACTGGCGCTGGGAAAGATCGCCATCTCCGACTGGACCGGCTTCGTACGCAGCGCGTCGGCGCTCGACTCGGGAAAAAGCGCACTGGATCGTCTGCTGTCGGTCTCGCAGTTGCAGACGGATGCAGGTGCGGGAGAGCCCCTGGAACCGTACGAGCAGTCGGTGCGATGAAGGTGGCGGCCGCCCCGCGTGCATCTGCCCCACTGCGTGTTGGCTGTGCGGGCTGGTCGCTGCCGCGGGCGGATGAGGAAGCGTTCGGCGCGGGCGACAGCGCGCTGCAGCGCTATGCCACACGCCTGCCGATGGTGGAGATCAACTCGTCCTTCTATCGACCGCACCAGCCCAGGACCTACGCACGTTGGGCAGCGAGCGTTCCAGAGGGCTTCCGGTTCGCGGTGAAACTCCCGCGCGAGATCAGCCATGAGCGTCGGTTGCGCGATGCAATGCGGCCGCTCGAACAGTTCCTGGAAGGCGCGCGGGAGCTGGGCGGAAAGCTCGGTCCGTTGCTGCTGCAGTTGCCGCCCAGCCTGGTGTACGACACGGCCACGGCGGGAACTTTCCTGCGCGGACTGCGCGCTCGCACGCAGACCGAGCTGGCGTGCGAGCCCCGCCACCCGAGTTGGTTCACTACTGACGTGGATGCGTTGCTGAGCGCGCATGGGGTTGCGCGGGTTGCCGCGGATCCGGCACGTGTGCCGGTGGCAGCGATCCCCGGCGGTGACCGCACCTGGAGCTACTGGCGCTGGCACGGCCAACCGCAGATCTATCGCAGTGCGTACAGCGAACAGGCCCTGGCCGGGCTCGCGGAACGGCTGCGGCGCGAATCCGACGCGCAACGACCCGCCTGGTGCGTACTGGACAATACCGCACTGGGCCATGCCACCCGCAACGCCCTGCGCCTGCAGGCGCTGCTGTCGGAGAACGCACATGCCTGAAGGCCCTTCCATCGTGCTGTTGCGCGAAGCCGCAAGCCATTTCAAGGGGCACGTGGTCCGCACCGTGTCCGGTAACAGCCGCATCGACCTGTCACCGCTGCAGGGCCGCAGGGTCAAGGCGGTCCGCAGTTGGGGCAAGCACTTCCTGCTGGAGTTCAGCCGCCACACGCTGCGCATCCACCTGATGATGTTCGGCAGCTGGCGCATCGACGAACGGAAGCCAGGCCCGGCGCGGGTATCGCTGGTGTTCGACAACGGTGAGCTGAACTTCTACGCGTGTTCCGTGCGCCTGATCGACCAGCCGCTGGACGACATCTACGATTGGCGTGCGGACGTGATGAACGAGGCCTGGGATCCAAAGCTGGCCCGGCGCAAGCTGAAGGCCCTGCCGGATGTCATGGTCTGTGATGCGCTTCTGGACCAGACCGTCTTCGCCGGCGTGGGCAACATCATCAAGAACGAGGTGCTGTTCCGGATAGGCGTGCATCCGGCCACCCGGCTGGGCGACCTGCCGCCACGCAGGCTTACCGCCATGATCGAGCAGGCCCGCGCCTACAGCTTTGATTTCCTGGAGTGGAAGCGCCGTTTCGAGCTGAAGAAGCATTGGCAGGTGCACACGAAAAAAGTCTGCCCCCTGTGCGGTGGCCCGATCAGCAAGCTCTACATGGGGACCACGCGGCGACGCACGTTCTTCTGCCCGAATGATCAGGTGCTGTACGGGCCCTGAGGCGGCCATCCGTGGCCGCCGGGCTCCGCGGTGCGCCGGTCAGGCGGCCTGCGCGGCCTTGGCGTTGCCGCCGCCCTTGGCCAGCAGGGTCAGCTTCTCGTCGGTGGCCTTCTCTTCCTCCAGCGTCTCCAGCAGCAGCGGAAGGGCATCCTTGTAGCCCAGTTGCTTGGCCAGCGCGGCGATGGTGCCGTAGGACGCAATCTCGTAATGCTCGACCTTCTGCGCGCCGCCGATCAGGGCCGCATCCCGCACCGGCCCCTTGTCGATGCTGTCGATCACTTCCTTGCCTTCCTCCACCAGGCCTTCCATCGCCGCACACTTGATGCGCTTCAGGCGAATGCCAAGCACCTCCACCACCTGATCGATGCGTTCGATCTGGCCCTGCGTTTCTTCCAGGTGCGTTTCGAACGCTGCCGCCAGGTCCGGGTTCTCGGCCGCACGGGCCAGGCGCGGGAGGGCCTTGGTCAGCTGCTTCTCGGCACTGTAGATATCCGAGAGTTCGTGGATGAACAGGTCTTCCGCCGTCTTGATAGCCATACTGGGCTCCGCAGTGAGTGGAGTGCTCAGCGTAGGTCCTGCCCGGTTGCGATCGGGCAGGGGCCAGGTGAAGGCGGCATGTGAGCGCCCGCAGGATTACTGCGCACGGTCTTTACGAGAGTGCGCCAGAACCGTACGGCATGCAGCGGCCTCCTCATCCGTGTGACGGTCCGGCCCCATCAACGGTGGGGGAAAGTAATGTCAAACCTTCAGGCAACGCGCATTAACAATCAGCAGGGCGGGGGAGCCCGGCGTCGGCCGCGGCGGCGCCACGCCATCACCTGGCCCACCACAGCCGTCAACAGCAGCATCGCATTGGTCACCACGAAGACCACGCTGCCCAGCATCGCGCTGTACACCGTGAACAGCGCAGACGCGGTCATCTGGCCTGCGAACAGCCACCTGGACACGGCTTCCGGGTTGGGCGACTGCCACTGCTTCACCATCTGCCGGATCAAGGTTGCCATCAGTACCGCCGTGGCGGCCCAGCCGAGTACGTCGGGGTGCATGGCAGCCTCCGGTGTGTGGACAGCCCCACGCTAGCCCTTGGCTGGGCAACGCCGTACGAACGAGAGGTGAAGACAGCATCCCGCCTCCGGCGCCCTCGCGCCATTCACTCCGGACCGGTGACAATGGCCGCTCGGGCGCACCATGCGGGCTCCGCCCACCGAATGCAGGAATGCTGAGATGTCCAACACCCCCTTTGGCGAATCGTCATGTGCTGCCGCAGCCAGCGGCTGCATCGAGGTGCGCGGTGCGCGCGAGCACAACCTGAAGAATGTCGACGTCTCCATTCCACGCAATGCGCTGGTGGTGTTCTCCGGCGTGTCCGGGTCCGGCAAGTCCTCGCTGGCCTTCGGCACGGTCTTCGCCGAAGCGCAGCGCCGCTATTTCGAATCCGTCGCGCCCTACGCACGCCGCCTGATCGACCAGGCCGGCGTACCCGACGTGGATGCCATCGACGGGCTGCCGCCGGCTGTCGCCCTGCAGCAGCAGCGCGGTGCCAGCAATGCGCGCTCGTCGGTGGGCAGTGTGACGACGTTGTCCAGCCTGGTGCGCATGATGTACTCGCGGGCAGGGGCCTACCCGGCCCACCAGCCCATGCTGTACGCCGAAGACTTCTCGCCCAACACCCCACAGGGCGCCTGCAGCACCTGCCATGGCCTGGGGCATGTCTACGAAGTGACTGAAGCACTGATGGTGCCGGACCCTTCGCTGAGCATCCGCGAGCGCGCCATCGCCTCCTGGCCACCGGCATGGCATGGCCAGAACCTGCGCGACATTCTGGTCACGCTGGGCTACGACATCGATGTGCCGTGGAAGAAACTGCCGAAGAAGGACCGGGACTGGATCCTGTTCACCGAGGAAACGCCCACGGTGCCGGTCTATGCCGGCTTCACGCCGGCCGAGACCCGCGCCGCGCTCAAGCGCAAGCTGGAGCCCAGCTACATGGGCACGTACACCGGCGCACGCCGCTACGTGCTGCACACCTTTGCCAACACCCAGAGCGCGCTGATGCGCAAGCGTGTTTCCCGCTACATGGAAGGCCGCCTGTGCCCCGCCTGCCAGGGAAAGCGCCTGAAGCCGGAAGCGCTTTCGGTCACCTTCGCCGGCGTGGACATCGGCGAGTTCCTGCGGCTGCCGCTGGATCAGCTGGCGGCCTTGCTCGAGCCCATCGCGCAGGGCGATTTCAGTGCACACAGCCACGGCGCGCGTACCAGCAGGCGTGCAACGCCCCGCGATCACGCCAAGCGGGCAGCAAGTGGCCGCGCGACCCACGAAGGCGCCCCCGACGTGCGCCTGACCTCAGCCCTGTCAGAGGAAAAGCGCCTGGCGGCGCAACGGCTCGCGGGCGGGGTCATGGCGCGGGTACGGCAACTTCGCGAGCTCGGCCTTGGCTATCTCTCGCTGGATCGCGCCACGCCCACGCTGTCGGCCGGCGAACTGCAGCGCCTGCGCCTGGCCACGCAGCTCAGCTCGCTGCTGTTCGGCGTGCTGTACGTGCTCGACGAACCGTCGGCCGGCCTGCATCCGGCCGACAGCCAGGCGCTGTACGACGCGCTGGAACGCCTGCGCGACGGCGGTAACTCGGTGTTCGTTGTTGAACATGATCTGGAGCTGATGCGCCGCGCGCAGTGGCTGGTGGATGTGGGCCCGCAGGCAGGGGAACATGGCGGACGCGTTCTCTACAGTGGCGAGCCCGACGGCCTGCGCAACGTTCAGGATTCGCGCACGGCGCAGTACCTGTTCGACCGGGTGCCCGCGCCGGCCAGCCGGCAGCGCAGTGCCAACAGCTGGCTGGCGCTGCAAGGCATCCATCGCCACAACCTGCACGGCGTGGATGCGCAGGTGCCGTTGGGGTTGCTGACTGCAGTGACCGGCATTTCCGGATCGGGCAAGTCCAGTCTGATGGCGCAGGCGCTGCCTGAGCTGATGCTGCTGCACCTCGGGCATGAGACAGCAGACGACGGCGCCGACAGCGCGCCCACGGATGGACCCACCGTGATCGAAGCCACTCGGGGCCAGCTGGCCGGCGACGTAGACGCCATTCAACGCGTGGTACAGGTAGACCAGAAGCCCATCGGGCGTACGCCACGCTCCAACCTGGCTACCTACACGGGCTTGTTCGACCACGTGCGCAAGCTGTTCGCCGCGACACCCGACGCGCGCCGCCGCCGTTTCGACGCGGGCCGCTTTTCGTTCAACGTGGCCAAGGGCCGATGCGAAACCTGCGAAGGCGAGGGTTTCGTCAGCGTCGAACTGCTGTTCATGCCCAGCGTCTATGCGCCGTGCCCCACCTGTCACGGCGCCCGCTACAACGAGGCCACGCTGAAGGTGCAGTGGAACGGCCGCAACATTGCCGAGGTCCTGCAGATGACGGTGGACCAGGCCCATGCGTTCTTCGCCGAAGAAGAGGCCATCGCCCGCCCGCTGCAGTTGCTGCAGGAGATCGGCCTGGGCTACCTGCGGCTGGGCCAGCCGGCCACGGAGCTTTCAGGGGGTGAGGCGCAACGCATCAAGCTGGCCACAGAGCTGCAGCGCAGCCAGCGCGGGCGCACGCTGTACGTGCTGGACGAACCCACCACCGGGCTGCATGCAGCAGACGCGGACAGGCTGCTGGTGCAGCTTCAGCGGCTGGTGGACGCAGGCAACACGGTGGTGATGATCGAGCACGACATGCGTTCTGTCGCACAGGCCGACTGGGTGATCGACGTCGGCCCGGGCGCAGGCAGCGCGGGCGGCACCATCGTGGCGGCGGGGCCACCGCATCAGGTGGCCCGCGCCAAGGGCAGCAGGACGGCACCGTTCCTGGCATCCGAGCTGGGGCAGGGTGTGCGCGAGCGGAATCGTCCGGCAGGAGGCGCCTAGCCGCAGGACAGCAGCGTCCAGCAACGATCGGCAATCTCTGCCGCGCCAGGGTGGCCGCGCAGGCTTGATCGTTTCGCAAGGCGGCACTGCAGGTCGTCCATCCAGGCTGACCGGGTACCGTGCGGATCTCTCACATAGATATCGCAGGCAAGCCGGATGACCGGCGCCACTTCGTGCCGGAAACTCATCGCGGGCAGCGCACCCAGACTGAAGGCGGTTTCCCAGTGGGCCAGCTCGCGCTCCACATCGACAACGTGCTTGCTTCTTCCGTGGCTCACGGCGCCTACCCCTGTTCGAAACCTCACTGTACACGCTCGCTGCCGGGAGCCTGTTCATCACAACCATTCATACAACGCGCTTGCCGGCACGTTCCCGTAACGGCGACACGCCCACAGTCAATCGGCAGCAGACTTGCTGCGGCGGAGAATCGAAATGAACAGCGTCCCCGAACAGAACAGGAATGACCGCTCCAACGCGTCCGCTGAAGCAGAGCAGCCTGCACCGCAGGGGCAGGGCGAGGGGGGCGAACCCGGCGGGGAGGAGCCCGGCAAGCAAGGACAGCAACAGCAGCAGGACAACAAGGATAGCGAGAGCCCGAAGCCAGCGGATGAAAAGAAGGGCGGTCTCGGCGGCGATACCCGCCGCTGAGGAACAGGAGGAGCCGCGCGCCGAGCGGCTGCTTCCGCAGCAGACAGGGAGCGCGCATGTCCTCGCAAAGCCAGGCGATCAGCCTGATGACCAAGATCATGTACCAGTGCCGCCCGGAGAGAACGACGACGATGGCGCAATGCCGTTGCTGCGATGCGCCCAGTCCTGGCGGGATGGAGTGCGCACGGTGCCTGACCGGAAGGCTTGGCGAAACGATTCACAATCGTGGCGCAGCGTTCGGCTGGCTGGAGTCGTTCCGCAGGGTCCAGCAGGACGAAGCACACGTATTCGAATGCGCAAAGCGCGCCGATGCGGCATCTTCCTAGGCGTCGCATCCAGACCTGACATCGCGCAGGCGTATGCTCGGGTCATCCAGGAGCAACGCCATGACTTTTCCGATCTGCATCTACGATAGAACGGGCACGGGGCTCCGGCTGCCCACGGGGTGGTGGATCGACCTTCAGTCCGATCTGCCCGCGCTGGTGAACGGCGCCGCACGTATCGACCTTCCGCGCTCTTCGAAAGACGAGCATCCACGCTTGGATCCAGAGGTCCTGAGGGACCTTTTCCGGCGCATCGGGGGTTCGCAGTGGCTAGGTTGAATCCGGTGCGTTCCCTGGGAGTGCGCTGGCTGTTCTTCCGTCTTCGCAACGGCCAATCCATCAGTCCCGCCAGGTTGATGTCCGTCTGGTCCGAGGCTGCCGAATCCAATGAGTGCGCCGTGCGCCGCGAGATCATCGACGGCGCAGGCTACGTCTATGCCCTGTACGCGCCCAACAGCCTGCTTTCCCCCCGGCGTGTGGAGCTGCGCATGAGAGCGCTGCTGGAGGAGGCGGGCTACGCCTTTACGATGGGTAGCCTGGCAGGGCGTCACCCCGGCGACGGTTGAGGCGCGGCGCTGAGGCGCCGGCCGGACAGTCCATGTGTCGCTCTCATTCGGGGCCATCAGGCTCCAGAGGTTCGTCAGGTGCGGGATCGAAGAGCGCCAGCATCCGTTCCCGCCGGCACTGTTCGAGCCAGTGGTGCCATATCTCCACCTCGTCCATCAGCCCCGTGGCACCGCACGCGGGGCACGTGAGCGTCGTGCCCAATGGACTCGTCTTGAGGCCCTCGTCCTGAGTCATTGATGAGCGCAAGCCGCAGCTCTTGCAGGTCGATCGCAACTGATCGAGGCGAACGATGGCGCCATTGCGCGCAAGAAGGGGCTGGATCGCGTGGATCCGGAAGGCATTGGGAGGATGCATGGCCGTGTCGTCTGGGGCTGGACACGGGAGCAAAGGATTCTGCGCCGGAGAAGAGCCGTGAGAGCGCAGTGTGCTTTGTTGGAGGTTAACCCTTCATCAAGGTGCACACCGCGCGCCATGACTGGCCTGAAATCCCACGGCCGCAATCGTGCACTGACGTGGCAGCCGGCGCTCGTCCGGTGCCAGCCCTGCCTCTGGGCAGGAAGGGCTCCGCCATCACGACGGAGCCCCGTACACTCACTTTTCCTGCAGGAACGCCAGCAGATCCTGGTTGACCTTGTCCTTGTGGGTGTCGGTCAGGCCGTGCGGCGCACCCGGGTAGACAATCAGCTTTGCGCCCTTGATCAGCTTTGCCGACTGGCGGCCCGAGATATCGATCGGCACGATCTGATCGTCGTCACCGTGGATCACCAGGGTAGGAACATCGAACTTCTTCAGGTCGGCGCGGAAATCGGTGGCCGAGAACGCGGCGATCGAATCGTAGGTGTTCTTGTGGCCGCCCTGCATGCCCTGCGCCCACCACGCATCGATCAGCCCCTGCGACACCTTCGCGCCCGGGCGGTTGAAGCCATAGAACGGGCCCGACGGAATGTCCTTGTACAGCTGCGCGCGGTTATCCATCTGTGCCTTGCGGATGCCATCGAACACTTCGATCGGCAGGCCGTTCGGGTTGTCGGCGGTCTTCAGCATGAACGGCGGCACCGAGCTGATCAGCACGGCCTTCTTCACCCGTCCAGTGCCGTGCCGGCCGATGTAGCGCGCCACTTCGCCGCCACCGGTGGAGAAGCCCACCAGGGTCACATCGTGCAGGTCCAGCGTATTGATCACCGTGGCCAGGTCATCAGCGTAGTGATCCATGTCGTTGCCATCCCACGGCTGGCTGGAACGGCCGTGGCCGCGGCGGTCATGGGCAATGACGCGGTAGCCGTGGTTGGCCAGGAAGATCATCTGCGATTCCCAGCTGTCCGAGTTCAACGGCCAGCCGTGGCTGAAGGTCACGACCGGGCCGTTCTTCGGGCCCCAGTCCTTGTAGTACAGCTGCACGCCATCGGCGGTGGTGATGTAGCTGGCGGTGCGCGCGATGCTGGTGACTGCCGCCGGCGTGGCCGGTTCGGCGGCCTGCACGGACAGGCCGGCCTGGACCGAGAGGGCGAGGGTGGCAACGGCCAGGGTACGGGCGAAGGTGTTCATGCGGGAACTCTCATGGGTGGGTGGTGAGACGTACTTTGCGCCAGAAATCAGGCATCTGGGATATGACAAGTCCGAATTTCTTGATAGATCGTCCTGATTGCGCGGACCCACAGTGGGGTCGACTGGATGATCATCCGAAGCTGCCCGACCTGGGCCTGCGCACTACCGAACGAGCCAGAGGCGCTTGCAATGGTGGCATTGCAGCCGGTTCCGCATTGCTTCCCGGAACGCAACATGACGTACCCCTTCACGGCGCTACCGCACCTGCGGCGTGCTGCCTAGGCTGATCCCACACGGCACCTGCCGTGTCCCGGGCCCACCGCTCACGCAGTGCCCACTTTCCCATGAACCACGCAGTGCTGGCGTGCCAGGCATCCGCGCCCTGGCCGCGCCGCGCCCTGCGTCGTGGGAAAGCGCCCGGAATCGCTAGCGCCAGCCTTGCATTGCTGCCCGCCAAATGGCTCTTCGTGGAGATCCCTCATGTTCAGTATGGAAAACACCGCCGCGCCCATTGCTCCCGCCCTCGATGAACTGGTGCCCTCGCGCTACGCCCTGAAAGTGGGCGACGTCGAAGTGCTGGTGATCAGCGACGGCGTCCTGCCGTTGCCCACCCAGATGCTCGGCCACAACGTGCCGGCCGCCGACCGTGCCGAATGGTTCGAAGAGATGTACCTGCCCCAGGATGCCTTCGACTGGGCATTGAACGTGATGGTGGTGCACAGCGGTGATCGCACCATCCTCATCGATGCCGGCCTGGGCATGGACCCGGACCTGCAGCTGCCGCGCGCCGGCCAGCTGATCCGCCGCCTCGGTGCCGCCGGCATCAACCTGGGCGAAATCACCGACGTGGTGATCACCCACATGCACATGGACCACGTCGGCGGCCTGCTGGTTGAAGGCGTAAAGGAACGGCTGCGCCAGGACCTGAAAATCCACGTCGCAGCCGCGGAAGTGGAGTTCTGGAAGTCGCCGGACTTCAGCCGTACCAACATGCCGCAGGGCTTCCCCGATGCGCTGCGCGCCACGGCCAAGCACTTCTGGGCCGAGTACAGCAGCTATGTGCACACCTTCCAGGACGAACAGCAGATCGCGCCGGGCGTGACGGCCCGCCGTACCGGTGGGCATACCCCGGGCCACTGCGTGGTGCGCGTAGCGTCCGCGGGGCAGGCCCTGACCTTTGCCGGTGACGCGGTGTTCGCGGTCGGCTTCGACCAGCCGAACTGGCACAACGGTTTTGAGCACGATCCGGAGGAATCCGCACGCGTTCGCGTCGCTCTGCTGAAGGACCTGGCCGGCACCGGCGAACTGCTGGTGGCCACCCATCTTCCGTTCCCGTCAGTGGGCCGGGTGTCGCTGGACGGCGAGACGTTCCGCTGGGTGCCGGTGTTCTGGGACTTCTGATCGGATCCTGCGGATACAGCGCAAGCAAGGGTTTTCGACGGGGCGCATCGGCGCCCCGCTCGAATCCCGCAAGGGCGGCCGGCAACGGACGCCATCCCTGGCTGGCGTGGAACTACTGGATGGCGGTCGGGCGAGCCAACCGCTGCAGCTTGTGCGGATTGCGCTGCACCAGGATCTGCGTGATCCGCTCGCCATCGGTCTCGAAGGCCATCGCCGCCTCCAGCTCGCCATCGAAATAGCGCAGCAGTCCCAACCGTCCGTTGAGCATGGCCGGCACCATCCGCAACTGCGCGCTGCGCCGCAGGTGCGGGGCATACAGCAGCTGGGCAATGCGTGCACCCCCGACCATCGGCCCGGGGAAGCTGGTGACGATACCGCCGCCGTCACCCACCAGCTCGGCCGATTCGGCCATCAAGGCCTTCATCGTGCGGAAATCCCCGCTGGACGCGGCCTCGGCGAAGCGGCGCAGCAGTTTCTGGTGCACGTCCTGCGGGACGTTGTAGCGCGGGCGTTCCTGCCGGAGCTGCTGGCGCGCACGATGCACGATCTGCCGGCAGGCGGCTTGCGTCTTGTCCAGGGTGCGCGCGACCACGGCGTAATCCTGATCGAACACGTCGTGCAGCAGGAAAGCCGCACGCGCATCCGGGGCCAACCGTTCCAGCACACTGAGGAAGGCGACCGACAGATCGCTGGCGGTTTCCAGCACGTACTCGGGCGTGGCGGTGTCATCGGTCAGCAGCGGCTCGGGCAACCACATGCCCACATAGTGTTCGCGCGCGTGCCGGGCCAGGCGCAGGCCATCAATGGCGCGACGGGTGGTGGTCGCCACCAGCCAGGCTTCCGGATTCTCGATCTGTGACTGGTCGGTGCCATGCCAGCGCAGCCAGACATCCTGCACCACGTCTTCGGCTTCGTGCGAAGACCCAAGCATGCGGTAGGCCACGCCGAACAGGCGTGGGCGGAGGCGTGAGAACAGCGCAGTGGATTCGTCCATGCCAGCGTAGACGGGACAGGTCCCCGGATTGTGACACCCGGGAACCTGTCGTTGGTGCCAGCGCCGGACGTGCGATCAGTGCGGCGGCAGCACCGCCGGCTTGCCGATGTCCTTGATCAGGAACACCACGAACTTCGCCGGCTCGGTGGCGCTGGCGTTGCGGCCTACGGTGTGCAGATCGGCCGGGCCTTCATGGAAGGCCTCGCCCGGGCCAAGGGTGACTTCCTTGCCGCCGGCCACACCCATCACGATCCGCCCTTCCAGGACATAGACGAAGCCATGGGCATCGTGGCGGTGGACAGGATCGGCGCCACCCGGCGGATACTCCACGGTAAGGATCAGCGCTTCCTTGCCGGGCTGCTCCGGCAGGGCGCGGGTCATCACCTCGCGCACCAGGGGCTCGGGCGCAGCAGAGGGCGGGGTGGCGGCAGCGCCGCACAGTGGCAGCAGCGCAAACAGGGCCAGAACAGAACGACGCATGGCAGGTCTCCAAAGCGGTAGAGCAGGGCCGCAGCATGGGGCAGCGGCGGAAGGATCAGGCCAGGCCGGCCTTCTCCAGGCCAAAGACTGCGTCCAGGGTGCCGGGCGTGGTACGGAAGGCAACGTTGGCGCGGTTCCAGGCGTTGATCGCCATCACCGCGTGGGTCAGGTCGACAATTTCCTGATCGGACAGCTGGCCGCGCACGCGTGCGTACAGCTCGTCGGGCACGCCCTGCGCCGGCAGCTGGGTCAGTACTTCGGTCCAGGCCAGGCAGGCGCGCTCGCGCGGGCTGAACAGCGTTGATTCACGCCATGCCGCCAGGTGATGCAGGCACAGCGGACGCTCGCCGCGCAGGGTGGCTTCCTTCACGTGCATGTCCAGGCAGAAGCCACAGCCGTTGAGCTGCGATGCACGGATGTTGACCAGATCGATGATGGCCGCTTCGATCGAGGCGGTGTGGGCGGCATGCGAGTACAGGCCGAGCTTCTTGAACAGTTCGGGGGATTGCGCGGCGTAATCCAGGCGTGCGGTCATGGTGTGTTCCTGTAGCGTGTGAAGGGCACAGCGAGGCTAGGCCTGCATTCGCAATGCCGGTAGGCGGGGGCCGGGCCGCACGCTGTTGTATGAAAAGCACCAATGTCCTGTCACAGCGGCCGATGCTCGGCCGTCTGCCGGGCATGGACACCTCATCGCACCTGCGCACCGCATCGCGCCCTGCCAGCGAACAGGTCTGGCAGGCCTTCCTCACCGCATTGCGCGAACTGCCGCCCGATGCACGTGCGGTACTGTTGCTGCACGATGTGCTGGGTGCCGGATTCGAGGACATCGTGCCCCTGCTGGGGCTCGATCTTGCCGCGTGCAGGCAACGGTTGAAGCTGGCGCGGAGCCACCTGCACGCACAACGTGCCCGCCCGGAGCCAGGCCACCCATGAACGCCTCAACGCCCCGCCTGGCCAGCGACGGCCACGATGCGCTCAATGCGTCCTTCTCCACCAGCTACGCCGGCGTGCTGGCCTTCATTGCAGTGGCGTCCGAGGGCAGCTTCGCGCGCGCGGCCGACCGCCTCGGCATCGGCCGCTCGGCCGTCAGCCGCAGCGTGCAGAAGCTGGAAAGCCAGCTGGGCGTGCGGTTGTTCCTGCGCACCACGCGCTCGACCACGCTCACCCGCGAAGGCGAGCTGTTCCTGGAGGGCTGCAACCCGGGCGTGACCTGCATCCTGCAGGCGCTGGAGGAAATGCGCGACCTGCGCGAGGGCCCGCCGCGCGGGCACCTGCGCATCAGTGCCAGCCACGGCTTCGGCCGTCGGGTGATTGCGCCCTTGCTGGCAGCCTTCCGTGCCGAGTACCCGCAGGTATCCGTGGAGCTGCTGCTGGACGAGCAGGCCCCCGACCTGGCCGGTGATCGCATCGACGTGGCGTTTCGCGACGGCCTACTGGAAGACAGCCAAGTGATTGCCAAGCAGCTGGTGCCGATGCAGCTGGTCGTATGTGCATCACCGGCGTACGCGCAGGTGCACGGCCTTCCCGCGTCGGTGGACACGCTGCCCACGCATGCCTGCATCGGGCGGCGCCTGCCGGGCGGACGCATGCAGCCCTGGGAATTCCGTGTCGACGGTGCCGAAGTACACCTTCAGCCGCCTGCTGCACTGGTGTTCAACGATGCCGACCTGGCCCTGCAGGCCGTCATCGACGGGCTGGGCATCGCCCAGCTGCCCAGCTATCAGGTGCGTGAAGCGCTGTGGGCGGGCAGGGTGGTGACCTGCCTGGATCGGCATGCGCCGCTCGATCGCGGCCACTACCTGTGCTACCTCAGCCGCCGCCAGCTGCCCAAGCGCGTGCGTGCCTTCATCGACTTCAGCACGCAGCGGGTGCGCGCGCTCGAACTGGATGTGATCTCGCACTGGGAAGCACGCCAGCAGGCCACCCCTCTGAAGCCAGGCGCACAGCCTGCCTTGGCCTGAGCGTACTGGTGCGTGCCGGGCAACAGTGCGCGGCCGGTCACGGACCTACTCCCTCGCGCCCGCGCCACCTACGATGCCTGCGCCCGGCCACACGCCGGTAGCCCCTCTATATTCCAGGAGACACGCAATGAAGTTCCTCGTCATCGGTGGTACCGGCCGCATCGGCAGCAAGGTGGTGGAGCGCCTGCGTGTCGCCGGGCATGCGGTCGTGGTGGCAGCGCCCTCCACCGGGGTGGATGTACTGACCGGCGAGGGCTTGGATGCCGCCATGGACGGCGTCGACGTGGTGGTGGACCTGGCCAACTCGCCCTCGTTCGAAGACGCAGCAGTGCTTTCGTTCTTCGTGACCGCCGGCCACAACATACTTGCGGCCGCCACCCGTGCCGGCGTGCGCCACCATGTCGCGCTTTCTGTTGTGGGCACCGACAAGCTTGCCGCCAGTGGCTACTTCCGCGGCAAGATCGCCCAGGAGCGGCTGATCCGCGACTCGGGCCTGCCGTACACCATCATCCATTCCACGCAGTTCTTCGAGTTCCTGCCGGGCATCATCCAGTCCGCCGGCGACGGGACGGCCGTGCGGCTGCCGGCCGCCGACGTGCAGCCGATTGCCGCCGAGGATGTTGCCGAAGCGGTGGCACGCATCGCGCAGCAGGCGCCAGCCAATGGCGTGCTGGAGATCGCCGGGCCGCAGCGCAGCGCGATGGCGGATCTGGCCAGGCGCTATCTGCAACTGACGGGTGATTCCCGGCAGGTGGTGGCGGACGCCGATGCACTGTACTTCGGCGCGCCGCTACAGACCGAGACGCTGGTGCCCGCGGGCCACGCGTGGCTGGGGCAGGTCGATTTCGAAGCCTGGCTGCAGCAGTCCGGTCTGTTGCAGCGGCAGCCTGCCTGAGCGGCGAATCGATCGCCTGCCGCAGCTGCGTTTGATGGAGCCGTGCAATGACCGAGCTGAAGCCGCCTTCGCCTGCCATGCTGGACCGCTACCAGGGCGACGACGTGAAGCCGCTGTACACCGGCCGCGTGCGGGTGAGCGGAGGCCAGGCCCAGCATGGGCGGGCGTCCGGCGTCGTGCGATCGGACGACGGTGCACTGGCGGTGGACCTGCGCCTGCCGCCGGAGCTCGGCGGGCCTGGCGGCGGCGCCAATCCCGAGCAGCTGCTGGCTGCGGGCTATGCCGGCTGCTTCCACGGCGCCATGGTGCTGGTGGCCGCGCGTGCCGGCCTGCTGCTGCACAACCCCAGCATCGAGGTGGCGGTCACCTTCGCCCGTGATCCGGCAGATGGGCTGTACCTGCTGTCGGCCGAGATCGTGGTACATCTTCCCGGCATGGATGAGAACCTCGCCTGCGAACTGGTGCGCAACACCGAACGCGTCTGCCCATACGCCAAGATGTTCCATCGTGGCATCAGCCATGCGGTGCATGTTCGGGTCGGCCCGCAGGCTCCGCCTCTGTAGAATCGAGCCATGCTCGACTCCGGGAAGGTCCTGGCCTGACGATTACACGGCTAGGCCGTATTCCGCCACAACCCAGCTCGGCTACGATGGTGGCGCCGGCAACCTGGCCGGCGGGGCAGGGGGCGCAATGGACATACAGGCACGGGGCGGATTCGAACCGCCCGCGAAGACCGGTTCGCAGGAACTCACGTTCCACTGGCTCTACCAGCGGGTGCAGGGGCTGGTTGAGCACAGCATCTACCCCAAGGCGGGCAGGGTGGAGACGTGGGCGTTCCGCATCGGCGTGGGTGCGGCGATCATCGGCATTCTCATGGGTCAGCTTCCGGATCGATGGCTGCCTGTTGGCGCAGTGCTCCAGGTGGTGGTTGCCTGCCTGGCAATCGAAATCGGAGGGTTCATTGTCGGTGGCGTCCTGGCCGCCCGCAGGGGCATTCGCCAGTTCAGCCAGCCGCGGCTCTCGCACGCCCAGGAGATGGATGAGGACTTTGCCCACTGGCAAGCAGTGGTGAGCGAGCTTCGCGACTTCCCGCGCGTCCAGCGCGAGCGGCGACTCAAGTTCGTCAGCACCTTGCGCACGAACATGATTGAACGCATGGGCATGATGTATGGCGGCCTGCAGCGGCTGGGACCATTCCCGCTGTTGATTGCCCTTTATCTGCAGTTCCGCGGATGGAAATGGGGCGACTGGGCGGGCGCTTTCGATGTTGGATTGCTAGGCGCACTGCTTATCTTCGCCATGGTGCTGCTGTACCTGCTGGGCTGGATGCTGATCGGCCTTCGCACCAGGCTCGATACCTACGTTGCCTTGTTGGAAGGCTCCATCCACGAGCCCGAGCCCTCCCAGTCAACGCCCTTGTAGCGTCGGGCCATCATGTTCTTCATGTTGAGGGACAAACAGGATTGTGAGCCATCCAGTGAGGCATACACATGGCCCAAGTTGGCAGGGTCGTACATTTCGCCGACTTCACAGATCTGTACCCCGCAGATGGGCATAGTGGCCCTTCGGTAGTGTGAGCGCGTCCATCCAGCCACGGGGTTTCCCCGAACGCCAGGAGGTCACTGTGCCAAGTTGTGATGAAGGAATGAAGTTGACGCGTCGCCAGGTGATCGCCGGCGGCGTCACGACCGTGGCGATGTCCGCCGCACCGGGGGCATCATCGCTCGCCGCCGAACTGGCCGCGCCCCCGCCGCCCAGGCCGCCGGTCATCAGCACGGTGGCCTTGACCGTCAACGGCGAGCGGCGGGAGCTTGAACTCGACACCCGGACAACGCTGCTCGATGCCCTGCGCGAACATCTGAAGCTGACTGGAACGAAGAAGGGCTGCGACCACGGTCAATGCGGTGCCTGTACCGTGCTGGTCAATGGTGAGCGCATCAATGCCTGCCTCAGCCTGGCGGTACAGCACCAGGGCGATGCCATCACCACCATCGAAGGCCTCGGCACCCCCGATGACCTGCATCCGATGCAGGCCGCCTTCATCAAGCATGATGGCTACCAGTGCGGGTATTGCACGCCGGGGCAGATCTGTTCGGCGGTGGCGGTACTGGACGAGATCAAGCGGGGTGTCCCCAGCCATGTGCAGGCGGATGTCAGCGCACGGCCCCAGGCCACCAACATGGAAATGCGCGAACGCATGAGCGGCAACCTCTGCCGCTGCGGCGCCTATTCCAATATTGCCGAGGCGATGGCAGAGGTCGCTGGCGTGACCTCTGCAGGGAGGCGCTCATGAGGGCCTTCAGTTACGAACGCGCCAAATCCCCGGCCGAGGCCGCCAGGGCCGTCGCCGGTACCGAGGGCGCGAAATTCCTGGCTGGAGGGACCAATCTGCTCGACCTGATGAAGCTTGAGGTCGAGACGCCAGCGCACCTGGTCGACGTGCAGGACATCGGCCTGGACAGGATCGAACCCACCGACGAAGGCGGCCTGCGCATCGGCACGCTGGTCACCAATACCGCACTGGCGTCGCATGAGCGCGTGCGCCGCGACTACGCGGTGCTGACCCGCGCGATCGTGGCAGGTGCTTCCGGGCAGTTGCGCAACAAAGCCACCACCGGCGGCAACCTGCTGCAGCGCACGCGCTGCCCGTATTTCTACGATCCCAATCTGCCCTGCAACAAGCGCCTGCCCGGATCCGGCTGCGGCGCACTCGAGGGGTTCTCCCGGCAGATGGGCGTGATCGGCACCTCGGACAGCTGCATCGCGACCTATCCGGGCGACATGGCGGTGGCCCTGCGGGTGCTGGACGCCTCGATCCAGACCGTCAGGGGTGACGGCAGTACGCGCAGCATCCCGATTGCCGATTTCCATCGTTCCCCCGGCGACAAGCCGCAGCAGGACAACGTGCTGCAGCGCGGTGAGCTGATCACCCACGTCACGCTGCCACAACCCCTGGGCGGTCGGCACGTGTACCACAAGGTACGGGACCGCGCGTCCTATGCGTTCGCACTGGTGTCGGTCGCCGCGGTCGTGCAGCGTGACGGCTCGGCGCGGTTCGCCTTCGGTGGGGTCGCGCCGAAACCGTGGCGCGTCGAGGCAGCCGAACCGCTGCTGCGCGACGGCGTAAAGGCCGCGACCCGGCAGGTGTTCGCCGGTGCCCGTCCGACGCCGGAGAACGCGTTCAAGATCGCGCTCGCCGAGCGCACTCTCGCAGCGGTGCTGGTGGAAGGAGAGCGCTGATGCCCCTTGAATTCAACGCCCCCGCCGGCGACAACCTGTTCGACAAGGCCAAGGTCGTCGGCAAGTCGACGCCGCGCATCGACGGTCCACGCAAGACCACCGGCACCGCCCCCTATGCCTACGAGCGCCATGACGTGGCGCCGAACCAGGCCTACGGCTACATCGTCGGTGCGGGCATCGGCAAGGGGCGCATCATTTCGATGGATGCCTCCCGCGCACGTGCCGCGCCCGGCGTATTGGCGGTCATCACCGCACCGGAAACCAAGCCGGTCGGCAAATCGAACTGGAACAATGCGCCGCTGTTCGGCGGACCCGAAGTGGCTCACTACCACCAGGCCATCGCCTGCGTGGTGGCAGAGACCTTCGAGCAGGCCCGCGCCGCCGCGGCGCTGATCCGCACCCGCTACGAGCGCGGCAAGGGGCGCTTCGATTTCCCCGCCCTGGCGCCTTCCGCGCCGCTGGCAAAGGGGCGCGGTGGCAAGCCCGACCGGCAGACGCTCGGCGATTTCGACACCGCCTACGCGAGCGCCGCGGTCAAGCTCGACGAGACTTACCACACCTCCGACGAAAGTCATTCGATGATGGAGCCGCACGCCACCATCGCCGCCTGGGAGGGTGACACGCTCACGCTGTGGACGGCGAACCAGATGATCGACTGGGCCAGGCAGGGCATGGCGGCGATCCTCGGCATTGATCCTGCCAAGGTGCGTGTGGACTCGCCCTACATCGGCGGCGGCTTCGGCGGCAAGCTGTTCATCCGTGCCGACGCGGTGCTGGCCGCGTTGGCGGCCAAGCAGATCGGGCGACCGGTGAAGATCGCGCTGCAACGCCCGTTGATGCCCAACAACACCACCCACCGGCACGCGACAATTCAACGCATCCGGATCGGCTGCGGAAAGGACGGCCGGATCTCCGCCATCGCCCATGAGAACTGGTCGGGCAACATCAACGGCGAGGATGGCGAAAACGGCACCCTGCAGACGCCCAAGCTCTATGCAGGCGCCAACCGCCTGGTCGCCAACTACATCGCCACGCTCGACATGCCCGAAGGCAATGCGATGCGCGCACCGGGCGAAGCACCGGGCCACATGGCGCTGGAAGTAGCGATGGACGAAATGGCCGAGAAGCTGGGCCTCGACCCGATCGCGTTCCGCATCCTCAACGAGCCCGAGGTCGTGCCCGGCGATCCGTCCAAGAAGTTCTCCGACCGCAACCTGGTGCGCTGCCTGCGCGAAGGCGCGGAGCGCTTCAACTGGAACAAGCGCAACCCCAAGCCGGCGCAGGTCAGGGAAGGGGACTGGCTGGTCGGCATGGGCGTGTCTGCGGGCTATCGCGGCGCACCGACGATGAAGTCGGCGGCGCGGGTCCGGCTTGACGGCCAGGGCGGGGTGATTGTGGAGACCGACATGACCGACATCGGCACCGGCTCCTACACGATCATCGCGCAGACGGCAGCCGAGACCATGGGCGTGCCGCTGGAGCGGGTCCAGGTGACCCTCGGCGACTCCCGTCATCCCGCCTCCGCCGGTTCCGGCGGCCAGTGGGGCGCGGCAAGCTCCACCGCAGGCGTGTACGCGGCGTGCGTCAGCCTGCGCCGCAAGGTGGGCGAGAAACTGGGCTTCGACGGCGACACCGCAGACTTCGCCAATGGCCACATCCAGGCGGGTGGGCGGACGATCAAGCTGGCGGAGGCGGGGACACTGTCGGCGGAGGACGGCATTGCCTTCGGCGAATTCAAGCAAGGCTACGACGTCGGCACCTATGCAGGGCACTTCTGCGAGGTTGCCGTGCATGCCTACACGGGAGAGACGCGCATCCGCCGCATGCTTGCCGTATGCGATGGCGGCCGGATCCTCAATCCGCTGTCCGCACGCAGCCAGGTCATCGGCGGGATGGTGATGGGTGCGGGCGCGACCCTGATGGAGGAGCTGGTGGTCGACAAACGGCTGGGCTTGTTCATCAACCATGACCTGGCCGGCTACGAGGTTCCCGTGCACGCCGACATCCCGTACCAGGAAGTGGTCTTCCTCGACACGCTGGATCCGGTGATCTCGCCGATGAAGGCCAAGGGTGTGGGTGAACTGGGCATCTGCGGGGTCGGCGCCGCGATCGCCAATGCGGTCTACAACGCAACCGGCGTGCGCGTGCGCAACTATCCCATTACCCTGGACAAGCTGCTGCCCGGCTTGCCCGACGTGGGCTGACCCTTGCGCATGGACCGACCCGCAGCCTCGCCCACTCTGGAGGCCGCCGCCGCAGGCGGAGGGGAGCCCTGCGATCTTGCCGAGCACCTGTCGGCAGCGCCGGGCTTCCTCGCCGAAGGCAGCCCGCGCGGCGTACTCGAGACGGCCTTGACGCGCGTGCGCGCGGGGGAGCACGCCGTACTCGCGCTGGTGCTGGAGACCGATGGCTCCACCTACGCCGGTGCCGGCGACATGGTGCTGTTCTGCAACGGCAGCCAGGTCGGCTGGCTGAGCGGCGGATGCCTGGAGCCCGAGCTCGCGCGACGCGCGGAGCAGGTAAGTGCGGCAGGGCGGGTCGACTGGATCGAGATCGACACCCGCAGTGACGACGACCTGTTGAGCGGGTCCGCGCTCGGCTGCCGCGGCCGGCTGCGGATGGCGCTCCTGCCATTGCGTGCCATGGCCGGCATCGACGACGTCATCGAGGCTTGGTTGCGCGAGGGTGTGTCACTCCAGCGCGACCTTCGCACGTCGGGGCAGGTCATTTTCCGTGCCGGCCATCACGAGCAGGCGTGGCAGCTGCATACGATGGAGGGTACGCAGCCCTTTGGCGAGGGTGCGTGGCGTTTGCCGTTGCCCCGGCTTCCGCGGGCCCTGGTGTTGGGGGGCGGTCCCGAAACGCCCTCCCTGGTTCCGTTGCTGCGGGGCCTGGGGTGGCGGGTCAGCGTGGCCGAACGGCGAGCGCGCTGGGCCTCAGCCGGGCAGGGCGCGGATGCGCATCTTCAGACCAGCCCGGCCGAGGCCCTTCATGGCGACCCGTGCGACGCGGTACTGGTGATGCATCACGATTTCGAACTGGACCGGGAGGCGCTGGTGGCCCTGGCTGATACCAAAGTTGCGTTCATTGGACTGCTGGGTCCGCGGCGAAGGCGCGAGGACCTGTTCAAGCTGCTGACACCGGATCAGCGCCACCGCCTTTCCCCGAGACTTCGATCACCGGTCGGCCTGGACATCGGCGGCCGAGGGCCAGAGGCGATTTCGCTCAGCATCGCCGCGCAGCTGCAGCAATGGCGAAGCGCGCACGGCAGGTGACTGACGCGCATGCGGTCGTCGTGCTGGCTGCCGGCGGGAGCACCCGACTTGGCCAGCCCAAGCAACTTCTGACCCGGCAGGGCGAGACCCTGGTACATCGCGTGGTGCGGTTGGCGCGCGAGCTCGTGCCAGCGCAGGTACTGGTCGTGGTGGGCGCGAACGCACAGGCCGTGACATCCAGCATTGCCGGGCTGGAGGCCACTCCGGTAACCAACCAGCACTGGGAACGCGGCCTGGCGAGCAGCCTGCAGGTTGCCGGCGCACACTTGCTGCCCACGGTGACTGCGGTGATGATCGTGGCATGCGACCAGCCCGCAATCGAGCGCTCCCATCTGCAGGCGCTGCTTTCGGGTGCCAGCGTCTCGGCGTCAGGGTGCGCGGGCACCCGCCACGGAAATGCGCTTGGCGTTCCTGCAGTGGTGCCGCGTGCATGGTTCAACGCTGCGCGTGCAACCGGTGACCGCGGCTTCGGAGCGCGCCTGCGGCAACTTCCTGTCGATACGGTGCATGTCCTACAGGCACCGGAACTGGGCCTGGATATCGATACGCCAGAAGATCTTGCGCGTGCGCGCGATGCGGGCTGGATCGATGCCGAGGGGTGACCCGCATGATCACTGGGCCAATGCCTGTCGCGCAGGTGACTAGTGTGGGCCACATCGCGTGCCCTCAGGCACCTCTCCCCCGAACATCTGCAGCACCCGATCCAACAGAACAGGTTCCGGCACGTCAGCCAGTACCTGCTCCAGGTAATCCAACGGCTCCAACTGCCATTCGAGGAGCGCCCGCAACCGCATAACGGCAGGCGCCCGCTGCTTCGCGTCCAGTGAGACCTGCAACAGCAGATGTTGCGAGCGCCTCTCCAGCCACAGCACGGGTATGCCTCGGCAATGAACCTGGAACTCGGCATCTCGGCGCCGCTCGACGAACTGGAAGCCCTGTTGTGGCCGAGCCTTCGCGAACTGCATGGCTTGGCGGCGCAACTGCAGAAAGCGATCGCCGGGGATGCTGTGGAAACCGATAGGCGAGGGCTTGGGCGGTGCCAGCCACTGCGTCTGTGCCGCAACCACCACCACAAGACAGAGCGCGGTGGCCGCCCAGCGCCACCAGGCCACTCAGCCCTCCGGATGCAGTCGGGTACTGGCGTGTGCGGTAAGGCCTATTCCGGCCATGATCAGCCCCTCCATCACGCGCGGGCCGACGCACTGTTCCAGTTCGCCGTTCTCACGGGCGCGTTGCGCGGCCAGCAGGATCTCCAGCACCACCCGAAGGCCCGCGAGCGAGCAATCGGCATCCGCCAGTGCGATGCGCCGGCCCGGCATCTGGTGGCGTTCCGGCCAGGGCTGGCCATCGGAGGCGGCACCGGCGCCGATGCTGTGCAGCAGGGCGATGAGAGTGTTCGGGTCCAGCGCCGGGCCGTTGGCAGGCGCGTCGTGGATGGGGTGCGGGGCAGGGGAGGGGGGCTGGGTCATGGCGGGGCTCCTTGCGTGCATGCAGAAGCCGCCACCGATAAAGGTGGCGGACGGTGCGAGGTTCGAAACCCGGTCTACGCTAAAACCGGCAGGCACGAGGCCTCCGCGCACCGCCCGCCATAGCCGGCCGACGGATTGCCAGCCGGCACCACCTGATGGGTGATGCCGGCTGGCAAGCGTTTACTTCAGCGTAGAACCGGGGTTTCGAATCCCGACCACCGATGCACGGTGGCAGGGCAAGGAATACGCGGACCTATGCGTGATGCCAATGCAGTAGGGCTGATGACGTCACTACTTTCAACATTTTCAGAATCGTTGCATACGACGCAACCAAGCTGGAGCCTTGCGCTACAACGCTATCGACGATGTCGGTGGTGCAAGCCTAGCGAGTGTCGGCATCCGCCCGGCGAGGCTGTGAGCAAGGCAGATGCGACATGCCTGTCCAGCAATGCGCTGCCGATTGCGTGTGACGCGTCACGTTAATGCGTGAAATCTGCGAAGTAAGGCGCGGCATGTCACCATGTGGCGGGCGGATCATCAGCACAATGCCCCTTGGTACCTCATGGACACATCCGCCCAAGAAGGTTTTCATGTCTGGCATGACTGACGGACAGCAACTACGAAACGCGCAATGGGGCAAGGTGTCGCGCCTGTTCAAGCCTGCGATGATCATTAGCGCGACGCTGGCGGCAAGCGCAGAAACGCTCTATCGCACAGGCGTATACCCGCGAGCCATCTTCGAGGCGGGCAGCGCTGATGCTCGAACCTGGTTGTATGTGGCATTGATGTACCTGATCGCCTTTCCAGTACTGTTTCTTTGGATGAGGCGACTGCTCGCAGGCTACCCCATGCCATGGAACCCGCCACTCAAGCGCTGGTTGCTGGGCGCGTTCTCCCTGATCCTCTGCAGCGGAATGATCATGCTGCCGGTCATCGCGCTGACTGTTGGAGGCAGCGCTGCAGGTCGCGGCAAAGGGCTGTATCAGCTGTTCACCGGCAATCTGTTCGGCACGTTCCTCGTGGGAACGGTGCTCGCCTACGCAGCGGCCCTGGGTGCATGGCTGCTGTTTATCGGAACCCCCAAGCTGCTCTTCCCCAAGCTGGGCTCGCGCTAGGCCCCTGCGATAGTTTCCTGCAAGTCCCGATGTTCGAGCCTGTCACCTGCTTCCAGGTCGTCAGTAGCCCTTCAACGCCGCCTTGGTCCTTTCCAACCAGGCGGCATTGTGGCTGCGCGCGTGGCGCGACCAGTGCTGGGCATCGTCGATGATGCTGGCGAACAGGCTGCGCGCTTGCTCGCGATCGTCCGGTTGCGGCTGCGCCATCAGCCATTCGGCGTAGATGCAGCGAGCGGCCGCATCGTTTCCGAATTCGACGGCGCGCTCGAACGCGGCGCGGGCTCCGGGTACTTGGGCGGCCGCCAGTGCCTGCGCGTAAAGCAGCGTCTGTTCCGGCTTGCGGCGCACGTCCGGGTGGCGTGCGAACAGGCCGTCCAGCGTCTCTACCGCAAGCGCAGCGTGCCCGGACTCGAGGCGGGCACGGGCAAGGCCGGTCAGGATGTAGGGATCGTCGCCCAGCGGCGAGCTGGCTGCCTGCTCAAGCAGGATTCTGGCCTCCTCGGCCTGGCCGGCATCCAGCAGCGTCATGCCCAGGCGAACCCGATTCTGCACGGTCGGCGTGCGCGCCAGTTCGGTACGGGCGTTGCGAAGGTCCTGGCCCGGGTCCATGAGCTGCTTGGCGGAACGGACGACCTGTCGCGCGCCGCGCGAGTGGCGGACTTCCGGAAAATAGATCGCCAGGAAGTAGACGACGCTGCCGAGTAGCGGGAACGAGAACAGCAGGATGAGCCAGTAGAAGCTCTGGCCCGAGCGGATGGCGTGCACCGCGAAGTAGATGGCCGCCAGTACGTGGAGTCCGATTCCGATATAGGGCATGTGTGCCGCCTCGTCCTTGTGAGGGTTGGCACTATAGTGGGGGAGGGGTGGGGCGCCAATGGGCGGGGGGCGATCGGGCGTGACGCGTCACGTTAATTGGATCAACCCCTCCTCGACGCAGGGCGGGCCTACCGATGCGGTAAAAAACCGGGTGATTAAACGGAGGGCAAATGGAGTTTGAGAAGATCCGGGCAGTAGTCAGGCTTGCGGAATACACGGTCGTCGACCGGCCGCCACTCCGGGTGAAGGAGGGTCCGCTGCTTGCATTTTCAGAAGAGTTTTTAGTCGGACCATGGTTAATTATGAGTGGCTTCAGCATCATCTGGAAACGCCTACTCTGGATCTTCCTCCTCACGCTCATCTTCATGAGTGGATTCTTCCTTATGGAATCCGCTTTCGATCCTGTCATGATTATCGCCGCATTGGTGCTGAGTGTTGTCAGCGTCTACTTCGGTCTTCCTACTCGAACGGTCCTTGCGGGCGTCACCGCAACGTCTACTGGAAAGCTTGCAGTTGCTATCGAGGAATTTGTGAAGGATCAAGCAGAGCTGGAGCGATTGTCCTCCGGCGTGCAGCTAGTGAAAGCTCAAACGACCGAGCGAATGGCGCGTTTCAATGTGTTCGCTGGCATCCTTTGGGGCGCCCTGTTCTGGCTCGTCACGGCACGCGTGCTATCCCCGGCCATTTCACTGGACACTGTAAAGGCGAGCATCTTTCCAGCCATCGCTGTAGCAACCCTGTTCATCGGGCTGTCTGTGGTTGCGGCTGGCTACGCAGCAGCTGTACGAATCGCCTATCAGACATTGGACTTTGCGCTCCTGGAGGTTAAGGGGAAGCTAGCTTGCGGCATCCTCGCATCATCAGACTCATAGATCGCGGGGTAAGCACTACGGAAATCTGGCCGCTCCATACACCTACGATAGATATCAACTAATTCTCACAGGCTCTCATAAGTATTGCTTTCATTCTGGCTCAACTAGGGCGGGTTGTTCTTTGCTCGCCGCATCGACTGCGGCATGATAAATTGAAAGATGCGGTTCGCACTGACGTGCCCGCGCCGGGGTCGAGCCACTGGCCGCCGGGTCATCATTGACAGCACATG
The DNA here is from genome assembly GCF_003586545.1 of Stenotrophomonas sp. Pemsol. Lineage (NCBI taxonomy): Bacteria > Pseudomonadati > Pseudomonadota > Gammaproteobacteria > Lysobacterales > Lysobacteraceae > Stenotrophomonas > Stenotrophomonas sp. Pemsol. Next base: position 1,784,489 of record NZ_CP025780.1, on the reverse strand, counting down.
ACAGAGAAGGAAATCATCATGGCAGCGACGATCCAGGAGTTCGTACACGAACGAGGTATCAAGTATCTGGTTCATTTCACGAGGGAGAGCAATCTGACTTCCATCATTCAGCGAGGACTTGTACCTAGGGATCTGTTAGCTGGAGAAGGCGGGGTTAAGTTTAACGATACTGTACGGCTAGACGGGACATCGGCAGTCTGTCTTTCAATTGACTTCCCCAACTACAAGATGTTCTTCAAGGTTAAGCAGGCAGATGTCGACGAAAGCTGGGTAATTGTGGCGGTTAGCCCCGCTGTACTGTCGTCACCCACTGTCGCATTCTGCGCAGGCAATGCAGCGTCGGCCGCGATGACAAGCATTCCGATCGCTCAACGCATGGGGCTACAAGCCCTTCAGGGCATGTACGCTGACTGGAATGGTGTGAGCCGCGCAACTCTAGGCATCCCCGATAGATACCCAACTAATCCACAAGCTGAAGTCCTAATGCTAGAGGGAGTTTCGAGAGAGCACATACTTGGAGTATTTGCTTTGAATCAAGCGGTAAAGGCTAGGCTTGTTGCTACGCACGCAAAGCTGAACGAAAGAAATGTTGCAGTCAATGCGAGTATTTTCCGCTACCGCCAGGACTACGCCCATTGGAAACAGGTGGCTGACAGTGGCATCTAGGCCAGTATTTGCGCCTTCACTCAGTGGCGACCTGCTCGTGCTCACGAGGCACGTCGACTTTCAGTGGTTCCCTGGGATGTCGAAAACTCAGTCTCAAAAGTCGATTCGATCCCTGCATGCGGAAGCGAATAGGCAATTTGGGCTGGACGATATACTTGAGATATCAAGCAAGTCAGCCGACGCTCTTGGAGTAAGCTTGAGCGCCTTTAATCTGATGATCAAGACAGTCAAGCGTGGCCGCGAGTTCAGCTTGGAATGCGCATATCAAGCAAGCAAGGTGTTTGAGTCTGGAGGTCCCTACGTTGACTTGATGGATGCATCATCGATTGATGCCAAGCGAGATCCGCGCCTGACTCGAAGTGGTCGACTGGTTGGCTTCCGGTTCTTTGGGATCGACTGGGAACTGGAGCCCAAGACCGCGTTTTATGATTGGTTGTACATCAACGCACTTCACAAGCAGCCCGCAATTGCCGATGAGGTGATGAGGTATCAAGCCTTTACTGATATAGCTTTTAATCCGGAAAAATCCGTAAACTGCCAAGCTTATTCCGCAGCGCTCTATGCATCCTTGCGGGGGCGCGGTCTTTTGACGGTGGATGTTCTTAAAGACAAATTCGCGTTCTTATCCATTGTCGATACCAATCATGTAAGCAATGCACGCGAGGATACCTCTGTTCAAAGTCGACTCATTTAGGGCTGATGATTACGGCGACAGGGAATGCACATGTTCTTACTAGACCACAGCAAAGAAATCGCATCGTTGTTAGCTCCTGTGCTAACAGCGACTTTCGGCTGGCTCTCCAAGGGGCGCGCTAGGCTGCTTTGTGCCCAGAGGCATGGCTTTACCTTCTATATCCCTCCTGAAGCCGATAGCTCGGGACAGCAGAGAGATGCCATCACTGTGCACACCATCTCCTATTTCATTCGGAACGATGGAAAAATTCCTCTGAATGGAGTGGAGGTGGTTTGGCAGTGGAAGCCAGATGGAATGCACCTTTGGCCTCCGCGCCCATTCTCTCAGGAGCAAACACATGACGGCCGCCATGTCGTGGGGATCAAGAGCTTGGCGCCAGGCGAAGACTTTTTGGTAGAGGTGATTGGATTCGGCTCAGCGCTGCCTCAGATGCAAAGCTGCCGAAGCGAGCAAGCAGTGGCGAGGCATGTAGAGCTTAATTTCTACGAGAAGTTGCCGGCTTGGCGATACCGAATGGTGCGAATTTTGACGCTTGCGGGCATCGCGGGGATCGCATATGCAGTATTACTGTTGCTACAGATCATCCTGGTAGGCAGCAAATTGGTGACGCCGTAGGAATTCCACCAACGGGAAGCTGGCTAACATCCTCAGGAGGAGGGGATGGATACTCGACTTGGCATCTTCTGAGTGTTGTTAGCTGCAGCCGGCTCTGTTTCAGGGCAGCAGATCCATTCAGTCAGGGGCCCTGCACCAAATCACATCCCGATAGCGCCCAGCGCGACCCACAACTCGATGGCAAAGACCACTACGCCATTCAACTGTGACCAGTACCGCTGGCCTAATCACCCGCACCCGGGAATGAACCCGCTTTGTGACGGGCTTGAGGCCGATGTCCTTCAAGGCGAGTCCAGGCAGGCGGGACGCCCTAAGCCATCAACCGAGGTTGTTGCATTGCCTGCAATGGGTACGGATGCAGCTAAACGCTCAGGAATGGCCTGCATAGGCGGTCAGGCAATGCGTAAGCTATCGAACGGCTGGGAGCAGGTTTTGTCTCCCAGAGGCGGCTGGCTTCGCTGCCGGGAGCGTTGATTTCAAGGGCAGGGCGCGGAGCCCCTGCAAACCAGCCAGCCTCCAACCGATGTAGCGCGCAACAACCACTGTGAAATTAACCTCAGGTGCAAGATGGCTATCAGCAAGGAAGATTCTGACCAGCTTCGTGACGTGCGTGGAGCTGAGTTCTTTGAGCGCTATAACAAGCCGCACCCATACGCTCACAACCTTCTTCAGGGCCACCTCTTCATAGAAGAGCAACTTGAAGTGATCATTATGTCCGTATTCTCCGAGCCTGAGGCTGTAATTGAGGCTAAGTTGAGCTTTTGGACAAAATTGAAGCTTGCGCAGGGAGTGGTTGGCAAGAGTGTCGACATCTGGCCCGCACTTGAAAAACTCAATTCCGCGCGCAACGAGCTAGCCCATGGACGGGACCTGTCCATCCTTGAAAGGAAGATCGATGATTTCCTAAGCGCGATGCCCGGCTTGAGCGAGCATCACCGGAATGATGATTCGCGTGCGCACAAGTTGAACATGGCAATAATCGGGGCCGCTGGCTATATCACTCGGACTGCAGAGAGCTACCGCCCCAGAGCATCCGTCACTGAATGATCTGGGGTGTAGGGGCAGCGCCCCTACGAACAAAGCCTTACACGCGCTGACGCGGTTTCGGCCCACGACTCATGTAGACCACATTGGACGTCTCGGCGCCGGGGCCGGGATCACGCACGCAGAACCGTCGTTCTCGGCGAATTCTGAGCGCTTCGGCTAGGTAGATGACGCTGGATTTCGCCGTGGTCGAAGCTTTCCGTGCAGCTGCGGTCCGGGGAGCCGCCTCAGCCATCATCAGCCGCCATTCCCGCGCGATGTTGCAGGTCAAGGACCACCAGGTCATGTCACAAGGCTCCAGTTGGTGACCCTCAGGGGTGAACATATGCCCAGCTTGGAATCCGAAACCGGCCCAAGGGCCGGTTAGGTCGATGCGATCATGGGGATCGATTTTGCTCATGCTGCAATCTCATCCTTGTCGGGGGAGCCAACAGGGAGGCAAGAGCCAAGCCAGAGCCAAGCCAGAGCCAAGCCAGAGCCATTGCCAAGCAGAACCCATGAACCGGATCACGCCCGATACAGCATTTCGCATAATGTATATTATGTTCATTACGCCATTGCCCGATCCAGGCTTCACCAGTCACGCCCCTGATCCACTCCAGGCGCCGGCCTGATTGTCAGTGATTCGATCACTGCCAACCGCCCTTTGGGCTTCCCTCAACCTCTGCAGGAATGGCAAAGGATCTTGCGGATCTGACAGTGGCGGGTAAAGACGGCTTTGCGGGCGTAGTTTTGCCGCTGATCTTGCCGTGGCTGCACGCCAGCCTGGCAAGAGCGCTTTCGCCGATTCGGCACCAACAACCGAGGCCTCAGGAGCGCGTTCTGGCACCCCAGCCGTAGCCACTCAATGGTCGTGACGCGTCACGCTATTGGGCCGTTCCATGCCGGCGAGCTCCATGCCATCTAGGCGCGGGACCGCGTCGATGCGCTGAGGATGAGCGCCACATACGCAATCAACGTGCCGGCCGGCAAACCCCAAACCTCCATCTCCCAGTTCCTCCGGTACGGGGATGGGCCTGTCACCGCCCAAACCAACAGCAAGGCGGCCGTCACCAGCACCGTCCTGTTGGCGATGGAAATGAGCTTGTCTGCAGATTCATGGCCCAGATTGGGATCCCGTCCGAAGAGCCAACGCAGGCGCTTCCAGTAGTCGTGCCCCACAGCCAACAGAAAGAGGAACGCGGCCGCCAGCAGACTCAGCAAAAACTGTACCAATGGATTCAAGGGACATCCTCAGGAATTGTGCAGCCAGCTCGGCTGGATATCGCCGACCACGCGCGGCGGACGCATCGCATCACAGGAACCTGTGCATCACAAAGACATCCACCAGACCCAGCGTCCCATGCCGGAACGCCTTGGGTAACGTACCGACCACCTCGAACCCCAGCTTCCTGTACAGCGCCACCGCCGGGGCATTGGTACTGACCACGTAATTGAACTGCATGGCGAGGAATCCTTCCGCCCTCGCCCGTTCCAGACTGTGTTCCACCAAGGCCCGGCCCACGCCCTGCCCCTGTGCGAAAACATCCACCACATACGTGGCGCTCGCCACATGCGCCCCCAGATCAGGGAAGTTCGGGCCCATCTTGTACATGCCCACCACCCGGCCCTGCAGAACGGCCACATAAGGTGTCTGCGGCAGGAGCCAATGCGCGCGAAACCTTTCGACTTCAAAAGACCCGGCAAAGGGCAGCGCATCCTGCGCCGCAATGGCCGCCTTGAACATGCCCCACATCGCGTCGAAATCGCCTGCATGGGCGGGCCGGATCTCCATGCGTCTCCTGCAGATTTGTGGTGATGACCAGGCCGGACACTACCAGAATCCAGCCCCTGCCCCATGGCTGCTTCACGCGCCACCGCCATCGGCTCCGCAATAGTTGTGGAAATTCCGGCCCTCAGAGCAGTAGATGTCTCCTGTTTCCGTGCACATCCCGCACCGGCTTCGACGGTGGCGCGTTCCCGCGTACGTCCTGCTGGGCATCTACCTGCTGTACCTGCTGGCCGGCAACATCTTCCTCAATACCCCGCTGTTCGATCAGGTCACCAACCGCAAGCCGCACAAGTTCGTGATGACCACCGGCCCGGCCATCACGCTGCTGCCCGGCCATGTCATCGCCTGGAACGTGCACATGCGCGGCCACGTGAACCACACGGTCTACGTGCTGCATGCCGAGCGCGCCAGCGCCCGGTTGGCGGTGCTGCCCCTGTTCCAGCGCGAGGTGCGGGTTCCGCGCTTGCAGGCGACGGGGGTTTCCGCCGAGATCAGCCGCGTCGAAGAAGCCATCCCGCCACCACCGCGCAGCGACCGCGGCTGGACGCTCCGTTTCGATGCCATCCACAGCGACAGCATCCGCAGCGCACGCTTTGGCAAGTTGCTGATCATTGGCAAGGGCCGGGGTACGGTGGGCTTCCTCAAGCAGCTGCGCGGCGGGCCGTCGGAGCTCTTCGAATCCGAGGTGGCGTTCAGCGATGCGGACACCAGTTTTGACGGCGTGCAGCTGTTGGGCGACATGGATCTCACCGCGCGCTTCAGCTATCCGCGCCACTATCGGGACCAGGCGCCCGGTCTGGCCAAGTTGAAGCTGCTGCATGCCCAGCTTGAGGTCGACGCCCGCAGCCAGGGCCTGCGCATGGACACGGATGCCACAACGCCGAAGATCTCCAGCGCGCCCGTGCCCGGACGCCTGCAGCTGGCGCTGCACCTGATCGACGGCCAGTTGCAGCCCGGGGACCGCGCGATCTGGCAGGTGCCGCTCTACCTGGGTGATGGTGCCCCCAATCGCGGCGTCCTGGCCCTGCAGCTCAATGTGTCCAACGACCTGCGCCTGCAGGCCCGCCTGCCGCCCAAGCCCGGCTCAGGCAGTGAAGTGGATGCGGATCTGCGCGTCCGTGGCCGGGAAATCCCCTTCCAGCAGCCCGCCCAGCTGCTGGAACGCAGCTCTGGTACCGTGCGCGGCGAATGGACGTTCACTTCGCTCAACTGGATCCCTGCCCTGTTCGTTCGCAAGCCGTGGCTGCAGCTGGACGGCGGTGGCACGCTGAAAGCGGATCTGCGCGTGCGCAATGGCGAACTGATCGAAGGCAGCACCGTGGACATTCCGGCCGCCGAAGCCGTGGCCGAAGTCGCCGGCGTACGACTGGCGGGCACGGCCAGCGCCCATGGCGAATTGAAGGCCGGCAGCCCCAGCCAGGCACAGCTGGCTGTCCGGCTGCCACGATTCACTGCTCGGCCAACCGATGCCAAGGACGTGCGCCTGTTCGACGGCCGTGATCTGGCCCTGGACCTGAGCGGCGACGGTCGCCTGCAGGAGCTGCGCAAGGGTGTCCGCGCGCACCTGCGATTCAGCCAAGCAACGATTCCCGACCTGGCCGCCTACAACCGCTACCTGGACTCGCCGCAGGTGCGACTGCTCCGTGGCACCGGCAGCCTGAGCGGCGATGCCACGCTCGACACCGATGGACGCGTCGGCCACGGCACTGCCCGGCTGCTGGGGCGCAATGCCAGCGCCAAGGTGGCAGGGCTGGACATGGGCGGCGACATCGACGTGAAGGCAACGCTGCGCCGCGGTGACTTCAATCAGCGTCATTTCGATCTGTCCGGCACCACCGTCGAGCTGCGCAATGTGCAGGTGGCGGATACAGAGCAAACAAGCGCATGGAAAGGCCGCGTGGCCTTCAAGCGTGGCCGCATCGACGCGCAGTCGCCCTTCCAGGTCGATGCCACCACGGATCTGGATCTCAGCGATGCCCGGCCGTTGCTTGCACTGTTCGCAGAGCGTACCGACTACCCGCGCTGGACCCTGTCGCTGTTGGATTCCGGCCAGGTGCAGGCACGGGCGACGCTGCGCTGGCGCCCGGGCCATCTGATCATCGATGGACTGCAGGCCGAGAACGATCGGCTTTCGGTACGCGCGCGGCTGGATCTGCTCGACCAGCGCAAGCGCGGTGATCTCTACCTGCGCTGGGGGCTGCTGGGTGCGGGCATCGAGCTGGACGGTGACCAGCGCCAATGGCACCTGGCGAAGGCAAGGGAGTGGTTTGACCAGCGACCTTCCCTGCTGCCAGCGAGCCAGGGAGCCGGTGCCGTCGGCTCTTCAGATTGAAGGCCGACAGCCTGCATCCATTCGCTGCCCCTGTGCGTAGACAGGCCGCATACGTATCAAGGAGCTGCACGGTATGAAGCGGAGTTCACAGGTTTCCGGACTTCTGGGATGGGTGGCGATCACCTTCGTCGCGGCAACCCTGGGGGCGTGGGCGTCCACGTCCGCAGCAAGCTTCTACGCCAGCCTTGCCCTCCCCGCATGGGCACCACCGGCCAGCGTCTTTGGCCCGGTGTGGACACTGCTCTACGCCATGATGGCGGTTGCCGCGTGGCTGGTCTGGCGCGAACGCGGTTGGCGCGGCGCACGGCCCGCGCTGCTGCTCTATCTGGTGCAGCTGGCCGTCAACGCGCTATGGAGCTGGCTGTTCTTCGGCTGGAAGCTGGGCGCGCTTGCCTTCGCCGACATTCTTGTATTGATCGTGTTGGTGTGCGCGACGATCGTCACGTTCGCGCGCATCCGCCGGCTTGCGGCGGTGCTGCTGCTTCCTTACCTTGCCTGGATTTCGTTCGCCTCGGCGCTCAACTTCGCCGTCTGGCGGGCCAATCCCGGGCTGCTGTGACACGCGGATCCAGCGTTCAGGCCTGGGCCACGGCCTGTGGGCACCAGGTCCGCAGCAGGGCCGGCTTGAACGCCTGCTGCCCGCAACCGGTGGGGCACCGCACCACTCGCGCTGCAGTATGGCTGACCAGGCCCTGCCCTTCTTCTGCCTTGAAGATCGTCTCGCAGGAAAGGCAACGCGCTACCAGCGAGTACAGGTGCAGCAGCCGGCCACTGGCTGGATCCTGCAATGCATCCACATCCAGCAATTCAAATTGGCAGCTGTCAGGGAGCATACGGTACTGGGGCGCGGGTGCGGTCTGCAGGTTCACGGGCGTGGCATCTGTTGGAAGTGCAGTCACCGTAGGGCAGCCGCTGTCTAGTTGGCGTGCAGCGCAGATGTGCTGGCCGCGAAACCTGCACCGGTCTCTGCATCGAAATCTGCTAGGGTGCGCGCCGATGCCTACATCCACATTGCCAGCACAACCCGATCACCCCATTGCCCTCAGCGCCGCCCTGAAAGCGCACACCCGAGCGGCCCACGATCGCCTCGACCAGCACCTGTTACAGCAACACATCTTCGCGTCGCGCCAGCGTTACCTCTGCTTCCTGCGCGTGCAATGGCACTTCCATAGCGCTGTTGCGCCGCTGTACCGGATGCAGGATCCGGGCGCGACCCGCTTGCCCCTGATCGAGGAGGATCTTCGCGACCTCGGCGCTTCCGTGCCGGCACCCCATGCCTGGCAACCGCAGCCGCATGTGTTCTCGAAAGCGACCGTTCTGGGCTGGCGCTACGTAGCGGAGGGCTCGACGCTGGGGGCGGCCGTGCTGTTGAAGATGGCCGCTGCGTTGCAGCTTCATGCCGGGTACGGCGCGCGCCACCTGCGTCCTTCCGAGCTCGGTGTGGCCGAGTACTGGAGACGCGAGCGGGAGGAGCTGGATGCGCTCGTTTTAAGTGACCAGGAGCGCGCACAGGCATGCAGGGGCGCGACAGACGCCTTCCAGTTCATCCGTCGCTGCGTAGATGAAGAATTCAGGTTTGAATGAAAGCCCCTTCACATTCACGTGGTGGTATGCGGCGGCACGCTTTTGCTTCACCATCCATGCACACCGGATGCAGTGCTGGGCCGTTCCAGCCATCCACGAATCATGAGTCCCGCCCTTGACGCCTCCTACCGAATCCGCGCACGACACTGCCCTGTCCCGTTGCGCGCGCGAACCGATCCACACCCCTGGCGCGATCCAGCCCTACGGTGTGCTTCTGGTCGTTGAACCGCAGTCCCTGCAGGTACGCGAGCGCGCCATCAGCCACCCCGGGCTGCTGAAACAGTTCGGCGAACCGTTGATGCGGCACGTCAGTGAAGTGCTGGGCGGCGTGCTGGCACCGTTCCAGGGCGTGTTGCAACAGGCGACGGTGGGCAGCAGCGCGCATGTCGGTGCCGTGCACCTGGATGGGCACGGCCGCCATCAGCTGCTCGTGCACCGCTCCGCCACGGATCTTCTGGTCGAGCTGGAGGCGCCGGTTCCCGGCCAGCCCGGTTCGCTGGAAGAACTGTATCCAGCCATCCGCGAGCTGATGACCGGCATTGAATCGGCAGCGACGGTGGAAGACCTGTGCAGGCTTGCGGCCGCGCACATGCGGCGGCTCACCGGCTTTGACCGCACCCTGGTCTATCAATTCGATGCTGGCTGGAATGGCATCGTGGTGGCCGAAGATGGCAATGGCCTGTTGCCGTCCTACCTGGACCTGCGCTTTCCCGAGTCGGACATTCCCGCACAGGCCCGCGAACTGTACCGCCGGAACCGGGTGCGCCTGATCGCGGACAACAACTATACCCCTACCCCGCTGATGCGGGCCGAAGACCACCGCGAGGCGCCACCGACCGACCTGAGCCTGGCCGTGCTGCGCAGCGTGTCCCCCGTGCATCTTCAGTACATGCGCAACATGGGGACCGGGGCGTCGATGTCGGTGTCACTGGTACATGAGGGGCGGTTATGGGGCCTGGTGTCCTGCCACACCGTGCAGCCACGCCGCCTGCCCTACCACGTGCGTACCGCCTGCGAGTTCATGGGCCAGATCCTGTCGCTGCAGATTGCACTGAAGGAGCGCGCGCTCGCGATTGAAGAACGCGTCGCGCGTCGCTCGATACTGGTCAAGCTGCTGGGCCGCATGGCCGGCGACGAAGAATTCATGGCGGCCCTGCGCCAGGACGAAGGCAGCCTGCTGTCGCTGACCGGCGCGGCCGGGGCTGCCATCGTGCACAAGGGCGACTGCATGCGCGTGGGTGAGTGCCCGCCCGCCAGCGACGTGCTGGCGCTGGCCGATTGGCTGGCTACCCGGCAGCCCGGCCAGGAAACCTACTGCACCGACCACCTTGCCGCCGACTGGTCGCCTGCCGCGCACCTGGCCGATGTAGCCAGCGGCCTGCTGGCAGTGTCCATTTCGCAGCTGCATGACAGCTACCTGATGTGGTTCCGGCCGGAGGTGGTGCGAACCGTGCGCTGGGGGGGAGACCCCCGCAAGACCGCAGCGCCCGGCGTCGCACTCTCCCCGCGGAGCTCCTTCGACGCCTGGAAAGAGACCGTGCGGCAGCGCAGCCTGCCGTGGACCGACGCCGACTGCGATGCGGCACACGAGATGCGCACGGCCATCGTCGATATCGTGCTGCGCAAGGCCGAGGAGATGGCGGAACTGAACGAGCAGCTCCTGCGCAGCAACAAGGAACTGGAAGCCTTTTCCTATTCGGTCAGCCACGACCTGCGCGCCCCCTTCCGCCACATCGTGGGCTATTCGGAGCTGCTTGGCAGCTCGGCGGGCGACCGCCTCAACGAGACCGAGCGCCGCTTCCTGGATACGATCGTCGATTCGGCAAAGTCCGCCGGCACACTGGTGGATGACCTGCTCAGCTTCTCGCAGATGGGACGCTCCACGCTGGGGCGGGTGCGGCTGGACATGGCTGCGCTGGCCGAGGACGTGCGCCGGAGCCTGGCGCTGGATTACGCCGGCCGCGACGTGCAGTGGACGCTCGCGCCGCTGCCGGAGGTGGAAGCCGACCCGACGATGCTTCGCCTGGTATGGCAGAACCTGCTGGCCAACGCGATCAAGTTCACCCGCGAGCGTGAGCACGCGATGATCGAGATTGGGCACGACCGCAGCGACGACGAAGATCACTTCTTCGTGCGCGACAACGGCTGCGGCTTCGACATGCGTTACGTCGACAAGCTGTTCGGTGTGTTCCAGCGCCTGCACCATGTGGAAGAATTCGAAGGCACCGGCATCGGTCTGGCCAACGTACGCCGCATCATCGGCCGCCATGGCGGCCGTACCTGGGCCGAGGGCGAGCCCGGCAAGGGCGCCACCATTCACTTCACCCTACCCCGCTCCACAGGAGAACACCCATGAGGGACCTGCGGCCGATCCTCCTGGTAGAGGACAGCCCCAAGGATGCAGAGCTGACGATGGCCGCGCTTGAGCGCTGCCAGCTGTTGAACGATGTCATCCATGTACGCGACGGCGCCGAAGCGCTGGATTACCTGCGCTGCGAAGGCAAGTTCGCCGGTGCCATGCACGGCGGCCCGGTGGTCGTGCTGCTGGACCTGAAGCTGCCCAAAGTCAATGGCTTGGAAGTACTGGAGCAGGTCCGTGGCGACCCGTACCTGAGCAGCACCCCGGTTGTGATGCTGACCTCTTCGCGCGAGGAGCAGGATCTGGTGCGCAGTTACGAACTGGGCGTCAACGCATTCGTGGTCAAGCCGGTCGACTTCAAGGAATTCTTCGACGCCATCCAGGGCCTGGGCATGTTCTGGGGCATCACCAACCAGCCGCCACCGCATCGGCCCAACGGTTCGGGGCAGCGCAATGCGTGATGGATCGCGCCGCAGCGAGCGCCTGCGCATCCTCATGCTGGAGGACAGCGCGCTTGATGCGGAGCTGATCAGCGCCCAGCTGCAGCGTGCCGGCCTCGATTTCGAGGCCGAGCGCCTGTGGACCCGCAACGCGTTCATCGAGGCCATCGAAAATCGCCCGTTCGACGTGATCCTCGCTGATCATGTCCTGCCAGGCTTCGATGGTGACGCAGCACTTGCCCTGGCGCGCGAGTGCGTGCCGCACACGCCTTTCATCTTTGTTTCCGGCACCCTTACCGAGGAACTGGCGGTACAGGCACTCACGCGCGGCGCCCGCGACTACGTGGTGAAGCAACGCCTGCAACGCTTGCCCGACGCCATCCGCCGCGCTCGCCAAGAGGCGCACGAGCGCACCCAGCTGGCCAATGCGCAGGCCGCGCTGAACGAAAGCCAGGCCCAGCTGCAGCAGGTCACCGATGCCGTCCCGGCGCTGATCGCCCAGTTGGACAAGGACCATCGCTACCGGTTTGCCAACAAGGCGTTCCTGGACTGGCATGGATTCAGCCTTGCAGAACTGCTGGGTCGGCCGGCTCGGGATGTCAGCGGCATTTCCGCCTTCGAGCACGCCCTGCCCAGCCTGGAACGCGTACTGCAGGGGGAGCGAGCCCGCTTCCAGGTCGAACTGATCCATCGCAGTGGCGAATTACGATTCGTGCAGATGGACTGCGTGCCCGAGCATGCCGCCGATGGCAGCGTGGCCGGGTACATCTGCCTGGGCAGCGACGTTTCGCTGCTGAAGCAGGCCGAGCTGGCCCTGCGCGAAGACAACCAGCTGCTTGAGCAGCAGGTACAGGCACGCACGGCCGAGTTGCGCGCCAGCAAGCGGCGCCTGCAGGCGATCTTCGAATCCAGTTTCCAGCACCAGGTGCTGCTGGATCTGTCCGGACGCGTGGTCGATGCCAATGACGCGTCACTGGCCGCGGTGCTGGGAGACAAGAAGGACGTCGTTGGCCAACGCTTCGCCGAATCGGTCTGGTTCGGCACCACCGAGGGCATCAGCGCGCTGATCGATCGGGCCGTGGCCGCAGCCGTACAGGGCCGCAGTTCACTGCATGCGCTGGAACTGGAACTCCCGACCGGGCGGCGCAGCTTCGATTTCTCGTTCCGTCCACTGCTCGATACGGAAGGGGTGGTCACCGCTGTGGTCTCCGAGGCCGTGGAAACCACCGCGCGCGTGCAAGCTGAGCATGCGCTGCGCCAGTCACAGAAAATCGAGGCGGTCGGCCAGCTCACCGGCGGCATCGCACATGATTTCAACAACATCCTGACGGTCATATCCGGCAACGTCGAGCACGCCATGCTGCTCAGCGAGCGCGCGGGCGAACCCGGAGCGATGGTGAGCCGTGCGCTGGACAATGCACTGAAGGGTGTCGTCCGTGCCGCCAGCCTGACCCAGCGTCTGCTGGCATTTGCCCGCCGCCAGCCGCTGCGCAGCCAGGCCGCCAACCTCAACGAGCGCCTGCTGGACATGCACGACATGCTGCAGCGTGCGCTGGGTGAGCTGGTGCAGTTGGAGATCCGCAGCGCCGAGGACATCTGGTGTGTCGAGATCGACGTCAGCCAGCTGGAGGCCTCCGTACTGAACCTGGCGGTGAATGCCCGCGATGCGATGCCGCACGGCGGCCGGCTGGTGATCGAGGTCGACAACAGCCACCTCGACCACGACTACGCTGCGCTGTTCCCGGATGCGACGCCGGGCGAGTACGTGATGCTGCGGGTGCGTGACAACGGCCACGGCATGGATGCGGCGACGCTTGCCCGGGTCTTCGAACCCTTCTTCACTACCAAGCAGGTTGGCCGTGGCACCGGCCTGGGCCTGTCGATGGTGCACGGGTTCGTCAAGCAGTCAGGCGGCCACGTACTGATCGATTCGGTGGAAGGCGGCGGCACCAGTATCACCATGATGTTCCCGCGCTCACCGCTGGCTCTGCCCTCCGAAGCGCGCACCCCGCAGACCGGCCTGGCGGGCTACTCGCCGCGCGAGGAAACCATCCTGGTGGCCGAGGACAACGACGATGTCCGCGCCCACACGGTGGATGCACTGCGGCTGCTGGGCTACCGGGTATTGGAAGCCCACGACGGCCCCTCCGCACTGCGGCTGCTGGAACGCCCTGATACCAAAGTGGACCTGCTGTTCTCTGACGTGGTGATGCCCGGCATGTCGGGCTGGGAGCTGGTGCGTGAAGTCCGTGAACGCTGGCCGGAAGTCGCCGTCCTGTTCACGTCGGGCTATCCGCGCGACCACGACCAGGTGGGCAGCCAGGGACGGGCCGTTGCACTGCTGCCGAAGCCGTTTACCCGCAGTGACCTGGCGACTGCGGTGCGCACCGCGCTGGAGACGGTGCCACTCTGAGATCAGGACGCCGGATCGCGCGCGCCAGCAGCGATCCGGTTGATGTCCGCGCATTCCACCGTGCCCGGCGGATGCTCCCGCCCGGCCAGTGCGATCATCGCCTGGCCCATTGCCAGATTGCTCGTCACCAGCGAAGGCGCAACCGCGCCGACCAGTTTCATCAATGGCGCACCGCCCCAGTACAGCGGCTTCAGCAGTGCATGACGGGTGCCGGTACCCGGGACCGGACGAACGCCTCCTGGGCGCAGCATCACCGTGCGCACCGGCAGGGCCTGCAATGCCACTTCGGTCTCGCCCTTGACCCTCAGCGGCATTACCCGGCTCTGCGGATCCGCACCCGCACCGGATACATATAGAAAGCGCCCCTCGGGATTCGCCGCCGCCCAGGCGCGTGCAACCGCCAGCGTGATGTCCAGGGTCACGCGTCGATACTCGGCCTCTGCCGTGCCGACCGGTGGCGCACCGGCACAGTAGAAGCATGCGTCGAAGCCGGCCAGTTGCTCATGCCGGACTTGCATATGCAGAAAATCGGGGACGATCAGCTCCCTACCCGCTCCGCTGAGGCTGCCCGGGCGCCGCACCAGCGCGGCCAGATGGCCGACCTGCGGCGAGCGCTGGCAGGCCAACGCCACGCCCTGCCCGACCAGGCCCGAGGCACCGGTCAACAGAATCCTCAACGCACCTTTCCCGGCCATGGTCGCACCCACGCTAGAGTTTCACGAAACGCTGGATCTTCCGCGCCAGCCAGCCACTGAACACCAACGGCGCGTCCAGCGCTGAAACGCAGATGCAGGGAACACCCGGGGCAGTTACCGGTTGATGCTCCACCTCCTCGTCCAGGTCCGCCACGTCGCCCGGCGCGAACAGCCCGAGCGCGTCGTTGTACGAGCCCCGCAGGATCTGGGTCAGTTCGCTGCGGCCATGGCTGTGCATCGGCAGGCACTTGCCCGGGGCAATCTTCAGCATGATCAGCGAGGGCATCTGCTCAGCCCTGATGCAGTGCACGCCGGGCGCCATCCAGCGCCAGCGCAGGGCACTGAGCGAAGCGCCGAAGTAAGGATGCAACGAGGCGGGCAGATGGTCCGGATCGGCCTCGGGCCGCTCCCTCGGCACAGGGCGCCTGGTTCCGGCGATGGCGCTCGGCACTTCCGAGGCCAACTGCATCAGCATGGCCTCGCGCAACTGCTCGCGACGCGCATCGGCTGCGGGCGGTTGGGTCTGCTCCAGCAGCACCGAGCCGATCGCCTCGGCATCGCGCAGGCGCTGGCGGCAGTGGGGGCACTGCTCAAGGTGGGCACCGGCCACGATGCTCAACGGCGCCGGCAGCGCGCCGGCGGCATAGCTCATCAGCGTGGATTCGTGCAGGTGGTGGTGCGGATTCACAGCGCACCTCCCACTTTGGCCTGCAGTTGCAGGAACGCACGTCGCAGGTGTGACTTTACCGTTCCCAGCGGCATGCCCAGCGCCTGGGCAATCTCGCTGTGGCTCTTCGCCTCGAAATAGGACATCCGCACCAGCCTCGCCTGCACGGCGGGCAGCTCGTTGATGCGCTGGCGAAGGCGCGCCTGGTCGGCGAACTGCTCGGCGCTGCTGCGCTCGATCATCTCCACGGCCGCGGCGTCTTCCACCGCTGCCTGCACCCGCATCCAGCTGCGCTCGCGACGGATGCGGTCGATATGCAGGTTTCGCGCGATCCGGTACAGCCAGGTACTCAGCGCGCCTTGGGCTGCATCATACTCGGCCGCCCGCAACCACAGGCGCAGCAGGCACTCCTGCGCCATTTCCTCGGCCACGGCGTCGGGTGCCCCCAGGCCACGCAGATACACGCACAGCCGCGGCATGAAGTAGTCATAGATCCGCATGAAACAGTCGCGGTCGCGCAGCCGCGCCACACTGTCCATGTCATCGGCCCAGTTCGTCGGCTCGCTGCTGGGCTGCTGGGAACTGGACACGGTGCGTGCGGTATCGAAGTTGAGGAGGGTGCTGGCAGCGTCAGGGTACATCTGCGTGAGCGGCGGGCAGGTGAAGGTCTGTCCTCTCTACGCGCAGGGGCGGCCATTGGATGCAGCAGGCACTGTGCATCCAAGCAGCCGCGCCCGCCGTATGACCTGAGCCTCCCTACCGGATGAACACCATGCGCACTGCCTGGCTGCTGCTGTGCCTGCCCCATGCCGCGCTGGCGGCGCCCTGGCTGCGCAACGAGGGCGTGGCCACCTCGGCGCAGGGCGACCTGCTCTATCGTGAAGTGCACTGGCGGCGCGGCCCATCGGAGGGTGCCGAGCGCTGGGTGCTCTATCAGTGCCCGGATGGCCGCCCCTTCGCCCGCAAGCATCTGCCGGCCAGCGCCCGCCCGCAGGCCCGGGGTTATTCGCTGCAGGACAGCCGTAGCGGGCAAACCGCTGAAGTCGACGCCAGTGGCGAGTCGGTGTCGATCGCCTGGAAAGAAGATGCCGCCAGCGAGCTGCGTCAGCGTCGGCTTGAGCTGGCACCGGATGCGGTGATCGACACGGGCTTCGACGCCGCGGTGCGCCAGCATTGGCCAGCGCTGCTGCAAGGTGAACGCATCAGCCTGCCCTTCCTGGTGCCGGGGCGGCAGCGCTTCTTCCCGGTGCAGGTGCGGCGTACCGGCCCTGTTCGCTGGCAGGGCATCGACGCCCAGGCCATCGAGGTCAGTCTGGACACCTGGTACGGCGGCATCGCGCCGCGCCTGTCGCTGGTCTATGCCAGCGCCGACCGCCGCCTGCTGGAATTCCGCGGAACCAGCAACCTGCGCGATACCCGCGGCACCTACCCACAGGTCACGGTGCGCTTCAGCTCGCCGGTGGCCGAGCGGTCCGCCAACGAATGGCAACAGGCCTGGACGCAGCCCCTGGTCGGGCGCTGCAGCGTGATGCCCAAGTGAAGCCGAAATTCTCCACAGCCGGCCGCATCCATTGCGCGCACTGCTGCGTAGAGGAAGACACGACACCCGCCGAGATCCGCCATGGCCTCTGTAGCGCCCCTCCCCCGCCGACGCTGGCGCCTGCTGCGCACCCTGAAGCGCTGGGTCGACACCGGCAGCGCTGCGGACCACGCCGCTGGCGAGCCCGGACGCATCGACTGGCTGCGCGCCGTACCGTTCGCGTTGATGCACCTGGCCTGCATCGCGGTGATCTGGGTAGGTATCTCGTGGACCGCAGTGATCGTCGCCGCAGCCCTCTACGCAGTACGCATGTTTGCGATCACCGCCTTTTACCACCGCTACTTCTCGCACCGGACGTTCCAGGCATCGCGAACGGTGCAGTTCGTGTTCGCAGTGATCGGCGCGTCCAGCGTGCAACGCGGGCCACTGTGGTGGGCCGCCCACCATCGCCATCACCATCGGCATGCCGACCAGCCACTGGACCCGCACTCGCCGCGCGAAGGCGGCTTCTGGCGCAGCCACATGGGCTGGTTCCTCACCCGCGAGGCATTCGCCACGGATCTATCGCGCGTGCCTGACCTGGCGCGCTTCCCGGAGCTGCGCTGGCTGGACCGCTTCGATACGGCGGTGCCGGTACTGCTGGCTGCTGCGCTGTACGCACTCGGCGCCGGCCTGGAGCGCTGGGCGCCCGGACTGCACACCTCTGGCCCGCAGTTGCTGGTGTGGGGCTTCTTCATCTCCACCGTGGTGCTGTTCCACGCCACCGTCACCATCAACTCGCTGGCCCATCGTTTTGGCCGGCGGCGCTTCGAGACCCGCGACGACAGCCGCAACAACCTCTGGCTGGCGCTGCTTACCTTCGGCGAGGGCTGGCACAACAACCACCATTTCTTCCCCGGCACCGTCCGCCAGGGGTTCCGCTGGTGGGAGATCGACCTGACCTGGTACGGGCTGCGCGCAATGGCGGCCATGGGCCTGGTGAAGGGGCTCAAGCCCATCCCCGAGTGGGTACTGGCCAAGGCGAGGTACTGACATGCGCATCGCGATCATCGGCTCCGGCATTGCCGGCCTGGCCAGCGCCTGGTGGCTGGACGGCGAACACGAAGTGACGCTGTTCGAGGCCAACGATTACCTGGGCGGGCATACCCACACCCATGACGTGCAGGTGGACGGCACGCGCATGGCGGTGGATACCGGTTTCATCGTCTTCAATCCCCTGCACTACCCGCTGCTGACGGCGCTGTTCGAAGAACTGGGTGTGGCTTCGCAGCCGACCACCATGAGCTTCTCGATGCACAGCGAGCGCAGTGGCGTCGAGTACAACGCCACTTCGCTGGATGGCCTGTTCTGCCAACGTCGCAATCTGGTTTCGCCGCGCTTCTGGGGAATGCTGGCCGACCTGCGCCGGTTCTACCGGGATGCGCCGCTGCTGCTGGCGGAAGACGAAGGCCCGACACTGGGCCAGTACCTGCGCAGCCAGCGCTACGGCACCGCTTTCATCGACGAGCACCTGCTGCCGATGGCTTCGGCACTGTGGTCGTCACCGACCGCCACGGTCATGCAGTTCCCGGCCCGCTACCTGGCCCAGTTCATGGCCAACCACCAGATGCTGCAGATGACCGGGCGCGCACCCTGGCGGGTAGTCAGCGGTGGCTCGGCACGCTATGTCGATGCCCTTCGCGCCCGCTGGCGGGTGCGCGAGCGGCTGGAATGCCCGATTCACTCGGTCGAACGCATGCCGTGGGGCGCGCGCGTGCACAGCGCGGCCGGCGTGGAGGGTTTCGACGAGGTCATCCTGGCATGCCACAGCGACCAGGCGCTTGCCCTGCTGCGTGACGCCGATCCGGTCGAACGCGAAGTGCTCGGCGCCATCCGCTACCAGCCCAACGAAGCAGTACTGCATACCGATGCATCGTTGCTGCCGCACAACCGCAAGGCATGGGCTGCATGGAATGCACACGTTCCCAGGGATCCAGGCGCGCCCTGTACGGTCAGCTATTGCATGAACCTCCTGCAGGGCCTGCCCGGTGACACCCCGCTGGTCGTGACCCTCAACCGCAGCGAGGCGATCGACCCGGCCAAGGTGCTGCGCAGGCTGCACTATGCCCACCCGGTGCACGATCATGCCGCTATCCGTGCCCAGCAGCGCTGGCCAGAGCTGCAGGGCCGCCGCCACACCTGGTTCGCGGGCGCATACTGGGGCTGGGGCTTCCACGAAGACGGCATCCGCAGCGCCCGCCGCGTGGTGGACGCGATGCGCGAGTGCACCGCGCACCGTGACAGCGTTGTACCCGGCGAGGTGGCAGCGTGAGTGCCAGCGCACTCTACTTCGGGCAGGTGATGCACCGACGGCATCATCCGCAGCCCCACGCATTCCGCTATCCGATCGCGCAGCTGCTGCTCGATCTGGACGAGCTGGAGACCGTGTTCGCCGGGCGCTGGCTGTGGTCGGTCAATCGCCGCAACCTGGCCGAGTTCCGCCGCAGCGACTACTTCGGCAATCCCGCACAACCACTGGCCGATGCGGTGCGCGACCGTGCCGCGGCCACCCTGGGCTATCGGCCTACCGGCCCGGTACGCCTGCTCACCCATCTTCGCTTCGCCGGGCACGTATTCAACCCGGTCAGCTTCTACTACTGCTACCAGTCCGATGGCAGCGCCCTGGACTGCATCGTCGCCGAGATCACCAATACGCCCTGGAAGGAACGGCACGCCTATGTGCTGCCAGTCGCCACGGCCACCCACGAAGGCGCCTCGCTGCGCTGGCGGTTCGACAAGCGCTTCCATGTCTCACCGTTCATGCCGATGGATTGCCACTACGACTGGCGATTCAACTGCCCGGAGGATGATCTGCGCGTGCACATGCAGGTCTGGCGCCAAGGCGTTCGCCAGTTTGATGCCACCCAGACCATGCAGCGGCACGCGCTGGATGGCCGCGGGCTGGCCCGGGTCCTGGCCTGCTATCCCTTGATGACCATGCAGGTGATGGCCGCCATCCACTGGCACGCGCTGCGGCTGTGGCTGAAGCGCAACCCCGTGCATGACCACCCTGCCCTTGCCGAGAAACCGCGATGAACTCGATGACTCCCCTGGTCGCCCTGCCGCGTCCCGGCGCCTTGGATGCCTTCCTGCGCCGCCGCCTGCTGGAACAGCTTGCCCCCATGCGCGACGGCCGCCTGTGCGTGCGTGATGCACTCGGCAAAGTCTGGCTGGGCGAAGCCCATGGCGAACTGCAGGTGACCGTCACCATCGATGACCCGGCGTTCTACCGCAAGGTTGCAGCGCAAGGTAGCGTGGGCGCAGGTGAAAGCTACATCCAGGGCGAATGGCACTGCGATGACCTGGTGGCGCTGATCCGGCTGCTGGTGCGCAATCGCGACCTGCTCGACGGCATGGAGCGCGGCCCGGCCCGCGTGGGTGGCTGGCTGCTGCGCGGCTGGAACCGCCTGCGCCGCAACAGCCGTGAAGGCAGCCGCCGCAACATTGCCGCGCACTACGACCTTGGCAACGACTTCTTTGCCCTGTTCCTGTCGCCGGACCTGATGTATTCCTCAGCCCTGTTCGACACAGAAGACGAGTCGCTGGAATCCGCCTCCCGGCGCAAGCTGGACCGCATCTGCCAGCAGCTCCAGCTCAAGCCGGGCGATCGCGTGGTGGAGATCGGCACCGGCTGGGGTGGTTTTGCGCTGCACGCCGCGCAGCACTACGGCTGCCACGTCACCACGACCACCATCTCCGCCGAGCAGCACGCGCTGGCTGCCCAGCGCGTGCAGGCAGCGGGCCAGCAGGACCAGGTCACGCTGCTGATGCAGGACTACCGCGACCTGCAGGGCCAGTTCGACAAGCTGGTGTCGATCGAGATGATCGAAGCCATCGGCGCGGAATACCTGGACACCTACATGGGCACGCTGCAGCGCCTGCTCAAGCCTGATGGCGTTGCCCTGCTGCAGGCCATCACCATCGAGGACCATCGCTACGAGCAGGCCCGGCGCAGCGTCGACTACATCAAGCGCTATGTGTTCCCCGGCAGCTTCATTCCGTCGATCAACGCGATCATGGCCGCCAAAACGCGGTCCAGCGACCTGCAGCTGATCGCCCAGCAGGACTTCGGCCACTCCTACGCGCTGACCCTGCGCGCCTGGCGCCAGCGCTTCCTCGACCGGTTGCCCGACGTGCAGGCGCAAGGCTTCGATACGCGCTTCTGCCGCCTGTGGGAGTTCTACCTGGCCTACTGCGAGGGCGGCTTCCTGGAGCGCTCGATCGGGGTCTCCCATCTGCTGATGGCGCGCCCGGGGCATCGCCCGGGCGCCTCATCGGGCCAAGGCAGCTGAGATGCGCAGATTCTGGCCCAATCTGCTTGGCAACCAGCTGGTCTGGGTGTGCGCCGTGGCCGGCGCCGGGCGCGGCTGGCAGTGGCCGGCGTTGCTGGCAGCCTCTCTCTACATCGGCAGCCAGCTGCTGACGTCGCCGCAACCACGGCTGGATCTTCGGTTGATGGTGTTGGCACTTGCCTGCGCATGGCTGGTCGACGCCAGTGCTGCCGCCAGCGGCACCGTGCGCTACGCCGCCGCCCCGCTGGGCTGGGTGCCGCCTCCCTGGATCATGGCGCTGTGGGCCGCGTTCGCGATGACGTTGACCACCTCGATGCGCTTCCTGCTGCGCCACCCGGCCTTGCCGGCTCTGTTCGGCCTGCTGTTGGCACCGCTGGCCTATCTCTCCGCAGCGCGCGGTTTCGATGCGGTCCGTTTCGCCACACCCACGTGGCAGGGCCTGCTGGTGTTGGGTGCGGGCTGGAGCATCGCGCTTTCGCTGCTGTGCGTCACCGCTCGTCGCGGCTCTCGCACCACCCCGCCCTCCCTGGCCGGAGCATCGTCATGATCAATCTGCTGTGGGTGCTGCTGTATGCCGTGCTGGTGATGAGCTGGGGCTGGGCCTGGCAGCGCCGCCACCAGAACATCGGCGTTGTCGACGTGCTCTGGGCCAAGGGCGTGGGTGCCTCGGCCCTGCTGCTGGCGCTGCTCGGCGATGGCGCGATGTTGCCTCGGGTTGCGTTGGGCCTGCTCGGCGGCCTGTGGGGCAGCCGGTTGGCGCTGCACCTGTGGCGCCGGGTCCGTAGTGAACCCGAAGACGGGCGCTACCGCTATCTGCGCGAACACTGGCAGAGCCACCAGGGCAAGATCTTTGGCTTCTTCATGGCGCAGGCGCTGCTGGTCGTGCTGTTCGCCCTGCCCTTCGTTGCGGTGGCAGCCAATCCCCATGCTGGCCTGACACCGTGGACAGTCGCCGCAGCCCTGGCCTGGCTGCTGAGCGTCGGCGGCGAGAGCCTGGCCGACCGCCAACTCGCGCGTTTCCGCGCCGACCCGGCGAACAAGGGCCGCACTTGCCGCGAAGGGCTCTGGCGTTATTCACGCCACCCCAACTACTTCTTCGAGTGGCTGCACTGGTTCACCTATGTGCTGCTTGCCGTCGGCTCCCCCCTGTGGTGGCTGGCGTGGGCCGGGCCGCTGCTGATGTATCTGTTCCTGCGCTATCTCAGCGGCATCCCCTTCACCGAGAAGCAGGCGTTGCGCAGCCGAGGCGACGACTACCGTGCCTACCAGCGCAGCACGCCTATGTTCTTTCCCTGGTTCCCCCGTTCTTCCAAGGAGCATTCCGCATGAGCGCGATCCCGTCACTGAATCCGGCCGAAGATGCGGAAACCGGGCTGATCGCCTGGGCCGAACGCGGGCTGGTTCCCGATGCGGCGCTGCGTGCCGGCATCCGGCGCCTGTGCGCGCAACGCCTGCATGAGGAATCGGCGGGAGGTATCGAGGCACAGTCCGCGCGCTTCAGCCGTCGCATCGCAGAACTGACCGACAGTCCGCTCGCATTGCATACCGACGCGGCCAACCGCCAACACTACGAAGTTCCCGCGGCATTCTTCCAGGCCTGCCTGGGCAAGCGGCTGAAGTACAGCAGCTGCTACTACCCCACCGGGCGCGAAACGCTGGACCAGGCCGAGGAGGCGATGCTGGAACTGTATGGCCAGCGTGCCGGACTTGCCGACGGCCAGCAGATTCTCGAACTGGGCTGTGGCTGGGGTTCGCTGACCCTGTGGATGGCCGAACGCTATCGGCAGGCCAACATCACTGCGGTGTCCAACTCGCACAGCCAGCGCCAGCACATCATGGCGCAATGCCAGGCCAGGGGCCTGCACAACGTCGAGGTACTGACCCGCGACGTCAACCAGCTTGAGCTGCCCACGGCACGCTTCGATCGCTGTGTCTCGGTGGAAATGTTCGAGCATGTGCGCAACTACCAGCGACTGCTGGCGCACATCGCGCAGTGGCTGAAGCCCGACGGTGCGCTGTTCGTGCACATCTTCGCCCATCGCACGTTGATGTACCCGTTCGAGACCGAGGGCGGCGACAACTGGATGGGGCGCCACTTCTTCACCGGCGGCCTGATGCCGGCCGCTGACACCCTGCTGCATTTCCAGCGCGACCTGCGACTCGATCAGCGCTGGCTGCTGGACGGCACCCACTACCAGCGCACCGCCGACCATTGGCTGGCCAACCAGGATGCGGCCCGCGAGGCGGTGATGCCGGTTCTGGTCGCAACCTACGGCCAGGCGGCGGCGAAGATCTGGTGGCAGCGCTGGCGCATGTTCTGGATGGCCTGCGCCGAGCTGTTCGGCTACGACGATGGCCAGCAGTGGCTGGTTGCCCACTACCTGTTCCGTCCCCGTTGAGGTGTGTCATGCGCATGCGCTCCCTGCTTCCCCTGCTGGCCTTGAGCCTGTTCGGTTCCGGCTGCAGTTCCAGCGATACCCGTCCCCTGCCCCGCCCGCCCTCGGTGGACGTGCCGCGCTTCATGGGCGACTGGTATGTGATCGCCCACATACCCTCATGGCCGGAGCGCGAGGCCTTCGACGCGGTGGAGAGCTATGCGCTGCGGCCGGACGGGCGCATCCAGACGACCTTCACCTATCGCAAGGGCAGTTTCGACGCCCCGCAGAAGTCGATGCACCCGGTTGGCCGGGTGGAGAAGAACGGCAATGGCGCGATCTGGGGCATGCAGTTCGTCTGGCCGATCCAGGCTGAGTATGTGATTGCCTGGCTGGACGACGACTATGGCCAGACCATCGTCGCACGCAGCAAGCGCGACTATGTCTGGTACATGGCGCGTACCCCGCACGTATCGGACAGCGACTACCAGCACGCCGTGGAGCGCATCGCGGCCATGGGCTACGACACCGGCAGGCTCAGGCGCGTACCTCAGTCGGTGCGATAGATCGCCAACCGCCCACCATTCGGCTCGCGGGTGACCAGGCACTTCGGCGTGACGCGTCACATTAATGCCCCCCCCCCTCGTAGGGTGCCGGCAGCCCTGCAACCCAGGCCACCTGTACCCAGCGAGAGCGCGCCAGGACACTGCGTCCACACGGCTTTCAACCTGACGATACGTCCAGCCCATGGATCAGCTCTTATCGATGGAGCTCATACATCGATCTTTAGGAATAGTCGTAAAAACGCAACAAATTCGATGTTCGACGCGACAGCGGCGCCAGAATGGCGGCCACGCCCATGGGCGCTGATCACCTCCCGCGCATGAATGGATTTCCTGCACCGCGCCGGCTTCGCCTGGCGCTCCTGGACGATCATGAAGTCGTCCGTCGCGGCACCGCCCTGCACCTGTCAGGCGATCTCCGGTTCGACATCGTCGCCAGCCATGGTTGCAGCGGTGCGCTGATCGAGAGCCTGCACCGCTTGCCCGTGGATGTGGCCATCATCGATCTCACGCTCGCCCGTGGCGACCTGGGCGGCATCGAGCTGGTTACGCTGCTCTGCCGCGAATTCCCGCGAACACCAATGCTGGCCTTCGCCACGCTCTCTCCCACCACGAATCTCAACAGCCTGATCGATGCCGGACTCGGTGGGTTCGTCAGCAAGGCCGAACCCCTTGCGGCATTGTCCGACGCCATCGTGCGCGTCTTCCAGGGCCTGATCCGGATTCCGCCGGACGTCAGGCTGGCCGGTGATCGTGGCGAGCTCAGCCGCAACGAGCGGGAGGTACTGGAGCTGCTGCTGGAAGGCCTGACCGTATCGGAGATCGCGCTGCGCCGGCACCGCAGCATCAAGACCGTCAGCACACAGAAGGTCGCGGTGCTGCGCAAGCTGGGATTGCGCAGCGATGTGGAGATCTATGCGCTGCGTGAACGGCTGGAGTCTCCGTGAGGCGCCATGCGCCATTGCGCCCGTGCCTGCTGATCCTCGGGTTGCTGGTGCTGCTTCTCCTTCCCGCTGCGTCGGCGGAAGATATCCGGTCACCACGCTGGCTGCCGGGCAGCAGCGTGCGGGTCTCCACCGCCCCGTCCCTACGCCCCGCGCCCGCGGCGATGGCCGATCCGTCATCACCGCCGACGCTCGCCCATGGCTACGCCAACCTGGTGGCGCGTCACGCCCAACTCAGCTTCCTGGAACAGCCCTACCCGACGACCGCCGCATCAATCCTCGCTGTGTGCCATCACGAGGCCGACCTGGTCATGGTGTTTGGCGGTGCGAGACACCAGAAGCTACCCTGCCCCGACCTTGCCGCGTCCAGCCGCTTCCGGGGTGGCGCCACTCTGCTGGCAGGGCGCGCCGGCGAATGGCTGCCACGGGAGATACGCGAGCTCGACGGCCGGGTCGTAGCCGTGGTTGAAGGCGGGCCCTACGCCGGCTGGCTGCGCGCGCATCACCCTCAGATCCGGCTGCAGCCCCTGCCTGATCGGTACGCAGCATTGGCGGCAGTGCAATCCGGCGTGGCCGACGTGGCGATTGGCCTGGAATCCACGCTGCGCCCGCTGGTTCGACGCCATTTCAACGGCAGCCTGCGCCTGCAGCCATTCGACAGCGACTTCTCCACCGACCTCTACCTGCTCGTCCGCCAGGAAGACCAGCAGCTGCTTGAACGCATCGGACAGGCATTGCGGGAGATCACACTCGAGGAGCATGCGAGCCTGCTCCACCTGTGGGCAGGCCAGACCCTGCCAGCAGCGGCGGGAAACGCACTGGACTGGATGCAGGCCTCGCCCCCGCGCGGCTGGCTGTTGCTGGCCCCTCTGCTGGTCGCCCTGCTGCTGTGGCCCATGACCCGTCACCTGCGGGTACGGGGCGACCGCCGCAGCGCGCAGGCCATCGGGATGATCAGTCACGAGATGCGCAATTCTGCGCAGGCCGTACTGGCCTCGATCGAGCTGCTTGGACAATCGGCACTGCCGAAAGGCGAGCGCGATCTGCTCGCCGCTGCCAGCAGCGCCAGCCAATCCCTGCGCGGCCTGTTGAATCGCGCACTGGATTTTTCGCGTCTCGCCAGCGGCTCTTTCAGGCCGCATGCACAAGCCTGTGATGCGACCCAGCTTTGCCGGCAGGCACTGGAGGCCATTCGGCCACAGGCGCAACGGAAAGGGCTGCAACTGCATCTTGATGCCCCGGCCGAACCTTCGCCGATCATTCTGGTAGACAGTGATGCGCTACGCCAGATTGCCAGCAATCTGCTGGCCAATGCGGTGAAGTTCAGTGATATCGGCGGCATCGAGCTGCGCCTGCAACTGCTTCCAGCAGCGCGGCCGCAGGAGCTGCTGATGGAGGTGATCGACAGCGGGATCGGGATCGCGCCAGCACAGGTAGCCGAACTGTTCCAGCCTTTCCGTCAAGGCAGCGATGGGCAGCAGCGTGGCGGTAGTGGCCTCGGGCTTTCCATTGCACGCGAGCTGGCGCGTGCGATGGGAGGCGATCTGACCGTGCACAGCGTCCTCGGTCGCGGCAGCCGCTTCATCCTGCGCCTGCCGGTGTGCGCAGCTGACTCTGCCGAGAGTGTCCGGGACATGCCCGTGGAGGGCACGCCACTGGCCGGGCTGCAACTGCTGCTGGTGGAGGACCACGCACTCAATCGCCACGTCATTGCTGAACAGTTGCGGCGCTGGGGCGCCGAGGTATGTGCCCTGGAAGATGCGGCCAGCGCGCTGGCCGAACAGATACGCCACCCCCGCCCTGCCGCGTTGATCGACATCGGGCTGCGTGGCATCGATGGCTACGCATTGGCACGCGAACTGCGCGCCCGTAACGGGCATCCGCTCCGCCTGATCGCCTTGTCCGCCCGCACCGGGCGAGGTCACCACGCACGTTGCCGTCGCTCGGGTTTCGATGCGGTGCTGGCCAAGCCGTTGCGCGCCGCCGAACTGCTCGCTGCGCTGGGCATTCCGGCGCCGGAGAGCGTGGACGCACTTGAGCCGGCGACTGAAATGGACGCGGCCTACAGCGCCGACATCTGCGATGAACTCGGCAGGATCGAGCGGATTGTCGATCATGCAGACGCATCGGCGCTCGGTTATCACGCGCACCGATTGCAGGGCGCGCTACAGATGCTGGGTCAATGCGAGCACGCCGCAATCGCGGCCGAGCTGGTCGATCTGGCGCAGGACGCCACGCCGGACTGGACCGACGCACGGCGCCTGCTGGGCGTACTGCAGGCCGGACAGGGCGCCCGCGTCGCGGGAACCCTGCCCACCCCCTTGATCACGCGGCCAGGCGCTCGACCTGGCGACGGGTCAGGTCATTGAAGCGACCCAGCGACATCAGGTGCTGGTGGATCAGTGCCAGCCAGCCACTGCGGTGCCACTCGACCACGGTTGCTTCCGGCAGCGCGACGAACTTCTCGACGTCCACGACCAGGAAGCCGTTGAGGTTGAACTCCCGGCCATCCGGGATACGCACGGTGGCGTTGCGCTCCACCAGCAGGCCGTTGTCGACCAGGGCCTTGGAGAAAGCCTGGGTCTGTTCGTGTTCGCGGGTGTACTGGCCGCAGAATTCCAGGGCCTGCTGCACCATCTCGGTGGCCTTGCCGTCAACGAACAGCGGCTGGCCTTCCTCGCCCCCCTTGACCACGCGCGGGCTCTCTTCGTCGATGCCCAGCAGGAAATCATTCTCCGCACCGGTGTCGATGAAGATGAAGGGGTGGCGGCGCAGGTAGGCGGGAATATAGGCCTCGTCTTCCCACAGGCCATCCTTGATGAACAGGTTCTGGTCGGACACGCCCACGGCAGCCATCGGAACCGCGCTCGGGCCGGCAAACAGGATCGGGAAGTGGTGCAGGGCCAGCGAGAACTCGCCCAGCACCAGCGGAATGGCATTGTTGCCGGCGGCGAACTCCAGCTTGCCCGGCAGGATGCGCAGATCGGCATGCACATCGGCCTGCAGCGGCACCGGGCGGGTATAGAACAGGGGGGCGCCGCTCGGCGCCGCTTCGGTGGTGGTGTCGCTGGTGGTGGTCATGTTGGGAACCGTTCGATCATGCGCGCCTGCCATCCCGGGCACGCCAGCGGGAACAACCTGAATCCCGCATTATCAACAAGCTCGATGACAACGGCCACCCCACCGGCGAACTATTTCAGCTGCAGGGGGTAGCGCTGCCAGAGTACGTGGACCAGGAAACCGGCCAGCTCGGTGTCGCGGGCACTGACCGCCGCACGGATCTTGTCCAGCAGCACCATGTCGCTGCAGGAACGCACGTCGGCATGATTGGCCTGCCCTGCCCTGCGCGCACGATAGCGCGCCGCCCGCTGCGCATCGCTCATCGCGTACCCGAACTTGGGCGGACGACCGCGCTTGCGCGGCAGGGTCAGCTCCAAGGTTCCGGGGTCTTTGTCATCACGCATGAGAGGGGTGCGGGCGGCGGCGAGCAACGGGGGGTGCGCAATTTATCGTGAGGCATCACTTTAATCCAGCTTTTTCTGCGAATTTGTTGCAGCGCAATGCAAACGTTCGCGCACCGATGCGGCCTCATCCACGCATGGTGTGGATACGGAACCCACCGCAATGCAAAGAGGGAGCCCGCGAACGGGCTCCCCTCACCTTGCCTATGCCGCGCGTACTGGCTCATAGCCGTGCAGCTGCGCCTCACTGCTGGCCCGCCCCTGGCTGAGCGAGCGCAGCGAGGTGGTGTAACCCACCAACTGCGCCAGTGGCGCGAAACCACTGACCTCGGCACGACCGTCCTGGTCCTCGATGCGGGCGATGCGGCCATGGCGCCGGTTGAGGTCGCCGACCACATCACCCACCGACGCCGACGGCGAATGCACCGTCACCGCCATCACCGGCTCCAGCAGCTGCGTGCCACCCTCGGCCAGCGCCGCCTTGATCGCCTCGGCGCCTGCGCGATGGAATGCCATCTCCGAAGAGTCCTTGGCATGGGTCTGGCCATCGACAAGACTGACCTCGATGCCGACCACCGGATGTCCCTGCGGACCTTCCGACAGCGCAGCACGCACGCCCTTTTCCACCGCCGCGATGAAGCTGCGCGGCACCACGCCACCGACGATGCGGTCGTTGAACACGACAAGATCGTCGTCGCGCGGCGTCACATCCAGCACCACGTGCGCGAACTGGCCCTGGCCACCGGTCTGCTTGACCAGCCGCCCGACGACACCGGTCATCGGGCGCATCGGCGTCTCATGGTAGGCCACGCGTGGCGCACCTACGGCCACGTCGACCTTCCATTCGCTGCGCAGGCGCTCGACCATCACTTCCAAGTGCAGCTCGCCCATGCCCCAGACCAGGGTTTCACCCGTTTCCCGGTCCGTTTCCACACGGAACGAGGGGTCTTCCTGGGCCAGGCTGGCGAGGCCCTGCGCCATCCGGATCAGGTCCGCCGCACGCGCCGGCTCCAACCGCCAGGCCAGCACCGGCGCCTGGGCCTGGATGTTCTCCAGGCGCAGCGGCTGCGCACGGCTGCTCAGCGTCTCGCCACTGACCGCATCCTTCCAGCCCAGTACCGCGACAATGTCACCGGCCACGGCCTGCTCGATGTCATGGGTCTGGTCGGCCTGCACCCGCACCAGGCGACTGACACGCCGCCCTTGCGGATGCTGCGAACTGGCCACCGCGTCGCCCACCTTCAAGGTGCCCGAGTACAGCCGCACGAAGCTCAGCGCGCCGTGCTGCTGATGGGTGATCTTGAACAGCAGGCCTGCCAGTGGACCGTCCGGATCCGGCGGCAGCATCACCTCGCCCTCATCGCTTTCGGCGCTGACAGCAGGGCGATCCAGCGGCGACGGCAGGTAATCGACCACGGCATCCAGCAGGGTCTCGATGCCCTTGTCCTTGAACGCAGCACCGGCCAGCACAGGCACGCCTGCACCTGCCAGCGTCGCCCGCCGGATCGCCGCGCGCAGCATATCGGCACCAATCACGCGACCTTCCAGCCAGGCATCGGCCAGTTCTTCGTCATGATCGGCCACAGCTTCGACCAGCGCATCGCGCTGGGCCTGCCATTGGGCGCGCGCCGCTTCGTCCCACGGGGTCACCGTGGTTGCGCCGCCCTCCTGCCACTGCAGCACGCGCTCATCGACCAGATCGACCCAGCCATTGAAGCCGCTTTCGCTGCCCAACGGCACGCCCAGCGCCCACGGCCGCGCGCGCAGCTTGTCCTGCAGCTGCTCCAGCACGCGCTCAAACGAAGCGCCTACGCGGTCCATCTTGTTGACGAAAGCGATCAGCGGCACGTGATGGCGACGCGCCTGGCGCCACACCGTCTCGGACTGCGGCTGCACGCCGTCCACGGCCGAGAAGACGGCCACGGCACCGTCGAGCACGCGCAGTGAACGTTCGACTTCGATGGCGAAATCGATGTGGCCGGGAGTATCGATCAGGGTCAATCGATGCGCCGGCAGGTCGCGCGGTGCCCACTGCGCCTGCACGGCGGCCGCGCCAATGGTGATGCCACGTTCGCGCTCGATCGCCGAGAAGTCGGTCGTCGCATTGCCGTCGTGCACTTCGCCGACGCGATGGATTTCGCCGCTTTTCCACAGCAGCCGTTCGGTCAGCGTGGTCTTGCCGGCATCGATGTGGGCAATGATGCCAAGGTTGCGGCGGCGGGAAAGGACTTGGGTGTTCATGAGAAAGGTTCCTGCAAAGCCAACTTCGGGGGCCGCGCACCCCGGTTGGCGACAGGGTGCGCGGCTAGCGTTCGGTCTCGGCGATCTGGTGCATGGCACGTTCTCCTTGCGGTACATCGGGTTAGCGGAAATGAAACTGCAGAAACGAAAAGAGCGCCCCGGAGGGCGCTCTGTGGATGATCCACCGATAGCCGCTTCAGCGGCCCTGTGGAGCTCCAGGCAGACACGCCCGTTCCGCACTTGCGCGGGTCAGGGTGAAAAACTTCAGGAGCGGCATCCGGTTCATGGGGCGCATTCTAGACCTACCAATCTGGCGCGCAAGTGAATATTGCAAACATAAATAGAACGATGAGACCAGCAAAGATCGGGGTCAGATCCCTTTGCCCCTGGCAAAGGGATCTGACCCCTGGCAGCCCTCACTTGCAGCCGTGCAGCTTGCGCGCCTCGGCCACTGTTGCAGGCTGGTCATCCCCCATCGACATCCAGCCCTTCAACGAAATCGCCGGGTCCACGTGCGGCAGCCGTGGGCCACCATGAATCACGACCTCGACCCAGCTCCCCACCGGCGCCAGCTCGGACAGGCGTGCCGCCTGATCATCTTCGGTGCTGAATGTGTCGTCCGGGCCCGCCGGCGGCGTGGTATTCACGGTTTCCGTCTTACGGGTCCGGACCCGAAGAGCACCATCCGGCAGCCGCTGACTGATCACGTCGTAGCGCTCGATACCGTATGCCCAGCTGTTCTCGCCAACACTGCGGGTCTCGCTACCGTCATCCGCCACGGTCACCACCTCGCCTGCCGGCCCGACAACGCCCGCGACAGCCCCCAAGCCGAACATCAGTGCCTGATAGACGATCATCTGCCGCTGCTCGGTAGTCAGCGCTCCGGCCTTGAGCTTGGCGGCAGGAATCTGCAGGTACGCCGCTTCACTGCACAGCACCAGCACCTGCTGGTCGTCCCAGCTCACGGACATTTCCTCGTTGGCGAAGTACTGCGTCTTCATCGACGTCACTGCGGCACCGTCGCCACTGGAATGCCGGGTTTCGATCAGCGAGGCATTCTCGGCCGCGTTGGTCAGCGAAACCTGGGAGGTCGACGCTGCATGGGCTGCGCAAACGGAAGCAATCATCGCGGCAAGCAGCACGCTGCGGGTAACGGTGCGGAACATGGCATCAGTCCATTGAAGAAAACGAAGCCTCCATGATACCCGGAGCAACCTGGTGGACCTTCGCTCAGGTCACCACCACCAGCGGCACCCCACGACGCGGATGCTCCAGCACCACTACATCCTGCTGGTACACGCGCTGCAGGTTGTCTTCGGTGAGCACCTGCAATGGCGTGCCATCGGCCGCCACCGTGCCCTGCTCCAGCAGCACGATGCGGTCGGCATAGCCTGCGGCCAGATTGAGGTCGTGCAGGACCACGATCACGCACGCACCGGCTTCGGCACAGGCACGCACACTGCGCAGCGTGCGCTCCTGATGGCGCAGATCCAGCGCAGCAGTGGGCTCATCCAGCAGCAGCAATGGCGTGTCCTGTGCCAGCACGCGCGCGAACGTGGTCCGGGCGGACTCACCACCGGACAGCTGCTGCACCTCGCGCAGGCGCAGGGCCTGCAGTTCGGCGGCATCGATGGCAGCTTCCACCTGCGCGTCGTCCACACGCGGATCCGGCGGATGCGGCAACCGTCCCATCGCCACCACTTCTTCCACGCTGAAGGCAAAGCGCACGCCGTGCTCCTGCGGCATTACCGCGCGCTCGCGCGCCAGCGGCCCTGCCTTGTAGCTGGCCAGCGGCCTGCCCAACAGGCTCACCTCGCCCGCATCGGCGCGCAGGTCGCCGGCCGCGACCGCCAACAGCGTGGACTTGCCCGCACCGTTCGGGCCCACCAGCGCGGTCACCGTACCCGGTTCGAACGCCAAGGAAATGCCGTGCAGGATCTCGCGTTGCTGGCGGCGCACCACCACCTCGTGCAGCTTCAACAGCACACTCATGGCACCGCCTTGCGGCGCTGCTGCAGCACCAGCCAGAGGAAGAACGGCGCACCCAGCGCCGCCGAGAACAGGCCCAGCGGAATCTCAGCGGGTGGATCCAGCGTGCGCGCCGCGGTATCCGCCACTACGATCAGCACTGCACCCAGCAGGCCGGACAACGGCAGCAACCAGCGATGGCCGGGACCCACCAGCAGGCGCGCCACGTGCGGCACCACCAGGCCGACGAAGCTGATCGAGCCCGCAAACGCCACCGCCGCCCCCACCAGCAGCGCGCTGAACGCCACCAGTCGGCGCCGCGTGCGGGTCACATCCAGCCCCAGATGCTGGGCCTGGCGCTCGCCCAGCGCCAGCATGTCCAGCGGCGTTGCCAATCGTTGCAATGCGAACACGCCAATCGCAAACAGCGGCACCACCGCCACCACATCGGCCCAGTTGGCACGTGCCAGCGAGCCCATCTGCCAGAACACCAGCGACTGCAGTTCGCTTTCGCTTGCGATATAGGTGAGAAAACCGATCAGCGCCGAACAGAACGCCGCCATCGCGATACCGACCAGCAGCAGCGTCGCATTGCCACTGCCCTTGCCCGGCCGCGCCAGCGCATAGGTCAGGCCGATGGCCAGGGCGCCACCGACGAAGGCGGCAACCGGCACCAGCCAACCGGCGGCACCGGCAGCGCCGAGAACAATGGCAGCCACTGCACCCAGCGCAGCACCCTGGCTGACACCGACGATGCCGGGGTCGGCCAACGGATTGCCGAACAGGCCCTGCAGGCTGGCACCGGCCATCGCCAACGACGCACCGACCATCGCGCCCAACAGGGCACGCGGAATACGCAGCTGCCAGACCACCGCCAGATCGCGGCTGCTGACCGCCTGCGGATCAAGCAGGCCCAGCTTCACCGCCAGCGCCTGCATCACCTCCAGCGGTGGCAACCGCAGCGGGCCCACGGCGAACGACGCCAGCACCGCTCCCAGCAGTGCCAGCAAGGCCACCATCAACATCGCCCGCCCGCGACGGCGGCGCCGATCCGCCGGACTCATGCCTTCGGCAACGCTGCCAGGGCCTTGGCCAGCGCCAGCGCGCCCGCACCAGAACCCACGCTGGTGTACTTCAGCTGCACATCCGGCATCACCCAGACCCGGTTGGCCTGCCCGGCCGGGGTCTGCTTCAGCGTCGGGTACGCCTTCCACAGGCCATCGGCACCGCCGAACAGCTGCAGGTCGTGCTCGGTCACCAGGATCACTTCCGGTGCCGCCGCGACCACGCCCTCGTTGCTCAGCTGCGAGTAGTTCTTCACCCCGGCCTCGGTGCCGATGTTGATGCCGCCGGCCAGGGCGATCAGCTGCGCCGAGGCGCTGTCGGCACCCGCAACGGTGGGCGAGCCGCCAGCGCCGGTCGCCGATACGTGGATCAGTCGTGGCGCATGGCCCAGGCCCTTGCCAATCGCTGCAGCCTCGTCGAGCTGGCGCTGCACCTGCGTGGCCAGTGTTTGCCCCGCTTCGGCCAGCCCTAGTGCCGCAGCGACCTTGCGCACCTTGTCCGGCGCCGGCTGCAGGTCATCGATGACCACCGCCGGCTCGCCCACCTCGCGCAGCTTTTTCGCCAGCTCGGTGTGGCGGCGCAGGCTGTTGCCGAGGAACAGCGAGCCCTGCAGGCTCAGCACGCCTTCCACGCCCGTGGTGCGGTTGAACAGGAACTGGTGCGGGGCAGCCAGGCCGGCCTGGGTGGTGGTGTTGGTTGGCGCAGCGAATACCTGCTTGCCCAGTCCCAGCGCCTCGATCACCGCGATGACGTCGTCACCACCGGCAATGATCCGGCTGGTGTCGGACACTTCAATGTCAGCACCGTCATCGGAATGCACTTTGGCCGGCAGCACGGCCCTCTGTTCATGCACCGCTGGCATCTCGGCACCGGCCACGCGCTGCCAGCCTGCCGGCAACGCGGTTTCGGCAGCAGCTGTTGCGGCAGGCGGCTCGGCAGTCTTGTGGCCATCAGACGGCGTTGACGAGCCACTGCAGGCGGCCAGCGCCAGCGAAACAGCCAACGGAAGCGCACACGGGCGCAGACGGGACGCGATGTTCATGGACGTTCTCCTTGCTGGCAGGGCGACGCGCACGCCGCCCTGCCCTGTGACTTACTGCTTCGGGGTGATGCGGGTGATGCGATCACCCTTCGGATCTTCGGCGCCACGTGACTTGTTCACCGCGAACACGTTGCCCTTGCCGTCGGCACGCACATGGTTCGGAAGGGTGCCGCCATCGAGGTTGGCCACCACCTTGCCGTCGCCGTTCACCACAGTGATCGTACCGGCGCCACGGTTGCTGACATAGGCCAGGCCGGAGGCATCATCGAAGGCGACGTTCAGCGCGCCGGCGCCGACCGGCACGTCATGCAGCACCTTGCCGGAAGCCACATCGACGATCAGCAGGTTGTCGGTGCCCTGCGAGGCCACGTACAGGCGGTTGCGTGCTGCGTCGAAGGCCACGCCAGAGGCGCTGATCGAATTGCCCAGGTCGATGACCTTGTCGACCTTGCCGCTGGCCACATCGATCACCGCCGCTTCCGGCGTGCCGATGCTGACGGTGAACAGCTTGCCGCCCTTCTCGTCCAGCACCAGGCTCATCGGGGTGAACTTGCCATCATCCACGCCGGACTCCAGCGTCACCTGCGGCAGTTCCTTGAACGTCTTCGCATCGAACACCGACAGGTGGTCTTCACCCGTGGCCGAGGCGAACACCTTGCCGTGGGTGCCGTCGACCACCACGTCGCGCGCATGCGGCACGGTGTCGACGGGGAACTGGTGGACCAGCGAGAGGTCCTTCTGGCGGTAGACCGCAATCGAGTTCTGCCGGGTATTGGTGACCCAGACATTGCCATTGGCGTCATCCACGCCCACACCGTAGACCGCATAGACCGCGCCGTTGGTGCTGCCCGGCACCTGCGCCGGGGTGATCGCCTTGATCACCTTCAGCGACTTCGGATCCAGCTTCAGCAGCTGCGACTGGGTCACCGGCGGACGGCCCACCGCCGAGGTCACGAACACGGCATTGCTGGCGGCGCTGTAAGCGGACTGATACAGCCCCGGCACCAGCTTGTTGGACTGGGTGGCGAACTGCGCCTGGCCGGACAGCGGCAGCTGCGGCGACACGCGCAGCTTCAGCACGGTGGCTGCAGCCGGCTGGCTGGCGCGCACCACCACCGGGTGGGTGCCCGGCACCGCGTCGGTCGGAATGCTCAGCTGGGTCTTGAAGTTGCCATCGGCATCGACCACCACCGGCTGTGCGTTGAGCACGCTGTCGCCACGCAGCAGGCTGACCTTCTGGCCCGGCACGAAGCCACGGCCGACCACGTCGGCGGTGCTGCCGGGAACCACGTTCTCACCGCGCGAGACGACCTCACCCTTGAAGGTGGCGTTGGCCGGCTGATCGAACACCGGCTGCGCGGTGGCGGTCACCGCGAGCAAAAGGCCGGCGGCGAGAGAGGTGAGACGGAAAGACGGACGGAACGACATGGCAGGCTCCTTGCACACGTAGGCCGCGCCACGTGGCGCGGGATTCATCGGTTGCCTGGGCCGCTGCACGCCGGCAGCCTCGCCTGGGTAGTGGGGTCGCACGGCATGGCGCGCGAAGGCATTCATTCGGCGGCGCTGTCCCCGCCATTGGGCGCGCCATCGCCGGCGCTGCGGTCGGTCACGCCGTACAACTCATGCAGCGCGGCATGGAACGACGCGGGCAGCATCGGGCCGTGGCCGAGGCCATCGAACTCGCGGTACTGCACGCTCAGGCCCGGCACCTTGCCCAGCCGCTCGGACAACTGCATCGCCGCATCCGGGGTGGCGCCACTGATCCGGCGCAGGTGCGCAACCACGCGCGGGTTGCTCATATCGCGCTTGCCGCGATCACCGACGCGCTCGGCGCCGCCCAGCATCAGCCAGAGCTTGGCCGGCTGGCCGTGCACGTTCTGCACGAACTGCTGCTCCGGATCACCCAGCGCCGCGCCCTGGCTCCACCACAGCGACGGACTGGCTGCCAGATAGGACTGGAACGCGGCAGGTCGCGTGTACAGCGCGTTGAGCACGAACAACCCGCCCAGCGAATGGCCCCACAGCGCCTGCTGCCGCGTATCGATGCGTGCGCGACGCTCGACTTCCGGCTTGATGCGGCGCTCGATCACATCCAGGAAAGCCGCAGCGCCGCCGCCGACGGCCTGGGCCGTGCCGCTCTCGTCGTCGGCACGGTCGATCCACGCGGTGTAGTCGCGGGTACGCGCCCTGGAATCGATGCGCAGGTCGTTGTCGTAGCCGATCAGCACCAGTACCGGCGGTGCCTTGCGCGCAGCCAGCTCGGCCAGCAGCGGCTGGTCCAGCACCATGGCCACGGCATTGCCATCCAGCGCGTACAGCACCGGGGATGGGGTCTTGCCGGCCCTGGCCGGAATCGCCAGGTTCACCCGCCAACGGCGCTGCTGGTCCGGGCTGTCCACCACGAAACGCTCGAAGCGATAGCTGGCCGCCGGCTCGTCCAGCACGGTGTGGCCGATCTTCTGCAGCGGATTACGCTGCTGCGCATGGGCGTAAGGAGTGGCCAGGAGCAGACCCATCATCATGGCAGCCAGGCCGCGGGCCAATGGGCCACGGCGCGAAGGCAGGACGAAAAGCTTCATCAGTGGCGGCAGGAGCGGCCAAGGCCGCCGGTTCTCAGGGGACCGCAGTCTACCTTAAACGCGAATGATTATCACATCGATCAAACGTCACACTGTGTATCACGCGCGCGATGCATTCATTTTCCCGGTTGCGCCGGAAACACCGGATCCACTACTTTGCCGGGCAGCGGGGCGCAGGAGCGCCCTTCCCTCGCAGGGCTGCGGATGGATGGGCAATCGAGTCGCCGGCCGCGCCCTGTCCTTTGCCAAACCCATCCACGCATGGCGTGGATCTACTGACCACCATCCACGGGAATGAATCCCGTGACTGCGAGAACACCTTGAAGCGCACCGCCTTGATCGCCCTTTCCCTCGGCCTGCTTGCACCGCTGGCCGCCCATGCCGCACAGGATCTGCCAACGCTCTACCAGGCCTTTGAAGAGGCCGGCAATTCGTCACTGGGCATGGAAGAACTCAACCAGACGGTGACATTCACTGCCGTTGCCCTGGGCGTCTCCAGCAACCTGGCGGGCGAGCCGCTGATCGAGGCCGGCGACGACCAGGGCAATGTCCTGGCCCGGCTGACCAGCGACGACGAGCACCAGGCGGCCAAGCTGGGCGCGCTGGAAGAAGGCGCGACTTTCACCGCAAGCTGCACGCTGCAGTTCAGCTCGGGAACGGACTACCT
Source organism: Stenotrophomonas sp. Pemsol (assembly GCF_003586545.1). NCBI lineage: Bacteria > Pseudomonadati > Pseudomonadota > Gammaproteobacteria > Lysobacterales > Lysobacteraceae > Stenotrophomonas > Stenotrophomonas sp. Pemsol. The sequence continues at coordinate 1,746,433 of NZ_CP025780.1, read as the reverse complement.
TTCCTTCGGCGACTGCAGCATCAAGTAAGAAAGAAGCCGGCGAAACGCCGGCTTCGTTTTCCCGCCCTGTAGAAGTCGAGCCATGCTCGACTCACGCAGTCTCACGGCCCCGCAGGCACCGGGCCGTAGACGTTCTCCTGCGGTGTACCTGGCAGCAGCGCGAACACGAAGATCACCAGGCCACCGAACGGAACGAAGGCCAGCAGGTACATCCAGCCCGACTGGTTGCAGTCGTGCAGTCGGCGCACGGTGACGGCGATGACCGGCACGAACGTGGCCAGCCAGAACACGACGAACAGGATGATCGACGCGATGCCCAGCACGTCGGACTGCATCACCAGCCCGGCGATGAGCGGCACCATCAGCACGGCGGAGACGATCAACAGGAACAGCTGGAACATCCAGTACTCGCGACGGTTGGCACGACCCTCGAACTGGGCATAACGCTTCAACGGCAGAATCATTTCCTGCACGGCATCAATCCTTGAAAAAGCAGCCGCGCAGTGTGCCGAAGGAGCGCCCGCAGGACAATGTGGTGACGAAGCACACTCGACTGCCATTACCCCTGTAGCGCCGAGCCATGCCCGGCTGCTGCTTCCGCAGGTGCTGCTGGGTCGGTCCAGAGCGGAGTCGAGCATCGCTCGATGCTACATAAGCCAGCTCAACGGCCGTTCGCGGCCCTCGCCGCCTCACGTTCGGCGCGCAGCCGATCAAGCTTTTCCTTCAGCTTGATCTCCAGGCCCCGCGGCACCGGGTTGTAGTACACCCGTTCGCCCATCGCATCCGGGAAACCGGTCTGGTCCAGCGCGATGCCCCCCTCGGCATCGTGGTCGTACTGGTATTCGGCGCCATAGCCCAGCTCCTTCATCAGCCTGGTTGGCGCATTGCGCAGGTGCAATGGCACCTCTTCGGTACCGCTCTGGCGCACGTCGGCCTTGGCCTGGTTGAACGCCGCATAGCCCGCGTTCGACTTGGCGGTGCTGGCCAGGTACAGCACCAGCTGGGCGAACGCGAGCTCGCCTTCCGGGCTGCCGAGCCGCTCGTAGATGTCCCAGGCTTCCAGCGCCATGCTCTGCGCGCGCGGATCGGCCAGGCCGATGTCCTCGATCGCCATGCGGGTCAGTCGACGTGCCAGGTAGGATGGATCGCAACCGCCATCGAGCATGCGGGTCAGCCAGTACAGCGCGGCATCCGGATTGGAACTGCGTACCGACTTGTGCAGCGCTGAGATCTGGTCGTAGAACTGCTCGCCGCCCTTGTCGAAGCGGCGGGTACGATCGGCCAGCACCTGGGTCAGGGTCTGCGGGGTGATGCGACCGCCCTCCCCACCCGCCAGTTCGGCGGCGATTTCAAGAAGGGTCAGTGCGCGGCGCACGTCACCATCAGCGGCAGTGGCGATTTCCAGCAGCAGCTCGGGCGCAACCTCGATACCCTCCTCGCCCAGGCCGCGTTCGCGGTCGCCCAGCGCGCGTTCCAGCGCCTCGACGATATCGGTTGGCGATACCGCTTCCAGCACATGTACGCGGCAACGCGACAGCAGCGCCGAGTTCAGCTCGAACGACGGATTCTCGGTGGTGGCACCGACGAACAGGATCGTGCCACGCTCGATGTGCGGCAGGAAGGCATCCTGCTGCGCCTTGTTGAAGCGATGCACCTCGTCCACGAACAGCACGGTGCGCCGGCCTTCGGCGAATCGTTGCGCAGCCTCGGCCAGCACCTGGCGCACTTCCGGCAAGCCGGACAGCACGGCAGAGATGGCACGGAACTCGGCATCGGAGTACTCGGCCAGCAGCAGTGACAGCGTGGTCTTGCCGCAGCCCGGCGGGCCCCACAGGATCATCGAATGCACGCGCCCGGATTCGACCGCGCGACGCAGCGCGCTGTCCGGCGCCAGCAGGCGCTTCTGCCCGACCATTTCGTCGAGGGTGCGCGGGCGCATGCGCTCGGCCAGCGGGCGCAGATGTTCCCGATCAACGCTCAGCAGATCGGGGCCGGGGAAGGAAGTTGAACGATGTCTTGCCACCCACTCATTGTACCGCGACAGGGTGACGACGATTCCGGTAGTGCCGGCCGCTGGCCGGCAACCCCAGAATCTGTCGGAAATGAGCCGTAGCTGCGCAAGCACCTCGTCGATAAGTCACTGATTCAACAGGAATCCATACTGGGCAGTTCCGCCTACTGTTTCCAGCGACTGAAAATTCGAGAGACCCAGCCATCCAGGACCCAAGCGTGCGCGATCCCGAATCCAATCTCCTTGAGTTCATTGCTGGCTGCGCTGTCGACGAGGACATCTACTATCTGGCTGCCGCCCTTGGCCCCGGGCATGACTACTACGACCCGGATCCCGGCCCACCCACCCGCATGTTCGTCTTTGGCCGCACCCCCAAAGAGGAGTGGTTCTACCATGACCTGCAGGACTTCCAGGTCATGTCCACAGAGCTTGTCCCAGAGGAAGAAGGCGGTCGCCCCCGTCGTGTGCTTGCGCTGGATTTCTATGGGCAGCTGGAAGATTACTCCCGTGCTGGGGCCACGATCGAGTACGTCTCGGCTGAAGGCGCCGACTTCCCCGGAGGTCTTACCCGTTTGCGACTGCTGGGCGACGCCCTTTTCTGCGCGGGCACAAGAGGACAGATCCATCATCGGGGCGACGGCGGATGGCGGCAGCTTCCAACCCAATTCGCGACTGCCTTCTGCGAGGAGGACGAAGACGAGTCGGATCTGGACGACTTCGACAGTTGGCTCGAAGATGTCGGCCACCTGCTCGAACTGGGCGATGCTCCCGCACTTCCTCGAGATCCGATGGAACGCGACGCAGAGCTTCGCCGGAGATTCGCCGATTGGCGCGCCCACATGACCCATGTGCGGGAGGATGAAGGATTCAACCGGCTACTCGCTGAGTTTCGCGTGGGCAGCGTGAACGACCTCTGCGGAACGGGCTTTGCTGACCTCTACGCAATCGGCTCCCAAGGCCTTATTGCGCACTGGGATGGCTCGAGCTGGACCGCGCCCGAACAAGTCACTACTGCGGAGCTGTTTCATGCTTGCAGGACCGACCAGGGCCGACTCGTCTTTGTAGGCATGCACGGCACCATCGTTACGGGCGACATCTCCACTGGATTCGAGTGCTTGCACCACGACGTGAGCGAAGGCATCAACTTCAACTCTGCGTGCCAGTACAAGCAACAGCTTTACATCGGCTCGGAGAATGGCGGCCTCTACGTCTACAGTCTAGAAACCGGCGTAGTTGAACCGTTGCTGGAAGGCATCCCCGAAGAACTGAGAGACGCAACAATTGTTGATATCAGTTCCGTCGGTAGCGTGCTGTGGGTGCTGACGCCCTGGGACCTGATTCGATTTGATGGCACCGCGTGGCAAGTGATCGTTCATCCGGACAACGGATGAGCCGGCCGCTGGCCGGCAGATCTCAAGCGTGCCAACCAACGATTGACACCCACCGGAGCAGGTAGCGCCGGGTCATGCCCGGCATCCTCGATCAATTACCGATGACGTCCGTGCCCTTCGGCGGGGTGAAGCTGAAGGTGCCGGCGGCGAAGCCCGGATTGCGCTTCCAGCCACTGAAGCTGATCACGGTGCGCTGTCCGACCGCGTCGGTGATCTCCATCTTGGCCAGGCCCTGGGCATTGAAGCCCAGCGCGGCGTACTGGAAGCTGGCTTCGGTCTCGCGCTTCGGCGACAGCGACAGCCATTGCAGGCCATCACGCTGCGCAGCCTCTTCACTGACGTCGTACTGCTGTTCCAGCAGCGCCGGGTTGATCAGCGCAGTCAGCGGGCTGTTCTGCTCTTCCTTGCCCTGCTCGCGCACGGTGACCTGCTCCAGGTCCGGCTCGTACATCCAGACTTTTTTACCGTCGGCCACGATCAGCTGTTCGTGCGGGCGCACGTATTCCCAGCGGAACAGGCGCGGCGCCGACAGGGCCACCCGGCCACTGGTCGATTCCTTCACCTTGCCGCGGCTGTCGAACACCTGCTGGCTGAACTGGCCATCCAGGCCCTTCAGGCCACTGGTGAAGGTCTTCAGGTCATCGCGGGCACCGGCCCAGGCACTGCCGGCAGCGGCACAGGCGACGGCCAGGGTAGTCGTGGCAAGGAAATGGCGGAAGCGGAAGTTCATGCGGAAATCCTGTGGGCGCGGGCGCCAGGAAAGGTGGTTGCCAGTGTGCCCGGGAGAAGATGAATGGGCGATCAGGGCGACATTATGCCGCCCTGAACGTCCATCGGCGATTCAGCCGCCAGATGCCGGCAGCTTGCCGTACAGCACCTGGCCGCGGAAGCCGCGACGCACTTCGCGGTACAGCGCGCGGAACGCCGGATAGTCCTGCGGCTGGCACAGCGCCTCCGGCCCACGCACCGCGTTCTGCTGCAAGCGGTGGTGCACGATCACCTCCTGGCCCTCGCGGCTCCAGTCCACCCGGTATTCGCCAGCGGCATTGGTAAAGCGCTGGCTGGCCGGAATGGCGATGATCGGCGCATTGGCCGGGAACTGCAGGCGATAGGTTTCCTCGCGCAGGCTGGCATTGCAGTAGAACGGCGTCTCGTTGGCCGGCGCCGAGGCGGTGGCGTACAAGCCACGCACCGACTCGCCACCCGGCGGGTCCGGCACGGCCATGCCGCCGGCCACGCTGAAGTCGGCGTAGTCCTCGGCCTGGAAGGCCATGCGGTAGCCGAACGGCCGGGTCAGGTCGACCGGTACGCCCTGGATCTGCAGCTGCCCTCGCCCATCGAAACCTGAGGCGGCCATGATCTGCTCCTCAGCGCGCGCACGGTTCTGCGCGTTGAGCTGTGAGAACTGCGCGCGCATGCCGATCTCGGCGTTCTCGCCCAGCTTCGGAATCGTTTCGCCGCGCAGGTTGCCGTTGGCATCAAACGTAAAACGCACTTCCATCGACGTCGCATTGCGCTCCGGCGTATTGGCCGGGGTACGCGCCAGCGTAGCGTCCCGGGTACGCATCACCGGCGCACCCAGGTCACCTTCCGGCAGCTGCCCGAAGCGTGCCCACGCGGTGGTCGAATCCAGGTAAAGATCAAACTCGGGGATATAGGTGATGGCGTGGTTGAAGCGGCCCAGCACCGGAATCTTCGGCAGCGTCGGGCCGCCCCCCGCACCGATCAGCACCGGCGAGCTGGCGATACCCTTGGCCGCCAGCAGCGCCTCGAGGATCGTCACGTGGTCCTTGCAGTCACCATAGTGATTGTCGAGGATGCTCTGCGCGCTGTTCGGCTCCAGGCCGCCGTTGCCCAGGTACACCGCCACATAGCGGATGTTCTGCGCGACCCAGCGATACAGCGCATCAGCCTGTTCGCGGCGGTCGCTGATGCCGGCGGTGATCTCATCAGCGAGCGCCTGCAGCGCCGGGGTCACCTGGGCCGCCGGGCCCGCCTTGAGCTGGTAGGCGCGCCCCATCTGCGACCAGTCACGATACGTGCTGGCCATGATGTTCGGGCCGAACTCCCAGCCCGCCGCCGACCAGTTCTGCGCCGGCATCGCCTCGCGGCGCTGGTAGCGCCAGCGCCATTGCGCCTGGCCATTCTTCACTGTCGGCCGGTCACTGCCCTGCACGCCGCGGCTGTCGACGAACATCGGCAGGTTGGCCGGCGCACTCAGGGTGACCTCGGCGTCCTCGTACTCGGTGAAGACGTTGAAGGTCTCCCACAGGCCGAAATAGCCCGGGAAGTACGGCGTAGCCTGGGTGCGACGTACCTGGTAGTACAGGCGCGTGCCCGGGGCCAGGTTCGGGAACACGATCACCCGCACCTTGCGGTCGGCATACATCGCCGCCGAGGCGCTGGAGTAGCTTTCCTGGGTGTAGATGCGGTCGGCCGGCACGTCGCGGCGCTGGCCGTCGGCGGTGATGGTGTAGGCGCCAAGCACCTCCAGCGTTTCCATCTTCTCGCTGTAGCTCAGCCGCACCTGGCTGAACTGCTCGACCGAGGCCTTGGTCTTGAGCAGGACTTCGTAGGTTTCGGTCTGCACATTGCCCGCATCGGGCCGCACCTGGTAGTCGGCGCGGTAACGGACAATGCTGAAATTATTGCTGGCTTCGGTATCGCCGCTGGTGGAAGGCGGCGCCGTGGCGGGCGCGGAGGTGGCGGTTTCTGCCAGTGCCGGGCCGGCAGCCATCAGGGCAGCCAGCGCCAGCGCCAACGCGCTTGGTACGGGGTGAAGCATGCGTCGGTTCCTTGGACGTCGTGGGGGATACGTCGGGTCTTACTTCGGCGGCGGCGGTGCCAGCACCGTGCGGTCGCCGTTGTGCTCGGGCGGGCTGACCACGCCGGCCGCTTCCATGGCCTCGATCAGTCGCGCTGCACGGTTGTAGCCGATCTTCAGCCGGCGCTGCACGCCGGAAATCGAGGCACGGCGGGTCTCGGTGACCACCCGCAGCGCTTCGTCATACAGCGGGTCGGACTCGTCGCCGGCCGCACTGGTCTCGGGCAGGCCAGTGGCGCCGACGACCACGCCGTCGCCCATCGTCTGCACTTCGTCCAGCACGCCGTCGACATAGTCGGCCGGGCCCATCGCCTTGAGGTGCTCGACCACGCGATGTACTTCGTCGTCGGACACGAACGCACCATGCACGCGCTCGGGCAGCGCAGTACCCGGCGGCAGGTACAGCATGTCGCCGTGGCCCAGCAGGGTCTCCGCGCCAGACTGGTCGAGAATGGTGCGCGAGTCGATCTTGGAGCTGACCTGGAAGGCGATGCGGGTCGGGATGTTGGCCTTGATCAGGCCGGTGATCACATCGACCGACGGGCGCTGCGTGGCCAGGATCAGGTGGATGCCAGCCGCACGCGCCTTCTGTGCCAGGCGCGCGATCAGCTCTTCCACCTTCTTGCCGACGATCATCATCATGTCGGCGAATTCGTCGATGAAGATGACGATGAACGGCAGCGTTTCCAGCGGACGCGGCGCCTCGCCCAGCTCCGGGTTCGGCTTGAACAGCGGATCCATCAGCGGCTGGCCGGCGTCCTGGGCTTCCTTCACCTTCTTGTTGAAGCCAGCCAGGTTGCGCACACCCACCGCGCTCATCAGCTTGTAGCGGCGCTCCATCTCGGCCACGCACCAGCGCAGGCCGTTGGCGGCCTCCTTCATGTCGGTAACCACCGGCGCCAGCAGGTGCGGAATGCCTTGATAGACGCTCAGCTCGAGCATCTTCGGGTCGATCATCAGCATCCGCAGGTCTTTCGGCGACGCCTTGAACAGCAGGCTCAACACCATCGCGTTGACCGCCACCGACTTGCCCGAACCGGTCGTACCGGCCACCAGCAGGTGCGGCATGCGCGCCAGGTCGGCCACGGTCGGGCGGCCGGCGATGTCCTTGCCCAGCGCCAGGGTCAGCACGCTGGCCGATTTGTCATATTCCTTCGAGCGCAGCAGCTCGGACAGGAAGATCATCTCGCGGGTGACGTTGGGAATTTCCAGGCCGATCACCGACTTGCCCGGGATGACGTCGACCACGCGCACCGACTTCACCGACAGGCCGCGCGCGATGTCCTTGTCCAGCGAACTGATCTGGCTGACCTTGATGCCCGGTGCCGGCTCGATCTCGAAGCGGGTGATGACCGGGCCTGGGTTGGCGCCGACCACCTGCGCATCGATGCGGAAGTCCTTCAGCTTGAACTCGATCTGCCGCGACAGCGTTTCCAGCGTTTCTTCGTCGTAGCCCTTCGGCTGCGGCTTGGGATCATCCAGCAGCGCCAGCGGCGGCAGGTCGGAACCATCGCCGTTGACGCCACGGAACATCGGAATCTGGGTATCGCGCTTGGCGCGATCACTCTTCTCGATCACCGGCTCAGGGCGCGGTTCGATCTTTACCGGCTCGCGCTTGGCGCGCACCTCGGCGTCGGCCTTGCGCACTTCCTGGCGCTCCTCGCGCATCACCCGGGTCTGCTTCCACTCGCTGACTTCTTCCTTCTTGCGCTCCAGCAGCGGTGCCAGCGACATTACGCCACGGCCGATCTTCTCCATCACCGTGAACCAGGACAGCCCGGTGGCCAGGGTGATCGAGGCCAGCAGCAATACCAGCACGAACAGGTTCGCGCCCAGCGCACCGAAGCCCACCGTGAGCGAATTGCCCACCAGCTTGCCGAGAATGCCGCCGGCACTGGCGACATCGCCACTGAACAGGCGCACGTGCAGGAAGCCCGTGCCGGCGATCAGGAAACCGACCAGACCGACCAGGCGCAGCGCCGGGTCCAGATCGTTCTCGCCCTTGCTCTCGCGCTTGAGGCCGAACATGGCGATCCACGCCAGTGCGCCGAGCACCACCGGCAACAGGAAAGCGATGTAGCCGAACAGCTGCAGCAGCACGTCGGCAATCCAGGCCCCGGCGCGGCCGCCGAGGTTATGCACCGGCGCGACCACGCTGCCGGTATGCGACCAGCCCGGATCCGTGGCTGAATAGGTGAACAGACTGGCCGCCAGGTACAGCAGGGCCGGCGCGATGGCGATCAGGCCCAGATCGCGCCAGAGGCGCTGGCGGCGTGGATTGTCGGTCGTCGCCGCCGCGGCCGTGCGACGTGACGCCTTGCTGTCGTCCGACTTGGAGCGTTCAGGGACCTGCTTCGCCACCTTAGACCATACCTTTGGAATGCGCTGTTAGTGATTGATAATAAATGAGACGGCGTCAGTTTTCAGTTATGCGACGTCGGGCAAGGCAATCCGAGGCCCGGAACCACCGCTGGATGACGGCGTTCTGTTCATCGGCTTGAATCACCCTGCCCCAGCCGCCACTCTATGAGCAGCCATGGATGCTGCGCAAACATCGCCAGCGCCTTGTCCCATCTACCTTTTCGCGAGTTTACATGAGCACCAGCCTGCCCTCCCGCCACCAGCGCCTCGTCATCCTCGGTTCCGGCCCGGCCGGTTGGACCGCCGCCGTCTACGCCGCCCGTGCCAACCTGAAGCCGGTCGTCATCACCGGCCTGCAGCAGGGTGGCCAGCTGATGACCACCACCGAGGTGGACAACTGGCCGGGTGACGCCCACGGCCTGATGGGCCCGGACCTGATGGCGCGCATGCAGGCGCACGCCGAGCGCTTCGAGACCGAGGTCATCTTCGACCATATCCACACCGCCGACCTGTCGCAGCGCCCGTTCAAGCTGATCGGCGACAGTCACGAGTACACCTGCGACGCGCTGATCATCGCCACTGGCGCCACCGCCAAATACCTGGGCATCCCGACCGAAGAGACCTTCAAGGGCCGCGGCGTCTCCGCCTGCGCCACCTGTGACGGCTTCTTCTACCGCGACCAGGACGTGGTCGTGGTCGGTGGCGGCAACACCGCCGTGGAAGAGGCGCTGTACCTGTCCAACATCGCCCGCAAGGTCTACCTGGTCCACCGCCGCGACACCCTGAAGGCGGAGAAGATCATGCAGGACAAGCTGTTCAGGAAGGTCGCCGAAGGCAAGATCGAGACCGTCTGGCACCACCAGGTGGAGGAAGTGCTGGGCAACGATGCCGGCGTGACCGGCGTTCGCGTGAAGTCCACCCTGGACGGCAGCACCCGCGACATCGACGCACACGGTTTCTTCGTGGCCATCGGCCACCATCCGAACACGACCTTGTTCGACGGCCAGCTGGCGATGAACAACGGCTACCTGGAAATCCGCTCGGGCCTGGGCGGCAACGCCACCCAGACCTCGGTGGAAGGCGTGTTCGCCGCCGGCGACGTAGCCGACCAGCACTACCGCCAGGCGATCACCTCGGCCGGCTTCGGCTGCATGGCCGCACTGGACGCCGAGCGCTACCTGGACGCGCAGGGCAAGGCCAGCTGAGAGGCTGACCCGCTCCTGCAGGGTCGAGCCACACCCGACTCCGGATGATAGGCCGACGCCAGTGCGTCGGCCTTTCTGTTTCATCTGCCCTATCCTTCCCCCATGCCTTCCCCCCGCTTTCTCGACTCCCTGCAGTCCATCGCCGCGACCGACTGGGATGCCCTGCACGACGGCCGCAACCCCTTCGTCAGCCATGCCTTCCTTTCCGGGCTTGAACAGCACGGCTGCCTGCGCGAGGACTGGGGCTGGCAGCCCCGGCACTTCACGCTGTGGGAGGGCGAGCGCCTGATCGGCGCCATTCCGGGCTACCTGAAGACCAACTCCCACGGCGAATTCGTGTTCGACCATGCCTGGGCCAACGCCTATGCCCGCCATGGCCGCGACTACTACCCGAAGTGGCTGGGCGCGGTGCCGTACTCGCCGGTCACCGGGCCGCGCCTGCTGGCCCGTCACGATTCAGATCGCACCGCGTTGCTTTCGGTGTTGCGTGATGCACTGCCAGCACTGGAGGTGTCATCGGCCCATATCAATTTCCACACCGCAGCGGACGAGGCGCTGTTCGGCGATGACTGGCTGCTGCGCGAGGACGTGCAGTTCCAGTGGCAGAACCCGGGTGACTGGGCGACATTCGACCAGTTCCTCGGCGCGATGAACCACAAGCACCGCAAGAACATCCGCCAGGAACGGACCAAGGTCACCCGCCAGGGCATCACGTTCCGCGTGGTGCATGGCGACGAGGCCAGCCGCGCCGACCTGCAGGCGATGTATCGCTTCTACCTGCAGACCTTCCTTGAGTACGGCAATGCCCCGGCGCTGACCGAGGCTTTCCTGCGCCATCTGGCCATTTCATTGGGTCGTGGGCTGGTGCTGTTCCTGGCCGAGCAGGAAGGCCAGCCAATCGCCGGCGCACTTTGCCTGCGCGGTGGTGACACGCTGTACGGTCGCTACTGGGGTGGCGCCACATTGCCCGGCCTGCATTTCGAAGCCTGCTACTACCAGGGCATCGAATACTGCCTGCGCGAAGGGCTGAGCCGTTTCGAGCCGGGCGCACAGGGCGAGCACAAACTGGCGCGAGGCTTCCTGCCGACGCTGGTACGCAGCCGGCACTGGGTGGCCGACGCGGATTTCGCCGAGGCGTTGCAGGAGTGGTGCCGGCAGGAGCGGCGCGATGTGCGGCGGTACCAGCAGGCGTTGCAGGGGCATGGACCGTTCCGAGGAGAGACCTCACAAGGCACTGCCCGCTTGTAACTCAAGGGTGGCGCGCGCCTAGATGATTTTGATATGCGGCCAGATGGCACCATCGATGTCGATGAACTCCACACCCTTGAGCCCTTCACCTGCAGCCTGTCGAAACTCCTCAGAGCAGATCAATGTATGACTGCTCCCCGACATCCCCTTGAATCGAAAAATAGGCTCGACAAAGCCCTCCCTGACGACAAGTTTCTTCACTCGATGGATGTGGCCGTACGTCCTGTCCCGAACTAGAAGTGACTCAGCTGCCGCAACGTCAAGAACGTCAAGCTCCTTGAAGATCACAGCGTTGTAGCCGAACTGCACCAAGTCAACACCGCGCTTCGATCGCACCGTAAGAGGCGACTGATCGACGACTCCTGCCCCTGCGTTGCGAGTGATCTCCATGAATTGATCACTCGCAAAGTACGCACCATTACTAGCGCTACAGATGTCAAACCTCCACCGAGGATCCCAGTTCACCGCGATCATTCCAGGCTGAAAGACTGGGGCGTATTCCCCCTCCCTTCTCCTATGCCATAAGGGACGTTTGCAGTTCGCATGGTCGGCATAGTAGTGATCGCAGAGGTGCGGGTGTCCCTTATCAACGATGAAGGCTTCCACGTACCCGGGACAGCCCGGCTCCTTGACGTGAGACATTGCAAAGAACTTCATCAAACAACCTGGGACTGGATGTAACCCTCAGCCTGACGAACACCTCTCACTTCTTCAATAGGATTTCTTGCATATCTTCCAGCACCAGAATTGGCCAAGCCAGAACAGCGCGCCCTGAAATTGGGCCCAATCGGCCAGCGCAGCCCCGCAGCTGCCTGCCTACGATCGTGCGCAGCCGACATCGGCGGCTTACTGGTATTTCTCCCGTAGCATCGAACCTGCTCGACTGGTTCAGCTGTACTGGCTGTAGTGCCCACTGATCCTGCACTGGTCGCACCAGAACGTGTAGAGCATGCCTCCATTCATCCACTGCATCAGGGAGTCATCGTCCAATGGAATGTGGGAATCAAGCTGCATGACAAAGAACATCGTGCGGCAACAATCGGGACAGGACAGATAAAAGCCGCTCTGGATCCAGGATGGCAATCCGCCCACTCGGCTGTAATTCTGCAAGCCACCCACATAACTCGGCGGTTGCCAGAACCGACCCGCAAGCTCGACCAGATCGACCTCCGCCTCCATCAGGGTGGTGGACGTTTCAGGACATGTCCGCGGATCGAATACCTGCGATTCATGGGCGTTGGGAAAGCCCTGCGAATCGTGGCGGAAATACACGGGATCTCCGTGGCACCAACCGGACTCTCCATTGTCGGGACAGTCCAGGCATATGCCGAGCGTCACCTTCGAGAGGGTGCACGGGCCGATCAATGCCAGCTCCAGTTCCAGCAAACGCTGCAGCGGTGAGCCGCATATTCCGCATCTCCCTTCCAGGCGGCCACCCACATGCGCCGTTGCCTTCGCACTCCCACCCTTCCAGGTGGGATGAAAGCGCTGGAGGCGACGCTCGACCTTTGTGGCTTCCGCCAGTTGCAAGCGCTGAAGTCGCGCACTGAAACGCAGGTGGAGACCACGCTCTCCATGCAATGCGCGTCCCGAGCCCAGCTCAAGGCCAGACAATCCCTCCCTACCGATTGTCGCCCAAGGTTCATCCCGTGAACCAGATGGGTCACGCACGGCGTCCTGGAACTCCACTACCCCACTCATTTCAAGCGGCAATCCGGGCAAGCCAGCATCAGACGACGACGGCCCTCTTGCCTCCTGGATCCATCTCCGACCGACCTCAATCGGCAGCTCCCGCCAGAATGGGCCTTCTATTGGCTCGTGTGCCGACAGGCGAAGGACGGCATCCCAGTCATCATGAAGCAATCCGGGGAGACGATAGGCCGCCTGCGCCGCGATCCTGGCCGCCAGCCAATGGCGGCTACCGCTCTTGAACTCGCCCCAGGCAAATCGGCACACCTCTGCGGCGCTGTCATCCGGCAGCAACTCCGCCGCAGCCATTAGCATCCCGCTCTTCTCCGCCTGAAACTTCATCGCCAGGATGAGCAGTGTCGAGAGGGCGGCAGGATCACGCTCATAGAGATCCAGCATCGCAACCAAGGCTCCATCTGAGCCTTCCGGCATTCGGGCCATTTCAAGCAGCTCTCGCATGGCAACGACACGGGTCATGGCGGTTAGCTCAGGGCATGTAAACCAAGAGGGTGACTGGCAATGCACTCCACGGAAATGCAACAAATCTCAAAAAATAAGGAAGCCTTCCGACAACCGGGGCCGTCAGGTGCACTGCCAGAAGTGCCCGCTCACCCGGCACTTCGCACACCAGAACGTGTAGAGCATGCCGCCACTGCCCCATAGCAGCGCGCCTCCACCGGTGGTCGGCAGCGTCGAATCCAGCTGCATCACGAAGGGCATCTCCTCACCGCAATCGATGCACGCCGGATACCAGGCACTCTGCACCCAGCTCGGTGCGCCGCCCACGCGCGACAGGTTCTGCCGGTGGTTTGACTGGCCCCAGTCCTGCTGCTCCCACCGCATGGTGTCCATGGCGACCAGGCCGACCTCGGCCTGCATGAGGTCACCGCTGTCGGTCGGCGTCGCCGGCACCTCCAGACGCTGGCTGGGGTGGCAGCTGGGCAGGCCGCTGGCATCGTGGCGATAGAAACGCACGGGCGGATCTTCCCAGCCGCAGCAGTCCAGGCACAGGCCCAGCGTGATCTCACCCGCCGCGCCCGGCTGCAGCGCGGCAGCGTCGGTTCGCAGCAGGCGCTGCAGCGGTGCATGGCAGCTGCCACACAACGATTCCAGCGGCCCTCCCATCTGCCCGGCGTACTGTACCTGCCCGCCATTCCAGGTCGGGTGCAGGCGCCAGATGCGCTTGCGCCAGCTCGGTTCGTCCGCCTGCTGCGCGCGATGCTGCTCGCGGCCGAAGCGGATGTGCAGCGGCCGCTCCCCATGCAGGCGCCGCGGCTGCGGTCCGTCGGCGACGCCGGCCCAGTGCGCCCAGACCTCAGCATCCAGCGCGCCCCAGTCAGCGAGGTAGCCGCGGGCAACGGCATAGCGCTCGGGCTGCGCCGCCAGCAGCAGCGCCCTGGCCCGCGCCATCTCGCGATCGTCGTCGGCCTCAGCCAGAATCTGCGCCCACTGCACGGCAATGACGGAGGGCAGGCCCTGCCATACCTGCGAAGCCAGCTGCAGCTCGTCTTCGGTGGCCAGCGCCAGCAAGGCCTCCCAGTCGTCCTGCAGCACCTGCGGCGCCTGGTAGCTGGTGAATTCGATCACGCTGGCCAGCAGTTCGCCGCGCTCGCCATCCCGATAGCGGCGCCAGGCCTCGGCACAGACCGGCACAATCGCTTCATCGGGCAGCAGATCCAGCGCCATGTCGAGAAAGGCCGAGCTGGGTGAACGCCGGGCAAGGGCCAGCAGCATCAGCGCACCGAGCTGGCCGGGCTGTTCAGTGGCCAGCGCCAGCAGCATGCCCTGGCTGTCGTTGCGCGTGCGCGGGATATCGTGCACATCGAGGATGGCGGTGATCGCGTCACTCATGCGTGGGCTCCTTGCCGTTGGACGCTGATGGTGCCAGACATCAGCGACCGCCACGACGAATACAATGACGGCATGACCCGCCAGCTGCCCTGGCGCCTGGCCGATGCGCCGGACGCTCCCTTCCCTCCGGCCGAGACCGCACTGCGCCAGCCCGATGGCCTGCTCGCGGTGGGCGGCGACCTGCATCCGGTGCGACTGCTCAACGCCTATGCCGGCGGCATCTTCCCGTGGTTCAGCGAGGGCGAGCCAATCCTGTGGTGGTCGCCTGATCCGCGCATGGTGTTCCGCACCGACGGCGTGCACCTGTCCAGCCGCTTCCGCCGCCAGCTGCGCGGCAGCACGTGGGAGGTCACCGCCGACACCGCCTTCAGCCAGGTGATGCGCGCCTGTGCGGCGGCACCTCGGCCCGGCCAGGACGGCACCTGGATCAGCCCGGCCATGGTCGAGGCCTACAGCCAGTTGCACGACCTCGGCTTCGCCCATTCCTTCGAAGTCTGGGACCGTCAGTCGCTGGTCGGCGGCATCTACGGGGTGGCCATCGGGTCGATGTTCTTCGGCGAGAGCATGTTCAGTGGCGCCAGCGGTGGTTCCAAGATCGCGCTGGCGGCACTGGCGTCCACGATTCACGGCTGGGGCTGGGAGCTGATCGACGCCCAGGTGGAAAATCCGCACCTGCTGCGGATGGGCGCCGAACACCTGCCGCGCGCGGAATTCCTGCAGCACGTGCGCCAGGCCGTGCGCCATGACGGCCGTGAAGGCTCGTGGACACAGGCCGTCGGACGCTTGCCAGCCCGGCATTTGGCCGGCGGTTAACACAAACTTTGCAAGCTGGGCCGGTCACGCGTAAAATACCGCGCCTTAGGCCCAGCGTGGCCGTTTTCTGAACCGCACAGGACTACATGTCGAAAGACGATTCCATCGAGTTCGAGGGCACCGTCAGCGAGACGCTGCCGAACACCACTTTCCGCGTTCGTCTGGAAAATGGGCACGAAATCATCGCCCACATCTCCGGCCGCATGCGCAAGAACTACATCCGCATCCTCACCGGTGACCGGGTCAAGGTTGAAATGACCCCGTACGACCTGACCAAGGGTCGTATCACCTACCGCATGAAGTAAGCGGTCGGCGCGGTGCGCCACTTCGACAAGGCCAGCCCTGGTTGCTGGCCTTTTGTCATGCCTGCAATCCGGCCCTGCCGGAGGTCATCGTGACCGAACTCACCGTGACGTCGGTCAGCCCTGCTTGCGGCAGATTCGCATCTGCATCCGTAGCGGCATCGTGGGACCCGGTCCAGTCCGGACCGCCCCCCCCTGCCCTGCCATGAACATGCTCCCGCTGACCGCTCTGCTCGTCGCCCTTGCCGTGCCCGCCAGCGCAGCGCCCGTGCACGCCGCCGACACTCTTTCCACCTCCAGTGACTGCGTCCAGCTGGGCAGCGACCAGCAACTGGTGCGCGCCGGCGCCTCGCGCAACATCCTTCTGCGCAATGGCCAGGGCCACTACGTCGTGCATTTCCAGGACGACTGCTCGGCGGCAGGCTACTCGCGGAAACTGAGCTTCGCCACGGACGGCCAGCAGGGTCTGCTGTGCTCTGCCGGCCGCAGCCAGCTGCTCACCGATTCCAGTCGCTGCATCGTGTCGCAGATCGAGCCAGTCGACGAGGCAACCTTCAAGAAGAAAGCCCGCCAGCGCAGCCGCTGACGGCGCACATGACAAGGGCGGCCGAAGCCGCCCTTGTTGTTTCAGGTCCACCGGGCCAGGCCCGGTGTCAGCTCACTCCACAGTCGCCGGCAGCAGGCGCTCCGGTTCGGCCTGGGTTTCGACCACCAGCTCGTCGTCGCGCACATCGATGCTCACCTTACCGCCGTTGACCAGCTTGCCGAACAGCAGCTCGTCGGCCAGCGGACGCTTGATCCTGTCCTGGATCACCCGGGCCATCGGACGCGCACCCATCAGCGGGTCGAAGCCGTGGTGGGCCAGCCAGTCGCGCGCGGTCGGCGTGGCCGACAGGCTGACGTGCTTGTCCTGCAGCAGCATCTCCAGCTCGATCAGGAACTTGTCGACCACGCGCAGGATGTGCTCGAAGCCCAGCGCCTGGAACTGCACCACCGCGTCGAGGCGGTTGCGGAATTCCGGGGTGAAGCTGCGCCGGATGGTCTCCATCGCATCGGTGGCATGGTCCTGCTTGGTGAAGCCGATCGAGCGCCGCGAGGCCTGCGCCGCACCTGCATTGGTGGTCATCACCAGCACCACGTTCTTGAAGTTGGCCTCGCGACCGTTGGTATCGGTCAGCACGCCGCGATCCATCACCTGCAACAGGATGTTGAAGATGTCCGGGTGCGCCTTCTCGATTTCGTCCAGCAGCAGCACGCAGTGCGGCGTCTTGACGATCTTCTCGGTCAGCAGGCCGCCCTGATCGAAGCCGACGTAGCCTGGAGGGGCACCGATCAGGCGGCTGATCGAATGCGGCTCCATGTATTCGGACATGTCGAAGCGGACCAGCTCGATGCCCAGCTGCAGCGCCAGCTGCTTGGTCACCTCGGTCTTGCCGACACCGGTCGGGCCGGCGAACAGGAAGTTGCCGATCGGCTTTTCCGGATTGCCCAGGCCCGAACGGGCCAGCTTGATTGCCGAGGACAGCGTCTCGATGGCCGGGTCCTGTCCGAAGATCACCATCTTCAGGTTGCGCTCCAGGTGCTGCAGCACGTCCTTGTCGGTGGCACTGACCTGCTTGGTCGGGATCCGCGCCATCTTGGCCACGATCGCCTCCACTTCCTCGACGTCGATCAGTTCCTTGCGCTGCCCTTCCGGCAGCAGGCGCTGGCGGGCACCGGCCTCGTCGATCACATCGATGGCCTTGTCTGGCAGCAGGCGGTCGCCGATGTGCTTCACCGACAGGTCCACCGCCGCCTGCAGCGCTTCATCCGAATAGGTCACGCTGTGGTGCAGCTCGTACTTGGACTTCAGGCCCTGCAGGATCTCGTAGGTCTCGCCCACGGTAGGCTCCACGATGTCGATCTTCTGGAAGCGGCGGGCCAGTGCCCGGTCCTTCTCGAAGATGCCGCGGTATTCCTGGAAAGTGGTCGAACCGATGCAGCGCAGCTCCCCGGAGGCCAGGGCCGGCTTGATCAGGTTGGACGCATCCATGGTGCCGCCCGACGCCGAGCCGGCGCCGATGATGGTGTGGATCTCGTCGATGAACAGCACTGCGTTGGGCACCTTCTTCAGCGCGGTCAACACACCCTTCAGGCGCTTCTCGAAGTCGCCACGGTACTTGGTGCCGGCCACCAGCGCGCCCAGGTCGAGCGAATAGATCACCGCGTCGGCAAGCACGTCGGGCACCGAGCCCTCGACGATGCGGCGCGCCAGGCCCTCGGCGATGGCGGTCTTGCCCACGCCGGCCTCGCCCACGTACAGCGGGTTGTTCTTGCGGCGACGGCACAGGACCTGGATGGTGCGCTCGATCTCGTCACCACGACCGACCAGGGGATCGATGCGGCCGGACCGGGCCTGTTCGTTGAGGTTGCTGGCGAACTCGGTCAGGGCATCACCCTTCGGCTCACCCTCCCCGCCTTCCATGCGGCCCTCGCCGTCGGAGGAGGAGGACGGCTGCTCGCCTTCCTCGCCCAGCTTGGCGATGCCGTGGGACAGGTAATTGACCACATCCAGCCGGGTCACATCCTGCTGGTTGAGGTAGTAGACGGCGTGGGAGTCCTTCTCGCCGAAGATGGCGACCAGCACGTTGGCGCCGGTGACCTCCTTCTTGCCCGAGGACTGCACGTGGTACACGGCCCGCTGCAGCACGCGCTGGAAGCCCAGGGTCGGCTGGGTATCGCGACCGTCATCTTCGGCCAGGCGCGACACTGAGGCCTCGATGGCCTGCTCCAGCTCCTGGCGCAGGCGTTCGGCGTCGGCACCACAGGCTTTCAGGACGGCCTGGGCGGACGGGTTGTCGAGCAGTGCCAACAGCAGGTGTTCGACCGTCATGAACTCATGCCGGGCCTCACGGGCGCGCTTGTAGCACTGGCCGATGGTGTGTTCGAGGTCTTTGCTGAACATGGATTACTCCGGCGGCAGATGTGAACAATATGCGGCCTGACTACGCGATTTCCATCACCCTAGCGGATTGCTGCGTTCAGATGGCGTTAGCACTGCAGAACGCTTGATCTTCGTTCACTCCAGAAGACCTCAACCGGCATGAGCGAACCCTACCTGAGCCGCTGGCGATTGCGGCGTGATGGCCCGGCCATCGAAACGCCCCATGCCCGGCTCTGGCCGGTGCTGACCGCTGCCGGCGAGCCGGCGATGCTGAAGATCAGCAGCGAAGCGGAGGAGCAGAACAGCCATCGCCTGCTGCGCTGGTGGGACGGCGATGGCGCTGCCCGCCTGCTGGCCCACGCCGGGCCGGCGATCCTGATCGAGCGTGCCGGCGGCGACTCGCTGCGGCAACGCTCGATCGAGGGCGACGATGAGGCCTGCACCACGATCCTGTGCCAGGTCCTGCAACGGCTGCACCGGCCACGGAGCGCGCCGCCAGCGGAACTGGTCTGCCTGCGTACATGGTTCGCCGATCTGCTGCAGCCAAGGGCTGCGCTGCCGCCACTGCTGGAACAGTGCAGATCACTGGCGGAGGGGTTGCTGCAGGAAGAGCGCGAGGTCCGGCCCCTGCATGGCGACCTGCACCACGACAACGTGCTCGATTTCGGCGAGCGCGGCTGGCTGGCGATCGACCCGAAGCGGTTGCTGGGCGACCGTGCGTACGACTACACGACGATGTTCAGCAATCCGGATCTCTGTGGCCCGGGCATCCACGTGGCCACGCGGCCGGAGCGGTTTGCTGCCCGGCTGGAACAGGTCAGCGCACTGGCCGGCCTGGAGCGCACGCGCCTGCTGCGCTGGATCGCGGCCAGCATGGCGCTGTCGGCAGTGTGGTTCAGGGATGACGGCGACCCGGCCGACGTGGACGAGGCGGTGGCGCGGATGGCGCTGGAGGCGCTGGCGGAGGCCTGATCCAGCTGTAGAGCCGAGCCTGCGCTCGGCTGCTGCTGGCAGAGATCTGGATGCCTGGGTGAACAGCAGCCGAGCATCGGCTCGGCTCTACAGGTCGGGGCCGGTCAGGCCTTTTCCATCGTGCACAGCAGCGGATGCTGGTTCATCCGCGAGTACTCGTTGACCTGGGCAACCTTGGTCTCGGCCACTTCGCGGGTGAAGACACCGCAGACGCCGCGGCCGCGGGTATGAACGTGCAGCATCACCTGGGTGGCCTTGTCCAGGTCCATGCTGAAGAACTGCTGCAGCACATCCACCACGAAATCCATCGGGGTGTAGTCGTCGTTGAGCAGCATCACCTGGTAGAACGGCGGCGGCGCCACTTCCGGGCGCGCGGGCTCTACGGCAACGCCGTGCTCGTGCTGGGAATCGGGGGAGGACTCATGGGGCATCCATCCATTATAGGGGCTCGGGCAGGCCTGCGTCGGCCCGCCGCAGATTGGACGGCACGCACGCCCACCGTCACAATTGCACCCTCTCCCAACACTGTTTCACAGGATCTTCATGAAAAGGACCCTTCTTCCCGCCCTGCTGATCGCGCTGGCCGCTGCCGGCTCTGCCACTGCCGCAACCAGCGCCGACAAGTCCGTGGCCCGCCATCTGGACAAGCTGGGCTATACCTACGAAGTCGACGAGGATGGCGACTACCGCATGGTGTTCGACGTCGAGGGTGACCGCACCCAGATGGTCTACGTGCGCTCGGCGGTGGAGGATTTCGGCAGCCACAACATCCGTGAGATCTGGTCGCCGGCCTACAACGCCAAGACCAAGCAGTTCCCGGTGGCCGTGGCCAACCGCCTGCTGGAGGATTCGCAGGACGCCAAGATGGGGGGCTGGGTAAAGCAGGACACCACCGCCATGTTCGTGGTCAAGATCGACGCCGATGCCACCCCGGACCAGCTCAGCGACGCCATCGATGCGGCCATCCGCACCGCCGACGCGATGGAGCTGGAGCTGACCAAGAAGGACGAGTTCTGAGTTGAACACCACGCCGGACCCGCGCTGGGCACCGCACGCCACCGTCGCCACGGTAGTGGTTGACGGCGGCCGCGTGCTGCTGGTCGAAGAGACCATTGAAGGCCGCCAGGTGCTGAACCAGCCGGCCGGCCACCTCGAGCCAGGCGAAAGCCTGGCCGAGGCAGCCCTGCGCGAGACCCGGGAGGAAACCGGCTGGACCGTGCAGCTGACCCATTTCATCGGCTGCTACCAGTGGACTGCCGGCGACGGCACCGCCTTCCTGCGCTTCTGCTACGCAGCACACCCGGTCTCGCACGACCCGGCCCAACCGCTGGACACCGGCATCGACCGCGCGCTGTGGCTGACCCCGGCCGAGCTGCAGGCCGCCGGTGAGCGCCAGCGCAGCCCGCTGGTCTGGCAGGTGGTGGCGGATTACCTGGGTGGCCAGCGCCATCCGCTTTCGCTGGTCCGGGAGGTCGCATGAGCACGCCGCGCGTGATGGTGGGCGTCTCTGGTGGTGTCGACTCTTCGGTCGCCGCCTGGCGCCTGGTCCAGCAGGGCGAGGCAGTGGCCGGCCTGTTCATGCAGAACTGGGCCGACGACGGCAGCGGTGACTGCCGTGCCGAGGATGACCGCCGCGATGCGGTCGCCGTATGCGGCCTGCTCGGTATCCCGTTCCACTTCCGGGACTTTTCCAGCGAGTACTGGCAGGGCGTGTTCGAGCACTTCCTGGCCGAATACGCCGCTGGCCGCACGCCGAACCCGGACGTGCTGTGCAACCGCGAGGTGAAGTTCAAGCATTTCCTGGACGCCGCCCGCGAGCTGGGCGCCGAGCGCATCGCCACCGGCCACTACGCACGGGTGACCCAGCGCGGCCACCAGTGGCTGCTGCTGCGCGGTGCCGACCGCTCCAAGGACCAGAGCTACTTCCTGCACCAGCTGGGCCAGGAGCAGCTGGCGGCCACCCTGTTCCCGATCGGCGACCTGGAGAAGACCGACCTGCGACGGATTGCGCGCGACGTCGGCCTGCCGACCCACGCCAAGAAAGACTCCACCGGCATCTGCTTCATCGGCGAGCGGGATTTCCGCGAATTCCTCGGCCGCTACCTGCCGGCCAGGCCCGGCCAGATCCTTGACCCGGCCGACGGCAGCGTGATCGCCGAACATCCGGGCGTGTTCTATTTCACCCTGGGCCAGCGCGAGGGCCTGAACATCGGCGGCGTACGCGGCCGCCCGGCCGCACCGTGGTACGTGGTCGGCAAGGATGTGGCCAGCAACGTGCTGTACGTCGACCAGGACCGCGACAGCCCATGGATGCTGTCCGAGCGCCTGCGATCGGAGCCGGCGCATTGGATCTCGGGCTCGCCACCCGCGCGACGCTTCGAATGCACCGCCCAGACCCGCTACCGCCAGCCCGATGAGCCGTGTACGGTCGACGTGCTGGACGATGGCAGCGTGCTGGTCACCTTCGCGCGCCCGCAGCGTGCCGTTACCCCCGGTCAATCGCTGGTGCTGTATGACGGTGATGTGTGCCTGGGTGGCGCGGTGATCGCCGCCACCGATGCGCCGCTGGAACAGCGCCTGCGCACCACCCCCTCCCCTTTTGAGGTAATCGCTGCATGAGTTTCACTGTCGACGACCGCGTCCTGGCCTTGGCCGGCATTGCCCAGGCCCTGCAGCAGGTACGCCGCATCGCCGATACCGGCCATTCCGACGCCGCCGCCGTGCGCACCGCCGTGGACAGCGTGTTCCGTGTCGATGCGTCCTCGCCGCAGGCGGTGTTCGGTGACCGCCATGCACTGAAGGCCGGGCTGCGCCTGCTGCACAACTATTTCCGCAACCAGGGCCAGGATCCGATCCTGCCGAAACTGGCGCTGTCGGTGCTGCAGCTGGAGCGCCGCTTTGTTCAGGATGGCGCCACCGTGAACAAGGTTGCTTCGGGCATCGAGCGTGCCCAGCGCCAGGCCACCGAACTGGGCGACAGCGGCCACCCGGATGTGCTGGCCAGCCTGGGAAGCCTGTACGCGGACACCATCAGCCACCTCAAGCCGCGGGTGATGGTGCAGGGCAACCCGCACTACCTGGGCCAGGCCGGCGTGGTGGCCGAGATCCGTGCCCTGCTGTTGGCCGCGGTGCGCTCGGCAGTGCTGTGGCGCCAGCTGGGCGGCAGCTACTGGGACTTCCTGTTCGGCCGCAAGGCGATGATCGAGGCCGTGGACCGGCAGCTGGCGTAAGGGTCTGGGGTCAGAGCCCTTTTCCATGAAAAGGGATCCGACCCCGCCGCTGCCTACCCAGGGGTCGGATCCCTTTCCGGCACGGAAAGGGCTCAGACCCCGAAGCCGCCAAGCGCCGGAAAACCGGCGCATTCAGAATGCACTTCCAAGCACATCGACGTTAAAGAGAAAGGGGGTACGGCCGATACATCCTCCGTGCACCTCCCGAGAACGTCCATGTACTCACGCATTTTCATCCGTCTGGCCGCCCCCCTGGCTCTGACCCTGCTGCTCCCCTTCGCCATCGGTTTCGAATGGCCGGCCGCCCTGCGCTGGGCGATCCTGACCACGATGACGCTGAGCTGGCTCGGCTTTGCGTGGTGGACCACCCGCGCCCAGGCGCATCGTTCCCCGGAACATGCCCGTGTCCTGCGTGAGCAGGACCAGCTGCTGACCGAACTGCGCAACTTCGTCGGCAACGAAATCGACGGTTCGCGTGGTGAAGTGGAACGCGCCCGCGACCTTATCCGCCAGGCGGTCTCCAGCCTGGGCGGCAGCTTCGATGCGATGAACCGCAAGTCGCGCCAGCAGAGCCAGGCGCTGTCGCGCATCGTCGACCGCGCCGGCGATGAAGGCAATGCCGGCCTCGACGTTGCCCGTTTCGCCCAGCACGCCAGCCACCGCATGGAACAGCTGGTGGAAGCGCTGGAACAGGTGAGCGGCCAGAGCAGCACCACCGTGCAGCACATCGACCAGATGGCACAGCACCTGGATGGCATCTTCGCGCTGCTGGAAGACGTCAAGTCGATCGCCGACCAGACCAACCTGCTGGCGCTGAACGCCGCCATCGAAGCCGCGCGTGCCGGTGAAGCCGGCCGAGGCTTCGCGGTGGTCGCCGACGAAGTGCGCAACCTGTCCGAGCGCTCGACCACCTTCAACGAGCAGATCCGCAAGCTGGCGCACAGCTCCAAGGACGCCATCGCCAAGGTGCGCGAGACGGTCTCGCACATGGCCTCGCGTGACATGGACCGCTCCCGCGAAGCACGCCAGGAAGCGGCGGCAATGCTCGACAATGTCGCGCAGATCAATGCCTCGCTCGGCGACGGCATGCGCGAAGTCTCCGAGTGCGCACGTGCGATCGATGGCAGCGTGGCCGAAGCCGTGCGCGCCCTGCAGTTCGAAGACATCGCCACCCAGGCGCTGGGCGGCGTGCACACCCACCTGGACCGCCTGACCGCGATCAACCGTGAAGCGGTGGCCCTGCAGGAACTGCTGCACCGCAATGGCGGCGTGTTCGACGAAGAGATCGCCACGGCCCTGCAGCGCACCGGCAACCGCCTGCGCGAACTGCGCAGCGAATGGGAACGCCCGCCGCACAAGCCGGTTGCCCAGCAGAGCATGGGTGCCGGCACGGTAGAGCTGTTCTGATCCTGATGTCCGCTGCCCTCGCCGGCAGCCCGCAAGGCCCCGGTTCGTCCGGGGCCTTTGCCTGTAACCCGCCGCTGGATGCATCCTGTACGCGCACCATGACCCTGATCCGCGCCCTGCCCGCCCTCACCGACACCGAGCGCCCGCGCAACGCGAGCGTGCGTGAGCAGCTGCAGCAGCTGGAAGAGGTGGCACGCGAGGAGATCCGCGAGCTGCAGCAACTGGCGGATGCGCGGCCTGGCACGTCGCGAGCGGATGAGGCGCTGCTGGGACTGGCGTGGGATCTCGGGCTGGATGGGGATGCGCTGAAGTAGATCCACGCCATGCGTGGATGCATCTGGACGACCCTGCACCTTCCGATCTTTCGGACTTGTTGCATGGCCCGGGTCATCGGCTCCGGGCATATTGATCGCTCTCCCTGCTTGGTGACGGCATGACATTCAATCCGGAAGAAGCGCAAGAAAACTTCGAACAGTTTCTGATCATCATGGACGATCAGATTGAATGGCTGATCGAACAGGGACAGCACCGTGGCGTCGACCTCGACGGTAGCCTAGAGAGCCTTGATCACCTCGAAACCTTGTACAACCTGATGGCTGCAACGCTGTCGGAAGACGAACAGGCTGCCTTGAGGGTAGTATTTGCGCGATATCTTGGGGAAATCGTGCGCCTGCATCACGGCGGCAAATGGACTCTGCAACTGGATGATCCGAAGGACATCAGTTTCAACATGCCGGTCATCCTGGGGCATTCAACCTGCCCGTGGCTGGAGTTCAATCCCATCCACACGATGCGAGGCTATTCACTTCGACCCAGGCCTGGAATGATCCGAAGCGTCGTCGCGCATAGTGTCGCTCCCAAGATTCTGGATCTCAGCGATCTCGTGGAAGAGGACTGACACCAAGAGAGACAATGCTCGATTAAGTTGTCGGCCCCATCGGGACTTCGGCTCGTGCCCGGGATCATCCACGCATGGCGTGGATCTACCAGATGGACTGAATCGCTATGGCATGATGCGCCGGTCCCGCTCATGGAAGACCAATGGCCATCGCCCTGATCGCATTGATGCTGCTGGAACTCCTGCTGTTGTTGTTCTGGTCGCCGCTCCTTTTCCGCACCGGCGTCGTCCTGTCCAACCAGCGCATCGCCGCCTCTCCTACCGAGCTGACCCAACTGTCATTGATCGGGCTGGAGTACGACCTTCCTACCGACAAGTGGCTGGGCGTAGATCCACGCCATGCGTGGATGACGTCCTGGGATTCACGATTTTCGGATTGTTTGCATGGAACTGGCAATGAGCCTCTTCAACAATCGACGGCTCCGGACCGCGAACCGAGTGAGACGCTATGGCGACGCCGACACCAAAGAGAACGAAGAAGGAAACTGGGAGCGCCGCTGTACTTCTTGATGGCTGGACCCGGAAGCGCAGAACGATGCTCCGCTTCATTCGCCCAGGCGACGTGTTCTGCTTTACTCGTAATGATGGGCCCTACTACTTCGGACAGATCATTTCCGAAAGCTCCATGGGTCATTTCGCACAGATCCTTGATATCCGCCGGAGAGAGCCGTCGCTCACTCATGTCGAGCTGCAGAAAGCTATACCCGTGATGAAGCCCGTTGTGCTGGATAGCTATTCACTCTTTGACATGAAAAGCGATCAAGATGGCGATTGGCGGATCATCGGTCGATATGAACCTGTCAATGCGACTGACCTGGAGCACTACTTCTTCGTCTACGGCGTCCCCGGGAACTGGAGCAAGGTGAACGCAACCAACTCCGTCCGCTGCGCTGCAACCGAAGTAGAGGCCATGGTTCTACCCCCCCATTCTCCCTTGAACAACTTCAAGGTCTGGAGGGAGATCGACAGCCTCTCCCATCGGTGGGCAGAGTAAGGCTGATTGCCGAAGCACCCCACGTAAGGATGCCGTCAAAACACAGGCGCACTCATCGTCGGCATGAATGATTGCCAGTACCAGCCTCATTGCCGACCAACTGTCGGCACCTACCAAAGCGGTTCAATTCGGCGCGTAGTTCGACCCACGTGCGTGACCAGCAGATCCACGCCATGCGTGGATCACGCCCCGAAATCCGCGATTTTCGGATTGTTTGCATGGACCGTGAACGATGCGCCCTTCATCGTGAAGGTCCGATTTCGGTTCAGATCAGTCCAGCCCGATGACCAGCGCCGCCCTCTGCCTTTCGGTTGCTTTGCAGCTTCCGGCAACCCCTGACCCCTTGACCATGGATCCCGATTCCCTTGAGGCGCTTTACCAGGCGCTCCAGTCGTTCGGCGAGTTCCAACAGCCCTACTCTGCACCTGTGGATGTGGCCGATCCTGATGCAGGTACGATCGATGCAACTGTCGAGATCTCCGCCGGATGCCTGCGGGATGGTCCACAGGTCATCATCCTGGACGCGGATGTAGACGAGGCACCCGAGCGCTATCTGGTGCTGAACGAGCCCTGGCAAAGCCTTTCGGCGGGAACATTGTTGCTCGTCTCTGGAAACACAGCGGCCATCATCTCAACTCAGGAGGCGAACAAGGAAGCCACACAGGCCGAGCGAATGCTGACATTCCTGGATTATCTGCCGTTCGACGCCGGGAGGAATGCGTTGGTGGAACCAGGCATCGAAGCGCAGGAATCAAGCTTTGAAACCAGGGCGTTCATGGAGAGCTTCAGTGCGAGCTCCCGGGGCGAGGCGCTCTCCGAGGCGACTCTTGCCGCATGGAAGGGCGTGCTGCCCGACCTGCTGCTGGCGCTGTGGCGACGCGACGGGTTCGCACGCTATCGCGACGACAGGCTCATCTTGGTCGATCCGCATCTGTACTCAGGGGTTGTCGCAGCCTTCCTGCAGGGCACTCCGATGGAAGGTGCTGATCGGTTCCATGCCTATGCGTTGACACCTTTCGGCCAGATGCTCTTGTGTGGAGAGAACACCTCCATGCATATCAGCATCGATCCGCACAGCGGACAGGTTTCGGCGGACTCGGATGTAGCAGCCACTGCCGGCGCGACTGAACGCAACTGGAAACTGGAGTTCCTGCTGCACCACCTGGATGGGCCCTATCTCGATGCAACCGACGATGACGAGCAGCCCTTGTACGCACGCGCACTCGATTTACTGGGCCACCTGGCTCCCAACGAGATCTACAGCTTCTCACCCTCGGTTGTTGAAGGTGGCTGGCAGGCAGCGCACCTGGTCAAGCGGGATCGTCTCGCTGAATTGAAGTCACTCGCCAAGCAGACAGCAGCAAGACGGTCCTTGCGGTCTGATGCTGAAGACAGGTAAACCCGCGCCGTTCATTGCTGGTCGCGATCTCTGGCATCGGCGCCGACCAACGGTCGGCACCCACCGTGGCAGGCTCCGGCACTCGCCACTGCAGGTGCTGCAAGTAGAACCACGCCATGCGTGGATGATCGCAAGGTACATGCATCCGTGCCGACCAAGGTCGGCACCCACCAAAGTATGGCTGTCAGCGCACCAGCACTGCTTCGCTGCTGGCGTCGGTGCGCATCGGTAACGGACGCTGCTGACGCAGCCACTGCGCCAGGTCGCGCGGGCTGAGCGGGCGCGAGTACAGGTAGCCCTGGATCTCGTCGCAGCCCTGGCGGCGCAGCATGTCTTCTTCCTGGTGCGTCTCCACGCCCTCGGCCACCACCTTCATGCCCAGCGCGTGGCCCAGGTGCACGATGGCCTGGGTCACTTCGGCCGTGCCGGAGTCGTGCAGCATGCCCTGCACGAAACTGCGGTCGATCTTCAGGCGACCCACCGGGAAGCGGTTGAGGTAGTTGAGGTTGGAGAAGCCGGTACCGAAGTCGTCCACCGCCAGCGGCACGCCGTGCCGTTCGAGCACGTCGAAGCAGTGGCGCAGGATGTCGGTGTCACGGATCAGCGCCGATTCGGTCAGCTCCAGCTCCAGCCGCTGCGGCGGCCAGCCGTGGGCATGGCAGATCTCGATCACACGTTCGGCGAAGCCACGGTCGCGCAGCTGCACCGCCGACACGTTGACCGCGATGCGGTCGAAATGCAGTCCTGCCCGGTCCCAGGCGGTTGCCTGGCGGCAGGCTTCGTTCAGAACCCAGTCGCCGATGCGCACGATCTCGCCGCATTTCTCGGCGATGGGAATGAACTCGGCCGGGCTGCAATAGCCGATGCCGGGGCGATGCCAGCGCAGCAGTGCTTCGATTGCCGGCGGCTCGCCCTGGTGGGCATGCAGCAGCGGCTGATAGGCCAGGCTGAACTCCTCGCGCTCGATCGCACCGTGCAGCGCGTGCTCAAGCTCCAGCCTGCGCTGGATGCGGGCCAGTGCGTCCTGGCTGTAATACTGGTAGGTGTTGCGTCCGGCTTCCTTGGCCGCGTACATCGCGGCGTCGGCAGCGCGCAGCAGTGAATCGAAATCGGTCTGCGCATCGCCCAGCATCGCGATGCCGACACTGGCACCGACCTTCAGCGTGGTCTCGCCACGGCGCAGCGGCTCGGCCAGCGAGGCGATCAGCTTGCGGGCGACATGTCCCGCATCCTCGGGCTCAGCCAGGTCGCGCAGTACGACGATGAACTCGTCGCCGCTGAAACGGCCAAACAGATCATTGTTGCGCAGGTTCTGGTGCAGGCGGGTCGCGGCAGCCTTCAGCAGCGCATCACCCGTGGCGTGGCCGAAGCTGTCGTTGATGGTCTTGAAGCCGTCCAGGTCGATGAACAGCATCGCCAATGAGGTGCCGCGATCACGCGCCTCCTCGATGGCCTCGGCGGTCTGTTCGCCGAGCAGCACGCGATTGGGCAGGCCGGTCAGCAGGTCGTAGTGGGCCAGCAGCTCAATGCGCTCGTTGGCCTCGCGCTCGCGGGTGATGTCACGGAACAGCACCACGAAGCGCGGCGGCAGTCCGTCACGACGATCCAGCTCGATCAGCACCTGCACCCAGACACGCAGGCCGGACTGGCGGTAGAAGCACAGGTCCAGCTGCTCGGGCAGGCCGCCGTTGGCGATGCGGGCCAGCGCCGCCTCGAACGCATCGCGCGAGTCTTCGGTATACAGCGCCATCGCCTGATCGAGGGTGATCGGCTCCTTGCGCAGGCCGTGGATGCGATAGCATTCCTCGGTCCATTGCATGCTCCGGGTCTGCACCTCGATCTCGCAGCCGCCGATGCGGCCCAGCGCGGAAACCCGGTTCAGCAGTTCGGTGCGCCAGCGAATCAACGCGTCGGTCTGGTGCTGTTCGGTGATGTTCTGCACCTGGCCGAGCAGGCGCTTGGGCTGCCCGTCCATGTCCAGCAGCGGCTGCATCCACAGCCGCAGGTGCTGTGATGGCTCATGGCCACGGGTCAGCTCCAGCTCGAGATTGGCGGCACGACCATCGCGCCACAGCCGCCGCCATGCCGCACGCAACGCGCCACGCGAGCGCGGATGCAGCTGCTTCAGCCAGCGCCGCTGGCCGGGCACGGCGCCGTGCTCCAGCGCCAGCAGCGAGCGCAGTTCCGGCGACCACCAGAAGTGCCCGCTGTTGGGGTCGAACGACCAGCTGCCCATGCTGGCGATGCGCTGGGCCTCGCTCAGGTGCAGCTGCTGTTCCTGCAGCAGCGATTCGAGCTGCTTCTGCTGCTCGATATCGGTATGCGTGCCGACCATGCGCAGCGGCTGGCCATCGGCGGTGCGCGCGACCACGCGGCCGCGATCCAGCACCCAACGCCACTGGCCATCGGCCTGGCGGAAGCGGAACTGTGCGCTGTACTGCTCGCTGCGCCCGCGCAGGTGCTCGTCGAGCGCGGCACGCACCTGGTCGATGTCCTCGCTGTGCACGCGCGACAGCAGTTCGGTGGCCGTCTCGTCGCCCAGCGCCGGCGTGCGCGCCACCCGGTCACTGGGGATGTCCCAGTCCCACAGGCTATGGCCGGCGCTGTCCAGTGCCAGTTCCCAGCGCCCACCCCCATCGACCGGCACCGGCTCGGGAATGCTCAGGGTGAACGCCAGCAGGTTGCCGGCACCGTCATGCACGGCGCGCAGGTGGCCGTCGTAGTGGCCGCGCGGGCCGCCTGGCAGCGTGCAGGGCACGATGCCGCCATCAGCGGCCATCAGGCGTAGATCTTCCAGCATTGGCGCATAGGCAGCCACGGTGGCCGGCAGGCCATGCTCGCGCGCGGCCGGATTGGCCGCCAGCGGGCGCCCGGTACGGTCGACGATGACCAGCGCCGACGCAAGCGGGTGCTGCAGCAGGCTGGCGATGATCCCTTGGTCCACGCGATCTTGCTCCGGATGACTCGCCCGTCAGCGGGGCACGCAGTGGTTAACGGCGCCTGCGGCGGATAATTGAGTGGTGACGGCACGCTGCGGGGTAAGATGACCGGCGCCCCTTTCACCCTCCCCGTCCATGCCCGCAGAACCGACCGGCAACGCCCCAGTTCCCGACCCGCGGATGGCGCAGGCGCTGAGCCGTGACCGGCGACGGGTGGTGTTGAGCTACCTGGTGATGGCGCTGGCCTGGATGATCTCCACCGACAGCGTGGTGCAGGCGCTGGTGCCCGATCCGCAGCAGGCGGCCCTGTGGCAGGGCCTGAAGGGCTCGTTCTTCGCCCTGGCCAGCGCGGGCCTGCTGTACCTGCTGCTGCGCCCGCTGGCCGAGCACGTGCTGCATACCCACGCCCGCCAGCAGGCCTCGGAGCTGCGCCTGCGGCAGATGTTCGAGGGCAACCCCGGCCCGATCCTCGTCTATGACCTGGACACATTGGCGATCCTCGACGCCAACCCAGCCGCCTGCACCGCTTTCGGCTGGGAGCGCGATGAGCTGCTGGAACAGACCATCGACGCCTTGTGGCCACCCGGCCAGGGCCAGGCGCTGCAGGCCAAGCTGGAGGCGATCCGCGAGGCGCCCGACGAGCTGTGCATCCTGCGCGCGCAGCTGCAGCTGCGCGATGGCGCGCTGCGGCAGATGGAACTGCGCTCCAACGCGATCAGTTACGACGGTCACAATGCGCGCCTGCTGATCGCCATCGATCGCACTGCCGAGGACCTGGCCCAGCTGCGTCGCGACCAGGCGCTGGCACGGGTGGAAGAAGCCCACGAACTGGCCCGCATCGGCGCCTGGGAGCTGGACCCGTCCACCGGGCTGGGCCGCTATTCCAACCAGGTCTATCGCCTGCTCGGCCGCCGCCCGCCCGAAGCCCGCCGCTGGCACCGCTTCGACGAACTGCTGGTGCCGGCCGACCCGGCCACCGCCACCCAGACCGAGCAGCTGCTGGCCGAGCTGTGCTCCGGCGAGCCGGTACAGGTGGACGTGCTGCTGCCGCTGCTGTCGATGGACGGGCGCGCGCTGATGGTGCACCTGCGCGCCGCCAGTGGTCTCGATGAGGCTGGCCGCAACCGCGTGCTGGGCACGCTGCAGGACGTGACCGAACGCGAGCAGTCGCGGCGACTGCTGCGCGAGCGCGAGGAGCAGTTCCGCGAGCTGGTGCGGGTACTGCCCGACGGCGTGGTGATCCTCTCCGACGAACATGTGTTGTACGCCAACGCCTGGGCCGCCGGCCTGTTCGGCTACGGCAGCCATACCCTGCTGGGCGAGCCCTTGTCGGCGCTGGTCGCTGCCGCAGACCTGCCGCGGGTGCGCAGCCAGCTGCGTGCCGGCCAGCCGCACCTGGGACCGGGCCACAGCAGCGTGGTGGCCATGCAGCGCGGCGACGGCCGCAGCTTCCATGCCGGCCTGGCGGTGGGCGACGTGCGCTACGGTGGCCGCGACTGCAAGCTGCTGATCGTGCGCGACCTCAGTGATTCCGAGCGCATCCGCAGCGCGCTGGAAACCAGCAACCGCGAACTGCAGGCGATGGCCGGGCGGCTGTTCTCGCTGCAGGAGGACGAGCGTCGTGCGATTTCGCGCGACCTGCACGATGACATCGGCCAAGCCATCACCGCGATCAAGCTGTCGGCGCACGCGGCGCTGGAAGAGGACGATCCGCAGCGGCGTGGGCAGGATCTGGCGCAGATCGTCAGCCTGGCCGACACCACCGTGGCCAAACTGCGCGACATCTCCACCCTGCTGCGCCCCCCGCAGCTGGATGCACTGGGCCTGGAGGCAGCGCTCAGCTGGCAGGCGCGGGTTCTGTTCCGCTCCTCGCCGGTGGAGCTGCTGGCCGAGATCGAGCCGTTGCCCCATCGCCCCGACAACAGTATCGAACAGGCCTGCTTCCGCATCGCACAGGAAAGCCTGACCAATGCGCTGCGCCATGCGCGCGCCAGCCAGGTCCTGCTGCAGCTGCGCGATGTCGGCCAGCGCGGCCTGCACCTGCAGATCCGCGATGACGGCGAAGGCTTCGATCCGGACGGCCCGCGCGGCCTGGGCCTCATCGTGATGCGCGAGCGCGCACAGAGCGTCGGTGGCCACGTGCGGATTGAATCCGCGCATGGCGAAGGCACCCTGGTCGATGTCCACCTCCCCTACCAGGCGGCCAGCAGGGCTGCCGTCGATTCACCGGAATACTGAGCCATGTGGAATCCCAACCTGCCCCCGGTCAGCATCGATGACGCTCCCGACCGCCTTGGCGCCGGCAACCCCGAGCTGCAGGCAATGGTTGCCGAGGCAGCCTCAGGCGGCATCGCACTGATGCTGATGCACGTGGACATCGACCATTTCGCATCGGTCAACGAAAACATGAGTGCCGAAGTGGGCGACCAGGCGCTGGTGCTGGTGGCACAGCGCCTGCAGTCCTACCTGCGCGGGCGCGGCAAGTTGTGGCGACATGGCAGCGACGAGTTCCTGATCGCGGTGCCGCGCACCGCCGATCTGCCGTTGCCGGAGGATTTCGCCGAGGAGATCCGCCAACAGATGGAGCTGCCACTGTCGGTGCTGCCGTACACGTTGTTCATGACCGGCAAGCTGGGCGTGAGCCTGTGCCCGGAACATGCCAGCAGCACCTCGCGCCTGCTCGACCATGCCGAGGATGCGCTGTACCAGGCCGCCCGCGAAGGCGGCAATGCCGTGCGCATCCATGCGGTGGACACCCCGCCAAGCGCGCACAGCGAGAGCATCATCGCGCGCCAGATCGTCGATGCCATTCCCAATGGCGAGCTGAAGCTGCGCTACCAGCCACTGGTAAGCGCGCGCGACGGCCACGTGGTGGGCATGGAAGCGCTGCTGCGTTGGCAGTCGCCGACCCTGGGCATGCTGGTGCCGGAGCGCTTCATGCGCACCGCCGAACGCCTGGGGATCATCGTGCAGATCGGCACCTGGGTGCTGGAAGGCGCCTTGAAGCAGGCGCGGCTGTGGCGCGACCAGGGCTTCGATGACTTCACCATCGCAGTGAACGTGTCCACCCTGCAGCTGCTGCGGCCGAACTTCTTCGCCGAAGTGATGTCACTGCTGCAGGCGGCGGGCGTACCGGCGCACATGCTGACGCTGGAGATCAACGAGAGTGCGCTGACCAACAACGTCAATTTCGTCCACGAAACGCTGGCCAACCTGCGCAACGAAGGCATCAGCCTGAGCCTGGACAACTTCGGTACCGGCGACTCCAGCCTCAGCGCGCTGGTGCGCTACCCGGTGGACAAGCTGAAGATCGACCGCAGTTTCATCAAGAGCGCGCCGGCCGGCAATCGTGAAGCGGCCATCGCCCGCGCGATCATCGCCATGGGCCACCAGCTGGGCATGACCGTGATTGCCAACGGCGTGGAATCGCAGGCGCAGCTGGGCTTCCTGCGCCGCAACGACTGCGACGTGTTCCAGGGCTACCTGTTCGGCGAACCGATGTCGGCCGATGCCGCCGGCATGACCCTGCGCCGCCGCTACCTGCGCCCGGAAGCCTTCGCTGAGACACGTCCGGACCGGACGCTGCTGCTGCTGGATGATGAGGAAAACGTGCTGCGCTCACTGGTGCGCCTGTTCCGCCGCGACGGCTACCGCATCCTGGCCGCCGGCAACGTGCGCGATGCGTTCGACCTGCTGGCGATCAACGACGTGCAGGTGATCCTGTCCGACCAGCGAATGAGCGACATGAGCGGCACCGAGTTCCTGGGCCGGGTGAAGATGCTGTACCCGGATACGATCCGCCTGGTGCTGTCGGGCTACACCGATCTGAACACGGTGACCGATGCAATCAACCGCGGCGCGATCTATCGCTTCCTGACCAAGCCGTGGAACGACGACGAGCTGCGCAAGCACATCCACCAGGCGTTCCGCACGTACGAGGAACAGCGCCGCAGCAATGCCGGCCCGGCGCCGGTGGAGAGCGGAGATGGCGGCGAGGATCGCCCATTGCGGTAACCATCCCCTCTGGTAGAGCCGGCCGCTGGCCGGCTGCTCTGGATATCGGGTTCAATGAGGTTGCCGGCCAGCGGCCGGCATTGCCAGAAGCGGTCAGCGCGGCTGCTTGATCGGCAGCACCACGCGGAAGCGCGAGCCCACGCCGGGCGTGCTGTCCAGGTCGATGCGCCCGTGGTGCTTGTTGATGATGCTGTAGGAGATCGACAGGCCCAGGCCGGTGCCACTGCCAACCGGCTTGGTGGTGAAGAACGGATCGAAGATGCGCTGGCGCAGTTCCGGCGAGATGCCACCGCCGGTATCTTCGAACTCGACCCAAACGTGATCGCCATCAACGCCGGTACGCACCGTGATCGTGCCGCGCTCGGCGATGGCATGGCCGGCGTTGAGCAGCAGGTTCATGTAGACCTGGTTCAACTCCGATGGCAGGCACTCCACCAGGGGCAACTGGCCGAACTCGCGCACCAGGGTGACCTTGTACTTGAGTTCGTTCCAGATGATGTTGATGGTCGATTCCAGGCCCGCGTGCAGGTCGACCAGCTTCCACGACTCGTCGCGGCCGGAATACGAGAAATCCTTCAGGTCGCGCACGATGCGGGTGACCCGCTCGATGCCTTCGCGCGATTCCGCCATCAGCTGCGGCAGGTCGCGGCTGATGAAATCGATATCCAGACGGTCACGGATATCATCGATTTCCGGAATCAGCGCTTTCGGGTCCGGCGCGCGCAGGGCGCGCTCGTAGGCTTCGATCACGGTGAACAGGCTGCGCAGGTATTCCTGCAGGCTGCCCAGGTTGGAGTGCACGTAACCGATCGGGTTGTTGATCTCGTGCGCGACGCCGGCGGCCAGCTGGCCGATCGACGCCATCTTCTCCGACTGCAGCAGCTTTTCCTGGGTGCCATTGAGGCGCAGGTAGGCCTGGCGCAGTTCGGCATGGCGCTGCTGCAGCTCGCGTTCGTAGTCTTCCTGCCCTTCGATGTGGCGGAACAGGGCGAGGAAATGCCCCTGGCCGACCGGACCATGGTGGTACAGATGGGCGATGACCACGCCCTCGCCCAGCGGCAGGCTGCCATTCCAGTGACCATGCTGGCGAGCCTGTTCCAGCGCATCGGGCGGCAGCAGTTCGCGCAGGCGCTGCGGCGGCGGCAACCCGCCGTCCTCGCCACTGGCCAGCAGGTTCTGTGCGGCCGGATTGGCCAGGGCCACCCGCCCGTCATCGGTGAACAGCAGCAGGCCTTCGCGCAGGCGCTCAAGCAGGGCCTGCAGCACCGGCTGCGGCGGAAGGGGGGCGGTAACCAGGGCGTTGGCAGCGGACACGGCGACTCGGGACGTTCGAACAGGCGCCCAATATACGCGGTCATGCAGCGGGCTTCAGCCCGCCGGGAGGGGTTATGCGACCGCCGTCGCCTCAGGCGACGGCGAGGGGCCGGCCGATGCTGACCGTGTGCGACTGGCCCTTGGCATCGTAGGCCGAGGCGTCTTCGGTGCGGCCGAGCTGGCGCAGCGCCCAGTTCACCTCGCGGCGGCGGCGCGACAGCAGCACGCCGTTGGCCCGGTTGCGCTCGGCCAGTTCCTGCAGCTGTTCGCCCTCGCCCACCGGTGGCGCGCCTTCCAGCGCACGCAACGCTTCCAGCTTGGCGCCGGTAGCCCGGATCAGGGCGTGCACGTCGTGCTCGACCAGGGCCTGGCGTTCAACGTCCAGGGCCTGGGCGAGACGCTGCAGCGGCTCGCTCATCGCCGCAGTCATCCGTGCAGCTGCTGGTCCAGATCGAGCATGCGCGATGCGATCGCGTCCGGATTGATCTTGTAGGTGCCGTTCTGCAGCGAATCGCGCACGGCGGCCACGCGCTGGGCGTCGATCGCCGGGGCGGTGGTCAGCTCGCGCTCGATGGCCCGCAGATTGGTGGCCTCGCCGGTCAGGCGCAGGCTGTCGGCCGCCTCGACCGGGCGCGCCGCCGCATCGGTGCTGACACCGGGCTTGTTGGCCGGGGTCGTCACGCTGCGCAGTGCCTGGGGGACCTGCAGGTTGCCGTCGATTTTCTGGCTCATGGGGTGTCCTGGAGTTGCCGTTCACAAGGGATAACGGCCGCAGGGCCGTGATCTTTAGGGATATTTTGCGGTAATTCAACGCGCCACGATTACGTCACCTGCGGCATCGACCGTGCCTTGCACGATCCGCCGCGAGGACAGGTTCTCGACCGAGACCCGTTCGTTCTCACCGGCATCACCCATCGCACGGCCGGCAATGCGGACCTCGACCGAGCCGCGACGCGACACCAGGGCCACATTGTCTCCTCGCTTGATGAGACGCTGCACCACCAGATCGTTGTTCGACAGCAGGGCTCCGGCCTGCAACGGACGGCGGGCGACGCGGCCGATCGCTGCATTGGGATCGGACAGCACCGCGCCGGCAATCCGGGCAGCGTCACGCTGGGCAGTGGTGATATCGGCGGCAGTGAGGGTTTCTCCAGTACCGATTCCACGGTTGAGCACCAGTACGGTCTGGTTGCGCCGCACCTTTACCGGCACGAACAGGCGCCAGCCGCCCGCATCCGGACAGCTGACCTCCACCGTGGTGTTGGCGGTGGGCTGCACCTGTAACGCCCCCCCGCACTTCGGCAGGCGCAGCGCATCGGCCACCTGGGCCTCGCCCTCGCCGCCCGCCGGCAGCGTCGACAAGGCCGCCGCGCGGATGCTTGCCACCGGCTGCCAGTCGGCGGCAGCCGCCCACGGCGAGGCCACGGCCAGCGCGATGGCGAATAGAGATGTGACCCGGCACATGGCGCCTCCTTCAATCGGCAAGAGCTGGCCCAGGTGCGTGCAAGGGGTGTGCCAGAGGGGCACTTGTAGAGTCAGGCCATGCTCGACCGCTTTGCGCCCAACAGCCAGCCGAGCATCGCTCGACGCTACAAGAGCCCCGGTCGAACATGGGGCGACGCCACAATTGCGGTGCGGAGCGCGCAGTGGCAGAGCGCCCTCAAGTTTGGCGCCCAACGCGCCGATACAGCAGCCATGTCCCATGACCTGCTCAACCGGATCGACCAGCGGACCCGCCTGGCCGGCCACAACCGCCTGGCGCTGCTGCTGTTCCGTCTCGGCGGACGTCAGCTTTTTGGCGTCAATGTCTTCAAGGTGCAGGAAGTCCTGCGGCGCCCGGAGCTGTTCCAGGTACCCGGCCTGCCCAGCCAGTTCGCCGGCGTGGCCGACGTGCGCGGCCGCTCGGTGCCGGTGCTGGACCTGGGCCTGGCCATCGGCCACCCCGAACGTGAGCCCGATGCCGATACCTCGCCGGGTTACCTGGTCGTCACCGAATTCAACCGCTCGATCCAGGGGTTCCTGGTCAGCGGCGTCGAACGCATCGTCAACATCGCGGTGGAAGACATCCACCCCCCGCCGGAGCTTGGCGCCGAGTCGAGCTACCTGACCGCGGTAACCCGCTTCCAGGGTGAGCTGATCCAGGTGATCGACGTTGAAAGCGTGCTGGCCGATATCGCCCAGGTCCGCGGTGACGCCGTACTCGATCCGGCGATGGCAATGCCCGCCGATGGCCCCCAGCTGCAGGTGCTGGTGGTGGACGACTCGCGCGTGGCCCGCCAGCAGATCCGCAGCGTGCTGGATCAGCTGGGCGTGGGTGCCACCCTGCTTTCCGACGGCAAGCAGGCTCTCGACCACCTGTTGCAGATCCACGCCTCGGGCGAGAACCCGGCCGAACGCTATGCCATGGTCATCTCCGACATCGAGATGCCGGCCATGGATGGGTACACGCTGACGACGGAAATCCGGCGCCACCCGGGCCTGGCCGGCCTCTACGTGCTGCTGCACACCTCGCTGTCGGGTGTCTTCAACAACGCCATGGTCGAGCGTGTCGGCGCCAACGCCTTCGTCGCCAAGTACTCGCCGCACGAGCTGGCTGACTTCGTGCTGGACCGCCTGCGCAAGGTGGCGATGGCGGCCTGACGGCCACTGATCCGGTAGTGCCGGCCGCTGGCCGGCAACCGCAGATCCATCGGGGAGCCGGCCAGCGGCCGGCACTACCCTCTCGAACTTGGCACACCCCTTGCAGCTTCCCGGGCAACGTTCCCGTGGGAGTGCACCGTGCGCAACCTGATTACCGACTACCTGGGCGTCCACGCCCAGGCCATGCCGTTGCGCGAACAGCGGATGAAGCTGATCGCCAGCAACCTCGGCAATGCCGACACGCCCGGCTACAAGGCCCAGGACCTGGACTTCGATGCCGCCCTGCGCCATGCCCAGGGGCAGGATGCCAACGGCCTGATGGCCACCACCCATGAGCAGCACTACGAAATCAGTAGTGGCCTGAACCCGTTCCAGATCGCGCGCGAGGGCGTGCAGCCCAGCCTGGACGGCAACACCGTCGATCCCGATGCCGAGCGTGCCGCCTATGGCCGAGCCGCGCTCGAGTACCGCGCCTCGCTCAGCTTCGTCGAGAGCAAGGTGCGTTCCATGCTGACCGCGATCACGGGGCAATAAGCCATGAGCAACCTGCCGATCTTCGATATCGCCGGCTCCGCGCTGCAGGCGCAGTCGGTGCGCATGAGCACCATCGCCTCCAACCTCTCCAATGCCGACACCGTCGCCGGTTCTGCCGACGCCGTGTACAAGCCGCTGGAGCCGATCTTCCAGGCCGTCACCAGCAAGAACGATCCCAACATCACCTCGGTGAAGGTGAAGGAGATCACCCAGAGCGAGGCGGCGCCGATCAAGCGCTACGAGCCGGGCCACCCGCTGGCAGACGCCGATGGCTACATCTACCAGCCCGACGTCGATCCGGTGGCGCAGATGGTCAACCTGATCTCGACCTCGCGCAATTACCAGGCCGGCGTGGAGATGTTGACCACCGCCAAGGAACTGGCCCTGGCCACCTTGACCATGGGCCGCTGAGGCCCGCAGCACCGGATACCGCCATGACCACCGCCGTCAACAACCAGACCAGCCAGGACGTCTATTCCGCGCTGGGCCTGAACGCCCCCAACAGCAACGCCACGAAAAAGAAGAACACGCTCGACCAGGCCGACTTCCTGCGCCTGATGACCGAGCAGCTGCAGCACCAGGATCCGCTGAAGCCGATGGACAACACGCAGATGGTCGCGCAGATGGCGCAGATGTCCACCGTGCAGGGCATCACCGATCTGAACAAGACGGTGAAGGGCTTCCAGGAATCGATGGCCAGCGACCAGGTGCTGCGTGGCGCGGCGCTGGTCGGCCACCAGGTGCTGGTGCCATCGGAAAAGCTGGTGCTGGAGAAGGAAGGCAGCGTCGAGGGCACGGTGGCCGCGCCGTCGGCCGGCATCATCACCGTGGATATCACCGATGCCACCGGCGCCAAGGTCACCTCGCTGAGCGTGGAAGCCAAGGCAGCAGGCGAAACCGCCTTCCAGTGGGACGGCAAGGACGCCAACGGCAAGCGCATGGAACCGGGCAAGTATTCCATCGTTGCCAACCATGTCGATACCGCCGGCAAGAGCACCAAGCTGTCCACCTATGTGCAGGCGCCGGTGGAAAGCGTGACCGTCGGATCCGACGGCCTGTACCTGAACCTCAAGGGCCTGGGCACGGCCCCGATCGACTACGTGCTCCGCGTCAGCTGAGCCGCACATCCCGCATCAACCAGGAGCATCCCATGGGCTTCAATGTCTCGCTGTCCGGCATCAATGCCGCCAACACCGACCTGAGCGTCACCGCCAACAACGTCGCCAACGTCAACACCACCGGCTTCAAGCAGTCGCGCGCCGAGTTCGCCGATCTGTTCGCCTCCACCAGCTACGGCCTGTCGAAGAACCAGACCGGCTCGGGCGTGCGCGTCTCCAACGTCGCCCAGCAGTTCATCCAGGGCCACAACGAGCAGACCGGGCGCAGCCTGGACATGGCCATTTCCGGTGAGGGCTTCTTCACCATGAACATGAACGGTTCGCGTGTGTACTCGCGTGCCGGCAACTTCCAGACCGATTCGGCCGGCTACGTGGTCAATCCGCAGGGCGCGCGCCTGCAGGTGTTCGCGCCGAACGCCGATGGCACCAACTTCGACGCCGGCCGCCTGGTCGACCTGCAGTTGCTGACCACCGACAGCCCGCCGAAGCAGACCAGCGAAGTGAAGGTGGGCTTCACCCTGCCGGCCAACGCCAAGCAGCCGACCGTGGCCACGTTCGACCCGACCGACTCCAACAGCTACAACCACTCCAGCGGCGGCATCACCGTGTACGACTCGCTGGGCGTGAGCCACATCCAGGTCTCGTACTTCGTGAAGGGCGCCAACCCCAACGAATGGACCGTGCACAACTATGTCGATGGCCAGCCCGCTGGCACCCCGACCGCGGTCACCTTCGACAACAGCGGCAAGCTGACCGCCCCGGCCAACGGCAAGGTTGGCCTCGGCACCTTCACCCCGACCACGGGCGCTGGCCAGCTGAACATGACGCTGGACATCAGCGGTTCGACCCAGTACGGCGAGAAGTTCGCCCTGCGCAACACCCAGCAGGACGGCTATGCCGCCGGCAAGCTCAACGAGATCACTGTGTCCGAGTCGGGCGTGGTCTATGCGCGCTACTCCAACGGCGACGACAAGCCGCTGGGCCAGGTCGCACTGACCACCTTCAACAACACCCAGGGACTGGAATCGAAGGGCAACAACCTGTGGGTGGAGACCTTCGAGTCAGGCACGCCGCGCACCGGAATGCCGGACACCTCCAATCTCGGCAAGATCCAGGCCGGCTCGCTGGAAGCGTCCACCGTCGATCTCACCGAGCAGCTGGTCAACATGATCACCGCGCAGCGCAACTTCCAGGCCAACGCGCAGATGATCACCACGCAGGACCAGATCACCCAGACCGTCATCAACATCCGTTGATGAGCTGCTGACCCTGTCACGGAACTCCCCGCATGGATAAAGCCCTTTACGTGGCGATGACCGGTGCCCGCGCCTCCCTGCAGGCGCAGGGAACGCTCAGCCACAACCTCGCCAACTCGGACACTCCTGGCTTCAAGGAAGCGCTGGCCAACACCGAAGCCTTCCCGATCAAGGGTCCGGGCTTTGCCTCGCGGGTGGATGCGCTGCACGTCGACGCCGGCTTCAACCGCCGGCCCGGCGCGCAGCACATCACCGGCAAACCGCTGGACCTTGCACTGCAGAGCGGCACCTGGCTGGCGGTGCAGGCGAGCGATGGCAGCGAAGCGTATACGCGTGGCGCAGCCCTGTCGGTGACGCCGAACGGCCAGCTGGTGACCTCTGGCGGCCGCACGGTACTGGATGACAACAACAACCCGATCGCCATTCCGCCCTACCAGGCGATGGAGATCGGCGCCGACGGCACGATCTCGATCATCCCGCAGGGCGAAGGCCCGCAGACGATGGCGCAGATCGGCCGGATCAAGGTGGTGCAGGCGCCGGACGAGCGCCTCGAGCGCGGCCTGGATGGCCTGTTCCGCAACACCGACCCGCGCCAGCCGTTCGCACCGGCACAGGGCACCGTCGTGCACAGCGGGCAACTGGAGGGCAGCAACGTCGATGCCGCCGGTGCGCTGGTGCAGATGATCCAGCTGCAGCGCCAGTACGAAATGCAGGTTCAGGTGATCAAGCACGGCGACGACAACGCGCGCAGCGCCAACAGCCTGCTCCGCCTGGGCAGCTGACGGATTTCCGGCGCCGCCCGGGCGCGGCGCTGGCACACCGCTTGCACACCCGCTACCAAGGGCCGCATTGCGCGGCCGGCTTCACCCAGACAGGACTCCGAAGATGAACCAGGCATTGTGGATCGCGAAAACCGGACTGGATGCGCAGCAGATGCGCATGTCGGTGGTTTCC
This sequence comes from Stenotrophomonas sp. Pemsol, assembly GCF_003586545.1. Lineage (NCBI taxonomy): Bacteria > Pseudomonadati > Pseudomonadota > Gammaproteobacteria > Lysobacterales > Lysobacteraceae > Stenotrophomonas > Stenotrophomonas sp. Pemsol. The sequence continues at coordinate 1,704,146 of NZ_CP025780.1, read as the reverse complement.
AACAACCTCGCCAACACCAACACCACCGGCTTCAAGCAGGACCGCGCCAGCTTCGAGGACCTGCTGTACCAGCAGGTGCGGCAGCCGGGCGGCTCTTCGTCGGCGCAGACGCAGCTGCCGACCGGCCTGCAGCTGGGTACCGGCGTGCGCGTGGTCGCCACCGCCAAGAACTTCGAGCAGGGTGGACAGCAGCAGACCGGCCGCGCACTGGACGTGATGGTCAACGGACGCGGCTTCTTCGAAGTGCAGATGCCCGACGGCAGCTCGGCCTACACCCGTGATGGCTCGTTCAAGATCAACCAGGACAGCGAGCTGGTCACCAACAGCGGCTACCCGGTGCAGCCGGGCATCCAGATTCCCGAGGGCGCGCAGTCGGTCACCATCGGCAGCGACGGCACCATCAGCGTGAAGATGGCCGACAACGCCGCGTCGGTGGAAGTCGGTGCGCTGACCCTGACCGACTTCGTCAATCCGGCCGGCCTGCAGGCGCGCGGCGAGAACCTGTTCCTGGAAACCACGGCCTCGGGCCCGGCACAGAACGGCAATCCCGGCCTGAACGGTCTCGGCACCGTGGTGCAGGGTGCGCTGGAAGGCAGCAACGTCAATGTGGTGGAAGAGCTGGTGTCGATGATCGAAACCCAGCGCGCCTACGAAATGAATGCCAAGGCGATCTCCACCACCGACTCGATGCTCGGCTATCTCAACAACAAGATCTGACCGGCCCAACCGGGAAACCGCCATGTCGCCCATTTCCAACCTCGCCCGTACTGCCCTCGCCTGCACCGTGGTCGCCCTGCTCGGTGGCTGCGTGATCGCGGGCGACGTGCGCCCCTATCCGGCGATGGCACCGATCCAGCCGATCATGCCGCCGCAGGCCGCGCCCACCGCCGGTGCGATCTACGCCGCTGGCCCGACCCTGCAGCTGTATTCGGACCGCCGCGCACGCGATGTCGGCGACCTGCTGACGATCACCCTGCTGGAAAACACCACCGCGCAGACCAGCGCCAACACAGCCACCAACAAGGAATCCAACCTGAGCCTGGGCACGCCGTCCATCCTTGGCGCGCCGGTCACCCTGGGCGGCAAGGACATCCTCAGTGCCACCGCCAAGGGCGCGCGTGACTTCACCGGCAAGGGCAACAGCGCGCAGAGCAACCGCCTGCAGGGCAGCGTCACGGTCACGGTGATCCAGCGCCTGCCCAACGGCAACCTGGTGGTGCAGGGGCAGAAGAACCTGCGGCTGAACCAGGGCGATGAACTGGTGCAGGTGCAGGGCATCGTGCGCCCGGGCGACATCAGCCAGGACAACACCATTCCGTCCAGCCGCGTGGCCGAGGCCCGCATCGTCTACGGCGGCCGCGGCCCGGTCGCGCAGTCCAACGCGATGGGCTGGCTGAGCCGCTTCTTCAATTCCGGCCTGACGCCGTTCTGAGTATGGCCATGAAAGCTCTCTTCTCTTCTACGTGGCAGCGACGCATGGCGTCGCTCTACGGATCATTCTTCCTTCTGCTGGCAATGGCTGCGCCTGCCAGCGCCGAGCGCATCAAGGACCTGGCCCAGGTCGGCGGCGTGCGCGGCAATGCGCTGGTGGGCTATGGCCTGGTGGTCGGCCTGGATGGCAGCGGCGACCGTACCAGCCAGGCGCCCTTTACCGTGCAGAGCCTGAAAAACCTGCTTGGCGAGCTGGGCGTGAACGTGCCGCCGAACGTCAATCCGCAGCTGAAGAACGTGGCCGCCGTGGCGATCCACGCCGAACTGCCGCCGTTCGCCAAGCCGGGCCAGCCGATCGACATCACGGTGTCTTCGATCGGCAACGCGGTGTCGCTGCGCGGCGGCTCGCTGCTGATGGCCCCGCTGCGCGGCGCCGATGGCCAGATCTATGCCATCGCCCAGGGCAATCTGATCGTGGGTGGCTTTGGCGCGCAGGGCAAGGACGGCTCCCGTGTCTCGGTGAACGTGCCCAGCGTCGGCCGTATTCCCAACGGCGCCACCGTGGAGCGTGCCCTGCCCGATCCGCTGGCCAACGGCGGCGACATCACCCTGAACCTGCACAACAACGATTTCACCACGGTCTCGCGCATGGTCGCCGCGCTCAACAACGCATTCGGCGAAGGCGCGGCGCGCGCGATCGATGGCGTGACCGTCGCCGTCACCGCACCGACCGATCCGGGCGCACGCATCGGCCTGCTGGCGCGCATCGAGAACCTGGAACTGACCCCGGGCAGCGCCCCGGCCAAGGTGGTGGTCAATTCACGCACCGGCACCGTGGTCATCGGCCAGCAGGTGCGCGTGGGGCCGGCCGCGATATCGCATGGTTCGCTGACCGTGACCATCCAGGAAAACACCAACGTCAGCCAGCCCAATGCGCTGTCGGGCGGCCGTACCGTTGCCAGCCCGCAATCCACCATCACCGCCACCAACGACGGCAGCCGCATGTTCAAGTTCAGCGGCGGCACCACCCTGGACGAAATCGTGCATGCGGTGAACGCCGTAGGCGCGGCACCGGGCGACCTGATCGCGATCCTGGAAGCCCTGAAGCAGGCCGGCGCACTGAGTGCCGAGCTTGAGGTGATCTGACATGCGCATCAATCCCGCATTCGACCTGCACCCGGCGCAGCAGAACGATCCGGCGAAGATCGACAAGGTCGCTCGCCAGCTGGAAGGCCAGTTCGCACAGATGCTGGTCAAGAGCATGCGCGATGCCAGCTTCGGCGACTCGCTGTTTCCCGGCGAGAACAAGATGTTCCGCGACATGTACGACCAGAAGATTGCCGAGGCGATGACCCGCGGCAAGGGCCTGGGCCTGTCCGGCATGATCACCCGCCAGCTGTCCGGCCAGGCCGCCGAAGGTCCGGCACTGGATACCCGCGTGGATCCGGCCAAGGCCAGCCGCGCTTACCAGCTCAACGCGCCGGCCAGGCCGGCACCGTCGCTGCCCCTGGAAGATGGCAGCCAGGCCGTGCGCATGCTGCAGCAGATGGCCGCAGGCGCGCAGCACGGTGCGCAGGCCGCGCTGGCACCGATGGAGCAGGCACTGGACCTGATCGCCGGCCGTGAGAGCAACGGCCTGCACCGCTCGCTGGGCACCGAGGATCCGTACATCGGCAGCCTGCAGGGCGAGGACTGGGCCGCCAACAGCGACCAGTGGACGGCGACGGCCAGCAATCGCGGCACGGCCGTGAGCCCGGCCGATGCCCTGGCCACGCGCACCGCGGTCGCCCAGCTCGGCGAGCATACCCCGGAGGGCTTCGTCGCCAGTATCTGGCAGCACGCACAGAGCGCGGCCAGGGAGCTGGGCGTGGATGCCCGCGCCCTGGTCGCGCAGGCCGCGCTGGAGACCGGCTGGGGCAAGCGCCACATCAAGCATGCCGATGGCAGCACCTCGCACAACCTGTTCGGCATCAAGGCCACTGGCTGGAACGGCCAGCGCGCCACGGCCGGCACCCATGAATATGTCGATGGCGTGCGCCGCAACGAAACCGCCAGCTTCCGCGCCTACGGTTCAGCGGCCGAGAGCTTTGCCGACTACGTGCGCCTGCTGAAGACCAGCCCGCGCTACCAGCAGGCCCTGCAGGCCGGCACCGACGTGCAGGGCTTCGCCCGTGGCCTCCAGCGCGCCGGTTACGCCACCGATCCGCGCTACGCCGCCAAGATCGCTGCGATCGCCGGTGGCCCGACCATCGAGCGCGCCGTAGCCGCCGTGGCCGACGCCGGCTCGCGCCTTGGCCAGACCTTCGCCAGCACCGCGACCGCGGCGCTGGGTATCACCCGTCGTTGAGGAACACCATGTCCAGCGTACTTTCCACCGGTACCGGTGCCCTGCTCGCCTTCCAGCGAGCGTTGGCGACCACCAGCCACAACGTGGCCAACCTCAATACACCCGGCTACAGCCGGCAGAAGGTCAACTTCGCCACCGCCGATCCACAGAACTATGGCTACGGCACGGTCGGCAACGGCACCCGCATCACCGACATCCGTCGCACGGCCGACCAGCTGGCGATCTCGCGCCTGCTCGACAGCAGCGGTGAGCTGGCGCGCCTGAAGCAGCTTTCGGGCATGGCCGACCGGGTCAACGCCCTGTTCTCCGATGCCGCCACCAACGTGGCCGGCGTCTGGTCGAACTTCTTCGACTCGGTCAGTGGCCTGTCGTCCAACGCGGCCGGCACCGCCGACCGCCAGAACATGCTCGACGGTGGCAAGGCGCTGGCCAACCGCTTCGTGCAGCTCAACACGCACCTGAACAATCTCAACAGCGAGGTCAACAACGGCCTGCTGGCCGGTGCGACCGAGGTCAACCGCCTTGCGCAGGAGATCGCGCAGATCAACGGTGCCATCGGCACCAACATTGCCTCGGCTGCACCGGACCTGCTCGACCGCCGCGATCAGCTGATCACCCAGCTGATCGGCTACACCGGTGGCACCGCGGTGATCCAGGACGGCGGCATCATGAATGTCTACACTGCCGGCGGCAACGCGCTGGTGGTGGGTACCACGGCGACCAAGGTCACCACCGTGGCCGATCCTTACCAGCCCGAGCGCCTGCAGCTGGCACTGGAGACCCAGGGCAACACCATCCGTCTCGACCCGAAGGCGGTCGGTGGCCAGATCGGTGGCCTGCTGGAATTCCGCGACACCGTGCTGACGCCTGCGCAGGCCGAACTGGGCAAGCTGGCGGTGGGCCTGGCCGAGAGCTTCAACCAGGTCCACCACCAGGGTGTGGATCTGTATGGCCAGATGGGCGGGGACTTCTTCAACATCGGCAGCCCGCGCGTGACCGGCAACAACAGCAATACCGGAACCGCCAGCCTCAGCGCCACCTATGGCGACCTGGGCAAACTGGACGCGCAGAACGTGGTGCTGCAGTTCGATGGCACCACCTGGAAGGCCAGCCGCGCCGACACCGGCGCCAGCATTCCCCTGACCGGTACCGGCACCGCCGCCGATCCGCTGGTGATCAACGGCGTGAACCTGGTCGTCGGCGGCACCCCGGCGGCCAATGACCGCTTCCTGCTGCAGCCCACCGCCGGCGTGGCCGGCAGCCTGGAGATGGCCATCACCGATCCGTCGCGCATTGCCGCGGCCGCCGCAGTCAAGGGCGCAGCCGCCACCGCCAACACCGGTACCGGCAAGCTGAGCGGCGTCACCGTCACCGATTCGGCCAACGCGAACCTGCGCAATCCGTCGGCGATCGTGTTCACCTCGGCGACCACCTACACCATCGACGGTGGCCCGCCCCAGACCTATACGCCTGGCCAGACCATCAGTGCCAACGGCTGGAGCTTCGTACTGGACGGTGCGCCGAAGGTGGGCGATGCCTTCAACATCACCCCGACCCCGGCCGGTTCGTCGGACAACAGCAACGCCTCCAGGCTGGCCAAGGTGGAAAGCACGAAGGCCTTCAACGCCGGAACGGTGACACTGAACGGTGCACTGGGTGGCCTGACCACCCAGGTCGGCGCCGCCGCCCGCTCGGCCGAGTACTCGCTCGATGCGCAGCTGGTGATCAATGACAAGGCACAGGAAGCCCGCGACGAGGTCTCCGGCGTGAATCTGGACGAAGAGGCCGCCGACATGCTGCGCCTGCAGCAGGCCTACCAGGCTGCCTCACAGCTGATTTCCACCGCCGACAGCATGTTCCAGACCATCCTGGGGGCCGTCCGCCGATGAGCACCCGCATCTCCACCAGCATGATGTTCAACCAGTCGGTGTCGCTGATGATGGCCAAGCAGGCCAAGCTCAGCCACCTGGAGCAGCAGATTGCTACTGGCAGCAAGATCGTCAGCGCCAAGGACGATCCGGTTGCCGCCGGCACTGCAGTCGGCCTTGACCGCAGCCTGGCCGCACTGGACCGCATGAAGCTCAACGCCGGCAATGTGCAGAACCGCCTGGGCGTGCAGGAAAACACCCTGGCGCAGGTCAACGACCTGATGGCGCGCGTCAACGATCTGACCATCCAGGCCAGCAATCCGGCACTGAGCGCGGCCGACAAGAAGACGCTGATCACCGAGGTCAACCAGATCCGCGATGGCCTGCTGTCGCTGGCCAACGCCGACGATGGTACCGGCCGCTACGTGTTCGGTGGCACCAACGACGGTGACCCGCCGTTTGCCAAGATCAACGGCAAGGTCGTCTATCGCGGCGACCAGACCCAGCGCCAGGTTGAAGTCGGCCCCGATACCTATGTGCGCGACGCCCTGCCCGGCAGCGAGATCTTCATGCGTATTCCCACCGGCGACGGCTTCGTTGACGGCAGCGCCGCGGCCGGCAACACCGGCAACGGCGTGCTGACCAACATCACCCGCGACGGCAGCGACAGCTGGAACGGCCAGGGCTTCAGCGTGCGCTTCACCACCGGCACCCAGTACGAGGTGGTGGATGGTGCGGGCAACGTGACCGGCACCGGCACCTACAAGGCTGGCGACGACCTGGAAGTGAACGGTGTACGCCTGCGCATCACCGGTGCACCCGCAGCGGGCGACAGCTTCAGCGTACAGGCCGCCAGCAGCCGCGACATCTTCGCCACCATGGACAACCTGGTCGCCGCGCTGGGTGCCGACACCGGTACCACCGCGCAGATGACTGCGCAGCAGAATCAGCTGCAGAGCGCACTGCGCGACGTGGCGCGCGCCTCGGAGCGGATGATCGATTCGCGCGCTGCGGGAGGCGCGCAGCTGAAGGCGCTGGACAACGCGGCGGAGATGCGCGAGGCCAATGGCGTGACCCTGAAGACCACGCTGTCGCAGATGCGCGACCTGGATTACGCCGATGCACTGAGCCAGTACCAGCTGCAGAGCACCGCACTGCAGGCGGCGCAGACGATCTTCTCGCAGATGCAGTCGATGTCGCTGTTCAACAAGCTGCGCTGACGCCTCTCCTGCGTCACCCCTGAAAGGCCGCGATGCACTGCATCGCGGCCTTTTTCGTTTGCGCGCCTGTCCGCCACCACGCGGCCCTCTGGCCATCTCCGGCCGATTCTCCGTGATTGCCCATCAAGCCGGGTCGCACCCCGCCGATACCTTCATCAGCGCTGGTCAGGCCCTGCCCGACCGCCCCTCCCGGGGTCGCTTCCATCCTGGCAACAGGGCTGAAATCCCCGGGAAAACAGCTTCAGGCAACGAATTCTGGCTTCAGCGGAATTCACGGCTAAAGGTTGTTGACAAAGCGCCGTTATTCATTTGGCAACGGCGAAGCACACAGCCACACAAAAAAACAGGCGGCGCTTCGTTTCATTCACCAACGGGTTCCATATAAGAGGAGACGACCCCATGGCACAGGTAATCAACACCAATACGATGTCGCTCAACGCTCAGCGCAACCTGAGCACCAGCGGCAGCTCGCTCGCCACCACCATCCAGCGCCTCTCGTCCGGCCTGCGCATCAACAGCGCGAAGGACGACGCGGCCGGCCTGGCCATCAGCGAGCGCTTCACCACCCAGATCCGTGGTCTGGACGTGGCCATCCGCAACGCCAACGACGGCATCTCGCTGGCCCAGGTCGCCGAAGGTTCGCTGAACGAAGTCGGCAACAACCTGCAGCGCATCCGCGAACTGGGCGTGCAGGCCTCCAACGCCACCAACTCGGCCAGCGACCGCAAGGCCCTGCAGGCGGAAGTGACCCAGCTGGTCTCGGAAATCGATCGTGTGGCCAAGCAGGCCGACTTCAACGGTACCAAGCTGCTGGACGGCAGCTTCACCAGCCAGCTGTTCCAGGTGGGCGCCAACGCCGGCCAGGCCATTGCCATCAACAGCGTGGTCAACGCCAAGGCCGATTCGCTGGGGGCTGCCACCTTCGCCAACGGCTACACCGGCACCGCGCTGGCGGTGGACAAGGCCACGGCCGACACCACCTACTCCGGCCTGCAGGTCTCGGTCACCCCGCCGGGCGGCACCGCCACCACGGTCACCATCAGCGACTTCACCGTGAAGGCCGGCGAGTCGATCACCTCGGCCACCGCTGCGGCGATCAACAACAAGCTGGGTGAAACCGGCGTGGTGGCCTCGGTCAATGCCGGCGTCATCAGCCTGGCTTCGGTCAAGGATGGCCAGACCTTCGCCCTGGGCGTCAGCGCGGCAACCCCGCCGGCCGGCGTCACCGCCGCGACCATCGCCGGCCTGGGCCTGACCGAGACCAGCACCAACGGCGGCACCCTGACCGGTGCAGCGGCCAGCTTCGTCAAGGACCTGAACGTCACCACCGCCGAAGGCGCACAGAAGGCGATGTCGATCGTCGACAAGGCCCTGGAATCGGTCAACAGCGTCCGCGCCGACCTCGGCGCGATCCAGAACCGCTTCACCTCGGTGGTCGCCAACCTGCAGACCTCCTCGGAGAACCTGTCCGCATCGCGCAGCCGCATCCGCGATACCGACTTCGCCAAGGAAACCGCAGAACTGACCCGCACCCAGATCCTGCAGCAGGCCGGTACGGCCATGCTGGCCCAGGCCAACCAGGTA
>NZ_CP025780.1:1641590-1695449 GCF_003586545.1 Stenotrophomonas sp. Pemsol | reverse complement strand
CTACCACCATCCAGCGCCTGTCCTCCGGTTCGCGCATCAACAGCGCCAAGGACGACGCCGCCGGCCTGGCGATCTCCGAGCGCTTCGGCACGCAGATCCGCGGTACCGACGTCGCCATCCGCAACGCCAACGACGGTATTTCGCTGGCCCAGGTCGCCGAAGGTTCGCTGACCGAAATCGGCAACAACCTGCAGCGCGTCCGCGAGCTGTCGGTGCAGGCCGCCAACGCCACCAACTCGGCCAGCGACCGCAAGGCCCTGCAGGCCGAAGTGACCCAGCTGGTCTCGGAAATCGACCGCGTCGCCAAGCAGTCGGACTTCAACGGCACGAAGCTGCTGGACGGCACCTTCTCCAGCCAGCTGTTCCAGGTCGGCGCCAATGCCGGCCAGGCCATCGCCATCGACAAGACCATCGATGCCAAGGCCGGCTCGCTGGGCACCTCGACCTTCGCCACCGGCGCGACCGCCGCCCTGGCCGCCAGCACCGACGGCGCACGCTTCTCCGGCACCGTCATGGGCGTGGACATCGGCACGGTTGAAGTGAAGGCCGGCGCCACCACGGCGGATGCCTCCAAGGCCGTCGCCACCGCCATCAACGCCAAGATCGGCGAGGCCGGCATCTACGCCGAAGCCAATGCCGACGGCTCCCTGAAGCTGAGCTCGGTGAAGGAAGGCAAGGCCGTTGCCGCTGCCGATATCGCCCTGATGCGCAGCGACTACGACGCCACCGCCAAGACCTGGGGCGCCGCAGCGGCTGCCGGCGCCTACACTGCTGGCACCGACACCTCGGCCAACGTGCAGAAGCTGGACGTGAGCACCGTGCTCGGTGCCCAGCAGGCCCTGGAAGTGGTCGACAAGGCCCTGGGTGCGATCAACAGCACCCGCGCCGACCTCGGTGCGATCCAGAACCGCTTCACCTCGGTGGTGGCCAACCTGCAGACCTCGTCGGAAAACCTGTCGGCATCGCGCAGCCGCATCAAGGACACCGACTTTGCCAAGGAAACCGCCGAGCTGACCCGCACCCAGATCCTGCAGCAGGCCGGTACGGCCATGCTGGCCCAGGCCAACCAGGTGCCGCAGGGCGTGCTCAGCCTGCTGCGCTGATCCACGGCAAGAAGGCGCCGCTACCGTCGGGTCGAACCGACGGTAGCGGCAACCGGGAAGCCACGATGCACGAAGGCGCGGGCCATGCCCGGCCCGGGATCAGTCCCGAACCGGCTTGGCATCGCCCGCTCCTGCGGACCTCTCTTTCAGCGCTGTACCTTTGACTGTACGTACCGGGCGGCTTCGTCTCCCCCCGATTGTCAGTAGTCTGATCCCTCCCCTGCATTGGGGGAGGGCTTTTTGCAGACTCCCGGCAGCCCGCGGTGAACCCACCCGCACCCTGCCCCAGCCCTCCTGCAACCCGCGTGCCAGAACCTGCGCCAGGCGATTGGCACGGCACGTGCATCAACGAAGTCCTCAAGACCCAGCGGCGCAGGCCGCTATTTTCGTTGACGACGGGCCACCGCACGACGGCCGGGCCCGGATACCAGGAGAAACGACGTGGCAGACTTTGGATACGGTGGCATTGGCTCGGGGCTCAACATCTCGGACATCGTCAACCAGCTGGTCGCAGCCGACCGCAAGCCCGCCGACAATGCGCTGAACCTGCAGCAGTCCAAGGCCAAGATGCAGCTGTCGTCGATCGGCACCATCACCTCGGCCTTCGACAAGCTGAAGACGGCGCTGACCGCACTGAAGGCCACCACGGCGTTCGACACGCGCACCGTGACCGCAAGCAAAGGCGGCGACAAGGGCACCGACGAGATCCTGACGGCGTCGGTCGCGCTGTATGACGTCGGCACAACCAAGGCTGCGGCCTCCAACGGCACGCACGTGGTCAATGTCACCTCGCTGGCCACCGCGCACAAACTGATCGCCGATACCTCGGTACCCAAGACCGACACGTTTGCTGCCGGAACCTTGACGCTGACCGTTGGCGTGGGCGACAAGGCCAAGACCATGAACGTGGAGGTGGAGGACGGCGACACGCTGACCACCATCCGCAACAAGATCGATGCGGCTGGCCGCAAGGAAGGCGTGCAGGCCACCCTGATCAGCTCCGGCGACAACCAGTACCTGTCGATCGCCCAGGAGAAGACCGGTGCCGCCAACGCGATCAAGCTCGAATACGCAGGCAGCGACGCCAAGCTGGGGGGACTGGTCAACAGCCTCAAGCAGAACACCGCCGCCGCCGACGCCGAGCTGACCATCGATGGCGTGAAGGTCGTAAGCGCCAGCAATACGGTGGCCGATGCGGTTCCGGGCCTGACCCTGAACCTGAAGATGCCGGGCACCAGCACGGTGACTATCAGCACCGACACTGCGGCAGCCACCAAGGTGATGCAGGAGTTCGTCACCGCCTACAACGCCGCACTGGCGGCGATCAACACCGAAACCAAGTACGACGCCAAGACCAAGGAAGCCTCCACGCTGACCGGTGATGCGCAGATGCGCGGCGCCATCAGCCAACTGCGCTCGGTGATGTCGAGCGTGCTCAAGGACCTGGCTGGTGACAAGCTCGATGCCAAGGCGATCGGTCTGGATACCCGCGGCTACCCCAATGCCGACGGCACGCTGATCCTGGACACCACCAAGTTCGCCGCCGCACTGGCCAGCCAGCCGGAGAAGATGCGCCAAGCGATCACCGGAGATACCGGCGGTGCCGGCAAGCTGTACACGCTGGTCGACGGCTATGTCAGCACCACGGTCGGCAAGGAAGGCGCGTTCGTCGCGCGGACCAAGGGACTGAACACCACGCTGGACAACATCGACAAGCGCCGCAAGGATCTCGACACGCGGATGAAGAGCGTGGAAGAGCGCTACAAGAAGCAGTTCATCGCGCTGGACAGCCTGATGGGCAAGTTGCAGCAGAGCAACACGGCGCTGCAGCAGCAGCTGGCACAGTTGAACCGCTGACGATGCGTGCGTGGCACTCAAGTTTGCCGCGCAATGCACCGATAACGGACGCAACAGCAATCATCGCCGCGCCGCCGGCACCGATCCCCACGATCGCCCGACGGCACCCCGCGCAAGGAGAATCACGAATGTACGGTTCCAGCCGTCAATATGCCGAGCAGTACCGCCAGGTGGGAGTGACCAGTGCGGTCGCCGATGCCGATCCGCACAAGCTGGTGGCGATGCTGCTGGCCGGCGCGCTGGAGCGCGTGCGTCGCGCCCTGGCCAGCCTCGAGCGCGGCGACCAGGCCGGCAAGGGCAAGGCGATCGGCGAAGTCTGCGCGATCGTCGGCCACCTCAACGGCTCGCTGGACCATGAGGCCGGCGGCGAGATCGCCGGCAACCTGTCGGCCCTGTACGATTACGTGCTGCAGCGCCTGACCGAAGCCAACCTGCACAACGACCGCGCCGCGCTGGATGAATCGCTGCAGCTGCTGGGCGAGATCGACAGCGCCTGGAACGCGATCCCGCACGAACAGCGCCGCCCGGCCGCGGTGGCGCCATGAGCCTGCCCGAACTGCACGCGCAGCTGGATGCCTTCGAGAAGGCATTGGGCGATGACGCCCTGGACCAGGCCGACAGCCTGCTCGACGGGCACGACAGCACCCTGCATGCCCTGCTCAGCCAGCCGCTGACCGCTGCGGACCACGGGCCGCTGAGCGCCCTGTTCGAGCGCCAGCAGAGCCTTCTGGGCCTGCTGCGCCAGCGCCGCGATGCAGCAGCCGCACTGATGAATGACGGCCAGCGCTCTCTTCGCGCCGCCCATGCCTACCTGCAGGCAGAATCGCTGGCATGACCCAGCTGCCGACCACGTCGCTGCACCATCCTGCCGAAAGCGAGCTGTTCGACGAAACGCTCAGCTGCGAGCTGGCCCTGCCGGCCGAGTTCCAGGCGGGCAGCGCGGCCGGACGCACCAGCGGTGCCGAAGGCCTGCTGCGCAGCTTGGCACTGGTCGAAGACAGCCGTGTTGACGAGCACGACGAGCGCAACGAGGCCACCCTGCAGCTGCAACGCCTTGAAGCCAAGCTGGACCTGGCGATGGTGCTGCTCGGCCGCTTGGTGCGCCAGCAGGGCCTGGAACTGCCCCTGCGCCCGGTGCGCTGGTCGCGCCGTGGCATCCGCCTGCAGCTGGGCCCGCGCAGTGGTGCCAGCCCCGGACAGGCCGGCGTGGTGCGCCTGCAGCCCAGCGACTGGCTGCCCGACCACATCGACCTGCCGGTGGAAGTGATCGCCGAGGCAGCCGACGGCAGCGGCGGCCACTTCCTGTGGCTGCGCTTCCAGCGCCTGGGCGACGGCCTGGAAATGGCAATGGAACGGCACCTGTTCCGACTGCACCGCCGCCAGGTGGCCGAGGCGCGCCGGGCGCGCTGAAAGCTGCCACCATCACGCTTGGCGGGCAAGCCTTGGCGCGCCCGTTCAGCTAAGTTAAGGTGGACTCCCCTACACGGATCTGTTGCGTGCCTGTGCGAGTTCTCATCGTCGACGATCACACCCTCGTCCGCGCCGGCCTGGCGCGGCTGCTGCAGGGGTTTGCCGACGTGCAGCTCGTCGCCGAGGCCAGCAACGCCGAACAGGCACTGCAGCTGGCGCTGCAGCATGCGCCGGATGTGGTGCTGATGGATCTCTCGTTGCCGGGCCGCACCGGCCTGGAAGCGCTCAGCGACATCCGCCTGCGCGCCCCGGGCACCCGGGTGGTGATGATGACCATGCACGACGATGCCGCCCATGTGCGCGACGCCCTGGATCGCGGTGCGGTCGGGTTCGTGGTGAAGGATGCAGCACCGCAGGAGCTGGAACTGGCGCTGCGCGCCGCGCATGCCGGCCAGGTGTTCCTGAGTCCCCAGATCTCGGCCAAGATGCTGGCCCCCATGCTGGGCCGCGAGAAGCCTACCGGCATTGCCGCGCTGTCGCCTCGTCAGCGCGAGATCCTGCGCCGCATCGGCAAGGGCGAAAGCAACAAGGAAATCGCTGCGGACCTCGGCATCAGCGTGAAGACGGTGGAAACCCATCGCGCACGCATGATGGAGTCGTTGGGCTGCCGCCGCGCCAATGACCTGTTGCTGCTGGCCGCGCGCCACCAGCACGAGCTGGAGTGATTGCCTGCGAATGGGGTCAGATCCCTTTCCGCAGGAAAGGGATCTGACCCCTGCCCGGCACTGCACCGGCGACGAATTCCCGTCACCCCGACATTCCCTGACAGGAATCCGTACACCGGCCGCTGCAAAACCCGCTGCGTCGGCACGACGAATCAATGACTTGGCGGCCCGTTTCGTCAATATCTCGAGCCAATGTAGGGATAACCCCTACATCCTGTCGGGACAACCACGAATCCCCTCAGGAACCCCCCGATTCCGCCCACGCCGGATCAAAAGCAAGATGCGTTCCACAAGGCGCCGGGGAGCGGCGCCGGGGAACCACGATGAAGGCTGCACTCTCGACCCAGCTGGGCCAACAACTTCACCTCACCCCTCAGCTGCTGCAGTCGATCCGGCTGCTGCAGCTCGATGGCCTGCACCTGGAACAGGAAATCCAGCGCCTGCTGGACTCCAACCCACTGCTGGAGATCGAAGAGGCCGAAGCGCCTGCCGCTGACGCCACCGAGGCCGCCGCCACCACGCTGGACACCGCTGCGTTCGACGAGTTGCCGGAGTCTTCGATGTGGGACGTGGCCGGCGCCAGCTGGCAGGACGGCGACGACGACCGCATGGCGCGCATTGCCGCCGGTGAGTCGACCGACCCTCAGCTGCGCGTGCTGCAGCGCCTGGCGCTGGACATGGACGACAGCGAACTGGCGGTGGCCGCGTTCTGGCTCGACCACTGCGACGAGGCCGGCTACCTGCAGGCGCCACTGGCGCAGCTGCAGCTGCTGGCCAGCGCCCAGTTCGACATCGCCGCCGAAGGCGTCGAGGCCATCCGCCAGCAGCTGCTGCACGGTGAGCCGGCTGGCATGGCTGCGCAGGACCTGCGCGAAGGCCTGCAGGCACAACTGCGCAGCCTGCACGGCGTGGTCCCCGCGCGTCACCTGGCCGCCCGCATCCTCGATGGCGCGCTCGAGGCACTGGCCGCGCACGACTACCCCGCCCTCGCCCGCCAGCACGACGCCGAGATCGACGACGTGCGCGAGGCGGTGCGCCTGATCCTCTCGCTGCAGCCGCGCCCCGGCGACAGCCTGCTGCCCGAACGCAATGCGGTGGTGGTACCGGACGTGGTCGCCTGGCATGCCGATGGGCAATGGAAGGTGGCACTGAACCCGGCCACCAGCCGCCGCGTCTCGATCAACAGCCAGTACGAACAGGCGCTGGCCGAAACCAGCGAAGCCGCGCCGGCACTGCGCGAGATGCTGCAGGAGGCGCGCTGGTTCAGCCGCGGCCTGTCGATGCGCTACGACACCCTGCTGCGCACCGCGCGTGTGATCGTCGAGCGCCAGGCCGCCTTCCTGGTGCGTGGCGAAGAGGCGATGGCCCCGCTGACCCTGAAGGAAGTGGCCGAGGAAATCGGCATGCACGAGTCCACCGTCTCGCGCATCACCACCGGCAAGTTCCTGCAGACCCCGCGCGGCACCTTCGAACTGAAGCACTTCTTCGCGGTGCGCCTGGAAGGCGCCAGCGTCTCCGGCCAGGCGGTGAAAGCCATGGTCCGCCGCCTGATCGACGCCGAACCCGCCGGCCGTCCGCTGGCCGACGAGGCCATTGCCGGCCTGCTGTCACGCCAGGGGGTGAACATTGCCCGCCGAACCGTCGCAAAATACCGAGAACAACTGGATATCGCCCCGGCCCGCGAACGGCGCCGGCTCAGCGCCAGGCAACCGCAGCTGGCCCGGGTGGGCTGAAAAGGATGTTGGACATGAACAAGCTCACGGTCCTGCTGGTCGATGACCACGAGGGCTTCATCAACGCGGCGATGCGCCATTTCCGCAAGATCGACTGGCTGCAGATCGTCGGCAGTGCCGGCAACGGCCTGGAAGCGATCGAGCGCTCGGAAACGCTGCGCCCGCAGGTGGTGCTGATGGACCTGGCCATGCCGGAGATGGGCGGCCTGCAGGCCACCCGCCTGATCAAGTCGCAGGACGATGCACCGTACATCGTGATCGCCAGCCACTTCGACGACGCCGAGCACCGCGAACACGCGCTGCGTGCCGGTGCCGACAACTTTGTCAGCAAGCTGTCCTACATCCAGGAAGTCATGCCGATCCTGGAAGGCCTCAGGGAGGAACAGTCGTGAGTGAATCGCGCATCCTGGTGCTGGACAACGACGCCGTGCGCGCAGAGCGCACCGTTGCCCTGCTGGAATTCATGGACTTCAATCCGCGCTGGGTCTCCGACGCGGCCGACTTCGACCTGGGCCGGCAGCGCCAGCACGACTGGATGGCGGTGATCGTCGGCAGCCTGGACGACAACCCCGCCAGCACCGCGCTGTACAACTGGCTGGGCGGCAGCAGCCTGCCGCCTCCGGTGCTGCTGGCCGATGGTGATACTGCAGTGTTTGCCCAGCAGCACGGGCTGCATGAAGCGAATATCTGGCCGCTGGAAACGCCGCTGCGCCACGCGCAGATGGAAGCCCTGCTGCGCCGCGCCAGCCTCAAGCGCCTGGATGCCGAGCATCAGGCCGGCGCCGCGCAGGACCAGGGACCCACCGGCAATGGCCCGGCAGTGAGCGCCCTGCGCACCATGATCGAACAGGTGGCCGCATTCGATACCACCGTGCTGGTGCTGGGTGAATCCGGTACCGGCAAGGAAGTGGTGTCGCGCGCCATCCACCAGCGTTCGCCGCGCCGTGACGGACCGTTCGTGGCGATCAACTGCGGCGCCATTCCGGCCGACCTGCTGGAAAGCGAACTGTTCGGCCATGAGAAGGGCGCCTTCACCGGCGCGCTCACCGCGCGCAAGGGCCGTTTCGAAATGGCCGAGGGCGGCACCCTGCTGCTCGACGAAATCGGCGACATGAGCCTGCCGATGCAGGTGAAGCTGCTGCGCGTGCTGCAGGAGCGCAGTTTCGAGCGCGTGGGTGGCAACCAGACCATCCGCTGCAACGTGCGCGTGGTGGCCGCGACCCATCGCGACCTGGAGACCCGCATCGCTGAGGGCAAGTTCCGCGAGGATCTGTTCTACCGCCTCAACGTGTTCCCGATTGAAGTACCCGCGCTGCGCGAGCGTCGCGAAGACCTGCCGGCACTGGTGGAAACCATCGCCGCGCAGCTGGCCCGCACTGGCCGTGGCGAAGTGCGCTTCACCCCGGAAGCCCTGCAGGCGCTGGCCGGCTACGAATGGCCGGGCAACGTGCGCGAGCTGACCAACCTGGTCGAGCGCCTGGCGGTGCTGCATCCGGGTGGCTCGGTGCGCGTGCAGGACCTGCCGGCCCGTTACCGTGGCGATGCGGCACTGGCCGCCGCCACGCCGGCACCGGCACAGCCGGCCGCCAGCGAAGAACGCCTGGACCTGCGCAGTTTCTCCTTCCACACCCCGGGCAGCGGCAGCCAGCCGGCACTGGAGCACGGCATTGCCGTCAATCGCCCGGCGGCACCGGCAGCGCTGCCCGACGAAGGCATGGACCTGCGCAACCACATGGCCAGCATCGAACTTGGCCTGATCAACGAAGCACTGGAACGCACCCAGGGCGTGGTCGCCCACGCCGCCCAGCTGCTCGGCCTGCGCCGCACCACCCTGGTGGAAAAGCTGCGCAAGTACGGCATCGAACGCGAGCAGGCCGAACTGGCCGGCTGAACCGCGCCACCAGCATGAAGGGGGCACGAACGCCTGGGCTCGCCCGGGCGTTGGTGTTTGTGGGATTTGCAACTATTCCCGATGCGCTTCACTCCGGGACGCAATAGCCTCAGGGGTTGCGATTGCCACCGAGGAATGTCATGAGCGAGACCTTTGAAAGCTCCATGCAGGAAATACTGGAATCCATGCTCAGCGTTTGTCTTGAGTACAGCGATGACAGAGCCAATGGGGTCTATCTCTATTGCTCCGCAGAACAAGGGCTGCTCGCTGCTGATGTCTTCTACGAGATCGGTGGTGGCTTCTATGAGAAGCACTTGCTGAACAAGTCCGTTTGCACGGCAGAAGCAGCTGTCTTCAATACATCCGAGGAGCAGCAGTCTGCGCTTCTGGATTGTCTTCTGAGCGATCTCAAACAGTTGATCGCCCTTCACGTGCGCCACCATCGAGAGTCACCCACCGAGCTTAAAGCCCGGTATGACGTCGTGCGGCGCAGCCTCACGGTGGACTACAGCTATGCCCTGAAGTACTCCAACCACGACACCTTGATGGCCAACGACATATTCGAAGCGTGGTTCGAAGAACTAAGGTGGCAGCGACCACGCGCGGATTGACATCGAGGTCATCGGGGTCAGATCCCTTTCCTGCGGAAAGGGATCTGACCCCATCGCATTTGCAGGTTTTCCTAGAGACAACACGGCCGCAGTGCGGAGTATGGCAAGGACATCCCAAGGAGGTTCCACCATGCATCGCCTGATCCTGCTCACCGCCCTGCTCTGCCCCGCCCTGGCCACCGCCGCCAACTGCACCCTACCCGCCACGCTCGACCAACGTCAGTTCACCAACCTCAGCGACCCGCTGTACGCGCCGGACAACCCCAACGCCGGGCGCATGGTGCAGGTCAGCTTTGCCGGCAGCCAGTACGTGCTGGACATCCTCGGCACTGACTTGCGCATCGGCGGCAGCTACCGCTACCAGCGCCTGGCCCCGCATATCGCGGAAATCCAGATGACCGAGGCCCACCCGGCCGGTCCCGCCCACTACACCCTGCTGCTGACCTGCCAGAGCGACCGCCAGGGCCGCTTCATCTACACCCAGCACGACGGCCCCATCGCCCCGCGCCGGCGCCAGAATTCCGGCCGCTGGACCCTGCAGCCGTAGGCCAGAAAACCGACGCCGGATAAATGGCGCCTTCAATGGGGTCAGAGCCCGTTGCGTCGCAACGGGATCTGACCCCATCCGATCAGCGCCGACCAGCGGTCAGCATCTACCGGCAGCAGCGTGAAACTGTCGAAGGCGGGGTGGGTCCGGTTGCGGGGGCGTGAGCCGCATGGATGCGGCGACCGAGCTTACATGGGTGAGGGCGCTTTGCTTGCGAAGCACTGCTTCGCAAGCGCCCGAACGCACAGCCGCCAGCGGCTGGGCCGGGCCCCGGAGGGGTACTTGCAGCGTCCCCCGCAACCGGACCCGCCCCGCCATCCCTCAGTAGACCCGCTTCTGCTGTTGCTCCGGCTCCGGCTTCGGTCATTGCCACTGAGGTTGCCGGCCAGCGGCCGGCACTACCGCGGGGAGCGGGGTGCAACCCCGCACGCACACCCAACCTCCTCACTTCACTGAATCGAAAACCGGTTTCGGCACGGCACTTGCACCTGCTCCAGCAGACAACCCCATCCCTGTTTCTGGAACCGTTGCAGATGTCCCACTCCGTCACTTCGATCCTTTCGCAGATCCGCTCCTATCAGACCCAGATGGGGCAGCCGGCGCTCAACCCGCTGGGCGAAACGCCGCGCAGCAATGCCCTGCCGGGCACGGTGCTGGAAGCACCGCAGGCCCAGCCGGCCAGCTTCACCGAAACCCTGCGTGGTGCGATTGCCGGCGTCAACGATGCGCAGCAGAAGTCCGGCGCCCTCGCCAAGGCCTTTGAAATGGGCGACCCCAGCGCCGACCTGGCCAAGGTGATGGTCGCCTCGCAGCAGTCCCAGATCGCCTTCCGCGCCACCGTGGAAGTCCGCAACCGTCTCGTCCAGGCCTACCAGGACGTGATGAACATGCCGCTGTAAGGAATAGAGACGCATGGCACTGACGCTCTCCAAGGACAGCCTGAACGCCGAAAAGGCCGGGCAATGGTTCGACCGCCTGCAGAGTCTGCAGATCACCCGTCGGCTGGGCCTGATGGCGATGATCGCGGTGGCGGTGGCGGCAGGCCTGTCCGTGTTCTTCTGGTCACAGAAGCCGGGCATGGTCCCGCTGTACACCGGCCTGGACCAGAAGGCGACCGCTGAGGCGACCGACCTGCTGCGCGCCGCGCAGATTCCGTTCGCGCTCGATCCGGCCACCGGTGGCATCACCGTGCCGGAAAAGAACCTGCACGACGCCCGCCTGAAGCTGGCCGGCTCCGGCCTGACCGACAGTGGCAAGCTCGGCTTCGAGCTGATGGAACGCGACCCGGGCTTCGGCGTCAGCCAGTTCGTGGAAAGCGCGCGCTACCAGCACGCGCTGGAAACCGAGCTGTCGCGCACCATCAACACGCTGCGCCCGGTACGTGATTCACGCGTGCATCTGGCCATTCCCAAGCCCAGCGCCTTCACCCGCCAGCGTGACGTGGCCAGCGCCTCGGTCACCCTGGAACTGCGGGGCGGCCAGCAGCTGGAACGCAGCCAGGTGGACGCCATCGTGCACATGGTCGCGGCCAGCATTCCGGACCTGGCGCCGGAACGGGTGACCGTGGTCGACCAGAGCGGGCGCATGCTCAGCATCACCGACCCGAACAGCGAGGCGGCGGTCAACGCCGCGCAGTTCGAGCAGGTGCGACGCCAGGAAACCTCGTTCAACCAGCGCATCCGCGAGCTGCTGGAGCCGATGACCGGCCCCGGCCGCGTCAACCCGGAAGTGAGCGTGGACATGGACTTCTCGGTGACCGAGGAAGCCCGTGAGCTCTACAACGGTGAACCGCAGAAGCTGCGCAGCGAGCAGATGAGCGAGAACACCACCAGCACGCCGGGTCCGCAGGGCGTGCCGGGTGCAACCAGCAACAGTCCGCCGGGCCAGCAGGCCGCGCCGGCCACCGCGCAGACCCCGACCGAAAGCAGCAAGAACGCCACCCGCAACTACGAGCTGGACCGCACCCTGCAGCACACCCGCCAGCCGGCCGGCCGCATCAAGCGCGTGTCGGTGGCGGTGCTGGTGGACAACGTGCCGCGCGCCGGCGCCAACGGCAAGATGAGCCCGCAGCCGCTGTCGGCCGCCGAACTGACCCGCGTCGAGGCGCTGGTCAAGCAGGCCGTCGGCTTCAACGCCGAGCGTGGCGACACCGTGTCGGTGATGAATGCCCCGTTCGTGCGCGAGACCACGCCCGAACAAGGCCCGGCCTGGTGGGAGCTGCCGTGGGTGCACGATGCCGGCCGCATGCTGCTGGGCGCGGTGGTGGTGCTGGCGCTGCTGTTCGGCGTGCTGCGCCCGGCGCTGCGCGCGATCACCGGCCAGAGCAGGAAGGCAGACGAGCAGGCGCTGGAGCCGCATACGGCGGATGTGCAGCTGGTCGATGACGATGGCATTGCGCTGCCAGCGCTGGGCACCGACCGGGCAAGCCTGGGCGGACCGGATGCGCTCGCACTGCCGGTGGATTCATATGAGGAACGACTGCGGATGGCGCGTGAAGCCGTGAAGACCGACTCCAAGCGCGTGGCCCAGGTGGTCAAGGGCTGGGTGGCCAATGACTGAGGCACAACTGACCGGTGTACAGCGCGCGGCCGTGCTGCTGCTTTCGCTGGGTGAGCTGGATGCGGCCGAAGTGCTGCGCCACATGGAACCCAAGGAAGTACAGAAGATCGGCATCGCCATGGCCACCATGACCGACATCACCCGCGAGCAGGTGGAGCGGGTGATGGACCAGTTCGGCCAGGAACTGGGCTCGAAGACCTCGCTGGGCGTGGGCTCGGATGACTACATCCGCAACATGCTGGTGCAGGCGCTGGGCAGCGAGAAGGCCGGCAACCTGATCGACCGCATCCTGCTCGGCCGCAACACCACCGGCCTGGACGCGCTGAAGTGGATGGACCCGCGTGCGGTGGCCGACCTGGTGCGCAACGAGCACCCGCAGATCATCGCCATCGTGATGGCGCACCTGGAAACCGACCAGGCCGCCGACGCGCTGAAGCTGCTGCCGGACCGTACCCGCGTGGATGTGCTGCTGCGCATCGCCACCCTCGACGGTATTCCGCCGAACGCGCTCAATGAACTCAACGAGATCATGGAGCGCCAGTTCGCGGGCAACCAGAACCTGAAGTCATCGAACATCGGCGGCGTGCAGTGCGCGGCCAACATCCTGAACTTCATGGACAGCGGCCAGGACCAGGCAATCCTGGGCGAAATCGCGCGCATCGATGCGCCGTTGAGCAACCGCATCCAGGACCTGATGTTCGTGTTCGACGACCTGGTCGACCTGGACGATCGCGAGATGCAGCTGGTGCTGCGCGAGGTGAGCGGCGAGCGCCTGGGCCTGGCCCTGCGCGGCGCCGACATCAAGGTGCGCGACAAGATCACCCGCAACATGTCGCAGCGCGCGGCCGAGATCCTGCTGGAGGACATGGAAGCCCGCGGCCCGGTGCGCCTGTCCGACGTGGAAGGCGCACAGCGCGAGATCCTGGCGATCGTCAAGCGCATGGCCGATGAAGGCACCGTCACCATCGGTGGCAGCGCGGAGGCCATGCTGTGAGCAACGTCGTGCGCTGGCTTGCCCCGGACCTGCTGGCCCAGCCCGAACCAGTGCTGGAGCAGGAGGATGCGTTCGAACTCACCGAGCCGGATCCGGAACACGAACCGGAGCCGCCGCTGCAGCTGCCGACCCTTGAAGAGATCCAGGCTATCCAGGACAGCGCCGAGAAGGAAGGGTTCGAACAGGGCCATGCCGACGGCTACGGCCAGGGCCAGGCCGAAGTACGTCGCCTCGCCGCACAGATCGAAGGGATCCTGGACAACTTCAGCCGGCCGCTGGTGCGGCTGGAGAACGAAGTGGTCGGTGCACTCGGCGAACTGGCGGTGCGCATCGCCGGCGCACTGGTCGGCCGCGCCTACGAAGCCGAGCCGGCACTGCTGGCGCAGCTGGTCGGCGAAGCGATCGACGCCGTGGGGGGCAGCACCCGCGAGGTGGAAGTGCGGCTGCACCCGGATGACATCGCTGCCCTCGCCCCGCTGCTGAACCTTTCACCGGTGCAGCGCCTGGTACCGGATACCAGCCTCAGCCGTGGCGACCTGCGCGTGCACGCCGAAGCCGTGCGCATCGACGGCACCCTGGAAGCCCGCCTGCGCGGGGCCCTGGATGCGGTGATCCGCCAGACCGGAGCCACCGCATGAGCGTCGGACCGCAAACCACTCCGCCGCCGGCCGACTGGGCCGTAGCCCGCAACCTGCGCCTGGCGCGGCGCCTGGATGGCCTGCGCGTGGACACCGCGCATGGTCGCGGCCTGATCCGCGAGGGCGTGTTGCGCCGTGCGGTCGGGCTCACCCTGGAAGCGGTCGGCTGCGAAGCGCCGCTGGGTGCCAGCTGCAAGGTGGAAGTGGTCGACGGTGGCTGGGTCGATGCAGAAGTGGTCGGCTTTGCCGGCGAGCGCACCTACCTGATGCCCAGCGCCGAACTGCATGGCCTGCTGCCCAACGCCCGGGTGGTGCCATCGGCGCGCCGGGGCGGCGTGGAAGTGGGCGAAGGCCTGCTCGGCCGCGTCATCGACAGCGACGGCGTGCCGCTGGATGGCAAGGGCCCGATCCGCGCCGAAGGCCATGTTGGCATGGCCGGCGTGTCGATCAATCCGCTGGCGCGTGAACCGATCACCCAGCCGCTGGACGTGGGCGTGCGCGCGATCAACGCGCTGCTGCCGATCGGCCGCGGCCAGCGTGTCGGCCTGTTCGCCGGCTCCGGCGTCGGCAAGTCGACGCTGCTGGGCATGATGACCCGCTACACCGCCGCCGACGTGATCGTGGTCGGCCTGATCGGTGAACGTGGCCGCGAAGTGCGCGATTTCGTCGAGACCACGCTGGGCGAGGAAGGCCTGCGCCGCGCCGTGGTGGTCGCCAGCCCTGCCGACCGGCCGCCGCTGGCGCGACTGCATGGTGCCTACCGCGCCACCGCCGTTGCCGAGTGGTTCCGCGACCAGGGCCTGAACGTGCTGCTGCTGATGGACTCACTGACCCGCTTCGCCCAGGCGCAGCGCGAGATCGGCCTGTCGGTCGGCGAACCGCCGACCACCCGCGGCTATCCGCCGTCGGTGTTCGCCAAGCTGCCGGCACTGGTCGAACGCGCCGGCAATGGCGCCAAGGGCCGTGGCTCGATCACCGCGTTCTACACGGTGCTGACCGAAGGCGATGATCCGCAGGATCCGATCGCCGATGCCGCGCGCGCGATCCTCGACGGCCACATCCTGCTCTCGCGCCGCGTGGCCGACAGCGGCTTGTACCCGGCCATCGACGTCGAGTCGTCGGTCAGCCGCGTGGTCACGGAAATCGCCGACGAACCGTGGCGCCTGCGCATCCGCAAGTTGAAGCGACTGGTCTCGGCCTACTCGGCCAACCGGGACCTGATCGCGATCGGTGCTTACCAGCGCGGCAACGACGCGGCCACCGACGAAGCCCTGGAACGCTGGCCGGAAATCATGGAGTTCCTCGGCCAGGACGTTGCCAAGGCCGCAGATCTCCCGCACAGCCAGGCGGCGCTGCAGCGCCTGGTGGAACAAGAGAGTTAAGCCATGAACCAGTCCAAGCGCATCGATCCCCTGCTCAAGCGGGCCCAGGAACATGAGGACGCGGTCGCCCGCGACCTGGCCGAACGCCAGCGCGTGCTCGACACCCATCTGTCGCGACTGGACGAACTGCGCCGCTATGCCGAGGAGTACGCCAACGCACAGATGGCGGCGACCAGCCCGGCACAGTTGCTCAACCGCCGCGCCTTCCTCGATCGACTGGACAGCGCGGTCGAGCAGCAGCAGGCCACGGTCAATGGCAACCGCGAGAAAGTGGAGGCCGAGCGCGCGCGCCTGATCCTGGCCAGCCGTGACAAGGCGGTGCTGGAGCAGCTGGCCGCCAGCTACCGGGCGCAGGAAAAGGTGGTGACCGACCGCCGCGACCAGCGCGAGATGG
Source organism: Stenotrophomonas sp. Pemsol (assembly GCF_003586545.1). Taxonomy (NCBI): domain Bacteria; kingdom Pseudomonadati; phylum Pseudomonadota; class Gammaproteobacteria; order Lysobacterales; family Lysobacteraceae; genus Stenotrophomonas; species Stenotrophomonas sp. Pemsol. Next base: position 1,679,605 of record NZ_CP025780.1, on the reverse strand, counting down.
ACGACATTGGCGCACGGCGTGCACGCCTGGTGCAGGCCGAAGACCAGGACGGCGCCGAGCAGGGAGGCCGCTCGTGATGCCCGCCCCGCTCGCCAGCAGCGCCAACACGGCCACGCCCGCCACCAGCAACAGTGCCGCACGCGCCTCGCGCAGCGAAGGCGGAAAGGACTTCAGCCAGCTGCTGCAGGGCGGCGCACCGTCTGCACCCACGCCAGCCGGGAGCGCCACGACACCGATGCCATCCACGCCGAGCCAACCATCGACCGCCGACAGCAATGGCCAGGCACCGGATGAACGCAATGCGGGCGCCGAAGCGGCAACTGCTGAAACGCCGTCGCTGCCACCCGTTGCCGTGACCCCAGGGGGACCCGGCACCGAGAAGGACAAGCCCGCCGCGACCGAGGACGCCCCGTGGCCACCGCCCGGCCTGGCCGGCCTGGTGCTGGCGATGCCGATGCCTGCCGATCCGGCCGCTGCTCTGCCGACCACCGCTGCACCGGCGCTGGCCAGCGACGGTAGCGCGCTGCCTGCTTCTGCCCCCGCCACGAACCCGACACTACCTGTAGACGCGCCGGCGACGGCCACCATAACCCCAGTGGCGGCTGACGCCAAACCGGCGGCGACCAGTGCGGACGATGCCACGGCGCTGCCACTGCCGGAGATGATCCTGCCCGGCAAGCGCAGCGAGCGCGGCGAAGGCAGTGACGTGGCCGCCGTTGGCGACCGCGCCAGCACACCCCTGCTGCACGCCCCGGCAGCAGCCGCCGTACAGGACCTCAAGGCGGCGCTCGCCGCCGGCAATGCGATCTTCAATGGCGAGCCGACGCCGAAACCCGTGCTGGGTGACGATGGCTTCGACCAGGCCATCGGCGCACGCCTGGGTTGGCTGGCCGACCAGAAGATCGGCCACGCCCACATCCGCCTGAGCCCGGACGACATGGGCCCGGTCGACGTGCGCCTGCAGTTGAACGGCGACAAGGTGCATGCCAGCTTCAGCAGCCCGCACGTGGACGTGCGGCAAGCGCTGGAAAGCAGCCTGCCGCGCCTGCGCGAGCTGCTGGGCGAACAGGGCTTCCAGCTGGCCCACGCCGATGTCGGCCACCAGTCACCGGGTGGTGAGGGCAATGCGCCGGGCCAGCCCGGTGGCAGCGGCATCATCGGCGACGGAGAACCGACGCCGGGCGAGGCCAGCGTGTCGTCGGCGCAGTTGATCCGCCAGCGCGGACTGCTGGACGCTTACGCCTGACAGGCGTGCCGACCAAGGTTGGCACCTACCGGCACAGGTTTCCGACGGAATTCCGTCGCATCCCGCTGCCCGGCCTTCGGCACGCCCCTTGCATATCCCGGTGAAGCAACCCTCAGGAGCTTCACCCGTGGCCGCAGCCGCTGACAAAACCAAGAAGACCGCAGAGAAGGACAAGGCCGCCAAGCCGCGTAGTCCGATCCTGATCACCGCGCTGGTGGCCGTACTGGCCGCCGCTGCCGCCGGTGGCGGCGTGTGGTTCTTCACCCAGTCCAAGCACGAAGAGAAGACCGCGCAGGCGCCGAAGAAGAGCGCGACCCCAGCCCCGGCACAGTACTTCGCGCTGGACCCGGCCTTCGTGGTCAACCTCAATGGCCCGGTCGACGGCCCGCGTTACCTGCAGCTGGAGGTCCAGCTGATGACCCGCGACCCGGCCGCGCTGGAAGCGATCAAGACCCACGCCCCGGCCATCCGTGCGCGCCTGCTGATGCTGTTCTCGCAGGTCAGCCCGGACCAGATCGCCGATGTCGCCGGCAAGAAGAAGCTGCAGGCCGCCTCATTGGCCGAGGTGCAGAAGGTACTCAAGGCCGAGACCGGCAGCAACGGCGCCGACGATCTGCTGTTCACCAGCTTCGTGACCCAGTAAGGGCCCACCGATGAATGATCTGCTGTCCCAGGACGAGATCGATGCCCTGCTCCACGGCGTGGACAGTGGCGCGGTCGAGACCGATGCGGAACCCCCGTCAGGCGAAGCGCGCTCGTACGACTTCGCCAGCCAGGACCGCATCATCCGTGGTCGCATGCCGACCCTGGAAATGGTCCATGAGCGCTTCGCGCGCCTGTGGCGGATCGGCCTGTTCAACCTGATCCGCCGCTCGGCCGAACTGTCGGTGCGCGGCATCGAACTGATCAAGTTCAACGACTACATGCACTCGCTGTATGTACCGACCAACCTGAACCTGATCCGCTTCAAGCCGCTGCGCGGCACCGGCCTGATCGTGTTCGAGCCGACCCTGGTGTTCGCCATCGTCGACAATTTCTTCGGCGGCGACGGGCGCTACCCCACCCGCATCGAGGGCCGCGAGTTCACGGCTACTGAAATGCGGGTGATCCACCTGCTGTTGAAGCAGACCTTCGCCGATCTGCGCGAAGCGTGGGCACCGGTGATGGATGTCGACTTCGAGTACATCAACTCAGAGATCAACCCGCATTTCGCCAACATCGTGACCCCGCGCGAATATGTGGTGGTGTGCCGCCTGCACGTCGAGCTCGACGGTGGTGGCGGCGACATCCACGTCACCCTGCCCTACTCGATGCTGGAACCGATCCGCGAACTGCTCGACGCCGGCATCCAGAGCGACCGCAACGACCGCGACGAGAGCTGGGGCAAGACCCTGCGTGAGCAGCTCAACGTCGCCGAAGTCACCCTGTCCAGCGTGCTGGCCAGCAAGCGCATGACCCTGCGCGACCTGACCCAGTTGAAGGTCGGCGACATCCTGCCGATCGAGCTGAGCCCGCAGGTGCCGCTGTGCGTGGAGAACATCCCCGTGTTCACCGGCGAGTTCGGCATCGCCAACGGCATGAACGCCGTGAAGATCACCGCTACCCATCCGCCGGGCACCCGCCCGCGCGTACCCGTCATCCAGGAAGACCCGCAATGAACGATATCGACGCCCTCGAACCGACCCCGGCCCAGTTCAGCAGCCTGCAGGCCGATGAGGCGAATGGTCCGGACCTGAACCTGGACGTGATCCTCGATGTGCCGGTGACCCTGTCGCTGGAAGTCGGTCGTGCCCGCCTGCCGATCCGCAACCTGCTGCAGCTCAACCAGGGGTCGGTGGTGGAACTGGAGCGCGGTGCTGGCGAATCGCTGGACGTGTTCGTCAACGGCACCCTGATCGCCCACGGCGAAGTAGTAGTGATCAATGACCGCTTCGGCGTGCGCCTGACCGACGTGGTCAGCCCCAGCGAGCGTATCCGGAGACTGCGTTGAGCCTGCTGGCCTCCACCCTGCTGGCGGTCGGCAAGGCCGCCGCGCCGGTCGGCCCGCAGGTCGGCCAGCATGCGGCCGCCGCACCCAGCCTGTTCGGTGCGGTGCTGGCGCTGCTGGCGGTGCTGGCGCTGGTGATCGGCCTGGGCTGGCTGCTCAAGCGCATGCCTGGCAGCGGCTTCCGTCCGGCCGAAGGCATGAAGCTGGTGGCCAGCCTGAGCGTCGGCGCCAAGGAGCGCGTGGTGGTGGTGGAGGTCAACGGCCAGCAGCTGCTGCTGGGCGTCACCGCCGGCGGCATCAATACCCTGCATACCCTGCCCGAGCCGCTGCCGCCACCGGCACCGGTGCGCGTGCCGGACTTCAAGAACCTGCCGAATTTCGCCCAGCTGCTGCAGCAGCGGCTGCGCAAGGATCCCTGACATGCGTGTCACCCGTACCCGACTTGCCACCCTGATGCCGTGGCTGCTGTTGCTTGCCCTGTGCCTGTTGCCGGCACTGGCGTTCGCCGCACCCGGCGCTCCGGCCACCACGCTGCCGGACGTCAACGTCGGCAAGATCGGCGGCCAGCCGGTCAGCCTGCCGCTGCAGACCCTGCTGCTGATGACCGCGATCACCCTGATCCCGTCGATGCTGCTGGTGCTGACCTCGTTCACCCGCATCATCATCGTGCTGGGCCTGCTGCGCCAGGCGCTGGGCACCGGCCAGACGCCGTCCAACCAGGTGCTGCTGGGACTGGCCCTGTTCCTCACCGCAATGGTGATGATGCCGACCTGGGACAAGGCGTGGAGCGCGGGCATGGCGCCCTACCTCAACGGCGACATCGACTTCCAGACCGCATGGACGCTGACCACGCAGCCACTGCGCGGCTTCATGCTGGCGCAGATCCGCGAGACCGACCTGATGACCTTTGCCGGCATCGCCGGGCATGGCACCTACGCCAGCCCCGACGCGATCCCGTTCCCGGTGCTGGTCGCTTCGTTCGTCACCAGTGAACTGAAGACCGCCTTCGAGATCGGATTCCTGATCTTCATCCCGTTCGTGATCATCGACCTGGTCGTTGCCAGCGTGCTGATGTCGATGGGCATGATGATGCTGTCGCCGATGCTGGTATCGGCGCCCTTCAAGATCCTGCTGTTCGTGCTGGTCGATGGCTGGGTGCTGACCGTGGGTACGTTGGCGGCGAGCTTCAATCCGGCCTGATATCCCCCGTAACGCGCAGTCGAGCAGGGCTCGACTCTACATGAGCAGATGGAATCCGAATGTCTCCCGAACTTGCCTTGACTGAACTGCGTGGCGGCCTGATCACCGTGTTGTGGGTGGCCGGCCCGCTGCTGCTCACCGTACTGGTGGTGGGCGTGGTGGTTGGTGTCGTGCAGGCCGCGACCCAGCTCAATGAACCGACCATCGCCTTCGTCGCCAAAGCTGCAGCGCTGACCGCGGTGCTGTTCGCACTGGGCAGCCTGCTGATCGGCCACCTGGTTGAATTCACCACGCTGCTGTTCCAGCGAATTCCGCACCTGATCGGCTAGGACACGCGCTTCGATGGACGCCGCCACCCAGATGGCTGCCGACGGCCTTCAGGCCTTCGGCATGATCGGCACCGTACTGTGGACCATGCTGCGCATCGGCGCTGTGGCCATGGCCATGCCCATGGTCGGGACCCGCGCCGTCCCGTCACGGGTGCGCGTGGTGCTGGCTGGCACCCTGGCCATCGCCCTGGCACCGCTGCTGCCCCCGGTGCCGGACTGGACCGGCTTCGACGCCGCCACGGTGCTGACCATCGCGCGCGAGCTGGCCATCGGCGTATCCATCGGCTTCCTGCTGCGGCTTGTGTTCGAAGCCGGTGCGATGGCGGGCGAACTGATCGCGCAGGGCACCGGCCTGGCCTTCGCGCAGATGAGCGACCCGCTGCGCGGTGGTACCTCCGGCGTGATCGGACAGTGGTTCTATCTGCTGTTCGGGCTGCTGTTCTTCACCGCCAACGGCCACCTGGCGCTGATCTCGCTGCTGGTGGACAGCTATCGCGCGCTGCCGATTGGCGCCCCGCTGCCTGATCCCCATGCCTTCTTCAGCATCGCTCCGACCTTCCTGCTGACCGTGCTGCGCGGTGCGCTGACCCTGGCCATCCCGCTGACCGTGGCGATGCTGGCGGTGAACCTGGCCTTCGGTGTCCTGGCGCGAGCCGCCCCTGCGCTGAACCCGATCCAGCTGGGCCTGCCGGTTTCGCTGCTGCTGGGCCTGTTCCTCCTGGCGCTGCTGGCCGGGGAAATGGGGCCGCCGGTACAGCGCCTGTTCGACGCCGCCTTCCAGGCCGCGGACGCGGTCACACGCTGACCCGGTCATCACGTATTGCCGCTTGAAGTCCCCCCCGGTCTGCGCGTTAGAGTGAATGCGCGGCAACCGGGGGGATGCCGCACCTGGCCGGCGCCCGTTCGCGTTGGCCTGCCTCATGCATGCCCCACCGTGGTTTCCGTCGACAGGCAGGTCCGGGAGACTGACGAATGCTGGTAGGCACGTACAACCCGTGGCTGGTGGCGATCTCACTGCTGGTCGCCGTGATGGCGTCGTACACGGCGCTGGCCATGGCAGGACGCACGGTCACCGCCCCGGGCAGGGCAGCCGCCTGGTGGTGGCGCCTGGGGGGCGGATTCGCCATGGGCCTGGGTGTCTGGTCGATGCACTTCATCGGCATGCTGGCCTTCGATCTGCCCATTGCACTGGGCTACGACCTGCCCATCACCCTGCTCTCGCTGGCCCTGGCGATCGCCTCGTCGGTGTTCGCACTGTGGCTGGTCTCACTGCGTACCCTGCCCCATCCTCGATTGGCCGGTGGTGCCCTGCTGATGGGCACCGGCATTGCCGGCATGCACTACGTCGGCATGGCGGCGATGCGCATGCAGCCCGGGATCGACTACGACCCGGGCTGGCTGCTGCTCTCCCTGGTGGTGGCGGTGGCCGCTTCGTGGACCGCACTGTACGTGGCGTTCCGGCTGCGCGCCCAGCGCACCCGCATCGGTGACCGGTTGGCGGCCGCCGGCCTGCTCGGCCTGGCCATCGTCGGCATGCACTACACCGGCATGGCCGCCGCGCGTTTCCCGGAAGGCAGCATCTGCGGCGCCGCGGTCGGTGATGGCCTGCAGAGCGAGTGGCTGGCGATGCTGGTGGTGGTGTTGACGGTTGCGATCCTGGCGGTGGTGCTGGTGGTCTCGTGGCTGGACCAGCGTGTGGAGGCGCAGCTGCTGCGGCTTCGCAACTCGATGCTGAGCACCTCGTTGACCGATGCCCAGCAGGAATTGACCCAGGCTGCACTGCACGACCCGCTGACCCGCCTGCCGAACCGCCTGCTGCTGCAGCGGCGCATCGTGCAGGCGCTGGCCGAAGCCGAACAGGGCGGCAGCCGTTTCGCGGTGATGTTCATGGACCTGGACGGATTCAAGCAGGTCAATGATGCCTACGGCCATCAGGCCGGCGACGCACTGCTGGTGGCGGTGGCCGAGCGTACCCGCCAGCTGCTCCGGCCCAACGATATGCTGGCCCGTCTGGGCGGCGACGAATTCGTGCTGGTGGTGCGCATCGAGCACGACGAGGACCTGCCCACCCTCGCCCGGCGCATCCTGCAGGCAGTGGGCAGCGGCCCGTTGCTGCCGGACAACGAACTTCAAGTGACCGCCAGCATCGGCGTGGCGATCTGCCCCGACCACGCTGCCAGCGAGCGCCAGCTGATGGCCTTCGCCGACGCGGCGATGTACCAGGCCAAGGAATCCGGACGCAACGCCTTCGTGCTGTTCGCCGACTGGATGAACGACAGTGCCGAGCAGCAGTTCCGGCTGCTGGCCGACCTGCGCCGTGCGATCGGCAGCGAGCAGCTGTTCCTGCACTATCAGCCGAAGATCCGCGTGGCCACCCAGAAGGTGGCCGGTGCCGAAGCGCTGATCCGCTGGAAACACCCGGAGCACGGACTGATCCCACCGGACCGCTTCATCCGCCTGGCCGAACGCAGCGGCGCGATCAACGAGATCGGTCGCTGGGCACTGGACCAGGCCTGCCAGCAGCTGCGGCGCTGGCGCGACGCCGGGCATGAAGGCTGGTCGATGTCGGTGAACCTGTCGCCGGTGCAGTTCAGTTCGCCGCACCTGCTGCAGGATGTGCGCGCGATGATCGAACGCCACAACATCGCTCCGCGCCACCTGGTGCTGGAAATCACCGAAAGCACGGTCATGCGCGATACCGATACCAGCCTTCGCCTGCTGCAGGCGCTGTCGGCGCTGGGCGTGGGCATCTCCATCGATGATTTCGGAACCGGCTATTCCAGCCTGCTGTACCTGAAGCGGCTGCCCGCCACGGAGATCAAGATCGACCACGCGTTCGTGCGTGACCTGGAACACAGTGCGGAGGACGTGGTGATCGTCTCGGCGATCGTGGCGCTGGGCCATGCCCTGGACATGGACATCGTCGCCGAAGGCGTGGAAACCGCCGCGCAGCGCGCCTACCTGGAGCGCCTGGGCTGCGACTTCCTGCAGGGTTATCTGCTCGGCCGCCCGGTCGACGCGGCGCGCTTCATGCAGCTGCACGACCTGCCCCGGCCGCGGGTGGAACTGAGCACCGGCTTCAAAGCGCCCGAAGGTGGGGGACGCTGAATCCACCTGGCGATGCAACAGGTGATGGCCTGCTGAGATGCGCTCGGCGCACCGACCTGATGGTCGGAGGGTGCGTTGGTTGTCTGCAAGAGTTCTGGACTCTTCTGCAGGAATACGAAATTCACGGTAACGTCGACGTTGCCATTTGCGTCATCCCTGGAGCGACTAGGTCGAACGCTGACGTGCCGGCAAGCCATCCAGCTTCATCTTGGGGATGCTTCCTCCTGCCAGTCACCCGATGCTCAACGAGCCCTGGCCTCCCGTGCCGTTGTCGCGAGCAAGATCGTCCGCTTCAGCAGGGAGGGGTAATCCTCGAGTTGTCGGAGACGGCAAACGCGACTGACTGCAACCGCTGGCAAAGTGTTGAAAGCAGGGCCATGAACTCAGAATTGGCTGCCTCAGACCATGCTCGACCGAATCGAAGAGTAAGGTGTATGGAGCTCACCGGGTCTCCATTCAGAGCGGACTCGAGCGAGTAGCGCTCACCATCCGAGAATGCACCTTGGACACATCCGGGGAACACCAACTCCAATGATGCGATTATGGCCTGGGGACATCCGATGTCCTGCACAGTCTCGACATTGGAGAGGTCTTCTTCACCGAGGTCTTCCAGCTTCAAAACGACTATGTCAAAGCTCATTGCTGCGATATCCCATCCTGCAACCCATTCAGCACCGCCCTTCTCTCTGCGTGTCTTGGCATCATGCCTCATGTAGCTGCTAGCTGCCCCCTGTACAGCAGCAGTTGAACGATCTTCCTCGCCCTCTGGATGCGATAGCGCGGCAGCGCATACAGCACTGCGAACGCCAGAATGAGCAGGAGCAGACACACAGTGCTGCCGTTCGCGGCTGACGGATAGCGGAACAGTTCTTGCACGCCCTCCGGCAACCCCTGACGCAGTGCCCGTGATGTCCGAGAACGAATCCGCCGGCGAAAAGACCGAACAACCGACCGAAAAACGCCTGCGCGACGCCCGTGAACAGGGCAACCTGCCGCGCTCGCGCGAACTCGGCACCGCCGCCGTGTTCGGCGCCGGTGTGCTGGCGGTGATGGCCATGAGCGGCTCGATCGGCCGTGGCGCCACGGCCTGGATGAAGCAGGCGCTCAGCCCGGAACAGAGCCTGCGGCAGAACCCGAAGGAACTGTTCGGCCACTTCGGCGACCTGCTGTTGCAGTTCCTGCTGGTGATCGCACCGCTGGTGCTGGTCTGCCTGCTGGCCAGCTTCGTCGCCCCGCTGGTGATGGGCGGCCTGCGCTGGTCGCAGAAGGCGTTGCTGCCTGACATCAACCGCATGAACCCGATGAGCGGGCTCAAGCGCCTGTATGGCCCCGAGGCGATTGCCGAGTTCACCAAGTCGCTGCTGCGCGTGGCCTTCGTCGGTGTGGCCGCAGGGCTGGTGGTCTGGACCGGCTTTGACACCCTGCGCGGGCTGATCCACCACCCGCTGGAGACCGCCATCACCGACGGCCTCGGCTTCACCCTGCGCCTGCTGCTGGCCACCGCCGGCGCCATGCTGGTGCTGGCCGCCATCGATGCCCCATACCAGCGCTGGAACTGGATGCGCAAGCTGAAGATGACCCGTGAAGAGCTGCGCCGGGAAATGAAGGAAAGCGAAGGCAGCCCCGAGGTGAAGGGCCGCATCCGCCAGCTGCAGCAGCAGATGGCCAACCGCCGGATGATGGAAGCGGTGCCCACCGCCGACGTGGTGGTGGTCAACCCCACCCATTACGCGGTGGCCCTGAAGTACGAAGGCGGCGCCATGAACGCTCCCACCGTGGTCGCGCTGGGCGTGGACGAGACCGCCCTGCGCATCCGTGAAGTGGCCGACGGCAACAAGGTCGCGATCGTCTCCGCCCCGCCTTTGGCACGCGCCTTGTATCGGGAAGGCCAACTCGGAAAGGAAATTCCCGTGAGACTGTATTCGGCCGTCGCCCAGGTCCTGTCCTACGTCTACCAGCTGCGCGCCTGGCGCACTGGCCCGATGCCGGACGCCCCGCACATCCAGGTGGATGAATTCGGCAAGGGAGGCCGCCCGTGAGCGCCCAGCCCGCCACCGGATTCAACACCCGCCGCGCCCTGGAAATGATCCGCCAGGGCCTTGGCGCGCCGCTGATCGTGCTGGCCCTGCTGGCCATGGTCGTGGTGCCACTGGCCGCGCCTGTCCTCGATGCGCTGTTCACCTTCAACATCGCCATCTCGCTGATGGTGCTGCTGGCGGTGGTCTACGTGAAGCGCCCGCTGGATTTCACCATCTTCCCGATCGTGCTGTTGATCACGACCATGCTGCGGCTGGCGCTGAACGTGGCCTCCACCCGCGTGATCCTGCTCAATGGCCAGAACGGGCACGATGCCGCGGGCAAGGTCATCGCCGCCTTCGGTGAATTCGTGATCGGCGGCAACTACGCGGTCGGCATCGTGGTGTTCGCGATCCTGACCATCATCAACTTCGTGGTCATCACCAAGGGCGCCGGCCGCGTCTCGGAAGTGACCGCGCGCTTCATCCTGGACGCGATGCCCGGCAAGCAGATGGCGATCGACGCCGACCTCAACGCCGGTTTGCTGACGCGTGAAGAAGCCAAGCTGCGCCGCGAGGAAGTCCGCGAGGAAGCCGACTTCTACGGTGCGATGGACGGTGCCAGCAAGTTCATCCGCGGCGACGCCATCGCCGGCATCCTGATCCTGTTCATCAACATGCTCGGCGGCCTGGCCGTGGGCGTGCTGCAGCATGGCATGCCGTTCGGCGAAGCCGCCGCCACCTATACCCTGCTGTCGATCGGTGACGGCCTGGTGGCACAGCTGCCGGCGCTGCTGGTCTCCAGCGCGGTGGCGATGCTGGTCACCCGCGCCTCGCGCTCGCAGGACATGGCCCAGGCCATGACCGGGCAGGTGTTCGGCCAGTACCGGGCGCTGGCGATCACCGCCGGCATCATCGGCCTGGTGGGCCTGGTGCCGGGCATGCCCAACGTCGCTTTCCTGACGCTGGCCTCGATCCTTGGCTTCATCGCCTGGAAGCTGTATCGCAAGACCAAGGCACCGGCTGCCGATGCGACAGGCAGTGGCACCGATGCCGCCGCGCTCACTGCGCTCGGCCGCCCGGCCGCCGCGGCCCCCACCGCCGAACTGAGCTGGGACGAACTGCGCCCGGTCGATCCGCTGGGCCTGGAGGTCGGCTATCGGCTGATTCCGCTGGTGGACAGCAACCAGGGCGGTGAACTGATGGCGCGCATCAAGGGTGTGCGTCGCAAGCTGACCCAGGATGTCGGCTTCCTGATCCCGTCGGTGCACATCCGCGACAACCTGGAACTTCCCGCCAACGGCTACCGCGTGCTGGTGCACGGCGTACCGGTGGCCACCGCCGAGATCCACCCCGACCGCGAGCTGGCCCTGGATCCAGGCAGCGCGCTCGGCGCACTGGAGGGCATTGCCGGCAAGGATCCCGCGTTCGGCCTGGATGCCACCTGGATCCAGCCGCATCAGCGCGCCCAGGCCGAAACGCTGGGCTACACGGTGGTCGACCCGGCCACCGTGGTCGCCACCCATCTGTCGCACCTGATCCGCGAACACGCACCCGAGCTGCTCGGCCATGAGGAAGTGCAGCACCTGCTGGCCAACCTGGCCAAGAGCGCGCCCAAGCTCGTCGAAGATCTGACGCCCAAGGCGCTGCCGCTGTCGGCGGTGGTGCGCGTGCTGCAGAACCTGCTGGTGGAGCGCATTCCGATCCGCCAGCTGCGCAAGATCGCCGAAGCGCTGGTCGAACATGCGCCCGCCAGCCAGGACCCGGCCGTGCTGACCGCCGCGGTGCGCACCGCACTGGGCCGCTTCATCATGCAGGAGATCGCCGGAATGTCGGCGGAGCTGCCGGTGTTCACCCTCAACCCGCAATTGGAACGTGTCTTGCAGGAGTCCACGCAGGGCAACGGCGCCGCGCTGGAACCCGGACTCGCTGAGCGACTGCACCAGAGCCTGGCCGAATGTGTCAGCAAGCAGGAAGCCCGCAACGAGCCCGCGGTCGTGCTGGTACCTGGCCCGGTGCGCGCCGCGCTGGCCCGCCTGGTCCGCCACAGCGTTCCGTCGCTGTCGGTCCTGGCCTACAGCGAGGTGCCGGAGGACAAGCGCCTGAAGCTGGTCGGAACGATCAGCTGACGCCCGCCCGCCGATGCGCCAGAAAACAGACACCACTTTCGAACCAACGCAACTGACAGACACCAAGGGGACCCGCACCGTGCAGACCACCGACCACCCGAGTTCCCCGACCGCCACCCCGCCGTCTTCGCCCCGTGACCACAGCATGAAAATCAAACGATTCGTCGCCGCCGACATGCGCTCGGCCATGAACCTGGTGCGCAAGGAACATGGTCCTGACGCCGTGATCCTGTCCAACCGCCGGATCGAGGAAGGCATCGAGATCGTCGCCGCCGCCAACTACGACGAGAGCGCGGTGCAGCGTGCGCTGGAAGCCTCGCGCCGTGACGTCGCACCGCCGCCGGCACCCAAGCCGCGCACCGCCGCCGACGCGGTGATCGCCGCCGTCACCCGCCGCCGCAGCAGCACCCCGGCACCGGAACCGATTGCCGCGACCACCTCGGCGGTGGCCGCCCTCGCCCGTGCAGCAGTGGGCGCTACCGGCCGCACCCTGGACAGCGCCGACGAGATCGTGCCGACCCGCGGCAGCACCGGCTTCGCCGCCACGCTGGCACGCGCCGCCGTCAATGAGCCGGCGCTGCCGGACCAGATCTTCGCCCCGTTCGCCGAAGCCATCGTCGCACCGGCACCCGCCAGCGCCACGCCGGCCAACCGCGCCCGCTTCCAGATCGACCCGCCGCACGAGGCGCATCACGAAAGCGCGGCCCCGGCCGTGCAGCCGCCGCCGCTGCCGACCGCAGCCCTGGCCGAAACGCGGCCGGAGGTCGCCGCAAGCGAACCGGCGCTGGCCGATGCCACCGTCGAAACCGCGCCGACGCCGACGCTCGCCCCAGCCCCGGTCCTGACCGTGGTCGCCCAGGACGACGCCGAGATCCGCCAGCTGCGCCAGGAAGTGGCCGGCATGCGCCAGGTGATCGAGCGCGAAATGAACCGCTTCACCGACGAGCGCCTGCGCGGCTGCCCGGTGCGCGCCACCGCGCTGGACCTGATGGACGAGTACGGCTTCGATGCTGGCCTGGCCCGCGACGTCGCCATGCAGATTCCGCTGGAGACCGAGGCGCACCGAGGCCGCGGCCTGATGCTGGGGCTGATCTCGCGCAAGCTGCCGATCGCCCCGGTCGACCCGCTGGAGGAAGGCGGCGTGATCGCGCTGGTAGGCCCGACCGGCGCCGGCAAGACCACCACCATCGCCAAGCTGGCCTCGCGCTTCGCCGAGAAGCACGCGCCGCGTGACGTCGCCCTGGTCACCACCGACACCACCCGCATCGGCGCCCGCGAGCAGCTGTATGGCTATGGCAGGCAGCTCGGCATCGCCGTCCACGAGGCCAACAGCGGCACCGACCTGGACCAGCTGCTGGAACGCCTGAAGGACTACAAGCTGGTACTGATCGACACCGCCGGGCTGGGCCCGCGCGACCGCGCGCTGGCCGCCCAGCTGCAGTGGCTGCGCGCCGCCCGCCAGGTGCGCACCCTGCTGGTGCTGCCGGCCAACACCAGCTTCGGCGACATGGACGAGGTGGTCCGCCGCTTCGGTGCCGCCAACCTGCAGGGCCTGGTGCTGAGCAAGCTGGACGAAACCGGCCGCTTCGGCAACGCCCTGTCGGTGGCCGTGGACCATGCCCTGCCGATCACCTGGGTGACCGATGGCCAGGACGTTCCGGACGACCTGCACCGGGCAAGTGCGGCCAATCTCGTACTTCGCCTTGAAGATTTGCGCCGAGCGGCCGATATGCCCTGCAACCCGGAGTTGAACCATGCCGTCGCGTGAGTACGCCAAGCTGACCAAGACCTTCCCGCTGTCGGCCACCCGCAGCGAGCCGCTCGGCCCTGTGCGCACCATCGCCGTGACCGGCGGCAAGGGCGGCGTGGGCAAGACCAACGTGTCGGCCAACCTGGCCGTGGCGCTGGCCGGCATGGGCAAGCGCACGCTGCTGCTGGACGCCGACCTCGGCCTGGCCAACATCGACGTGATCCTGGGCTTGAACCCCACCTTTACGCTGGCCGACCTGGTGGCCGGCCGCTGCTCGCTGGACGATGTCATCGTCGAAGGCCCGAACGGCGTGCTGGTGGTCCCGGCCGCGTCCGGCCGCCGGCACATGGCCGAGCTGGCCCCGGCCGAGCACGTCGGCCTGGTCAACGTGTTCTCCGAGCTGGAGCGCGAGCTGGACATCATGGTGGTGGACACCGCCGCGGGCATCACCGACGGCGTGCTGACCTTCTGCCAGGCCGCGCAGGACACCGTGGTCGTGGTCTGTGACGAGCCGGCTTCAATCACCGACGCCTACGCGCTGATCAAGGTGCTGTCGCGTGAACGGGGCGTGGACCGCGTCCAGGTGGTGGCCAACATGGTGCGCGACCCCAACGAGGGCCGCGTGCTGTACGAGAAGCTGACCCGCGTCTGCGAGAAGTTCCTCGCCGATGTTTCGCTGAACTACCTGGGCTGCGTGCCGCAGGATGACTGGCTGCGCCTGTCGGTCCAGCGCCAGCAGCCGGTGGTGAAGGCCTACCCGTCCAGCCCGTCCGCACTGGCGATTACCGAGATCGCGCGCCGCACGGCCCGCTGGCAGGCGCCGACCGAACCACGCGGCGGCGTCGAGTTCTTCCTCGAACGCATCCTCAAGCAGCGCGGGGTGGCGGCATGAAGGGCGCGGCCCAGTACAGGGAAGTCCAGCGCTCGGCGGCCAACGAGGTCATCGCCCAGCACTCGGACCTGGTGCGGCGCATCGCCCACCATCTGGCCGCGCGCCTGCCGGCCAGCGTCGAAGTCGACGACCTGATCCAGGCTGGCATGATGGGCCTGATCGAGGCTTCGCGCAGCTACGACGCCGACCAGGGCGCCTCGTTCGAGACCTATGCCTCGATCCGTATCCGTGGCTCGATGATCGACGAGATCCGTCGTGGCGACTGGGTGCCGCGCTCGGTGCACCGCCGTGCACGCGATGCTGCGGCCACCATCCGCCGCCTGGAACAGAGCAGCGGCCGCGCCGCCAGCGCCACCGAAGTGGCCGCCGCGATGGAGATGCCACTGCCCGAATACCTGCGCCTGATGGAAGACGCCGCGCGTGGCCAGGTGCTGAGCCTGGAGTCGCGCATTGAGGACCAGGGCGAGCTGGACACGGTCGCACAGGGTGGCCCGACCCCGCAGCAGGTGCTGGAGCGCAGCGAGTTCGGCCGCGAGCTGGGCAAGGCCATCGGCCATCTGCCCGAGCGCGAACAGCTGGTGCTCTCGCTCTACTACGAGCAGGAACTCAACCTGAAGGAGATCGGCGCGGTGCTCGGCGTGAGCGAGTCGCGGGTCTGCCAGATCCACGGCCAGGCCGTGCTGCGCCTGCGCGGCCGGCTGAAGGTATTCGAGGCCGTCGACGCCGGCCTCGAAGAATGAACATCGCCGAGGCAGCTGCCCCCGGCCGCCCGGAATGAACAACAAAGGAACTCTGCTTTGAACAAGAACATGCGCATCCTGATCGTCGACGACTTCTCGACCATGCGTCGCATCGTCAAGAACCTGCTGGGCGATCTGGGCTTCACCAACACCGCCGAAGCCGAGGACGGGCATGCCGCGCTGTCGCTGCTGCAGAGCCAGCCGTTCGATTTCGTGGTCACCGACTGGAACATGCCGGTAATGACCGGCATCGAGCTGCTCAAGGCGATTCGTGCCGACGCCAAGCTGAAGACCCTGCCGGTGCTGATGGTCACCGCCGAAGCCAAGCGCGAGCAGATCATCGAAGCGGCCCAGAACGGCGTGAACGGCTACATCATCAAGCCGTTCACCGCGCAGACGCTGGAAGAGAAGCTCGGCAAGATCTTCGAACGCCTGGCGGCCAGTGCCTGATGGATACCACGGTCGACAGGAATGCCCTCGCCCTGCGCCTGCAGGAAGCACTGGACGCACTGGAGTCCGGTGACGAAACCGCCTGGCGGCAACGCATCGACGGACTGGTCGCGCTGCGCACGCAGCCGATGATGAGCGGCCTCTCGCGGCTGGCCCGCGAGCTCGGGCAGGCCCTGGGTGAACTGCCGACCGTGCCCAGCGAGGCCGGCGAACTGGACGATGCCTGCGCACGCCTGGACCACGTGGTGGCGATGACCGAACAGGCAACGCACCGCACCCTGGACCTGGCCGAGGAATGCCGCAGCCTGACCGAACAGCTGCGCGCCGAAGGCCTGCAGCCGGGCCAGGATGCACAGCTCGAGCGCATCCGCCACAACCTCACCGAGATCGCCCTGACCCAGAGCTACCAGGACCTGACGGGGCAGATCATCCGTCGCGTGGTCGGCATCGTCCGCCGTGTGCATGAGGGCTTCGGCGCGCTCGGCCTGCCGCCGGAACAGCATCGCACCGATCCGGAACTGGCCGGGCCGGCACTGAAGGGACTGGACCGCCACGCGGTCTCGCAGAACGACGCCGACGACCTGCTGTCGGACCTGGGGCTGTAAGCATGAGCGCGGTATCCGACGACATCACTGCCGATTTCATCATCGAGGCGCAGGAAATCCTGGATCGCCTGGGCGAACAGCTGGTGTCGCTGGAGCAGGCACCACAGGACACCGAGCAACTCAACGCGGTGTTCCGGGGCTACCACACGCTCAAGGGCGGCGCCGGCTTCCTCGGCGTCACCGCCATGGTCGAGTTGTGCCACGCCGCCGAAGAAGCGCTGGGCATCGCGCGCGCGGGCCAGGCCGTGCTGCAGGCCCATCACTTCGATGCCGCCCAGCAATCGCTGGACTACCTGCAAGCGATGCTGGATGCAGTTTCCTCCGGCACCGAGCCGGGCTATGCGCCGCCGGAGCTGATCGCCCAGTTCGACATGCATGGCGGTGCCGTGGCTGCACCCGCCGCCGCAGCAGCTCCCGCTGCGGGTGGCAGCGACCTGATCACCGACGACGAGTTCGAGGCCCTGCTCGACCAGCTGCACGGCGGCAACGCACCGACTGCGGTGGCGCCGGCAAGGAAGGCCGACGACGGCCTGATCAGCGAAGACGAGTTCGAAGCCCTGCTCGACCAGCTGCACGGTGGCGCCGCACCCGGCGCCAAGCCCATCGCTGCGGCAGCGCCCGCACCGATCGCGGCACCACGCCCACTGGCCGCACCGGCCGCACCGGCACCTGCAGCGGCGACCAAGCCGGCCGCCAAGCCGCTGGCCGAGGCCGAACACACCGTGCGCGTGGACACCAAGCGCCTGGACGCGATCGTCAATCTGATCGGCGAACTGGTGCTGTCACGCAACCGGCTCAAGACCCTGCGTGCGCGCCTGCGCGACGAGGAACTGGACCGCGCCGTGTCCACCCTGGACATCGCCACCGCGCGCCTGCAGTCGGCGGTGATGCGTACCCGCATGCAGCCGGTGGGCAAGGTCTTCTCGCGCTTCCCCAAGGTCGCCCGAGACGTTGCCCGCTCGCTGAAGAAGGAAGTGGAACTGGAGCTGATCGGCGCCGAGACCGAGCTCGACCGCAACCTGGTCGAAGCGCTGGCCGACCCGCTGGTGCACCTGGTCCGCAACGCCATCGACCATGGCGTGGAAATGCCCGACCTGCGCGAAGCACAGGGCAAGCCGCGGATGGGCCATGTGCGGTTGTCGGCGCAGCAGGAAGGTGACTACGTCAGCATCGAGGTGCAGGACGATGGCGCCGGCATCGACCCGGAAAAGCTGCGCGCGAAGGCACGCGAGAAGGGCCTGATCGATCCGGAGGCCGCCGCCCGCCTGAGCAGCGAGGAGTGCCTGCACCTGGTGTTCCTGCCCGGCTTCTCGACCAAGCAGCAGGTCACGGATATCTCCGGCCGCGGCGTTGGCATGGACGTGGTGCAGTCGCGCATCCGCGAACTGAGTGGCCAGATCCAGATCCAGTCGGAGCTGGGCCGCGGCAGCCGCTTCCTGATCCGCGTGCCGCTCACCCTGGCGATCCTGCCGACCCTGCTGGTGCAGGCCGGCGAAGACGTCTATGCGCTGCCGCTGGCGCGCGTGATGGAAGTGCTGCACGCACCGCGCACCTCGCTGGGCTGGTTCGATGGCCGCGCCGTGCTCGACCGCCGTTCGCACACGCTGCCACTGGTCGATCTGCGCCAGTGGCTGGATGTGACGCCCGCCGCGTCGACACTGCTGACGATCGTGGTGCTGCAGGCCGGCGAAGCGCGCTTCGGCCTGGTCGTGGACCAGGTCCGTGGGCGCGAGGAAGTGGTCATCAAGCCACTGCCGAAAGCCCTGCGCGGCCTGCGCGGTTACGCAGGTGCAACCCTGATCGGCGATGGTCGCATGGCGCTGATCCTGGATGTGGACGGCCTGCGCAGCCCGCACGACTGACCCGCTTGCTGAACCCGTAAAACCGTGAAGTCGCACCAGTAGCCCGTACCGGTGTCTCAAGTCCCATTCATACAAGCCGATACCGGATCCATGGATAGACTCAGCCTCATTGGACTCTTTCTCGCCCTGGCCTCGCTGGTCGGCGGCAGCATCCTCAAGGGCGCCGGCCTGGCGTCGCTGTGGTCGCCTGCGGCGTTCGTGATCGTCATCGTCGGCACCGTCGCCGCGATCCTGCTGCACACCTCGCCGGCGGTGTTCAAGCACGCGTTCAGCATCGTGCGCTGGGTCGTGCGTCCACCGCACAGCGACCGCCGCGAGCTGATCCAGCAGATCGTCGAGTGGAGCAACATCGCCCGCCGCCAGGGCCTGCTGGGCCTGGAATCGCAGGTGGAAGCGCAGCAGGACCCGTTCCTGCGCAAGGGCCTGCAGCTACTGGTGGACGGCGTCGAGCCCGAATCCATGCGGCACATGCTGGAAATCGAACTGGGCAGCCAGGAGCACCAGGACCAGGCCGGCGCCAAGGTGTTCGAGGCGATGGGCATCTATGCACCGACGCTCGGCATCATCGGTGCCGTGCTGGGCCTGATCGCGGTGATGAAGAACCTGGCCGACCCGAGCAAGCTCGGCCACGGCATCGCCGCCGCGTTCACCGCCACCATCTACGGCATCGCTTCGGCCAACCTGCTGTTCCTGCCGATCGCCGCCAAGCTCAAGAGTGTGATCTCGCACAACACGCGCGACCGCGAGATGGTCATCGAAGGCCTGATCTCGATCGCCCAGGGCGAGAACCCGCGCAACATCGAAACCAACCTCTCCGGCTTCCTGCACTGACATGGCCCGCCGCAAGCACCACGAAGAGCACGCCAACCACGAAGCATGGGCGATCCCCTATGCCGACCTGATGACGCTGCTGCTCGCCTTCTTCGTGGTCATGTACGCGATCTCCTCGGTGAACGAGGGCAAGTACCGGATCATGGCCGACGCGCTGACCGATGCCTTCGGTGGCGCACCGCGCACCATCAACCCGGTGCAGGTGGGCAACAAGCAGGTGCAGGGCGGCGGCTGGGACAGCCCCTCGGTGATCAAGTCCGGCACCAAGATCGGTCCCTCCGCGCCGGCGCCCTCGCACGACCCGACCCTGCTGCCGTCGATGGCCTCGCAGATGCGCATGCCGGTGTCGGTGCACAACCAGGAGCAGATCGCCCGTGCCGAGCGCCAGCTCAACACGATTGCCGATCGCCTCACCGCCGCACTGGCGCCGCTGATCGACCGCGGCATGATCAGCGTGCGCCGCACCGAACTGTGGATCGAAGTCGAGATCAACAGCGACATCCTGTTCCCCACCGGCTCGGCCGCGCTGGACGTGCATGCGCGGCAGACCCTGGCCAGCCTGGCCGAGGTGCTGCGCGACGTGCCCAACAGCGTGCGCGTGGAAGGCCACACCGACAACGTGCCGATCGCCACCGCCACTTTCCCGTCGAACTGGGAACTGTCGGCCGGGCGCGCAGCCAGCGTAGTGCACCTGTTCGCCGACCAGGGCGTGCAGCCGTCGCGGCTGGCGATGGTCGGCTATGGCCAGTTCCGCCCGCGCGAAGAGAACGACAGCGCGCAGGGCCGCAACCGCAACCGCCGGGTGATGGTCATCATCCTGGCCGACACGTCGCACTCGGTGGATCCGCTCGGCCAACGCCTGAACGCAGCCACCGGCGCCACCGACAGCACCGTCACCGAACAGGCCGACGCAACTCCGGCCAGCGCCCCCACCTCCCCCATCGCACCGGTGAAGTTGCCGCCGGTGCCGGCTGGCAGCCGCGTCGGCGCCGCCGTTCCCCCGGCAATGAAGGAGTAATCCGATGCGCATCTGGGCAGTCGCCAACCAGAAGGGCGGAGTCGGCAAGACCACCACCACCCTCGCCCTCGGCCGCGGCCTGGCCGCGCTCGGCCATCGCGTGCTGCTGATCGACCTCGATCCGCATGCCTCGCTCAGCCGCGCCTTCGGCGTGCCGGTGGACCCGCCGCCGGCCGGCGTACTGGAATTGTTCGGCACACCGCCAGCGGACCTGTCCAGCCTGTGCCATGCCAGCAACATCCATGGCCTGGACTACGTCTGCGCACAGTCGGCGCTGGCCACGCTGGAACGCCGCAGCGCCAACCAGCCCGGCCTCGGCCTGGCCCTGCAGAACGCGCTGGCGCGCCACCAGGGCCAGCACGACTACATCCTGCTGGACTGCGCACCCACCCTCGGCCTGCTGATGATCAACGCACTGGCTGCCGCCGATCGCCTGATCATCCCGACCCAGGCCGAGCCCCTGGCCCTGCACGGCCTGGATGGCATGGTCCGCACCGGCGAGATGGTCGAGCGTTCGCGCCGCCGCCTGCTGCCGATCTCGATCCTGCCGACCCTGTTCGACCGACGCACCCGCGCCGGCAACGAGTCGCTGCGCACCATGCAGGACCGCCATGGCAGCCGCGTGTGGGAAGACGCCATTCCGATCGATACCCGCATCAGCAACGCCGCCGGGCTGACCCTGCCGAGCGCCGGCGAGGACTACCCGGGCCGTGGCCTGGCCGCCTACCGGCGCGCCTTGAACTGGATCCTCGGCGAGGATGCCCGCGCCCTGGAGCAGGCCGCATGAACAGCACCGGCATCCTCGACGATTACCTGGACGAACTGCTGGGCGAAGCGATGGTCGCGCCGCCGCCTGCCGTGCTGCCGCACGCAGGCGCCGGGCAAGGCCCGGCGATCGAAGCAGTCGCCGAACGCGAACCGACCTGGGACGACCTGCCGGCCGAAGTGATCTACGAAACCGAAACCATCGCCGCCACGCCGAGCGGGGACAGCGCTGCGCTGGAAGCCGCCTTCGAGAGCGCCGCACCACCCACGCGCGAACCCACCTGGGATGATCTGCCCGCCGAGGTGATCTACGAAACAGAATCCGTCGCCGCCGCGCAAAGCCGGGACGACGCAGCACTGGAAGCGGCCTTCGAGAGCGCTGCCGCTTCCGGTAACGCTGGGCAGGGTCCGGCGGTAGAAGCGGTTTCCGAACGCGAGCCGACCTGGGATGACCTGCCTGAGGAGGTCATCCACGAAACCGCGCCGGCACCCGCCGTCGTTGCAAACGCCGGTCCGGAACCTACCTGGGACGACCTGCCGGACGAGGTGATCTACGAGACCGATCCGGCCGACAGCCATCGCCTCGCCCACACCGACAGCCCCGGCCTGCAGGCCGCGTTCGAAGCGGCCGCCGGTGGCGAAGACGTAGCCACGCCACCGCCCGCCGTGGTCGCAGCTACGGTGGCCCCGACGGTTGCACCTGCAGCCCCGGCCGCGCGCACCGCCACTCCGCCGCCGCGCGCCGCCGTCGATGCCCCGGCAGGCAACCGTCCCGGCACCTGGCAGGAGCTGCAGGCGCAGGCCCACCAACCGGCTCGCAGCCCGCATCCGCAGAACCGACGCGCCGGCGAACGCACTTCACGCTGGCTGCGCCTTCGCTGCGGTACCCAGGCCTATGCGCTGGAACTGCTGAAGGTGCAGGAAGTGGTGCTGCCGGTGCCGCTGCTGCCACTTCGTGGCACTGCAGCGGCCATGCTCGGCATCATGAACCTGCGCGGCCAGGTGGTACCGGTGATGGATCTGGGCCTGCACCTTGGCGCCGCGGCCGCCGAAGACGACGCACAGACCCGCATCGTGGTCCTGGAGGAGGACGGCGAAACCATCGGCCTGCGCGTGTCAGCGGTCGAAGATGTCGCCAACCTCACCGATTCGCAGATCGAACCGCCCGATACCGCGCGCATCTGCCAGATCTCAAACGACCTGTTCCGCGGCGTGGCCCGGGTCAGCCAGCGGCCGATGATCCTGCTCGACGCCACCCGGCTGTTGAGCTGAGCCGCCAAGAAAAAGGGGACGGAGGGAATTAAGTCGCAACTGACCCGGCGCTTTGCGCCGATGGATCAACACCTTACGTCCCCACTGCGCGGTCGCCGTTGCCGAGGGAGCTGCAGTAGTGCCAGGTCGATTGCGACTTAATTCCCTCCGTCCCCTTTTAAGCAGCGACCGCATCGACGCACCGCGTCGATTCTTCTAAAGAACCCCACCGGGGTGCCGTTATGGATCACGGAACCGTTTGTCCGGAGCAACGATGAGCACTGTCGAACTGGGTGGGGATCTCGGCATCGAGAGCACTACCGAGCTCAAGAACCGCCTCGCCCCACTCGTGGACCAGGCTGGCGAGCTGACCCTGGATGCCAGCCAGGTCGCCCGCATCCACACGGCCGCCGTGCAGGTGCTGTGTGCGTTCGTGCAGGCCCGCCGCGAGGCAGGCCTGGGCACCGGCTTCCACGGTTGCACTGCAACCTTCAGTGACGCCGCGCGCCTGCTGGGCGTCACCCAGGCCCTGGGCCTGGACGTAACCCATGACAACCTGAAATCTGTGGAGAACGCTGCATGAGCGCACGTATCTTGGTGGTGGACGATTCGGCGTCGATGCGCCAGATGGTGTCCTTCGCCCTCACCTCGGCCGGTTTTGCCGTCGAAGAAGCTGAAGACGGCGCGGTCGCGCTCGGTCGTGCCAAGGGCCAGCGCTTCAATGCGGTGGTGACCGACGTCAACATGCCGAACATGGACGGCATCGCGCTGATCCGCGAACTGCGCCAGCTGCCGGACTACAAGTTCACCCCGCTGCTGATGCTGACCACCGAATCGGCCGCCGACAAGAAGTCCGAAGGCAAGGCCGCCGGTGCCACCGGCTGGCTGGTCAAGCCGTTCAATCCCGAACAGCTGGTCGCCACCGTGCAGAAAGTGCTGGGCTGATCGCCCGGCGCCGCTCCCCCTCTTCGCTTCCGGATCACCACTGCCATGAGCATGGACCTGCAACGCTTCCACGCCACCTTCTTCGAGGAGAGCCGCGAAGGCCTCGATGCGATGGAGGCTGGCCTGCTGGCCCTGGAATCGGGGCAGCAGGACGCGGAGATCATCAATTCGGTATTCCGCGCCGCCCACTCGATCAAGGGCGGCGCCGGCACCTTCGGCTTCGACGCGATCGCCGGCCTGACCCACGTGCTGGAAACGCTGCTCGATGAGCTGCGCGCCGGCAAGCGGGCCCTGGAAGGCCACGCCGTCGACGCCATGCTGTCCTCGGTGGACGTGCTGCGCGCCCTGCTGCGCGAAGCCGAACACGGCCAGGCTGCCGATCCGGCTGCAGTCGCTGCGGTGAAGGCGCGCCTGGAAGCGGTTCTTTCCGGCCAGGCCGCAGCGAGCGCCCCGTCGGCCGCCGCAGCCAAGGTGGACGATACGCCGGAAGCCTGGCAGATCGGTTTCACTCCGGCGCCGTCGCTGTTCATGAGCGGCAACGATCCGCTTCGCATCATCCGCGAACTGGAACACCTCGGTTCGCTGCAGGTCGCCGCGCGCATGGAGCGCCTGCCGGGCTTCGCCCAGCTTGATCCGCTCGAAGCGCATCTTGCGTGGGACCTGGGCCTGGTTGGCAAGGTGCCGCGCAGCAAGATCGAAGACACCTTCGCCTGGGTGCTGGACGATTGCGAGCTGGACATCCGTCCCGCCGCGCCGCCGAGCCTGGCCACCGAGGCGCCGGCCGCAGCGGCTCCCGCTCCGGTCGCAGCGGCCCCGTCTGCACCTGCCACGCCTGCTGCCAACGGTGGTGCCAGCCAGGAAGCGGAAACCTCGATCCGCGTCAGCGTCGACAAGGTCGATGCGCTGATCAACCTGGTTGGCGAACTGGTCATCACCCAGGCCATGCTCAAGCAGGTCTCGCACGCACTGGACCCGGTCCACGCCGAGAGCCTGTTCGCTGGCCTGGACCAGCTTGAACGCAACACCCGCGACCTGCAGGAAGCGGTGATCGGCGTGCGCATGCTGCCCGTCGATGCGGTGTTCCGCCGCTTCCCGCGCCTGGTTCGTGACCTGTCCAGCCGCCTCGGCAAGCAGGTGCGCCTGCGCACCGTCGGCGAAGGCACCGAACTGGACAAGGGTCTGATCGAAAAGATCGCCGATCCGCTGGTGCACCTGGTGCGCAACTCGATCGACCACGGCCTGGAAATGCCCGACGTCCGCCGCGGTGCGGGCAAGGACGAGACCGGCACGATCACGCTGGCAGCTTCGCATCAGGGCGGCCATATCGTCATCGAAGTCAGCGACGACGGTCGCGGCCTGGACCGCGCCAAGATCCTGGCCAAGGCTCACGAACGCGGCCTGGCCGTGCCGGACAACCCGACCGATTCGCAGGTCTGGGACCTGATCTTCCAACCTGGCTTCTCCACGGCCGATGCGGTCACCGACCTGTCCGGGCGTGGCGTCGGCATGGACGTGGTCCGCCGCAACATCCAGGCACTGGGCGGCGAGGTGCAGATCGAAAGCAGCCTCGGTACCGGCACCCGCACGCTGATCCGCCTGCCGCTGACCCTGGCCATCCTCGATGGCATGACGGTGGCCGTGGCCGGCGAAACCCTGATCCTGCCGCTTGCCTACGTGCTTGAGGCGTTGCAGCCGCAGCCCGAGGATATCCGCAGCATGGCCGGCGAAGGCCGCGTGCTGCGCGTGCGCGGCGAGTACCTGCCGATCCTGTCGTTGAGCGAGTACTACGGCTACGGCAACCGCGCACCGGGCAGCGAATCGCTGGTGGTGGTGGTGGAAGGCGATGGCCAGAAAATCGCGCTGGAAGTGGACGAACTGGTCGGCCAGCAGCAGGTGGTGGTGAAGAACATCGAGAACAACTACCGCCGTATCGGCGGGGTGTCCGGTGCCACCATCCTTGGCGACGGCCGCGTCGCGTTGATCGTCGACATCGGCGGACTGGTGCGCTCGCTGCGGATGCCGCAGGCCGCCTGATCCACGCCGCATGCGGGTCATGGACCGCCGCCCTTCGGGGCGGCGGTTTTGTTTGTGTGCTCCATTCCAGCCGGGGTCAGATCCCTTTTCAGGGAAAAGGGATCTGACCCCATCCCTTCTGTGAACTCCGTCGAGGCGATGGTTTCGCGCGCAACCACGTCATCCGAGCGCAAGCCCCGCCAGACCAGCACTTTCGCGCCGTCATCCCTACGCAACCGAATGTGATCTGCGTCCATAAAGTCCGCGCGGACGGCGCCGTTATTTCGCTTTGACGGTCGTCACCGAACCCCACCGGGCACCCCCGTTCGCTCTGCAACCACCCCCAAACCGGCGCACAGACGCCGGCACTCTGCCCACCTGGAGCACCCTGCATGAAGTGGTTCCAAGATCTGCCCATCGCCCGCAAGCTGGCCGTGGGGTTCACCCTCACCACCTTGATGACCCTGATCCTCGGCGCCTTCGCACTGGTGCGCCTGAGCGAGGCCAACGCGCAGTTGCGCGACATGGCTGGCAACGATATCCCCTCGGTCCAGCATCTGGGCGAGGCACGCTCGCAGCTGGGCGAGTTCCGCACCTACGAACTGGCCCAGCTGAGCATGCTCGACCAGCCGGACAAGGTCGCCGACTACAACAAGCGCATGGACGACACCGCCAAGGCCGTGCATGACGAGTTGGCGGCGTACGCGGCGCTGCCGGCGCTGGACAAGGAGCGTGAACTGTATCGCGCGGCCAGTGCGCAGCTGGACCGCTACTTCGCCGCAAACAAGGCGATGCGCGACGCCGTGGCCGCCGGTGATGGCGCACAGGCCCAGCAGATCTCCGACGAGCAGTCGCGCCCGGCGCGTCGCGACCTCTTCGCTGCAATGAAGGCACTGGGAACCCACATCGCCGGCCAGATGGACGGCAAGATTGCCGACGCCAACGCCACCCACCGCACCAGCATGATTGCCATCATCGGCTGCATCGTGCTGCTGTCGCTGGTCGCTGCCGCGCTGGCCATCGTCATCTCGCGTGCAGTGACCGGCCCACTCGGCAAGGCCGTGCATGCCATCCAGGCCGTTGCCCGCGGTGATCTCAGCGTCAGCACCCAGGCCACCAGCAACGATGAAGCCGGCAGGATGCTCGCTGCCACCGCCGAGATGACGGCGATGCTGCGACGCTTCAGCGAGCAGACACAGCTGATGGCACAGATGCACGCTGGCCCGGACATCAGCCATCGCATCCCGGAAGATTTCCCGGGTGTCTACGGCCAGCTGGCCAACGGCATCAACACGGTGATCTTCGAGCACCTCGATGCGATCGTCGATGCCATTGAAGTACTCAACCAGTACGCCATCGGCAACCTGAGCCCGGACGCACGCCGCCTGCCCGGCAGCCGCGCGATCCTGCACGAATCCATGGACGCGGCCAAGGCCAGCCTGCTGGCCATCAATTCGCAGATCCAGCACCTGGCTGCGGCGGCCGCCGCCGGTGACTTCAGCCAGCGCGGCGACGCACAGCGGTTCCAGCACGACTTCAAGGTGATGATCGAGCACCTCAACACCATGATGCAGGTGGCTGACGGCAACCTGGGCCAGCTCTCGCAGCTGCTGCAGTCGATCGCCACCGGCGACCTGACCGCGCGGATGGAAGGCCAGTTCAATGGCGTGTTCGCCCGCATGCGGGATGATGCCAACACCACGGTCGCGCAGCTGACCCAGATCGTCGGCCAGATCCAGGCCAGCGCTTCCAGCATCACCCTGGCCGCCGGCGAGATCGCCTCGGGCAACAGCGACCTGTCGCGCCGGACCGAGCAGCAGGCCGCCAACCTGGAGGAAACCGCGGCCTCGATGGAGGAACTGACCTCCACCGTGCGCCAGAACGCCGAGCACGCCCGCCAGGCCAACCAGCTCGCCATCGGCGCGCATGGCGTCGCCTCGCAAGGTGGCGAAGTGGTCGGCCAGGTGGTCACCACCATGTCGGCCATCGAAGCCTCGTCGAAGAAGATCGCCGAGATCATCAGCGTCATCGACGGCATCGCGTTCCAGACCAATATCCTGGCACTGAATGCCGCCGTGGAAGCCGCGCGTGCCGGTGAACAGGGCCGTGGCTTCGCCGTGGTCGCCAGCGAAGTACGCACCCTCGCCCAGCGCTCGGCCGCTGCCGCCAAGGAAATCAAGGGCTTGATCGACGACTCCGTCGGCAAGGTCGCCGAGGGCTCCAGCCTGGTCCACCAGGCCGGCAGCACCATGGGCGAGATCGTCGCCTCGGTGCAGCGTGTGACCGACATCATGGCCGAGATCTCCGCCGCCTCGCAGGAACAGAGCGCGGGCATCGAGCAGGTCAACCAGACCGTGGTGCAGATGGACGAAACCACCCAGCAGAATGCCGCGCTGGTGGAGGAAGCCACCGCTGCCGCACGTGCGATGGAGGACCAGGCCGTGCAGCTGGGTGAAGCCGTGGCCCGCTTCCGGCTGGCATCGCACGGCACGACGGCCATTCCGGCACGCCCGCTGGCGGCACCGGTACCGCGCCAGGTCGCCGCCGCCGCACCGGCCGCAAGGCCGGCCCCGGCACGTGCGCTGCGCACGGCAACGGCCCAGCCGGCGCTGGCCGCGGACGGCGACTGGCAGGAATTCTGACAGAACCACGGGATCAGATCCCTTTCCCGCAGGAAAGGGATCTGACCCCTTACGCGTGGAAAGTGATGCAAATCTCACTTCATAATCCGGTGCAGAGGCCGATATCCCCATCGAGCCTCGCACCAACGCGTGCTGGCGCCCGCCCCTGACCGTAGATTCCATGTCCGACGGCAACGACACTGCAGTGCATGATGTCCACGCGGCCGACGCCGCTGACGAGCGCTTCCTGGTCCGCAACCCGCGCCAGCTGCGGCAGCTGCTGCGCTCGCTGATCGACCAGCGATCACTGATCAACGCGCACATCGACGGCCGTGACCGTTCGTTCCCCACTGCGTTGCTCGACCTCGACGAGGACGAGGACTACCTGCTGCTCGATGGCAGCCCGCAGGAAGCCTCCAACCGCGCCGCCGAGCAGGCCGATCACCTGCTGTGCTTCGCCCAGCTCGAACGGGTACTGGTGCGTTTCCGCCTGCACGAACTGCAGCGCGTGGACAACGACGGCCACGTGGCCTTCCGCGCCCCGCTTCCGGAAGAACTGGTGCACCTGCAGCGCCGCGAGCTGTATCGGCTGGAGACCCCGGTCACCGACTCACCGCAGCTGCTGCTGCCCCCCGCCGAAGCGCGCGCCGAAGCGTTGTCGATGCGCGTGGTGGACATCAGTGGCGGTGGCCTGGCCGTGGTGGTTCCCAATGACTGCGCGGTGTTCGGCCTGCAGAAGCGCTATCCGGCGCAGCTGTCCCTGCCCGACGGTCCCGACCTGGACATCGCGCTGGTGGTCTGCAACCTGTTGCCGCAGCGCCAGCCCAACGGCATCGAGGTCAAGCGCGTGGGCATGCGCTTCGACAGCCTGCCGCGCGGCGCCGACAGCGCCATCCAGCGCTACATCTTCCGCATCGACCGCCAACGCAAGGCACGCCGCAACGGCGAGCTCTGAGGCCGCCCGACCGGTAGTGCCGGCCGATGGCCGGCAACCCTGGAACGCATGCCGGGGTCAGATCCCTTTTCCCTGAAAAGGGATCTGACCCCATCCACTGCCCGGGCACCTAAAGTCCCCCCCAGCGGGGCCGATATCGAGCCTGACACCGGGACTTCCGGCAGAACCAGGACCCCTCGATGAACGACAAGACCAGCTCCGCCGCCAGCACCGGTGGCGAATTCCTCAGCTTCACCCTTGGTGACGAGCACTACGGCGTGGACATCCTCAAGGTGCAGGAAATCCGTGGCTACGACGCGGTTACCCGCGTGCCGGATGCCCCGGACTACATCAAGGGCGTGATCAACCTGCGTGGCACCATCGTCCCGGTGATCGACCTGCGCCTGAAGCTGCGCCTGGACAACGCCCGCTACGACGCCTTCACCGTGATGATCGTGCTGAACGTCGAAGACCGCGTGGTCGGCATCGTCGTCGACAGCGTCTCCGACGTGATCCCGCTGTCGGCCGAGCAGATCCGACCGACCCCGGAATTCGGTGCCGCCGTCGATACCCGCTTCATCTCCGGCATTGGTACCCACGACGATCGCATGCTGATCCTGCTGGACATCGAGACCCTGCTCGACAGCGCCGACATGGGCCAGGCCAGCCTCACCGAAGACGTCGCCGCCTGAGTAAACGGAACTGCTTCACGTTCCGGTCACAAAACCCTTCAGTTCCCCCCGGCGATGCCGATAGGGGGACAGAAGCCGGCCGCGCAGGAGCGCGCAGGGCCGGCCCGACCGTTACCATCCCCGGAGATACCCCTCGATGAAGTCCCTGCTTGCGTTCGTTTCGGCCGCTGTCCTGGCCACCACCGCCGCCTCCGCTTTCGCCCAGTCGGCTGACATGATCCCGCCGGAACTGGCCCCGCGTTCGGTCGGCAAGGACGGCATGGTCTGTGGCAAGGTTGAAAAGGCCCGCTACGCAGAAGGTTCCGAAGGCCAGCCGACCTTCCTGTACATGGGCGGCGCCTTCCCGCGCCACACCTTCTCGGCCCGCATCGCCGGCGAGAACCGCGGCAAGTTCTCCTTCCCGCTGGAAACCCTGGAAGGCAAGACCGTCTGCGTGATCGGCAAGATCCAGCGCGACGCCTCGCGCGCGGAAATCGAAGTCAGCTCGCCGGCTGGGCTGAAGCTGGCCAACATCAAGTAATCCGCTGTCCGTCGAACCGCGCCGGACCTGGTGCCGGCGTGGTTTCTGCTGCAACCGGGCCCGATGCCCGGGCGCGTCTGCCTTAGGAGCTCGCAACGCCCATGCCGTGGATCAACAACCTGAAACTGATGCCGAAGCTGCTGCTGACCTTCGGCGTCCTCCTGCTGGTGATGCTGCTGCAGGGCATCGTCGCCTATCGCGGCCTGCATTCGCTGAACAACGTCACCACCGAGCTGGCCGGTTCACGCATGGAGAGCATCCGCCTCGCCGGCGAGATGCGCGGCATGCTGGGCGAATACCGCAATGCCGCCTACCAGCAGTTGATCCGCGCCAGCGACGACGTCAAGTCCGATGCGCGCAAGCAGGCCGTCGACCTGCGCACCAGCATGGACAAGTCGATCAAGGACTATCCGAAGCTGGTCGACAACGCGCAACAGAAGAAGCTGTTCGACACCTTCGCCAAGGAATGGAAGGATGCGCTGGCGTCCTATGACAGCGTCACCGAGATGCTGGAACTTGACCTGCCGGACGATGCCATCGATACCTTCGTCGGCGAAACCCGTACCAAGCACCGCAAGGCTGCATCGGCGCTGGAAGCGCTGATCGCCGAAGACAACCGCCTCGCCCGCGCCTCGCGCGAAGAGGCCGCCTCCACCTATTCCGCCTCGGCCGTGCTGACCGTGGTCGCCCTGCTGGGTGGCGCCGCACTCGGCCTGGTGCTGGTGTGGCTGTTCGCCCGCGCACTGGTCGGCAGCGTGCGTGGCGCCGTATCGGTCGCCAACGACGTCGCCGGTGGCAAGCTCGATGGTCATATCGACGTCAGCCGCCAGGACGAAGTGGGCGAACTGATGCAGGCCATGCAGCGCATGCAGCGCGACCTCCGCGAGCGCATCGAGACCGACCAGGCCGTGGCCCGCGAGAATCTGCGCATCCGTACCGCGCTGGACTACAGCTCGACCGGCGTGTACCTGACCGACACCAGCAACACCATCGTCTACAGCAACCGCGCCCTGCAGCAGACCCTGAGCCAGTACCAGGACGAAGTTCGCCGCGACCTGCCGGACTTCGATGCCCAGGCCTCGCTGATCGGCAAGCCGGTCACCGTGCTTGAACACCGCGGCGAGATGGACCAGACCCTGCTGGGTAACCTGAAGGCACACGGCGTCGCCCGTCGCCCGATGCAGTATGGCGATGCCCAGTTCGCCCAGGTGGTCTCGACCATCCGCAATGAAGGCGGCGACACCGTCGGCTACGTGGTGGAATGGCGCGACCGTACTCAGGAAGCGCAGGTCGAAGCCGAAGTGGCCCGCGTGATCGCCCAGGCTGCCGCCGGCGACCTGTCCGGCCGCATCGACGCCACCGACAAGGAAGGCTTCTTCCTGCAGCTGGCCCAGCAGATCAACGGCCTGCTGGATGCCAACGCTGGCAGCATCGAACAGATCTCCGGCCTGCTTGCGGCACTGTCGCAGGGTGACCTGACCGTGCGCATGCACGGCGACTACCAGGGCGTGTTCGCCCGCATGCGTGACGATGCCAACGCCACCGCCGCGCAGCTGAGCGAGATCGTCACCCGCATCAAGCAGTCCAGCCGCGCGATCAGTTCGGCCGCCGGCGAGATCGCCTCGGGCAACAGCGACCTGTCGCGCCGCACCGAGCAGCAGGCTGCCAACCTGGAAGAAACCGCGGCCTCGATGGAGGAACTGACCTCCACCGTGCGCCAGAACGCCGAGCATGCCCGCCAGGCCAACCAGCTCGCCATCGGCGCCCACGGCGTCGCCTCGCAGGGCGGTGAAGTCGTCGGCCAGGTGGTCACCACCATGTCGGCCATCGAAGCCTCGTCGAAGAAGATCGCCGAGATCATCAGCGTCATCGACGGCATTGCGTTCCAGACCAACATCCTGGCGCTGAATGCCGCCGTGGAAGCCGCGCGTGCCGGTGAACAGGGCCGCGGCTTCGCCGTGGTTGCCAGTGAAGTGCGCACCCTCGCCCAGCGCTCGGCGGCTGCCGCCAAGGAGATCAAGGGCCTGATCGACGACTCCGTCGGCAAGGTCAACGACGGCTCGGCGCTGGTGCACAAGGCCGGCGCGACCATGGGCGAGATCGTCGCCTCGGTGCAGCGCGTGACCGACATCATGGCCGAGATCTCCGCCGCCTCGCAGGAACAGTCGGCCGGCATCGAGCAGGTCAACCAGACCGTGGTGCAGATGGACGAAACCACCCAGCAGAATGCCGCGCTGGTGGAGGAAGCCACCGCTGCCGCACGTGCGATGGAAGAACAGGCCGGCCATCTCAGCGAAGCGGTGTCGATCTTCGTGGTCGATGAGGCCGAGGTCGTCGCCGCCCCGCGCGTCGCCGCAGCCCCGGCCCCGCGAGCCACCGTGCCAGCCGCCCCGGCACCGGTCGCACCGCCGGCCCGCCGCACCGCTGGCGGTCGCCCGATGGCCACCGAACTGGCCGACGGAGACTGGCAGGAATTCTGATGCCGGCCTGACCTGATCCACGAACACGCCCCGGCCCTGCGCCGGGGCGTCTTCGTTTACGGGGCATCTGGATATCAGCCAACGGTGAAGCCCCTCGGGGTGGTCGCGGAGAGCGCTTGGCTACTGCGGGCTGGCCGGGAGGGTGGGCTGCGCAGGGGCCGCCGTAAACCCATCCCTGGGGGCCAGATCAGACACCCCTGCGCAGCCCACCCTCCCGGCCACGGACAGTTTCCGTGCGCGTCCACCCCGGATTGAAGAAAGAAGAGCAAAAAACAAAAGCCAGGTCACTTCCGGGGTCAGATCCGTTTTCCTGCGGAAAACGGATCTGACCCCTCTTTCCACCTGGAACCCCAACGCTCTTTCCGTCCGACACCGAAATGCCGAGAGGGCTGGGCCGGGGTGGGCAGGCAGGACCGTTGGCGCCATGGATGGCGCCATCGAGCCCCCATGGACGGGTTTACGGCGTGTCCTGGCTGCCCACCCCGGCCCAGCCACCTACTGACAATCCAGCGCCGACCAACTGCTGTTGCTGTTGCTGTTGCTTCAAAACCAGCCTGCCGCAGGCAGCGCCGCAGCCGCCGCCGCACGGAAACCTGAATACGTTCGGACACCGCACCTCAATCCCCCGCCCTGACGGCCGATAACGGGGTTGTCACCGCTTGTCCCGCCGTGACCGGCACGGCGCCGCCCGCCCGCTTCGACCTGGTCCTGCTCGATGAATCTCCTGCATCGCTGGCAACACTACTTCAGCAATCTTTCCGTCCGGCGCAAGCTCAACCTGCTGACGCTGCTCATCGCGCTCGGCGTGATCGCGCTCTCGGTGATCGCCGCCCGCATGCAGTACCTGGATCTCACCGAGACCCGCAAGACCGCACTGAAGACCCAGGTCGAACTGAGCTACGGCATCCTGCAGCACTACCACCGCCTGGCCGGTACCGGCGAACTCAGCGAAGAGGCTGCCAAGCGCGCCGCGCTGCAGGCATTGGAAGTGATGCGTGCAGAGAGCGATACCTACTATTTCAACGTCTACGACACCGGCTACCGGCTGCTGATGCACCCGTTCCGCAAGGACCTGGTCGGCAAGGACATGAAGGACTTCCGCACCGACGACGGTGTGCGCATCTACTACGACCAGGTCGAAGCCGCCCGCGCCGGTGGTGGCTTCGTCAATTACCGCTGGGCGAAGCCGGGCAGCAAGGGCGAGGTCGAGAAGGTCGCGTACGCCGGCCTGTTCGCGCCGTGGAACTGGGTGGTCAGCAGTGGCGTCTACATGGACGACGTGCAGAAGCAGGCGCTGGTGTTCACTGCCATCATGACAGTCTCCGGCGGCGTCCTGGTGCTGATCGTACTGGCCCTGAGCTGGGTCATCGGCAATCGCATCGCCGTGCCGTTGAAGCAGGCCACGGCCGTCGCCGAGGGCATCGCCGCCGGCAAGCTCGACAGCCATATCGGCCCGCAGCCGCACGATGAAACCGGCCGCCTGCTGGACGCCATGGCCGGCATGCAGCAGCAGTTGCATGCGGTCATCACCGGCCAGCGCGAAATGGCCCGCCGCCACGACGGTGGCGAACTCAGCTACCGCATCGACGCCAGCGCCTTCCCCGGCGAGTACGGGCTGATGGTGCAGGAAACCAACGCCCTGGTGGGTAGCCACGTGCAGACCCTGCACGATGTGCTGGACGTGGTGCAGCAGTACGCGGTTGGTGACCTGAGCCGCGACATCGCCCGCTACCCGGGCGAGAAGGCGGCGATGACCACCACCGTCGACACCGTCAAGGCCAATCTCGGCCGCATCAACGCCGAGATCAAGCAGTTGGCCAGCGCCGCTGCTGCCGGCGACTTCAGCCGCCGAGGCGATGCGCAGCGCTTCGACCACGATTTCCGCCTGATGCTGGAAAACCTCAACGCGATGATGGCGGTCAGCGATGACAACCTCGGCAAGCTGTCGCAGCTGCTGTCGGCCATCGCCGAGGGCGACCTGACCGCGCGCATGCACGGCGATTACAAGGGCGTGTTCGCCCGCATGCGCGACGATGCCAACGCCACGGTCGCGCAGCTGACCCAGATCGTCGGCCAGATCCAGGCCAGCGCTTCCAGCATCACCCTGGCCGCCGGCGAGATCGCCTCGGGCAACAGCGACCTGTCGCGCCGTACCGAGCAGCAGGCCGCCAACCTGGAGGAAACCGCGGCCTCGATGGAGGAACTGACCTCCACCGTGCGCCAGAACGCCGAGCACGCCCGCCAGGCCAACCAGCTCGCCATCGGCGCCCATGGCGTCGCCTCGCAGGGCGGTGAAGTGGTCGGCCAGGTGGTCACCACCATGTCCGCCATCGAAGCCTCGTCGAAGAAGATCGCCGAGATCATCAGCGTCATCGACGGCATTGCGTTCCAGACCAACATCCTGGCGCTGAATGCCGCCGTGGAAGCCGCGCGTGCCGGTGAACAGGGCCGCGGCTTCGCCGTGGTCGCCAGCGAAGTGCGCACCCTCGCCCAGCGCTCGGCGGCTGCCGCCAAGGAGATCAAGGGCTTGATCGACGACTCCGTCGGCAAGGTCGCCGAGGGCTCCAGCCTGGTCCACCAGGCCGGCAGCACCATGGGCGAGATCGTCGCCTCGGTGCAGCGTGTGACCGACATCATGGCCGAGATCTCCGCCGCCTCGCAGGAACAGAGCGCGGGCATTGAGCAGGTCAACCAGACCGTGGTGCAGATGGACGAAACCACCCAGCAGAACGCCGCGCTGGTGGAGGAAGCCACCGCTGCCGCACGTGCGATGGAAGACCAGGCCGCACAGCTTGCAGATGCCGTGGCGATCTTCCGGCTCGACAACCAGGTCTCGGCCGCGATGCAGGCCGTTGCCGCGCGGGTCGAGCCGGCGAGAGTCACCACCGTGGCACCTCCGCAGCCAAGCCACGCGGCAGCACCTGCACCGATATCGCCACGTCGTAGCAGCAACGCCGGCACCTTCGTCGCCAGCGACAGCGACTGGCAGGAATTCTGATACCCACCCGTAGCGGCTTCGGCCGCTGCCCCCGCCGATGGACACGTCCCCCGTGCAAAGTCCTACTCCCATCGTTACCGGCCCACGCGAATTCGAGTTCGCCGACCGTGATTTCCGCCGCGTCTGCGACCTGATCTACCAGCGCGTGGGCATTGCGCTTGCGCCGGCAAAGCGCGACATGGTCTATGGCCGCCTGTCGCGCCGCCTGCGCACGCTGGGCATGCGCAGCTTCCAGCAGTACCTGGACCATCTGGAGCAGGAAGATGGTGACGAGTGGCAGGCGTTCACCAACGCCCTGACCACCAATCTGACCTCGTTCTTCCGCGAACCGCACCACTTCGACAAGCTGCGCGAAGAACTGCAGCAGCGCTCCAGCCGCACGCCGTTGCTGCTGTGGTCGTGCGCGGCGTCCACCGGCGAAGAGCCCTATTCGATGGCGATCACCGCGTGCGAGGCCTTTGGCACCCTGAAGCCGCCGGTACGCATCATCGCCACTGACGTCGACACCCAGGTGCTGGCCACCGCCGGCCGTGGCGTCTACAACATCGATCGCGTCGCCAGCCTCGATCCGGACCTGCGCCGCCGCTACTTCCAGCGTGGCAGCGGCCCCAACGAGGGCCAGTGCCGCGTGCTGCCCGCGCTGCGCGAGCTGATCGAATTCCGCCCGTTGAACCTGCTCGCCCCGCGCTACGACGTCGGTGGCCCGTTCGACGCACTGTTCTGCCGCAACGTGATGATCTACTTCGACAAGCCGACCCAGCGCGCGATCCTCGGCCGCCTGGTGCAGCACCTGGCCGATGACGGTCTGCTCTACACCGGCCATTCGGAGAACTATCTGCACGCCGCCGACCTGATCCAGCCCTGCGGCCGCACCCTGTACCGCCGTGCGGCGAAGGCCGGCGCATGAATGCCTCGCTGCGTATCGACGATGTGATGCGCTACCAGGATGCGCGCTTCCAGACCATCGCCGCCAAGCTGCTGCCGACCCAGTACCTGGTGGTCGATGACACCACTGCGCTGACCACCACGCTGGGGTCCTGCGTGGCGGCCTGCCTGCGCGACCCGGTGCTGAAGATCGGCGGCATGAACCATTTCCTGCTGCCCGAGGGCAACGCCGGTGACGGCGCGCCTGCGCGCTATGGCAGCTATGCGATGGAACTGCTGATCAACGACATGCTCAAGCGCGGCGCACATCGCAAGCGGATCGAGGCCAAGGTGTTCGGTGGTGCCAACGTGCTGAAGGGCTTCACCAGCAATCCGGTCGGCACCCGCAACGCCGAATTCGTGCGCCAGTACCTGCAGGCCGAGCATATCCCGATCATTGCCGAGGACCTGTGCGGCATCCATCCGCGCAAGATCTGGTTCTTCGCCGATACCGGCCGCGTGGTGGTGCAGCGCCTGCCGCATGCGCATGAGGCCGAGGTGGCCGCCGCCGAATCGGCGGTGCGTGCGCGCCTGTCCAAGGCGCCGGTCACCGGTGGCGTGGAGCTGTTCGAATGACCTTCACCGGCAACGCCCCCTGCCGGGTCCTGATCGTCGACGACTCCGCCGTCGTGCGGCAGATGCTCACGGAAATCCTGTCCAGCGACCCGGCCATCGACGTGGTCGGCACTGCGGCTGACCCGCTGTTGGCGCGCGAGAAGATCAAGCGCCTGCTCCCGGACGTGATCACCCTGGACGTGGAAATGCCGCGCATGGACGGGCTGGCGTTCCTGGAAAACCTGATGCGCCTGCATCCGCTGCCGGTGGTGATGATTTCTTCGCTGACCGAGCGAGGCGCCGACACCACCCTGCAGGCACTGGCGCTGGGCGCCGTGGATTTCGTCTCCAAGCCCAAGCTGGACGTGGCCCGCGGCCTGCAGGGCTATGCCGAGGAGATCATCGCCAAGGTCAAGATGGCGGCGCGCTCGCGCGTGCGCCCGCTGGTGCGTGCCAGCGCCCCCAAGCTCACGCTGGACGCAGCGCCGGCGACGCGTGCTGCCTCGCCGCAGTTCCGTACCACCGACCGCCTGATCGCGATCGGCTCGTCAGCCGGTGGCACCGAAGCGCTGCGCGTGGTGCTGGAAGGCATGCCTGCCGATGCACCCGCCGTGGTGATGACCCAGCACCTGCCGGCCAGCTTCAGCAGCGCCTTTGCCGAACGCCTGGACCGACACTCGGCAATGGCCGTGCGCGAGGCCAGCGACGGCGAAGCGGTGCTGCCCGGCCACGCCTACCTCCCGCCCGGCGGCAAGCACCTGCGCATCATCCGCGACGGTGCGCGCTGGCGCTGCCGCGTCGACGACGGCCCGGCAGTGAACCGGCACAAGCCCGCGGTGGACGTGCTGTTCCGCTCGGTCGCGCAGAGCGCCGGTGGCAATGCCATCGGTGCCATCCTCACCGGCATGGGTGACGACGGCGCGCGCGGCCTGCTGGAAATGCGCCAGGCCGGCGCCCCAACGCTGGTGCAGGACGAAGCGACCAGCGTGGTCTGGGGCATGCCCGGTGCCGCGTTCAAGCTGGGCGCTGCCGAGGAACAGGTGCCACTGGAGAGGATCGCCGAGCGGTTGCTCGCCCTCGCCCGCGGCTGACAGGCCCCTGTAGAGCCGAGCCCACGCTCGGCTCCGCTCCCTGCTGGACACCTCCAAGAGACGT
>NZ_CP025780.1:1623336-1641490 GCF_003586545.1 Stenotrophomonas sp. Pemsol | reverse complement strand
CGCAGCTTCGATGAAACCAGTGAGCGCGTGACGGCCGGCCTGCTTGCGGCGGCCAGGAGCAGCGGCCTGGAACGCGTCGATCATGTGGTCCTAGGCAATCCACCCAGCGGTGACTCGAGCCCTCGCATGTTCGTAGTCCAGGGAGCGCTGGACAATCCGGCACACCTGCGGGCGTCGGTTCCAATCAGCGAGGCCATCAATACGCCCGTAGAGCAGTCGCTCGCCAAGGTCGAACAGATGTCGCAGGCACAGCAGGTCGCCCAGCAAGACCACGCCCAGGAGCAGACACGGACGGCGATGCGCATGGGCTAGGCCACCTGGCCCGGCGCACACAAAAGAACCCCCCGGTTCTCACCGGGGGTTCTTCGTTTCAACGGGGTGCCGGCCAGCAGCCGGCACTACCGCATCAGGCAGCGACCGTCTTGGCCACGTCCTGGTACTCCTCGATCTGGTCGAAGTTCATGTAGCGGTAGATCTCCGCGCCGCTGGCGGCGATCACGCCGACATCGGCCATGTACTCTTCCTTGGTCGGGATGCGGCCCAGACGCGAGCAGATCGCGGCCAGTTCGGCCGAACCCAGGTACACGTTGGTGTTGCGGCCCAGCGGTTCGGGAAGTTGCGGGTCGAGGTCGACATCGCGGTGAAGCCTTCGCGGATCTGCGCCTGGTTGCCCATGCACAGCGAGCAGCCCGGCATTTCCATGCGTGCGCCGGTAGCGCCGAAGGTGCCGTACACGCCTTCCTTGGTCAGCTCCGAGGCGTCCATCTTGGTCGGCGGGGCCACCCACAGGCGGGTCGGCAGGTCACGCTTTCGGCCCTTTGCGTTTGCGATGCCCCCTGTAGAGCCGAGCCTGCGCTCGGCTGGTTCTGCGCCAACAGCAGCCGAGCATGGGCTCGGCTCTACAGAAGCGCTCACCGGCGTGGTGCGTCCGGGTCGGTACGCAGGGCCTTCAACAGGCCCCACATGTAGAACGCCAGGGTGAACGAGAACGGCAGGCCGCACAGCACCACCGCCGTCTGCATCGCGCTGAAGTTGCCGGCCAGCAGCAGGCCGACGCTGGCCACGGTGATGCCGGCGGCCCAGAACACGCGCAGCCAGATCGGCGCGTCATGGCCATCTTCCACGCCATCGTCAACGCGACGGGTGCACAGGTTGGCGATCATCAGGGTGCCCGAGTCGACCGGGGTCAGGAACAGCACGAAGCCGATCACCACCGCAGCACCGGCCACGTACGGCGCCGCAGGCAGGTATTCCAGCAGCTTGAACAAGGTCATCGCTGCATCATGCTGGGCCACGTCACCCAGGATCGCCTGGCCATGGTTGAGCACCAGGTCGATGGCGGTATTGCCGAAGATCGACAGCCAGGCCAGGGTGAAGCCGAGCGGAATCAGCAGCACGCCCATGATCACTTCGCGGATGGTGCGGCCACGCGAGATGCGCGCCACGAAAAGGCCGACGAACGGCGCCCAGGCGATCCACCACGCCCAGTAGAACAGCGTCCACGAACCCATCCACTCACGGCCCTTGGGGTCGTTGAGGTACATGTCGAAGCTCTTGCGCACGAACGCGCCGAGGTAATCGCCGGTGTTCTGGATCAGGCCATCGAACAGGTGCAGGGTCGGGCCGGTGACCAGCACGAACAGCAGCAGGCCACACAGCAGGCGCACGTTGAGGTTGGACAGCCAGGCAATGCCCTTTTCCACGCCGGCCACCACGCCGATGGTGGCCACGACCATCATCACCAGCACGATCACCACCAGCACCTGCGGCGTATCAGGGATGTGGAACAGGTAGACCAGGCCGGACTGTACCACCAGGGCGCCGATGCCGAGGTTGGTCACCATCGAGATCAGCGTGGCCAGGATGCCGAAGCCATCGACCATGTCGCCGATGCGGCCGTGGATGCGCTCGCCGAAGACCGGGTACAACGCAGAGCGCAGCGCCAGCGGCAGGTCCCGGCGATAGGCGAAATAGCCCAGTGCCACGCCGACCAGCGCATACAGCGCCCAGCCATGCAGGCCCCAGTGCAGGAAGGTCAGCACCATCGCTTCACGGCCGGCGGCCACGGTGCCGCCGGGCTGCCCGGGTGGATTGAGGAAATGATCCAGCGGCTCGTAGGCGCCGTAGTACAGCAGCGCGATGCCGATCCCGGCCGAGAACAGCATCGAAACCCAGGCGACATAGCCGAAGGCCGGTGATTCCTCGTTGTGGCCCAGGCGGATGCGGCCGTACGGCGAAAACGCCAGCCACAGCACGAAGCCCAGGCACAGCACGATCAGCAGCATGTACCACCAGCCGAACGCGGCCGACACTTCGGCCTGCGCCCATTGCAGCCAGTGCTCGCTGCCTTCGGGATAGAGAACGGTGAGCAGCCCGAGGATGCCGATCGACACCGAGGAGCTGAGGAAGACAAAACGGTTCAAGCGCAGGGGCGAACGCTTGGGATGAGCCAGGGAAGACATGGGGTCGTCTCATCAAGTCCGAGGGAGCACATGGGCGGGGCCGGACCGGTAAACCGGGCCCATGGCGTGGGGCGCGAGCGCATCCTAGGGTTTATTGATTGAACGTTCAATCAATAAAAAGCATAATGGCGGGCAGCCCGATCCTTCGGGTCGCAAACCGTGGAGAGACAATGCCGAAGAAAGGCGTGGAACCGGTACGGCGCGAACAGCTGATCCGGGCCACTTTCCAGACCATCGACGAGATCGGCATGGCCGATGCCACTGTCGCCACCATCGCGAAGAAGGCGGGCTTGTCCAGCGGCATCGTCGCCCACTACTTCGGCGACAAGGACGGCCTGCTCAATGCTGCAATGCGGCAGATCCTGCGCGAACTGAAGGACGCCGTCGCCCGCTACCGCGCAGACGCCGGCGACGATCCGCGCGAGCAGCTGCGCGCCATCGTCGATGGCAACTTCGACGACAGCCAGATCAACGGCACCGCGATGCGCGTCTGGCTCACCTTCTGGGCCGCCAGCATGCACCAGCCGGAACTGGCCCGGCTGCAGCGCGCCAACGACCAGCGCCTGTTCTCCAACCTCTGCCACCAGTTCAACCGCCTGCTGCCCCACCCGCAGGCCCGCCTGGCCGCCCGCGGCCTGGCCGCGATGATCGATGGCCTGTGGCTGCGCGGCAGCCTGGTCGGCGGCCAGTTCAACGCCGAGAAGTCCCGGCGCATCGCTTACGGCTACATCGACTTCCAGTTGCAGGCTGCCGCGCTATAAGCGCTTCAGCACCCGCCCCCTTCCAAGGAGTACGCCCCATGACCACCCTGCCCGTCCAACAGCTCTACATCCACGGCCAGCGCGTCGATGCCACCAGCGGCAAGACCTTCAAGACCGTCAACCCGGCCACCGGCGAGGTGATCGCCGAGGTGCAGGTCGCCAGCCAGGCCGACGTCGAACGTGCCGTGCGGAGCGCAGCCGAAGGCCAGAAGGTGTGGGCCGCGATGACCGCCATGGAGCGCTCGCGCATCCTGCGCCGCGCCGTCGAGCTCCTGCGCGAGCGCAACGACGAACTGGCCCACCTGGAAACCCTGGACACCGGCAAGGCGCTGGCCGAGACCACCACCGTGGACATCGTCACCGGTGCCGACGTGGTCGAGTACTACGCCGGCCTGGCCACCGCCATCGAAGGCATCCAGCTGCCGCTGCGCGAATCGAGCTTCTTCTACACCCGTCGCGAGCCGCTGGGCGTGGTCGCCGGCATCGGCGCATGGAACTACCCGATCCAGATCGCCATGTGGAAGTCGGCACCGGCGCTGGCCGCGGGCAACGCGATGGTGTTCAAGCCGTCCGAAGTGACCCCGCTGACCGCGATCCGGCTGGCCGAAATCTACACCGAAGCCGGCGTGCCGGCCGGCGTGTTCAACGTCGTGCAGGGCCCGGGCCGCGAGATCGGCCAGTGGCTGACCGAGCACCCGGTGATCGAAAAGATCTCCTTCACCGGTGGCGTCGCCACTGGCAAGAAGGTCATGGCCAGCGCGGCGTCCTCGTCGCTGAAGGAAGTGACCATGGAACTGGGCGGCAAGTCGCCGCTGGTGATCTGCGACGACGCCGACCTGGACCGCGCCGCCGACATTGCGGTGATGGCCAACTTCTTCAGCTCCGGCCAGGTCTGCACCAACGGCACCCGCGTGTTCGTGCCGCGCAGCATGCTGGCCGCATTCGAGGTGGCCGTCGTCGAGCGCGTCAAGCGCATCCGCATCGGCGACCCGATGGCCGCCGACACCAACTTCGGCCCGTTGACCAGCTTCCCGCACATGGAAAACGTGCTGCGCTACATCGAGAGCGGCAAGGCCGAAGGTGCCCGCCTGCTGACGGGTGGCGGCCGTGCCACCGAAGGTGCGCTGGCCCAGGGCGCCTACGTGCTGCCGACCGTGTTCTCCGACTGCCGCGATGACATGACCATCGTCAAGGAAGAGATCTTCGGGCCGGTGATGAGCATCCTCGCCTATGACGACGAAGACGAAGTGGTGCGTCGTGCCAACGACACCACCTTCGGCCTCGCTGCCGGCGTGGTCAGCAAGGACATCAGCCGCGCCCACCGCATCATCCATCGCCTGGAAGCCGGCATCTGCTGGATCAACACCTGGGGTGAATCGCCGGCCGAAATGCCGGTCGGTGGCTACAAGGAATCCGGCGTCGGCCGCGAGAACGGTATCTCCACCCTCGGCCACTACACCCGCATCAAGTCGGTGCAGGTCGAGCTGGGCGACTACGCCAGCGTGTTCTGACCGGCGCGCCCCGAGCACGCCCCATCGTCCGGCCACCGCGCCGATCCGACATTCCGCCGGGACGCCTGCATGCAGCGCGCCCCGGCCTGCAGGAGACACCCATGAGCACCCATAACGAGTACGACTACATCATCATCGGCGCCGGTTCAGCCGGCAACGTGCTGGCGACCCGCCTCACCGAAGATGCCGATGTCAGCGTGCTGCTGCTGGAAGCCGGTGGCCCGGACTACCGGCTCGACTTCCGTACCCAGATGCCGGCGGCGCTGGCCTTCCCGCTGCAGGGCAAGCGCTACAACTGGGCGTACAAGACCGATCCGGAGCCCTTCATGAACAACCGCCGCATGGACTGCGGCCGCGGCAAGGGCCTGGGTGGCTCGTCGCTGATCAACGGCATGTGCTACATCCGCGGCAACGCGATGGACTACGACAACTGGGCCAGCATGCCGGGCCTGGAAGACTGGACCTATCTGGACTGCCTGCCCTACTTCCGCAAGGCCGAAACCCGCGACATCGGCCCCAACGACTACCACGGTGGTGATGGCCCGCTGCGGGTGACCACGCCGAAGGCCGGCAACAACGAACTGTTCGCTGCGATGGTCGAAGCCGGCGTGCAGGCCGGCTACCCGCGCACCGACGACCTCAACGGCTACCAGCAGGAAGGCTTCGGCCCGATGGACCGCACGGTGACCCCGAACGGCCGTCGTTCCAGCACCGCCCGCGGCTACCTGGACCTGGCCAAGCCACGCCCGAACCTGACCATCGTCACCCACGCGCTGACCGACCGCATCCTGTTCTCGGGCAAGCGCGCGGTGGGCGTGCAGTGGCTGCACAACGACCAGCCGCAGCGCGCCACCGCCCGCCGCGAAGTGCTGCTGTGCGGCGGCGCCATCGCCTCGCCGCAGATCCTGCAGCGCTCGGGTGTCGGCCCGGCCGACCTGCTGCGCAGCCTGGACATCGACCTGGTGCACCACCTGCCCGGCGTCGGCGCCAACCTGCAGGATCACCTTGAGATGTACCTGCAGTACGAATGCAAGAAGCCGGTGTCGCTGGCGCCGGCGCTGAAGCTGTACAACCAGCCGGCGATCGGTGCCGAGTGGCTGTTCCTGGGCACCGGCATCGGCGCCAGCAACCAGTTCGAGGCCGGTGGCTTCATCCGCAGCGACGCCGAGTTCGACTGGCCGAACCTGCAGTACCACTTCCTGCCGGTGGCGATCAACTACAACGGCTCCAACCCGATCAAGGCGCACAGCTTCCAGATGCACGTCGGCTCGATGCGCTCGCCCAGCCGTGGCCGCATCCATGTGCGCTCGAAGGACCCGCGCGAACATCCGAGCATCCTGTTCAACTACATGTCGCACGAGCAGGACTGGCGCGAATTCCGCGCGGCGATCCGCATCACCCGCGAGATCTTCGCGCAGCCGGCGCTGGCCCCGTACAGCGGCCGCGAGATCTCGCCGGGCAGTGCA
Organism: Stenotrophomonas sp. Pemsol; assembly: GCF_003586545.1. Lineage (NCBI taxonomy): Bacteria > Pseudomonadati > Pseudomonadota > Gammaproteobacteria > Lysobacterales > Lysobacteraceae > Stenotrophomonas > Stenotrophomonas sp. Pemsol. Next base: position 1,635,290 of record NZ_CP025780.1, on the reverse strand, counting down.
CTGCAGACCGACGCGCAGATCGATGCATTCGTGCGCGAGCATGCCGAAACCGCGTACCACCCGTCGTGCTCCAACAAGATGGGCCATGCCGACGACCCGATGGCGGTGGTCGATGGCCAGGGCCGCGTGCACGGCCTGGAAGGCCTGCGCATCGTCGATGCCTCGATCATGCCGCAGGTGGTGACCGGCAACCTCAATGCGCCGACCATCATGATGGCCGAGAAGCTTGCCGACGTGATCCGTGGCCGCACCCCGCTGGCCCGCAGCACTGCGCCGTACTACAAGGCCAACGGCGCACCGGTACGCAAGCAGGGCTGACGCAAGCGGCCCGGTTGGCGCCACGGTAGTGCCGGCCGCTGGCCGGCATCCGCTGGATCGCCTATCGAGCGCAGATGCCGGCCAGCGGCCGGCACTACCCAGCAAAGAGGCCCTTCGGGGCCTCTTCGCGTTTTCCCTACGGCGGGGTATGCTGCAATGACCGGCCGTTGTCGATACGCTCAGGGCCGGAACCTAATACATCACGATTCCTGGAGGGGGAATATGAGTCTGGATCGTCCCTGGCTGCAGAGCTATCCGAAAGGCGTTCCCGCCGAGATCGACGTCAACGAGTTCCATTCGGTAGCTTCGGTCTTCGACGCTTCCGTCGCGAAATTCCGCGACCGTCCCGCCTACTCCAGCTTCGGCAAGGTCCTCACCTATGGCGAGACCGACGCGCTGGTCAATCAGTTCGCGGCCTACCTGCTGGGAGAGCTCAAGCTCAAGAAGGGTGACCGCGTCGCCCTGATGATGCCCAACTGCCTGCAGTACCCGGTGGCCACCTTCGGCGTGCTGCGCGCCGGCCTGACCGTGGTCAATGTCAATCCGTTGTACACCGCGCGCGAGCTCAAGCACCAGCTGATCGATGCCGGCGTGACCGCACTGGTGGTGGTCGACAACTTCGGCGACACCGTCGAGCAGGTCATCGCCGATACTCCGGTCAAGCACGTGGTCACCACCGGCCTGGGCGACCTGCTTGGCGCCAAGGGCGTGATCGTCAACTTCGTGCTGAAGTACATCAAGAAGATGGTGCCCAACTACCATCTCAAGGGCGCGGTGCGCTTCCGCCAGGCGCTCAAGATCGGCAGCCGCCACAGCCTGCCCCAGGTCGAGATCGACCACGACGACATTGCGTTCCTGCAGTACACCGGCGGCACCACCGGCGTGGCCAAGGGCGCGATGCTGACCAACCGCAACCTGATCGCCAACATGCAGCAGGCCTCGGCCTGGATCAGTGCGTCGGGCATCGAGATGGGCAAGGAGTGGATCATCACCGCCCTGCCGCTGTACCACATCTTCGCACTGACCGCGAACGGGCTGGTCTTCATGAAGTTCGGTGGCTGCAACCACCTGATCACCAATCCGCGTGACATGAAGGGCTTCGTCAAGGAACTCAAGTCGGTGCGCTTCACCGCCATCACCGGCGTCAACACGCTGTTCAATGGCCTGCTCAACACCCCCGGCTTCGACACGGTCGACTTCTCCTCGCTGAAGGTCACCCTGGGCGGCGGCATGGCGGTGCAGCGCGCCGTGGCCGAGCGTTGGAAGAAGGTCACCGGCGTGACCCTGGTCGAGGCGTATGGCCTGACCGAGACCTCGCCGGCGGCCTGCATCAACCCCCTCACCCTGACCGAATACAACGGCTCGATCGGCCTGCCGATCCCGTCCACCGATGCCTGCATCAAGGACGACAACAGCGCCATCCTGCCGCTGGGCGAGGTCGGCGAGCTCTGTATCAAGGGCCCGCAGGTGATGAAGGGCTACTGGCAGCGCCCGGAGGAAACCGCCAAGACCATCGACGCCGATGGCTGGCTGCACACCGGCGACATGGCGAAGATGGATGAACAGGGCTTCTTCTACATTGTCGACCGCAAGAAGGACATGATCCTGGTGTCCGGCTTCAACGTGTACCCGAATGAAGTCGAGGACGTGATCGCGATGATGCCGGGCGTGCTGGAAGTGGCCGCGGTCGGCGTGCCGGACGACAAGTCCGGCGAGGTGGTGAAGGTGGTCATCGTGAAGAAGGATCCGAACCTGACCGCCGAAATGGTCAAGGAGCATGCCCGGGCCAACCTGACCGGCTACAAGCACCCCAAAATCGTCGAATTCCGAAAGGAGCTGCCGAAGACCAATGTCGGCAAGATCCTCCGTCGCGAACTCCGCGATACGCCCGCCCAGTAAGGGTTTTCGGCAATTTGAACGGTACCGGGCCCGGGGCGGAAACGTCCCGGGCCCTTTCGCATGCGACGCCCCTGAGGCGGTGTAGCATCGCCGCGTGTGTGGACCGTTCGGCCCGCCGGCCACCCACCTGACACTGCGGGCCGCATGCCGAGGACCCTTCCATGAGTACCATCGAAAAGCTGCCCTCAAGCGGCTCGCCTTTTGCCACCATCCGTACCGAAGACAGTGCCGACGGCACTGCCCACTGGCTGTTCATGCATGCCGATGCCGCCACCGGCATCCGTCCCTGCTGCCGCAAGGACATGCTCGACGAGATGTGGAGCTACATGGCGGCCATCACCCGCAGCCCTGCCGAGCGCCACAGCGGCACCCTGCGGCATTTCGTGCTGGCCTCCGATGCCGTCGCCTACAACCTGGGCGGTGACCTGGACCTGTTCACCCGCCTGATCCGCGAAGGCAACCGCGACCTCCTGTTGAGCTACGCCCAGCGCTGCGTTGAGGGCGTGCACCACCTGCATACCGGGTTCGGCGGCGATGTCCGTTCGATCGCCCTGATCCAGGGCGACGCCCTGGGCGGTGGCCTGGAAATGGCCCTGGCCTGCCACACCATCGTCGCCGAGGAAGGCAGCGGCCTCGGCCTGCCCGAAGTTCTGTTCGGCCTGTTCCCGGGCATGGGCGCCTACTCCTTCCTGTGCCGCCGGGTGTCACCACACCTGGCCGAGAAGATCATCCTCGACGGCCGGGTCTACAGCGCCGAGGAAATGCATGCGATGGGCGTGGTCGACGTGCTGGTGAAGAAGGGCGAAGGCCGGGCGGCCGTCGAGGAACTGATCCGCCAGCAGCAGCGCACCCCGCAGTCCTACCTGGCAATGAACGCCGCACGCAGCATTGCCCAGCCTGTCAGCTATGACGAACTGTTGGAGATCACCAAGGTATGGGTCGATTCCGCCCTGGCCCTCGGCGACCGCTCTCTGCGCACCATGGATCGCCTGATCAAGGCCCAGACCCGTCGCGCCAGTCTCGACGCGGCCTGATTCATCCCTCCCCCAGGATGGGTTCAAGCCCGGTTGGCCACCGGGCTTTTTTTATGGGCCTTGCCGTGGTTCAGCGCGCCTCGCCATCGTCAGCAGCGCCACGCAGGCGGCGTTCGGCCCGCGCCTCCAGTGCACGCCGGCCTTCCTTGATCGCTTCCTGCAGGATGCCCAGGCGCTGGCGCCATTCGGTCTTGAGCTGCCAGTCAGCCATCCGCATCAGCTCGCCGGCACGGTTCGACGCGCGCATCAGGCCAAGGTTGCTGGCCACACCCTTGATCGCATGGGATTGTTCGCGGAACACATCCCACTGCGTGGTCTCGCCGGCCTGCTCGGCCTTGCCCATGCAGCTCGCCACGTCCTCCAGGCACTGGCGGATGAACTCACGTTCGAAGCCCTCGCCCATCCCCAGCGAGGCCAGCTCGTCCAGCACGCTGCTGTCGAGCACCCCATCCTGCAGGGCCATCGGTCGCACCACCGGTGCGGCCATGGTCTTCAGCTGGGCGTTGCTGGCGATCTCGGCCAGGGTATCGAGCAGGCGCACCGCCACCACGGGCTTGGCCAGGAAAGCATGCGCCCCAGCCTGGGTGCAGCGCTGGATCGCCTCGGGCGTGACATCGGCGCTGAGCACCAGCACCGGCGTGCGCGGACCGCCGCCGGCCTGCATCACCCGCAACTCCTTCAGCATGTCCAGCCCACTCATGCCCGGCATGTGCAGGTCGACGATGACCGCATCGAATTCACTGTCGGCCAGCGCATCCAGCACTGCCTCACCGCCGTCCACGCACAGCACGCGATGCCCGGCCTTCTGCAGCAGGCGCTGCAGGACCATGCGGTTGGCCTCGTGGTCGTCGGCCACCAGGATCTGCATGCTGCGCACGCGGGCGCGATGGCGCAGGAACGGGTCGGCAAATGCGATCACGTTGCCACCCGGCCCCGCGTCGTCGTCGCCGGTCAGGCTCGGTACCGCACCCGGCACCTGCGGCTGCGGCGGCGCGAACGGCAGCTCGACCCAGAAATGGCTGCCGCGCGGCGGGTTTTCCAGATAACCGATATCGCCGTCCATTGCTTCGACCAGGCCCTTGGCGATGGTCGTGCCCAGCCCGGTACCCTCGTGGCGACGCGCCATGCTGACGTCAGCCTGCTCGAAGGCATCGAACAGCCGCGCACGCATGGCCGGCGCTACACCGATGCCGGTGTCGAGGATGTCGAAGCGCAGCCGCACCGCGCCACTGGTATCGGCCTGCACCACGCTGACACGGATTTCGACCCGGCCGTGATCGGTGAACTTGACCGCGTTGCCGGCCAGGTTCAGCAGGATCTGCCGCAGGTGCCCGACGTCTCCGCGCACGCGGGGCGGCACACCATCGGCGACCTTCACCCGGTAATCCAGGCGCTTGGCCTTGGCCTGCGGCAACAGGATCAGCCCGATCGCCTGGATCACGTCGGCCACGGCGAAGTCTTCGGCCACCACGCGCAGCTTGCCGGCCTCGATGGCCGAGATGTCCAGCACTTCCTCCACCAGCGCCAGCAGGCTGCGCGACGACGCCTGGATGGTGTTGAGGCACTCGCGCTGCTCATCGTCCAGACGCGTGGTCGCCAGCACTTCGGTCATGCCGTTGAGGCCGTTCAACGGCGTGCGGAACTCGTGGCTCATGTTGGCCAGGAAACGGCTCTTGGCCTCGCTGGCACGGCGCGCCTCGGCCATCGCCTCGGTCAGCTGCCGCAGCAGTGTCGAGAAGTACAGCGGCACCGCCGCCAGGCCGAGCCAGAGGCCGATGGCCAGACGGAAATTCTGTTGCCAGTAAGGCGTCAGCAGCACCGTGCAACCGAAGCTCACCATCGCCATCGCCACCGCCACGTACAGGTAGTGGTTGCCGAAGCGCATGCCGTTGCCGACCGTCACCCACATCACCACGATGTAGACCCAGGCCAGGGGCTCGCCCATCTGCACCATGCCGGCAGCGATCAGGCCATAGTCGGCAAGCATGCCCAGCACGCGGCGGGGATCGGAACGCGCCGGCCGCCACAGCAGCCAGCCGAACAGCAGCAGCGACAGGCTCAGGCCGGTCAAGACGATCGCCAGCACGCCCACGTACTGCGTGTGCGGCAGATCGTGGCGCGGCGCCGGCAACAGCACGTAGGCCAGGATCAGGCTGATCAGGACAATACGGACGATCTGCTGGCCGTGTTCGCTGTCCTGGCGCTGGGACAGGCGCAGCCGCAGCTGCGACAACAGCCGTTTCACGCGCCCAGCCCCGGGCGCGCGGACGCCATCGAATGCTCGGCGCAGATCTGGTCCAGCTGTTCGCGGCCGCGCAGCAGCGCGTCCACGCATCGGGGATCGAACAGCCGGCCACGCTGGGCGTAGAGATAAGCCAGGGTGGCTTCCATGGTCCATGCTTCCTTGTACGGACGGGGCGAAATCAGGGCGTCGAAGACATCGGCGACAGCCACGATGCGCGCTTCCAGCGGAATCGCATCGCCGACCAGCCCATCGGGATAGCCGCTGCCATCGTAGCGCTCATGATGACGCAGTGCGATCAAGGCGCCAACCTGGATGAAACGATTCTGGCTGCCGCTCAGCAGTTCATGGCCAATCCGCGGGTGCCGGCGCATGATCGCAAGCTCCTCCTCGTTGAGCTTGCCCTGCTTGAGCAGCACCGCATCGGGAATGGCAATCTTGCCCATGTCATGCAGCGGCGCAGCCATTTCGATCAGGCGCACGTCCTCCTCGGGCAGCCCGAGCTGGTCGGCGATCAGGCCGGCCACGCGCGCCATGCGCTCCAGATAGGCACTGGTGCCTGCATCACGGAACTCGATCGCCCGCGCCAGCCGCGACAGCGTTTCGCGCTCCCGCTCTTCGACCTCATGCATGCTGGCCAGCAGGCGCTGCTCCAGCGACAGCGCCCGTTGCTTCACGTTCTCGGTCTGTTGGCGCAGCTGCAGCAGGTTGTAGCAGCGCGCACGCAGTTCGCGCGGGCGGATCGGCTTGACCAGGAAGTCGATGACCCCTGCTTCCAGTGCCGCCTGCCGGATCGGCTCGTCACCGACCACGGTGATCAGGATCACCGGAATGTCGCGGTGCTTGGGCAGCCGACGGAAACGGCGAGCGAATTCCAGCCCGTCCATCTCCGGCATGCGGTAATCGAGCAGCAGCAGGTCGACCGGATGGGCTTCACACCAGGCCAATGCGGTCAGCGGATCGCCGAAGTCATACACGCTCAGTTCCGGCGCGATGTCTTCGATGACGTGACGCAGCATCGTCCGGGCGGAAGTCTGGTCATCAACGATGACGATATTCAACGCGTACTCTGCCTGGTTTTTCGACCACGCTGGATCATCAGCAGGCGAGGATACTCTGCCGCTGCGAACGCTCGCACCCTGCATCGGCCTGACTCCCGTGTCGTGCATCCCGATTCATGATCGTCATCACAATGTGAAGCGGACTCCCCACACCGTGCCCTCCCCTAACGCCGATCAAGCCATAGCAGGCGTCAAGGTAGTGCAATTACGATACGCCGAGTGCGGGACGCGTCAATCGCGCCGTCTCGTTTCGGGACGGCGCGCACAATCGGGAGTCAAAAACGCGACTTACTGCTCCGGACGCATGTACGGGAACAGCAGCACATCGCGGATCGAGCTGCTGCCGGTCAGCAGCATCACCAGACGATCGACGCCGATGCCGAGGCCGCCGGTCGGGGCCATGCCGTACTCCAGCGCACGGATGTAGTCGGCGTCGTAGTGCATGGCCTCATCGTCGCCACCTTCCTTCGCGGCCACCTGGGCCTGGAAGCGCTGGGCCTGGTCTTCCGGGTCGTTCAACTCGGAGAAGCCATTGGCCAGCTCCTTGCCGTTGACGAACAGCTCGAAGCGGTCGGTGTAGCCCGGATCATTGTCGTTGGCACGGGCCAGCGGCGAGACTTCCACCGGATGGTCGGTGATGAAGGTCGGCTGGATCAGGGTGTGCTCGACGGTGGCCTCGAAGATCTCAAGGAGCAGCTTGCCCCAGCCGTAGGACGGCTTGACGCGGATGTTCAAGCGCTCGCAATGGCGCAGCAGCGCGTCACGGTCGGTGCAGTCGGCAACCGAGATTTCCGGGTTGTGGTGGCGCACGGCTTCGTCCATGCGCCAGCGGCGGAACGCCGGGCCCAGGTCGATCTTCGCCCCGTCCCACTCGACCTCGGTGCTGCCGTTGACTGTCCTGGCCACGTCACGGATCACGCCTTCGGTCAGGTCCATGATCTCGTTGTACGTGGCATAGGCCTCGTACAGCTCCATCATGGTGAATTCTGGATTGTGGCGGGTGCTGACGCCTTCGTTGCGGAAGTTGCGGTTGATCTCGTACACGCGCTCCAGGCCGCCCACGGTCAGGCGCTTGAGGTACAGCTCCGGCGCCACGCGCAGGTACAGGTCCAGGTCCAGCGCGTTGTGGTGGGTGGTGAACGGCTTGGCCGCCGCGCCGCCGGGGATGTAATGCATCATCGGCGTCTCGACTTCCAGGAAGTCGCGGTTGTCCAGCCACGCACGCATGGCGCGGATGATCTTCGAGCGCTTGATGAAGACCGCGCGCGACTCCGGGGTGACGATCAGGTCGACGTAACGCTGGCGGTAACGCTGCTCGACGTCGGCCAGGCCATGCCACTTGTCCGGCAACGGACGCAGCGACTTGGTCAGCAGGCGGATCGACTCGGCCTTGACCGACAGCTCGCCGGTCTTGGTGCGGGTCAGGCCACCTTCTACGGCGATGATGTCGCCCACGTCCCAGCCCTTGAACGCGGTGTAGGCATCGCCCAGCACGGCCCCCTGCAGGAACAGCTGGATGCGGCCGGACTCGTCCTGGATCTGCGCGAAGCTCGCCTTGCCCATGATGCGCTTGGCCATCAGGCGGCCGGCCATCTTCACCTGGCGGCCGTTGCCTTCCAGCGCCTCGGCGGTCCACTGTTCGGCATCGGCGAATTCGTCCTGCAGGCGGCCGGCGAAGTCCTCACGACGGAAATCGTTCGGGTACGCGATGCCCTGCCCACGCAGCGCTTTGAGTTTCTCACGGCGCTCGGCGATCAACTTGTTCTCGTCGACGGGGGGGGTATCGGTAGCTTCGCTCATGGATCTGCGGGAATCGTGTAGTGAGGGGGGATGCTGCGCCCGGCACAGCCGGTTGCCCAGCATACCAAAACCGCCCTGCCCAAGCCGGGAGAGGGGTCAGATCCCTTTGCGCAGCAAAGGGATCTGACCCCGTCCGGGACCCTACCTGGCCCCTGGATATCTACCTGTTCCCGGGGAACGCCTGCCGCAGCTCGTCCACCAGCACCCGCTGGTTTTCCGAGTAATCGATCGGTACCGACACCAGGTGCACCCCGCCCTCGTTGAAGGCCGCCTGCAGGGTCGGGATGAACTGCTCGATGGCGATCACCTCATGCCCCTTGCAGCCATAGGCCTCGGCGTACTTCACGAAGTCGGGGTTGCTGAAGGTCATGCCGTAGTCGGTGAAGCCATCCACCGCCTGCTTCCAGCGGATCATGCCGTAGGCGCCGTCATTGAGGATCAGCACCACCAGGTTGAGCCCCAGCCGGCGCGCTGTCTCCAGCTCCTGGCTGTTCATCATGAAACCACCATCACCACACACCGCCAGCACCCGCCGCTGTGGATACAGGATCGAGGCCATGATCGCCGATGGCAGGCCCGCGCCCATGGTCGCCAGCGCGTTGTCCAGCAGCAATGTGTTGGCGACCTGGGTACGGTAGTTGCGGGCGAACCAGATCTTGTACATGCCGTTGTCCAGCGCCACGATGCCGTCCGGCGGCATCACCTGGCGCACGTCGTGCACCAGCCGCTGCGGTGTGAACCCGGCCTCTTCGGCGCGGTCGGCCAGATGCTCGAGGATGGTCGCGCGCAGCGGCAGCAAAGCATCGGCGTTCGGCACCGCGCCTTCGATGCGGTCGGCCAGTTGGGTGAGCGAACGGCCGATGTCGCCGATCACCTCCACCTGCGGGAAGTACACCTGTTCCACCGCCGCCTGCGAGTAGCCGATATGGATCACGGTCGGGCCACCCGGGCGCATCACGAACGGCGGCTTTTCGGTCACCTCGTGGCCGATGGTCACGATCACGTCAGCCTGGTCGATCGCCATGTGCACGTAGTCACGCTCGCTCAGCGCGGCGGTGCCCATGTACAGGCCCGAACCTCCGGCCACCGCGCCCTTGCCCATCTGCGTGGTGAAGAACGGGATGCCGGCGCGCAACACAAAGGCCGACAGCGCTTCACTGGACTGCGGTCGCGACGCCGCCGATGCGATCATCAACAACGGCCGCTTGGCATTGCGGATGATCTCAGCCGCCCGATCCAGCGCCTCCGGGCTGGCAATGGGACGGTCCACCGCATGCGGCGGAATCAGCGCCACGCCCTCGACCTCATCGGCCGCGATGTCTTCGGGCAGCTCCAGCAGCACCGGGCCCGGGCGCTCCTCCTGAGCGACACGGAACGCCTCGCGGACGATGGTCGGGATCGTGCGCGCCGAGACGATCTGCCGCGCCTGCTTGGTCAGCGGCTTCATCGTGCCGACGATGTCGACAATCTGGAAGCGCGCCTGCTTGCTGGCGACGATGCCCTTCTGGCCGGTGATCATGATCACCGGCCACGCACCCAGCAGCGCATAGGCGGCGCCGGTGGTGAAATTCAGCGCGCCGGGGCCGAGCGTGGCCAGGCACACGCCGGGCTTGCCGGTCAGGCGGCCATAGGTTGCAGCCATGAACACCGCTGCCTGTTCGTGGCGGGTGATGACCAGCTCGATGCTGGAATGACGAAGCGACTCGACCACGTCGAGGTTCTCTTCGCCGGGAATACCGAAAATGCGCTCGACGCCTTCGTTCTCAAGCGCGGCGACAAGCAGATCTGAACCCTTGGACATTGGAATGCCGTCCTTTTCGCTGGACTGATGGTAGGAGGGAAGCTGCGCGTCAACGCTTGTCGAACCACACCGTCTGCGCGTTGACGAATTCGCGGATGCCGAAGTGCGAGAGCTCACGACCGAAGCCACTCTTTTTCACGCCGCCGATCGGCACGCGCGGGTCTGAAGCGGAGAAGCCGTTGACGAACACGCCGCCGGTCTGCAGCCGGCGCGCCAGCTGCATGGCCCGTGCGCCGTCGCCGGTCCACAGGTTGCCGCTCAGGCCGAATTCGCTCTGGTTGGCCAGTTCCACCGCATGGTCGGCGTCGCGGGCGCGACTGATCGAGGCCACCGGCCCGAAGGTCTCGGTATCGAAGGCCTGCATGCCAGGCTCTACGTCGGCCAGCACGGTGGGTGCATAGAAGGCTCCAGGGCGATCCAGCGGGTGGCCGCCAACCAGCAGCCGCGCACCGGCCTCCACCGAAGCCCGTACCTGCGCATCGAGCTGCTCCAGCAGGTCCTGGCGCGCCATCGGGCCGATGCGGTTGGCCGGGTCGCGGCCATCGCCGATGGTCAGTGCCTGCACCTTCTGGCAGAACTGCGCCACGAAACGATCGTAGACCGCGTCTTCGACGATGATGCGCTTTCCGGCGATGCAGACCTGCCCGGTGTTCTGGAAGCGCGAGGCCACCGCCGCATCAACGGCGGCGTCCAGATCGGCGTCGGCCAGCACGATGAATGGATCCGAGCCACCCAGCTCCAGCACCACCTTCTTCAGCGCCTGCCCGGCCTGGGCGGCGATGCTGCGGCCTGCGGCCACGCTGCCGGTCAGGGTCACTGCGGCGATGCGATCATCGGCGATCGCGCGGCTGGTGCCCTCGCGGCTGATGTTGGCGGCGATGAAGGTGCCTTCCGGCAGCCCGGCATCGCGCCAGGCCGCGTCGAGCAGCTGCGCGGTACCGACGATGTTCTCGGCCGGCTTCAGCAGGAAGCCGTTGCCGCCCATCAGGATCGGCACTGCCGCACGCATCACCTGCCAGTACGGGAAGTTCCACGGCATGATGCCCAGCACCACGCCCAGCGGCAGGTAGGACACGTAAGCCTTGTCGTCGGGCACCTGGGTCGGTTCGTCGCGCAGGAACTGCGCGCCGTGGTCGGCGTACCAGTCGCACAGCACGGCACACTTCTCGATTTCGGCCAGCGATTCGGCCTGCACCTTGCCCATTTCGGCAGTGGCCAGCGCGGCCAGCTTTTCACGGTCACGCCGCAGTACGGCGGCCATCGCACGCAGTACGTCTGCGCGCTGTTCGAGGCTCTTGACGCTCCAGGCCGCAAAGCCGACCTGGCCGCGATCGAGGATGGCTTCCAGTTCGGCATCGGTAGCGAAGGGGTGGCTGGCGATCTGCTGGCCGGTGGCCGGATCGCGGGAAATGGCGGTGGTGGGGGCAGCGGACATGCAGGGCTCCTGTTGTCTCGGCAACGGGCAGCGGCCCGTCTTCTGCACAGGAATGTGGACCCGATTGGCGGAGGCAACAAGGCGTCTGCTTATCCTGTGACCTGCACTTACCTGTCTGAATGGGGCTGTTTGCAGGGCTGCGCCCTGCACCCGCAGAGGCCAGGGCAACGTCAAGGTCAAAGGCCTGCATTCCGTGGGATGGCGGGGTGGGTCCGGTTGCGGGGGACGGCGTGAATCCCCCTCCGGGGTCCGGCCCAGCCGCCGGCGGCTGGGCGTTCGGGCGCTTGCGAAGCAGTGCTTCGCAAGCAAAGCGCCCTCACCCATGTAGCCTCGGTCGCGCCATCCATGGCGCCAACGGTCCTGC
>NZ_CP025780.1:1428925-1623236 GCF_003586545.1 Stenotrophomonas sp. Pemsol | reverse complement strand
GGTGGGGCGGTGTGGGTTGGCAGGACCGTTGGCGCCATGGATGGCGCCATCGAGCCCCCATGGACGGGTTTACGGCGTGTCCTGCCAACCCACACCGCCCCGCCATCCAACGGAATGCCCGCTGTTGCTGTTGCTGTTGCTCGGCCTCTGCGGGTGCAGGGCTGCAAGCCCTGCCGAACACCCCCTACTTCCGCGGCAGGTAAGTCACCAGGGAAAGGTCGTGCCGGCTCTCCGGCACCAGCGCCACGTACTGCAGGTCCAGCAATCCCCGCGTGGGATGGTTGAGCTTCTTCGCACCTTCATCGAACCGCCGCACGTCGTGCTCCGGCCACCACCGTCGGAACGCCTCGCTGTGCGCGGCGATGTCCTCCACCAGCGCCAGGAACGGCGCCTTGTCCGGCGCCTGTGCCATCGCCGCGCGGAAGCCGGCCAGCAGGCCGCGGGTCATTTCTTCCCAGTTGAGGATCAGCGTGCGGTACGGCGGGTACAGGAACATCAGCCGCAGCGTGTTGCGCTCATGCGGCGCCAGCTGGCTGTAGTCCACGAACAGATCGGCGATGGCCGGGTTCCAGGCCAGGATATCGAACCGGGTGTTGCGCACATAGGCCGGGATCGGCTGCATCGCTTCGACCAGCTGGCGCAGGCCGTCGGTCACGCTCTCGTCCGGCGATTCCAGCGGTACGCCATAGCCGGACAGCGCGAATGCATAGGCGCGTTCGTCGTCGCTCATGCGCAGCACCTTGGCCAGGCGCTCGAGCACTTCGGGCGAGGCACGCACTTCGCGGCCCTGCTCGATCCAGGTGTACCAGCTGACACTGACCCCGATGGCCAGCGCCACTTCCTCGCGCTTCAGGCCCGGGGTGCGCCGCCGCCCGGCCGGAAGGCCGAGCGTGGCGGGGTCGACACGGGCGCGGCAGGCCTTCAGGAAGCTACCGAGTTCCTTGCGTTCACTTTCGCTGCGCATCATCGCCCTCCGTTGCGGAAGGCGATGATATCCGCGCAGGCGCGTCGATCAGGCATCGGCGCGCTTGGAGCCCACGGCCAAACCGGCCTTCAGGCTGGCCTCGACGAACTCGTCCAGGTCGCCGTCCAGCACCTTCTGCGTATCCGAACGCTCGATGCCGGTACGCAGGTCCTTGATACGGCTCTGGTCCAGCACGTAGTTGCGGATCTGGCTGCCCCAGCCGATGTCGGACTTGGTGGCTTCCACCGCGTCCTTCTCGGCGTTGCGCTTCTGGATCTCCAGTTCATACAGCTTGGCGGCCAGCATCTTCATCGCGTTGTCGCGGTTCTGGTGCTGGCTGCGGCCGGTCTGGCACGCCACAACGATGTTGGTCGGGATGTGGGTGATACGCACCGCCGACTCGGTCTTGTTCACGTGCTGGCCACCGGCACCGGACGAGCGGTACACGTCGGTACGCAGGTCGGCCGGGTTGATGGTGATGTCGATGTTGTCATCGATTTCCGGCGACACGAACACCGAGGTGAAGCTGGTGTGGCGGCGGTTGTCCGAGTCGAACGGCGACTTGCGCACCAGGCGGTGCACGCCGGTCTCGGTCTTCAGCCAGCCATAGGCATAGTCGCCTTCCACGCGCAGCGTGGCCGACTTGATGCCGGCGACGTCGCCACCGGAGACTTCCATCAGCTCGGTCTTCCAGCCGCGCGATTCGCACCAGCGCAGGTACATGCGCAGCAGGATCTCGGCCCAGTCCTGGGCTTCGGTACCACCGGCACCGGCCTGGATGTCGACGAACGCCGCCGCATTGTCCATTTCGCCGGAGAACATGCGCTGGAACTCCAGCTTCTCCACGTGCGCCTGGTGCTTGTCGAGGTCGGCGACCACCGCCAGTGCGGTCTCCTCGTCCTGCTCGGACTCGGCCAGCTCCAGCAGTTCAGTGGCGTCGTTCAGGCCATCGAGCACCGAGGCGATCCCGCCCACGGTCTTTTCCAGGCTGGAACGCTCGCGGCCCAGGTTCTGGGCGTACTCGGCGTTGTTCCAGACGTCGGGGCTTTCCAGCTCCCGCGTTACTTCTTCAAGACGCTCTTTCTTGGCGTCGTAGTCAAAGATACCCCCGAAGCGACAGCACGCGATCGGTCAGATCGGTGATGCGCTGGCGGACAGGATTCAGTTCGATCATGTCGGCGGTTATGCATTCAAAAGATGACCGGTAATGATACCGCAGGCCGTGGGTGCCCGGAATGAGGGCCTGGGCCTGCGCCGGGGAGGCTCGAGCGTGATGTGTCGGCGCTGCATTCAGGCAGGCGGTACCCGCCTTGGCGCGGGGAGCCAGCCAGGCTGCAGCCGACCCCACACAGGGCCTCCTTGCCCCAGAGCGGCGTCGACGAGGGTCTTCCTTGGCCCACCCTCGGACGGCCATTTGGGGCAGTTGACTATTTAACCTCGAACTCGCCCACCAGCACGGTCTCGGCACGGTCCTTCAGTCGCATCGTCACCATCTGATCCTTCTGCTTGGCCGTGCCCCAATGAGTGGTCAGACGCAGCATCAGTGTCGTCGCGCCGGTGACCAGTTGCTGGCGGCTGCCAAAGTAGTTCGCCTCCACCTTGTACTTGCCCGGCTTGGCGTTGCGCAGCGAGAACTGTTCGGGGCCATAGCCGCCGGTGAAGTCCTGCGACATCTGCCCGCCCTGGTAGGTCAGCCGGTTGCCGTAGTAGGCGCGCTCGCCGTTCGGGTCGGTTACCCACAGGTCCATGTCGCTGTTGTCGGCGTCCCACGACAGCACCACGCGCAGGTCCAGCGGCATCGCCTGCAACAGGCGCGGGTCGATGCCGGTGGTATCCAGCCGGGGCGTGCTGCCGGCCACCAGGTTGGTCAGCTCATCCAGCGCGATCAGGGCGATGCCATCGAAGCGGCTGTCCCACGGCCGCACCACCACCTGGTACAGCGGCGCCAGTGCCTGCTGTGGCTTGCCGGCCGCTGCCAGCGCCAGGCCCAGGTCGCGGAAGCTCTGCGGTTCTTCCTGGCCCATCGCCAGCACCTGCTCGAACACCGGCACCGCCAGCGCGGGGGCATCGGCCTGCATCAGCCGATAGCCGAGCACGCGCAGCAGGTGGCGATTGTCCAGGTCCATCTCGGCCAGGTTCGACAACACACGCAGCGCCAGGTCGCGCTGACCCTGCGCCAGCAGCAGGTCGGCCACATCAAGGAAGAAGGCGCTGCTGTCGGCGTGGGCATCGCGCTCGGCCAGGTAGCGGTCATACAGTTGCGACGGCGGGCCCTGGCGCAGGCGCCGGGCGATGGCCGAGTCTGGCTGCCAGGCCGCCAGCTGGATGCCGAGCTCGCCCTCGTTGGCGGCAGCGGGCGCAGCGACACGGCCACCCGTGACCGTGATTGAATCCAGGGCCTTGTTCGATGCAGGCGCCGAGCGACGTGCACGCGCGCTGCTGGCTTCCATGCGCTGCTCGGCGGCGGCCATCGGGGCCGGGGCGGGCGGTGCCGCAGGGGCCGGCGCGGCGAGCATCGCCACCGGCGCCGATTCCATCGCGTAGTCCGCGGAGGCGACTTCCAGTGCCCCGCCCTTCGGCTGCGGCGGCATTCCCTTCGGCCAGCTACGGTTCCACCACTGCTGGCGCTCCTTCCAGCGGGCGGCCACTTCATCCAGGCGCTGGCGATCCCCAGCGGCGCGATCCCTGACCTGCACTGCAAACCTGGCGTCGTACTCCGCGCGCAGCGTGCCCGAAGGACGGATCGCATAGCGCAGGTAGTCCTCCAACGTCTCCAGCACGATCAGCGAGGTATCCGGCCCCACCAGGCCAAACCGTTGTGACAGGCGCTGCATCGCCTCGCGGTTGCCACGACGGTCGGCGGCCAGCTGCTGCAGGCGCGCCTGCGCCCACAAACCGGCCAGCAGTTCACCGTCCTTGCTCTTCTGCGTCGCTGGCAGCGCTTCCCACTCGCCGTCGCCCACGCGCACCCGCATCGGCACACCGTCGGCTGCCAGTCGTGCGTGCAGCCACAGCCAGCCGTGGGCTTCACTGCGGCGATCGATCACTACATCCTGCACGCCGCGTCCCGCATCGACCTGCACATCCATCGGCGACGCCAGCAACGCGTGCGCCGCCGCATCGACATCCTTGCCCAGCGCGATGAAGCGACCGCCATGCGCCTCACTCCAACCACGCAGTCGCACGGCATCGGTGCGCGCACCGGCACTGCTGACCGCAAACAGGCGCTGATCGGGTGCCATCGCCGGTAGCTGTTCCGGGCCATAGGTCAGCAGGCCATCGCTGACCAGCAGGTATTCCTTCACGCCCGGCTGCGGCTGCCACTGTGCCAGCGCGCTGGCACCGTCCGGGCGCACGGCCTGCAGGGCTGCGCGCAGTTCACTCCAGTTGCCGGCGCGGATGCGGAAGCGACGCACCGGCTCGGCGCGATCGCGCAGCACGGTCAAGGCCACGGTGCCGTCGCGCAGCGCAGCGAAATAGCGATCCAGCAGGGCGAACTCACGTGTGTGATCGCGCTGGCCCGCCGAACCGGAGCCATCCCACAGCAGGCCGATTTCGCTCGGCAGTTTGCGCGGCGTGCTGCTGGCCGCCACCGGCAGCTGCGCCAGCACATAGTGGCCATCCTGCCAGGGCGCCACCTGCACCTGTGCCTGGCGGGTCGCCGGCAGATCCCACTGCAGCTGCTTCGGCAGCTGCGCCCCCTTGCCCTGCCACTGCAGCTGGCCCGCGCTGATGCGGAATGGCGCCGTACCTGCGGTGGTCGTGCCAGGTGCCTGCAGTTTCAGTTCAACCGAGGCTGCACCGGCGGCAAACTGCAGCGGCAGCGTCCACTGCCAGCCTTGGCCGGCGAAGGCCAACGGCTCGCGAATCACCAGCTGCACGCGCCGGCTGCCGCCGGCCGGCAGCGGATAGATGCGCAGGCGGAACTGGTTGCCGGCGGTCTGTTCCAGCAGGCCCGGGTCAACGCCGCGGCGGGCAATCTCCTCGAACACCTGGCGGCCGCGGTCCTTCGGCACCGGCACCGCGTCACGCATCTCGCCGTTGATATCCAGCGCGAAGCCGCTGATCTGCTGGCCATCGGCCAAGGGGAACTGCAGCTCACCCTCCAGCACGCGCCGGTTCGGGTTGTGGAACTCCAGGATGATCCGGGTCTGGGCGATGCCCGCCTGGACCCCGCCCTCGATGCGGGCGTGTCGCAGTTGGACCGCCTGCTCAGCCGCCGGTGCGATCAGCAGCGGCGTGGCGGCCTGCGGCCGGGAGATCGGCGGCGACTGCGCGCCAGCGGGCCAGGCCGCAAGGGCCAACAACAACACAGTGCAGCAACGGGCGAAGACCATGACCGGACTCCAGTGGGATCGTGGACCTTTGAACGCACCAGCAACCGTAATGGGGTTGGCGCCTGTGCTCGCATCGACACACGCCCCTCCAACCAGCACCATGGAAGTCCTCGCCACACAGGGATGCACCATGCGCCCGTTGATTGCCTTGATCCTGCTGGTCCTGGCCGGCGCCGCCGCCGCTGGCAGCGTGAAAGGGGTGCGCTTCGCCCACTACGACTGGATGCTGGCCTGCGACAACACCCGTACCTGCCGCGCCGCCGGCTACCAGGACGATGTCGGCGGCAACTTGCCGGTGTCGGTGCTGCTGACTCGCAAGGGCGGACCCGGCCAGCCGGTCAGCGCCGAACTGATGCTGGGCCAGTACAACGAGGTCAAGCTGCCGACACAGCTGTCGCTGCAGATCAACGGCAAGGATCTGGGCGCGCTGTCGTTGACCGCAGACACGGCGACACTGTCTACAGCGCAGACCAAGGCACTCCTGGCCTCGCTGGTGCGCAGCAGCCGCATCGTGGCGGTCGGCAACGATGGCCAGCGCTGGACGCTGTCCGATCGTGGCGCCTCGGCGGTGCTTCTGAAGATGGACGAATTTCAGGGCCGGCTGGAGACTCCCGGCGCGCTGATGCGCAAGGGGTCGCGCGCCGAAGCCTCAGTTCCTCCCGCACTTCCGGTGCCTACGCTGGTTCTGGCGCCATTGGTGGCGGCACGAGCCACCGATGCCCCACTGGAACACTCACCCGCACTGCGCGCGGCGCTGGCCGCGGCCAACCCGGGCGGCGACTGCGTCGCACTGACACCCGAAGGCCTGCCGATGGTGGACGGCCCGCAGGAGCTGCGCGTGTCCCGGCTGGGGAGGACTTCCCTACTGGTGTCTACGCTCTGCTGGCGTGGCGCCTACAACGAAGGCATCGGCTACTGGGTGGTGAACGATGCACCGCCCTTCAAGGCCACGCTGGTGACCGCATCGGGCGGCGATGACGATGGTCGGGTAATCAGTTCGGCGCACAAAGGCCGCGGCTTAGGCGATTGCTGGTCCACCGCGAGTTGGGGCTGGGACGGGCGCCGCTTTGTGCAGACCGATGAATCCACCTCCGGCCTGTGCCGGCTGGTCGCGGCTGGGGGTGCATGGCACATGCCGACGCTGGTGACCGAGGTGACGCCCTGAGCTTGGCCAGTTGATTGGATCCACGCATAGCGCGCCGCCCACGACCCCCGCTCGCGAAACGGCGCTCAAACCGGCAGGCAGTGCTCCACGATCAGCTGGATGGCGCTGCCGCCGCGATAGTCGTCGCAGGCCAGCCGGTAGGCGAGGTGCACGTGTCGGCCGGGCGCATTGCCGTGCCAGCCGCCGAAGTGGATCGCGTTGATCGTGCCAGGCACGCCCGGCAGGCGCAGTTCCAGCTTCAGGTGGCGCTCCTTCAGCACGCGCCAGTTGGCCACTTCGAAGTGGCCGTCGAACAGGGGTTCGGGGAAGCCCTGGCCCCATGGGCCGGCCAACCGCAGCGCATCGGCGTGGCGATGATCAAGCTCGTCCGCGGCCAGTTCGCCGTCGCTGAGCACCTGCTGCTGCAGTGCCGCCGGGTCGAGCATTTCCAGCACCACGGCGACGAAGGCGGCCTTGAAGTCATCAACGTGGTCAAGCCGCAGGCTGAGGCCGGCCGCCATGGCGTGACCGCCGAAGCGGTCGATCAGGCCCGGATGGCGCGCATCGACCAGCGCCAGCGCGTCACGGATGTGCAGCCCGGGAATCGAGCGCGCAGAGCCACGCAGCGTGTCGGCGCCCGGTTCGGCCGGAGCGAAGGCGATCACCGGACGATGCAGGCGATCCTTCATCTTCGAAGCGACCAGGCCGACCACACCGGGATGCCAGTCGGCATCAAACAGGCAGGCGGCCACCGGCCGTTGCCCGGCCATGTCCAGCACCACGCGGGTCAGGGCCTGCTCGGCATCGTCGGTCATCGACTGCTGCACGGCGCGGCGTTCTGCGTTGATCTGCTCCAGCGTCTGCGCGATCTCGCGCGCCTGGCGCGGATCTTCGGTGAGCAGCAGCGCGATGCCCAGCGCCATGTCTTCCAGCCGGCCCGCCGCGTTCAGGCGTGGGCCGAGTGCGAAGCCGATGTCGGTGGCGGTCAGTCGCGCGGCATCCCGGCCACTGGCTTCGATCAGTGCACGCAGGCCCACACAGCCCCGCCCTGCGCGCAGACGGCGCAGGCCTGCGCTGACCAGCGCACGGTTGTTCGGGTCCAGCGCTACCAGGTCCGCAACGGTGCCCACCGCCACCAGATCCAGCAGCGTGGTCAGGTCCGGCCCCTTGCCATCTGCGAAGACGCCGGCCTCGCGCATATGCCGGCGCAGCGCCATCAGCACATAGAAGATCACACCAACACCGGCCAGCGATTTGCTGGGGAAGGCATCGCCATCCAGGTTGGGATCGACGATCACGTCGGCCGGCGGCAGCTGCGGCCCCGGCAGATGGTGGTCGGTGACCAGCACCTGCCAGCCGCGCGCCTTGGCCGCGGTGACACCGGCATGGCAGGCAATACCGTGGTCGACCGTGACCAGCAGGTCCGGCTGCAGCGCGGCCAACTCTTCCACCAGCGACGGCGACAGGCCGTAGCCATGCACCATGCGGTTCGGCACCGCGTGGAAGACGTGTTGCGCGCCGAGCATGCGCAGGCCACGCACGCCGACCGCACAGGCGGTGGCGCCATCGCAATCGAAATCGCCGACCACCAGGATGCGCTTGTCGTTGGCGATGGCTTCGATCAGCAGGCCCACTGCATCATCGATACCGGTCAGCAGCTCGGGCGCGTGTAGGCTGCCCAGTTTCGGCAGCGCCAGCTCTGGCGTTCCCGCACCACGGCTGGCATAGAGTCGGGCCAGCAATGGCAGCGTGCCCTCTGGCCAGCTGCCGGGCACGACCGCGTCGCGGCGGCGGATCAGCGGTGTATCAGAGGGCGGCTGCGCACCATCGGCGGCAAGGGACATCGGCATCGCCGGTTGCGAAAGACCCGCACATCATAACGTGCACCGCTCCCCCGGTCGGCTGCCGCTGCTGACGAGGCAACTTGGCTCTTCGGCCAGCAGCATTTGGATTTCACGACCGCATCTTCCATGCTTGCCTGCCCTGGAACGGACTTCCATCCATGACCCGCACCCTGCTGACCGCGCTGATGGCACTCACCGTGGCCCCGGCCGCCCACTCCGCGACGCCTGAGCCCAGGCCCGGGGTCGAATTCGAACACAACGACTGGTCGCTGGCCTGTGACAACACCCGCACCTGCCGCGCCGCCGGCTACAGTCCGGAAGAACCCGGCAACCTGCTCAGCCTGATGCTTGAGCGCGCCGGCGGCCCGGGTGCGAAGGTGATCGCGCGGCTGCGCAATGGCGAGGATGGCGAAAGCCCGACGCCGACCGGGGCACTGCGCCTGCGCCTGAACGGCAAGGACCTGGGCCCGGTGCGCGACACCGGCGACGGGGACAAAGTGTTGTTGCAGCAGGCACAGACCGATGCACTGGTCGCCGCACTGCCGCGCCAGGCACGCATCGAGATCATCGACGGCAAGGGCAAGGCCTGGCCGATCTCCGACCGCGGTGCAGCGGCCGTACTGCTGAAGATGGACGAGGCACAGGGCCGGCTGGGCACCCCCGGTGCGCTGGTGCGGCGTGGCGACAAGCCCGAAGCAGGCGTGCCTGCGGCGTTGCCGGTGCCAGTGATCGTGCGCGGCACGCTGGTGGCACCGCGCGCCTCGGACGCGGCACTGGCGAAAGCACCGGGCCTGCGCAAGGCACTGATCGCCAGCCTGCCCAAGCCGGATGAGTGCGGCCGCCTGAGCGAGGGCGGGACGGATGAGATCGAGATCCAGCGACTGGACGCCCAACATGTGCTGGCAAGCACCGGCTGCTTCGTGGGTGCCTACAACTTCAGCAGCGGCTACTGGGTAGTGCAGGACAAGCCGCCGTACGAAGCACGCTTCGTCACCTCCGATGCAGAAGACTTCGATCGCGACGACGCTACGTTGAGAGGTCGCTTCCGTGGGCGCGGCGTCGGTGACTGCTTCTCCGGCCACGACTGGGCTTGGGATGGCGCGCGATTCGTGAAGAGCAGCGAGTTCACCACCGGGCAGTGCCGGGGCGTTGCGGGTGGGCACTGGACGCTGCCGACGGTGGTCAGCGAGGTCCGTTGAGGCGCCGCTACCTGCGGTAGTGCCGACCGCTGGCCGGCAACCCCGACAAACCCTGGGGGTCAGAGCCGTTTTCCGATGGAAAACGGATCCGACCCCGGTCAGTCGTGCAGCTGGCGCGGCTTCTTCCAGAACTGCCAGCGCTGGCCACGGTCCAGCTGGAACTGCAGGCCGTCCTCGAAGTCCAGTACCAGCCGCTGCAGTTCGCCACGCTTGAGCGCGGCCAGCAGCGGCCGGATCGCATCATTGCCGAGCTGCTGCAAAGAGCGCAGCTGGCGCAGGTCGACCAGCGCATCCACCGCCTGCTCGCCATCCACGGCCACACCAGCCGCCAGGGCCAGGCCCTGCAGCAGCGCGTCCCGGCTGCGCACCTGCGCGTGCGGCGTGCTGACCGACACCGGCATCACGCCACCGCCCCAGAACCACAGCGAATTGATCGGCTGTTGTCCCTGTGCGGCACGCTGCTGGTTCCAGGAATGGTTGTGCAGCAGCACCTGCGCCTCGGTCATCAGCGCCCGCCAGCGACGACCGCCCTCGCCTTCGGGCAGATGCGAGAACAGGTCATCGCCGAGGACCTCGTCGGGGCTGTCGAAGTCCGGCAGCTCGCTGTCGATCGGCAGCCGCAGGTACCAGCGCGAGGGATCGGGTGCGTCGAGCACGAAGCCGGCATCGGCGAACAATGGCTGCAGCACCGGCAGCAACGCGAGGCTGTCGGCCAGCGTCGGCCGCAGTGTTTCGCCGTAGGCCATCATCCGCGCGCCGTGCATGTCCGGCACCATGCAGGCCGGATCGGCACGCAGCCAGCTGGCGCCGGCGGCATCGCCGACGTCGCGCTGGCGGGTCAACGCGGCCACCGGCCAGTGCGGCGCGGCAACCGAGAAATGGCGTGTCAGCTGCGCGCGCTCGCCCGGCACGACCTGCACCGTCGTGGCACGGCCGAGCGCGCGTGCCACATCGTCCGGCAGCGCAGCCGCGGCAAAGCGGCTGCGTGCAGGCAACAGCAGGGTCGCCGTCGCCACGCGGTCAGTCCACGTAGCTGACGCTGACGATCTCGTACTCGCGCTGGCCGGCCGGGGCGTCGATCACGATCGAATCGCCTTCCAGCTTGCCGATCATCGCCCGCGCCACCGGCGAGGAAATCGCGATCAGGCCCAGCTTGATGTCCGCTTCCAGGTCACCGACGATCTGGTACTTCTTCTCTTCGTCGGTTTCCACGTCGGCCAGCGTCACGCTGGCGCCGAACACCACCTTGGAGCCGGCATTGAGCTTGCTCACGTCGATGATCTCGGCGTGCGACAGCTCGCCCTCCAGCTGCTTGATGCGGCCTTCGATGAAGCCCTGTTCCTCGCGCGCGGCGTGGTACTCGGCATTCTCCTTCAGGTCACCGTGCTCACGCGCTTCGGCGATGGCGGCGATGACCTTCGGGCGCTTGACCGACTTCAGGTGATCCAGTTCGTCGCGCAGCTTCTGCGCGCCCTTCATGGTGATGGGGGCTCTCATGCATTCAACTCCTTGTGCAGCTCCTGCAGCGACCAGACGGGGCCGGTGCCGCGGAATTCCAGTGAATCCACCAGCGCCTTGGCGCCGGCAATGGTGGTCGAGTAGGTGACGCGATGCTGCAGCGCCTCGCGGCGGATCGAGAACGAGTCGTTGATCGCCGAACGACCTTCGGTCGTATTGACGATGTAGACGATCTCGCCGTTCTTGATCGAGTCGACGATGTGCGGACGGCCTTCGACCACCTTGTTGATGATCTCGCAGTCCATGCCGTGCTGCTGCAGCCACGCGGCGGTGCCACGGGTGGCGACCAGGCTGTAGCCACGCGCCAGCAGCGCCTTGGCCACCGGCAGCACGCGCTTCTTGTCCGGGTCGCGGACCGAGACGAAGGCCTTGCCGACCGGCGGTGCCTTGATGCCACCGGCTTCCTGCGCACGCGCAAAGGCGGCGTTGAAGGTGCGGCCGACGCCCATCACCTCGCCGGTGGAGCGCATCTCCGGCCCGAGGATCGGATCGACGCCCTGGAACTTGGCGAACGGGAAGATCGCTTCCTTCACCGAGTAGTAGTCCGGCACGATTTCCTTGGTCGCGCCCTGCTCGGCCAGGCTCTTGCCAGCCATGCAACGGGCGGCGATCTTCGCCAGCGCCATGCCGGTGGCCTTGGACACGAACGGCACGGTGCGCGAGGCACGCGGGTTCACTTCCAGCAGGTAGATGGTGTCGGCACCCTCGTCGCTGGTCTGGATCGCGAACTGGGTGTTCATCAGGCCGACCACGTTCAGGGCCTTGGCCAGCTCCACCACCTGGCGGCGCAGTTCGGCCTGGGTTTCAGCCGACAGCGAGTACGGCGGCAGCGAGCACGAGGAATCGCCCGAGTGCACGCCAGCTTCTTCGATGTGCTCCATCACGCCACCGATCAGGACGTTGCCATCCTTGTCGGCGATGATGTCGACGTCGCACTCGACAGCATTGTCGAGGAAGCGGTCCAGCAGCACCGGCGAATCGTTGGACACCTTCACAGCGTCGCGCACGTAACGGGCCAGGTCGGCTTCGCCGTAGACGATTTCCATGGCACGGCCGCCCAGCACGTAGCTCGGGCGCACCACCAGCGGGTAGCCGATCTCGCGGGCCAGCAGCAGGGCTTCCTGATCATTGCGGGCGATGCGGTTCGGCGGCTGCTTCAGGCCCAGCTTGTCCACCAGCTGCTGGAAGCGCTCGCGGTCTTCGGCCAGGTCGATCGAGTCCGGGCTGGTGCCGATCACCGGCACGCCGTTGGCTTCCAGCGCGCGCGCCAGCTTCAGCGGGGTCTGGCCGCCGTACTGCACGATCACGCCCTTCGGCTGTTCCAGTTCGACGATTTCCAGCACGTCTTCCAGGGTCAGCGGCTCGAAGTACAGGCGGTCGGAGGTGTCGTAGTCGGTCGACACGGTTTCCGGGTTGCAGTTGACCATGATGGTTTCATAGCCATCCTCGCGCAGCGCCAGTGCCGCGTGCACGCAGCAATAGTCGAACTCGATGCCCTGGCCGATGCGGTTCGGGCCACCACCCAGGATCATGATCTTATCGCGGTTGCTCGGCGCAGCCTCGCACTCGTCCTCGTAGGTCGAGTACAGGTAGGCGGTACCGGTGGAGAACTCACCGGCACAGGAGTCCACGCGCTTGTAGACCGGGCGCACCTTGTGCGCACGACGCAGCGCGCGGATGGCGGCTTCGTTGGTGCCGGTCAGCTGCGCCAGGCGCGCGTCGGAGAAGCCAGCGCGCTTCAGCTTGCGCAGGCGTGCGGCATCCAGCGCATCGATGCCGCCGGCAGCGACTTCGGCTTCGGCCGCGATGATTTCCTCGATCTGGTCCAGGAACCAGTGATCGATGAACGACAGTGCGTAGATCTCTTCCACGCTCATGCCGGCGCGGAACGCATCGGCGACGAAGAACAGGCGCTCCGGGCCCGGCGCCTTCAGCTCGCGACGCAGGGTCTGCAGGTCGTCTTCGTTGCCCAGGTCCAGGCCGGTCGGGTCGAAGCCGACCTTGCCGGTTTCCAGGCCACGCAGGGCCTTCTGCACCGACTCCTGGAAGGTGCGGCCCATCGCCATCACCTCGCCCACCGACTTCATCTGGGTGGTCAGGCGGGCATCGGCGGCCGGGAACTTCTCGAAGGCGAAGCGCGGGATCTTGGTGACGACGTAGTCGATGGACGGCTCGAACGAGGCCGGGGTCAGGCCGCCGGTGATTTCGTTCTTCAGTTCGTCCAGGGTGTAGCCCACGGCCAGCTTGGCGGCGACCTTGGCGATCGGGAAGCCGGTGGCCTTGGAAGCCAGCGCCGAGGAACGCGACACGCGCGGGTTCATCTCGATGACGACCACGCGGCCGGTCTTCGGGTTGATGCCGAACTGCACGTTCGAGCCACCGGTATCGACGCCGATCTTGCGCAGCACGGCGATGGAGGCATCGCGCAGGCGCTGGTATTCCTTGTCGGTCAAGGTCTGGGCCGGGGCCACGGTGATCGAGTCACCGGTGTGCACGCCCATCGGGTCCAGGTTTTCGATCGAGCAGACGATGATGCAGTTGTCCGCGGTATCGCGGACCACTTCCATCTCGAATTCCTTCCAGCCCAGCACCGACTCTTCCACCAGCACTTCGGTGGTCGGCGACAGTTCCAGGCCGCGGCTGACGATCTCGACCAGCTCTTCGCGGTTGTAGGCGATGCCGCCACCGCTGCCGCCCAGGGTGAAGCTGGGGCGGATGATGGTCGGATAGCCGACGCGGGTCTGGATTTCCAGCGCTTCGTCCAGGGTGTGGGCGACGGCGGCAGTCGGGCACTCCAGGCCGATCTCACCCATGGCCACGCGGAACAGCTCGCGGTCTTCGGCCATGCGGATCGCTTCGCGCTTGGCGCCGATCAGTTCGACGTTGTACTTCTCCAGCACGCCGTTGTCGGCCAGGTCCAGCGCGCAGTTCAGCGCGGTCTGGCCACCCATGGTCGGCAGCAGCGCATCGGGCTTTTCCTTGGCGATGATCTTCTCGACCGTCTGCCAGTTGATCGGCTCGATGTAGACGGCGTCGGCCATCTCCGGGTCGGTCATGATCGTGGCGGGGTTGCTGTTGACCAGCACCACGCGGTAACCCTCGTCACGCAGGGCCTTGCAGGCCTGGGCGCCGGAGTAGTCGAACTCGCAGGCCTGGCCGATGACGATCGGGCCAGCACCGATGATGAGGATGGTCTTGAGGTCAGTGCGCTTGGGCATTTTCTTCTCTAAGTCAGTACAGCGTGACAAGGGGGGTGATCGCACGCTGTCGATCAGGAATCTTGATCCGCAGCGCCGCGCCGGGGGCAGCAGCGATGCGGGGTTTACGGTCCATCGCGACGCCACCGGCAGGCCGGCGGCGTACTGATCACGCCTTGGCCTGCTCCATCAGCACCACGAAGCGGTCGAACAGCGGGCCGACGTCGTGCGGGCCCGGCGACGCTTCCGGATGGCCCTGGAACGAGAACGCCGGCACGTCGGTGCGGGCGACGCCCTGGTTGGTGCCGTCGAACAGCGAACGGTGGGTCACGCGCAGGGTCGGCGGCAGGGTTGCTTCATCGATCGCGAAACCGTGGTTCTGCGAGGTGATCATCACCCGCCCGCTGTCCAGGTCCTGCACCGGGTGGTTGGCACCGTGGTGGCCGTGGCCCATCTTCATGGTCTGCGCGCCCGAGGCCAGGCCCAGCAGCTGGTGGCCCAGGCAGATGCCGAAGGTCGGGATCTTCACGTCGATGAAGGTCTTGATCGCTTCGATGGCGTAGTCGCACGGTTCCGGGTCACCCGGGCCGTTGGACAGGAACACGCCGTCCGGCTTCAGTGCCAGCACCTCGGCGGCCGGGGTCTGCGCCGGCACCACGGTCACTTCGCAGCCGCGCTCGGCCAGCATGCGCAGGATGTTGGTCTTCACGCCGAAGTCGTAGGCCACGACCTTGTACTTGGCCGGCACGCTGACGAAGGCGTTGGCATCCAGGTCCAGCTGGCCCTCGGTCCAGGTGTAGGTCTTCTCGGTAGTGACGACCTTGGCCAGATCCATGCCCTTCAGCCCCGGGAACTTGCGGGCGGCTTCCAGTGCCTTTTCCACGTCGATGTCGCCGGCCATCAGCGCACCGTTCTGCGCACCCTTCTCGCGCAGAATGCGGGTCAGCTTGCGGGTGTCGATGCCGGCGATGGCAACCACGCCACGCTGGATCAGCCAGTCCTGCAGCGACACCTGGCTGCGCCAGTTGCTGGGGCGGCGCGGAACGTCGCGCACGATCAGGCCGGCCGACCACACCTTGGACGCTTCGTCGTCCTGGTCGGTCATGCCGGTGTTGCCGATATGCGGATAGGTCAGCGTGACCATCTGCCGGGCGTAGGACGGGTCGGTCAACACTTCCTGATAGCCGGTCATGGCGGTGTTGAACACCACTTCACCGACGGACAG
The DNA here is from genome assembly GCF_003586545.1 of Stenotrophomonas sp. Pemsol. Taxonomy (NCBI): domain Bacteria; kingdom Pseudomonadati; phylum Pseudomonadota; class Gammaproteobacteria; order Lysobacterales; family Lysobacteraceae; genus Stenotrophomonas; species Stenotrophomonas sp. Pemsol. The sequence continues at coordinate 1,607,808 of NZ_CP025780.1, read as the reverse complement.
GCCGGGCGCGCCTACGGATTCGCCCTCGAATACGGTGCCGTCTTCGAGGACGAGGATTGCGGCTTGGGTCACGGGAATCTCACTTTGGCTACCGAGGGGGCTGCCGAAGTCACGCCTGCGCTTCACGGAAATCCGGTTGCAAAAAAGCGCGGACGTACGGTCTGGGACCGGTCCGGCTTTCGTGATTCGGCGAGTGCGAATTGTAGCGCTGCCGGGGCGCTCACGCCAGCGGTTATCGCGCATTGTGAACAGGCGATTGCGCATTCATTTCAATCCGGCGGCGTATGCGGGCCGGAGGCGGGGTCGGATCCATTCCCGAATGGGAAAGGCTCTGACCCCAGGCGCCCTCGGATGGGGTCAGAGCCCTCTCCGCTGGAAAGGGATCCAGCCCCAGGAATCAGCCCGCCTTACTGCAGCAGGTCCCGCACCCGGTAGCTGCCCGGGGCCCGGCCCTGCAGCTGGCGGGCGGCAAACAGGGCGCCGCGGGCGAAGATGTCGCGATTGGTGGCCCGGTGTACCAGCTCGATGCGCTCGCCCAGCCCGGTGAACTGCACCAGATGCTCGCCTACGATGTCGCCGGCGCGCAGGCTGGCGTAGTGCGGCTCCGCCCCGCCCCGCTGCGCGGCCGCGCCCAGGGTCAATGCAGTGCCCGATGGCGCGTCCTTCTTCTGGGTGTGGTGCGATTCGACGATGTCGCAGTCCCAGCCGGCCAGCGCCTGCGCCGCGCGCTCCACCAGTTCGTCCAGTACCGCCACGCCCAGGCTGAAGTTCGAGGCCCATACCAGCGGGATCTTCGCCGCTGCCGCATCCAACGCCTGGCGCTGCGTGCTGGAAATGCCGGTGGTACCCGACACCAGCCCTGCCCCGCGATCCACGCACAGCGCCAGCAGCGGGTCGAAGCCCTCCGGCAGGCTGAAGTCAATGGCCACGTCGAACACCGGCGCACCGGGCAGTTCGCTGGCCGCGAAGAACGGCACACCGTCGACTACGCGCTGGGCCGGCGCGCGACCGGTCACGGCGGCCACGATCTGCAGGGTTTCGGAATGTTCGGCGGCCAGCCGCAGCAGGGCTTGGCCCATGCGCCCGGAGGCACCGTGAATGAGCAATCGCAGGGGAGTCTGGTTCATGCCTGCAGGCTAGCGGCAGCACGCCCGCTCCGGCAAGCGCCATCGCTGCGATGCTGCATGCCTCTGCGGTGACGGGTTTGCCACTGGACGCGGCAACGCTCCCCTTCAAGTCTGTGGCCCTTCCCTCAGCCCGGGCAAAACCCCATGAAATCCTCGACCGTCTTCAGCAAATGCGCCAGGAAGACCGGTTATGCCGGGACGTCGACCACGCGCTACCGCTTGCTGGATGCCGCCCTGCTTGTCGTTAATCACCAGCGCGCCAGCGAAAGCCGGGGCTTCTATGTGAATGCTGGACTCTACTTTCCAGAGCTGCTCGCGTATCCCCTCGCGCCTGACGATCTTGAAACGGCTTTCCGGTACCGCTCCAGCATTCCCACGCCCCATGTCGACTGGCGGATCGAAGAAACGCCAGGCCTGCGCCGGACCTTCATCCAGCAGGACCTTGAAGATCTGCTGGAGGCCGGCAACCGCGACGCGTTGAAGGCCCTGCTGCTCGATGCCCTGGCCGACGTGGCGGGTTTCGCAGCAGCCCATGGAAACCGCGAATCGGTGCGGCGATTGAATCAGGACGGGAACTTCCGCGCGATCATCCGCAGAGAGGTCTGAACCCTGGAAAGCGTGCGGGTCGAAAGTTCGCACCCTCCGGACAGCCGCGGTCCAGCATGGCTGGACGCTACTTCTTGGTCGGCCCGCAGCTGTCGCACCCCCCACAGGCACCGCCACCACCGCTGGCCGGCGGCGCGATCTTCCGCCCCAGCGCCTGCAGCCAGGCCGCGCGACCCGGCTTCAGCAGGGCCAGCGCCAAGGCCCCGCGCAGCGTGCGCACGGTACCCGGGAACTGCTTCTTCAGTACCACCCAGGCACTGACCAGCACGGCCACCGCGATGATCAGGTACTGGATCAGCAGCCCGGTCTCCATCAGCCGCCTCCCAGCGCCTTGGTCACCTGATAGGTGATCAGCGCGGCCACGTAAGCCGCGGCAAACAGGTAGAACGCGGCAAAGCCCATCTGCTTCCACGAGTTGGTCTCGCGCTTGATGGTCGCCAGCGTCGAGATGCACATCGGGGCGTAGATGTACCAGACCAGCAGCGACAGGGCCGTGGCCAGCGACCAGCCATCGCTGATCAGCGGGGTCAGCGCCTGGCTGGCGGCATCGTCATCGGCGGCCGACAGCGCATACACGGTGGCCAGCGACGACACCGCCACCTCACGCGCGGCCAGGCCCGGGATCAGCGCGATGCAGATCTGCCAGTTGAAGCCCAGCGGTGCGAAGAACACCGCCATCGCATGGCCGATCCGGCCGGCGTAGCTGTAGTCGATGGCCGGCATCGTGGCATCGGCCGGGGCCGCCGGGAACGACAGCAGCACCCACAGCAGGATGGTCAGCGCCAGGATGATGCCGCCGACACGCTTGAGGAAGATCATGCCGCGCTCATACAGGCCGACCGCCAGGTCACGCACATGTGGCAGGCGGTACGACGGCAGCTCCAGCATCAGCGGATGCTCGCTCTTGTCGCGGCGCCACTTCTTCATGATCCAGGACATCGCCAGCGCACTGAGGATGCCGGCGGCGTACAGGCCGAACAGGACCAGGCCCTGCTGGTTGAACACCCCCCACACCGTCTTCTGCGGAATGAACGCACCGATCAGCAGGGCGTACACCGGCAGGCGCGCCGAGCAGGTCATCAGCGGTGCGACCAGGATGGTGGCCAGGCGGTCACGCGGGTCCTGGATGCTGCGCGTAGACATGATGCCCGGCACCGCGCAGGCGAAGCTGGACAGCAGCGGGATGAACGAGCGGCCGGACAGGCCGGCGGCGGCCATCATGCGGTCGAGCAGGAACGCCGCACGTGGCAGGTAGCCGGATTCCTCCAGCACCAGGATGAAGAAGAACAGGATCAGGATCTGCGGCAGGAACACCACCACGCCACCGACGCCGGCGATGATGCCATCGGTCAGCAGGCTGGCCAGCGGACCCTCCGGCAACACGCTGCCAACGAGAGCACCGAGCCAGGCGAAGCCAGCCTCGATGCCATCCATCAACGGCGTCGCCCAGGCGTACACCGCCTGGAAGATCAGGAACATCACCACTGCAAGGCTGATCAGCCCGAACACCGGGTGCAGCAGCCAGCGGTCCAGCGCGTCGTCGATCTTCGCGGTCCGCGCCGGCATCCGCACGGCGACCGACAGGATCTCGCGCACCTTGGCGTGGTAGTCGATGCCACCTTCCGGGCCCAGCACCGGTGCATCCAGGTGCGGCACCATCGCATCGAGGCGTTCGACCAGGGCCTTGGCACCCTGCTTGCGCACCGCTACGGTCTCCACCACCGGTACGCCCAGCTCGCGCTCCAGCGCGGCCACGTCCACCTGGATGCCACGGCGCTGGGCCGCATCGACCATGTTCAGGGCGACCACCATCGGCTTGCCCAGCTCACGCAGCTCCAGCGCGAAGCGCAGGTGCAGGCGCAGGTTGGTGGCGTCGATCACGCACAGCAGCACGTCCGGCGCAGCTTCGCCCGGGTAGAAGCCCCGGCACAGGTCACGGGTGATCGCCTCATCCAGGCTGGCCGGATGCAGGCTGTAGGCACCCGGCAGGTCGAGCACGGCGAATTCGCGGCCGGACGGCGCGCGCAGGCGACCTTCCTTGCGCTCTACGGTGACGCCGGTGTAGTTGGCGACCTTCTGCCGGCTGCCGGTCAGCTGGTTGAACAGCGCGGTCTTGCCGCTGTTGGGGTTCCCGACCAGCGCGATGCGCAGCGGTGAGGCGGAGACAGTGGCGGTCATGCACGTCGTTCCTGGCTGGCAGCGTCGACCACGACGCGCTTGGCTTCACTGATCCGCAGCGCGAACCGGGTGAACCCGACCTGCACCAGCAGCGGCTCGCCCCCCACCGGGCCCTTGGCCACCAAGCGTACTTCCTCGCCATTCACGAAACCCAGCTCGCGCAGGCGACGGGCAATGGCATCGTTGGCATGCAGGTCCTGCACGGACTCGACCACGGCCGAGGTGTGCAGCGGCAGTTCGGACAGCGTCATCTAGCGTGTTCTCTGCTGGATGTAAATGGTTCTCGATTCTAACATTCCCGCGTCGCGTCATGGCCCATGACCAATGGCCCGCTATGATCCATACAGGTATGGAGTGACCCTGGAATCCCATGAACGATGCTTTGCAGATCGAGCGCCGTGGCGCTGTCCTCACCCTCTGGCTGAACCGGCCGGAGCTGCACAACGCCTTTGACGCCAGCCTGATCGCCCGGCTGACTGCCGCACTGGAAGCCGCCGGCGGCGATGATTCGGTCCGGGCCGTGGTGGTCGCCGGTCACGGCGCTTCCTTCTCGGCCGGTGCCGACATGCAGTGGATGCGCGGCATGGCCGCCGCCAGCGAGGCCGACAACCGCGAGGACTCGCTGGCCCTGGCGCGGCTGATGCGCACCCTGGACGAGCTGCCCAAGCCGACCCTGGCCCGGGTCCATGGCGCCGCCTTCGGGGGCGGCGTCGGCCTGGTCGCCTGCTGCGACATCGCCATCGCCAGCACCTCGGCCCGCTTCGGCCTGACCGAAAGCCGCCTCGGCCTGCTGCCGGCGGTGATCTCGCCCTACGTGATCGAGGCCATCGGCCCGCGCCAGGCGCGGCGCTGGTTCGCCACCGGCGAGCACTTCGATGCCGACACCGCGCTGCGCATCGGCCTGGTCCACCAGCTGGTCGAGCCCGAACGCCTGGACGAAGCCCTGGAACGCCAGCTGGCCCTGCTCGACAAGGCCGGCCCGATCGCCTCGTCCACCGCCAAGCAGCTGGTGCGGCAGGTCCGCGACAGCCATGACCGCGACGCGCTGGATCGGGATAATGCCGCCCTGATCGCGCGCCTGCGGGTGTCCGCCGAGGGCCAGGAAGGCCTGGGCGCCTTCCTCGACAAGCGCGCCCCCCACTGGGTCACGGAAGCCTGAACATGCTCGATCATCTTGGTTTGACCAGCGCCGACCTGGCGCGCAGCAGGACCTTCTTCCTGCAGGCACTGGCGCCGCTGCAGATCGACGTCGTGATGGAAGTGAGCGCCGAAGAAACCGGTGACCACGACCACATCGGCTTCGGCAGCGACGGCAAGCCGTTCTTCTGGCTCGGCAATGGCGGCACCACCAGTCACGGCGTGCACGTGGCCTTTGCCTGCACCCGCCGCGCGCAGGTGGACGCCTTCCACGCCGCCGCTCTCGCCGCCGGTGGCCGCGACAACGGCGCCCCGGGCCTGCGCCCGTGGTACCACCCGGATTACTACGCCGCCTTCGTGCTCGACCCGGACGGCAACAACATCGAAGCGGTCTGCCACCGTCCGTCCGATGGGGCAGCCGCATGAGCGATTACGTCCGCATCGTCGAGGTCGGCCCGCGTGATGGGCTGCAGAACGAAAAGCAGTCGGTGTCCACCGCCGACAAGATCGAACTGATCAACCGCCTGTCGGCCACCGGCCTGCGCAGCATCGAGGCGACCAGTTTCGTCAGCCCGAAGTGGATCCCGCAACTGGCCGACGCCGCCGAGGTCTATGCCGGCATCCAGCGCCGGCCGGGCGTGCACTACCCGGTACTGGTGCCGAACGAACAGGGCTACGACCGCGCCCGTGCGGTGGGCGTGGAGGAAGTGGCGGTGTTCACCGCCGCCTCCGAGGCCTTCAACCGTACCAATACCAATGCCGGCATCGACGAATCGCTGGCCCGGTTCGAGCCGATCCTGCGCCGCGCCGCCGCCGATGGCGTGCGCGTGCGCGGCTATGTCTCCACCGCACTCGGCTGCCCCTACCAGGGCGAGGTGCCGCTGGCCGACGTGGTGCGGGTGGCGCGCGCCCTGCACCAGATGGGTTGTTACGAAATCTCACTGGGCGACACCATCGGCGTCGGCACCCCGCGCAAGGCACGGGCGATGCTGCAGGCGGTTGCCGCCGAGATTCCGATGACGGCACTGGCCGTGCACTTCCACGACACCTACGGCCAGGCCATCGCCAACATCGCCACCTGCCTGGAAGAAGGCGTGCGCGTGGTCGACAGCGCGGTCTCCGGCGCCGGTGGCTGCCCGTATGCCAAGGGCGCCAGCGGCAACGTCGCCAGCGAGGATGTGGTCTATCTGCTGCAGGGCCTGGGCCTGGACAGCGGCGTGGACCTGCCGGCACTGGCCGAGACCGGCCGCTGGCTGGCCGGCCTGCTCGGCCGTGCCACCGCCAGCCGCACCGGACAGGCGCTCGCAGCGGCCGGCTGAGCACCCCGCTGCGCCGCTCCTGCCGGGGCGGCGCAGTGCACAACGGCGACGGTCGCCGCTTCCGTTAGAATCGGCGGTTCTCGAACCTGCAGGACCGTTCAATGCAGCTGTCTTCCGTACGTGCCGTGATCACTGGCGGCGTCTCCGGCCTCGGCCTGGCCGTGGCCCAGCACCTCGTCGCCCAGGGCGGCAAGGTGGCCCTGTTCGACCTCAACGATGACAAGGGCGCTGCCGCCGTCGCCGGACTGGGTGCCGACAAGGCCCGCTATTTCAACGTCAACGTCAGCGATGAAGCGGCGGTTGCAACGGCCATCGACCAGGCCCACGAATTCCTCGGCGGCCTGAACGTGGCGATGAACTGTGCCGGCATCCTCGGCGCCGGCCGCGTGCTGGGCAAGGAAGGCCCAATGCCGCTGGCCGGCTTCCAGGGCACGGTGATGGTCAACCTGGTCGGCAGCTTCAACGTGGCCAAGGCCGCGGCCAACCGCATGCAGCACAACGAGGCCGGCACCGACGGCGAGCGCGGCGTCATCATCAACACCGCCAGCATCGCTGCCTATGAAGGCCAGATCGGCCAGGCCGCCTATGCCGCCAGCAAGGGCGGCGTGGTCTCGATGACGCTGCCGATGGCGCGCGAACTGTCGCGCTTCGGCATCCGCGTCAATACCATCGCCCCGGGCGTGTTCTGGACGCCGATGGTCGATGGCATGCCCGAAGCCGTGCAGCAGTCGCTGGCCGCCTCGATCCCGTTCCCGTCGCGCCTGGGCAAGCCGGAAGACTTCGCCAGCCTGGTCGGCTTCATCCTTGGCAACACCTACCTCAACGGCGAGACCATCCGCCTGGACGGCGCTACCCGCCTCGCTCCGAAGTGATTCCCCCGGGCGCCGGGACGGCGCCCTCCCCCAACGACCTAGATCACCATGAAAGCCAACGACATCAAGAAGGGCAACGTCGTCGAGTACAACAACGGCGTGTACCAGATCCGCGACATCGAGCGCAGCTCGCCGCAGGGTCGCGGCGGCAACGTCCGCTTCCGCTTCATCATGTACAGCGTGCCGGGCGGCAACAAGCTCGACGCCAGCTTCGATGCCGACGACAACCTGGTCGAGGTCGAACTGCTGCGCCGCCAGTCCACCTATTCGTACAGGGACGGCGATGCCTTCGTGTTCCTGGATGACGAGGACTACACCCCGTACACCCTGGATGCGGACGTGATCGGCGATGACGCCGGTTACATCACCGACGGCCTGACCGGCATCTACGTGCAGGTGATCGACGAGCAGCCGGTGGCGATCCAGCTGCCGGCCTCCGTGGTGCTGGAAGTGATCGAGACGCCGCCGGAACTGAAGGGTGGCACCGCCACCAAGCGCCCGAAGCCGGCCAAGCTCAACACCGGCATCGAGATCATGGTGCCGGAGTACATCGTCAATGGCGAGCGCGTGCTGGTGAACACCGCCACCGGCGAATTCGCCGGCCGTGCCGACTAAGCACCCTGCGCCGATCGCCTGCCGATCGCTGCCTGCGGCAAGTTCGCCGCAGGCAGCAAGCAGCGCATCGCTGACAGTAGTTGTGTAGAGCCGAGCCCGTGCTCGGCTGCGGTGGGTTGGACAGGTACTGCAGCCGAGCGTGGGCTCGGCTCTACAGGTAACTTACGGCTGCTTCGCGCCGAAATTGCCGCAGCCGTGGTACTGGCGGGTACCGACGGTCAGCATCACCTTCGCCTCGAACGCCTCCCCGCTCATATCGTCCTGGCAGGTAGTGCGCTGGAAACTCAGCTTGACGTCGGTACCATCGGACGCCTTGCCGCTCCAGCCGTCGGCTCCCTTGGTTGGCTTGGCCACGTCAAAGCGGCGCTCGCCATAGTCAACTTCCACCTGCAGGCCCGGCATATCGCCATCGACGACTGCAAGCCATCCGGGTTCATTGCCGGTGGCACGGAACGCGGCATTGCCGGCGCTGCCATCGCCTTCGGCAGCTTCCACCGCATGGCACTCGCGATCCGGCTCGCCCTTCAGGCTCAGCAGGCCATCATCGCTGCCCTTGGTCCAGAAGCTGTTGCCAAGGCTATCGCTGTACTTGGCGCCGGATGCCGCGCGCTCGGAGGTCATGGCGAAGCTACGCTCGCCGATCACCACCGTGGCAGCATCCTCGCCATTGAAGGTCGCGCGCACGCTCAGATCACCACACTGGTAGGCGGTCTCGCTGCCACCTTCCGTGTTGGCGCTCGGCTTCGGCGTGGCAGGCGAGGGGTCATTGCTGCCCGCCGCGGGTGCCTGGGCCGGCTGGCACGCGGCCAGGACCAACCCCAGGGAGGCTGCCAACAGACTGGGAACTACACGCATGGCTCGACTCCTTGTCGACACTACAGGAATGCTCGACCCTACCACCTCGCGGTGAGCAGGGCCTGAAAACGGCCTGACCGCACTCATGCGGCCAGCACCGCCATCGACAGCAGCTGCGCGCCACTGCCGCCGGAACTGCAGGTCCAGACCCGCAACAGGCGCAGCTTCAGTTCACGCTCCCGGCCCTGCCGCCACACCGACATCCGCACGTCGCTGGACAGCAACGCCAGACGGCCACACAGCAGCGTTTCCACCGCGTGCAGCTGCAGGCTTCGTACCTGCAGGTCACCGGCCAACCAATCACCCAGCCACGGCAGATCGAGCATGCGGCCACCGTGGCCGTCCATCAGGAACAGGGCCGGCGATACCAGCGCGTTCAACGCATCGTGATTGTTATCCAGCAGCGCTGCGCACAGGCGCTGCTCCAGCGCCATCAACTGCTGCTCATGCAGATCTTCAACGATGTTCCGTTCCATCCACGGTTCCTCCCGGCATCGGCCGGCGCCTGCGCAGGCGCTGTGCGATCCACTGCCGCGCGCCCTGCACCACTACATAGAAGACCGGCACGAAGAACACCGCCAGCACGGTCGCACTGACCATGCCGCCGAACACGCCGGTTCCAATTGCCTGCTGGGTTTCCTTCGACGCGCCCTGCGCCAGCATCAGTGGCACCACGCCCAGCGCGAACGCCAGCGAGGTCATCACGATCGGACGCAGGCGCAGCCGCGCCGCCTCCAGCGCTGCTTCAACCAGGCCGCGCCCCTGCTGCTGCAGCTGCCGCGCGAATTCGACGATGAGGATCGCGTTCTTCGCCGACAGCCCGATCACGGTGATCATGCCGACCTTGAAGAACACGTCGTTGGGCATGCCGCGCAACAACACCGCGGCGACCGCGCCAAGCAGGCCCAGGGGCACCACCAGCAGCACCGCCAACGGAATCGACCAGCTCTCGTACAGCGCGGCAAGCACCAGGAACACCACCAGCATCGACAACAGCAGCAGCCACGGCGCCTGCGCCCCCGACTCACGCTCCTGCAGCGACTGGCTGGTCCATTGCAGGGCGAAGCCGGACGGCAGCTTTTCGGCCAACCGCTCCATCTCCGCCATGGCCTGGCCGGTCGACACGCCAGAGGCCGGGGCGCCGGACAGGTTCAGCGCCGGGAAACCAAGATAGCGTTGCAGCTGCAACGGCGCCTCGGTCCAGTGCGGGGTGACCAGCTCGGACAACGCCACCATGCCGCCCTCGCTGTTGCGCACGTACAGCTTCAGCACGTCTTCCAGCTCCATCCGGTGCGGCGCATCGGCCTGCAGGATCACCTGCTGCAGCCGTCCCTTGTTGGGGAAGTCGTTGACGTACTGCGAGCCCATGGCCGCCGACAGCGTGCTGCTGATGTGCTCGAAGCCCACGCCCATCGCCTCGGCCTTGGCGCGGTCGATCTCCAGCCGCACGCTGGTGCCGGCTGGCAGGCCATCGGCATGCACCTCCGACAGCAACGGGCTGGCTTCGGCCAGCTTCAGCAGCTGCTGCAGGGCTGCGCGCAGTTCGGCCTGGCCCTGCCCGGTACGCGCCTGCAGGGCCAGTGAGAAGCCGGAGGAACGACCCAGGCTGTCGATGGCCGGCGGCATCACGCTCATCACCTCACCCTCGGCAACCGTGGCCATCGCCTGCTGCGCGGCCTCCACCTCACCGGCCGCGGTTGCGCCTGCGCGCTCACCCCAGTCCTTCAGCATGGTGTAGGTCAGCGCCGCACTCGGGCCGGAACCGGAAAAGCTGTAGCCGAGGATCGACTGGTTGGAGCCGATGCCCGGACGCGAGGCCACGTGCCGTTCGTAGGCTTCGACCACGGCCAGCGTACGCTCGGCCGTCGCCTCGGCCGGCAGCTGGATCGAGGTCATGAAATAGCCCTGGTCTTCTTCCGGCAGGAATGCACCCGGCAGCCAGTGCAGGCCCAGCAGCAACGCCGCCACCAGCGCGGCGAACACGCCCATCACCCGCCCGCTCCGCTGCAGCACCGACGCCACACCACGCTGGTAACGCCCGGTCATCCGCTCGAAGCCCCGGTTGAAGGCGCCGAACAGCCCGCCGCGACCGTGATGGCCGTGGGTGGCCTGGCGCAGCAGGGTCGCGCACAGCGCCGGCGTCAGGCTCAGGGCCAGCAGCGCAGAGAACAGGATCGACACCGCCATCGCCACGGTGAACTGGCGGTAGATCGCGCCCACCGAACCGCTGGCCAGCGCCATCGGGATGAACACCGCAGTCAGCACCAGGGTAATGCCGATCACTGCGCCGGTCAGTTCACGCATCGCCTTGATGGTGGCCTCGCGCGGCGGCAGGCCCTCCTCGGCCATGATCCGTTCCACGCCCTCGACCACCACGATCGCGTCGTCGACGATGATGCCGATGGCCAGCACCATGCCGAACATGGTCAGTACGTTGATCGAGAAGCCCAGCGCCAGCATCACCGCGAACGTACCCAGCAGCGCGATCGGTGCGACCAACGCCGGGATCAGCGTGTAACGCCAGTTCTGCAGGAACAGGTACATCACCGCGAACACCAGCAGCATCGCCTCCAGCAGGGTCTGCACCACCTTCTGGATCGAGATCTTCACGAACGGCGCGGTGTCGAACGGGATGCTCGCTTCCACCCCGCGCGGCAGCAGGGGCGCCAGCTCAGCCATGCGCTCACGCACCGCCGCAGCGGTACGCACCGCGTTCGCGCCCGGGCGCAGCTGCACGCCGGCGGCGGTGGCTGGATGGCCGTCCTCGCGGGTGCCCCAGGCATAGCTCTGCGCGCCAAGCTCGACGCGGGCGACATCACCCAGCACCACCCGTGAACCGTCGGCGCCGGCACGCAGTACGATCGCCGCGAACTGTTCGGGCGTGGACAACTGGCCGTCGGCACTGAGCGGCACGGTGATGCGCTGGCCTGGAACACCCGGCGAGTCACCAATGCGTCCTGGCGAAATCTCCAGATTCTGCTGCTCGATCGCGGTTGCCACATCGCCCATGGTCAGGCCGTAGCCGGTCAACCGGGTCGGGTCCAGCCACACGCGCATCGCCTGCTCGGCACCGAACAACTGCACGCGGCCGACGCCATCGATACGGCGCAGCTCTTCGATGATGTTGCGCGCCATGAAATCGCCCAGCGCGGCCTCGCTGACGCTGGCATCGGGCGAACGCAGGCCGACCAGCATCAGGAAGCCGGAATCAACGGCCTCCACGAACAGGCCGTTCTGGCGCACGCTGCGCGGCAGCCGTGGTTCGATCGCCTTGATCCGGTTCTGCACGTCCACCTGCGCCAGCTCCGGATTGGTGCCGGGCTTGAAGGTGGCAGTGATCGACGCTTCGCCGGACGTGTCCACCGACGACTCGAAGTACAGCAGGTGCTTGACGCTGGACAGCTCGCGCTCGATCAGGCCAACCACGGCATCATTCAGCGTCTGCGGGCTGGCACCCGGGTAGCTGGCATAGATGCTGACGCTGGGCGGGGCGACTGCTGGATAGCGCTCCACCGCCAGCCGCGGGATCGCCAGCACGCCGGCCAGGATGATGAAGATCGCCAGCACCCAGGCGAACACCGGGCGATCGATGAAGAAACGTGCCATGTTGGATTTTCCTGGAGGGACCGGCCCGGAACAGGCTCAGCCCTTGCTGCCGGCCTGTACTGCACCGGCGCTGGCAACCGGCATCTGCCAGTCGCGCGCATCGACCACCACGCCTTCCTGCAGGCGCTCCTGGCCCTCGACCACCACTTTCTCGCCGGCCTTCAGGCCCGTGCGCACCAGCCACTGGCGATCGACACTGCCGTCCACTTCCAGCGTGCGGATCACCGCCTTGCCGTCGCCGCCGATCACCCAGGCATAGGCCTGGCCACCGGCGCTGCGCAGCACCGCCTGCTGTGGCACGGTCAATGCACTGGCGGGCGCGCCACGTGGCACCCTCGCGCGCACGTACATGCCGGGCAGCAGCTGCCGCTGAGGGTTGTCGACCAGGATGCGCAGGATGACATCACCGGTTCGCGCATCGACATTGATGCCGGAGAACAGCAGCTGGCCGCGTTCGGGCAGTGGCTTGCCGCTGGCACCGATGATCGTCACCGGCAGCTCGCCGCCACCGGCGGCACTGCGCTGCAGCGACTCCAGCTGCGCCGCCGGTTGGCGCACATCGACGTAGACCTGGTCGATCTGCTGCACCACCGCCATCGGCTCGGCATCAGCCACGCCGACCAGCGCACCTTCGGTCACCAGCGCCTGGTCGATACGGCCGGCAATGGGTGCACTGACCGTCGCGTAACGCAGATCGAGCTGGCGACGGGACAGGATCGCGCGCGCTTCGTTCACTGCGGCACGGGCCTGCTCGTATTCGGCGCTGGCATCGTCGCGATGCTGTTGGCTGACCGCCTGTGCGGCGGCCAGCGCATGCAGGCGCTGCGATTGCACGCGGCTGCGGCCCAGCGCGGCCTCACTGCGCTGCAGGGCAGCCAGTGCCGAATCGACGTCGGCCCGGAACGCGGCCGGGTCGATCTGGAACAAGGCCTGGCCGGCGCTCACTTCGGCCCCCTGGTCGAACAGCCGGCGCTGCACGATGCCGCCCACCTGCGCACGGATCTGCGCGGTGCGCACGGCGGCCACGCGGCCGGGCAGTTCGTCGTCACGCTGCACCACCTGTGGGCCGACGGTGATCACGCTGACACGCGGTGCGGCTTCGGGAGTGGCTTCGGGGGTGGAGCAGGCCGTCATGGCCAGGGCGAGGGCCGCGATCAACGCGACCGGAGTCCTGAAGGTTCTCATTGCTGTGCACAATGCCGCGCAGGCGGCGGATAGGTTCTGAAGCGCGCAGTGTGCGTGGCAATGATGGGGTTTCGATGGAGGAACTGTGGAGATACGATGGAGGCAAGCACCTTACGGCCCCGCCCCTGCATGCATGCCTCCCCCGCCCTCGCCGCTCTCGTCCTGATCGTCGAGGATGAGGCCGAGATCGCCGATATTCTCAGCGCCTACCTGGAACGCGAAGGACTGCGTACGCTGCGCGCGGCCGATGGCCACAGCGCACTGGACCTGCATCGCAGCGCCCGCCCCGACCTGGTCCTGCTCGATGTACAGCTGCCACGCCTGGATGGCTGGAGCGTGCTGACCCAGTTGCGCCAGCGTGGTGAGACGCCGGTGATCATGCTGACCGCGCTGGACCAGGACCTCGACAAGCTGACCGCGCTGCGCATGGGTGCCGACGACTACGTGGTCAAGCCGTTCAACCCGGCCGAGGTAGCGGCGCGTGTGCGCGCGGTGCTGCGGCGTACGCTGCGCGCCTCGCGCGTGGACGCGCCCACTGCGCTGCGCGTCGGCCCGCTGCTGATCGACTCGGCCACCCACGCCGTGCACGTGGAGGGCGAAGGCTACAGTCACGAAGTGCTGCTCACGCTCACCGAGTTCAAGCTGCTGCACTGCATGGCGCTGGCACCGACCCGCATCTTCAGCCGCAGCGAGCTGATGCACGAATGCCTGCCGGAAAGCGAAGCGCTGGAGCGCACTGTCGACAGCCATGTCAGCAAGCTGCGCCGCAAGCTGGACGAAGTGGGCATGGTCAATGTTCCGGCCAGTGTGCGCGGCGTCGGCTACCGGTTGATGGCTGACCGCTGATGGCCCGACTGCGCCGTTCCGGGCTCAGCCGCCACATCATCGTCTCGATGTCGCTGATGGTGATCGGCGTCATCGTGATGATGATCTTGTCGTCGTGGCTGCTGTACGCGGTGCTGGTCGAGTTCTTCCCCGGCAGTACCGAAGAGCCGGAAAGCTGGTTGCCGACCGGGCCGGAGCTTGCATGGATGGTGGGCGTGATCCTGACCGGCCTGGCGCTGGCCATCGCCGCCTCGTTCCGCCTCGCCCACCGCATCCTGTCGCCGTTGAATTCGCTGGTGGACAGCGTGCGTGCCCTCGCCAGCGGTGACCTCGGGGCCCGCGCCAGCGTCGAGGAGAATTCGCCGGGCGAAGTGGCGACCCTGGTTGAAGACTTCAATGCGATGGCGCGCCGCCTGCAGCACATGGAGAGCGAGCGCGCGATGTGGCATGCGGCCATCGCACATGAGCTGCGTACTCCGGTGACGATCCTGCGCGGCCGCCTGCAGGGACTGGCCGAGGGCGTGTTCCATCCGGACGAGTCGCAGTTCCGCAGCCTGCTCGCCCAGGTCGAAGGGCTGTCCCGCCTGATTGAAGATCTGCGCGTACTGAGCCTGTCCGACAACGCACGGCTGGACGTGCGTCGCGCACGCACCGACGTGGTGGCCGAGGTGCATTCGGTGATGACGCTGGTCGACCCGCAGTTCCGCGCTGCGGGCTTCGTGCTGGAGCTGGAAACCAGCCGCGAGGAACACAACGCGCACTGTGATCCCACGCGCCTGCGCCAGGCGCTGCTGGCGCTGCTGGAAAACGCCCGTCGCTATGCCAGCCCAGGCAAGGTGCGGATCGCTGTCCATGACACGCCGGGCCATGTGCAGGTGGCCATCGAGGATGAAGGCCCGGGCATTGATCCGGGACTGCATGCCGATATCTTCACTCCGTTCATGCGCGCCGACGGCTCACGTTCGCGCCAGGGCGGTGGCAGCGGGCTCGGCCTGGCGGTGGTCAAGGCCATCGCCGATGCACATGGCGGCCATGCCTACTGCACGCCCGGCAGCTGCGGCGGCAGCCGTTTCGTCATCGAACTGCCGCGCCAGTAGCCGGACCAGCGGCCTGCGTGCGCAGGTGTGCCCCCAGCGCGGCCAGATTGGCGTCGATCGCATCCATTTCCTCACGCTGCCGCGCCGGCAACTGCTGGCGAAGCTGCACACGCAATGCCTGCCATGCCGGTACCGCCTGCGCACTGGCAGTGGTCACGGCCGCAGACAGCAGTACCTGCTCGTCGCCCAGAGGCAACCCATAGCCGCCGTCCTGCAGCAGCGTCCCTGGGCGCAACCACTGCCCACTCTGCGCCAGCAGGCCGCGCAGGCTGCGGGTTTCCGCGCTGTCCGCAGCAGCAAGCAGCTGCCGCTTGAGCACATCGCGTGCCCGCAGCTCGGCACGCCGCTGTGCGGCCTGTTCCAGCAACAGCAGGCCGGCACTGGCGCGCAGGTCGCCCTTCAGCAGCCACGGTGCCCGTTGTTCCGCCGGCAGCTTCAACCAGCCGCGCACATCGCGGGCGGGCAGGCTCAGCTGGGTCGCCGCCACTGTGAACAACTGCTGGTAGTGGTCGCGCGCGGAAGCGAAGTAATAGCCCTGTGCCTGCGCGGTGTTGCGGTCCGTGAGTACCCGCTCGTCGAGCATGCCCAGCCGCGCCAGCCGGCGCTTGAGACCGCGCGGACTCAGCTGGGCCAGCCCGGCCTCGCCCAGCCGCGGCACTCCGGCCTGCAGCAGCTTGGCGGTCTCCACCGCACAGTTGTTGCTGACGAAGTAATAGCGCCCGTCATAGCTCCAGTGCACCTGGGCGGTGCGCTCGAGCAGGCTGGCGATCTCATCGCGCTGCAGCCGCAATGGCAGCGACTGCAGGCCGCGCAGTTCGACCTTGGTGTACTCGTCCACCACCTGCTGCAGCGGCAGCACGAACAGCCGCGACGGGTAGCCGCCGGTCAAGCCGCGCCAGTTGGATATCTGCACGTCGCCCACGAACGCGCGGAAGGACAGCACGCGGTGGTGTTCGAGATCCAGCCTGCAGTCCGGCCCCGGTGCGCGCCCGGGCCTGCAGATCACCAATCGCAGCATGCTGTGGCCCCAGCGGCTCATCGGCTGCGCGCTGCCTTCGGCGAACAGGTACTCCACGGCGTAGACACGCGCGGGGTCGAGCTGCAGCAGCGATGCCGCCCCCTCTTCCGATTCGGCCTGCAGCAATGGCAACGCGGTCGCGCAGTGCGACTGCGGCAGCGATGGCGGAGTTCCGAAATGGGCCTGGTACCACCGCGCCAGTGCCGGGCGCCGGCAGGCGAACTCGCTGTCGAGCACGAAATGCTCGGCGTTCACTGCCAGGTACTCGGCCGGGTCCTTCAGTTCATACGCATCGGGGCTGCGGTCACGGAAGTCGTTGTCGCCACGGCCGAGATGCCAGGGCTTGCGCTGCCAACCCGCGAGGTCACGCCATCGCATGCTCTGCGACCAGTTCGCACCGCCACGGTCGGCGACGTGCGTCAGTTCGTGTACCAGCGCGCTGCGGCGTGCGCGCCGGGCGCCCGGCGCACTGTCGCCCAGCAGACTCCGGCGCAGCGCGATACGGCCAGCGAAGGTGCGGCCATGCACATCGGCCGGCAGGTCATCCGTCCAGCGCACCCGCACCTGCGCCGGCAACGCAGCCAGCAGGCCGTCCGGCAATAGTGACTGCACGTCGGCCAGGGTCTGGCTGGCGAGCCGCTGCTGTGCCGGATCAAGACCGGACGGATCAAGCTGCAGGCGTTCAGCTGCAGGCGCGACGTGGGCGGTCAGCAGTAGAGCCACGCCAAGCGTGGCGGCGTTCCGTGCAGATGTCATGCAGTTGCCGGCCAGCGGCCGGCACTACCCGAAGGCCGGATCAACGGGCCAGCAGCGCGCGGGCCAGTTCCAGGTCGCTCTGCAGCTGTGCGGTGGCGCTCTGCTCACGCAGGTGGACCAGCGCGGCCTGCAGGCGGGCGCCACGGATCTGGCCGTCGCTGGCAACGAACGCAGCGGCATCGTCGCGCGCGGCCAGCACCACCTTGTCATCACCCGAGCTGCTGCCCGAGGAGCCGGAGGAAGCGCCGGTGGCCGAACCGGCCGAGGTGCCGGCGAAGCTGGAAGCGAAGCCGGCCAGCGGCAGGGACAGCAGGGCGAGCAGCAGAAGCTTACGGGTCATCGGTTCGAAGCCGGTTGTGAGGATGCGTGGAGCGTAACGGGTGCGTGAAGGATTTGCCCGGCTCAGGCGTCGAACAGCTTGCCGGGATTCAGCCGCGCTTGAGGATCGAACGCGCGTTTGACCGCCTTCATCAGCGCGATTTCGGCCGGGCCGCGGGTGCTGTCCAGGTAGCCCTTCTTGACCAGGCCGATGCCATGCTCGGCCGAGATGCTGCCATCGAAACGCGCCAGCACCTGCGCCAGCAGCTTGGTGACGTGCTCGCACTGCGCCACGAAATCGGCGTCACTGGTGTCGTCGGGCTTGAGCACGTTGATGTGCAGGTTGCCGTCGCCGATGTGGCCGAACCAGACCACGTCGAAGTGCGGGTAGGCTTGCCCGATCAGTGCCTGGGTCTCTGCCAGGAACGCCGGCATCGCCGAGATCCGTACCGAGACGTCGTTCTTGTAGGGTTTGTAGCGCGCCAGCGATTCGGTGATGCCTTCGCGCAGGCGCCACAGCTGGGCGGCCTGGGCGTCGCTGGCACTGATCACCCCGTCGCTGACCCAGCCGTTGCCCATGCAGTCCTCGAAGGCCGCCATCGCCGCCGCTTCCTGCGCTTCGTCGTTGGCGGCGAACTCGGTGACCACGTAGTACGGGTGCACCTCGTCGAACGGCGCCTGCGCGCCGTGCGCCAGCACATGCTCCAGCGCGCGGTCGGTGAAGAACTCGAAGGCCTGCAGCTGCAGGCGCGCGCGGAACGCGGCGAACACCTGCATCAGCACTTCGAAGCTGGGTACGGCCAGCAGCATCACGTTGCTGGCCGGCGGCGGATCGGTCAGCTTCACCGTCGCCTCGACGATCACCCCCAACGTACCTTCCGAACCAATCAGCAGCTGGCGGAAGTCATAGCCGCTGGAGTTCTTGATCAGGCCCTTGTTGAGCTCGAGCAGTTCGCCACTGGCGGTGACCACCTTCAGCCCGGCGATCCACTCGCGGGTGTTGCCGTAGCGGATCACTCGGATGCCGCCGGCATTGGTGGCAATGTTGCCGCCGATCGTGCACGAGCCGCGCGCGGCGAAATCCACCGGGTAGATCAGGCCGTGGTCCAGCGCGGCGTTGTGCACGGCCTCCAGCGGCATGCCGGCCTGCACCACCAGTGTGCGATCGACCGCGTCGTAGTCCAGCGCCCTGTTCATCCTCTCCAGGCTGAGCACCAGCTCGCCGTTGGCCGCCACCGCGCCACCCGAGAGGCCGGTGCGGCCGCCCGACGGCACCACCGCCACGCCCTCGGCGGCACTCCAGCGCATCACCGCCTGTACCTCCTCGACCGTGGCCGGCAGTGCGATCGCCAGCGGCGCCGGCGTCCAGCGCCGGGTCCAGTCGCGCCCGTAATGCTCCAGGTCGGCCGGGTCGGTCTTCAGCTTCAGGCCGGGACAGGCCTGCTGCAGCGAGGCAATGCGGGAATCGGTCATGACGGTCCAGCGCGGGGCGTGAAGAACGGGCAAGCGTGCCAGCGGCACGCGCCAGCGTCCAGCCCTGCAGACAGGCAGATAGCTACGGATGCAACCAATTGCGCACTGCACCATGAGCGCCGTGATCTGGCATAGTGGTTGGCCCCTGTCCCACTGGCCGTGTTGCCCCATGTCGCCGAAGAAGACCTCGTTCCCGAAGCAGGATATCCGCGTGCTGTTGCTGGAGGGGGTCAGCCAGACCGCCGTGGAGGTGTTCAGCGCCGCCGGCTACAGCCAGATCGAGGCACACACCAAGGCGCTGCCCGAGGACGAATTGAAGGCGCGCATCGCCGAGGCACATATTGTCGGCATCCGTTCGCGCACCCAGCTCAGCGCCGAGGTGCTGGCCGAGGCGAAGCGCCTGATCGCGGTGGGCTGCTTCTGCATCGGCACCAACCAGGTCGACCTGGATGCGGCCGAACTGGCCGGCATCCCGGTGTTCAATGCGCCCTATTCCAATACCCGCAGCGTGGCCGAGCTGGTGATCGCCGAGGCGATCATGCTGACCCGCGGCATCCCGCAGAAGAACGCCGAATGCCATCGCGGCGGCTGGTCGAAGTCGGCCAGCGGCAGCCATGAAGTGCGTGGCAAGACGCTGGGCATCATCGGTTATGGCCACATCGGCACCCAGGTCGGCGTGCTGGCCGAATCGCTGGGCATGCAGGTGATCTTCCACGACGTGGAAACCAAGCTGGCGCTGGGCAATGCGCGTGCCGCGGCCAGCCTGGACGACCTGCTGGCGCGCGCCGACATCGTCACCCTGCACGTGCCGGAGACGCCGGCCACGCAGTGGATGATCGGCAGCACGGAGCTGGCGAAGATGCGCAAGGGTGCGCACCTGATCAACGCCGCGCGCGGCACCGTGGTCGACATCGATGCGCTGGATGCTGCGCTGGCCTGCGGCCACGTCGGCGGTGCCGCGCTGGACGTGTTCCCGGTCGAACCGAAGGGCAACGGCGATATCTTCGAGTCGCCGCTGACCCGCCACGACAACGTGATCCTGACCCCGCACGTGGGCGGCAGCACGCTGGAAGCGCAGGACAACATCGGCGTGGAAGTGGCAGCCAAGCTGGTGCGCTACAGCGACAACGGCAGCACCCTGTCGGCGGTCAACTTCCCGGAAGTGACCCTGCCCGAACACGAAGACAGCCTGCGCCTGCTGCACATCCACCAGAACGTGCCGGGCGTGCTGTCCAGGGTCAACGAGATCTTCTCGCGCCACAACGTCAACATCGACGGCCAGTTCCTGCGTACCGACCCGAAGGTGGGCTACGTGGTGATCGACATCACCGCCAGCGAGGCACAGGCCGCCGCCGTGCGCGACGAGCTGGCCGCGATTCCGGGCACGCTGCGGACGCGCATCCTGTACTAGGTAAAAAGGGGACGGAGGGGATTAAGTCGTTTATGCATTAACGACTTAATCCCCTCCGTCCCCTTTTTTCAACGTGCCAGCCAGCGGCGCGCCATGCGCTGCATGGATTCATCCGACTCCGGGTCGGCCGCGACTTCGGTCACCGGCCGCCAGGCCAGGTCCAGCGATTCCTCGCTGAGCACGAAGGCCTCGCCACCCAGCGCCCGGATCACGAAACGCACGTCGTAGTGCCAGTGCCCCGGCACGTCCTTGCGCTCGGGAATCCAATGCTTGTCCAGATCGAAGATGGCCGGGTCTTCCAGTACCAGGCCGCTCAGCCCGGACTCCTCCTCGGCTTCCTTCAGCGCCACCTGCGCCAGATCACGGTCGCCGTCGGCGTGACCGCCCAGCTGCAGCCAGCGCTGCAGCTTTCGGTGATGGGTGAGCAGCAGGCGCTGGCCGTCGGCACTGACCAGCCAGCAGCTGGCGGTGAAATGCCCGGCCAGCCGTTCGCGACGGAACGGATCTTCTGGATCGTCCAGCAATGTGCCGAATTCGGCAGCCAGTGCGTCGTGGGCGGGCTCGCGGCGGGCATAGTCCCGCAACAGGCCGCGCAGGCGATCGTCAAGCACGGCAAGGGTTTCGGCGGTCTGGCGCATGAATGGGGGCGGTTCGGAAAAATACTGCTCATTATCGCCGTTCATTGTTGCGATTGCGCTTGTGCGTTGGCTTCAGCTTTGGCTAAGGTACAGCGGGCCGTTCGCACGGCCTTCACCATTCAAGGTTGCCGGCAACGTATCGGCGGCCCACCCCATCCGATCATTAGGAAGTACTGCATGCTGAAAGCTCTGTTGAGGGTCAAGCCGGTCCAGCCGGCCGGGCACGTCGATGCCGGCGAACCCATCGAAGGCAGCCTGGACGGCGAAGCCACGTTGAAACGGACCCTCACGGCTAAACACCTCATCCTGCTGGGCGTGGGTGCGGTGATCGGCGCTGGTATCTTCGTGCTGACCGGCCAGGCCGCGGCCAACCACGCCGGCCCGGCGGTGATGCTGTCCTTCGTGCTGGCCGGTTTCGCCTGTGCCCTGGCGGGCCTGTGCTACGCCGAGTTCGCGGCGATGATGCCGGTCTCCGGCAGTGCCTACTCCTACTCCTACGCCACCCTCGGCGAGGGCATGGCCTGGTTCATCGGCTGGTGCCTGGTGCTGGAGTACCTGTTCGCCTCGGCGTCGGTCGCGGTGGGTTGGTCGGCCTACCTGATCAGCTTCATCACCACCACGCTGCACATGCCCTTCCCGGACCTGCTCAGCGCCGCGCCCATCGCCTGGACCGGCAGCGAGTTCGTCTCTTCCGGCAAGCTGTTCAACCTGCCGGCGGTGCTGATCGTGGCGGCGGTGTCCGGCCTGCTGTACGTGGGCGTGACCCAGTCGGCGTTCGTCAACGCCATCATCGTGGCGATCAAGGTCACCGTCATCTGCCTGTTCATCGGCATCGGCGCGGCCCACATCGATCCGGCCAACTGGCAGCCCTTCATTCCGGAAAACACCGGCGTGCCGGGTGAGTTCGGCTGGAGCGGCATCTTCCGCGCGGCCACTATCGTGTTCTTCGCCTACATCGGCTTCGACGCGGTTTCCACCGCCGCCGGCGAAACCAAGGATCCCCAGCGCAACATGCCGATCGGCCTGCTCGGCTCGCTGGCCGTGTGCACCATCGTCTACATCATCGTCTGCGCGGTGCTGACCGGCATGATGCCGTACCACCTGCTGGGCACCGACAAGCCGGTGGCCACCGCGCTGGAGCCCTACCCGACCCTGTCCTGGCTGAAGACCCTGGTCGAGATCGGCGCCATCGCCGGCCTGTCCTCGGTGGTGCTGGTGATGATGATGGGCCAGACCCGCATCGCCTACACCATTTCCCGCGACGGCCTGCTGCCGAAGTTCTTCGGCAAGGTCCACGCTCGTTTCCGCACCCCCTATTGGGCCACGATCGTGGTCGGCGTGATCGCCGCCGCACTGGCCGGCCTGGTGCCGCTGAACGTGCTGGGCGAACTGGTGTCGATGGGCACCCTGTTGGCCTTCGCCACGGTCTGCATCGGCGTGCTGGTGCTGCGCTATACCAAGCCGGAGATCCACCGCCCGTTCCGCGTGCCGGCGGTGTGGATCATCTGCCCGCTTGGCGCTGCGGCCTGCCTGTTCCTGTTCTGGCAGGCGTTCGTGGTGCACTGGCACCTGTTCGTCGGCTGGACCGTGCTGGGCATGCTGATCTATCTCGGCTATGGCATGCGCAACAGCAAGCTGGCCAAGTCACCCTGATCCGCCTACGGGCCGGCCCTGTGCCGGCCCGTCCGTTTTCCCCGCGCGCCAGACACGGCGCGCTTCGACAAGACCACCACACATGTTCAAGCAACTGTGGGCCACCAAGCACCCGCATGCCGCCCATGAAGACGCCAACGGCCTGAGCCTGCGCCGCCACCTCGGCCCCTGGGGCCTGACCGCCCTCGGCATCGGTGCCGTGATCGGCGGCGGCATCTTCGTCATCACCGGCCAGGCCGCCGCCAATCACGCCGGCCCCGCGATCATGCTGTCGTTCGTGCTGGCCGCCATCTGCTGCGCCTTCTGCGCGCTGGCCTACGCCGAGTTCGCCTCGATGGTGCCGGTTTCTGGCAGCGCCTATACCTATACCTACGCCACCTTCGGCGAACTGTCGGCCTGGTTCATCGGCTGGATGCTGGTGCTTGAGTACGGCGTCTCTGCGTCGGCGGTGGCGGTCAGCTGGACCGGCTACTTCCTCAGCCTGCTCAGCCAGTTCGACATCCATCTGCCAGCGGCGCTGGTCAGTGCGCCACTGGACGCACAGCTGCGCCCCACCGGTGCTATCGCCAACCTGCCGGCCGCTGCGCTGGTACTGCTGCTGACCTGGCTGTGCTACGTCGGCATCAGCAAGTCATCGGCAATGAACATGGCGATGGTCGTGCTCAAGACCGGCCTCATCCTGCTGGTCATCGTGGTCGGCTGGAAGTACGTGGACACCAGCAACTGGACGCCGTTCATCCCCGCCAACGAAGGCCCCGGCAAGTACGGCATGGAAGGCGTGCTGCGTGGCGCGGCGATGGTGTTCTTCGCCTACATCGGCTTCGAGGCGGTCTCGGTGGCGGCGCAGGAATCCAAGAACCCGCAGCGCGACATGCCGATCGGCATGATGCTGTCGCTGGTGGTCTGCACCGTGCTCTACATCGCGATGGCCGCGGTGATGACCGGCCTGGTGCCGTTCCAGCTGCTGGGCACCGACGAACCGGTGGTGACCGCGGTGGCCGCGCATCCGCAGCTGGGTTGGCTGCGCTGGGTGGTCGAGGTCGGCGCGCTGGTCGGCCTGTCCTCGGTGGTACTGGTGATGATCATCGGCCAGCCGCGCATCTTCATGATCATGGGGCGCGACGGCCTGCTGCCGCCGGTGTTCACCAGGATCCACCCGAAGTACCGCACCCCGCACATCAACACGGTGATCACCGGCATCGGCATCGCGCTGCTGGCGGCGCTGTTCCCACTGGACATCCTTGGCGAGCTGACCTCGATGGGCACGCTGATCGCGTTCGCGGCGGTGTGTGCCGGCGTGCTGATCCTGCGCCGCACCCAGCCGGACCTGCCGCGCCCGTTCCGCATGCCGATGGCCTGGCTGATCTGCAGCCTGGGCGTGCTGAGTTGCCTTGCCCTGCTGTCGGCGATGACGATGCACAACTGGATGCTGATGGGCGTCTGGACCTTCGTCGGTTTCGTGATCTATTTCTGCTACGGCTTCAGGCACAGCCGCCTGCGTGTGAAGTAGGGTTTTTTGCATTGCAGGGCCTGCGGCCCTGCACCCGCTGGCGCAACGTCAACAGCAACAGCTGGACTGAGGGTTTGGCGGGGAGGGGGGAGATTGCGGGGGACGCTGCAAGTACATCCCTGTAAGCTCGGTCGCCGCATCCATGCGGCTCACGCCCCCGCAACCTCCCCCCTCCCCGCCTCCGACAGTCTCCTGGCACGTCCGGTAGATCCACGCCATGCGTGGATGAATTGCGTCTGAGAGATGAATTCTCTCCGGTCGATGAATTCCCTGTAGAGCCGAGCCATGCTCGGCTCCGAGCAAGCGCAGCGCCGCGCCCCCCTTTTCGCTTTTCCTTCTTCACTCCGTGGCCGGCCGTACACCGGAACCTGTCAGAGGCGGGGCGGGTGGGCCGTGTAGGGGCGTTGGCGCCATGAATGGCGCCATCGAGCTTACAGGGACGTACTTGCAGCGTCCCCTGCACGGCCCACCTGCCCCGCCCCGCCCATGAACCGCTCTATACGGCCAGCCACGAGGGGCTCAGCCGTTGGCCGAATCCAGTAAAATCGTCGGCATGAACGCCCCCACCTTCCCCTACGACACCGCGCGCCTGAGCGAACTGGCCCAGCTGCTGATCGACAACGTCCGCGAACTGGCCCACGCCGGCTGGACCCCGGCCACCAGCAGCAACTTCTCCCACCGCCTGGACGATCGCCACGCCGCGATCACGGTGTCCGGCAAGGACAAGGGCCGCCTGATCGAGGACGACATCATGGTGGTGGACTTCGACGGCCAGGCCGTCGGCCGTCCGCTGCGCCCGTCCGCCGAGACCCTGCTGCACACCCAGTTGTACCGCCGCTTCCCGGACGTCGGCTGCGTGCTGCATACGCACTCGCCGGTGCAGACCATCGCCTCGCGCCTGTACGCGCCGCAGGGTCATGTCCGCCTGGAAGGCTACGAGCTGTTGAAGGCCTTCGCCGGCAACAGTACCCATGAGATGGCCATCGATGTGCCGGTATTCGCCAACACCCAGGACATGAACGTGCTGTCGAAGCAGGTCGATGACCTGCTCGACCGGCAGAACCTGTGGGGCTATCTGATCGATGGCCACGGCCTGTACGCCTGGGGCCGCGACATGGCCGAGGCGCGCCGTCACCTCGAAGCCTTCGAATTCCTGTTCCACTGCGAACTGGAACTGCGCAGGCTGCGCGGCTGAACCGGCGCACAGGTGCAGATGCCGATCCGGAATCTGCATCCTGCGCCCACCCTGCTACCCTGTCCTCCCCCCGAGACGTTCAAGCTGCCGCCATGAGCCGACTGCGCATCTACGACGACATCCGCCCCGAATCGCCGCTGCTGGACACCCAGGACGGCGCGGTCATCGCTGCCGAGCTGCAGAAGATCGGCGTCACCTTCGAGCGCTGGCAGGCCACCGCGCCGGTCGCACCGGGCGCCAGCCAGGAGGAAGTGTTCGCCGCGTACCGCGCCGACATCGACCGCCTGGTGGCCGAGCGCGGTTTCAAGAGCGTGGACGTGGCCTCGATCGCCCCGGACAACCCGAACCGCGCCGAGCTTCGGAAAAAGTTCCTCGACGAGCACTTCCACAAGGAAGACGAGGTGCGCTTTTTCGTCGCCGGCTCCGGCCTGTTCACCCTGCACGTGGGTGACAAGGTCTATGAGATCGAGTGCGTGAAGGACGACCTGATCGCCGTGCCCGATGGCACCACCCACTGGTTCGACATGGGCGAGGAACCCAGCTTCGTGGCGATCCGCTTCTTCACCGAGCCGGACGGCTGGGTCGGCCATTTCACCGGCACCGACATCGCGCAGAAGTTCCCTCGTTACGTACCCACCCAGGCGTCCTGATCCATGCAAGCCCGCGTCATCCTGACCGACATCGAAGGCACCACCAGCAGCATCTCGTTCGTCAAGAACGTGCTGTTCCCCTATGCGCGCAAGGCGTTGCCCGCGTTTGTCGCCGAGCATGGCCAGCAGCCTGAAGTCCGCCGCTGGCTGGACGCGGTGGCTACCGAGATCGGCGGTGCCTGCCAGGACAATCTGGTGGCCGAGACGCTGCAGGGCTGGATCGACCAGGACCGCAAGCACACCGCCCTGAAGGCGCTGCAGGGGCTGATCTGGGACGAAGGATACCGCCGTGGCGACTACACCGCGCACTTCTACCCGGAAGTGGCGCCGGTGCTGAAGGGCTGGCACGCTTCCGGCCTGCCGCTGTACGTGTACTCCTCCGGTTCGGTGCCGGCGCAGAAGCTGTTCTTCGGGTTCAGCGACGCCGGCGACCTCAGCCCGCTGGTGTCGGGCTGGTTCGATACCGAAGTCGGCGGCAAGCGCGAGGCCGACAGCTACCGCCGCATCGTGCAGGCCATCGGCGTACCGGCCGGCGAGATCCTGTTCCTGTCCGATGTGGTGGAAGAACTGGATGCCGCCCGCGAAGCCGGGTTGCAGACCCGCCTGATCGATCGCCTGGATGATTACCCGATGCCGCGTACCGGCCAGGCCGCAAACGGCCACGAACGGGTCGAGAATTTCCAGCAGATCCAGCTGTAAGCAAAATGGTAGGTGCCAACCTTGGTTGGCATGCTGCTGGTGTGCCAACCAAGGTTGGCACCTACCAAAGCGGGAAACCCCTCAACGGTCGTTGAGGGTCTTCACCTTCAGCGCTTCGCGCAGGGTAACCAGATCCACCGGGCCGCGCACCGCGATATCACGTGTTTCGCCCGGCAGCAGGTCCAGCAGGTTGTCTTCGACCTGCACATCCAGCGCGCCGAAGTCGATCCACGCCGCGCGCACGTACGCCGCGCTTTCCAGCCGCAGACGATAGTGGTCCCCTTCGATGGACAACGTGGCCTTGAGTTTCTGCCGCGGCAACAGCTGGTCCTTGGCCTCAACGAAACCGACCACCTGCCGCGCGCTCACGTCGCCTTGCTGCAGCAACTCGAACACCGCCACCGTACGCGTCGGGTCGGCACCGGCCAGCAGCTCTGCATCGCTGAAATCGCCCATCGAGGTGACACCCGCCGCCACCAACGTCACCGTTTCCTCGCGACGACGCAGCACCTTTCCCTCCACGTCCATCACCCGCAGACGCCAGCGCGCTTCCAGTGAGGCGCCATCATTGATCAGGCGCACCCGCGTGCTGCCCTCGTCGCGCAGCGCTGCCACCGTCACTGGCGCGAAGAAACGCCGCGCGGCGAAGTGCAGCGCCTTCCAGCGGCCGAAATAGTCCACGCTGGACCACGAGGCGCCGGGCCAGACATCGTTGAGCTGCCAGTACAGCGAACCCATCGTGTATGGCCGCGAGGCGCGATGATGCAGCGCCGCCAGTGCGATGCCATCGGCCTGCATCACTTGGCTGAGATAGACGAAGTCCTCGAAGTCCTTCGGCGTGCCGTAACCCAGTTCGATGTAGTGCAGCAGGCGGCTGTTGCCCTCGCCGGCCATGAATTTCTGGTGCGCGCGGATCACCGGGCTGTCGATGCGCTGTTCGGCACGGGTGGCGATCTGGTCCACTGTCGCCACCGACGGCCACGCCTGCAGCCCGTACTCGGACATGAAGCGCGGCGTCTCGCGCAGGTAGGCCTGCACCGGCAACGCCGGATTCCCCCAGACCTGCCAGTAGTGCTTGTCGCCACGCGTTGAATCGTTGGCCTTCTCGTCAAGGTCGTTGCTCGGTGAGCTGGACCAGTACGGCACGCCCAGCCCCTCCTCGCCCACTACCTGGCGCAGGTCGTTGCCGAACAGGTCGACGTAGCCCTGCCAGACCTTCGCCGCAAATGCCGGGTTGGCCGCCTTCAGGTCGCGGCCGTGGCCCCAGTCCTTCCATGCGGTTTCTTCCTCGTTGTTGCCACACCACAGCACGATGCTGGGGTGATGGCGCAGACGGCGCACGTTGTCGCGTGCTTCGGCCACCACGTTGGCACGAAACGCCGGATCGTAGCCCGGCTGCATGCCGCCGCCGAACATGAAGTCCTGCCAGACCAGCAGGCCCAGTTCGTCGGCGATGTCGAAGAACGCGTCGTCCTCGTAGTAGCCGCCGCCCCAGTTGCGCAGCATGTTCATGTTGGCGTCGCGCGCGGCCGTCAGCACTTGGCGCAGGCGTGCGGCATCGACGCGAGCGGGAAAGGCATCGAACGGAATGACGTTGGCGCCCTTGGCGAAGATCTCCACGCCGTTGATGACGAAGGCAAAGCTCTGCCCGCCCTTGCGGTCTTCCTCGCGGCGCAGTTCGACCGTGCGCAGCCCGATGCGCTGCTCGCGCGCCAGCTCCGGCGTGCCACCTTGGTCCAGGCGGGCCTGCACCGTGTAGCGGTCCTGCGCGCCGTGGCCGACTGGCCACCAGCGCCGCGGATCGGCCAGTTCAACCGGAACCTCGATGCTGTTCTGGCCGGGCTTCAGCAGCACCGTGCGCTGCACCTGGGCCACGTTGCGGCCCTGCGGATCGCGCACATCCACATTCACCACGGCCGAGCCCGCCGCCGCGCCCTGCTCCACTTGCAGCAGCACGGCCAGCTTCGCCTGCTCCGCGCTCAATGCATCTGTACGCACCGCAAGATCGGTCAGGCGGTGAGCCTCCCAGGCCTGCAGGTCAACCCCGCGCCAGACGCCGGCGGTGACATAGCGAGGCCCCCAGTCCCAGCCAAAGTGGTAGGCCGGCTTGCGCACGAAGTTGCCGACCATCGCGTCCTTCGGCTCATCGCCATACGGCGACGGGTAGTTGCCAGCGATCTTGTGCGGCATTGCCTGCACGCCCGGCAGCAGGGTGCGGATAGGCGAACGGAACACGATCTGCAGTTCATTGTCCCTGGCCCGCAGGCGCCCATTCACGCGCGCGCGCCAGGTCCGGTGCGCGTTGTCCGCGCGCAGCAGCGGCTTGCCGTTGAGGCTGACGTCGGCGTAGGTATCCAGACCGTCGAAGCGCAGCTCGGCATTGGGCTTGGCCAGCGTCGCCGCATCCACGTCGAAGCGGGCGCGGTACTCCCAGGCGGCCAGGCCAATCCATTGCAGTTCGGCCTCTGGTGCGCCGATATACGGATCACGGATCAGTTCGTGAGCCAGCAGGTCGGTGTGCACGCTGCCCGGCACCGTCGCCGCCCGCCATTGCTGCAGACCTGGATGAGCGGCGCCCTGCGCGTCGCCGGGCAGCATACGGAACTCCCACTGTGCCTGCAGCGGCGTGGCAGCGACCGGGAAGGCGGACGCCGCGATCAGCAGCAGGAGCAGGCGGACAACGAGGGGAAGGCGATGCATGGGATGCTCCTGTCTTTCCGCCGGGCATGGTCCGGCGCTACCTGCAAGTCCAGCTCACGGCAGCACCGGGCCATGCCCGGCGCACCAACCTCAACGCACCACGTTCAACACTTCGTAACACGCACCCATGGTGTGGTAATCCACCTTGCCGGCCGGGCTCTTCTCGTCGCTGTACTTGCGATTGTCGGCATCGAGGATGCGGAACCAGGCGCCGTACCGGTGATCGACGAAGTGTTCCCACGAATACGCCCAGATACGCTCGTACCACTGCCAATAGCGGTCATCGCCGGTACGCTTGGCCATCAGTGCGGCGGTCGCAAGCGTCTCCGCCTGCACCCAGAAATACTTGTCGTCGTCGCAGACGAAACTGTCGCCACCGATCGGGGCGCCATCCATGCCCGGCTGCCGGCGCGACTCCGGCGCGAAACCGTAGTACAGGCCACCCCGCGCCTCGTCCCAGCTGCGCGCCACGGCCACGTCGAACAGGTGCTGCGCGGTCGGCACCAGCCAGTCGACCTGCACATGGCGGTCCAGGATCAACAACAGCTTGGCCCATTCGGTCTGGTGGCCCGGCTGGAAGCCCCACGGGCGGAACAGGTGCTTGGGGTCGTCCAGGTTGTAGTCCCAGTCGATCTCCCAGTTGGAATCGTAGTGCTCCCACACCAGGCCACAGGCCTTGGCGGCCTGGCGGCGGGTCATGTTGTCGGCCAGCTGCAGCGCGCGCTCCACATAGCGCTGTTCGCCGCTGGCCTCGAAGGCGGCCAGCATCGCCTCGCACATGTGCATGTTGGCGTTCTGGCCACGGTAGCCGGTGAAGTTCCACTGCCCATCGGCTTCGTCCTTGTAGAGGCCGTGCTGGGGCTCCCAGAAGCGCGCTTCCAGCAGCTGCCAGGTCTCGTCCATCCATGCGCGGGCCTGTTCGAGACCGGCCTTCAGTGCGCAGCTGTAGGCCAACAGCACGAACGCCACGCCGTAGCAGTGGTTCATGTCATCCTCGACCTTGCCGTCGCGCAGGGTCCAGGCGTAACCGCCGGTGGCCGGGTTGCGGTGCACCTCGCGCAGGTAGCGCACGCCGTGCTCGACCGCCTCACGGTATTCGGCGTTGCCGAATTCGCGGTAGGCCATCGCGTAGTTGAAGACGAAACGCGTGCTGCTCACCAGATGGCGATGGTTGGCGTCGTAGATGCTGCCGTCGTCACGGAAGTAGTGGAAGAAGCCACCGTTCGGGTCGATGCAGCGCGGGTGGTAGAACGCCATCGTGTCGGCGATATGCGCGCGCAGGAACGCGGGCGAACGGAAGTCGGGGGAGGTGCTCATGCGGTAATGTCCTGGGCCTGCAGCAGCTGCTGCACTTCATCGAGCGAGGGCATCGCGGCGAACGCGCCCTTGCGGGTAACAGCCAGCGCGCCGACCGCGGCGCCGAAGCGCAGCGTGGCGGTGATCGCCTCCGGGTCCTGGCAGAAGGCGGCAAAACCGGCACCGGCGCCGCCGCGCTCCAGCAGCCCAACCAGCACGCCACCGACGAAAGCATCGCCAGCCGCCGTGGTGTCGACGGTAGCCACGCGGAAGCTTGTGACCGTGCCGTGGTTGTCGCGCGTGTACCAGTGCAGCGTGGCCGCACCGTCGGTGACGATCACCCAGCGCCCGCGCGCAGCGAGCAGGCGCCGCAGTACCGCTGCCTCGCCATCGGCACCCAGCGGCGCGGCCAGGTAGTCCAGCTCCTCGCGCGACAGCTTGACCAGGTCGGCGCGTTCCAGCGCCTGCCACAGGCGCGGTGTCGGGTCCTCGTTCGCCGGCCACAGCGCCGGACGCAGATTGAGGTCGAGGCTGACCACCGCACCAGCCGCGCGCGCACGATCCATGCCGGCGAAGGTCGCCTCGGCGATGGCCGCTTCGGTCAGGCTGTTGGAACAGACATGGAAGCACTGTGCGCTGTCGAAGCACGCCGCCTGGAAGTCGCTGTCACGGAACAGCAGGTCGGCTGCCGGCGGGCGATAGAAGCTGAAGCTGCGCTCGCCGCTGGCATCCAGTGCGACGAAGGCCAGTGCGGTCTTGGCCGCATCGGTACGCACGATGTAATCCGTGCCCACGCCGTGCTCGACCAGGCTGTCGGCCAGGAAGTCGCCGAACATGTCGCGGCCCAGCGTGCCGACGAACTGCGTCTTCGCACCCAACCGTGCGGCCGCAACGGCAACGTTGGCCGGTGCACCACCGGCGTACTGCAGGAAGGCGCGCGGCGTGTCGGCCGAGGCCGGCGGCTGCGCTAGTAGATCGATCAAAATTTCGCCGAAGCAAACGATGGCACCCATTCCGGACTCAGCCTCCCTGCGTTGCGGAGGCCGGCGTACGCGCGCCGACCAGTCCGTAGAAAATGATGTAGCCGTAGCACAGCAGCGGCAGGATGAAGCTGGCCTGCACACCGATGTGGTCGGCCAGGACGCCCTGCAGGTACGGCACCACGGCACCGCCGACGATGGCCATGATCAGCAGGCTGGAGCCCTTGTTGGTCAGCGGCCCCAGGCGCTCGATGCTCAGCGCGAAGATGGTCGGGAACATGATCGAGTTGAACAGGCCGATCGCCACCACCGAGTACAGCGCGATGTTGCCGGAGCTCAGCATGGTCGTGACCAGCAGCGCCACGTTGACCAGCGCGAAGATCGCCAGCAG
Source organism: Stenotrophomonas sp. Pemsol (assembly GCF_003586545.1). Taxonomy (NCBI): domain Bacteria; kingdom Pseudomonadati; phylum Pseudomonadota; class Gammaproteobacteria; order Lysobacterales; family Lysobacteraceae; genus Stenotrophomonas; species Stenotrophomonas sp. Pemsol. Next base: position 1,575,698 of record NZ_CP025780.1, on the reverse strand, counting down.
GCGGCTGGGCGAGAAGCGCGCCAGCAGCGCTGAGCCCGCGAAGCGGCCGATCATCGCCATCGTCCAGTAGGCCGACACGTAGTGTGTGGCTTCCTGTTCGCTGAAGCCACCGATGTTGGGCATCGACAGGTAGTTGACCAGGAAGCTGCCGATCGACACCTCAGCGCCGACGTAGAAGAAGATGCCCAGCACGCCCAGCAGCAGGTGGCGCTTGCGCAGCGCATCCAGGTAGCTGTGGTGGTGGCCCTGGTCGGCCTGCTCGGTGGCGTCGCTCAGCGCCGGCAGGCGGAACAGGAACACGAACAGCGCCAGCAGCACCAGCGCCACGGCCAGGCCCACGTACGGTCCCTGCACGGCCTGCGCCTCGGCGGCACGGTAGGCCAGCTGCTCGGCGGCCGGCAGCGCCGCGATGTCGTCAGCGCTCTTGACCGTGTTGGACAGGATCAGCATGCCGCCGAAGATCGGCGCGATGGCCGTGCCCAGCGAGTTCAGCGCCTGCGCCAGGGTCAGGCGGCTGGAACTGGTCTGTTCCGGGCCCAGCAGCGCGACGTACGGGTTGGCGGCGACCTGCAGCACGGTAATGCCCGTGGCCAGTACGAACAACGCACCGAGGAAGGCGCCGTACACGCGCAGTTCGGCCGCCGGCCAGAAGCCCAGCGCGCCAATGCCGGCGATCACCAGTCCAGCCACGATGCCCTTCTTGTAGCCCAGCGCCGCCACCAGGCGGCCCGCCGGCAGCGACATCAGGAAGTAAGTACCGAAGAAGGTGAACTGCACCAGCATCGCCTTGGCGTAGTTCAGTTCGAACACCGCCTTCAGGTGCGGGATCAGGATGTCATTGAGACAGGTCAGGAAGCCCCACATGAAGAAGATCGTGGTCACGACAGCCAACGCCTTGCCGTTGGTGACGGCGGGTGCGTTGCCCGAAGAACCCGATGGACGGGGCGTTGCGGAGATCGGCATGCGGTACGCGCCTCGATGCGCGGAAGGTCGTTGTTGCGTGGAAGGGGTATGCGGAAGGAATCAGTTCGGTCGTGCGGCACTGCTTTCGCGGATGCGCAACTGCACCGGCGCGACCGTGCGCCGAGGCGGCGCGTCGGGTTCGTCCAGCCGCTGCAGCAGCAGCGCCGCAGCCTGGCGGCCACGCTCGCGCGGGTCGGCGGTGAGCGTGGTCAACGGCGGTACGGCCACCGCCGCCTCGGAAATATCATCGAAGCCGGTGACGGCGAAATCGCCGCCCGGACGGATGCCGCGCGAGTTCAAGCCCAGCATCAGGCCCAGCGCGACGGTGTCGTTGTAGCAGACCGCCGCACTCGGCCGATGACCGTCGGCGAAGAGTTCATCGGTGCGCGCTGCCGCTTCCAGGCGGTTCGGGGCCGACTCGATCATCCAGCCCGGCGGCAGCGAAAGACCGGCCTCAGCCAGCGCCTGCTGGAAACCCGCGCGGCGCTGGTGGCAGGAACTGGATGCGGCGTGGCCCCCGAAGAACGCGATCTGGCGGTGCCCGCGCTCGATCAGGTGGCGCGTGGCCAGATAGGCGCCGTGCTGGTTGTCCAGGGTCAGGAAGTCCCAGTCGGCCCCGGCCAGTTCGCGGTTGAACAGCAGCACGTTGGCATTGGCACCCAGTGCCTGCCGCAGCTGTGCGGTATCGCTGCCCTCGGCCGGCGACAGGATCAGGCCGGCCGGGGTGTGCTCCATCAGCGTGGACAGCACCGCCTGCTGCCGCTCCGGCGATTCACCCGTGCTGCCGAGCAGGGTCACGTAGCCACGCCCGCCCAACGCCTCGTCCACACCCGATGCGAACTCGGCGAAGAACGGGTTGGAGAGATCGTTGATCACCAGCGCGATGCTCGACGAGGTACGACGGCGCAGGTTGGCCGCCGCGCGGTTGTAGACGTAACGCTGGCGGCGCAGTTCGGCCTCGACCTTGGCGCGGGTATCGACGTTGACCAGCGGGCTGCCACGCAGCACCAGCGACACGGTTGCCCGTGACACGCCGATCGCGCGCGCGATGTCGGTCACCGTCACCGCCTTGCCGGCGCGCTTGCTGGGACTGTTGCCGTTGTCGTTCATCGTCTTCCCGGACTCCGCTGGAGGCTCAAGCCTAATGGATCAGGGCCGTGTCGTGCCGTGCCGTTCGCTGGGTCAGCGCGAACGGCACAGTCCGGCTCAGCGCAGCTGGCTGCCCGGTGCCGCGCACCAGGACACCGGCAGGTCCTTCACCGCGGTGCCCCAGCCCTGCTCCGGCGCCTTCGCGTCGAGCGCGAACTGCAGGCGCGGGCCCTGCTGCAGGCGGTCCCAGTCCAACCACACCGGTGCATGCGCCTGGCCGTCGACCCGCACACCCTGCACGTATTGCAGGCGGCGGCCATCGGCTCCCGGCGCGTCGATGCGCAGGGTTCGGCCATTGCCCATATCCACTTCGACCTTGCTGAAGCGCGGCGTGTGCAGCAGGAACTGGCCGCTGCCCGGCACCGCCGGGTACACGCCGATGGCGCTGAACAGGTACCAGGCCGACATCGTGCCGAGGTCATCGTTGCCGGTCACGCCATTAGGGGCATTGGTGAACAACTGCTGCGCGGCACGCACCACGGCGGCGGTCTTCCACGGCTGGCCGATCAGCGTGTACAGCCACGGCGAGTGCAGGTCCGGCTCGTTGTTCGGGTTGTAGCGGAACTGGTTGTAGTAGCTGTACGGCCCCACCACCCACGCCTTGCGGGCGGCATTGAGCGGATCGGCCTGCAGCGCGTCCATCGCGAAGAACGCATCCAGGCGGCGACCGGCCTGTTCGCGGCCGTCCATCGCTTCGACCAGGCCCGGCACGTCCTGCTGCGCCAGCCACTGGTACTGCCACGCCGTGCCCTCATGGAAACCGTGGTGCGAACGCGGGCTGTAGTGGCCATCGGCCGGCGTGTACCACTGGCCATCCTCGGTGCGCGGGCGCGGGAAGCCGGTGAAACCCGTCTCGGCATCCCGCACCTGCGGGTCCCACACCTTGCGCCAGTTGCGGCCACGCTCACGCAGCGTCGCCGCATCCTGCGCATGGCCCAGGCCATCGGCCATCTGCGAGAGCGCGCAGTCGGCCAGCGCATATTCCAGCGTGGCCGAACCACCATGGTGTGGATCGACATCCATGCCCTTGGACGGGAACGCGCGGTCGTAGGCCACATAGCCCTTGTCCAGGTAGGTCGGGTTGCCGGAGCGTCCGGCCATGCGCGAGTTCAGTGGCGGCGTGCCGAAGGCATTGCGGCGCAGTGCATCCCAGGCCTGCGATTCACGGCCCTTGAGCGCGCCGAAGCGCCACAGGTCGACCATGAACGGCGTGACCGGATCGCCGGTCATGATGTTGGTCTCGAAGTTGGCATAACCCCAGCGCGGCAGCCAACCGACCTGTTCGTCGATCGCCAGCAGGGTACGGCCGATGTCGCGCGCCACGTCCGGGCGGGTCAGCGCCAGCCACTGGTTCTGCGCGCGGTAGGTATCCCACAGCGAGAAGTACTCGTAATAGGTCCAGCCATCGGCGCGGTGGATACCGTCGTCATAACCGCGGTAGCGGCCGTCGGCGTCGTTGCCGGTCATCGGCTGCAGCAGTGCGTGATAGACCGCGCTGTAGAACACCGCGCGGTCGTCGGCAGTGCCGCCCTGAACACGCACCCGGCCCAGCTGCTCGCGCCAGGACTGCTGGGACAGCGCACGCATGCGGTCGAAGCCGAGCAGCACCCCATTCTGCATGCCTTCTGCGCGCAGGTTGGTGCGCGCGCCTTCGGCATCCACGTGCGAGATCGCGCTGACCGCCGTCACCGACTGGCCCTTGGCCAGGTCGAAGCTGAGCCAGGCGCCGTTCGGCTTCTGCTCGCCTTCCATGCTGTGGCGCGCGCCCGGCAGGCCACCGCCCTCACCCCAGGTGCCATGCGCCTTGAACGGACGGTCAAACTCGATGCGGAACCAGGTGGTGTACTGGTGGCCGCCACAGAAGCTCTTGGTGACCAGTTTGCCTTCCACCACACGATCGCCGACCACATCGACCACGCTGCCGATCACCGAATGGCGCTCGTTGGCCTGGCCGACATTGACGAGCACGTGGCCATCGCCGCTGCGCTGGCTGAAGGTGTAGCGCTCGGCGGCGGCACGGGTGCGCGCGGTGGCTTCCGCATCGATGCCGCCGTAGCTGGTCAGGCGCACCTTGTAGTAGCCGGCCTGGCCGACCTCGCCATCGTGGGTGTAGGTCGATGCGTAGGCCTTGTGGTCGAACTGCTTGGCATTGCCGGTATCGAAATCGCCGCCAGGACCGATCGAACCGGTCACCGGCAGCACCGACACCTGGCCACCCTGCTCCCAGCAGCCGGCGCCGGAAATGAACGAATGACCGAAGCCACGGATCTTCTCGTCGTCGTAGCGCCAGCCCGAATAGTGGCTGCCGATCGGGCTGACCTGGATCAGGCCGAACGGCGCCGACGCGCCCGGGAACGTATTGCCGTCGTCCTTGCTGCCGATGAAGGTATTGACCTCGCGTTCCAGCGCGACCGGTGCGGCCTGCAGCAGCACCGGCACTGACGACAGCGCGAGCAGGCAGGCCAGGCGCACCAGCGGGCGCGAGGACAATGGGACGGCGGGAGCAGACGGCACTGGACGCATGTCGGGTTCCTGTAGTCGATGACGCGGAGGCAGACGGCCGGGGCCGTCCAGCACCGTTCCGCTGAGCCCTGCCCTGACCTGCAGAGAGCTCCCCCTGGAATGACGCCCGACCTACCAGACCGTGAATTTAGATCGATTCAAGTAGAGCATGCAGGTTCAGCCGAATGCATTCTGCGGCGCAGCATGAGATGGGGTGTTCGGCAGGGCTGCGCCCTGCACCTGCTACGAGCTGGAGCAACAGCAACAGCAACAGCAACAGCAACAGCAACAGCAGAAGCCAGTTTCCTGCGGGGAGTCGGGGTGGGTCCGGTTGCGGGGGACGCTGCAAGTACGTCCATGTAAGCTCGGTCGCCGCATCCATGCGGCTCACTGATCTGGCCCCCCGTCAGCGGACGCCAAGAGCAAGTACGTCCATGTAAGCTCGGTCGCCGCATCCATGCGGCTCACGCCCCCGCACCCGGACCCACCCCGCCTTCGACAGATTCCCGCGATCTGCAACGAATCTCTGACGGATAACGAAATCGATCCGGGGTCAGATCCGTTTTCCATAGGAAAACGGATCTGACCCCATGCCGTTACCCCATGCCGTCCCCAGGACCCATCCAACCGTCACCGGGAAACTGTCGAAGGCGGGGCGGTGTCGGATTGCGGGGTGTCCGCGGCATGGATGCCGCGGCCAAGCCCCCAGGGACGGGTTTACGGCGTCCCCGCAATCCGACACCGCCCCGCCAAACCACAGCCAACCCAGAGCCGCTTTGGCTTTGGCTTTCGCTTCAAGCAGGTGCAGGGCGCAGCCCTGCCGACCCACCCTCCCCTGCGCACGAAAACGATTTCACTGATTTCAGCAAACCGTCATCCCTTCGCCACGCCAGTACCATATTGCGCAGCAGCATGCGCCTGCGGGCTACCCGTGCTAAAAATCGCCCGCCCATCGCTTAGATCGATCCAAGACGACGCTGCGATGGCCGGGAGTTGGGGGAGCAGCAACAGGACGTACCAGGCCACGCGCGCGGCGCCACTGGCAGTTGCTTGGCGACAGCGACAAAGTCACTTCAAATTAGATCGATTCAAGTTGTCCGTGCCACGTCACCGGATCAATCCATGAGAGAGGGAGAGATGGGAATGAAGCATTCAACACGTACGCATGGCCAGGACGCATTGTCGTTGGCCATCGCGCTGGCCTTGGCCGCCGCCGTCATTCCGGGTGGCGCCGCCGCGCAACAGGCCGCTTCCACCGGCTCGCAGGACGCCACCACCCTGGACAGCGTCCAGGTCACCGGCTACCGCTACGCCATTGAAAAGAGCCTCGAGCAGAAGCGAGACGCCAACGCGGTGGTCGAGGTGATCACCGCCGAGGACGTCGGCAAGTTCCCCGACAAGAACGTGGCCGACGCACTGCAGCGCGTGCCCGGCGTGGTCATCACCCGCAGCGGTGGCGAAGGCAAGAGTGTCAGTGTGCGCGGCCTCGCGCCGGACCTGACCCTGACCCAGTTGAACGGCAACTTCGTCGCCTCGTCGGAGACCAACAACGAAGCGACGCGCTCCTTCAACTACACCCTGCTGCCATCGAACATGTTGTCCAGCGCGGAGCTGTTCAAGTCGCCGGAAGCACGCATCGACGAAGGCGGCATCGGCGGCACGGTCATCCTGCATACCCGCCGCCCGCTGGACATGGAATCCAACTCCGGCTACGTGAACCTGGAGGGCACCACCTCCGATACCAGCCACGATGTCGATCCGCAGGCGTCCGCGCTGTACTCGTGGCACAGCAAGGATGAGCGCTTCGGCGTCCTCGTCGGCGTGACCCAGCAGAAGCGCACCACCCGCACCATGGAAGCCAGCACCGAGGACTACCAGTGGTACGGCAATGGCACCACGGCCCGCGATGCCAACGGCAACCTGCTGGAGCAGGATGGCATCCACTACTGGTGGGGCCAGTCCGGCTTCAACAACCAGGCTGGCAAGAACTACAGCGAATTCTTCATGCCGACCTCGGTGAACTTCGCGGTGAAGGAAGAAAAGCGCGAGCGCAAGGGCGGCCAGCTGACCTTCCAGTTCAAGCCGGTCGACAACGTCACGATGACCGCGAACTACTTCCGCTTCGAGCTGCAGGGTGACTACACCCAGAACATGCTGAAGGTGCCGGAGTGGAACCTGGCCCGCTACAACCAGGACGGCAACTGGGCCGGCGGCCGCCTGCTCAACGGCCTGGATTTCGACCCGAGTGGCAGCATCGTCACGGGTGCGCAGTACCAGAAGCTGGCCGGAAAGACCTATTACTGCAGTGAGGAAGAAGCAGCGGCAGCCGGCCTGGAACCCGGTGGCTGGGGCCCGGACGACTGCACCATCCCCACTCCGCAGTTCACCGGTGGATACAGCAAGGAAAAGGCACTGTCGCAGACCGCCGACCTGACCATCGACTGGGATATCAGCCCGCTGTGGAAGGCCTCGTTCACTGGCGGCCGCACCTGGTCCGAAGGTGGTCCGTCGATGAATTTCCGCATGTCGGCCAAGCCGCGCCGCAAGGTTGGCAACCAGTGGCAGTCCGGCAACCAGTACACCGCCTGGGACCTGACCGGCACGCCGTCGGTGCAGTTCTCGCCGGACCTGCAGCAGCAGTTGATGGCGGGCGTGGCCGAAGTCGATACCGGCTCGACCGATTCGTCGTGGATGCAGACCGAGGTCAAGCAGAACTACTTCCAGGCCGACGTCACCAAGCTGTTCGAGGCCGGCTGGCTGGATTCGATCCAGTTCGGCGCCAAGTACCGCGATGGCAAGGTCCACCGCAACACCGGCAACACCTATTGGGTGTGCCCGGGCCTGGATCCGTCCGACTATGACAACAACCGCTACCAGGCCGGTTGCGATCCGACCGCAGGCGATGCGCAGCCGGGCTTCTTCCTGTCCAACCCGATCAGCAACATCACCGGCGCGTTCAACGCCAACGTGTTCCCGGGCATCAACTACCCGGCCTACATCGACTACCTGAACAAGACCTACGGTGGCTCGCACAACCGCACCGAAGAAGACTTCGTCTACGACGTCAACGAGAAGATTTATTCCGGCTACTTCCAGGCCAACTTCCGCACTGAGCGGGTACGCGGCAACATCGGCGTGCGCGTGGTGCGGACCAAGCAGTTCGCCCAGTCCAGCGATTCGGTCGAGCGCTTCAACGACTATTTCGTCGACAACGCCAGCGGCGCGCCGATGAGCTGCGATGATCCGGCCGCCGACCCGAACCTGCGCTGCCAGGGTGGCTTCGTCCGCCTGCCCGACCCGCAGGTGCGCGACAAGGTGTATGCCCTGTCGTCGCTGGAAAAGACCTATACCGACGTGCTGCCCAGCTTCAACATTGCCTGGGACATCACCGACAACCTGGTGCTGCGTGGCGCGGCGTCGAAGGTGGTCGCGCGCCCGAGCTACACCAGCATCGCCTATCCCGGTGGCCTGCGCTACATCAGCGAAGAGTACGCCAACGACCGCCGCGTCACCGGCGGCACCGACACGCCCGGCTGGTACGGCTCGGGCAGCAACAAGGCGCTGGAACCGTTCAAGGCGGTCCAGTTCGACCTGGGCCTGGAGTGGTACTTCAAGCCGGGCGCGGTCGCAGGTGTTTCGCTGTTCCGCAAGAACGTGGACAACTTCACCGTGCCGGTGGTGCGCGACCAGCAGATGAACGTCGGCGGGCAGTCGGTCACCGTGCAGAAGTACGAGACCCAGGCCAATGGCCGCGATGGCGTGTCGCAGGGCGTGGAACTGTATGGCCAGTACACGTTCGACTTCGGACTGGGCGTGCAGGCCAACTACACCTACAACGACACCAACCTGGCCTCGATCGTGCTGGATGGCGAGGAAATCGGCTCCTCGCCGCTGGTCGGCAGTGCCAAGAACCAGGCCAACGTTACGGTGTTCTACGAGAACGACAAGTTCCTGGCGCGCGCCTCGTACAACCGTCGAGGTGAAGTGGTCGGCGGCCTGAACAATGGCATGACCACCTACACCAAGCCTTACAGCCAGCTTGACCTGAACGTGGCCTACAACCTCACCCCGGACTGGGCGGTGACCGCCGCCGTACTGAACGCCACCAAGTCCGAGCTGCGCAGCTACATCGGCAACGACAGCCAGGCCCGCCTGCTGTCCAATCTGTACGCCGGGCGCCAGCTGTATTTCGGCGTGAACTGGAAGTTCTGAGGCAGCGCCGGGCCTGGCCCGGCGCAGTCTTGCCCGCCCCGTCGGGAATGGTCCTCCACGGCAGCCGCGCTGGTACAGGCGGCTGCCGTTTTCATTTGCCTGCACCACCGTTCAGCCACCTGCTTGACCCTGCCATCGTTGGAAGGTGCACACTGGTTTCACCTCACGAGCACCGAAGGAGCTACAGATGGAATTCCATGTTGACGGCATGACCTGCGGCGGCTGCGCGCGCAGCGTGACCCGCGCGATCCAGCAGATCGATCCCAGCGCCAGTGTGGTGGCCGATCCGCCGACCGGCCTGGTCAAGGTGCAGACCACCGCATCACAGGAGCAGGTGTTCGCCGCGCTGAAGGATGCGGGGTTCCCGCCGCGCACTGCTTGATCCCCTGCTTTCTGCCACAGCGGAGCCCGCCCCCTGCACTGTCACTGGGCGGGCTTTTCAGTGCATGCGAACATGAAAACTCAGTGCTTGCGTGCGCGGCGGCGCACCGCGCCGGTCTTGGCCGCTTCCACCGGCAGCGGAGCCTCATCGTCCTCACCCAGCCGCTGCAGGATCGGGCATTCCGGGCGCTCATCGCCGGCACAGCAGCGGATCAGCGATTTCAGCGTGTCGGCCATCTGCCGCATGTGCTCGATGCGCTGTTCCAGGTCGGCGATGTGCTGCTCGGCCAGCTGCTTGACGTCGGCACTGTGGCGCGACGTGTCGTTCCACAGGCCCAGCAGGTCGCCGATCTCGGCCACCTGGAAGCCGAGATCGCGCGCGCGGCGGATGAAGCGCAGGCGATGGATGTCGGCCTGCGAATACGCCCGATAGCCCGACTCCGTTCTATCCGCCGCAGGAATCAGGCCGATCTGTTCGTAGTAGCGGATCATTTTCGCCGACACGCTGGAGGCCTTGGCGGCGTCACCGATATTCATGCGATTCTCCTTCAGTGGGTCGCAACGGCGGCATCCGCCATCGGCGGCTGGAAGCGGCGCAGGCGCAGTGCGTTGCCCAGCACGAACACACTGGACAGCGCCATCGCACCGGCCGCGAACACCGGCGACAGCAGCACGCCCCAGGCCGGGTACAGCACGCCGGCGGCCACCGGAATCAACGCGGTGTTGTAGGCGAAGGCCCAGAACAGGTTCTGCCGGATGTTGCCCAACGTCGCCTTCGATAGCGCAATGGCGTTCGGTACGCCCTGCAGGTTGCCCGACATCAGCACCACGTCGGCCGATTCCACCGCGATATCGGTGCCGGTGCCGATGGCCAGGCCGACATCGGCCTCGGCCAGTGCTGGCGCATCGTTGATGCCGTCACCAACGAAGGCGACGTGGCCGTGCGTGGCCTTCAGCCGGCGCACTGCCTCGACCTTGCCTTCCGGCAGCACCTCGGCCACCACTTCATCGATGCCGAGCTGGCGCGCGATCGCCTGCGCGGTCCCGGCGTTGTCGCCGGTGATCATCGCCACCTTCAGGCCCAACCGATGCAGTGCCGCGATCGCTGCCGGGGTGCTCGGCTTGATCGGATCGGATACCGCGATGATCGCGGCCAGGCGACCGTCGATGGCGGCATACAGCGGCGACCTGCCCTGCGTGCCGAGTTCCGCCGCCAATGCTGCGAATGCAGTGATGTCCACGCCCAGGTCGCGCATGAAGCGATCGGCACCGACCTCCACGCGTGCACCCTCGACACTGGCCCGCACGCCCATGCCGGTGACCGATTCGAAGTCGACCATGCCCGGCAACGCGATGCCCTGCCCGGTCGCGGCATCAACAATCGCGCGGGCGATGGGATGCTCCGAGCGCGACTCCACCGCGGCCACTGCCGCCAGAACCCTGTTGCGATCGAAGCCGGCAGCAATCTCCAGGTCGGTCAGGCGCGGGCGGCCTTCGGTGAGCGTGCCGGTCTTGTCCACCGCCACCACCTGCGCGTCCTTCAGCAGCTGCAGTGCTTCGCCCTTGCGGAACAGCACGCCCATTTCGGCGCCACGACCGGTTCCGACCATGATCGAGGTCGGCGTGGCCAGGCCCATCGCGCACGGGCAGGCAATGATCAGCACCGCCACCGCATTGACCAGTGCAAAGCTCAGTGCCGGCGATGGACCGAAGATCAACCAGACCGCGAAGGTCGCCAGCGCGGCCAGCATCACCGCCGGCACGAACCACAACGTGACCTTGTCGACCACCGCCTGGATCGGCAGCTTCGAGCCCTGCGCCTGTTCGACCATGCGGATGATCTGCGCCAGCAGGGTCTGCGCGCCCACGGCCGTGGCCCGCACCGTCAGTGCGCCCTTCTGGTTGACCGTGCCACCCACTACGCTGCTGCCCGGCAGCTTCTCGACCGGAATCGGCTCGCCGCTGATCATCGATTCATCGATGTAGCTGCGGCCTTCAACCACCTCGCCATCCACCGGCACGCGCTCGCCCGGGCGCACTTCCACCAGGTCGCCGCTCTGCACTTCATTGATCGGGATGTCGACCGCGCGGCCGTCACGGATCACATGGGCCACCTTGGCCTGCAGGTTGACCAGGCGCTTGATCGCTTCAGAGGTGCGGCCCTTGGCCCGGGCCTCCAGGAAGCGGCCGAGCAGGATCAGCGCGACGATCACCGCCGCCGCTTCGTAGTAGACGTTCACCGTGCCCGGCGGCAGCAGCCGCGGTGCAAAGGTCGCTACCACCGAATAGCCGAACGCCGCGGCGGTGCCCACCGCCACCAGCGAATTCATGTCCGGCGCCAAACGCAGCAGCGCCGGGAACCCCTTCTGGTAGAAACGGCGGCCCGGAATGGCCAGCACCAGCGCGGTCAGCACGAACTGCAGGTACCAGCTGGCCTGCATGCCGAGGGTGGACATCACCCATGCGTGCATGCCGGGGATCAGGTGCGAACCCATTTCCAGTACGAACACCGGCAGTGCCAGCGTGGCCGCCACGATCAGGTCGCGCTTCAGTTCGGCGCGCTCGGCATCCTTCTTTTCCGCAGCCTGGTCATCGGACTGCGCACCCGCCTCGATCACACGTGCGTCATAGCCGGCCTTGTCGATCGCGGCGACCAGCGCAGCCACGTCCGCCATGCCACGCACTGTGGCGCGCTCGGTGGCCAGGTTGACGCTGGCCTGGCTGACGCCGGGCACGGCCAACAGCGCGCGTTCGACACGGCCCACGCAGGAAGCGCAGGTCATGCCTTCGACCGCCAGTTCGGTGGTCGCTGCGGGCACGTCATAGCCCACCCGCTCCACTGCCTGGACAAGCGCCGCGCGATCCACCGGGCCCGACGGACGAATGTCCGCCCGCTCGGTGGCCAGGTTCACCGAGACACTGCCCACGCCCTCGACCTTGGACAGTGCTGCCTCGACCCGGCCTACGCAGCTGGCGCAGGTCATGCCCTCGATGGGCAGGCTGATGGTGGAGGGGCTGGCGGGGGCGGCAGCGGCGCGCGGCGTGCTCATGATCGGATTCCCGGGTTTCCTTCTGGATGCGGACAGGCTAAACCTTGCCATCGTGGGAAGGTCAAATCCAGCCTGTCCGCATGCCTGAAGGGGGCGCCGCCCCCGGTGTTCCGTTTCCGCATCCACGCATGGCGTGGATCTACCGGCGGAGGCCGGTCTCCTCAGAAGGTGAACACATACTCCAATGCGAACTCGCGGCCGACCGCGCTCAGCAACCGGGTCGGGGCGAAGTCATAGTCCAGCTTGTACGGGTCCTTGTGGTTCCAGCTGGCCGAATTGAACACGTTGTTGACGTAGACATTGACCTTGGCGTGCTCGGTCACCTGGTAACCCACGTTGACGTTCCAGGTGATGAACGGCCCGACCCGGCCGAAGTAGCGCGAGGTCTGCTGGCCCGCGTTGGGGTTCGGGTTCACCGAGCCATCCGGCAGCTGTGCCGGTTCCAGGCAGTTCAGCGACGGACTGTCACTGGGCACGTAGCCGTCGGCGAACGGCAGGCAACCGCCGGGATTGTCCAGGCGATCGGTGCCCCAGTGATAGCGCACGCCCGGCACCGAACCCACGCGGTCGGCATAGACGTTGGCGTTCCAGTTGCCGCGCTGCCAGGCCAGGCTCGCGCGCAGCTTGCTGCGCAGGTCTCGGTCGCGCCGTTCCGGGTTCGGGTCGTTGGCGTAGCGCTGTTCCTTGGTCGAGATCTGGTTGGTGTAGTTCAGGCCCAGCTGGAAGCTGCCCCATTGCGCGGTTTCCAGGCGATAGCGTGCAGTCAGGTCGATACCGCGCACTTCCCGGCTGGCCAGGTTGAACGGGCCGCGCTCGATCGACACCAGCCGGCCGCTGCTGTCACGGTTCACGCGGGCCAGGATGCCGGCGCAATAATCGCCACCGGCCGGATTGGCCCACGGCGTGCCATCGATGTTCTTGCCGGTCAGGCAGCCGGCCTCGCTGGCCAGCACCTCGTCGGCGCCGACGTCGACGATCATGTCTTCCAGCTTGATCGCCCAGTAGTCGGCGCTGACCGACAGGTTCGGCATCACGTCCCAGACGAAGCCGACCGTCCACGAATCGCCGGTTTCCGAACGCAGCAGCGGCGTGCCACGCCGGTTCACGTCGAAGGTGTACCAGACATCGGTGTTGCCCACGCCACAGTTGTTGACCAGGTAGGCACCGCTCTGGATGCAGCGCAGGCGGTCATAGGTCTGCACTTCGGAACTGCTCGGCTGGCCCAGCAGATAGTGCATGTCCGGCGCGTGGAAACTGGTGGCGTACGAGCCACGCACCAGCAGCGATTCGACCGGGCGCCATTCCAGGCCGACGTTCCAGGTGGTCTCCTTCTGGCTGCCGATATCCAGCGTTTCACTGCTGTCATCGGCCTTGTAGTTGCCATAGCGGTCGTAGCGGGCGGCCGCGGTGGCCGTCACGCTCTCCAGCAGCGGGATCTTGAACTCGACGCCGGCCGAGTAGCGGGTGCGCTCGCCGCCACCGCGATCGACGTTCTGCAGATCGAAGTCGATGCCGGCGCGCGGGTCCGGGCTGAGGTGATAGCCCTGCTGCGCCACTTCGGCCACGGCGGCGAACGAGATCGGGCCCGCCCAGCCCTGGAACAGCTCACCGGTGATGTCCGCCGAGGCCTGGTTGACCCACGATGACGCGCGGTTCCTCGCCACCGTACCCATCTGCCAGTACTGGTCCGGCGTCAGCGGGTTCCACCAGCGCGACTCGTTCAGCGCGTAGATCGCCTCGCCATCGGCGGTGGTACCCAGGCGCGGGCCGAGGAAGTAGTCGTACGATTTCTGCTCGTCGACAACGTTCTGCCGCTCTTCCACGCGGTAATAGGAACGCCCCACCGTGGCGCTCCAGTCAAAGCGTTCGGCAAGACGTCCACGCAGGCCTGCGCTCCAGTCCCAGGACAGCTCGCGGTTGGTGTTGCGCAGGGTATCCAGGCCACCGACTTCGTTCGGAGTGAACTGGCGCACGCCCAGGATCGGACGGTTGCGATTGGCATCCCAGTAATAGCCGTTGTCGTCGTCGATCAGCGAGACGCTGGGCGGGTTGGTGCCCCAGATCGCTTCGGAGTGGTACACCGCCAGGTTGGTCCAGGCCTGCAGGTCGCTGCTGAAATCGAAGGTGGCATTCAGGTTGCCGGACACGTTCTCGGCACCACCGGTCAGCAGCCAGTTGGCGTAGTCGGCGCTCATGCCGCACAGGCGGCCGGTGTTGGTGATGCGGTTGGCAGCGTAGTTGTAGACCAGTCGATCGGCCGTGTAGTACTCACCGTCGAACTTCTCGCAGGTACCGGTGGGCGGCGCCAGGCGCTGGCCCGTCGTCGGATCGATCAGCGCCAGCCCGGCCGTGGGACGGAAGCCGACCTTGCGCTGCTCCATGTTCCAGGACGCATACGGCGCATCATCGGCATCGTCCATCTGCGGGCGGTCGCGGCCGAACAACGGATCGCGCTTGGTGTACTGCAACGCATAGGTCACGCTCCAGTTGTCACCCGTTTTGCCGCCGGCCCATGACAGGTCCCAGGTGTCGCGCCCGCCTTCGGTGGAGGTGCCGCCGCGCACGCGCACTTCGTCGCCGTCGTAGTTGGTTTTGAGGATGACGTTGACCACGCCGGCGATCGCGTCCGAACCATAGATGGCCGAGGCGCCGCCGGTCAGTACTTCGATGCGTTCCACCGCTGCGGCCGGAATGTTGCCGTAGTTGGAGAAATTGGTTTCACCGCCATACGGCAGCGGGTAATCGGCCACGCGACGGCCGTTGACCAACAGCAGCGAGCGGTTCGGGCCCATCCCGCGCAAGTTCAGCCCGCTGGCATTTGGCGTGTGCGAACCCCACTGCGAGGCGGCTTCGACGGTACCGGTCGCTTCGGTGAGCGTCTTCAGCGCGTCGTACACGCTGACGAAGCCCTCTTTCTGGATCTGCTGCGCGGTGATCACGTTGACCGGGGCCGGACCTTCGACCGCGGCGCGCTTGATGCGCGAACCGGTAACGGTGACCGCGTCCAAGTCCTTGGTGGACGAACTGGCCGCTTCCTGTGCACCAGCGGCCAGGGGAAACAGGACCAGGACCAGGGCCTGGGACAGCAGGTGACGACGCTTGCGAACGGACTGAGCCATGGGTGGTTGCTCTTGGAAAGTGTGGACGCACGGACGGTGGTGGCGTAGCACGACGGCTGATCCGGGTACCGGGATCGGTTCACGACCGTCCCAGCCCCTCCCCTGTGGATCGATCCAAACTAAAGCACAGCTGAACCGCGCCGGGCATGCGGCGATGCAGCAACCGCTGGCGGAATGCCGCTATCGGCTGCCGGTATCCAGAACAATCAAAGGGTTGCGCAACATCGCTGAGAGAACAGCGCACACTTCAATGACACGATCGCGACAACCGCGCGCGGAACGGTTTTGTCCGCGTCGTCGCGTGCGACTGTAGAGCCGAGCCCGTGCTCGGCTGACGTCGTTTGCCGCAAAGCGCAGCCGAGCGTTGGCTCGGCTCTACAGGAGAAGCGGGTTACCTTGCGCCGTCCAGCGCCTGCCGCAGTGCGGCCACGGTGGCGGTGGCGGTCTGGCTCCAGTCCGGGTCCAGGCCGCGCAGCGCCGGGTTCTGGAACTGCATGGCCGAGCGCCGCAGGCCCTTGGCCGAGGCGTGCAGTTCGGTGCAGCCGCTCCGTCGCGCAACGGCCGCGATGTTGGCCGGTCCCAGCCCGGCGCCGGCCATCACCGTGATACGTCCGGCCGCCTGGGTGACCAGACCCGCCAGCACATCCGCGCCGGCCTCGGCGCTGACCTGGCCGCCCGAGGTCAGCACGCGCTGGCAACCCAGCTCAACCACCTGCTCAAGTGCCGCAGGCAGATCGCGGGCAGCATCGAAGGCGCGATGGAAGGTCACCTGCAGCGGCCCGGCGGCTTGCACCAGTTCACGGCACAGCGCCAGATCGATCCCGCCCTGCACATCCAGCGCACCGATCACCACGCCATCGCAGCCGAGCGCGCGGCACTGCGCGATGTCACGCAGCATCAGTTCGGTTTCCAGTGCGTCGTAGTGGAAGTCGCCCGGGCGCGGGCGCACCAGTACGAACAGCGGAATGGACAGGCGTTCGCGGGCGATCGCGATGCTGGCGAACGACGGCGTGGTGCCGCCCTCGGCCAGGTTGTCGAACAGTTCGATGCGATCGGCGCCGCCGGCCTGGGCGGCCAGCGCCGAGGCCAGCGAGTTGCTGGCGATCTCCAGGGTCAGCCGTGTGCTCACGCCTGGGTGCTCGTGTAGATCGACGGCGAATCACGCAGGTCATCCTGGCGCTGTGCATCGCACACCGCGTAGACGAAGCCGCGATGCAGCGCGTAAGCGCCCACCTCGCCCTGCTTGTTCATGGCCAGGAAGCACACCTGCAGCGTCTTGCTCGCTTCGGGGCGCTTGCGCACCACGCGATCGATCGCTTCACGGCAGGCCTGCACCGGCGAGCGGCCCTGGCGCATCAGCTCGACCACCAGGAACGAGGCCGCATTGCGGATCATCTCCTCGCCCACGCCCGAGGCAGTGGCCGCGCCCACTTCGTTGTCGACATACAGGCCGGCACCGATGATCGGGCTGTCGCCGACCCGGCCGTGCAGCTTCCAGGCCATGCCGCTGGTGGTGCAGGCGCCGGCCAGGTTACCGCGGGCATCCAGCGCCAGCATGCCGATGGTGTCGTGGTTGTCGCTGTTGCCAGGAATACTACGACGCTCGGCATTGATCTGCGGCTGGTACTTCTCGGTCTTCAGCCACTCGCGCCAGGCCGCTTCGGCCTGCGGCGTCAGCAGGTGCCTGCGTTCAAAACCCTGCTGCACCGCGAACTGCTGCGCGCCCTCGCCCACCAGCAGCACGTGCGGGCTGTTTTCCATCACTTTGCGGGCCACCGACACCGGATGCAGGATGTCCACCAGCGCGGCCACTGCGCCACAACGGCCATCACCATCCATGATGCTCGCGTCCAGGCTCAGCACGCCGTCGCGATCCGGGTTACCGCAATGGCCGACGGTGGGGTTGCACAGCTCGCTCTCGGCCCAGCGTGCACCGGCTTCAACTGCATCCAGTGCGCTGCCACCCTGCGCCAGCACCTCCCATGCGGCCTGGTTGGCCGGCACGCCGAAGTCCCAGGTCGAAACCACCTTGGCCCCACCCTGCGTGCGCGCCTGCACGCCCGGCAAGGCCACCATGCCTGCAGCCAGTGCGCCGGCCTGCAGGAACTGCCTGCGATCCACCATCTTCCCCTCCCAGTCTGCAATGCACGGCCGGCCCGATGCCGGCCACGCCGATCAGTCTTGCGTGGGCTGCCGTGCGGCGTACCAGACCGCTGCGCCGAGAACGCCCAGCTGGCCATGCTCCACGCGCCATACCGGCACCTGGCGCAGTACCTCGGTCAGCACGCCCTTGTTGAGGAAGCGCTCACGGAAGCGGCCATCGGCCAGGAAATCCTGCACATGCGCGGAAATGCCCCCGGCCAGGTACACCGAACGCGCACCCACCGCGATCGCTGCGTCGCCGGCCAGGCTGCCCAGCCAGGCACAGAACACCTGCAGCGTTTCCACGGCCAGCGCATCCTCGCCGCTGCGCGCGGCGCCGATCAGTGCCTCGGTGCTGCCCCACACCGGGGTGACACCGCGCAGTTCGCACAGGCACGGATACAGGTTCATCAGGCCACTGCCGGACAGCACGCGCTCGTTGTCCACGTGCGTCCAGCGCTGCAGCAGCTTGCCCAGCACCTGCAGTTCCAGCGCGTTGCCGGCGCCGAGCGCGGCATGGCCTATCTCGCTGGCCAGCACCGGACGCTCGCCGTCGGCAAAGCGCAATGCTGCACCCAGGCCGGTACCGGCGCCCAGCACCAGCGCCGGGAACGCCTGCGCCGGGTCAGCATCGCCATTGAGCGGCACCAGGGTGTCAGGCTGCAGGTAAGGAATGGCCAACGCCACCGCTTCAAAATCATTGATCAGCTGCAGCTCATGCAGCCCGGACTGCACCCGCGTGGCCGACAGCGAGACCGTCCATGGCAGGTTGGAATTGATCAGCACATCGCCATCGAGCAGGCCGGCGATGGCGACCACGGCGGCCTCTACCGGCTGGCCGAGGCCTGCGGTGAAATCAGCAAGGATCGCTGACAGGCTCGGATGCTCGGCGCAGGCATAGGTGCGATGGCTGCCCAGCAGTGGTGCCTGGCCGGGTTGCGTTTCAGCCAGCGCCAAACGGGCGAAGGTGCCGCCGACATCGGCGACAACGAGACTGCGCGGAAGACCGCCGCGGGCGGAGTCGGTGGAAACCGGGGACGCTGCTGCGATGGTCACGCTGGCCTGCTTGGATCGATTGAATCGCCCCGATTCTCAGGCATCGGGGCGGCTTTGCCTAGCGCGCCGGCGGTTCAGGTTGGACTACATGCCTTCCTGTTCGGCCACCTGCACACCATCCACCAGCACGCGCAGGCGCTGCGGGCGGAAGCCGGCGAACAACAGCGGCCGGGTGCGCTCGA
Organism: Stenotrophomonas sp. Pemsol; assembly: GCF_003586545.1. NCBI lineage: Bacteria > Pseudomonadati > Pseudomonadota > Gammaproteobacteria > Lysobacterales > Lysobacteraceae > Stenotrophomonas > Stenotrophomonas sp. Pemsol. The sequence continues at coordinate 1,556,942 of NZ_CP025780.1, read as the reverse complement.
CCAGCACCTCATGGCCGGCGATGTGGCGCAGCCACGACTGTACCAGCGAGAACGAGAAGTGGGTGCCTGGATGCAGCGGATGCTGCACCCAGACCTTCTCGGTGGCGCTCTGCAGCAGCATCGCGCCGGTGAACCAGTGGCGGCTGAGGGTGACTGGCGTGGTGCCGGCCATGAAGCGGATATCCATGCGGGGTCCTTTCGCTGGAGCGGAGATGCGGGGGATCAGGGCTGTGCCGTCTGCAGGCTGTAGCGGGTGGTGGCGGTGAATACTGCACCATCAGGCTGGGTAGAGCGTACTTCGACCTTGTGACTGCCCACTGCCAGGTCGGTCGGCAGCGCGCCACGCCACAGGTGCGGCGACGCGGTGGCCTCCGGCGAACGGTCGTAGCCGCGCAGGCTGTCAGCCAGATCGTCAGCCACGTTCTCCACCATCAGGCGCGGATCGGGCTGACTGACCTGCTTCATCGGCTGCCAGGCACCGCCATCGACGCGGTACTCGACCACGCTGGCGTCCTCGCCCATGTAGACGTTGGCGTAGACACCCCACGCCGGATAGGCCCCCTGGCGCAGCACCTTCGGTGCATGCAGGCCGATCTGCTCGCTGGCCGGCTTGCCGGCCACGCGGTACTGCAGTTTGTAGCTGCCATTGCCGGCGACGTCCAGCAACGCGTAGCCCTTCGGCGTGCCATCACTCATGGCGCTGTCCGGCACGCCGGCGGCATCCTTCACCCCGGACCAGAATGCGCCGCAGTTGGCACCGACGTTGTATTCGTGCAGCGGCTTGTCACCGTTCCAGCCGTCGGTCTTGCCGTGGTAGACGTGCTGCTGGGTGTGGCTGTGCCCGCTGAGCACCAGCACGTTGCGGAAGTCCTTCAGCAGATCGAACAGGCGCTGGCGGTCAGCACGACGGAAGGTCTCGCGCCCCGGCGCGGCGTCGAACAGCGGGATGTGCATGCCCAGCACCAGCAGGCGGTCCTTGTGCAGGCCTTTCAGGTAGCTGGCAAGGAAAGCGAACTGGCCTTCGCGCAGGCCACCGACATACTTCGGCCTTGCGTTGGGGTCATACACCACGTCGTCGAGGAACACGAAACTGGCACCGCCCTCTTCCACCGCGTAGGTGTCCGGGCCGTAGATGTTGCGCCAGCTGTCCAGCGAATGCTCGTCGCTGGCTGCATCGAAATCGAGGTCGTGATTGCCCGGCACATGGAACCACGGCACGCCCAGCGACGTGGTGACCTTGTTGATTGCCGGATACAGGGTCAGATCGTCGTTGACGATGTCACCCAGGGTGGTGCCCATGCGCGCCTTGGTCTGGCCGACCAGCGGCGACACGATCGACTGCTGGTAGTAGCCGATGTCCTTCAGGCTGGCGGTCTGGGAGTCGGTGAAGACCAGCATCTGGAAGCCGCGACGGCTGTCATGGCGATCCGACTGCAGCGCGAAATCCCAGTTGCGGGTGACATCGCTGGTGGCGGCGATGCCGCCGTACTTCAGCGCCGGCGAGCCGTTCGGGCGGAAGTGGCGCCAGAACGAAGGCAGGCCGTCTGTCGCCTTCGGGAACGAATACGCATCGGGCTTGATCACGAACACGGTCTGGCCGTCACGCACCGGAAGGCTGTAGCTGCCATCGGCGGCGGTCTTGACGATCGTCTCGCCGTTGGAGACCTGCACCCCGGCCAGGCCCGGATCGGTCGCACCGCGGCCCGGCTTGCCGTCACGCTCCAGATAGACCTTGCCGGTGACCACGGTGTCCGCAGCCCAGGCCGGCGAGGTCAGCAACAGGCAGCACAGCCAGGCGGCAGGCAGTTTCATGGGAGGCATCCGGCAGAAAGAGACGCGGTATTGTAGAGCCGAGCCACGCTCGGCTGCATTGCCGGCGGGTAGTGCCGGCCGCTGGCCGGCAACCCTTGGATGTCCGACGATCAGGAGGTTGCCGGCCAGCGGCCGGCACTACCACGCTTCAACGATGGCGTTTTTCCAGCACCGCCCGCGCATCGTCCAGCGACAGACCGCGCGCGCGCAGCAGTACCAGCAGGTGGTACAGCAGGTCCGAAGCCTCACCGAGCAGCGCCTCGTCATCCTGCGCAACCGCAGCCAGAGCGGTCTCCACCCCCTCCTCACCCACCTTCTGTGCGATGCGGCGGATGCCGCCCTCGAACAGGCTGGTCGTATAGCTGCCCGGCGGGCGCTGCGCCTCACGCATCGCGACCAACTGGTCCAGCCCGCCCAGGAAGTCCTTCGGCGCCTGGTCGAAACAGCTCTCCGCACCCGTGTGGCAGGTTGGCCCCGCCGGGCGTGCCATCACCAGCAGCGTGTCGGCATCGCAGTCGACGCTGATCGACTGCACCGCCAGGACGTTGCCGGACTGCTCGCCCTTGGTCCACAACCGCTGCTTGCTGCGGCTGAAGAAGGTCATGTGGCCGATGGCCAGCGTGGCGGCCAGCGATTCGGCGCTGACATAGCCCAGCATCAGCACCTGCAGGGTATCGGCATCCTGCACCACGGCCGGCAGCAGGCCGTCACCCTTGCCCCAGTCCAGTGCCTGCAATGCGTCCAACGAAGGCCTGACTTCAATAGACATCCCGCACCTCGATCTGCTGTCCGCGCAGGTAGCGCTTCAATTCCGGAATGGCGATGGCGCCGCTGTGGAACACGCTCGCCGCCAGCGCACCATCGACGTCGGCCTGGTCAAAGGCTTCGGCGAAGTGTTCCATCGCACCGGCGCCACCGGAGGCGATCAGCGGCACCTGGCACAGGGCCCGCGCCTGCTGCAGCTGCACGACATCGTAGCCACGGCGCACACCGTCGCTGTCCATGCAGTTCAGCACGATCTCGCCAGCGCCACGCCGTTGAGCTTCGACGATCCAGTCCAGGGTACGCAGCGGCACCGCCTGGGTCTTGTCCGGGTCTCCGCTGAAGCGGCGCACCCGCCATTGGCCATCCGCTTCGCGCACCGAATCGACACCGACCACCACGCATTGCACGCCGAACTCGTCGGCCAGTTCAGTGATCAGTTCCGGGCGGCCCAGCGCGGGGGAGTTGATCGACACCTTGTCGGCACCGGCGAACAACACGCGACGCGCGGTTTCCACGCTGTCGATGCCACCGGCCACGCAGAACGGAATGTCGATCAGGCGCGCGATGCGCTCGATCCACGCCACGTCCACCGAACGCGCCTCGGGGCTGGCGCCGATGTCATAGAACACCAGCTCGTCCGCCCCTTGGTCGCGATAGCGCTGCGCCAACTCAGCGATGTCGCCCATGTCGACGTGATCGCGGAAGCGCACGCCCTTCACCACGCGGCCATCGCGCACGTCAAGGCAGGGAATGATGCGGCGGCTCAACATACCAACGCCTCCGCCAGGTCCATGCGCTGCTCCAGCAGTGCCTTGCCGAGAATCGCACCACCGCAGCCAGCGGCACGCGCCTCGGCCACATCGGCCACGTCACGGATGCCGCCGGACGCCTGCACCGCCACCCCCGGCAGCAAGGCCGACAGGTGCTGGTAGAGGCCGATATTGGGCCCGGCCAGCATGCCGTCGCGGGCGATGTCGGTGCACAAGAGGTGGCGCATGCCGGCGCGCGCATAGCGCTGGGCCAGGTCATCCAGGGTCACCCCGGCGTTCTCGGTCCAGCCGTGCACCGGCAGCTGCCACTGCCCCTGTGCGTCCTGGCGCGCGTCCAGCGCAATCGTGATGCGCTCGGCGCCAAATTCCTCCAGCCAGCCGACCACTTCATCGGGACGACGCACCGCCAGCGAACCGACCACCACGCGGCCGGCGCCAGCATCAAGCATGCGCGCCACATCGTCGCGGCCACGCACGCCACCACCGGTCTGCACCTGCAGCGGCGTCTGCGCGCGGATCGCCGCCAGAAGCGGTGCCAGCGTATAGCCACCTGCGCGTGCAGCATCCAGGTCGACCAGATGCATCCACTGCGCGCCCTGTGCGGCGAAGGCCTGCGCGCGCGGCAGCGGATCGTCGCCGTAGGAGGTTTCCTGCGCGTAGTCGCCCTGGCGCAGCCGCACCACGCGGTCATCGCGGATATCCAGCGCGGGGTAGACGATGAAACTCATGCAGCAGTGCCCTCAAGGAAGTTGCGCAGCATCAGCGAGCCGGTCTCGCCGGAGCGCTCGGGATGGAACTGAGCGCCGTAGTAGCGCCCCTGCTCCACCACGGCGGTGAACAGCCCACCGTGGTCGCACGCCGCGACGGTGTGGGCATTCAGCGGCGCCGCATAGCTGTGCACGAAATAGGCGCTGGCGCGCTCCGGCACACCCTGCAACAGCAGCGACTCCCGTAGCGGCAGCAGCCGGTTCCAGCCCATGTGCGGCACCCGGATGCCACAGGCCGGCACCAGCTTGCGCACCACGCCCGGAATCAGTCCCAGTGTTTCTACGCCCGCTTCCTCGGAGCGTTCGAACAGCAACTGCATGCCAAGGCAGATGCCCATCAGCGGCACCTGCAATCGCTGCAGCGGTTCCACCAGGCCCTGCGCGCGCAGACGCTGCATGCCGGGACCGGCGGCGCCGACACCGGGCAGGATCACCCGCTGCGCACCCACCAGTTCGTCCGCATCGCGCACCAGCCGCACCGTCGCGCCCAGGCGCTCCAGTGCGTAGCGCACCGAGCCCAGGTTGGCACCTCCGGCATCGATCAGCGCGACGTCGCTCACAATGCCCCCTTGGTGCTCGGCAGTGCCGTGCCCTGCCGGGCCAGCGCCGGGCGCAGTGCGCGCGCCAGCGCCTTGAAGCAGGCCTCCACCTTGTGGTGATCGTTGTCGCCGCGTACCTGCAGGTTGAGGTTCAGGCCACTGGCATCGCACAGCGAACGGAAGAAGTGCGGCACCAGCTCGGTCGGCATGTCGCCCACCCGCTCGCGCTTGAACTCGCCCTCGAACACGAAGTACGGGCGGCCGCTGAAGTCCAGCGCAGCGCTGGCCAGGGTCTCGTCCATCGGCAGGGTGAAGCCGTAGCGGCCGATGCCGCGCTTGTCGCCCAGTGCCTCGCGCAGGGCCTGACCCAGCGCCAGCCCGGTGTCCTCGATGGTGTGGTGCTCGTCGATGTGCAGGTCGCCCTCGGCCTGGATGTCCAGCGCGAACCCGCCGTGCTTGCCGATCTGTTCCAGCATGTGGTCGAAGAAGGGCAGTCCGGTGGCGATGCGCGCATCACCGGCACGGTCCAGATCGAGTTCAACGCGGATCTTCGTCTCCTTGGTGATGCGCTGGACCACGGCAGTACGCGGCGCGTCGGCCAGCGCATGGGCGATGCCCGGCCAGTTCCACTCGCCACCGAACTGTTCGGTGCGCAGCTGGAAGCCACGGATGTTGAGGTTGTCGGCGAACTGCAGGTCGGTGATACGGTCCCCCACCATGCCCGAACGCGCCCAGTCGATGCTGCGGTCCTGCAGGTAGGCGGTCATCAGGCCGATGCCCGGCTTGCGCGTGGGCGCGTTGTCCTGCGGCCAACTGCAGTCGATCAGCACGTCACGGAAGGTGATGCCCTGGCTCTCGAAGATCTGCAGCATCAGGTCGTTAGGGCCATCGAAGCTGGCGCGAGGGTAGCTGTCGCTGCCCAGGCCATCCTGGTTGGTGACGATCACGAACTGGTAGCCGGCATCACGCAGCTTCAGCAGCGCCGGGATCACCTGCGGCACGAAGCGCAGCTTCTCGTAGGCGTCGATCTGGAAGTCGGACGGCTCCTCGATGAGGGTACCGTCGCGGTCGATGAACAGGATCGGGGTCATGCTGCGGCCCTCCGCGCCGACAGGGCCGCAAGCACGCGGTCGTTCTCTTCGGGACTGCCGATACTGATGCGCAGTGCATCACCCAACTGCGGCGCGGCGCGCTGGTCACGCACCACCACGCCCGCAGCCAGCAGCGTATCGAACGCGGCCTGGGCATCGGCGAAGCGGACCAGCAGGTAATTGCCGGATGAGCGGTAGACGCGACGCACGCCGGGCAGGCCCGGCAGCGCTTCGCGCAGGCGTTCGCGCTCGGCAATCACCGTGGCTACCCGCTCGGCGGTGATGGTCAGCGCGGCGGGTTGCAGCGCCTGCACCGCCAGTTCCGCGCATGGCGTCGGCACCGGGTACGGCGCCTGGCAGCGGCGCAGCACGGCAATCAGCTCCGGGGCGGCGATCAGGGTGCCAACGCGGGCGGCGGCAAGAGCGTGCGCCTTCGACAGCGTGCGCAGCACCGCCAGATTCGGGTTCGCGGCCAGCAGCGTGGTCGCCGACGGACGCTGCGCGTACTCGACATAGGCCTCATCCACCACCACCAGTGCTTGCCCGCGCAGCGCCACCACCACCCGCTCGACTTCGTCCAGGGCGATGTCACTGCCGGCCGGGTTCGACGGGGCGCACAGGAACACCAGCTTGGCACCTTGCGCCTTGGCCGCGTCGATCACCGCATCCAGATCGGCACGCAGGCCATCTTCGCTGTCCACCAGCGGCACTTCAATCAATGCGGCGCCCTGCAGGCGTGCGCAGACGGCGTACATGCCGAACACCGGCGGCGTGACCAGCACGCCATCGCGACCCGGCACGCACAGCGCGCGTACCAGCAGATCAATGGCCTCGTCGCTGCCGCGGCCGACCAGCAGCTGCTGCGGCGTCACGCCGTACAGCGCCGCCAAGCCTTCGCGCAACGCCAACGGTTGCGGCTCCGGATAGCGCCGGCTGCTGCCAGCCGCATCGGCCGGATTGGCCCAGGCCGACTCGTTGGCATTCAACCAGACCTCGCCCTGCACCACCGCACTGCGCGCCGAGCTGTAGCCGGCGAAGGCCTGCAGATCCGGGCGCACCAGTGCCAGCACGTCATCAATGGCGGCGCTCATGCGGCGGCCTCCATGCGCAATGCAACCGCACGCTCGTGGGCATCCAGGCCTTCGGCGCTGGCGATGATGCGCGCGCAGCCGCCGATCGCGGCCAGGCCGGCGGCACTGGCGCTCTGCACGCTGATCAGGTTCTGGAAGCTGGCAACGCTCACGCCGCTGTAAGCACGTGCGGCACCGGCGGTGGGCAGTACGTGGTTGGTGCCGCTGCAGTAGTCACCCAGTGCTTCGGGGGTGTAGTCGCCGAGGAACACCGAGCCGGCCGCCTGCACCTTGTCCAGCCAATCGCGCGGTTCACGCAGCGCCAGGATCAGGTGTTCGGGCGCATAGCGGTTGCTGATCGCGAAGGCCTCGTCCAACGAATCAACCTGGATCAGGCGCGACGCTGACAGCGCCTGCCGCGCAATCTGCTGGCGCGGCAGCAGGGCCACCTGGCGCTCGACCTCCGCCTCGACCGCGGCCAGCATCGCGGCATCGTCGGTCAACAGCAGCACCTGCGAATCCGGGCCGTGCTCGGCCTGCGACAGCAGGTCGGCGGCGACGAACGCCGGATTGGCGCCAGCATCGGCAATCACCAGCACTTCGGAGGGACCGGCCGGCATATCGATGGCGGCGGCGCCATCCTGCGCGACCTGCTGCTTGGCTTCGGTGACGAAGCTGTTGCCGGGCCCGAACAGCTTGTCGCAGGCCGGAACGCTGGCGGTGCCATAGGCCATCGCGGCGATCGCCTGCGCGCCGCCCAACTTGAACACGCGCTGCACGCCGGTCAGGCGCGCGGCTACCAGCACTGCCGGATCGGCGCTGCCGTCGGCGCGCGGCGGCGTGCACAGCACCACCTGCGGGCAACCGGCCAACTGCGCCGGAACGCCCAGCATCAACGCGGTGGACGGCAATGGCGCGCTGCCAGCAGGTACGTACAGGCCCACCCGGCCGATCGGGCGCAGCATGCGTTCGCAGACCACGCCCGGCGCGGTTTCAACTGCATAGCCTTTACCCATGCCGGCGGCGTGGAAGCGCGCGATGCGCTCGGCGGCGTCCACCATCGCCTGGCGCAGTTCGGCGGGGACAGCGGCTTCGGCCGCCGCGAACTCGGCTTCGCTCACTTCAAAGGACGACAGTTCGACACCATCGAAGCGTGCGGTGATCGCACGCAGCGCGTCGTCGCCCTGCGCGCGCACCTGTGCGATCAGCGTCGCCACCGCGTCGCGGGTCTGCTGCGCCACGGTCTGCACCGGGCGGGTCAATGCCGCGCTGCGCGCGGCCTCATCAAGTTGGGACCAGATCAGACGGTTCATGCCAGCGACCGCTCCACGCTCAGTACCATGAGGCCCTGCGCACCCGCGCGCTCGAGTTCTTCCATGCGCTGCCAGCTCAGCGGGCCGGGGCACATGGTCTGCAGGCGCAGCGAACCGCCATCGGCCGGCAACCGCACCAGCGGCTCGGCATCGGCCAGCAACTGCGCCAGCGCGTCGACGCGATCCTCGCTGGCGCGGAACATCAGCAGCTTGCGGTCCTGGCGCTGCACCACGCCATCGAGGCGGCGCAGCAGCATCGCGCGCAGCGATGCACGTGCATCATCGGGCACCCGTACTGCACCGGCCAGCACCGCCTCGCTGTCGAGCAGGTTGTGCACCGGGGTCAGCTGATTGGCGCGCAGGGTGGCGCCGCTGGACACCAGATCGCAGATCAGGTCGGCGGTGCCCAGGCGCGGGGCGATTTCCACCGAACCGGACAGCTCGACCACCTGTGCGTCCACCCCCTGCTCGGCCAGCCACTGCGTGAGGATGGCCGGGTAGCTGGTGGCGATGCGGGTGCCGGCCAGTTGCGCCGGACCCTGCCACTGCCATTCCTCCGGCACCGCCAGCATCAGCCGGCACTGGCCGAAGCCCAGCCCGCGCAGCGCCTGATAGGCGTCCGGCAGGCCGACCTGGCGGCGTGCCGCGGCCTGTTCGTCCAGCTCGTTGCGGCCGACGATGCCGAGGTCGCAGACGCCGTCGGCGATCAGGCCCGGGATGTCGTCGTCACGCACCAGCAGCAGGTCCACCGGCAGCGATTCGCCGTAGCAGAACAGCTTGTCGCGGCTCTCGCGCCAGCTCAGGCCACAGGCACTGAGCAGGTTGCGGGCGGGCTCGGCCAGCCGGCCACTCTTCTGGATGGCGATACGCAGCCGGTCTCGTGCCGGCGCTGCCTGGGTTGCACTCATGGGGGAGGTCTCGAAGTTCGGAACGGGGCGCGGATCAGCGCGAAGCAAGGCGGTCGATGGCGGCGGCATAGCCTCGATGGCCATGCTCGAGCGTTCGCGCCACCCGTCCGGTGGTGGTCACGCTGACCCCGGTGCGCTCGTGGATCTCGCGATACGGCACGCCCTGCTGCAGCAGCGGCACCACCTTCCAGCGGTCGGCCATGGCTTCCAGCTCGGCCGGTGTGCACAGATCGCGCAGGAAGGCCTCGACCTGTTCCGGCTCGCGCAGGGCGGCAAAGGCCCGGGCCAAGGCTTCAAGGTCGGCCTTAGGGTCTTTGGCGGCAATTTCGGGGCGGGCTTTCACGGGGTCGTTTCCATGCATCAATGTAATAGCGCGTTAGTACATTAGCGCACTCTTGCGCAGTGCGTCAAATCTGGGGGGATTTGTGGGCAGGGCTGCGCCCTGCACCCGCTAGATGCCGAAGCGACGTCAAATGCTGGATGGCTGAGGGTTGGCGGGGTGGGTCCGGTGGCAGGGGACGCCGTAAACCCGTCCATGGGGGCTTGGCCGCGGCATCCATGCCGCGGACACCCCTGCCTCCGGACCCACCCCGCCGTCGACAGTTTCCTGCGAGCTGTTGGAACAGCAAGGGGTCGGATCCGTTTTCTGAAGGAAAACGGCTCTGACCCCGGAACGCGGCCCGGAAACGAAAACGCCCACCGGGTGGTGGGCGTTTCGTGGCGTGTCGGCGTGCGGCCAACCGGCCGTTACATCACCTTCGACTGCTCCAGCTCGACCTGCAGGGTGCTGGCCAGCTCATCGCGCGACACTTCGAACTGCTGCTCGCGCAGCAGGTCCTTCACCGCCACCACGCCGCGCGCCAGCTCGTCTTCACCGGCCAGCACCACGAAGCGGATGCCCGCCTTGGCCGCGTACTGGAACTGCTTGCCGATCTTCTTCGGCTCCATCTGCACTTCGGTATTGATGCCACCGGCGCGCAGGCGGCGCGCGATGTCCAGCGACTGCGGCATGCCCTGCTCGTCCATCAGCGCCACCAGCGCCTGCACGCTGCTGGCCTCGATGCCATCGATCAGGCCGGCCTCGCGCAGCTGCCAGAACAGGCGCGACAGGCCGATGGAGATGCCCACGCCCGGCAACTTGGACTTGCTGTAGTGGCTGGCCAGGTCTTCGTAGCGGCCGCCCGAGCAGATCGAGCCGATCTGCGGGTGGTCGGTCAGCGTGGTTTCGTAGACGGTGCCGGTGTAGTAGTCCAGGCCGCGCGCAATGGAGAAGTTCAGGCAGTACGCGGTTTCCGGCACGCCCAGCGCCTGCACCAGCTGCAGTACTTCGCGCAGTTCGGCCACGCCGGTACGCAGGATCTCCGAAGAACCGGCGTCGGCTTCAAGCGTTGCCAGCTGCGCCAGCGCATCGGCATGGCCCTGCGAACGCACGGCCACGAATGCCAGGATCTTCTCGACCTGCTCGCCCGGGATGTTGAAGCCCTCGCCCACCAGCGTCTCGCGCACGTAATCGGCGCCGCGCTTGTCCAGCTTGTCCACTTCGCGCAGCACCGCCAGCTGGCGCTCGCCTTCGGCCACGCCCAGGCTCTCGAAGAAGCCGCGCATGAGCTTGCGGTTGTTCAGCTGGATGCTGAAGTCACCGATGCGCAGTTCCGAGAACACGGCGTGGATGACCGCCAGAACTTCGGCATCATAGCGAACGCTCAGGCTGTCCTTGCCGATCACGTCGATGTCGCACTGGTAGAACTCGCGGAAACGGCCGCGCTGGGCACGCTCGCCGCGGTACACGCGCTGCATCTGGTAGCGACGGAACGGGAAGGTGAGTTCGTGTTCGTGCTCGGCCACGTAGCGTGCCAGCGGCACGGTCAGGTCGAAGCGCAGCGCCATCTCCGGCAGCGAACGGTCGCCCGATTCGGCCGCATTGGCCAGCGCACCGGTGGATTGCACGAAGTACACCTGGCGCTCGGTCTCGCCGCCGGACTTGGTCAGCAGCACGTCGGACAGCTCGAACACCGGCGTCTCCACCGGCAGGAACCCGAAGCGCTCGTAGTTGCGGCGGATCACGTCCAGCATGCGCTGGAACGCAATCTGCTCGCGCGGCAGCAGTTCAAGGGTGCCGGGCGGGGTACGGGGCTTGATCACGGGCGGAACTCCTGCTGGAACGGGACGTGGGAGGGGGCGACATTCTAGCGCCCCCGCCTCGGGCAGGGTCGAACGGCCGCTTGAAGTATCATAAGGCCCTCCCCCGCCCGCGATACGCCCCCGCAACATGTCACGGCCTTCCGGCGCTCCGCCCGCCACCAACGATCCCGCCTCGCCGTCCTGCACCACGCTGGACTGCCTGCACTGCTCGGTTCGCCACCTTGCGGTGTGCTCGGCGCTGTCGCCCGATGAAGTGCAGGCGCTGGAACAGGTCACCGTTTCGCAGCAGGTCAGCATGGGCAGCACGCTGGCCCGCACGGGTGAAGAACGCGACCATGTCTATACATTGACTGCCGGCGCACTGCGCCTGGTACGCACCCTGGCCGACGGCCGCCGCCAGATCAACGGCTTCGTGCTGCCCGGCGACTACCTGGGCCTGAGCGGCAGCGACCATCACCGCTACGACATCGAAGCCATCGCCGACAGCCGTGTCTGCCGCGTCGCGCTGCCACAGATGAAGGCGCTCCGCAGCCGCTTCCCGCACCTGGAGCGCAAGCTGCTGCAGCGTGCCTGCCAGGAACTGGATGCCGCGCAGGACGCTGCACTGGCGCTGGCACGCCTGCAGCCGGCCGAGAAGCTGGCCGATTTCCTGCTGCGCCTGGCCGCGCGCGAGGCCAAGCTGGGCGGCGACGGCCTGCGCGTGTCGCTGCCGATGGGCCGAGGCGACATCGCCGACCATCTGGGTCTGACCATGGAAACGGTCAGCCGCACCTTCACCAAGCTGCGCCAGCAAGGGCTGATTGCCCTGCCCCACCTGAACGTAGTGGAGATCCTCGACGAGGACGGGCTGCGCACACTGGCCGGTGAAGGGTTGATCTGACCGCACTGCGGTTGATGGGATTGCCGGCCAGCGGCCGGCAACCACATCCATCTCCGATCAACGCAACAACACCTCGCGCAACGCCGAGTAATCGGCGGCCAACGGTTCGGCGTGCGCCGCCCGTTGCAACAACGCATCCAATGCCGGCGGCACGGCCAAAGGTTCGCCGATCAACGGCTCGACAACGGCCTCGAACTTGGCCGGATGTGCGGTGGCCACCACCGCCCAGTCGCCCTTGGCACCACGTGCGCGCAGGTCCTGCAGCACCTTCACCGCCGTAGCCGTATGCGGGCAGAACAGCTCGCCACTGCTGGCATGGGCCGCCGCAATCGTCGCGCGGATGGTCACATCATCCACCGCGAACGCACGCAGTGCAGCGCGCAGCTCCGCATCATCTCCGCGGTAAAGCCAGCGCAGGCGTTCGAAGTTGCTTGGCGCACCCACGTCCATTGCATTGGCCACGGTGGCCACACTGGCCTGCGGCTGGTAGTCGCCGCCACTGAAGTACGCGGGCAGCACGGCATTGGCATTGGTGGCCAGCACGATCTGCCCGATCGGCACTCCCAGTGCGCGCGCCAGCACCGCGGCCATCGCGTTGCCAAGGTTGCCGGTCGGCACCACCAGGTTGAGCCGGCGACGATGCAACGCGTAGTGGCTCAGTGCCGCATGTGCGTAGTAACTCATCTGCGGCAGCAGGCGACCGAGGCTGATGCTGTTGGCCGAGCTCAGCGGCACCTGTGCCTGCAGTTCGCGGTCGGCCAGCGCCTGCTTGACCATGGCCTGGCAGTCATCGAAGGCACCGGCCACGCGCAGCGCCAGGATGTTGTCACCAAAGCAGCCGAGCTGGTGCGCCTGGCGCGGTGACACGCGACCATCCGGATACAGCACCACCACGCGTACGCCTGGCTGGCGATGGAAGGCCGCGGCAACGGCCGCGCCGGTATCGCCGGAGGTGGCGACGACGATGGTCAGGTCACGGTCCTTGCCGGCCTGCAGCCGCGACAGCGTACCGGCCAGGAAACGCGCACCAATGTCCTTGAACGCCGCCGTCGGCCCATGGAACAGTTCCAGCACGTGGTCACCGTCGCCGAGCGCACGCAGCGGCACCGGGAAGTCGAACGCCTCGCGGCAGATCGACGGTAATCCGGCCTCCAGCGCATCTCCGGCGAAGAACGGTGCCAGCAGGTCTGCAGCGGTATCGGCCAGGGTCGCACCGGCTTCCAGCTCACGTGGCGCCGGCAGTACCTGGGGCACGTACAGGCCACCATCGGGCGCCAAGCCTGCAGCGATGGCCGCACTGAGGCCAACGGCCGGGGACCGGCCGCGGGTCGAAACGAATTGCATGGGTTCAGTATCCAAAGAGGGAGAAGGATTCAGCACAGCCGGGCTCCGGGCGCATCCAGCGGCGATACCCAGGCATCGCTGTCGAAGCCGGCAGCAGCGAATGCCCCCTGCACCGGCGCCGCGGCAGCGTGGGCCTGGTCGGCATCTTCGAACCAGGCGAACACGCTTGGGCCGGCACCGGAGATGCCCGCGCCCATTGCTCGGGCTGACAACGCCGCATCACGAGCCGCCTCGAAGCCGCCGATCAGTCCCGCCCGTCGCGGCTCCACCAGCACATCGCGCAGGCCAGCGCGGACCAGCGCCGCGTCGCTGCGATGGCAGCCGCTGAGCACCAGCGCAAGATTCGCACTCTGCGCCACGAATTCACCCAGCGCATAGCTGCCTTGCAGCGCCTGGCGTGCCAGACGGGTTTCCAGCACCGCGTGCGGGTGCACCAGCAGGCTGTGCCAACTGGCTGGCACAGGGATCGGCAGCAGGCGGTCGGCCGTGCACAACGCCAGCCCGCCGAGCAGCAGCGGCCCCACGTTGTCACCATGGCGGCCCCCACTGGCCACGGCCTCGCCATCCAGGGCAAACGGGTACAGCGCATCGCGCGAGAGCGGCGCATCCAGCAATGCATTGGCAGCAACCAGCGCAGCGACGCACGAGGCTGCCGAGCCCCCCATGCCGGAGCCGAATGGAATGCCCTTGTCGATCTCCACCGCGAAGCCGAAGTGCAGGCCCAGCCCTGCGCGCAGCGACATCAACGCCGCACCTGCCGTGTTTCCGGCCGCCTCCAGCGGCAGTTCGACCGCACTGCCACGGATCGCCTCGATGCGCACCACCGGCTCATCGATACGCCGCACGCTCACCGTATCGCCAACGCCTGCAATGGCATGCCCCAGAATGTCGAAGCCCACCGCCACATTGGCCACCGAAGCGGGCGCAAATGCACGTGCGATCACAGGCGTGCTCCCTCGCCAGCGGCTACCCGCAGCAGGTCGGCGAACACGCCCGCCGCCGTCACTTCCGGTCCAGCGCCCGGTCCCTGCACCACCAGCGGGTTGTCGCAGTAGCGGCGGGTACGGAACTGCACCACGTTGTCGGTCAGTCGCAGGTTGGCGAAGGCATGGTCGGCCGGCAGTTCCTGCAGGCCCACCGAGGCGCCGTCGGTGCCCAGCCGTGCCACGTAGCGCAGCACCGCGCCACGCGCCCGTGCATCCTGCAGGCGCTGCAGCAGGCTGGCGTCGGACTCGCCCAGCCGTGCCATGAAGTCATCCACGCTGCCGTCGCGCAGCAGTGCCGGCACCAGGCTTTCCACCTGTACCTGTTCCAGGCTGAGCGCGTGGCCGGCCTCGCGTGCAAGGATTACCAGCTTGCGTGCCACGTCCACACCGGACAGATCATCGCGCGGATCCGGCTCGGTATATCCCATCGACCGCGCCTGCGCGACCAGCTGCGAGAACGGCTGGCTGCCATCGAAGCGGTTGAACAGCCAGGCCAGCGTGCCGGAGAAGATGCCCTCAATGGCCAGCACCTCGTCACCGGTATCGACCAGATCGCGCAGCGTGGTGATCACCGGCAGGCCCGCGCCCACCGTGGCCTCGTAGCGGAAGCGCGCACCACTGGCCGCTGCGGCGGCGCGGATGCGCTGGTAGCGCGGCAACGGCCCGGCACCCGCCTGTTTGTTCGGGGTGACCACATGGATGCCCGCCGCCAGCCAGCCCTCGTAGCGCTCGGCCACCTCGGCACTGCCACTGCAGTCAATCACCACCGCATGCGGCAGGTGCGCAGCCAGCAGGTGCTCGGTGAAACGATCAAGGTCGCTGGATTCACCCGCGTCCCGCAGGGCCTCACGCCAGTCCGCATGCAGGCCGTCCACTTCCAGGCGCATGCGCGAACGCGAGGCCAGCGCACGCAGGCGAAGATCCACATTGGCCTTGGCCAGCAGCTGCGGGCGCGCGGCCAGCAACTGGTCCAGCAGTGCGGCGCCAACGTTGCCGGGCCCGATCACACCGACCGCGAAGGTCTGCGGCGACAGCCAGAAGCCTGCATGCGCCGCGCGCAACGCACGGGTGGCATCGGCACTATCCACGGCGACCGAGATGTTGCGCTCGGACGAGCCCTGCGCAATCGCCAGGATGTTCACCTGCGCACGCCCCAGTGCCTCGAACAAGCGCGCCGCCACACCTGGCTGCCCGGCCATGCCGTCACCGACCGCGGCCAGTACGCTGACGCCCTCACTGACCTGTACGCGCTGCACCTGTCCCGCTGACAACTCGTGCGCAAATGCGTGCAGCAGTGCATCACGGCCACGGCCGGCTTCGGCAGCACGCGCCACGCAGCAGATTGAATGTTCCGAGGAACCCTGCGAGATCATCACCACCGACACCTGCGCCTGGCGCAGCGCGGCAAACACGCGCTCGGCGGTACCCGGCACGCCGATCAGGCCGGTGCCTTCCAGGTTCAACAGGGCCAGCCCGGGACTCAGGGTCAGGCCCTTCACCGGCCCGCGCGGCGAGCGCTCGGCGCTGATCCGCGTACCCGGATGCGCCGGCTGGAACGTATTGCGGATGAAGATCGGCAGGCCGAGGCGGATCGCCGGCGACATCGTCTGCGGGTGCACCACCTTGGCGCCGAAGTACGCCAGTTCGCAGGCCTCGTCGTAGCTCAGCGCTTCCAGCTGCACCGCCTCGGGCACCAGCCGTGGGTCCGCCGACAGCACGCCATCGACATCGGTCCAGATGTGCAGCTCGTCAGCGTTGAACAGCGCGGCAAAGATCGCACCGGAATAGTCGCTGCCGTTGCGGCCGAGGGTGGTGATGCGGTCATCGCGATCGCGTGCGACGAATCCGGTGGCAACCAGGCGCGACTGCGGATGCTGCAGGCGCCACTTGGCCAGGCGGTCGGCACTGGCTTCCCAGTCGACATCCACGCCGAGTTCGCCATGCCCGACCACCAGCACATCGCGCGCGTCGAGTACCGCGCAGTCTTCGCCCAGCGCGCGCAGATGCGTGCCGAGCAGCTGTGCGGAAAACACTTCGCCCAAGCCCTGCACACGGTCCAGCACCTCGCGCGGCAGCTCGCCGATCACCGCCAGCGCGGCCAGCACTTCGGCCAACTGATCGAAGCGGGCGTCGATCCATTCAACCGTCTCGCCCACCTGCTCGCCCAGCAGCGCCACGGCAGCGCCGCGATGGCGTGCGCGCAGGGCATGCCAGGCCTCACGCCAGCCTTGATCGCCCTTGGCCGCCAGCTGGGCCAGTTCGATCAGCGCGTCGGTGACGCCCTTCATCGCCGAGACGACGGTGACCTGCAACGATTCGGGACGGGCCAGCAGCAGGCCGCCCACATGGCGATAGCGTTCGGCATCGGCCACCGAGGTGCCGCCGAACTTGTGCACGACAGTGGACGGTGCAGCCAGATCGGCCGGGGCAACGGAATGGGCGGGGGCGTGGGAAGACATGCAGACCTCGGTAGGAGGCCCCGTCGCATGCAGGTGTCGAGTTTCCCCGCCACCTGTAGGGTGCGGGGCCGTGGTTTTCGGGAGTTACACGAAGACGACGGGCCGCACCAGGGCAGTGGTGACGGTGGTGGTGGTAATGGTGGTGATGGTCGCGACCGGCGCAGTCGAACGGCCCGCAATGGCGGGGGCGATCAGGCTGGCGTGGGCGGCATCAAGGACCATGGCGCACAGAAAACACCGTGCGCCCTGCCGCTGTCAAGTGCTGCGATGCAAAAAACCGATGCAGCGATCATCGGCCAACGTGCCGACATTTGGTTGCAACTGAGACAAAGCCGGCATCAGCACGCTTGACGACTGCATTCAGCCGGCATGTTCGGCGATCGCCCGTGGTGTGCGATGCGCATGCGCGCACAGCATCACGCCAGCCACCAGGAACACGATTGCCAGCGCTTCCAGAAGCGAGGGCCAGCGCTGCTGCCATGCAAAGGCGTACAGCAGCGCGAACAGGGTCTCGAACACGATCATCTGGCCAGTCAGGGTCAGTGGCAGCAGGCGGCTGGCACGGTTCCAGAATGCGTTGCCGAGGATCGAGGCCACCACTGCCACGCCGGCGCTGATCGCCCAGAACCCGCTCCATTGCGCCGCCGTATGGCTGCCGGTGTGCCCGATGAAGGCCATCGGCACCAGCAGCAGGGCCAGGCCGCCGGTGGTGACGCCGGTCAGCAGCGACCAGTCATGGCTGGACAGGTCAGGCCTGCGCGCCAGCCAGCGGCTGTTGCCGATCGAATACAGCGCCCACGAGAACAGCGCACCGAACGCGCACAGCAGCCCGATCAGGCGCTGCCGCCACGGGGTGGCCAGGTGCTCGGACATCAGCGCTTCCCAACCCACCAGGGCGACCCCCAGCACGCACAGCCCCAGTGCTGGTAGCAGCTGTTTCAGTGGTACAGCGCCCTGCTCGCGCACGCCAACGAGGGTGACCACCACCGGAATCAGGCCAACGATCAGCGATGCCGCAGCGCCACCGGCCCACTGCACGGCGGTCGCCAGCAGCAGGAAATACACCAGGTTGCCTGCCAGGCTCAGCCACAGCAGGCCGATCCATTCGGCACGGCCCAGCCGCGGTGCCAGCCGCTTCCATCGCGGCAGCAGCAGGGCGACTGCCATCAGGCCATAGACCAGGTAGCGGCCGGCGGACAGTTGCAACGCATTGAACGACTGAAGCACGGCAGGCGCGAGAAAGACCACGCCCCACAGTGCGCCAGCGGCCACGCCATTGGCGATGCCCACGGCCATCGGGTTGTTGCGCATTCGGGTTGTCCGGGCGGATGGAACGGGCCGCGCAGTGTAAGCGCTGGCCGCTGGGCGCTCTTGACCCAGGCTGCTGCCTTGTCACCTCTGTAGAGCCGAGCCAATGCTCGGCTGCGATTCACCGTTGTGCAGATAAGGGCAGCCGAGCATGGGCTCGGCTCTACAGATCAGCCGGCACCCCTGCGCCACGCAGCGGGGGTCTGGCCACATTCGCGGCGCAGCGCACGGGTCAGTGCACTCTGTTCGGAATAGCCTGCGGCCAGTGCGATATCGCTGATCGGCGCGGCGGTGGTGCGCAGCTGATGCTTGGCCCAACGCAAGCGGCACGCGCTGAGCCAGGCCTGCGGGCTCAGCCCGAACTCGCGCTGGAACAATGTGTGCAACCGGCTCTCGCTGACACCGACAACTCCGGCCATCCGGGAAACCGGCCAGGCCCGGCCGGGATCGGCCTGCACCGCCGCGCACAGGCCCTGCATGCGCGCGCCACTGCCCGCCGGTGCAAATACCTGCAGCAACTGCGGCAGCAACGCCGGCATCGGCTGCCCTGCCTGCACGGCGGCCAGGCGCTGCCGCAACGCCAGCGGCAGATGCAGCCAGCGCTGGCGGCACAGATGCTCCTGCGTGCCGTCATCCAGCACGCCTGGAGGACAATCAACGATCACGAAACCATTGGGGCCGTCCGCCATCTGGTCATGTGCTTCGCCGGCGGCGACAAATGCCCCCTGCAGCAGGTCCAGCCGGCCGCCGCGCCCTTCCATCTCGAACTGCAGTTCCCCCTGCAGCGGCAGCACCCACTGCGCGTAGTCATGGCGGTCCAGGCCGGTGGCCTGCCCGTAGTGCCGCAGATGGAAGATGGCGCCCATCCGGGCAGTGTGCGCGTGTAACAACGGCCGTGCAAACCGCTGCTATAGTCGATCCGTCATCCAACGCAGGGAGTGCAGGTCATGACCCATCAGCAGCTGTCCCTGGTGCTTGCCACCAGCCTCGGCCTGGCGCTCACCGCCTCGGCCTCCGCGCAGGAACGTACGCCACCGGCCCCGCACTGCATGGACGCGGTCGGCGTCCAGGAAGTGGAGCAGGCTTCATCGCGTTCAATCGCTCTGCGAGCCGCCTCGGGCCAGGCATATCGGATCGACTTCAGCGAAGAGTGCCCCGGCGTCCGCGGTGCCACCACGCTGAAACTTGAAGCACCCGCCGGCTGGGCCTGCGGTCGCCCCAGCGAGCGCGTGGTGGTCGATGGCCGCAGCTGCGCGATCAGCGCGGTGACCCCCGTGCAGGATCGCGACTACGCCAGCGTGGCCCGCGACAGCGACCGCCTGCGCATGGCCACCCTGCCCGCCCTGACCATCCGCGAGCGCAGGGACATCCGCCGCAGTTTCGGTGGTTCGCCGTCGTACTGCTTTGCCACGCGCAACGTGCGCGCGTGGTCGTCCGACCCGCAGGGCATGCTGGTGGAGACCAATCCGCATCGCAATGGGGGTCACCGCTACTATCGCGTGGAGCTTGGCAGCCACTGCCGCCAGCTCGACCGTGCGCCACAGCTGAGCTTCCACTCCGGCATGCAGAACGGCCTGATCTGTGGCAATCCGGGCGATCGCATCCTCACCGCCGGATTCGAGAATGGTGACCTGCGCAACGACGCGCTGGCGCCGCTGCCGCAGTACACCCGCGGCGGCTGCACGATCCAGGCGGTCTATCCGGCTTCCAGCCAGGCGTCGAACTAACCGTCGACGCCGAGGAACGCGAACGGTGCGCTGGGCACGAAGTGGCCCAGCGCGTCGCCGGAAAAGGTATTGCGCTGGTCCGGACCGAGATCGAGCTTGAGCACCTTGCCGCCGAAATCCACCTTGTTGAGGTCGACCCAGAACGTGTTCGGGGTCAATGCCGATTCGAAGAAGTACAAGCGCCGCTTGTGGTCGGCCACGGTACGCCAGCGCGTGGAGGAGATGTTCGGCTCGCCCGGCGTGGTAATGCCGTAGGGCACCGACGTATTGCGGATCACGCTGAACACGCTGGCCAGCGCCACCACCGGGTCTTCGGACTTGGGAATGGCGTTGATGTAGAACGAGGCGCGCGCGAAACGGTCGGCTGAGCGGTTGGTACCCGGCAGCATCACCGTGCCGCCGATCTGCTGCCAGTAGCTGTTGAGTGCCAGCTGCTGCTCGAAGATCGGTGAATTGGTCATCACCTGGTAGCGCCGGTCATGGTGGATCACCTGGCGACCGCCGATGTATTCGACGATGGCACTGTCGCCACTGGCATCTGACAGCGACAGGTGCAGCGTGGCCTGGCGGTCTTCGCCCGGCACCTTGTCGGTGACGATCGAGTACGGCTCGCGCTGCAGCGCCGCGACCGCCTCGTCGACGGTGGCGAAGTTGTCCAGCACATACTGCGCCCATAGTGAGATGGCCAGGCCCGGCTTGTTGCCGCGCTGCTTCGGATACTCCGATTCGACCAGCCACAGCAGGTTGGCCACCAGGCCCTTCTCGTTCATGCCATCGGTGGTCGATACGTCATAACCGGTGGCCACCACCGAGCCGTAGCGCGCCGTCCAGGCCAGCGACTTCGGCCCGGCCTGGCCAGTGCGCGCGATGCCGCGCGGCAGCACGTAGAGGTTGGTCGCCACATCGACCTTCCAGTCCATCGAGCGCGCGGTGATCACATCACCGTTGTCGCCCAGGTAGACCGCGCGCGTGCAGGCCAGCGCGGGTGCCACTGCGGCGGCCAGCGCGACCGCCAGCAGTGCCCTTTCCTTCCACTTAATCCGTGCCATGTCGTTGCGCTCCTTTCCCCGTGATCCGTGGATATGACCCGATTCAGGGTGACACAGCGGTGAAGCCCCGGCGAACCAGGCGATCGTGCAGCCAGAAACCTGCAAGCATGGCCGGCACGAACCAAAGCGCTTCGCGCGATCCCACCGCCAGCCCGGCGATGGCAGGGCCCGGGCAATAGCCTGCCCAACCCCAACCCATTCCGAACAATGCCGCGCCCAGCACCAGGCGTACATCGACACCGCGCGCAGCGGGCAGTTGGAAGCGCGTTGCGCATGACGGCCGCGGGCGCCGCAGCACCCAGCGCTGGCCGACCGCGCTGACCAGCAGTGCCGAGGCCAGCACCCAGGCCAAGGTGGGATCGAAATCGCCGGCGATGTCGAGGAAACCGAGGATGCGGCGCGGATCGATCATGCCGGCCAGCGCCAGGCCCGCGCCGAACAGCGCCCCTGCCGCGCCGGCGGCCACCGTCGTGCGGCTCATGCGAAGCCCCCGCCATGACGGATCAGGAATGTAGTCAGCATTGCGCAGGCCATGAATACCAGCACCGCCAGCAGCGACCGCATTGAACCGCGGGCCATGCCGCATACTCCATGACCACTGGTGCAACCGTTGCCCAACCGCGTACCGAATCCGACCAGCAGGCCGGCGCCAACCAGCTGCCACGCCGGCAAGGCGTCACGCAACAGGTCGCGGGGCGCTTGATCTGGCACGGCCTGCCAGCACAGCACACCCCCTGCAGCGGCAAGCAGGCCGAGCAGGAATGCCCAGCGCCAACCTCGATCGCCGGGCGTTGCGCGCACGCTGCCAGCGGAGATGCCGCTGATGCCGGCTACCCGGCCCGTGGTTGCCAGCAAGACCACCGCCGCCGCACCGATCAACGCGCCCCCCGCGACGGCGGCCCACGGCACGGTCATGACCTGCCTCCAGTTGTCCCGTTCATTCGCTTGCCTTTTGAATTAGCGTTTTCTAAATTAGCGTCTTCTAAAGCGAAAGGTCAACCATGGCCCGAATCGAGCTCGACAGTGCCGCGATGGCCGAGCATGCCGCCCAGGCCGCGGCGCTGCTCAAAAGCCTGGCCCATCCTGCACGGCTGCGCGTGCTGTGCCGGCTGGTCGAAGGCGAGGCGCCAGTACCGGAACTGCAGGCACTGACCGGGCTCAGCGCATCAGCGCTGTCCCAGCATCTGGCGGTGCTGCGCGGACTTGGCATCGTCTCGACCCGGCGCGAAGCGCAGTCGATCCACTACCGGGTAGTGGAAGGGCCGGCGCTGGGCGTATTGCAGGCGTTGCACGCGGCGTACTGCGGAAGTGCCGCGCGCTGAACCTTCCACGCAGGTTCAACCTGCGTGCAGCACCGGTTGCACGACCTGATCGAGCAGATCCACCGGGGTCGGCGCCGACAGGTCACCATGCAACGCGCGGGTGAAACCTGACCAGTCGCTGGAAGACAGTTGCCGCAGCAGCGCCTCCTCCACCGGCAACGCGCGCATCGACCAGTACGGAAACTGGCGCTGGCCAAGGCGGCCACGCGCCAGTTCGATGATGTCGATATGGCTACCGGCCTGCAGGATCCGTTCGTACACCGAATCGATACCATCCGGCGGCCCTTCGATGTACTGCAGGAATCGCCCGCCGTCATGCAGCAGCACACCGGTCACGCCCGCCATCTTGTTGAAACGGGCTGCATCATCGACCAGCGCCCGCAGCCGTTCAGCGGGAAGATCCGGCAGCGCCTGGCTGACGTAGGCGATGGCACGCAGTGGCATGGCGCTTCCTTGACAAGATGTACACCCACGGTAGCAGCTGCGGACGAGTCCGTCTCGGTGCCCGCAGGTGTTCCCTGAAGAATTCAGGTAGCGGCCGCCGGCAGCCCCTCTGTGCGCCTCGGCAACCGGGCTTCGAACACCACCTGACCGGCTTCATTGCGCGCTGCGATGTGCCCGCCGTGCGCGCGCACGAACTGATCGACGATATACAGGCCCAACCCCAGGCCATTGCTGGGATGGAAGCTGGCCTTGAACGGCTCGAACAGGCGCGGCAGCAGCGCGTCGTCGATCCGTCCCGCGTTGCTCACCCGCAGCAGCACGCTGCGCGGATCACGGCCGTCCACCTCCACCCTCGCCTCACCGCCATGGGTGAGCGCATTGCCGATCAGGTTGGCGGCAACCTGTCCCAGCCGATCCAGATCACCCTGCAGGCGGGTATCGCCCAGCATATCCAGATGCACCCGTGCGTGGCCGTGGGCGCTGCTCGCTTCGGCCACCACCGCACGCGTGACCTCGGCAAGATCACAGGCGCTGGCCTGCAGGCGCAGCCCGCCGCTGCGGATCCGCGAAAAGTCCAGCAGCTGCTCGACCATGCGCGCCATGCGCAGCGTGCTGGCTTCCAGGTGCTTCAGGGTCTGCTGCGCGCCGTCATTGCCCGCAGGAAGCTCCAGCGCCAGCTTGTCGGCACACAGCAGGATCGCCGACAGCGGCGTGCGCAGATCATGGGTGAGCACCGCCGCCATCGTCTCGTTGAGCTTGAGCGAGCGCTCCAGCGCCTCGTTGCGCGCCTTCAGCAGCTGCCGCTGCTGGTACAGCTCGATGAAGACATTGACCTTGCTCAGGATCACCTGCGGCGCCACCGGCTTGTGCAGGAAGTCGACCGCGCCGGTTTCGTAGCCCTTGAACGCGCGCAGCGGGTCGTCCGGCGAGGCGGTCAGGAAGATGATCGGCACATCCCGGCTGCGGTGTGATCCGCGCATCAGCTCGGCCAGGGTGAAGCCATCGATCTCCGGCATGTGCACGTCCAGCAGGGCAAGCGCCACCTCATGCTCGAGCAGCAGTTCCAGCGCCTGCGCGCCAGAGCCCGCCAGCAGCAGGTTCACGCCTTCGCGCTGCAGCAGCGCCTGCATGGCCACCAGGTTCTGCGGCACGTCATCGACGATCAGCAGGTTGACCGGGGTCTGCGACTGCGCAGGGTCCGGTGGCAGCAGGTTCATGCAAACAGCTCCTTCAGGCGACGGCACATCAGTTCGAGGGGCAGCACGGCATCGGCGCCGGCGTGCTGCAGGGCGGAGGCCGGCATCATCGATGCCTCGGCCTCCTCGGGACATTGCAGCCAGGCGCGGCCACCGGCGGCGCGCACTGCGGCCACCCCTTCACTACCATCGCTGCTGGCACCGGTCAGCAGCAGGGCCAGCACCTGCGCGCCGAACACGGCCGCAGCCGACTCGAACAATGGATCGATGGCCGGGCGCGAAAACAGCACCGGCGCGTCCACCGACAACGCCAGCGAACCGGCGTCTTCCACCAGCAGGTGATAGTCCGGTGGCGCAAAGGTCACCGTGCCTGGCTGCAGCGGCTGCTTGTCTTCGGCCTCGCGCACCGGCAGCGCGCAGTACGGCGCCAGCACTTCGGCGATGCGGCTGCTGCGGTCGCGCGGAAGGTGCAGCACGGCCAGCACCGGCGCCGGTAGAGCCGCGGGCAGCGCGCCGAGCACCGCCTGCAGCGCCGCAACCCCACCCGCAGAGGCCCCGATCACCAGCACGGCCGGTCGTGTCGGCAGTGCCATCAGGCAACCTTCCGGTACAGGCGATGCTCCCGCGAGCAGGTCTCGAACGCGCCGTGGTGGCGCCCGAACTGCAGCGACTCCTTGCTGCCCAGGCCAAGGAAGCCGCGATGCACCAGCGCTTCACGGAACAGGCCCACCGCGCGGTCCTGCAGATCGCGGTTGAAATAGATCAGCACATTGCGGCACGACACCAGGTGCACCTCGGAGAACACGGTGTCGGTGGCCAGGCTGTGGTCGGCGAACACCACGTTGCGGCGCAGCTGGCGATCGAACACCGCGCCATCGTAGGCCGTGGCGTAGTAGTCGGACAGCGAGGCGGTGCCACCGGCCGCCAGGTAGTTCCGGCTGAACTGGGCCATTCGGTCGATGCCATAGGCGCCGGCCTCGGCGGTGGCCAGGGCTGCCGGATTGATGTCGGTGGCGTAGACGATGCTGCGCTCCAGCAGGCCTTCCTCGTGCAACAGGATCGCCAGCGACCACACTTCCTCGCCGGTACTGCAACCGGCCACCCACAGCTTCACCGACGGGTAGGTGCGCAGCACCGGCACCACCTGCTCGCGCAGCTCGCGGAAATAGGCCGGGTCACGGAACATCTCCGAGACCTGCACGGTGAAGAACTGCATCGCCTGCGCGAACAGGTCCGGCTCGTGCAGCAGGCGGTGCTGCAGGTCGGCCAGCCGCTCGCACTCATAGCGCTGCATGGCCTGGCGGATCCGCCGGCGCAGCGACGACACCGCATAACTGCGGAAATCGTAGTGGTAGCGCTGGTAAAGCGCTTCCAGCAGCACCTTCAGCTCCAGGTCGAACAGGGCCTGCTCGTTCATTGCCGCGAGCACCAGACCCGGCACAGCGAGACCAGCTTGTCGACGTCGATGGGTTTGGCGATGTAGTCGTTGGCGCCGGCCTGCAGGCAGCGCTCACGGTCGTCCGGCATGGCCTTGGCGGTCAGCGCGATGATCGGCAGGTCCTGCAGGTGGCGCTGCGCGCGGATTTCGCGCATCGCAGCAAGGCCATCCTTCTCCGGCATCATGATGTCCATCAGCACCAGGTCGACCTCGCGCTCGGCCAGCCGATCCACCGCTTCCTGGCCATTGCGCGCGATCTCCAGCGTGACGCCGAGGGGTTCGAGCACGCTGGACAGTGCGAAGATGTTGCGCACGTCGTCCTCGGCCAGCAGCACCGTCCGACCGTCGAGCACGGTGTCGCGACGGCGGGCCTCGCGCAGCAGGCGCTGCTGGTCGCTGGGCAGGCTGGCCTCCACGCTGTGCAGGAACAGGGTCACCTCGTCCAGCAGGCGCTCGGGCGAACGTGCGCCCTTGATGATGATGCTCTTGGAATAGCGGCGCAGGCGCTGCTCTTCCTCGCGACTGAGTGCGCGGCCGGTATAGACGATCACCGGCGGGAAACCGACATCGTCGTTGCCGGCCATGTGCTCGAGCAGGTCGTAGCCGCTCCCGTCGGGCA
This sequence comes from Stenotrophomonas sp. Pemsol, assembly GCF_003586545.1. Lineage (NCBI taxonomy): Bacteria > Pseudomonadati > Pseudomonadota > Gammaproteobacteria > Lysobacterales > Lysobacteraceae > Stenotrophomonas > Stenotrophomonas sp. Pemsol. The sequence continues at coordinate 1,530,993 of NZ_CP025780.1, read as the reverse complement.
GCGACAGGTCCATCACCATGCAGTCGAACGTGACCGTACTGAGCTGTTCCAGTGCGCTAGCCAGGGTGCCTACAGCGACGATCTGCAGCTGGTCGCGGCCCAGCAACAGTTCCAGGTTGTGGCGCAGCTCGTTGTCGTCTTCCACGATCAGCAGCCGCCGCATGTCGCGCTGGCTGGTCTGTTCCAGCTGTTCGATGGCCGTCACCAGCCGCTCGCGCGTGGTCGGCTTGATCGCGAAACCGATCGCGCCCAGCTCGCGCGCCACCTGGCTGCGGTCCGTGGCCGAGACCACATGCACCGGGATGTGGCGGGTGTCCGGGTTGCGCTTCAGGCGTTCCAGCACGCTCAGGCCCGACACGTCCGGCAGGCCGATATCGAGCAGGATGCCGTTCGGGCGCAGTTCGCTGGCCAGGGCCAGCGCCTCTTCCGCCGTGCCCGCCACCACGCAGTCGAAGTCCAGTTCATGGGCCAGCGCCACCAGCGCTTCGGCGAACGTGGCATCGTCCTCGACCGCCAGGATCAGGCGCCCGGCGCGCTGGCGGCGACCGCGGTCGTCGGCTACGCCGGCCATCGCAGTAACCGGCGCTGCCGCGGTCGCAGTGCGTACGGGCGCGGCCGGCAGCACGGCCGGCGCCGTCGGCGGCGCTGCCACGGGGACCTCGGCAGCGTCGGCTGCGCTCGCCGCAGGCGCTCCCTGCAACGGCAGCTCCAGGATGAAGCAGCTGCCGCGCCCGGGCTCACTGTCGACCTGGATGCCGCCGCCCATGCGCTCGGCCAGATCGCGCGAGATCGACAGGCCCAGGCCGGTGCCGCCGTAGCGACGGCGGGTGCTGCCATCGGCCTGGCGGAACGCTTCGAAGATGACATCCAGCTGCTCGCGGGCAATGCCGATGCCGGTGTCACAGACCTCGAACCGGATGCGGCCGTTGCCGCCGGCACGCACGTGCAGGCTGACCTTGCCATGCTCGGTGAACTTCACCGCGTTGGCCAGCAGGTTCTTCAGGATCTGCTGCAGCCGCTGGCTGTCAACCACCATCTGGGTCGGTGCCAGGGCGTCGGCTTCGATCTGCAGGGCCAGGCCCTTCTGCCGCGCCATCGGCTCGAAGGTCTCGCGCAGGCGCTGCAGCGCGCTCTCGACCACCACCACTTCATCGGACAGTTCGACATGGCCGGCCTCGATGCGCGACAGGTCGAGGATGTCGTTGATCAGCGCCAGCAGGTCGTTGTTGGACGACAGGATCGCTCGCGCGTACTTCACCTGTTCCTCGGTCAGCGTGCCGTCCTTGTTGTCGGCCAGCAGCTTGGCCAGGATCAGCGAGCTGTTCAGCGGCGTGCGCAGCTCATGCGACATGTTGGCCAGGAACTCGGACTTGTAGCGCGAGGTCGCCGCCAGCTCGTTGCTGTTGCGCACCAGCTGGCTCTGCGCAACCAGCAGTGCCTGCTTCTGCGCCTCCAGCTCGTGGGTGCGCTCTTCCAGCTGCACGTTGCTCTGTTCCAGCTCAGCCTGCTGTTCTTCCAGGTGGCTCTGCGACTGCAACAGGCTGCGGCTCTGCTCTTCCAGTTCCTCGTTGGCCACGCGCAGCTCTTCCTGCTGGGCCTGCAGCTCCTCGCCCTGGCGCTGCGACTCTTCCAGCAGAACCACCAGCTGCGCACGCAGCAGCGATGCGCGCAGTGCCATGCCGATGGTGTCGGCGCAGCGCTCCAGCAGCTCGCGATCCAGGTCACGCTGTTCACCCGCCCGCGCGCGGCCCAGCTCGATGACACCGACCACCGCACCATCGCTGCTGATCGGCGCCAGGATGCGCTCGCGCACCGGCAGCCGGCCCAGGCTGGTCTGCAGTTCGAGCACGGCAGCATCTTCGCCGTGCAGGTGGCGGATGCGTTCGTCCCGCGCAACCTGCCCGGCCAGTCCTTCGTGCAGGGCCAGCGAGGCCGGCGTCCCAGAGGGCAGCGCCACGCCACCGGTCAGCTGCAGCCGGCCGCCGTCCAGGCGATAGACCGCACCGACCTCTGCATCCAGCTGCCCGGCCAGGCTTGCTGCTGCCGCCTCGGCGATCTGCTCCGGCCCAAGGTCACCGCGCAGGCTCATCGCCACCGCGTTCTCGGCCTCCTGCAGCCAGAGCGCGCGCATCGCCTGGCGCCGGGCCTGGATCGCGCGCGAGACGATCAGTGCGATCATCAGGAAGGCGCAGCCACCGACGGTACGGTTGACAAGCGAGAACGACGAATTGTTGCTGGCTGGCGCAACGTTGAAGCCGATCACCAGCAGGACACAGGCGATCACCGCGACCACGAACGGCGCGCGTGCACTGCGCTGGAACACCGTCACGCCGACCGCGAGGAAGTAGGCCAGCCATACCGCGTAGCCGAGCGGGACGACCAGTTCCAACGCGATGGTCGCGGCCAGCAGCACGGCGGACGTCATCCAGATCCAGCGGTCACGCGTAGTCGCACCAGGACGCATGCAGGTCGGTTCCAGAGGGCAAAGGGTGGAAGATGGTACTCCGTGTCGCATTCAGCCGCACAGGACAAATGGCACGTGTCAGGTGTGCACGCATCCTTCACACTTGAATGCCTAGCTTCACGTCCCTCACAGGGGTAACACTTATTTACACGTGGACGCAGCCGCTTCTACGACGTCCGTGCTGACGGACCCTTCCCGACAACTGCGACTGTTGATTGACAGCGTGCGCGACCATGCGCTGTACCTGCTTGATCCTGAAGGCATCGTGTGCAGCTGGAACCCGGGCGCCGAACGTATCAAAGGCTATTCAGCCGATGAAGTGGTGGGATCGCACTTCAGCCGCTTCTACCTGCCCGCCGACCGCGAGACCGGCGAACCGCAGCGCCTGCTTCGCGTCGCAGCGCAGCAGGGCCATGTCGCCAGTGAGGGCTGGCGCGTTCGCCGCGATGGCTCGTCGTTCCGCGCAAGCGTGGTCATCGAGCCGGTCGTGGAAGCCGGCGAACTGCTCGGCTTCGTCAAGATCACCCGTGACATCACCGAGCAGTGGCAGGCGCAGCGGCTGCTGCGCGATGCCCAGCGTGCGCTGCGCAATACCCAGCAGTTCGAGACGGTCGGCCGGCTCAGTCGCGGCCTCTCACATGAGTTCAACAACCTGCTGACCACCATCGGCAACGCCCTGGACCTGCTGTCGCTGCGTGTCAGCAGTGACGATGCACGCGCAGCCGAGCTGCTGGATGCCGCGCAGGCAGCCACTGACCGCGGCGCGCTGCTGACCCGCCAGCTGTTGGCCTTCAGTACCGGCCAGACCCTGATCCGGGAATCGGTGGACATCAATGCGCTGGTACGGCAGTGGCTGCCGGACCTGCAACGCGCCTGCCCGCCCACGGTGGTACTGGAAGCCCATCTCACCCCGGGCCTGCCGCTGGTGAGCACCGATGCGATGCAGCTCCAGACCGCCCTGGCGAATCTGGTGGCCAATGCCGTGGAGGCCACCGCCGATGGCGGCCGCATCCTGATCGGCACCGCGTTGGAACATCGCCTCGACCCGGATGCGGACACCACGCTGCAACGCGGCTATGTCACCCTCAGCGTCTGCGACGAAGGCCACGGCATGGCCGCCGACATCGCCGAGCGGGCCAGCGAGCCCTTCTTCACCACCAAGGACATCGGCAAGGGCAGCGGCCTGGGCCTGAGCCAGGTGTTCGGATTCACTACCCAGAGCGGCGGCTTCGTCGACGTGTCCACCACGCCCGGTGTCGGCACCACGGTCAGCCTGCTGCTACCCGCAACCGAGGAATTTACCCATGACCGATGACCCGATCCGCGTACTGATGGTGGAGGACCAGAACGATCTGCGCGAGATGATCGGCATGGCCCTGCGCGATTTCGGCATCGAGGTGTCCACCACCGCCGACGGGCATGAAGCCGCTGCGTTGCTGAAGGGCGACGCACGCTTCGATGTGGTGTTCAGCGATGTCAGCATGCCCAATGGCATGTCCGGCATTGAACTCAGCGAGCACGTCGCGCGTGAGCAGCCGCATGCACGCATGATCCTGTCCTCCGGCTATGCGCGTTCGCAGCTGCCGCCGCTTCCGGAGCAGGTGGAGTTCCTGCCCAAGCCCTATCGCCTGCGCCAGCTGGTTGAACTGCTCAGGCAGGACTGAAGGCGTACCGGCCTGCGTGGCCATGCTCAGCGCCGGGCCCGCTGCATGAACAGCAGCGCCGGCGTTGATGCAGCGTCCACCGGCTCGAAGCCGAGGGTCCGGTACAACGCAACTGCGGCGGCATTGTCCCGATAGACCCGCAAGGTCAGCCGTTCAACGGCATCAGACTGGAACGCCTGCTCGATCAGCGCGTGTACCAACCTCCGCCCGAGACCGCAGCCCCGCGCCTGCGGGGCAACCAGCAGACGGCCCAGATGCATCGTACCCGGCTGGGTGCGCCAGGCTTGGCCGAAACCCACGCGCATGCCGTTTTCTGCCAGCAGCAGCCATCCCGGGCGTTCGCGCAGCTGCAATACGTTCTCGAACTGATCGGGTGGCAGTGGATAGGGCACGCCCGGTCCGGCCCACCGCAGCGTGGCTGCGGCCGAATCCAGCCACCCGGCGATGCGCGCGTAGTCGTGGGGTTGCACGGGCTGCAGGCGGTGGTCCATGGCGGCCGGATCGCGGGGTGAGGCGCCAGCATATCCGAGTGACCTCGCGTGCAGCGCGCGGACGTGGCGCCGCGAACATGGTGACCCCGGCCCGATTCGAACGGGCGACCTTCCCCTTAGGAGGGGGACGCTCTATCCAGCTGAGCTACGGGGCCATGCAGCCGGGAAGTCTACAGCCAACGTGCCCTGCCCTCCAAGCATTCATGTTCCACCCGGTTCCCCTGGCGCGTTGCACCATGGCCGGTCGGGGCGCTCTGCTACCATCGGCGATTCAGTTCATCGCGTCCCCCACCTGCCCGCGATGGCGCCAAACAACGTAACGAAACACAGGAGTCTGCATGTCTTCCGAGCTGCTCAAGTCCCTTGGCCTGGACGCGATCAACGCTGGCACGTACCTGGGCAACGGGGAGTGGTCGAGCGCGACCAGCGGTGAGCTGATCACCCCGGTCAACCCGACCACCGGCGAGCCGATCGCGCAGGTCCGCGCCACCACCGAGGCCGAGTACGAGACCGTCGTCGCCCGCGCCCAGGAAGCCTTCAAGGTCTGGCGTACCACGCCGGCGCCGCGCCGCGGTGAAGCCGTGCGCCTGTGCGGCGAAGCGCTGCGCAGGCACAAGGACGCCCTGGGTTCGCTGGTTGCCCTGGAAATGGGCAAGAGCAAGCCGGAAGGCGATGGCGAGGTGCAGGAGATGATCGACATCGCCGATTTCGCCGTGGGCCAGAGCCGCATGCTGTACGGCTACACCATGCATTCCGAGCGCCCCGGCCACCGCATGTACGAGCAGTACCACCCGCTGGGCCTGGTCGGCATCATCTCGGCCTTCAACTTCCCGGTCGCGGTGTGGAGCTGGAACTCGTTCCTGGCGGCGATCTGTGGCGACGTGTGCATCTGGAAGCCGTCCAACAAGACGCCGCTGACCGCCATCGCCTCGCTGAAGATCTGCAACGATGCCCTGCGCGAAGCGGGCTTCCCGGACATCTTCTTCCTGATCAACGATGCCGGCACCGCGCTGTCGGAAAAGATGGTCGATGACCGCCGCGTGCCGCTGATCAGCTTCACCGGCTCGACCCAGGTCGGCCGCACCGTCAACGAGAAGGTCGCACGCCGCCTCGGCCGCTGCCTGCTGGAACTGGGCGGCAACAACGCGATCATCCTGGACGAAACCGCCGACCTGAAGCTGGCGGTGCCGGGCATCGTGTTCGGCGCCGTGGGTACCGCCGGCCAGCGCTGCACCACCACCCGCCGCCTGATCGTGCACCGCTCGATCTACGCCGACGTGCTGGCCACCCTGGTCAAGGCCTACAAGCAGGTGGAAGGCAAGATCGGCGACCCGACCGATGCCGCCAACCTGATGGGCCCGCTGAACAGCGAAGGCGCCGTGCAGCAGTTCCTCGATGCCATCGCCCAGGCCAAGGCGGCCGGCGGCACCATCGAGACCGGCGGCACCCGCATCGACCGCGCCGGCAACTTCGTGCTGCCTGCAATCGTCACGGGCCTGAAGAACAGCGACGCCGTGGTCCAGCACGAGACCTTCGCACCGATCCTGTACGTGATGCCGTACGACACCCTCGACGAAGCCATCGACATGCAGAACGGCGTGCCCCAGGGCCTGTCGTCCTCGATCTTCACCCAGAACCTGAAGACCGCCGAGAAGTTCCTGTCGGCCGCCGGCAGCGACTGCGGCATCGCCAACATCAACATCGGCACGTCCGGTGCGGAGATCGGCGGCGCCTTCGGTGGCGAGAAGGACACCGGCGGTGGCCGCGAGTCCGGTTCGGATGCCTGGAAGGTCTACATGCGCCGCCAGACCAACACCATCAACTATTCGGATTCGCTGCCGCTGGCGCAGGGCATCAAGTTCGACCTGTGATGGCAAACGACGCAGACACGTCTGTGGGTCAGAGCCCCTCCGGGGATCTGAGCCATGCCCAGGGTCGGATCCCCGCAGGGGCTCCGATCCTCGATTTCAGCGGCCGCCGCGTGCTCATTGCCGGCGGCAGCAAGGGCATTGGTCGTGAAATGGCACTGGCCTTTGCTGGTGCCGGCGCGCAGGTCTCGGTCTGCGCGCGCGGCCAGGCCGGACTGGAGGCCCTGCGCACCGATGCACAGGCGCAGGGCACGCCATTGCATGCGTTTTCCACCGATCTGGCCGATCCCGGCCAGATCCAGGCCTGGCTGCAGGCCGCCGCCGATGCCCTCGGCGGCATCGATGTGCTGGTCAACAATGCCACCGGCTACGGCATGGCCGACAATGAGGAGGGCTGGGCCGCGAGCCTGCAGATCGACCTGATGGCGGCGGTGCGTGCCTCACGCCTGGCTCTGCCTTGGCTGCGCGCATCCAGCGATGCCTGCATCCTCAACCTGTCGTCGATTGCCGCGCAGCAGCCGCGCCCCGGTGGCGCGCCCTACGCCGCTGCCAAGGCCGCGCTTTCGCACTACACCACCTCGCAGGCGCTGGCGCTGGCCAAGGACCGGATCCGGGTCAACGCCATCGCACCGGGCTCGATCGAGTTCGATGACGGGCTCTGGGACCGTCGCCGCGTCGAGGATCCAGCGCTGTACCACGGCACCCTGGCGAAGATCCCGTTCGGTCGCTTTGGCCACCCGCGTGAGATCGCCGACGCCGCCCTGTTCCTGTGCTCGCCACTGGCGCGCTGGGTTACCGGCAGCGTGCTCAACGTGGATGGCGGCCAGGTGTTGATGGGCTGATAGGCACCGGGTAGCTGCCAACCTTGGTTGGCATACCGTTCGTCGACCAAGGTCGACGGCTACCGTAGCGGCCAACCCTGGTCGGCGCGTCCGCAACCGCTGGGCATGGGATTGCCCGGGCAGAGGCACTATCATGTGCACACTGCCAAGGAGGACCCGATGAGCGTGGCACCCCGACAGACAAGCGCCCTGGCCGTGGTCAGCCTGGTCATGGGCATCGCCAGCTGGACCGTCCTGCCCTTCGTGGCCAGCATCGTCGCCATCATCACCGGCCACATGGCCCGCGCCGAGATCCGCCGCCGCCCGCATGAACTGGAAGGCGACGGCCTGGCCGTTACCGGCCTGGTGCTGGGCTGGGTCATGGTCGGCGCCGTGCTTGCCGCCATCCTGGTCTTCATCGTGTTCTTCGGCGGCCTGGCATGGCTGGCGGCGGTGTCGAACTGACGCCATGACCGCCTCCGACAGCACTGAACGCTTCAGCAGCCGCGTCGCCGACTACGTCCGCTACCGGCCCGATTATCCGCCCGCCCTGTTGGAGTGGCTGCATGGCCCGATGGGCGTCAGCCGCGAGGCCGTGGTCGCCGACATCGGCGCCGGCACCGGTATTTCCAGTCGCCTGTTCCTGGCCAGCGGCCATCCAGTAGTCGCGGTTGAACCCAACGCCGCCATGCGGGGCGCGGCCGAGGAATGGCTGGCACCGCAGTACCCGCAGTTCCGTACGGTGGACGGCCGCGCCGAGGCCACCACACTGGACGATGCCAGCATCGATCTGGTCAGCGTCGCGCAGGCCTTTCACTGGTTCGACACCGTGGCGGTGCGCGCCGAGTGGCAGCGCATCCTGCGCTCCGGTGGCCAGGCACTGATCTACTGGAACTCGCGCCTGCTCGATGCCAGCCCGTTCCTGATCGGCTACGAACAGTTGCTGCTGGACTATGGCACCGACTACACCGCTGTGGCCGAGCGCTACCAGGACGATGCCACCATGCAGGCCTGGTTCGGCACCGGCCTGCGCGGCAGGGTAGAGCTGCCAAACGTGCAGCATCTGGACTTCGACGCCTTGCGCGGGCGCCTGCTGTCCTCCTCCTATGCACCCCAATCCGGTCATTCCCGCCACGCGGCGATGATCGACGCTCTGCATGACCTGTTCGCCGCCCATGCGGTGGACGGCCAGGTCGCTTTTGAATATCGAACCCGAGCCTTCCTCGGCACGCTGGACTGAACCGACGCATGTATTCGCTTGCCCGCCCCTTCCTGTTCTCGCTCGACGCCGAGCGCGCCCACGGCCTCGGCCTGTCCGCACTGGACCTGGCCTATCGCACTGGCACCACGCCGCTGCTGGCCGCACGCATCGCGCCGATGCCCAGCACGGTGTTCGGGCTGACCTTCCCCAATCCGGTCGGCCTGGCCGCCGGCCTGGACAAGAACGGCGAGCACATCGATGCACTGTTCGCGCTCGGCTTCGGCTTCGTCGAAATCGGCACCATCACCCCGCGCCCGCAGGCCGGCAATCCGCAACCGCGCCTGTTCCGCCTGCCGGAACACAACGCGATCATCAACCGCATGGGCTTCAACAATGCGGGCGTGGATGCGCTGGTGCGCAACGTCGAGCGCGCGCGCAACCGCCGCGGCCTGCTCGGCATCAACATCGGCAAGAACAAGGACACCCCCAACGAACAGGCCGTGGACGATTACATCGCCTGCCTGGACAAGGTGTACCCGCTGGCCGATTACATCACCGTCAACATCTCCTCGCCCAACACCGCCGGCCTGCGTGAGCTGCAGGAAGAGACCGCGCTGCGCCAGCTGGTCAGCCAGCTGCGCGACCGCCAGGAAGACCTTGCTGCCCGCCACGGCCGACGCGTGCCGATGCTGGTGAAGGTGGCGCCGGACCTCAGCGAACGCGATATCGACGCCGCCGCCCGCGTGCTCGGCGAACTGCAGGTGGACGGCGTGATCGCCACCAACACCACCATCGACCACAGCAGGGTGGCCGGCGATCCGCTGGCCAATGAGGCTGGCGGCCTGTCCGGTGCACCGGTGCTGGAACAGTCCACGCTGGTGCTGCGCCGCCTGCGCGCGCGCCTGCCCGAATCGGTGCCGCTGGTCGGCGTCGGCGGCATCCTGTCCGGCGCCGATGCGGTAGCCAAGATGGCAGCCGGTGCCGCACTGGTGCAGTGCTACAGCGGCCTGATCTTCCGTGGACCGGCGCTGGTTTCCGAATGCGTGGAGGCGATCCGTCGCCGCCGTGAAGCGCCGAGCCGCGGCGCGGTGGCCCCGCTGTGAGCGCGCCCATGGATACCATCGACGGCAACGCCCCGCTGCGCTGGACGCTCACCCGCAATGCGCCGCTGCAGGCGCTGAATACCTTCCATGTGCAGGCCAGCGCCGCGCAGTTGCTGGAACTGCACGATGCCGCGCTGCTGCCGGACGTGCTGGCATTGCCCGAGGTGGCCAGCGGCCCGCTGCTGGTGCTGGGCAGCGGCAGCAACGTTCTGATCGCCGAGGACCTGCCCGGCACCGTGCTGGTGTTCGGCAACCGTGACATCAGTTTCCTTGAACACCGCGCCGACCATGCGGTGATCCGTGCCGGTGCCGGCGTGCCGTGGCATGGCCTGGTGATGTGGTCGCTGCAGGAAGGCCTGTCTGGCCTCGAAAACCTGGCCCTGATTCCCGGCACGGCCGGTGCCGCGCCGATCCAGAACATCGGTGCCTATGGCGCGCAGGTCGGCGAGTTCATCCAGGCGGTCGAAGCGTGGGACTGCCAGGAGCAGGCCTGGGTGCGGCTGGACAACGAACAGTGTGGCTTCGCCTACCGCGACAGCGTGTTCAAGCAGCAACCCGATCGCTACCTGATCTCCGCCATCGAACTGAAGCTGCCACTGCTGCACGATCTGCGCATGGACTACGCCGGCATCCGCGAGGAACTGCAGGCACAGGGCGTGGAGCTGCCGAGCGCAGTGGACGTGGCCAATGCCGTGATCGCGGTCCGCCGCCGCAAGCTGCCCGACCCGGATGTACTGGGCAACGCCGGCAGCTTCTTCAAGAACCCGGTGCTGCCGCTGGAACAGGTCGACGTGCTGCTGCAGCACTTCCCCGACCTGCCGGTGTTCCCGGCCGAGCAGGATGACAAGCGCAAGGTCTCGGCGGCATGGATGATCGAGTCCTGCGGCTGGAAGGGCTTCCGCGAAGGTGATGCCGGCGTGGCGCCAAGCCACGCGCTGGTGCTGGTCAACCACGGCAATGCCAGCGGCGCTGAACTGCTGGCGCTGGCGCGCCGCATTTCGGCCTCGGTGCTGGAGAAGTTCGGTGTGCCGATCGAACCGGAGCCCCGCCTGCTCGGCGCACAGTGGTGAACACCCCCGCCCTTTCCCCAAGCGCCCCGATGCGGGCGGCGCTGCTGATGCTTGGCAGCACGATGGCATTCGGCCTGATGGCGGTCGCGATCCGCTACGCCACCCGGTACGTGCCAACCCAGGAAGTGGCGTTCTTCCGCAATGCCTTCGGCCTGCTGGCGTTGCTGCCGATGCTGCTGCGGCCCGGCCACGCGCCGCTGAAGACACAGCAGCTGCCGCGCTATTTCGTGCGCAGTGCGATCGGCCTGGGCTCGATGCTGTGCGCGTTCTGGGCGCTGGGCCACCTGCCGTTGGCGCAGGCGGTGTCGCTGTCGTACTCCACGCCACTGTTCGTCACGATTGCCGCCGTGCTGTGGCTGGGTGAAACCGTGCGCGTGCGCCGCTGGGCCGCGGTCGTGGTCGGCTTCATCGGTGTGCTGGTGATCGTGCGACCCGGTACCGCCGGCTTCACCGCGGGCAGCCTGGTCGCCGTGGCCGCCGCGGTGCTCAGTTCGCTGGTGGCGATCCAGATCAAGCAGCTCACCCGCGTCGACAGCGCCGATACCGTGGTGCTCTACACCTACGTGTTCTGGGTGCCGCTGTCGCTGGTTCCGGCGCTGTTCGTCTGGGTCTGGCCGAGCGGCATGGCCTGGCTGTGGCTGCTGGCCACCGGCGTGCTCGGCACCATCGGCCAGCTGTTGTGGACGCGGGCGCTGCGCCTGGGTGAAGTCTCGGCGCTGACCCCGATCAGCTTCCTGCAGCTGCCGCTGGTGACGCTGTTCGGCTGGCTGCTGTTCAACGAAAGCGTGGACCGCTGGACGATCATCGGCGCCGGCATCATCCTCGCCGCCAACGCCTACATTGCCCACCGCGAGGCCGTGCTGTCGCGCCGCGCCGCCAGCGCAGCCGCCTCATCAGCGGCGAAGCCCGCCGAGTAAATCCGCGCCACGCGTGGATGACGCTGCACTCCTTTGTAGAGCCGAGCCTACGCTCGGCTGCTCTTCGCGCCTCCACCGTTGACTGAGCGCGCAGGGTTCATCCACGCATGGCGTGGATCTACAGCGCGCGATACACCCGCTCGGCCGCGTCGAACACATTGCCCGGTGCGAACTGTTCGCTGAGGAAATGCAGCGACTGCCGGCGCAGCTGCGGCGACCGGTCCTCTCCATCGCTGCCCAGCAGGACCTGCTGGAACTCGATCAGGTCCTGCAGGATGCGCCAGTGACGGTACCAGGCGATCCAGCGAGGGTCGCCGCGGTCACTGCCATAGCCTTCCTCGAATCCCAACGGGTTCTCGCGGCCCCAGCGCCCGCCGACAGCGCCACCGATGAACATCAGGTCGCGCTCGCGCGGTGCCAGCGACAGGCCATCCCAGTCGATCAGGTGCAGGCCGCCGTCATTGCCCATCAGCAGATTGCCGGCATGAAGGTCGGTGTGGCACAGGTGCAGCCGCACCGGCACATCCTGCAACGCCGCGTGCAGCTGCAGTGCCTGCGCGTGCAGCGCCGCGATGCGCGCGTGCTGCTGGTCCCAGACGGAAACGAAGGCACGGCCCAGCCCATCCTTGGCAGCCGCCAGGCCTTCGCCGGCCAGCCACTGCCCGACGGTATCAAGCGCCGCGGTTTCCATCCGGATGCTTGGCAGCGCTTCCTGCAGCGCCGGTGGCGGGCACGCCTCGTGCAGGCGCCGCAGCACCTCGCCCAACCGTTGCCATTGCGTGCGGCTCAATGCCGCCTCGAAACCGGACTGGCCTTCCACATACGGGAACAGGGTGAACTGCAGGCCCCAGCGCTGCACCGATGCCCCGCCGGTCAACGCCGGCCAGGGCGCAACGATCTCCTCGATACCCAGCGTGCCGCGCAGCCAATGCAGGGTGTCCCAGACGGCAGGGGCCACCTGATAACTGCGGCATTTCAACCACCACTGCCCGCGCCGTGCATCGATGCGATACACGCTGGCGTTGGCATCGGCGCCAACCGGGCGTGGCACCACGGCGGTCGCGGTGATGCCATAGGATTGCTGGAGGACTTCGCCGAGATGCTGCGCCGAAGCGGATGACATGGATGCAAGCGGAAAGTGTTATCTGCGACAACTATCGCAGATGTGCCCGCCATGACACAGACATGTCCGTCACAACATCGTGCCTGCGCGACCAACGTGCTAGCCGGCGACGCGACGCGTCACCGCTTCCAATGGCCCCCGCGTGAACCGCCACGACCACAGCCACGCTGCGCCCGTGGCCAGCATCAGGAACAACAGCGCCCACAGCAGCACGGTCGGTAGCGACGCGCTGCCATCGAGCAGCCCCAACCATTCCAGCGTACCCATGCCCAGCAGGATGTGGCCGACGTAGAGGGTCAGGGTCATTCGCCCTGCTGCAGTCAGCGGTTCCAGCCAATCCCCCGGATACCGGCGGCTGATCCAGAGGCACGCGGCAATCGCGCTGCAGGCTGCGCCCGCACCGGTCAACACGTAGGCCGGTCCCGGCGGCATCGGCTGCGTTCCCAGCCACGGCTGCCAGGGCGTTCCCTGCGCAAGGTGCTGCACGGCCTGGCCTGCGCCGATCAGCAGCAGGCCCACCAGCAGCAACGCACGCTGCACCCGCGGTTGTGACAACGGCAGGCGCGCCAGCAGCATGCCCAGCAGGAAGAAGCACATCCAGGGCAGCAAGGGATGGAAGCCGTTGAACAGCAGGTTGCGCGCGGCACCCGGCCACTGCCAGAGACCGGCATACTCCAGCGTCTGCCAGTTCCAGCCCTGGCTGTAATTCCAGTGCAGCAGTGCCCAGAACGACCCGGCCGCCAGGCCGGCGATGCTGGCCAGCAGCACCCGTGACGACGCACGCAGCCACAGCACCGCCAGCGCGAAATACACCGCGTAGTAGTGCAGGATGTCGGCCGGGAACAGGGTCAGGTTGAGCAGGCCCAGTACCAGCAGGAACAGCGCGCGCCGCCAGGTCTGCGCGCCGGCCGGCATCCAGCCAAGGCGCTGTGTGGCCAGTACCAGGCCAAGTCCGGCCAGGGTGACGAAGGTCGCAGAGGCCTTGCCTTCCAGCAGATGGAAGAAGCCGGCCAGCCAACCCTGACCCTCTGCCGGCACGGCCATCGCCAGGCGGAAATTGACCAGCACCATGCCTGCCAGCGCCAGATACCGTGCCAGATCGAGGCCGTGCAATCGCCGCTCAACCGCGCTCATGCGCGTGCACCGAGCAGCAGCGCGAGCAGGCCAGGGTCCAGCGGAGCCTCATCGGTGCCACCGGCTTCGCCCAGCCCGCGACGCAGCGCATCGCTTTCGATGGCATCCAGCAGCACCTGCGCCTGCAGTGCCGGGGCCAGCACGGGACGCCGACGTTCACGCTGTGCCACCTGCTGCAGCGCTTCGGCCAGCACAGCCTGCAACTGCCTGCGATTGGCCGCAAATGCCTCGGCCACGGCCCGATTGCGTGCGCTCTCGGCCAGCACTTCGACGGCGAGCGTCGCCCATTCCGGATGGCTGCACAGCGTGTGGAAGTCCTGCAGGAACGCCAGCACCTGCGTGCGATCACCGTCGGCCACGGCCAGCCGCTGCAGCAACGGCGCCAATTCCTCGCTCTCGGCCACGGCCACTGCAAGGATGATCGCTTCCTTGCCAGGGAAGTGGTTGTAGAGATTGCCCAGGCTGACGTCGGCCGCCTGCGCGATGTCACGCATGCTGGTCTGGTGGAATCCCTTGGCGAGGAAGCACTGCAGGGCGGCCTGCAGGATCTGCGCGTTGCGTTGCGCGTTGCGGTCGGCTCGGTTCATGGCGCCAATAATGAACGAACGTTCGTCCACATGGAAGATGGCAACCCGGCCAACCAGCGAGTTCCGTTCAGCCGGCCCTTGACCTCAACTGCGGTTGAGGCCCGATGCTGCGCGGCCCGTTCCAAGCCCAACCCGGAGAGACTTCATGCCGCGGATGATCACCGCCCTGCTCGACAGCCGCGTGCTGTGGTTCCTGGCCCGACTGCTGCTGGCCGTGGTGTTCCTGTCATCGGGTCTGGCCAAGCTGCTGGCGTGGGACAACAGCGTGGCCGAAATGCAGGCGGCCGGGCTGCAACCGCCTGTGCTGTTCAACCTCGCCAGCGCCGTGGTGCTGCTGGGTGGCTCACTGTGCCTGCTGCTTGATCGCCTGCTCTGGCTGGGCAGCGGCGCGCTGGCGGTGTTCATGCTGCTGACCATCGCCATCGTGCATGCCTTCTGGACCAAGCACGGCGCGGAACAGCAGCTGGCCCTGTTCTTCGCACTGGAACACCTGAGCGTGATCGGTGGGCTGATCTGCGCGGCCATCGCCAGCCGCGCGCGGGCTCAGAAGAACTCGTCGAGCAGCCGGTAGAACGCCAACCGGCGCTCGTCGGCTACAGCGCCGTAGCGTTGGAACAACGGCGTGACCCAACGCGTATCACCGAAGTTGTGGACCAGGCTGCGCGCGGCCAGCGCCAGGTCCTGGTAACGGTCGGCCACGCCCAGCCGCCCACAGTCGATGAACCCGCTGAAACGCCCCTCGGCCACCATCAGATTCGGAAGGCAGGCATCGCCATGACTGACCACCAGATCTTCATGATCGGGACGGGTGCTGCACAGTTGGGCGAAGACCTGCTGTGGACTCTGTCCCAGGCGTTCGTCATCGAAGTCATCGGCGTCCACGCGCCCCGCCTCGACCCGTGCCTGCGCGGCCGGCAGGCGCGAGGCCAGCCGCTGATCGAACGGACAGGCTGCTACCGGCAACGCATGCAGCCCGCGCAGCGCGTCGGCCAGTATCTCCACCCGTTGCTGCGGCGCGAGTTCCGCCGACGAAGCCAGATCGCGGCCAGGCAGCGCGCTCATCAGCAACCAGTGCCGGCCCGCTTCTTCGGCCGTGGCAATCACCGTTGGCGCCGGTTGTCCCTGTGCCTGGAGCCAGCGCAGGCGCGCGATCTCATCGCCCAGCTCACTGAAGGCGTCGATCAGTTCCGACTTGAGGAAGGCGTCGGGTCTACCTGGCCGCAGCACGCGGGCAACGTCGGCCCGCGAAACACCCATCGACTGCCGCTCGATGCGCGCGTCGGCCAACGCTTTCTGCCACGCCAACGGCAGCGGCATGCCATCAGGGGTGGCGTTGTGCTCGTCCATGCCAGGAGATTCCTGTTGCCGGTGACCCTGTGCATTCTCGCTCATCCTGGCGCACATCGCCCCCATGCGGGAGGCAGCCTGAGCGAGCTGACCGGGCCGTCGGCGGCCACTGCGTCCCAGCGCCTGCAGCAGCGACGGCTGCTGCCACGGTACCGGTGCCAGTTCGACGACACGGCCTCGACCCTTACCGCCGAACGCGGCGGCCTGCGCGCGTCCGCCAAGTGGAGCACCGTTCTGGCAGCCGATCGTGGCTGCCGCAGTACAACGAGGAAGCAACATGAAATTGATGGTCATCGGCGCCAGCAAGGGCCTGGGCCGCGCGTTCGTGGAAGGCCTCTGTGCCACGGGTGACACTGTGATTGGTGTCTCGCGCAACCGCCCGTGCGGCATCGCCTGCGCTGACGGCGTCACCCTGCAATGGATCGAAGCAGACCTGTCCCGGCCGACCGTGGCTGCCGACCACATCGCAGCGCAGGCACCGGCCGATATCGATGTGCTGATCCACAACCTGGGTATCTGGGAAGACAAGGCCTTCAGCGACGAGTACGCCTTCCTCGATGAAAGCGATGCTGCACTCACGACGCTGGTCGACGTCAACATCACCGCGACCCTTTTACTGCTGCAACGCCTGCTGCCCCGCGTACTGGGCGCAGCGCGCCCGCAGCTGGTGCTGACCGGTTCGACCTCGGCCCTGCCTCGCAGTGGCCGCCCGGAAGTGGCGTTCGGCGCCTCGAAGTTCGCCCTCAACGGCATCGCCGATGCGCTGCGCGAAGGCTTCCGCGATCGCCGGCTGGCGGTGACCAGCCTGCAGTTGGGCTACCTCAACACCGACGACGCCTTGTCGGTGCCGGTGGCCGAGGCCGCAGCGCGCGGCGACGGTGAGCAGGTGCCGGTCCACGATGTCGTGGCCATGGTAAGCGCCCTGTTGCAGCTGTCATCCTCCGGCTTCGTGCGCGAACTGGTGCTGCCCGCCATCGCCGACCCGCGCTACTGACCTTGCCGGCCGCCGCAGAGCACGCTCAGTGGCCGCGCGCGCGGTCGTGGTTTACCCTGCTCGTCACTGGCCGTCGGTCACAGGCGGGAACCTGCTATGGATGCGCTTTCACGGGTCTCGACCCAGATCCTGGACAGCGCCCTGCCCAGCCTGCCGCTGTATCTGCTGCAGGCCACGGCAGTGATCGGCATGATCGGCGTGCTGCTGATCGCCACCCGTCGCGCCGGGCACGCCATTGAAGGCCGTCGCCTGTATGTCGGCGTAGCGCTGGGCCTGATCTACCTGTTCAATTCCTGGTTCGTGGCCCGTTATTCCCAGGGTGTGGTCAAGCTGCACCTCGGCTTCGACATCCTGCTGGTCAGTGGCCTGCTGGGCGGATGGCGCGGGGGCTTGGCCTGCCTGACCGCCGCCCTGCTGGCCCGCTACCAGTTCGCCGGTATCCCGTTCTTCCTGCCTGCCAGCCTTGAGGCCGTGTTGCAGATGGTGGCCGGCGTCTGGCTGCGCAGGCACCTGTACCCGCGCATGCTCAACGAGCTCTCGCCGCGCATGATCCTGCAGGCCTGGGGCGTGCGTATCGGGGTAACCGCTCTGGGTTTGGCGCTGGGTGTGGCGATCATTGGCGCCGATCAACTGCCGGTGGCCGAGCTGGCGATCCAGCGCGTGCTGGCACTGCCGGTCTCGCTGCTCGTGCTCGGCGCTGTGTTCGCGCTGGTCTACAACGATGCCCAGATCGATGCGCAACGCCAGCGCGAACAGGCCTGGCTCCGCATCGATCCGATCAGCGGGCTGCCCAACATGCGTGCGCTCGGTGAACGCCTGCAACAGTACTGGCGGGATAACGACGGCACCGGCAAGGCCTGCCTGATCGTGGCCGAGATGGGCAACCTGCGCGATCTGCGCCTGCGCTACGGGCCGTTGCAGGACAACGGCCTGTGGCAGCGCGACAGCACCGAGGAGGTGCATCGGTTGCTGCCGTCGCTGCCGGCTGCGCAGCTGGAGATCTACCAGTTCGGCGATGCCGCGCTGGCGATCCTGGTGCGCGGCCTGACCTTGTCCACACTGCGCACGCAACCGCAGATCACCGAGCTGGCCAGCAACCTGGCCGATCGGGTCGGCCGCGATTGGCCGGGCTTCCGGCCGCTGTTCCGCTGTGCAGTGGTTGAATTGAAGCCCCCTGCTGATGCCGATGAAGGACATCTTCCGTTCCGCGCCATCACCGTGGCACTGAGCGCGATCGAGTCGGGCGTGGTGTTCTTCGATGACCCGATCCAGCGCGACAGCGAGATCGACGCCCTGATCGAGGCTGCGCTTGAGCACTGGCTGCAGCAGGGCAATGCGCCGCTGTGCTACCAACCCAAGCATCGTCTGCAGGACCGCCAAATGGTCGGCGCCGAAGCACTGCTGCGCATGCGCGACGGCGAAGGCCGGCCGATTGCCCCGATGCGGGTGATCTCGCTGCTGCGCCGGCAGGGGCGGCTGGCAGACCTGGAATGGGCCACGCTGCGGTCGGCGGTGCACTTCCTGCAGCACTGCCGGCGGGACGGCGCGGCGCTGACCATTGCAGTCAATGTTTCAGCCGAATCGCTGCGCCTGCCCGACTTCGGCCTGCGCCTGCAGGAGCTGCTGCAGCTGCATGACATCCCCGGTGCGATGCTGCGCCTGGAGATCGTCGAATGGACCGAAATCGTCGAGCGCGACGTGGTCGATGCCAACATCGCACAGCTGCTGGCAGCCGGGGTCACCCTGTCGCTGGATGATTTCGGCGCCGGCTATTCAACCCTGATCCTGCTTTCGCAGCTGGCCATCGCCGAGGTCAAGATCGAGCAGGCACTGATCGCCACGCTGTCCGACGCCAAGTCACAGTCGATCGTTCGCTTCATCGTCGAGGTCGCGCACCGCTGCGGCGCGATCGTGGTGGCCGAGGGTACCGAGACCCTCGCCCAGGAACAGAAGCTGCGCGCACTCGGGGTGGATGTCGGCCAGGGCTACCTGTACTCGGCGGCACTGCCAGCCGACGAGTTCCGTCGCTTCGCAGCCAGCTAGACCGCGTAGAACCCCAGGAACATCGCCACCGCCGATTCGGCCACGCGCGCACGTTCCTGCGCGGTCAACGGTGGCTGCCCCATCGTGACCTGCGGCCAGAACGCGAAGCTCTTCACCAGCCCGTGCAACTGGTGGCCGGCAAAGTCCGGGTCCACCTCGCGCAGACGGCCATCGGCAATTGCTGCGCGGATCCAGGCACTCTCGCCGCTTTCCTTTTCACCCATGCGGCAGACGATGGCCTGCGCGCGCTCCGGTGAATGGATGATCTCGGCCATCGCGACCCGCGCCAGATCGATGAAATTCCCATCGCTGAGCAGGTCCAGCTTCTGGCCCAGCAACTGCAGCAACTGCGTCTGCAGCGGCTGGTCGGCGCGGTATGGCAGTGCGTCGCTGGCCACGCTGCGCTCCCACAGCTCCTCCAGGATCATCGAGAACAGCGCTTCCTTGCTCGGGAAATGGTTGTAGACGGTGCGCTTGGAGACCCCCGCCGCCTCGGCGATGCGGTCCATGCTGGTCGCCTCATAGCCCGATGCACGGAACTCCTCCACCGCCGCGCGCACGATGGCGTCACGTTTGCGGTCGGTCAGGCGTTGCGGGGGACGGGACATGGCGGGAACCGGATAACTGAACGGATGCCTCCATTTTACACTCGACAGTGTACTTTTGAAAAACACGAAACTACACTGTGCAGTGTACCCAGCGGACGTCACCCATGAAGCGCCTGCTCCTTGTCCTCCTGCTCGGAATCCTCGCCGTGACCGCCTACACCTTCTGCAAATCCTGGTCCCTTCCCGACTTCCCCGATTCGCCGCAGTACCGTGATGGCAAGTTCCGCAATGCCCTGCCCCGTCCGGCGATGGGCCTGCGCGACGGCGCGGAGATCTGGTGGACATTCCTGTTCAACAAGCCCAAGGGCACCGTGCCCGCGAACCCGATTCCGGTGAAGCCGCTGGACCGCGCCACGCTGGACGCCGCACCGGATCGCAGCCTGTTCCGGCTGGGGCACTCCACGATCCTGCTGAAGCTGCGTGGCCAGTACTGGCTGACCGATCCGGTGTTTTCCGAGCGCGCCTCGCCGGTGCAGTGGATGGGGCCCGCACGCTTCCATGCACCGCCGATCAGCATCGACGCGCTGCCGCCGATCGCCGGTGTGATCCTCTCGCACAACCACTATGACCACCTGGACCATGCTGCGGTCATGCAGCTGGCCGGCAAGACCGCGCGCTTCATTGCACCGCTCGGCGTCGGCGACCAGCTGATCGCGTGGGGGGTGGATGCGCGCAAGGTCGAGCAGCTGGACTGGTGGCAATCCACCGAAGCCAACGGCCTGCGCCTGACCGCGACCCCGGGCCAGCACTTCTCCGGCCGCGGGCTGGGTGACAGCGACCGCAGCCTGTGGGCTTCATGGGTGATCCAGGACGGTGACTTCCGCATTTTCTTCAGCGGCGACACCGGCTACTTCGACGGCTTCAAGGCCATCGGCGAGAAATACGGTCCGTTCGACCTGACCATGATCGAGACCGGCGCCTATGATCCACGCTGGGCATTCGTGCACATGCAGCCGGAACAGACCCTGCAGGCGCACCTGGACCTGCGCGGCAAGTGGCTGCTGCCGATCCACAACGGCACCTTCGACCTGGCCCTGCACGCATGGCAGCAGCCATTCGAACGCATCACCGCGCTGGCCGCTGCAAACAATGTTGCAGTGGCTACGCCGATGATGGGCGAAGCACTGGACATGCAGGCGCCGCAGGCAGGTACGCGCTGGTGGGAGACGGTGGAGCTGTAACAGGCGGGCGCTTGACCTGCCGGGAACCATGTAGAGCCGAGCCCTGCTCGGCTGCGTCGACCACAGAAACGGTCTGCGCCGCTGCAGTGCGTCATGTAACCGATTACATCCCTTGCTAGCGTAGCGCTCGCCCGATTCCGGTCGAACCTGCGAGGCTGTCCGTAATGACGTTGCGCGCCGAACGCTACAAGGTTTCCACACCGTTCTTCCCATTGCGCCCTGCCGCGGCCCTGCTGTTGGCCGCTCTTGCCTCCAGCGCACAGGCACAGACCCTCCCCCCGCGCAGCCAATGGCAGGCCAGCAGTTCCTCGCAGCAGGTGCCGGCGATGGCGATCAGCCACCTGATCGACGGCAACCCGAAGACCGTTACCGGCGGCGCGTTCAGTCCGGGCCACTGGTTCCAGATCGACCTGGGCGCGCCCACCCTGCTGGCCGGCGCACGCCTCACCTGGGACGTATCGAACCCGGAAGGCTATTCACTGCAGACCTCAATGGATGGCAGGCAGTGGCAGACCGCGTACACGATGGCCGATTCGCTGGGCGATGTGGAAACGCTGTACTTCGCGCCGCGCCAGGCGCGCTACCTGCGGCTGGCCAGCCCGCAGCGCACTTCCGATTGGGGCGTGTCGATCTTCGAGATGGAGCCGCTGGACAGCACGCTCAGCGCACGCATCAGCGGTATCGATGCAACGCAGGCAGCGGCGCTCTGGCAAGGCGCCGGCACCGTCGCGATGCCGGCCGGGGCAAATGGATCCCATACGTTCGAGATCACGCTGCCGCAGGCCCAATCAACGGCTGGCCTGGTGGTCGACTGGGCCGATGGCGCACGAGGCGCCGCCCGACTACAGGCGCAGGATGCACAGGGCCGTTGGCAGGACCTCGCACACGATGCACAGGCGGCCAGTCACCGGCAAAGCTGGCTGGCCGCCACTGCAGCACAACCATTGCGTGCTTTCCGCCTGAGCGTGGACGGCGCTGCGCCACGGATCGCACGCCTGCGCCTGCTCGGTCCGAAAGCCGTGATGACGCCGATGAAGCAGTATCAGATCGTTGCCAGCGGCGCCCAGCGCGCGTTGTTCCCGGCCTCGCTGCAGATGCAGCAGACCTACTGCACGGCCGTGGGTGTGCATGCAGGACGACAGAAATCGATCTTCGACGAGTACGGCAACCTGGAAGCCTTCAAGGGCGCGCCACTGGTGCAGCCGATCTGGCGTAGCGCTGACGGGCGTGCCGCAGGTGCCGCCGGGCAGGCAATGCAGCATGCCCTGCGCGACGGCTGGAAGCCGATGCCCTCTGCCACCTGGTCACCGCAACCCGGCCTGCAGCTGCGCAGTGAAGTATTCGCCATCGAGCGCGATGGCCAGCCGGTGACCTTCCTGCGGCATCGCCTGCACAACACCGGCAGCACCCGGATCGATGGCACGCTCAGCCTGGTGGTGCGCCCGATGCAGATGAATCCGCCGTGGCAGAACGGCGGGCTGTCCCCGATCCGCGAGGTGGCCATCGATAGGCAATCCGTGCGCGTCAATGGCCGCACGCTGCTGCAGTCGCTCACGCCGGTGGCTGCGTCGGGTGCGGCGCCATTCGGCAAGGATGGCGCAACGGAGATCACCGCGACCCTCGCTGCCGGCCAGCTGCCTTCCACGCAACAGGTGCGTGATGATCAGGGGCTTGCCTCGGCTGCATTGAACTACCGCGTCTCGTTGGCGCCGGGAACCAGTGATGCCGTCGTGGTCGCGTTCCCGTTGGGCACCGCCGCCGCCGATGCCAATGGCGTGCTGCCCGAAGCGCCTGCGCTGGATCTGGCCACGCTGCCCCACGATGCCAATGCGGCGCTTGATTCACTGGCCACGCAGGCGTCTGCGGACTGGCAGGCACGGCTGGGCCAGGTCGGCCTGCGCCTGCCCGATCCGTCGCTGGTGGACATGCTGCGCGCGCAGGCCGCCTACATGCTGATCAACCAGACCGGTCCAGCCATGCAGCCCGGCCCGCGCAACTACAACCGTTCCTTCATCCGCGACGGCATGGCCACCTCGGCGGTGCTGCTGCGCATGGGGGAAGCCCGCGTGGCGCGCGACTACCTGGCCTGGTACAGCGAGCACGGGGTGCATCCCAACGGCCTGGTCTCACCGATCCTCAACGACGATGGTAGCGTCAACACCGGCTTTGGATCAGACATCGAGTACGACAGTCAGGGCCAGTACGTCGCGCTGGTGGCCGATGTCGCGCGCCTGGATGGCGGCCCCGAGTCTGTGCGTGGCTATCTGCCGAAGGTGAAAGCGGCGCTGCGCTTCCTGCAGGAGCTGCGCGAGCGCACGCTGGTGCCCGGCTACAAGGCTGACCAGCCTTCGCCGGAACGGTTCGCGGGCATTCTTGCGCCGTCGATCAGCCATGAGGGCTACCCGTCGCCCACCCACAGCTATTGGGACGACTATTGGGGCCTGAAGGGCTGGCACGACGGTGCCTGGCTGGCCGAATCGCTGGGCGACCACGAGACCGCAGCCTGGGCGCGCGAACAATACAAGCTGCTCTACGACGCACTGCATGCCTCGATCCGGGCGACGATGGCGTGGAAGGGCATCGACTTCATTCCCTCCTCGGCCGACCTGGGCGATGGCGATCCCACCGGCGTTTCGATCGCACTGGACCCGACCGGTGCGCAGAGCGTGCTGCCCGCCGAGGCACTGCGGACCACCTTCGCGCGTTATCTGGAGGATGTGCGCAAGCGCAGCCAGCCCGATGCGCTGTACGCCTATACGCCGTATGAGATCCGCAACGTGCTGAGCTATGTGCACCTGGGCCAACCGCAGGTTGCTGATGAGCTGCTGCAGGGACTGCTGCATGATCGGCGCCCGCTTCAGTGGCAGGTGCTGGCCGAGGTCGTGCACTCACGCCTGCGCTTTCCTCGCTACCTGGGCGACATGCCGCATACCTGGATTGGTGCCGAGTACGGCCGCACGCTGTTCGGCATGCTGATGCGCGAAGACGATGATGCGTTGTCATTGCTGCCGGGCACGCCCCCCTCGTGGGTGGCGGGCGATGGATTGGCGGTGGAACGCCTGCCCACCGCGTATGGCACGTTGCAGATGCAGGCACGGCAACGCGACGGCATGCTGACGGTCACGCTGGGCAAGGGGTTGCGCAGTGGGACGGCGGTGAAGGTCTGGTGGCCGGCGCGGACGATGCCGAAGACCGTGCGTGTGGATGGGCGCGACGTTACCGCGTTCGATGCGGAGGGCGTGCGCCTGGCAAGACCATTCAGAACGCTGGAGGCGCGTTGGTAGAGCAGCCGAGCATGGCTCGGCTTTACAGAAGCAGCGGTAGCGCCGGGCCACGCCCGGTGTCATTGCAGCGTCGGCAACCCCGGCGGATTGGTCTGCGATTGCGGCACCGCCTCCTCGGCCAGGTTCCAGCGCGCCAATGCCTGCGCATAGGTGCCGCTGCCGATCTGGGTGTTCAACGCCTGCGTCACCGCATCGGCCAGGCCGCTGCCCTTGCGCGTGGTCACGGAGATCGCCGCAGCGTTCGGCCAGCCACCGGGGAACAGGCCCACGCGCCGCACCTTGCCATCGCGTGCCGAGTAGGCGCCGGTGGCATTGGGCTCGAACGAGACATCGGCGCGGCCAGTGATCACCGCCAAGCGGCCGACCACGGCGTCGTCGAAGTACTGGTACTCCACCGGCTTCAGCCCGGCCGCAATGTTCTGCCGGTCCCACTGCCGCAGGATCTGGTCCTGGTTGGTGCTGGCACCCACCACCACCTTCAGCCCGGCCACATCAGCGGGCTTTTCGATCTTCTGGATGGGCCCGTCGCTGCGCGTGTAGATGCCCAGAAGATCGTAGCGGTAGCTGGAGAAGTCGAACTTCTTCTTGCGCTCTTCGGTCACCGTCACGTTCGACAGCACCGCATCGTACTTGCCCGATTCCAGCCCCAGCGGCCAGTCCGCCCACGCGACCGGCACGATCACCAGCTTCAGGCCCAACGCATCGGCGATCAGCCGCGCGATGTCCGGCTCGATGCCGACCACGTCCTTGCTGTCGGCGCCGTAGTCGGCCAGCGGCAGCTGCCCCGGATGGGTGGCCACGGTAAACGCCCCAGGGGTGACGAACTGATAACCGGCGGGGATCAACGCCTTCGCCTTCGGGTCGAAGGTGCCCTTCAGGACGGCCGTGTTCGCGCCGGCCAGGCTGGTCGCTGCCACGGTGCCTGCATCCGGTGCCTGGCGCACGCGCGAGTAGACGATACCGGCAATGCCGATGACCAGCACCGCCACGATCAACAGGGTGCTGCGCGAGGGACGACGCGATGCTGCACGACTCATGGTGCTCCTTCCGGGGTTACAGGGTCTTGGCCAGGAAATCGGCCGTGCGTTGCTGGCGCGGCTGCTCGAACACGGCGTCGGGCGTACCCTGCTCGATCACCCGGCCCTGGTCCATCATCACCACGTGGTCGGCCACGCGGCGGGCGAAGCTCAGCTCATGGGTGACGATCACCAGCGTGGTACCGGAACGGGCCAGTTCTTCGATCACGCTCAGCACCTCGGCCACCAGTTCCGGATCCAGCGCCGACGTGGGTTCGTCGAACAGCAGCACCTTCGGCTGCAGCGCCAGTGCGCGGGCAATCGCGATGCGCTGCTGCTGGCCACCGGACAGCTGGCGCGGGAAGGCATCGGCCCTGTCGGCCAGGCCGACCCGCTCCAGCAGCGTGCGCGCCTGTTGTTCGGCCTGCGCACGTGGCACGCCACGCACCGCGATCGGTGCCTCGATGATGTTCTCCAGCGCGGTCAGGTGCGGGAACAGGTTGAAGCCCTGGAACACCATGCCCACCTCGGCACGCCGACGGCGGATCTCACGCTCGGGCAGTTCGTACAGTGTGTCACCGTAACGGCGGTAGCCGATCAACTGGCCGCCGACGGTCACGTAGCCGCTGTCGGCACGCTCCAGGTGGTTGATCAGCCGCAGCAGCGTGGACTTGCCGGCGCCCGATGGGCCGATCAGCACCGTCACGCTGCCGGCGCGCAGGTCCAGGTTCACATCCTCCAGCACCGGCTGGTCGCCAAACACCTTGCCTACGCCGTGCAGCGACACCGCCGCGCCCTCGCCGGCATCCACCTGCGCGGCGATGCGCGGGCGGTTGACCACGCGCGGTGCGGCATCACTCTGCACGCGCGGCGATGACACGCGCGATGCCGAGCGCTCGCGCTGCAGTTGGCCGCGCGCGAAGCGCTGCTCCACGCGCCGCTGCAGCAGCGACAACACGGTCAGGATCACCAGGTACCAGACCGTGGCCACCATCAGCAGCGGCACCACTTCCAGGTTGCGCCGATAGATCACCTGCACGGTGTAGAACAGCTCCGGCAGCGCCAGCACGTAGACCACCGAGGTGCTCTTGGCCAGGCCGATCACATCGTTGAACGCCGCCGGCAGGATCGAACGCATCGCCTGCGGCAGGATGATGCGGCGCACCTGGCGACCGCGCGGCAGGCCGAGCGCGGCCGCGGCCTCGAACTGGCCGTGGTCGACCGAGAGGATACCACCGCGGATCACCTCGGCCGAGAACGCGGCCTGGTTCAGGGTCAGGCCCAGCACCGCGGCGGTGAACACACCGATCAGCTGCGTGGTCGGGTACGAGAACAGGCTGGTGCCGGTGAACGGCACGCCCAGTTCGATGGTGCTGTACAGGTAGCCCAGGTTGTTCAGCAACAACAACAGCACCAGCAACGGGATCGAACGGAACAACCACACATAGCCCCACGACACCGCTGACAGCAGCGGCGAACCGGAGACGCGGGCCAACGCAAGCAAGGTGCCCAGTGCGAAGCCGAGGCCGGTACCGAGCGCGGTCAGCAGCAGCGTGCGACCCAGGCCTTCCAGCACCGGGCGTGCGAAGAACCACTCGGCAAAAGTGCCCCAGCCCCAGCGCGGATTGCCCAGCACGGACTGCAGCCCGATCAGGATCAGCGCCAGCGCCAGCACCGTGCCGAACACCTGCAGCGGATGCCGGGCCGGCACGATCTTCAGTGCCGGTCCGGGCGCCGGACGAGCGGCGATGCCCTCCAGCGCGGTCGACGGTGTGCTCATGCGCGGACTCCGTGCAGCAGTGCCTGTGCAGCGGTAACGACAGGCGTCGTCGCCCGCAGGTGCTTTTCGAACGGCAGATGCGCAACGGTTTCCGGGTCGGCATCCAGATCGAACAACGCGGTGTAGCCATGGCTGAGGTACAGGCCGACAGCTTCGGGCTGGCGGAAGCCGGTGGTCAGGAACACACGCCGATAGCCTTGGCGTGCCGCCTGTTCTTCCAGTTCCTGCAGCACGCGCCGCGCGATGCCCTGGCGTCGCAACCCCGGCAGCGTCCAGATGCGCTTGAATTCGGCGGTGTCTGGATCGCGGTGCGGCATGAAGGCGCCGCCAGAGATCGCCACACCGTCGCGCAGCAACAGTACGAAGGCCCCTACCGGCGCCGCGAAGGCCTGCGCCGGATAGCGCTGCAGCTCCTCGCGAGCGCTGCCGCCGATGCGTCGACGCACATCGGCGTAGCGACTGTCGTATTCCTGCTCCAGGCCGTCGAACAACGGCCGCGCCAGCGGGTCATCGACCGAGGTATAGAGGAAGCGTTCGTCGTGGCTCATGTCGCGTCCTTCACCAGGTAATCTTCGGCCAGTCGCGCCCACAGGCTGGCGGCGGGGGCAATGGCCGCGTCGTTGAACACATAGCGCGGGCTGTGCAGCGGTGCACTGTCACCGTTGCCGACGAACACGAAACTGCCCGGCCGCGCCTGAAGCAGGAACGCGAAATCCTCGCTGGCCGTGCGCGGTGCGAAGTCGGTCACCACCTGTCCGGCGCCGAAGCCCTGCACGGCCACCTCGCGGATGTAGGCGGTCTGCTGCGGATGGTTGATCACACTGGGGAAGCCGCGCGGGAATTCGATCTCCGCGCGTGCACCAAACGCGGCGGCAGTCTGCTCTGCAAGTTCGGTGACGCGGCGCCGCAGGGTATCGCGCACCTCCGGTAGATAGGCGCGCACGGTCAGCTTCAGCTCGACCACGTCCGGAATCACGTTGGCGGCCTGCCCGCCGTGGATCGAACCGACGGTGACCACGCCCATCTGCCGCGGATCGACATTGCGCGACACCACGCTCTGCAGTGCGGTGATGATGTGCGCCGCCACCAGGATCGGATCGACGCTGCCCTGTGGCTCGGCGCCATGGCCACCCTTGCCGATCACCTTCAGCCGTGCCCAATCCACCGACGCCATCGCCGGGCCATCGACGAAACCGAAGTGGCCCACCGGCACGCCCGGCCAGTTGTGCAGCCCATAGATCGCATCCACCGGGAAGCGCTCGAACAGGCCATCGGCAATCATCTTCGACGCACCCGAACCGGTTTCCTCGGCCGGCTGGAACACCAGCTGCAGGGTGCCGTCGATATCACCGTGATGGGCCAGGTAGTGCGCGGCGGACAGCAGGATGGCGGTGTGGCCATCATGACCGCAGGCATGCATCAGGCCCTCGGTCTGGCTGGCATAGGCCAGGCCGGAGTCCTCATGGATCGGCAGTGCGTCGATGTCGGCGCGCAGGCCGAGGCGACGGCTGCCCTGCCCGCGCTGCAGCGTGCCGACCACGCCGGTGCCACCGAGGCCGGTGGTCACCTCATAGCCCCATTGCTGCAGCAGCTCGGCCACGCGGGCGCTGGTGCGGTGCTCCTCGAAGGCGAGCTCCGGGTGCTGGTGCAGGTCATGGCGGATCGCGATTGTGGCCTCGGCGCGTGCTGCAATTTCCGGCAGCACGCCGATGGACGCGGAATCCAGCCGGGCATGGCCCGGCGCTACCGAGTTCTCTCCGCTCATCGCCCTACCCCGCCTTCCGCGCCGGCTCGGCGTCGGTCGAATAGCGGCTGGCCTTGTACGGCAGGCCCAGATGCTCGCGCAGGGTCTGTCCTTCCAGCTCGCGCTGGTGGTAGCCGCGCGCCTGCAGGATCGGCAGCACCTGGGTCACGAAATCGTCCAGGCCCTCGCGCTGCGCGGCGAAGCCGAGAATGAAGCCATCGCTGGCACCGGCATCGAACCAGCGGATCAGCTCATCGGCCACATGCTCCGGTGTGCCGATGAAGTTCGGCCGTGGGCTCACTGCTTCCAGTGCCACCTGGCGCAGGCTCAGGCCCTTCTCACGCGCATCCTGCTTGATGCGGTCGGTGGTGGAACGGAACGAATTGCTGCCGATGTCACCCAGCTCCGGGAACGGTGCATCCGGGTCGTACTGGCTGAAATCGTGGTGATCGAAGAAGCGCCCCAGGTACGCCAGTGCATCCTCCAGCGTTGCCAGTGCGGCAATCGCCTGGTACTTGGCTTCAGCCTCCTCGGCAATACGGCCGACGATGGGGCCGATGCCCGGAAAGATCTTCACGTCATTGCCGCTGCGGCCGTGGGCGATCGCCGAATTCTTCACCTTCTGGGTGAACGCGCGGGTTTCCTCCAGCGACGGCGAGTGGGTGAACACCGCGTCGGCGTACTTGCCGGCCAGCGCGATGCCATCGTTAGACGAACCGGCCTGGAAGATTACCGGCTGGCCCTGTGGCGAACGCTGGATGTTGAGCGGCCCTTCCACCTGGAAGAAGCGGCCCTTGTGGTCGAGGCGGCGGAACTTTCCCGACGCGAAGAACGTACCGCTGTCGCGCTCGCGCACGAAGGCGTCGTCGTCCCACGAATCCCACAGCCCCTGCACGACGTCCAGGTACTCATCGGCGATCTGGTAGCGCAGCGCATGTTCCGGGTGTGGCCGGCCATAGTTGCGGCCCGAACCCTCCAACGGCGAGGTCACCACGTTCCAGCCGGCGCGGCCGCCGCTGAGCAGATCCAGCGAGGCGAACTGGCGGGCCACGGTGAACGGATCGCTGTAGGACGTCGACAGCGTACCCGCCAGGCCGATCTTCTTCGTTGCCGTGGCCAGCGCCGACAGCAGCGAGATCGGCTCGAAGCGGTTGAGGAAATGCGGGATCGACTTCTCGTTGATGTACAGGCCGTCGGCCACGAAGCCGAAGGCGATGCCGTTGTCCTCGGCCGTGCGCGCGATGTCGATGTAGAACTGCAGGTTGACGCTGGCATCAGCCGGATTGGACGGATGCTTCCAGGCATGCATGTGGCTGCCGGGGCCCTGCAGCATGATGCCGAACGGAATGTGGCGCGGGGTCGTGCTCATTGGGGATCGCTCCTGCAGGTCAGGCCACCGCCGCGCGCGGCGCGGGCGACAGCAGTTCAAGGGATGTCAGGCGTGCGTCGAAGTCGGCCACCGGCGCGTCGAGGATGAATTCACCCACGCCGAAGCGTCGGTGCAGCGCATCCAGTTCGCCGCGTACCTGTTGCGCATCGCCGGACAGCACGCTTGGCCGTGTTTCCTCGATGCGGAAGTCCGCCACGCCTACCTGGCGTGCATACTCGGCAGCCGCCTCGGGGCTGGGCAGGTTCACCGTCTGCCCCGGGCCAAGATGCAGCTTGTAGACGCGCAGCGCGCCGATATGGCGTGCGGCTGCTTCGGCAGTCGGCGCGGCGAAGGCCACCGTGGCCAGCAACGGCGGTTGCGTCGAGACACCGCGGTAGGCGTCGAACGCGGCCTCGATGTGTTTCGGGTCGCCATCAAAGTGCGCGGCATACACGAAGCGCCAGCCGAGCTCGGCCGCCTGCTGCGCACTCTGCGGGCTGGCACCGAGCAGGAAGCGCTCCGGCGCCTGCTGCGGAATCGGCCGCGCCAGCACATCGGCTTCGGCGCCGGACAGATAGCCCTCAAGGTCGCGCAGTTGCTGGTCGAAGTCGGCGAACGCCGGGCGCCCGGCCGCCAGCGCGGCAGTCGACGCTGGCAGGCCGCCCGGTGCCTTGCCCACGCCCAGATCCACGCGCCCTGGCGCCAACGCCGCCAGCAGGTTGAAGCTCTCGGCCACCTTGTACGGCGCATAGTGGCGCAGCATCACCCCGCCACTGCCGATGCGGATGCGACGGGTCTGCGCCAGCACCCAGGCGGCCAGCACTTCCGGCGCCGGGCTGGCAAGCGCCGGCGCGGCATGATGCTCGGCAAACCAGTACCGGTGATAGCCCAGCTGCTCGGCACGCTGCGCCAACTGCAGGCTGTTGCGCAGCGCCTGTTCCGGCGAGGCGCCCTCGGCCACCGGGCTCTTGTCCAACACGCTGATCTGATAGCTCATCGTCGCGTCCTCGCTCAGGGATGGGCCACGGGGATGCCGAGCAAGCCGTTCAGCGCGGCCAGGATCGGCTCGGCGCCGGAGATGTACTGGCGGTTCTGGTGCGCGCCACTGGCCAGCTCGCTGTGCACGCCCTGCGGCAACACCAGCTTGGGCAGCGACTGGTCCTGCTCGCCGATCTCGGCGATCACCTCGCGGCGCGGCCGCGCGAAGCCGATGCGGCGCACGTCCAGCTGCGCGTCCAGGCCGTCGATGCTCGACAGCGCCCCTTCCAGCAGCAGGCTGTGCCGACAGAAGAAGCGCTGGCCGGGAATCTGTCCGTCCTCGAACTCACGGTCGAGCAGGAACAGGATGGGCTTGTCGGTTGCGTCCAGACTCACGGGGTCGTCCTCATCGGGGGCCGGCAATGCGATGCCGCTTGGATTTCGATGCTAGGGATGCCGGTGCTTGCGGTGGCGATACCAGGCGACAATCGGCGGTCAGATCCGGCCACGCAGATGCGCCTTGGCCATAAGCAAAACGCCGCCGGTTATGCCGTCAGGCAATGCGTCGCAGCGGCGCAGGTGCTGCCGGCGCCTGCGTAGCCAGATGCCCGGCCGCACGCTCGGTCGCCAGCGCGATACGCGCCTGCAGGGCCGCGCTGCTGACGTGCTCGCCATCAAAGTCGGCAGGCGTGGCATACACCCCGATCGGCAGCGTGTGCGCCTGCAGGAAACTGAACAACGGCCGCAACTGATGGTCGATCACCAGTGCATGGCGCTCGCTGCCACCGGTCGCCGCCAGCAGCACCGGTGTATCCACCAGCGCCTCCAGCCCGATGAAGTCGACCAGGTGCTTGAACAGCCCCGGATACGACCCCCGATACACCGGCGCGGCCACCACCAGCAGTTCGGCCGCCTCGATCGTCTGCAGCGCCTGCTCCACCGCAGGCTCCGCCTCATCGCGCGACAACGACTGCCCCAGCGAGCGCGCGATCGGCGCCAGCTCCACCACCTCCACACTGGCGTATACCCGCTGCTGCAACGACGCCAACAGGTGCCGCACCAGCAGCAACGTGCGCGACGTCGCCGAGCTGGTCGGTGACCCTACCACTGCAACCACCCTCAATGCAGAAGACATGAGCTGCTCCTCGATGATGCCGGACTACCGCCGGCCGCCTTTCGCGTTCTGTAGAGCCGAGCCATGCTCGGCTGCTGTTGCCTTTTGTAGAGCCGAGCCATGCTCGGCTGCTCCACATCAGAACCGGTAATTGATCCGCCCGTACCAGAACGCCCCGATCCGGCTCAGCACGTCGCCCGAATCCCACGTCGTCTCGATGCTCGCCACATCGGTGGCACTGCGCGCGTACGCCAGCACCTTGCGCGTGCGCTTGTCGAACACGTTGTTGACGCCCAGCGCCGCGCTCCAGCCCGCACCCAGCTCCACCGCACCTGAAAGGTTGGTCACCAGCACCGGCGGCTGCCTGTATTCCACGCCGTTGTTCAGGCGCTTGATCGGGCCGTAGTAGGTCAAGTCGACATTCGAGCGCCAGCGCCCGTTCTGCCAGCCCAAGCCCGCCACCTGGGTGTAGCTGGGCGTGCGGAAGCGCAGCGCGTACTCGCTGGACTTGGTCAACAGGTTGATGTTGGGCAGCCCCTGCAGCGCCGGCGGAATATCACTGATCTTCCGGATCGTGGTGCGGCCGACGTTGGCCGCGTAGCTCCAGCGCAGCTTGCCCCACGCCGTTTCCTGGTTCGCTTCCAGGGTCAGCTCGACACCGCGTGTGCGGGTATTGCCCACGTTGGTGAAGTAGCTGGCATAGAACGCATCACCCGGCAGGATGCTGATGCCGGCCGAACCCAGCAGCGCATCGATGGTGTTCTTCTGCGCCGCAGTCAGCACCGTGCCGCTGTTGTCGGTGATGCGCGCTGGATCCTGCGCGTTGTAGCCGATCTGGCTGGACTGGCCGAGCTGGCCACGGATGTCGATCTGGTAGGCATCCACGGCCAGGTGGAACGCCGGGCTCGGGTCCCAGGTCACGCCCAGGCTGTAGTTGGTGGCTTTCTCGGGCTTCAGCGGCGTCGCACCCAGCGCAACCGCCGCCGGCGAAGACACCTGCGCCACCAGCGTGGTGCCGCACGGGCAGCTGCCGGTGGCCTGGTAGTACTGCGCGCCCAGGCTGGGCGCGTGGAAACCGTTGCTGACCGTGGCACGCACGCCCAGCGCGTCGGTGAAGTCGAAGCGCGTGGTCAGGCGGCCGGTGGAGACACTGCCGAAGTCGGAGTGATCTTCCCAGCGCGCGGCCGCATCCAGATACCAGCGCGAGGTGATGTTGGTGGCCGCGCCCACATAGACCGCCTTGCTGTTGCGGGTAGCCTTCACCGCGTCCGCAGTGGAATAGCCGACGAAGGCCGCAGCACCAAAGCCGGTATACGACTCCCACTGCCCCGCCCCACGTTCGTACTGTTCGTGCTGGTACTCGGCACCTGCGCTCACTTCCAGCGGCGAGGCGAACGCAGCCACCTCGAAGCCACGGCGCAGGTCGAGGTTGGCGATACCCTGCTGGTAGTCCAGCTTGCCGTCGTAGAAGTCGGTAGGCGAACCGGGGTATGGCAGCGAGTAGTTCACCGAGTTGCGCGTATAGGTGCGCACCGTGCTGCGGTTGCCGGTCAGGCTGGCGTCGTAGTCCCAGCCTGCGATCTGGCCTTTCACGCCCGCGGTGCCGGTGTGCTGCTTCTCCTTGGTTTCCAGCACCGGCAGGAAGCCATCGGGAAACACGCTCAGCACGCCTGGAGCCTTGTAAGTGGTGAAGATGGTCGCCGGCAGACGGAAGTTCTGGATCGCCTGCGCGGTGCGGTCACTGGCCGTAGCGTTAGCGTAGAACTGCGCGCTTTCGCCCAGGCCATGGCCCACGTTCACCGCGAAGGCCTTCAGCGCATACGACGGCGAGCTGAGGATGGTGTTGGCCTCGGCATCGCGGTCGGCCTCGGCCGGGTTCGGCGATGCACCGGCCGGCAGCCGGTTGTTCGGACGCAGTGCGACTAGGTTGCCGTTGGCATCCACCGCCGGATAGCTCAGATAGCCATCGATGTAGCGGCGGGTACGGATCGCGTGGTGCTGCCGCGTGGTTTCGCCCGACAGGTTGACGAAGCCATCGGCGCCCCACGGCAGGCCCACGTTGGCACGCAGGCTGGTGCGCGAGCCATCGCCATCAATGCTCTGCCCGCTTTCCACGGCGAGCTCGCCACCGTGCGCCTGCGATTTCAGGATCACGTTGACCACGCCGGTGATCGCGTCCGAGCCATAGATGGCCGACGCACCATCGCGCAGCACTTCCACGTGGTCGATCGCCGAGACTGGAATCAACGCCAGGTCTGCCCAGGCATGGCCGGGGAAACCGCCGCCGTTGGCCCCGCTCACATAGGCACTGGCATTGCGGCGCTTGCCGTTCACCAGCACCAGCGTGTAGCCCGGCGAGAGATTACGCAGCTGGTAGCCACGGATCAGGCTTTCCTGGTCGCTCTGGTAGCCGCCAATCTGGCTGAGCGAGGGCAGCGCACGCTGCAGCGCTTCGAGCAGGTTGGCCTGGCCGGTGGCGGTGAGGTCTTCCGCAGAGATCACATCGATCGGCGTGGAGCTGTTTTTCACCGTGCGCGTGCTGGTGCGCGACCCGGTAACGACCACCGCATCCAGTGTGGACGCTGCCACGTTGGCCGTCGCGGCGGTGGCAGCAGGATCTGCATCGGCGTCAGCCGCATGGCCAGGCGTTGCAGCCAGAACGCTGGCGATCAGGACGGCGAGAGTGTTCAGCACAGGGGCGTGGGCGGCAGGCATGGGGACTCGTGGGAGTGGGCCGGAAACACGCTTCCATTCAAGGGCCTGTTCACCTGGTGCGACAGGCGGGATCACGTCACCCAACCGTCATATCCGGCCACCCACATGACCGCTGGTAATGAAGTTAGGCGGCATTGCCGGTGCACTGCTGTCTGTAGAGCCGAGCCCACGCTCGGCTGCTCTACGCGACGGCGTCAGATGCATCCCCCCTGCCGGTATTGAGCCGAGCGTGGGCTCGGCTCTACAAGAGGGGAGCGACCGCTCCATATGCCTGGCAGGCATCACCTCATGCCCGCGCACCACGCAACGCCACGCATCTCCACCCGTAGCATCAAACCATGCCCAGCCCACCCGCCGATCCCACCGCGCCGCTCGTCACCATCGTCGCCTGCCACGGCCAGGGGCTGTTCGAGTTCGGTTGTGCGGTTGGCCTGTTCGCACCGGTGCGGCCAGAACTGGGCGTGGCCTGGTACCGCACCCAGCTGTGCGCGGGTGAACCCGGCGCACTGCGCATGCTCGGCAATGTACAGGTGCAGCTGCCCTACGATCTCAGCACTGTTGATGACGCCGACATCATCGTCATTCCCGGATGGCGCGAACCCAGCGAACGCCCGCCGCAGGCACTGCTCGATGCACTCATCCGCGCCCACGCCCGTGGCGCACGCATCGCCTCGATCTGCTCTGGCGCCTTCGTGCTGGCCTGGGCCGGGCTGCTCGATGGCCGCCCGGCCACCACCCACTGGCGCCTCACCGAAGCGCTGGCACGCGACTTTCCACGCATCGATGTGCGCGAAGACGTGCTGTACGTCGATACCGGCAACGTCATCACCTCGGCCGGCTCGGCCACCGGCATGGACATGATGCTGCACATGGTGCGCAAGGATTACGGCGCACGCGTGGCCAACCTGGTGGCCGAACGGCTGGTGCTGGCGCCATGGCGTGATGCCGAACGCAGCCAGCGTGTCAGCCGGGCCATTCCCAATGGCGAGCCCTCGCGTCTGGCAAAACTGATGGAATGGATGCGCCGCAACCTGCGCGAGCCGCACTCGCTGGGCAGTCTTGCCGAGCAGGCCGCGCTCAGCCAGCGCACGCTGCAGCGGCAGTTCCTGGAAGCCACCGGCCTGTCACCCATCGACTGGCTGATCCGCGAGCGCGTGGCATTCGCCCGCGAGCTGCTGGAAACCACCGACCGGCCGCTGCAGTGGATTGCCGAGCAGGCCGGCTTTGGTTCGCAGGAGTCGTTCCGCCGGCACTTCCGCGGCCAGGTGGACGCCAGTCCTACCCAATACCGCAGCCAGCATCGCGGCGGAATTGGCGCGGATCGGTTGGTGGGCTGCTGATCCAACGCATCACTCCCGATGATGCGTGAGGAAAGGCTCACGGCAGGCTATGGCGCCCCACGTATAGTGACGGGCGTCACAAGAAGCCCCTTCCATGCTCCACGCATTTGCCTACTCCAGCCACATGTCGGCTGGGCTTTCCGATGAAATCCTCCGGCAGATCGTCTCCTGCTCTGCCACGTTCAACCGTCGCGTGGACGTCACCGGAGCGCTGCTCGTCGACGGTCAGCGGTTTTTCCAGTACGTCGAAGGTCCGCCCGACGGCCTGGAGGCGGTCAAGCGCCGCATCCATGACAGTCGCTCGCATGCTGCCGTCGTTCCGGTACTGGACATGGCCATCAGCGCGCGTGCTGTTCCCTATTGGGCCATGACCCGCATCGAGACCGGGCAGGTCGTGGTGTCCGGCCTGGTCAATGCACGATGGGACGAATTCGGCCATTCCGTTCCGGGCATGGATCAGCTCGTCGGCCTGCTGCGTCCGCACTTTCCGCGCATCGGCCCGCTCAGTGCGCACCATGCGCCCGTCGGATCCAGCTGAACCGCCGCCTTGCGCGCGTAGTCCCACGCGGCCGCGTGCTCCCTGCGCACGTCATCATTCAAGCCGCGTTACCCATCGTTCCTGCCAGATCCACAGCATGCCTGTACCCGCTCAACCTTCAACGCAAACACGTGCCTCGCCCGCCGAGTTGTTCGAGGTCGTCGTCCTTCGTGCAGGCACGGCCCTGTTCGCGATCGACGTCCAGGCTGCCGTGGAAATACGCGGCCCCGAGACCTTCGGCCCCGCAGATCATCAGGGCCGGCGGACCCTGGAGGTACGGGGGCAGCCGTTGCCGGTAGCCGACCTGCGCAGGCTCAGCGGGCAACCGGCATTCGATGGCGGCAGCCCAGCCATGCTGTTGATCAGCGCCGGCACCGCAACCCTGGCGCTGGCAGTAGATGAAGTGCTGGAAATCGAAACACCGGACGCATCTCCAGACGCAGCCTCGCCGGCGCAGGGTCGACCGTTCAACTTCTGCAGCCGGCACGTTCGGGTGGATGCCACACGTTCGGCTGCGCTGATCGAACCGCAGTTGCTGCTGGCCGCGCTCGCGGTGCGGGACTAAGGCGCCTCTGCTCAAGGGCGCCTGCGAACCGGTTGAACCCGCATGCGCCAGCACTGCGCGGCAAAGCCGATCACAAACACCACCGCCAATCCCAGCAGCGTGTGCAGCACCACCGGCGCCATCGGCGCCGCAGCAATCGGATGCGCTGCCGGCAACCGTGTCAGCGTTTCATTCACGCCTGGCACCAGCGACAGCAGGAAGCTGAAGGACAGCGCAAATGTCGACAGGTAAGGTGCGGCGCCACCCAGCCAGCGCAGCCGGGCCGCCAGCACGCCGCCGAACGCCACCAGCAGCACGATCATTCCGAATGCGTGGCCAGGGTTGATCCCGCCCGTACTGGAGACGGTGAACGACGTTGCCACCGACAGCACCAGCCCAAGCAGGTACAGCTTGCCGGAGCGTGTCGCGGGGTCGATCGCGCGATGGCGAATGAAGGCATACAGGCCGGCGAACACCGGTACAAGGCTGACGGCCGTGTGGATCACGCCCAGCGTGGACAGAGAGTGCGACATGGAACATCTCCAAGGATTGAGTGAACCTACTAGTAGGTAGGTTATTGATTCAAAAAAGAAGGCCTACGTTGCCGCAGGCCCACCACACATCCATCAGGCAGCCGCGCTCACCCGCGCGATGGCCAGCCGTGCCAGCGCAGCAAACGTCGCCGCATCGCCGAAACCGCGCGCGGCCAGCATCGCGCCATGCACCGATGACATGAACGCCCTGGCCTCATCGGCCACCGAACCCTGCAGGCGCAGTTGACCCAGCGCCGCGCCCTTTTCCAACGTGAGCGCCAACCAGCCACTCAAATCCTCGAAATGCCCGCGTACTTCTTCGGCAATCTCCGCAGGGATCATCGGCGCCTCTGCCGCCAGCATCGCGCAGATGCAGAACGAAGACGTGCCACCGGCAATACAGCTCGACCAGTAGTCCACATAAGCGTTGAGCTCCTGCAGCGGGTCGTCCAGCTGCCGGTCCAGCAGCGCCAGGCCTTCGCGCGCCTCGGCCCGGTACAGCTCAACCACCGTGCGCACCAGGTCCGCCTTGCTGGGGAAGTGGTGATGGATGCTGGCCTTGCTGATGTTCACCCGCGCCGACACGTCGGCGTAGCTGAAGCCGTTGTAGCCACCGGCCTCCAGCAGCGAACGGGCGTGGGCCAGGATCTCTTGGGCCTTGGGCGAGAGCGGCTCTTTCATGTCGTCAACCTACTAGTAGGTTGACTCACTGTCAACTCCCCGCTGCGAGGTCGGCAGCATCTGGTAGTGCCGGCCGCTGGCCGGCAACTGCACGCCCCTGACTCCACCGGGATGCCGGCCAGCGGCCGGCACTACCAAACCCGGGCATTCGTGGCGGGTTTTGACATGCAGGTATTTACCTGCATTTAGTCCACTCAAGGGCGGCGCCTGCCGGCCCATGCGAGGAACCTGCAATGGTGGATATCGCACACCGGGTCGGCATCAAGGCCCCCGCAAGCCAAGTGTATCAAGCACTGGCCACCCCTGAAGGCGTCGCCGCCTGGTGGGCCGAAGACACCCATGGCGACCGCGATACCGGCGGCACGGTCAGGGTGCGCTTCACGAACAACGACCAGGAAATCGGCGCCATGGAAATGCAGCTCGAACAGCTCATTCCCGGCGAGCTGGTGCTCTGGAAGTTCCTCGTCGGCCCTGCCGAATGGATCGGCACGCATGCGCGTTTCGTGCTGAAGCAGGAAGGCGACTACTGCATCGTCCTGTTCACCCACGAAGGCTGGAAGGAGCGTGTCGAGTTCACGTCCCACTGCAGTACCAAGTGGGCGGTGTTCCTGATGAGCCTGAAGGCACTGCTGGAGACCGGCAAGGGCCAGCCCAACCCCCACGACGTCAGGATCGACAACTGGAACTGAAGACGCCCCGCATGAATGCAGACAAGGTGTTCAAGGCCTTGGCCGACCCCACGCGCCGGACGCTGCTGGACCTGCTCTGCGAAGACAACGGCCAGACGCTGGGCCAGCTGTGCGAGCACCTGGACATGGCCCGGCAATCGGTCACCCAGCACCTTGGCCTGCTGGAAGACGCCAATTTGATCAGCACCGTGCGCCGTGGCCGCGAGAAGCTGCACTTCATCAACCCGGTACCGCTGCACGAAGTCTATGAGCGCTGGGTACGCAAGTTCGAGCAGCAGCGCCTGAGCCTGCTGCATGACCTGAAACGAGAGCTGGAAGGAGAATGACGATGTCCGTTGAATCGACCCGCTTCATCCACGTGATCTATATCGCCTCCACCCCACAGAAGGTGTTCGAGGCCATCACCCGCCCCGAGATCGCCAGTCGCTACTGGGGCCACGAGAACGTCTCGGACTGGAAACCCGGCTCGCGCTGGCAGCACGTGCGCGCCAACGAAACGCGCTCGGTCGAACTGGTCGGCGAAGTGGTAGAAAGCAACCCGCCCTCGCGGCTGGTCATCACCTGGGCCGCCGCCTCGCAGGCCGACAACCCGGACGCCTACAGCCGGGTCACCTTCGAGATCGTGCCCTACCAGGACATGGTGCGGCTGACGGTTACCCATGAGGAACTGGAACCCGGCAGCGGCATGGATACCGGCATCCGCCAGGGCTGGCCGATCGTGCTGTCGAGCCTGAAGTCGCTGCTGGAGACCGGCAAGGGATTGGATGTGTTTGCGAAGCCGAGCTGAGTCGTGCCGCTATCGGCGGCGGAGCGCCATCCGCCGCCTGCGCCACCATCCGCTCAATCGCTCACTGTGCGCGCGCGCCCGTATTGTCCGTGCACATCCTGCTTGATCCAATCCGCCAGCAGGCGCAGATAGCCGTCGGTGATCCGCGTCGACACGCGGTTGCCCTCGGCATCGGTGCGGAACTCGACCATGCCGTGATCGGTATCCGGGAACAGGTAGGTCTCGATCGGCTGCCCTGACCCGCGCAGGCGACCCAGGATGGTACGCGTGGCCGCAATCGGTGCGGCCCGGTCCTGTTCGGCCAGCACCCACAGCAACGGCACCTTCAGTCGCTGCAGCGCGGCCTCGGCGTCGTAGTCCCAGATCAGCTCCAGGTTGTCGAAGCGCGCGCGGCCGATCCGGCGCAGGTCGGCGTCACTCATGCGCAGCATGTCGCCGCTGAATTCGCCACTGATGGTCTTTGCCCACGGCGCGGCACCCACCTGCGCACGCACCTTCGCCAGCGCCTCGAAACCTTCACTGAAATGCGCGCGCATCAGCTGCGCCGTGGCGTCCGACAGCTGGCCGACCTGCTTCATGGCCGCCGGATCCAGTTGCAGGCGGTGCGCCTCGTCGAACAACTGCTCGCGGTCCTCCTCGATGGGCGAGACCACCAGCCCGAAACCGATCGCCACGAAATCCGCCTGCGAACGCGTGGCCGCCAGCGGCGCGATCCAACCGCCCTGGCTGCCACCGAAGTAGCCGGCACGGCCGAAGCGGCCTTTGGCCAGTTCCCGCGCCTTCGCCAGCGCCGCCGCTGCGTCGTCAGCGAGCAGCTCGAAGTTCTGCGTGTACTCGCCTTCCGAATCGCCGGTGCCACGCTTCTGGTAGGCGAACACCGAGATTCCCTGCGCCACCAGCATGCGTTGGTAGATCGCCGCCACCGCCATCGTGCGTTCCGAGCCATGGACCAGCACCACCAGCGGCCGCTTGGGATCGGCCGGACCGGCGGGTTCGATCAACTGCCCGACCAGCTTGGTTCCGGCACTGGTGAAAGTTGCATCGGTATCGCGGGTGGACAGTCGCTGCCAGCGCTGCGTGGCCCCCGCAGGCGAGCTAACGCTGACCACATCGCCGCTGCAGCTCACCGGTGCGTTGGCATCGCCGGTGGCGCCACGTCGCCCGTCCAGCATCAGATAACGCTGCCCCGTGGCCGGTGCCGCAGCGGGTGCGCCCAGCACCACGATGTTGCCCTGCCCATCACCGTAGGCACTGACCGCGCATAGGTCGGCGGCTGCAGCCGGCAGGCCCGAACACACCAGCACCGCGCTCAACAACGAACGACTCTTCCACCCTGCCATGCCCGTCCCCATTGCAGTGAACCCGCGTCGCGCAGGCGCCGGGCGCAGCCTAGCGCGTTCGTTCGCCAGATTCATGCTGCACCCGCTCGCCGTCGCCTTCTGCCATGGCCATACTGGAAGGACGATACGGACTTCAGAATGCCATGCACCCACACTTGGAACACATCGGCACCACCCGCATCCTGCGCGTCGGCCCGCAGGGCCCGACGCTCGATGCCACCGCCCTGCGCGACCTGGTCGGCGATGCCCTCGGGCACCAGGCCGAGTGGATCGCCGTGCCGGTGCAACGCCTTTCGGCGGACTTCTTCGAGCTGCGCTCCGGCATGGCCGGGCAATGGCTGCAGATGCTGGTGAACTACCGCTTGCGCTTCGCCGTACTGGGCGAAGTCAGCGCCTACCGCGCACAAAGCGCGTCGCTGGATGCATGGATCACCGAGTGCAACCGCGGCCGCGACGGCTGCTTTGTCGCCGATTGGGATGCCCTGCTGGCACGTCTTCCCGTATCGGCCAGCTAGCGCGCCGTCCAGCCCCCATCCACCGGCAGCGCCGTGCCGGTGATCTGTGCCGCCGCGTCCGAAGCCAGGAACACCACCATCTCGCCCAGTTGCTCGGGCGTCACGAACTGCAGCGACGGCTGCTTTTCAGCCAGCAGCGCACGCGCGGCGGTCTCCTGATCCGTGCCGTCGTTCTCTGCAAGCGCGGTGATCTGCCGCTCGACCAGCGCCGTCCGCACCCAGCCCGGGCAGATGGCATTGGCGGTGATGCCGGTGCCCGCATTCTCCAGCGCGGTTACCTTGGTGAAGCCCACCACGCCATGCTTGGCCGCCACATAGGCCGACTTGTTCACCGAGCCCACCAGGCCGTGTACCGACGCGATGTTGATGATGCGACCGGCGCCCTGCTGCTTCATGTGCGGCAACGCCGCCGCCGTTGCATGGAACACCGCCGACAGGTTCAGCGCCAGGATCGCATCCCACTTGTCGACCGGGAATTCCTCGATCGACGCGGTGTACTGGATGCCAGCATTATTCACCAGGATGTCGATGCGGCCCATCGTCGTCACGACGCGGTCGATCATCGCGCGCACCGCCTCGCCCCGGGAAAGGTCCGCGCCATCGTGCACCACCCGCACGCCGAACTCAGCTTCCAGGCGGGTACGGATGCGTTCGATCTCCGCCGCATCGCCGAAGCCATTCAGCACGATATCGGCACCTTGCCGCGCCAGCGCCGTGGCGATGCCAAGACCGATACCGCTGGTGGAGCCGGTGACCACCGCAACCTTTCCACTGAACATGGGTGAGCTTCCATTGGGCGTAGGTGGCCAGTGTAGCTTCACCGGCGCGCCCCTTTAAGCGACGCTACCTTGGTCAATCAACGGTTAGAACGCGTTGGGTACCCGCGGAGGGAAGTGTCCAGCGTTCATTCAAAACGGTAC
Organism: Stenotrophomonas sp. Pemsol; assembly: GCF_003586545.1. Lineage (NCBI taxonomy): Bacteria > Pseudomonadati > Pseudomonadota > Gammaproteobacteria > Lysobacterales > Lysobacteraceae > Stenotrophomonas > Stenotrophomonas sp. Pemsol. Next base: position 1,488,490 of record NZ_CP025780.1, on the reverse strand, counting down.
ACCTCAGAGGGGGCGCAGTCGTGGCCTGCTAGCGATACTGTCCGACTCCCACATAGGGCAATGCATCCATGCTTTGCCCGGCGGATCGAAATCGAACAGGTCCGAAAATAGCTTCTGCAGCCGTTCTACTCCCCCCACCGCCAACCGGGGGGGGCGCCTTTCATCCAGCAGATGAGGACAAGGACCAACACTACGGCCCACGTGTAGAGCTGAAACGCGATGGGCTCGCGAAATGGAGAGAACAGAAACGGACCCGCCAGCAGCAGGCCGAATGCGACTGCGTACACCAGCCAGCCCTGCCACGCGCACGGCACCCCCCAACCCCATCCGTACTTTTTCCTGGTAAACCAGTACTTCCTGCTGATCATTGCAATCTTCCTCGATGGCCGCCGGTCTCACGTACCTGATCCAAGCATGCTTTGAGCTGTTCATGAAGACGTCGGTCCAGAATCAAGTCAGTATCCCCTCTGGTTGTGACGAGAACAGAGCTACGGTCCGTGCGCAGCACGAAGACGTTGCGACCGTTCTGCATGCGGAACTTGCCAAGTTCAACGCCCCCTGTGCTGGTCCCAAGTTGCCGGTGAGGCAGCGTGATCCTTGAAGCATCGGAAGCGTCCTGCCACGAGACACTGGAAAGCGGGAGCTGCAGTCGGACAAACGCTGCTGACCCAATCAGCTGGCCATCTGTAACGGCGATGTACGCTGTTCGCGCTTGATATACGAGGCCAAAGGCAACTACGACAACAACGGCCAGCGCCGAGCCGAGCGCAATATTCCTGGCTGGCACCCCGCCAGAGCGGGATGCAAACCATATTGTGATCAGAACCACGGCTGCTGCCACGCATATGCCGAGAGGAAGCGCGTAGGCGTGAATCAGGGATACATCCAGCGTCGATCGGCACATCATCAGGAACTACTCCGCAGAGATTGACCGCATGCCATAAACGTAAATCGTCTCGACAATTGTCTCAAATGCGTCTTCGTCACAGGTGACAAGGCCCACGCTTCGCATCGCGCGCAGAAACGAGCGGACCTCGTTCCATGTTACGGGTTTTGCGTGTTCATCGCAGATCATACTTGCACTGCCACGCATGAGAATGCTTCGGCATCAGATACCGCGCAACAAACGCCCATCTCTCATCGATCACATCGGTCGAACATGGGCTGCGCGCTGTGATGCCATTGCAGTGACACTGTTCATACCGAACTTCAACACGCTCTAGAAGAGAACGCTCGCTCGATCAACGGTCGCCAGCGGGTTGGCCTTCCGCACCGCCTCCAGGAACAGCAGGAAATCCCGATTGAACAGCGTCAGGTTGTTGGTGAACGTCACGCACTTTCTGCCCGACGCTTTGCTGAAGCACACCTGCCAGACATAGCGCCCATAGATCCTGTCGGACGTTCGTGTGACTGAGGTGATCTGCGAAAGCGGAACCGCCGTAGGCACCGGCCCACGCCGCAGGTAAAAGGACGCCGCATCAAAGAAGTAGTGCTCCCGATCCTCTTTCCCATCCACCATCACCAAGGTCATGGATGTACCGGAGATCCGGCGAGGGGGATCCAAACGCAGCCCAGTCTCTACGGACGAGCGAGCAGTCGCTGACATTCGCCGAAGGGTGAACCAGAGGATCACCAACGGAAGCGCCGCAAGGACAATAAAGCCTGCGGTCTTCAAAACAGTTTCCAGCGTGCTGGGCACACAGATCTCCAGGATGAACGTTCAGGCGATGCCCAAGTAGATCCACGCCACGCGTGGATGCTCTCCCTCAGCGCCCCATCACTTCCAATGATCCGGCCCCAGGAACGGGAGGCTCAACACAAACACCGGAACCGCCACAGGGATCAGCGCCGCGCCGAGCACCTTGCCCGCCGCCGAACCCACACCCTGCTTGTCCTCCCTCTCCGGCAGGATCCGCTGCGCCCGCGCATTGATCGGCTGTGCCAGCTTCCCCTTCTCTGCCAGCGCCGCAGCATCCGGCAACTTCACCCGCTCGCCGTCGCCCTCGAACAGCGCGCTGTAATAGCTGCCGCCCTTCCTTGAAAGATTGCAGGCGCGATCAAACGCCAGCGCGTAGCGGGTCCGGTCCATCGGCAGGTAGTAGCGCGCCCGCTCCTCCACGGCCTTGGCCTCACGCGGGGGGACCTCGATCCGCTCCAGCTTGAACTGCGCGGCCTGTTGCGCCGTCACCTGCTCCGGCCGCAGCAGCAGCGCATAGCTGCCGTGCACCTTGGCCTTGTTGGCCGGGTCGCGCCAGTCTTCATGGAAGTACATCTGCGCGCAGGCCACCGCCTCGCGCAGCGGACTGTCCATCAGCGCGCGGTACTCGCGGAACGGTGCGGCATTGAAGCGCATCGGCTCGTCATAGCGCGGCAGCAGGTACAGCTGGCCGTCGTCGGCCACGAACGCACTGATGATCTCGCGGCTTGAGGCGTGCTCTTCCGGGCCACTGGCACAGCCGGACAGCAAGCCAAGGCACAGAGCGGAGAGGATGAAGAAGGACGTTCGCATGTCGTGTTCGAGGGCTTCCCTGGGAAATCGGCCCCTCCCGAAGGGACGAGGCAAGGCCGTCATGGTGCCATGTCGGCCTTGCCATGCCCAATCAAACTGCTGGAGATCGAGCGGGTTCAAGCCGCTGGCGCTGGTCGGCGTGATATATTGAGTGCGCCTGGACATCCATGTTCAGTGACGTTCCTGGATCAGTCTGGAACGAGCGCAACAGGTATATCCCCGTTCGGCCTTTCCGTAGCGCTTGGGGAGTATCCAACCACCAGCGCGCCAGATTGCTCCTTGGTTGGCGGAATGAGCCAGCAGCTGCGGGCCGTGCGTCTTGGCCAAGGGCCAGGTCAGCCACCCGGCAGGCCTTTGAAGAAGCGCCGCGACATAAGCCGCATCTCCAGCATGCGATTGCGGCATCCGTGGGTCGCCGCCCCCTTCAGCCGTGCCGGCGCAGTCGGCATCGCGATTGCCGCCACGTCTGTCGCAATCGCCAAACACTTTGCCCCGCTACTGGGGAAGCGATGAAGAAGAAGGCCCACTCTTGAAAGGAGAGCGCGTAAATGAACGCTGATGATGTGAAGTCAATACCGATGATGGACCCGCTCGCGAACCAGCACACCGGTGGATCGAGTGCATCCAGACGCACCATCTACGTAGATCTTGATGGCGTAATGGCCGACTTCGACGCGGCATTTCCCGCCCTGTTTGGCCTGGACCACCGCGTGCTTGCCGATGATGAAATGTGGGGGCACATCAACAGCCACCCGTCATTCTTCCGCGACCTTCCGCCGATGCAAGGCGCAGTGGAGTTTTTCCACAGCATCCACCACTTGAACCCGGTGATTCTCACGGCCTGCCCGAAATCGAACTACCCACTCGCTGCCATGCAGAAGCGGCAGTGGGTCCGCGAGCACCTGTCAGCAACCTGCCTGGTGTTGCCTGTGCTCGGCGGCAGGCACAAGCCTCTTTTCATGCACCAGCCAGGCGATGTTCTGATCGACGATTTCGAAGCGAACTGTGATGCCTGGACAGCGGCCGGAGGTGTGGCGATCAGGCACGCCGGCGATTGGACTGCGACGCGTCACGCGCTTTCCCAGATTGAAGATCTGTCAGGGGCAGCGCTCGCGAAGGGCTGATGCCCTCTCTGCCGACCACGCTGGCACTTCCACAGACAGGCCGAGGCGCTGGCCCCTCGGCCCACAAGGCTGGCAGCCTGCTGTGCAGGCCCCGCCCTACTTCAACCGCTCCACCAACCGCTGCCCCACCTCCAGCGCCGACGCCGGGTTCTGCCCGGTAATCAGCTCGCGGTCCACCACCACATGCCCGGTCCACGGCGTGGTGTTGCTGCTGAACTTCGCACCCGCCCGCTGCAACGCCGTCTGCGGGTAGAACTTCATCTCGCCACCACCCAGCAGCGGCTTGGCCTGCTCTTCTTCCTGATTGCTGATCACCGTCATCTGGTAGCCGCTGTAGATCCACTTCGGCGTGGCCGGCATCGCACCCGCCTCCAGCGTCCTCGCGAAACCCGCAGCATCCGGCAACGTGGACAGCAGCGCGATCGGCCCGTGGCAGACCAGCGCGGTGGTCTTGTTGCGCTGGTGGAAGTCGGCCAGCAGCCGGCCCAGCGCCGGGCTCTTCAGCAGGTCCTGCATCGGCGCGTGGCCACCGGGAATGTAGACCGCATCGAAACGTGCGTAGCCCTGCTGCTCGATGCGCGCCAGGCTGACCACCGGCGAGGCCGTCGGCGAGGTCAGCGCCAGTTTCTCCAGCAAGTCCTTGTGCAGCGTCAGCTGTGCGGCATCGTTGCCGAAGTACGCCGGCGTCACCGAGGACGCATCCACCGTCGGCGCCCGCCCCTGCGGCGTGGCGAAGGTGACCTCGTGGCCCGCGTCCAGCAGCAGCTTGACCGGCTGCATCAGCTCGTTGAGATAGAAGCCGGTGGACAGCACCTTGCCGTCCTTCAGGTCCAGGTGGTTTTCGTCGGACAGCACCACCAGCACGTTGGCGGCATGCGCGCCGCTGGCGGCCAGGGTCAGGGCCAGCGCTGCGGCCAGCCGGGTCATCAGGTTCATGGGGTCGCTCCTATCGGGGAATGGCCGCCACTTTATTCATCGCCCCAGCGGCGATAAATTGGCGCCATCGCAAAACATCTGTTCCCCGGAGAGCCAAATGAGTCGCAAGTTCGACTACCTGGGCGATGTGGAGGTGTTCCTGGCGGTGGTCGAGCACGGCTCGTTCACTGCTGGCGCGGTGGCGCTGTCCACCACGCCCTCGGTGCTGAGCCGCGCGGTCACCCGCTTGGAAGCGCGGCTGGGCCGGCAGCTGCTGCAGCGGACCACCCGCCGCGTGGGCCTGACCGACGCCGGGCGGCTCTATCTGGAACAGGTGCGCACCGCCTTCAGCCTGCTGGACGACGCCGAGCGCGACGTACTGGCCCAGGACGGTGCGCTGGCCGGCCGCGTGCGCCTGAGCGTGCCCACCACCTATGGCCACTACCGGCTCCCGCCCGTGCTGGCGCGCTTTGCGCAGCAGTACCCGCAGGTGCAGGTGGAACTGAACATCACCAACCGCAACGTGGACCTGGTGGCCGAAGGCTTCGACCTGGCCATCCGCCTGGGCCAGCTGCCGGACAGCGGGCTGGTGGGGCGGAAGCTGGAAGACGCCCCGTTGCTGCTGGTGGCCGCGCCGGACTACCTGCAGCGCCGGGGTACGCCGCAGACGCTGGACGACCTGCAGCAGCACCTGTGCCTGCCCTTCGTGATGCCGCGCACCGGGCGGCTGGCGCCCTGGATCTTCCGCGACGGCGGGCGCGACGTGGACTGGCTGCCGCGCTCGTCCATCGAGACCTCCGACGATGTGCTGGGCGTGGTGTCGCTGGCCGAACAGGGCATCGGCATCTGCCAGAGCTATGCGTTCATTGTGCGCGAGCGGCTGCAGCGTGGGCAGCTGGTGGAAGTGCTGCCGCAGCTGCGAGGGCGGTCAAGACCGTTCTCGGTGATCTATGCGCCGCACCGGCGGCAGTCGGCGGCGGCCCGGGCGATGATTGAGTTGCTGGTGGGGAATGCGGCGGTGGTTGGGGATGGCATCGGCTAAGGATGCGATTCCTTCTTGCGGTGTCGGGTTTGAACCGATTTTCGGACCGCGCGGCAGATCAGGCGGCGTGGCCACCCGATGCGGACTAAGAACTGTTGCAAAGAAAGCCATCGCACTATTCGCTTGCGGCACGGGCGATTGCGCCACTTTGATTCGCAATAAGCAGAGCATCTGCACGAATGCGTCTTGTGACGTCGCGTGCTGCACGAATGGCGCGTGCAACAATAGTTCTTCGCTCTCGAATCACGCGATTTCTTCACGAATTTCAATTTGCATTCGAAGCGACCGCGTAAACACCATGACGCGCCACCGACAACGGGTGGCAACGGGTCTGCAAACCCGTTTGATGCACGCGCAAGTTGTTTACGCTTGCCCGTCGGCACCGTCCTTAACCGGTGCCGGCGGGCAATCCGTCGGCCTTTCTGGCGGGCGGTGCGTGGGAGTCTTCGGACTCACCGGCCAATAGCGCTGCATCAACCGGTTTGCAGCCACGCATCGTCCGCCACCCCGCTCACGCGGTGGCGCTGTTAAGCACAGCCAAGGAAACCGACGCCATGAACGACTCCGACACCTTCTCTTCGTACACCGTTGTTGAACCCATCAACGACGACACCCCACTGCCCGACCTGAACTCCTTGCTTGGCATCCTCAAGCGCATGCGCGGCTGCGAGGGCGCTGATGGGCTGCCCTGGCCGGAGAACGACGTTTCACCCGGCCGCCGCGTGAGCCTGGCGAGGACCGAGCGCGCGTTGGTGGGGCTGCTGACGGTGTTAGAGCTGCTGCACGCAGCGGACCGCTGCCGGGTGGCAGCGGAGCCGGAGCGGCATTTGGATGAGGGGGTTGTGGATGGGCTGTTTCTGGCTTGCCGTGGGCTGGCCGAGTGGGCTAATCGGGAAGTTCGGCCGGAGTGATATTTCAGAGCAAAAGCTATACCCCTCAATATCCTCTGCCGAACTTTCTACGCGATTCCAAAGGGTGACTGACAACTGCAGGCCCGTCCCAGAACAGTTTCGGCCTGGAATCAACCATCAAACCTCAGCCAAAATTCTATCCAAGTTATTAAGAACATGACTCACACTCCCAATACTCGCCACGTAATAATCCGGCGAGAAGAATGCCAAATCTGATCTGGATTCCACATCAAGCTCGTCAATTCGAGCCCGAAGAAGTCGAACAAAAACATCTCGATTATAGCTCATCAAAGAATCAGCCACCTCTTGGTTCATAAGGCCAAGATTAACAGCAACGGTCCACAGATACTGCCGCAACATTCCTTTACTAATTGGCATTTCAACACCCCCAAGATTAATACTAGTAAACAAACCGGAAACTCAGAAGCCTTATTTCGCAGCAAGAACTTCGCAACAAACCCCAACCAAAACAAAAGCTCTAGTCACCTATCTGAATCCCACTTTCCATAGCATATTTTACCTTTGGATCCGAAATTTCATAAACCACGGCCCCACCCTGTGCCTTATCACCCGTGTTTCGTATAAGCCCCATGTTTTCCATGGCGACCACATAATTATTAGTGGAGCCACCAGTTCCAGCCAAAGTACTCAATCGATCCTTCGTAAAGCGCGCCCCATCTAGCTTCTGAAGATGCTTAATGTACTTATAAACATCCATGGAATTAGATCTCGCATTTGACTTGCGGGGATAATACTCATAATAATTGAATTCCATCACAAATCGCCGGACGGCCGACAATATGGCTGTATCACCAATTTTTTCAGACGGGTCAATCTTGTACTGCTCCTGAAATGACTTATCCATGATATGCCAGAGATCACGAGGATTTCTATTGCACATATCGAATACAAGATTTTTCGATTCAATCGAAGCCTCATCAAGCAGCTCCAGCCCTACGGCCCCATCTGAGAATTTAGCAAGCCGCCTCTCAAGAACCTTCTCTAAGCTGGATCGATCCCATGTGAGTGATGTAAATGACAGCTTTTGAGTGCGAACACCCTCACGAATGTAATTGAACGGCGTACTCCAAGCAAACAGAACAGTATGGAATCTATTCGATGTAAGAATTTTATTGTCCGAAGCGAGCGGCCGAAGGAAATCAGCAATATCCTCCGCATCATTCTGGAATCGTGGATCCTCATCGATCTTATCAACAAATACATAAATCTTCTCAAATCCAGCCCTTACGGCCAGCGCACATATTTTCTCCAAATAGAAATATTGTCGCTGCCCCTGTTCGAATGACGTATCCACCTCTGCCGTGATGCGTCCAAAATACTCAGCACTCCCCGTTTCGATTGGAGGCAAGGAAGAAAAATGCTTGGTTAGTGCATCACTAACAGCCATTGTGGCCGCCTTCAGGCCATAATTGAGCACTACTCGGACTGAGTTGTAAGCGCCGATCAAGAACCTCTTAAACGGCCCATTCTGTATCCTCTTTAGCTTTTCAAGAAGCAGAGCCTTCGTACTCGCACCAAGGTACTCGTGGAGAAACATGGATAAATCAAGCCTGTCCTCCTTTGAAAGGGACCATAAACTTGACTGCCTTTTTGCATAACTCAAGAAGAAACTTGCCACAATTCGCTCAGTTATAAACCTATAGGCATCGTTCGGCTCGTAATTGATCTTGAGATCTGAGAACTCTTCAACTCTAACCAACAAATTTTTATCACTAGCCAACCGATCACCCAGATCAATACTAAGTGCCGTTTTTCCAGTCCCCCGCTCACCAACGACAATCGCGGACGTATTCTTTAGCCCTTCTAAAATAACGGAATGATTATCTGGAGGAAGATAAATTCCGTCAAAAAAATCCAGCTCTCCCTCAGAAGTAAATACTCCGAATGGATACTTTACAAAACCCAATCGCTTGTAATAGTCCTCAAATGTCATACCCCCCCCTTTTTTCGACAAGTAGTTTTACAACCCCTGGAATTATGCCCATCACAAATTGGACCTTCAACTTGCCGCTCATCTTGTCCGGCCAAGCGGCTAATCGCCAATTCGCATGTAGCGCAGCCCCCTTGGAAGCTATGTGATTGCACCGACCGACAAGCTGGCAGATACCATCCTGGCAGGTCGCTTCATAAGCAAACTACCATCGACTTGTATGCGCCGACCACCTCCCACGGCAAGCCGTCCACCTCCCGCCTCCGACACACATGCCACACCGGTAGATGCATCGCCCCCGTTGAGTTGAAACAGGAAAATGAGAAGCCCACAAACAACAAGGGCGCCTCTCGGCGCCCTCGTTCTTTCAACTCATTCCCACTCAATGGTCGCCGGCGGCTTCCCCGAGATGTCATAAACAACCCGCGACACCCCCCGCAACTCGTTGATGATCCGATTACTAACCGTCCCCAGGAACTCATACGGCAGATGCGCCCAATGCGCCGTCATGAAGTCGATCGTCTCCACGGCCCGCAGCGCAATCACCCACTCGTAAGCACGCGCGTCGCCCACCACGCCCACCGACTTCACCGGCAGGAACACGGCAAACGCCTGGCTGGTCTTGTCGTACAGATCCGCCTTGCGCAGCTCATCAATGAAGATGGCATCGGCCTTGGCAAGCAGCTCGGCGTATTCGCGCTTCACTTCACCCAGGATACGCACGCCCAGGCCCGGGCCCGGGAACGGATGGCGGTAGACCATGGTGCGCGGCAGGCCCAGCTCGACGCCCAGGCGGCGCACTTCATCCTTGAACAGCTCGCGCAGCGGCTCCACCAGGCCCAGCTTCATGTGCTCCGGCAGGCCGCCCACGTTGTGGTGGCTCTTGATCACATGCGCCTTGCCGGTCTTGCTGCCGGCCGACTCGATCACGTCCGGGTAGATGGTGCCCTGCGCCAGCCACTTGGCGTTCTTCAGCTTGCTCGATTCTTCGTCGAAGATCTCAACGAACAGGTTGCCGATGATCTTGCGCTTGGCTTCCGGGTCGCTTACGCCTTCCAGCGCAGCGAAGTAACGGTCGGCGGCATTCACGCGCACCACCTTCACGCCCATGTGCTCGGCGAACATCGCCATCACCTGGTCGCCTTCCTGCCAGCGCAGCAGGCCGGTATCCACGAACACGCAGGTCAGCTTCTCGCCGATGGCCTTGTGCAGCAGCGCCGCCACCACCGACGAATCGACGCCACCGGACAGGCCCAGGATCACTTCGTCATCGCCCACCTGCTCGCGCACGCGAGCGATCTGGTCGTCGATGATGTTGGCGGCGGTCCACAGGGTCTGGCAGCCGCACACGTCCACCACGAAGCGGCGCAGCAGCGCCTGGCCCTGCAGGGTGTGGGTCACTTCCGGGTGGAACTGCACGCCGTACCAGCGCTTTTCTTCATTGGCCATGGCGGCCACCGGAATGCGGTCGGTGGTGGCGGTGATGGTGAAGCCCGGCGGTGCAACGGAGACGTGGTCGCCGTGGCTCATCCAGACATTCAGCTTCGGCTCGCCGCCGTGGTCGCTCAGGCCCTTGAACAGTGCATCCGGGTTGATCACGTTCACTTCGGCGTGGCCGAATTCGCGCTGGTCCGCCGCTTCGGTGGCACCGCCCAGCTGCGCGGCCAGGGTCTGCATGCCGTAGCAGATGCCAAAGATCGGCAGGCCGCTGTCGAACACTTCCTGCGGTGCGGCCGGGGCACCCGGCAGCGTGGTCGATTCCGGGCCGCCGGACAGGATGATGCCCTTGGCGCCAAACGCCGCGATCTCGGCCGGGTTGTGGTCCCAGGCCCAGATTTCGCAGTAGACGCCCAGCTCGCGGATGCGGCGGGCGATCAGCTGCGTGTACTGCGCGCCGAAATCGAGGATGAGGATCTTGTCGTTATGGATGTTGGTCATGGTGCCGTTCCAGTGGTGTTTTTCGCAGCGCCCGGCGCTTCAAGGCTCTGTGTCAGCGTGGCGATGAACGCCTCGCGTTGTTGAATATGTGAGGGGTCTTCCTCGTCCCAGCGCAGCATCAGCAGGCCATGCGGTGCGTTGGGGTTGGCGCGGTCAGCGCGCGGCAGCTCGGCGATTTCCTGCACTTCGGTGCCAGGTACGAGGCGACGTTGCAGTGCGGCCATCGAGAAGCCCGAATCTGCAGCGCCCCAGGACGCCCATTGCACGCTCATCCGTGCGGGCTCCAGCGCGCCCAGTACTGGCGTCAGCACCGGATCATCCGGCCCGTGCAGCAGCTCGGTAATGCATTGCAGCGTGACCTGCAGCGGGCGCTCACCGCTGCCTTTCAGCAGCCAACGCTGCGCGCCAGCGGCCTGCACCTGCCAGCCCTTCGGTAGCGAGAACGCGTTCTGGCACGCCTGCACGTGCTGCACTTGCGAAACCGCCGCGCCCGGAGACCCGGAGCGCGGCGGCGGTTCGGACACCGAACAGCCTGCCATCAGCAGGCTGCCCGTAATCGCAAGAGCAGTTCGCAAGCGCATCAGGCGCGGTAGTTCGGCGGCTCTTTGGTGATGGTCACGTCGTGGACGTGGCTCTCACGCTGGCCGGCGCCGCTGATCTTCACGAACTTGGGCTTGCTGCGCATCTCGTCGATGGTGGCGCAGCCCACGTAGCCCATGGTGGCGCGCAGGCCACCCATCAGCTGGTGGATGATGCCGCCCACCGGGCCGCGGTACGGCACGCGGCCTTCGATGCCTTCCGGCACCAGCTTGTCGGCGGTGGCGGCGTCCTGGAAGTAGCGGTCCTTCGACCCCTTCTCCATGGCAGCCAGCGAACCCATGCCGCGGTAGCTCTTGTACGAACGGCCCTGGTACAGCTCGGTCTCGCCCGGCGATTCCTCGGTACCGGCCAGCAGGCCGCCGACCATGATGGTCGAGGCACCGGCGGCCAGCGCCTTGCCGATGTCGCCCGAGTAGCGGATGCCACCGTCGGCGATCAGCGGGATGCGGTCCTGCAGGGCTTCGGCCACCAGATCAATGGCAGTGACCTGCGGCACGCCGACGCCGGCAACGACGCGGGTGGTGCAGATCGAGCCCGGGCCGATGCCCACCTTCACTGCGTCCGCGCCACTGTCCAGCAGCGCTAGTGCGGCTTCGCCGGTGCAGATGTTGCCACCGATGACCTGCACGTTCGGGAAGTTCTTCTTGACCCAGCTGACGCGGTCCAGCACGCCCTGCGAGTGGCCGTGCGCGGTATCGACCACGATCACGTCCACGCCGGCGGCGACCAGCGCTTCCACGCGGCGATCGGTATCGCCACCCACGCCGACGGCAGCGCCGACCAGCAGGCGGGTCGACAGATCCTTGGCAGCATTGGGGAAGTCGGTGTTCTTCTGGATGTCCTTGACGGTGATCAGGCCACGCAGCTCGAACGAATCATTGACCACCAGCACCTTTTCGATGCGGTTGCGGTGCAGCAGCTGCAGCACTTCGTCGGACGCGGCGCCTTCCTTGACCGTGATCAGGCGATCCTTCTTGGTCATGATGTGGCGGACCGGATCGTCCAGCTCGGTCTCGAAGCGCATGTCGCGGTGGGTCACGATGCCGGCCAGCTGGCCGTCGCTGCCCACCACCGGCACGCCGGAGATGTTGTGCGCCTGGGTCAGGGCCAGCACGTCGCGGATGGTGGTTTCCGGACCGACGGTGATCGGGTCGCGGATGACACCGGCCTCGAACTTCTTGACCTTGGCCACTTCCGCGGCCTGCTGTTCCAGGCTGAGATTCTTGTGGATGATGCCCATGCCGCCGAGCTGGGCCATGGCGATGGCCAGGCGGGCTTCGGTGACGGTGTCCATCGCGGCGGACAGGATCGGAAGCTTGAGCTTCAGGTCTCGGGTCAACCGCGTTTCGAGGTTGACGTCCTTGGGCAGGATGGTCGAGTGGGCGGGGACGAGCGAGACGTCGTCGTAAGTGAGTGCTTCAGCCTGGATGCGCAGCATCGGCATACCCGAGATGTGGGGAAGCGCGACATTTTACCCTGTTTTCGCGCCGCGTGGCAGGGGGTAGATGCGACGCAGTGTCGCGCGGGCGGTGATCGGTTCAGGAGGGTTTAGAACCTGCCTCGGTGGGTGCGGACCGTTGGTCCGCACTGCCTTCATACACCTGTGCACCGGCATTGTGCCGACCAACGGTCGGTACCCACCTTGAGAGGATCACCCGAGCCAGCCCTGAAGCGCCTTTGGTGGGTGCGGACCGTTGGTCCGCACTGCCTTCATATACCTGTGCACCGGCATTGCGCCGACCAACGGTCGGCACCCACCTTGAGAGGATCACCCGAGCCAGCCCTGAAGCGCCTTTGGTGGGTGCGGACCGTTGGTCCGCACTGCCTTCATATACCTGTGCACCGGCATTGCGCCGACCAACGGTCGGCACCCACCTTGAGAGGATCACCCGAGCCAGCCCTGAAGCGCCTTTGGTGGGTGCGGACCGTTGGTCCGCACTGCCTTCATATACCTGTGCACCGGCATTGTGCCGACCAACGGTCGGCACCCACCTTGAGAGGATCACCCGAGCCAGCCCTGAAGCGCCTTTGGTGGGTGCGGACCGTTGGTCCGCACTATCCCTCAGGCACCTGAGAACAGCCCCAGGTGAGGTCAGCTCAGCGCTTCCGCCGCTTCCAGGGTGTTCTGCATCAACGTGGCCACGGTCATCGGGCCCACACCACCCGGCACCGGGGTGATCCAGCTGGCCCGCTGGGCGGCGGCCTCAAACCCGACATCGCCCACCAACCGGCCGTCATCCAAGCGGTTGATGCCCACGTCGATCACCACCGCGCCCGGCTTCACCCACTCGCCCGGCACGATGCCCGGGCGGCCCACCGCCACCACCAGGATGTCGGCATTGCGCACGGCCTGTTCCAGCACGTCCTTGGGGGTGAACTTGTGGCAGCTTGTGACGGTGCAGCCGGCGATCAGCAGCTCCAGGCCCATCGGGCGGCCGACGTGGTTGCTCACGCCCACGATGGTGGCGTTGCGGCCGCGCACCGGCTGGTCGGTGTGGCCCAGCAGCGTGGTGATGCCGCGCGGGGTGCACGGGCGCAGGCCGAACTCGCGCAGGGCCAGGTGGCCGACGTTTTCCGGGTGGAAGCCGTCCACGTCCTTGCGCGGGTCGATGCGCTGGATCAGCCGGCGCGCGTCGGGGATGCCCGGCAGCGGCAGCTGGATCAGGATGCCGTTGATCTTCGGATCGGCGTTGAGCTGGTCGATCAGGTCGAGCAGCTCGGCCTCGGTGGTACCGGCCGGCAGATCGTAGTCATGTGCTTCGATGCCGACCTTCTCGGCGGCACGGCGCTTGTTGCGCACGTACACCGTCGAGGCCGGGTCGCCACCCACCAGCACCACGGCCAGGCCCGGGCGGCTGCCACCGGCGGCCATGCGGGCGTCGACGCGCACCTTCAGGCTGTCGAGCAGGTCCTCGGCGATGCGGCGGCCATCAAGGATGCGGGCAGGATGCTGGGGGGCGGAATCGTTCATCGGGGGCAGGCGTGGGGCGGCGGGGACGCTATTGTCCCTGATTCAGGCCCCCTCGCCCACCGCCGTGCGCCGACTCCGCGCACCGGTAGTGCCGGCCGCTGGCCGGCAACCTCATGACGTCGGAACGTTCGCGCATCTGCCGGCCAGCGGCTGGCATTACCAACCGCCGGCTTCGGCAATTCCCCACACGGTAGTGCCGGCCGCTGGCCGGCACCCTCATGTCGTCGGAACGTTTGCACATTTGCCGGCCAGCGGCCGGCACTACCGGGCTTTATTCTTCCTCTTCCGGCACGTCCTGCGGGTTCAACGTCTTGCTTGCCCGCTTCGGCGCGGTGAACGGCGTCGGCGTCGGCACGCCCTGGCCGGAGTTGCCGAACACCATCTTCGCGCCGGCATTCAGACCACCACCGGCAATCTCCAGCTCGAAGCGCTCGGCGTCGCGCCGACGGATCTGCTCGGCAATTTCGATCGCATCGTCCTCGTCCGCACCCAGTTCCACCAGCGCGGCCTGGCCGAACAGCACCGCCGATTCAAACGTCTCGCGGATCTGGAAATCAACACCGGCATGGATCAACCGCAGCGAATGCTCGCGGTCGAACGAGCGCACCATCAGCTTTGCCTGCGGGAACTCGTGCGACACCAGCTCAACAATGCGGTCAGCCGCCTCGGCCTTGTCCACGCACACCGCAATCGCACGTGCGGTGGCCGCGCCCGAGGCATGCAGCACGTCCAGTCGCGTACCGTCGCCGTAGTAGATCTTGAAACCGAAGCGCGCCGCGCTCTGGATCATCTCCACATCGTTGTCGATGATGGTCACGTCCACGTCGCGCGCCAGCAGCGACTGGCTGGCGACCTGGCCGAAGCGGCCGAAGCCGATCAGCAGCACGCTGCCGGACAGGCCATCGGCCTCGTCCACGCCATCCATGTTCACCGTCGGCTTCGGCGCGATGCGCTTGTAGAGCAGCACCACCAGCGGGGTCAGCGCCATCGACAGCACCACCACGGCAGTGAAGTTGGCATTGATCTCCAGGTTGATCACGCCGGCCGATGCGGCGGCGGAGAACAGCACGAAGGCGAATTCGCCGCCCTGCGCCATCAGCACGCCACGGTCCAGCGCCTGCGCGTGGTCGCTGCCCATGATGCGTGCGACCACGTAGATGCACAGCGCCTTGGCCGCCATCAACGCCAGCACCAGGCCCAGGATCAGCTGCCAGTTGCCCGCCACCACGCCCAGGTCCAGCGCCATGCCCACGCTGAGGAAGAACAGGCCCAGCAGGATGCCGCGGAACGGCTCGATGTCCGCTTCGATCTGGTGGCGGAAGGTCGACTCGCTCAGCAGCACGCCGGCCAGGAACGCGCCCATCGCCATCGACAGGCCCGACAGCTGCATCAGCAGCGCCGCGCCCAGCACCACCAGCAGCGCGGCGGCGGTCATCACCTCGCGCGCCTTCGATTCGGCCAGCACGCGGAACAGCGGGTTGAGCAGGAAGCGGCCGACCAGCACCAGGCCGACGATGGCACCCACGCCGATCGCCACCGACAGCCAGCGCGAACCCTCGCCATCGGCACTGCCCGCACTGGGGCCCATCCAGGCCACCAGCGCCAGCAACGGCACGATCAGTAGATCTTCGAACAGCAGGATGGAGACGATCTTCTGCCCCGACGGCAGCGCAATGTCGCCGCGCTCGGCCAACAGCTGCATCACTACTGCGGTGGACGTGAGTACGAAACCGGTGGCACCGATGAAGGCCACCTGCCACGGCAGGCCGAACAGCTTGGCGATGCTGGTCAGCACCAGCGCGCAGGTGACGATCTGCAGCGTGCCCAGCCCGAAGATTTCCTTGCGCAGGCTCCACAGGTGCGAGGGCCGCATTTCCAGGCCGATCACGAACAGGAACATCACCACGCCGAGCTCGGCGGTATGCAGGATCGCCTGCGGGTCGGAGAACCAGCCCAGCCCGAACGGTCCGATCGCCAGGCCAGCGGCGAAGTAGCCCAGCACCGAGCCCAGGCCGGCCCGGCGGAACAAAGGCACCATCACCACCGCCGCGCCCAACAGGGCCACGACCTTGACCAGCTCGCTGGTCGCTGCTTCTACCGCCATGCGGTGTGTTCCCCAAGATCCAGAATCGGGTTCAACAATAGAGCAATGCCGATGACGGCAATAGCACGCATGTTGCGCCGGATTGTCTTGGAAGTGGAACGATGCAGGGAGTGACTCCCAGCATCATCCCGAAACCATGCACATGCTTGGGTGGGCGCCATGACCTGTAGAGCCGAGCCCACGCTCGGCTGCTCTTCGTGCCGAGGCCAGAAGCAGCCGAGCATGGGCTCGGCTCTACAGTAGATCCACGCCATGCGTGGATGACGCACAGCCGCCGCGCCCCGGTAGATCCACGCCATGCGTGGATGAATCCCCGGCCAGCTTCACCCACCCCGGCAGAACGCGGCGTAATCGATATATCCCGGGAACGGCATACCCGGCGCGCACACCGGGCAGTGCGGGTCCGGCCGGATGCCGGTCTCGCGGAAGCGCATGCCCAGCGCATCGAAGCGCAGCAGGCGGCCCACCAGCGGCTCGCCGATGCCCAGCAGCAGCTTCAGCACCTCGGTGGCCTGCAGCACGCCGGCCAGGCCAGGCAGCACGCCCAGCACACCGGCCTCGGAACAGTTCGGCGCAAACTCCGGCGGCGGCGGTTCCGGGAACAGGCAGCGGTAGCACGGCGCCACGCCGCGCTGGCGGCCGGCGTCAAACACGCTTACCTGGCCGTCGAAGCGCTCGATGGCGGCATACACCAGCGGTTTGGCGTGCTTGATGCAGGCGTCGTTGAGCAGGTAGCGCAGCGGGAAGTTGTCCGAGCCATCCAGCACAACGTCCACGCCCGCGAGCAGCGCATCCACGTTCTCAGAGGTCACCCGCTCCGGCACCGCCTCGACCTCGATGGAGGGATTCAGCGCCAGCAGGCGCTCGCGAGCGGAATCGACCTTGAGCTGGCCGACGCTGGCCTCGGTGTGCACGATCTGCCGGTGAAGGTTGCTGCGCTCCACGCGGTCGTGGTCGGCGAGGCGCAGGTGCCCTACCCCAGCCGCTGCCAGGTAGAAACCAGCCGGTGCGCCCAGCCCGCCCGCGCCCAGTACCAGCACGCGCGCTTGCTGCAGCCGGCGCTGGCCGGCTTCGCCCACCTGCGGCAGCAGCAGGTGCCGCGAATAGCGATCAAAGAAGTCGCGGTCGGCGGCGCTGGCCAGCGGCTGCACCAAGGGCAGCGACTGCTCGCGCCAGGCCACGGTACCGCCCGTCACGGAAGCGACGTTTGTGTAGCCGGCCTCCAGCAGGAACTGCACGGCATCGGCCGAGCGCTTGCCGCTCTGGCAGATCAGCAGGATCTCCTGGTCGCGCCGCGGCAGATGCGCGGCCGGGTCGGCATGCAGCTCGCCCTTGGCCACGCCGCGCGCGCCCTCGGCCATCCCGCCGGCCCGTTCATGCGCCTCGCGCACATCGATCAGCACGGCGCCGTGGGCCAGGCGCTCGCACGCCTGCGCGGGGGAAAGCTCTTGGATGCTCATGGCCGCATTATCGCGCACGCGGCGGCAAGCCGCCTTGACCGATACCTGCAAACATGGGGTAGTGCCGGCCGCTGGCCGGCATGGCCATGAACGCACCGGACGACCCGAGGTTGCCGGCCAGCGGCCGGCACTACCGGTAGGGGCGCGAACAAAAAAGGCGGCCCTGCGGCCGCCTTTTTCGTGAATCACTTGCCCTTGACGTGCTTCATCAAGCGCCGCTTGGCCTTGACCTGCCGCTCGGTGAGGACGTTCTTCTTGCCCTCGTACGGGTTGGTACCCTCGCGGAAGATGAAGCTCACCGGCGTGCCGATCAGCTTGAAGCGCTTGCGGAAGAAGTTCTCCAGGTAGCGCTTGTACGACTCCTGCAGTTCCTTCAGGCGCGTACCGTGCACGATGAAGGTCGGCGGGTTGGAACCGGCCGGGTGCACGTAGCGCAGCTTGGAGACGTGGCCGCGAATGGTCGGCGGCGGGTTGGTCTCGTAGGCCACTTCCAGCGCCTTGTTCACTTCGCTGGTGGTGAAGGTCTTGTTCGCCGATTCGTGCGCACGATGCACCGCACGGAACAGCTCACGCAGGCCCGAGCCATGCTTGGCCGAGATGCGCACCGATTCGGCCCACGGCACGAAGCCCAGCTTCAGCGACAGCATGGTTTCCGCCTGCTCGCGCTGGTACTCGGTCAGGCCATCCCACTTGTTGATGGCGATCACCAGCGCGCGGCCGGCGTCGAGCACGGCACCGAGCACGGTGGCGTCCTGGTCGGTCACGCCTTCGGTGGCGTCGAGCATCAGCACGGCCACCTGGCACTGCTCGATCGACTGCATGGTCTTGACCACCGAGAACTTCTCGACGACCTCATCCACGCGCGAACGACGGCGCAGGCCGGCGGTGTCGATCAGGCGGTACTCACGGCCGTCGCGCTCCAGGTCCACCGCGATCGAGTCGCGGGTGGTACCCGGCACGTCGGAGGCGATCATGCGCTCCTCGCCGAGGATGCGATTGACCAGGGTCGACTTGCCCACGTTCGGGCGGCCGACAAAGGCGATGCGGATGCGGTTCGGGTCGTTGTCCAGCTCTTCGCCGCTGCCTTCTTCCGGCAGGCGCTGGATCACTTCGTCCAGCAGGTCGTCCAGACCCTGGCGATGCGCAGCCGAGACGGTCAGCATCTCGCCGAAGCCATAACGGGCGAACTCGGAACGCACGCTGTCCTCGTCGGTGCCGTCGATCTTGTTGATCAGCAGCAGCGTCGGGCGCGACAGCTTGCGCAGCCAGGCCAGGATCTCGTCGTCCAGCGCCGAGGTGCCCTCGCGGGCATCGACGACGAACAGGATCAGGTCGGCTTCGGCCGCGGCCGCACGGGCCTGGCGCGTGGTGGCGCCGGCCAGGCCTTCGTCTTCCCCGGCGATACCACCGGTATCCACGACGAGGAAATGGTTGTCCTCGTCGAGGCGGCAGACACCGTAGTTGCGGTCGCGGGTGACGCCGGGCTGGTCATGGACCAGCGCGTCACGGGTGCGCGTAAGCGCATTGAAAATAGTCGACTTGCCGACATTCGGCCGTCCAACCAGGGCGACCAGAGGCAGCATCGCGATTACTCCAATTTTTTAGTTTGCCAACCGGAAGGCGGTCAGCTTGCCATCCACGTTCTGCACCAGCAGCACCCCGTCGACGACGACCGGCTGGGCCAGCAGGGCGTCGCCGCCACTTTTTGCCCGTGCCGCCATCGCACCATCGGAGGCCTGCAACCAGTGCACGTATCCCTTGTAGTCACCGACCACGACGTAGTCGCCGTGCAGTGCCGGGCCGGTCAGGGAGCGACGGGCCAGTGCCGTCTGCGACCACATGGCTGCGCCGCTGGCCTTGTCCAGACCGAACACGCCGCCCTTGTTGTCGGTCACGAACACATTGCCGGACGATACCGCCACGCCACCTGCGCCGCCATGGTCGCGCGCCCACAGCGGGCGACCGGTCGGGCCTTCGATGGCCATGGTCTGGTTCTTGAAGCTGCTCACGTACAGGGTGTTGCCGTCGAGCACCGGTGCGCCGTCGACGTCCGCCATGCGCTCCAGCTCGGTGCGGCCTTCGCCGTTGCCGAGGTTCTGTTCCCACAGCGTGCGGCCATCCTGCTGGGCCAGGGCCGCAACCGCGCCCTCGTCCTTGCCGATGAACAACACGCCCGGGCCGGTCACCACCGGCGCGTTGCCGCGCACGGTCAGCGCCGGCAGCTCGCTCGGGTTGAACCACTTCTGGGTGCCGTTGCCGACATCGAAGGCGGTCACACGACCGTCGTTGCTGCGCACGTAGACCATGCCCTGGGCAACGGCCGGCGCGGCGATGACTTCACCCGGAACACGGGCGCGCCACTTCTCGCTGCCGTCGTTGATGTCCAGAGCGATGACCTGGCCATCCAGCGTGCCGATCACGACCAGGTTCTCACCGACACCCGGGCCGCCGGACAGGCGCAGCTTGGCCTTCTTCTTTTCCTTCTTCGGCTCCCAGGTCCAGACCTTCTTGCCGGTCTGCAGGTCGATGGCGTGCACGCCACCGGTGATCGCCGCAGCGAACACGTGGCCGTTGGCCACCGCCGGGCCCTGGCGCACACCGATGCGACGCTCGCCCTTGCCGAGGTTGACTGACCAGATCTTGCTGACCTTCACGGTCGGCTCGAACTTGACCAGCTCAGCCGGTTCCTGTGCCTTCTTCGCCGCCGCGTCCTTGCCAGCGAACCAGCCCTTCATGGTGCCGCAGCCGGTCAGGGCCATGCCCATCAGGAGCACGGTGGCGACGCGGGTGATCATGACCTTCTGACTCATCAAACCGACTCCGCAGGGGCGGCAACGGTGCCGCCGGCGTCCATAACCTTGGTTTCCAGCAGGCGCCGCTGCGGCGCTGCCACGTCCAGCGTCTTCAGCGCCTTCTCGTACTGTACGCGGGCGTCGTCACGCTTGCCCTGCGCCATCAGCGCATCGCCATGGATTTCCAGGCTGCTGCTGTCGGTGGCGCTGCCCAGCAGCTTGATGGCCTCGTCGCTCTTGCCGGTGGCCACCAGCAGGCGGGCCACACGCTGGTCGACCACGCGCTGCAGGTCGCCTTCGACCTTCACGTTGCGCAGGGTGGCCAGTGCCTCTTCGTTCTTGCCGGCGTCGACCTGGGCCTTGGCCAGCTGCAGCGCCGCGAGGTCGCCGTAGATGCTGGACGGGCCGGCTTCGAGCGCCTTGACCGCCTTGGCGGCGTCGTCAAGCTTGTTCTGCTGCAGGCCCTGCAGGGCCTTCTGGTACTCGACATTGGCCGAGGCCAGCTTGCTGCCCTGCTCCTTCTGGTACCACTGCCAGCCGGCAATGGCACCGATGGCGATGACTACGCCACCGAGGATGCTGGCGCCATTCTTCCGCAGCCAGCTGCGGACGCGTTCACTTTGTTCGTGCTCGTCGAGCAGATCGTCGATCGCCATGCGTACTCTCGCCCCGCCCGTCGGGAGGGACCATTGGGTTTAATCGAAGGTGGTGAAACCGCGCCTCAGTGCGAAACCGGGACTACGGAGCCTTCAGAGGATACCTGAAAGCGTGCCACGTTGGCTCGCTGGTAGGGGGTCAGATCGACGATAGCGCCGTTCTGCTGAACCTGGACCGCCGAGGCGTTGCCCAGGGTCACCCGGGTCACCTGGCCCGGCGTGAAGCTGCGGGTCTCGCCGGACTTGATCAGTGCCTTCTCGACGGTGCTGCCGTCCGGGCCGCCGATGTCGACCCAGCTGTCGCCGCTGAACTGCATTTCCAGCGCATTGCCGGCAGCCGGGGCCGGCGCCGGGCGCGGCACCGGGGCCAGCGAGGCGACGTAAGGGGTGGCCGCCGGCTTGCTGGCCGGGGACGTGGTCGCTTCGGCCGGGGCGGCCATCTCGCTGCCGGCTGCGGACGGCGTGACCGGCACGGCGGCCGGGATCACGTCCAGCGAGGCGGTGCTCGGCGACGGGGTCGCGCTGCCGTCGAAGTGGCCACGGGTGGCGAACCACACCGGCACCGCCAGCACGGCGGTGATGCCGACATACAGCACGCGCCGACCGAGGTTCTCGGCAATGCGGCGCGCACGGGGGGTATGGGTATGGCTGACCAGGGTGGGCGGAACCACCGGGCCGACCTGGGCCTGTTCCAGCAGCTCGCCCACGTCCACGTCGAGCAGGCGCGCATAGCTGCGCAGCTGGCCGCGCACGAACACCGGCGCCCCCAGCTTCTGCCATTGTTCCTCTTCCAGCGACTTGACCACCTGGACCGGCATGCGCAGGCGCGAGCCGACATCTTCGAGGGTCAGTCCGGCCGCTTCACGGGCCTGGCGCAGGCGGGTGCCGCAGCCGGCCGCAGTCTCGAGAGCGCTCACAGTCTGGTCATCAATCACAATGCATCAACCCTGGAGTTAGGAGCCCGCTTCCTGCGGAAATTCCTGTCGAATCCGCTGCAGATAACGATCAGATGCCGCCCGATCGCCCAGCTTCACTTCGATTTGAGACGCAAGTTGTAACACGGAACGCGTTGCGGGTGCAGCCGCAATCCTACGTTCGGCGAACGCCCGGGCCTCCATGTAGCGGCCCTGGCGGAAGCTCAGCTGGGCCATCGACTCCAGCGCAACCGGGTTGGCCGGCGCCGCGACGAGTGCCGCGCGCAGGTCGCGCTCGGCACGTTCGAGCTGCCCAGCGTCCAGTGCGCAGCTACCGGCATTGGCCTGCGCTTCGCCCGGGGTGGCATAGCCCGGCGCCTGCAGCGCCCGGTCGAACCAGACCAGCGATTCGGCCGGCTGGCCCTGCTGGCACAACCAGGCACCGTAGTTGTTGAGCACGTCCCCGCGCTGCGGCGCCAGCTCGGCGGCCTTGCGGAAATTCTCGCCCGCCTGGCGGGTGCGGCCACGACGGTCATCGATGCCGGCCTGCAGCACCAGCGCATCGGGCGCCTCGGGCGCCAGCTTCAGCGCTTCGCGCACCTTGCGCTCGGCGGCGTCGAGATTGCCGACCTGCAGGTCACGGGTCGCCAGGGTCAACAGGTCGCGCCAGCGCACTTCGCGCCGCACGCTTTCCGGGTCAGCCACCGAATAGACCGGCGCCTGGCTCGGCCCGAGCTTGGCCTTGGGATGGGATTTGCAGCCGCCGACCGCAACGGCCAGCATGCCTGCGAACAGAACCAGCCAGAGGCGGTCAGGCCGCGGCATCGCTCCCCTTCCCCGCCTGCAGCGTCTTGTTGAACTCCGCCTGGCGGCGGGTGCGGTCCATCACCTGGCCCTTGAGCTGGCCACAGGCGGCGTCGATGTCGTCGCCACGGGTGCGGCGGACCATGGTCAGCACGTTGCTGTCGAGCAGGATCTTCTGGAAGGCACGGATGTGCGCTTCTTCCGAACGCTCGTAGCGGGTGCCCGGGAACGGGTTGAACGGGATCAGGTTGACCTTGCCCGAATCCTTGGCCTGCACCGCGTTGTCGAACTGGCGCATCAGGCGGGCCAGCTCCCGGGCATGCTCGGGCTTGTCGTTGATGCCCTTCATCAGGGTGTATTCAAAGGTGACCGACTCGCGGCGCTTGTTGGCGCGCAGGTAGCGTGCGCACGAGGCCATCAGCTCGGCGATCGGGTACTTCTTGTTGAGCGGCACCAGCGTCTCGCGCAGTGCGTCGTTCGGCGCATGCAGCGACACCGCCAGCGACACGTCGCTTTCGGCAGACAGGCGGTCGATCTGCGGCACCAGGCCAGAGGTCGACAGGGTCACGCGCTTGTTGGCCAGGCCGTAGCCCAGGTCGTCGCGCATCACGCTCATGGCGCGCACGACGTTGTCGAAATTCATCAGCGGCTCGCCCATGCCCATCATCACCACGTTGGTGAGGCGGCGCATCTGGTGCGGCACGTTGCCCAGGTGGCGTGCGGCAACCCACACCTGGCCGATGATCTCGGCGGTGGTCAGGTTGCGGTTGAAGCCCTGGGTAGCGGTGGAGCAGAACGTGCAGTTCAGGCCGCAACCGACCTGCGAGGACACGCACAGCGTGCCGCGGGTCTTGTCCGGGATGTACACGGTCTCGATGGCGTTCTTGCCATCCACGCCCATTGCCAGCAGCCACTTGTGGGTACCGTCGGCGGAGGGCTTGTCGAACACGATGTTGGGAACCAGCACCTCGGCATGGGCCTGCAGCTTGGCGCGCAGGACCTTGCCGAGGTCGGTCATTTCATCGAAATCGGTGACGTAGCGATGGTGGATCCACTTCATCACCTGATGGGCGCGGAACTTCTTTTCGCCGAGAACCTCGACGAAAAACTTCTCCAGGCCCGCGCGATCAAGGTCGAGCAGGTTCTGCTTGCCAGCCGTGGGCGCCGACTTCGGCAGCGGCTGGATGGCGGGGGACTGTACGACCTCGTTCACGGCATTACTCTCAGCGCGAGACGACTTCGGTGGCGGCGAAGAAGTAGGCGATCTCAATCGCGGCATTCTCGACCGAGTCCGAGCCGTGGGCGGCGTTGGCATCGATGGATTCGGCGAAGTCGGCGCGGATGGTGCCCGGCGCGGCTTCCTTCGGGTTGGTGGCGCCCAGCAGGTCGCGGTGGGCCAGGACGGCATTCTCGCCTTCCAGGGCCTGGATCATCACCGGGCCGGAGATCATGAACTCGACCAGCGCGTTGAAGAACGGACGCTCGCGGTGCACGGCGTAGAAGCCTTCGGCTTCACGACGGGACAGCTGCTTGTACTTGGCGGCCACGACCTTCAGGCCGGCCTTCTCGAAGCGGGCGTAGATTTCGCCGATGACGTTCTTGGCAACGGCGTCCGGCTTGATGATCGAAAGGGTGCGCTCCAGCGCCATGGGATGTCTCCAATGGAATCGGGCCGCTGATGGCCCGAAGGGTAACATGAAAAAAACCCGCGTCGGGACGCGGGCTTAGCCTGATAAACGTAGGCGAATTGTAAAAGATAAAGCCGCGGGGTGGTAGAGGGCCGTCGGCCGACAAACCCTTACGGCAGGGGTCAGATCCCCGCAGGGGCTCTGACCCCATCTCGGGCCCAGCATCGGGGTCGGAGCCCCTGCGGGGATCCGACCCCTACCCCATTCACCCAGCTGAGCGGATTCTGACCGTCCGAGCCATTTTTGCTGCACTGCAAAATGCCATACGCTACCGTCTGGTCCTAGTATCAAACAATCGTTTGATTAAGGTCCGCCCGCCGATGGCCAAACCCGCCCACTTCTCGACCAAGGACCGGATCCTCGGCGCGGCCGAGGAGCTGTTCGCCCAGCACGGCTTCGCCGGCACCTCGCTGCGCCAGGTGACCAGCCAGGCCGATGTCAACATCGCTGCGGTCAACTACCACTTCGGCTCCAAGGAAAACCTGGTCAACGAGGTGTTCCGCCGCCGCATGGACGAGATGACCGGCGCCCGCCTGTCACAGCTCGAACGTGCCCGCGCCGAGCACCCGGGCGAACTGCGCCCGGTGCTGGCCGCCTTCGTCGAGCCGGCGCTGGCGCTGGCCCAGGACCGCCAGAACGGCGGCGCCTTCGTGCGCGTGATCGCCCGCGCCTACGCCGAGAAGAACGACAACCTGCGCAAGTTCCTGTCCGACCACTACGGCCACGTGCTGCGTGCGTTCGGCAAGGCCATCGGCGAGTGCGTGCCGGACCTGAGCAAGGAAGAGCTGTACTGGCGCCTGGACTTCCTGGCCGGCTCGCTCACCTATGCCATGGCCGATTTCGGGCTGATCAAGCGTCCCGCCGGTGTCACCGAAGCGGCGCATCGTGCCCATGCCGCCCACGAACTGATCCATTTCGCCGAAGCCGGGTTCCGCGCCGCCGCACGCGCCAGCGCCCTGCCCGCTTCCGTTTGATTCCACCCAGTAACTGCTGACCAACAAAGGCCCTACACCATGTCCAATTCCCTGCTAGTCCGCCGCGCCGCCGTGCTGGGTGCCGGCGTCATGGGTGCCCAGATCGCCGCCCACCTCACCAACGCTGGCGTCGACACCGTGCTGTTCGACCTGCCTGCCAAGGAAGGTCCGGCCGACGGCATCGTGCTGAAGGCGATCGCCAACCTGGGCAAGCTGAGCCCGGCGCCGCTGGCCAGCAAGTCGCTGGCCGAAGCCATCACCCCGGCCAACTACGACTCCGGCCTGGAGCAGCTGAAGGACTGCGACCTGATCATCGAGGCCATCGCCGAGCGCATGGACTGGAAGCAGGACCTGTACAAGAAGATCGCCCCGTTCGTGGCCGACCACGCGGTGCTGGCCTCCAACACCTCGGGCCTGGGCATCAACAAGCTCGCCGACGTGCTGCCCGAACAGCTGCGGCACCGCTTCTGCGGCGTGCACTTCTTCAACCCGCCGCGCTACATGCACCTGGCCGAGCTGATCCCGGCCACCACCACCGACGACGCCGTGCTGGAAGGCCTGGAAGCTTT
Source organism: Stenotrophomonas sp. Pemsol (assembly GCF_003586545.1). Taxonomy (NCBI): domain Bacteria; kingdom Pseudomonadati; phylum Pseudomonadota; class Gammaproteobacteria; order Lysobacterales; family Lysobacteraceae; genus Stenotrophomonas; species Stenotrophomonas sp. Pemsol. Next base: position 1,462,568 of record NZ_CP025780.1, on the reverse strand, counting down.
CCTGGTCACCACCCTGGGCAAGGGCGTGGTGTACGCCAAGGACACCCCGAACTTCATCGGCAACCGCATCGGCGTGTTCTCGATCCTGTCGACCATCCACCACACCCAGCAGTTCGGCCTGGGCTTCGACGAAGTGGACGGCCTGACCGGCCCGCTGGTCGGCCGCCCGAAGTCGGCCACCTACCGCACCTCCGACGTGGTCGGCCTGGACACCATGGCCCACGTCATCAAGACCATGGGCGACACCCTGCCGAACGACCCGTGGCATGAGTTCTTCAAGTCGCCGAAGTGGCTGGACGCGCTGATTTCCAAGGGCGCACTGGGCCAGAAGACCGGCGCCGGCATCTTCCGCAAGGTCGGCAAGGACATCGTCGTGCTGGACCTGGAGAAGCAGGACTACCGCCCGGCCGACCGCACCGCCGCCCCGGAAGTGGTCGAGATCCTGAAGATCAAGAACCCGGCCGAGAAGTTCGCCAAGCTGCGCGACAGCCAGCACCCGCAGGCGCAGTTCCTGTGGGCGACTTTCCGTGACCTGTTCCACTACAGCGCCTACCACTTGGCCGACATCGCCGAGACCGCGCGCGACGTCGACCTGGCCATCCGCTGGGGCTACGGCTGGTCGCTGGGCCCGTTCGAGACCTGGCAGGCCGCCGGCTGGAAGCAGGTCGCGCAGTGGATCGCCGATGACATCGTGGCCGGCAAGAGCATGAGCAACGCACCGCTGCCGGACTGGGTGTTCGATGGCCGCGATGGCGTGCACGCCGCCGAAGGCAGCTACAGCCCGTCGCGCAACGCCAAGCTGCCGCGCTCGTCGCTGCCGGTGTACCAGCGCCAGCGCTTCCCGGATCCGCTGTTGGGCGAGAAGTTCGCGCCGGGCGAGACCGTGTTCGAGAACGACGGCCTGCGCATGTGGCACGACGGTGATGGCATTGCCGTGGTCAGCTTCAAGACCAAGATGAACACCGTGTCCGACCAGGTGCTGGACGGCCTGCAGGAATGCGTCAGCCGCGCCGAGAAGGACTTCCAGGGCCTGGTGATCTGGCAGCAGAAGGAGCCCTTCTCTGCCGGTGCCGATCTGGCCGGTGCACTGGGCCTGCTGCAGGCCGGCAAGGTCGAACAGTTCGAAGAAATGGTTGCCAACTTCCAGCGCACCAGCCAGCGCATCAAGTACTCGCTGGTGCCGGTGGTTGCCGCCGTGCGTGGCCTGGCGCTGGGTGGTGGCTGCGAGTTCCAGATGCACAGCGCCAAGACCGTGGCCTTCCTGGAAAGCTACATCGGCCTGGTCGAGGCCGGTGTCGGCCTGCTGCCGGCCGGTGGCGGCCTGAAGGAACTGGCGGTGCGCGCCTCGCAGGCCGCAGGCCCGGGTGGCGACGTGTTCGCCGAACTGAAGAAGACCTTCGAGACCGTGGCGATGGCCAAGGTCTCCAACTCGGCGGTCAACGCCAAGGAACTGGGCCTGCTGCGCAGCACCGACAAGGTGGTGTTCAACAGCTACGAGGCCCTGCACATCGCCAAGGCCGAAGCACGCGCCCTGGCCGAAGCGGGCTACCGTCCGCCGCTGCCGGCACGCCGCATCCAGGTCGCCGGTGACGTGGGCATCGCCACCTTCAAGATGATGCTGGTCAACATGCTGGAAGGCCGCTTCATCAGCCCGTACGACTACGAGATTGCTGAGCGCATCGCCACCGTGCTGTGCGGCGGCAAGGTCGACCGCGGCACCCTGGTGGACGAAGAGTGGCTGCTGACCCTGGAGCGCAAGCACTTCGTCGAACTGGCCCAGCAGGAAAAGACCCAGGCCCGCATCGCGCACATGCTGAAGACCGGCAAGCCGCTGCGGAACTGACGGAAGACATCGGTAGTGCCGGCCGCTGGCCGGCAACCTCTTCCAATCCCTATTCAAGAGATCATTGCAATGACCAAGCAAATCCAGGACGCCTACATCGTCGCCGCCACCCGTACCCCGGTTGGCAAGGCGCCCAAGGGCATGTTCCGCAACACCCGCCCCGACGACATGCTTGCGCACGTGCTGCGCAGCGTCGTCGCCCAGGCCCCGGGCGTGGACGTCAACCGCATCGATGACGCCATCATCGGCTGCGCCATGCCGGAAGCCGAGCAGGGCATGAACGTGGCGCGCATCGGCGTGCTGCTGGCCGGTCTGCCGAACACCATCGCCGCGCAGACCGTGAACCGCTTCTGCTCCTCCGGCCTGCAGGCCGTGGCGCAGGCCGCCGATGCGATCCGCCTGGGCAACGCCGACCTGATGCTGGCCGGCGGTACCGAGTCGATGTCGATGGTGCCGATGATGGGCAACAAGATCGCCATGGCACCGAGCGTGTTCGACAATGACCACGTCGCCATCGCCTACGGCATGGGCATCACCGCCGAGAAGGTGGCCGAAGAGTGGAAGGTCTCGCGCGAAGACCAGGACGCGTTCGCCCTGGCCTCGCATCAGAAGGCCATGGCCGCGATCCAGAACGACGAGTTCAAGGGCGAAATCAGCCCGTACGAGATCGTCTCGCACCTGCCGGACCTGGCCGACGGCCAGCGCATCATCACCCGCAACAAGGTGGCCGACACCGACGAAGGCCCGCGCCCGGACTCCTCCGCTGAAGGCCTGGCCAAGCTGCGCCCGGTATTCCGCAACGGCCAGTTCGGCGGCACCGTCACCGCCGGCAACTCGTCGCAGATGAGCGATGGCGCCGGTGCCGTGCTGCTGGCCTCGGAGCAGGCGATCAAGGATTACGGCCTGACCCCGCTGGCGCGTTTCGTCAGCTTCTCGGTGGCCGGCGTGCGCCCGGAAGTGATGGGCATCGGCCCGATCGCCGCGATCCCGAAGGCCCTGAAGCAGGCCGGCCTGACCCAGGACCAGCTGGACTGGATTGAACTGAACGAAGCCTTCGCCGCGCAGTCGCTAGCGGTGATCCGTGATTGCGGCCTGGACCCGAGCAAGGTCAACCCGCTGGGCGGCGCCATTGCCCTGGGCCATCCGCTGGGCGCGACCGGCGCGATCCGTACCGCCACGCTGCTGCACGGCCTGCGTCGTCGCCAGCAGAAGTACGGCATGGTGACGATGTGCATCGGCACCGGCATGGGCGCGGCGGGTATTTTCGAGGCGCTGTAAGGTTCAAGGCGTTGCCTCGTTGGGCTTCATGGCGTGGGTCGGGTTGGCAGGGCTGCCCGGGACACGCCGTGAACCCTTCCATGGGGGCTCGATGGCGCCATCCATGGCGCCAACGGTCCCGGGCAGCCCTGCCAACCCGGCCCTTCCAGCCTCCCCGCGGCGGAGGGATGAGCAAAGGCAGGGTCAAAGGCCGGGGTCAGATCCTTTTGCTGCGCAAAGGGATCTGACCCCAACAAGCAAAAAAGGCAGCCATTGGCTGCCTTTTTTGCTTGTTGCTCTCGCCTTTGATTCCGCCCTTCCCGTCCGCGCCCGCAGGAAACTGTCGAGAGGGGGCGGATGGCCCTCTCCAAAACCGTTGGCGCCATGGATGGCGCCATCGAGCACCATGGAAGGGCTTTGGCGTGTTTTGGAGAGGGCCATCCGCCCCCTCCCCCATGTATCAATCAAAGCGCTGACGGAGCGCTTGATAGAACCCTTATTCCGCCAGCATCGCCGCCAGCTTCTCCCGCGCCGGGCCGGCCAGCTTCGGGTTGTCCAGCGCGAAGCGGATCGTCGCCTCCACCAGACCCAGGTGCGTACCGCAGTCGAAGCGGGTACCCTCGAAACGATAAGCATCGACTTCTTCGGTCTTCAGCAGCTCGGCAATCGCATCGGTCAGCTGGATCTCGCCGCCGGCACCGGTCTGGGTCTGTTCCAGCAGTTCGAAGATCTTCGGGCTCAGCACGTAGCGGCCGACCACCGCCAGGTCACTCGGCGCGTCCTCCGGCTTCGGCTTCTCGACGATCTGCGAAATGCGGCCCTTGCGGCCATCGAACGCCTCAGTGGCGACGATGCCGTAGCTGGCGGTCTTTTCGTGCGGCACGTCTTCGACCGCAATCACGCTGGCACCGCTGGCCTCATTGAGGTCGGCCATCTGCTTCAGCGCACCGGCACCGCGATTCCAGATCAGATCGTCGGGCAGCAGCACCGCGAACGGCTCGTCACCGATCACAGCCTTGGCACACAGCACTGCGTGCCCCAGGCCCAGCGCCTCGGCCTGGGTCACGAAGATCGCGCGCACGCCGTTGGGCAGCACATGCCGGATCAGCTCCAGCTGCTCCTGCTTGCCGGCGCGCTCGAGCTTCTGCTCCAGCTCGTAGGCCTTGTCGAAATAATCGGCAACCGCGTGCTTGTAGCGGTTGGTGATGAACACCAGCGTGTCGCAGCCGGCTTCGATGGCTTCATCAACAGCGTACTGGATCAGCGGCCGATCAATGATCGGCAGCATCTCCTTCGGCACAGTCTTGGTTGCTGGCAAAAAACGCGTTCCCAGTCCTGCCACCGGGAAAACTGCCTTGCGAATTCGCTTGCTCATTGGTGCCTGTTCGCCTCACGTGCCGGAAAGGGCACGACTTTAGCGGATGAAATGTAAGCATCCTGTTCGATTGGCGAGAATTCCGGCATCGTCGCAAACAGGATTTCCTGGATGCTGGCAGTGTCGTAGCTGGCAATCGCCTCACGCAGGCGCGGAACGTTGCCCAGCACCAGGTCGCGCGAGAACGTACGCACGCCGGCCTCGAGAATCTTCGGGTGCGCGGTCGAACGGTAGTCTTCGTCCGAATAGAACAGGGTCTCGTGCAGCTTCTCGCCCGGGCGCAGGCCGGTATAGATGATCTGGATGTCCTTGTACGGCTGCTTGCCGGTCAAACGGATCATCTGTTCGGCCAGCACGCGGATCGGCACTGGCTCGCCCATGTCCAGAGTGTAGATCGCACCATGCGACGCCGACGCCGCCGCCTGCAGGATCAGCTGGCAGGCCTCGGGGATGGTCATGAAGTAACGGCTGACTTCCGGGTCGGTGACCGTGACCGGACCACCGCGCAGGATCTGCTCGCGGAACAGCGGCACCACGCTGCCGGCCGACGCCAGCACGTTGCCGAAGCGCACCGTGACGAAGCGGGTATGCGTGGACTTCTGGTCCAGGCACTGGCAGATCATCTCGGCGTAGCGCTTGCTCGCGCCCAGCGCGTTGACCGGGTCGACCGCCTTGTCCGTGGAAATGAACACGAAATGCTCCACGCGGGCTTCCAGGCACGCGCGGGCGACGTTCTCGGTCGCCAGGATGTTGTTGCGCACCGCTTCGCGCAGCTGGCGCTCCAGCACCGGCACGTGCTTGTAGGCGGCGGCATGGAAGGCGGTATCGACCGGGTGCAGCGACAGCGCGTGGCGGATCACCGCCGGGTCACCGCAGTCGCCCAGCACCGCCTCGATCTCGACATCGGGGAAGCTGCGCCGCAGCTCGCCTTCGATGGTCAGCAACAGCAGCTCGCTGATCTCCAGCAGGATGATGCGACCGGCACCATGCCGCGCGCACTGGCGGCACAGCTCCGAGCCGATCGAACCACCGGCGCCGGTAACCATCACAGTGCGCCCACCCAACCAGCCGCGGATCAGGTTCCAGTCCGGCATGATCGGCTTGCGGCCCAGCAGGTCTTCGATCGCCACTTCCTTCAGCTGGCCTGGCAGCGACTGGCCCTGCAGGATGTCGCTGAGCTTGGGCACGGTACGGAACGGAACGCCGGTGCTTTCGCAGATCGCGACAACGCGCTGCATGCCTGCGGCGTCCAGTGACGGCATGGCAATGACCAGCAGCTTGGCAGCGGTCTCGCGGACCACCGTCGGGGCGTCATCCAGGGTGCCGAGGATCGGCAGGCCCTGCAGCTTGGCACCCCGCAGGTGCGGTGCATCGTCGAGCAGGCCGACCGGCTCGAAGTTGCCAGAACGACGCAGGTCGCGCACCAGTGTTTCCGCCGCCTGGCCGGCACCGAGGATCAGCACGCGGCGGGCGCTGGAATCGGACTGCAGTGCCTGGTAATCCTTCCAGGCCCGGTACAGCAGGCGCGGTGCGCCCAGCAGGGCCGACAGCGCGAACGGATAGATCACCAGCACCGACATCGGCACGCCGTCGAAGCGCTTCCACATCAGCACCAGAACGATGGCGACCATGCCGATGAAGCTGGCCTTGAAGATGTTCAGCAGGTCGCTGACGCTGGCGAACCGCCACAGCCCGCGATACAGGCCCACGCGCCAGAACACCAGGCCCTGCAGCAGCAGGACCAGGGTGGTATCGACGTTCCACAGGGGCAGCGCCGGAGCGTTGGGCAGGATCGAGTAACGCCCTGCATGGAGCAACTGCCAGCATGCCCAGACCATGAAGAGGTCGTGGCAGACAATGGCCGAACGCGGCATCAGGCCGAGGATTCTGTCCCGCCAGGGTGAAGCCATAAGTCAGGTATTTCCTTGTCGGTAGCGCATTCCATTGCGCAGGAGGAGCCAGAGGACGCTCAGCGCGGTGAACCACGCGATCGCCACGGCAGCCTCCCACCTCGGCTGCAAATTGGAGCAGACATTGAACACTGTAATACTGAACAGGCCCAAAGCAAAGTACATCCCTGTCACCTGGGGGTGACTGGCTCCTGCCTGCACCGCGCGCTGGTAGACGTGCTGGGTATGGGGTTCCATCCAGCGTTGTCCCGAAATGATGCGCGCCAGCAGTGTGAAGCCCGCGTCCACGAGGAACGGCGAAACCGGGACCAGCAGCAGGATCCAGTTGATATCGGTACGCACGCTGGCGAGCGCCAGCACCGCTGCGACCGCGTACCCCAACGCGCCGCTTCCGACATCGCCCATGAAGATCCGGGCCCGAGGGAAGTTGAACGGCAGGAATCCAAGGCAGGCCAGGCCCAGGGCCACGGCAGCCAGCGAGTACGGCCACGGCAGCACCGGCGCCAGCCCCAGCATCGCCACGACGGCCTGGCTGGCGGCAATGCCGTTGATGCCATCCATGAAATTCCAGATGTTGATCAGTGAGGCGGTGAACAGCAGCACCAGCGCCGCCAACAGCCAGCTGCCGCCATTCACCTTCACCAGGCCGGCCAGCAGCGTCGCGGCGATGAAATGCACCAGCAGGCGACGCATCGCTGGCAGGGGCTTGTGGTCGTCCCACCAGCCGATACCGGCCACAAGCACCAGCCCAAGGCTGGCCACCAGTACTGTCGGCGTGCTCTCGGGCCAGGCCCAGATGGCCACGGCTGCAGTCACCAGCAGGCTGATGACGATGGCGATGCCGCCACCGCGCGGCGTAGCGACGCTATGGCTGCGGCGTTCGCCGGGCTGGTCCATCAACTGCTGGCGCAGCGCATAGCCGCGTGCCGCCCAGGTCAGCACCGCACTCAGCAGGGCGAGCGCCAGCAGCGCGCCCATCACAAGCCAGGGCATGGATCAGAGCACCGCGTAGTTCAGCAGCGGCTTGACCGTCCCCCACTCCTTGCAGCTCGGACACTGCCAGTGGTGGGTACGCGCCCCGAAGCCGCAGCGGGTGCAGCGATAGGCCGGGTTGCGCACCAGCAACTGGTCAGTGATGTGCTTGAGGTCATGCAGGGTGGCTGTGGAATCGGCGCCCTCGGCCAGGGTGAGGTCGATCAGCGCGGACTCGCCACGCACCGACGGGCGATCCTTCAGCTGGCGGCCGAGGTAGGCACGCGCCGGGGCCACGCCTTCCTGCTCTTCCATCAACCGGGTCAGCGCCAGCACCGGGGCAATGCCACGGTAATGCTCTGTCATCTCCGACAGGAACGCGCGCGCACCTGCCAGATCGCCCACCTTGCGATAGTTCTGCATCAACGCCGGCAGCAGTTCCGGCAGGTATTCGGGGTCGTTGCGCGCGGCGCGCTCGAAGGCGCGCACGGCGGCCTCAGGATTGCCCGCGTCGGTTTCCAACCGGCCCTCGATGATGCCGGCGCGCACCGACATCGCATCGGCCTGGTAGGCACGGGCGATCGCTGCCCTCGCCTCTTCCAGCTTGCCGGCGCCACGGAATCGCTCGGCCAGTTCGCACTCGAACTGCCCGATCAGCTTGCCCATCGGCTCGCCGGTGACATCCTCGAACCGGGTGGCGTTGTCGATGGCCTTTTCCCAATCGCGCTCGGCCTGGTAGATGCCGATCAGGTGCTTGAGCGCCTGCGGTGCGCGCTGATCCAGCTGGGCCAGCTCGGTGAACACGGTCTCGGCACGATCCAGCAGGCCGGACTTCATGTAGTCCTCGCCCAGGGCCAGCAGGGCCTGCACGCGCTGTGCGTCACTCAGGTCATGGCGATTGACCAGGCCCTGGTGCAGGCGGATGGCGCGGTCGACCTCGCCACGACGGCGGAACAGATGGCCCAGCGCGACCTGGGTCTCGAAGGTTTCCTTGTCCAGCTCGGCGATGTGCAGGAACAGCTCGATGGCCTTGTCCGGCTGCTCGTTGAGCAGGTAGTTCAGGCCACGGAAATAGGTGCTCGACAGGCGGCTGACCTGGCTGTCACCGTGGCGTTGGCCACCACGCCGCCCGATCACCCAGCCGGCCAGTGCGGCCAGCGGTACGAACAGGAAGAACCAGAACCACTCGGTGACGAAATCCATCTTCGATCAACGTCCATCAAAAGATTGGGGGGAAGCAACCGGTGCCGGCGAAGCGGCAGCGGACTTGTTGGCGCGACGCAGTTGGCCGTAGAGCGGAATGACCACGCTCACCAGCACCAGGCCAGCACCGACGATGACGCCGATCAGCAATGCGGCAATGATTGCCACGCCGACCGAGGTCTTCAGTTGGGTGAAAACAAGGTTGATGGTCATCTCGTCCATGTTCATGGCACCGATGATCAACCCAAGAATGAGTACCGCCAGCAGGACCAGCAGACGAAAAACCTTCATGCGACAGCTCCAGTGGCAGGAGTCCGTAGCTTATCCGACTCGCGGCTGGATTCGCACGCGGTGGCGCGACGGCAGGCTCAGGCCGGATCGGCGTCCAGCGGCAGCACACTGCTGACCCGCTCGCGCAGTTCCTTGCCCGGCTTGAAATGGGGGACATGCTTGCCCGGCAGGGCAACCGATTCGCCGGTCTTCGGGTTGCGACCCAGGCGCGGCGGACGATAGTGCAGCGAGAAGCTGCCAAATCCACGGATTTCGATGCGATCCCCGGCGGACAGCGATCCGCCCATCATTTCCAGCAACGACTTCACCGCCAGATCGACATCATCGGCCTTCAGGTGCGCCTGGCGGCGCGCAAGGATTTCGATCAGTTCGGATTTGGTCATTACCGGCTCACATCAGGGGCATCTCAGCCTGAAACGGCCCGGGCAATGCCCGGGCCGTCCAGGAAACAACGAACAGCCTAAGGCCGATTACTCGGACTTGTTGCCGTTCAGCTGTGCACGCAGCAGCGCGCCCAGCTGGGTGGTGCCGCTGGAAGCCGAAGAGGACTGGTATTCCTCCAGCACTTCGCGCATTTCAGCGTCGTCCTTGGCCTTGATCGACAGCTGCAGGGTACGGCCCTTGCGGTCCATGCCCACGAACTTGGCTTCGACCTTGTCGCCGACCTTCAGGTGCTGGGTGGCGTCGTCAACGCGCTCGTTGGCGATGTCGCGGGCCGAGACGTAACCTTCGATGCCGTCAGCCAGCTCGATGATCGCGCCCTTGGCGTCGACTTCCTTCACCACGCCTTCGACCTTGGAACCCTTCGGATTGGCAGCCATGTACTGGCCGAACGGATCCTGCTCCAGCTGCTTCACGCCCAGGGAGATGCGCTCGCGCTCCGGATCGACGGCCAGGACGACGGCGTCCAGAGTATCGCCCTTCTTGAAGTTGCGAACGACGTCTTCGCCGGTGGTGTTCCAGCTGATGTCGGACAGGTGGACCAGGCCGTCGATGCCGCCGTCCAGGCCGATGAAGATGCCGAAGTCGGTGATCGACTTGATCTGGCCCGACACCTTGTCACCCTTCTTGTGGGTGGCAGCGAAGGTTTCCCACGGATTGGCGGCAACCTGCTTCATGCCCAGCGAGATGCGGCGACGCTCTTCATCGACGTCCAGCACCATCACTTCGACTTCATCACCCACCTGGACAACCTTGGACGGGTTGACGTTCTTGTTGGTCCAATCCATCTCGGAGACGTGCACCAGGCCTTCGACGCCCGGCTCGATCTCAACGAACGCACCGTAATCGGTGACGTTGGAAACCTTGCCGAAGACGCGGCTGTTGGCCGGGTAACGACGGCCGATGTTGTCCCACGGATCCTCGCCCAGCTGCTTCAGGCCCAGCGAAACGCGGTTGCGCTCGCGGTCGAACTTCAGCACGCGGACGTCCAGCTCGTCGCCGACGTTCACGACTTCCGACGGGTGACGCACGCGCTTCCACGCCATGTCGGTGATGTGCAGCAGGCCGTCGATACCGCCCAGGTCCACGAACGCGCCGTAATCGGTCAGGTTCTTGACGACACCCTTCAGGATCGCGCCTTCCTGCAGCTTGTCCATCAGCTGCTCGCGCTCTTCCGAGTGCTCGCTTTCGACGACAGCGCGGCGCGAGACCACGACGTTGTTACGCTTGCGGTCCAGCTTGATGAGCTTGAACTCGAGTTCCTTGCCTTCCAGGTAGGCCGGATCGCGCACCGGGCGCACATCGACCAGGGAACCCGGCAGGAAGGCGCGGACATCCTTGATGTCCACGGTGAAACCACCCTTGACCTTGCCGCTGATGCGGCCGGTGATGGTTTCGTTCTTTTCCAACGCTTCTTCCAGCTCGTCCCACACCATCGCGCGCTTGGCCTTCTCGCGCGACAGGACGGTTTCGCCGAAGCCGTTCTCGATCGAGTCGAGGGCGACCTTGACGATATCGCCTTCGGCGACGTCGATTTCGCCAGCGTCGTTACGGAACTGTTCGATCGGCACGATGCCTTCGGACTTCAGGCCAGCGTTGATCACCACGACGTCGCCGCGGACTTCAACAACGGTACCGCTGACGATGGCGCCCGGCTTCAGCTTGGCCAGGTTGGCCTGGCTGGCTTCAAACAGTTCGGCAAATGATTCGGTCATTAGATTTACTCTGTTGGACACATGGGTCGGTGGCGTCCCCTTCAGGGGAATGGCGACCGCCCGCCTGTTGGTCGACCCCGGAAACGCAGGTCGTGTGTAGTAAGAAAACCGCCACGCATCATTGCGCGACGGAGCGGGTACAGCACTGCTTTGCGCGACCACTGCCGATGCGACTGGCAGTGCTCCCGCGCGAACGGATCAGGCAGCCGGAACCGGAAGCAGATCCATCACTCGGGCAACGACATCATCGATGCCGATGCCTGTGGTGTCGATGAGGACAGCATCGTCTGCCGGCTTCAGGGGCGCCACGGTACGCTGAGCATCACGGGCGTCGCGGGCCATGATCTCGCGCAGGAGGTCATCAAAGTTAACAGAAACCCCCTTGTCTTTCAACTGCTTATGCCGGCGCTCTGCGCGCTCCTCGGCACTGGCGGTCAGGAAGACCTTGTAGGGGGCGTCCGGAAAGATCACCGTGCCCATGTCGCGGCCGTCGGCGACCAGGCCCGGCAGCTCCCTGAATGCGCGCTGGCGCTCCTTCAGGGCGGCCCGGACCTCCGGGATGGCGGCAATGGCCGAGGCCAGCGCCCCGGTGGTCTCCAGGCGCAGCTCGTCGGTGGCATCGGTGCCGTTGACCATGACCCGCATGGCATCGCCCTGCTCGACAAACTGAACGTGGGTGTCGAAGGTGCAGCGGACCAGCGCGGAGGCGTCGGAGGTGTCGATGTCGGCCCAGCTTGCGGCCACGCCCACCGCCCGGTACAGCGCACCCGAATCCAGGTAATGCCAGCCCATCCTGCGCGCGATGATGCGGCTGATGGTACCCTTGCCGGCCCCGGATGGGCCGTCGATGGTCAGGACGGGAGCGAGTGGATTCATGGGGGTCCCAGAGCGTGTGAAGAGGCCATTCTAGCCCCTGCCAGACGCCCCCAGCGGGATCTTTTGTGCAACCACTTGAAACCACGAGGAAAAGCCCGGTAGAATGGCGGGCTTGAACGAGCGTCAACTGCCGATTGTCTTTCGCATATCGCGGCCACGCTCCACCCGAACAACTACTGTTTACGCCGAGGTATGCCATGAAAGTCCTGTCCTCCCTGAAGTCGGCGAAGGCCCGTCACCGTGACTGCAAGGTCGTGCGTCGTCGTGGCAAGATCTTCGTCATCTGCAAGTCGAACCCGCGTTTCAAGGCGCGTCAGCGCTAAGCCTCACAGCCTTCCGGCTGCGGCTGGCCCTACGCGGGGCCGACCCGATGCAAGAAACCGCCTTCGGGCGGTTTTTTGTTTATGCGGCTTTTTCCTGCCGTTTTTGCTGTAATCGCCTTTCTTGACCACTGGGGAGTAGATCGAGATGAAGCGTTACCTGTCCGCCCTGGCCGTGATGGCCACCCTGGCCGCCGCCACACCGGCACTGGCCGATACCCTGCTTGTCGACCGTGCCCGCGAGAAGCCGGCCGGTGCCCTGCCCGTGCGCGGCCAGAGCATGCAGCAGGTGCAGGCGCAGTTCGGCGCGCCAAGCGAACAACTGCAGCCGCGTGGCGGGCAGAAGCGGCAATGGCCGACCATCAACCGCTGGGTGTACCCGCAGTTCACCGTCTACTTCGAGAAGCAGAAGGTGATCGACGTGGTGGCCAACCAGGCGGACCCGAACGAAATCGGCCCGAAACCACCGATCCGTTGATCCCTTTACCCGCCCTGGGCGGGCCTGTGTAGCGAGACCATGAACCAGACCCTTCGTTTTCCTGCCGAGTGGGAAGCCCAGAGCGGCGTCCTGATTGCCTGGCCTACCGCCGACACCGACTGGGCCGACCGCCTGGGCCAGGTGGAAGAGACCTACATCGCCCTGGTCGCGGCCATCACCCGCTTCCAGCCGGTGCTGATCTGCGTGGCCGACGACGATGTGGAGACCTATGCCGAAATGCGGCTGCGCTCCAACCGCATCGACATGGACAAGGTCCACTTCACCACGGCCGCCTACGACGATACCTGGCTGCGCGACTCCGGCCCGATCACCCTGCGCCGCGCCGACGGCGGTTTCCAGCTGCTGGACTTCCGATTCACTGGCTGGGGCGGCAAGTTCGACGCCACCCTGGATGACCAGCTGGTGGGTGTGCTCGACCAGGCTGGCGTGTTCAACGACGCCCCGGTACGCAGCATTCCGTTCGCGTTGGAAGGCGGTGGCATCGAGACCGACGGCGAAGGCACCCTGCTGACCACCTGGAAGTGCCTGCACGAACGCCACCCGGACCGCGACCGCGCCAGCCTGAGCGCCGACCTGGCCGACTGGCTGCAGCAGGACCGCGTGCTGTGGCTGGACCACGGCTACCTGGAAGGCGACGACACCGACGCCCACATCGATACCCTCGCCCGCTTCGCCTCCGCTGACAGCATCGTCTATCAGGCCTGCGACGACGAGAGCGATTCGCACTACGCCGAGCTGCAGGCGATGGGCAACGAGCTGGCCGCGCTGCGCACCAAGGACGGCCAGCCGTATCGCCTGTTCCCGCTGCCGTGGGCGCGGCCGGTGATCGACGAAGGCCGCCGTCTTGCTGCGTCGTACGCCAACTACCTGATCGTCAACGGCGCGGTGCTGATGCCGGCCTATGGCGACCCGGCCGACGACCTGGCCCGTGATGTGCTGGCCCAGGCGCATCCGGGTCGCGAGATCGTGCAGGTGCCTTGCCGCTCGCTGATCTGGCAGAACGGCAGCCTGCACTGCATCACCATGCAGCTGCCGGCCGGGTTGTTGAAGGTCTGAGAAAAGGGAGTGCCGGCCGCTGGCCGGCAACCAGGCAATGCCTGACGGATTGATGGGGATGCCGGCCAGCGGCCGGCACGACCATCACCCATTCAGCGCGCAACACGCCGTCGCCGCCCATCCGCGCTAACATGCAGGTTTTCCCCCGCAGGAACGCCCCGCATGAACTCGCGCAGCCCCCTTACCGTCGCCCTGATCCAGGAGCGCAACCACGGTGATGCCGCCGCCAACCTGGCGGTGATCGAAGCACGCGTGGCCGAGGCGGCTGCGCAGGGTGCCAAGCTGGTGCTGCTGCAGGAACTGCACAACGGCCCGTATTTCTGCCAGCACGAATCGGTGGACGAATTCGACCTGGCCGAATCCATTCCGGGCCCGAGCACCGAGCGCCTGGGCGCACTGGCGAAGAAGCATGGCGTGGTGCTGGTCGGCTCGCTGTTCGAGCGCCGCGCTGCCGGCCTGTACCACAACACCGCCGTGGTGTTTGAAAAGGACGGCAGCCTGCTCGGCAAGTACCGCAAGATGCACATCCCGGACGACCCGGGCTTCTACGAGAAGTTCTACTTCACCCCGGGCGACATCGGCTTCAAGCCGATCGATACTTCGGTGGGCCGCCTGGGCGTGCTGGTGTGCTGGGACCAGTGGTACCCGGAAGCGGCACGCCTGATGGCACTGGCCGGCGCCGAGCTGCTGCTGTACCCGACCGCGATCGGCTGGGACCCGGACGACGTGCAGGACGAGAAGACCCGCCAGCGCGACGCCTGGGTGCTGAGCCACCGTGGCCACGCCGTGGCCAACGGCCTGCCGGTGCTGAGCTGCAACCGCGTCGGCCACGAGGCCTCGCCGCTGGGCGCGTCGGGCATCCAGTTCTGGGGCAACAGCCACGTGCTCGGCCCGCAGGGCGAGTTCCTGGCCGAGGCCGGCACCGAGGCCACCGTGCTGCTGTGCGACGTCGACCTGCAGCGCAGCGAGCATGTGCGCCGCATCTGGCCGTTCCTGCGTGATCGCCGCATCGATGCATACGGCGACCTGCTCAAGCGCTACATCGACTGAGCCGGAGCCCGCGCATGGCCGTCCTCATCCGTGATGCCGGCCCGGCCGACATCGACGCGATCACCGCCATCTACGCGGTGGAAGTGACCGATTTCGTCAACACCTACGAGTACGATATCCCGGACGCGACCGAGATGCTGCGCCGCATGCGCGACATCATTGATCGTGGCTTCCCCTACCTGGTCGCCGAGATCGACGGCCAGGTGGCTGGCTATGCCTATGCCAACACCTATCGCACCCGCATTGCCTACCAGTGGACCGTGGAGAACTCGGTCTACGTCGATGCCGCGTTCCAGGGCAAGGGTGTCGGCACCGGCCTGCTGCAGGCCTTGATCGACGCCTGCGTGGCACGTGGCTACCGGCAGATGGTGGCGGTGATCGGCGAACCGACCAACACCGCCTCGATCAAGCTGCACGAACGCTTCGGCTTCGAGCTGGTGGGCGTGTTCCGTGGCCTCGGCCGCAAGCATGGCCGCTGGCTGGACACCGTACAGATGCAGCGCGCGCTCGGCGATGGCGCCGACACCGCACCCTCCAATGAATGAACCCATGACCGAAACCCTTCCCGAGACCGGCGACGACCTGTTCGCCGGCCAGCCGGTGCGCGTCGTCGAACGCGACGGCGTGCGCTACACCCTGCTGGGCACCGCCCACGTCTCCCGCGCCAGCGTCGAGGCCGTTGAAAAAGCCATCGACAGCGGCCGCTTCGATGCCGTTGCCGTCGAGCTGGACCCGCAGCGCCTGCAGGCGCTGAGCGACCCCGACACGCTCGCCAAGCTCGACCTGGTCGAGGTGATCCGCAAGGGCCGCGTCGCCCTGTTCGCCGCCAACCTCGCTCTGTCCGCCTATCAGCGCCGCCTGGCCGAGCAACTCGACATCGAGCCCGGCGCCGAGCTGAAACGTGCGGTGGAACTCGCCCGCGAACGCAACCTGCCGGTGCACCTGATCGACCGCGAGGTTGGCCTGACCTTCCGCCGCGCGTCGCAACGGCTGGGCTTCTTCGGCAAGCTGAAGCTGGTTGCCGGCCTCGGCGCCGGCCTGTTCTCGTCCGAGGAAGTGGGCGAGAACGAGATCGAGAAGCTCAAACAGGGCGACATGCTGGAATCGAGCTTCGGTGAGTTCGCCAGCGAGAGCCCGGCGCTGTACGAAACCATCATCGGCGAGCGCGACCGCTACATGGCCACCCGCCTGCGCGAAGAACACGACCCGCGCCAGCGCGAAGTGCTGGCAGTGGTCGGAGCCGGCCACCTGGCGGGTCTGGCACGCCACCTGGAAACCGACACCGAGGCACCGGCGCCGCTGCGCGCCGAGCTGGAGGCGGTGCCGAAGAAGCGCAACATCCCGTGGTTCACGCTGGGCATCCTGGCGATCGTGGCGACCGGCATCGGCGTAGGCTTCTACCGCGGCGGCCTGGGCGTAGGCACCGAGCTGCTGGCAACCTGGGCGATGTATACCGGCGGCCTGGCCGGCCTGGGCTGCCTGCTGGCCGGTGGTCACCCGCTGAGCATCCTCACCGCGATCGCGGTAGCCCCGTTCAAGCCGTTCCGCCTGAGCATCCCGACCGGCGCCTTCTCGGCACTGGTGGAAGCGCGTGTGCGCAAGCCAGCCTACGAGGACTTCCTGAAGCTGCGCGACGATGCGCAGAGCCTGAAGGGCTGGTACCGCAATCGCGTTACCCGCGTGGTGCTGACCTTCATGCTGACCAACATCGGCAGCATGCTTGGCCTGTGGCTGACCACGTTCAAGGTGTGGGGAAAGGTGGCGGGATGACGTCCCAGCGCTCGTGCCTATACTCAGCGTTTTAGGAAGGAACACTCCAATGGATGCATACGATGCGCTGATGCGCGATGGTTTCGTGGTGGTGCGCCAGGCCATCGCACCCGCGCTGGTCCAGGACATCAACGCGCGCATCGCGCGCTTCAAGCAGCGCAATCCAAAGGCGGTGTCGCGCAACCTGGACGAACACAAGCGCATGTATCGGGTCGTCAACCTGCACCTGGCGGTGGATGCGATGACCCGCCTGCTCACTGACAACCCGGCCATCGACGTCTGCGACCGGTTCCTCGGCGAACCGACCACGCTCTACACCAGCCTCTACTACGAGCGCGGATCGGAACAGTCTTTGCATCGCGATACGCCAGTGTTCTGCACCTCTCCGGGCGAGCGCTACATGGGAGTGTGGACCGCACTGGATGCGGTTGATGAAAGCAATGGCCCCCTTCGCGTGGTTCCGGGCAGCCACCTGTTGCCGCCGATTGACGTGCAGGCGCTGCGACGCACTGTCTTCGGCGACGGCCCGATCAGCGCCATGTCGCCGGAAGGCTGGACCGCCTATCAGGATGCGGTGGCGCGTCAATGCGAAGACGCTGGCCTGAAGCCGCAGTCGGTGCACGTGCAGCCTGGCGATGTGATCGTCTGGCACCCGCAGCTGTTCCACGGCGGCGCGCCACATCCCTCTGCCGGAACGCGTCGCAGCGTGGTCATGCACGTAACGCCGAAGTCGATGCCGGTGGGCCACATGGATGTTTTCTACGGGCAAACTCCTCCGCTGTCCAAAGCACCGTGGCGCTATTACCGGCGTGGCCAGCGTGAGATCGCACGGTTCGGGCAGGTGGATTTCGGTCACGAGTACACGCGCCGGACCTGGTTCCTGCGCAAGGCCTGACCCAAGCCGAAAAAAGGGGGAGGCCGCCCCACTACGACCGGCCTCCCCCACACCACAACACGTTGACGTGCATTACAGCCGGGCAGCGCCCGGCTCTACCATCTCCACTCCACGCGCGCGGCGGATCAGCCGCGTCACGGCATTGCGCAGGTCATCGAGCACCGCGTAGATCGTCGGCAGGAACAGCAGGCTGACTACGGTCGAGAACGCCAGGCCGCCGGCAATCGCGCGCGCCATCGGCGAGTACTCCGGGCCATTGCCGAACATCTGCGTGTCGGTCAGCGAGATCGGCACCATCGCCAGGATCGCCGTGCCCATGGTCATCATGATCGGGCGCAGGCGTTCGCGTGAGCCTTCCACCAGCGCCTGGGTACGGCCCATGCCGCTGCGCCGCAGGTTGTTGATGTGCTCGATCATCACGATGCCGTTGTTCACCACCACGCCCATCAGCACCAGGATGCCGATGAAGGACATGATTCCGAACGAGGTGCCGGTGATCCAGAACAGCCAGAACACGCCGAAGATCGAGAACAGCACGCCACTCATGATTGCCGCCGGGAACAGCAGCGACTCGAAAACCGCCGCCATCACCACGTAGATCATCACCAGCGCGATCAGCAGGTTGAACACCATCTGCTGCATGGCTTCATCATCGTTGCCGTAGTCGCCGCCATCGAAGGTGAAGCCGTAGCCGGCCGGGAAGTTCATCGGCTTGAGCACGGCCTCTATCGCCTTGCGCCCGTCCGGTGCGGTGACCTTCCCGGCCAGGTTGGCCTTGATGGTCAATGTCGTCTGACGATTGGTACGGCCGATCTGGGTGGCCGACGAACCAACGTCCACGGTGACCAGGCTCAGCAGCGGCACGCTGCGGCCATCGCCGGTACGCACGCTGAAACCAGCCAGGTCTTCCGGGCTGCTCTGCTCGGCGCCGGCAAAGCGCACCCACACCGGCACTTCATTGTCACCGCGACGGAACTCGCGCATCGGTGCGCCGCGCAGCGCCAGGCCGACGAAGCTGGCCACCTGTTCGGCGTTGAAACCGAACGCTGCTGCACGCTCACGGTCGACGCGTACCTTCAGCTCGCCGCCCTTCTCGCCGTTGTCGATGCGCACGTCCCGCAGTTCGGCACGCTGCGCCAGCAACGGCACCACTTCCTGGCCGATCTCCTGCAGCATCGAGCTGGAATCGCCCACCAGCTGCACCTGCACGCCCTGGTTGCCGCCACCCCCGCCATCGCCGCCCTGGTTACCGACGAAATAGTCGGTGCGGGCGGACTTCGGCAGGCCCTTGCGCAACTCTTCCTGCAGCGCCTTGATGTCCTTGGCGTACTTCTCGTCCAGGGTGACCACCGTGGAGCTGCCTTCCTGCTCGCTGTACCAGGAGTACACCTGCTTCACGTGCAGGCGCTCGCGGTTCTGGTCGATCCAGCTCTCCACGCGCGCCACTTCCTCGGACATCTGCCGGTAGGTGTAGGCGCCCTTCCACATGTAGCCGATGAAGATGTCCTTGCCGCCCTCGCCCCCGAACATGTCGACCTTGGTCAGCTTCATCGGCACCAGGCTGACCAGTACCACCAGCAGGATGCCGAGCAGGCTCCAGCCGCGGTGGTGCAGCGACCAGTCCAGCAGCTGTGCATAGCGCCGCTGCAGGCGCGCGATCAGGCCGGTCTGCGAGTGCACCAGCTTGGGTGTGGCCATGCGTGCGGACAGCATCGGAATCAGGCTGACCGCGACCAGCCACGAGGCCAGCAGCGAAACCGAGATGGTGATCGCGATCTGCGCCATGAAGATGCTGATGTTGTTGGTCTCGCCGAACAGGTTCGGCACGAACACGATGCAGTGGCACAGCGTACCGGCGCTGAGCGCGATGGCCACGTTGCGGGTGCCGATGATCGAGGCCAGCCGTGGCTGCCCCGGCATGCGCTCGCGCTCCTGGTAGATGCTCTCCACCACCACCACGGCGTTGTCGACCAGCATGCCCACGGCCAGCAGCAGGCCCATCATGGTCAGGATGTTCAGCGTCACCCCGACGAAGTACATGAAGCCCAGGGTGATGGTGAAGCAGATCGGAATGGCCAGGGTCACCATCAGCGTCGACGGCCAATGGCGCAGGAAGAAGAACAGCACCGTCACCGACAGGATCAGGCCGACCGCACCGGCTTCGGCCAGCTCCAGCAGCGACGAGGTCACCGCCTTGCCCTGGTTGTCGATCACCTTGATCTGCACGTCGCGCATCGACGGCTGCGCACGGATCGCCTCGACCTCGGCCAGCGCCGCGCGCGACACGTCCACCAGGTTGGCACTGCGCTCCTTGAAGATATCCAGGCCCACCGCCGGGTTGCCGTCCAGACGGCGCCCGTAGTTCATCCGCGCCGGCTTCAGGCGCACGTCGGCGATATCGCCCAGGCGCAGGCCCTTGGCGTTGATCACCAGGTCGCGCATCTCCTGCAGGTCGGTGATCTCGCCCACCGGCTGCACGCGCACGCGCTGGCCGTTGTCGTCGATCTGACCGGCCGAGATCGAGAAGTTCAGCGTGCGCAGGCGCTCGCTCAGCTCGTTGATGCTCAACCCATGCGCGTTGAGCCGGTTCGGATCGATGGCGATCTCCACCTCGTTCGGCGGTGCACCGGTGATATCGACGCGGGCCACACCGGGAATACGCTCGATGCGCCGTTTGAATTCACGGTCGAGCATGTCATAGGCAGTGGTCAGGTCGGTGGTACTGGCCAAGCGTACCTTCAGTACCGGCTGGTCACTGCTGGACCACTTGAACACGTTGTAGCGCTGCAGGTCGTCGGGCAGGTCGCTGCGGATCGCATCGATACGCTCGCGCGCGTCGGACGCGGCAATGGCAATGTCGCGGTCCCAGTCGCTGAACTCGATGTAGATCAGCGCCGCCTCGGAGGTGGCCGATGAGCGCATGCGTTTGATGCCGGTCATCGTCGCCAGCGACTCCTCGACCGGGCGGATGATGGTCCGCTCCACTTCCTCGGGCGTCGAACCGGTGTATGGGATCTGCACGAACAGGAACGGCGCGGAGATGTCCGGCAGCGCCTCCAACGGCAGCCGGAACGAAGCGATCAGGCCGATCACCACCAGCGATACGAAGCACATGATGGTGGTGACCGGGCGGCGGATGGAGAACTCGGCAACGCTCATGCCGGCTCCTCCACACCTGCCGTGCCGCCCTCGTCGCCATGCAGGCCTTCACCGGCATGCTTGCGGCCGCGCTCACGGTAGTAGGCGTCGCCGCGACGATCCATCAGGTCGTACACCACCGGGATCACCAGCAGCGTCAGCAGCGTCGACACCAGCAGGCCACCGATCACGGTGATCGCCATCGGTGCACGCACTTCGGCGCCCTCGCCCATGGCCACCGCCAGCGGCAGGAAGCCGAACAGCGTGCACAGCGTGGTCATGATGATCGGGCGCAGGCGCGAGCGCGCACCTTCCACCAGCGCCTCATGCTTGGCCACGCCGGCTTCGCGCAGCTGGTTGACCTTGTCGATCAGGATGATCGCGTTCTTGGTGACCAGGCCGACCAGCAGGATCAAGCCGATGAACACCACCACCGAGATGGGCTTGCCGGTCAGCATCAGCGCTAGGATCGCGCCGACCAGCGCCAGCGGGATGGTGAACAGGATCACGAACGGGTGCAGCAGCGACTCGAACTGCGAGGCCATCACCAGGTAGACCAGGAAGATCGCCAAACCAAAGGCGAAGATCAGCGACTTCGCCGCCTGCGCCAGCTCCTCGCCCTGGCCACCGATGTGCAGGCCAACGCCCGCACCCAGCGGCTGCTCGGCCACCATCTGCTGCACTTCGCGCATGGCTGCGCCGAGGTCGATGTCGCGCAGGTTGGCCGATACCACCGCCACCCGGGTCTGGTCGGCACGATGGATCTCGCTGGGGCCGGTGGTGGCGACCACGTCGGCCACCGCGTCAAGGGTGACCGGGCGGGTGCTGCCCGGATTGACGATCAGCCGGCGGATGCTCTCGACGCTGGCGCGGTCACCTTCCTGGGCACGCACCAGCACGTCGATCTTGCGATCACGGAAGCTGTAGCGGGTGGCGACGTCGCCGCGCACCTTCTTCACCACCACGTCGGCGATCTGGCGGGTGGTCAGGCCCAGCGCACCCGCGCGCTCCTGGTCGAAGCGGATCTGGATTTCCGGGAAGCCCTCTTCCACCGTCGACTTCACGTCGGCGTAGTGCGCATTGCCGCGCAGCATCGCCGCCAAGCGCTGGCCGGCCACTTCCAGGGTCGCCATGTCCTGCCCGCGCAGTTCGATTTCCAACGGCGTGGAGAAGCTGAACAACGCCGGCCGCGCGAAGTCGACCTGGGCGCCCGGGTGCTGGCTCATGGTGCCGCGCAGGCGTTCGGTGATTGCCGCTTCAGTGCGCGCGTTGCCACCGCCTTCCATCACCACAGTCAGCTTGCCGATGTTCTCGCCGCTTTCGGTCGGACTGGCATCCAGCCGGGTGCCGCTGCCACTGACGCCATACAGCGAGGCCACGCCCTCCCCCTTGCCGTGCGCCAGCTGCAGCTCGCGCACCAGCGCATCGGTCTGCTTCAGCGGCGTGCCGGCCGGCAGCTTCACCGTCATTTCGAACCGGTCCTGCGCCAGCTGCGGAATCAGGTCCGCGCCAAGCATCGGTACCAGCGCCATGGTCGCCACGAAGATGATGGCTGCCACGCCCAGCACCTTGCCGGGATGCGCCAGCGCACTCGGCAGCAGGCGCAGGTAGCCTCGCTCGGCGCCTGCATAGGGCTTCATCGCCAGGTCGCTGGCCTTGCGCATCACCGGGCCGACCACTGCCACCACGCCACGCCACACGCGCACGACAAGCCAGGCCAGCGCATAGAAGCTCCAGCGCACGCTGGCAACCACGCCACGGCGGCCCAGCGCGACCGGCTTCTGCCAGCGCTTCTGCGGCTGCCATGCTTCGTTCGGCGCCTCTTCCGGGAACGCCAGCGGTGGCCGCCCCTTCAGCGAGCTCAGCATCGGGATCAGGGTCATCGACACCAGCAGCGAGATCGCGATGGCGATCGCCACGGTCAGCGCCTGGTCGCGGAACAGCTGTCCTGCAATCCCGTCGACGAACACCAGCGGCAGGAACACGGCGATGGTGGTCAGGGTTGAGGCAACCACCGCCATGCTCACTTCGCGGGTGCCGGCAATGGCCGCCTGCAGGATGCCCAGGCCACGCTCGCGGGCCTTGGCGATGCTCTCCAGCACCACGATCGAGTCATCCACCACCAGGCCGGTGGCCAAGGCCAGGCCTCCCAGCGACATCACGTTCAGGCTCAGGCCGAGCTGGCCCATGAAGAAGAACGTGGCGATGATCGATACAGGCAACGACAGGCTGATCACGAACGTGCTCCAGCCATCGCGCAGGAACAGGAAGATGATCAGGATTGCCAGCAGGCCACCGATCACCGCGTCCTTCTTGACGTCGGCGATGGCGTGCTCGATGAAGCGCGACTGGTCCTCGATGGTGGTCAGCTCGACATCGGACGGGAACGTACCCTTGATCTGCTCCAGGCGCTTGCGCAGCGCTTCGGCGGTGGACACGGTGTTGGCGTCGCCTTCCTTGTAGATGGCCAGCTCGACCGATTCCTTGCCGCCCAGGCGGATGATCGCTTCACGCTCCTTGTAGCCCTGCCGCACCGTGGCCACGTCCTTCAGGCGTACCGGCACGCCATTGGCGACCACGCTGGAGCCACCACCGGACGATGCGCTCTGTGCCGCCGACGCGGCGGCGATGGCTGCAGCCGAACCAGTCGACGCGGCGATGTTGAACATCTGCTGCAACGCCGAGTCGGCTGCGCTGCCATTGGCGGCCTGGGTGGTCACCAGCAGGTTGCGGATTTCCTCGAGGTCGGCGAACTGGTTGACGGTACGCACCAGGAAGCGCTGGGAGCCCTCCTCCAGGCGGCCGCCGGAGATGTTGATGTTCTCGTCCTTGAGACGCTTGATGACGGTGTCGATCGGCAGGTTCAGCTGCGCCAGCTTCTGCTGGTCGATGTCGACCTGGATCTCGTCTTCCAGGCCACCGCCCACCTTCACTGCTGCCACGCCGGTGACCGGCTCCAGCTTCTTCTTCAGGTCTTCATCGGCATAGCGGCGCAGGCCGGTCAGCTCGCGGACCGCATCGGCATCGCTGGTCGGCGCCGTCTTGTTCGACAGCACCAGGCGCATGATTGGCTCGGTGGACGGATTGAAGCGCAGCAGCACCGGAGCCTTGGCCTCCAGCGGCAGGTTCAGCGCTTCCATCTTGTCACGCACCTCCAGGCTGGCCTGGTCCATGTTGGTGCCCCAGGCGAACTCCAGCACCACATCGCTCTGGCCGGTGCGCGAGACCGACTTCAGCTTGCGCAGGTTCTTGACCACGCCCACCGCTTCTTCAACCGGCTGGGTGATCAGGGTTTCGATTTCGGTCGGCGCCGCACCGGTGTATTCGGTGCGCACGGTCAGCGTCGGGTAGCTCAGGTCGGGCAGCAGGTTGACCTTGAGGTTGCCGAGCGCGATCAGGCCGAACAGCAGCAGCGTGACCGTGCACATGGCGATGGTCACACGGCGACGCGTGGCGAATTCCACCAGGCCGCCGCGCATGCCGGCGGCGGCGCCGTCGCTCGCCGGCGAGGCACCGTGGTCGTGGCCCGGGGCAGTCATTGCTTGCTCCCGGCCTTGTCTGCGGGCTTGGCGGCCGCCGCGACCGCCTTCGCCTTCGGATCGGCGATCACCTGCACCGTGGTGCCGTCGCGCAGGGCGACCTTGCCGGCGGTGACCACCTGATCACCGGCCGCCAGGCCATCACGGATCTCCACCCACGGGCCCTCGGCGTAACCCAGCTTGACCGGAATGCGTGCGACCTTGCCTTCGCGCACGCGGAACACCGCAGGTTCACCGTCATCGAGCAACGCCAGGCGCGGCACCACCAGCGCATCGGCACGCTGGTCGTAATCGATGCGGATGCGGCCGAACATGCCGGGCTGCAGCGCGTGGGCGGCGCCATCGAAGGCACTGACCACGCGAAACGTGCCGCTGCCCGAGTCCACCACCGGCGCGATGCGGTCAACGGTGCCGGTGAAGCTCTGGCCCGGCAGTGCGTCGGCCGCCAGCGTCACCGGCTGGCCGGCACGCAGGGTGGCCAGCTCACGTTCGGGTACGTTGAGCGTGGCCTCCAGCCGCGAGTTGTCGACGATGCGGAAGATCGGTGTATTGATCTGCACGAAGTTGCCGGTCTTGATCGAGCGTGAGGCGATCACACCCGAGATCGGTGCCACGACCGTGGTGTAGGACAGCTCCAGCGTAGCCAGGCGGTACTGCGCACGGACGTTCTCCAGGTCGTAGCGCAGCTGGTCGACATCGGCAGCGCTGACCATCTGCTGGCCGACCAGCTTCTGTGCGCGCTGGTAGTTGTTTTCCAGCTTTCGCATCTGCGCTTCGCTCTGCGCCACGGCCAGGCGCGCGCGGTCCGGGTCCAGCCGCACCAGCGGCTGGCCGGCGGTGACCCGCTGCCCTTCCTCGACCAGCACCGCCAAGGCCACGCCGGAGGTTTTGGCGACCACCTGCGACTCTGCACGTGGCTCCAGCGCCGCGGTGCCGGTGTAGCTGGCTGCGACCGCACGATGGCTGGCCACCGCCACTTCGACCGGGACTGCGTCGACCTTCTTCTCCTCCTTGGTCTCGGCAGCCTTGGCTTCGGAATTGGGCCCTGCGGCGCAACCGCCCAGCAGCAGGGAGGTGGAGATCAGCAGTGCGGCAGCGCAGATTCCGCTGCGACGGCCGGACAGGAAGGTTGGGTGCGACATCGTCAGGTCCCTGGAGGATGCGTGGACAGGTGTGGTAGCAAAGTAATGCACCACTTCACGGCAACACCATATCCCAAAGGTCATGGTGTCTTCACGCCGCTGGTCGGCCCGCCCCCATTTCAGCTAGATGAAACCTGAGGCTATACTCGGGTCGTTCCGTACCCCACGCCGGAACGACCAGACCCGAATCCCCGGAAACGACACCATGCGCCCGCAGCCGCTCGCCGCTTGTCTCGCTCTGGCCGTCCTCCTGCCCCTTGGGGCCGCCGCACAGCCCGCTCCCGCTCCTGCCACACCCACCCCGGCGCCTGCCGCCGCGCCGGCGCCTGCCACGCCCACCGGCAACTTCGACAATGGCCGTGTCCTGGCCTACACCTGCCAGGGGTGCCACGGCATCACCGGCTACAAGAACGCCTACCCCAGCTACCGGGTGCCGAAGATCGGCGGCCAGACCCAGCAGTACCTGGCCCAGGCCCTGACCGAGTACCGCCAGGGCAAGCGCCGGCATCCGACGATGCAGGCGCAGTCGATGAGTTTCAGCGAACAGGAGATCGCCGATCTCTCTGTTTACCTGTCCACCGTCAAGTAAGGCCCGCCCATGTCGAAAGCCGCGCATCCGACGCGTCACGCCATCGCCCTGTCCGTTGCCCTGCTGCTGGCGGCCTGTTCGCAGTCGCAGGTGGAAAACAGCGAGAAATCCGCCGCCGACCCGGGCCATGCCAGCGGCGAACACGGCTCTTCGTCCTCCGCCGGCCTGCCGGCAGGCCACGAGGCCGCCGGTGAAGCCCGCGCCAAGGTGAAGGGCAAGGCCACCAACCAGAGCTGCATCGACTGCCACGGGGCCGATGGCAATGCGCCGATCGATCCGACCTATCCGAAGCTGGGTGGGCAGTACGGCGACTATCTGGCGCATGCGCTGCAGGCCTACCGCGCCGGCGACCGCCAGCATGCGCTGATGACGCCGCAGGCGAAGGACCTGAGCGATCAGGACATCGCCGATCTGGCCGCGTATTTCGGTAGCCGGCCGAGCCAGTTGCGGGATCTGCACGGGGTCAAATGACGGCCGGCCCCGGTGGGTGCGGACCCTGGTCCGCACGGACCGTTGATTGGTGGGTGCGGACCGTTGGTCCGCACAGATCCGCATATCCACGCATGGCGTGGATCTACTGATTCTTCATCCGATCAATCGGCGCACTGCTGGCGCCGACCGATACTCAGCCTTCCAGCTCTTCCCAGCGCGCGTACGCGGCATCCAGCTCGGCCTGCACCTTGGCCAGCTGCTGGGTGTGCGCGGTCACTTCCGCACTGCTGCGGGTATAGAACGCTGGGTCGTTCATCGCCGAGGTCAACCCTTCGACGTCGCCTTCCAGTTTCTCGATGGTCTTCGGCAGCTGCTCCAGCTCGCGTGCTTCCTTGTAGGCCAGCTTGCGCTTGGGGGCAGCCGGGGGGGCAGCGGCCGGGGCGGCGGCCGGCGGCTGGGCTGCGGGGACCGAGGCAGGCGCCGCGATGCTGGCCGCATAACGCTGCCAGTCGCTGTAGCCACCGACGTACTCGCCGATCACGCCGTCGCCTTCCATCACCAGCGTGGAGGTCACCACGTTGTCGATGAAGTCACGGTCATGGCTGACCAGCAGCAGGGTGCCGGTGTACTCGCCCAGCAGCTCTTCCAGCAGCTCCAGGGTTTCCACGTCAAGGTCGTTGGTCGGTTCGTCCATCACCAGCAGGTTGGACGGCTGCGCGAACAGCTTGGCCAGCAGCAGGCGGTTGCGCTCTCCACCGGACAGGCGGGTAATCGGCGCACGCGCGCGTTCCGGGGTGAACATGAAGTCCTGCAGGTAGGCATGCACGTGCTTGCGCTTGCCGTTGAACTCGAGGAAATCGCGGCCTTCGGCCACGTTCTCGATCGCGCTCCAGTCTTCGCGCAGCACCGCGCGGTACTGGTCGAAATAGGCGATCTGCAGGTTGGTGCCGGCGTTGACTTCGCCCTTGGCCGGCTGCAGCTCGCCCAGCAGCAGCTTCAGCAGCGTCGTCTTGCCGCTGCCGTTGGGGCCGATCAGGCCGATGCGGTCGCCGCGCATGATGGTGGTGGTGAAGTCGCGGACCATGGTGCGCTCACCGAAGGCGAACGAAATATCCTTGACGTCGATGACCTTCTTGCCAGAGCTGATGCCCTGTGCGGCTTCCATCTTGACGTTGCCGCTGAGATCACGGCGCTGCGAACGCTCCACGCGCATCGCCTTCAGGCGGCGCACGCGGCCCTCATCGCGGGTGCGGCGCGCCTTGATGCCTTGGCGGATCCAGACTTCTTCCTGCGCCAGCAGCTTGTCGAAGCGCGCGTTTTCCTGCGCCTGCGCGTTGAGGCGCTCCTCTCGGCGACGCTCGTAGTTGGCCCAGTCGCCCGGCCAGCTGGTGACCTGGCCACGGTCGATCTCGACGATGCGGGTGGCCAGTGCACGCAGGAAGCGGCGGTCATGGGTAACGAACACCACGCTGCCGCTCCAACCCTTCAGGAACGCTTCGAGCCAGTCGATGGCTTCGATATCGAGGTGGTTGGTCGGTTCGTCCAGCAGCAGCACGTCGGGGCTGGACACCAGCGCACGGGCGAGCAGCACGCGGCGCTTCATGCCGCCGGACAGGCGGCCGAACTCGGCTTCGCCGTCCAGGTCGAGCTTGGTCAGGGTTTCGCTGACGCGCTGATCCAGGCCCCAGCCGTTGGCGGCGTCGATCTTGGCCTGCACGTTGCCCAGTGCTTCGCCATCAAATACTTCGGCGTGGCTCAGGTGATGGAATTCGGCCAGCCACTGGCCCAGTTCACCGAGGCCATCGGCGACGACGTCGAACACCGAGCCGGCGGCGCCATGTGGCACTTCCTGCTCCAGGCGGGTGACGCGCACGCCCTGCTGCACGCGGACTTCCCCGTCATCGGGCTTGTGATCGCCGGACAGCAGCTTGAGCAGGGTGGATTTGCCGGCGCCGTTGCGGCCGATCAAGGCGATGCGTTCGCCCGGCTCGATCGACAGTTCGGCCTTTTCCAGCAACAACGGGCCGCCGACGCTGAAGTCGACGTTCTGCAGAGTAATCAGAGGCATCCGGATATTGTACGGGTTGGGGGCGTCGGCCGGGTTGCACCCGGCACCGGCGGTAGTGCCGGCCGCTGGCCGGCAACTTCAACGGCAACGTCAAAAGCTGGTTTCCTGTGGGATGCCGGGGCGGTGCGGGTCTGCAGGACACGCCGTAAACCCCTCCTTGGGGGCTCGATGGCGCCATCCATGGCGCCAACGGTCCTGCAGACCCACACCGCCCCGCCTCTGACAGTTTCCCGCGATCTGTCGGAACGGCATTCTGCGCGGGTGGGTGGCGACCTTGGTCGACACGGCAGATCCAGGCCACGCGTGGATGAGCGCTGCAAGGCCTGTCGATCTGTCGGGGTCGGATCCCGTTGCTGCGCAACGGGCTCTGACCCCTTCGTGGAATTCGCGCAGTGCAAGACCGATCCCTGCTACTCCACGTCCCCCAGCAACGCCTGCAACCCCGGCAGCCACTGCTTGCCGGGATGCCGTACCAACCACAGGGTGCGCTGCAGGGGCGGCAGCGGGGTCTCCAGCACGCGCAGCCGGCCCAGGGCCAGCGGCTCTTCCAGCGCGTGGCGGGAAAGGCAGGCCAGGCCGAGACCGGCGATGGCGGCCTGCTTGATCGCTTCGGTATTGCCCAGCTGCAGGGTCTGGGCAAAGCCGCGCAGGTGCGGCAACAGCGCCTGTTCCACTGCTCCGCGGGTGCCGGAGCCGGGTTCGCGCAGCAGCCAGCGGGCACGGCGCAGTTCGTCCAGCGACCAGCGCGGGGGGGCGTCGGCGGCGCCGACGATCACCAGCGGATCCTGCTGCCAGGCCGTGACCTGCAAACCGCGCTCATGGCACGGGCCTTCGATCAGGCCGGCGTCGACGTCCAGGCGCTGCACGGCGGCGACTACGCCAGCACTGTTGTCGATGCGCAGGTCGACTTCGGCCTGCGGCGCCTGCCGCAGCAGTTCAGCGATGCGCTGCGGCAGCAGGTAGTTGCCGATGGTGGTACTGGCGGCCAGTACCAACCGCAGCGGTGCCCCTTGCGACGGGTCTCCGCCGGCGGCCAGCTGCCGCTCCAGATCAGCGGCATTGACCAGCAGGGTGCGCGCCGGCTCCAGCAGTGCGCGGCCGTGCCCGTTCAGCGCCAGGCGACGGCCGATGCGGTCGAACAGCGGCGTACCGAAGTGCGCCTCCAGTTCCTGCAGGGCGGCGCTGCTGGCCGACTGCGAGAGCGCGATGGCCTGGCCGGCGGCGGTGGTGCTGCCGTGGTCGGCGATTGCGACGAAGACTTGCAGCTGGCGCAAGGTCAAGCGCATGGCATTTACCCGCTTGATAGGTAGGTTTCACCCATATTATTCGTTTTACAGGTCATGGACGAAGGCGCACGCTTGCCCCGTCACTACAGCCCTACCCCTGCCATGAACGCCCCCGCTCTCTCCTCCTGGTCCCTGCCCGCCCTGCGCCAACGCTGGCAGCCGCGCCTGCCCGGCCTTCTGCTGGTGGGCCTGATCGCGGCGGCATCGCTGTACCTGGCCGAGCTTCCCTGGTTGCAGGCGCATGGCCTGAGTGCACTGACCGTCGCCATCGTGGCCGGCATCGTGGTCGGCAACACCCTCTACCCGCGGCTGGCGCCGAGCAGCGCGGCCGGTGTCGGCTTCTCCAAGCACTGGCTGCTGCGCGCCGGCATCGTGCTGTACGGCCTGCGCCTGACCTTCCAGGACATCGGCCATGTCGGCGTCAGCGGCGTGCTGATGGACGTGCTGGTGGTCGCCAGCACCTTCGGCCTGGCCTGCTGGCTGGGCGTACGTGTGTTCAAGATGGAACGCGAGGCGGCAATGCTGATCGGCGCCGGCAGCGCGATCTGCGGTGCGGCAGCGGTGATGGCCGCCGAACCGGTGGTGCGTGGCCGCGCTGCGCAGGTCACTGTCGCGGTTTCTACCGTCGTGGTGTTCGGCACGCTGGCGATGTTCCTGTACCCGGCGCTGTATGCGCTGGTGCAGTCGCACGGCTGGCTGGCGATGGACGCGCGGCAGTACGGCCTGTTCACTGGTGCGACGGTGCACGAAGTGGCGCAGGTGGTGGCCGCCGGCCGCGCGGTCAGCGAAGCCGCCGCCGATACCGCGGTGATCACCAAGATGGTGCGGGTGATGCTGCTGGCGCCGTTCCTGGTCGTGTTGTCGTTGTGGCTGGCGCGTGGCGGCAAGGCCGGCGCCGACGGCAGCAAGGCGCGCATCGTAGTGCCGTGGTTCGCGTTCGGTTTCGTGGCAGTGGCCGGTTTCAATTCACTGCACCTGCTGCCGGCCAGCCTGCAGGCCGGGCTGGTGCAGTTGGATACCGTGCTGCTGGCGATGGCGATGGCCGCGCTGGGCCTGACCACCCATGTCTCGGCGCTGCGCCAGGCCGGCCTGAAGCCACTGCTGCTGGCGCTGATCCTGTTCGCCTGGCTGCTGTTCGGTGGCCTGGCGATCCACCAGGGTGTGTTGGCGGTGCTGGGCTGAGCAGGGCGTGCCGACCAACGGTCGGCACCCACCCGTAGATCCACGCCATGCGTGGATGGCGGCCCAGGACGGGCGCTGCCGCGCAGGCAGGTACAATGCGCCATGACTGACTTCTCGACCCTGCCGCTGAGCCCGGCCCTGCAGCCCGGCCTGGACGCCCTCGGCTACACCACCCTCACCCCCGTGCAGGCGCAGAGCCTGCCGGCCATCCTCGATGGCCACGATGTGATCGCACAGGCGCCGACCGGCAGCGGCAAGACCGCCGCCTTCGGACTGGGCCTGTTGCAGGCCGTCGACCCCAGCCTGATCCGCGTGCAGGCGCTGGTCCTGTGCCCGACCCGCGAACTCGCCGACCAGGTCGGCAAGCAGATCCGCAAGCTGGCCACCGGCATTCCCAACCTGAAGCTGTTGCTGCTGGTAGGCGGCGTGCCGCTGGGCCCGCAGCTGGCCTCGCTGGAAGGCCACGACCCGCACGTGGTGGTGGGTACGCCCGGCCGCGTGCAGGAGCTGGCACGCAAGCGCGCGCTGAATCTTGGCGCGGTGCGCACGCTGGTGCTGGACGAGGCCGACCGCATGCTCGACATGGGCTTCGAGGAGCCGATCCGCGAGATCGCCGGCCGCACCCACAGGGATCGCCAGAGCCTGCTGTTCTCCGCCACCTTCCCCGACAGCATCCGCGCCATGGCGCGTGACCTGCTGCGCGACGCGGTGGAGGTGACCGTGGAAGGTGCCGACCAGGCACCGGCCATCCGCCACCTGTTCTGCGAGGTGGAACCGGCGCATCGCCAGAAGGCGCTGGCCGGCCTGCTGCTGAAGTACGCGCCGGAATCGGCGGTGGTGTTCTGCAACACCCGCAAGGACGTGGACGAAGTGGCCAACTCGCTGCAGCAGTTCGGCTTCTCCGCACTCGCCCTGCACGGCGACATGGAGCAGCGCGACCGTGAGGAAGTGCTGTTGCGGCTGGCCAACCGCAGCTGCAACGTGCTGGTCGCCAGCGACGTCGCCGCGCGCGGACTGGACGTGGAAGAGCTGGCGGCGGTGATCAACTACGAACTGCCGACCGACGTGGAGAGCTACCAGCACCGCGTGGGCCGTACCGGTCGCGCCGGTGCCAGCGGCCTGGCGATCAGCCTGGTGGCCGGCCGCGAGAAGACCCGCGCCGAAGCCATCGAAGCACAGCTGGGTCAGCCACTGGACTGGCAGAAGACGCCACTGGCGACCTCGCGCCCGGCCGAGTTGCCGCAGGCGGCGATGCGCACCCTGCGGATTGACGGCGGCAAGACCGACAAGCTGCGCCCGGGCGACATCCTCGGCGCACTGACCGGCGATGCCGGCCTGTCGAGCAAGTTCATCGGCAAGATCGCGATCTTCCCGACCCGCTCCTACGTGGCGATCGCGCGTGAACAGGCCAACAAGGCCGTCGCCAGGCTGGAAGCCGGCAAGATCAAGGGCCGTCGCTTCCGCGTGCGGATGATGTGATTGAAGCCGGGTTGCCAACCACGGTTGGCAACGACCGGCTCCCGGCTCTTCGCTCTGGTAGATGCCAACCTTGGTTGGCATTCACCCTTCGATCAGAACACCAGTTCGGTGTGCAGTGGCAAGCCCGCCTCCCAGCGGGCCCGGCCGCCCAGGCCATCGAGCTCGACCAGCACACCGGCGCCGACCACTTCAACACCCAGGCGGCGCACCAGCGACAACGCAGCGACCAGCGTGCCGCCGGTGGCCAGCACGTCATCGATGATCGCGACACGGGCACCGCCCGGCAGCGCGTCGGCGTGCACTTCGATGCAGTCGCTGCGGTACTCCAGCGTGTATTCCTCGCGCAGCACCTGGCCCGGCAGCTTGCCCGGCTTGCGCACCGGCACGAAGCCGACGCCCAGCTCCAGCGCCATCGCGGCGCCGAGGATGAAACCACGTGATTCGATGCCGACCACCGCGTCCAGCTTCTGGTCGCGCCAACGGTCGGCCATCGCGGTGATCGCGCCGCGGAAGTCCTCGCCGTGGGCGAGCAGCGGCATGATGTCCTTGAACAGGATGCCGGGCTTGGGGAAGTCGGCGATGTCGCGCAGGCGGGAGGCCCACTGCGGAGCGACGATGGCGTCGGTCATGTCACATTGGCTATCTGATGGCGGCATAGGGTACCCGTTCCGGGCGCCGGCTGCCTGTTGGGGGTGTTCGGCCGGGCTGCGCCCGGCACCTGCGGTAGTGCCGGCCGCTGGCCGGCAACCTCCACGGCAACAGCAACAGCGTGCATTCTGTGAGATGGCGGGGTGGGTCCGGTGGCGGGGGCCGCTGCAAGTACCCCTCCGGGGCCCGGCCCAGCCGCTGGCGGCTGTGCGTTCGGGCGCTTGCGAAGCAGTGCGTCGCAAGCAAAGCGCCCTCACCCATGTAAGCTCGGTCGCCGCTTGCTCGTGTGCGCTGTCCTGCGCACACGGCAAGACCGGGGTTGGGCGTCCTGCCCAACCCGCCCGAGGCGTGCCTCGGGCCCATGCGGCTCACGCCCCCGCAACCGGACCTACCCCGCCTTCGACAGAGTCCTGCGATCTGTCGTGGATCCACGCCATGCGCGGATGAATCTCCATCGAAATCGAATATTTCGAGAATTGAATGAAGAGCATCCACGCATGGCCTGGATCTACCGTGTCGACCAAGGTCGACACCAACCAACAGCCGCCGGAATCTGTCGGAGGTGGGGCGGTGTCGGAGTGCGGGGTGTCAGCCGCATGGATGCGGCTGCCAAGCCTTATCTGATGGAAATCTGTCAGCGTAGGTGTCGAGAGCCGGCGTGGGCCGC
>NZ_CP025780.1:1213435-1428825 GCF_003586545.1 Stenotrophomonas sp. Pemsol | reverse complement strand
CTACCGTGCCCGTCTCATGGAGGGGCCAGGCCCCTCCGTCAACACAGTTGCTACACGGACGTACTTGCAGCGTCCCCGCACTCCGACACCGCCCCGCCAAACCACGGAATCCAGCTTTTGCTCTGGCTGTTGACCTGGCCTCTGCGGGTGCAGGGCGCAGCCCTGCCGAAACCCACCCTCAGGAACTGCAGGACAGCATCGAGCAGCCGGCGCGGTTGTCGGCCCACGCCGGGCGCTTGCCGGCGAAGTGTTCAAGCCCCGGGCGTTCGGTGTATGGGTCGCGCAGCACGTCCTGCAGCGCATGCACACCGCCGAGGTCACCCTGCTCTGCGCGGTCGATCGCTTCCTGCGCCAACCAGTTGCGCAGCACGTACAGCGGGTTGGCCGCCGTCATCTTCGCCACGCGTTCGCTGGCCGGCAGCGGATCGCTGCGCAGGCGCTCCGCGTAGTCCTGCAGCCAGTGCTGCAACGGTGCCTGCACTGCCTGTCGCCGCGCCTCGTCGTAGTACACCGCGTCCAGAACCGTAGCGTCCGCTGCCGACGGGTCGATGCGCATCAGTGCGCGCCAGGCCAGGGTCATGTCCATGGCACCCTCCTGCATCAGCTGCTGCCAGCGCTGGTAGAGCTGCAGGTCGTCATCGTCGGCCGCGGCCAGCCCCAGCTTTGCCGCGGCATCGCGACGCGTGCAGGCCACGAAGGTGGACTGGAAGGCCGCCAGGCCCGCCTGCAGCGGTGCGACATCGGCGAACAGCGGCGACAGCGCCTGGGCCAATCGGCTCAGGTTCCAGTACGCCACCTGCGGCTGGGTGCCGAAGCGGTAGCGGCGCCCCTGGGCGTCGGTGGTGTTCGGCGTCCAGTCCGGATCGAAATCCTCGACCCAGCCACAGGGGCCGTAATCCAGTGTGAGACCGAGCACGGACAGGTTGTCGGTGTTCATCACGCCGTGCACGAAGCCGACACGCATCCAGTGCGCGATCATCTCGGCAGTGCGCACCGCGATCTGCGCGAACCAGTCGCCGTACAGGGCCTCGCCCTGCCCTTCAAGCTCGGGGAAGTCGCGCGCGATGCAGGCATCGACCAGCTGCTGCAGCAGGGCGGTTTCACCCCGCGACGCCGGCAGTTCGAAGGAACCAAAGCGCAGGAACGACGGCGACACCCGGCACACGATGGCGCCAGGCTCGGCACGCGGGTGGCCGTCATAGAACATGTCACGCACCACCTCTTCGCCGGTGCCGACCAGCGACAACGCGCGCGTGGTCGGCACGCCCAGGTGGTGCATCGCTTCGCTGCACAGGAACTCGCGGACCGACGAGCGCAGCACTGCCCGTCCATCGGCACCGCGCGAGTAAGGCGTCGGCCCGGCCCCCTTCAGCTGCAGCTCCCAGTGGCGGCCATCGGGTGCCACCAGCTCGCCCAGTGAGATCGCACGCCCATCGCCGAGCTGGCCGGCCCAATGGCCGAACTGATGGCCACCGTAATTGGCGGCCCATGGCTGCATGCCGGCGTACAGCGCGTTGCCGCCGAATACATCGGCGAAGCCTTCGCTCTCGATCTCGGCAGCATCGAAGCCGAGCATCGTGGCAATCTCAGGCGACCACGCCAGCAACGTGGGCGCCACCACCGGCGTCGGCATCACCGGCGACCAGGCCGCGCCCAGCACTTCACGGCGACGCGGGCCGGATTCGGGGTCACCCGGCAGGGCATGCAGCAGGCGGTTGTCGAAACGGGGGCTGTCGGTATCCATGACTCTGGAGGTGGGGGCGACCGCCGCCGACGTCAATTGCCGCTGAGCGCCTGCAGATGGCCACCGTGGGCCTCGGCGCGCTGGTAAGCAGGCCGCTCGCTGATGCGCTTGAGGAAGCCACGCAGTGCCGGCTTGCCGTCGAGACCGCCACCGCGCGCGGCAGCAGCCTGGATCGGGAAGCTCATCTGGATGTCGGCCGCACTGAAGCGCTCGCCGGCAAACCATGGGCTTTCGGCCAGGCGGCGCTCCATCCAGTCCAGGTGCAGGCGCCGCTGCGGCCCAACGAAGCCCCGCTCGGCCTTGTCGGCAATGCTGCGTGCAATCGGGCGTGCGAAGAATGGCATGGGCGCATTACGGATGCGGCCCATCACCAGGGTCAGCAGCAGCGGCGGCATCGCCGAGCCTTCGGCATAGTGCAGCCAGTAGCGGTACGCGATGCGTTCGGTGCCGTCGGCCGGCATCGGTGACGGCGACAGCTGGCGCTGCGTGTCGTAACGGTCAGCCAGATAGTCGAGGATCGCCCCGGACTCGGCCAGTACCAGCTCGCCATCCTGCAGCACCGGCGACTTGCCGAGCGGATGCACGTTGCGCAGTTCCGGCGGCGCCAACAGCGTCTTCGGATCGCGCGGATAGCGGCGCAGTTCGTAGTCCAGCCCCAACTCCTCCAGCATCCACAGCACGCGCAGGGAACGGGAGTTTTCCAGGTGATGAACGATGCGCATGCGGACGATCCTTGGGAAGGGCCGCCATCCTACCGCGCCGGCTGCATGCCCTTTGTAGAGTCGAGCCACGCTCGACTCTACAAAAAACAGCGGGCAATAAAAAACGCCGGAAGCTCTCGCCTCCGGCGTTCTGGCTACCCAACGGTAGCAGACGGATTAGACCGCCTGCACCTGGTCAGCCTGCATACCCTTCTGACCCTGGACGGCGATGAAGGTAACCTTCTGGCCTTCCTGCAGGGTCTTGAAGCCGGTGCCCTGGATCGCGCGGAAGTGCACGAACAGGTCCGGGCCGCTTTCCGGGGTGATGAAGCCGAAGCCCTTGGCGTCGTTGAACCACTTGACGGTGCCGGTCTGACGTTCAGACATTTTACTAACTCCTGAAACACATGTTGAAAAAAATCGCAGCCGCCGGGTATCGGGGCCGAGACTGAGTTGCAGGCGTTGGTAAAGCGGATCGATGAGCGGATCGTGAGATCAACTGCACCAGGCCACGATTCACGGTGACCCTAGCAAACACAGTGGGTCGCACGATACGCGTGTTTTCTGCAAAAAGCGATAGTCCCGACGTTCATGGGAACACGTCACCCGCTAGGCGTGACAAGGGTTGGCAGCCAATCGCGGCTAACCCCGAGCCCCCATTCAGGTTTTTCCTACCCTACACTGGGTAAATGACTGAAGCTGAAATCCCCACTGAACACGCGTCTCCCCGCATCTGGGTGGACGCGGACGCCTGCCCCACCGTCATTCGCGACATCCTGTTCCGGGCCGCCGAACGGGTCGGGATCGAGCTGACCCTGGTCGCCAACCAGTGGATCCGCACCCCGCCGTCGCGCTGGCTGCGCTCGATCCAGGTACCGCAGGGGCTGGATGTGGCCGACAGTGCCATCGTCGAGCGGGTCGGCGCCGGTGACCTGGTGGTCACCCAGGACATCCCGCTGGCCGCGCTGGTGCTGGAGAAGAAGGCCGTGGCGCTGAACCCGCGCGGCCAGCTGTACACCCCGAACAACATGGCCGAGCGGCTGTCGATGCGCAATTTCATGGAGGAACTGCGCGGCGCCGGGGTCCAGACCGGCGGACCGCCGCCCCTGGGGCCCCGCGACCGGCAGCTGTTCGCCGCCGAGCTGGACCGCTGGCTGGCGCGACGCCCGGCCCGCTGAGCGCCTGGCCGCGCTAAGCCGGAAGGCTCAGGCTGCGGCCGCTGCTGAACGCCCGTCGTTCGCCGCTCAATGGGTCGTCGAAGGCCAGGGCCCGCGCCAGCAGCTGCAGCGGCGCCTCGGCGACGTTCGGCGGACGTTGCCGAAGCTGCGGGTACAGGTCGTCACCCATGATCGGCGCCCCCAGCATGGCCATGTGCACGCGCAGTTGATGCTTGCGGCCGGTCTCCGGCAGCAGCCGGTAGCGCCAGATCGGCCCTTCGGCCTCGATCAGCTCGATCCGGCTGCGCGCATTGGGCTCACCGGGCACTTCGGACATGCGGAAGAACGGCTCGCCCGGCACCAACCGGCTGTCCCGCTGCAACGGAAACGCCAGCCCCGGCAGCGCCGGTGCCAGGGCCTCATAGGCCTTCTCGATGCGCCGATCACGGAACAGGCGCTGGTAAGCATCGCGCGACGCTCGCTGGGTCGAGAACATCACCAGCCCGGCCGTCAGCCGATCCAGCCGGTGCAGCGGTACCAGATCGGCATTGCCGGTGCGGGCGACCAGCCGCGCCAGCAGCGTCTCGCGCACATGCCCACCCGCAGGTGTCACCGGCAGGAAATGCGGCTTGTCGGCCACCAGCAGGTGCGCATCCAGATGGACGATGGTCTCGACAAAGGGAATCACCGGTTCGTCGGCCACCTCGCGGAAGTACTGGATCTCCCGCCCGACCTGCCAGGGCGTGTCCGCAGTGAGCGCCCTGCCCTGCGCATCCAGCACACGGCCACGCGCGAAGCGATCCTGCCATTGCGCGGGCGCGATGCGCGGGAAACGTGCACACAGGCCATCCAGCAGGGTGGCCCAGGGCCCGGGCGGCAACTGCAGTCGGCTGGGCAAGGTCATGGCGTCCACTCCGGCCACGGGAAAGAACGCAAGCGTGCCACCGTTGACGCTGCGCAGACAGCCCGGCCACGGACACCCCCGGAGCAAACCTCTATCATTGTCGTCTTTAGTCCACGGACCCCCCATGGCTCTTACCGCCACCATCCGCAAGGCCGAACTGCAGATCAGCGACATGGATCGCGGCTACTACGCGACCCACAACCTGACCCTGGCCCAGCATCCGTCCGAGACCGACGAGCGCCTGATGGTGCGCCTGCTCGCCTTCGCGCTGAACGCCGGCGACCGCCTGGAGTTCGGCCGCGGCCTGAGCACCGATGACGAACCCGACCTGTGGGAACACGACTACACCGGCGACATCCTGCAGTGGATCGACCTGGGCCATCCGGACGAATCGCGCATCCGCAA
Organism: Stenotrophomonas sp. Pemsol; assembly: GCF_003586545.1. NCBI lineage: Bacteria > Pseudomonadati > Pseudomonadota > Gammaproteobacteria > Lysobacterales > Lysobacteraceae > Stenotrophomonas > Stenotrophomonas sp. Pemsol. The sequence continues at coordinate 1,423,914 of NZ_CP025780.1, read as the reverse complement.
GGCCAGCAACCGCAGCCGCCAGGTGCAGGTGGTCAACTATGGCGGCAACGCCTCGGAGATCTGGTGGGGCAAGCAGGGCAAGGGCCTGGCGCGCTTCGACAATCTTTCGGTGGTCGATCTCGACGGTGCCTTCGTAGAGCTGTGGGGCCAGCAGATCCAGCGCGCGATGCGCTGGAGCGTGCTGATCCAGGACGGTGAAGTGCAACTGCTCAACGATCAGATGCAGCTCGACGTGATCCCGACCTGGCGCAAGCGCGCCAAGGCATGAACACGATCCGTTGTGACGTGGTGGTCATCGGCGCCGGCGCAGCCGGGCTCATGACCGCGATCACGGCTGGCCAGCGCGGCCGCCAGGTGCAGGTGATCGACCATGCCAACAAGGTCGGCAAGAAGATCCTGATGTCCGGCGGTGGCCGCTGCAACTTCACCAACACCGGCACCACCCCGGCCAACTTCCTGTCGGCCAACCCGCACTTCTGCAAGTCGGCGCTGGCCCGCTACACGCCCTGGCACTTCATCGAGTTGGTGCACAAGCACGGCATCGCGTATCACGAAAAGGAACTGGGGCAGCTGTTCTGCGATGTCTCCTCCAAGCAGATCGTGAAGATGCTGGTGGACGAATGCCAGGCGGCCGGCGTGCAGATCCGTACCGACTGCAGCGTGCAGCGCATCGAGCATGGCAGCGATGGTTTCCGCGTGCACACCACGCACGGGCTGTTCCATTGCGCCTCGCTGGTGGTTGCCACCGGCGGCCTGTCGATTCCCAGCATGGGGGCCAGCGGCTTTGGCTATGAAGTGGCCCGCCAGTTCGGCCACCAGGTGCTGCCGACCCGCGCCGGGCTGGTGCCGCTGACCCTCAGCGGCAAGCACCAGGAACGGTTGGCCGACCTCAGCGGCGTGGCGCTACCGATCGAAGCGCGCTGCAACGGCAAGAGCTTCCAGAACTTCATGCTGCTGACCCACCGTGGCGTGAGCGGTCCGGCCATCCTGCAGATCTCTTCGTTCTGGCGGCCCGGCGATGCGCTGGAGCTGGACCTGTTGCCGGGCCAGGATGCCGGCGAGTGGCTGCGCCAGATGAAGCGCGACCGCCCCGCCGCCGAGCTGCGCACGGTGCTGGGCGAGGTACTGCCGAAGCGGCTGGCACAGCGGCTGTGCGAGCACTGGCTGCCCAACCGCCCCGTGCGCCAGCTGGACGAGCCGGTGCTGCGCCAGGCTGCGCAGCTGCTGGGCGCATTCCCGCTGGTGGCCAGCGGCACCGAAGGCTACCGCACCGCCGAGGTCACCCTGGGCGGCGTGGACACCGCCGAAGTGTCATCCTCAACGATGGAATCCAAGCGCGTCCCCGGCCTGCACTTCGTTGGCGAGGTGCTGGACGTGACCGGCTGGCTGGGCGGCTACAACTTCCAATGGGCCTGGGCAAGCGGCCACGCAGCGGGCGGCGTGGTGTGAACCACTTCGCCGTTCCATGCGCGCAAGGGGTACGCGCATGGACGGTTCGCCGCGCATCGTGTATCTAGATTCGCAGATTGGGGAGCAGTGCATGCAGAACGCGAACGACATCACCATCCGCCTGCTGATCGTCGATGACAGCGGCGAGAATGCCGAAGCCATCGTCAGCACCCTGCGCAACAGCGGCATCGCGGTACGCCCGTGGCGCCCGCAGGATGCGGCCGAGCTGGCCCAGGTGCTGACCAGCCAGGCCATCGACCTGGTGCTGGCCTCGCCGTCGCAGGGCATTCCGCTGCAGCTGGCAGCCCAGCACATCGCCGCCAGCGGCAAGGACATCCCGCTGGTGCTGCTGGCCGAGCGCATCGACGAGGACGAACTGGTGCAGGCCAGCAGCCATGGCATCCGTGCCCTCGCCCTGCGCCAGCGCCCCGAGCACCTGCTCGCCGTGGTCCGCGACCAGTGGGTCGACCTGCAGGCACGCCGCGGCCTGCGCCGCATCGAGGCGCAGATGCGCGAGACCGAGCGCCGCTGCGACGCGCTGATCGCCTCCTCGCGCGACCCCATCGCCTACGTGCATGAAGGCATGCACATCCGCGCCAACGACGCCTACCTGGAGATGTTCGGCTACGAGCAATTCGACGACATCGAAGGCATTTCGCTGCTGGACATGGTCGCTGCCCAACACGTGGAGGGCTTCAAGCAGCTGCTGAAGGGCCTCAGCCGTGGCGAGGCGCCGCCGCCGCAGTACCAGCTCGACGCGCGCCACCAGGACGGCAGTGCGTTCCCGGCGACGATGGAATTTGCGGCGGCCACCTACGAAGGCGAGTCCTGCCTGCAGGTGGTGCTCCGCCGCCGCATGGAGTTCGACCCCGAGCTGGCACGCGAGGTCGAGGACCTGCGCCAGCGCGACCAGGTCACCGGCCTGCTCAATCGCCCGACCTTCATGCTGCAGCTGGAAAGCGCGGTGGCCCAGGCCGGGCGCAGCGAGGGCCAGTTCGGCCTGCTGCTGATCGAGCCGGACCACTACGCGCGCCTGCTGCCGGATATCGGCCTGGCCTCGGCCGATACCCTGATCGGCGCCCTCGCCGCCCTGCTGGCCGAAGTGGTTGGCGAGGACGCGCAACTGGCCCGTTTCGGCGAACACAATTTCGCCGTGCTGCAGGCCGGACCCTACGCACAGACCGTGGCGCTGGCCGAGCGCATCCGAGAAGCCTACGCCGCGCACGTCTTCAGCATCGGCGCACGCTCGGCCACGGTGACGGTCAGCATCGGTGGCGTACAGGTCGGTGAGAAGATCGCCAGCATCGGCCAGGTGCTGGCGCGCGCCAGCGAATGCACCCAGGCTGCAGCCGAGCTGGGTAACACCTGCCGCATCTTCGACCCGGCTGCCGCCGACCGTGTCGAGGAAGAGCGTGTGCAGCGCTGGGTGGCGCGCATCCGCGAGGCGCTGGCCGGCGACGGTTTCCAGCTTCACTACCAGCCGGTGCTGAACCTGCAGGGCGAACCACTGGAACTGTACGAAGCCTATCTGCGCCTGGAAAACAACGGCGAGCTGCTGAGCCCGACCGCGTTCCTGGGCATCGCCGAGGAACACGGCCTGCTGGCCGACATCAACCGCTGGGTGGTTTCGCAGGCGATCGCGGTGCTGGGCGAACGCGCACGTGCGGGTCATGCCACCCAGGTGCTGGTGAAGGTCACGCCGGAATCGTTCGATGACCCACAGATGATCGCCACCCTGCACCGCGAACTGCAGGCACAGGGCGTGCCCGGCGAACGGCTGTGGCTGCATGCACCGGAAGCGAAGGTGTTCACCCACCTGCGCAGTGCACAGCAATTCCTTGCCGAAGTGGCGCCACTGGGCTGCCGCATCGGCCTGGAGCAGTTCGGTTCCGGGCTGGACTCGTTCCAGCTGCTGGCCCACTTCCAGCCGCAGTTCCTCAAGCTGGACCGGGGCTTCACCAGCGACCTGGCTGCCACCCGCGAGAACATCGACCGCATCAGCCAGATCACTGCGCGTGCTCAGGAAGCGGGCATCCGCACCATCGCCGAATTCGTCAGCGATGCCAACTCGATGACGCTGCTGTTCAGTGCCGGCGTGGATTACGTGCAGGGCGACTTTGTCGGCCCGGCGTTGCCGGAGATGGGGTTCGAATTCGGGTAATGCCTCTCTGTAGAGCCGAGCCATGCTCGGCTGCGGGACTCAAGCGAAGAGCAGCCGAGCATGGCTCGGCTCTACACAAACCAGAAGGCCGGCTTTCGCCGGCCTTCTGCCTGATCAGGTCATATCGACCAGGTTGCCGATCTTCACGTCCGGGTTGACGTCGGCCTCGTAGTCGACGCCCTCCACGCCAAAACCGAACAGACGCAGGAAGTCGGCCTTGTAACCGGCCAGGTCGCTGATTTCGTACAGGTTCTCGTTGGTCACCTGTGGCCACAGCGCGACCACCTTGCCCTGCACGTCTGCGGCCATTTCCTTGTAGTCCGCACGCAGGCGGCCTTCCTCATCGACCAGCGCGACGGTGTGGCCGTCGCCATCGACCAGGTCGTGGCGCAGGCGATCGACCGCCACGCCATCGGACTTGCCGCCGTAAAGGATGTCGTACAGCACGTCGAGCTGCTCGATGCAGCCTTCGTGGGTGCCCTTTTCCTTCATCACCTTGAACAGCAGCGACAGGTACAGCGGCATGGTCGGAATGGCCGAGCTGGCCTGGGTCACGACGGCCTTCAGCACCGACACGCGTGCGTCGCCGCCGATTTTCGCCAGCTTTTCGCGCAGGCCCAGCACCTTGGTGTCCAGGTCCTTCTTGGCCGCGCCGATCGAGCCATTCCAGTAGATCGCCTGGGTGATCTCTTCGCCCACGTAGGTGAAGGCCGTGGTGGTACAACCATTGGCCAGCACCCCGGCATCGGCCAGCGCATCGATCCACATCTGCCAGTCCTCGCCGCCCATCACCGCGACGGTGCCGGCGATTTCTTCCGGAGTGGCCGGCTGCAGGGTGGTCTCGGTGATCACTTCCTTGTCGGTATCCAGCCCGCGCAGGGTGATCGGCTCGCCGATCGGCTTCAACGTGGAGCTGATGATCTCGCCGGTCTTCGGGTGCTTGCGGCGCGGCGCTGCCAGGCTGTAGACAACCTGGTCGACCTGGCCCAGATCGGCCTTGATCATTTCGATGGTCTTCGCCTTCACTTCATCGGAGAAGGCATCGCCATTGATGCTCTTGGCGTACAGGCCGGCTTCGTCGGCGTACTTGTGGAACGCGGCCGAGTTGTACCAGCCCGCGGTACCCGGCTTGGTCTCGCTGCCCGGGCGTTCGAAGAAGATGCCGAGGGTGGCAGCACCACTGCCGAAGGCAGCGGTGATGCGCGCAGCCAGGCCGTAGCCGGTGGACGCGCCGATCACCAGCACACGCTTGGGACCGTTCTGGATCGGCGGGCGCGCACGGATGTAGTCGATCTGCTGCTTGACCGCGGCCTCGCAGCCGGTCGGGTGGGTGGTGACGCAGATGAAGCCGCGGACGCGCGGTTTGATGACCATGGATACCTCGGGTTGGCAGATGCGGCGCGCGGGGCGCTCAGCAGGAGTAAGGGCGCGCACGCGCGCGAACCGCAGGATCGTAGTGCGCGGGGGCCGAATGCACAACCGACGCTGGCGTAGGGTGGTGTTTCTTTTGCAGGGTTGCACCCTGCACCTGCGGTAGTGCCGGCCGCTGGCCGGCAACCTCAACAGCAACGTCAAAAGCCGGGCTACTGAGGCCCACAACCGGGCCCACCCCGCCTTTGACAGTCTTCCGCGATCTGTCGGAACAGCTCTTGGGGTCAGATCCGTTTTCTGAAGGAAAACGGATCTGACCCCAGAATTGTTTCGATTTCTGACAAATGTGTCGACCCAGGTCGACACCTACCCACAGCCGTGGGGATCTGTCAGAGGTGGGGCAGTGTCGGAGTGCGGGGTGTCAGCCGCATGGATGCGGCTGCCAAGCCTACACGGACGTACTTGCGGCGTCCCCGCACTCCGACACCGCCCCGCCCACCCACGGAAGGCACGCTCTTGCTGTTGCTGTTGCTGTTGCTGTTGCTGTTGCTGTTGCTGTTGCCGGCCAGCGGCCGGCATTACCGTGGGTGCAGGGCTGCAAGCCCTGCAACACAAAAAACCCCGCTTGCGCGGGGTTCTCTGTGGGTTGCGTGCAGCGCGAACGGTTACGGGCGACGGGCCAGGGCCTCAACGTCCTTCGCCTTCGGCAGCAGGTCCTGCTTGCTGACGCGCAGGAAACCGATCGTCAGCATCGGCACTGCCACCAGGATCGAGGACAGCACCACGATCACCGCACCGATCATATGCGTCTCGGCCAGGCCCTCCATCGAGCTGCCGCCGTACAGGTACAGGGCAAGCGCGGACAGGAAGAACATCACCGCAGTGATCACCGTACGCGACAGCGTCTGGTTGATCGAACGGTTCAGCACTTCCATCGAATCCACGCGCAGGCTGCGGAAGTTCTCACGGACGCGGTCGAAGACCACGATGATGTCGTTGATCGCAAAGCCCATCACCGACAGCAGGCCGGCCAGCACGGTCAGGTCGAACTCACGGCCCAGCAGGGACACGTAAGCGACCGTCACGATCAGGTCGAACATCGCCACGATGCTGGCGGTGACCGCGAACTTCCACTCGAAGCGCACTGCGATGTAGATCAGGAAGCCGGCCAGCATGAAGATGGTGGCATACAGGCCATTCATCGCCAGGTCCTTGCCGATCTGCGGGCCCACGAACTCGTTGCGGAGCACGGTGGCCTGATTGTCGGCAGTGGACAACGCCTTCACCACGGCAGCGGCCGTGGCCTTGTCCTCGTGGGCGGCGTCGCCGGTACCCGGAGCATGCTCGCCGTGCGGGGCCAGGCGGATCAGCAGGTCGGTGTTGCCACCCACGCTCTGCACCTGGGCGCCTTCGAAGCCACTCTGCTCGAGCTTGGTGCGGACCTGCTCAACATCCACCGCCTTGTCGAAGCGGGCTTCGATCAGGGTGCCGCCGGTGAAGTCCAGCGCGTAGTTGAAGCCCTTGATGCCGATGATGGCGACCGAGGCCAGGAACACCACGATGGTGACTGCCATGGCGACATGGCGCCAGCGCATGAAGTCGATCTTGGTGTCGTTCGGGAGGATGTGCAGCGGAAACAGTTTCATTGTGCGTGTCGTCCCGTCAGATGGCCACGTTCTGGAGCTTCTTGCGACGGCCGTAGATCAGCGTCGCCAGCGCACGCGACACGGTGATCGCGGTGAACATGGAGGCGAAAATACCGATGATCATGGTCAGCGCGAAGCCCTTCAGCGGACCGGTACCGAATGCAAACAGCGCCACGCCGACGATCAGGCCGGTCAGGTTGGCGTCGAGGATGGTGCCCGAGGCACGCTCGTAACCGGTCACGATCGCCGTCTTGCCCGGCACACCGGCTCGCAGCTCTTCACGGATACGCTCGTTGATCAGCACGTTGGCGTCCACCGACAGGCCGACCGACAACGCCAGGCCGGCAAAGCCCGGCAGGGTCATGGTGGCACCGAACAGCGACATCACCGCCACTACGATCAGCAGGTTGAACAGCATCGCTGCCGAGGTGATCACACCGAACATGCGGTAGTACACGCTGAAGAACACCAGGGTGAACAGGAACGCGAACACCACCGCGCGCATGCCGTTCTTGACGTTCTCGGCGCCGAGGCTCGGGCCGACCACGCGCTCCTCGACGAAGTCCATCGGCGCAGCCAGCGAACCCGACTTCAGCAGCTTGGCCAGGTCTTCGGCTTCCTTCTTCTGCAGGCCGGTGGTCTGGAAGTTCTTGCCGAACACGCCGTTGATGTTGGCCACCGAGATCACTTCCTCGTTGACCTTGAAGCCACGCACTTCCTGGCCGTCGACGACGGTCACGGTCGGCACGCGCTCGGTGTAGACCACCGCCATCGGCTTGTTCACGTTGGCGCTGGTGAAGTCGAACATGCGCTGGCCACCGACGTTGTTCAGCGTCACGCTGACCGCCGGCGAGCCGCTGTTCGAATCGGTCACCGCCTGCGCGCCGACCATCTGGTCACCGGTGACGATCACGCGCTTGTTCAGCAGGATCGGGCCGCGGCCGTCACGCTGCTGGTAGACCTTCGCTTCCGGCGGAATGCGGCCGGAGTTGATGGCGTCCTGCGCATTTCCTTCAACCACCGCACGGTATTCCAGGGTGGCGGTGGCACCGATCATGCGCTTGGCTTCGGCGGTGTCCTGCACGCCCGGCAGCTGCACGACCACACGGTCGGCACCCTGGCGCTGGATGATCGGCTCGGCCACGCCGAGCTGGTTCACGCGGTTGCGCAGGGTGTTGATGTTCTGCTCGATGGCGCCGTTGGCGATCTGCGTGATCTCGGTCTCCGGCACGGTGACCGTGATGCGGTTGCCGCTGACGTCATAGCCGAGCGTCGGCTGTGCCTTGACCAGGGCGGCACGGGCGCGCTGCGCGGCGTCGTCACCGGCGGACGGGCTCAGGTTGGCCACGATGCTGTTGTCGGCGCGGCGTTCCACCGACTGGTAGGCGATGCGCGCGTCACGCAGGGTGCTGCGCACGTCTTCGGTATAGGCATCCAGGCGCTTGTCGAGGGCAGCCTTCTGGTCGACCTGCAGCACGAAATGCACGCCGCCCTGCAGGTCCAGGCCCAGCACCATCGGGCGACCGCCGAGGTTGGCCAGCCAGTCCGGCACGGTCGAAGCCAGGTTCAGCGCCACGGTGTACTTCTCGCCGACGGTGTCACGCAGGGCGTCGCTGGCAGCGGACTGCGACTTCAGGTCCGACAGGCGGACGATCAGGCTTTCCCCTTCCTTTTCGGCACCGATGGTGGCGATGCCGGCCTTTTTCAGGTCGGCCAGCACACGGTCGCGCAGCGCATCGTCGATCTGCCCGCCACGGTTGGCGGTGATCTGGATGGCCGGGTCCTTCTGGTAGATGTTGGGCAGCGCATACAGCGCGCTGAGCGCCAGTACGATCAGGATGACGACGTACTTCCAGCGTGGAAATTCGAGCATTGCTTGGGTCCCGCGCGGCGCCATCCCCGGCGCCGCGGTTGTGCTTCGGAAAGGGAGTGGCTTACTTGGCCGAATCCAGGGTGCCGGTCGGCAGCACGCTACCGACAGCACCCTTCTGCACGCGGATGCGCACGTTGTCGGCCACTTCGACGGTGATGAAGTGGTCGCCGATGTCGGTGACCTTGCCGGCGATGCCGCCGTTGGTCAGCACTTCATCGCCGCGCTTGATCTTCTCCAGCATGGCCTTGTGCTCCTTCTGCCGCTTCATCTGCGGGCGGATCATCAGGAAGTACATGATGGCGATCAGGATGATCGGGAACAGCAGCGTGGTCAGGCCCATGCCCTGCGGTTGGCCGCCGGCGGCCTGGGCGTGGGCGGCGGGAATCAGGAAAGCAAGCAGGTTCATCGTTGGTCCTTTGGTTGGGCGGCGCTCCCGTCCCTTGAGGGGCGGGGGTGTCGACCGCGGATCTGGGTCAGCCTTGAAGTATGCCACGGCCCCGGGCGTTCGTCCTTGGGCCGTTCGGCAGGGGGCGTCGGGGTTACAGCGGCGGGGCCACCGCTCCGCGTGCCGCGTAGAAGGACTCGCGGAAGGCCAGGAAGGTTCCCGCCTCGATCGCGGCACGGATGTCGGCCATGAGCTTTTCGTAATAGAAAAGGTTGTGCAGGGTGCCCAGCATCGGCGCCAGCATCTCGTTGCAGCGGTCCAGGTGGCGCAGGTAGGACCGGGTGTAACCGCCGGTGCAGGCCACGCAGCCGCAGCCCGGCTCGATCGGGTCCATGTCCCGCGCGTACTGGGAATTGCGGATGCGAACGGTGCCGAACGAGGTGAAATAGTGGCCGTTGCGCGCATTACGGGTCGGCATCACGCAGTCGAACATGTCCACGCCGCGTGCCACGCCCTCGACCAGGTCCTCCGGCCGGCCCACGCCCATCAGGTAACGCGGGCGGTCGCCCGGCAGCTCAGGATCCAGGTGGTCGAGCATGGCGTTGCGCTCGTGCTCCGGCTCGCCCACGGCCAGGCCGCCGATGGCGTAGCCGTCGAAGCCGATCGCCTGCAGGGCGTCGGCCGACCGGCTGCGCAGGTCGGTGTGCACGCCCCCCTGGACGATGCCGAACAAGGCCGCGTCGTTGCCCAGCTCGTCATGCGCGTTGCGGCTGCGCTGGGCCCAGCGCAGGCTCAGCTCCATGGAACGGCGGGCAACGTCTTCGGTGGCCGGGTACGGGGTGCACTCGTCGAAGATCATCACGATGTCCGAATCGAGCACCTTCTGGATCTTCATGCTCTCCTCGGGACCGAGGAACACCCGGGCGCCGTCGGTGGGCGAGGCAAAGGTCACGCCCTGCTCGGTGATCTTGCGTCGATGGGCCAGCGAGAACACCTGGAAACCACCGGAGTCGGTCAGGATCGGGCCATCCCAGCGGCAGAAGCCGTGCAGCCCGCCGTGGTCGGCGATGATGTCCAGGCCGGGGCGCAGGTACAGGTGGAAGGTGTTGCCGAGGATGATCTCGGCGCCCAGCGCCCGCACCTGGTCCGGCAGGATGCCCTTGACCGAGCCATAGGTCCCCACCGGCATGAAGGCCGGCGTTTCCACCGTGCCACGCGGGAAGGTCAGGCGGCCACGGCGGGCACGGCCATCGCGGGTCTGGAGCTGGAACTGCAGTCGGGACATGGAGCGGTCATTCGGGCAAATAGTTGCTCATTGTCTCCCAAAACCGGCTCGACCGCCCATTCAGGCCTGAACGGCACGGCAGTAGAGCCACGCCATGCGTGGCTTTCCTGGTCTCCAGGCACCTGCAAGTGCGCACCAACGGTGCGCACCCACCACAAGCAAGCAGAGGTCAGCCCCTACTCCGCCTGCGGGAACAGCAGCATCGCGTCGCCGTAGCTGAAGAAGCGGTAGCGCTGCTCGATCGCGTGCCGGTAGGCCTCGAACACGCGGTCCTTGCCTGCAAACGCCGAGATCATCATCAGCAGCGTGCTTTCCGGCAGGTGGAAATTGGTCACCATCGCGTCGACGCTGCGGATGCGGTAGCCCGGGGTGATGAAGATCTGGGTCTCGCCGGCGAACGGCAGCAGCTCGCCATCGCGCATCGCGCTTTCCAGCGCGCGCACCACGGTGGTGCCGACGCCGATCACCCGGCCGCCGCCGGCGCGCGTGCGCCGCACCTGCTGCACCAGTTCGGCGCCGACGTTCAGCCACTCGCGGTGCATAACGTGGTCCTTCAGGTCATCGGCGCGCACCGGCTGGAAGGTGCCCGCACCCACATGCAGGGTGACGTGGCCGAACTCCACGCCCTTGTCCTTCAGCGCCGCCAGCAGCGGCTCGTCGAAATGCAGGCCGGCGGTCGGTGCCGCCACCGCGCCTACCTCGCGCGCGAACACGGTCTGGTACCGCTCGCGGTCGTCCACGCCCGGCTCGCGCTGGATGTAGGGCGGCAGCGGCAGGCGGCCGGCATGCAGCAGCCACTGCTCCAGCGACTCCGGCACATGGAACTGCAGCACGTAGAACTCGCCATCGCGGCCCAGCACCTCGGCTTCGCCACCGGCATCCAGCGCGATGCGACTGCCGGCCTTCGGCGACTTGCTGGCGCCGACCTGCGCACGCGCCTGCTGACCGCCGAGCAGGCGCTCGATCAGGATCTCCACGCGGCCGCCGCTGGCCTTCTGCCCGAACAGGCGCGCCGGAATCACCCGGGTGTCGTTGAACACCAGCAGGTCGCCCGGCTGCAGCAGCGACGGCAGGTCACGCACCTGCAGGTCGGTGAAGGCGGCAGGTGCCGGCGGTACCAGCAGCAGGCGGCTGGCGGAGCGTTCGGCCAGGGGAGCCTGCGCGATCAGTTCAGCCGGCAGGTCGTAGTGGAAATCGGACTTCTTCAAGGCGGTGGGCGGCAACAGGTCGACAATGGCGCGCATTGTACGTCCAGCGTCTGCGAGCCGGCGCACTTCGCGGCGAACGTCGCGCAAAATGCTGCTATGCAGCAGGTTTCTACGGGGTTATCGCGCAAAAAAACAAGTGCTAGCATCGAACCGGAAGTCCGCTGCACGAGCCTGCCCCAAGCGCGCGTGATGACGCGCGTTTTGCTTTTGATGGCCCGTGCGACCCATTGTTTCAGGAGATCTGCAATGAGCTTCATCGAACGCCTCGCCCCCCTGCGCAACCAGCCCGGCACCCGCCTCACCACCGGCCTGGACGATGCCACCCTGACCGCCCTGTCCGCCAACCACCCGCAGCTGATCGCCGCAGTGGACGCCGCCGCCGAGGAGTTCGCGCGCGTGCAGGCCGACCTGGGGCCGCTGCTGGCGCAGGACGAACAGGCACAGATCGACGCGATGCAGGACGGATTCGTCAATTTCTATGCCGATGACGCGGTGACCCCGTACGTGGCGCTGGCCGCGCGCGGCCCATGGGTGGTCACCCTGAAGGGCGCCGTGCTGTACGACGCCGGCGGCTACGGCATGCTCGGCTTCGGGCACACCCCGGACGCCGTGCTGGAGGCCATGGCGCGCCCACAGGTGATGGCCAACATCATGACCCCCAGCCTGTCGCAGCAGCGCTTCATCACCGCCCTGCGCGCCGAGATCGGCCACCGCCGTGGCGGCTGCCCGTTCGCCCGTTTCATGTGCCTGAATTCCGGCTCCGAAGCCGTCGGCCTGGCCGCGCGCATCGCCGACGTCAACGCCAAGCTGCAGACCGATCCTGGCGCACGTCACGCCGGCGCTACGATCAAGCGCGTGGTGGTCAAGGGCAGCTTCCATGGCCGTACCGACCGCCCTGCCCTCTATTCGGATTCCAGCCGCAAGAGCTACATGCAGCACCTGGCCAGCTACCGTGGCGAGGACTCGGTGATCACCGTGGCGCCTTACGACGAGGCCGGCCTGCGCAAGGTGTTCGAGGATGCTGCACGCAACCAATGGTTCATCGAAGCCGTATTCCTGGAGCCGGTGATGGGCGAAGGCGACCCGGGCCGTTCGGTGCCGCCGTCGTTCTATGCCGTTGCCCGTGAGCTGACCCGTGCGCATGGCAGCCTGCTGCTGCTCGACTCGATCCAGGCCGGCCTGCGCGCGCATGGCGTGCTGTCGGTGGTCGATTACCCGGGCTTTGAAGGCCTTGACCCGCCGGACATGGAGACCTATTCCAAGGCGCTCAACGCCGCGCAGTACCCGCTGTCGGTGCTGGCGGTGACCGAGCATGCTGCGCAGCTGTACCGCAAGGGCATCTACGGCAACACCATGACCAGCAACCCGCGTGCGCTGGACGTCGCCTGCGCCACCCTGGCGCAGCTGACCCCACAGGTACGCGCCAACATCGCCGAGCGCGGTGCCGAGGCCGTGCGCAAGCTGGAACAGCTCAAGAGCGAGCTGGGCGGCCTGATCACCAAGGTGCAGGGCACCGGGCTGCTGTTCTCGTGCGAGCTGGCCCCGCAGTTCAAGTGTTATGGCGCCAACTCCACCGAGGAATGGCTGCGCCAGCACGGCATCAACGTGATTCACGGTGGTGAGAACTCGCTGCGCTTCACCCCGCACTTCGGCATGGACAGCCAGGAGCTGGACCTGCTGGTGGCCATGGTGGGCCGTGCCCTGCGTGAAGGCCCGCGCCGCGAGCAGGCCGCGGCGGCGTAAGCCATCGCTTACGTAGAGCCGAGCCCATGCTCGGCTGGCCTTTGCCGTGATCTGAACGAAGGGCAGCCGAGCATGGCTCGGCTCTACAGAAGGGCTCATAATCCAAGGGCACCCCGTCTCTGACCGCCTTGCGGTCGGTGACGGGGCGTTTTCGTTTCCGGTCAAGAGACAGAAGATCCATGAAATCGATCTGTGTGTACTGTGGTTCCAACGCTGGCAGCAAGCCGGCCTATACCGAACGCGCCATTGCACTGGGCGACCGCATTGCCCGCGATGGCCTGCGCCTGGTGTATGGCGGCGGCAACGTTGGCCTGATGGGTACCGTGGCCAACGCCGTGCTCGCCGCTGGCGGCGAGGTGACCGGCGTGATCCCGCGCCAGCTGGCCGACTGGGAAGTGGCCCACCGCGGCCTGACCGAACTGGAGATCGTCGGCTCGATGCATGAGCGCAAGTCGCGCATGTTCGACCTCGCCGATGGCTTCGTTGCCCTGCCCGGTGGCTTCGGCACCATGGAAGAGATCTTCGAGATGCTGACCTGGCGCCAGCTGGGCATCGGCAACAAGCCGTGCGCGTTCCTCGATGTGGAAGGTTTCTACGCGCCGCTGATCGGCATGATCGACCGCATGGTGGAAGAGCGTTTCCTGCATCCGGACCAGCGCCAGGACCTCTGGTACGGCTCGGACATCGAGGAAATGCTGGTGTGGATGCAGAACTACCAGCCGGCGCAGGCCTCGAAGTGGATCGACGAGAAACGTCGCTCGGCTCTGCGCTGAAGTGAACCGTCGCGGTGGCTCACGCCAGCGTCCGCGCCCACGGTGCGGGACGGCCCAGCAGGTAGCCCTGGCCATAGTCGCAACCGAGTTCGCGCAGTGTCTGCCGCTGCGCCTCGGTCTCGATGCCTTCGCCAATGGTTTCGATGCCCAGGGTGCGGGCCAGTGACAGCACGCCTTCGACCAGCGCGCGCGTGCTCTGCACTTCCGGCCCGTGCAGGCCGGCGATGAAACTCTGGTCGATCTTCAATGTACTGATCGGGAATCGGTGCAGGTAGGACAGCGCAGAAAAGCCGGTACCAAAGTCGTCCAGCTGCACCTGGATGCCACGCTCGCGCAGGCCCTGCAGGATGCGCAGCGTGTGCGGCGCATCGTCCAGCAGCGCGACCTCGGTAATCTCCAGCCGCAGCCGGCGCGGATCGGCGCCACACGCGTCGAGCAGGCCGAACAGGCGGTCGCTGAACTCGGCCGAGCGGAAATGGCGCGGCGAAACGTTCACCGAGACATAGCTCTGCCCACCTTCGGCCAGGCGCGCGATGACCTGCTCGTAGATCAGCCAGTCGACCTGTTCGATCAGGCCGCTTTCCTCTCCCAGCTCCAGGAACGCGCCGGGCAACAGCAGGCCACGACGCTCGTGCTGCCAGCGGAGCAATGCCTCATGTCCCACCACTTCGCCATCGGACAGGCGCACGATCGGCTGGAAGAACGGAACGAAATCACGGTTGTTGATCGCGCGGCGCAGATCGGCTTCCAGGTCGAGGCTGCGCATGGCCTGTTCACGCATGTCCTCGTCGAAGATCGCGCAGCGGTCATGGCCCTGCGCCTTGGCCCGGTACATCGCCGCGTCCGCATCACGCAGCAGCTCCTCGCCGGTACGGTAGCGCGGATTCCACAGCGCGATGCCCAGGCTGCCGGACGGGAACAGTTCGCGGCCGGCGATCCACATCGACTCCTGCAGTGCCAGCAGCAGGCGCTGGCCGAAATCCAGTGCCTGTGCCAGGCCCTGCGGGCATTGCAGCAGTACCGCGAATTCATCACCGCCCAGCCGTGCCACCACATCATCGGCACCGGCCATCGATACGATGCGCTTGGCCACCTCCACCAGCATGCGGTCACCCGCGGCGTGGCCGATGCTGTCGTTGACCAGCTTGAAGCGATCCAGGTCGAGGAACAGCACGGCGAACACCGGCCCACCCTCGCGCTTGGCCAGCGCCAGCGCATCCTGCAGGCGATCGAGCAGGTGCAGCCGGTTGGGCAGGCCGGTCAGCGCATCGTGCATGGCCTGATGGGTCAGGCGTTGCTCGGCCCGCAGGCGCTCGCCGATCTGGCCGAGCAACTTCTCGTTGACCTCGGCCAGCTCACGCGTGCGTTCCTCCACGCGCTTTTCCAGTTCGGCATGCGCCAAACGCAGCCGTTGCTGGTCGCGCTGGCGCGCCAACCCGGTTCCGATGTTCTGCGCAACGAACGTCAACAGCCGCTGATCGTGCACGCTGAACGTACTGTTCTCGCTGTAGCTCTGCACCACGATCGCACCGACCACCTCGTCATCGCGCAGCAGCGGCACGCCCAGCCAGCAATGCGAGCGCGCGCCGGATTCACGCACCTCGCCACTGGCCAGCAGCGCATCGATCTGGGCGCGTGAGGCCAGTAGGGGCCGCCGGTTGCGCACCACGTATTCGGTCAGGCCGCGACTGAACGGACGAGGTGCACGGCTGGCATTGTGCTCGTCCACCGAATAGACGAAGTCCAGGCCGTTGCCGCTTCCGTTCACCAGCGCGATATAGAAGTTGCGCGCATCGAGCAGGCGCCCGACCACGCCATGCACCTGCCCGTAGAACTGGGCCAGGCTGTCGGCCGACATCGCCATTTCGGCAATGTTGTACAGCGCGGTCTGCAGTTGCTCGGCGCGCCGGCGCTCCGCCACTTCATCCTGCAGGCTGTGGTTGGCGCGCTGCAGTTCCAGCGTACGCCGCTCCACCTGTTGCTCCAGCCGGACCTGCGCCTGGCGCCGATCCATCGCAGTCTGCACGTGCTGCGCGACAAAGCCCAGCAACGCCCGCTCGGCCTCGCCATAACGGGCCGCCAGCTCATAGCTCTGCACCACGATCGCGCCGCATACCCGGCCATCGCGCAGCATCGGCACACCCAGCCAGTCCAGGCTTTCGGGGCCACGCTGCGGGTCGTGCTCCTGCTCGACCACGCGCGCCAGCAGTTCGCGCGAGGGTCCGCTGAGCGGCTTGCCATGGCGCAGCAGCGCGACGGTCAAGCTGCGCGGCATCTCGGCGGCGTCATGGCTCTGCGTCGGGTCGGCGACGAAATCGTCGACCTGGTCGGCGAAGTACAGGAAGCGGATCTGGTCACGCACATCATCGTATTCAACGATGTAGCAGTTCTCCGCATACATCAGCGTGCCGAGCACGCCGTGCACGTGACGCAGCATCTCCGACATCTCCAGATCGGCGCCGGCCAGATCGGCGATCTGGAACAGCGCCTGCTGCAACCGTTCAGCTTCTTCCAGCGCCTTGATCTGCCCGGCCTGGCGGCCACGCTGCAGTGCCAGTTCCATGGCCTGACGGGCCAGCCCCCACCACGCCGCGGAAGGCACGGCGCCTTCCACCGACAACTGCAGGCGTGCACCGTCATGTTCCCAGCCATGGGAGCCCTCGCCGATGCCCGGCGCAGTGAACGCGCCTGCCGCCCCGTCGGCCGGCCACCCGCCCTGACCACGCCCGAGCTGCGGGTCGTCCCAGCCGACGCGGACCAAGGCCGTTTCCGGCAAAAGCGCATGCAACGCGCGCACCAGCGCCGTGCTCAGCACGGCCTCGTGTGGTGGCTCTTCCGCCGGTTCAGCATGCGTGGACAAATGACAATCTCTTGGCGCCGTCGATGCGTCGCCTCCCCTGAGCCGACGAGCATAGCGCGCCACCCGGGGGGCAATGGAAGCCCGTAAACCCCGAATCGTGCGCCCGTACGTTTTTCCTGCTGTCTGCAGCCCCTTCCGAGCCATGACCCTCGCCCTGCCCGCCCCTGCCACCGGCTATGCGCCATCGCCTGCAGGCCTTACCCTGTACGCCGTGGAAGCCAGCGCACTGCCAACCGATGAAGCCTTGATGCTGGCCTGGGCCGGCGGCGACCTGCGCGCGTTCGAAAGCCTGTATGCGCGCCATCGCAAGCGACTGTTCGGTTTCCTGCTGCGCCAACTGCGCGACAACGCGCTGGCCGAGGAGATCTTCCAGGACGTCTGGCAGCGGGTGATCAGCGCCCGTGCCGGGTGGCAGCCCGAAGCAGCGTTCAGCACCTGGCTGTTCCGCATCGCCCACAACCGCCTGAACGACCATTGGCGCGCCGCCCGCCATCGCCCTGCCGCACCGGCCGACGCCGACCTGCGCCTGGCCGCGATCGAGGACGGGCAGACCCCGGAAGCCGAACTTTCCGAATTCGAACAACGTCGCCGCATCCAGCTGGCGATGGAGCAATTGCCGCCGGAGCAGCGCGAAGTGCTGCAACTGCGGCTGGATCAGGAACTGAGCCTGGAGGAGATCGGCCAGATCACCGGCGTAGGCCGGGAAACCGTGAAATCGCGGCTGCGCTATGCGATGGACAAGCTGCGTGCGGGATTGAACGCATGAACCGAGACGAACCGCTGACGCCGGAAGAACGCGAGCTGGCCCGGCTGCTCGGCCGTCGCGCCGAGCAGGCACCACCGGCCGCACTGGACGCCGCCATCCTGGCCGCGGCACGTGCCGCGGTTGACGCTCCGGGTACCGATGTTGTTGCCTCTCCCGAGGCGCCGCGCAAGCAGCGCACAGGCCCGCGTTGGCCAGCGGTGTTCGGCATCGCCGCTTCGATGGTGTTCGCCATCGGCATCGCCTGGCAGCTGCGTCCTGAACCGCCACCGGTTCCGGCGGGCGAGACTGCTGTTGCCGCAGCACCGGCTGCGGCAGAAGACGTCGCGGCTGCCGATCAGGCCGCTGGAAGTGGTTCAGCCGACAGCGCAGTGGCGGTTGCGGAACCAGCCGCTGCTCCGGCAGCACCCGAGTCCGCACCTGTTTCCGCTGCCCCGGCACCGGCCATCGCGCGTGCGCACAAGCCTGCGCCGGCCAAGACCGCTGAAGCGCCGGCCCAGGCTGCACGGTCCATGGCCGCGGATGCGGCCGCCGACACCTCCTTTGCGGCGCTCCCGCCCGCTCCGGCTGCAGCGCCGCCAGCGCCACCTGCACCGGCCGCCTACTCGGC
Organism: Stenotrophomonas sp. Pemsol; assembly: GCF_003586545.1. Lineage (NCBI taxonomy): Bacteria > Pseudomonadati > Pseudomonadota > Gammaproteobacteria > Lysobacterales > Lysobacteraceae > Stenotrophomonas > Stenotrophomonas sp. Pemsol. Next base: position 1,405,787 of record NZ_CP025780.1, on the reverse strand, counting down.
ACCCGCACCCGCACCGGCATTCGCGCCAGCAGCGTCCGGGGCAATGAACGCACGCACGGCCGCGGCACCGGCAACCAATGCCGCCGAGGCGGAGCGGACGCAGGCGCTGGATCGGGTGGAGATCACCTCGATGAAGCGTGAGGCGCCCAGCCGTTCCGCACCGGGCATCATGCGCCGCGGCAGCGACGCGGGCCTGAGCGCGGATGCCGTGCAGGCCGAGGTGGACGCCGACGCGCGACTGCCGCGCCGGCAGTGGCTGCAGAAGATCCGCGCGCGACGCGACGACGGCCAGCGCGATCTGGCCCGCGCCAGCCTGGAGCGCTACGTGCAGCAGTATCCGGAAGCCCGCCTGCCGCGCGACCTGCGCCCGTTGCTGGACGACTGAAGCAGAACGTGACCTCCGGCGACCCCGTAGAATGACGGGAATGCTCGATACCCTCGACCAGCCTGTCAGCCACACGCTGGAAGTCAAACACAGTCGTTTCATCGCCCATGCTGCGCCGATCGACAGCGCCGCAGCGGCCATGGCGATCCTGCAGCAGGTTGCAGCAGCCGACGCGACCCACAACTGCTGGGCCTACCGGTACGGCCAGGACTACCGCTCCAGCGATGATGGGGAGCCCGCTGGAACGGCCGGACGACCGATCCTGGCGGCAATCGATGGCCAGGGTTTCGACCGTGTGATGGTGGTGGTGACGCGCTGGTTCGGCGGCATCAAGCTGGGCGCCGGTGGACTGGTGCGCGCCTACGGTGGCGCTGCCGCCGAGTGCCTGCGCACCGCCCCCCGCCTGCCCCTGGTGGCGATGGCCCGGCTGCAGCTGCTGGCCGGCTTCGAGGACCTGGGCATCCTGCACGCCACCCTGCCCGCCTTCGGCGCCGGGAAACTCGATGAACAGTTCGATGCCAACGGCGTGTGCCTGCGGGCCGAATTGCCGGCCGATCAGGTCGATGCATTGAAAATCCGCCTGCGCGACGCCACCCGTGACCGTATCCGCATACAAGACGACAACCAGGATGACTGACAAGGACGACGCCCCTGCCTCGACCCCGCCGCTGCGCCGCCTTGGCAGCCTGCGGACGTTGTGGCCGTTCGTGCGCCGCCACAGCGGGTTGTTCACCGCCTGGCTGCTTGCCCTGGCGGTCTCTTCGGCCGCCACGCTGAGCCTGCCCCCCGCCGTGAAGCAGATGATCGACCACGGCTTCACCAGCGGTGGCCAGATCAACCGTGCCTTCGCCCTGCTGATGCTGGTGGCGGTGGTGCTGGCACTGGCGACGGCCGCACGGTTCTTCTTCGTGTCGCTGCTGGGCGAGAAGGTCGTCGCCGACCTGCGCAGCCGCCTGTATGCACACCTGATCCAGCTCGGCGCCGGTTTCCACGACCGCAGCCGCAGCGGCGAACTGGTCTCGCGCCTGACCGCCGACAGCGAACTGCTGCGCAGCGTGGTCGGCTCGACCATGTCGGTCGCCCTGCGCAGCAGCGTAACCGTGGTCGGCAGCCTGGCGATGCTGTTCGTCACCAGCCCGCGGCTGGCCGCGTGGTCACTGCTCGGCATCCCGCTGGCGGTGCTGCCGATCATCGTCGGCGCGCGCAAGCTGCGTACGGTTGCGCGCAGCAGCCAGGACCGCATCGCCGATGCCAACAGCCTGGCCAGCGAGACGCTGGGCGCCGTGCGCACGGTGCAGGCGCATGCGCGCGAGCCCTATGAGCGCGGGCGCTTTGACAAGGCGCTGGGCGATGCCATCGGTGCCGCACGCCGGCGCATCGGTGCGCAATCGCTGGTTACCGCCAGTGCCATCCTGTTGGTGTTTGGCGCCATCGTTGGCGTGCTGTGGCTGGGCGCGCACGATGTCATCGACGGCCGCCTCAGTGCCGGCACGCTGGGCCAGTTCGTGTTGTACGCGCTGATCGGCGGCGGCTCGGTGGGCGCCCTGGCCGAAGTGTGGAACGAGCTGCAGCGTGCGGCCGGTGGCATGGGCCGTATCGGCGAGCTGCTGCAGGAAGACATCGAGATCCGTGCGCCGGCGCAGCCGCACGCACTGCCGCAACCGCTACGCGGCGAAATCCAGTTCGACGACGTGGTTTTCCACTACCCGCAGCGCCCGGACCAGGCCGCGCTGGACCACTTCAACCTGCATGTCCGCCCGGGTGAGACCGTGGCCCTGGTCGGCCCGTCGGGCGCAGGCAAGAGCACGGTGCTGTCGATGCTGCTGCGCTTCCACGATCCGGCCAGCGGCCGCATCTGCGTGGATGGCATCGACGTGCGCCAGGTCGATCCGGCCGAGCTGCGCGCGCAGCTGGCACTGGTACCGCAGCAGCCGACGCTGTTCGCAGCCAGTGCACGCGACAACATCCGCTACGGCAGGCTGCAGGCCAGCGACGCCGAGGTCGAGGGCGCCGCACGTGCAGCAGAGGCCGATGGCTTCCTGCGGGCATTGCCGCAAGGCTACGACAGTGAACTGGGCGAGCGCGGCGCACGCCTGTCCGGTGGCCAGCAGCAGCGCGTGGCGATCGCCCGCGCGTTGCTGAAGGATGCGCCGATCCTGCTGCTCGATGAGGCCACCAGCGCACTGGATGCGCAGAGCGAGCATGGCGTGCAGCAGGCACTTGAGCGGCTGATGGCCGGTCGCACCACGCTGGTCATCGCCCACCGCCTGGCCACCGTGCTCAAGGCCGACCGCATCGTGGTGATGGACCAGGGCCGTATCGTCGCCGAAGGTACCCATGCGCAGCTGCTGGCCGAAGGCGGACTGTACGCTGAACTGGCACGACTGCAGTTCATCGATTGATGACGGCCGGCTAACATCGGCAAGACCAAGCTGGCCCCGCACCCGCAGCATCCGCTGAAGGAGGTACGCGATGTCGTTCCGTCAGTTCCCCGCCGTCGACAGTAATGGCGAAAGCCACATCATCATCGAATTCAAGCCCGAGGCGAACGGCAGCGGGCACCACTCCGAAGCCACGCCGCGCTATGAGCTGGATGACGGGCGCCAGCTGGTGCGCAATGGGCGCGAGTTCACCACCAGTGGTGGTGAACTGCGGTTGACGATTTGAGGTTCGCCGGGCACGGCCCGGCGCTACCGCATTCGTGCTGCTCCGCGCTCGCGCTACCGGATCTCCATCCTCCGCTCTGGCAGGTTTCGACCTTGATCGACACGCTTTTGGCCAAAAGCGCCCGAGCATGGTTCGACCCTACAGAAAAGCGTGGCCAATTTTTCGCCAGGCATCTTGACAGCCTTTGCCTGCAAGGGCTGAGCGAGGTTATCCACACGTTTGCTCAGGATCCATCCACACCGCCTGTGGATGAATGTGGTCAGCCGAGCACCCGCCCGATGCCGCTGGCGTCCACTTCCGCGGCCGCCCGGGTGATCGCTGCCGGATCACTGCCGGCAATGAACCCGATGCGGAAGTGCACTTCGCCACCAGGCGTACGTGAGGAATGGATCGAGGCCAGGCTGATGCGATGCTGCTCGAACACGTTCAGCAGCTCGCGCAGCGAGCCGGGCCGATCTTCCGGCAGGTGTACTGACAGCGCGTTGCGCTCGGTCAGGTCAGCCAGCAGATAGCCCACGCGTTCGAACGTGTAGTTGCCGTCCGCCAGCGCCTGCTCGCCGAAGGCAGTGCGATTGGCCGACAGCAGTTGCTCGCGGAATGCACCACGTGCACCGTCGTCACCCTGCACGACCTGCGCCTGCAATGCCTGCAGCTGGCCCACCAGCCGCTCCAGCATCGGCGCCACGTACGGGTTGCCGAACTGGATGTCTTCGTAGATCGCCGGGTTGAGCGACAGGATGCGCGAAATGATCGCCGTATCCAGCTCGAACGATGCCGAACGGTACGGCATCATCGCAGCCAGATCGCCCAGCTGCGGCTGGTACTGGCGCAACACGCCGGCCTGGGCCAGATGGGTGGCATGCACCATCGCCTGCACCAGCGCCATCATCTGGTCGTGGTGCTGCGGCGTGGCCCGCACGCACTCGGCCTGCAGCGCGGCGCACAGCGCATCGACCCACGCCTGCCAGAGCTGCAGCCGCGCTTCGCAGACCACCATCACTCTGCCCTTCAGGGTCGGCGCCTTCGGCGGCGCGGTCATAGGGTGCAGGCCGACCACTTCGGCCCGCGACGCCAGCATCGCCTGCACCGGCGCCTCCTTTACCGAGGTCACATCCAGCCACAGCCTGCCCTGCTCGCGGCCCGCCGATTGCCGCACGTACTCGGCGATCAACGCCGGGGTGTGCCGGATCGGTGCCGAGAACACCAGCACATCAGCCTGCGCCAGCAGGTGTTCCGGCGTGTGCGAACCTGGGGCGGCCGGATCGTGGCCGATCACCTGCAACTGCAGGTGCTGCTGGAAGAAGCGGGTCAGCCAGCGCCCGTAGGCGCCAGCGCTGCCGATGATGCCGACCGTGCGCGGCGTGCGTGGGTCCAGGCCGCTCATGCAACGCGTTCGGCGCGGAAGCGCGTGCCTTCGGCCAGCGCCGCCGGCGCGGCGGCGACCACGTCGAATTCCTCGAAGCCGTTGTCCAGGGTCGCCTCCAGCGCCGCATGGGTCCCGGCAATCGCACGCGAAATCGCCTGCTGCATCGATTCGCCGCGCAGCAGGAACGACACCACCAGCGACATCAGCACATCGCCGGTACCCGCCACGTCCACCGGCAGCAGCGGCGAGGTCCAGCGCCAGGTTTCCTCGCGGCCGACGGCCAGGGTCACCAGTTCACCCGGGGTGCCGCCCACGCTGTGCGCGATCACCCAATGCGGGCCGCGATCCAGCAGCGTGCGCGCGGCGGCGATGGCATCGGCCTCGGCCAGCGCCGACATGCCGGTCAGGCGATTCAGTTCGAAAGCGTTCGGCGTCACCAGCCACGCATGCGGCAACAGGCGCTCGGCGAAGATCGCTTCCAGCCCGGGTTCCACGTAGGGGCCGGTGTGCGTGTCGCCAATCACCGGGTCCAGGCAATAGCGCAGCTGCGGGCAGGCCGGCAGGATCCCGTCCAGCCAGTCGGCGAAGGCGGCGCCGTTGGCGGTGCTGCCGAAGTAGCCGGAGACCAGCATCTTCGCCCGTTGTGGCAGGCCACGCTCTTGGCTGCCCAGCAGCAGGTCGGCGAACCAGTCAGCGGGCAGCACGCGGCCACGCGTGGTGTCGTAGAAAGGCGCATTGCTCAGCAGCACGGTCGGGATTTCCGCCACGCGCACGCCCAGCGCGCGCATCGGCGGTACGGCGGCGCTGTTGCCGGCGTGGCCGTAGACAAGTTGCGACTGGACCGAGATGACATCGATCGGCGACGGGCCATCCGGCCGCTGGCGGCGGCCGTGGACCAGGTGGTTATCAAGGGATTCGCTCATGGCCGCATTCTACGCCCGGTGGAGTGTTCGGCAGGGCTTGCAGCCCTGCACCTGCCGAAGCTGCAAGCAACGGCAACGGCAACGGCAAAAGCGAGCTATCCGTGGGGTGGCGGGGCGGTGTGGGTGGTCAGGACACGCCGTAAACCCATCCATGGGGGCTCGATGGCGCCATCCATGGCGCCAACGGTCCTGCCCACCCACACCGCCCCGCCTTTGACAGATTCCGGATGTCTGTTGGTAGGTGTCGACCTTGGTCGACACATCTGTCAGACATCGAATGAATTCATCCACGCATGGCATGGATCTACCGTGTCGACCAACGTCGACACCTACCAGAGCAGTACGCCGTTCCGGCAGATCACGGAAAACTGTCGAAGGCGGGGTGGGTCCGGTTGCAGGGGTGTCCGCGGCATGGATGCCGCGGCCAAGCCCTCAGGGATGGGTTTACGGCGTCCCCCGCGACCGGACCCACCCCGCCAATCCACGGATAGCGCGCTTCGGCTGTTGCCGTTGCCTCTGCGGGTGCAGGGCTGCAAGCCCTGCAAACCAAACCCCCTCAGTGAGCAGCAGGCCGCGACGGCGGCAACCACGCCGCCACGATGCCCAGCAACGGCAGGAACGCGGTCAGCTGGTAGACGTACTCGATGCTGGTTCTGTCCGCCAGCAGGCCGAGCACGGCGGCACCCAGCCCGCCCATACCGAACGCGAAACCGAAGAACAGGCCGGACACCATGCCGATGCGGTGCGGCATCATCTCCTGCGCATAGACCACGATCGCCGAGAACGCCGAAGACAGCACGAAGCCGATCAGCACCGCCAGCACCGTCGTCCACAACAGGTCGGCATGCGGCAGCATCAGCGCGAACGGCGCCACGCCGAGGATCGAGGTCCAGATGATCGGCTTGCGGCCGATCCGGTCACCCAACGGGCCGCCGAGGAAGCCGCCAGCGGCGGACGCCACCAGGAACGCGAACAGGTGCAGCTGCGCCTGCGCCACCGGAATGCCGAAATGGTGGATCAGGTAGAAGGTGAAGTAGCTGCCGATGCTGGCCATGTAGAAGTACTTGCTGAAGATCAGCACCAGCAGGATCGCCAGCACCTTGGCCACCGTGCGTGGTGGATGGCGCGGCGCCATCGAGGCGGTACTGGCCGGGCGCGGCGTGCCCAGATGCAACGCGTACCAGCGGCCAACATAGGTCAGCAATGCGATGCCGATCAGGGCCGCGCCTGCGAACCACGACGCGGCATGCTGGCCGTACGGCACGATCACTGCCGCCGCAATCAGCGGGCCCAACGCGGTACCGAAATTGCCCCCAACCTGGAACACCGACTGTGCGAAGCCATGACGGCCGCCCGAGGCGAGCCGCGCGATGCGCGAGGCCTCCGGATGGAAGATCGCCGAGCCGATGCCGACCATTGCCGCTGCCAGCAGCACCATCGCGTAGTTCGGCGCGAAGCCGAGCAGCAGCATGCCGCACAAGGTCGAGGCCATGCCGATCGGTAGCGAATACGGTGCCGGGCGGCGGTCGGTGGCTACACCGATCAACGGCTGGAAGATCGACGCAGTGAGCTGGTAGGTCAGCGTGATCAGGCCGATCTGGGTGAAGCTGAGATTGAAGCCGCCCTTGATCACCGGATAGATGGCCAGGATCAGCGACTGCATCATGTCGTTGACGACGTGCGAGGTGGAAATGGCGGCCAGCACGCCGGGGGCCGCCGGGCGTGAGGTCGTTGCGGGAGAAGCCAGGGTGGACATGGACGCAGTCAGGTTGGGGGCGAGCCACGCATGCTACGGTTGCCCCTCTCTCCCTTCTGCCGCGTTCAGGTCATGCCCTATCGCAAAAAGGACATCGCCAGTGACGTCGATCCGGCCGCGCCCTGGCGGGAGGTTCCACTGCATCGCCCGGTCACCTATCGGGTCACCCAGTACCCGGTAGGTACCCACATCCCTGGTCACAAGCACCAGCGCCACCAGCTGGTCTACGCCATCTCCGGCCTGATGGTGGTGCGGTCGGAAGTCGGGCGCTGGGTGGTCCCATCGAACCGCGCGATCTGGATGCCGGCCGGCATGGTGCACGCGGTGGACTGCATCGCCGCCGTGCACATGCGCAGCCTGTACATCGATCCGTCGTTCGCCTTGCACCTGCCAGCCGAGCCGTTCGCGGTGCAGGTCTCGCCCCTGCTGCGCGAGCTGCTGCAGGCCGCCACGCTGGTCAAGGGCGAGCACATCGAGGACAGCCGCGATGGCCGCGTGGTCCGCCTGCTGCTGGACGAGCTGCACCGCATGGACGTGCTGCCGTTGCACCTGCCTGCGCCAAGCGACCCGCGCCTGCAGCGGATCTGCCAGCACCTGCAGAAGCACCCCGGCGATGACGCCACGCTGCAGGACTGGGCGCAGGCGCTGGAGGTGGACGTGAAAACCATCCAGCGGCGCTTCGCCACCGAGCTGGGCATGACCTTCGGGCAGTGGCGGCAGCAGGCAAGGCTGCTGGCCGCGATGGAGCGGTTGGCGATCGGCGACAAGGTCATCGATGTCGCGCTGGCGACGGGCTACGACAGCCCCAGCGCGTTCACCAGCATGTTCAAGCGCCAGCTGGGGCAGACACCTGCGGCGTTTTTCCGGTAACGCCGTCCACGCATGGCGTGGATCCACCATCGCGGCGCATGCCCGGCGGAAACCATCGCAGATCGCAAACGAGAACGCCGGGCATGGCCCGGCGCTTCCGCTCAACGCTTCCGTTGAAGAACTCAGGACGTCATCCGGTCCCAGAAGCCCTTCACGCCGTCGATGAAAGTGGCCGATTTCGGCGAATGCTTGCGCGCTTCCTCGCCGACGAAGGTGGCTTCGAACTGTTCCAGCAGCTTGCGCTGCTCGTTGGTGAGGTTCACCGGCGTCTCCACCACCACGCGGCAGTACAGGTCGCCTTCGCTGCGGCTGCGCACCGAACGCACGCCCTTGCCGCGCAGGCGGAACAGCTTGCCGGTCTGGGTCTCGGCCGGGATGCGGATCTCCGCTTCGCCGCCGAGGGTGGCCACGCGCACGGTGTCGCCCAGCGCCGCCTGCGAGATGCGGATCGGCACTTCGCAGTGCAGATCATCGCCATCGCGCTGGAAGATGGCATGCTCGCGCACGCGCACTTCCACGTACAGATCACCCGGCGGCGTGCCGGCCGGGCCGGCCTCGCCCTCGCCCTGCAGGCGGATGCGGTCGCCGGTATCGACGCCCGCCGGCACCTTCACCGACAGCACCTTGTCTTCCTCGACGCGGCCGTTGCCGTGGCAGGTCTTGCAGGGCTTGGCGATGATCTGGCCACGGCCGCCGCAGTTGTGGCAGGCCTGCTGCATGGCGAAGATGCCGCGCTGGATGCGCACCTGGCCGCGGCCATGGCACACGTTGCAGGTCTCGACCTTGCCGTCCTCGGAGCCACTGCCATCGCAGTCGCCGCACTCGGCCAGGGTCGGAATCTCGATGCGGCGCTCGACGCCGCGCACGGCCTCTTCCAGATCCAGCTCCATCACGTAGCCGATGTCGGCGCCGCGACGGGCCTGGCGCGGACCACCGCCGCCACCGCCAAAGATGTTGCCGAAGATATCGCCGAAGATATCGTTCATGTCCGGGCCGCCCGGGCCGCCGCCGCCCATGCCATGCTCGAACGCGGCGTGGCCGTGGCTGTCGTACATGCGGCGCTTGTTGCCGTCGGACAGCACTTCGTAGGCTTCCTTGCACTCCTTGAAGGAGGCTTCGGCCGCCGCATCACCCGGGTTGCGGTCCGGATGGAACTTCATCGCGCAGCGACGGTAGGCCTTCTTCAGCTCGTCGTCGGTGGCGGTGCGGGCAACGCCCAGCACTTCGTAGTAATCGCGCTTGCTCATATCGTGAATCGGGTTCCGGAAAGTCGGGATTCGTCAAAGCGGAAGAGCGGAACCAGGTCCGCTCTTGCGTCGGGCGCCCCGACACGCCGGTGGGCGGTCAGGACCCTGATGCGACAACGGGACGCTGGTGGCCAGCGTCCCGCGTCGGTCCGGATCAGGACTTCTTGTCGTCCTTGACTTCGGTGAACTCAGCGTCGACCACGTCATCCTGCGCCTTGCCGACATTACCGGCGTCGGCACCCGGGGCACCGCCCTGGTCGGCCGAAGCAGCGGCGAACAGCGACTGGCCAGCTTCTTCCAGTGCCTTCGACTTGGCTTCGATCTGTGCCTTGTCGTCGCCCTTCATCGCGGTTTCCAGGTCAGCCAGCGCCGCCTCGACCTTGCCGATGACATCGCCGCCGACCTTGCTGCCGTGCTCGGTGATGGCGCTGCGGGTGCCGTGGATCAGGGCGTCGGCCTGGTTGCGGGCCTGCACCAGTTCCTGGAACTTCTTGTCTTCTTCGCGGTTGGCTTCCGCGTCGGCGACCATGCGCGCGATCTCCTCCTCGGACAGGCCCGAACCGGCCTTGATCTCGACCTTCTGTTCCTTGTTGGTCTTCTTGTCCTTGGCCGACACGTGCAGGATGCCGTTGGCGTCGATGTCGAAGGACACTTCCACCTGCGGCAGGCCGCGCGGGGCCGGCTCGATGCCGGACAGGTCGAACTTGGCCAGCGACTTGTTGAAGCGGGCCTGTTCGCGCTCACCCTGCAGCACGTGCACGGTCACGGCCGACTGGTTGTCCTCGGCGGTGGAGAACACCTGCGAGGCCTTGGTCGGGATGGTGGTGTTCTTCTCGATGATCTTGGTGAACACGCCACCCATGGTTTCGATACCCAGCGACAGCGGGGTCACGTCCAGCAGCAGCACGTCCTTGACGTCGCCGCCCAGCACGCCGCCCTGGATCGCTGCACCCAGTGCCACGGCTTCGTCCGGGTTGACGTCCTTGCGCGGTTCCTTGCCGAAGAACTCGGTCACCGCCTGCTGCACCTTCGGCATGCGGGTCTGGCCGCCGACCAGGATCACTTCGCTGATGTCGCTCGAACGCAGGCTGGCATCGTTCAGGGCGACGCGGCACGGCTCGATCGACTTCTTGATCAGGTCGTCCACCAGTGCTTCCAGCTTGGCGCGGGTCAGCTTGATGTTCAGGTGCTTCGGACCCGACGCGTCAGCGGTGACGTACGGCAGGTTCACTTCGGTCTGCTGGGCGCTGGACAGCTCGATCTTGGCGCGCTCGGCAGCGTCCTTCAGGCGCTGCAGGGCCAGCGGATCCTTGCGCAGGTCGATGCCCTGGTCCTTGTTGAATTCTTCAACCAGGTACTCGATGACGCGGTTGTCGAAGTCTTCGCCACCCAGGAAGGTGTCGCCGTTGGTGGCCAGCACTTCGAACTGCTTCTCGCCGTCGACGTTGGCGATCTCGATCACCGAGACGTCGAAGGTGCCGCCGCCCAGGTCGTACACCACGATCTTGCGATCCTTGTTGTCGCCCTTGTCCAGGCCGTAGGCCAGCGCAGCCGCGGTCGGCTCGTTGATGATGCGCTTGACGTCCAGGCCGGCGATGCGCCCGGCGTCCTTGGTCGCCTGGCGCTGGCTGTCGTTGAAGTAGGCCGGCACGGTAATGACCGCTTCGGTGACCTTCTCACCGAGGAAGTCCTCGGCGGTCTTCTTCATCTTCTCCAGCACCTTGGCCGAGATTTCCTGCGGGGCCATCTTCTTGCCGTCGCTGGTGGCGACCCAGGCATCGCCATTGTCATGGGCCAGGATGCTGTACGGGACGTGGGCGATGTCCTTCTGCACCTCGCCATCGGTGAACTTGCGGCCGATCAGGCGCTTCACCGCGTAGAAGGTGTTCTTCGGGTTGGTCACGGCCTGGCGCTTGGCCGAGGCACCGACCAGGACTTCGCCGTCCTTGGTGTAGGCGACGATCGACGGGGTGGTGCGATCGCCTTCCGAATTCTCGATGACGCGGGCCTTGCCGCCGTCCATGATCGCCACGCACGAGTTGGTGGTGCCGAGGTCGATACCAATGATCTTGCCCATGGGGGAGACTCCTGAGGATGCTTGTTGGGGTCAGTCCGGCCGTTCGGCCGGTGGATGAATACGATGTGGGGGAGGCCCGTGGAACATTCAAGCCACCTCCCGAACGCTGTGTTTCCGACGATCCGGCGCGTTCAGCGTCGGGTCGGGTGACGGGTCTGTCCGCCGCCCGGCCCTGCCGGATCAGTCGGCGGCCACCACCACCAGCGCCGGCCGCAGCAGACGCTCGTTAAGCAGGTAGCCCTTCTGGAACACGGTCACCACGCTGCCCGGGGCAGCGCCCGGGGTCGGCACTTGGCTGATGGCCTGGTGGTGTTCCGGGTTGAACGGCTGGCCGATCGGATCCAGCAGCGCCAGGCCGTTGTCGGCGGCGACCTTCAGCAGCTGCTTGTAGGTCAGCTCCAGGCCTTCGCGCAGCGGGTGCGGGTCGTCGCCAGCGGCCTTCAGGCCGGCATCCAGGCTGTCGAACACCGGCAGCAGCTCGCCCAGCAGCTTCTCGTTGGCGAACTTGCGGGCCTGCTCGATGTCACGGGCAACACGCTTGCGCTGGTTTTCCAGGTCGGCGCGCTCACGCAGCGCATCGGCCTTGACCTGCTCGACTTCGGCGCGCAGGCGCTCGACTTCGTCGTTGACGCCGGCGGTGGCAGCCGCATCGGCGGCACTCTGCTGGGATTCGATATCTGGATGTTCGTGGTTCATGTCTGGGTCCCTGGCGGTCACTCTCCGCCTCCACCCACCCTAGTGTGGGCGGGATGCTGCGTTTCAAGCGTCGGATGTTCCCGGCGTGCGTCCGGCCGGTGAAAAGGCCGCGCCAAGCACATCGGCGGTGGCCTGGACCAGCGGGATCACCCGGTCGTAGGCCATCCGCTTGGGACCGATCACGCCCAGCACGCCCAGCACCTGGCCATTGGCGGTATACGGGGCGGTGACCAGCGAGACGCCCTGCAGCGGCATCATTCCGGTCTCTTCGCCGATGAAGATGCGCACCCCCGGCGCCTGGATGGTCCGCTCCAGCAGCTGCAGGATCTCGCGCTTGCTGGAGAACAGCTCGAACAGTTCGCGCAGGCGCTCCAGGTCGGACAGGTCCTGCACGCCCATTAAGCGGGTCTGCCCGGCCACCAGCATGTCGTCGGCCGCCGGCTGCAGGGCCTGCTCGGCCAGTTCGATGCTGTGGGCCAGCAACTGCTCCAGTTCGGACCGGGCGTCGCGCAGCTCCAGCAGCAGTCGGGTACGGATCTCGGCCATCGGCAGGCCGGCGAAATGCGCATTGAGGTAGTTGGCGACCTGCTCCAGCTGGCCTGGCGCAAACTCCTGCCGGGTCTCGATCACCCGGTTCTGCACCTCGTTGTCGGCAAATACCAGGATCGCCAGCACCCGGCGCCCATCCAGCGCCACGAAATCGATCTGGCGGAAGGCGAACTGCTCGCGCCGCGGTGCGCTGACCACGCCGACGAAGTGGCTCATCGCCGACAGCAGCTCCGAGGCGCTGCCGAGCAGGGCCTGGGTGCTGCCGCCACCGGCCAGTTCCTGGCGCAACCGGGCCAGCTCGCCCTCGCCCGGCGGCTGCATCTGCAGCAGGCTGTCGACGAACACCCGGTAGCCATGCGCGGTCGGGACGCGGCCGGCCGACGTATGTGGCGAGGCCAGCAGGCCCAGATCCTCCAGGTCGCCCAGGATGTTGCGGATGGTGGCCGGGCTGACCTCCAGGCCGGCCACGCGCGCCAGCGTCTGCGAGCCGACCGGCTCGCCGTCCTGGATATATCGCGCGATCAGCGTGCGCAGCAGGTGGCGCGCACGCGGGGCAAGCTGGTCGGGAGAACCGTGCATGGAATCAACCTGTGAGACACGGACACTAGATAATGGCGGCGCATCGCCTTGGCAAGTCATTGGACCTCCCGCGCCCGCGTGCTAGCGTTGCGCGGCTGCTGACACCCCCTTACCCATGCTCAGACATCTTTCGATCAAGGATTTCGCCGTCGTCCGCGCCACCGAACTGGAGTTCGGGCCAGGCATGACCGTGGTTTCAGGCGAGACTGGCGCCGGCAAGTCGCTGATGGTCGACGCACTGGGCTTCCTGTCCGGCCTGCGCGCTGACAGCGGCGTGGTCCGCCATGGTGCCGCACGCGCCGAGCTTTCCGCCGAGTTCGCGCTGGAGCAGCTGCAGGCCGCCCGCCAGTGGCTGGCCGACAACGAGCTGGACGACGAGGACCAATGCCAGCTGCGCCGCGTGATCCGCGCCGACGGCGGCTCGCGGGCCTGGATCAATGGCCGCCCGGTGACACTGGCACAGCTGGGCGACCTGGCCTCGCTGCTGGTGGAGATCCACGGCCAGCATGAACAACAGGCGCTGCTGGCGCGCCCGTCGCAGCTGGCCCTGCTGGATGCCTATGCCGGCAACGAGAACGAGCGCCGCCAGGTGCGCCACGCCGCCGCGGCCTGGCAGGCACTGGTCGATGAATCGCTGGCGTTGTCGCAACAGGGCGACGTCAGTGACCGGATCGGCTTCCTGGAGCACCAGCTGCGCGAACTGGACCGCGAGGACCTTGAGCCGGAATCGATTGCCGCGCTTGGCGCCAGCCACCGTCGCCAGGCCCACGCCAGCGCCCTGCTGAGCGCCTGCCAGGCAGCCAGCAACCAGCTCAACGGCGATGACGGCAGCTCTGCGCTGGACCTGCTGCAGCAGGTGCGCCACGAGCTGTCGCGCCTGATCGAGCACGACCCGCGCCTGGGCGAAGTGGACGGCCTGATCGAGAACGCCTCGATCCAGCTGCACGAAGCCCTGTCGCTGCTTGATCGCGTGCACGACGATCTGGATGCCGACCCGGAACAGTTCGAGGAGAACGAGCGCCGCCTCGGCCGCCTGCACGACCTGGCCCGCAAGCACCGCGTGCCGATGGACGAACTGGGCGCGCAGCGCGAGCGCATGCATGCCGAAGTGGAGCAGCTGCGTGGCGCCGACGAGCGCCTGCAGCGCCTGGCCGGCGAGATCGACAAGGCCGCCGCCGCCTGGCGCGTACAGGCTGAAGTGCTGACCGCCAGCCGCAGCAGCGCTGCTGCCGAACTGTCGGCCACCACCACCGGCATCATCGCCGAGCTCGGCATGGGCGGCGGCCAGTTCCTGATCGAACTGGAGCCACAGGACAGCGGCAAGCCCGACCCGCAGGGTGCCGAGCGCGTCGAGTTCCTGGTGGCGGCCAACGCCGGCCAACCGCCGCGCGCCCTGCGCAAGGTGGCCTCGGGCGGTGAACTGTCACGTATTTCGCTGGCCATCGAAGTGGCCGCGCTGGACTTGGATGCGGTGCCGACCATGGTGTTTGACGAGGTCGACTCCGGCATCGGCGGCGCGGTGGCTGACATCGTCGGCCAGAAGCTGCGCGCGCTCGGCGAGAAGCGCCAGGTGCTGTGCGTGACCCACCTGCCGCAGGTCGCCTCCAAGGGCCACGCCCATTACCGGGTCAGCAAGGCCCCGGTGGAAGGCATGACCCAGAGCGCAGTGGAAAAGCTGGACAACAAGGCGCGCGAGGAAGAGCTGGCGCGCATGCTCGGCGGCGTGGAAGTGAGCAAGGAAGCGCGCGCCGCCGCCCGCAAGCTGCTGCAGGCCTGAGGCCTGTTCACGGTTATCCACGCATGGCGTGGATCTACAACCCACCCGCACGGTAGTGCCGGCCGCTGGCCGGCAACCCAACACCGGTGGACGATGATCGTGAGGTTGCCGGCCAGCGGCCGGCACTACCCGTATCACCCCAACGGCCGCGCCAGATCCACGTTCTCCACCAGGAAATCGAGGAACGCGCGCACTCGCAGCGGCAGGTAACCGCCCTGCCCGAGGAACACCGCGTGCACCTCTTCCAGGTCACCGGGATTGGCCTCTTCCAGCACCGGCAGCAAGCGCCCGGCAGCAATGTCCTCCTGCACCTGGAATGCCGCCAGCCGCGCCATGCCCAGCCCGCCCAGCACCAGCTGGCGCAGCGCATCGCCGTTGCTGGCGCGGGCATTGCCACTGGGCAGCAGCATCCGCTCGCGCCCCTCCTGCAGCAACGGCCACCCCTGCATCGCACGGGCATGGCCGATGTCCAGCCGGTTGTGCGACTGCAGCTCCTCGGCAGTGCGTGGCAGCCCGTGCCGCTGCGCGTAGGCCGGTGCAGCCACGATCATCATCCGCGTCGCGCCCAGCCGTCGCGCCACCAGACTGGAGCTCTTCAGCGGCCCGGCCCGCACTGCCACATCGGTGCGCTGCTCCAGCAGGTCGATCACCTCGTCGTTGAGGGTCAGGTCCACGCCCACCTGCGGGTTACGCTCAAGAAACGCCGGCAGCAGCGGCAACAGGAAATGGCGGCCAAACGGCACGTTGGAGTTGACCCGTAGCCGCCCGCGCGGCTCGGCATGGGCGCTGGCACAACGCTCGGCCTCGTCCAGGTCGGCCAGCACGCGCAGGCCACGCTCGTAGAACGCGCAGCCTTCCGGGGTCAGCTGCAGCTGGCGGGTGGAGCGTTGCAGCAGGCGCGTGCCCAGCCGTTGCTCCAGCCGCGCCACCAGCTTGCTCACCGCCGACGGGGTCATGTCCAGCGTGCGGGCCGCAGCGGAAAAGCCACCGGTCTCGATCACCCGCACGAACACTTCCAGCTCGCCGGATCGGTTGATGTCGGGTCGCGCCATGGCGATGAATCCAGTTCACAGATGATTGTCCGTGCGCAGTCTAGTTCACAGATAAGCACGGAATCACCATGGCGGTCCCTCCACTCGGGACTGCCCGATGAACCGCTTGAGCCAGCTCACCACCACCGCCCTGCTCGCCATGTCCGGCGCCGCCAGTGCCGCATCCGCCCCGCACTGGGTCGCCAGCTGGCAGGCCAGCCCGCAGCCGGTCTGGAACGCGGATTTCCTGTTCCCGACCCTGCTCCCGGCCACGCTGCAGGACCAGACCTTCCGCCAGACGGTGCGTGTCAGCCTGGGCGGCCCGCGGCTGCGGGTGCGGCTGAGCAATGCCTACGGCACCCGGCCGCTGCGGATCGGGGCGGCCAGCGTGGCCGCACGCGCGGGCGCCATCCCGCAACCGCTCAGCTTCGGCGGCCAGCCCGGGGTGTTGATCCGGCCCGGTCAGGAACAGCTGAGCGATCCGCTCCCGCTGGCCACGGATGACCGCCAGGCATTGCAGGTCAGCGTCTTTGTGCCGGGGCCGGCAACCGTTCAGACGTTCCATTGGGAAGGCCGCCAGACCAGTTGGATCGCCCCCGGCGACCAGAGCCGGGCCCAGGCCCTGAGCGCAGCTAGCAGCACCACCGCCCGCCTGCTGCTGACCGGAATTGACGTCGAGGCCGACGCCGACGCGCGCAGCGTAGTGGTGATCGGGGATTCGATCACCGACGGTGCCACCGCCAGCCTCGACCAGGACCAGCGCTGGACCGATCATCTGGCCGCGCGCCTGGCAGCGCGGGGCATAGCCGTGGTGAACGCCGGCATTTCCGGGGGGCGGCTGCTGCGCGACGGCATGGGTGAATCCGCCCTGGTCCGCTTCCGGCGCGACGCGCTGGACCAGCCTGCGGTATCCAGTGTGATCGTGCTGATCGGCATCAATGACATCAGCTGGCCAGGTACCGCATTCGCCCGCAACCAGGCCCGGCCCACGCTGAGCGAGCTGCAGGCGGGGTATCGCGCGCTGGCAGAACAGGCCCGCCGCCGAGGTGTGCGGATCGTGGGCGCTACCTTGCCACCGTTCGCTGGCGCCCTGCCCGGCACGCCGCTGGACGACTACTACCATCCGGACAAGGACACCCTGCGCCGCCAGCTCAATGTCTGGCTGCGCACGGACAGCCCGTTCGACGCGGTGATCGACCTGGACGCGGCGCTGCGCGACCCGGCCGATCCCTCACGGATGGCCGTGGCCTACGACTCCGGCGACCACCTCCACCCGGGTGATGCCGGCAACCGGGCCATGGCTGAGGCGGTGGACCTGGAGATCCTGCTGGGCCGCAAGGGGTCGGATCCCTTACCTGAACGGAAAGGGCTCTGACCCCATCAACGAAAAACCCCGGGCAGGCCCGGGGTTTCGTCGCATCCAGCTGGCCGGAACGGATTACTTGCGCTTCTTGCGCACGTACAGCACCAGCGAGTGCTCTTCCAGCTCGTAGCCATGGTCTGCGGCGATCTTGCGCTGCAGTTCCTCGATCTCGTGGCTTTCGAACTCGATGATCTTGCCACTGTCCACGTCGACCATGTGGTCGTGGTGGCCGCCACGGTCCAGTTCGTAGACCGCCTGGCCGCCCTCGAAATTGTGCTTGAGCACGAGGCCGGCGGCCTCGAACTGGGTCAGCACCCGGTACACCGTGGCCAGGCCGATCTCGTCGCCGTGCTCCAGCAGCTGGCGGTAGATGTCTTCGGCGGTCATGTGGTGCTGGGCATTGCGCTGCTCGAGCAGCGCCAGGATCCGCATCCGCGGATGGGTCACCTTCAGGCCGACTTTACGCAGGTCGTGGGTTTCCATAGGTCTCCGTTCATTGGCGATTTAGCGCCAGCTGCCTCGGATTGGGTCGCGGTGGCACGCCGGGAGTGTATCATCGGTTTGATTTCCCCAACCGCCAGTCCCGATGCGCAATCTCCTGTTGGTCGCCGCCGTCGCCCTGTCCACCACCGGGTGCGGCATCATCTACAAGCAACCCATCTATCAGGGCAACCTGATCCGGGAAGATGCCGTGGCCAAGCTGCAGGTCGGGCAGAGCAAGCAGCAGGTCACCGCGCTGCTGGGCACCCCGTCCATTCCCGACCCGTTCCACGCCCAGCGTTGGGACTACACCTCCAGCCAGCGCGTGAACCGCCTGGGTCGTACCGAAGTGAAGAACTTCGTGGTGTTCTTCGAGAATGACACCGTGACCCGCTGGGAAGGCGATTACTTCCCGGGCAACGACAAGGCCCTGGCCCAGCAGACCGTGCGCCAGTTCGGCCGCAACCTGCCGAAGGACAAGAAGAAGAAGGGCCGCTGAGCCCCCTGCCCGTCCGCAGATACGGCTGCCGGAATCAACCGCCGAGTGCGCGACGCCGGCGGTTGTCCTTGGGGTCGGCCAGCAACGGGCGCAGCAACTCGATGCGATCACCTTCCAGCAGTGCCTGCTGCGGGCGAGCCAGCACACCATGCACGGCGACGGCGGGGCAATCGGCACTGCCTTCCAGCGCGGCGGCGGCAATGGCGTCGGCCACGGTCGCACCTTCTTCCAGCTGCAAGCGGCGCGACAGCACCCGCTGCGGCCAGGCCAGCACCACCTCGACCTCGATCATCGCTCAGCCCTCGTCGGCGACGCGGACGAAATCGTTGACCATGCGATCGGCCAGCCCCTGGAAGCCGATCGCCAGCGCCGGACCGAGCAGGCGCGAGCTGGGTTCGAACTCCAGGGTCAGGGTGACCTTGCAGGCATCCTCGGCCAGCGCATGGAATTCCCAGCGGCCGTGCAGCTGCTTGAACGGGCCATCGCGCAGCTGCATATCAATGCTGTGCGGGCGCTGCAGGGTGTTCTCGGTCTGGAACCATGTGCTGAACGAGCCCAGGCCCAGGTCCAGTCGCGCCACCAGGCGGTCCTCGCCCTCCTCAACGATCTGGGCAGCAGAGCACCAGCGGAAACGGCGCGGATAGGCCTGGACGTCGTTGACCAGGTCGAACATGCGCGCGGCCGAATGTTCGACCAGGGCGCTGCGGCGGATAGTAGGCATGAATACAGGACGTTTCGGCAATCGACCGGGCGGGCCCGAATCGGAGACAATACGGAAATGAGCAAGAACAGCGGCAAGGATAAAGCAAAGAGCGCGACGGCCAACAAAACCATCGCGTTGAACAAGCGTGCCCGCCACGAATACCACATCGAAGAGCGCTTCGAGGCCGGCCTCGCCCTGCAGGGCTGGGAGGTCAAGTCGATCCGCGCAGGCCGTGGCAACATCATCGATGCCTACGCCTATGTGAAGCGCGGCGAGATCTACCTGATCGGTGCACAGATCACCCCGTTGATCCAGGCCTCCACCCACGTGGTGGCCAATGACCGGCGCGAGCGCAAGCTGCTGCTGCACCGGAACGAGATCGACAAGCTGATCGGCAAGGTCGAGCGCGATGGCTACACGATCGTGCCCACTGCGATGTACTGGAGCAAGAACAAGATCAAGCTCGAAGTCGCGCTGGCCAAGGGCAAGCAGACCCACGACAAGCGCGATGCCGCCAAGGACCGCGACTGGGCGATCGAGAAGCAGCGCGTGATGCGTCGCGGCAACCGCGACGCATGATCACTCCCATCGGCGCCATGGCGACTGCCAGCGCCGATGAAACGCGCACGTTGTGCGCGCGCCTGCTGGCCTTCAACCAGGCCCACGGCGGCGATGCGTTCGATGAGACCCCAGTCCGCCTGGCCTGGCATGACGAGCACGGCAGGCTGCGCGGCGGCGTGCTGGCCGACGTCTGTGCCGGCTGGCTGCAGGTACATGTGCTGTGGGTGGATCCGGAACTGCGCGGGCAAGGCATCGGCCAGCGCCTGCTGGCGGAAGCAGAAGCCGCCGCGCGCCAGCTTGGCGCCCGCAACGTGATGCTGGATACCTTCGACTGGCAGGCCGAAGCCTTCTATCTGCGGCAGGGCTACACCGTGTATGGGCGACTGCCCGATTGCCCACCCGGTCACGAGCGGATCTACCTGCGCAAGACGTTGTCGGGGTCGTAGTCGTGTCGGCGCTGGAGTTGCCTGCCGGTCACCCCGCCAGCACGCCCTGCCCGCGCATGCGCGGTGCCAGCGCCGCGTGCATCACGGCCAGATGCATCACCACCGCCAGTTCGGGCGCATGCCGGTCATCGCCGGCGCGCCACCGCTGCGCCAGCTGGGCTGCGTCGGCCGGCAGCAGGGCCAGCAACTGGGCGTCATCCATCGAATCGGCCGCGCCCTGGAGCTGCTGCGCCATCTGCCGCGACTGCCACACATGCACGCCGATGCTGAGGCTGGCCAGCGACATCAGGACCACGGCCAGCCCGTGCTCGAACCACTGCGACAGCACTTCCGGCCCCCACAGCAGGGCCGCCAACACCGCCAGGCCCGGCAGGCGCCAGCCCAGCCAATGGATGCGACCGCGCTGCGACCAGTGCACCACCACCGCACTGGCGACCAGTGCCGCGGCCGCGGTGGCCGGCAGTTCGGTCAGGCAGGTGGCCGCCAGCAGCGCGCCCAGCACGGCCCAGACCCAGCCAGGGGGCAATGCCCGTCGCTGGTAGTCGGCCCCGACGGGTCCGACCAGCTGTCGCAGGCTGCGTTGTTGGCTTGCCTCGGTCACCCACAGTCTCCGTGTTTGTCCTGGCCCGGATGGTCGCCGCCAGTGTGTCGCAAATTCGTGCCCATGACGTTACCAATCCGCTATGACGGAGGCTCTACAACTTGTTGCGGATTGCCAAGGTGACTGTTCAGCTGTTTTGGCGTAGCATTGCCAGCGTTGGGCAGGCACTGAGCGTGGCGACACGAAACGGGCCTTGTACCTTGCAGAACTTGAAGAAACCGGGGGTGCATTGGTTTCGACGGGGGTTGTGAAGTCGCCTGGCGCATGCCGAGGGGGTAGCTTTCCTCGTAAATCCAGCTGCAAAACTCTAGTTGCCAACGACGACAACTACGCTCTGGCCGCTTAAGGCCTAAGCCTCGAAACCGCTTGTGTCCATGCTCGCGGTGTAGAGTCACTATCATGGAATCGCGCTGGACGGCTGCCTGTCAGTCCGGCACTAGAACACAACAGGCTGGTTCCCGGATGCGCTTTGCGCACCGTGCTGTTCGGGGACGAGATCCAACGGTGAGCTAAGCATGTAGTGCTGGGGATGGAGTGCCTTCGGACGGCGGTTCAATTCCGCCCACCTCCACCAACGAACGGTTCGTCAAGGACCGGAGAAGCCCGGAAACCCCCGCATCACAAGGGTTTCCGGGCTTTTTTATTGTCCGCCGCAGACCGGGGCAATCCGTTTCAATCCACGAGACGGTGGGGGTATATCAAGGGGTATCCGACCGCACCCACTGAAGCGATACCCCCAATGCCTCTGACCGACGCAGCCATCAGGCGCGCCAAGCCCAGCGACAAGCCGCAGAAGATCACCGACGGTGGCGGCCTGTACCTCTACCTCACCCCGACCGGCGCACGCAGCTGGCGCTGGAAGTACCGCATCGCCGGCAAGGAGAAGCTGCTGTCGATCGGCCTGTACCCGGATGTCTCCTTGGCGCGCGCCCGCGAGGCCCGCGACGAAGCCCGCCGACTGCTGGCCCGAGGCGTCGACCCTGGCGCGCAGAAGAAGGCCGCTGCCCTCGCCCACTCCGCCCTTGGCTCGGACAGCTTCGAGACCATCGCTAATGAGTGGCTGGCCACACGCCCATGGGTGCCCAGCTATGCGGAGAAGGTCGAAGCCTGGATGAAGAACGATGTGTTCCCTTGGATCGGGTCACGCTCTGTGGCCGACCTCACCGCACCGGACTTCCTCCGGGTGGCCCGGCGCATTGAGGAACGCGGCGCGATCGAATCCGCGCACCGGATCATGCAGAACTGCGGCCAGATCATGCGCTACGCCGTGGCCACTGGCCGCGCCGAGCGAAACCCGGTTGCCGACCTGAAAGGAGCGCTCGCGCCGCCTAAGGAGGCCCACCATGCGGCGATTACTGACCCCGGGCAGCTGGGTGGCCTGCTGCGCTCCATCGAGGCATACAGCGGATCTGCCATCACCCGCGCGGCGCTGCGACTGGCGCCGCTGGTGTTCCTGCGTCCTGGCGAACTGCGACATGCGGAATGGGAGGAATTCGACCTCGACGCGGCCGTGTGGACCATCCCTGCCAGCAAGATGAAGATGCGTGCCGCACATTTGGTGCCGCTGTCCAGGCAGGCGCTGCAGATCCTGGAGGACATCAAGCCGATCACCGGCCGGCACAAGTGGGTGTTCTCTGGCGCCCGCGATTCCAAACGCCCGATGTCAGAGAACGCCGTTACCGCAGCGCTGCGCAACATGGGTTACGACCGCACGATGATGACCGGCCACGGCTTCCGCGCGACGGCTCGCACCATTCTGGACGAGGTCCTGCACTTCCGCCCGGACATCATCGAGCACCAGCTTGCTCACGCGGTGAAGGATCCCAACGGCCGGGCCTACAACCGCACATCGCACCTGCAGGAGCGCGTGCGGATGATGCAGGTCTGGGCGGATTACCTCGATGGTCTGCGCGACGGCAACGTGGTGAAGCTGCGGGCAGGATGAGGCCTACACGCCCCGCCGCATCTGCTGCAGCCCTGCCCTCACCCACGCCTTGGTGCGGACGTCCCTCGCTCGGGGTTTCGTCTCCGCTGGCGGCTTGCGCGGTTCAAGCGCCGCCTTGATCCGCTCTACCTCCTTCGCCCCAGCCTCGGCCAGGCGCCAGGCCTGTTGCTGCTGCTCGCGGGTCGGCGGCAGGCCGGGCAGTGGCGGCGGCGGCTGGGTCGGGGTGCTGTCGGTCAGCCGGGCGACTGCCTGGCGCAGGGGCAGATCGGGATAGAGCCTGGCCGCACACCAGCGCTCGGCGTACCGCTTCGCCTGCCGGACGTTGGCCGCGCGTACTTCCTTCACCTGCCACATCTTCTGGCCTTCCATCCACAGCCGGACCCCGGGACCACCGTCGGGCGTGACGCTGGCCGTCTCGCGACCGTTGTACCAGAGCGCCCAGCGCTCGCCGGTCTGGACCCAGCCAGAGGGGATCGGGGCGGTGCGGAAGCCTTGGTAGCCGTGCGCGGGAAGCATGGCAGGAAAGATACGACCGACTGTCGCAGATCCTGCGATAGCCGGACTGGTACCTCATCCAAGCGCCAAGCTGAACAGATGAATGAACGAACGATCCCTCGCGGCTAGACGCCAGCGCTCCCATGCCGCCCCTTGAATTTATATCTATACGAATATAACATGAACACGCCTGTCAATTCCGGCAGGCGTGTCTATCCCAAACAGGAAGAAGGCATATGAGAACCATTCCCATTAACGTTAAGGAAACCCGCCACAATGAAGCACGAAGTAGATTCAAACGATAACAGCAATAGCAAGAAGCCCCTCGAATTGGTTTTCGTGGGGAGGGCAGAAAAGGAGTTGAAGCAGGTTCTTCAGGATCTGCCGAAGCGCAGGGCAAAGCAGGTCATCAACTGCATTGAGTACCTGCTTGCACGCCAGCCACCGAATTTGGAAATTGGACATTTGCACGTGTCCAAGAATCAAACGGCAATGGCAATGAAGCTTCAAGGCAGTCCCGCCGTTCGCGTGGTGTTCACCACCAAGGAAGACGGGAAGCTTCACATCTTGCATGTCTGCAAAAAGACCGCCGAAGGCACCGACCAAGCGCTGATTCGTACGGTTGAATTGCGACTGAAAGCACTGTAAGTCCGGAGGCGGCGCTCGTCAGAGCGCCGCCTTCTTTACTTCCATGTAGAAGGGAGCCGAAACGTTCGATGGATTGAACGTCGACTCAATCTTGTATCCACTGCGGATGAGCATGGCCAGCAAGGCGTCAATGGAGAACTTCTCCAGCCTACCCCGGAAAAGATTACTGATTCGTGGCTGGCTCACCATGAGTCGATCTGCTACTGCGGCTTGTGTAAGCCCTTCCTCGCGAGCGAAAGCCACCAGGGCAATGGCGAGCTTCGCCTTCAGGGCATCAATGTTGAACTCGACGGGATCGTCGCTCAACATTTCAAATAAATTCTGACTGTTCATAAATTCGTGACTCCCGAAGGGGGCGAGAGTTCTGCTCTGCGAAATTTCTGTCGCGCTGAGACGGACGATTATAGCTGTACGGATAAGACAGTCAACATCCGGAGTCGCTTTTTATGAGCACCGAATGAACGAGTTCATTTTTCTCTATCTATTCAGCTACGCCGCCAGACGGTGCTCGTAGAACGGGTGCCGCTTGTCGTCGAAGATCCTGTAGAGCGCGGCCAGTTCGCCCGGATCCGGATTGAGCCAGGCGTCCACGTGTTCGGGCTTGATGTTGATGATGGTCCGGTCGTGGCCGGCGGCGGCCACCTCGGGTTCGGGGTCGTCGGTGATGGCAGCGAACGACAGCAGATCCGGCTCTTTGCCGGCCGGGTCCTTCCAGTGCGACCACAGGCACGCGACCAGCATCGGCTCGCCCGTGCGCGGGGTGAACTGCACCACCTGGTTCTTCCCGTCCGACCCCTCGACGTTCTAGTAGAACGTGTCGACCACCATCAGGCCGTGGGTGTGTCCGAACGCCGACACCCAGAACTTCTCCAGGCTGTCGCGCCGTGCGTTGTAGGTGCCGGGGAAGCGCTGGTCGTATTTGGCCGGCTTCCCGGCCAGGCGGCAATGGTAGAGCATCGGCTTGATGACCAGCTTCCCGCCCTCAGAGACGATCACCGGGGCGTAGACGCCGGGGAAGATACGGCTGTCGCGATCCTTCGGCTCGACGCGCTGCAGGTCCGCCAGCCGCGCCTTGGCCCGCTCGATCTTGTTGCCGGCAATCCGAACGTCCTCGCGGGCCTTCTTCGTCTGCTTCACCTGCAGCGCGCGCTCGGCGTCGGCCAGCCGCTTGCGGTTGGCGAACAGCTCCCGTTCCAGGATGGTGGCCTCGGCCCTGTTCCATTGCTCGACCTCGGCCCACACCGCCAGCTCCGCCGGGCTCGCCCCGGCCCGGAACGCGTCATCCATGGCCTTCGGCGTCTTGGGCCGCTTCGTGCCCGGGTCGTGCGCGTAAAGCGCGGCGAACTCCTGCAGCGACAGGGTGGCGCCGGTCATCCTGACCAGCTTCTGATAGGCGGCGGTGATTTGGGCGGAATAGCACATCGCCACGCTCTGCCGCCGCATTCCTTCAAGCACCGTGACGACAGTGACGCCCCCGGAGGGGCGTCTATGAGCGATTTTCAGGTAATCCGATCAGAGCCAGATGTAGCCGATCAAGCCGTCGTTGACCTTGTAGGGCTTGTTCTCGCAGTTCACATCAAGCGTGTCGAAATGATCAACCCATGTGCTGCTGAATCCGCCGCGCTGGCAACGGTAGAGAGGGACAGTTCCAGGCAACTGCGTTGACGCGATGTAGCCGGTGATTGGAAAGGTGGCGTCCTTCATATGCCCTTCGCAATTGGGGTCGACGGACGTGAACCTATTCATCCAGTTATTATGAACACAGCCGTAGAGCGTATGGCCGCCCGCGAAAGGGTAGTACGAGATAAAGCCCAAGACACCTTCGCGGTAGCCTGGATGCTGCGTGGAAGGGCTATTCAAAGGCCTTACAGAGAAAGTGTCCTCCCTCCAGCGCCAGCGTTCCAGCTCGACCAGCTGCACGCCAGCGGGCAAATCAGCCGCTTGAGCATTCGCCTCGGCAAGAATCTTCGGAGAGCCCCCCAGGTAATCAACTTCCTGCGCGTTAGCACCAAATGCCAACGAACCGGCCAAGACTGCCACTACAGCGATCATCTTCTTCACATCTACTCCTTTTCCAGAATGGACGTCCATATTTCCAGCGGGCGTCTTGCCCGCACGTCGATTCTAGAGCAGGAGAATTTTTGCCACCGAGACATAGATCGTATTTGGCGTGCAACACGACCAGGTTCGAATGGCGACTCGCCAATGCCTCTCGGCGCCTTAGCCGAACCCAAGAGGCACCTCGGTCAGGTCCACGATGAAGATCGTGGCGTTCTGCGGCCCCATCGTTACACCGCCTACCGGGAAGGTGTTGCTGATCAGGGTCAGCTGGACCGTCTGCAGCCGGGACATGAAGATTCGGTTGTCACTGGTCATGTGGAAGTAGTCGGCTGTCATCGTGCAGCCGTCCTGCGTCGGTGAGCTGTAGTAGAACCGTGGCGATGGAATGGCGATGCCAATTCTCACGCCCTGGAAGAACTGGCCGACCTCTACGGGTGGGCCAGCTACGGTAGGCAACGCCACCACCTGGAGCACGCGCAGGCCCTTCCGCCGCGAAAGGTAGAAGACCGTGCCGTCTTCACCGCGCATGCGCAGCCTAACCGGCCCGCTCGCCGCCAGCTCGGCGGCACTGAAGGTGTAGTACTCCAGCGTCTTGTTGGGTGCGGGCTCTGGAGGCGTACACGTCGCACCTTACGCCGCTCTGAACCAGAGTGAATCCCGACGTAGTTGCCACGCTGTCGTTGATGTAGCGGCAGACGTGGAGATTCGTCGTTCCGTTCGTTGAAGCCAGCACCCCGCTGGGCGACCAAGACGCAAACGGCGGCGACCGGGCCGTGATCGCAGGCAACCTTCGCCGCGCGCCGATACCTGCGCGACAAGGTGGACGACATCGACCTGCAGGCAATGGGGATTGCGGCGTGAAACAGCTACCCTTTGTCCTCGCTCCCGCCATCTCCGCCCCCATCCAGCCCAGGGTGCGGACTTACTTCACCGGTCCGGACGCCGACGAAAGTCGCAAACTCCTTCGCAAATTCCTCGCTCAGCCCCAGCAACCATCGAAGCTGCTGTCGCAGCAGAGCGAAATTTTCTCCGTCCCCTGAGTACCTGAACTGGCCGCCGTTGGCCATGGTGGGATGGATCACCCGGGGAGCAATGGTGGCTGCAATTTCAGCCAGGGTCCTTCCTCCCCCAATTAGAGTCGCAAGATCTGCCCCAAGGCTGTCAGGAAGATTGTGGATTCGCTCCTCCACCCTTTCAGCTCCCGGCAGAAGGCTTCTGGATACTCCCTCCAGAACCCTGATCACCTGCTTTCCATTGGTGATTTTTTCGGGAGCGTTCCAGCTGATCGCATCCTCCCACGCAGCAGCCAGCGCGTCCAAGTGAGCAGGAAGCGCCGCCACTTCGTACAGCAGCAGCCGACCGATGATGCGTGCGTTCTCCTCTCGGAGCTTTACAGCTTCGCCGTGCTGCTGAGCAGCGATCTCCGTTGCCTTCTCAGCGATCTCCGTCGCTCGTTTCGACGTTCGATGGGCCAGCACCGCCACGAAAGTAGTCGCGACTGCCGCGCCTAGGCCTACGACGACAGCCGCCCAGTCAGCAGCGTTACCCCAATCAACCGCGAGCGGGCACATCGCCATCGCTTTTTTGCCCCTGTCCATCATGGAGCCGATTCTGCCATGACCTACATCCATCCGAACGATCGGGTCTACGCGCTGGAGCGTGCCGTAGCCGCCGCTGTCGCCCAGGGCGAGGACCGCAAGGTGCAGGACGCCCTGCGCGAGATCCTGGCCGAAGCCCGCCGCGAGGCCCGGGGGTGAGCGGCTTGGCGCTGGTGCCGGCGCCGGAGGATCCGGGCATTCCCGCCCGAATGCGGCAGCCGACGAAGGACGCCTATCGGCAGTGGCTGGCCCAGGTCAACGAACGCATCGAGCAGCTGCTGGCCGAGGTGGCCGAGCTGCGCGCCCGCGGCAGCGCCAGCACCACCCGGCTTGGTCGCCGACCTGGTAACGGCCGCAACTGCCCTTGAGCACCACGAAACGCTGCGCAGCAGCAGCGACGGAACCATCGACTGCTGGCGCACGCACGTTGAGCAGCTGCGCGCCGAACTGACAGGAGCATCCCGTGACTGATACTGCAACCATCAAGATCTTCGCCGTTACCGAGTCCGAATGGTGGATGGGCACGGACCTGGATTCCGTGGTCAAGGCCGCCCAGGAAGAGTACGGCCTGGGCGACGACGACGTAGCAGATGCCGTGGAGCTGGTCGACTCCGACCTCGATTCGCTGAACTTCTGTGACAGCGATGAAGATGGCCGGCCGACCGGCCATAAGCGCACTTTCCGCGAGCAGCTGGTCATCGAGGTCGCCGCCGGCGGTTCCTTCCCCCGTCTGTTTGCCATGGAGGACTTCTGATGGCTAACGGCTCCCGCGACCCAGAGATCCGCGTTGCACGCAAGACCCGCCCGATGCTGGTGGCCGACCTGTTCTGCGGCGCCGACGGCCTGTCCAACGGCACCGCCCGCGCCATGCGCCAGCTGGGCCTGCCGGTCCAGATGATCGGTGTGAACCACTGGCCAGTCGCCATCGAGACCAACCGCCGCAACCACAAGGAACATGCCGACCGCATCCACTGCGCGGACCTGGAATCGGCACTGCCGCTGACCATCGTTCCCGAGGGCAGACTGGTCCTGCTCACCGCAGCACCCTCCTGCGTGTTCCACAGCCGCGCGCGCGGCGGCCGACCGGTGCACGACCAGCGGCGCATGGACCCCTGGCACGTGGTGCGCTGGTGCACCGAGCTGCGCGTCGCCCGCGTGCTGGTAGAGAACGTGCCGGATTTCATGGACTGGGGCACGTGCAGCCTGGTCACGGGCCGGCCCATCAAGTCGCGGCGCGGCGAGTACTTCCGCGCATGGGTTGCCGCACTGGAGGCCGTGGGCTTCAAGGTCGACTGGAAGGTCGTCTGCTGCGCCGACTTCGGCGAGCCGACCACGCGCCGCCGGTTCTTCCTGATCGGCCGCAGCGACGGCAAGCGCCTGTCCTGGCCGGAGTTCACGCACGATCGCGTGGGCGGTACACCGCCAAGGGCGGCGATCAGGCGCTGGCTGTGCCGCTGGTGGCCCCGTACTACGGCGGTGGCTCAGGCCTGACCGCTTCCTCGGTGAGTGAGCCGGTGCTGTCGGTGACCACCAAGGCTCGCTTCGGCCTGGCCGAGCCCGTGTTGATGCGCGCCGGGCACGGCGACAGCGACGGCCGCAACCCGGTGAGCCGCGTGCTGGACGCTGATGCGCCGATACCGGCGCTGACCGGATCGAACGAGATGGCTCTGGCTGAGCCCATCGTCATGCGCGGCAACGTCGGTACCGGCCGCACTGGCGACATGCGCCCGGCCAGTGAGCCGATGCCGACGATAATCCATGGCGCTGGCCGAGCCGTTCACCATGCCTGTGACCCACCACGGCGGCGAGCGCGTGCGCGGCGTCGATGAGCCGCTGCCGACCATCACTGGCGCCAACCGCGGTGAGCTGGGCCTGGCTGCCGCTGCAGCAGACGTGGCCGACGACGTCCGCATCGACATCAACTACCGGATGCTGCACTGGCGCGAGCTGGCACGGGCCACGTCGTTCGATGACGAGGGCGAGGTCTACGACTTCGCCGGTAACGCCACCGAGATCACCAAGCAGATCGGCAACGCGGTACCAAACCGCACGGCGAAAGCGTTGGTCATGGGACTGATGAGGGGCGCAGCATGAACGCATATCATCAGGAAATGCACCGCAGCGGCAGCGGAGAACGCTGCCATCAGCTAACCGTCGTCAGAGACGTTAGCGACCTTGGATGCCAAGACGACAACACACACTGGCCAATCGAGAGCCCTCCTCATTTCCATCGGCCAGCGTCATTGGTTTGCGTGAATGGCTCAGTCTTGGAGTGGCACAAGCTGCTTGCCAATCTTGAACGTCGGGATCGCCTGATCCACATTCTTCACGACCTCGTCGAAGTAAAAGCAACAAAGTTCGAAGGTAATTACGTACTGCTCAATCGTTGTTGCGTCGAACAACCCTTCTTCGTGCGCCGGGACATAGCTTTTCAAAGTCCCAAGACAGGCATCGAGCGAAGCGATCGAGATCCTCACACTTCTGAGACTGTGAGCACGGGGAAGAACTGGCAAGGGAGAGCTAACGACATAGCGAGTGACCAAATCAAGACTATCCGTGAAGTCGTCAAATCCTTGCGCTTGCGAGAAGCTCATGCGAATGCCTTGGAGAGCCGTGTGGATGCTGGTGAGAGACAGGAGAGAGCCTCGCAGCGCGATGTCGGCGTCAGTGAGATCAGCGGCTTCTCTCAATTTGAGCTCCCTGCGAAACTGCCTAAACGGAAGCAACACAGCAAAGAAGGTCACAATTGCCGCTGCCCACCCCCCCATTGCGGCAATCGCTGCCCAATCGAGGCGGCAGAATGGGGAGAACGACATGCAAGGGACCAAGACCTCTGCAGCGACCATCTGACCATCTCCATATGGTGGTGGCGGAATTGTGCCACGAAGGTGGGCCATGCCTGATCAGCCTCTCACCATTACCTACTGCGGGGTCCGCCGAGTGCTGGCCCGCATGTCGGGGGTGGACCTCTCCAAGGCCAGCAACGGAACCGTGCGCGAGTGGGAGGCCCGTGGCCTAGCGCTGATCGAACTCTTCCGTGGGAACCGGGCCGAAGCCGAAAGGATCATGGCCCCTGTATCGAAACGCCGCCGCCGCTGCACCACTCTGGCCGCCGCCGGCGCGCCGAAGGAGGAAGCATGAACGAAAGTACCACAGTTACCCCACCCGCCTCCTTCGCCGCGCCGAGGTCTTGGCCCGGGTGGGCATCGCAAAGTCGACCCTGTATTTGCGCATTTCGGCCGGAACGTCCTGAAACCGGTCCACTTGGGTAGCTCCGTTCGGCGGGTCGAATCGGAGATCGATTCCTGAATCCAGGACCGCGTCGAGCAACGCGACCAGACGGGCGAAACCGGGGGTATGGATGGGGGTATCGCTGACGCCGTATAGGCACCGGCCCACACAGTACAAAGGCCTGAGGCGCAACTGCGGTAGAGCCCACTTCCACCATCTGTATGGCCTGTCGAGGCCGCAAGAAGCCGGATCTCCCGTCAACTGGGGTTCCGGCTTTTTTGTGCCTGCACGTCGCGCAGGACGTGTGGCGCATAATCGGGATGACACCGCCAACACAACAGTCCCTCCATCCGCGACCGCCAGAAGGATCTGCCATGAAAGCCCCCCTCGCGATGTCCCTGCTCCTCACCGCGCTCGCCGCCGCCCCAGCCACGCACGCCGCCGCCCCGGCCATCGCGCCGCCCGGCAACGCCACGCTGGAAGCGCTGCTGGCCTGCAAGGCGGGCTCGGATTTCAGTGCGGCCGACGCCATCGATGCCCTGCAGGCGGCCGGCCTGGCCAAGAAGCCGGGCGGCACCTTCGAGCCGGAGCACAAGCCGGTCGCGCTGTTTGGCGGCACGGTCAACAGTGCCGATGTAGACGTGGCCGAGGGCGAGAAGAGCCTGTTCGTGTACTTGAACGGCGTCGATCCCAAGCGCCTGGCCAGGGCTTGGTCGGTGACCGAGGTCAACGAGCATGCCAATACCGAGGAACCTTCGTACGTGAAGCGCATCGACAAGCACCACACACTGCACGTGATCGCAGGCGACGACTACGAGGGCTATTCGGCGGCGGTGAAGTGCCAGATCAGCCGCTGATGGCGTAGCCGACGCTACAGCCAGCGTGGCACGCGATGACGGTACTGCGCGTACGCCTCGGGAAAGCGGGCCATCAGTGCCCGCTCCTCCGGCAAGATCTGCAGCCAAGTGATGTACGCCAGGAACAGCGGCACCACCAGCAGCGCGATCAGGTTCTGCAGGTACACCATGGCACCAAACAGGACCAGCGCCTGGCCGAGATACATCGGATTTCGGGTGCGGCGGTAGATTCCGCTGGTAACCAGCGCGCTCGACGCCGAAGGTCGCAGAGGATTGACGGTGGTACCGGCGCGCCGGAAAGAGACCTTGGGCAGCAGGTTGAGCACGACACCCAGCGTCACCGTCACCCCTGCCAGCAGAACAGGCATCGGTACCCGAAGGTGCAAACCCGGCCACAGCCAGCGTGCTGCAAAGCCTGCAGCGGCGAACAGCAGCATTACCACGGGCGGGGGAATGCGGGTTTCCAGCCAGGCCATCGCGATCACCGTGTCCTTTCCATTCGCCGCAGTGTCACACGGAAATGGCTGAATCGCCCCAAGCGGCCAGGCGCAAACCGACCGTCCGGTAGATTCCGCTTTGACAGGCCGGCCGCTAGAGTGGCGCCACCGCGCAGGAGGATCGCATGGCTACCACGGGCTTGGGCTTCATCGGCCGCACGACCCTCATCTTCACCGTGCTGCTCACCCTGGGCGGCTGCGCGACGCTGCGCCAGTTCGGGCCGTCGGTGCAGGTTGCCTCGGTCACGCCCGGCCAGTACATCGCGCTCAAGCGCGGTGACATCCTGACCTCCGGCAAGCTCAGCGCGGCGACCATTGAGACCCTGCGCGTGGCCGGGCTCGATGAGGGCGTCTGTGCCAAGCCCGGCCTGCCCTGCATCGAGGCCATGGAAAGCAGCATCGTGGTGCGCGAGGAAGACAAGCGCTCCAGCCTGGCCGAGTTGTGGCTGCAGTATGCGATGACCCTGCCGGCGCCAAAGCGCGAGTACTCGGCATCCGGCCGCGCCAAGACCGCAGTCACCGAGCTGGATGCCGACTTCCAGCCACGCCTCGATGCGTGGATGCAGGTCGCGCGCCAGGCCTATGCCTATCTGTTCTTCACCGAGCGCACCCCCAACCAGCGTGGTTTCGAAGACCGCCAGACCCAGGTGCGCGACTACTACAACCTGGCGGTGCAGGAAGCCTCGGTGCAGCTGTACAACGCGTATGCCACCGGCCGCGTGCACGGCCAGGCCAGCCATTTCCAGCTGGGCCGCTGGACCTTCGTGCTGGCCCCTTCAGACCAAGCATCGGCGCTGGACCAGCGTACCCCCAGCGAGCTGGTACCCGCCGCCTCGCTGTCGTTCACCGGTACGCTGCGCAGCGTGCATCGCCGCGATGGCTTCGGTGCCGAGCTGGTGGCGGTGATGGACGACCCGGCCGGCAGCACGGCCACCACGCCTCGGGCAGCGGCGCAGGCAACGCAGGCCAGCACTTCGGCCACGCAGAGCTGGAGCGAGATGCCCTCGCCATCGATGACGGTGCTGCTGCGCTTCTCGGGGAACAACCTGTGGGAGGTGCTGCACGATGACGAGCCGGAGCTGGAGATCCACGATCCCTACCAGGTTTCGGAAGTGACCCTGCACGGCCAGCAGGTGCCACTGGCGGCCAACTTCACTGCCGGCTATGCGCTGTGGCTGGCCCGCTCCAACTTCAGCCGACAGTCGTTGCGCACGCTGTTCGGTGGCAAGGGCGGCATCGACACGCCGCATCTGTACATGATGCAGCCCTACGACCCGAACCGCCGCGTGCTGCTGATGATCCATGGCCTGGCCAGCAGTCCGGAAGCCTGGGTCAACGTGGCCAACGAACTGCTGCGCGACGACGAGATCCGCCGGGAGTTCCAGGTCTGGCAGTTCTATTACCCGACCAACATGCCCATCGCGATGAGCCACGATGCGATGCGCCACACGCTGACTGAAGTGTTCAAGCACTTCGACCCCAGCGGCAAGGCGCAGGCCTCGCATGACATGGTGCTGGTGGGGCACAGCATGGGCGGGGTGATCGCACGGTTGATGATCTCCTCCTCCGGCGACCACCTGGTCGACACCCTGCTGGCCACCGCGCAGATGACGCCCGCCCAGCGCGAACTGCTGCGCACCAAAGGCGCACCGGTGCTGACCTTCCTGCCAGAACCGGAAGTGTCCCGCGTGGTGTTCATCGCCACGCCGCATCGCGGTACCGACGTGGCCGGCACCCGCCTCGGCCGGTGGATCGGCCGGCTGGTGCGGTTGCCACTGACCGTGCTGGAAGACGTCGCCACCATCGCCAACGACGGCCAGATCGACCGCAATGACGGCAAGCACGGCTACCAGATGAACAGCATCCAGAACCTGGACAAGGACGACCCGTTCGTCCGCGCCGTGGCTGACCTGCCGATGTCACCGAAGGTGCACTACCACTCGATCATCGCCCGCGCCAAGGCCGATGGCCCACTTGAGAAGACCGATGACGGGCTGGTGCCCTACTGGAGTTCGCACCTGCCGCACGCGGATTCGGAGAAGGTGATCGTGTCCGGACACAGCGTGCAGGAAGCTACGCCGGCCATCGTCGAGCTGCGGCGGATCCTGCATGAGGACATGCAGGCACACGGGCGAACGGGAAAGTAAGCCGCCGTCCCGACAGATCAGGCACCGGCCGTACGCCGCGAGAACGTGCCATGCAGCGCCGCCGGAATCGCAAAGCCCTCCATGCGCACCTCGGGCCGATAGTCGGCGCTGGGGGTGAAGCGGAACTCGCGTGCCAGCAGCGCGCACAGCAATACCAGCTGTGCATTGCCGACCGCCGATCCCACGCAGGAACGCGTGGGGAAGCCATAAGGCACATAGATGCCGGCGGTACGCTTGCGCCGTTCGGGCAACCAGCGATCGGGATCGAACTGCAGCGGGTCATCCCAGTACTTCGCCGAGCGGTGCTGGATGAACGAGCTCAGCTCGAAGACCGTACCTTCGGCGATGGCCTGCCCTTCCACCTGCAGATCGCAGGCAGCCACCCGGCGGTTGTTGAAGGGCGTGGAGTACAGCCGCATCACTTCCTTCAGGAAGCGCATCGTGCAGGGAATCCTGGCCATCGGCAGCGCGTGGATCTCCGCCTCCGAGAGCGGCGCGAATTCCTCCTCGATGCGCTGGCGCCAGTGTGGATGCATCTGCATCGCCAGCAGCAGGCAGGCGGCCATCATGCCGGGCACGCCGGAAATGGCGATCAGCTGCACGGTGACCAGGTAGGTGACCTTGTCCAGGCCGATGCGCTCTCGCAGGCTCAGCAATGACTGCGCGTAATCCAGCGCCGAACGTCCGCTGCGGACACGGTGCTTGAGTTCGGCGGCAATCGCCCGTGATTCGGCACGGCCGATGAGGAAGTTGCGCAGCAGGTGGCGCCGATGGATGACCTGCTCGACCTGGGTGGTGTAGCGCAGATGCAGGGCGCGTTCGATGGCTGCGGTGCCGCGGGCATCGAGCCCGTCGATCACCAGCGGGATCAAGGGATGGGCCATCACTTTCCACACCGCCGGCGTGGCATCCAGCTCGCGCCCGCACAGTGCGTCCAATGCCTGCCGCATGCGCGACTGCAACGCCTCCAGAGTCTGTGCACTGGTGAGTTCAGCACTGCGCGTGGCAATCAGGCTGCGCACTTCGGTCCAGCGCACGCGTTCGTGCCGGCGGAACAGGTCGGCCAGCGACTCGACCACGAACAGGTGCTCGGAATTTTCCTTGTCGACCTTGCCGGCAAGCTCCGGGCAGAACACCCCAATTCCACCGGTTTCCAGCTTCAGCACCGGCCCTTCGCGCTCCACGCGCGCAGCCAGGCGCTCGGCAGCAATGGCGCTGCCTTCATTCGACATCCCTTGCATGCAGTGCGTCTCCGGCAGGAAGGGACTCGAAAGACGAGTCCCTTCGTCTTGCTACCGCTCAATCGCGGGTTTGGCTGGCAGGATCAGAATTCGACCCACAGCGGCCAGGTATTCCACACGCTGCTCTTTTCGTTCGGATGAATATTCAGAGTGACGCGCAATGCTCGGGCGAATCTTTTCATTTTCATTCCTTTGCTTGCTGTGTGGTTATGCCGGGATTATCCCGGCACTGGCTAGATAACACGACATAATCCCACTGTCCAACCGGCCGGGTGGCGCGCTGCAGCATCCGGGTTGCGGCCGATTGAGGGGAATCCCTCATCGCGCCTGCGCACGCAGCCTCCTATGCTGGGCTCACTTTCCCCCAACGGAGGTCTGCATGAACACGCAAGAGCCCAGCCGCCAGCCCAGCCCCGATCCGGCCGAGCGCGATGCCTTCTTCCCGTCGCCGTATTCGCTGTCGCAGTTCACCTCGCCCAAGAGCGACCTGTCCGGCGCCGACTATCCGGATGCGCGCCGCGATGGCCGCTGGAAGGTGCTGATGATCGCCGCCGACGAGCGCTATCTGCCGACCGCCAATGGCCACCTGTTCTCCACCGGTAACCATCCGGTGGAAACCCTGCTGCCGATGTACCACCTGGACAAGGCCGGCTTCGACATCGACGTGGCGACGCTGTCCGGCAACGCCGTCAAGTTCGAATGGTGGGCCTTCCCACACGAGGACAGCGAGATCGGCGCCCTGTACGAACGCTACCAGGAACGCTTCCGCCAGCCGTTGCAGCTGGATCAGGTGGTGGCCGGCCTGGGCGCCGATTCGGACTACGCCGCCGTCTTCATTCCCGGTGGGCACGGCGCGTTGATCGGCCTGCCGGAGAGCGCGGCGGTGAAGGCCGCGCTGCAATGGGCCATGGCCGAGCAGCGCCACATCATCACCCTCTGCCATGGCCCGGCGGCGCTGCTGGCGGCGGGCGTCGACGACGCCGAGGGTGCCTCGCTGTTCCGTGGCTACCGCATCTGTGCCTTCCCCGACGCAATGGACCGGCAGACACCGGGGATCGGCTACATGCCCGGGCAGCTGCGTTGGTTCTTCGGTGAACGGCTGGCCCAGCAGGGGGTGCAGATCGTCAATGAGGGCATCGATGGCAGCGTGCTGCAGGATCGCCTGCTGCTGACCGGCGACAGTCCGCTGGCCGGCAACGCGTTGGGCAAGCTGGCCGCGCGTACGCTGCTCGACGCGCTGGCGGGGCGCTGAGCCAATGCCTGCGCTGGTGCCCGCGCTGCTGGAACTGGAACAGGCGCGGTCATTGCCGGCGGTGGGCGGCGTGCTGCGCGCCGCCGCCTCACCATTGGGCTACGACCGCCTGTTGGTGTTTGCCACCGGAACCGGGCTGGAGCGCGATGCACAGCGTGTGTACTGGATTGAAGGTGACTGGTTCGGCGACGGCAGCGATAGCGGACTCGCCCGCTACCTGCACGCCTGTCCGGTCAACCGCCATGTGCTGGACAGCAACGCGCCGTTCTTCTGGAGCAAGCGCCACGGCGCGCGTGGCGAGCGCTACCAGGTGGTGAAGCAGCCTCGCGGCGATGGCCTGCATGGGTTGCAGGTGCCGGTGTTCGGCCCGACCGGTCTGGAGGGTGCGGTCAGTTTCGCCGGCACCTCGATTGATGCGTCCGCCAGCGCGCGCCTGCTGCTTGAAATGGTCGGCACGTCAGTCTTCCGCGCGGCGCGGCGGCTTGCCGAAGCGCCGGCCGACATCCGCGCGGGCGCGCTGAGCGCACGCGAACGCGAGGTGCTGCGCTGGGTCGCCGCTGGACGGCGCCAGGCAGAGATAGCGGCCACGCTGGGGCTGTCTGCGCGCACCGTTGAGAACCACCTGCGGCGAGCGCGGCAACGGCTTGGCGTGGCCACCACCGCGCAGGCAGTGCGCGCGGCAGGCCGCCGTGGCGAGATTGAAGACTGATCAGGATGGAGGCGCTTCCTGCTGCCTGATCAGCGTGCGGCATACGCCCTGTGCATCTGCGCGATTGCAGAAGGCAGGCGACGGGATGAGCTACGACCCGTGATCGCCGGTGCGCGGTCCACCGGGCGGGGCGTTCATCGCCCGCCCGGCATCCGCGAGCCACCCATCCCTGCATAACG
Source organism: Stenotrophomonas sp. Pemsol (assembly GCF_003586545.1). Classification (NCBI taxonomy): domain Bacteria; kingdom Pseudomonadati; phylum Pseudomonadota; class Gammaproteobacteria; order Lysobacterales; family Lysobacteraceae; genus Stenotrophomonas; species Stenotrophomonas sp. Pemsol. Next base: position 1,368,351 of record NZ_CP025780.1, on the reverse strand, counting down.
CTGCCCTCGCATTCGTGGCATGCTCTGTGAAACCGTTTTCATGGAATGGAGGGATTCCACGATGTTGTCGCGTTTCCGTCGCCCCGCGCTGTCTGCGCTGCTGGCGCTTGCCCTGCCTCTGACCAGCGCCTGGGCCGCAGCCCCTGCGCCGTTGAAGGTGATGTCGTTCAATGTGCGCACCCCGGCCGATACCGAACCCGGCAAGCGCTGGCCCGACCGTCGCGATGCGATGGTGAAGGTCATCCTCGACGCGCACCCAGCGGTGATCGGTACCCAGGAGCTGGTGCAGGAGCAGGCCGATTACCTTGCCCAGCACCTGCCCGGATACCGCTGGTTCGGCGAGGGCCGCCGCGGCGGCAGCGGCGACGAGCACATGGGCGTGTTCTACGACAGCAAGGTGCTGGCGATCGAGGAATCAGGCAACTTCTGGCTGTCTGATACGCCCGATGTGCCCGGCAGCATCACCTGGGGCAACCTGTATCCACGCATGGTCACCTGGGCGCTGTTCCGCCGCATCGATGACGGCCGCCGCTTCTATTTCATGGATACCCACCTGCCCTACCGCGACGAGGACGAACCACGCCGGGTGAAGGGTGCCGAGCTGATCGGCAGGCGCGTGGCCGGCCTGGCGGCCGACCTGCCGGTGGTGCTGACCGGTGACTTCAACAGCGAACCCGGCGGCGACACCTACAAGGCATTCACCCGCGTACTGCACGACACCCGTGCCCAGGTGAAGACACCGCAGGGCCCGCGACTGACCTTCCACGATTTCACTGGCAAGGCCACCGCGCAGCTGGACTGGGTGCTGGTGCGCGGTTTCCGCGCGCGCAGCTTCCTGACCGATGACCGCCGCATCGATGGCGTGCTGCCATCGGATCATTTCCCGCTGGTGGTCGAACTGGACTGGCCGAAGCACTGACCCCGCACGGCAGCCGCAGCTACAGCGGCGGCTGCCGCGACAGCAGGCGATACAGGGCCTGATGCTGATCGCGCGCCTGGCAGATGCGGGCCCCTATCGCCAGGAACACGGCGACGCCGATCAGGCCCAGCCCCAGCATCGAATCCTGCAGGCGCAGGAAACCGACCGCTGCGGCCATCGTCGCCAGCACCAGCAGCACCACGACCGCCACTGACAGGCCCGCACCCGGTGGACCCGGATCGCCGAACAACATCCGTTGGGTATCCCGCCTTCCGTCCGCCATTGCCTGTCCTCCCGAGTGCCTGACCCACTAGTTACACGGCGAGCCCGCAATCCGGCAGAGTCAGAAACGTCACGAAGGTGAAGACGTACGCGGAATGCACCGCGCTACCCTGCCGCGTACCCCTCGAACTGCGGAGCAGCACATGGCACACCAGAGCCGGCTGGCAGGATTCATCATCGACTGCCAGGACCTTCCCGCCGACGAAGGCGCCCGTTTCTGCGCCGCCGCGCTCGGTCTGCAGGCACAGGCGGCGCGTGCCGAAGGGGGGCCGAGTATGCCGACCTGCTGGGCGCACCGGCGGGCCTGGACGTTGAAGTCCAGCGGGTCGATCATCCGTCACGGGTGCATCTGGACATCGAGAGCGACGACATCGATGCCGAGGCCGACCGCCTGGAGAAGCTCGGCGCGCAACGGATAGGCTTCGTCAAGCGCTGGTGGGTAATGGAAGCACCGACCGGCCATCGCTTCTGCATCGTGCGCATGCGCGAGCGCGAGGTGCCGGCCAATCAGTGGCCCTGAAAGAGCAAGGGGACGGAAGCCACGGCCTCCGTCCCCCCGGAGTCACTGCACCTGCGCCACGCTCGGTTGCTGCGGTGATTGCCCCCAGCCTCCGAGCGCCTTGTACACGCCCACCACGCTGACATTGACCTCGGACTCGGCCGCCGCCAACGCATCATCGGCTGCCAGCTGCGTGCGCTGCGCATCCAGCAGGGTCAGGAAGTCCTCCGAGCCCTCGCGATAACGGATCTGCGCCAGCGATTCGGCACGCCGTGCCGCCTGCGCCTGCTCGACCACGATCGCCAACCGTGCCTGCTGCTTGGAATAGCGGGTCAGCGCGTTCTCGGTGTCTTCCAGGGCCAGCAGTACCGCCTGCTCATACTGCGCGGCCACGCCTTCGGCTTCAGCCTTGCTGGCGCGCAGGCGTGCACGCACGGTGCCGAAGTCGAATGCCGCCCAGCTCAGCGATGGGGTCAGCGACCAGGCCTTGTTGTTGCCATTGACCAGGCCGCTGGCATCGCCACCGAGGAACCCGACGAAGCCGGACAGCGACAACCGCGGGAACAGGTCCGCCGTGGCCACGCCCACGCGTGCGGTCGCAGCCGCCAGGCGACGCTCGGCCACGCGCACGTCGGCACGCTGGCGCAGCAGTTCGCGGGTATCGCCCAGCGGCAGTGCCTTGGCGAAGGCCGGTACGTCGTGCGGCGCGAGCATGTCAGTCAGCACTTCCGGGCGCTGGCCGAGCAGCACGGCCAGCCGGTTGCGCGACTGCGCCTCGGCCACTTCCAGCAACGGGATGTCAGCCTCGATCGCCTTCAGGCGGGCACGGCTGCTCTGCACATCCAGCTCGCTGCCTGCGCCCAGCTGCCAGCGTGCCTCGGTCAGCTTCTGCGTATCGCGCAGGTTTTCCAGCGTGTGCTGGGCCACCGCGATGCGCTTCTGCGTACCGCGCAGCTCGAAGTAGTTGCGCGCCACTTCAGCGGCGATCAGGACCTGCGCATCGGCCAGGTTGGCCTGCTCGGCACCGAGGTCGGCGCGTGCGGCTTCAGCAGCACGGCGCTTGCGGCCGAACAGATCCAGCTCCCAGCCGGCGTCGAAGCCGAGCTGGTAGCTTTCACTGAACACCCGCTGCCCACCCAGCTGCGGATCGGGTTGCTTGCGGCGGTCGTAGCTGCCGCCAGCGGTGACGTGCGGAGCCTGGTCGAGGCGGCTTTCCACGAACACCGCGCGGGCCTGGCTGACGCGGGCCACGGCCACGCGAAGGTCCAGGTTGTCCGACAGTGCGCCGTGCACCAGCTGTTCCAGCACCGGATCATCGAACTGCGCCCACCAGCTGGCGACCGGCGAAGCGGTACTGAACACCGGCTGCTGTGCACCCTGCAGGACCACCGGTTCCTGCACCGGGGCCTTGTAATTCGGGCCGACGCTGACACAGCCTGCCAGCACCAGGCTGGAGACGGCCACCGCCAACGTGCGGATCACCATGGCAGCACCTCGCCCAGGTAGGTGAAGCTGCCGCTGGCGCCGGATTCACCGATCAACGCCATTTCCACGCTGGAACGTGCGCCTTCGCTGATTTCGATTTCGCCGTTGCCGCCGTTCATGTCGGTCTTCACGTAACCCGGATGCACGGTGTTGACCTTGATCGGGGTATTGCGCAGTTCGTAGGCCAGACTCAAGGTCCAGCTGTTCACCGCCGCCTTGGAGGCATTGTAGGCCGGGATCTTGAAATCGTAGATGCCCGACGCCGGGTCGGCGTGCAGGGTCTGCGAGCCGAGCATGCTCGATACGTTGACGATGCGCCCGGACTTGGCCTGCTTGACCAGCGGCAGGAAGGCCTGGGTGACCGCCACCAGCGCATACACGTTGGTATCGAAAGTGCGCTTCCAGGTATCGAGTGACTGTTCCGACGGTGCCTGCGCCGGGTTCTCGATCATGATGCCGGCGTTGTTGACCAGGATGTCGAGACGACCATGGCGCTGGCGCACCTGCTCGACCGCTTCGGCGATGCTGGCCGCGTCGGTCACGTCCAGTTGCAGGGCTTCGACCGGCAGGCCTTCAGCCTGCAGCTTCAGTGCCAGCTCCACGGCGGTCTCACGCTTGCGACCGGCCAGCAGCGTGTGCACGCCAGCCTGGGCCAGCTGGCGCACAGTTTCCAGGCCGATGCCACGGGTGGCGCCGGTGACCAGCGCGATCTTGTTCTGATGGGTGTTCATGGATGCATGCCTTGTGAGGGGAAAGCCGCCACCGGCCAATGACCGGCGGCGACGGGGTTCCATATCAGTGGTGGATGGTCGGCTCGCCGTGCTGCACCAGCTGTCCACCACCGTTGCGGGTGACGAACTTGCGCAGGGCCACGTAGAACACCGGGGTAAGGAACAGGCCGAACAGGGTCACGCCCAGCATGCCGGCGAACACGGTGATACCGGTCACCGAGCGCACTTCGGCGCCTGCACCGTGCGACAACACCAGCGGCACGGTGCCGGCGATGAACGCGATGGAGGTCATCACGATCGGGCGCAGACGCAGGCGGCAGGCTTCCAATGCCGCTTCAACGATGCCCTTGCCGCCCATCTCCAGCTCTCTGGCGAATTCGACGATCAGGATCGCGTTCTTGCACGCCAGGCCCATCAGCACCACCAGGCCGACCTGCACGAACACGTTATTGTCACCACCGGTCAGCCACACGCCGAACAGCGCGGACAGCAGGGTCATCGGCACGATCAGGATCACCGCCAGCGGCAGCGACCAGCTCTCGTACAGCGCGGCCAGCACCAGGAAGGCCAGCATGATCGCCACCGGGAACACGATGAAGGCGGCCTTGCCCTGGGTTGCCTGCTGGTAGCTCAGGTCGGTCCATTCGGTGGTCATGCCCACCGGCAGCACCTTGGCGGCGATCTCGGTCAGCTTGGTCATCGCCTCGGCCGAGGACAACAGGCGCGGGTCGGCTTCACCGGCCAGGTCAGCCGCCGGATAGCCATTGAAGCGCAGCACCGGGTCCGGGCCGAAGGTCTGCTTGATGGTGACCATCGAACCGATCGGCACCATCTCGCCGCGGTCGTTGCGGGTACGCAGCTTGCCGATGTCCTCGACCGTCTCGCGGTACGGACCATCGGCCTGGGCGATCACCTGCCAGGTGCGGCCGAACTGGTTGAAGTCGTTGACGTAGGCCGAACCCAGGTAGGTCTGCAAGGTGTCGAACAGCTCGGTGAGCTGCACGCCCTGTGCCTTGGCCTTGACGCGGTCCACCTCGGCATCGAGCTGCGGCACGTTGGCCTGGTAGCTGGAAATCGGGAAGGCCATGCCCGGGGTCTGCGCGACGGTGCCCTGCATGGCCTGCACCGCATTCTGCAGCGCGCCGTAACCCAGGTTGCCACGGTCCTCGATGAACATCTGGTAGCCGTTGCCATTGCCCAGGCCGAGGATCGGCGGCGGCATCATCGCGAACGCGAAGCCTTCCTGCAGGCCGGCAATCTTCTGGTTGATCTCGGCATTGATCTGCGCCGCGGTGCGGCCATGGCGCTCGGCGAACGGCTTGAGCGGGATGAACGCCACGCCGGTGTTCGGCGTATTGGTGAACTGCAGCGCGTTCAGACCGGGGAACGAGATGGTGTGAGCGACGCCATCGGTTTCCTGGGCGATCTTGGCGACCTTGCGCAGCATTTCATCGGTGCGGGCGATCGACGAACCTTCCGGCAGCTTCACACCGGCGATCAGATACAGCTTGTCCTGGGTCGGAATGAAGCCCGGCGGCACCAGCTTGAAGATCACGCCGGTACCGACCAGCAGGATCGCGTAGACCACGAACACCGCACCGCGCCGGCCGAGGATGCGGGCCACGCCACGCTCGTATTTCTCCGAGCTGGACTTGAAGAAGCGGTTGAACGGACGGAACACCCAGCCGAACAGGCGGTCGATCAGGCGGCTCGGGCCGTCCTTCGGAGCGCCATGAGCCTTCAGCAGGCGCGCGGCCAGGGCCGGCGACAGGGTCAGCGAGTTGATCGCCGAGATCACCGTGGAAATGGCGATGGTGACCGCGAACTGCTTGTAGAACTGGCCGGTGACACCGGACAGGAACGCCATCGGCACGAACACGGCACACAGCACCAGCGCGATCGCCACGATCGGGCCGGACACCTCGCGCATGGCCTGGTGTGCCGCCGCGGTGGGCGACAGGCCTTCCTCGATGTTGCGCTCGACGTTCTCCACCACCACGATCGCGTCGTCGACCACGATGCCGATCGCCAGCACCAGGCCGAACAGGCTCAGCGTATTGATCGAGAAGCCCAGCAGGTACAGCGCGGCGAACGTACCCACCACCGACACCGGCACCGCGATCAACGGAATGATCGACGCACGCCAGGTCTGCAGGAACAGGATCACGACCAGCACCACCAGGGCGATCGCTTCCAGCAGCGTGGAGACCACGGCCTTGATCGAGTCGCGCACGAAGATGGTGGTGTCATACACCGCTTCGTATTTCACATCGGCCGGCATGGTCTTCTGCATCTCGTCCATCGTCGAGATGACCTGATCGCGGATTTCCAGCGCGTTGGCACCCGGCGACTGGAAGATACCGATACCCACCGCGTTCTTGCCGTCCAGCTGCGAGCGCAGGGTGTAGTCGCCCGCACCCAGTTCCAGGCGTGCCACGTCGGACAGGCGCACGATCTCGCCATCGGTGCCGCTCTTGAGCACGATGTCGCCGAATTCCTTTTCGGTCTTCAGCCGGCCCTGGGCATTGATCAGGGTCAGGAACTTGCTGTCCGGCAGCGGTTCGGCGCCGAGCTGGCCGGCCGAAACCTGCACGTTCTGCTCGCGCATGGCACGCACCACGTCGCTGGCGGTCAGGCCGCGCGAGGCCACCTTGTCCGGATCCAGCCAGGCACGCATGGCGTAGTCGCCGCCACCGAAGATCTGCGCGTCACCCACGCCCGGAATACGCGCCAGCGCATCCTTGACGTGCAGGCGGGCGTAGTTGCGCAGGTACAGGGTGTCGTACTTGCCTTGCGGCGAGGTCAGGTGCACCACCATCAGGAAGGTCGGCGACTGCTTCTGCGTAGTCACGCCCTGGCGGCGCACGTCCTCGGGCAGGCGTGCCTGCGCCTGCGCCACGCGGTTCTGCACCTTCACCGCCGCCGCGTCCGGGTCGGTGCCCGGGCGGAAGGTGACGGTCATCTGCAGCACGCCGTCCGAGCCGGCCACCGACTTCAGGTACATCATGCCTTCGACGCCGTTGATCGCCTCTTCAAGCGGCGTGGCGACGGTCTCGGCAATGACCTTGGGGTTGGCGCCCGGATAGACCGTGCGCACGACCACCGACGGCGGCACCACTTCGGGGTACTCGCTGATCGGCAGGATTGGAATCGTGATCAGGCCTGCGGCGAAAATCACGATCGACAGCACCGCCGCGAAGATCGGCCTGTCGATGAAGAAACGGGAAAAGTCCATGGAGGAATTCCTGGGAAAGGCATTCGGCGGGCAACAGCCACCCTGCCCCTCGCCGATACGACGAAGGCAGGGAAGGCTGCCGCTGGCGCCGGCAGCTAAGCGGGGACGCGGATCAGGAGACGGCGGATCAGTGGTTCAGTGCGGCGGTGGCATCGCGGCCCGGTGCCGGCACGGCCTGCGGCTGCATTGCCACGGCCTTGGCCTGCACCGGCATGCCCGGCATGAAGACCTTCTGCACGCCGTCGATGATCACCTTGTCTCCTGCCGCCAGGCCGTGCTCGACGATACGCAGGCCTTCAGCGGTGCGGCCAAGCTGGATGTCGCGGCGCTGGGCCTTGCCATCCTTGTCGACCACGTAGACGTACTTGCGGTCCTGGTCGGTCAGCACGGCCTTGTCGTCGATCAGCAGGGCCTGGAACTGGCCGCTGCCAAGCAGCTGCACGCGGGCGAACAGGCCCGGCGTGAACTGGCGATCGGCGTTGTCCAGCAGCGCACGGACGCGGATGGTCCCGGTACTGCGGGCCACCTGGTTGTCGAGGAAGTCGACCTTGCCCGTGTGCGGGTAGCCTTCTTCACCGGACAGGCCGACCTTCACCGGCAGCGCGCTGTCACGCTCGCTCGGGCGCTCGCCCTTGCGTGCCATCTGGGCGTAGCGCAGGAAGGTGCTTTCGTCAGCATCGAAGTAGACGAACACCGTGTCCAGCGAGACCAGCGTGGTCAGCACGCTGGCGCTGTCGCCGGCGGTGACCAGGTTGCCGGCGGTGACCATCGCGCGGCCGGCACGGCCGTCGATCGGTGCCCGTACCTTGGTGAACTCAAGATTGAGGCGGGCTGCATCCAATGCTGCCTGCGCGGCCTGCACGGCGGCGCCGGACTGGTCGGCAGCCGCACGGCGCTGCTCGGCGGTCTCGGTGGAGATCGCCTGCTGCTCGGACAGCCGCTTGGCGCGCTCGGACTCGCTGCGGGCCAGCGTGGCCTGGGTACGGGCGCGGGCCAGTTCGGCGGCCGCCCGATCGTACTCGGCCTGGTAACTGCGCGCGTCGATGGTGAAGAGCACTTCGCCCTTCTTCACTTCCTGGCCTTCGACGTAGTTGACCTTGTCGATGTAACCGGACACGCGCGGACGCAGTTCAACGCTCTGCACCGCTTCGACGCGGCCACTGAACTCGTCCCACTGGCTGACCTGCTTGACCAGTACCGGCGCGGCGCTGACCTGCGGCGGCGGCGGTGCACCGGCTTCTTCGGCATGGCCGCCGCTGCAGGCTGCAAGCACGGCCGCGGCGAGGATCGACACGCCGGCCATCGCAATGCGATGTCCGAAACGATGTGGGGTGGTATTGGGGGAAGTCATGGCATGCATCCGTACGGAGGGGTGGTACAGCTATATGGGAACGTGTTGCAAAAATCGGCGGCGAATACTGCGACCTCAACCATGGTCGAGGTCAAGCGATGCCTGCGGTGTCGCGCCAAAGCGGAGGAACTTCCAGATGCAGCAGGCCACGCGGCAATTCGGCATCGCTGCTGTCGCAGCGGACGATGGCGCGGTTGTCGCGGCACCCATCAAGCAGGGAGACCACACGACGACCGACCAGCAGCGAGCTGGGCCACTCGATGCAGGCATTGGCCGCGTTGGCCGGGGTACACACCGGGCTGCAGACTTCCAGCATCTGCGCGCGCACGCCCAGCGCCTGCGCTTCCTGGTGCACCACCTGCGCGTACATGCGCAGTGCGGCGGTGGTGATCGAGGTCTCGCCGTAGCCCGCCCAGGGCTTGGCGTTGGCCGGGCTGCCGATCATCACGTAGCGGCGCGCATGCACGTTGTCCTGCAACAGCGGCAGCAGGTGGCGCACGGCGTGCACGTGCGGCATCAGGTCGGCCTGCATCGCGCCCAGCAGCTCATCGCCGTTGCGGTCGATCACCCGGCCGCGACGGTAAGGGCCACCCATTGCCGCGATCACCGCCGCCAGCGGACGCGGGCGCTGCGCGATGCGCTCGGCCAACGCGCGTGCCGAGCCGTCGTCGCTGAGCGAGCCCAGCAGCGTCTCCAGTCCGGGCTCATCCGCGAACTGCTCATGCAGCGCGGCCAGCCGGCCCGGATCGCGGCCAACCACCAGCACCGGGCTGCCGGCTTCCAGCAACGCGCCGACCACGCCCTGGCCGACGGCACCGGTACCGCCAAGGACCAGGACTTCGGGCGTCAGCATCCCATTCACGGGACATTTCCTCCCAAATCCGGGATAGTCCCAATTCGACGCAGGCGGTCGCCCTTGTGCGGGACCAGGCGGATGACACCGCCACGCTGCTGACGCATGGGCGCGGTAAACTCACGAAAGTCCTTGTGTACCAAGGAACTCGGACGGGCTTCGACGGTCATCGCCAGGTCCAGGGTGTTCTGGCCGGCGTTCCGGAGTCGAGCAAGAATGTTGCGCAGGCTCATGGCGGACGGGCTCCAATTAACGAATGGCGCCACGATAGACCTCAAACCTTTACTTGATTAGTCCTGATTAAGGGGAATAATCATCCCGCTCCCGGTCCAATCGTTCTGTCACGATTGTCCCATCCCCGACGTCCAGGATCCCCGACCATGTCCCACGATCTCAACGAGACCCTGATCTTCGTCAAAGTGGTCGAGCAAGGCAGCTTCATTGCCGCTGCCAAATCGCTCGGCCTGCCCAAGACCACGGTCAGCCGCAAAGTGCAGGAGCTGGAAACGCGCCTGGGCGCGCGCCTGCTGCACCGGACCACGCGCCGCCTCGGCCTGACCGAAGCCGGTTCGATCTATCACGAACATTGCCAGCGCATCGCACGCGAGCTTGAAGAGGCCGAAAGCGCGGTGAGCCAGCTGCAGTCCGGCCCGCGCGGCTGGCTGCGCTTCACTGTGCCCTACTCGATCGGCATCACCTGGATTGCGCCGCTGCTGGGCCAGTTCCATGCGCAGTATCCAGAGATCCGCCTGGACATGCACATGGGTAACGAGAAGCTGGACCTGATCGCCGGTGAAGCGGACCTGGCGCTGCGCGTGGGTGCCCTGCCCGATTCCAATCTGGTCGCGCGCAAGCTGGGCAGCCTGCGCACGCAGGTGTTCGCCAGTCCGGCCTACATTGAGCGCTATGGCGAACCGCTGCATCCGGAAGAGCTGCAGTTCCATCGCATCCTGGCAATGCGCAAGCCGTACCACACCGGCAATTCGCCGCGCTTCACCTGGCAGCTGGGCGAGAACGGCGGCGAGCTGCGCGATTTCCCGGTCACCCCGCTGATGACCGCCAACGACATGTCTGCGTTGAATGGTGCATTGGTCTGTGGCGAAGGCCTGCTGCTGACCGGTGATGTGATGGCCAAGCCGTTCGTCGAATCGGGGATGGTGCGCCGCGTGCTGGCCGGCTGGACCGGCCCGGAAGTGGACTTCAATGCCGTGTTCGCCGGCGGCCGCCTGGTCTCGCCGAAGGTGCGTGCGTTTGTCGACTTCCTGGTCGAGAAGCTCAACTTCGATGCCAACTACATGCTGGCGCAGTGCCCCGGCGCGAAGCTGGCACAGCAGCAGAAGGCACAGGAAGATGCCGCGCTGGAAAGCAGTGGCAAGCGGATACTGGAGAAGGTGGCCGCCTCGGCGGCGTAGCCGGGTTTTGTAGCGGCACCTACAGAAAATGCCGCCTGCAAGGGCGGCATTTTCGTTCCGGCCGATGGCCGGACCGGCTCAAGCAGTAACGCTACGCGTTATTGCTTGAGCGGAATCACGCGAATCTCGACGCGGCGGTTCTTGGCGCGGCCGGCATCGGTGCTGTTGTCGGCAATCGGGTACGCCTTGCCGGCGCCCAGCGTTTCGATACGCACGCTCTGCACGCCCTGGCCGATCAGGTACTGCGCGACCGAGTCGGCGCGTTCCTTCGACAGGCGATTGTTGACTGCGTCGCTGCCGATGCTGTCGGTGTGGCCAACCACCTCGATCATGGTCTGGTTGTACTCACGCAGCGTACCGGCCACGCCGTTGAGCGAGCCATAGAACTGCGGCTTCAGGGTCGCCTTGCCGAAGTCGAAGGTGATGCCGTCCGGCAGGTTCAGCATGATGTTGTCGCCCTGGCGCTGCACATCGATGCCGGTGTTGGCGGTGCGCTCGCGCAGTGCACGTTCCTGGCGATCCTGGTACTGGCCGACGGCGGCACCGCTGAGTGCGCCGATACCGGCACCGATCAGCGCGTGCTGGCGCCGCTCGGTAGCACTGTCGCCGGTCAGCAGGCCGGCCGCCACGCCGATGGCCGTACCGATCAGCGCGTTGCGGCCGGTCCGGTTCTGCTGTTCGGTCGGGTTGCCGTACTGGTCACTCTGCACATAGGAGCCGCCGGTGGCGCAGGCCGACAGGACGGCCGCACTCATCAGGGCCAGTGCGACGTTGCGGGTGGTGTTGCGGATCATGAGGTTCTCCTTGGTTTCCGGTCGGCCGGCGGCTTGCGGGCGCAGAGAGGATAAACAGCCGAATGCGATGTCGGGATGATGATCCGGTGCGCCGACAGGGCCGCGTTCAGCTAACTGACCGGATCGCTCGGGTCACCCTTTACCCCGCCCCCGACTGGCGGTATGCCGCCAGCGCAGCGTCGCGGCCCTCAGCCAGGTCCACCATCGGCGTGCGTGGATAGTCAGGCGCGTGTGCTGCCAGGAGCAGGGGATGCTGCCACGGCGCAAACCGCGCCTTCACCGGCAGTGCCGCCAGCTCGGGCACCCAGCGGCTGATGTAGCGGGCCTGCGGATCGAACTTCTCGGCCTGGGTGACCGGGTTGAACACCCGGAAGTACGGCGCGGCATCGGCGCCGGTCCCGGCCACCCATTGCCAGCCCATCGTGTTGTTGGCCAGGTCGGCATCGACGAGGGTGTCCCAGAACCAGCGCGCGCCATGCAGCCAGTGCGCGCGGAGGTGCTTGCACAGGTAGCTGGCCACGATCATCCGCACCCGGTTATGCATGTAGCCGGTGTGCCACAGCTCGCGCAGTCCGGCATCAACGATCGGCACGCCGGTGTTGCCGCGCTGCCAGTCGTGCAGTTGCGCTGCAGTCGGTGCCGCCCAGGGGAAGCGGTCGAAACGCGGATTGAGGTTGTCCGTGGGCGTCTTCGGAAAGTGATGCAACAGGTGGTAGGCGAAATCACGCCAGCCCAGTTGCCGCAGATAGCCGTCGATGTCGGCATCGGTGCCGGCACTGCGCAGTCTTTCCAGCGCATGCGCGATGCGCCAGGGTGCGATCTCACCGAAATGCAGGTGCGGCGACAGCCGCGAGGTGCCCACGCGGTCCGGCAGGTCACGCTGCTCGCGGTAACCGCGCAAGGCGCCGTCCTCGAACACCGACAGCGCCTCCAGCGCACCGGCTTCACCCGGCTGCCAGTACTCCCAGAAGCCGGTATCCCAATCCAGCGTCGGTGCAAGCTGGAGATCATCAAGTGCGAGGCTGTCGACCGCGTGCGGCGCCAGTGCCTCCGGTGCGGCCTGCAGTGCCGGCAGGCGCCAATGACTGAGCACGTTGCGCCAGTAAGGCGTGAACACCTTGTACGGCTGTCCCTGCTGGGTGGCGATGTCCCAGGGCTCGAACAACAGGCTGCCATTGCAGCTCTGCGCGTCGACGCCCTGCTCGCGCAGCGTGCGCTTGATGGTAGCGTCGCGAGGCTGGGTAACCGGCTCGTACTTGCGGTTCCAGTACACCGCCTCGGCGCCGGTCTGCTCGATCAGCAACTGCAGGGCCGGCAGGCTGTCACCACTGCGCAGCACCAGCGACGAGCCGCGCGCGCGCAGGTCCGCATCCAGCGCGGTCAGTGAACGGTGGCGCCACGCATCGGAGGCAGCACCCGGCACCCACTCGCCCTCCTCGTGCGGCGCGTGGACGTAGACCGGCACCACATCGTGGCCCGCGTCCAGCGCGGCCTGCAGGGCCGGATTGTCCTGCAGCCGCAGATCACGACGGAACCATACCAACGCTACCGACACAGGCAATGCCTTCGTTGTGGAAGGCGGCCATGATAGCCAGCGGTGGTGAAGGCGATGCGCGCAGACGCCGTCTGCTAGGCTGCATGGCCGCTGCCCGTTGGACTCTGACATGGATGATCTGCACGCCTCATTCGCCCGCTTCGGGCTGCTGCACGCCCAGCACGAGCGTGACTGGCAGGGCCCGTTCCCGCTGCCCCCGGTACTGGCACGCTTCTACGCGCAGGTCGGGCCGCTGGGCGAAGAGATCAATGCCCGGGTAGGCACCGCCGGCATCACCGTTCCCGGCCTTGATGTCTGGATACCGCCGCTGAAACGCCTGTGGAGCCATCAGGCCGGCTATCGATGGCATGGCATCAGCGGCGAACGGATCAACGACTGGCCCTCGAACTGGCTGGTGATTGCCGATCGCAGCGCTGATCCGTTCATCCTCGATCTGGACGACGGCCGTGTGCTGTTCAGCCATCACGGTGCCGGCCTGCTGGATGCCGTCGAAATGACTGCCGACGTGCCGACCCTGATGGCGGCTCTGGCTGCAGCGGGCACGGTGTACCTCGATGCCGGCGATGACCTCTACAACGACGATGACGATGGCGGCATCCGCGCTGAACACCAGGAGGCAGCCGGACAGGCGGTGGCCCGGGTACTGGGCGACCGCCTGCAGGCCGAATCGTTCATCGAGACGTTGCTGGACTGAATCCACGCATGGCGTGGATCTACCTTTCGAAGCGCTTCATCGTTTCGCTGATCAGCGCCCGCGCCTCGGCGGCGTTGCCCCAACCGTTGAGCTGGACCCGGTTGCGCCCGGCCGGCAGGTCCTTGTAGACCCGGAAGAACGCTTCGATGCGCTGTCTTTCGATCTCCGGCAGATCGGCCAGGTCGCGGATGTTGGCGTAGGTCGGGTCAACCTTGTCGGTCGGTACGCCGATGATCTTCTCGTCATGCTCGCCGCCGTCGATCATCTTCAGGTAGCCGATCGGCCGGAAGCGTACGATCACGCCCGGATGCAGGGGTTCACGGGTCAGCACCAGCGCGTCCAGCGGATCGTTGTCGCCAGCCAACGTGCGCGGCATCGAACCGTAGTTGGCCGGATAGGCGACCGGCATCGACTGGAAGCGGTCCACATGCACCAGGCCGTCTTCCTTGATCTCGTACTTGGTGAAGCTGCCGGCCGGAATCTCCACCGCCAGATTCACTTCCTGCGGGGCTTCCCTTGGTTGGGCCACCAGGAACGGATGCAGCACGGTATCGGCAGCGGTCACCGCTGTCGCGAGCAGGAGCAGGGCCCCGCCGATGGCAGCCATGGGGACAAGACGGCGTACGGTTTTCATCTGGATCTCCTCATTCCCAGCAGCGATCGGCGCGGCCCTTGGCAGTCTGCGCACGCGGGCAGCCACGCTGCGTGATGCGGCCTTCGGTCAGCTCCATGCGCTGTTTCCCCCCCTTGGCATCGCGGCGCAGTTCGAAGGCATCGTAGAGACGGCCGGTCACGGTGCGCGCTTCATAACGCAGGCGCTGCGGGTCGATGTTCAACACCTGGAACAACTGGGTGTCTTCGGCCACTGGGTTCATCGTCCTGCGCGCTTCATCGGACACGCGGTACTGTTTCGGTCCGGCTACAGTCACCACGTACTGCGGCGTTGCGGCCTGCCCTTCGCCACGGCGGCCATAGGTGTGGTCGTGGCCCTGCAGCACCAGATCGACGTTGTGGCGGCGTACCACCGGCAACAGCGCGTCACGCAACGCGGCGTTCTCGCGCCCTTCGCGCGGCGAGTAGAACGGCTGGTGCAGCAACACGATGGTCCACGGCTGCGGATTGCCGGTCAGCACCTTGTCCAGCCATTGTGCCTGTGCCGTAGCGGTGCCGAGGTCGAGTGCCGATGTGCCGTCTACCACGGCCACGCGCACGCCCTGCGCATCGAACCAGTAGCTGCTCTGCTGCGCAGCGCTGGCACCATTGCCCGGCAACGCGAACGTGACCGGCCAGTGGCGGCCCAGCACGCGGCGCTCCTGCGGGGTGTCCTCGAATTCCTCGAAGTACTCATGATTGCCTATGGCCGGCGCCACGAACGTTTCCTGCGCCAGCCAGCCGACGGCGGCAAACCATTCGCCCCACTCGCTGTCATCCATGTTGTCGCCGCCGCTGACCAGGTCGCCGGCAAACAGGCTCATGCGTGCCTGCGGTGCGGCCTTCTGCGCAGCACGCACCACGCGACTGACATGGCTGACGTTCTTGTTCTGGGTATCGCCGAAGTAAAGCAGGGTCAGCGGCTGGTCGGCGGCAGCCAGCGTGCGCAGCTGGTTCCATGCACTCCAACTGCCGTTTCCCTGCACACGGTAGACGTACTGGGTATCCGGCTGCAGGCCATCGATATCTGCACGATGGTGGTGCGACAGGCCGTTCTCGGTCTGCAGCGCGCGGGTCGTCGCACGAACCTGGCGGATGCCTTCGATGGCCGGCGAATCTGCGGCCATTGCGATCTCCAGCAGCGGCGCCTGCACGCTGCCATCGGTGCGCCAGGCCACTGCGAACCCATGGCTGGGATCGACCGCCGGCGAGGCGACGATGCGGTCCGGCACCGTCGTCGCTGCGTAGTGGCGGCTACCTGCCGGCACCTGGGTATTCGGTTCAGCCGCCGCGAACGACAGCGACGGCAGCGCCAGCAGCAGGCCCAGGGCCAGCGTGCGCATCACGCGCTGCCGGCTCATGCGCCACACTCCAGCGGCAACGCCAGTTGCTTGGCGATGCTCTCCCAGTCGAACGCCACCACGCCCTGGTCGTCATGCACGGCATACAGCGCACCGTGCGGGAAGCGCGTGCTGGCTTGCTGCATCATCCAGATGCCATCGGTGTTGGCCACGGTAGTGCCCTGGAACGCGCCGACCGGCTTCAGCGTGTGCCGGTCGAACAGATGGAACACGCTGCGCTGCTTGCCCTGTTCGGTGGTGATCCACCAGCCATCCTTGCCGCAGGTGCGCAGGGCCACGCCTTCGGCCTGTGCCTTGAACACGTCGCGGCCGAAGGTGGTGCCGGTGAAGCGGCCCGCGAGGGTGTAGACCTTGAACTCGCTGGCGTAGCTCTCGTCCTCTTCGGCGATCAGCAGGCGGTCGTTCTCGGGATCGCCCCAGATCGACTCGACCACGCGCAGCGCACCAGTCTCGGTGGTATCGCCGATGCTGGCCACCAGCTTGGCGTCGACCTTCTCACCATTGCGGGTCACGTGATACTGGCGCACGCGCTTGTCCAGCTCGGCCAGCGGCGGCAGGATGTCGCGCCCCTGTGCATCCTCGCCGTTGTCCCAGGAGTCAGTGACGTAGACGCTGTAGCCATCGGCACGGCGGTCGACCCACAGCCCGTAAGGCTTGCGCAGGTCGTCCGCCGCGAACGTCGCCAGCGGCGCGAAGTCCGGCAGGCGCAGTACCTGCACGCGGTGATTGTCGCGCTCCACGATCCACAGCAGGTCGTCGGTCACCGCGATGCCGTTTGGGCGGTCGAACTGCCCCGGTGCGGTGCCGCTGCTGCCGACGTCACGCAGGTGCTGGCCGGTGCTGCCGTCGTAGACCACCAGCTTGTCGGTGGCCTTGGCAGTGGCGATCAGCCACAGTACGCCGTCCGGCGCGCGCCAGGCCGCCGGCGAGTCGATGTTGTCGGCCGGGGTCATCGGTGACAGGAACGCTTCGGCGATGGTGGTCACCACGCGCTCGCCCCCGGCGGCCGGCGCGGCAGCTCCCGCAACCGGATCGCTGCCGGTGGCCGGCGTGCAGCCGGCGACCAGCGTAGCCGCCAGCGCGGCGGCCAGGACGGTGACGCCACGCCCCCTCACAGCGCCACCTTCAGGCCAAGCGCATAGGTGCGGCCGTACTCTTCCAGCTGCAGGGTGCGCGAACGGGTGCCCTGGTACAGCTCCAACGGCTTGTCCAGCAGGTTCTGCGCTTCAAAGTACACGCTCACGCGCGGGGTGAACCTGTAGTCAAGCGAGAAATCGAGCTGGGTATTCGGCGCAACGTAGATATCGAACGCGCGCCCCTTGCCGATGCTGTCCAGGTACTCGCTGCGGTACACGGCCGCCAGGCGCGTGCTTACACCATACTTTTCATAGCCGATGTGTGCGCTGTAGACATGCTTGGAAGCGCGCGGCAGCGTGAAGTCCTCGCCCGCACGGTCCTTGATGCCGGCATCGAACTTCGTATCCAGCCAGGTGCCACTGGCGCCGACCAGCAGGCCATCCAGGCCGTCCGGCAGGAAGGCCAGCTGCTGCTGCCAGTTGAACTCCGCACCACGCACGGTGGCCTTGCGACCATTGATCGGCTGCGTCACATCGAATCCACCGTAGGCAGGATCATTGGTGCGCACGGTTTCGACGATGTAGCCATCGATCGACTTGTGGAACAGGCCCAGCGAAACGATGCCGCTGCTGCCGATGTACTTCTCCAACGACAGGTCGATGTTCTTCGACTCGTACGGATCCAGTTCCGGGTTACCCAGGCGCACTTCCTCGTCACCACGGCTGTAACCCACGCGCGGCGAGACGTCGCCGAAGGACGGGCGCGATACGGTCTTGTTGGCCGAGGCGCGCAGCACCCAGTCATCAGCCGCGTCATAGCGCAGGTGCAGGCCCGGCAGCACGTTGGTGTAGCTGCTGTTGGCCACGCGCGGGGTGACGGTGAAGCTGCGGCCGTTGGCGGCCACGTCCACCTGGTTACCGATCGCCTTGAAGCGGGTGTTCTCCACGCGCACGCCGCCGATGAGGCGCAGCGCGCCCACGTCCCAGGTACCCATGGCGTAGCTGGCGAAGATGTCTTCGCTGGCCACGTAATCCTCTTCCAGCGACGTCATCGCATTGCCGCCGACGTCCTGCGGGCGGGCGCTGTACTGGCTGCCATTGGCCGCCCAGAAGGCACGCATCGCCGCCGAATCCATGCCGTCGCCGAAGTTGCCGTGGCGATGTTCGGGCGAGGAGGTGGTCCAGCCCGCCAGCGCCACCTTCGGGCCGACGCGCAGTTCGCGCTCATCCACATTCACGTCGCGGTCGCGCCAGCGGCCGAGCAGACCGAACTTGATGCTGCTGCTGTCGCCGTCGAAGCGCACGTTGACCTGCGCGCTGTGCTCCTTGTCGTTCACCTGCTTGGGCGATAGCACGAAGCGGTCGAACGCGTAATTGCTGTTGTCCAGCCACTGCGGGTTGTCGAAGCTGTAGCTGGGCAGCCGGCTGCTCTGGTCCAGGCTGCCGTTGAACGCCTTGCCGTTGAGCTTGAAACGCGCCTCCATCTCGTCGTTCACGCGCTCTTCGGTACGGGTGTAGCCGATCCGGTAATCAACCACGGCGTTGGTCAACTTGTTCTCGCCGCCCAGGCTGGCCGCGAAGGTGTTTTCCTTCTTGGTGCGGTAGCGCATGCGCTTGTCGATCGAGTCCTTCGGCATGCCATCCAGGCGGTACTGGTCGGTGCCGGTCTTGACCATCTTCGCGTCGTCGAAGTTGAAGATCACGCGCTGGCGGGTCTCCGCATCGTCGAACTGGCTGTACAGCGTGCGCAGGTAGTACCTGCTGTCTTCGTCCGGCCGCCAGTCGAGGTTGAGGTTGGCGCCGATGCGCTTGCGCTCGATCTCGTACTTGCGGTGCTGCAGGTTGATCGCGGTCACGTCACCGGGGGCGGCATCGTCCTCGCCGTCGTACTCCACTTCGGTGTTGTCCGACTCGAACCGGCGCTTCTGGTAGTTCACGCCCAGCGCCACGCCGAAGGTGTCGTTGAACACTTCGCTGTAGTTGAAGGCCGCCTTCGGGCTGGTCTCCCCGGACAGCTGCTGGTGGCTGCCCTCGATCTTGCCACGCAGGCTGCGACCGTCGCGGTCGAAGGCCGAGGCCGATTCCACCAGCACGGCACCGCCGATGGCATCACCGGGCATGTCCGGGGTCGGCGACTTCACCACGCGCAGGCGTTCGGTGGAATCGGACGGGATCACGTCCAGCGGCGCGGCACGGCTGGAATCCTCCGGCGTGCCCACGGCGATGCCATCCACGCTGACGCTGTTGAGATTGGCGTCCAGGCCACGGATGACCACGAAACGGCCCTCACCCTGGTCACGGGTCACGCTGATGCCCGGCAGGCGCTGCAGCGACTCGGCCACGTTCTTGTCCGGGTACTGGCCCAGGGCATCGGAGGACACCGCGTCTTCGATGGCGTCGCTGCCGCGCTTGAGGTCGACCGCGCGGATCTGCGATTCGAGCTGGGCGCGCACCTCGATACGGTCCAGGTCGACCGCGTCGGCCGCCACGGCGCCGGTGGCGGCTACCGCCTGCTGCCCGGCGGCCTGCAGCGGGGCGGCGGCCCCCATCGCCAGGGTCAGGGTGATGGCAACGGCCAACGGAGTCTTGATATGCACTAGGAATCCCCATTCCTGTTAAGAATGGGTCTGCACGGTATGTCCGCAAGGTTGCATGGCCGTGACATGCCTCTGCACATTTCATGTACAGCGGCCCCGGGCCCGGTTTGGGCTTCGCCCCGCCAATCCGGCAAAATGGCGGCCTCTCTCCCTATTCCCCTTCCCGACCATGAAGATCGTCGAAGTGCGCCACCCGCTGGTGCAGCACAAGATCGGCCTGATGCGCAACGCTGCGCTCAGCACCAAGGATTTCCGCGAACTGGCCAACGAGCTGGGTACGCTGCTGGCCTACGAGGCCACCGCCGACCTGGATACCGAGCCGCACACCCTGGCCGGCTGGGCCGGCCCGGTGACGGTGCAGCGCATTGCCGGCGCCAAGATCACCGTGGTGCCGATCCTGCGTGCCGGCCTGGGCATGCTCAGCGGCGTGCTGTCGCTGATTCCGGCCGCCCGTGTCAGCGTGGTCGGCCTGCAGCGCGATGAAGAAACCCTGCAGCCGGTACCCTACTTCGAGCGCCTGACCGGCCGCCTGGAAGAGCGCGACGCACTGATCCTCGACCCGATGCTGGCCACCGGCGGCACGCTGATCGCCACCATCGACATGCTCAAGCGCGCCGGCGCCCGTCGCATCAAGGGCATCTTCCTGGTGGCCGCGCCCGAAGGCATCGAAGCAGTGAAGGCCGTGCATCCGGACGTGGAAATCTACACTGCGGCCATCGATGCCCAGCTCAACGACAAGGGCTACATCCTGCCCGGACTGGGCGACGCGGGTGACCGCATCTTCGGCACCCGCGTCGGCTGATCCGGCGAACCGTGGTCGGATCCCTCTCCGCAGGAGAGGGCTCTGACCCGACAACCGTTCGCCGGCCCGCTTCGCCGCGTCACGTGAACGCCCGTGGACGCGGGTGTGGCCGACGCGTGATTCTTCACGTGGCCTTACCGGTCGGAAGCGAATGCTCCGCGCACCCGCCACCGCTTGGAGCTCCCGATGAAAGCCTCTTTCCTGCTGGCCGCCGTCCTGCTGGTCGGCCTGCCCCTGACTGCCAATGCCACCACCCCGCAGCAGCAGCGCATGGCCGAATGCTCGGCCAAGAACAAGGGCTTGAAGGGGGATGCCTACAAGACCGCGCAGAGCTCCTGCCTCAGCGGCCAGGCCGCCGAAACCAAGCCGGTCAATACGCAGCAGGAACGCATGCGCAAATGCAACGCTGACGCAGGCGCGAAGAAGCTGGCCGGCGATGCGCGCAAGACCTTCATGAGCAGCTGCCTGAAGGCGTCGTAACGACGAGTGATGTAGAGCCGAGCCCACGCTCGGCTCTGCCATTAACCCAGGGCGCGCGCCTTCAGCTCGCCCTGTTCGTGCAGGGTCACGAAACGTCCCTTGTCATCACGGCCCAGCTGCGCCAGCGCCACCTGCGGGTCGTGGGTGAAGAACAGCCACACGTTGCGCGCCAGCTTGTCTTCAAGGAACTGCCGTTTCTCGTCGATCAGCAATTCGGCATTGCGGTCATAGCCCATGGTGATCGGCACGTGCACCCATGAACGACCTGGGATGAGGTCGGCACAGAACACCACGCCACCGTGCGCATCTTCACCGGCATGCGCGTGGCCAACGATCTCGGCCAGCATCAGCCCCGGCGTATGCCCATCGCTGTAGCTGAAGCGCACGCTGCGGCCGAGCACCTTCGAGTACTCCCCCTCCACTACTTCCAGGCGGCCACTGGCCTGCAGCAGGCCGGGCAGCTCAGGAATGAAACTGGCCCGATCGCGCGGGTGTGGCCGCACGGCGCGCTGCCAATGCTGCGCACCAACCACATAGGTTGCGTTGGGGAACAGCAGTTCGGGCTCACGCCCTTCGCTCCATGCGGCAAGCAGGCCACCGGCATGATCGAAGTGCAGGTGGCTGAGCACCACCACGTCGATGTCCTCGTGCTCGAAACCCGCTTCGCGCAGTGAATCGATCAGCACGTGCTGGCTTTCCTGCACGCCATAACGCTCGCGCATGCGCGGGTCGAAGAACGCACCGATACCGGTTTCAAACAGTACTGTCTTGCCTTCCAGCGGACTGGCAAGCAGCGCACGGCAGGCCAGCTCGATGCGATTGAGCTCGTCCGGAGCCGCCCATTTTTCCCACAACGCACGCGGCGCGTTGCCGAACATCGCGCCGCCGTCCAGGCGCTGCGAGTTTCCACGAATAGACCAGAGTTTCATGCGTCGATTATCGGCGCCGGACTGTTAAATAATCGCTAGAAAGGAAACAGGAAACGCCGCCGGTTGGCGGGGTCCTGGTGATCTGCCAGATTGCCGGCCAGTGGCCGGCACCGCCACATCAGTGGGCCGGCACGACCTGGGCACTGCCCACCGGATTGCGCGGGTCGCTGCCGCCGAACAGCTTGTTCGCCTTGCGGTCCCATTCCACGGTCTGCAGGTTGCCCCACACGTGGCTGGAACCGCGACCGCCGGCGGCGACATTGCCCGGCAGGTCGATCCTGTGGCCCATCGCCTGCAGCTGCTTCACCGTCGCCGCGTCGAACGCATCGTCCTCGGCTTCGATCAGATCCGGCAGCCACTGGTGGTGGTAGCGCGGCAGCGCGGCAACCTGCTGCGCGTCCAAGCCGGCGTCGTAGCCGAGGATGCCCAGCAGCACCATGGTGATGATGCGGCTGCCACCCGGCGTGCCCAGCACGATCACCTTGTCGCTGTTTTCCATGAAGGTCGGCGTCATCGAGCTGAGCATGCGCTTGCCCGGCTTCGGCGCATTGGCCTCGTAGCCCATCACGCCGAAGGCATTGGGCGTACCCGGCTTCAGCGCGAAATCGTCCATCTCGTTGTTCAGCAGCACGCCGGTGCCCTTGGGAATGAGCCCCGAGCCGTACAGCAGGTTGACGGTCTGGGTGGCGCCGACGCGGTTGCCGTCGCGGTCGATGATCGAGAAGTGCGTGGTCTCGTCGTCTTCCAGCGGCGTCGGATTGCCCGACAGCAGGTCGCTGGGCGTGGCCTTCTCCGGATGGATGGTCGCGCGCAGGCCCTGTGCGTAGTCCTTGCTGGTCAGCACCTTCTGCGGGATCTGCACGAAGTCCGGATCGCCGAGGAAGAAGGTACGGTCGCGGTAGGCACGGCGCATCGACTCCACCACCAGATGGGTGCGGTGCGCCGGGTCCATCTTGTTGATGTCCCAGCCTTCCAGGATCTGCAGCATGCTGGCCAGCGCGATGCCACCGGACGACGGCGGCGGCGCGGTGGTGATCTTCCAGCCGTTGTAGTTGAACACGATCGGCTCGCGCTGCTTCACGCGGTAGCCGGCCAGCTCTTCAGCGGTCCACTTGCCGCCGGCCTGCTTCACGCCGGCCAGCAGCAGCTTTCCGGTCTGGCCCTTGTAGAAGCCATCGAAGCCACCTGCGGCCAGGCGCTCCAGCGTCTGCGCCAGCTCCGGCTGCCTGAACAGGTCACCGCTGGCGATCGGCTTGCCGTTGCGCAGATAGACTTCACGCGTGCCGGGATAGCGCTCCATCACTTCACGGCGCGACGCATAGCCCTTGGCCATGCGGTCGTACACCGGGAAGCCTTCGCGCGCGATGCGGATGGCTGGCTGCAGCGATGCAGACAGCGGCAGCTTGCCGTGCCTGGCCGACAGTTCGACCAGCGCCGCAGGCAGGCCGGGAATACCGGCCGACCACGCACCGTTGACCGAGCGGTCACGGTCGAGGTTGCCCTGCTTGTCGAGGAAGGCCTGCGGTGTAGCGGCGGCCGGTGCGGTCTCGCGCGCGTCCAGCATCACGTCCTTGCCGGTGGCCGCGTCGTGCAGCAGGAAGAAGCCACCACCGCCCAGCCCGGAACTGATCGGCTCGACCACCGCCAGCGTGGACGACACTGCCACCGCGGCGTCGAAGGCGTTGCCGCCCTGCGCCAGAATGTCGATGCCGGCCTGGGTGGCCAGCGCGTGGCCGCTGGCAATGGCTGCGCCGTCGGGGCGCTCGGCACGGGCCGGGCTGTCGGCCCAGGCGATCGGACTCAGCAGCAGGCCGAGCAGCAACAGGGGGCGGACGATCAGCGTCTTCATTCGGATGGGGGCTCCGCATAGAGTTCGGGGTGATCGTGCTGCAGTTGGCGCAGCTTGGCCAGCAGCTGGTCTTCCGTTTCCACGATCTCCGGATCCGGGTCGATGCACTCGACCGGGCAGACGACCACGCACTGTGGCTCGTCGAAATGACCCACGCATTCGGTGCAGCGCGCAGGGTCGATCACGTAGATGGTTTCACCCATCGCAATGGCCTGGTTCGGGCAGGCCGGCTCGCAGACGTCGCAGTTGACGCAGAGCTCGTTGATTTTCAGCGACATGGCGATACTCCTCGCCCGCGCCTTGGGACAAAGGACCGGCCAGCGCGGGCGCGCGGGCCGGTCAGGTCATCAGCGGCGCCCTGGCAGGACGCCGCCCGGGCCATGCCGGAGCATGGCCGCCATGGCTCGGTATTACTTGGCTTCGACGAAAATGTACTCGGCACCGGTCGGCTGGATCGCAGCCTGCACGCGGGCGTTGTCGGCCGACTGGCCGATGAAGACGACGCGCACGCCCTTCATCGAATCCGGCGAAACGTCCTTGAACACGGCCTGGATCATGTCAGCCATCTTGCCCGAGGCCGACGAACCGAAGGCCAGCATGTTGCCCGGCTGCACGCCACGGGCCACGGCCTGGGTCGCGCTCTCGGTCTGGCGCTCGTACTTGGCCTGGAAGTCCGGGTCCGATTCCGGGGAGAGGTAATACAGGAACGGGCTGTTGGTGATGTTGCCCATGTTCTGGATGGCCACTTCCTGCAGGTACTTCTTCCAGCCTGCATCGTCGTCCTTGGCCGGGGCGACCAGGGCCTGCTTGGCCTCGTCGACCGGAGCGGCCTCTTCCTTCTTGCAGGCGGTGAAGGCCAGGGCCAACGAAGCGATCAGCATCGCGCGCATGGTGGTGTTCATGGATTTCCTCCCGGAATGGTGCGTGGTGTTGTACGTAATGGGGTGCAGGTACGGCGGGCTTACGACTGTGCCGCCTTCGCTTCGCGGACCTTGCGCAGGGCTTCGAGCACCGCGGCCGGCACGAAACCGGACACGTCGCCGCCCAGGCGCGCGATCTCGCGGACCAGCGAGGACGAAATGAAGCTGTGCTGCTCGGCCGGGGTCAGGAACAGGGTCTCGACCTCGGGGATCAGGTGGCGGTTCATGCTGGCCATCTGGAATTCGTACTCGAAGTCGGACACCGCGCGCAGGCCGCGCAGCAGCACCCCGCCCTGGACCGAACGTACGAAATGGGCCAGCAGGGTATCGAAGCCGATGACTTCGACATTGCCATGGTGGGCCAGGGCGCCACGCGCCAGCTGCACGCGCTGTTCCAGCGGCAGCGCCGGGCCCTTCGACGGGCTCTGCGCCACGCCGACCACGACCTTTTCGAACAGCGGCGCGGCCCGGCTCACAAGGTCGATGTGACCGTTGGTGATCGGGTCGAACGTGCCGGGATAGACGGCAATGCGGCGGTTGGCCACGGTCATGGGCGGTAGCAGATGTTCAGATGAGGTCAAAGTGTAGCAGTGGCACGGCGGTACAGGGCAAAGCGCACCTCACGGGTGCTGCCCTCGCGGTGCAGCAGCCAGCCCTGCGGCAGCACCGGCACGTGGCCGGCCGGCGATTCCAGGTACAGCCAGGCATCGGCTGCCAGGTGCCGCGGCAGCTGGGCCAGCACGTCCTGCCACAGGCCATCGGCGAATGGCGGGTCGATGAACACCAGATCGGCCTGCTGCGCCTGCGCACCCTGCAGCCAGCGCAGGGCATCGGCCTGCACGACGCTGATCTGGTCGCTGGCCTGCAGCTTGGCCACGGCGGCGGTCAGGTTGCGTCCCAGCTGCGCATCGCGCTCGACCAGGGTGGCGTGGGCGGCACCGCGCGAGACGGCTTCCAGCCCCAATGCGCCGCTGCCTGCGAACAGGTCCAGGACGCGGGCCCCGCCCAGCTTGGGCATCAGCCAGTTGAACAGGGTCTCGCGCACACGGTCGCTGCTGGGCCGAAGCCCCGGCAGGGTCGGCACCGGCAAGCGGGTATTGCGCCAGCGACCGCCGATGATGCGGACCTGGCCGTCGTTGCCCCCACGGCCGCTCATTGGCGCCCCCGGCGGGAGGTATTCAAGAATTTCAGCATGAGTGGGATTGTAGTTCGGCCGGGCTTTGCCCGGCACCCGCAGAGTCCGAAGCAACGGCCGAAGCAACTTCAAAAGCTGGTTTCCTGTGGGTTGGCGGGGCGGGTCAGGTTGTGGGGGACGCCGTAAACCCGTCCATGGGGGCTTGGCCGCGGCATCCATGCCGCGGACGGTGGGGCGGTGTGGGTTGGCAGGACCGTTGGCGCCATGGATGGCGCCATCGAGCCCCCATGGACGGGTTTACGGCGTGTCCTGCCAACCCACACCACCCCGCCATCCCAAGGATAGCCCGCTGTTGCTATTGCTGTTGCTGTTGCTTCGGCCCCGGCGGGTGCAGGGCTGCAAGCCCGGCCGAACAACCCCCTTGATTTCGGGACAATCACCCCTACCCCTTGGCGAGGCCGCACGCGCTGGCGCGGCATTGCACATGGAGCCCTATCGATGACCGAGACCACCCAGACCGAAACCCTTGGCTTCCAGACCGAAGTCAAGCAACTGCTGCAGCTGATGATCCACTCGCTGTACTCCAACAAGGAAATCTTCCTGCGCGAGCTGGTCTCCAACGCCGCCGATGCCGCCGACAAGCTGCGCTTCGAGGCCCTGACCCAGCCGGCCCTGCTGGAAGGTGACGGCGAGCTGCGCGTGCGCGTCAGCTTCGACGCCGCCGCCCACACCATCACCATCGAAGACAACGGCATTGGCATGAGCCGCGCCGAGGCGATTGCCCACCTGGGCACGATTGCAAAATCCGGCACCGGCGACTTCCTGCGGCAGCTGTCCGGCGACCAGAAGAAGGATTCGCAGCTGATCGGCCAGTTCGGCGTCGGCTTCTACAGCGCTTTCATCGTCGCCGACGAAGTGGAAGTGACCTCGCGCCGCGCCGGCCTGGCTGCGGCCGAAGGCGTGCGCTGGACCTCGCGTGGCGAAGGCGATTTCGAAGTGGCCACCGTCGACAAGGCCGAGCGCGGTACCCGCATCGTGCTGCACCTGAAGGACGGCGAGCACGACTTCGCCGATGGCTGGCGCCTGCGCAGCATCCTCAAGAAGTACTCGGACCACATCGGTCTGCCGATCCAGATGCCGAAGGAAGGTGGCGAAGAAGGCGCCGCCGTCGAGTGGGAGACCGTCAACCGCGCCAGCGCGCTGTGGACCCGCCCGCGCACCGAGATCAGCGACGCCGAGTACACCGAGTTCTACAAGCACGTAGCGCACGACCATAGCGACCCGCTGGCGTGGAGCCACAACAAGGTCGAGGGCAAGCTGGAGTACACCTCGCTGCTGTACGTGCCCGGCCGCGCGCCGTTCGACCTGTACCACCGCGATGCGCCCAAGGGCCTGAAACTGTACGTGCAGCGCGTGTTCGTGATGGACCAGGCCGAGCAGTTCCTGCCGCTGTACCTGCGCTTCATCAAGGGCGTGGTCGATTCCAACGACCTGTCGCTGAACGTCTCGCGCGAGATCCTGCAGTCCGGCCCGGTCATCGATTCGATGAAATCGGCGCTGACCAAGCGTTCGCTGGACATGCTGGAGAAGCTGGCCACCGACAAGCCCGAGCAGTACGCCACGTTCTGGAAGGAGTTCGGCCAGGTGCTGAAGGAAGGCCCGGCCGAGGACTACAACAACCGCGAGAAGGTGGCCGGCCTGCTGCGCTTCGCCTCCACCCGTGGCGACGGCGATGCGCAGAGCGTGTCGCTGGCCGATTACATCGGCCGCATGACCGAAGGCCAGGACAAGATCTACTACCTCACCGGCGAGAGCTACAGCCAGGTACGCAACAGTCCGCACCTGGAAGTGTTCCGCAAGAAGGGCGTGGAAGTGCTGCTGCTGACCGACCGCATCGACGAGTGGCTGATGGGCTACCTGACCGATTTCGACGGCAAGGGCTTCGTCGACATCGCCCGTGGCGATCTCGACCTGGGCGCACTGGAAACCGATGCGGACAAGCAGGCACAGGAAGCGGCAGCAAAGGACAAGCAGGGCCTGGTCGAGCGGCTCAAGACGGTCCTGGGTGACGAAGTGGCCGAGGTGCGCGTGTCGCACCGCCTGACCGATTCGCCGGCGGTGCTGGCCATCGGCGAGCAGGACCTGGGCCTGCAGATGCGCCAGATCCTGGAAGCCAGCGGGCAGAAGGTGCCGGACAGCAAGCCGGTGCTGGAGATCAACCCGGGCCATCCGCTGATCGCCAAGCTCGACGCCGAAGCCGATGGCGCGCGCTTCGACGACCTCGGCCGGGTGCTGTTCGACCAGGCCGCGCTGGCCGCCGGTGACAGCCTGAAGGATCCGGGTGCCTATGTGGCGCGCCTGAACAAGCTGCTGCTGGAGCTGTCGGCCTGATCGAGGCGGTGGTCGCCGGGCATGGCCCAGCGGTGCCTTGGTAGAGGCCAACCTTGGTTGACGCCCCCAAAAGCGTGCCAACCAAGGTTGGCACCTGCCAGGGCGGGTAAGCATGCCAACCAGGGTTGGCACCCACCAGGGGCGGCGGTTCGCGCCTGCCGAGGGGGCTCAGGCTTCCCGATCCAGCAGCGAACCCAGCAACGGGTCCTGGCGGCGGATCACCGAGGCATTGGCGGCGAAGGCCACCACCTCGGCTTTCGCCGCCAGCAGATCTCCCAGCGGTGCACCCACATCAGCGCCGGCGGCAGTCACCGAGGCCTGCACCCCACCCTGTCCAGTGGCACCGCGCTGCAACTGCAGGCGCTGCGCATCGGGGGTGGCCAGATTGGCCACGTTGTGCGCTGCCACCTGCACGCCCTGCTGGGCCGCACGCATCCCGCCGAGGGCGATTCCCATCACGTTGTTCATGGCGGTCTCCGGGCCGCTCCGCGCAACCCTCCGGACCGGTTAACGGCCGGCCGGCCGCGACCTTGAGTCCACATCGGCCCGACAGGCCCGAGTGGTAGCATATCCCTCTGATTTCAGCGCCTTTTGCCAATGCTCAGTTTTTTCCGCCGCAAGAAGCCCCAGGATGCCCCCACCACGGAGGCGTCCAAGACCCAGCACTACTCGGCTGAAGAGCTGGCGGCGGCGTTCCCGTCGGCCGCCCCGGCCGAAGACGCACCCACCGCCGCGGTGGTCGAAGCCAATGCACCCGCACCTGCACCGGAATCGGCCCCGGTCGCCGAAGTGCCGGCCGTGCCAGCTGCGCAGCCGGCCACCGCGCCCGAGGACGTCCAGAATGAAGCGCTCGCTGCGGCCGCTGTGCTGGCTCCTCTGGCTCCGGTCATTCCGGTCGAGGAACCCACCGCCCCGGCCACCGACCTGCCTGCGCTGGTGGATGCCCCTCCGGCGCCCGCCGGCAAGCCCGGCTGGCGCGAGCGCCTGCGCAACAGCGTCATCGCGCGCAGCTTCGGCGGCCTGTTCTCGCGCAACCCCAAGCTCGACGACGATCTGCTGGACGAGCTGGAAACCGCCCTGATCACCGCCGACGTCGGCGTGGGCGCCACCACCGATCTGGTCGAGGGCCTGCGCAAGCGCATGAAGTCGCGCCAGTTCGCCGACGCCAATGCGCTGCTGGCCGCGCTGCGCGCCGAGCTGATCGCGATCCTGCAGCCGGTGGCCAAGCCGCTGGTGATCGACCGCAATGCCAAGCCCTTCGTAGTGCTCACCGTCGGCGTCAACGGCGTCGGCAAGACCACCACCATCGGCAAGCTGGCCAAGCGCTTCAAGGATGACGGCCACAGCCTGATGCTGGCTGCCGGCGATACCTTCCGCGCCGCCGCCGTGGCCCAGCTGCAGGCCTGGGGCGAGCGCAACGGCGTGGCCGTGGTTGCGCAGGGGCAGAACGCCGATGCCGCTTCGGTGGCATTCGACGCGCTGCAGGCCGGCAAGGCCCGCGGCACCTCGGTGCTGATCGCCGATACCGCCGGCCGCCTGCACACCCAGTCCGGGCTGATGAACGAGCTGGGCAAGATCCGCCGCGTGCTCGGCAAGATCGACCCCACCGCCCCGCACGAGGTGCTGATGGTGATCGACGGCACCACCGGCCAGAACGCGCTGTCGCAGCTGCGCCAGTTCAATGCCGCAGTGAACGTGACCGGCCTGGTGGTGACCAAGCTGGACGGCACCGCCAAGGGCGGCGTGGTGTTCGCACTGGCCCGCGAGTTCGGCATTCCGATCCGCTTCGCCGGCATTGGCGAGCGCCCGGAAGACCTGCGTGTATTCGACCCGGAAGCCTTCGTCGACGCCCTGCTGCCCGAAGCATTGGGCGCCTGATACACCGTGCAGCCACGCATGGCGTGGCTCTACTGCGATCTGGTAGAGCCACCCCATGGGTGGCTGCCTCCTTCCGGAACACTCATGCCCCGCCAGCCGCACGCCAGCGCCGACACTGCCAAGGAAGACGACTTCGTCGCCCGCCTGCTGCACTGGTTCGACGACCACGGTCGCCATGACCTGCCCTGGCAGCACCCGCGCAGCCCCTATCGGGTCTGGTTGTCGGAGATCATGCTGCAGCAGACCCAGGTGGCCACGGTCATCCCGTACTTCCAGCGGTTCCTGCAGCACTTCCCAACCCTGCCCGAGCTCGCCGCCGCCAGCAATGACGCGGTGATGGCGCAGTGGGCCGGGCTCGGCTACTACGCCCGCGCACGCAACCTGCATGCCGCCGCAAAGCGCTGCGTGGAACTGCACGACGGCGACCTGCCGCGCGATTTCGATGCATTGCATGCCCTGCCCGGCATCGGCCGCAGCACCGCCGGTGCGATCCTCAGCCAGGCATGGAACGATCGGTTCGCGATTCTCGACGGCAACGTCAAGCGCGTGCTCAGCCGCTACCACGGCATCGACGGCTTTCCCGGCCTGCCGGCCATCGAGAAACAACTGTGGGCGATTGCCCAGGCGCACGTCGCGCAGGTGCCGGCCGGGCGCATGGCCGATTACACCCAGGCGCAGATGGATCTGGGCGCGACGGTATGCAGCCGGGCCAAGCCGGCCTGCGTGATCTGCCCGCTGCAGAACGCGTGCGTGGCGCGGCGCGAAGGCCGCACCACTGAACTGCCCACGCCCAAGCCCAGCAAGACCCTGCCCGAACGCGAAGCGGTCGCCCTGCTGCTGCGCGACGCCCAGCAACGCGTGCTGCTGCAGAAGCGGCCGGACACCGGCATCTGGGCGCAGCTGTGGACGCTGCCGCAGGCCGAGGCCGGCAGCGACCTGCAGGACTGGTTCGACGCACATGTCGACGGCTCGCTGGAAGATGCAGAGGAACTGCCGGTGCTGCAGCACACCTTCAGCCACTACAGGCTGCACCTGCAGGTATTGTCACGGAAGGTGCGCGGCCTGCGTGTGGAAGAACCCACGCTGCGCTGGGTCGCCAACGACGAGCTACCCGCATTGGGCCTGCCGGCACCGATCCGCAAACTGCTCGACGGCGCCACGATCAAGACGCCGAAACGAAATTCCAGCAAACCCCATAACCACGAGTGAATGCCATGCCCCGAACCGTCTTCTGCCAGTACGAACAACGCGATGCCGAGGGCCTGGACTTCGTGCCCTACCCCGGCGAGCTGGGCCAGCGCATCTTCAACAACATCGGCAAGCAGGCCTGGGCCGCGTGGCTGGCCCACCAGACCATGCTGATCAACGAGAACCGGCTGTCGCCGCGCACGCCGGAACATCGTGCGTTCCTTGAAGGCGAACTGGTCAAGTTCCTGTTCGAGAAGGACGCGGAAAAGCCGGCCGGCTTCACCCCGGAAACCTGACAACCCAAAAGGGGACGGAGGGGATTAAGTCGTTTGTGCCACAAACGACTTAATCCCCTCCGTCCCCTTTTTCGATCATTTCGCCGGTGCGGTGTTTTCCTCGCGCTCCTGCACCTGCGCCTGGCGCAGCTCCTGCTCGGACGCGCGCAGCGCCTTCACATCCAGCTTGCGGATGCTGTTGATGAAGCACGGCAGGCGCGGGCCGCCGGTGGGGTCGCGTACCAGCACTTTGTCAAAGCGCGACGACACACGGCCCATGCTGCTGGTCAGACCGATGGCGGTCGCATACGGCAGGTCCTGGCAGGGACCATTCAACTCCAGCAGATAGGCTTCGCTGGGACGGGTCCACACCGCCAGCGCACTGTCGCCCAGCTCGGTCCAGCCATTGAGGCTGCCAAAGAACTGCATGTCGTTCTGCGGCGCGCCGGCGTGGGCACGGTACAGATCCAGTTTCTCGGTACTGCTGAGCCGGCCGGTCGTCGCACAGGCGGCCAGTGCCAGGCAGAGTCCGGCCATCAGGATCGGGGTCTTCATGGCGATCTCCTCGGGGAACTGTCGCCATCATGCGCCTGGGCTGGCAACGCCGGCGCGACGGCTCGCGCCCCATTCAGCCGCCGGTCGGCGGCTACTGGCCGGACCACGGGAGACGCCAACCTTGGTTGGCGCTTGCCCTGCAGGAGCAGCCGACCAAGGCCGGCCTCTACCAAAGCGGTCCCAGCGCTCAGACGTCGGCGTGGGCCAGCGCGTGCAGGCGCCCTTCGCGCAGCTCCAGCACCCGGTCCAGGCGCCGCGCCAGGCTGCGGTCGTGGGTCACCAGCACCAGGCTGGTATGGCGCGCGCGGTTGAGTTCCAGCATCAGCTCGAACACGGTGCCGGCGGTGCGGTCATCCAGGTTGCCGGTCGGCTCGTCGCCGAGCACGCAGGCCGGATGGTTGACCAGCGCACGCGCCACTGCGGCACGTTGGCGTTCGCCGCCGGACAGCTCGCCCGGCTTGTGGTCCAGGCGATGGCCGAGGCCGACCGCTTCCAGCAGCGTGGTCGCCCGGCTGCTCGCCTCGGCCACGGCCGTGCCGGCCAGCAGCACCGGCATCATCACGTTTTCCAGCGCGGTGAATTCCGGCAGCAGGTGGTGAAACTGGTAGACGAAGCCCAGCGCCTGGTTGCGCAGCAGACCGCGCGCGGTATCCGACAGCGCCGACATGCGCTGGCCGGTCACATACACTTCGCCGGCAGTCGGAATGTCCAGGCCGCCCAGCAGGTGCAGCAGCGTGCTCTTGCCGGCACCGGAGGCACCGATGATCGCCACCGTCTCGCCAGCAGTCACGGTCAGGTCCAGCCCATCGAACACCGGCGTCTGCATGCGCCCTTCGGCATAGGTCTTGCCCAGCGCTTCGGCGCGGATCACTTCATCGCCGCGGTTGACGACCTTATTCATAACGCAGGGCCTCCGCCGGCTGGGTGCGTGCTGCCCGCCAGGCGGGATACAGGGTGGCCAGGAAGCTCATCAGCAGCGCGACCACTGTGATCGCCACCACGTCGCCGGTCTGCATGTCGGTCGGCAGGCCGGTGATGTAGTACACATCCTCCGGCAGCAGCTTGACGTTGAACACGCTCTCGATGGCGCCGAGGATGCGTTCCAGGTTGAGGGTCAGGGTGATGCCACCGATCAGGCCGGCCAGCGTGCCGAAGATGCCGATCAACGAGCCTTGCACCATGAACACC
This sequence comes from Stenotrophomonas sp. Pemsol, assembly GCF_003586545.1. Taxonomy (NCBI): domain Bacteria; kingdom Pseudomonadati; phylum Pseudomonadota; class Gammaproteobacteria; order Lysobacterales; family Lysobacteraceae; genus Stenotrophomonas; species Stenotrophomonas sp. Pemsol. The sequence continues at coordinate 1,335,266 of NZ_CP025780.1, read as the reverse complement.
TGCATCACTCCGCCCGGGGTCAGGCCCAGGGTGCGCAGGATGGCAATGTCGGCCTGCTTGTCGGTCACCAGCATCACCTGCGAGGACACCAGGTTGAAGGCTCCCATGGCGATGATCAGCGACAGCAGGATGCCCATCACCACCTTCTCCATGCGCAGCGAGTGGTAGAGGTTGGCGTTCTGCTGCGTCCAGTCACTCACGCGGTAGGCGCCACCGAGGCTCTGCGCCAGGTCCACGCCTACTTCCAGCGAACGGTCCATGTCGTGCAGCTTCAGCCGCACGCCGGTGGCGCCGTCGCTACGCAGCACGCGCTCAAGGTCCTGCATGTTGGCGAAGCCGACGCCGCGATCGACCTCGTTGTACCCGGCCTCGAAGATGCCGCTGACGGTGAAGCGCTTCATCCGTGGCACCGCACCAGCCGGCGTGCCCTGCACTTCGGCAAAGGTCACCAGCACCTGGTCGCCAACGTCCACGCCCAGCCAGATCGCCAGCTCCTTGCCCAGCAGCAGGTTGAAGCTGCCCGGCTTGAGGCTGTCATAGCTGCCCTTGGTGACCTTCCTGTCGATCACCGAGACGTTCGGCTCCAGCGCCGGATTGATGCCCTGGATGATCGCGCCCTGCACGCGCGGGCCGCTGATCATCGACTGGATCTCGATGTACGGCGCGGCACCCGCCACGCGCGGATCCTTGCGGGCGACATCAACCACCCGCATCCAGTCCGGCATCGGCTCGCCGTCGCGGCTGATGGTGGTATGGGCGGTCATCTGCAGCAGGCGGCTGCGGATTTCCTTCTGGAAACCGCTCATCACCGCCAGAGTGGTGATCAGCACCGTAACGCCGAGCGCGATGCCCAGGATCGATGCCATCGAGATGAAGGAGATGAAGCCGTTGCGGCGCTTGGCGCGCAGGTAGCGCAGGCCAATGGCCACGGGAATGGGTTTGAACATGCAGGCACGCCGGTCAATTCAGCTTATGGTGCCATCGACCGGGGCTGACGGGAAACGCTGCGTGCGGCCACGGCCAGTCGCAGTTCACGTCGCTGCCCGGAATCGAGCACATCCGGCCAGAACAGCAGGCGCCGGCGGCGCCGATCCTCACGCCACAGCAACAACAGCCATGGGCCACGCACCACCAGCCTTGGCGTATCGACGTCCCGCCCGGCCACCTGCAGTGGCCCGGGAAGCGGAGGCAGAAGCACCTGCACGCGCGGCCGGCGCTGGCGCCAGGCCAGTTCGGCCAACCCGACGCCCCAGGCCAGCAGCAGCGCGGGCATCAGCAGCCGCGCAGGCAGATCGGAGGCACGCAGCAACCAGGGGGCGGCCAGCAGCACCACGACCTGGGCGGCGGCCTGCAGCCGCGAGGGGCGCCACTCAAGGCTTGAGGGCGAGGATCTTCTGCATGAGGGGGATCGCGTGCGCATGCGGGCAGGCCTCATAGCCCATGAACCAGCGCCACAACTTATCGTCCTCGCAGTCGAGCAGGAACAGGAAAACCTCGCGCTCTTCGGTCGGCGCAGTGCGCCATTCGTGGTCCAGGTAGCGGCCAAACAGCTGGTCCAGTTCTCGCATGCCGCGGCGGCAGCGCCAGCGCAGCTTCTTCAGCAGGACATCGTCTTCCATCGTGCTTCTCCAGATACAGCAAAGCCACGCATGGCGTGGCTCTACTGGGTGGTGCAGCCTCGCGTGGCGTGGCTCCACCGGGTACTGCCAGGCCTGTATCAGGCGCGGCGCTCCATCATCAGCTTCTTGATCTCGGCGATCGCCAGCGCCGGGTTCAGGCCCTTCGGGCAGGTGCGGGCGCAGTTCATGATGGTGTGGCAGCGGTACAGCTTGAACGGATCTTCCAGATCGTCCAGGCGCGCGCCGGTGTCCTCATCGCGCGAGTCGATGATCCAGCGATAGGCCTGCAGCAGGATCGCCGGGCCCAGGTAACGCTCGCCGTTCCACCAGTAGCTCGGGCAGCTGGTCGAGCAGCAGGCGCACAGGATGCACTCATACAGGCCGTCGAGCTTCTTGCGGTCTTCCGGCGACTGCAGGCGCTCACGGTCCGGCGGTGCCGGGGTCTGGGTGCGGATCCACGGCTTGATCGAGGCGTACTGCGCGTAGAAGTGGGTCAGGTCCGGAACCAGATCCTTGACCACGTTCATGTGCGGCAACGGGTAGATCGGCACTTCCTTCTTGCCGCAGTCCGAGATGGCTCGGGTGCAGGCCAGGGTGTTGGTGCCGTCGATGTTCATCGCGCACGAACCACAGATGCCTTCGCGGCAGGAGCGGCGGAAGGTCAGGGTCGGGTCGATCTCGTTCTTGATCTTGATCAGGGCGTCCAGGACCATCGGGCCACAGGCGTCCAGATCGACTTCATAGGTATCGGTGCGCGGGTTGCTGTCGTCGTCCGGACTCCAGCGGTAGATCTTGAAGGTGCGCACATTCTTGCCGCCGTTCTTGACGGGGAAGTGCTTGCCCTTCGTGATCTTGGAATTCTTGGGGAGTGAAAACTCGGCCATGGCTGCTCTCGTTGGCTCAGGCGGCCCGCGCCCGTGGGCGCGGATTGCATGGTAGGCGGGGTCGGATCAGTACACGCGCGGCTTCGGCGGCACCACGGACACGTCGTCGGTCAACGTGTACATGTGCACCGGACGGTAGTCGAAGCTGCACTTGCCCTTCTCGTCGACGCTGACCAGGGTGTGCTTCTGCCAGTTGACGTCGTCGCGGTCCGGATAGTCCTCGTGCGCATGCGCACCACGGCTTTCCTTGCGCTGTTCAGCCGAGTTGATCGTCGCCACCGCGTTGAGCAGCAGGTTGTTCAGCTCGTAGGTCTCGATCAGGTCCGAGTTCCAGACCAGCGAACGGTCGGAGACCTTCACGTCCTGGAACGAGTCGAAGATCTTGTCCATCTTCTCGCAGCCTTCCTTCAGCGTCTGGCTGGTGCGGAAGACGGCCGCGTCGGCCTGCATGGTGCGCTGCATGCGGTCGCGGATGACCGAGGTCGGGGTATCGCCGTTGGCGTGGCGCAGCTTGTCCAGCAGGCCCAGCGCCTTGTCGCAGGCATCGGCCGGCAGCGGCTTGTGCGCGGCGCCCGGCTTGATGGTCTCGGCGCAGCGGTTGGCCACCGCACGGCCGAACACCACCAGGTCGAGCAGCGAGTTCGAGCCCAGGCGGTTGGCGCCGTGCACGGACACGCAGGCCGCTTCGCCGATGGCGTACAGCCCCGGCACCACGGCGTTGTCGTTGTCGCCGACCTTCTGCACCACTTCACCGTGGTAGTTGGTCGGGATGCCGCCCATGTTGTAGTGCACGGTCGGAATGACCGGGATCGGCTGCTTGTGCACGTCGACGCCGGCGAAGATGCGGGCGCTCTCGGCGATGCCCGGCAGCTTCTCGTCGATCACGCCCGGGCCGAGGTGGGTCAGGTCGAGCAGGATGTGATCCTTGTGCTCGCCGACGCCGCGGCCTTCGCGGATCTCGATGGTCATCGAACGGCTGACCACGTCGCGCGAGGCCAGGTCCTTGTAGTGCGGTGCATAGCGCTCCATGAAGCGCTCGCCGCTGCTGTTGCGCAGGATGCCGCCTTCACCGCGGACACCCTCGGTGATCAGGCAGCCGGCGCCGTAGATGCCGGTCGGGTGGAACTGCACGAACTCCATGTCCTGCATGGCGATGCCGGCACGCATGGCCAGGCCGCCACCGTCGCCGGTGCAGGTGTGCGCCGAGGTAGCGCTGAAGTAGGCACGGCCGTAGCCGCCGGTGGCCAGCACCACGCCCTGGGCGCGGAACAGGTGCAGCGTGCCATCGGACATGTCCAGGGCCAGCACGCCGCGGCAGGCGCCTTCGTCGTCGAAGATCAGGTCGAGCGCGAAGTACTCGATCATGAAGCGCGCATCGTGCTTCAGCGACTGCTGGTACAGGGTGTGCAGCATCGCGTGGCCGGTACGGTCGGCCGCCGCGCAGGTACGCTGCGCCGCCGGGCCTTCGCCGTACTTGGTGGTCATGCCACCGAACGGACGCTGGTAGATCTTGCCTTCGGCGGTGCGCGAGAACGGCACGCCGTAGTGTTCGAGTTCGATGATGGCCGGGATGGCCTCACGGCACATGTACTCGATGGCGTCCTGGTCACCCAGCCAGTCCGAACCCTTGATGGTGTCGAAGAAGTGGTAGCGCCAGTCGTCCTCGCCCATGTTGCCGAGTGCGGCCGAAATACCGCCCTGGGCGGCGACGGTGTGCGAACGGGTCGGGAAGACCTTGGTCAGGCACACGGTCTGCAGGCCCTTGGCGGCCAGGCCGAACGTGGCGCGCAGGCCGGCACCGCCGGCGCCGACCACGACCATGTCGTACTTGTGTTCGGTGATCTTGTAAGCGGACATCTAATCTGGATTCCTGTGTAGGTGCCTGGGCTCAGGCAACGCCGAGGGCGATGCGGCCCACCGCAAACACACTGACGATCATGCCGAGCACGGCGACGAACTTCACCGCGGTCTGCAGCACCAGGGCCAGCAGCGATTCGTGGATGTAGTCTTCCAGCACGACCTGCATGCCGAGCTGCGCGTGCCAGAACATGGCGATCAGCAGGCCGATCAGCGGCACTGCATTCCACGGCTTGGCCACGGTGGCGGCGGCGGTCGCGTAATCCGAGCCCAGCAGGCCCAGTACGAAGACCAGGAACCAGATGCCCAGCACCACCAGCGCGGCGGCGGTCAGGCGCTGGTGCACGAAGTGCTCGGTGCCGGTCTTGGCCGAGCCCAGGCCGCGCACGTTCTTCAGCGGGGTACGGAACTTGCTCACGCGGCACCTCCGAACATCACATAGGCCCACACCAGCAGGGTGATCACCAGGCTGCCGATGACCGACAGCCAGCTGCTGCGGATGAAGGCAGGGATGCTGAAGCCGATGGCGAAGTCCTGCACTACATGGCGGATGCCATTGCACAGGTGATAGGCGAACGACCATGTCCACGCGAACAGGAACACGCGGCCATACCAGGCCCCGGCATGGCCGGTGAAGCAGTTCCAGGACTCGGGCCCCATCATCAGGGCCAGCAGGCCGGCAGCGATGATGAGGGCACCAACAGACAGAAAGATGCCAGTGGCTCGATGCAGGATCGAGGTGGCCATCTGAATCTGCCAGCGATACACCTGAAGGTGCGGGGAAAGTGGGCGTTGTCTGGTCGCCATTCGCTGGGCTCGTTGTCTCGGCTGGGCGGCACGCGGCCGCGTTGGCTCAATGCTGATCAGAAATCGATGCAGCGTCCGTTTTTCTCCCAATCGCCATACCGCACCGGATCAAGTCCGCCGCGGCCGCCGAATTCCTCTGCTTTTTCCTGTTCCACGGGCACGGGTGCCGCGGGGACCAGCGGGGCTTCAGATTCGTCGTCGGGAGTGGGGGTTGTTTGGCCTATCATGTTCGGTCTCGCAACGCACAAATTTTAGACCTCGTTCACGTGCCTGACAACCTGCCCCCTGCTTTCGTCGGATATCCGCGCCTGCCCGGCCACCAGCTGCTGAGCCTGCAGGGCCCGGATGCGGCCGCCTTCGCCCACGCCCAATTCAGCAGCGATGTCACCGCCCTGCCCCTGCTGCACTGGCAGTGGAGCGCCTGGCTGAGTGCCAAGGGCCGCACCCTGGCAGTGTTCCAGCTGCTCCGGCTGGCCGACGATCACGTGATGCTGGTGCTGGCCGACGGCGATGCCGATGCGATTGCGTCGCAACTGCAGCGCTTCGTGTTCCGTCGCAAGGTGAAGGTACAGGTGCGCAGCGATCTGGCCGTGGCCGGTGCGTTCACTGCACCCGAGGCTGCCAGCGGCGCCGCGATCGCGCTCGCTGCAGGTGACGGCTGGGAGCTGGACCTGGGCAGCGACGCCCTGCCGCGCACCCTGCGCATCGGGGCGGCGGCTGCCGTTGCATCCGGCAGCGAAACCGATGAGGCCACCTTCGCCCTCGCCTGGCGCCAGGCCGACCTGCGCTACGGATTGCCGCGCCTGGACGAAAGCCAGCGCGAAGTGTGGACCCCGCAGCAGCTGGGCCTGGACCGCCTGAATGGCTACAGCGTGAAGAAAGGCTGCTACCCGGGCCAGGAAATCGTCGCCCGCACCCACTTCCTCGGCAAGGCCAAGCGCGCGGTGCAGCTGCTGCATACTGCGGCACCGGCACAGGCCGGCGATGGCGTGCTGCAGGACGGCGCGACGCTGGGCACGATCGCCAGCGTAGCCGGTGACCTGGCGCTGGCGGTGCTGCCGCTGGAGGCTGGCGACGCCGAGCTGCAGGTGGGTGATGCCATTGCGCAGCGCGTGCCGCTGCTGGATGGCCTGGCCCGCTGAATCTGACGCGCCCTCATCCACGCATGGCGTGGATCTACTGACCGACCCGGTGGGTGCGGACCGTTGGTCCGCACTGCAACGAAGTAGCCGAGCATGGGCTCGGCTCTACAGAATCAGAGCCGCTCGCCGCTCTCTGCGTTGAAGAAATGCAGGCCCTGCGGGTGAATCGCCACGCGGATCTGCTCGCCCACTGCTGGCAGCGACTGTGGTGCCACGCGCATGGTCAGCGCGTGCTGGCCACTGCTCATGTTGACGAAGATCTCGTTGCCGACCGGTTCGATGCCTTCGATGCGCGCGGTGAATGCATGCGCATCATCGGCAGCCGCCGGCTGCAGGTGCTCCGGGCGCACGCCCACCGCGATCGGCTTCTGCAGCCATGCCGGATCGATCGTCGCCTGGCCCAGGGGGGCACGCCATTCGCCGTCGACCACGCTCACGCCGCCGGCATCGCCCTGCAGCGTGCCGCGCAGCACGTTCATCGCCGGGCTGCCGAGGAAACCGGCCACGAACAGGTTGGCCGGGCGGTCGTAGAGCGCCATCGGCGTATCGATCTGCTGGATGATGCCGTCCTTCAGCACCACGATGCGCTGGCCCAGGGTCATCGCTTCAACCTGGTCGTGCGTCACGTAGATCATGGTGGTGCCCAGCTTGCGGTGCAGCTGCGCGATCTCGGTGCGCACGCTGTGGCGCAGCTTGGCGTCGAGGTTGGACAGCGGCTCGTCGAGCAGGAACACCGCCGGCTCGCGCACCAGCGCCCGGCCCAGTGCCACGCGCTGACGCTGGCCACCGGACATCGCCTTGGGCAGCTTGTCCATCATCTCGGTCAGGCCCAGCGTCTGCGCGGCTTCGGCGATGCGCTTGTCGATGGTTGCCTTGTCATGCCCGCGCAGCTTCAGGCCGAAGGCCAGGTTCTCGGCCACGGTCATGTGCGGATACAACGCGTAGCTCTGGAACACCATGGCGATGTCGCGATCCTTCGGCGCCACGTCGTTGACCACGCGATCACCAATGGTCAGCGTGCCACCGCTGATCTCTTCCAGGCCCGCCACCATCCGCAACAGGGTCGACTTGCCACAGCCGGACGGACCGACCAGCACCATCAGCTCGCCATCGGCGACCTCGAAGGTGGCGTCCTTCACCGCGACCTGGCCGTTGTCATAGACCTTGCGCACACCCTGCAACTGCACTTTTGCCATATCACCTATCCGGTCCGCCCGAAGCCGGGCTGTCTTTTGGGACTGCCTCGGCCCTCCCGATGGCAGTGATGATTGCGCGCCTGCCGCATGACGGCGAGCACTGCAATCGAATACAGTTGCCCATTCTGCCATGTAAACGTTTTCACGTGGCACTATCCGATGATCGGTGCGCACCGATCTGCGTCGGCGGTTGAACGAAGGTTCCGCCGAGGTAGTGGTTTCGAATGGAACGGTCTTCCGCAACCCCGGAGATCGCCCCTGACGAACCTCGGACAGGCAGTTGCGCGGATGTCCCCCGAACCCAGCCATGAAGCGATTGACAACGATGTCACCCGGATCTGAAACTCGAGCGATGCACGACACCCTCTTCCTGTTCGGTGCCACAGGTGATCTGGCCCAGCGCTACCTGTTCCCTTCGCTGCTTCGCCTGCTTGGCGACGGCCTGCTGCCGGAGGACTTCCGCATCCGCGCACTGGCCCTGTCCGGGCATGACACCGAAGCCTTCCATGACATCCTGCGGCCGCGCCTGCAGCAGGCCATGCCGATGGCCACGCAGGACGACATCGCTGCCCTGCTGCGCCGCATCGACTACCGTTCGGTGGACCTGCGCGACGTCGACTCGGTTGCCGCTGCGGTCTCCGACCTGGTGCACCGCAAGTGCGTCAGCTACCTCGCCATTCCGCCGGGCCTGTACATTTCCACCTGCGAAGGCCTGGCCAAGGGCGGCGCCCTCGCCGCGCCGGCACGCCTGATGCTGGAGAAGCCGATCGGCAGCGACAGCGAGAGCGCCGAGGAAATCATCAGCACCATCGGCCAGTGGATCGACGAGGACCGCGTGTTCCGCCTCGACCACTACCTGGGCAAGGCGGCAGTGCAGAACCTGATCGCGCTGCGCTTCGGCAATACGCTGCTGGAAGCGGTGTGGAACCGCAACTACATCGAATCGGTGCACATCCTGGTTGCCGAGAGCGAAGGCGTGGACGGCCGTGACGCCTACTACGCCCGCTCCGGCGCGCTGCGCGACATGGTGCAGAGCCACATCCTGCAGCTGCTGTGCATGGTGGCGATGGAGCCGCCGGCGTCGCTGGAAGCCGACCGCATCCGCGACGAGAAGGTCAAGGTGCTGCGCGCCCTTCGCCCGCTCGACGCGAAGCACGCCGCGCGTGACAGCATCCGCGGCCGCTACACCGCTGGCACCATCAACGGCCAGCCGGCGCAGGCTTACCAGCCGCCGGAAGGCAGCGACGTGGAAACCTTCGCCGGTGTCACCGCGCATATCGACAACTGGCGCTGGAGCGGCGTGCCGTTCCATCTGGTCACCGGCAAGCGCCTGCCCGAGCGCACCACCCGCGTGGTGGTCACGCTGAAGCCGGTCACCCATTGGCTGTTCGAGCGCCCGCAGCGCGCGCAGGCCGCACCGAACCGCCTGGTGTTCCAGCTGCAGCCGCAGGAAAACATCGAACTGGGCCTGATGAGCAGCCTGGCCGGCCCGGAATGGGGCGCGCTGGAACTGCATCCGCTGGAACTGGAACTGTCAGTGCCAACCGGCCTGCATCGCCGCATCGCTTACGAGCGCCTGTTCCTGGATGCCTTCAATGGCAATCACACGCTGTTCGTGCGCGACGACGAAGTGCGTGCAGCGTGGGCCTGGATCGACAGCGTCGCCGACGCGTGGAAGGACGCCAAGCTGCCGCTGGAGCCCTACCCCGCCGGCCAATGGGGCCCGAGCAATGCCGGCGAGTTCCTGCCGCAGGGCGTGGACGCACCGGACAGCGGAGCGTCTGCATGAGCGCCAGCTCGCAGCCGGTGCTGGTGGCCGACATCGGCGGCACCAACGCCCGCTTCGCCCTGGCCGATACCTCGCAGGACGCGCCGCTGCGGAAGGACAGCATCCGCGAATACGCGGTGGCGGAGTTCCCTTCGCTGGGTGATGCCGCGCGCCACCACCTGGAACAGATCGGCGCCAGCGCAAGCCGCGGCGTGTTCGCAGTGGCCGGTCGCGTTGATGGCGATGAAGCGCGCATCACCAACCATCCGTGGGTGATCTCGCGCAACCGCACCGCAGCGATGCTCGGTTTCGACGAACTGCACCTGATCAACGACTTTGCCGCACAGGCGATGGCGATCTCACTGCTGCAGCCCGAGGACGTGGTCCAGGTCGGCGGTGCCGCCTGGGTTCCGGGCAAGCCGGGCCAGCCGCGCAACTACGCAGTGATCGGGCCGGGTACCGGCCTCGGCGTGGGCGGCCTGATCATGCGCCACGGCCGCTGCTATCCGCTGGAAACCGAAGGCGGCCATGTCAGTTTCCCGCCGGGAACTCCGGAAGAGATCCGCATCCTCGAGATCCTGTCCGAACAGTTCGGCCGCGTCTCCAACGAGCGCCTGATCTGTGGCCCTGGCCTGGTCAACATCCACCGCGCCGTGTGCGAGATGGCCGGTATCGACCCGGGCCAGCTGCAGCCGGTGGACGTGACCGCCCGTGCCCTGCACGGTGATCCGCAGGCAATGCGCACCGTGGACGTGTTCTGCGCCGTGTTCGGCGCCATCGCCGGTGACCTGGTGCTCACCCAGGGCGCCTGGGATGGCGTGTTCCTGACCGGAGGCCTGACCCCGAAGATGCTCGATTCGCTGCAGCACTCCGGTTTCCGCCAGCGCTTCGAACACAAGGGCCGCTTCTCCTCGATCATGGCGCGCGTGCCCTCGTTGGCGGTGATGCATCCCCACGCCGGACTGCTGGGCGCCGCCGCCTATGCCACCGACGCCGAACGTGACGCACCAGGAGTTGCCGCATGAACCCCAGCTTCCACGACAACCGCATCGAGTTCATCCAGCACAGCGACGCCGACGGCTGGATCGAAGCGGTGGCCGCTGAGATGGCACGCACCCTCAACCACGACATCAATGAAGTGGGCCGCGCCCGCATCCTGTTGTCCGGCGGCACCACGCCGGCCCCGGTCTACCAGGCACTGGCCGAGCTGGACGTGCACTGGGACCGGGTTGAAGTGAGCCTGGCCGACGAGCGCTGGCTGTCGCCGCAGGATCGCGACAGCAACGCTTGGCTGGTGCGCGAGCACCTGCTCAAGCGCACCGAGGGCGCCCACTTCGATCCGCTGGTACGGATCGGCAAGCCACTGCCCGAATGCGTGTACACCGCCAACCTGCAGGCGCAGCACAGCCAGCCGCCGAGCCTGGTAGCGCTGGGCATGGGCAACGACGGGCACACCGCCTCGCTGTTCCCGGGCTCGAAAGACCTCGCACGCGCACTGGAAAGTACCCTGCCCTATGCCGCGCTGGATGCCACCGGCTGCCCAGGCGCGAACCAGTGGCCGCTGCGCATCACGCTGACCCCGCACGGCCTGCGCCAGTGCCGCCAGCGCCTGCTGCTGCTGCGTGGCAAGCAGAAGCTGCAGGTACTGCGCCAGGCGCTGGACAGCAACGACGCCCAGCAGTACCCGATCCTCAATGCGATCAACCTGGAAGGCGCGCGCCTGCGCGTCCACTGGGCTGATTGATGTCGGCGGCGGCGCCGTGCCGCCGCTTGCCTCTCGCCACCATGAACGCCGGTAGCCAATGAGCCTCCATCCTCAACTGCAAGCCATCACTGAGCGCGTCATCCGCCGCAGCGCCGCCTCGCGCGCCGCCTATCTGGCCGCGATCGATGCCTCCCTGCGTGAGGGCCCGTTCCGCAGCCGCCTGAGTTGCGGCAACCTCGCCCACGGGTTCGCCGCCTGCGGCGGCACCGACAAGAGCCGCCTGCGCGGCGGCGTGACGCCGAACCTGGGCATCATCACCGCCTACAACGACATGCTGTCGGCCCACCAGCCGTTCGAGACCTATCCCGAACAGATCCGCGACATCGCCCGCGAGCTGGGCGCCACCGCACAGGTCGCCGGCGGCGTCCCTGCGATGTGCGACGGTGTCACCCAGGGCCGTGGTGGCATGGAGCTGTCGCTGTTCTCGCGCGATGTCATTGCCCAGGCCACGGCCATCGGCCTCAGCCATGACATGTTCGATACCACCGTCTACCTCGGCGTGTGCGACAAGATCGTGCCGGGCCTGCTGATCGGTGCGCTGGCCTTCGGCCATCTGCCGGCGGTGTTCGTACCGGCCGGCCCGATGACCCCGGGCATCCCGAACAAGCAGAAGGCCGAAGTGCGCGAGCGCTACGCCGCCGGTGAGGCCACCCGCGAGGAGCTGCTGGAAGCCGAGTCCGCGTCGTACCACGGTGCGGGCACCTGCACCTTCTACGGCACGGCCAACTCCAACCAGGTGCTGCTGGAAGCCATGGGCGTGCAGTTGCCGGGCGCATCGTTCGTCAATCCGGGCACGCCGCTGCGCGACGCCCTGACCCGCGAGGCAACCGAACGCGCGCTGGACATCACCGCACTGGGCGACGACTTCCGCCCGCTGGGCCGGATCATCGACGAGCGCGCGATCATCAACGCGGTCATCGCGCTGATGGCCACTGGCGGTTCGACCAACCACACCATCCACTGGATCGCGGTGGCGCGTGCGGCCGGCATCGTGCTGACCTGGGACGACTTCGACGAACTGTCGCAGCTGATTCCGCTGCTGGCCCGTGTCTACCCGAACGGCGAGGCCGACGTGAACCGTTTCGCGGCCGCTGGCGGCCCGGCCTTCGTGTTCGGCGAGCTGATCAAGGCGGGCCTGATGCACGGCGATCTGGTCAGCGTCGCGCGTGGCGGCATGTCCGACTATGCGCGCGAGCCGCAACTGCGTGACGGCCGGCTGGTCTACCTGCCGGGCCTGGAACACAGCGCCGATGACGAAGTGGTTCGTGGCGTCGACAATCCGTTCGAGCACCAGGGTGGCCTGCGCCTGCTGCGTGGCAACCTCGGCAAGTCGCTGATCAAGCTGTCGGCGGTGAAACCGCAGTACCGGACGATCGAAGCACCTGCGGTGGTGGTCGATGCACCGCAGGTATTGAACAAGCTGCACGCCGGTGGCCTGCTGCCGCAGGACTTCGTGGCGGTGGTGCGCTACCAGGGCCCGCGTGCCAACGGCATGCCCGAACTGCATTCGCTGGCACCGCTGCTGGGCCTGCTGCAGAACCAGGGCCGGCGCGTGGCGCTGGTCACCGACGGCCGCCTGTCCGGTGCGTCGGGCAAGATCCCGGCGGCCATCCATGTGACGCCGGAAGCGGCGCGTGGTGGCCCGCTGGCCAAGGTCCGCGAGGGCGACATGATCCGCCTCGACGGCGAGGCCGGCACGCTGGAAGTGCTGGTGGACGCGGCGGAATGGGCAGCACGTCCGCTGGCGCCGAACACCGCGCCGGCCGCGCATGACCTGGGCCGCAACCTGTTCGCGATCAACCGTCGCGTGGTGGGCCCGGCCGACCAGGGCGCGATTTCGATTTCGTGCGGGCCGGCGGCGGCCGATGGCGGGCCGTGGGAGTACGACGCGGAGTATGAGCTGGGGCACGATGCCGCAGCGGCGGCGGCGCCGCATGAGGCGAAAGACGCCTGACGCGAAAAGCCGCGACAGGCTTCCCGGCTTGGGCAGTAGAGCGCCCTGGCCGGGACACGCCGTAAACCCCCTACGGGGCCGGCCCAACCGCTGGCGGTTGGGCGTTCGGGCGCTTGCAAAGCGGTGCTTCGCAAGCAAAGCGCCCTCACCCATGGGGGCTCGATCGCGGCATTCATGCCGCTCACAGTCCCGGCCAGGGCGCTCTACTGCCCTTGGACAATTCCCGGCGCGTCATTTGCGCTGCGGCCACTGAATCAAGAAGAGCAAAGGCAAGGGCAAAAGCATGGGTATCGAACAACATCAGGTGAAGGCGGCGGAGCTGTTGCATGCGGCGGGCATCCTGCCGGTGGTGACGATTCATACGCTGGACCAGGCGCGAGCGGTCAGTGCGGCGCTGCTGGAAGGTGGTCTGCCGGCGATTGAGCTGACGCTGCGCACGCCGGTGGCGATGGAAGCGCTGGCAATGCTCAAGCGCGAGCTGCCGGACGTGGTGGTGGGTGCCGGTACGGTGCTGACCGTGGAGCAGATGCAGCAGTCGATCGATGCGGGTGCTGACTTCCTGGTGACCCCGGGGACGCCGCCGGCGCTGGCTGATGCACTTGCCGCTGCGCCGCTGCCGGTGGTGCCGGGTGCGGCGACGCCGACCGAGCTGCTGTCGCTCTACGCCCGAGGTTTCCGCGTGTGCAAGCTGTTCCCGGCCACAGCCGTGGGCGGGCTGGCGATGATCAAGGGACTGGCCGGCCCGGTTGCCGACCTCAAGCTGTGCCCGACCGGCGGCATCACCGAGAATACCGCCGCCGAGTACCTCGAGCAGAAGAACGTGGTCTGCATCGGTGGTTCGTGGATGGTGCCGGGCAACTGGATTGCCAACGGCGAATGGGACAAGGTGCGCGCCAGCGCCGCCGACGCCGCGAAGATCATCAAGCGCGTGCGCGGCCACTGACATGAAGATCGGGGTCAGAGCCCTTTCCCGCCGGGAAAGGGATCCGACCCCAGGCTGCGAGCGCGCACAGCGCGCGACCCGCTCCTGCTCTTCAATCTTCATTCCGCGGTGGCGGCGCACGGAAACTGTCGGTAGCCCTGCGGAGGGATTGCGCAGGGGCGTAAGCGCCATGGATGGCGCGCCGAGCCTTCAGGGATGGATTCACGGCGTCCCCTGCGCGGTCCCTCCGCAGGGCCAACCCCAGAAATCCAACCGCACCACCGCGAGGGGCTCAGCCGTTGGCCGAAACCCTTACAACGGCCGCGCCGGATCCACCAGCCCGTACTGGCTGGCCATGCGCGCCAGCGCGATGTTGTCGTGGATCCCCATCTTCTCGAACAACCGCGCCTTGTGCGTGTTCACCGTCTTCGCACTCAGGCTCAGGCGCCGCGCGATGTCTTCTTGGCGCAGGCCCTGGGTCAGCAGCAAGGCTACTTCCAGTTCGCGCGGCGACAGGCTGTCGAACGGCGATCCATTGCCCTCCACCGTCGACAGGGCCAGGTTCTGCGCGATGCTGGTGCCCAGGTAGCGACGGCCCATGGCCACATCGCGCACCGCGCGCAGCAGCTCCTGTGCATCGCAACCCTTGCCGATGTAGCCCGCGGCCCCCGCCTCCAGCAAGCGCTTCGGCAGCGGCCCGTCTTCCAGCACCGATACGATCACCACGCGGGTGTTGCGGTGGCTGCGGACGATGCGCTCGGTCACTTCCATGCCACTCACACCGGGCAGGTGCAGGTCGCACAGCACCACGTCCGGCAACAGCTGGCGGACGTCGCGCAGTGCGTCTTCACCCGTCTCGGCTTCGCCCACCACCTCGATGTCGGTCTCCCCCGACAGGATCATCTTCATCCCGGTGCGGACCAGCGCATGGTCATCCACCAGGTAGACTCGAATCGTCATTCACGTACCTCTTCGAATGCGGCCATTGCAGGTCAAGCTAGGCAGGGCGCCGATACCCCTGCAAGCGCGTCCGGGACGCGATCCAGGCGTTCTGCCTTGCGCATCACAGTAACGCGCGTTGTGCTTGCCCCCTGTCTTGCAGAACCTGCTGCAACGAAACAACTGATCTATTACGTAGACGCCCCGGAAGGGTCATCCACGTCACCCCCCTGTGATGATGCTTCGCTGGCCGTCGCTGGCGGCGAATCCCGATGTCGCCAAGGATGCCGGCGACTGAACATGACCAGATAGCACCCTACCACCCAAACCAGCGCGGCACACCATCCGGCCAGGATGTCCGAGGGATAATGCACGCCCAGATAGACCCGTGAGACGCTCACCAGCAGGCTGAACGGGGGCGCCAGCAGCAGTACCGGCCAGCGCCAGCGGGTATTCCAGGCCAGCAGCACCAGGGTCGCGGCAAGGGTCATCGAGCCCATGGCGTGCCCGCTGGGGAAGCTGAACGTCGATTCCGGCGCAATCGACTCCCACAGGCTGGGGCGCTGGCGCTGGAAGAAGTGCTTGCTGCCCATGTTCAGCAACGCCGATCCCACGAAACTGACCGCGACAAAGGTCGCCTCGCGCCAGCGCCGGTAGCCCAGCAGCGCACCGATGATCAGCACGTCAGCAGGGATCAGGAACCACTCGTAGCCCAGTTTCGAGATGAGCACGAAGAAGCGGTCCAGCCATGGCGAATGCAGGCCATGCATCTGCCACAGCAGCGGCGCATCGAAATGGAACGATTCAAATTCGTGCACTTCGTCAGCCAGGGCGACGAAGCCCGCCAACGGCAGCAGTACGCCACCGAACAGCAGGACCAGGCGCCAGGCGTTGCGCGCCATCCAGTGGCGGAAACCGGAGGCCGACTCCGGAGCGGCGAGGATCGCAGGCTTATCCGGCGCTTCGGACATATTTGTGTTCGACGTAATCGTCGATCAGGGCGACGAACTCCTGGGCGATGTTGTCGCCACGCAGGGTCACCTTCTTCTCGCCATCGACGAATACCGGTGCTGCCGGCGTCTCGCCCGTGCCCGGCAGGGAGATGCCGATGTTGGCATGGCGCGACTCACCCGGCCCATTGACGATGCAGCCCATCACCGCCAGGGTCATGTTCTCCGCACCCGGGTGGTGGATCTTCCACAGCGGCATCTTCTCGCGCACATGGTTCTGCACCACTTTGGCCAGTTCCTGGAAGAACTCGGAGGTGGTGCGGCCGCAGCCCGGGCAGGCCGTGACCAGCGGCGTGAAGGCGCGCTGGCCGGTGGTCTGCAGCAGTTCCTGGGCGACGATCACTTCCTGCGTGCGCGACTGGCCCGGTTCCGGGGTCAGCGAGATGCGGATAGTGTCACCGATGCCTTCCTGCAGCAGCACGCTCAGCGCTGCCGACGAGGCGACGATGCCCTTGCTGCCGATACCGGCTTCGGTCAGGCCCAGGTGCAGGGCGAAGTCCGAGCGCTGCGCCAGGTCGCGGTACACCGCGATCAGTTCCTGCACGCCACTGACCTTGGCCGACAGCACGATCCGATCGCGCGGCAGGCCCAGTTCCACGGCCTGCTCGGCCGAATCCAGCGCCGAACGGATCAGCGCCTCACGCAGCACGCGGCCGGCGTCCCAGGGCTGCTCGCGCAGGTTGTTCTCGTCCATCAGCCTGGCCGCCAGGGCCTGGTCCAGCGAGCCCCAGTTGGCACCGATGCGCACCGGCTTGTTGTAGCGGATCGCGAACTCGATCAACTGGGCGAACTGCAGGTCCTTCTTCTTGCCGAAGCCGACATTGCCCGGGTTGATGCGGTACTTGGCCAACGCTTCCGCACATGCCGGTTCGGCAGTGAGCAGCTGGTGGCCGTTGTAGTGGAAGTCACCGATCAGCGGTACATCGATACCCATCATCGCCAGCTTGTCGACGATGCGCGGAATGGCCGCAGCGGCTTCCACGGTGTTGACGGTCAACCGCACCATCTCCGAACCTGCACGCCACAACTCGGCCACCTGCTTCACGCTGGAGGCCACGTCGGAGGTCTCGGTGTTGGTCATCGACTGCACCACCACCGGCTTGCCTCCGCCTACGGTGACCCCGCCGATCTGGACGGCATGGGTCTGGCGGCGGGGCCAGGCGGTGGCATCGGAGGGGGGAGTCGGGCGGGTGACGGCGTCATGCATGGGCGCATTCTACCGCCCACTCCCGCATTCGGGGTGACTCGCATTCAGCCTACGGCACGGCTGCGGCCGATTGTCGCAGGCATGTACACGCATGAACGCATACGATGAGCGTGAATGACCGGTCCCGACGCCCCGTTTCTCCGTACCCTGTGCAGCCTGCGCTGGCTTGCCGTAGGCGGCCAGGCCGCCACCATCCTGGTCGCGACCTGGGTGCTGGGCCTGCCGTTGCCGCAGCTGCCGTTGTGGGCCGGCGTGGCGGTGCTGGCCCTGTTCAACGTCTATACCCAGCTGCGCCCGGAAGCGGCCGACACTGCGCCGCTGACCGCATTCGGCCATATCCTGGTGGACGTGATCATCCTGACCTGGATGGTGGGCTGGAGCGGCGGCATGGCCAACCCGTTCAGTTCACTGTTCCTGATCCTGATCGCGCTGGCCGCCTTCGCCCTGCCCCTGCGCTGGGCATTGGCGGTCGCGCTGGCCTGCCTGCTCGGCTACGCCGCCAGCGGCATTTTCGGGCAGGCGCTGCCGGACGGCTACTTCCGCTCTCAGGACCTCAATCGCTGGGGCGTGGTCGCAAACTTCCTGATTTCCGCCACAGTGGTGCTGGCCTTCTCCACCCGCCTGGCACTGGCCCTGCGGGAGCGCGAACTGGAACTGTCGGCGCTGCGTGAGCGCTTCGCCCGCAACGAGGGCATCGTCGCCCTGGCCACCCATGCCGCCTCGGTCGCGCATGAGCTGAACACACCGCTGGCGACCATGACCCTGCTCGCCGACGATGTCGCCGAGCGCAGCGAAGAGCCTGAAGTGCGCGAAGACATGGAAACCCTGCGCGAGCTGCTGGTGCAGTGCCGGGAACGTGTGCTGGCGCTGGCCGCACCAGCCTCGGCCGACGCGCCGGGCCGCAGCCATTCCAGCGCCCAGCAGGTACTTGAACAATGGCGCCTGGTGCGGCCGACCATCGACCTGCACCGCAATGACGATGCGCCGCTGCGGCTGCCGCTCGACCCGGGCGTAGGCCATCTGTTGATGGTCCTGCTCAACAATGCCGCCGATGCCGGCGAGAAGGCCGGCCGGCCGCGTGTGGACCTGGACCTGCGCATCGAGGGCGACGACCTGATCGGCGAAGTACGCGACTACGGCCATGGTTTCGACGCCCGTGCCGCCGTGCTGCCGGGCAAGCTGTTCGGCAGCAGCAAGAGCGAGGGCATGGGCGTCGGCCTGGCCCTGTCCCATGCCACCATCGAACGCCTCGACGGCGAGATGTGGATGCGCCCGGCCCAGGGGGCCGGCAGCCGCGTCGGCTTCCGCCTGCCGCTGGCCCCACGCGAGGAAACCCCATGAGCGCCTCAACCCTTGGTCTGCTGGTCGACGACGACGAGCTGTACCTGCGCACCCTGCAGCGCAGCCTGGCCCGCAAGGGCCTGGAAACACAGACCGCACAGGATGCCGCCAGTGCCCTGGCACTGGCCCGCCAGCATCCGCCGGCGTTCGCGCTGATCGACCTGAAGCTGGGCAGCGATTCCGGCCTGGCGCTGATCCAGCCGCTGCGCGCACTGCGCGCGGACATGCGCATCCTGCTGGTGACCGGCTATGCCAGCATCGCCACCGCAGTGGAGGCGATCAAGCTGGGCGCGGATGATTACCTGCCGAAGCCGGCCACGGTGCCGATGATCCTGCGCGCCCTCGGTGAAGAGGACGACGGCCCGGCCGACGATGGCGAAATGGAAGTGCCCGATGCGATGACGCCGATCAGCCGCCTGCAGTGGGAACACATCCAGCAGGCGATGCACGAGACCGGCGGCAACGTGTCAGCGGCCGCACGCCTGCTCGGCATGCACCGGCGCTCACTGCAGCGCAAGCTGGCCAAGCGGCCCAGCCCGGAACGCGATCCGAGCCGGTGACGCGGTAGTACCGGCCGCTGGCCGGCAACCTCATGAACGCTGGGCACGTCACCGGAATGCCGGCCAGCGGCCGGCACTACCCGGGCATCAGCCCTTCAGCTGCGCCAGGATCTCGCGGGTCATCGGGTCGGCAACCGCCACATCCTCGCCCTGCAGCGCCGGCAGCAGGCCACTGGCCAGCTGCTTGCCCAGTTCGACACCGAACTGGTCGAAGGCGTTGATGTTCCAGATCACCGACTGCACGTACACAGCGTGCTCGTACATGGCGATCAGTGCACCCAGCGCCTGCGGGGTCAGCGCGTCGAGCAGGATCAGCGTGCTCGGCCGGCCCCCCGGGTAGTCGCGGTGCGGATCTTCGCTGCCCTGGCCATTGGCCAGCGCTTCGGTCTGCGCCAGCAGGTTGGCCAGCAAGGCCTGGTGATTGATCGTATAGGGATCATCGTTGTGCACACAGCCGATGAAGTCGGCCGGAACGACGCTGGTGCCCTGGTGCAACGCCTGGAAGAAGCTGTGCTGCACATCGGTGCCCGCCCCACCCCACCACACCGGCACGGTGTCGACGGTGACCGGCTGGCCGTCGCGCTGCACGCGCTTGCCCAGGCTTTCCATCACCAGCTGCTGAAGGTAAGCCGGCAGCAGCGCCAGGCGCTGGTCGTAGGTCATCACCGCGTGCGTAGCATGGCCCAGCAGGTTGCGGTTCCAGATGTCGGTGAGGCCGTGCAGCACCGGCAGGTTGCGCTCCAGCGGTGCATCCAGCGCATGCGCATCCATCTGCGCCGCGCCTTCCAGCAACTGTTCAAAACGTTCGAAGCCGATTGCCAGCGCAATCGGGAAACCGACCGCCGACCACAGCGAATAACGGCCACCGACCCAGTCCCACATCGGCAGCACGCGATCGGCGGCGATCGCGAAGGCCTTGGCGGCGCGCTCCGGATTGGCGCTGACCGCATACAGGCGCTCGCTGCCACCCAACCAGTCGTGCAGGATCTGGCCGTTGAGCAGCGTTTCCTGCGTGCCGAAGGTCTTGGAGATGAGGATGCCGGCGGTCTTCGCCGGATCCAGCGTGGCCAGCGTGCGCTGCATGGCGGCGCCGTCCACGTTCGACACGAAATGCACGCGCAGGCGCGCACCGGTGACCGGGCGCAGCGCATCGGCGACCAGGCGCGGGCCGAGGTCGGAACCCCCGATGCCGACACTGACCACATCGGTCACGCCGCTGTCTTCCAGCGCGCGCACCAGCACGCCCATGCGCTGGCGGATGCCACGCGCGGTGGCATAGGCCTCGGCTGCCACCGGCGCATCGACCACATCGCCACGCAGCGCGGTGTGCAGCGCGGCGCGACCTTCGGTCAGATTGACCTGCTCGCCGCGGAACAGGCGGGTGATGGCACCACCGACATCACGCTCGGCAGCCAGCGCCAGCAACGCCTGCAGCGCCGCGGCATCGTATTTCTGCCGGGCGAAGTTGACGTACAACGGACCGACCCGCAGCGCCAGGTCCTGCACGCGGCCGGGTTCGGCGGCGAGCAGACTGGGAATGCTTGCGCCCTTCAGGCGCTGGGCGTGGGAGTGCAGCGAGTCGAATCCGTTGTTCGTTGTCATGCGGCCTGGGTCGGGATCGTGTCGTTGGTGTGGGTGATCTGGTTCTTGCCATCAACGTACACCAGCTTCGGCTTGAAGCTGTCAGCTTCCTGCTCGGTCATGCTGGCGAACGCGGCGATGATGATGATGTCACCGACCTGCACGTGGCGCGCGGCGCCACCGTTGAGCGAGACAACGCCGCTGCCGGCTTCGGCGCGGATGGCATAGGTCGAGAAGCGCGCACCGTTGGTCACGTCCCAGATGTGCACCTGTTCGAACTCGCGGATGCCAGTGGCAGCCAGCAGGTTGTCATCGATGGCGATCGAGCCTTCGTAGTTCAGCTCGGAATGGGTGACGGTGGCGCGGTGGATCTTGGTCTTGAGCAGGGACAGGTGCATGGGGGCGCTGCAACGGCAAAGGAAAGAGCGGATTCTAGCACCCGCACAGCGCCGGGCATTACGGCCGGCAACCTGTTCAGGTAGGCGGTGAAACCAGGGGCGGATCCCTTTTCCCCTGGGAAAGGGATCTGACCCCATGCATCGCGCGGCGCCGCCGGAGTTCAGAACTCCAGGTTGTCGATCAGCCGGGTGGTACCCAGCCGTGCGGCGATCAGCGCCACCCGGCCGCCGCCGTCGAAGGTCGGCTCGGCCAGCTCCGGAGTGCGCAGCACCGCGTAGTCAACCTGGAAACCGGCCGCCTGCAATGCGGCAGTGGCCTCGGCCTCGATGCGATCACGTGCCTGCCCGGCCACGTAGCCCTCGCGCATCCCCAGCAGGGTGCGGTGGATGGTGGTCGCGACCGGACGCTGTTCGGCGCTCAGGTACTGGTTGCGCGAGCTCTTGGCCAGGCCATCCTCGTCGCGCACGATCTCCGCACCAACAATCTGGATCGGGAACGACAGCTCGGCCACCATCTGCCTGATCACGGCAAGCTGCTGGTAGTCCTTGCGGCCGAACACGGCCACGTCCGGCTGCACCTGCAGGAACAGGCGCGCCACCACCGTGCACACGCCATCGAAGTGGCCCGGGCGGCTGGCGCCTTCCAGCACTTCACTGACACCCGGCGCGTGCATGCGCGTGGTCCTGTCCACGCCCAGCGGATACATCGCCTCCACGCTGGGCAGCCACACGGCATCGCAGCCGACCTGTTCCAGCCCGGCAACGTCGGCCTCGGGCGTGCGCGGGTAGCGGCTGAAGTCCTCGTTCGGCCCGAACTGGGTCGGGTTGACGAAGATGCTCGCCACCACCTTGTCGGCATACTGGCGGGCCAGGGCCACCAGCGAGTGGTGGCCCCCATGCAGGTTGCCCATGGTCGGCACCAGCGCCACGCGCAGGCCCTCGCGCTTCCACTGGGCGATCTGCCCGCGCAGCGCGCCGAGCTCGTTGAAGGTCTGGATCATTGGGCGTACGCGTGCTGTTCGTCGGGGAAGCTGCCGTCGCGCACGGCGTCGGCAAACGCGCGGGTGGCACCGGCCACCGAGCCGCCTTCGGCAAGGAAATCCTTGACGAACTTGGGACGGCGATGGCCACTGTCCAGGCCGAGGAAATCGTGCAGCACCAGCACCTGGCCATCGCACTGCGGGCCAGCACCGATACCGATGGTCGGCACATCCACCGCAGCGGTCACTTCGGCCGCGACGGGGGTCGGCACGCATTCAAGCACCATGATGCTGGCGCCTGCGGCGGCCACGGCCTTGGCATCCTCCACCAGCTGGCGCGCAGCATCGCCGCGGCCCTGGATCTTGAAGCCGCCCAGGCGCAGCACCGACTGCGGGGTCAGGCCCAGGTGCGCGCAGACCGGAATCTCGCGCTCGACCAGGTAGCGGATGATGTCGACCTTGAAGCCGGCACCTTCGATCTTGACCATCTCGGCACCGGCCTGCAGCAGCTGCAGCGAGGCATCCAGCGCGCGTTCCGGGGTGGCATCGGCACCGAACGGCAGGTCGGCCACCAGCAGCGCACGCTGCAGCACGCGGGCCACGGCGCGGGTGTGGTAGACCATGTCGGCCACGGTCACCGGCAGGGTCGAATCATGACCCTGCACGACCATGCCCAGCGAATCGCCGATCAGGATCAGATCGACGCCGTTGGCATCGAAGGTGCGGGCGAAGCCGGCGTCGTAGGCGGTCAACATGACCAGCTTCTGGCCATTGCGCTTGGCCTCGGCCAGGGCGGGAACGGTCCAGGGCTTGCTGTCTGCGTGGGTGCTCATGTGCTGATAACCGGGGGAGATAACCCGGTCATTATCACCCTATCGGCGCAATCCCGCAGGCATCCACCCGCACCACTGCATCCCGCACGCTGCCATGACCGGGAATGGCCAGATCAGGCGCGATTTCGGCCAGTGGCACCAACACGAAGGCACGCTCGTGCAGGTAGGGATGAGGTACCTGCAGGCCGGGCAGGTCGATCACCTGCGTGCCATACAGCAGCAGGTCCAGGTCCAGCGCGCGCGGCCCCCAGTGCACCGCCGGATCGCGCACGCGTCCAAAGCCCCGCTCCAGTGCCAGCATGGCCTGCAGCAACTCATCGGCCGCCAAGGTGGTTTCGACCGCGGCCACGGCATTGACGAACGGCGGCTGGTCTTCATTGCCCCAGGCCGGGGTTGCATAGAGCCGCGAGGCCTGTCGCAGGCGCGTTCCCGGCAGGCCGTCCAGCGCGGCAATCGCCGCGCCCACGGTCGCGGCCGCGTCGCCAAGGTTGGCGCCGAGGCCGATCCAGGCGAGGGTCATCGCTTACTCGCCCGCCGCAGCAGCACCGGGACGTCGACGGCGACGGCGGCGCTTGCGCGGTGCCCCGCTCTCGTCATCGCCGTCTTCACTGTGCATCGCATCCAGCGACGACTCCAGCTCGCGACCGGACTGCGCCTGTACTTCGCGCCAGAACTCGACATCCACTGCATGCTCGGACGAAGCGACCTGGCGCAGGCTGAGGAAATCGAACGCGGCGCGGAAGCGCGGGTGGGTCAGGGTACGGAATACGCGCTTGCGCTGGCGCGAGCTGAAGCGCGACTGCAGCAGCCAGATCTCCTGCATCGGCAGCGAGAAGCGGCGCGGCAGCGCGATGGTGCTGAGCTGCTGCACGGTGACCCGGTCGGCGGCGCGGCGCTGCGCCTCTTCCGGTGCCACTCCCTGCTTGAGCAGGGTCGCCTGTGCGCGGCAGAACGCCGGCCACAGCAGCAATGCGAACAGGAACGCCGGCGAGACCGGCTCGTCGTTGGCCACGCGAGCATCGGTGTTGGCTAGGCCCTCGACCAGCATGCGGCGCAGCGCGCCGGTGCGGTTGGACTTCAGCGCCCTGGCGCTCTCCGGGAACAGCACGTCGAGCAGGCCGTAACGCTCAAGGCCTTCGAAGCTGGCCACGCCGTGCCCGGACAGGAACAGCTTGAGCACTTCCTCGAACAGGCGCGCCGGCGCGGCTTCGTTGAGCAGGCCGGCCAGGTGCGGGATGGGCGCGGCGGTACCCTCTTCGATTTGGAAGCCGAGCTTGGCCGCCAGGCGCACCGCACGCAGCATGCGCACCGGGTCTTCCCGATAACGCTGCTCGGGATCGCCGATCAGTTTCATCAGGCGCGCCTGGACGTCTTCGAAGCCGCCGGTGTAGTCGCGCACCGAGAAGTCCTCGATGGCGTAGTACAGGGCGTTGCAGGTGAAGTCTCGGCGGACCGCGTCGTCTTCGATGGTGCCGTACACGTTGTCGCGCACGAGCATGCCGTTTTCCATCTCGCGGTCGCCGCTGCCGTCATCGCTGTTGGCACGGAAGGTGGCGACTTCGATGATTTCGCGGCCGAACACAACGTGGGCGAGGCGGAACCGACGACCGATCAGGCGGCAGTTGCGGAACAGCTGCTTGACCTGTTCGGGCGTGGCATCGGTGGCCACGTCGAAATCCTTGGGTTGGCCATTGACCAGCAGGTCGCGCACCGCGCCGCCGACAAGGTAGGCGCCGAAGCCGGCATCGCGCAGGCGATAAAGCACGCGCAGGGCGTTCGGGCTGATGTCCTTGCGGGAGATCGTGTGCTGGTCGCGCGGGATGACGCGCAGGCTGAACGGTGATGTAGCAGGGGAAATGATGTTGGCGCTTCCGGTTGAAGTTTCGGGATTGCCCAATGGCATCGAGGTGCATATACTAGCGCTCCTGCCTCGGCAGCGACACAGTTACGCTCCCTTCGTCTAGTGGTTAGGACGTGGCCCTCTCAAGGCTAAAACAGGGGTTCGAGTCCCCTAGGGAGCGCCAGTCGCCGCAGCAGGAACCGAAAAAGCCCGCCTTGTGCGGGCTTTTCTGTTTTCCGGGGTTTGCAATGGCATCGATCGGCTTGGTCGCTTTGGCGCCTGCCTGCAATCGGCTTGAGCCGGTGGGGTCACCCAGGGCAGGACACGCCGTGAACCCATCCATGGGGGCTCGATGGCGCCATCCTTGGCGCCAACGGTCCTGCCCTGGGTGACCCCACCGACTCTGGACGGTTTCCCGCGAGCTGCGGCAACAACCGACCAGCACTTCGCCGCATCCGCACGCACCATGAAACTGTCAGGAGGGGGCGGGCCGCCCTCTCCAGGACCGTTGGCGCCATGGATGGCGCCATCGAGCACCATGGATGGGCCTTTGCGTGTCCTGGAGAGGGCGGCCTGCCCCCTCACACTCTGGACAGGCAGGCGCCAACGGAATGCAACCGAAGCCAGTCGCCGTCAGCCTTCCATCTGCTCCAGCTCCTTGCCCTTGGTCTCGCGCACGTAGCGGACCACGAAGACGATCGAGAGGATGGCCGCCACCGTATAGATGCCGTAGGCGCCGGCCAGGCCGATGCCGGCCAGCAGCATCGGGAAGGTCACGGTGATCGCGAAGTTCGAGGTCCATTGCGCGGCGCCGGCCACCGCCAGCGCCGGACCACGGATCTGATTGGGGAACATCTCGCCCAGCATCACCCACATCACCGGGCCCCAGGACATGTTGAAGAACACCACGTAGACATTGGCTGCCACCAGCGCCAATCGGCCTATGCCGTCGGACAACTGCAGGCGACCGTCGGCCAGGCTGCCACTGGCGAAGGCAACCACCATCAGCACCAGCGCCACCGACATGCCGACCGAACCGATCCACAGCAGCGGCTTGCGCCCGATGCGGTCGATCAACAGCACCGTCAGCAGGCAGGCACCGATGCTCAGCGCGCCGGACAACACGTTGATCAGCAGCGCGTCGCTTTCCGAGAAACCCACCGCCTGCCACAGCACCGCGCCGTAGTAGAACACCACGTTGATGCCGACCAGCTGCTGGAACATGGCCAGGCCGATACCCACCCAGAGGATCGGGCGCAGCTTGCCGGTGGCCTTGTTGCGCAGGTCGCCGAAGCGAGGCTTGTGCTGGTCCTGGGCCAGGCTCGCCTCGATCTCGGCCTGCTTGGCCGTGGCCGCGGCCTCGCCGTACAGCCGCGCCAGCACCGCCCTCGCCTGCCCCTGGCGCCCCTTCAACACCAGGAAACGGGGGCTTTCCGGGATCACCAGCAACAACAGGAGGAACAGCCCCGAGGGCAGCACCTGCATCCAGAACATCCAGCGCCAGGCCTCATGGCCCAGCCACAGGGGCTCGGTCGAGGCGCCGGCGGCACGCGCCAGCAGGTAATTGCTGAGGAAGGCCGCAAACAAGCCGCAGATGATCGCCATCTGCTGCACCGTGGCCAGCCGGCCGCGGTAACGCGCCGAGGCGACTTCGGCGATGTAGGCCGGTGACATCACGCTGGCCGCGCCCACCGCGAAACCGCCCAGCACGCGGGCGGCGATGAACAGCCAGGACGCGTGGGCCGCGCCGGCACCGAGCGCCGAGACAAGGAACATCAGCGCTGACACGATCAGGACACCGCGGCGTCCCAGGCGATCACCCAGCCACCCGGCCAGGAAGGCGCCGATCGCGCAGCCCAGCAGCATCGAGGCGACTTCGAAACCGAGCGCCGCCTCACTGGAGTTGAAGGCCTGGCGGAGGCCGTCGACCGTGCCATTGATGACACCACTGTCGAAACCGAACAGGAATCCACCAAGGGTGGCCACGCAGCTGATCAGGACGATGAATGCAGTGTTCTCACCGCCATGGGGCGCGGTGCTGGGCTGGGTTTGGGACATGGACGATCCTGCTGGGAAGGGAGTCCGGCCACGGTGGGCGACCGAGTGCCCCGCAGCGTCGCACAGCCCCCGCCGTGCCGCCAATGACTCCCACGGTCGCGCCTGCCAGACGCCCGTTCTCCGCCCCGCGCCGACACCGGGGGCCAACCTGTTCTAGAATTGGCAGGTTCAGGAATCGATCCACCCCCAAGCCCATGCCCTTTGTCGTCACCGAAAACTGCATCAAGTGCAAACACACCGATTGCGTGGAAGTGTGCCCCGTGGATTGCTTCCACGAAGGCCCGAACTTCCTGGTGATCGACCCGGATGAGTGCATCGACTGCACCCTTTGCGAGCCGGAGTGCCCGGTCAATGCGATCTTCCCGGAGGACGATGTTCCTGCCGGACAGGAAGGCTTCGTTGCCCTCAACGCCGAGCTGGCGAAGGAATGGCCGGTGCTGACCGTGCGCAAGGACCCGCCCGCCGACGCCGGCGAATGGGATGGCAAGCCGGACAAGCTGAAGCTGCTGGAGCGCTGAGAAGCGCCCACGGCGGTAACGAAAAGGGCGCCCATGGGCGCCCTTTTCTGTTCTTCGGCAGACCCCAACCGTGCGCTCCGGCAGGTGCCAACCGCGCAACCTGGTAGGTGCCAACCTTGGTTGGCACAAAAGCGCCGACCAAGGTCGGCCGCTACCAGAGCGGGTGCGGACCAAGGCCCGCAGCCATCCGACCAGCCCTTACTGGGCGAGCTTCGCCTTCAGCGCGGCGATCAGCTTCACCGGCGCTTCGGCGGTGGCCGGCAGGCCACGCGGGTCAACCGCGGAGATGTAGGCGCCGGCATCGACGGCCACTACGCGGACCAGGAAGTTGCTGCCCTCGTAGGCCACGTCGTACGAACCCAGCAACTGCGCGCGGCTGGCGATGGTCACGCCCTCCACGCCTTCCAGTGCGGTACCGACCTTGGCGAAGGCTTCATCCTTGCCACCGGCAATGGTGAAACCGGTGCTGCCGGCTGCCGGAGCCGCAGCAACCGGCGCCGCCGGCTTGGTGGCCGAGGCCAACGTCGGCACCTTGTTGTCGGTGGTGGCATTGGGCAGGTTCAGGTCCGGCGGCACTTCCAGCGGACGCATTTCCGGGGCCAGGGCGTAGTCGCCCTTGGCGCCGCGCTTGAAGCAGCCGGTGGTGCCGGCAGCGACCGCCACGGCAAGCAGGGCATAGGACAGCACGCGGACGGTGGAAACGGATTGACGCATGTGAATCTCCTGGGTCAGACCAAGACGGAAGGTCAGTGGCTGGAAAGGGCTTCGAGGGCGGCGATGTCGCCGGCAAGATGGTCGGCAGCCGGATGATGCGCTGCCGACAACGGCAGCAGTGGCAGGCGCAGGTCGTGACCGATGCCGATGCGGCGCAGCAGCGCCTTGACCGGGATCGGGTTCGGTTCGACGCCGCAGAAATCATGGAAGGGATGCAGGCGCGCATCCCACGACGCGGTGGCTTCGTGGTCGTGTGCGGCGGCCAGCTCGCACATCCGGCGGTAGGCACCGGGAAGCACGTTGGAACCCACTGAGATCAGGCCGTCGATACCGGCCTGGATCGAACGCGCGGCCGTACCGTCGTCACCGCTGAGCACGGCGAACTGTGGGCTGCGCAGGGCGAGCAGCGCCTGCACCCGGCCGGTGTCACCCACCGCCTCCTTGATGCCGACGATGTTGGGGTGGCTGGCCAGCTCGGCCACGGTCTCAGGCTGCATGTCGCAACCGGTACGGCCGGGCACGTTGTACAGCACGACCGGCAGCCCGCCCTGGTCGGCCACCGCACGGTAGTGCGCGATCAGACCGGCCTGGGTGGGGCGCACGTACGGCGGCGTGACCACCAGCGCGTGGCTGGCGCCGAGGGCGGCGGCACGACGGGTCTGTTCGATGGTCTTGGCAGTGCCCGAAAGGCCGGTACCGGCCAGGACCGGAATGCGGCCGCCGATGCGCTCGACCGCGCTGGCCAGCAGCAGGTCGTACTCGGCGTCGGTGAGCGTTGCCGCTTCGCCGGTAGAGCCGGCTACGACAACGCCATGGACGCCACCTTCCAGTTGCAGGTGCAGCAGGCGCTGCCAACCGTCGGGATCGAGGGCGCCGTCGGCCCGGAACGGGGTCGCCAGCGCGGTGATGAGGCCGGAAAGGGACAAGGACGTGCTGCTCTTGGCTGGGAAGGGAAAACGCCCGCCACGAAAGGCCGGGGGCGACTTGAATGTTACTTGCGGCGCGAAAGCACGGGCAAGTATGCTGGACACCGGTGGATCCCCGCCTCTGGCGGGCATTCAGACTAACGCATGCATTACCCGGAATCGCCTTGACCGACACCACCCCGCGCCCCGCGCCGAGCGAAAACCACCTCCTGATCAACGCCTATACGACGCATCCGGAGTCCCCCCTGCTGTCCGTCACCCGCCGCATCGCCGACAGCGGCTGCAATCTGGTGGATGCACGCCTGGCCACGGTCGGCCGCGATGTCTCGGTTACCGCCCTGGCCACCGGCTCCTGGGACTCGGTGGCCAAGCTTGAGGCGATGCTGACCCGGCTGGAGCGCGAGGAAGGCCTGAAGCTGGTCTGGTACCGCACCGCCGCCAAGCAGGCGCAGTCCAACCTGCTGCCGTACATCGTCGAAGTGATCGCCGCCGACAAGCCGGGCATCCTGTTCCAGCTGGCCGACTTCTTCGACCGCCAGGGCATCACCATCGAGAACCTGCAGAGCACGCGCTACCGCGCCATGCAGACCGGTGCGGAAATGTTCAGCGCACAGGTCACCATCGGCGTGCCGGCCAACATGCACATCGCCGCGCTGCGCGACGATTTCCTCGAGTTCTGCGACCACCTGAACCTGGACGCGATCATGGATCCGATGAAGTTCTGATTCTTCGCGCGTCTCTCACGGGCGCGTGGCGTTTCATGTAGCTGTAATGGCAAGAACCCAGGCTCGACAGAAGGACCTCATGAACAACGGCGACACCCTGGACAGCACCACCCTCTCCCTGCCACTGGCACTGTCCGGCGGCGACCAGGCCACCCTCGGCGACTACGCAGGCCAATGGCTGGTGCTGTATTTCTATCCCAAGGACAGCACCCCGGGTTGCACCACCGAAGGCATCGACTTCAACGCGCTGCTGCCGAAGTTCAGGAAAGCCGGCGCCGTCGTGCTGGGCGTCTCGCGCGACTCGGTGAAGTCGCACGACAACTTCTGTGCCAAGCAGGGCTTCAATTTCCCGCTGGTCAGCGACGGCGACGAAGCGCTGTGCACCGCCTTCGACGTGATCAGGATGAAGAACATGTACGGCAAGCAGGTACGCGGCATCGAACGCAGCACCTTCCTGATTTCCCCCGACAGCCGCATCGTGCAGTCCTGGCGCAAGGTCAAGGTTGCCGGCCATGCCGATGCCGTTCTCGCCGAACTGAAGGCCTCCCAGTCCAAGTGAGTCCCACTGCCTACTGTGTCTGCCATCACCCTGCCCCGCAGCAGGCCGTGGTGGTTTTTCCCTGTCCGTAACCAGGAATCGACGATGACCCGAGGCAAGCGCATCTACGTGCTGGATACCAACGTGCTGATGCACGATCCGACCGCGCTGTTCAAATTCGAGGAGCACGACATCTACCTGCCCATGCAGGTGATCGAGGAGCTGGACAACGGCAAGAAGGGCACCTCCGAAGCGAGCCGCAACGCCCGCCAGGTGAGCCGCTTCCTCAACGAGCTGGTGCAGGAATCGGGCCTGGACAACCTGGCCGACGGCATTCCGCTGCAGCGGCCCAATGGCCTGCAGCTGCGCGGCAAGCAGAGCGCCGGCAAGCTGCGCTTCCAGACCAGTCATTTCGATGCTGGCAAGAGCTTCGGCAAGGTGATCCCGGACAACGCCATCCTCGGCGCGATCCTGGCCCTGAAGGAAGAAACCCCCGACCTGCCGGTGGTGTTCGTCTCCAAGGACATCAACCTGCGGATCAAGGCCGCCATCGCCGGTATCGTGTCCGAGGACTACGAGAACGACCGCGCGCTGGACGATTTCAGCCTGCTCTACACCGGCGCTACCGAGCTGCCGGAAGACTTCTGGAAACGCCACGGCGACGACCTGCGCAGCTGGAGCGACAAGGGCCGCTCGCATTACGAAATC
Organism: Stenotrophomonas sp. Pemsol; assembly: GCF_003586545.1. Taxonomy (NCBI): domain Bacteria; kingdom Pseudomonadati; phylum Pseudomonadota; class Gammaproteobacteria; order Lysobacterales; family Lysobacteraceae; genus Stenotrophomonas; species Stenotrophomonas sp. Pemsol. The sequence goes on along the minus strand of NZ_CP025780.1, from coordinate 1,304,476 downwards.
CAGGCACAGGACGGCGAGGAGTGGTATCCGAACCAGTACGTCTACCTGCCAGGCGAGGATGAAGTCGAGCTGCGCGTCAGCCGCGTCGTCGGCGATGGCAAGGTGGTGCTGTCGCTGGTCGATGATTTCCGCCACGGCAGCCACGCCGTGTGGGGCATCAGCGCACGCAACCGCGAGCAGAACTTCGCCCTCAACGCACTGATGGACCCGGAGATCGACTTTGTCACGCTGCTGGGCACCGCCGGCACCGGCAAGACCCTGCTGGCACTGGCCGCCGGCCTGGCGCAGACAATGGACCAGCAGCGCTACCGCGAGATCATCATGACCCGCGCCACGGTCAGCGTCGGCGAAGACATCGGCTTCCTGCCCGGTACCGAGGAAGAGAAGATGACGCCGTGGATGGGCGCGTTGACCGACAACCTGGAAGTGCTCACGCACAACCAGGAAGGCGGCACCTGGGGCCGCCAGGCCACCAACGACCTGCTGGCCAGCCGCATCAAGATCCGCTCGATGAACTTCATGCGCGGCCGCACCTTCCTGTCACGTTACCTGATCCTGGACGAGGCGCAGAACCTCACCCCCAAGCAGATGAAGACGCTGATCACCCGCGCTGGCCCCGGCACCAAGATCGTCTGCCTGGGCAACGTCGAGCAGATCGACACCCCGTACCTGACCGAGACCACTTCGGGCCTGACCTACGCGGTGGACCGCTTCAAGAACTGGCCGCATAGTGCGCACATCACCCTGCGCCGTGGCGAGCGTTCGCGCCTGGCCGATTACGCTTCGGAGGTGTTGTGAACCGCTGCACGCGCCTGTTGCTGCCCACGGCTGCGATCACCCTCGCCGCCGTGCTCGGTGCCTGTACGACCACGCGCGGCCCGGCCAGCGTGCCCACCGCCGAGCGCACCGGCCAGTCCTGGGTGGTCACCCGCCCGATCATCGCCGCGCAGGTGCTCGACACCTGCTCGCGCCCCAGCCCCGGCCGCGAGGCCGGGCGGGTGTCGGGTTACTGGGCGCCCAGCCGGCAGCAGGTCGACCAGCTGGAGGCGAAGCTGTCGTCGCTGGAAGCGCAGGTCCCGAAGGTGCTGGACTTCGACCGCCAGTACGTCGGCATCGAAAGCGCCGGCAAGCGGCTGATCTACATCAACGCCTTCCACCTGCCTGACGACAGCGGCGTCAATCCGGCCCGTGAAGCGATCCGCGTCTGCGATGGCGGCGCACAGTTCTGGGGCGCCGTGTTCGACCCAGCCAGCAACACCTTCAGCGAGCTGCAGTTCAACGGCGGCTTCGGCGGGCCCTGAGGGGCCTCGCCGATGGGAATACGCCTGCCCACCTGGGTCTGGATCGGCGCGGTCGCACTCTCGTGCGTGGCCGGCATGGTCAACGTGGTCGGCTTCCTCGGTTTCGAGCACCAGGCGGTCAGCCACATGACCGGCAGTACCAGCCAGCTCGGCATGGCACTGGCCCAGGGTGACTGGCGCGCGGTCGGCCACCTGTGGGGCCTGCTGATCGCGTTCTCGCTGGGCGCGATGCTCAGCGGCCTGCTGATCCAGGACAGCACGCTGCAGCTGGGCCGGCGCTACGGCGTGGCACTGGCGCTGGAATCGGCTCTTTTGCTGGTGGCCATTCCGCTGTTTGAAGAGCACCAGATCTGGGGTGCACTGGCCGCCGCCATGGCCTGCGGCCTGCAGAATGCAATGGCTACCACCTTCAGCGGCGCGGTGGTGCGCACCACCCATCTCAGCGGCATGTTCACCGATCTCGGCATCGGCCTGGGCCACCTGCTGCGCGGGCTGCCGTTGCAGGTGCGACGACTGACCCTCAGCGGCCTGATCATCAGTGGCTTCCTTGCCGGCGGCGTGATCGGCGCCTGGCTGTTCGCGCGCTGGCAGTACGACGCCCTGCTTGCTCCCGCCCTGCTCACCGGCCTGACCGGCCTGGGTTATGTGCTGTACCAGCAGTGGGCGCGCTGGCGGCATTGAGGGCCGCACTCTGGGGGTCAGATCCCTTTTCCTGCGGAAAAGGGACCTGACCCCGCCTGACGGATCAAAGGCATCCACGCATGGCGTGGATCTACCTTCCCCTGCCGGACCACGGCACAATCGCTGGATGAGCCCGACCACTCCCGTATCTGCCCTCACCATCGCCGGCTCCGACTCCGGCGGTGGCGCAGGCATCCAGGCCGACCTGAAGGCCTTTGCAGCACATCGCGTGCACGGACTCTCCGCGATCGCCGCACTGACCGCACAGAACACCCGTGGCGTCATCGCCGTGCACGTGCCGCCGATCGATTTCCTGCGTGCACAACTGGATGCCTGCTTCGATGACTTCGACATCCATGCGGTGAAGCTGGGCATGCTGGCCAACACCGAGGTGATCAATGCCGTCGCCGATGCGTTGGAGCGCCATCGCCCGCCACACGTAGTGCTGGACCCCGTGATGGTCGCCACCAGCGGCGCGCGCCTGCTGGAAGACAACGCTCTGCAGGCAATGCGTGAGCGGCTGATCCCGCTGGCCACGCTGATCACCCCGAACACGCCGGAAGCGGAGCTGCTGGCCGGACAGAAGATCGGCAACGGCGATGACGCCGAACAGGTGGCCTCCGCCCTGCTCGAACTGGGTGCCGGTGCGGTGCTGCTGAAAGGTGGCCACCTGCAGGAAGGCAACCGCGTGATCGACCGCTACTTCGACGGCGTGAGCAGCGAAGAATTCATCCACGCCCGCCTGCCGCTGGATGCGCACGGCACTGGCTGCACGCTGGCCTCGGCCATCGCCGCGCAGCTGTGCAACGGCCTGAGCCTGGCCAACGCCTGCGAAGCCAGCATCGACTACGTTGCGCGCGGCCTGCAGCAGGGCTATGCCCCCGGCCGCAGCGAGGTGCTGGTGCTCGACCACTTCGGCGCTGCACCGCACGCATGAACCTGACGCCGGCCCTCCTTCCAGTGCAGTGCAACGACGGGCATCGCTACGAAGTGATGGCCTGCATGCCCGCACAGGCCATCGCCCGCTTGTTGTGGCTGCCAGCGCTGGGTGTGGCCGCGCGCCACTACCTGCCGCTGGCACAGGCGCTGGCAGCGAAGGGCGTTGCGGTCTACCTGCATGAGTGGCGCGGCAACGGCAGCAGCTCACTACGCCCGTCGCGCGCGCACGACTGGGGCTATCGCGAGGTACTCGAGCAGGATCTGCCGGCCAGCCAAGCGGTCATGGCGGCCGCCGACGAGGAAGCAGGCCCCCTGCCCTGGATCATCGGTGGCCACAGCCTGGGCGGGCAGCTGGCCTGCGTGCATGCCGGCCGCAACCCTCTGCATTTCCACCACTTGTGGTTGGCGGCCAGCGGCTCACCGTTCTGGCGTGGATTCCCGCCACCGCGCGGCTGGCTGCTGCCACTGGTTTACCGTTTCCTGCCGTGGATCGCGCAGCGCCAGGGCGTGCTGCATGGCCGTCGTCTCGGATTCGGTGGCACCGAAGCACGCGGACTGATCGCCGACTGGGCGCGCGTCGGCCTGAACAACCACTACGCCGCCGCGGGCATGGGTGAAGACCTCGACGCACAGATGGCGCGCGTGCACGGCAGCGCTCAGGCCGTGCTGATGGAACACGACTGGTTGGCCCCGACCGGGTCGATGCAGGCGTTGCTGGCAAAGCTGCCGAATGTGGACGCGAAGCTGCGCGTGCTGTCCGCGCAGGAACTGGGCACGCGCGCCGATCACTTCGCCTGGCTCAAGGCACCGGATGCCGTGGCGGACAGCTTTTTCATTCAGTTGGATGAAAATTTTCACAAAACTGTTGACGGTGTGCGCCGACATCCGCATAATTCCGCTCCTGTCGCAGGGCGCCCGTAGCTCAGTTGGATAGAGTACCTGGCTACGAACCAGGCGGTCGGGAGTTCGAATCTCTCCGGGCGCACCACTCGACAGGTTTTCAGCATCCGCCGCTGAAAATGCAGTAAAATTAGGCAGTAAGTTGATTGTGTACCGCGCGCCCGTAGCTCAGTTGGATAGAGTACCTGGCTACGAACCAGGCGGTCGGGAGTTCGAATCTCTCCGGGCGCACCACTCGACAGGTTTTCAGCATCCGCCGCTGAAAATGCAGTAAAATTAGGCAGTAAGTTGATTGTGTACCGGGCGCCCGTAGCTCAGTTGGATAGAGTACCTGGCTACGAACCAGGCGGTCGGGAGTTCGAATCTCTCCGGGCGCACCATTACACCGAAACAGCAGGCCTCGGCCTGCTGTTTTTTTATGCGTGTTTTTCGGCAGGGCTGTGCCCTGCACCTTCAGAGGCCAGAGCCGGAGCAACAGCAACAGCGCGCATTCCGTGGGATGGCGGGGCGGTGTCGGAGTGCGGGGACGCCGCAAGTACGTCCATGTAGCAACTGTGTTGACGGAGGGGCCTGGCCCCTCCATGAGACGGGCACGGTAGAACTGTCAAAGGCGGGGTGGGTCCGGTTGCGGGGGCGTGAGCCGCATGGATGCGGCGACCGAGCCTCCATGGACGGATTCACGGCGTCCCCCGCAACCGGACCCACCCCGCCATCTCACGGAATGCACGCTGTTGCTGTTGCTTTGGCCTCGGCGGGTGCAGGGCGCAGCCCTGCCAAAGCCCTACCCCCTGGCCATTGCCTCCCACCACTGCGACAGCAGCTCCGGCCTGCGCAGGCGCTCGCGCCACCAGCGCAATGCCGCGCCATCCTCACCGGTGCGCCAGGCCAGCCAGAAGGTCTCTTCCGGCTTGTGCTCCTCCACCTCACGGATCACCAGCTGGCCGCGCGCCACTGCAGCGCGCGCGCACGGCTCGGGCAGGAAGCCGAAGCCCACGCCTTCGCACTGCAGCTTCAATTTACTGGCCATGTCCGGCACCGTCAGCATCTCCTGCCCCATCAACAGGCCCACCGTGCGCGGCAGCAGCCTGCGCGCCGAATCGGAAACGGCGATCGCGCAATGCTCGACCAGCTGCTCGCGACCCAGGACGCCCGACACGTTGGCCAACGGATGTTCGGGTGCGACCGCGAACACGAACTCCACCGTGCCCAGCGGCTCGACCACATAGCCGCCACCACTGGGTCCTTCGCCCGGCGCGCCGACCAACAGGTCCGCACGGCGGTCGAGCAGGGCCTCCCAGGTGCCGGACAGGGCCTCGCCGATCAACCGCAACCGGGTCGGTGCCTCGGCCTCACGGAATGCGGCGATATCCGGCCCAAGCAGCCAGGTCGGGAACACCGAATCCACCGCCAGGGTCAGTTCGGTCTCCCAACCCGACGCCACCCGGCGCACCCGCAGCTCCAGCTCGCGGGCCGCGCGCAGCAGGTGTCGGCCTTCGTCCAGCAGCGCGCGCCCGGCCTCGGTCAGCTCTGCACGTGGGCCGACCCGGTCGAACAGCTGCACGCCCAGATCCTCCTCCAGCTTGGCCACGGTATAGGAGATGGTCGAGGGCACCTTGTGCAGGGCCTTGCCGGCGGCGGCAAAGGAGCCACGGCGGTCGATGGCATCCAGGATCTGCAGGGCATCGAGGCTGAGCTTGAGCATTCGAATTTTTCGATGATGGTCGTCAAAACTATCCGTTTTTCAAACCCCGGGCGCAAGCGGATACTTCTCTCCAACGGGGAAACACAGCGGTCACTGGCCCACCCCGCCCCATCGAAACCATCGAACAAGGAGATTCCCTCATGCTGCAGATCCGCAAGAGCGCTACCCGTGGCCTGGCCGAGCATGGCTGGCTGTCCTCGCGCCATACCTTCTCCTTCGCCAACTACTACGACCCCCGTTACGTCAGCTTCGGCCCGTTGCGGGTGATCAACGAAGACAAGGTGATCGGCGGCCAGGGCTTCGGAACCCACGGCCACAGCAACATGGAAATCATCTCCTACGTGCTGGGCGGTGCACTGGAACACAAGGACTCGATGGGCACCGGTTCGGTGCTGCGCTACGGCGACGTGCAGCGCATGAGCGCCGGGAGCGGCGTCACCCACAGCGAGTTCAACCACTCGGCCGACGAGACCGTGCACTTCCTGCAGATCTGGATCTTCCCGGACACCGAGAACATCGCGCCGTCCTACGAGGAGACCCACTTCACGCCGGACAGCAAGCGCGGCCAGCTGCGCCTGATCGCTTCGCCGGACGGTGCCGAGGGTTCGCTGCGCATCCACCAGGATGCCCGCATCTTCGCCACCATTCTTGATGGCGGCCAGAAGCTGCATCACGCCCTCGGCAACGGTCGTGGCGCCTATGTGCAGGTGGCGCGTGGCCAGCTGCAGGTCAACGGCATCACCCTGGAAGCCGGTGATGCGCTGCAGGTCAGTGACGAAGCCCAGCTGACCCTGGAAAACGGCAACGACGCCGAAGTGCTGGTGTTCGACCTGCCGCTGTAACGACAACGCCCGCGATGCTGCAGAGCATCGCGGGCGTATGTGTAGAGCCGAGCCCACGCTCGGCTGCGGATTGACAGCCAGCCGAGCGTAGGCTCGGCTCTACACGACCCGCGTCAGAACCTGTAATTCAAGCTCAACCGTACATTGCGCGGCTCGCCCCAGGTGTAGGTGCTGTACCAGCTGAAGATCGTGTAGTAGCGCTTGTCCAGCAGATTGTTGACGTTGAGCGTGGCCGACAGCCGATCATTGAATTCATAGCGTGCCATCGCATCAAGCAGCCAGTACGGCTGGGTGCGATGCACGACCTGCGCGCCGGCGGCCGGGTTGCTGATCTCGCCAAAGGTGGAATCCTGCCAGCGCGCGCCACCGCCCAGCGTCAGCCCTTTCCAGTCACCACGCAGGCGATAGCTGCTGTGGAGGCTGAACTGGTTTTCCGGTTCCAGCGTGGTGACCTTGGCACCGGCCTGGCGGGCGATCTTGTGCGAGAACCCACCCTGCACCTGCCAGCCTTCTGCCAGCTGGCCCGACATCTCAAGCTCGTAGCCCTTGGTCCGCACGCCCATCAGGGCGCGATACGCATCCTGCCCGTCCGGCGTCTTGCCACCGGTGGGCTGGGCGAAGTTGTCCTGGTCGAGCTGGAACAGCGCTGCACTGGCGTTGAAGCGGCCATCGAGGAACTCGGCCTTCAGGCCCATCTCGTAGCTGCGACCCTCCAGCGGATCCAACGCCTTGCCCTGCTCGTCGCGCTGCCCCTGCGGCTTGAAGATGGTGCTGTAGCTGGCGTACACCGAATAGTGCTCGCCGAGGTCATGGACCACGCCGGCATACGGTACGAACACGCCGGTCTCGTGCGTGCCCGGCGAACGATAGCTGGCCAGGCGGCTACCGACGATCACCTTCAGTGGATCGGCGACGTCGAAGCGACCGACCACGTACAGGCCATTCTCGCGGGTCACTTCATTGTTGTCGTAGCTGCGCTGCCATTGCGGCTCGAGAATGTCGCCCTGCCATGCGCGGTAATCGGGCACCTCGGTCGGATAGCCGGACTGCGGCGCGTAGCCGGTATTGGTCCAGCGCTTGCGCGAAGCACTGCCGCCCACCACCAGTTCATGCTCGCGGCCAAACAGGCCGAAATGACCGCTCAGATAGAAGTCGACCGCATTGCTGACGGTCTTGCCGACGTACTTTCCCAGCCACAATGACACGCCTTCGCCGGTAACCGGATCGGGATTGCCACCGGCGGCTCCCGCCAATGCGGCGTCATAGCCGTTGACCTGGTGGTTGACCTGCAGCTTGGCCACCCAGTCGTTGTCGAAGGTGTGCTCCAGCGTGGCAAAGCCGGTACGCACATACTGGCGCCACCCGCTCCAGCGGGTGCCGTTGTTGAACGAACGCGGCATGTCGTTGAAGTTGCCGGCACTGTCCAGCAGCGGAATACCGCCCCAGGTCGAGCCCTTCGGGTCGCTGTCCATCGCATCGCCGCCTACGGTCAGCAGCGTACGTTCACCCAGATCGGCTTCCAGTACTGCGTAGCCGACCTTGCTGGTGCGCTGGTAGTAATCGAGATTGGAATGCTTGTCCTGCCAGGCGCCCACCGCACGGCCCCGCACGCGCCCATCGGCTGCCAGCGGGCCGCCGACATCGATCTCGGCGCGGTAATCATCCCAGCGCCCCACACCCAGCGTCGCGCTGCCAGCGAAGTCCTTGCCCGGCTTCTTGCGCACCAGGTTGATGGTCGCACCGGGATCGCCCATGCCGGTCAGCAGGCCGGTGGCGCCCTTGAGCACTTCGATGCGGTCGTAGATGGCGGTGTCGCTGAGCGTGTTGCCGGCCGAATAGGCCGAGTCGCGCGACATGGGAATGCCGTCGTACTGGAAGTTCTGCACGGCAAACCCGCGTGCGTAGTACTCGGTGCGTTCGCTGTCATAGGTGACGATGCTGATGCCAGGGGTCACCCGCATCACATCATCGATGCCGTGCAGGCCGAAGTCATCCATCTCGGCGCGGGTGATCACGCTGATGGTCTGCGGCGTCTGCCGCGGCGTCAGCACCAGGCGGGTGGCGGTGGCAATGGTGCCGGGCGTGTAGGCGCCGCTGCCCTCGGTGATGGTGCCGAGCAGGTTGGCAGTGACCTGCACGGTCTGCAGGGTCTGCGAGGCGGGTGCCGGTTTGGCCTTGTCCTCGTCCTGGGTGGACTGGGCAGCGGCGGTGCCGCTGCCCAGTGCAAGCAGTAGCAGGCCTTGGGCCAGTGCATGCGGCAGCGGCAGGCGACGCGGGAACAAGAGCGGAAAACGGACAGGCACAGACAGCACGGCGGGACCTCCACGATAGGGTGGGATCCTCTGGCGGCGGCTTGAGGGAAGAGAGGGGAGCGGCCGGATGGCCGCAGGCGCAGGAGTGTACTCCCCTGCGCCCCGGCTGTCGTGCGGTGTGCTGCGGCGGTCTCAGCCGCCGATGGCGGCGCAGGCCTCCAGGATCAGCGCGGTCACTTCCTTCGGCTGCGAGGCCAGCGAGGCATGGCTGGCATCCAGCTCCAGCAGGCGCTTGGGCTGCATGCGCGTGGCCATGGCCTTCTGGTTGTCCGGCGCGATCATGCGGTCATGGCGGGACAGCTGGTACCAGCTCGGCTGGTGTTTCCACGCCGGGTCGCTGACCGTGTCGCCGAATGTGCTGGCCAGCGGCGCCTTCTGGGTCACCGCCATCACCCGGCCTTCGTCGTCGCTCAGGTCCTGGCAGAAGCTCTCATGGAACTTGTCCGCACGCAGCCACAGGTAGCCATCGCTGTCCGGTGCCAGGTTCGGCGCCGCCTCCGGCAGGTGCTGCTGGGTGATGCCACCGGCGCTCTCGCCTGCATCAGGCGCGAAGGCAGCGATGTAGACCAGGCCCTTCACGTTGGGCTCGTTACCGGCCTGGCTGATCACCGCGCCGCCGTAGGAGTGGCCGACCAGCAGCACCGGCCCGTCGATCTGCCGGATCATTTTCTGGGTGCGTCCTGCGTCGTCGGCCAGCTAGGTGAGCGGCAGTTCCACCGCCTGCACACGGTCGTGGCCGTTGCGATGCAGTTCCAGGATCACCTTGGCCCAATGTGCGGCCCCGCCCCAGAATCCATGGACGAGGAGGATGGTGGGTGTCGTGCTCATGTACGGGTCTCCGGGAGCGGCCGGCGGGATGCGGGCCGTGCAGCCACTGTCCGTGTGCGGCGTTAATCGCTGGTGACGCAATCGAATCACTGCAATCGTATGCGTCGTTCAATGTCATGCATGGCACTTGCCGATCCGCCCTGAAAACGATTTCATGAAGCCCCCCGGATCTCGCATCGCGCATGACGCCTTCATCCCCACGTGCCCAACAGCACGCTACCCGTGCCGCCTTCTTCATTCCCGGATTCGCCACCGCCGCGTGGGCGCCGATGGTGCCCTATGCCAAGGCCAAGGCCGGGCTGTCCGACGCCAGCCTCGGCGCCGTGCTGCTGTGTCTTGGGCTGGGTTCGTTGCTGGCGATGCCACTGGCAGGTGCACTGACCGGGCGATTGGGTTGCCGCCGGGTGATGGTGATCACCTGCGCGATGATGCTGTGCGCCCTGCCCTTGCTGGTGCTGGCACCCTCGCCGGTGTCGCTGGGCGCGGCACTGTTTGTGTTCGGTGCCGGCGTCGGTGCACTGGATTGTGCGATGAACATGCAGGCGGTGGCGGTCGAGCGCGATGCCGGGCGCGCGATGATGTCCGGCTTCCACGCCTTCTACAGCATCGGTGGATTCGTCGGTGCTGGCTGCATGACCGGGCTGCTGATCCTCGGCACGCCGCTGTGGCTGGCCGCGCTGGTTTCGGTGGTGGCGCTGCTGCTGGTTGCGATGCTGTCGGCGCCGCATTGGCGTCCGCAACGGATCCTGCACGAAGGCCCCTTGCTGGCACTGCCGCATGGCGTGGTGCTGTTCATCGGCGTACTGGCCTTCGTGGTGTTCCTCGCCGAGGGCTCAATGCTGGACTGGAGCGCCGTGTTCCTGGCCGAAGTGCTGCAGGTGCCGCGTGACCAGGCCGGGGCCGGCTTTGCGTTGTTCACCCTGGCGATGACGGCAATGCGCCTGTTCGGTGACGGCATCGTCGAGCACCTCGGCCGCACCCGCACCCTGGTCTTCGGCGGTATCACGGCCGCGGCAGGCTTCACCCTGGCCACGCTGGTGCCCTCGTTTCCGGTGGCGCTGGCCGGCTACGTGCTGGTTGGGCTGGGCTGCGCCAACATCGTGCCGGCGCTGTTCTCGATGGCAGGCCAGCAGCGGGTGATGCCGGAAAGCATCGCCATCACTGCCGTGACCACACTGGGTTACGCCGGCATCCTCGCTGGTCCGGCGGCGATCGGCGCAGTGGCACATGCCACCAGCCTCGGCTTTGCCTTCCTGTGCGTCGCCCTACTGCTGCTGGGCGTAGCCGCCTCCGCCCGCTCACTGGCCCGACGCGTGGCCTGACAGAAAAAGGGGACGGAGGGGATTAAGTCGCATCTGCCCCGAGTGTGCTGCAAACGACTTAATCCCCTCCGTCCCCTTTTTTCAGCCGTGTGCCAGCCATTCGGCCTGGGCCGGCAGCTGTGGGGCTGGGCACGCGCTCTGCGGGTGGTGCTCGTCGCGCGCCATCCAGTCATCCACTACGCCGGCCAGCAGGTCCAGCCGCAGCGGCAGGGTGATGTGGTCCTCTCCACGCATTTCGATGTAGTGCGCGCGCGGGTTGGCCTGCGCAAGCTGCCGGCCCTGGCTGACCGGAATGTGCTGGTCACCCTGCCCGTGCAGCAACAGCACACAGGCGCGGGTATCGGCCAGCGCACGCGCGACGTCGACGCGGTCCAGATCGACATCGATACGGCGGCTGGCGGCGGCGATCACCTGGTTGATGTCCTGGCCCCCATAGCGCCAGCGTGCGTACGACGCCACCGCCTGCGCCTTCAGGCCCTCCGGCTGCAGTCCCATCAGGTGCGGGATCATCGTGCGGATCGCCGCACCGGCATTGGCGAACGATTCCATCGCCACCACGCCGGCCACCTGGTCACCCAGCTTGTCGGCGGTGAACACCGCCGTGGCCGCACCATAGGACACACCGAACAGGTACAGCGGGCCGGTCACTTCGCCGCGCGCGCGCAGCTCGCCGATGACATCGACGACGTCATCCGATTCATAGGTGCCATAGCCGGACGGACCTGCACCGGACTGGCCATGGTTGCGCAGATCGAGCGTGACCACGCGGTAGCCGGACTCGGCCAGCTGCAGCGACCATGGCAGCATCGAATCACCATTCATCATCCACCCATGCAGCAGCACCACGGTGCCGCGTGGCGCCTGCGCGCGGAACGGCTGTGGCACGGCCAGACTCAGGCCGGTATCAAGAGGCAGGCCGTTCTCATGACGCTGCGGAAGGTAGTGGTACCGCGCGCCGTAGTCGCCGGGGTCGAACACGCGCCAGAAGATCGGCACGCCATCGCGACCCGCTGCGAAGCCATGGCGGTTGGGCAGCCCGGCAATGGCCGCGGCGATGCGCGGGCGATCGAGCAGGGTCGACACGCCGCCTGGCGCGATCAGCCGGTCGGCAAGCGAGGTAGACGAGGCGTTGATCGAGGATGAGCATGCAGCCAGCCACAGGCCGGCGCACGCCAGCAGCAACAGCAGCAGGCGCTTCATGGGCAATCGGGAAAGGATGCGACAGCGTGGCAGGTTAACGACGCGGGCGTAGGCCATCTATCGCGCGTGGATGACGGCTTGATGACAATGCGGGATCGATTCAGGTTGTCACAATGGCGCGATCGACCTCGGCATTGATCCGGATCAATGAATACGCCGGCATGCTTGCCCACAGTGCCCCCATGCGCACCTCGTTCAAGCTCGCCATTGCCCTGGCCGCCACGCTGGCCGCCGCCTATGGCATCGCCCGCAGCACGCCCTACTGGTTCGCACCTCGGCAGGCCGCGCAGGTCGACATCCACGACCCGGCGCTGATCGCACAGGGGCAGTACCTGTCGCGCGCCGCCGACTGTGCGGCCTGCCACACCGCGCCGGGCGGCAAGCCGTTCGCCGGTGGCCTCGGCATGCAGACGCCGATGGGCACGATCTACTCGACCAACATCACGCCCGATCCGCAGACCGGCATCGGTGCCTACGACTACGCCGACTTTGAACGCGCGGTACGTCGCGGCATCCGTCACGATGGCCAGCCGTTGTATCCGGCAATGCCGTACGCCTCGTACGTGATTGCCCGCGACGCCGAGATCAAGGCGCTGTACGCCTATTTCATGGGCTCGGTGCAGCCGGTGCAGCAGGACAACGCCGACAGCACGATTCCATGGCCCGCCAACATGCGCTGGCCTCTGGCATGGTGGCAACTGCTGTTCGCACGCCCACGCAGCTTCAGCCCGGATCCGTCGCTGGACGCCGGCCAGCAGCGTGGTGCCGAACTGGTGGAAGGCCTGGCGCATTGCGGTGCCTGCCACACGCCACGCGGGCTGGCGTTCCAGGAAAAGGCGATGGCCGATGATGGCAGCCGCCAGTTCCTGTCCGGTTCGGTGCTGGAAGGCTGGTACGCGAAGAACCTGCGCAGCGAATCGACCGGCCTGGCCAGCTGGCGCGAGGGTGAGATCGTGGACTTCCTGCGCACCGGGCGCACTGATCGATCGGCGGCCTTCGGTGGCATGGCCGACGTGGTCGAGCACAGCACGCAGTACCTGTCCGACGCCGACCTGCTGGCCATGGCCCGCTACCTGAAACAGCTGCCGGCGCGTGAGGGCCGCAGTTCGCAGTGGTCCCCCGGTACCGACACCACCACCGCCGCACTGCGCAGCGGCGACTATCGCGTGGCCGGTTCGCTGGCCTATGCCGAGCACTGCCAGGCCTGCCACCGCGCCGACGGCCGCGGCATGGCCCGCGTCTATCCGGCGCTGGCGGGCAACTCGATCGTGTTCGCCGATGACCCCAGCTCGCTGGTGCAGGTGACCCTGATCGGCGGCCGCACACCACATACCCGGCACGACCGCATGGCCTTCAGCATGCCAGGCTTCGAGCAGCTGCCGAACGCGCAGCTGGCACAGATCCTGACCTTCATCCGCAGCAGCTGGGGCAATCAGGCCAGCGCAGTGAGCGAGGTCGACGTGGCGCGCATGCGTCGGGTGGTGCGCGACAAGCCGGTGCACTACGTTCCGCAGGAGGCCGCACAATGAAGCGTTCGCGCACGCGTCCCCGCCTGCTGCTCGGCAGTGCGATCACCCTCATGGTGCTGACCGGCGCCGGTACCCTGGCCTACCGTCATCTGTACCCGGACCTGGATGCCGCCGTCGCCAGCACGATCGAGATCCTCGATGCGCAGGGCAAAGTGGTCGGCCACTACCATGCGCCGAGTGCCGAGGAGATCGCCGGTCTCGGCAATGCCGAATCGGTGATGCTCGGCCGCCGCCTCCTCAACGAGACTGCACGGCTGCTGCCGGACAATGTCGGCAACGATCTGAACTGCAATTCGTGCCACATGGCCGAAGGCAAGCGGCCTTTCGGCAATCACTACTTCAACACCGGCGGCGGCGCCTATCCGCGTTACATGCCGCGCCCGGGCAAGGTGATCGGGCTGACCGAGCGCATCAACGGATGCCTGCAGCGTTCGATGAACGGCAAGCCTCTGCCGAAGGACTCGCCGCAGATGCGCGCGATGCTCGATTACATGGCGTGGTTGAGCAGTCCTGTGCCAGAGGGTGCAAAGGTGTCCGCCCCCAGTGAGGGGCCCATCGACAGCACGCTGGCCCCGGACCCGATCCGTGGCCAGGCACTGTACGCCGTGCAGTGCGCCGCGTGCCATGGCGACAACGGCGGAGGACGGCGCGACGCCAGCGGTGACATCGCCTTCCCGCCGCTGTGGGGCGACCACAGTTTCAACATCGGCGCCGGCATGGCGCGCCTGTACAAGGCCGCCGGCTTCGTCAAGCACAACATGCCGCCGGCGGTGAGCCGCGAGCCCCCACTGGGGCAGCAGGTGATGCCCGACCAGGATGCGGTGGACATCGCCAGCTATTTCATCAACCAGCCGCGGCCGGACTTCGCCAACAAGGCCAAGGACTGGCCGCGCGACCCGAAACCCAAGGACGCGCGGTACTGATGCAGGCAGCAGCTGCGGGCCGTCACACAACACGGTTCCTGCATCTTCGCGTCATGCCGATGTCATTGGCGCTGCCGACACTCCGGGGCTTCCCTCTGCTGAAGGTCCGGTTTCGATGCGAACGATTGCGCGTTTTCCCCGTGTCTCGCTGCTGGCCCTGCTGATCGCCCCCGCACTGGACGCCCTGGCCGAAGCACCGCAGGGCGAGGCGGCCGAAGCGCGCAGCAGCGATGCCCGCACCCTCGATCAGGTGCAGGTGATCGGGCAGGCCACCAGCTACGCCAAGACATCGGTGCGCGCGGAAACGCTGAACCGGCAGACCGTGATGAGCAGCGTTAACGATGCACTCAACGAGGTGCCCGGCGTGGTGGTCAGCGAAGCCGATGCCACCGGCTCATCGGTGTGGGGCACGCAGATCAGCATGCGTGGCTTTGTCACCAACCGCGACACACAGCAGATCGGCACTACCATCGACGGCCTCCCCAACGGCGGTTCGGGTTACGGCGGCGGCTCGCTGGCCAACCGCTACATCGACGCCCTCGACCTGGAAACGGTGGAAGTCAGCCAGGGCACTGCCGATATCTCCTCGCGCTCGAACGAGGCCCTGGGCGGCACGCTCAACTTCCTTACCAGCGACCCGCTGCAGGACAGCCGCCTGCGCTTCGTGGTCGGCGCCGGTGACAACGATGCGCGCAAGTACTACGTGCGCTACGACACCGGCCTGCTCGGCGGCCACACCCGCGCCTGGGTCAGTGCCTCGTCGGCGCGCGTGCATGACTGGATCGATGGCAGCGGCAAGACCAGCAACGACCACATCGCCGGCAAGTTCATCACCGAACTGGATCGCTGGACCCTGACCGGCTACCTGTCCTACAACGATGCCGACGAGCCGGAATACACCAGCGTCTCACCGAAGGGCTTCGCGACCAATCCGGATCGCGACAACCTGGTCGGTATCCTCACCGGCATTCCCTACCTGGACCAGAACTACCGTTCCGGCTCGCGTGCGTTGCGCGAGAACACCTTCGGCTACCTGCGCGCGGCCTTCGACGGTGGCAACGGCTTCAAGGCCTCGGTGGCCGCCTACGGGCACCGCATGCAAGGTCGTGGCGACTGGCTGCCTCCCTATCTGGCGCAGGTCAGCGATGACGGTGCGGGCCGCCCCGAGTCGGAGTACATCGGTGGAAAAACCGTGTACGGCGGCAGCAACCGTGGCCAGATCTTCTTCGTCAATCCCGACGGCAGCGCCGCGCAGCGCCTGGCCAACTGCACGCCGCAGCTGGGCTTCACCGCCGAATACGATCCGAACTGCTACGCCGGCAACGTGCTGGGCGCGCAGTCGTATCGCCACACGCACTACGACAACGACCGCATGGGCGTGACCGCCGACGTCGAGTGGCGGCAGACCTTCGGCACGGTCGACAACACGATCCGTGGCGGTCTGTGGGTGGAGAAGCTGGACCGTTCGGCGCGCCGCGACTGGCATCGCCTGCTCAACGTCGGCCAGGACATCGCCTTCGACTACCAGCCGTACTGGGTACAGTTCGAGGACAAGTACAAGGTTGACGAGCAGATGTACTACATCGAGGACGTGGCGCGCTTCGGGCCGTTCAGCGCACGCCTGGGCGTGAAGCAGTTCTTCGTCGACCAGTCGCGCCGCCGCGTGATCGGTGCCAGCGAACACGTCAAATCCGATTCCAGGTCCGACCCGCTGCTGTCCACCGGCTTGACCTGGGCACCGGGCGTGGAAGGCATGGAGCTGTTCGCCGGCTTCTCGCAGAACTTCGCCGCGATTCCTTCCGGCGTGCTCGGCGAGACCGACCCGCAGCGCTTCCGCAACGTCGAGCCGGAGACCGCCGACAACATTGAAGTGGGCATGCGCATCAGCCGCTGGCCGCTGACCGCCTCGGTGACCCTGTACAACATCAAGTTCGACAATCGCATCGTCTACCTGCCGGCAGGTTTCGTCAGCGGCATCGACTATCTCGGCGAGACCGACGGCGTCTACGAGAACTTCGGCGGCGTGGAGAGCAACGGGCTGGAAGCCGCGTTCGGCTACGGCTGGGACAACGGCTGGCGCCTCAACGCCGCCTATACCTACAACCGCTCCAAATACCTGGGCAGTGGCGATGCCGCGCGTGATACCCAGCTGGGCATCGTCGACGGCGCCAAGGTGATCGGCCAGCCCGAACAGACCCTCGTCCTGTCGGCGGACTGGCAGGGTGAGAACTGGAACTTCGGCCTGTCCGGCCGTTACCTGGGCACGCGCTATCTCGACGCCGCCAACGTCAACAAGCTGCCGTCGGCGATCGTGCTCAACGCCAACATCGGCTTCGACCTGCAGGGCCTGTCGCCGCGCCTGAAGGGCATGGGCGCCAACCTGGTGGTGAGCAACCTCACCAATAAACGGTATCTTGCAGGGGTGGACGGGCGCGACAACGCCTTCATCGGCGCTCCGCGCACCGTCGGCATCTCTTTCCGCGTGGACCTGTGAGTGAGCCTGTGACCGATATCGGCCGACGCCGGTTGTTGCAGGCCGGCGTTGCCGCCGGCCTCTCTCCACTGCTGCCCAGCATCGCCCGGGCCGCCGCGATCGCCCCCGCCGCGCAGACGCGCAGCCTGGAAGACCTGCAGCACATCGTGGTGTTCATGCAGGAGAACCGTTCGTTCGACCACTACTTCGGCACGCTGCCGGGCGTACGTGGCTTCGGTGATCGGTTCGTCGCCCCTGCCGCCGCGCTGCAAGCAGGTGGCCGCGTCCGCAGCCTGTGGCTGCAGCCCGATGCCAGCGGCGAGCGCGCGATCGCGCCGTTCCCGCTGGATACCGCCGCGCACTTCGGCTACATGCGCGTGGAAGGCACGCCGCATACCTGGCCCGATGCCCATCGGGCGTGGGACCACGGGCGCATGGGGCAATGGCCGAAGGCCAAGCAGAACCACTCGATGGGCTACTTCCAGCGCAGCGACCTGCCGTTCCAGTTCGCCCTGGCCGATGCCTTCACGATCTGCGATGCCTACCACTGCGCAATGCAGGCCGGCACCAACCCGAACCGGGTGTTCCTGTGGACCGGCCACAACGATGGGCATGCGCGTGCCGGCGGCCCGGTGATCGCCAATTCGCACGACAACTTTCCCGAACAGGGCGGGTACCCGGCGTCGTACCGCTGGACCAGCTATGTCGAGCGCCTGCAGAGGGGCGGCGTGTCCTGGCAGATCTACCAGGACATGGCCGACAACTTCACCGACAACCCGCTGGCGGGTTTCGAGGCCTTTCGTCAGGCCCACCGCGCGGCGCCAGGGCATGACCCGCAGCTGCGCGCGCGCGGGGTCAGCACGCGGGGCCTGACGCAGCTGCGCCAGGACGTCATTGACGGGCGCCTGCCGCAGGTCAGCTTCATCATCGCCGACGCGGCCGGCAGCGAACATCCCGGCCCGTCCAGCCCGGCACAGGGCGCGGCCTATACCGCACGCGTGCTGGATGCGCTGACCGCCGATCCGGACGTGTGGAGCCGCACCGCCCTGCTGCTGATGTTCGACGAGAACGATGGCTTCTTCGACCACATGCCGCCACCTGCCCCGCCTTCGCCGGTGGACCGTGGCTGGGCGGGTGTGTCCTCGGTCAGCACCGAAGGCGAGTACCACCGGCACCCGGCCCCGGGTGACGAGAAGTACGATCTCGCCGAACTGCGCGGGCGCCCGTACGGTCTGGGACCGCGCGTGCCGCTGTACGTGATCTCACCGTGGAGTCGCGGTGGTTGGGTCGATTCGCAGGTGTACGACCACACCTCGGTCATACGGCTGATCGAGCGCCGCTTTGGCGTGGCCGCAGCGGACATCTCGCCGTGGCGCCGCGCGGTCTGCGGCGACCTCAGCACTGCGTTCGACTTTGCCCAGCGCGATACCCGCCCGTTCGTCCGTGGCCTGCCCGACGTGAGTGCGGTTGCCGCACGCGCAGCTGCCTTGCCGGGGCGCACCGTGCCCACGCTGCCGGAGGGGCTGAAGCCAGCGAAACAGGAAAGCGGTGTACGTCCCGCGCGCGCCCTACCCTATCGACCGCAGGCATCGATTGCCGCAGTCGATGCCTTGGGTGTGGATCTGACGCTGTCCTGCGAAGGCGCGCCGGCAGTGCTGCATGTCTACGATCGGCTGCGGCTGGATGCGGTACCACGCCGCTACACGCTGCTGCCAGGTACGCCGCTGCGCGAGCGCTGGCCGTTGGACGCCCAGGGCCGCTATGACCTTTGGCTGCTTGGTCCGAACGGCTTCCACCGCCACTTCCAAGGTGCGTTCAAGGCGCCTGCCGTGCAGGCTTCGATCGAGCGCGCGGACGGCCAGCTGCGGCTGCACCTGCGCAATCTGCACAACAGCGCGCAGAATGTGCGGGTGCAGGCCGGTGCCTATGCCGGGCACATGCCTGAGCAGGCGCTGGCGCTGCCGGCGCATGCTGAGGCCACGGTGGCATGGGACGCGGCGCCCACCGCAGGGTGGTACGACCTGCGCATCGGTGCGGGCGACAGTGCACTGCGACTGGCCGGCCGCGCCGAGGATGGGCGCCCCGGCACCAGTGACCCGGCAATGGGCAGCGAGCCCTTGCGGTTCGAGCACGATTGAGGAGCCCTCTGTAGAGCCGAGCCCACGCTCGGCTGCTTCTCGCCCTGGTCGCATTGCCCCGACAAAGCAGCCGAGCATGGGCTCGGCTCTACGCGGCAGATCGGCAGATTCAGGCCTCCTGCAGCCCCGGCCGGCCGTGCTCCACCGCATAGCGTTTCCAGCTCTGCAGCACGCCATTCGGCTGCATCACGGTATCCAGCGTCTTCATGTCGCCGATCCACGCATCGCGGGTGACATCACACAGCACGTAGCCACGCTTGTCGGTGGTCGCCCTCAGATATGGGCTGTGCGCTAATTGGTTTCTGGCATACGCATCCACACCCTGACCATCGGCGCCAGAGGTGATCGACGTGGCGAGGAACTCGCTGGAGATCACGCCCGAGTCACGGTGGTCCTGCACCAGATCGCTGGCATAGTGGCGATGCGCGTCGCCGCAGGCGGTCACCACGTTGCCGAAGCCCACCTTCTGGATGTGCTCGAGCAGGCGCCGGCGGCTGTCCAGGTAGCCCGACCACTGGTCATCGGACGACTGCACTACCCCGTCCTTCTCGCGCATGTAGTTGCCCAGCGCCACTTGGTGGGCGATGGTATGCCAGCGCGGCGCGGCATCGGACAGGCCATCGAACAGCCAGCGCTCCTGCTTCGCCCCCACAATGCTGCGCTCCGGCGATTCCACCTCCTCGCGCAGCGTCATGTTCACCTGCTTGCTGCGGTACTGGCGGGTGTCGAGCAGGTGCAGGTCCATCAGCGTGCCGTAGCGTGCGCGCCGGTACATCTGCATGTGGCCGTCGCGCGGGAACGCCGAACGGCGCAGCGGCATGTTCTCGTAGTAGGCCTGGAACGCCTGCGCACGCCGCAGCAGGAACACTTCGCTGGGCGTATCGTCCTGGTCTTCGGCGCCGGCCCAGTTGTTGTCCACTTCATGGTCGTCAAAGGTGACGAACCAGGGAGCCGATGCATGAGCGGCCTGCAGGTCGGCATCGCTCTTGTACTGGGCGTAGCGGCGGCGGTAATCATCCAGCGTGTAGATCTGCGGGCCGACGTGGTTGCGCAGGTTGGTGAACGGCTGGCCGTTCATCTTCCGCAGACCCGGCTGGCTTTCGCCTTCGTAGATGTAGTCACCATAGTGGAAGACGAAATCAAGCGGTTCTTCGGCAATGCGTCGCCACGCGGTGTAGTGGCCTTCTTCGTAGTGCTGGCAACCAGCCACCACAAAGCGCACGCGATCCACCGCCGCCGTGGCTGCCGGCAGCGTGCGCGTACAACCCACTGCGCTGGCGTGGCCGCCTACGGTGAAGCGATACCAGTACGGTCGGCCCGGTGCCAACCCTTCCAGCTCCACGTGGACGGCATGGCCCAGTTCGGGATGGGCCATTGCCGAGCCCTGGCGTACCACCCTGCGCATGCCTTCGTCTGCTGCCAGCTGCCACTCGACCACCATCGGCCGGGCCGGCATGCCACCACCGAACACCAGTGGCTCGGTCGCCAGCCGTGTCCACAGCACCATGCCATCGGCCGAGGGATCACCCGAGGCCACGCCCAGGGTGAAGGGCGTGCTGGCAAAGCGTGGCGACGCCAGCAGGTTGCGTGGGTTCAGTGCAGTGGCGTCGGTCTGCGCGGCCAGTGCGCGCGCCGTGCCCATCCAGGCCCCTGCGGCCGACAGGCCGGCCAAGGCCAGGAATCGCCTGCGATTGATCGTCTCCACGGATGACCCCTCAGTTGTAGATGATGTGGAAATAGAAGAAGCGGCCGTAGTCGTCGATCTCGGTTCGGAAACGCCCGTTCGGACCGGTGCTGTAGGTTGGCTGCGTGTTGAACAGGTTCTTGGCCTCGTACTTCAGCGTTACGTGCTTGCCGACCTTGTGGCTGAAAGCCATGTTGAACGTCATGTATGGGTCGTAGTACGAATCCAGCCATTCGGTGTCACCGAAGTCGACCAGCATCCGGCTGCGGTAGGTTCCGGACAGGCGCAGTTGCGAGCTCTTCCACGGCATGCGCCAGATCACCGACCCATTGAGCGACCAGTCCGGCTGGTACAGCAGGCGGTCCAGGCGCCGCTCGGTGCCATCGGTGATGCGGTAGTTGGTCTGGCCTTCCAGACGCGTCGCGTTGAAGTACATGTCGAAGCGCTGGCGGCCCCACTGCAGATTGCGATTGGCCACCGCGAACTCAACGCCACGCAGCTTCGACTCGTCGGTGTTCATCGGCTGGGTGACCCGGTAGCGGGTGTCCCCCACGTTCTCGAACGTGGTCAGGGTGTAGATATCGTCCTTGATCACCTTGTCGAACAGCGCCACCGAGACCAGGCCATTGTTGCCGTTGAAATACAGGTCCCACGCCAGGTCGACGTTGGTGGAACGGCGCGGCTGCAGGTTGGCATTGCCCTGCTTGATGGTGCAGAAGCCCCTGCCCTCCTCGTCATCGCCACAGCTGGTGCTGGTGGCCTGGGCGATGTTGCTCGGCGTCGGCCGGCCCAGCGTACGGCTGGCGGAGAAGCGCAGGCGCTGGTCCTCGCTCAGCTTGAACGTCGCATTCAACGAAGGCAGCAGGTTGTTGTAGCCACCGCTCGTGTTGCGGAAGGCGGAGGTATACGTACTGCCGCCATCATCGCTGAACGGGCTGTAGGCATCGAAGCGGGTGTGGTCGTAACGCAGGCCGCCGATCAGCAGCAGCCGGTCCCAGGCGTAGTGAGCGGACACATAGGCATTGGTGATGTCCTCCACGTACTTGTAGTCGCTGGTGAAGTTGGCATTCGGATACGCCGCATTGTTGTTGCCCAGCTTCGGCAGCAGTTCCTCGTTCCACTTGCGGTTGTCGATCAGCGGGAAGCCCGGCACGCTGCCCAGCAGCGTCGAACCCGGATACAGGTAATCGTTGAGCGTGGCACTGCTCCTGAAGTAGTCGAAGTCGATGTCCTGCCAGATCTTCAGGTGGCGGTACTCGGCACCGGTGGCCAGGCCGAAGCCACGCGCATCGGCGTCGATGTTGTAGCTGAAGTCCGCGCGCAGGTTGTCGATGCTCTCCTTGGCATCGCGCGGGGAGACATAGGCCTGCGCCGGATTGAGTTTGAACGCGGAGCTGGTCAACAGGCTGGAATCAGAAACCGCTACCGCGTTTGGGAACCCGTGACTGTCATTCTCGTAGTCGACGAACAGATTGCTTGGATAGGCGCGCACACCCCAGTAGACCTGGTTGTTGTGGAAGGTCTCTTCGGTGTGGCCACCACGCAGGGTCAGGCGCGAACGGTCGCCGACGTCCCAGTTGAAGCTGGCGATGGCGCCACGGTTGCTGCGGTCCCAGCGGTCGTGGCGGTTCTTGATGTAGATGCTGTTGATCTGCGTGGTGCCGCTGTCCTCGGTCTGGTTGCGGATCGGAAACTTGGCGTTGCCGTACAGATCCGTCTTGTTCATCGTTGAGTTCTCGTAGAACCGGTACGAGTACAGCAGCAGCGATGCGTAGAACGGATCATCCGAGGGCTTCCACTCAAGCTTGGCGGAGCCACCGAAGTTGGTGATGAAGTTGGTATAGGTGCCGGTGCTGAAGTTGCCAGGCGCACGCAGGCCGTTCCAGCCCTTGGCCTCGTCCGGCCCCGTGGTGCCGTCGGTGAGGTATTTTCCAGCGTCGTTGTAGTAGTAGTTCGACTCCACCCAGCGCTTGACGCTGTTGCGTGAACGCTGCTCATAGCGTGCCACCGCAACGATGCCGAACTCCTGGTCGGCGCCGAACTGGTTGGAGAACACCATCTTGGCGCTCTTGCCGAAATGGCCCAGGGTCTCGTGGTTGCCGCCAGCGCTGCGCTCGACGTTGGTCTCGGCTGTGGAATAGATGCCTGCCACGTCGGCAAACACGTACCTGCCCGACCGGTCGAAGGCACTGCGGCTGATGATGTCGATCACACCGCCGATCGCATCCGGTGCCTGCTCCGCGCTGAAGCTCTTGTAGATGTCGGTACGGGTGCCGATGTCGCTGGGAATCAGCTGCAGGTTGTTCATGCGCTCCCCGGAGCCACTGCCACCCACGCTGGCAATCGCGATGCCATCGATGGTGGTGTAGTTGAGGTTGGCCTGCACGCCGCGTACCGTCACGTAACGTGGCTCACCAGCATCCTCCACCGCACTCAGGCCTGGAGCGGCCATCAGGCTCTCGGCCAGGGTCTCGTCGCCGTAGCTGTCCATCTCGTCGTAGACCACCGAATCCTTGATCACCGGCGACGACTTCTTCTGGTCGATCACCTCGTGCGCGGCAATCACCTTCACCGTGTCCAGGGTCGGCGCCACCACCGCTCCGGCCTCGCGCGGCATCGGCGCGGCTGGCTTCGGCGCGTTGCGTGCGGGTGCCGGATCGATGGCGATGACATTGCCATCCACCACGGTGTAGCCCAGGCCGGTACCCGCCAGCAGTGCGTCCAACGCCTGCTTGACGGTGGCGCCACGTGGCACAGCCCCGGCCATGTGGGCTTCACCGCTACCCGAGTACAGGAACTGCACGCCGGAACTGCGCGACAACTGCTCAAGTGCACGGGCCAGCGGTTGCGCCGCGATCGGCGCCGACACGCGGGCTTCAAGGCCATCGGCAGCGGCCGCGGCCGCGGCCGCCATTGGCACGCTGCAGGGAGACAGGGCGAGGATGATCGACAGGTAGAGCGTGTTGCGCATCACGGGTCCTTGGAAGAGAGAAGGCAGCAGGCGCCGCTGCGTGGCTCGGCAGCGGCTTCTTCCAAGTAAGAGCCCGCATCCACCGAAGTGGAGAACGCGGATTCGATGAATTTTTTCTGACAGCCCACCACCGCGCGGGCCTCAGCGACTGCCGACCCGCACTGTGTCGCCTTCGCGCCTCACCACGAAGCGTGGGTCGCGTTCGAGGAAGGCCTGCAGCGCACCGATGCGATGCGCATCGAGGCTGCCGGACAACCGTGCCGATGCCGCGCCTTCGTCCAGCACGCGCACCTGCACCTGGTTGTGCCGGTTGAAGGCAGCTGCCACCTCATCGAGCCGCTCATCGAGGAAGGACACTTTGCGCTGTTGCCAGTCCAGCAGCATCGACAGCGGCATGTCCACTGACTCGACGGCATGGCTTCGCGCATCGACCTGCACCACCCGGCCCTGCTCCAGCTGGGCCAGGCGGTGGGCACCCGCGCCCTGGCTCCAGACCTCGACCTCGCCGGAGACGACGCCGATGCGTGTGCTCTGCAGCCGTCGCGATACATCGAACACCGTGCCGATATCCCGGATCTCCAGGCCGTTCACTTCCACCTCGAACGGACGACGGTCGCGGGCGATGTCGAACGTGGCCTCCCCCTGCAGCAGCTCCACCTTTCGGCTGAACCAGCCCATGCGTACCCGCAGTCGGCTGTCCGCGTTGAGCCGCACCTGGGTCTGGTCGGGCAGCACCAGGTCGCGGAGTTCACCATGCCCGGCACTGTAGAGCTGCTGGGTGGGCATCACCTGCGGAACCAGGCCCACGCCGATCAGGGCAACACAGGCCGCGGCAGAGACCATCCACCAGCGCACGCGACCGCGACGCAGCACGGCGCGGGGCGGCGCGTGCGCACGACCGAACAGCGGCACCACCTTGGCGGCGACCTGCCGCGGTGGCACCAGCGCCTCATCAGCCAACGGCGATTGCAGCGCCTCGCCCACCTGCCGGTGCAACGCGAGCGCGCGCATGTAGGCGCGAACATGCTCGGGCGAGCGCTTCATCCAGTCCAGGAACGCGACACGCCCGGCCTTGTCCAGCACCCCCTCGCGATTGCACAGGAACCAGTGCGCCGCCTCACGTGCGACCTCGTCGTCAGGCCTGCGTGATGGATACCGATTCATGTGAGCTCCCTGGCGCCCAGCGCCTTCCTGCAGGCGTCAAGCCCCTTGCCGATATGCTTGCGCACCATGTGCACCGACACCTGCAGCTGCTGGCTGATTCCCGGGCAATCCAGCCCGTCGCGGTAGTGCAGCTCCATCACCCGGCGCGTGGTCGCCGGCAACCGCGCGATGGTGCTGCGGATATCGTTCCAGCGCTGCGCACGCTCGAATTCGCGCTCGATGTCTTCTTCGCTTTTCAGCACTTCGGCCAGCAGATCGATGTCTTCCAGCGGCGGCAGCGACGACCGCACGCGGGCGTGCTCGCGCGCCAGGTTGGCCGCCACGGTGAACAGGTAGGCTTCCGGGTTCTCGACCGCGTCGGCATCCTCGCCGGTGCTGCGCAGCAGCCGCAGATAGACCTCCTGCGCCAGGTCTTCGGCATCTTCGCTGGCCGAACCGCGACGCAGGAAGAAGCCACGCAGCAGCCGGCGCCGCAGTTCGTAGCTCTTCTCCCAGATCCTCACGCTGTTCACGGCCGGCCAACCACCCCGAGGCTGGAAAGCCCAGCAGGGTGACCGCCATCGATGACAGTGGCGTTTCAACGACCGGCAGGCAGCCGCTAGAATGCCGCCCCTGCAATGTCCCGGCAGCCGGCACAAGGAGTGCCCAGCAATGAACGCACGCACCGCCATCCACACCTTCAGCAGCCTGCTGTTCCTGCTGCTGGTCGCCCACACCACCGCCTACCAGCAGCAGATGTGGCCGCCCAGCCGGGTCATCCATGTGCATCCGGTGATCGTCGCCCTCGCCTATGCACTGGGCGTGCTCACGCTGCTGCTGTGGATCGGCGGCGGTCGCGTACCAGAACCGGCCCAGCGTCTGGCGCGCTGGCTGCCCATCGTCGCCTGGTGCCTGCTG
This sequence comes from Stenotrophomonas sp. Pemsol, assembly GCF_003586545.1. Classification (NCBI taxonomy): domain Bacteria; kingdom Pseudomonadati; phylum Pseudomonadota; class Gammaproteobacteria; order Lysobacterales; family Lysobacteraceae; genus Stenotrophomonas; species Stenotrophomonas sp. Pemsol. Next base: position 1,278,670 of record NZ_CP025780.1, on the reverse strand, counting down.
TGCGTCGGCGTGGCGGTCATCCCGATGTTCCTGCCTGGACTGTACCCGGCCTGATCTGCGGTGGTACGCAGTGCATCCGCACATGATGCGGCGCCCGGCACCAACCCTTGCTTGCCAGAGACCCAAGCCGGGCCCGCCTATCGAAGCCGCGGGGCCAGGCCTACGCTTGTCTTCTCGGTGGCCGCCACGGTCGCCCTTCGCGTCACGGCATTGCCGTTGCGACCCCGCTCCAGTGCTGTGCGCCCTGATGGTGTTGTCGCTCAGGCAGACGTCCAAACGGCGCCCTCTGGAGACAGTCATGAACCAAGCCCTGATCCCCTTCGATACCGACCCGCTGGAAACGCGGGAGTGGTGTGAATCGCTGGAGGCGGTGATGCAGGCCGGTGGCCGGCCACGCGCGCACTACCTGATCGACCGGCTGAGCGATCTGGACGCGCAACAGCACGGCGACCTGCATACCCGCGCATGGACGGCCTACGTCAATACCATCCCGCCCGAACGCCAGCCGCCCTATCCCGGTGACCTGGCCATCGAGCGCCGCCTGAACGCGATGATCCGCTGGAACGCGATGGTGATGGTGCTGCGTGCTGGATGCAGGACACCGTCGACAAGTACGGCATCGACACTGGCAAGCACGATCCGGCCGCGGTGTAAGGCGGCTGCGTTCACCACGCCCGTTGTGCGAGCCTGGTGAACGCAGCATCGCTACGGCATGCGCTTGAACAGATTGGTCTGCAGGATCGGCGTGCCGTCGTGGCCGTAGAACGCCTTGGTCTCGGTCATCGTCGCCCGGTCATCCGCCACGGTGTAGATGCGGGTGGAGGCGGGCGTCCCGTGATCCACCAACTGCATCACCAGCGTATTCGGGGCCGGCAGTTTCAGGTTTGCCTTGTCCGCGCCGTAGGTGCCGGACAAGGCACCCGGCGTGCCATCCAGCGCCAACGTGCCGTCGGACTTCATGGTCTTGCCGTCGTGCAGGACGATATCCACGTGTGAGCTCCAGCGGCCACCGCCGGCGTCCTTGAACTCCAGCACCACCTGCTTCGGACGCTGCGCCTCGGGTAGTGCCGAGGTCGCGGTGTCCAGCGACCAGCGCCCCAGCAGCGGCGACGGGGACGCTTCCACGGCCAGCGCCGACCCGGCCGGCAGCGAACACGCACACAACAACACAGCGGACAACAGCTTCATACGTTGCTCCGTTCCAGTGAAGAAGGTGCTGCGTGACGCGTTGTGGGGCGCAGCGCTTCGGATCGTGCACAGCATCGGGGCCCCGCACAAGGCAGGGCGCTGAACGCGCGGCAACCTCGTTCGCGCCTCCCGCGATTCAGGTCTGGCGGCAAGGCCTCATCACGTCCTTGTCGATACAAATAGTTACGTTATAACATTTCACTTCTATGTCACGAGTCCTGCCATGCGTTGCCACCTGCTTGCTGCCGCCATCCTGTTCGCCGTCCACACCGCCCACGCTGCGGACGCGCCTACCCTTCCCACCCTCCAGGTACAGGCCTCCCCGCTCTCGCGCATCGACAGCCGGGTCACCGTCGATAATCCACAGGCGCAGAACCGTACCCTCGGAAGCGTGCTCGAACATGTCTCCGGCGTGCAGAACAGCGCCTTCGGGCCGAACGCGGGCGCCCCGGTCATCCGCAGCCTCAGCGGCAACCGCGTGCAGATCCTGCAGGATGGCCAGTCCATCCTCGGCATGAACGCGATCAGCGGCGACATCAACATTCCGTTCGATCCACTGTTCGTGCGCAGCGTCACCGTCAACAAGTCCTCGGACGCCGTGCGCTATGGCGGCAATGCGATCGGCGGCAGCGTGGAGATCGATTCGGGCCTGATCCCGCGCCGCATGGGAGACAAGGAGCAGTCGATGGAACTGATCCTGCGCAAGGGCTTCAATGCCGCCGACGCGCAGGGCTTCCGCATGAACTTCAACAACCAGCGCAACCTCTCGACCAACCTGCAGGTCTCGCGTCAGCGCATCTCGCACTACGACATCCCGGGCAACAGCAAGGCCGCCGTCTGCAACACCCGCCTGTTCCCGCCGACCGGCGGCGTCAACTCGGCGCTGGCCGACAGCTGCCAGAAAGAGGCGCGCGTCCAGCAGATCTACAACAAGGCCTCGCAGCCCTACATCGACCAGTTCATGAGCGAAAATCCGGACTGGGCCGATGGCGACTTCTCGTTCTACACCAACCATCCGACCTCGGTCTGGCAGCGCCGCACCTACATCAATCCGGCCAACCCGGCCTACGTGCCCGGCACGCCGTCGTACGTGCAGAAGCAGATCAACAACGATGTCACGCCCGACTACCATCACCGGCTGGGCAACAGCTACGCACGCAACTCGCAGGTGGCCTTCGGGTCGACGCTGTTTTTCGACCGTGGCTACGCGGGTGTCAGCATCGATGCCAAAGACAGCGAGTACGGCGTGCCGGGCTTCTCGATGCAGAATCTGTCGTTCGGTTCCAACGATGCCGATGGCCTGCCGGTGGGCGTGGTGATCAAGCAGGAACGCTACGCGCTGGAAGCCCTGCTGCGCGATCCGCTGCCGTGGTTCGAGCGCGCGGAGCTGCGAGTTTCCAGGCTGGACAACACGTCGGGCGAGCGCCTCGGTGCATCCAAGGCCAATGACTACGACTTCGAAAGCAGCCAGGTCGAACTGCTGCTCAGTCACCTGCGGCTCGGGCCGCTCAGCGGCCTGCTCGGCTTCAGCCACCAGTCGCGACAGGTCACCGGCGGCGGTTCACTGCGCTACCTGCCCGACGTCGACACCCGCAGCAACGCGGTGTTCCTGAAAGAGGCACTGGACGTCGGCTGGGCCACCTTCGATGCAGGTGTGCGCCACGAGCGCATCGACCACGAGCTGCAGCCCAGCCGCTTCAGGACCGCACGCAACGCCGCCAATACCAAGCTGCAGGACCGTTCCTACCGGCTCAACAGCTACAGCGTGGGCTCCCGTGTCGAGCTCGGTCCTCTGTTCGCCGCCAAGGTGCGCTACGCATCCTCGCAGCGCGCACCGGAGATCAACGAGCTGTATGCCAGCAACGCACACTATTCGGTGATGACCCAGGAAGAAGGCAACCAGAACCTCAAGCCGGAGCGCGCGAAGAACCTGGAGCTGACCGGCCTGTTCCACATCGGCGGCTTCGAACTGTCGGCCACTGCTTACCGGATGAAGTACGAGAACTATCTCTACCTCGGCCATTCCGGCCTGCAGACCGCCAACCGTCTGCCGCTCAAGTACTGGAAGCAGACCGACACCACGGTGAAGGGTTTCGAGATCGACGCATCGCAGGCACTTGACCTGGGCCGCTATGGCACGTTGAACATCTCTGCCTTCGCCGATCTGGTGAAGAACAAGGCCGACCACCCCGATCCGCTGCGCGCCCACAACGATGGCGAGTACCTGCCGAACATGCCGACCAACCGCTACGGCGCCAACCTGCAATGGCAGCGCGAAGGCTGGAAGGCGCAGCTGTCGAGCACCTACTACGACACGCAGGAGTACCTCGGCCGCAACGTCAGCGAGGAGATCCCGCTGGATGCGTTCAACCTGGTTGACCTGCAGGTCAGCCGCGAACTGCCGGTGCGCAGCAGCTACATCGCCGGCATGGAAGTGTTTGTCAACGGCAGCAACCTGCTCAATGAGGAAGCGCGTCCACACAACTCGCCACTGAAATACATCGCGCCACTGCCGGGGCGGGGCTTCCAGGTGGGTGTGACGCTAAAGCTCTGAGGAGAGCCTGATTCGGCCACCATCCAGCGATCAATGATCGCTGGATGGCACGCCGGGACCTGCATCCGTGCAAAGAAAAACGCCTGCAGATCGATGATCTGCAGGCGCTTCCTTGTATCTGGCGGAGTGAGAGGGATTCGAACCCTCGATAGAGCTTTTGACCCTATACTCCCTTAGCAGGGGAGCCCCTTCGGCCACTCGGGCATCACTCCGGGGTTTTCTCCGCGTCTGGTGCGTTGCACCTCAGCGGGGCGTGAATCATAACGTTAATCGAGTGCGAAGGTAAAGCGTTATTCGGCAGAATTTTCGCTACCGGTGCCACCGGCTTCATCACCACGCTGGATGCGCTGATAGATCTCTTCGCGATGCACAGCGACGTCCTTCGGCGCGGTGATGCCGATACGCACCTGGTTACCCTTGACGCCAAGCACGGTGACGCTCACCGAGTCTCCGATCATCAGGGTTTCGCCGACGCGGCGAGTCAGGATCAACATTTTTGTAAGTCTCCATGGAACCGTGTGGAAGGGTATCCCCCACCGGCTTGACGCTCCGTCAAGAAGCGCTACCACGACAAAGGGAAAAGATTCGCAATGGTACCGTCAGCCGTCCCGCTCCTACAAGGAGGGGGACGGCCAGGTTCATCACAGGCGGGGGCTGACCCATTCGACGACTGCAGCCAGCGCAGTGGCAAGGGCGGGCCCGTCCTCGCCACCACCCTGGGCGAGGTCCGGGCGTCCGCCGCCCTTGCCCCCGATCTGACCGGCGATATGGGACAACAGTTCCCCGGCCTTGACCTTGCCCATTGCGCTGCCGTTCACGCCTGCGACCAGGGCGGCCTTGCCGTCCTGGGCGCCGGCCAGCACGATCACCGCGTCGCCCAGCTGCTGCTTGAGGCGGTCCATGGCGTCACGCAAGGCCTTGGCGTCGAAGCCCTCCAGGCGGGCGGCCAGCACCTTCACGCCAGCAACCTCGACGGCCTGGCCGGACAGGTCGGCCGTGGCACCCGCAGCAACCTTGGCCTTCACGCCTTCCAGTTCGCGCTCCAGCTGCTTCTGGCGCTGGCCGAGGGCACGGATCTTCTCGACCACGTCGGCAGCGCTGCCACCGAGCAGCTCAGCGGCCTCGGCCAGGCGGGCCTCTTCGGCGTCCACGTAGTCCAGCGCGCCCTGGCCGGTGACGGCCTCGATGCGGCGCACGCCCGCGGAGACGCCACCCTCGGAGGTGATCTTGAACAGGCCGATGTCGCCGGTACGGTTGACGTGGGTGCCACCGCACAGCTCGGTGGAGTAGTCACCCATCTTCAGCACGCGCACCTGCTCACCGTACTTCTCACCGAACAGGGCCATCGCGCCGAAGTCCAGCGCTTCCTGCATGCCCATGGTGTGCACTTCGGCGGCGTTGTTGGCACGCACCTGCTGGTTGACCTTGCGCTCGATCACCGCCAGTTCGTCGGCACTGATCGGCTGGAAGTGCGAGAAGTCGAAGCGCAGGCGGTCCGGCGCGACCAGCGAGCCCTTCTGCTGCACGTGGGTGCCCAGCACTTCGCGCAGCGCGGCGTGCAGCAGGTGGGTGGCCGAGTGGTTGAGGATGGTGGCACCACGGCGCTCGCCATCGACCTGGCCGGACAGCACATCGCCGACCTTCAGGCCGCCTTCGGACAGGGTGCCGACATGGCCATGGAACTGGCCGGCGAACTTCTGGGTGTCTTCCACCACCAGGCGCACGCCGTTGCCGGTCAGCACGCCGGTGTCGCCGACCTGGCCGCCGGACTCGGCGTAGAACGGGGTCTGGTTGGTGATGACGATGACTGCGTCACCCGCATCGGCCGACTGCACCGGACGACCGTCCTTGAGCAGGGCCAGCACGCTCAGGCCGTCGGCCTGCAGGCGGTCATAGCCCAGGAACTGGGTCGGGCTGAGGGTCGCCACCAGCTCGGCCGGCAGGGTCACGCCGCCACCGAACTTGCCGGCCGCGCGCGCGGTCTCGCGCTGCTGCTCCATCGCGGCATCGAAGCCGGCGATGTCGACGGTCAGGTCGCGCTCGCGGGCGATGTCCTGGGTCAGGTCGAGCGGGAAGCCATAGGTGTCATACAGGCGGAAGGCGTCAACGCCCGGGATCACGCCATTGCTGGCCTTGCCGGCCACGTCCTCGAAGATCTTCATGCCGGCATCGAGGGTTTCGGCGAAACGCTCTTCCTCGGCCTGCAGCGCACGGGTGACAGTGTCCACCGCAGCCGGCAGTTCCGGATAGGCCTCGCCCATCTGCTCGACCAGCGTCGGCACCAGCTTGCTGAAGAACGGCTGGCGCACGCCCAGCATCCAGCCGTGGCGCAGGGCGCGGCGGATGATACGGCGCAGCACGTAACCCCGGCCTTCGTTGGACGGCAGCACGCCGTCGACGATCAGGAACGAGCAGGCGCGGATGTGGTCGGCAATCACGCGCAGCGACTTGTTCTCCAGGTCGGCGGTGCCGGTCAGCTCGGAGGCCTTGCGGATCAGTGCCTGGAACAGGTCGATCTCATAGTTGGTGTGCACGTGCTGCAGGATCGCCGCCAGGCGCTCCAGGCCCATGCCGGTATCCACGCACGGCGCCGGCAGTGGCACCAGGGTGCCGTCGGGCTGGCGGTCGAACTGCATGAACACCAGGTTCCAGATTTCGATGAAGCGGTCGCCGTCTTCATCCGGGGAACCCGGGGGGCCACCGGCGATATGGTCACCGTGGTCGTAGAAGATCTCGGTGCACGGGCCGCACGGGCCGGTGTCGGCCATCTGCCAGAAGTTGTCCGAGGCAAACGGTGCGCCCTTGTTGTCGCCGATGCGCACGATGCGCTCTTCCGGTACGCCGACCATGTCGCGCCACAGCTCGTAGGCTTCGTCATCGGTCTGGTAGACGGTGACCAACAGGCGTTCAGCCGGCAGCTTCCAGACCTGGGTCAGCAGTTCCCAGGCCCAGGCGATCGCGTCCTTCTTGAAGTAGTCGCCGAACGACCAGTTGCCCAGCATTTCGAAGAAGGTGTGGTGGCGTGCGGTGTAGCCGACCTGGTCGAGATCGTTGTGCTTGCCGCCCGCGCGCAGGCAGCGCTGCACGTCGGCCGCGCGCACGTAGCTACGCTTCTCCGCGCCAAGGAACACGTCCTTGAACTGCACCATGCCGGAGTTGGTGAACAGCAGGGTCGGATCATTGCCCGGCACCAGCGGCGCCGAGGGCACGATGGTGTGGCCTTTGCCCTTGAAGAATTCAAGGAAGTCGCTGCGGATCTGGGATGTCGTGAATTTGGCGGATGCGTTCATTGGGGGCTGGCAGTCTGCGGGCCGGCGGACCCGGACCACCGGCCGTGTTGGCCAGGGTCGCGAGGGAGCGCCGAAAACCTAAAGGGTATCAGGCCCGGCGCCGCCAGTCTCAGTCATCCGGGTCGTAGCGGGTCGCACGGCGGATGCTGTCGCCGTCGAAGCCCCGTCGGGCCAGCAGATCGGCGGCCTTGCGCCGCTGCGTCAGGTCCTGCGGACCGGCCTCGCCAAAGCGCCGGCGGACCAGATCACGGGCATTTTCCTGCCAGTCGCCATCGTAACTGTCCATCGCCGCGGCAATCGCGGCACTGTCCAGGCCATGGGTGCCCAGCTCGGCGCGGACATGGATCGGGCCATAACCCGTATTGGCGCGCATCCGCACCAGGTTCTCGGCAAAACGGGTGTCGTCCTGCCAGCCCGCTTCGGTCAGCTTGGCGACAGCGGCCTGCGCGGCTTCGTCTTCGATGCCACGGGCGGTCAGCTTGCGGGTGAGTTCCTTGCGCGAGTGCTCGCGGCGGACCAGCAGGCCCAGCGCCCGTTGTACGGGAGTCTGCTCACGCTGCCGGCGCTTGCGGCCGGTAGGAATGTCTTCGGCGTCGGACATCGATGCTCCAAGGGTGGCGCCGTCCTTGGCGCCCTGCCCATCCCTGGGCGATTCGAACCTGCGGGACAGGGCGACGTCACTGACGGCGCCGCCCTGCCCCACAGCAAGCCTTACTCGTCGTCGCCTTCGTCGTCGCCTTCCTCGCGGGCCGCTTCGGCCGGCTGGAATTTCTCACGCAGCTCGGCCTCGAGCTTGGCGGCGACGGTCGGGTTGTCGCGCAGGTAGCCGCGGGCATTGTCCTTGCCCTGGCCAATGCGCTCTTCACCGTAGCTGTACCAGGCGCCGGCCTTCTCGACCAGCTTGGCATCCACGCCCATGTCGATCAGTTCGCCCTCGCGGCTGATGCCTTCGCCGTACAGGATCTCGGTGATGACCTGCTTGAACGGAGGCGCCAGCTTGTTCTTGACGACCTTGATCTTGGTCTGGTTGCCGATGATCTCATCGCCCTTCTTGATCGCACCGATACGGCGGATGTCCAGGCGGACCGAGGCGTAGAACTTCAGCGCGTTGCCGCCGGTGGTGGTTTCCGGGCTCTGGCCCGGCATCATCACGCCGATCTTCATGCGCAGCTGGTTGATGAAGATCACCAGGGTGTTCGAACGCTTGATGTTGCCGGTCAGCTTGCGCAGCGCCTGGCTCATCAGGCGGGCCTGCAGACCCGGCAGCTGGTCACCCATTTCGCCTTCGATTTCGGCCTTCGGGGTCAGCGCGGCGACCGAGTCGACCACCAGGATGTCAACCGAGCCCGAACGGACCAGCATGTCGGCGATTTCCAGCGCCTGCTCACCGGTGTCCGGCTGCGACAACAGCAGGTCGTCCACGTTCACGCCCAGCTTCGCGGCGTAGATCGGGTCAAGCGCGTGCTCGGCATCGATGAAGGCCGCGGTACCGCCCATCTTCTGGCATTCGGCGATGGCCTGCAGAGTCAGGGTGGTCTTGCCCGAGGATTCCGGCCCGTAGATCTCAACGACACGGCCCTTCGGCAGACCGCCAATGCCCAGTGCGATGTCGAGCATCAGCGAACCGGTCGGGATGGCTTCGACGGGCTCGACCACGCGGTCGCCCATGCGCATCACCGAGCCCTTGCCGAACTGCTTCTCGATCTGGCCCAGAGCAGCAGCCAAGGCGCGCTTCTTGTTCTCGTCCATCGTATTGGTCCTTGCAGAGGTCATGTCGTTGGGGGTGCTGTCTTTGGGGGTCTTCTTTGCCATGGGTTCACTTTAAGTCGGACGTATCGCACAGGCTGAGATTCTGCCCGGCGCTCTGAAAAGAATTATCGGACATCCGTACCAACCTCAGTGGAACCAGAGAATCGCCACAAAAGACCGCGGGGTAATGCACCATGGAGCGGGTCAACGATTGGGCCGAAGCAGGCCGCAATAGAGGCCTTCGATCGCAAAATCCTGGTCCGGCAGCACCTCGATCGGCTTGTAATCAGGATTGCGCGGCAGCAGGCGGATGCGGTCCTTGGCGATCTTCAGCAGCTTGACGGTGATCTCGTCATCGATGCGGGCCACCACGATCTGCCCGGAACGGGCGTCGCGGGTGCGGTGCACGCCGATCAGGTCACCGTCGAAGATGCCCTCATCGATCATCGAGTCGCCCTGCACTTTCAGCAGGTAGTCCGGCGCCGGCGAGAAGAACACCCGGTCCAGCACCACGAAATCGTCGGAGCCGATGTCGGCACCGATCGGCAGGCCGGCAGCGACCCGGCCCAGCACCGGCAAGCGCAGCACGCTGTCCGGAAGGCCCGGCTCGGCCAGCTTTCCGACCGGCGGTGCCTGCACCAGGCGGATGCCGCGAGCCTGGCCCGGGATGCGACGGATCGCACCGGCCTGCTCCAGGGCTTCCAGGTGGTACTGGGCCGCACGCACGCCCTTGAAGCCGAACGCGCGTGCGATTTCAGTCTGCGACGGCGGTGCGCCTTCGCTCTCGATACGCTCGGCGATCAACTGCAGGATCGCCTGCTGGGTGTCGGTCAGGTCCATGGTTAGTAGTATTACTACTAACTCACACAACTGCAAGTGCCGGGTACGACAAACAGGTGATGGGATCTGTAGTGCCGAGCCATGCTCGGCAGTTGGGCCAATGGCCGGGCGGCAAAGGCAAAAGCAAGAGCAGCCGACCAGCGGTCGGCCCTACAGGGATCGCGCAGCGATTCCACGGTTCCGATGGGGAACCGCTGCGGCAAGCACACTATGTGTGCTTGCCGCTCCTCCATATGGAGAACAGGATCCACACGCCGCAGAAGCCGGCGCCGATGAAACCGCACACGCCAAGTGCCAGCAGCCAGCGACTGGAGACCCCGCCAACGCTGTGCATCACGATCGAGGACCCGATGATCAGCGCGGCGGTGACGATACCCATCACCAGCCGGTTCGCTGCCCGATTCACCTGTTCGCCAAAGCCCTGCAGCGCAGTGGTTTCCACCTTCAGCTGGAGGCGGCCGCGGCGTGCCGCCTGGACCAGCTTGCGCAGGTCGCGCGGCAGTTCCCCGGCGAAGTCGACCAGGCCCAGCAGGCTGCGTCGGCCACGCTTGAGCAGCGCCTTGGGCGCATAGCGCTGCAGCACCACCCGTTCCAGGAACGGGCGCGCGGCACTGGCCATGTCGAAATCCGGGTCCAGCTGGCGCCCCATGCCTTCCAGGGTCAGGAAGGCCTTGATCATCAGCGCCAGATCGGCCGGCAGGGTCAGGCTGTAGCTGCGCAGCAGCTGGGTGATATCGCCCAGCATCAGGCCAATGCGCAGGTCCTTCAGCGGCACGCCGCGATACTGGTCGACGAACTGGCTGATGTCGTGCTGCAGGCGGTTCTCGTCCACTTCCACGCCGCCGGCCCAGTCCAGCAGCACATCGGCCACGCTCTGCGGGTCCTGCTCGACCAGCCCGTGCAGCAGCTGCGCGACCTGGAAGCGGCGCACTTCGGACAACGCGCCGACCATGCCGAAGTCAATCACGCCGATGCGGCCGTCACGCAGGTAGAAGATGTTGCCGGGGTGCGGGTCGGCGTGGAAGCAGCCGTCCTCCAGCACCATCTTGAGCACGATGCCGGCACCGCGCCGAGCCAGTTCGCGCCGGTCCAGGCCCGCCGCATCGACGCCGGCCAGGTCACGCCCGGGAATGCCGTCGACGAAGTCCTGCACATTCAGGCTTTCACAGGTCCACTGCCAGTGCACGCTGGGGATCAGGATGTCGTCACGACCGTTGAAGTTGCGTGCGATGCGTTCGGCGTTGCGGCATTCGGCGGCGAAATCCAGCTCGCGTCGCAGCGACACGGTGAACTGCTGCACGACCTCGGCCGGACGATAGCGGCGCAGGTCCGGCAGCCGCGCCTCGACGATTTCGGCCAGGCGCGCCAGCAACCGCAGGTCGGCCTCGACCACGTCGCGGATACCCGGGCGCCGTACCTTCAGCACCACCTCGCGGCCGTCATGCAGGCGCGCGCGATGGGCCTGCGCCAGCGAGGCGGCGGCCATCGGGGTTTCATCGAGGAAGGCGAACACGTCTGCAGGCGAGGCGCCCAGGTCGGCCTCCAGCTGCTCACGGATATCGGCATACGGCAGCGCGGGTACCGCGTTCTGCAGCTCGGACAGTTCAGCGATCCATTCCGGCGGCAGCAGGTCGACGCGCGTCGCCAGCACCTGACCGAGCTTGACGAAGGTCGGGCCGAGATCCTGCATCGCGCTGCGTACGCGCACCGGCGCGGTCATCCGCAGCAGTTCCTGGCGATCCTCGTTCCAGTGCAGCAGGCGCCCAGCGCGCTCCAGCGTGGTGGCCAGGCCGATGCGCCGCACCACGTCACCGAAACCATAGCGGATCAGGACAACCGCAATTTCCTGCAGTCGGCCCAGGTCACGGACCGTGCCCAGCGTTTCCCACATCATGCGTGCTCCGGACGATTACCGGAGCAGCATGTCACAGCTGGGCGTCGATGCCGCGCAATGCCGCCGCCACGGTTTGCCGGCGGATGGCTTCGCGGTCGCCCTCGAACTGGAACAGCTCGGCGCGGGCGTAGCCGCCGCGCCGCTTCCAGCCGATCCAGACGCTGCCGACCGGCTTGCCAGGGCTGCCGCCGCCGGGACCGGCGATGCCGGTCACTGCCACCGCGATGCCGGCCCCCGAGTTGACCAGCGCACCGGAAACCATTTCCAGCACGGTTTCGCGGCTGACTGCGCCAAACTGCTCCAGCGTCTGTGCGCGCACGCCGAGCAGGCGCTGCTTGGCTTCGTAGCTGTAGACCACCATGCCGCAGTCGAAGAATGCCGACGAACCTGCGATGTCGGTCATGCACTTTGCAATCCAGCCACCACTGCAGCTTTCAGCGGTCACCAGCTGCAGCGAGGCCTGCTCGAGGCGCTGCCCAAGCGCGGCGGACTGGATATTGAGTTCAGCGTCGGTGGGGATGGACATCGGCATGACGGTGGGGTGAAGAACCTGCACGTTGTACCGCAGATGACAGGCAGATGTCGCGCCCATCCGGGACGGTTGCGCTGCCGGCCGGCGGCCGCCACTCGCCGGCCCTGCCAGGTGCTACCTCACCACTCCGGCAGTTTCTCCGGCAGCAGCGCCCGGATCGGTGCGCCGTCGGCACTGGCGGCCAGCTTCTCGGCTTCGGCAATCGGCAAGTCGACATGCAGCAGCCAGCCTTCCTCATCAGCCTGCTCGCTGCGGATCACTTCCAGCTGGTGCAGGCGCGCGCGCAGGCGGCCGGCATCCGGCGGCAGGCGCAGTTCGCCGGTGACATGCTGCAGGCCCAGGCGCTTGCCCAGCACCGCCTGCAGCAACTCCAGCCCCCGCCCGTCACGCGCGGAAATCCACACCCGCTCACGACGCGACTCATCCGGGATACCGTCCTGGCCATCGTGGCGCACGTCGGCACCGTCGATGCGGTCGATCTTGTTGAACACCAGCAATTGCGGCAGGTCACCGGCACCGACTGCGGTCAGCACCTCGTCGACCTGGGCGATGCGCTCCTCGCGGTGCGGATCGGCAGCGTCGACCACATGCAGCAGGAAGTCGGCCTCGCGCGCCTCGGACAGGGTCGAGCGGAACGCCGCGACCAGATCATGCGGCAGATCGCGGACGAAACCGACGGTATCGGCCAGCACCACGTTGCCCCCCGGCACCGCGATGCGGCGCACGGTCGGATCCAGCGTTGCGAACAGCTGGTCGGCGGCATAGGCCTCAGCGCCGGTCATGGCGTTGAACAGGGTCGACTTGCCGGCGTTGGTGTAGCCCACGAGGGCAACGCGCGGCAGCTCGCTGCGCACACGCGCACGGCGCATCTGGGTGCGCTGCACTTCGACCTTTTCCAGGCGCTTCTGCAGCTGCTCCACCCGCTTCTGCAGCAGACGGCGGTCAGTTTCCAGCTGGGTTTCACCCGGGCCGCGCAGGCCGATCGAACCGCCGCGCTGGCGCTCCAGATGGGTCCAGCCGCGCACCAGCCGCGTAGCCAGGTGGCGCAGCTGTGCCAGTTCGACCTGCAGCTTGCCTTCGTGGCTGTGCGCACGCTGGGCGAAGATGTCCAGGATCAGGCCGGTGCGGTCGATCACCCGGCGCTCGAGGAAACGTTCCAGGTTGCGTTCCTGGCCCGGGCTCAATGCATGATTGACCAGGATCAGGTCGGCCCCGCTGGCGTCGGCCGCAGCCTTGATCTCGTCCAGCTTGCCGCTGCCGATCAGGGTCGACGGATTCGGACGGTCCAGGCGCGCAGTGATCGTCGCGGCGATGCTGGCCCCGGCCGAGCGGGCCAGATCACCGAATTCTTCGAGCACATCGTCTTCCAGCTTGCCGAAATGGGGCTGGATCAACAGGGCGTGTTCACCCTTTTTCGAGCGGTCAAACATTCACCGCTCCGGTATTACTCGTCTGCTTCATCACCTGCCTGACCGCCTTCACCCGACTGCACGTAACCACCGCCCGGACCGACCTTCACGTTGCGTGCCGGAACGACGGTGGAAATGGCGTGCTTGTAGACCATCTGACTGACCGTGTTGCGCAGCAGGACCACGAACTGGTCGAACGACTCGATCGTGCCCTGCAGCTTGATGCCGTTCACCAGGTACACCGAAACCGGCACGCGTTCGCGCCGCAGTGCGTTCAAGAATGGATCCTGCAGCGATTGCCCCTTGGACATTGCACACTCCTGATTATTGTTCTTATTGGGTTGCCGACGGTTGCCGCGGCCCCCGAGCCGCCCGCCGACCGATGATGTTACACGGCTGGCGGGGATTCAGCGTGCGACGAAGGTCGACACCGCGCTGGCAAGGCGCTCCCCATCAACATGGGGGTCGAACCAGCGCGCATCAAGCTCGCCGCGCAGCCAGGTCAGCTGGCGCTTGGCCAGTTGCCGGGTGGCGAAGATCGCCTTGTCACGGAAACGGGCGGCATCACCCTCCCCGTCCAGGTACTCCCAGGCCTGCCGATAGCCGACCGCACGCACTGCCGGCAGGTCCAACGGCGCCTCCACGGCTGCCATTTCCGGCATCGCGCGCAATGCCCGCACCTCGTCGAGGAACCCCTGCCCCAGCATGGCGTCGAAGCGCGCCTCGATGCGCTGGTGCAGAACCGCACGGTCGCGTGGAGCGAGGATCAGCTTGAGGGTGCGCACCGGCAATGGCGCTACGCCCGGCCGGCGCTGCCATTCAGTAATGGGGATACCGGTCAGGCGATAGACCTCCAGCGCCCGCTGGATGCGTTGCGGATCGGTCGCATGGATGCGTGCGGCGGCGGCCGGGTCGACCTTGGCCAGCTCGGAGTGCAGTGCCGCCCAGCCACGCTCGGCCGCCTCGGCGCTGAGCGCTTCGCGCATTGCCGGGTCGGCCTCCGGCATCGGCGACAGGCCCTGCAGTAGCGCCCGGAAGTACAGGCCAGTGCCACCGGCCAGGATCGGCGTCCTGCCACGCGCCACGATGTCGGCCACGACCCGCCCGGCATCGGCGGCGAACTCGGCCGCCGAGTAGGTCTGCCAGGGGTCACGCAGGTCCAGCAGATGGTGCGGCGCCTGCGCGCGCTCCGTCGCATCGGGCTTGGCCGAACCGATGTCCAGGTGGCGGTACACCAGTGCCGAGTCGACGCTGACGATTTCCCCATCCAGCTGCCGTGCCAGGGCGATCGCAGTGGCGGTCTTGCCACTGGCGGTCGGCCCCATCACGGCGATCGCCAGTGGCCGCCGATCGATACCCATCAGTCTTCGTCCGGCCAGCGGATCGTCGGCGCAGCGTCGGCGCGCGGCGTCGGTACGGCTTGCACCGCCTGCCAGATCTTCAGCGCATCAACTGTGGCCGCCACGTCATGCACGCGTACGATGCGCGCGCCACGCTGGACCGCGATCAGGTGCGCGGCCACCGAGGCCGCTACCCGCTCGGACGGCGTATCGCGACCTGTCAGTTCACCGAGACTGCGCTTGCGCGACAGGCCGGCCAGCATCGGCACGCCCAGTTCCAGAAAGCGCTCCGAACGCGCCAGCAGGGTCATGTTGTGGCCGGTGGTCTTGCCGAAGCCGAAACCGAGGTCGATCAGCAGGTTCTTCTTCGCGATGCCTGCCATCTCGGCAGCGAACAGGCGCTGCACCAGGAAGCCGTGCACCTCGCCGACCACATCGTCGTAGTGCGGATCGGCCTGCATGTGGCCCGGTTCGCCCTGCATGTGCATCAGCACCACCGGCACGCCGGTTTCCGCAGCGGCCTCGAGCGCACCCTCCTGACGCAGGCCGAAGATGTCGTTGATCATGCCGGCGCCAGCGGCCACGGCCGCGCGCATCACTTCCGGCTTGAAGGTGTCGATGCTGATCGGCACATGGGTCCGGGCCGCCAGCTGCTCGATCACCGGAATCACCCGGCCCAGCTCCTCCTCGACCGATACCGGCGTGGCGCCCGGGCGGGTCGATTCGCCGCCGATATCGAGAAGGTCCGCGCCCTCCTCGACCAGCTTCAGGCCATGAGCGATTGCGGCCTCGGTGGTGTCGTGCGCGCCGCCATCGGAAAACGAGTCCGGGGTGACGTTGACGATGCCCATGACCTGGGCACGGTCGAGGCGCAGGATGCGGCCGGCGCAATCGAGCTGGGACGAGGTATCGAACATCGGTAATCCTGCTGGAACAACGGCGGGTAGTTTAGTTCGGCAGGGCGGCGCCCTGCACCCGCCGAGGCAACGGCCACAGCAAAAGCCCAAGCAACAGCAGAAGCTGGTTTCCTGAGGGTAGGCGGGGTGGGTCCGGCTGCGGGAGACGCCGTGAACCCGTCCATGGGGGCTTGGCCGCGGCATCCATGCCGCGGACACTCCCGCAACCGGACCCACCCCGCCTTCGACAGTCTTCCGCGATCTTCAGTAGATCCACGCCATGCGTGGATGCTCTTCGTTCAATTCTCGAGAAATTCGAATTCGATGGAGATTGATCAACGCATGGCGTGGATCTACCGTGTCGACCAAGGTCGACACCCACCAACAGCAGCAGAAATCTGTCAGAGGTGGGGCGGTGTCGGAGGGCGGGGTGTCAGCCGCATGGATGCGGCTGCCAAGCCCCCATGGACGGGTTCACGGCGTCCCCGCCCTCCGACACCGCCCCGCCAAACCACGGAATGTTGCTGTTGCTGTTGCTGTTGCTGTTGCTGTTGCTGTTGCTGCTGAGGTTGCCGGCCAGCGGCCGGCACTACCACGGGTGCAGGGCGCAGCCCTGCCGATACCCCTCAACGGCGGCGACGCTTGCGGTCCACGTACAGGGTCCTGGCGATGCTCAGCACGATGCCGACCGCGATACCCACCACGCAGCCCAACAGCAGATTGTCGGCTCCGAGGCCCACACCCACGCCGACCACGGTGGCGATGACCATTTCGGCGGTGTGGGAAATCGGTTCGGGCTTCGGGGCAGACATGCGGGCTCCAGCGTCAGTTCGGTTCTTCGGAATGGGCCGGTAGCCCGGAAACGACGAAGCCGGGTTGCCCCGGCCTCGTCTGGTGTCACGCGCAGCGGGCCGTCAGTGCGATTCGGCCGGGCCCGCGATCGGCGGCAGCGGGCGGGCGTCGCCGCCCTTGTCGTTGCCACCATCCTTGTTCGACTTGCTCCAGCCAGCCGGCGGCGGCGGATCGCGGCCTTCCATGATGGCGTCGATCTGCGGCGCGTCGATCGTCTCGTACTGCAGCAGCAGCTGGGACATCGCGTGCAACTTGTCCAGGTTGGCCGTCATCAGCTCGGTAGTGCGCGCGTAGGCTTCGTCGAGGATCTTGCGCACCTCCTCATCGATGCGACGCGCGGTGTCGTTGGACACGCTCTTGTGCTGGGTGACCGAACGGCCCAGGAACACCTCGTCATCCTCTTCGCCATAGGCGATCGGGCCGAGCTGGTCGGACAGGCCCCACTTGGTGACCATGTTGCGGGCCATCTTGGTGGCGCGTTCGATGTCGTTGGAAGCGCCCGTGGTGACCTTGTCGGCACCGAAGATCAGCTCCTCGGCCACACGACCACCGTACAGCGAGCACAGCTGCGACTTGATCGCCACGCGGTTCATCGAATACTTGTCGCCCTCCGGCAGGTACATGGTCACGCCCAGCGCACGGCCGCGCGGGATGATCGTGACCTTGTAGACCGGGTCGTGCTCGGGCACCAGGCGGCCGACAATGGCGTGGCCGGCTTCGTGGTAGGCGGTCAGGGTCTTCTCTTCTTCGCTCATGGCCATCGAGCGGCGCTCGGCACCCATCAGGATCTTGTCGCGGGCACGGTCGAAGTGGTCCATGCGGACTTCCTTCTCGTTGCCACGCGCGGCGAACAGGGCCGCCTCGTTGCACAGGTTGGCCAGATCAGCACCGGAGAAGCCCGGGGTACCCCGCGCGATCACCATCGGCTCGACATCGTCGGCGAGCGGCAGCTTGCGCATGTGCACCTTCAGGATGTGCTCGCGACCCTTCACGTCCGGCAGGCCAACCACGACCTGGCGGTCGAAGCGACCCGGACGCAGCAGCGCCGGGTCCAGCACGTCCGGACGGTTGGTGGCGGCGATCACGATCACGCCTTCACCGCCCTCGAAACCATCCATTTCGACCAGCAGCTGGTTCAGGGTCTGCTCGCGCTCGTCATGGCCACCGCCCAGGCCGGCGCCACGGTGACGACCGACGGCGTCGATTTCGTCGATGAAGATGATGCACGGGGCATGCTTCTTGGCCTGCTCGAACATGTCGCGCACGCGGCTGGCGCCGACGCCGACGAACATTTCCACGAAGTCCGAACCGGAGATCGAGAAGAACGGCACCTTGGCTTCGCCGGCGATGGCCTTGGCCAGCAGCGTCTTGCCGGTACCCGGCGGGCCCACCATCAGCACGCCGCGCGGAATCTTGCCACCCAGCTTGGTGAACTTGGACGGGTCGCGCAGGAAGTCGACCAGCTCGCCCACTTCTTCCTTGGCCTCGTCGCAGCCGGCGACGTCGGCGAAGGTGACCTTGATCTGGTCCTCGCCCTGCAGCTTGGCGCGCGACTTGCCGAAGGACATCGCGCCCTTGGCACCGCCGCCACCGCCTTGCATCTGGCGCATGATGAACAACCAGAAGCCGATGATCAGGATGACCGGCAGGAAATTCATCAGGATCGCGCCGAGGGAGATGCCGCTGGACGGCTCCTCCTGCACAATCTCCACGTTCTTGGTGCGCAGCACGTTGATCAGGTCGCGATCGAACGGTGCGGTGATGGTGGATGTCTGCCCGCCGCGGGTGGTGTAGGTCAGCTGGCTGGTGCCGCCGCGCATGTCGCCGCCAAAGGCGACCTTCTGCACGTTGCCGCTGTCCACCTGGTCCAGGAACTGCGAGTACGACGCACCCTGCGCGCCGGCTCCGGAGGACTTCGGCGAGAAGCTCTGGAAGACCACCATCAGCACGACGGCGACGACCACCCATAGCAGGAGGTTCTTGGTCAAGTCGTTCATCCTCATTGGCTCCGGTGTTCCTCTCAGTGCTGGCGTTGCGTGGGGGTCGAACTTGCGTACATTGCGAGCTTACTTCATGTGGGCGCGTTTTCCCTGACCCAAGGCGTACACCTCGGGAGAGCGCTTGCGCGAGGCTTCCGGCTTGCGGATGGAGACCTTGTCGTACCGGCGGCGCATGTCGCGCACGTAGTCGTCAAAGCCCTCGCCCTGGAACAGCTTGATCAGGAATGCCCCACCGGTCTTCAGGTGGTTGTCGGCAAAATCCAGGGCCAGCTCCGCCAGGTGCATCATCCGCGGCTGGTCGACCGCGCCCACACCACTCTTATTGGGGGCCATGTCCGACAGCACAAGGTCTACCGGCTGATCCCCGAGCATGGCTTCAAACTGCGATAGGACCGCTTCTTCCCTGAAGTCACCATGAAGGAACTCCACGCCGGCCAGCGGCGGCATGTCCAGGATGTCCAGGGCCAGCACGCGGCCGGTGTCGCCGATCTGTCTCCTAACCTGCTGAGACCAGCCACCCGGCGCCGCGCCGAGGTCGACCACCACCATGTGCGGCTTCAGCAGCCGGTCACGTTCAAGCAGCTCTTCGAGCTTGTAGGCGGCGCGCGAGCGCATGCCTTCGGCCTGCGCCTTCTTCACGAAGGGGTCGGAGAAGTGTTCCTTGAGCCAGCGCTGGCTGCTTTTGCTGCGGGTAGCCATTGAAAATAGGGGCTGATGGGGTCCTCATGATACCCTGATCGCCCCATTCAACCGTGTTTTCCTGCATGTCCATCGCCCTGACCGCTTCCCAGACCCGTTTCCTGCGCGGCCAAGCCCACGACCTGAAGGCCCTGCTGCAGACCGGCGGCAAGGGTGTGACCCCGGCCTTCATCGCTGAGCTGAACGAAGTGCTGGAGCGCCACGAACTGGTCAAGGTGAAGGTCGCTGCCGAGGATCGCGACGCCCGTGACGTGATGATCGGCGAGATCGTCGAAGCCACCGAGAGCGCTCTGGTGCAGCGCATCGGCCACGTCGCCGTGCTGTACCGCCCGAGCAGGGAACAGCGCCAGATCGTGCTGCCGCGCGGCTGATCGCCCTACCGTCATGCAGCTGAACCACGAACCGCCCGACTACGCCTACAGCCTGCGCGCCGCCGATGGCCGCTCGGCCAAGGTCAATGACCAGGTGCTGGACGGGAGCTTCTTCCTGACCCCGGACCAGCTGGTCGCGCATTGGCCGGTGGCGAGCGCCGCTGCGTTGCAGCTGGCGGACCTGGAGCCGATCCTGGCGCTGAACCCGGCGCTGATCGTGCTGGGTACCGGTGACCGCCAGGTGTTCCCATCGGCGGTGGTGATGGCCGCCTGCCTGTCACGCGGCATCGGCCTGGAAGTGATGAACAATCCAGCCGCCGCACGCACCTTCAACATCCTGGCAGGCGAAGGCCGCAAGGTCGCGGCTGCTTTCATTCTGGAAGGCTGAGTTCTCGAGTCACCGGTGCCTCCGGCCCCTAGCGGCCTGAAGGCGCGCAGCGGAATGCCGAGAACTCCTGGAGCCGGCCGATCAGGTGGCCGCCCTGCCCCCAGCGGATATCCATGACCTTCCAGTCCCGGTCCTGCCGCTGCAGCAGGACCCGGTCGGTCCATCGATAGTCGCCCACTGCCATGTCGACGCGGATCCAGGTCGCGTCACCCCTCGATTCGGGCATTCCCACCGCGACCGTGTCCGGTCGGTCCGGCGCCAGCAGATACAGGCTCTGGTCGAGCATGTGCGGCTTCTCGTCGCGCGCGGCCAGCGCGGTGCAGGCCCGCTCGTAAGCATGCTGCGCATCGACCGCCGAGCGCAGGGCATCGCCCAGCAACGGCGGGATGGCTGCTTCATCTGAAGCCGGCGCCTGGACTACGGCGTAAAGACGGGTGACCACGTCGCGCGGATCGCTGGCCGCGGTGACCAGCGGCGCGACGATCAGCAAGGCGAGAACGGAAGCAGGACGCAGCATGGGGTACCGGGTCGACTGGGACCGCTCAAGAATGCCGGGTATCCGGTCCGCCGTGAAGGTGAGCCTGCGGCACACAGGATCGCAAACGACCGCTCCGCAGTCGCTGAGTCGAGCACGGCTCTACAGGTCAGGAACGCCAGGCATGGCCCGGCACTCCCTGTTCCAACCGCGTCAACGTGCCGGCAGGTACTGCTGCGGATCGACCGGCTTGCCGTTGTAGCGAATCTCGAAGTGGACCATGTCGCGGTTCGCACCGGTGCGGCCCATTTCGGCGATCTGCTCGCCAGCCTTCACGCTCTGCCCTTCATTGACCAGGCGCTTGCGGTTGTGACCATAGGCGGACAGCCACTGGTCGCTGTGCTTGATGATGATCAGTTCGCCGTAGCCGACCAGGCCGGCACCGGAGTACACCACCACACCGTTGGCGGTTGCCTTGACCGGCTGGCCGCTGGTGCCGGCGATGTCGACGCCCTGCTTGGTCGCGTCACCGGCAACGTAGCGGCCGACGATCGCGCCATCGGCTGGCCAGCGCCAGGCGATGTTGCTCTTCACCGGCCCGACCGGCGCCGGGGCCGGCGCGGTGCTGCCGCCACTGCTGCCAGCCGAACGCGGCGGGGTGACCACCGTGGTCGGCGCACGGCCGCTGGTGGCCCCCTGCGGATACAGGCGGATCACCTGGCCGGGGTAGATGGTCGACGGGTTGTCCAGACGATTCCAGGCAATCAGGTCGGCCGGGGTGATGTCATGGATGCGGGCCAGCGCATAGATGGTGTCGCCCTTGCGCACCACCACGGTCTGCCCGGGCTTGGGTACCGAGGTCTTCGGCGTGGTCACGCCGCCAGCGTTGCCGCCGCCCGGGCGGACCACGGTGGCGGTACCGCAGGCGGCCAGTGTGGAAACCAGCAACGCCAGCGCGCCGATGCGCACTCCCTTGCTCAGACGATCAGGATTCATGCGAACTTCGACCTCCATACAAGCCAGGCGATCAGCACCACCACCAGCACGGTGGCGATCCAGCCCAGCGGTTCAATCCAGCGACGCAGCGACGCTTCGGCACGCGCACCACCGATACGGATGACCGCGGCCAGCACGAACACGCGCTTGCCACGACCGATCAACATGCTCAACAGGTACTGCGGCATCGGTACGCCGACGATACCCGATGCCCACGTGAAGACCTTCATCGGGATCGGCATGAAGCCGCCCAGCACCAGGAAGGTGAACACCGCCCACGGCGATTCGGCCATCTTCGCCTGCACGGTGGTGATGCCCTGCTCGATCGCCGGAAGCATGCCCAGCGCCTCGAACACCGGCTTGATCGCCTCGAAAGCGTAATGACCCAGCGCGTAACCAACCAGCGCGCCGACCATCGAGCCCGCCAGGCTGAGGGTGGCGAACCACCAGCCACGCTTGGGCTGGGCCACGCACATCGGTGCCAGCATCACTTCCGGCATCACCGGGAAGATGATCGCTTCAAAGAAACTCAGTACCGTCAGGTAGGTCGGCGCGCGTTCGTGCGCCGCCCACTTCATCGCCCGCTCGTACAGCGGCCCGAAAATCTTCATGCAACCCTGCTCCGTGGATTAGTCGAGCATGCCAGACAGCAGCGGCACGAACGTGACCGGTGCCAGCACGCGTTGTTCGATGCTGCCATCGGGCTTGCGGTCCAGCTGCACCAGCGACTGTCCGCCCGGGCCACCCACCGGCGCCACCAGGCGCCCCCCTTCAGCCAGCTGCCCGACCAGTTCATCGACCAGTGCAGGCGCGGCGGCGGTGACCACGATGGCATCGAACGGACCGTGCTCGGCCCATCCGGCGCGACCGTCGTCATGCTTGGTGCGGATGTTCATGCCCAGTGCGCGGAAGCGCTTGCGTGCCTGCCGCAACAGGTCACCGATACGCTCCACGGTGTAGACCTCCAGGCCCAGCGCGCCCAGGATGGCGGCCTGGTAGCCCGAGCCGGTGCCGACTTCCAGCACGCGCTTCGGCGCGACCTGGAGCACCGCCTCGGTCATCCGGGCGACCACCCAGGGCTGCGAGATGGTCTGGCCATGGCCGATCGGCAGCGCGGTGTCCTCATAGGCACGCGAGGCCAGTGCTTCATCAATGAACAGATGGCGCGGCACAACCCGGATTGCGTTCAAGGTGGACTCGTCGACGATGCCAGCTTCGCGCAGGCGATCGACCAGACGGTCACGCACGCGCTGCGAGGTCATGCCGATGCCGACAGCTTCCGGCTGCAGTCGCAGGCGTGGACTCATGCCGGCCGGTCCAGCGCGGCGCTGAGGCCACCCACCCAGCTGGCCACTTTCTCCAGCGCCTGGTAGCGGGTCAGGTCCACCTGGATCGGGGTGATCGAGATGTGGCCGGTGCGCACCGCGTGGAAGTCGGTGCCCGGGCCGGAGTCCTGCTCGCGCCCGGCCGGGCCGATCCAGTACACCTCGTTGCCGCGCGGATCCTTCTGCGCGATGCAGCCTTCGGCACGATGGCGGTTGCCAAGGCGGGTGACCTCGAAGCCCTTGACCTCGCTCCACGGCAGATCCGGCACGTTGACGTTGAGGATGGTGTCGGCCGGCAGCGGATCGGCCTTGAGCCGGGCCACGATCTCCACTGCGGCGCGCGCGGCGGTGTCGAAGTGCTTCGGATCGTGGTTGCGGGTAACCAGCGAGACCGCCACCGCCGGCAGGCCGAGGAAGCGGCCTTCCATCGCCGCCGAGACGGTGCCGGAATAGATCACGTCGTCGCCGAGGTTGGCGGCGTTGTTGATGCCTGACACGACGATGTCCGGCTCGAATTCAAGCAGGCCGGTCAGCGCTAGGTGCACGCAGTCGGTCGGCGTGCCAGCCACCGAAACGGTGTAATGGTCGATGCGCTTGAGCCGGATCGGCAGGTCCAGGGTCAGCGAGTTGCTGGCACCGGAGCGATCGCGGTCGGGCGCGACCACCGTGACTTCGTGTCCGGCCTCGCGCAGGACCGAAGCAAGCATCCGGATGCCTGCGGCGTCGACACCATCGTCATTACTGACCAGGATTCGCATCTTCGATTTAACCGCTTGATTTTCCAAGAATTCGATTCCGTCACCGTGCAGTGTGGGCGGGACCGTCGTACTCCCCTGCGGAAGCCGTCGACCCTGCAAGGGCATCGTCTATTGTGCCGCATGCGAGCCGCCGGTCCTACCCTGCCGGCGGTCACGGCCGACATCGAACCGTCATAGGCAGACCCGCGCCGGCGGTTTACCCTGTGCGCATGTCGCACCCTGAAGACGAAGATCCGGCCGCGTTGTTCCGTGCGGCCATCGGTGAAGTGACGCCGCTGCGCAAGGATGCCGAACCGGCGCCTGCTGCGCCCCGGCCGAAGCCGCGCGCACGCATGGCCGAACGCGACGAGGCCGAAGCCGCGGGCGAGTTTGCGCGGCTGCTGCGCGACAGTACGCCGCTGGAAGCGGGCGACGTGGCCAGCTACCGCCGCGACAACCTGCCACCGCGCCTGTTCCAGCGTCTCAAGCGCGGCCAGTATTCGGTACAGGATGAGCTCGACCTGCACGGCGCCACCGCCGCGCAGGCGGAAACCCTGCTGCGCCAGTTCCTGCTGGAAGCGCATGCACACGAGTATGGCTGCGTGCGCATCATCCACGGCAAGGGCCTGCAGTCCGATGGCGGTGCACCGGTGCTGAAGAACCTGGTTGATCGCCTGCTGCGGCTTCGCAACGACGTGCTGGCGTTTCATTCGGCGCCGACCGGGCAAGGCGGCACCGGCGCGGTGCTGGTGTTGCTGGCGCGGCGTTGACAAAAAGGGGACGGAGGGAATTAAGTCGTTTGTGCCACAAACGACTTAATTCCCTCCGTCCCCTTTTTCTGTCAGGCCTGCGCGGCGTCTTCGACGGGGCCGAGTTCGTGCAGCACGGCGGTGGCGTAGCAGCCCGGCGGCAACGCGAACGAGAGTTCCAGTACATCACTGGCCAACCACTGATGCTGCAGCAACGCCGGGCGCAGGCGCAGCGCGCGGCGCTCCTGCTTCAGCCGTGCGTATTCCAGGCCAGCGCGCAGCGCCTTCGATTCCTCGTCGTCCAGCGCGGCCAGCTCCAGCTCACGTGCAGCGTCGGCGCTGCGCAGCTCGCCTTCGCCCCACAGCGGCGCGCTGGGATGGATGTCGAAACGGGCCAGGCGCTCGGCCAGCACGTCGGTGTAGGGTTCGGGGCCGAACACGCTGCGGCTGCCGTCGAGCATCCACACTTCACCGTCCAGCGGTTGATCCCAGTTGCCCTGCTCCACGCGCGCGGCGAGCACACGATTGAACAGCGCCGAGCGGGCGGCTGACAGCA
Organism: Stenotrophomonas sp. Pemsol; assembly: GCF_003586545.1. Classification (NCBI taxonomy): domain Bacteria; kingdom Pseudomonadati; phylum Pseudomonadota; class Gammaproteobacteria; order Lysobacterales; family Lysobacteraceae; genus Stenotrophomonas; species Stenotrophomonas sp. Pemsol. The sequence continues at coordinate 1,253,830 of NZ_CP025780.1, read as the reverse complement.
GCAGCGAACGCTGGTCCTTGCGCATGCGGCGGCCACCGAACATCGCCAATGCGGCAGGCACGTTGCCGCCGTCGCGGCCGAAGCGCTGCTCGCCAAACCAGTTCGGCAGGCCGCGCCCGGCGACCTGCTGCAGGCGCTCGCTGATCGCCGCAGCATCGCCCTGCACCTCGCGCAGCACCAGCCTGAAGCGGTTGCCGGCCAGTGCACCACGCTGCAGCTTGCGGTTGTGCCAGGTCGCTTCGAGCACTTCGATCTCATCACTGGCCAGCTCGGCCAGATCCGGCGCGACGCGCTTGGGCAGGTGCACGCTGAAACGCTGGGTGGTGACTGCATGCCGATCCTTCATGCCGGCGTAGCTCACCGCCATTTCCGGCAGGCCCGCCCACTTGGCCAGCAGCTTGGCCACATGCACGGTGTTGGCGCCGCGCTTGCGGATGTGCAGCAACAGGTGCTCGCCTTCACCGGTGGCCTCGAAGGCCGGCAGTTCATCCACCTGGAAATCGTCCGGCGTGGTGCGGATGCGCGCCGTCAACAGCGGCGCACCAAACGCCAACGGCAGCGGGATCATGCCGCCACCAGCAACACGACCGCCTGCGCGGCGATGCCTTCGCCGCGGCCGGTGAAGCCCAGCTTCTCCGAGGTGGTCGCCTTGACGCTGACCGCGTCCAGCGGCAGCTGCAGCAACCCACCAATGCGCTCACGCATGGCCAGCGCATGCGGGCCAACCTTCGGCCGCTCGCAGATCACGGTGATGTCGGTGTTGCCAACGCGCCAGCCACGCTCGCGCAGCAGGCTGTCGCAATGGCGCACGAAATCGCTGCTGTCGGCGCCCTTCCAGCGATCATCGCTCGGCGGGAAATGCTGGCCGATATCGCCCAGCGCCAGCGCACCGAGCATGGCATCGCACAGGGCGTGCAGGATCACGTCGCCGTCGCTGTGCGCCAGCACGCCGCAGCTGTGCGGCACGTTCACTCCGCCGAGCATGATGTGATCGCCTTCACCGAAGGCATGGACGTCGTAGCCCTGGCCGATACGGACGGGCGGGAACGGTGCGGTGCTCATGGATGCAGCCCTTGCAGCAGGGCCGCGCGGGCAGTCAGCCGGCGCGGCGGGAAAGTACGAATTCGAACCGGTCCAGATCGGCCGGGGTGGTGACCTTGAAGTTGTCCTCGCTGCCTTCCACCAGCAGCGGGCGCTGGCCCTGGCGCTCCATGGCCATGGCCTCGTCGGTGACTTCAACACCGGCAGCGGCGGCGTCGGACAGCGCGCGGCTGAGCTGGTGGCGGCGGAACAGCTGTGGTGTCAGTGCACGCCACAGCCGCTCGCGCGGTTCGGTGCCATCGATGCCACCGTCGTCGCCCGCGCGCTTGAGGGTGTCGCGCACCGGTGCAGCCAGGATCGCCCCGACCGGATCGGCACGACCGACTTCAAGCAGGCGGCCAAGATCGGCCAGGGACAGGTTGGGTCGCGCGGCATCGTGGACCAGCACGAATTCATCAGCGCGCACCGAGTCCGGCAACGCCTGCAGCCCAGCCAGCACCGAGGCGGCACGGGTCGCGCCGCCGATGCAGGTCAGCACCGGTTTGCCGGCCCATTCGCTCCAGCCCGGCCAGTCGCCGTCGTCCTGGCCGATCACCACCATTGCGCCGGCCACGGCCGGATGCGCCAGCAGCGCGTCCAGGGTATGAGCGAGCAGGATCTGCCCGCCCGCCTGCAGGTACTGCTTGGGCAGCGGCGCACCAAAGCGGGCGCCACGGCCGGCAGCCGGAACCACCACCCAGATCGCCGCGCTCATGGCACGTCCGCCGGGTGATCGCCGGCCTGGACAGTGACGCCTGCAGCGGGCTGCGCCGGACGGACCGGCGCATCCTCGACCACGCGGTAGAACTTCTCACCGGGCTTGATCATGCCCAGCTCGCTGCGCGCGCGTTCCTCGATGGCGGACTGGCCTTCCTTGAGGTCCTTCACTTCGGCGGCCAGCGCGTCGTTGCGCTGCTGCAGACCCTCATTGTCCCGTTCCTGGTTGGCGACCTGGGCTTCGAGCATCATCACTTCACCCGAATTGCCCGGACCGAACCAGAAGCGGTACTGCAGCCAGCCCAGCAACAGGGCCAGCACCAGCAGCATCCAGCGCCAGTCGCGCATCGGCTCAGCGCTTCAGCGAAACGAACGCGTCACGACCGGCGTAACGCGCGCCGGCGCCGAGGGCTTCCTCGATGCGCAGCAGCTGGTTGTACTTGGCCACGCGATCGCTGCGGCACAGCGAGCCGGTCTTGATCTGGGTGGCGGTGGTGGCCACGGCGATGTCGGCGATGGTGGTGTCTTCGGTTTCGCCCGACCGGTGCGAGACCACGGCGGCATAGCCGGCGCGGTCGGCCATGGCGATCGCTTCCAGGGTTTCGCTGAGCGTGCCGATCTGGTTGACCTTGATCAGGATCGCGTTGGCGGTGCCCGAGTCGATGCCTTCCTGGAAGATCTTCGGGTTGGTCACGAACAGGTCGTCACCGACCAGCTGCACCTTCTTGCCGATGCGGTCGGTCAGCAGCTTCCAACCCGCCCAGTCGTTCTCGGCCAGGCCGTCTTCAATCGTGATGATCGGGTACTGCGCGGCCCAGTCGGCGAGGAAGTCGACGAACTGCTCGGAAGTCAGGCGCTTGTTCTCGCCGACCAGATTGTACTTGCCGTTCTCGAAGAATTCGCTGGAGGCCACGTCCAGGCCCAGCAGCACGTCTTCACCGGCGGTGTAGCCGGCCTTGCCGATCGCTTCGAGGATGGTGTCCAGCGCTTCGACGTTGCTGCGGAAGTCCGGCGCGAAGCCGCCTTCATCGCCCACCGCCGTGCTCAGGCCGTGGCCCTTCAGCACCGACTTCAGCGAATGGAAGATTTCGGTACCGGCGCGCAATGCTTCGGAGAACGAGGTGAAGCCGACCGGCAGCACCATGAACTCCTGGAAGTCGACGTTGTTGTCGGCATGCGCGCCGCCGTTGATGATGTTCATCATCGGCACCGGCAGCGACGGGGTCACGCCGGTCCGGGCAGCCAGGTACTGCCACAGCGCCTGCTTGCTGGATGCGGCGGCGGCGTGCGCGGCGGCCATCGAAACACCCAGCAGTGCGTTGGCGCCCAGCCGACCCTTGTTCTCGGTGCCGTCCAGATCGATCAGGCGACGGTCGAGGCCGGCCTGGTCGGTGGCTTCAAACCCCTTCAGCGCGGCGGCAATCGTGGTGTTGACGTTATCAACGGCCTTGCGCACGCCCTTGCCCAGGTAACGGGTCTTGTCGCCGTCACGCAGCTCGACCGCTTCCTTGGTGCCGGTCGAGGCGCCTGAGGGAACCGCGGCGCGACCGAACGAACCGTCCTCCAGGATGACTTCGGCTTCCAGCGTGGGATTGCCACGACTGTCGAGGATTTCACGGGCGTGGATGCTGCGGATCGTACTCATGGTCGGGCCGGTTACCTGTCTGGAGAGGGGGCGACAAAACGAATGCCGCGTGATTATCCCCGGCTGCCCGCCACTTGCCAAATGGCGTGGCCTGCATCAGCCCCAGCTCGACCCGATCACGATAAGGACCAGCGAGACCAGCATCACCAGCAATGCACCGGCAATCGCCGCAGGGATGGGGCCACGCCGCCGTCGCCAGGCCAACACCATCGCCACCGGGCTGCCGAGAAAGCACAGCACCATCGTGACCAGCGCGCCCAGCAGCCACCACTGCGTGGCCTGCACGCCATTGTTTCCGTCCCCGGGCGGCCGGAAGCCGGCGGTGAAGGCCAGCACGCCCACCACCAGGGCCATCCAGGTCAACACGGACAGCGCCAGCGCGATCAGGCCCCAGGGCCAGCCGCGCGCCGATGGGGTCGTATTCATCAAAACCATCCGTAGAACAGGGTGCCGATCCACAGAGAAAGCAGGATGATCGCCAGCCCTGCCGGTACCTTGCCACGGTTCAATCGCCAGGCCAGCACAGCCGAAGCGACGCACGCTGCGCTGGCCAGCAGCTCTCCGACCACAAGCGCAATGAAATACGCCCGAAGATCGAGCGCGCTGCCGCCATCACCCGGTGGCCGCACGGACGCGGCGCCGATCAGCACCAAACCGAACAAGCCCACGGTGAACACCGCGGACAGCCCCAGCGCGATCAGGCCCCACGGCCACTGTCTCCAGTGCCGGCGGCGGCGCTGGGTTTCCAGCGCCACCCACGGGTCACGACTCACGCGAAGCGCGAAAAGCCGTGCTTCTTGGTCACCGCGTCGAGTTCCATCAGGGTCTCGAGCAGGGCCTCCATCTGGTCCAGCGGCCACGCGTTGGGACCATCGGACAGCGCCTTTGACGGATCCGGATGGGTTTCGGCGAACAGGCCGGAGATGCCCACCGCCACCGCGGCACGGGCCAGCACCGGCACGTGCTCGCGCTGGCCGCCTGAGCTGGTGCCCTGCCCGCCCGGCAACTGCACCGAGTGGGTGGCGTCGAACACCACCGGGCAACCGGTCTCGCGCATCACCGCCAGCGAACGCATGTCGCTGACCAGGTTGTTGTAGCCGAAGCTGGCACCGCGCTCGCAGACCATGATCTGCTCGTTGCCGGTGGCCTTGGCCTTCTCCACGACCGGCTTCATGTCCCACGGCGCCAGGAACTGGCCCTTCTTGATGTTGACCGGCTTGCCGGCCGAGCACACCTTGCGGATGAAGTCGGTCTGGCGGACCAGGAACGCCGGGGTCTGCAGCACGTCCACCACCGAGGCCACTTCGTCCATCGGGGTGTATTCGTGGACGTCGGTCAGCACCGGCACGCCGATCTGCTTCTTCACTTCGGCCAGGACCTTCAGGCCCTCTTCCATGCCCGGGCCGCGGAATGCGGTACCCGAAGTGCGGTTGGCCTTGTCGAAGCTGGACTTGAAGATGAAGTTGACGCCGAGCTTGTCGGTGATCTCCTTCAGCTTGCCGGCGGTATCGAGCTGCAGCTGCATCGACTCGATCACGCAGGGGCCGGCGATCAGGAACAGGGGCTGGTCCAGCCCGACCTCGAATCCACACAGTTTCATGGCGTTTCCTTGTTGTCCGCAGCACCGGACGGGCCGGTGCGCTGGGGGTTGAAGCATGCAGGATGGGGGCCGAAGCCCCCATTCACAAGTCAGGCGCGCGCTTCGGAAAGCAGCTTGCCGCCGGCCTTGCGCTCGCGCGCGGCACGGATGAAACCAATGAACAGCGGGTGTCCGTCACGCGGCGTGGACAGGAATTCCGGATGCGCCTGGCAGGCCAGGAACCACGGATGCGCGTCGCGCGGCAGCTCGACCACTTCCACCAGGGTGTCGTCCATCGACTTGCCGGCGATCACCAGGCCCGCATCTTCCAACTGGGTGCGGTAGCGGTTGTTGAACTCGTAGCGGTGGCGGTGGCGCTCGGCGACCACGTCCTTGCCGTACAGCTCGCGGGCCAGCGTGCCCGGCTTCAGGCGCTGCTCCTGCAGGCCCAGGCGCATGGTGCCACCCAGGTCGCTCTTGTCGTCACGCTTCTCGACATCGCCGCTGGCGGTGCGCCATTCGGTGATCAGGCCGATCACCGGGTTCGGCGACTGGCGGTCGTTCTCGGTGCTGTTGGCACCTTCCAGGCCGACCACGTTGCGCGCGTAGTCGACCACGGCCGCCTGCATGCCGTAGCAGATGCCGAAGTACGGCACCTGCTGCTCGCGGGCGAACTTCGAGGTCAGCACCTTGCCTTCGAAACCACGGTCACCGAAGCCACCCGGCACCAGGATGCCGTCGACATCGGCCAGCGCGGCCATGTCGGTGCCTTCCAGGTCCTGTGCTTCCAGCCACTTCAGGTTGACCTTGGTGCGCTGGCGCAGGCCACCGTGCTTCAGTGCTTCGCCGACCGACTTGTAGGCATCCTGGTGATCGACGTACTTGCCGACCACGGCAATGGTCACTTCGTCCAGCGGGTGCAGGGTCGCATCGACCGCGTCTTCCCACATCGACAGGTCGACCGGACCGGCCTTGTCTGCCAGCTTCAGCTGGTTCACCACGATTTCGTCCAGGCCCTGTGCATGCAGGCCAGACGGGATGCGGTACAGCACGTCCACGTCCGGCACGCTGATCACCGCACGCTCGGAAACGTTGGTGAACTGGGCGATCTTGCGGCGCTCCGAATCCGGCACCGCCTGCTCGGAGCGGCACAGCAGCACGTCCGGCTGGATGCCGATCGAGCGCAGTTCCTTCACCGAGTGCTGGGTCGGCTTGGTCTTCAGCTCGCCGGCGGCGCCGATGTACGGCACCAGGGTGAGGTGCATGAACAGCGCCTTCTCCGGGCCACGCTCGGTGCGCACCTGGCGGATCGCCTCCAGGAACGGCAGCGACTCGATGTCGCCGACGGTGCCGCCGATCTCGACCAGTGCCACGTCATAGCCTTCGGTGGCTTCGTCGATGCAGCGACGGATCTCGTCGGTGATGTGCGGAATGACCTGCACGGTCGCGCCCAGGTAGTCGCCGCGGCGCTCCTTGCGGATCACGTTCTCGTAGATGCGGCCGGTGGTGACCGAGTTCTTGCGGCCCAGGCGGGTGCGCACGAAGCGCTCGTAGTGGCCCAGGTCGAGGTCGGTCTCGGCGCCGTCGTCGGTGACATAGACCTCACCGTGCTGGAACGGACTCATGGTGCCCGGGTCGACGTTGATGTACGGGTCGAGCTTCATCATCGTGACCTTCAGGCCACGGGCTTCGAGAATGGCGGCCAGCGACGCGGCGGCAATGCCTTTGCCGAGCGAGGACACCACGCCGCCGGTTACGAAAATCAAGGGAGTCATGGCTGCAAGCATCCTGTCTGGAAATGGAAAACGGCAGCACCACGCGCACCCGGAGGGCGGGCATGGTGCTCAGAGGGGGTTTTCCGGCTCGCTGTGGCAGCGAGGGAGGTGCGGATCCGTGCGGCGGCAGGCGCCGGACGGGAACCATCGTGCGAGGTCGGGGCGGCCGTGCCGGTCAAATCGACCGTCACCTGCGACCCGCCTTGCTGGAAGCCACGTTTGGCCGCTCCAGCCCATTCGCAAAGGGTGGACACGCACTTACTCCCGGAAAGCCATAGTTTACAGATTGATGGCCGCCAACCCAAGGGGCTTGTGCGGCCGATCCAACAAAAAACGCCCCGCTGGGCGGGGCGTTCCGGAGCGCAACCCTTGTCGCAAGGGCGCCTGGCAGGCCACGGGATCAGCGCTTCTTACGCGCTTCCTCTTCCTCTTCCTGCTGCGGGGCCGGCTGGCCCTGCGCCTTCATTTCGGCATTGGCCTGGGCCCGACGCTTGGCCTTGGCATCGGCCTCGGCCTGCGCCTTGTCGGCCTGGTCACCCTGCTGCGGGGCCGGCTGGCCGGCGTTCTGCGCCACCACCAGCGGCACTGCAACGGCGGCAGCGGCCAGGATCGCAATGGTCAGCAACTTCTTCATGAGGTCCTCCTCGCGGTATGGCTTGGACGTTCAGACCCAACGGGGCCGCCGGCGTTCAGATTCCAGCGGCTGCCATTTTACCGCCTCTGCGTCGCCGAGACTGAACCGCAGGCGTGCAAAATCCCGTGCCAGACCCCACACTTGCCCGTCGCTCCAAGCTTTCGAAGACAGATGAACGCCCGCTATAACGCCGCCGATATTGAAGTCCTGTCCGGCCTTGACCCGGTCAAGCGCCGTCCCGGCATGTATACCGACACCGCGCGCCCGAACCACCTGGCGCAGGAAGTGATCGACAACTCGGTGGACGAGGCCCTCGCCGGCCACGCCCGTTCGATCGAGATCACCCTGTACAAGGACGGCAGCGTGGAGGTCAGCGATGACGGCCGCGGCATGCCAGTGGACATTCATCCGGAGGAGAAGATCCCGGGTGTCGAGCTGATCCTCACGCGCCTGCACGCAGGCGGCAAGTTCAGCAACAACAACTACACCTTCTCCGGCGGCCTGCACGGCGTCGGCGTCAGCGTCGTCAATGCGCTGTCGACCCTGGTGGAAGTGCACATCAAGCGCGACGGCGCCGAACACCGCATCACTTTCCGCAACGGCGACCGTGCCACGCCGCTGGAAGTGGTCGGCAGCGTCGGCAAGAAGAACACCGGTACCCGCGTGCGCTTCTGGCCGGACCCAAAGTACTTCGATACGCCGAAGTTCGCGGTGCGCGCGCTCAAGCACCTGCTGCGCGCCAAGGCCGTGCTGTGCCCGGGCCTGACCGTGAAGCTGACCGATGAAGCCACCGGTGAAGTCGATACCTGGTACTACGAAGACGGCCTGCGCGATTACCTGAAGCTGGAGCTGGGCGAGCGCGAATCGCTGCCGGCCGACCTGTTCGTTGGCAACCTGAAGAAGGACACCGAGGTAGTTGACTGGGCCGTGGCCTGGCTGCCGGAAGGCGAGCTGGTGCAGGAAAGCTACGTCAACCTGATTCCCACCGCGCAGCACGGCACCCATGTCAACGGCCTGCGCACCGGCCTGACCGAAGCGCTGCGCGAGTTCTGCGACTTCCGCAACCTGCTGCCGCGTGGCGTCAAGCTGGCCCCGGAAGACGTGTGGGACCGCGTGTCGTTCGTGCTGTCGCTGAAGATGACCGACCCACAGTTCAGCGGCCAGACGAAGGAGCGCCTGTCCTCGCGCCAGGCCGCCGGTTTCGTCGAAGGTGCCGCCCATGATGCGTTCAGCCTGCTGCTGAACCAGAACGTGGAACTGGGCGAGAAGATCGCGCAGATCGCCATCGAGCGTGCCAGCGCGCGCCTGAAGACCGAGAAGCTGGTCGTCCGCAAGAAGATCACCCAGGGCCCGGCCCTGCCCGGCAAGTTGGCAGACTGCATCAGCCAGGACCTGTCGCGCACCGAGCTGTTCCTGGTGGAAGGTGACTCGGCAGGCGGCAGCGCCAAGCAGGCTCGCGACAAGGATTTCCAGGCGATCATGCCGCTGCGTGGCAAGATCCTGAACACCTGGGAAGTCTCGTCCAACAGCGTGCTGGCCTCGGAGGAAGTACACAACCTGGCCATCGCCATCGGCTGCGACCCCGGCAAGGACGACATCAGCGGCCTGCGCTACGGCAAGGTGATCATCCTGGCCGACGCGGACTCCGACGGCCTGCACATCGCAACGCTGCTGACCGCGCTGTTCCTGAAGCACTTCCCGGCACTGGTCGATGCCGGCCATGTGTTCGTGGCGATGCCGCCGCTGTTCCGCATCGATGTGGGCAAGCAGGTGTTCTATGCCCTGGACGAGGAAGAAAAGCGCTCGATGCTGGACAAGATCGAGCGCGAGAAGATCAAGGGCGCCATCAACGTCACCCGCTTCAAGGGCCTGGGCGAGATGAACCCGCCACAGCTGCGCGAGTCGACCATCCACCCGGATACGCGCCGCCTGGTCCAGCTGACCGTGGACGATGGCGAGCAGACCCGCTCGCTGATGGACATGCTGCTGGCCAAGAAGCGCGCGTCCGACCGCAAGGGCTGGCTGGAGTCCAAGGGCGACCTGGCTTCGCTGGAAGTCTGATCCCTCGCGGGGTCGGATCCGTTTCCCGCCGGGAAAGGGATCCGACCCATCCGCCCCGGGCATGCCGCCCCCATCGGCAAACCCGGCGGCGCCATAATGCGCGTCCATCCGCGTGGACCACCGTATTGGCCAGCCACTCGCTGCTGTTCCCCGACCTGCCGCTGCACAGTGCACGGCTGGTCCTGAGCCCGATCCGCCGTGACGACGCCGCCGCGCTGTTCGCGCTGCAGTCCAATCCCGACGTGATGCGCTGGTGGAATCATCCGGCCTGGACGCGACAGGCCGAGGCGCGCGAGCAGATCGACGATGATCTCGCCGCCCATGCCATCGGTACCCAGCTGAAGCTGGCCGTGCGCGAATCGCTGGAAGGTCCACTGCTGGGCATCTGCGTGGTGTTTGCAGTGGACCGCACTGCAGCCCGCGCCGAGATCGGCTACCTGCTGGCACCCGATCGCCAGGGCCAGGGCTACATGCACGAGGCCCTGCAGCAGGTACTGGCCTACCTGTTCGGCACCCTCCACCTGCATCGCGTGGAAGCCGAGATCGACCCGCGCAACGCACCCTCCGCGCACGTGCTCGAACGCCTGGGCTTCCGCCGCGAGGGAGTGCTGCGCCAGCGCTGGCGCATCCAGGGGGAACTGGCCGACTCGGCCGTCTATGGCCTGCTTGCCGATGACAAAGCGGCAACCGCCCTGTCCGCTTGACCCAAGCTGGCCAATAGCGGCCGCAACGCACGGCCATGCCTTTGGACACATACGACATGGGCCGCCACCGGCCTAGCATCGCAATCCCCTTCCGCTGCCCACCCGGTGCCATGAAGTCCCTGTTGCACACTGCCGCGCTCTGCGTCGGCCTGCTCATCGCCCCAGCCAGCGTGCTGGCCGCGCCTGATGCCGACGCCAAGCCCGATCCGAAGGACGACAAGACCGAGGCACCTGCGTTGCCCGCAGACGCCTCGGCCCGCCAGAGCATGCGCCTGGCCGGCCGCACCCTGGACTACACCGCCACCGTCGGCACCCTGCCGGTACGCGATGCCAAGGGCAAGGTGATCGCCGACGTGGTGTTTACCGCCTACACGATGCCGGGCAAGGACCGGCCGGTGACCTTCGCGCTCAATGGCGGCCCCGGGGCATCGTCGGTCTACCTCAACATGGGCGCGATCGGGCCCAAGGTGGTGACCTTCGGCTCCGAGGGTGACAGCGCGTCGGCGCCGGCGACGCTGCACGACAACCCCGGCACCTGGCTGGACTTCACCGATCTGGTGTTCATTGATCCGGTCGGGACCGGCTTCAGCCGCGCGCGCATCGGCGACGACGAAGCGAAGAAGGCGCTGTACAACCCCAGCGCCGACATCGAATACCTGTCACGCTCGATCTACGACTGGCTGCTGCGCAACCAGCGCATGGCGTCGCGCAAGTACCTGACCGGCGAGAGCTACGGCGGCTACCGCGGCCCACGCATCACCCACTACCTGCAGACCCGGCTGGGTGTTGCGATGAACGGCCTGGTACTGGTCTCGCCGTACCTGAGCCCGACCCTGGAAGACAACGCCGATGTCTCGCCGATGGCGTGGATGCAGACCCTGCCGTCGATCGCCGCCGCGCACCTGGAGCGCCAGGGCAAGCTGACCGATGCAGCGATGCGCGAAGTAGTGGAATACACCCGTGGCGACTACGCCACCGCGTTGATGAAGGGCCGCAGCGATCCGCAGGCGACCGAGGCAATGCTGCGCCGGGTGACCGAACTGACCGGGCTGGACCCGCAGTTCGTGCGCCGTGCCGGTGGTCGGCTGGAAACCCAGGCCTACCTGCGTGAAGTGTTCCGCGACAAGGGCACGCTGGGCAGCCGCTACGATTCCAACGTAACCGCGTTCGATCCATTCCCGAACGATCCGGAGCAGCGCGCCAACGATCCGCTGCTGGACAGCATCATCGCGCCGACCACCACGGCGATGGTCGACTTCGTGACGCGCGTGGTCGGCTGGAAGGTGGATGCGCGGTACCAGGCGCTGAACTACGACGTGAACCGGCTGTGGGACCGCAATGGCGAGCTGCGCGATGGCGCGGTGACCCAGCTGCGCCAGGCCGTGGCGATCGACCCGCACCTGCAGGTGCTGATCGTGCATGGCTGGAACGACCTGTCGTGCCCGTTCATGGGTTCGATCCTGACCGTGGACCAGATGCCGACGATGGGCAGCAATCCGGACCGGGTGCAGGTGCGCAGTTATCCGGGCGGGCACATGTTCTACAGCCGGGCCGACAGCCAGGCGGCGTTCCGCAGGGATGTGCAGGCGCTGTTCCAACGCAATTGAGGAGGGTCGGCCGGGACTGCGGCCCGGCACCCGCCGGATCAACGGCAACGGCAAGGTCCACGGCAAGATCAACTGCAAAAGCGGGCTTCCTGAGGGCTGGCGAGGTGGGGTGGATATGCAGGACACGCCGTAAACCCGTCCATGGGGGCTCGATGGCGCCATCCATGGCGCCAACGGTCCTGCATATCCACCCCACCCCGCCGCTGACAGGTTCCTGCTGCTGTTGGTGGGTGCCGACCGTTGGTCGGCACGCTTGGATACAGAGGAATGATCTGCCATGAAAAAAGCCCGCCGGTATCCGGCGGGCTTTTTCGTTTACCGGGATCAGATCCTTTTCCCGCAGGGAAAGGGCTCTGATCCCAAGGCCGTTGGCATCAGGTCCAGCCGAACATCTCGAACAGCTTCAGGATCAGGTACGCACAGCCGCCGGCGGCCGGGATGGTCAGGATCCAGGCCCAGACAATGCGCTCGATCACGCCGAACTTCAGCGAACGCGGGTTCTTGGCGAAACCGACGCCCATGATCGCGGTGGAGATGCTGTGCGTGGTCGAGACCGGCATGCCGAAGTGGGCCGCCAGGGTCAGGATGGTGGCCGAGCTGGTCTCCGCGGCGAAGCCGTGGATCGGGTGCAGCTTGACCATCTTGTGGCCCAGGGTCTTGATGATCTTCCAGCCACCCGAGGCGGTACCGGCCGCCATCACCACTGCACAGGTCAGTACGATCCACATGGCGATGCCGTCACCGGCGTGCGCGTCCGGGTGCATGAAGGCCAGCCAGGACGGCAGATCGTTCAGTGCGCCGGTGGCTTCGGCACCAATCAGGGTCATCGCGATGATGCCCATGGTCTTCTGCGCGTCGTTGTGGCCGTGGGCGAAGCCCATGTAGGCCGCCGAGGCGATCTGCGCCTTGCCGAAGAAGGCATTGACGATGCGCGGACGGGCCAGGCGGCCGATGGCGCCACCGACCTTGGCCAGGCCGGCGATCAGCGCCCACAGCAGCACCATCACCACGATGCCGAGCAGGAAGCCGGCGATCGGCGAGGTGATCATCGGCACGAACACCTTCCACAGCAGGCCCTTGTTCTGCGCCCAGCTGCCCAGGCGCTCCGACCAGATCAGCGCGTCCCAGTTGTTGTGGGCCGCGGCCAGACCGGCACCGCAGAGGCCACCGATCAGGGCGTGCGAGGACGAGGACGGCAGGCCCTTCCACCAGGTGATCAGGTTCCAGATGATGCCGCCCAGCAGGGCGCACAGGATCACCTGCGGAGTGACCTCGACCACGTTGGTGTTGAGCAGGCCCGAGGCGATGGTCAGCGCCACCGCCGTACCGGTCAGCGCACCGATGAGGTTCATGAAGGCGGCCAGCATCACCGCCCAGCCGGGCGAGAGCACCTTGGTCGCCACTACGGTGGCAATGGAGTTGGCAGTGTCGTGGAAGCCGTTGATGAACTCGAAGACGAGCGCGGCCAGGATCACCACCAGGACAAGGGTCAACATGCGGCGGCGTCCGTCAGCTGTTCTTCAACACGATCTGGTACGCCACCACGCCGGCCTCGCGGCAACGGTCGATGGCCTTTTCCAGGATCTCGAAGAACTCCTTCAGCAGGAACATCTGCAGGTTGTCCAGGCGACCGGAGTAGATGTCGCGGTACAATTCGAGCATCAGGCGGTCGGCCTCGTTCTCCAGCGAGCGCAGCTTCTCGTTCAGCGCGGTCATCCGGTCCAGGTTCATGTGGCGCAGGTCAGCCACCATCTCCACCACCACGCCGGCGGCCTGTTCCAGCATCGCCGCGCGCGGCGCGAAGTCGATGTGCTCCAGGTGGGTCGTGGCCAGCGAATAGCGATCGGCGAACTTCTCGATCTGCTTCGGAATCTTGTACAGGGCCGAACCCAGCGCTTCGATGTCTTCGCGCTCGATCGGGGTCATGAAGCTGTCGACCAGCGCCTGGCTGATCTTGTCCGAGGCCGCGCGTTCGCGCAGGCGGGCCAGCTTGAAGGCGTCCAGCGCGGGCTGGCGGTCGGCCTCGCGCAGCATGGAATGCAGCGCCTTGGCGGCATCGGAAGCCGCGACGGCAGCCTCATCGAGCAGGGTGTAGAACTGTTTGCCGGAACCGAAAATGGTCTGCAGAGAGAACATTGAGAAACCTGTCAGCCGTCGCGGGAAGGACGGCACCAGAGCGAATTATGACGGCTAGATGACCATCACGGGTATCCCCGCGCCCTTTCCGGGCTCTGGGACCCCCAACCTGAACAGGCGGTTGCCACCCTGCCACGCCCCTTTGCTAAGATGCCAGCGCGCCTCCGGGCGCACCTTATGGACGACGACCCTTATCCCCCTGCGCCGCGCCGGACCCTGTTCCTGAGCGCCAGCCGCCATCGCAAGCACCCGCCCTCCCTGCCACCAACCGGGGACGACGCCCGTGTTTGAAATGATCCTGATTGTCTTCGCGCTGGTTCTACTGAACGGCTTCTTCGCCATGTCCGAGATGTCGGTCATGACCTCGCGCAAGAGCCGCCTGAAGCAGATGGCCGCCACCTCCAAGCGCGCCGCCAAGGCGCTGGAGCTTTCGGAGAAGCCGGAGAGTTTCCTGTCCACCGTGCAGATCGGCATCACCGTGATCGGCGTACTGACCGGCTACCTCGGTGGTGATGCAATCGGCGACGCGATCGCCGGCTGGCTGCAGGGCCTGATGCCCGGCTTTGCGTACGCGCGCGAAGTAGGCACCGCTCTGGCGGTCTCGCTGATCACCTTCATCACGCTGATCTTCGGCGAACTGGTGCCCAAGCGCCTGGCCCTGACACGTTCCGAGGCCATTGCCGGCCTGGTCGCGATGCCGATGAGCTGGCTGGCCAGGCTCGCCCTGCCCTTCGTCTGGCTCCTGTCCAAGACCACCCAGCTGGTGCTGAAGGTGCTGGGCCTGGGCAAGGACGAGGCCGCGCAGGTGACTGAAGAGGAGATCCGGATGCTGGTGGCCGAGAGCCACGAGGCCGGCGTGATCGACGCCCACGAGCGCGACATGATGAACCGGGTCATGCGCCTGGGCGACCGCACCGCCGACAGCCTGATGACGCCGCGCAACCGCATCGCCTGGCTCGACACCCAGGCCGGGCTGGAGCGCAATCTGGACATCATGGCCGAGCACGAGTTCTCCCGTTACCCGGTGTACCGCGACAACGACATGGACGTGGTCGGCGTGCTGGAGCTGAAATCGCTGGCCACGCGCATGGCGCGCGGCGACAACGCGCTGTTCCAGACCCTGCGCGAACCGCTGTACGTCTCCGAATCGACCCACGCGATGAAGCTGCTGGAGATCTTCCGCGAGGAACAGCAGTCGATGGCGCTGGTGGTGGACGAGTACGGCGAGATCCAGGGCCTGGTGACCATCAGCGACCTGATGGGCGCCGTGGTCGGCCGCCTGCAGGCCGTAGAAAATGCCGACGAGGATGCGCTGGTGGTGACCCGCGAGGACGGCTCGCTGCTGGTCGACGGCTCGCTGCCGATCGAGGACCTGCGCGAGCTGATCGGAAGCAACGACCTGCCCGATGCCGAGGATGGCGACTACTACACGCTGGCCGGCATGTGCATCCATTACTTCGGCCGCATCCCGCACGCAGGCGAGTACTTCGACTGGGCCGGCTGGCGCTTCGAGGTGGTCGACCTGGACGGTGCGCGGGTGGACAAGCTGCTGCTGCGCACGTTGTCCGACGAGCAGGCCGATGAGCTCACCGCCTGAGGCCGGCCAGGGCCAGGGCGCGCAGCGCGCGGCCTACCGCAACGAGGGCATCCGCACCCTGCTGGAGATGTTCGCCTCCGGCGATCCCGCCGAGCACATGCCGCTCGGCCAGATCCTCAGCAACCTGCAGCAGAGCGCGTTCGGCGTGTTCCTGTTCGTGGCGATCCTGCCCTCGTTCATCCCGATCCCGGGCATGGGGGGGGCGGTCAGCGGCCCACTGGTGGTCCTGATCGGCCTGCAGATGCTGTGTTGCCTGCGCCGGCCCTGGCTGCCCGGTTTCATTGCCCGACGCGGGCCGAAGCGCGGCACCATGCACCGCTTCCTGGACCGTATCGATCGCCCGTTGCGGCGGCTGGACAGGATGCTGAAGCCTCGCCTGCCGCAGTTGCTGACACCGCTGCCCGCGCACGCCTTCAGCGGCCTGCTGCTGGTGTTGCTGGGCATCCTGCTGTCGTTGCCGATTCCGTTCACCAACTTCCTGTTCGGCTTCCAGCTGCTGCTGTTCTCGCTGGCGCTGCTGGAGCGCGATGGTGCATTGATGCTGTTCAACTGGATCGCAGCGCTGGTGGCGATCGCGTTCTTCGGCTTCAGTTCCGGGCAGCTGGTGGGCTATACAGTGGAGCTGTTCCAGCGCTGGTTCTGAAGTGGCATCCGGTAGAGCCGGCCGCTGGCCGGCTGCCACGTTTCCAGGGTTGCCGGCCAGCGGCTGGCACTTCCCGCATCCGGTAGATCCACGCCACGCATGGATGCAGCAATCACCGAAGGTCGACGAATCCGTTGTCCGCCAGCGGTGCCGGATCGTCCTGCACCGCCGACAGCACGAAGCTCAATGCCTTGCCCAGCAAGGTGCCCGGGCCATCCCAGTATTCGGCGCTATCGGCGCGCACGTGGATCAGGCGAAGGTTGGGGTCTTCCTTGCCGGCGGGGAAGAACAGCTTCATCGCCGGCGACCACAGCTCTTCGATCTTCGCGCGATCAGCGACAACCCGCGCCCGCCCCGCCACAGACACATAGGTGTTCTTCGATGGCGAGGCATAGGCCACATTGACGCGCGGGTCGAGCGCGATCTCGGCCACCTTCGGGCTGTCGGCGGTGATCACGAACCACAGGTCACCGTCGAAGGCGACCTGCTGGGTGGCCAACGGCCGGCTGTAGAGTCGCCCGTCGACGCCGGTGGTGGTGAACATCGCCACCTCCACGTCCTTGATCAGTTCAGCCAGCTGGGCAATGTGTTCGGCGCGGGTCTCGGCCATGGTGGGGACTCCAGAAGTGGGGAGCCCCCATCAGACGCGGATCGGCCGCAACGGGCCGTGACGCGGTTGTTCAGCCCGCGTGGCGGCCATGCCAGGCGTTCATCGCCAGCTCGAAGGAACGCAGGCGCGCACGATGGTCATACAGGTTGGCAGTAAGCATCAGCTCGTCAGGCTTGTGCCGCTCAACGAAAGCGGCGATACCCTCGGCCACCTGCTGAGGATCGCCCAGCACGGTGCAGGCCAGGGCCCGTTCCACGCCCAGCTTTTCGTGCGGCTCCCAGAAGGCTTCAATGTCGTCGATGGGCGGCGGGATCTTGCCCGGCCGGCCGCGGCGCAGGTTGACGAAACTCTGCTGCTGGCTGGTGAACAGGCGACGCGACTCGGCCTCGCTGTCGCTGGCAACAACGTTCAGGGCCAGCATCGCGTGCGGCTGCTTCAACGTGGCCGAGGGGCGGAATTCGCGGCGGTACACCGCCAGCGCTTCGTCCATCACGTCCGGCGCGAAATGCGAGGCGAATGCATACGGCAGGCCCATCGAGGCGGCCATGCGTGCGCCAAACAGGCTTGAACCGAGGATCCAGGTCGGCACCCGCAGGCCACCACCCGGAACGGCCTGCACTGCCTGTCCAGGCTGGACCGGCTCGAAGTAGTGCAGCAGCTCGCGCACGTCCTGCGGGAACTGGTCGGCGCTGTCGAAATAGCGGCGCAGTGCACGTGCGGTCGGCTGATCGGTGCCCGGCGCACGGCCCAGGCCAAGGTCGATGCGGTCCGGATACAGCGAGGCCAGCGTTCCGAACTGCTCGGCCACCTGCAGCGGGGCATGATTGGGCAGCATGATGCCGCCCGCGCCGACCCGGATGCGCCGGGTGCCACCGGCAACATGGCCGATCAGCACGGCGGTGGCGGCACTGGCGATGCCGGGCATGTTGTGGTGTTCGGCCAGCCAGTAGCGGCGGTAGCCCAGCGCATCGGCGTGCTGGGCCAGTTCCAGCATGTTGGCGAAGGCGGCAGTGGTGTCACTGCCCTCGCAGACCGGGGCCAGGTCAAGGATCGACAACGGGATCATCAGGCGGTTTTCCGTCACAGGATCACCCTTGCATGGGGGCGGCCGGGCGCAGCGGCCAGTGACGGTGGCGGGATGCTGATTCCCGTAGGGCAGGTTCAGCGCCCACCGCGCTTGGTCCGGTAGAGCCGGCCGCTGGCCGGCGGGCAACGTGCCCTGGCAGCCGGCCAGCGGCCGGCTCTACCGGGCAAGCGTCAGAACGCGCTGGGGCGCGGCTCGGGCAGCGGCTGGTCGACCATCGGCTTCAGCTCGGCATCCAGCGCCACACGCTCATCGAACACGAAGCAGCGGCCTTCGTAGCCTTCGCCGCCCACCTCCTCGAAGTAGCCGAGGATGCCGCCATCGAGCTGCAGCACATTGTCCATGCCGTCATTGACCATCCACAGCGCGGCCTTCTCGCAGCGGATGCCGCCGGTGCAGAAACTGACCACGGTGCTGTCCCGCAGCGCATCGCGATGCGACGCCAGCGCCTCGGGCAGGTCGGTGAACTTGCGGATGGGCAACACCAGCGCATCCTTGAAGGTGCCGTACTCCACTTCCTGCAGATTTCGCGTATCGAGCATCACCACCGGCTTGCCGGCATCGTCATGGCCCTGCCGCAGCCAGCGCTGCACGGTGGCAGGATCGACCGACGGTGCGCGCGGATAGTCCAGCGGCTGGCCGTCATCGCGGCGGAAGCTGATGATCTCGTCCTTCACCTTGGCCTTCAGCCGCGCGAACGGCTGATGCTTGCTCAGGCTGGTCTTGACCCGCATGTCGGCGAAACGCGCATCGGCATGCAGCGCTGCATAGAAGCCCTCAACCGCCTCCGGCGCCCCCGCCAGAAACAGGTTCAGTCCCTCGCCCGCCACCAGGATCGTGCCGCGCAGCTGCGCCGTCTCGGCACGGGCCAGCAGCTGGTCGCACAGGGCCTTGGGGGCGTCGATGACGGCGAAATGATAGGCAGCGGTATTGGCGATCATCCCGCCATTTTAGCGCCTCCCGCCCGCACAGACAGATTCAGGGGTCAGAGCCCTCTGCGCGGCAGAGGGATCCGACCCCGGCAGGTACCCAGAACTTGTCAGAGGCGGGGCGGTGTGGGCAGGCGGGACCGTTGGCGCCATGGGCCCGAGGCATGCCTCGGGCGGGTTGGGCAGGACGCCCAACCCCGGTCTTGCCGTGTGCGCAGGACAGCGCACACGAGCAAGGCGCCATCGAGCCCCCAGGGGTGAGGCGCTTTGCTTGCGAAGCACTGCTTCGCAGGCGCCCGAACGCACAGCCGCCAGCGGCTGGGCCGGACCGCGAAGCGGGGTCTACGGCGTGTCCCGCCTGCCCACACCGCCGCGCCATCCCACGGAAACCAGCTTTTGACGTTGCCGTTGCCTCTGCGGGTGCCGGGTGTAACCCGGCCGCGCCCCCTTACCCCCGCAACAGCACGAACGGCAGCAACACCAGTGCCGCCGCACCGGCCATCGCCAGCAGCACCAGCACCACATAGGCCGGCCGGCGCCGGAACAGGCTGCCGAATGTCTCCGCCGTCCCCTCGCGCAATGCCTGCTCGCGTTCAGCCCGCACGCGCACGCCGCGCGCTGCCTGGTACTCCGCCATCAGCGCCTTCGCACGCGGATGATCAGCGTCGTCGCGCAGCCACAGGCCTCCATTGGAAATGCCCCACGGACTGGGTTCAGTGCGATACCAGGCGATGCCGTGCTGATCGAGCAGCGTGCAGACATCGGCATATTCGTCGTCGCCGACATTGCGCAGATTGAGCAGGAGTTTTGCCATGGCCCCATGATACCCGGCGCCGATGCGCTACCCTTGCCGCCCTCGCCCCGCGCCCTTCTGGAGACGCCCGATGCGCCGCCTGCTGCTTCCCCTGCTGCTGTCCCTCGCCGCCGCTGGCTGCTCGACCGAACCATCCGGCCCGCCGCCCGGCGGCACGCTGACCACCTTCGAGCGGATCGATACCGTGCCCGGCACCGGCGCCGAAGCCATCGCCGGCAACAAGGTCACGGTGCACTACACCGGCTGGATCTACGACAACCGTACCGAAACCAAGCACGGCAAGACCTTTGACAGCTCCTTCAAGCACGGCGAGCCGTTCACCTTCGCGCTCGGCGCCGGCCAGGTCATCCGCGGCTGGGATGAGGGCGTGGCCGGCATGAAGGTCGGTGGCAAGCGTACGCTGATGATTCCGCCGGACTACGGTTACGGGGACCGCAAGGTCGGCCCGATTCCGGCGGGCTCGTCGCTGGTGTTCGACGTCGAGCTGCTCGATGTCAAACCGTAATGCCGCCATGCCCCATCGGGTGGTCGTCATTGGCGGCGGCCCGGCGGGCCTGTTCGCCGCCGAACGCCTGCGTGCCGCTGGGCTGGAGGTCGACCTGTACGAGGCCAAGGGGTCGCCTGGCCGCAAGTTCCTGATCGCCGGCAAGGGCGGACTCAACCTCACCCATTCCGATCCGCGGCCGTTGTTCGACAGCCGCTACCGCGAGCAGGCCGCCGTGGTCGGCAGCTGGCTGGACGGCTTCGACGCACAGGCACTGCGTGACTGGGCCAACGGCCTGGGCGTGGAAACCTATGTGGGCAGCTCCGGCCGCGTGTTCCCGGTCGACCGCAAGGCGGCGCCGCTGCTGCGCGGCTGGGTGCGCCGGTTGAAGGAACAGGGCGTGCGCCTGCACGCCAACCACCGTTGGATCGGCTGGAGCGACGACGGCGCCCTGCGCTTTGCCACCGATGCGGGCGAAGTCGATGTCCGCGCCAATGCCACCGTGCTGGCGATGGGCGGGGGCAGCTGGCCGCAGCTGGGCAGTGATGGCGCCTGGGTCGTGCCACTGCAGGCGCGTGGCGTTGACATCGCGCCGCTGCAGTCAGCCAACTGTGGCTTCGACGTGGACTGGACGCCGTTCTTTGCCCAGCGCAATGCCGGCGCACCATTGAAGCCGGTGATCGCGCACTGGATCGACCTGGCTGGACAACCGCGGTCGCTGCAGGGCGAGTGCGTGGCCAGCGAATATGGCATTGAAGGCAGTCTGGTCTACGCGTTGGCCGCCGACCTGCGCGAGACCATCAACCGCGATGGCCACGCAATGCTGTGGCTGGACCTGGTGCCCGGTCGCGACGAGGCGCGCCTGCTGGCCGACCTGTCACGTCCCCGCAAGGGCCGAAGCTTCGGCGAGCACCTGCGCCGCCAGGCGGGTCTGGATGCGGTGAAGGCCGCACTCGTGTTCGAGATTCTTGGCAGGGAGGCCGGCAACGACCTGCCGGCTGTGGCTGCCACGCTCAAGCGCCTGCCGCTGCGCCTGCTGCGCCCAAGGCCGATGGCCGAGGTGATCAGCACCGCCGGTGGCGTGCGCCTGGATGCGCTGGATGACGGCCTGATGCTGCGGGCCGTTCCCGGCGTGTTCTGCGCCGGTGAAATGCTGGACTGGGAAGCCCCCACCGGCGGCTACCTGCTGACCGCGTGCTACGCCAGTGGCCGGCGTGCCGCCGAGGGCGTGATCGGTTGGTTGGCGGAGCGGTGACGCCTGCGGCGTAGCGTCGAGCCCATGCTCGACGCCACATCACCACGGCCTGCGCATGCTCACCGAGGCCAACGCCACACCGCTGGGATGCGCATAGGCTTCCTCACGCACGCTGACAAAGCCCTGCCGTTGATAGAACGGCACGGCATTGAGCGACGCCGACAGCACCACCTCGCGCTCACGATCGGCCATTGCCAACAGGCGCTGCATCAGCGCCTGGCCGATCCCCTCGCCGCCACGATCGGGATTGACAAACAACGCGTCGACTTCATTGGCATCGACATCAAAGACGCCGAAGCCGAGCAGGCCACCCTGCCCGTCCTCGGCCACCACGCATCCGCCCTGCGACAACAGCCGCGCGTACTGCGACGGTGGCGGCGAGGCCGACCACGGTGCAATGACCTCGGGAGGGTAATGGCTGCTGCAGGTTTCGCGCACACAGCGCGTGCGCAGCGCCCACAGCGTGGCGACATCGTCGATGCTACCGGTCCTGAACTGCATGGCGCCTCCTTGTAGCGCCGAGCCCATGCTCGGCTGCCTTTCTGCAGAGTCAAGCCATGCTTGACTGCTTTTCAATCAGTCATCGCGAGGTCGGAACGAAGAACAGCCGAGCATGGGCTCGGCTCTACAACATCACGCTACCGCGACTTGCTGGCGCGCAGAGCCTGGATCTTCGGCGGCGGCTGGAACGAGTCGCTGCGCGCATCGGCCCAGAAGGCATGGAATACCGCATGGTCGGGCACCTTGTGCAGCAGCTCGCCCGGTTCCAGGTAGCGGTAAAGCGACGCCAGCGAACGGATTTCCACCGGCGACACGCGACGCAGGATGTGCTCCGGCCCCAGCTCGGCCGGATCGTTCAGGCCCGCCGCGCACAACAGTTCCTTCAAGGCATGCAGCGTGTGCTCGTGATAGCTGTACACACGGGTGGCCTTGTCCGGTGCATCCAGATGCTTCCAGCGCGCAGGGTCCTGGGTCGCGATGCCGGTCGGGCACTTGCCGGTGTGGCAGCTCAACGACTGGATGCAGCCCAGCGCGAACATGAAGCCTCGGCCGGCATTGCACCAGTCGGCACCCAGCGCGATGGTGCGCGCGATGTCGAACGCACTGGTGATCTTGCCAGCGGCACCGATGCGGATGCGCTCGCGCAGGTCCAGGCCGACCAGGGTGTTGTGCACCAGCAGCAGTGCTTCATGCATCGGTACGCCGACATGGTCGACGAATTCAGCCGGCGCCGCGCCGGTGCCTCCCTCGGCACCATCGACCACGATGAAGTCCGGCAGCAGCCCGGTTTCCTGCATCGCCTTGGCGATGCCGAACCATTCCCAGGGGTGGCCGATGGCCAGCTTGAAACCGACCGGCTTGCCACCGGACAGCTCGCGCAGCCGGGCCACGAACTGCAACAGTTCGACCGGCGTCGAGAATGCCGAGTGACGCGACGGCGATACGCAGTCCACGCCCATCGGAACACCACGGGTCACCGATATTTCGGCGGTCACCTTTGGTGCCGGCAGCACGCCGCCGTGGCCCGGCTTGGCACCCTGCGACAGCTTGATCTCGATCATCTTGACCTGGTCATCGGTAGCGTTGGCGACGAAGCGCTCTTCGCTGAAACCACCCTTCTCGTCACGGCAGCCGAAGTAGCCCGAGCCGATTTCCCAGACCAGATCGCCGCCCATCTCGCGGTGGTAGGGCGAAATCGAACCTTCGCCGGTGTCGTGGTAGAAGCCGCCGCGCCGCGCACCTTCGTTCAATGCGCGGATCGCGTTGGCCGAGAGCGAACCGAAGCTCATCGCCGAGATGTTGAACACGCTGGCCGAATAAGGCTTGGCGCAGTTCGGCCCAATCAGCACGCGGAAATCATGCTTGGCAATGGAGGTGGGAGCCAGCGAATGGTTGATCCACTCGTAATCCACCGCATAGGTACTGCGCAGGGTACCGAAGGGCACCGTGTCCATTTCGTTCTTTGCGCGCTGGTAGATCAGCGCACGCTGCTGGCGCGAGAACGGCACGTCCTCCAGGTCGCTCTGCACGAAGTACTGGCGGATTTCCGGGCCGATTGATTCCAGGCCATAGCGGAAATGCGCCATCACCGGATAGTTGCGGCGCAGCGTGCTGCGCTTCTGCAGCAGATCCCAGGTCCCCAGCGCCACCATCGCGGCAGTCAGGCCGACGCCCCAGTACCAGGCCGGCCAGATCGTGGCCAACCACAGGCAGATGGGAAACATCAGGATGGCGAGCAGGTAGACGATATACCGGTGCATGGCGTTCCTTGGTTGCAACTGCCTGCGAGTCTACCGCGCCGGCCGTCACCGGCGTTTACAGGCGACCGTCAACCACATTGCGCGGCCAGGCCGATTTCACGTCGTAGACGATGCCGCCGGGTGCCAGCAGCGCCTGGATTGCGGCGTCATCCATGGCTTTGAATCGGGCATGGGCCACTGCCAGGACTACGGCGTCGTAACTCCCCGCCACCGGCTCGGCCAGCCAGTGCACGCCCGCGTCGGCCAATGCCGCCGGGCCGACCCACGGGTCGCTGACCTCCACCTGTGCGCCGGCATCACGCAGGCGCTGCGCCAGTTCCAGCGCGCGGCTGTTGCGCAGGTCCGGGCAATCCTCCTTGAAGGTCACGCCCAGCACCAGGATACGCGACTGCGCAGGTACGCGGCCACGTTCGGCCAGCATTGCCAGCACACGCGACGCCACATGCTCGCCGACGCGGTTGTTGACCTGCCGCGCGGTGTGGATCAGGTCCGGGTGGTAGCCCACGCTCTCGGACTTGTGCAGCAGGTAGTACGGGTCCACGCCGATGCAGTGGCCGCCGACCAGGCCCGGCCGGAATGGCAGGAAGTTCCACTTGCTGCCGGCGGCGTCGAGCACATCCTGGGTGTCGATGCCGAGCCGGTCGAAGATCAGCGCCAACTCATTGACCAGCGCGATGTTGACGTCACGCTGGATGTTCTCCACCACCTTGGCCGCTTCGGCCACACGCATTGACGGCGCCGGGAAGGTGCCGGCGGCGATGATGCGCTGGTACAGGCCATCAATCACCGCAGCCACTTCCGGTGTCGACCCCGAGGTGATCTTGCGGATATCGGCCAGGCGCCGCTGGCGGTCGCCGGGGCTGACCCGCTCCGGGCTGTAACCACAGTAGAAGTCTTCGTTGAAGCGCAGCCCGGAAAGCTGCTCCAGCAACGGCACGCAGACCTCTTCGGTGGTGCCGGGGTACACCGTGGATTCGTAGATCACCAGGTCACCCGCACGCAGGTGGCTGGCGATCAGCCGCGTTGCCGAACGCAGCGGCTCCAGATCGGGCTGCTCATAGGCGTCGATCGGGGTCGGCACGGTAACGATGTAGACATTGCAGGCATCGAGCAATGCCGGATCGCTGCCGTACTGCAACTGCTGTGCACTGGCCAGCTCATCGGCCTCCATTTCCAGCGTATGGTCCTGGCCGTCGCGGAGCTCGGCGATGCGATCAGCATCGATGTCGAAGCCCAGCGTGGGCCAGTGCCGGCCGAAGGCCACCGCCAGCGGCAGGCCCACGTAGCCCAGCCCGATCACCGCGAAGCGCGGCGCCGCCGCTGCCGCAAGCGGCGCGCTCAACGCCACATCCCATGCAACGGCTGAAATCGCATGCGTACTGCCATGGGCATGGCCGACCTACTCATTCGCTTTGCCACTCCGGGAAGATCCATGCCAGAAAGGCTACAGCCTAACGGCCCGGGTGCCCGGCCGCCAAGGTGGGGTCAGGAGCCCAGTGCGACCGCGGCCGGCTCCAGTTCACCATCGGCGCCGGTCCAGGCCTGCAGCAGGCGCTCGAAGCCACCGCAGCCAAGCACGAAGCCCGGCCATGAGGCGTCGACGATCTGTACCAGCAGTTCTGCCTCAATGCGCCGGGTCCCCATCGACCAGCGCGGGAATGCCCGCTGCGCCACCGGCGCGCGGCACAGCACCTTCAGTTGTCCATGGCTACGCGCATTGGCGATGCGCTGGTACACCGAATCGATGCCATCCTCCGGGCCTTCCAGGTACTGCAGGAAACGGCTGCCATCGAACATCAGCACACCCGTGACACCGGCTACTCGGTTGAATGCGGTGGCATCGGCCAGCAGGCGGTCAAGATCGGTTGTCTGCAGGTCGGCGCGGGCCTCGCTGGCATAGGCAATCGCGTGCAGCGACATCGGGTGGCTCCCCCCTGGGAACGATGCTTTGGACTATGACATGAATGGGAGCGACAGTTAAGCACACCGCCGCTCCACTGCAATCCAGTCGGGATTCCGCAGCTGGGCTACAATCGGCGCCGCGCTGCAGGCCCGGATGGCGAAACTGGTAGACGCATCGGACTTAAAATCCGCCGGGGGCAACCCCATGCCGGTTCGATTCCGGCTCCGGGCACCATCGCACTTTTCACGACGAACGTCAGATCGCACGCGAGTAGCGCGGCTGCTCGCAGGCCGCACGCAGGTACGGGTCGAAGCACATCGCCAGCAGCCGCAGCAACGGCCGTCCAGGCTCGCTGGCGCGCACTATACCGTCACGGTACTCGGCCAGACCGTCCTCCTGCAGCCGCTGCACCGAACGCAGGTCTTCGGCGAAGTACTGCTCGAAATCCACGCCATGGCGCTGGCCCAGCACCGCACCGTCCACTTCGCCCTGGCACATCAGCTGCTGGATCAGTTCTGCGCGCAGCTGGTCGTCGGCGCTGAGCGCCACGCCGCGCCACACCGGCAACTGCCCCTGGTCCACGGCATCCTCCCATGACGGCAGGTCGCGCGGATTCTGGCTGTAGGTGGCACCGATGTGGCTGATCGCACTCACGCCCAGGCCGAGCAGATCGGTATCGGCGTGGGTGGTATAGCCCATGAAATTGCGATGCAGCTGGCCGGCGCGCTGCGCGCGTGACAGATCTTCTTCCGGCAGTGCGAAGTGATCCATGCCGATGTACTGGTAGCCCGCAGTGGAGAGCCTCTCCACCGCCAGGCCCAGCAGCGCCAGCTTGTCTTCCGGCGAAGGCAAGCGGCGTTCGTCGATCTGCTTCTGTGCGCGGAACAGATGCGGCAGGTGTGCGTAGCCGTACACCGCCAGGCGATCCGGGCGCAATGCCAGCACCCGTTCCAGGGTGCGGCCAAATCCTTCCAGGCTCTGTCCCGGCAGCCCGTAGATCAGGTCGACGTTGACCGAACGCATGCCGCTGTCGCGGCAGGCCTGCAGGATGTCCAGCGTCTGCTGCACGCCCTGCACGCGGTTGATCGCTTCCTGTACCTGTGGGTCGAAATCCTGCACGCCCAGGCTGGCGCGGTTGAAGCCCAGCCGCGCCAGCATGGCGACATCGCGGGTATCGATGAAGCGCGGATCGAGTTCGATCGAGAAATCGCGCTGCGGTGAATCACTGAAATCGAAGCGCCGGCGCAGCCCTTCCACCAGCGTGGTCATCGCCTCGGCCTCGAGGAAATTCGGCGTGCCACCGCCCAGGTGAAGCTGAATGACTTCACGGCCGTCCTCGAACTGCGGCGCCAGCAGGTCGGCCTCGGCCAGCACGCGCGCGACGTAGCTGTGGCCACGGCCGCGGTCGCGGGTGATCACCCGGTTGCAGCCGCAGTAGAAGCAGGGACTGGAGCAGAACGGTACATGCACGTACAGCGACAGCGCGCGGGCCAGCTGGTTGCTGTCGGCGATTGCCTGGCGCAGTGCCGGCGCATCGAAGCCATCGTGGAAGTGAGGCGCGGTCGGATACGAGGTGTAGCGCGGCCCCGGCCGGTCATGCCGGCGCAGCAGGTCGGGGTCGAAGGTCCAGGCAAGACCGCCGGCGGCGGGTGAGAACGTGTCCATGCCGCCAGCATCGCGCCGGGCGGACGCCACCGCCTTGACCCAGATCAATCGCGGGTGGGGATTTCCAGCACCGGGAGGCCGACCTGCGGTCAGCGCAGCATCTGGTAGCGCTTCCAGAAGGTGTCACCGATGCGCGCGGCCACGTCGTTGGCCAGCGCCTGCATGGGCGGGTTGCCGCACTCGGCGGTGGTGATCCGGAACAGCACCAGCCAGCGGTCGAACAGGTCCTTGTCCAGCTCGATGGCCATGTGCTTGGACATCGGCGAGCCCTTGAAGCGGCGCGTGCCGCGCAGCATTGCCGACCAGAAATCGACCAGCTGCGCCAGATGTTCCGGCCAGTCGTGGACGTGTGCCTCGAACACAGGCCCCAACCGCTCTTCCTCGCGCACGCGTGCATAGAAGTCGTGGACCAGGCGGGTCACTTCCTGCTCAGTGCACAGCCCGGGCGAGGCGACGGGCAGGACAGGCGGCGATATTGCGTTCATCGGGGTACCCAAAGCTTGCCGGCAGTGTGCCGTAGCTGGCCGGCACCGCCGTTGATCCAGATCAATGTCGGCGCAGTCCGCTGCACCTAGTCTGGCATTCCTGCAGGAAGCATGCCCTGCGGATGCTGCGCCAGCCTCGGCGGAGTATACGCGCCGCCCTCATTCCGACCCGGGACAGCATGAACAGACCCTCTCCCAGCCGCCGCCAGCAGCTGATCCAGCACTGGGGCGCCATCCTCTGGCCCAGCTTCATCGCTGCAGGCCTGGCCAGCGTGGTGTTCTTCGCCTTTGTCGACCCGCTGCGTCTGCAGGCGATCAGCTTTCCGGGTACGGCGATCAGCCGCGAACTGGGCTATACGGCAGGATTCTTCATGTTCTGGTCGGTGACCGCACTGTCCAGCGCGGTCACCTGGTACCTGCAGCGACCGATGCCAAGCGACGACGACGACGAGCTGCCGCTGGGATGAGTACGGCCTGCACCGGAATCCCACGCCGCTGGCATTGGCGCGCCGCGCTCAGCATGCTCTTGCTGGCCTTGTTCTATGCCCTGCCATGGCTGCGCTGGAATGGGCGGCAGGCCCTGCTGCTGGACATCAACGCACGGCGCTTTGACCTGTTTGGCTGGACATTGTGGCCCGGCGATGTTGGCGTGCTGATAGGGTTGCTGGCGGTGCTGGCGGTGGGCCTCGCGCTGCTCACCCACCTCGCCGGCCGCATCTGGTGCGGCCACGCCTGCCCACAGACGCTATGGCGCCGCGCCTTCGACTGGATTGCGCGCGCCATGGCCCGGGCCTTGCCAGCGCCCGCCGTGCGCCCTGCCACCCAGGTGGCATGGGGGCTGCTGTCGCTGTGGACCGGCGTCACGTTCGTCGGTCTGTTCAGCCCGATCGAAGAACTGGTGGCCGCCGCGCCGCATGCCGGCTGGAGCGGCTGGGAAACGTTCTGGGTGCTGTTCTATGCCGCCGCCACCTGGGGCAATGCCGGCTTCCTGCGCGAGCAGGTGTGCCGTTCGCTGTGCCCGTTCGCGCGCCTGCAGCCGCTGCTGACCGATCCGCATACACCCCGCATGTTGTACGACGCGCGCCGCGGCGAACCGCGCGGCATGCGTCCGTCGGGGCTGGGGGGCGTGCTCGGACGCGGCCGTGGCCTGCTCGACCCGACCACCGCACAGGACTACGTGTTCCGCGCTGCACATCCGCTGCTGGCCGGACCGATGCCCACCTTCAGCGCCGACCGCCTGGGCGACTGCACCGATTGCGCTGCCTGTGTCAGCGCCTGCCCAATGCAACTGGATATCCGCCAGGGACCTCAGGCCGATTGCCTGGCCTGCGGCGCCTGCCTGGAGGCCTGCTCGCGGCAGCAGCACCAGGCCGGTTTCGGCCCGGGGCTGGTGCGCTACTGCAGTCCGCAGGCCATGGCCGGGCAACCGCGGCAATGGTGGCGACCGCGGACCCTGGCACTGCTGTCGATGCTGCTGACGCTGTTGGCCTGCGGCGCCTGGCGCCTGCTTTGAATCAACGGATCAACGCGGCCCGTTGGCGTGCGGCGGCACCAGCTGCGCACGTCGCACGATGCCCAGCTGCTCGATGATCAGCGCCATTTCATTGGTGACTTCGGTACGCTCGGTCCCCTGCGGGACCAGGCGGTCCAGCACCTGCTGGTAGGTATCCCAGAACGCCGGACCGCATCCGTGTTTGTGATAACTGGCTTCCAGTTCGCGGCGTACCCGTTCAGCCAAGCCATGCATGCCGTATTCCATACGACCTCCGTTGGACTTGTTCTGCATCGTTGACGGTCTACCGACTCACTTGCGAGCTACTGAAAGACTCCCGGGCTTCACGTCCGATTGATCCCAATTAGTCATAGATTTCACGACAGGTCAATTACATACCGCGACTTTCGTGATCGAAATTATTAATCGTTCACGAAACCACATACGGGGAGACGGGGTGCCCGGATGGGTCGGACCCGACACACTGCCCCGATTTCCCCGGTCCCGCCCTGGTAGGCGCCATCGATGGGCCAGCCCCGTTTCATCGAAGTTTCCAATATTGCTAAGCATACTTAGCAAATGCCGCTTAGGGTGCTATATGCGACAAAAGGCGGCGCAGTTGAGGCTTACTCGCCCTGCGTATCCTCAGTCGCGGGGAACAGGTTGGGATAGCGCTGATGCAGGATGTATTGGCGTAGCGCAGGAATCGGGAAGTTCTTGGGCCATTGCGACACGGCAGATCGGCTTATGCCAAAAAAGCGCGCCAGTTCGGCATCGGTCCGGAAACCCAGCCGGGCGCGTACCTGCCCCTTGCTCCAGAATTCGGTCACGGTCGGTCCTTCTGTTAACCAGACTTATTCTTGGAACAAGGGAACTTTGCGATCCACGCGTTAAGCTGGCTTGCATAGATGAATACTCTCGGCCAACGACTCGCCATTGCCATGAAGAAAGCCGGGCACCCTCGCCCGGCCGATCTGGCCCGCGCCGCCGATTCGACGACGGCAACCATCAGCAACTGGCTCAACGACCATGTCAGCCCCGCCCATGTGAAGGCCGAACAGCTGTTCCGCATCGCCGATGCGGCCAAACTGGACGCGCGTGAACTGCTGTACGGCGTGAGCGGGCTTGGCGTCGGTGAGCGGGGCAATACCTATATCCCCAGCCAGGCCCACCTGGATGTCTGGCAGGACGCCTACGAACTGGTCAGCCATCTGGTGGAGGAGAAGGGATTGCAGATCGACCATCGCCGCCACGCGGCCCTGGACCTGCTGGCCTTCGAACTGCTGATGGACGGCTTCAGCCGCAGCAAGGTCATCCGGGTGCTGACGACCTCGATGACGTGAATGCACTACCACTGGTAGCATGGTCGCGGATGGGGATGGGGCTCCCCCGATAACCGCCCGAAAGGGCTGATGGCTCCTGCCAGGACGAACCGGTCTTCGTCGATGGCGGGCCGTGCCTGCCGTCGGCGTTCGCCATCAAATCAGCGAACCCGCAACCGAGGCATGTGATGCACGCATTGAACAATTATCTGCTGGTCTTCGTCGGCGGCGGGCTCGGCGCCTGCCTTCGCCATGCCTGCAACCTGATCGGTACGCGGGTAGCGGTCGGCAGCCCGTGGCCGTGGTCGACCTTCCTGATCAACATCAGCGGTGCACTGCTGATGGGCGCGCTGGTCGAAGCCTTCGCCCTGCGCAATGGCGCGTCGCCGCAGCTGCGCCTTCTGCTGGCCACCGGCGTCCTCGGCGGCTACACCACATTTTCTACCTACGCACTGGAAATCGGACTGCTGCTGCAGCGCGGCCAGCATGGCCTGGCAGCGTTGTACGCCGGCGGTTCGGTGGCACTGGGCCTGGTTGGCCTGTTCGGTGGCATGAAACTGGCCCGGCTGGTGCTGGGCTGAGGCTCAGCCCGCGCCGGCGCGGGCCTGTCCGCGCCACTCCCGCGGCGACTGTCCGGTATGTGCCTTGAATGCACGCGACAGTGCGGCTTCGCTGCCATAGCCGACGTCGTCAGCGATCCGCTTCAATGGGCGCCCCTGGCGCAGCGCCTGCTGTGCCAGGCCCACCCGCCAACCCTGCAGGTACTGGCCCGGGGTAGTGCCCATCGCCTCACGGAAACTGGCAGCAAAGACGCTGCGTGACATGCCGGCCACCTCGGCCAGGTCTTCCAGGGTCCAGGACTGTGCGGGCGCCTCATGCATCGCCACCAGCGCCAGCCGCAGCCGCGGATGCCCCAGCCCGGCAAACAGGCCACCACGCATCTCGCCCCCTTCCATCAGCTGCCGCAGCACCTGGATCATCACCACCTCGAACAGCCGGTTGACCATCGCCGCACGCCCGCAGCGCTGCTCGAAGGCTTCTTCGAACAGCAGCTCCAGCGCTGCGTTGCCGCCGTACAGATCGGCCAGCGGCAGGCAGATGAAATCGGGCAACGCCGCGCTGATCGGGTTGAGCCGCCCGCCCTCGAAATTCAGATTAGCGCAGGCCATGTCGGCGCCGTGCTGCGGATCGGTGCTGAACCGATGCGGCATCGGCCGTGGGTACAGCAGCAGGCTCGGCACCTCGACCTGGACGGTCTGCTGGCCATGGCTGACCTGCAACGGGCCACGTCGCACCAGATGCAGCTGCCCAGCGTCATCCTCGCCCGCCAGCGAGTTGATGCCGCACAGCGCGCCGGCATGGAACACCGAGGCGGTAACCGCAAAGCGTTCAAGCAGAATGGCGAGACGGTCGACCATGACGAGACCCTGGGTAAAGTAGAAAGAGATCAAGGCGACACATCGTATCGGAATCACCCCCGTAGCGGACGTGATCAACTCGGGGAGCGGGTGTCCCCCCCCCCAGCCCGCCCTTCCTGCGGCAGTGCAGCGCGCGCAACATTTCGCTGGCATCTATGCTCGGGGTCATTCCCGCATGGAATGACCCCGATGCCCGCCCTGCTTCGATGCGCCCTCGCCCTCGGCCTGCTGCTGCCTTCGACGACCTTGCTGGCGTCAGCGCCAACGGCGGCACGCACGCTGAGCGGCGAGCTGCAGGGCGCGCCGTGGCGCCTGGACGTGCCGGCCGACTGGAACGGTGACCTGGTGATGCTGGCGCACGGCTACGAGCCGGTAGGCGTGCCACGTGCTACGCCGATGGCCGCCAATGACGGCACCGCGCCACTGCTGGCTGCAGGCTACGCCGTCGCGCAGAGCGCCTATGCCAGCCAGGGCTGGGCGGTGGCCGATGCGATCACCGACATGGAACGCCTGCGCCGGCATGCAGTGGCTGAACTCAAGCATGTGCGCCATGTCTGGATGCTGGGATTTTCGATGGGCGGCGCCGTGACCGTCGCCAGCCTCGAGCGGTTCCCGCAACACTACGCCGGTGGTGTGTCGCTATGCGGCGCCAATCTCAGTGGCGAACAGATCGCGAGTGATCTGCTGACCACGCTGGTCGCTTTCGATTACTTCTTTGCCAAGGCCGAAGGCCTGCCTGCTGCGGGACTGGTCTCACGCGAAGCGGCTGCGCTGCCACAGGGCGAACTGTACCAAGGCATCTCCAATGCGCTGCAACGCAGCCCGTCACATGCCGCGTTGCTGGCACAGCGGCTGCAGGTGTCAGCTGATGCACTGGCCGGCACGATCAGCCTGCATGCTCTGGTCCTGCACGAACTGGCCACGCGCAGTGGCGGCATGCCGGTGGGCAACACAGGTGTGGCTTACAGCGGCTTCGGTGACGACATGGCGTTCAATGCCGGCGTGCAACGTGTCGACGCCGTGCCTGCCGCGCAGGCCGCTGTCCGCAGGGAGCTGGCATTGAGCGGTGCGTTGAGGCGACCGCTGGTGATCCAGTTCAACAACAACGACCCGACGATCGTGCCGCGCATGCAGACGGTGTATCCGCAGACGGCCGCACGGGCCGGCGCCCGTCCGCTGCCACAGGTGCTGCCGCCCGTTGGTGAAGGCCATTGTGGCTTCTCCGGCGCGCAGATCATCGAGGCGTTGAAGGCCGCGCAGCGTTGAGCAATCGCGGCCCGCGCGCAGCTCAGCCGCCCAGCGTGCCCATCGTGAAGGTATAGCCCGAGCTCATCAGGAATTCGCGCATGCGCATTTCCGCGCGCCGTGGTGAGGCCAGGTTGGCCGGCGCGTACAGGGCATACACCAGGCCCGACCCTTCGATATGCTCGCGGCGCACCCCGCAGCGGGCGGTTTCCGAGGCGATGACCCATCCGTCCTTCAGCCGATCAGGGCCAATGGATTGCCCGTTCTTCAAGCGGAAGGTCAACCAGCGCACATCTGCCGTGACTTTGCTCATTTCCGTTTCGCTCCGTGGCTGGAACGACGCGTGATGTCCTTGCTCGCCATTGCGGCTCCCTGAGACGTGGAACTCGACCATAGCGCCTTTCCATGTCGTGGCCGGCTGAGACTGGCGACCGGGGCGCGGCGGACTGCTGCAGGTGATGCAGCGCGGCGTCGGAAATGGCGGCGGCAGGGAGCATCCTGCCGGCGCAGTTCACAGGCAGGGAACCCGACTCACGCAGCGCGGTCGCTGCCCTGGTTCAAGGCGTGCAGCGCATCGGCCAGCGCCTGGATTTCGGCACGCAGGGCCAGCCGCTGCAACCACCGCCCGGGGATTCCGCGCGCACCATGGAATGCGCCCGCCAGCTGCCCCGCAATGGCGGCCGTGGTGTCGGCGTCCTCGCCAAGATTGGCCGCCTCGAGTACGACGGCTTCAAAGGTGTCGTGGCGATCAAAGCACCAGAGTGCAGCTTCCAGACTGTCGACAACATAGCCATTGCCACGGATCTGCTCACGCGCGGCACCGCGGTAGCCGCCCGCCGCGATCTGCTGCAGCCGTGCGCTCTCGACAGGGACATTGCTGAGATCCAGCACCGCGTCACGGGTGCCACCTGCCAACGCCCGCTCCAGCGCGACCGCCAGCAAGCGGCACGCCTCCAGGCACTCCTGCGCAGCGTGCGTCGTTCGCGAACTCAGCTCGGCCATTGCCTGCAGGTCGGGAGTCCCGGCGTAGCGCAATGCCACCGGCGCCAAACGCATGATCGAGCCATTGCCAGCGCTGCGTGGGTCGTCACTACCCGCCAGCGGTTGGCCGTCCTGCAGGAACCGGTCGATGGCAGCCCGCGTTGCCATACCGATATCGAAGCACTCGCCGGTCGCACTCCAGTACCCATGCCGGTACCAGTTGGCGTAGCGGTTCATCTGATCGTGCACATCCAAGGTGTCACAACGCACCAGGCTCTCGGCCAGGCACATCGCCATGGAGGTATCGTCGGTCCATTGCCCCGGCTGCAGCTGGAACGGCCCACCACCTACCATGTCGGTGATCGGGGTGAAGCTGCCACGAGGCTTGAACTCCAGCGTGGTACCGACGGCATCGCCGCACGCCAGGCCGAGCAAGGCGCCGCGGAAGTGATCAATCTGGTTCATCAGGCAAGTGTAGCGCCGCCGCATCTGCCATGACTGACTGCCGGGCGGTGATCGCGCGAGCGGGGAATTGATCGCAGCCAAACAAAAAAACCCTGACCGGAGTCAGGGCTTTTCAATTGGAGGCCTCAAGCGGAATCGAACCGCTGTAAACGGATTTGCAATCCGGTGCATAGCCACTCTGCCATGAGGCCAACGTACTGCGCGCCAGGAACCTAGCCCTGACAAGACAAAACCCCAAGATGGGGCCTGTCGGAACATGGAGCGGGAAACGAGACTCGAACTCGCGACCTCAACCTTGGCAAGGTTGCGCTCTACCAACTGAGCTATTCCCGCGTAAGCCGACATGCTACCGGAAATCCGGAAAACACACCAGCGATTTCACTTTTCTGACTGCGCGTAAAGCCTTGTGGCCCAACGTGCCCCGCCTTGCCGTGGCGGGAGAAAAACAAGGCCCCTACCGGGGCCCTGTAGAATCTGGAGCGGGAAACGAGACTCGAACTCGCGACCTCAACCTTGGCAAGGTTGCGCTCTACCAACTGAGCTATTCCCGCAGATTCCATTCGACCTGCGTCGAAGGAGCGCTATTGTGTCCAAATTCCTTCACGCCGTCAACAGTCTTCACATCATGCGATCACGGGCGTCCGCACTGGGTTACGCTGCCCCGCCCAAGCACGGACACCCCCGATGCCGAGACGCTACGTCCGCCTGTTCTGGTTGCTGGTCGCGCTGACCTGGTTGGCGCTGATCGCCGCACTTGTC
This sequence comes from Stenotrophomonas sp. Pemsol, assembly GCF_003586545.1. Lineage (NCBI taxonomy): Bacteria > Pseudomonadati > Pseudomonadota > Gammaproteobacteria > Lysobacterales > Lysobacteraceae > Stenotrophomonas > Stenotrophomonas sp. Pemsol. Next base: position 1,218,480 of record NZ_CP025780.1, on the reverse strand, counting down.
AATGCTGGCTTCACTCCGGACTACTGGCTGCTGCATCGCCTGGAAGGCGCCCAGCTGCCCTATCCGACCAGCACCGTCGTCGTGTTCGCGTTGCTGGGCACGGTTGAACTGGTGGTGGCGGCACTGATCGTGCGCCCGTGGAAACTCAAACGCCTGTGGCTGCGCCTGCTTATCGCCTTCGCCCTGCTGCTGGTGTGGTCGATACCGTGGATGCTGTCGGCGATGCACCAGCCGCCGGTACAAGGCATGCACCTGCTGTGGTTGCTGCTGCTGGACGTGGGATTGCTGCTGGCGCTGTGCGGGGTGTCGGCGGTGAGCGCGTGGCGGGCGCTCTGGCGGCGCGGGTCACCACAGACTCCCCCGCCGCAGCGCTAGAGGCCTACTTCCGGAACTCTACCCGCACATGCTGGCCGAAGCGCGCCTTGGCCTCGCCATCGAACTCCAGCACACACTCCACCACCTTGGCCACGCCACGCCCTGCATCTTCAGGCAGGCGTGCCTGCGCGAACACAGGGCTGATGCGTACCACGCGTGCGGTCGGCAGCGTGCCGGTGTTCTCGGCACCATCACTGTCCGGTACCACCGCCGCTTTCATGCCTACCTGCACCGCATCGGCGTAGGCGGCGCTGAGTTCGGCGCGCACCTGCAGCGGGCGCGCCGGCAACAACGAGATCGCCGGCTTGCCGGCCTGCACGAAGGCGCCGACGCCCGGCACCTGGCCGACCACGGTGCCGGCTTCCGGCGCGCTCAACGACATCTGCTGCAGTCTCAGCTTCGCGTGCTCCAGCTTGTGCTGCGCCATGTCGACCTGCGCACCGGCCACGTCGACATCGGCACGCACACCGGCCAACTGCTGTTTGGCCGCATCGGCCTGCTGGTTCGAGGACACACCTTCGCTGGCGCCCGTGGACAGGCGGGTGGCGTTGCGTTCCAGTTCGCGCAGCTGCGCCTGGCTGCCCTTCAGGCGGTCATTGGCCAAGGCCAGATCGGCGGTGGCCATTGCCACTTCCTGCTGCAACAGGGCGCCATCCAGCGACAGCAGCAACTGCCCCTTCTTCACCGTGGCGCCTTCCTTCACCGGCGCTGCAGTGATCGAGCCATCCACCGGCGGCGCCAGTGCGATCAGGCCACCTTCGACGTCAATGATGCCCCGCGCCACGGCGACCTTGCCGGCGGCGGCAGTACCCTCCTTGCCTGAGGGGGCCGATGCAGCGGTGGGCGCTTCCCTGGAACAGGCGCCGAGCAGCAGTGCCGCGGACAGGGCCAGGCTGAGGGGAAGCAGATGCGACGTCTTGGTCATGGGGCGGACTCTACGGTTTCGTTCTGGCGGCGGTCATCACGGACCATGCCGTCTTCCATGGCGATCACCCGATCGGCATGCCGGATCAGGCGCGGATCGTGGCTCACGCACAGCACGGTGGCGCCATGCGCACGTGCGTAGCGATGCAGGATGTCGATCACGCGCTGGCCGTTCTCGGCATCCAGCGCGCTGGTGGGTTCGTCTGCGAAGATCAGGGTCGGCGACTTGGCAAACGCGCGGGCAACCGCCACGCGCTGTTTCTCGCCACCGGACAGCTGCGCCGGGCGCATGTGGCTTCGATGGCCGAGGCCGACTTCTTCCAGCGCCTTGCGGGCCAGCGGCTCGCTTTCGCGATTGCGCATGCCGCGGTAGCCCAGTGGCAGCTGCACCTGCTCCAGCGCGGTCAGTGCCGGGAACAGGTTGAAGCCCTGGAACACGAAGCCGACATGGTGCAGGCGGAAACGCTCCACTTCACTGCGGGTCATGTGGCCCACATCCTGGCCCAGCGCGTGCACGCGACCGCCATCGGGCGCGGACAGGCCGGACAGCAGCGACAGCAGCGTGCTCTTGCCGCAGCCGGACGGGCCTGATACCAGGGTCAGCTCGCCGGGATAGATGTCCAGCGACAGGCCACGCAGCACCGGCACCTGCACATCACCGGACATGAAGCCTTTTTCCAATGCGTCGGCCTGCAGGGTCGGGGCGATGGTGCGTGCGGAAGTCATCGGCCGGTCCTCAACGCAGCAGCAACGATGGATCGGAGCGGACGACACTGCGCACCGCCATGATGCTGGAGAGCATGGCCATCACCGCCACCAGCGCCACGCAGCCGAGGATCACCATCGGCGTCAGCTGCACCGGTACGCGCTGGGTCTGCGCGATCAGCAGCACCACGGTACTGAACGCCGCCGCCAGCAACATGCCCACGCCGCCGATCAGCAAGGCCTGCTCGAACACCACCCGCGCCAGCGCGTAGCGACCGGCACCGAGCGCATTGAGCGTGGCGTACTCGCGCACTGAGCCAGCCACCACCGACGCGAACGACTGGTTGGTGATCACCGCGCCGACGAAGCAGACGATGACGGCCATGAACAACACCGCGATGCCCGCGCCGGTATCGAACAACCAGTACTGCTGAGAGCGGCTGGCGAATTCCGGCGCGGTCCAGAACTCGACCGGCGTGGCCCGGCCCATCGACGCGGACAAGCGGTCACGCACACGACCGGCCAGGTCCGGCGAGCGCAGGCCCGCCACGAAGTAGGTACTGCCCTCATGTGGGTCGGTACCGGCGATGGCACGCGCAGTATCCAGCGAGGCCAGCACGTTGACGCCGCCCAGGCCCCGCAGGCCCGGTTGTGCAGCGACCACGCGCACCGCCTTGCCATTGATCCAGGCACGGTTGTTCTGCAGGTCCACGCCCAGCGTATCCAGATCGGCGCTGTCGACGATCACCGCACCCGGCTCGCGCAGCTGCGCGCGCAGGTTGGCAGGGAGGATGCGCGCGAACATCATCGCATCGTCCCGGGTGGAGATACCGGACAGGTACACCGACACATTGCCGGTGCCCTGCGCGCCGGATCGCCATTCGCCATCGACCCACTCGTAGGGCTCGACGCGGGTGACATCCGGGTCCATGCGTAGATGGCTTTCCACATCCGCGCTGATTGCATGGCCGTAATTCACACTCTGGGTGCCGGGGAAACCAGCCCAGATATCAGCCGAGGACGCTTTCACATAGATCGCAGCGGTACCGAAGATGCCCAGCACCAGTGCGGCCTGCACGATCAACAGCACACCGGCAAAACACATCGCCAGCACCACCGGCAGGAACCGGCGCCACTCATAGGCCAGGGTCTTGCGGGCGAGTGCGATCATTGTGGTTCGCCCTCACCCTCGGCAGGCAGCGGGGCGCCGCCGAGGGCGCGGTACAGCGATGCAAAGGCCAGAACGCGCGCACCCTGCGCAGCGATCAGATCAGCCTGCGAGGCGAGTGCGGCGCGTTGCGTGTCGAGTCCATCGAACTCGCTGGACAGACCCAGCTGCACCTGCCGCGCCTGGCGCTTGACCTGCTGCCCGGCGGCGTCGTTGGCCGCGCGCAACGACTGGATGCCGCTGTCCTGCCGCGCCAGGCTGCCCAGCGCGCCTTCCACTTCGCTCACGCCTTCCAGCACCGCCTTGCGGTATCCGAGCAAGGCGGCATCCAGCTGCTTTTCATTGGCATGGAAGCGCGCGCGACGCTGGCCCCAGTCCCATAGCGGAATATCGATGTACGGGCCGATCGACGGGCTCGAATCGGAATTGGAGCGGGCGTTCTGGGTGAGGTTGTATGCGTACAGGATGGAGCCGCCAAGGCTGACCCGTGGATACATCGCTGCGCGCGCCGAACCCTTGCTGGCCGCTGCCTGCATCACCTCTGATTCGGCCAGCAGGATCTGCGGGCGGTAGCGCAGCAGATCCGCAGGGACCTGCTGCAGCGAGAATGCACCGAGCTTCGGCGGCGCGCGGTACGCGCGCCAGGCGGGATCCGGCCCGTCACGCCCCAGCAGCAGCGCCAGCGCGCGGGCCGCGTTGTCCGCATTTTCGCGGGCCTGCGCCGTCGCTGCCCGGGTCGCCGCCTGGCGCGCGCGCAGGCGTTCCAGCTCGCCCGGCTCATCCAGGCGCAGGCGCAGGCGAACCCGTGCCAGTTGTTCGCCGCGATCATCCACGGCCTGCTGTCTGACCAGCAGATCCTGCTGGGCCTGCGCTACGGTCAGGTCCAGATAGCTGCGCACCACGTCGGCAATCACCGCCACTTGTGCGGCATTGCGCAACGCCTCGGCATTGCCGGCCGAGGCCTGCGCGCTGAGATGGGCACTCTCGGCGGCGCCGAACAGGCCCAGGTCCCAGATCGCTTCGATGCCTGCATGGAAATAGGTGTCGACCGCGGCGGCGTCCTGTACCTGCTTGGCGCTGGCCGAGATCTCCGGCAGGAAGCGCGAATCCGAGGTGCCGGCGACGATCCGCACTGCTTGCAGGCGCAACGTGGCCTGCTGCAGATCAAGGTTGCCGGCGATGGCTTGATCGACCAGGCCGTCCAGCGCCGGGTCGGCCAGCACCTTCCACCACTGCCTGGCATCCACCGCCACGCCCTGGCCCTGCGGCACCTGGGTCCAGGTGCTGGGTGTGCGATCAGGCAGGTCCGGAGCCGGCACCGACATGCAACCCGCCAGCGCCAGGCTGGTCAGCAGCGCGCCCGGGCGCAGCACTGCCTGCAGGGAGAGTCCGCGCCCGGTCCTGGGCACTGCCACTGGAGTGATACGCCTGACCACCAGCCCGCCAACGTGTAGAAGGAGCATGAAGGCTACCGTGCGATTGTGGAGCGAACATGGAGAATTGGTCCGAAAACGGTCACAACACGCGTGCGGTTCAGGCAACGCCGACCCAGCCTTTCACTGCGCTTTCAACGTGTTCCCGGGACAGAACACTGGATGCTTTTCACGGCGCATTGCACATTGGGACGTCTCCCCGCCTCGACGTGCCACACGCGTGAACATCCTCGCCGCTGGCAGCCAATCGCTTCGATCACGGCGGTGGCTGTCGGTGCATCGTGGTCGCGCTGACCACTCCGCGGGCCTCGAACGCTCGCTGGCGACCCATGGGCGCATCCGGTCCGACAAACGAAAAACGCCCCCTTCCGGGAGCGTTCTTCTTGAATCTGGAGCGGGAAACGAGACTCGAACTCGCGACCTCAACCTTGGCAAGGTTG
>NZ_CP025780.1:1050059-1213410 GCF_003586545.1 Stenotrophomonas sp. Pemsol | reverse complement strand
GAACTCGCGACCTCAACCTTGGCAAGGTTGCGCTCTACCAACTGAGCTATTCCCGCAGATTTCGTTCGACCTGCGTCGAAGGAGCGCTATTGTGTCGGCATTGCTGCACGGCGTCAACAGGAATTTTCACGTGGGGTCAGGGGTGGCGTTCAGGCGCCCCTGCCTGTTCCCTTCACGTGCGCAGCCCGCGGCGATGGAAGTAGACCTGTTCGGCGATGCGCCGCATGACCGCTGTATGCAGCAGTACATCAAGCGGCCAATCGGCCTGCAGATGATCCATCGCCCAGCGCAGCACGCGCTTGCCATGGAACGCCGGGGCGACCTGACGCGCCACCCGTTCCGCTTCTGGCCCTTGCCCACGCAGATGGCGGGCAATCGCCTCACCGACCGCCCAGCCGTGCCGCCGCGAAGAGTGGATGCCCCCGGCGGACAGCGGCGAGACGATGCCCGCCGCGTCGCCGGTCAGGATCAGCCGGTGGCCAGTGATCGGACCATCCGGTCGGCCGCAGGGCACCAGGCCGGCGCGGGTGGCCGAGGGGCGCGCCGAAGGCGGAATGTTGACCACACCGCGCACGTGGTCGAGGAAACCCTCAATGTCCGGCGGCCGCACCCGTTGCGGATCGTGACGCAGCGCCAACCCGACCTGCAGACCGCTCGGATTCTGGGCGACCCAGCCGATGTAGCCCGGGGCGTAGCGCTTGCTGACGAAGCAATGCAGCGCATCGCCCTGCGCCACCTGCTGACCGGCGAACTCACGTTCTACGCCGTAGAGGTTGTCACGTACCTGGCCGAGGCCGGTGCGCCGGGCCACGCGTGAGCGCGCGCCATCGGCGCCAACCAGATAGGCGCAGCTCCCTGCCCCTTCCACCTGCCAGCCGTCACCGCGGCGACGGGCGTCGGTGAAGGACTGCTGCAGGCGCAGCTCGACACCGTTCGCGTGCAGTTCGCTGGCCAGCCAGCGCATCAGGTTCGGCGTATCGGTGGTGAGGAAGTAGTAACCCGGTGCGGCCAGCAATACGCTGCGCAGGTTCGGCGCATAGAGGCGCACGTTGGCGACCCGTTGCACCAGATGTTCGGGCATGCGCCCCAGCCAGGTCTGCTCCATCGCTTCCTTCACCACGATGCCGGTGGTGTGCAGCCGCCCGCCGGGGTCGGCCTTGCGTTCCACCACGCAGACGCGCAGCCCGTACTGGACAGAGGCCAATGCGCAGGCGGCACCGGCGAAACTGGCGCCGACGATGACCACATCATGGTCGTAGGCGGAAGGAGTTTGGGGCATGGCTGCATCGCCTTGGAGAATCGGAGATGCAGGTTCGCCAGCGCGGATGGTAGGGCGATGGGGTGTGGGTGAAGTGGGGATGAAGCCACCTCTTCCGATCAGCCAGCAATTCAGAAAACTTGTATGGACTGAGTCAGGATGACCATCGATATTTTGCGGTCAGTGAATCACCAAGCCAGTCTTGGGGATTGCCAATCAAACCGATACCCGTCACATGAGAACGGCAAGCTGCAGGTGAGCATTGGCAGAAGCGATTGAACGTTGTCAATCGGCCGGCGGGGAACTGAACACTCCACGCAACGTCTTCTCCCAATGGAAATCAGGGACGAGCGACCAGCCCGGATCAGAACATTCGAGAACGCACATGGATCACTTTGACCATCTTGGATACTACTACGGCGAAGAAGAAATCCAGCACCTTCTGATGGAGCTTGGCATAGTCGATGTTCCCGTGTTGGAATCCGAATGGACGGATGCCTACCTATCAAATGAGTCACTAGGTATCGAGCTGACCCTCTCGGATTCTGAGTCTTTGGTCTCCCCTGCCCGCGACTATCCGACCAATGCGCTGGTGCTATCCAACTTCCGCTACTACGGACGGCAGATTGGGGACTTTTCCATTTACCAAGGTGCCTTGCCCCACGACCTCACTTTCGGCCAAGGCAGGGACGAAATCCTGTCAATGTTTGGCGAACCAGAATGGAAGAACCCGGAGAACAGCCGCATGCGCTGGATATGCGGCAACTATCGAATCCATATGACATTCGACAAGCACGGAAAACTGGCGATCGTCTCCGGAGGGTTGCCGTTCTAGGCCCTCTTCCTGCAATGCACCTAGCCTCGCAAGCAGATGGCGATGCCCACCACATCAAGCCACTCCCATACTCTGCTCGAAATCACCTCGGGGCACGTTGACGGCCCATAACGAAAAACGCCCCCTTGCGGGAGCGTTCTTCTTGAATCTGGAGCGGGAAACGAGACTCGAACTCGCGACCTCAACCTTGGCAAGGTTGCGCTCTACCAACTGAGCTATTCCCGCTTGGGAGGCGAAATTTTACCTATTCCAAGAATGGCGTCAAGCGCTTTTTTCAGGACCTGCGAGACGCCCAGCACCGCGCTATCCACGCATGGCGTGGATCTACCACGGCATCCCCGCAAACCGATGGATCCGCACCATCCGTGGACGCAGCATTTCCAGTACATCCACGCCATGCGTGGATAGCGCATCGATGGGGTCAGAGCCCTTTCCTTCGGAAAGGGATCCGACCCCGGGGCTCAGTTGCCCAGCTTCTTCTGCCGTGCACGCTCGCGCGCGGCGCGCTCGTCATCGCGCAGGCTCGGCCAAGCGGCGTGCAGGTACTGCAGGCCCGACCACAGGGTCAGCACCGCGGCAATCGCCAGGGTCCAGTCGCCGATGTGGAACACCGGCCAGCCCATCCAGATGTCTTCCACCGGCACGTTCGGCGCCACCGAATACAGCAGGCACAGCAGCGCGACCATCTGCGCGGTGGTCTTGATCTTGCCGATCATCGCCACGCGCACCTTCGCGCGCTGGCCCAGCTCGGCCATCCATTCGCGCAGCGCCGATACCGCGATCTCACGGCCGACGATCACCGCCGCCCAGAACGCCATCCACGGCGTCGGGTGGCCCTGCACGATCAGGAACAGCGCCACTGCCACCATCAGCTTGTCCGCGACCGGGTCGAGGAAGGCGCCGAAGGCCGACTCCAGCTGGTAACGGCGTGCGATCCAGCCGTCGAGCCAGTCGGTGATCGCGGCCAGGCCGAAGATCGCCGCCGAAGCGAAGTTGGTCCAGGTGTAGGGCAGGTAGAACACCAGCACCAGCACCGGGATCATCACGATCCGCAACAACGTCAGCCAGGTGGGCAGGGTCAACTTCATGCTTGCGTGCTTCTCTCTCTACTCGGCCGCATCAGGCGTGGCCAACCCGTGCAGGTTAGCGTAGATACGTGCCGCGAGGGCGTCATTGATGCCTTCCACCTTGGCGATTTCCGCTTCGCCAGCGGCTTTCAGGCCCACAAGACCGCCGAAATGCTTGAGCAGGCTGGCGCGGCGGCGCGGCCCGATGCCGGGGATATCCTCCAGCTTGCTGGTCATCCGCGCCTTCTGGCGGCGCCCCCTGTGGCCGGTGATGGCAAAGCGATGCGCCTCGTCGCGCACCTGCTGGATGAACTGCAGCGCCGGGTTGGCCGCGCCCGGGCGCAGCTCGCGGCCATCGGGCATCACCAGCGCTTCGTGGCCGACGCGGCGCTCCACGCCTTTGGCCACGCCCACCAGCAGCACGCCTTCCACGCCCAGGTCGGCCAGCGCAGCCTGCGCCTGCGCCAGCTGACCGGCACCACCGTCGATCAGCAGTACGTCCGGCAGCACGCCCTGCTCTTCCACCGCACGGCGGAAGCGCCGATCGATGGCCTGGCGCATCGCGGCGTAGTCGTCGCCCGGCTCGATGCCGCTGATGTTGAAACGGCGGTACTGCGCGCGCACCGGACCGGCGGCGTCGAACACCACGCACGAGGCCACAGTGGCCTCGCCCAGCGTATGGCTGATATCGAAGCACTCGACCCGCTTGACCGGCTCGGCCAGGCCCAGCATCTCGCGCAGTGCATCGCTGCGCGCATGCTGCGCATTGCGGCTGTTGAGTTCAGTGGCCAGGGTCAGCTGCGCGTTGCGGCTGGCCAGCTCCACATAGCCGGCGCGCTCGCCGCGCACGTTCCACTTCAGCTGCACCTTGCGCTCGGCCGAGGCCGACAGCGCCGCGACCAGCAGGTCGGCATCGGGAATCTCGCGATCCAGCAGGATCTCGCGCGGCGGCTCGAATTCGATGTAGTACTGCGAGACGAACGCGGCCAGCACTTCCTCCGGACTCTCCTCGCCGTTGGTGCGCGGGAAGAACGGGCGGGTGCCGAGGTTACGGCCATCGCGGAAAGCCAGCAGCAGCACGCAGGCCTGCGAACCCTGCATGGCCACCGCCAGCACGTCCAGGTCGGCGGCGCGGCCGTCCACGTACTGGCGCGTCTGCATGCTGCGCAGCGAGGAAATCAGGTCGCGCAGGCGCGCGGCCTGCTCGAACTCCAGGGCCTCGCTGGCGGCCTGCATCTGCTCCCCCAGCTCGCGGGTCAGCTCGTCGCTCTTGCCTTCCAGGAACAGCGCAGCACGGCGCACCGATTCGGCGTAGTCCGCGGCCGGCACCAGCTCCACGCAGGGCGCGCTGCAGCGGCCGATCTGGTATTGCAGGCACGGCCGCGAGCGGTTTCGGAACACGCTGTCCTCGCAACTGCGCAGCTTGAACAGCTTGTGCATCAGGTTCAGCGTTTCGCGCACTGCGGTCACGCCCGGATACGGCCCGAAATAGCGGCCGGGAATGGCGCGCGGGCCCCGATGCAGGGCGATGCGCGGCCAGTCCTCGCGGGTCAGCAGTACATGCGGGTAGGTCTTGTCGTCGCGCAGCGAGACGTTGTAGCGCGGCGACAGCGACTTGATCAGCTGATTCTCCAGCAGCAACGCCTCGGCTTCCGAGCGCGTCACGGTCACGTCCATGCGCGTGATCTGCGAGATCATCGACATGATCCGCGCGTTCTTCGGGCTGCCGTTGAAATAGCTGCCGACGCGGTTGCGCAGCGCGCGCGCCTTGCCCACGTACAGCAGGGTGTCGTCGGCCGCGTACATGCGGTACACGCCGGGGGCGGTGCTGAGCTGGGCCGCGAAGGCCTTGCCGTCGAAGGCCGGGGCGGGAACGTCGGTCATTCGCTGATCGGGACTTCGCTGAGCACGCCGCTGTCGGGGTCGAATCGCAGCACGGCATGGGCGTCGGTCTCAGCGATCCACACTGCACCTGCGCCCACGGCCAGGCCAGCCGGGCCGTGCAGGCGGCGCGGCAGCGGCTGGGTGGTCAGTTCACCGCCGCCCAGGCGCAGCGTGCGCAGGCGACCGTTGCCGGTGTCGGCGATCCACAGCAGCGGGGCGTCCGCGCCCAGTGCGATCGCCTGCGGGAACTGCAGGCTGGCCTGCGCACGCGGGCCGTCTTCACTGCCGAAGCGCCACGGCCCCTGCCCGACCAGTGTCTGCACCAGGTCACCACGCAGTTGCAGTGCACGGATCGAGGATCCCAACGCATCGGCGACGTACAGCACCTGCTGCACCACGGCCAGCGCGGTCGGTTGCGCGAAGGCAGCCAGATGGCCACTGCCATCACGCTCGTCGATGGAACCACTGCCGGCGCGCCATTGCAGGCTGCGCTGGCCCAGGTGGTAGCTCCAGATGCGGTTGTCGCCGGCCATTGCGATGTGCAGCTGGTTGTCGGCGATGGCCAGGCCAACCGGATGGTCCAGCGAGACCTGCCGCGCCTGCGCCACCGGGCCCTCCACCGGCGCGCCGGGTCGCCCGTTGCCGCACAGCGTGTCGACGATGCCGGTCAGCAGATTGATGCGGCGCACGGCATGGTTGCCGGTATCGGCGACGTACAGCGAATCGCGCTCCAGCACCAGCGCCTGCGGGCGGTGGAACGCCGCTTCGGCGAGATTGCCATCCATGAAATCGGCGGTGCCGAGGCCGAACTGACGCAGGATGCGGCCGCCATGGCTGCATTCGAGAATGCGGTGATGACCGCTGTCGGCGATGTACAGACGTTCGGTGCTGACCGCCAGCCCCTGCGGGAAGCGCAGGGCCTGGCGCGGTTCCGGATGCAGTTCGCTGCCGCCACGCGGCGGCGCCGAAGGTGCGCCCTGGCACAGCGCGTTCAAGGCGCGCTCCAGTTCACCGGGCGCGCCCTGCCCGACCAGCCGTTGCTGTTCACGGCCCTGCGCGTCCAGCAGCACCATGGTCGGCCAGGCGGTGACGCCGAAGCGGCGCCAGCCATCCCAGTCGGCATCGAGCAGCACGGGCATGGTCAGGCCCTGACGGCGCAGCAGCTTCAGTGCGGCCGTGGCATCGCGTTCGAAATCAAAACGCGGCACCTGCAGCACCAGCGGCTGCAGCTTGCCCGGGTGGCGCGACAGCCATTGGCCGAACTCGGCCAGGCGTTGCGCACTCCAGGCGGAGGCCGCATTGACGAACAGCAGCGCGACCGGCCGGCCGCGCAGCTCGGTCAGGGTGCAGGGGGTGGCATTGAGCCAGGTGGCGAATTCGGGCAGGTCCGGGACGGGCTGGACGTTCATGACCTGATTATGCCGGAGTCGGCGTCATGCAACAGTCGTGCCACCGCACGTTTTGCAGCATCGTCGACCAGCGACCAGACCTGTTCGAAATGATCGCTGCCGCCGGTGTAGGGATCAGGGATGGCTACCCGCCCCTGCCCGCCGGACCAGGGCAGATACAACGCCAGCCGTTCACGCTGGGCCGCCGTCGCCAGGCGCCCGGCATCACGCAGGTTGGCCTCGTCGGCACACAGGATCCAGTCGAAACGTTCGAAATCCACGGCCTGCAGCTGGCGTGCGCGCAGGCCGCCGATGTCCACGCCGTGCCCGGCCGCGCAGGCGATCGCGCGGCGGTCCGGCGGCTCGCCCACGTGCCAGTCGCCCGTGCCGGCCGAATCGACCTGCACCCGCCCGGCCAGCGGCGAGGCATCCAGGCGTGCGCGCAGCGCGCCTTCGGCCATCGGCGAACGGCAGATGTTGCCGAGGCAGACGACCAGCAGCCTCATCGCGCGGCCATCGCCTGCAGCAGCCCCTCGGCGCGCTCCAGGTCCTCGGGCGTATCGATGCCCGGCGGGAACGGCTCGGGCGAGATCGCCACGCTGATCGGGTAGCCCGCTTCCAGCACGCGCAACTGCTCCAGCGATTCGACCTGCTCCAGCTGGCCCGGCGGCATCGCCGCGAACTGCTGCAGGAAGCCGGCGCGATAGCCATAGATGCCGATGTGGCGCAGCCAGTGATGGCCGTCCGGCAGCGTGTCGCGGCTGCGTGCGAAGCCGTCGCGGTGCCAGGCGATCGGCGCGCGGCTGAAGTACATCGCCTCGTTGCGCACGTTGCGCACCAGCTTCACGACGTTCGGGTCGAACAGGGTGTGCGCGTCCTCGACGGTCGTGGCGAGAGTCGACATCGGCGCAGTGCCAGCGACCAGAGCATCGGCCACCGCGCGGATGCCGGTCGCCGGCGCGAACGGTTCGTCGCCCTGCAGGTTGACCACCACCGTGTCATCGGCCCAGCCGGCAATGCGTGCGCACTCGGCCAGGCGATCGGTGCCCGAGGCATGCGTGGTCGCGGTCATCGCCACCTTCACCTCGGCCAACCCGGACAGCGCACCGGAAATGCGTTGGTCGTCGGTCGCCACCCAGACCTCGCGGGCACCGGCCTGCAGCGCGCGGCGCGCCACATGCAGCACCAGCGGCTCACCGCCCAGCGGGCGCAGCGGCTTGCCCGGCAGCCGCGAGGCGGCAAAGCGGGCCGGAATGGCGACGACGAATTCGGTCATGCGGGCGGTTCTCGGCAGGCTCGTTACAACGGGAATGCGGCCAGCGGCGCGTGAATGCAAGCGCCGCCGCGCCACTCAGTTCGGTCGCAGCTTGTCCAGGCGATCGGTCAACGCCACCCAGAACGCGGCGGGCAACTCGGCGCGCAGCGGAACCGCGTAGTGCCAGTCGTTGCCGAACGCCCGGCATTTCACCGCATCCTTTTCGGTCATCAGTACCGGCAACTGGCTGCCGAAGGACAGGTCCTGCGGCTGGTAGGCCTGGTGGTCGGCGAACGCATGCGGCACCACGCCGATCCCGCGCGCGCGCAGCATGTCGAAGAAGCGCTGTGGATGGGCGATGCCGGCCACCGCGTGCACCCGCTGGCCCTTGAAGTACGCCAGCGGGCGCGCGCGGCCACCGGCCAGCGGCTGCGCACTGTCGATGTGCAGGGACATTGGCCACTGGCCGAAGCCACAGGCCTGTGCCGCGGTCTGCTCATCGGCCTGGCCGAGGTTGACCACGCGGAAATCGCACTCGCTCGCGCGGCTGACCGGCTCGCGCAACGGCCCGGCCGGGATCATCCGGCCATTGCCATAGCGACGCTGGGCATCGACCAGTTCGATCTCGATGTCGCGCGCCAGCCGGTAGTGCTGCAAACCGTCGTCGCAGACGATTACATCGCAGCCGGCCTCGATCAGCGCCTTGCCGGCGGCGACACGGTCACGGTCCACGCGCACCGGCACGCCGGTCTTCCAGGCGATCAGCACCGGTTCGTCACCGCCCTTCGCGGTTGGCGTATCGGCCTGCACCCACAGCGGCTTGTCGGCGTCTTCGCGACCATAGCCGCGGCTGGCCACGCCCGGCTTCCAGCCGGCCGCGCGCAGGCGCTCGACCAGGGCAATCGTCAGCGGCGTCTTGCCGGTACCACCGGCGGTGATGTTGCCGACCACGATGACCGGCACCGGCAGCGAGTGGCGCTTGCGCCAGCCACGCCGATAGGCGCGCCGGCGCAGTGCGGTGACACCTGCGTACAGCGGCGCCAGCAGGCGCATCGCCCACGGAACCGGGGTGCCGTCATACCAGTACGGCGGGGTCTGGGTGCCCTTGCCGGCCATCAGTCCTGCCTTTCGCGGAACTGCATGCTGTGCAGATGCTGGTACAGGCCGCCCAGTTCGAGCAGCTCCTTGTGCGTGCCGCGTTCAACGATGCGGCCATGATCCATGACCAGTACCTGGTCGGCATGCTCGATGGTCGACAGCCGGTGCGCGATGACCAGCGTGGTGCGTTCGGGCATCAGGCGCTGCAGCGCGTCCTGCACCAGGCGCTCGGATTCGTTGTCCAGCGCCGCAGTGGCTTCGTCGAGGATCAGGATCGGGGCGTCGCGCAGGATCGCGCGGGCAATCGCCAGGCGCTGGCGCTGGCCACCGGACAGCAGCGCGCCATTCTCGCCCACCGGGGTCTGCAGCTGCTGCGGCATGCGTGCGATGAACTCCCACGCGTTGGCGGCCTCGGCCGCCGCGCGGATCTGCTCGTCGGTCGCTTCCATGCCATAGGCGATGTTGGCAGCGATGGTGTCATCGAACAGCATGACCTTCTGCCCGACCATTGCCACCTGCCGGCGCAGGTCGGCCAGCGGGTAGTCGTCCAGTGCCACGCCGTCGAGGGTGATGACACCGCCGCTGGGCTCGTAGAAGCGTGGCACCAGCCGGATCAGGCTGGTCTTGCCACTGCCGGAACGGCCGACAATGGCCGTCACCGTGCCTGGCTTGGCAACGAAGCTGATGTCATCCAGGGCGATGCCGCTGTCCTCGCGGTAACGCAGCATGACGTGGTCGAACGCCAGTTCGCCCCGCACGCGCTGCACGTGTCGCTGCCCCTGGTCGCGCTCCACTGGCATGTCGAGAATGCCGAACAGGCGCTCGGCAGCAGAGACACCGCGCGAAATCGACGTCTGTACGCTGGTCAGGCGGCGCAGCGATGGAATGATGGCCATCATCGATGTCATCAGGCCCATGAACTGGCCGGCATTGAGCCGGCCCGCCAGGGCCTCGCGGGTCGATACCCAGACGATCACCGCCAGCGCCAGTGCGGCCAGGAACTGCACCACGCTGGAGGCGGCGGCGCGGGTGACCTCGACCTTCATGTTCAGCGCCAGCATGCGGTTGGCCAGGCGCGAGTAGCGCGAGATCTCATGCTGCTGGGTGCCGTGCACCTTCACTTCCTGCTGCGCGGCCAGCGACTGCTCGGCAGTCTGCGCCATGGTGCCCATGCCGTCCTGAATGCCGCGGCTGATGCGGCGGTAGCGCTTGCCCACGTAGGACACGATGCCACCGATCAGCGGCACCACCAGCAGCATTGCCAAGGTCACCTTGACGCTCATCTGCAGCATCACCGCCAGCATCGCGATGATGGTGAGGGTGTCGGCCACCACGGTCTTCAGCGCGTCGGCGCTGGCCTGGGTGACCTGCTCGGTATCGAAGTTCAGGCGGCTGACCATCACCGGCGTCGCTTCGGTATCGAAGTGCGACGACGGCAGGTGCAGGTACTTCTGCAGCACCTGCTCACGCAGGTCGCGGACCACGCTGCGGCCAGTCTTGGCCAGCGTGTAGTCGCTGACCCAGGTGGCCACGCTACGCATCAGGAACAGGCCGAGGATGGTCAGCGGCAGCACCACGGCCGCGCGCGGCTGCGGGTCGACGAAACCTTCGTTGACCAGCGGCTCCATCAGCTTGGTGAAGTGGTAGCCGGCCAGGGCCTCGACCACCATGGCGATGACCGCGCCCACCATGAACACCCAGTAGGTGCGGGTGTAGCCCAGCAGACGTTTGTAGATCGGCCACACCGGCGCGTGATGGGAACTCATGGACGCACCTCTGGCGCAGTTGCAATGGCGATACGACGGAAACCGAGTTGACCGAGCGCGTCCTGCGCGGTCACCACGGCCTGGTAGGGAGTGCGTGCGTCGGCGCGCAGCAGCACGGGCTGGCTGCGGTCACTGCCGGCCACGGACGCGATGGTCTGCTTGACCGACTCGACGTCGCTGCGCAGCACTTCCTGGTCATTGATGAAATAGCGGCCTTCGGCGTTGATCAGCACGCTGAGCGAACGCGGCGGCTCGTTGTTGGGCTGCTGGCTGGCGGTAGGCAGCTGCACCTGCAGCGTCGAGCGCGCATCGAAGGTGGTGGTGACCACGAAGAAGATGATCAGCACCAGGATGACGTCGATCAGCGGAACCAGATCGATATGCGGCTCATCCTGGGAGCGGTCATTGCCGATACGCATCGATCAGGCCTTCGCCGTCGCGGCGTTGGCCGGTCGCGCCGGCGCGGCCGGGTTCATCACCCCGGGGCGACCGTCGAGCGTGTCCAGCAGGGCACTGGCTTCCTGCTCCATTTCCACCACGTAGCCGTGGATGCGGCCCTTGAAGTAGCGATGGAACATCAGTGCCGGAATGGCCACGATCATGCCCGTGGCGGTGCACACCAGCGCCTTGCCGATACCGCCGGCCAGCTGGTTCACGTCGCCCACCCCATGGTCGAGGATGCCCAGGAACATCTGGATCATGCCGATCACCGTGCCCAGCAGGCCCAGCAGCGGGCCGGCCGAGGCAATGGTGCCCAGCGCGTTGAGGAAACGTTCCATGCGGTGCACCAGGTGGCGGCCGGTGTCCTCGATGCGCTCGCGGATCTGGTCGCGCGGACGATTGCGGGCTTCCAGCGCGGCCGCCAGCAATGCCCCCAGCGGCGAGTTGGCACGCAGGGTCTGCAGGTGCGCCGGGTCAAGCTTGCCGCGTGCGGCCCAGTTGCGCACTTCCTGGCCGAGGCCGGGCGGCAGCACTTCAGTCCGCCGCAGGGACCAGAAACGCTCCAGGATGATCGCCAAAGCCAGTACGCCCAACAGCAGCAGCGGCACCATCGGCCAGCCACCGGCCTTGACCAGTTCCCACACGTTTCAACCCTCCGGCCCAACGGCCGCTTGTTTGATCGGCGATAGGATAACAGCCGACCGCGCCCGCCCAGCGGCATCCCACCACCGGGATGCATGGATACGCTGTTCACGCAGCTGCAGCCCTTGTGCGCCAAGCCATACGCGGATCGCCCCGGACTCCGCAGTGGACACCACCTCGGCTCCCTGCGCCTGCCAGCGCCGGACCACGTCCCGGCGCGGGTGGCCGAAGCGGTTCTGGTGCCCGGCCGAAACCAGCGCCAGCCGGGCTGACACCGCCGCCACCCAGGGCGCGCTGGAGCTGCCGCCGCTGCCATGGTGCGGCACCAGCACCACATCCGCCTTCAGCGCCGCCGGAGACGCCCGCAGCAGCGCCTGTTCGGCCGGGCGGCCGATGTCCCCAGGCAACAGGACCCCACCATGCGCGCTGGCCACGCGCAGCACGCAGCTGTCCTCGTTTTCAGCCCGCTGGCTGCCGGCATCCGGGTGCAGCACCTGGAAGTCGACGCCGTCCCAGCGCCAGCGCAGGCCGCGTTGGCAGCGCCCGGCCCCGGCGATCGTGCTGCCCGGCGGCGCCAACAGGGGCAGCTCCGGCAACTGAAGGCGCAGGCTCGGCAGGTTGCCGGCATGATCGAGATCGTCGTGACTGATCAGCACGCGGTCGGGCCGTGCCTGCCCCAGCGCCCGCAATGACGGAACCAGGACCCGCTCGCTGCCCTCACCTCCGATCGGCGGCCCCACGTCGTACCAGAGCGCATGCCGCGCGGTACGCAGCAATACCGCCGTGCCCTGCCCGACGTCATGCACCAGCAGCTCCAGCTCTCCCTCGGCCGGCCGCTCGCGCAACGGCCACAGCAGCGGCAGGCACAGCAGGAGGCCAGCCAGCCCGCCCCCGGCACCGCGTGGCAGCAGCCACCAGAACACGCCCAGCAGCGCCGCCGGCACTGCCCAGGCCGGTGCCTCGGCCAACCACCACATCGCCTGTGGATGCGCCGCCAGTGGCTGCAGGGCCTGCCAGCTGGTTTCGAACAACCACGCCGCTGCGCGCCACGCCCAGCGCCCGGCGCCGTCATGCAGCACCTGCAGGGCGGTGCCGAGCAGCGACAAGGGCACCACCAGCAATGTCCACCACGGGATGACCGGCAGGTTCACCAACGGCCCCAGCCAGGCGGTGCCACCGAACAAGGCGATGCCCAGCGGCAACAGGCCGACGCTGGCCACCCCTTGTGCGGCCAGGAACCCGCGCAGGTTGGCGATCACCCCACGCGGACGTCCCTGCGGCAGGCACCAGACCAGCCACAGGACGCCGCCGAAGCTGAGCCAGAAGCCTGCGGACAGCACTGACAGGGGCGCCGGCAGCAGCAGCGCCAGCGCCGCCAGTGCAAGCCCCTGCACGAGACCCAGTGGGCGCCGCCCGCTACGCGCCAGCGCCACCAGCCCGATCATCAGTGCAGTGCGCACGGTCGGCAATTCACCGCCGGCCAGCACCGCATAGCCCGCTGCGGACAGGGCCGCGGCGCAGGCCGCCGCCTGGGGGCGTGGCCAATGCCGGGCCAGCAGCGGGCACAGCCACCACAGCCCTCGACACAGCAACGCCCCCAGCCCGGCCACCACCCCGACATGGAATCCGGAAATGGCCACCAGATGGGTCAGGCCCAGCGCCCGCAGCTGATCCCAATCGGCGTCGGACAGGCCACGCGTATCGCCCAGGGCAAGTGCCTGCACGAAGCGCGCGGCTGGATGGGCCACCTGCGCGGCGATGGCGGCGCTGGTGCGTTCACGCCATGCCGGCAGGCCATGCGCGGCCTGAAGCTCGCGCGCGCTGGCCGGCGCCCGCACCGTGCCGTTGCCGGACACGCCGCGCAGCAGCGCGTGGCGTTCACCGTCGAAACCACCGGGATTGATCCGCGAACGCGGCGCCCGCACGCGCAAGGCCAGATGCCACTGCGCGCCGGCCAGGACCTGATGGCGCCCACGCCCGGCGTCGGTGGCGTCAGCGGCACGCCAGGCATCGTTCCAGGTGACCTGCAGGCGCTTGCCGCGCAGCGATGGCAGTTCGCTGCTCTCGCTGACCTGCAGCAGGAAGCGGGTGTGCGCGGCTCCATGGTCCGGCAGATCGATGACCCGTCCACTGACCACCACATCCCGTGCTGGCTGGCCTGGCGGCAGCTGTTCCTGCATTGCCCAGTGCCCGTGCAGCGCCGTCCATCCGGCACCGAACAGCACGACCGCGGGCAGGCGCCCCCGCCAACGCAGGCCCCACCCCGCCATGCCAAGCACGATCATCACCGTGCAGACCCACAGCGGCGGCAGCCGCGGCAGCTGCACGCAGGCCAGCGCCCCCAGTGTCAGCGCCGCAGCGGCGCCACTGCCCAGCAAGGGAGACGGGGAAAGCTGGACGGCCATGGGTCCAGCCTGCCGCTACCGGCGGCAGCTTGCCTATCGGGACTTTCCCCGCAAACGCGTCAGCGCCGGACGCTACCGCGATGGAAATTGACCCGGAAGCTTGCGCCGCCTCCCGCAGCCTCACCGACACTGACCGAGCCACCGTGGTGCTGCACGATCTCCTTCACCAGGTGCAGGCCCAGGCCACTGCCGCTGCCCGCCGCGCGCAGGCGATGGAACGGCTCGAAGATCGCCTCGCGGTCGCTCACTGGAATGCCCGCACCCTGATCGCTGACCTCCAGCAAGCCGCGCGCATCCAACCGCACGCAGATGGTGCCACGGCCACCACCATGCACGATCGCGTTGTGCACCAGGTTGGCAATCACCCGCCCCAGCGCCAGACTGTCGCCGTGGATCCACACCGGCGATTCCGGCGCGTCCACTTCGAATCCATAGCCGGCGCCCACCACCAACGGCGCCAGGTCCGCGGCTGCCTCACGCACCAGCAGGGCCAGGTCCAGCCGCTGCAATGCGCCGACATTGCGGTCGAGGCGCTGCAGATCAAGCAGGTGCTCGGCAACATTGCCCAGCCGCGCCACATCGGTCAGCAACTGCGATTTCAGCTCGCCCTGCGGCAGCTGAGACAGTCGCGCCTGCACCACGGCGATCGGCACGCGCAATTCGTGCGCCGCGTCGGCGAGGAACTTGTCGCGCGCTGCATAGCCCTGCTGCACCTTGTCGATGGCATCGTTGAAGGCTTCCACCAGCGGCGCCACTTCCGTGGAGACCAGCCGCGCATCCAGCCGCGCACCGGGCTGGCCGATATCCAGTTCCTTGGCCTGCTGCGCAGAACGGCGCACGCCGCGCATGGCACGGTGGATCACGGTCGGCATCACAAGCAGGGTGACCACGATCAGTGGCAGGAAGAACCACAGGCCGATCAGGCGCAGCACCATCAGCGCGCCATCCAGCAGCCCGCCCTTGGGCGCGCCACCGACCATCACGGTGATGCGGCGCCCGTCCTCGTTGCGGATCATCACCCGCGCCACGTCCAGATAGGGGGGCACCAGCGAGCCCAGTTCCGTGGCGCCCACGGTCGGCAGCCGCGCGAGCATCGGCGCGTGGATGGCTGGGATGGTGCCGCGCTCGAGCCACATGCCCTTGTCATCCACCGCGGCGAACCAGAGATTGCCCCCGGCGTTGGCATCGAGCTTGTCCCAGCGCGCCTGGTCCAGCACCAGGCGCCCGCCTTCGCTGTGCACCGCCTTGGCCACCGCCTCGGCAACGAACATGTCCATGCCCCAGGAGTCCTTGTCACCCCAGGTCAGGATCAATGCGACCACCGCGAACAGTACGGTGAAGGCCTGCGCCAGGAAGAGGCGCCAAGCCAGGCCAAGGGTGATCGAACGGATCGGACGGGCCATCTCAGGCCTCCGCCAGCAGGTAGCCGACGCCGCGGATCACGTGGATCTCCACCCCCGCCCCGGCCTGCTGCAGCGCTTTGCGCAGCTTGGAGATATGCGCATCGAGCGCATTGGATTGGATCTCATCATCGAACCCGTACACTGCAGCCTCCAGGGCACTGCGGGTAACCGTGCGGCCCTGCCGCATCGCCAACGCCTGCAGCACCAGCACCTGCCGACGTGGCAATGCCAGGGGCTGGCCCTCCACCTGTGCCTGCAGCGATTCGAAATCGAACTCGAGCCGCCCCAGCCGCAGGCTCGGCGTCACCATCGCCGAAGGCCTGCGCGATACCGCGCGGATGCGTGCCATCAGTTCCTCGATCGCCACCGGCTTGACCAGATAGTCATCGGCACCGACGTCCAGGCCTTCGACCTTGTCCGACAGCGTCCCCTTGGCGGTGAGCATGATCACCGCCAGGTTCGGCCGCAGCGCACGCGCCGTCGCGACGAATCCGGCGCCATCGCCATCGGGCAGCTGGCGATCGAGCAGCAGCAGCTGGTGCACCGGTTCGCGCAAGGCGAGCGCGGCCTCGGCCAGGCTGCCGACCACATCGGCGACCACGCCCTGCCGCTCCAGGCCCGATTGCAGGGCGCGGGACAGATCAGGATCGTCTTCGACCAGGAGGATGCGCATCAGGGACTCGTCAACCGGAAACGCTGCCGATCATAGTGCCTGGCGCCGTGATTTTGCGCCCATGCATGCCGAACGCGCGGGCGCAATGTTCTGACAATGTTGCCCCGTCACCATGCGCAGCCATCCCCTGCAACGTGGCTGATCGATGCCGTCGCTGTCCCCGCACCTGCTGCGCCCGCTACTGCTCACCACGGCCCTCGGCGTGCCGTTGCTCGCCCACGCTGCCGGGCAGAACCCCGGCGTGCAGGCCGGCATCAGCGCTGGCGCGACCTCCGGTGCGTACGCGCACTATGACGTCAAACCGCTGGTGGTACCGGCCATCGCCTGGCAGGGCGAGCGCTTCTTCGCCAGCCCCGGTTCACTTGGCATGTACCTCTACAAGGATCGGGGGTGGCGGCTGTCGGCGGCGGTCACGCCCTACACCCTGCGCTTCAAGACCGGCGACGTGAATGATGCTCAGCTGCGCCGCCTGCACAGCCGGCAGATGTCGGCCATGGCGGGCATCAACGGTGAGTACAGTGCCGACTGGGGCATGGTCGAGGCCAGCGTGATGCGGGACGTGACCGGCCATGGCGGTGGTATCGAGTCGCGCCTGCATTACAGCCATCCGATCCAGGCAGGCCGCTTCACCTGGGTGCCGCGGGTGGGTGTCGTGCATTCCAGTGCACGGCTGCTCGACTACTACTACGGCATCAGTGACGAAGAGGCACTGCGCTCAGGCCTTGCCAGCTACCGTCCGGGTAGTGCCACCTCACCGAGTCTGCAGATCGCGGTCAGCACGCCACTGGGCATGAAGTGGCGCGCGACCGGCGTGGTGGCCAACCAGTGGTTCGGCGATGCAGTGAAGGACAGCCCGATGGCACGACGCGGCACGCAGACCTCGGCCTTCATTTCCCTGATGCGCTCGTTCTGAACGAGCGCCCCCGCTACGGACAAGGACCCCCATGGCCTCCGTCTTCCCCACCGCAGACGCTCACGCGATCCTACGTGCACCGGACCTGGACAGCGCAGAACGCGCCTATCTGGGACTGATGCCCGACCTTGAACATGTGAACGCACTGGCCCGCCGTGCAGTGGGCCTGTCACGCGTTGCCGACGCGGCACGCGGCTATGCGTTGTCGATGACTCTGGTCGGACTGCGCCTGCAGGAGCTGGAGATGGGCGAGCCAACGGCCAGGGAACATCGCCAGGCCACCCTGCGCAGCCTGCGCCAGGCCTTCAGCGCCTGACAGCACCCGCACAGGCACTGCCGCCGCACCAGCGGCAGCGGGAGTCATCGGGTCAGCAGGTCCCGCCACCCGGCAGGCCCGGCGCGGCAGCGTCGTTCAGCGCAGCGTGGTCCACGCCAGCAGCGCGCTCAGGATTGCGACCCAGATCACTGCCTTGAACGTGCCTTCCAGCATGTTGCCGCCGAACAGGCGTTCCAGGAGCGGATTGGGCCTGGACACCGGGACGTGATCACTCATGCGGCAGTTCCTTGCAGTAATTGCGCAGTTGCGCAGTAGCGCCGAGTCTACGCCTGCGCGGCCCGGATTCATCGCCATCTGCCTGCCTTTGGCGGCCCAATCCCCGCCTTCGTCGCAGGCCGGCTGCGGTGCCCGGCCGACCATGCCAGTCTGCACGCACTTTCCCGCTGGAGCACCGTGCCATGCCGATGCTTGCCCTGATCCTGCTGTTCTCCAGCCTGTTCGGCGACGGCTGCGGGCCCACCGAGGATGCCCTGCGCAGCCAGATCCTGCGCAACGAAGATCGGCAGGCCATGCATGAAGCGCAGCCCCTTCAGCTCTATCACCTGCGCCAGGACCGCGTGCTGCGGCTGGGCAGCCAGCAATCGCCAGACGACACTGGCGCCAGCCCTCATCCTGCGCTGGCCCGGGTAGGTGTGGCGCAGCTGTGGGAACGCGTCGACGGCCACTGGCGCATCCAGCGTTCGATCAGCATTACCCACTGATTTCATGCCACTGAACCGGCACGGATGCAGCTTCGCGGGAACGCCAGGCTCCCCGGAACGAAAAAAGCCGGCCCCGGGGCCGGCTTTCATCGTTTCCACCACTTCACCGGCAACGCCGGGAGCAGGTGGTGGGCGGTACAGGGTTCGAACCTGTGACCCCTACCATGTCAAGGTAGTGCTCTACCGCTGAGCTAACCGCCCATCTTGTTCTTGCCGCCCGAAGGCTGGCCTTGTTACGTAAAAACCCGGCGCCAGGGCCGGGCTTTGCAGTTCACGACAGCCCTCTTCCGAGGACTTCGTGGTGGGCGGTACAGGGTTCGAACCTGTGACCCCTACCATGTCAAGGTAGTGCTCTACCGCTGAGCTAACCGCCCATCTTGTTCTTGCCGCCCGAAGGCTGGCCTTGTTACGTAAAAACCCGGCGCCAGGGCCGGGCTTTGCAGTTCACGACAGCCCTCTTCCGAGGACTTCGTGGTGGGCGGTACAGGGTTCGAACCTGTGACCCCTACCATGTCAAGGTAGTGCTCTACCGCTGAGCTAACCGCCCGTTTTGCTTCTGCATTTCCGCGATTGCGTCGGTGCAGGCCGCGTATATTACGGATGCGGGCCGTGAAGCGCAACACTTTTGTGAAGATGATGCTGCACTGCCACGTTCAGCCCAGGCTGGCTTCCTTCAGCTGCCGGATCTGGTCACGCACCCGTGCGGCATCTTCGAATTCCAGGTCCTTGGCGTGCTGGTACATCTGTTGTTCCAGCGCCTTGAGACGGGTCGCCAGCTGCGCCGGAGACAGCGAACGATAGTCGGCCGCTTCTTCGGCCACACTCGCCCGGCCCTTGCCCTTACCCTTCTTGGCTTCCTTCTCGGCGGCATCCGAACGCGCGCCTTCGAGGACATCGACGATCGGGCGCGCCACCGAGCGCGGCACGATGCCATGTTCTTCGTTGTACTCGACCTGCTTGGCACGGCGCCGGTCGGTCTCATCGATCGCCGCCTGCATCGAGCGGGTGATCTTGTCGGCGTACAGGATCGCCTTGCCGCGCACATTGCGTGCGGCGCGGCCGATGGTCTGGATCAGCGAGCCGGTGGAGCGCAGGAAGCCTTCCTTGTCGGCATCGAGGATCGCCACCAGCGATACCTCGGGCATGTCCAGGCCTTCACGCAGCAGGTTGATGCCGACCAGCACGTCGAACTTGCCCAGGCGCAGGTCGCGGATGATCTCCACGCGCTCGACCGTATCCACGTCCGAGTGCAGGTAGCGCACGCGGATACCGTGTTCGGTGAGGTACTCGGTGAGGTTTTCAGCCATGCGCTTGGTCAGCGTGGTGACCAGCACGCGGTCGCCCGCCTTGATGCGCGCGTTGGCCTCGCTCATCAGGTCGTCGACCTGGGTACCGACCGGCCGGATCTCCACCACCGGGTCGATCAGGCCGGTTGGGCGCACCACCAGTTCGGTGATCTCGTCACCGGCTTCACGCAGTTCATAGGGCCCGGGCGTGGCCGACACGTAGATGCTGCGCGGGCAGCGCTCCTCCCATTCCTCGAAGCGCAGCGGGCGGTTGTCCAGCGCCGACGGCAGGCGGAAACCGAACTCAACCAGGGTTTCCTTGCGCGAGCGGTCACCCTTGAACATGGCGCCGATCTGCGGAATGGTCACATGCGATTCATCGATCACCAGCAGCGCATCCGGCGGCAGGTAGTCGAACAGGGTCGGTGGCGGCTCGCCGGCATTCTTGCCGGTCAGGTGCCGGGAGTAGTTCTCGATGCCGTTGCAGTAACCGACCTCGGCCATCATTTCCAGGTCGAACTGCGTGCGCTGCGCCAGGCGCTGCGCCTCCACCAGCTTGTTCTGCGCGTAGAGCTGCTCGAGCCGCTCCTTCAGCTCTACCTTGATCGTCTCGATCGCCGCCAGCACGCGCTCGCGCGTGGTCGCATAGTGGGTCTTCGGGTAGACCGTGAAGCGCTGCATGTTGCGCAGCGTCTCGCCGGTGAGCGGATCGAACAGGGTGATCTTCTCGACCTCGCCATCGAACAGTTCGAGGCGCAGTGCTTCGCTGTCCGACTCGGCCGGGAACACGTCGATCACTTCGCCGCGCACGCGGAAGGTACCGCGCTGCAGCTCGTACTCATTGCGCGTGTACTGCAGCTGGGTCAGGTGGTTGATCAGGTCGCGCTGGTCGATGCGCTCGCCCTTGGACAGGATCAGGCGCAGTGAAAGGTAGTCTTCCGGCGCACCCAGGCCATAGATCGCGGACACCGTGGCCACCACGATCGCGTCCGGGCGCGACAGCAGGGTCTTGGTCGCGGCCAGCCGCATCTGCTCGATGTGTTCGTTGATCGAACTGTCCTTCTCGATGAAGGTGTCCGACGACGGCACGTAGGCTTCGGGCTGGTAGTAGTCGTAATAACTGACGAAGTACTCCACCGCATTGTGCGGGAAGAAAGCCTTGAACTCGCCATACAGCTGCGCCGCCAGCGTCTTGTTCGGTGCCATGATCAGCGTCGGCTTCTGAACGTTCTGGATGACGTTGGCGATGGTGTAAGTCTTGCCCGAGCCGGTCACGCCCAGCAGGGTCTGCTTGGCGATGCCGGCCTCGAAGTTGCTGGTCAGCTTCGCGATGGCGTTGGGCTGGTCGCCCGCCGGCGAATACGGCGAGACAAGTTCAAAACTGTCGCTCATGGTGTTGCCAGTTCCCGGGAAGGGTCAGTATACGGGGCGAGGGGTGACGGCCGGCTGAGGGGTCTCCGGGCAGACCGCTACGGGGATTCCCGATGGCGGCCGCACAGCCGGGCGCGGAGGCTGGATGCATGCGCACTGCCCAAGCCCCCTGCCCGCTCGGCCCCCGCTCTGCGCGGGGCGTGCACCTGACCGAACTGCTGGTGGTCATCACTGTGCTGGCGGTGCTGCTGGCCGCGTCCTGGCCGGCGTTGCAGCCCCTGCTGCTGCGGCAACGCGCCGATGCACTGCAACTGACCCTGCATGCCAGCCTGTCCGGCGCACGCAGCGAGGCCGTGCGCAGACGGGAGCTGATCGGCCTCTGCGCCAGTGTCGACGGCCGGCACTGCAGTGACGACTGGAGCGCCGGCTGGATCATCTACCGCAGCGGCGACCAGCGCGGAGGACCTGCCTCGCCGGAGGCGATCCTGAGCCACCACACCGGGCGCTCGGACGTCTCGATCCTTGCCCAGGCCAGCAGCGGGCGTCCGCTGCTGTTCTTCCAGGCAGATGGACGCAGCCCGGGGGCCAACCTGACCCTGCGCATCTGCGCGGGCAACCAGCTGCATGGCGCATTGATCGTCAACAATGGCGGCCGCGTCCGGAGTGAGCGCGTGAACCGCGATACACCCTGCTGAATGCCTGCGCAGAAAAGCAGAAGCCGCGATTTCTCGCGGCTTCTGCAGTATCTGGCGCCCGAAGTTGGACTCGAACCAACGACCCCCTGATTAACAGTCAAGTGCTCTAACCGGCTGAGCTATTCGGGCGGGGAGGCGCATTGTACTGGTCGATTACAGGAAGATCAACACCTGTTTCACCAGCAGCTGGCAACGCCACCGTCGGCCGTCTTGCGGTTGGCCTGGTCCACGCTCAACTTGCCACAGCTGTCCTTGGCCTGCGTGCCCTGCGGGGTGGCGGTGATGGTGAAGCTGGTGCCGTCTCCCTTGTAATCCAGGTTGTAGCGTGCAGTCCCTCCATCACGCGGCGACACCTTGGTCGGCAGTGCGTAGCCGGTGTAGGAGTTGTTGCTGGTGTGGTAGCGCTCCGCACGCTGCGCATACTCGGCCAGGTCCGCCTTCACCACGGCGCGATGCGATCGGCGCACGTACTCCTGGTAAGACGGAATGGCGATCGCCGCCAGGATGCCGATGACGATCACCACGATCATCAATTCAATGAGCGTGAAGCCAGCCGCGCGGCGAGGCATGGGAGTGTGCAACATGGGCGTGGATCCTCGCACTTGGGTTACTGGAGCTGGCGCCAGGACTGGCGACCGCACGGGTAAGGCAGATACAGCGACTGGCTGCCCGCAGCGCCCACCGCCATCCAGCAGGAGCTGCCACCGGGCGGTGCCTTGTTGTCCGTCGGACGTGGCAACACCGACAGCGAAACGTCACGCACCGGCGCGGTTCCTCCTGTCTTCAATGCAATGGCCGCGGTGCCGGAGGCGGGTCGGCTGCCGGTCGGCGAGCCATAACGGACGTTCTCCAGCATCGGCAGGCCGCTGATCGACGACAACCCGAACAGCCAGTTCGAACCACTGGTCGAACAGCCAACCGTTTCCATGTTGGGTACATAGGTCGGCATGAAGACAATGCCACTGACCAGGATCGGGTTACCTACTGCGCGTTCACCGTTGCCGGCAGGCAGCTGGATCATCCAGCCGCGGGCGTTGGCCGGCGCCGCACCCGCGGTGATCTTGCGCTCATCAACGCCTGCAGCGGCGGCCGCGGCCGTGTACGGAACCAGGTTGGCAGCGGTCACCGTCGAGGTCACCGTCTTGCCCGACAGATCGTTCACGGCGTACAGCGCCTGCTGCGACTTGTCATCCTTGTCGCTGGTGAAGGAGAAGCTGCCGGTGCCGAAGTAAAGCATCACGCCGCCCGAAGGACCGGTCGCGGCGGTCATGCCACCGGTGATCGGCTGACGGTAGGTCCTGTTGGAGGAGTCCTGGGCAACCTGGCTGGTGAACATCGGCACGGTCAACGTGGTATTCGCACTGCTGGTCAGGTCGAACTTCCACACGGCGCCACGCTGATCGGCGGCATAGACGGTGTCGGCCAGGCCATCACGACCGCGCGCATCCTGATTGGTACCGGTCCAACGATCGACAACGACCACATTGCCCAATCCGTTGTCACCGGAGATGCCAGCGCCCGAGGTACCCTCGACGGCTTCGATCATCCGGATGTCGCCACTGGCCATATCGACCACGAACAACACCGCCTTGCCGTTGGCGCTGCCGTAGCCATTACCGAAGATCGCCTTCCAGGCCACGCCGGTGCCACTCTTCACCGGCACGATCACCGGCTTGCCCAGCACGAAACCGATGTTGTTGCGCACCTCATCCCGCAGCGACGAATTGATGTCACTGATTTCCCACAGCACGTTGCCGGTGCCGAAGCTGCCCGGCGTGGTGACGTCCAGTGCGAACACCGAACGGCCACCCGCACCCGTGGTGCCTACCAGGCTGGTCTGCCAGGCGGTGCCGTTGAACGTATCGGACACCGTCACCGGACCATCGACGTAGTAACGATGACGGAAGGTCTGGTCGGCCGTGTCGGACTTGTAGGGGAACAGCAGGTTGGCCATGTGGCCCAGCGCGGTGGCCGGGATGTAGGCAAAGCTCTCCGTGCCACCGGTGCCGTCCTGCTTGGCATCGGCCTTCATGCCGCCGTCGAAGGCGTGCAGCATGCCGTCATTGGCGCCGACATAGACCATGTACCGCTGCGACTTGGCCTTGGTGGCCAGGTAGTCCGTATAGCTCTTTGCGTAGGTGCCACCCAACTGGCGGTAACCGTAGTCGTCCAGCGGCGAGCTCACCACCGGCGCCGAATTGACGATGTCACCCAGCGGCGTAGTGCGGTCACGATACTTGCCGCCGTTGCGGACCTCGGTCGAGCTGTCGGCACTGAGATAGTTGATGGCACTGGCCAGATCAGCCTTGATCGCCGTCAGCTTGTCGGTGGAGCACACCAGCATCGTCGCGTACTTGCCGCTGGGCTTGCTGCACAGGTCCTGCAGGCTGATGCGGGCGCTGTTGAAATCCACCGGCGAACCCAGCTTGTTGGCGACGATCCGGCGACCGGACGATGTCAGGCGGCTGGAGGCTTCCCACACCTCGGTGAGCTCGGCCACCTGGTTGGCGTTGACCTTGACGCTGGACGCGGTCAGCTTGCTCGACCAATCAGTGCCGCTGTTGGTGATGTCATAACGCGGGGTGACCGCCAACGAACCGGTACCGATGCGTGCACCACTGATACCGATCGTGCCTGAAGGCGACGCACCACCGGTGATCGAGGACAGTACCCGGCGCATGGCCTCGGTGACGTCGGCCGGCGTCTGCGCATTGATGAACTCGCCACGGCTGTTGACGGCCGCGTGCCACAGTTCATCGATGACCGTACCGTCGTCGACATTCAGCGGGTTGCCGTTGCCAGCCCAGTTCGGCGGGTTCTTGTAGGGATCGTCGGTCGCTGCCTGGTTGACGCCATAGATCTTGCCCTGCGCGCCCAGGGTCACGCCGTAGAAGTTCATGTGCAGGTCGGTCTGGCAGTCCAGGCGCTTCCAGTCCGGGCTGCTCTTGTCCAGCGAACTGCACTTGTCACTGACCGGCACCTGGCCGGCCGGGAAGCTGGTGCCGGTGCGCAGGGGTGTGCGGGCGCCGGCATAGGCCGCCGCCGCGATGTCGGCGATGGTATTGCTGTAGCCATCGGCGAACGGAATGGACGGCAGGTGCGTGGAATTCACCGAGTCCGCATCACCGAACGATCCGTTGGGTGCATTGCCGGAGTTGGTGTAGCCGTCGGTGAACAGCATGCCGCCATTGCGCTGGCAGGCCAGCTGCACGGGGGCGTCGGCATCGGTACGACGGAACTGGTCGACCAGATATTCAACCGCGCGGCGGTTGGGCGTGCCGCCATTGCCGGTGAGCGTGTAGATCTGCTTGTAGAGATCGGCACGATTGGTGACCATGTCATACATGGTCGCGTTGCTGAGCTTGTTGATGGTGAAGTAGCCCACGCGCATCGTATCGACGCTCACCAGCGCCGCAGTCGACGAACCGACGATCGCCAGCACGCGGTTGCGGTGGTACTGGAACCAGTTGGCAAAATTCTGGATCGCGGCGTTGTAGGCGGCCGGGCTCGAGTAGTTGCCCGGCTTGATCTGGTAGCGGCGCATGTCGCAGCCCGGACCACAGGCACCCTTGATCACCGGGCGACTGGCGTCGTCGGTCTTGTATCCGTCCGGTGCAGGCGCTGCGGCCGGCAGGTAGAAGGTGGCCGGGAAGTAGCTGATCGCGTATGTGGTATTGCCGGTGTTGCTGATCGCAGCGGTCTTCCACCCGCCATCCCACCAGCTGTCGACATAGTATTCATTGCCGGTGCCGGACAGGTCGGGAATCCGCATGCCGCTGACGAACTGGAACTTCTCCGACGTCTCGGCGCGATTGACGGTCATGTTGTACACGGCATTGTAGCCGCGCTGCCCGGACCGGGGATCGGCGCGGGTCTGGGTGATCGAGGCATTCGGCCACAGCGTGCCGTCGGCATTGGTCCACGGCCGGTAGGTCACTGCCGGATTGAAGTAACTGGCGTTGTAGACATGCGAACGCGCGAAGCCGTAGATGTCCAACGGCGGAATGGCCCGGCCCGGTGAATATTCCTTGTTGAATTCCGCGTGCGGGTAAAGGTAGAGGTAACAGTCCACCGAGTTGTTGGCACACGCCGAGCCCACGCTGAAGAAGCTTCCGTCGTTGTTGAAGAAGCTGTTGGTGTTGCTGTTCCAGCGCATGCGGCCGTCACCACCGGGGAACATGCGCTCGAAGTTCATCGAACCCGAATCGTCCACCGCCATGATGAACGCCGGTGTCGCGCGGGTCTGCACGTTCATCGGCTCCTGTGCCAGCACGCCCTGCGCCTGTGCGGCAAACAAGGTATGCGCCAGATAGCCGCCAGCGGCCAACACGGCAAGGCCAACGCCTGCCAGGATCCTGCGGTTGCGAGTGTTCATGGGCTCCCCACCCTCACAGCTTGAATACGGTATCGATCGCCGCACGCGACGTCGCATCACTGGTGGTATCACCGGCATAGGTCGTGATCTGGTAGACCGGCGTTGGCTTCTCCACCGACTTGCCCATGTCCAGCGCACCCTCCCCCTGGATGCAACCCTGGATCTCACGGACATAGATGGCCGGCTTGCTGCCCAGCTTGGTTTTCGCGACCCAGGCCGACGGATCGAAGCCGTCATCGCACTGCTGGCTGATGTCGGCGGACGCTACGGCCGGATTGGCACCGGCATCCTTGCGATTGGCGATGTTCTCCACCGCGTTCTCGGCGCTGCGTGCCGCGCCTTCGGCGTTCTGGAACGCCATGTTGGTCGCCCGGTAGCCGGCCGCCATGCGCTCCTGCATGCCGGCCACCTGCATGCCGATGACGCCCAGCAGGGCCAGCAGCACCAGCATGATCAGCGCGACGTAGAGAACGGCACCCTGCTGTCGTGCCTGGGCAACGAAGGGACGGCGTCGGGAGGAAGGATGAGTGCGCATGGTCGTCAGTTCCCGAACAAGCGGTTGCGCAGCGCAACGGACGCTTCATAGGCGCCCCGATGGCGCTGGTCGTAAGGATTGGCCGGGGCAAAGCCCACCCCGAGGATGGCCGGATAGGTGGCCGCGCTGCCCGGCGCCTCGGCCGACGCACGCTGCGGGCTGCGCGCCAGCAGGCCGACCTGCACCATGCCGACGCGGCGCCACTGCCCTGCGGCGGTGGCATCGGTACCGGTGCTGACCGCACTGGCCACGCGCTGGTCGACGATGCGACCGGTCGGCGGCGTGGGCAGGGCGATATCCGGGGTGGCATCCAGTCCGTACAGGAACTGCATGTTCTCGATGCCTTCCACCAGCTCCTCGCCATCTGCGTAGCCGCCGGCGCCATTCGCGCGTGCCCGGTAAAGCGCCGGCTCGCCATTGGGATTGGTCGCGATGTAGTACGCCATGCCATCGGCGCGATACAGCATGGTCATCGCGTTGTTGATCGAATAGTTGCTCAGGTCGACCTTGTCCACCTTCACCGTCGAACCGCTGATGGTGGCCGGGAACACGTCGGCACGGGTGCAGTCGGCTATGCCGAAGACCGTCGGCGCACCTGCGGCGTTGGCCTTCAGCCGGGCCATGCCATCACTGGAGACGGTCAGCGTGGTCGCGCCCGCGGCCACGGAGATGCCGGTCACCACGGCCCCTTCCGGACTCATCAGGCGCAGCACCAGGATGTCGCTGCCCGGCAGTGGCGCCGGCTTGAGGTTGGCGATGCTCTTCGGCACCGACTGCGCCGCGCTCCACGCGCGGCCCAGGGTCAGGGTGGCGCCCGGCGCCGTACCTGCCGCCTCATACCCCTGCACCGGAACCGAGAAATCCTGCGGGTCGCCACTGCCCGAGCTGATGCCCAGGTGATAACCCACATCGCCGGTGTTCTTGACCACATGGGCCTGGTCGTTGACGCAGCCGAAGTGGCCGGCCATGCGCAGGTCACGCTGCAGGAAGTCCAGCGCGAAGCGCGCGTTCTCCTGGGTACGGGCCGCACCTTCGGACAGGCGCGATGCCGCACGCGAGGCGATGAAGATCTGGGTGACGCCCAGCATCAGGACCAGGCCGATGACCATGGCGATCATCAGTTCGATCAGCGACAGGCCTCGGGTGCGCGAAATTGGACTCATGGGCATGTTCACAGGAAGGTCGTCAGGCCGAAGGTGGTAAGGCTGTCGGGGTCCTTCGGATCCCAGCGCTGGTCACCCCAGCTGATGGCCACGGTGACCTCGCCGGTGCTCTGCACGAAGGTCACCTGTGCGCTGGCCTTCTCGCCCAGCGTGCGTGCGACCTCGCACTGCCAGCGCGCGACGTTCGCCTGCGGCGTCACGGCGGCGCCGGTCGGCCAGGCGCAGGCGCCGCTGGGCTTCACCGAGCCGGCCGAGAACGAGGCCGAGGAATAGGCGCCACCGGCCAGGGTGTCGGTGCGCTGCGCGCGCATCAGTTCGATCAGGTCGTTGGCCAGGTTGGTCGCCTGGGTGCGGTAGTTCGCGCTCTGCACGAAGCGGACGTTGGTGGTCTGCAGCAGGGCGAAGCCCAGCAGCCCGAATGCCAGGATCAGCACCGCCACCATCACTTCGATCAGGCTGAAGCCCCCCTGCGACGAACGCGGGCGGGCCAGGTTGCGGCGGCTCATGAGCAGGTTCCCTTGGTCACCCGGACCTGGCCGGATTGGTTGATCGTCAACGTGCTTTTCGATTCGCCGGCCTTGCACGCATCCGGCGACAGCACCAGCGTCTGATCGGCGACCGCCCTGCGCCGGCCGCGCCCGTCGAAGGCGATGACCGCGCCCGGCGGGCCAACTACGCTCAGCTGCGGATTGCCCTGTGAAAAGCGCAGCGCGACGTCATTGCTGCCCATCTGGCCGTCGCCATCCAGGTCCGACCAGGCCAGTACCCCCTTGGACCAGTCGCCATCACAGGCTTTGCCATCGGCGCTGCCACAGACGCCGCCACCGTTGCTGTTGCGGATGCCTTCGCTGCGGGCCAGGTTGGCCAGCGCGATCAGCTCGTTGTTGGCGGTCGCCAGCCGGTTCGAGCGGATCATGCCGCGGAAGCTCGGATAGGCGATCGACGCCAGGACCACGAAGACGGCCAGCGTGACCATCAGTTCAACCAGCGTGAAGCCGTTTTGCCGGCGCAAAGACATTGGACGCTCCCCAGCGTGTTGGTGGCCACGATGGGCCATCGCCCCGCCACCGGCAAGCGGCGGCAGGATGAACGGTCAATCCGGGGCGACGGGCGTCAAAGGCTTGACGACCCGCCCTTCCCTGCCAGTGCCGGCGCGATCCCCATCGCGCCGGCCCGGGTTCAGGCCAGCACCTGGTAGCAGGGCTGGTACTCGCCGGAGATCTTCATCCGGCGCTGTTCGACGAAGGCGCGCAGCAGCGCATCCAGCGCCTGCATCATGTCCGGGTCGCCGTGGATCTGGAACGGCCCGAACTGCTCGATGCGGCGCATGCCGTCTTCCTTCACGTTGCCGGCGACGATGCCCGAGAACGCGCGGCGCAGGTCGGCCGCCAGCGCGTGCGGGGCACGCCCGTGGTGCAGGTCCAACGCCGCCATCGCTTCGTGGGTGGGTACGAACGGCTGCTGGTACTCCCACGGAATCTCGATCGACCAGTTGAAGAAGAACGAGTCCTTCTGCGCCAGGCGGTGCTCGCGCACGCGCTTGATGCCAGTGGCCATCTTCTTCGCAACCGCCACCGGGTCGCCGATGATGATCTCGTAGCGCTCGGCAGCCGCATCGCCCAGGGTCAGGCGGATGAAGCGATCAATCTGCTCGAAGTACGGTGCCGCTACCGTCGGGCCGGTCAGGATCAGCGGGAACGGCAGGTCCTTGTTCTCCTCGCGCAGCAGGATGCCGAGCAGGTACAGGATCTCTTCGGCGGTGCCGACGCCACCGGCGAACACGATGATGCCGTGCCCGATGCGGACGAAGGCCTCAAGGCGCTTCTCGATGTCCGGCATGATCACCAGGTGGTTGACGATCGGGTTCGGCGACTCGGCGGCGATGATGCCCGGCTCGGTCAGGCCGATGTAACGCGTCGCGGTACGGCGCTGCTTGGCGTGGGCGATGGTGGCACCCTTCATCGGGCCCTTCATCGCACCCGGGCCACAGCCGGTGCAGATGTCCAGGCCGCGCAGGCCCAGTTCATAGCCCACCTGCTTGGTGTACAGGTATTCGTCGCGCGAGATCGAGTGTCCGCCCCAGCACACCACCAGGTTCGGATCACCCGGATTGAGGATGCGCGCGTTGCGCAGCAGGCCGAACACCGCGTTGGTGATGCCCTCGGATGACTCCAGCTCGGCCGCGTAGGCCGGGCCCATTTCGATGGCCATGTAGGCCAGGTCGCGCACGACGGCGAACAGCAGTTCGGCGACGCCGCGGATGATCTCGCCGTCGACGAAGGCCATCGCCGGCGCGTTGACCAGATCGATGCGCACGCCACGATCCTGCTGCGCCACCTGGATGTCGAAATCAGGGTAGAGATCGCGCGCGGCGCGCGGATCGTCCGAGGCGCTGCCGCTGGTCAGCACGGCCAGCGCGCAGCGGCGCAGCAGCTCATGCATGCCGCCGGCGGAGGCATCGCGCAGGCGGGCCACCTCGGCCCGCGACAGCACATCCAGCCCACCGCGCGGGTAGATCCGGGCATCCTGCACCGGCAGTGCACGGGCCGATTTTTCGTTCGTGGTCATATCCAATTTTTCGCTTCCTTCAAGGTTTCCGACTGTACTGCCGCCCCCTTAAAAAGCAAAACGGCCGGGAAACCCGACCGTTGGATGTGTGCCACCCGCGTCCGCCATTCCGGGACCGCATCGGCGGCGTTGGCACCGCGCACATTTCTGGATGCTACGCCGTTGCCCCACGCCCTGCAAGGACTTTCGCCTGAACGGGAAACGGCCGGGTTTCCCCGGCCGTTTCCACTTACCGCTTCAAGCGCTGATGGATCAGAACTTGTACTTCAGGGTCAGCTGCATCGACCAACGCGACACGGCGGTGTTGCCCTTGTCGTTGTTGTTTTCCTGCACCGACGGGTTGTCGGTCGAACCAGTGAAGGAGTACACGTACTTGCCGGTGGCCGGATCGATACCTGCGTAGTTGGCAACGCGACGGGTCGAGTAGAAGCCGTAGTCGTCGATCAGGCCCCACTTCTTGTTCAGCAGGTTGCCGACATTCATGATGTCCAGGGCGACTTCACCCTTGTGACCCTTCATGAAGCCCGGGAATTCCTGGCTGACGCGGACGTCGAAGCTGTTGACCCACGAGGCGCGGTGGCGGTTGGCCGGGACCACGCTGCCACGGTAGGCATCGAGTTCCGGGTTCTGCGCCAGCCAGTCGAAGAACTGCTTCTCCATCGCGGCACCGCCGGTGAACAGCACGTCGCCCGGACCCTTCGGCACGTAGAACAGGTCGTTGGTGGCAGCACCGTCGCCGTTGGCATCGTTGTAGAAGATGTAGCTGTACGGACGGCCCGAACGGCCTTCGTAGAACAGGCCGACGCGGGTGGCGTTGTCACCGAAGAAGTTGTGCTTCCACTCCAGGGTGCCGGTGACGCGGTCCTTCATCGCATAACGCGAGTTGTAGGCCACGTTCTCGTTGGCATTAAAGATCAGCGTGTTGTTCCAGTTCGAGGTGTTCTGCGAGCTGGACAGCGGGCTGACTTCGGTGGACTTGGTGTAGGTGTAACCCAGCGACCAGCCCCAGTTCTCGGTCAACGGCTTGGCCAGCGAGAAGGTGGCCTGGGTGCCGCGGCCCTTGTCGGTGTTACGCAGGACCAGCACATCGCCGATGTCGGACGGACGGTTGGCGCGGTCAACCGCACCCTTGGTACCGGTCGACATGCCGTAGTCGACACCCTTGTCGATACGGGTATTGGCCTGGTTGCGGCCAGCGGCGTTCCAGTAGATCGCGCGGCCATCCTGACCGAAGGCGGTCGGCGCCGACACGTCCAGACGGTCGAAGTAGATGCCGTCCTTGACCTTGGTGAACAGCACTTCGGCCGACGCGACGATGCCGTACCACGGCAGCTCATGGTCGAACGCCAGGTTGGCCTTCCACACCGACGGCAGGCGGGTGCCCGGCGCGATGATGTCGACGTTCTGACGGGCCGAAGCCGGGCCACCGGCCGGGATGTACGGGTTGTTGCCGTCCGGAGTGAAGGCACCGGCCGGGATGCTGCGCTCGTCGTACTCGATGTAGTTCAGGCCGGTGTTCTGGTAGGCACCTGCCAGCCACACGTTCGGGGCGGCGCCGCCGAACAGGCCCACGCCACCGCGCAGCTGGGTCGGGCGATCGCTGTCGAAGGTGTAGTTGAAGCCGACGCGCGGCTGCACCAGGTTCTTGTCGACCAGCTTGGTGTTGTTGAAGCCGTACAGCTGCTCGATGCGCGGGTTGTACAGTCGCTGGGTGCTGAAGTCAGGCATGTCGATGCGCACGCCGAACATCAGGTTCAGGTTGTAGTTGATCGCCCAGGTGTCCTGCACGAACACGCCGGTGTTCTTCAGGGTGAAGTCGGCCGGGATGTCGCTGCGGCTGCCATCGGCGCGCGGAGCACGCAGCTGGTAGCGCGAAGCCTTGCCCGACAGGAAATCGTTGACGCTGTTGAATTCGTACACGCCGTTGAGGTTGCGGCCGTAGAAGTTCATCAGGTCATTCTTCGAGTAATCGAAGCCGAACTTGACGGTGTGGTCACCGATGTACCAGGTACCGGCACCAAAGGCGCTCAGTTCCTTCGACTCGACGATGTTGACGTGGGTGTTCTGTTCGGTACCGACGTACAGCGAATCGTTGCCCGACTTGATGCGGATCTGCGGCATGTCCACCAGCGGGACGCGGTTGGCCGAGTAATCCTTGTGCGAGACCTTGAACTCGGTCGAGAAATTCTCGGACCAGTCACTGAACAGTTCGCCCATCCAGGTTTCGTACTGGGTCGGCTGCTGGTACCAGAAGTTGCTCAGCGAGATGGCGCTGCTGCTGACCTGCGGGAAGCGAACGACGTTCTGCTCCATCTTGTTGTAGCGCAGGGCCGCACGGTGGTTCTCGTTGATGTTCCAGTCCAGCTTGACCGCATACTCTTCGATCTCGGTCTTGCTGTTCGGCGCCGCCAGGCTGCCCGGGTCGTAGCCCAGCTTGCCCAGGAAGTTCTGGACGTCGGTGATCTGCTGCTGGGTGATGGTGCCACGGCCGATCGGCGTGTCGCTCAGGGCGACGCCGGCAGCCGAGCGCTCGTACTTTTCATAGTTGGTGAAGAAGAACAGCTTGTCCTTGACGATCGGACCGCCGAAGGTCATGCCGTAGGTCTTCTCGTCCTCGAAGCCGTTGAAGTCCTGCTTGTCACCTTCCAGGCGCGAGCGGACCATGTCCTTGTCGCGGTACGAACCGTACACGGTGCCGTGGAATTCATTGGTACCCGACTTGGTCACGGCGTTGATCACCGCGCCGGTGCCACCGGCGATGGTGGTGTCGTAGTTGGCCAGGTCGATGTTGATTTCCTGGATGGCGTCCATCGACACCGGCTGACGCTCGGTCGGCAGGTTGTTGGAACCCAGGCCGAACGGATCGGAGGCGCTGATGCCGTCGATGCGGATGGCGTTGTAACGGGTGTTCTGGCCGCCGGCCGAGATCGCGCCGTCCGCCTTGCTGACCTGCGAGATGCGCGGGTCGAGACGCACGTAGTCCTGGATGTTGCGGCTGGCCGACGGCAGCGCATCCATCGTTTCGCGGGTCACGTTGGTGCCGGTGCCCATCTTGTTGGCACTGAACAGGTCCAGGCCGCCGGCGGTGGCAACAACGTTCACCGCGTCCAGGTTGGTTGCAGCCAGGTCACCGCCCAGGTTGGCGTTGACGGTGTTGACCTGGTTCAGGTTCAGGTAGACACCTTCCTCGGTCTTGGTGCCTTCACCGGACTTGGTGATGGTGATGGTGTACGGACCACCCACGCGCAGGCCGCGCGCGTTGTATCGGCCCGACGCATCGGTGGTGGCACGCGAAACAGTGCCCGACTCGGTGTGCGTGATGGTGACTTCAGCGCCGGCGACAGGCTGGCCTGCAGCGGACATCACCTGGCCGCCGACACCGGCGGAGGTGCTGCTCTGGGCGAAGGCGGGAGCGGCAGCAAGTGCAGCCACGAGACCAAGGGTAAGCTTGGACATCCGGAGTGGGTGGGTCATTTTTCGGTAGCCTCGATGCGAGTTGGCGATGGCGGAAAAAAAGCGCATCCAAGCAGCCCTGCGGGTGGCTGATCGGAGAGTTATCTGGGGTTCCCTACCGCTCGGCTGAAGGCAGCCCTAACGGTTAACACTAGATTAACACGCTACGCCATCAATGTGACGGTTGTGCGACAAACGGCACCGGTTCGCAACGCAATCGTGACGGGTTCTTCACTCCGTCTTTCCACAGGGCTCACCTTTCCCGGGGCGTCTCACTGGCATCGAGAATCTGCCCGCGCCAGGTGCTCCCAGCGGCGGACAGCAGGGTCACCGCGGCGGCCGCCGCGGCTTCCGGGCCTTGCGCAGCCGGGTCCTGGTCCACGGAATAGGCGCGGGCCCGAAGCGCCGTGCGCAGGGGGCCTGGGTACAGGCCGCTGACCCGGACGGGACTGCGGCCCAGTTCATCGTGCAGGCTGGCGATCAGGCCACGCAGGCCGTGCTGGGCCACGCCATACCCCCCCCAATAGGCCTGTCCGACCCGTTCGGGAGCATCGACCGCGAACACCATGGCGGCATCCTCGCGTTGCCGCAGCAGCGGCAGGCAGGCCTGGGCCAGCCAGGCCGGTGCGGTCAGGGTGACATGGACCGCACGGGCGAAACTGGCCGGGTCAGCCAGTTCAAACGGAGTCAGCCCGGGGAAATGCGCGGCGCAGACCAGCAGTCCATCCAGTCGCCCCAGCTCGCGCTGCAGGGCCTGGGCCAGTTCGGCATAGTCATCGGGGCTGGCGCCTTCCAGGTCCAGCGGGTACAGAAGCGGTTCCGGACCGACCGCCTGGACCTGGGCATAGACCCGGTCCAGCCGGCGCGGCTTGCGTCCCAGCAGGACCACGGTGGCACCGGCTGCGGCTGCGGCGACCGCCGCGGCACTGCCCAGCCCTCCCCCGGCGCCGGCGACCAGCACGACGCGATCCTGCAACGGGCGGCCATCGATCGCCCCGTCAGTCGGTGACGTCGACGGCCAGGCACTCATCCCTGGGTCGCCTCTTCGACGATGCGCTTGAGCTCGCCGGATTCAAACAGTTCCATGACGATGTCGCAGCCGCCGATCAACTCACCATTGATGAACAGCTGCGGGAAGGTCGGCAGATTGGAAAAGCGCGGCAGGTTGGCGCGGATCTCCGGCTCTTCGAGCACGTTGACAGTGCGCAGGGTGACGGCGCCGGCTGCCATCAACGCCTGCACGGCGCGGCTGGAAAAGCCGCACATCGGGTATTGCGGGGTGCCCTTCATGAACAGCACGAGCGGGTAACGATCGACCTCGGCCTGGATTTGCTGCATTACCGCCACAACCACACTCCTTGCTTCGCCGGACAAACCGACCGTGATGGTCGGCTAGACTGCCCACGGTAGCCGCCATTGTAAGCGGATGGAACAGGCTACCGCCGTCCCCTGGCCACGAACCTGTCCATGCCCGTCGAATTGCCTGCCCTGCCCTACCTCCCCGGCTCCCTGCAGCCCCACCTGTCCGCGCAGACCGTTGAGTTGCATCACGGCCACCACCACCGCGCCTACGTTGACGCGGTCAACGCCGGCACTCTCGGCACCGAGTGGGAGGAGGCGTCACTGGAAGAGATCGTGCGCCATGCCCAGGGCACGCTGTTCGATGCGGCCGCCCAGGCCTGGAACCACGGCTTCTATTGGCAGTGCCTGCGCCCGCGCGGCGGCGGCGAGCCGCAGGGCCGGCTGGGCGAGCTGGTCAAGCGCCAGTTCGGTGATGCGCAGCGTCTGCGCGAGGAATTCAACCGCACCGCGCTGGGCCTGTTCGGCTCGGGCTGGGTGTGGCTGGTGCAGCACCCCGGTGGCCAGCTCGGCATCCAGGCCACCCGCAACGCCGGCACGCCACTGACCGGCGAAAGCACCCCGCTGCTGTGCTGCGATGTCTGGGAGCACGCCTACTACACCGATTACCAGAATGATCGCGCGCGTCACCTGGATGCCTTCTGGCAGATGGTCAACTGGGAATTCGCCGAAAGCCAGCTGCGCTGAGGCAGCGGCTTGGTCACGGGGTAGTGCCGGCCGCTGGCCGGCAACCCACTGGACGTACAAGGACACCGGGGTTGCCGGCCAGCGGCCGGCGCTACCGAAATGCAGAGCGGAGCGTCACGCGTTCTCGTGCGCAGCCACCGCGTCCATCACCCGCGCCGAGTACACCAGCGCCGCGCCGGCGTTGAGCGACACCGCCACGCCCAGTGCTTCGGCGATTTCCTCGCGGCTGGCGCCATGCTTCAGCGCAGCGTCCACGTGCACGGTGATGCAGCCGTCGCAGCGGGTGGTCACCGCCACCGCCAATGCGATCAGTTCACGGGTCTTGGCATCCAGATGGTTGGTCTGGGCACCGGCATTGGCCAGGGTGGCGTAGCCCTTGACCGTGTCCGGCGAGAGCTTGCCGATCTCGCCGATGCGGCCCTTCAGTTCCTTGCGGTAGGCATTCCAGTCGAGCATGGTCGTGACTCCTGTGAAAGGAGCTCCACGCTACCACCGGCAATGGTGCGCCGATGCCTGCACCGGCGCGCCACACCGTTGCAGGCATACAAGGTTGTGCCGGCCATTGGCCGGCACGCCCGGGCTCAGCGGTTGCGCAGCGCGTGCACTGCCGGCGCCACCTGGGCCTGGCGGTCCAGCTCCAGGCCGACCTGGTCCAGCGCATCGGCCAATGCAGCGGCATCATCGTCGCGCAACGTGGCGTGGCCGACCTTGCGACCTTCGCGCGGCTCCTTGCCGTAGTCGTGCCAATGGCCACTGGCCTGACCCAGCACCGGCGCCGGATCGGGCATCGCGCCCAGCCAGTTCAGCATGCAGGCATGGCCGAGCATGCGGGTGCTGCCCAGCGGCAGGCCCAGCACCGCACGCAGATGGTTCTCGAACTGCGAGGTCTCGCTGCCTTCGATGGTCCAGTGGCCGGAGTTGTGCACGCGCGGTGCCATCTCGTTGGCCAGCAGTTCGCCGTCGCGACAGAACAGCTCCAGTGCGAACACGCCCACATACTGCAGGTGCTCGGCGACGCGGCGGGCATAGCCGATCGCTGCCTGCTGCTCGGCGTCGGACAGCACCGCCGGTGCCACGCTGGCCGACAGCACGCCGTCGACATGCCAATTGCCGGTGACCGGCCAGGCTTCGAAGCTGCCATCGCGGCCACGCACGGCCACTACGCTGACCTCGCGCTGGAAGGCCACGAAGCCTTCCAGGATCAGTCCGGTGCGCTCCACCTGGGCACCGAGCGCATCCCATGCGGCGTCGATGTCGGCTTCGCTGCGCAGGCGGAACTGACCCTTGCCGTCGTAGCCGAGGCGGCGGGTCTTGAGGATGCACGGCAGGCCGAACTCAGCCACCTTCGCCGCCAGCTCGTCGCGGCTGCGGATGTCGGCGAAGGCCGGCAGCGGAATACCCAGCTGCTGGAACAGGGTCTTCTCGCTCAACCGGTCCTGGGCCATCGCCAGCGCGGCCGGCGGCGGATAGACCGGCACGCGGTCGGCCAGGAACTGTGCACTGTCGGCAGGCACGTTCTCGAAATCGAAGGTGACCACATCGACCTTGGCGGCGAAGTCCGCCAAGGCCTGGCGGTCGTCGAAGGCGCCCACGGTGAGCGGCGCCAGCGGGCCGCTGCAGGCGTCGGCGGCCGGG
Organism: Stenotrophomonas sp. Pemsol; assembly: GCF_003586545.1. Lineage (NCBI taxonomy): Bacteria > Pseudomonadati > Pseudomonadota > Gammaproteobacteria > Lysobacterales > Lysobacteraceae > Stenotrophomonas > Stenotrophomonas sp. Pemsol. The sequence goes on along the minus strand of NZ_CP025780.1, from coordinate 1,176,217 downwards.
TCGTACAGTTCGAAGCGCAGCCCCAGCGGCGCACCGGCCAGGACCATCATGCGGGCGAGCTGGCCGCCGCCCAGGATGCCGACAGTCAGGCTCATTGGCGCGGATCGTCGTGGGCCATCACGTCTTCGGTCTGGCGTGCACGGAAGGCATCGAGCGCCTGGCCGATCGCCGGCTGGTCGCTGGCCAGCATCGCCGCCGCGAACAGCGCGGCGTTGGAGGCGCCGGCGTTGCCGATGGCGAAGGTGGCGACCGGGATGCCGGCCGGCATCTGCACGATCGACAGCAGGGAATCCATTCCGTTGAGGGCCTTGGACTGCACCGGCACGCCCAGCACCGGCACGGCGGTCTTGGCCGCGATCATGCCCGGCAGGTGCGCGGCCCCGCCGGCACCGGCGATGATCGCGCGCAGGCCACGCGGGCCCGCCTGCTCGGCGTAACTGAACAACACATCCGGCGTCCGATGCGCGGACACCACCTTCACTTCGAACGGAACACCCAGGGCTTCAAGCTTCTGGGCGGCGTGCTGCATGGTTTCCCAGTCGGAACGGGAACCCATGACGATGCCGACAAGCGGCGCGATCGGGTTGGGGGTCATTGGCCGTCACCTGCCTTAAAGACGTATTCTAGCCGTCTTCCACGCAAGACGAAGAACCATGGATCGCAAGCTGCTCGACCTGCTGGTGTCCCCGGACACCCGCCAGCCCCTGTCCCTGCTGGATGGCAAGGGCCTGGAAGCCCTCAACAAGGCCATTTCCGCCGGCACGGTGACCAAGGCCGATGGCAACCCGCTGGCGCAGCCGCTGCGCGAGGCGCTGGTCACCCGTGACCGCAAGCAGGTGTTCCGCGTCGACGACGGCATCCCGGTGCTGCTGGCCGAGGAAGCCATTCCGACCGCCCAGATCGCCGACTTCCCGGCGGCATGAGCACGCTGCCGACGCCGGATGCGGCCATTGTCGCCGCCGATGTCGCGCGCGCGCTGGCCGAGGACCTGGGCAGCGGTGATGTCACCGCCGCCCTGCTCCCCGACCAGGCCGACAGCGCCTACCTGCTGTGCAAGCAGGATGCGGTGATCGCCGGGCGCCCTTGGTTCGACGCTACCCATCGCGCGCTCGACCCTGACGTGCGCATTGAATGGCACATCGCCGAAGGCGATGCCGTCACCGCCGGCACCGTGCTGGCCCTGCTGCACGGGCGCAGCCGCAGCCTGGTCAGTGCCGAGCGCACTTCGCTGAACTTCCTGCAGACGCTGTCCGGCACGGCGACCACCACTGCCCGCTACGTGGCCGCGGTGGCCGGTACCGGTACCCGCATCCTCGACACCCGCAAGACCCTGCCCGGCCTGCGCCTGGCGCAGAAGTACGCGGTGCGCTGCGGCGGCGGCGAAAACCACCGCTTCGGCCTGTACGACACGGTGATGCTGAAGGAGAACCACATCCGCGCCGCCGGTTCGCTGGCCGCGGCGGTGGCCGCCGCACGCCGGCAGTGGCCTGCGCTGCCACTGGTGGTCGAGGTCGAAGACCTGGCACAGCTGCGCCAGGCGCTCGAAGCCGGTTGCGAACGCATCCTGCTGGATGACTTCAGTCCCGACCTGCGCCGCGAGGCGGTGCGCATCACCGCCGGACGCATTCCGCTGGAAGTCTCCGGCAGCGTCGGCCTGGGCGGCCTGCGCTCGATCGCTGAGGATGGCGTCGATTGCATCTCCATCGGCGGACTGACCAAGCATGTGCAGGCCATCGATCTGTCGTTGAAGCTGGGCCCGCCGCCGGCTTGAGGCCTACGGGACCTTGTAGAGCCGAGCCCACGCTCGGCTGCTTCTCGATCTGCGGCGCGCCCGGCACCCGCTTTGCGCGATGAGCCGAGCGTAGGCTCGGCTCTACACGACCCGGGCGCCTTCACGGCTCGGCTACGCCAGCCTCTGCGACGCTGCGGGCATCCCCCACAGGAGCCGCGCATGCGCCGGATGCTCTTGCCTGCCTGTCTGCTGCTCGCGGCAGCCCCCTTGTCCGCCGCAGCCGCTGAAGCCTGCGATGTCCCTCCCCGCTTCGGCCTGAGCCCATTGGCGGTGGCCATCCGCAATACCGCCTGCAACGAGCACCGGTTGTGGTTCCGGCCCTTCATCGATCGCGATGGCCGCGCCGCCAGCCTCAGCGTCACCGAAGCCGAAAGCGATCACCTGGCCGACAACGGCCTGATCGCCTGGCAGCGCGTGGCCGGCTACTGGCGCAACAGCGGCACGCTCAACGCGATGGGCAGCATCGCCGGCGCCAGCAGCTGTCTGGCACCACTGGGCACGCGCTACACCGACAGCGACTGCCGCGCGTTCCTGATCGACAACCCGTGGTCGGCCGCTTTCATTTCCTGGGTGATGGTGCAGGCCGGCGTTCCCGGCTTCAACACGTCGCCGCGCCACATCGACTACATCCGTGCCGCGTACCAGGGCGGCCCCTCGGGCGTGCCGTACCGGCTGGTCGATCCCGCGACCGCAAAGCCCGCACCGGGCGACCTGTTGTGCTTCCTGCGCGACCGCAGCACGACGCTCAGCCACAGCGGGCTGGTGCAGGCGCTGGGCAACGGTTCGGTGGGCCACTGGAAATCGCATTGCGAAGTGGTGGTGGCTGCCAACCTGGGAGGCGACCAGACCCTGTACCTGGTCGGTGGCAACGTGATGAACACCGTGGCGATGCGGTTGCTGCCGCTGGACCGCACCGGGCTGATCAAGCTGCCCCCGGCACGCGAACGCAACAGCACCGGCATCGACCCCAGCTGCACGCCGGGCCGCGAGGACGAATGCAGCTTCAACCGCCAGGACTGGGCAGCGCTGCTGCAGCTGACCGCGACTGCGCCATTGGTGATGCCGTCACCCTCCGCAGCGCCGATGCAGGCCGTACCGGCCAACGCGCCCGCAGCGCCGACGACGGGCCAGCCACCGCCGAGGCGGTGATACCCGTGCTTGATCCAGCGCACGTTCGCCGCCATCTTTCCCGGATCGACCTCTGACGGCTGACGCCATGCCTACCCTGCTGCTGTTGTTGATTGCCGGCGGAATCATCTACTTCTTCTGGAACGCCGCACGCTCGGCCGCCGAGCGCGCGGTCGAGCTGGGACGCAATGCCTGCCGCGCCGCCGACGTGCAGTGGCTGGACCAGGCGGTGCACGCCACCGGCCTGCGACTGTCGCGTGGCGAGGATGGCCGGCTCGGTTTCGAGCGCACCTTCAAATTCGAGTATTCCTACGATGGCATCGATCGCCACGTGGGCCGCATGGTGCTGCGTGGCGACCAGCTGATCTCGTTCACCGGCCCCGGTGCCGCGCGGATCAGCCAGATCCGGCCGGATGTGGAGGACGCCGAGGATGTGTAAGAACTGAAGGTGTGCCGACCAACGGTCGGCACCCACACAATTCCGGCACCCACCGGTAAAACCTGCAAAGGAAGACGCCGCCCATCGAGGCGGCGTCGGAAGGGTTACTTGACCACGCGCAGGTTCGGGCGGCCCTTCGGCGGCGGACTGGCCGGCGGCGTGTCGTCCGGCGGCGTGCCTTCCTCGTGCAGCAGCTCATCGCGGGTCGGTGCGGTTTCGTTGCCCGGAATGTCATCCGGCAATGCCATGCCCTGCCCGGTCTCGCGGGCGTAGACCGCCAGCACGGCGCTGATCGGCACCTGCACCGGGTAGCTGGTTCCGGAGAAGCGGGCCGAGAAGCTCACCATTTCGTTGTCGATCATCAGCCGCACCACGGCACGTTCGGCGATGTTGAGCACGACCCGGCCATCCTTGACCGCCGAAGGCGGGACCTGCACGCCGGGGACGCCGGCGTCGACCAGGATGTGCGGGGTCAGCTGGTTGTCGTTGATCCATTCCACCAGCGCCCGCAGCAGGTACGGGCGGTGGCTGGTCATGTGGAAGAAGTCTTCGGTCATGCGTGAAGTGTACGCGCCCGGCGCCCCGCCGGGGCGGATCGTCTGCACGCCGGTCGGCGTGCAGACGGGTAACGCGGGGCCGGATCAGACCGGCAGGTCGCGCAGTTTCTTTTCCTGCTCGGTCAGGCTGCGGACAAATCCCGGATGGCGGAAGATGCGGTTGCCGTAGTCCTCGATCGCCTTGCCGTCCTTCGGCAGCGGCACATCCAGCGACTGCAGGCGCCAGATGATCGGCGCCATCGCGCAGTCGGCCAGGCTCATTTCCGGGTTGAGGAAGAACTTGCTGGCCTTGAACAGCGGCAGCGAGGCGGTCAGCAGTTCCTTCAGGCGCTTGCGCCCGGCCTCGGCCTGGGTCTTGTTGCCCAGCTGGACGGCCTGCACCTGCGGCACCCAGTCGTGCTCGATGCGGAGCATGGCCAGGCGGATGCGTGCACGCGACAACGGGTCGACCGGCATCAGTGGCGGATGCGGGTAGCGCTCATCCAGGTACTCGCTGACCACCGATGCGGCGTACAGCACCAGCTCGCGTTCGACCAGGGTCGGCACCGAGTGGTACGGATTGAGGTCGATCAGGTCTTCAGGCGGGTTCTGCGGATCGACCGGAACGAAGTCGAAGGTGACGCCCTTGGCCGCCAGGACCAGGCGTACACGGTGGCACAGTACGTCGTCGTTCGAGGAAAACAGCGTCAGTGTATTGCGCATGCGTACGCTCGCCGCCATCAAAGGCTCTCCCACGACAGGAGACCGCCTGCCGCATCGGCGCCGCCGGCACCGTGCCAGCGGTCGACTCCTCCCCGAGTGTGCAACCGACCATCACAAAAGCCAATAGGCCCATGCGATGGCCGGTGGCAGAATCAGTGAACGTCCTTCCAGTATTCCTTCTTCAGCAGGTACAGCAGGAAGGTCAGCAGGGCCAGGAACAGGATCACCCACACGCCCAGCTGCTGGCGCTTGAGTGCGGCCGGTTCGCCGGCGTATTCGAGGAAGTTGGTGATGTCCCGCACGGCCTGGTCGTACTGCCCGGCATCGACCGATCCCGGCGTTTCAATCTTCAGGCCGGTCACCGGCGGGTCCATACCGGGCGCTTCCGCCTTGCCGTGCACTGCATGCTGAAGCCCCTGCATCTCCCACAGGGGGTTGGGCATGGAGGCGTTGGCGAACAGCGCGTTGTTCCAGCCCAGCGGGCGACTGCTGTCCAGATAGAACGACTTGAGATAGGTGTAAACCCAGTCACTGCCCCGTACGCGCGAGATCAGGCTGAGATCGGGCGGCATCTTGCCGAACCACTTCTCCGCGTTCTCCTTGGGCATCGCCACCGGGATCGGGTCGCCGATCGCCGAGCCGGTGAAGTTGAGGTTGTTCATCACCTCTTCTTCGGTCAGGCCCAGGTCCTGCGCCATCCGCGAGTAGCGCAGGTACTTCAGCGCGTGGCAGCCGGAGCAGTAGTTCATGTACAGCTGCGCACCCCGCTGCAGCGAGGCGCGGTCACCGAGGTCGTTGCCGGCCTGCAGCAGCTTGGTGCCGCCCTCGGCGGCGGAGGCCAGGAAACTGCCCAGCATCAGGGTGGCCGTCAGGGCCAGCCGGACCATCCAGCGCTCAGTCATGCGTGGTCACCCTCTCCGGTACCGGCTTGGTCTTGTCCAACCTTGTCCATAGCGGCATGGTGATGAAGAACGCGAAGTACAGGAAGGTCAGCACCCGCCCGATGTAGGTTTCATGCACGTCGGTGCCCGGGCCGGAGCCGATCACGCCCAGCCACACGAAGCACACCGCCAGCACGCCCAGCATCACCTTCGAGATCCAGCCGCGGTAGCGCACCGACTTCACCCTGGCCTTGTCCAGCCACGGCACCAGGAACAGGATCGCAATGGCCGAGAACATCACCAGCACGCCACCGAGCTTGTTCGGTACCACGCGCAACATCGCGTAGTAAGGCGTGTAGTACCAGACCGGCTTGATGTGTTCGGGGGTCACCAGGCGGTTGGCCTCGGTGAAGTTGTCGTGTTCCAGGAACAGGCCGCCGAAGCCCGGTGCGAAGAAGATGATGAAGGCGGCGATGATCAGCAGGAAGCCGGCGCCGACACCATCCTTGAGCGTGTAGTACGGATGGAACGGAATACCGTCGGCCGGCGCATTCGGCGACCAGCGGTTGCCCTTCGGTCCTTTCTTGATCTCCACGCCATCGGGGTTGTTCGACCCCACTTCGTGCAGCGCGCCCAGATGCAGCACCACCAGCAACAGCAGCACCAGCGGCAGTGCGATGACGTGCAGCGCGAAGAAGCGGTTGAGCGTGGCGTCACTGGGCAGGTAGTCGCCCATGATCCATTCGGTCAGGCCGTTGCCGATCACCGGTATCGCGCCGAACAGCGAGATGATCACTTTGGCGCCCCAGAACGACATCTGGCCCCACGGCAGCACATAGCCCATGAAGGCCTCGGCCATCAGCACCAGGTAGATCAGCATGCCCAGGATCCACACCAGCTCGCGCGGCTTCTGGTAGCTGCCGTACAGCAGGCCGCGGAACATGTGCAGGTAGACCACGATGAAGAACAGCGAGGCGCCGGTGGAGTGCATGTAGCGGATCAGCCAGCCCCACTCCACATCACGCATGATGTATTCGATGGAGCCGAACGCCTCGGCGGCGTTGGTCTTGTAGTGCATCGTCAGGAAGATGCCGGTGACGATCTGGTTGACCAGCACCAGCAGTGCCAGCGAACCGAAGTAGTACCAGATGTTGAAGTTCTTCGGCGCGTAATACTCGGTAACGTGCTTGCGGTAGACCGGCATCAGGCCCGGCGCGCGGGCATTGACCCAGTCGGCGACGCCGCTGGCGGTACGGGCGAGGATATTGGCCATCAGGCTGCCCCCTGCGGATCGACACCGATGATGATGGTGTTGTCGTCCTGGTAATGGTGCGCGGGCACCTTCAGGTTGATCGGTGCCGGCACATCCTTGAAGACGCGGCCGGACATGTCGAAGCGCGACTTGTGGCAGGGGCAGAAGTAGCCCCCCTTCCACTGCGGGTCGTAGGGCTCAGGCCGGATCTCGGCGACCATTTCCGGCGAGCAGCCCAGGTGCGTGCACAGGCCGACCAGCACGGAGATGTCCGGCTTGATCGAGCGCAGCTCGGGGTTCTGCTTCAGCACGTAGTCCGGCTGCTGGTCCTTCTCGCCGGACTCGGGGTCCTTGAGGCGGCCATCCAGCCCGTGCAGTGCATCCAGGATCGCCTTGGACCGCTTTACGATCCAGATCGGCTGGCCACGCCACTCCACGATCAGGCGTTGGCCTTCCTGCAGGGCGCTGATGTCGGCGACCACCGGTGCACCGGCAAGCTTGGCACGGGCACTGGGGTTCCAGGATTTGATGAAAGGAACGGCGGTGAATCCGACGCCGACGGCGCCAACCACAGCAGTGGTGGCAGAAAGAAAACGCCGACGTCCGGTGTTGACTGGATCGTGTACCCCATCGTTGGCCATCCGGCACTCCGATATTGATTAGGTAGCTTTAAGGCTGCCAGCGGATCCGGTGGGGGCCAGAGCCGCATTGAATCATGGGCGAGTGTAGCGGAACCGTCGCGCGCCACACAACGCATTGCAACAACATTGATTACGGGGTTGCCGGCCAGCGGCCGGCACTACTGGTGTGTCAATGCGGTGCGGTAACGCTCGGCCAGCTGTCCGACCCGGCGCACGTAGTACTGGGTCTCGCTGTAGGGCGGCACGCCACCGTGGCGGTCGACCGCGCCTTCGCCGGCGTTGTAGCCGGCCGCAGCCAGGGTCAGGTCGCCATTGAAGCGCTTCAGCAACCACGCAAGATACTGCACGCCACCACGGATGTTCTGCGCGGCATCGTAGGAATCGCTGACCCCGAAGCGGGCCGCGGTCGGCGGCATCAGCTGCATCAGGCCCTGCGCGCCGGCGCGGCTGAGCGCGGTCGGGTTGTAGGCCGACTCGGCGTGGATGATGGCGCGCACCACGGCTTCTTCGACGCCGAACTCGCGTGCGGCCGAGGTGATCTCGGTCTGGAACGCGGTGGTGTTCAAGCGCACCGAACCGAAGTCCACGCGTGGGTTGACGCCACAGGCATAACAGCGCTCCATGAAACTGTAGCGGATGGTACGCACCGGGCCGAGGTTGGCGACCTGGGTCGGCCGCGCACTGGTGTAGTGGCGCACCCCATCCTTCATGAAGGAATAGACCTGGCCGCTGACCATCCGCCCGGCCCGCGAGGCCGTCGGTACCGCGGCAGGCGCGGGTGCAGCAGGCGTCGGCGCGACTGCAGCGGGCGCAGCGGCGCTGGCCGCCACGGCGACCGGATTGCGTTCGATGCTGGCCACCGAGGTCGGCGCAGGCTTCGGTGCGGCCACCACGGGGCGCGGTGCCGGGCGGGTATCACGGCTGTAGCTGATGCTGCTGCAACGCGCGCCGGCCACTCGCTTGCTAACGTAGCTGGTGACCCCGTCGGCGCCCTGGCACTTGTACAGGGTGCCAGCGCTGGCCGGCGCAGCGGTCAGCGCAGCGATGATGATCGCCGTTGTCCCCAGTATCCCCTTCATGCCGCGAGTGTCCCAGCTTCGCCGGGGCTTGCCAAGCGATGTGGCTCAGCCTGTGACCGGCGGCACAGCCAGCACCTGGCCCAATCCGGCCAAACGCTGTGCCAGCTCATCGCGCAGGCCCGGCGGTGTGGTCCACAACGCCACCGGCACCCGGTCCAGGCTGAGGATCTGCGCCAGCATCATGCCGCGGCTCTCGGCGCCCATGCGCAACAGGCAATGGTCGGCACCATCAGCCTCCAGCACACCACACCACGGCGGGATGCACCCTTCCAGCTCGGTGCGGCTGCCGGCCAGGCGGACGATCGCCTGCAGCGCGAAGGGCGCCTGGCTGACCGCCTGCCGCACCATCACGTCCGGGGGCGCGGGCGGGCGCCGATGCATGCCCGGCCCGGAGCATTCGCGCACCGCGCCCATCCGGTCCACGCGCAGGGTGCGCCAGTCCTGGCGGCCCAGGTCCCAGGCCAGCAGGTACCAGCGCCGCCCATAGTTGACCAGGTGCTGCGCCTCGACCTCGCGCTGGGTCACCTCCTCCTGCGCACTGCGGTACTCGAAGGCCAGCCGTGACGCCTGCCGGCAGTGCTGGGCCAGCCGTCCCAGCAGGCGTGCGTCGGTAGAGGGAAGGTCGGACAGGGTGGCCGTCGCCGCATGCACCTCGCCGGCCTGCCGCCGGCGACGGGTGGGGACCAGCGGATCGAGCTTGGACAACAGGCCCCGCGCGGTGTCGTCGATGCCAGCGACGGTCGCTGACGCGGCACGCAGGGCGATCGCCAGGGTCGTCGCCTCGTCCTCGTCCAGCAGCATCGGCAGCACCGGTGCCCCTGCCCCGAGCTGATAGCCGCCGCCGACCCCCGATGAGGCCCGCACCGGATAGCCCAGTTCGCGCAGGCGTTCGATATCACGGCGGATGCTGCGCCGGTCCACGCCCATGCGCTCGGCCAGCTCAGCCCCGGACCACTGGCGGCGGGCCTGCAGCAGGGCGATCAGGCGCAGCAGTCGATGGGCGGTATGGCGCATGAAGAATCGAGGACAGAAGTCGTCCGCAATAGTGCCTCAGGATGGCTTCCAGTTCACCCACCCACCGCAAGGAGCAATGCCATGAACTCACGCCAGATCACCCTGTACCACGCCGCCCGATCCCGTTCGAGCGGCGCCGTGGCCCTGCTCGAAGCGCTGGGTGCCGACTACCGCATGCAGGTGCTGGACCTGAAGGCCGGTGCCAACCTGGCCCCGGCCTATCTGGCCATCAACCCGATGGGCAAGGTCCCGGCCATCGTTCACAACGGCGCACTGGTGACCGAGCAGGTCGCCATTTATCTGTACCTGGCCGATCTGTATCCGGAGGCCGGGCTGGCCCCGCCGATCGGCGACGCCCTGCGCGGCCCCTACCTGCGCTGGATGGCCTTCTACGGTGCCTGTTTCGAGCCGGCGATGATCGACAAGGCGATGCACCGCGAGCCGCCGCCGCGCCTGATGTCGCCGTACAACGACGCCGAGACCGTGCTGCAGGTGGTCGAGGCCCAGCTGGCGCAGGGCCCGTACCTGCTCGGCGAGACGATGAGTGCCGCCGACGTGCTGTGGGGCAATGCGCTGGCCTGGACCACGGCCTTCGGCCTGGTGCAACCTGCGCCGGCCACGGCTGATTACATCGCACGGATGAGCGCGATGACCGCCTTCGACCGTTCGCGGCAGATCGATGCGAAGCTGGCGGCCGCGTAAGCAGCGCCCCTTGTGCGGCGTAAGCATCGCCCCCTTGTAGAGCCGAGCCCACGCTCGGCTGGCTTCAATAGAGCCAGGCCATGCCAGGCTGCCCCATGGGAAGCGGGAAGAGCAGCCGAGCGTGGGCTCGGCTCTACAAGGGCGCGGCGGCTGGCGCGGGATGCGGGTAGAATTGCCCGCTTTCCCGCCACCCGAATGGATTAAGCGCCATGACCGGGACGCCAGACGTCTTTCCGCCCGCCACGCCGGGCGGTACCCCGCTCGTTGCCCTGCCCGCTGGTCCGCGCAAGCCTGACCAGGTCAAGGGCAAGCTGTACATCAAGACCCACGGTTGCCAGATGAACGAGTACGACTCGGCCAAGATGGCCGACGTGCTTGCCGCCAGCGATGGCCTGGAACTGACCGACAGCCCGGACGACGCCGACGTCATCCTGGTCAACACCTGCTCCATCCGCGAGAAGGCGCAGGAGAAGGTGTTCAGCCAACTCGGCGTGTGGAAGGGCCTGAAGAACAAGGGCCGCGAGGTCATCATCGGCGTGGGCGGCTGCGTTGCCTCGCAGGAAGGCGAAGCGATCATCAAGCGCGCCCCGTTCGTGGACCTTGTGTTCGGTCCGCAGACCCTGCATCGCCTGCCGGAACTGATCCGCGCACGCCGCGAGCAGAAGCGCCCGCAGGTGGACATCAGCTTCCCCGAGATCGAGAAGTTCGACCGCCTGCCCGAGCCACGCGCCGAAGGTGCCTCGGCGTTCGTGTCGATCATGGAAGGCTGTTCCAAGTACTGCTCGTTCTGCGTGGTGCCTTACACCCGCGGCACCGAAGTCAGCCGCCCGTTCGAGGACGTGGTGGTGGAAGTGGCGCAGCTCGCCGCGCAGGGCGTGCGCGAGATCAACCTGCTCGGCCAGAACGTCAACGCCTATCGCGGCCCGTATGGAGACGGTGAGTTTGCCGACCTCGGCCTGCTGATCCGCACCATCGCCGAGATCGATGGGGTCGGCCGCATCCGCTTCACCACCTCGCACCCGCTCGAGTTCAGCGATTCGCTGATCGATGCGTTCCGCGACGTTCCGCAGCTGGCCAACTTCCTGCACCTGCCGGTGCAGGCCGGCAGCGACCGCGTGCTGTCGGCGATGAAGCGCGGCTACACCGCGCTGGAATTCAAGTCGAAGATCCGCAAGCTGCGCGCGGTGCGCCCGGACATTTCAATCAGCTCGGACTTCATCGTCGGCTTCCCCGGCGAGACCGATGCCGACTTCGAGAAGACCATGAAGCTGATCGAGGACATCGGCTTCGACCACAGTTTCTCCTTCATCTATTCGCGTCGACCGGGTACGCCGGCGGCCGATCTGGAGGACACGATCAGCGATGCCGAGAAGCATGCGCGCCTGTCGCGCCTGCAGGAGCGCATCAATGCGCACGCCGCCAGCATCTCGGAGAAGATGGTCGGTACCGTGCAGACCGTGCTGGTGGAAGGGCCGTCGCGCAAGAACCCGAACGAGCTGACCGGCAAGACCGAGAACATGCGGTCGGTGAATTTCCCGGCGCCTGCGCGCCTGATCGGGCAGTTCGTGGATGTGTTGATCACCGAAGCGCTGACCAATTCGCTGCGCGGGCGCGTGGTGGCGGAATAAGTCCCCGGCAAAGGGGGTCGGAGCCCCTGCGGGGATCCGACCCCCTGCCTTCAATCCAGGCGCTTGCGGAAACGCAGGATCGCCAGGGTCATCATCACCACGATGAAGGCCAGCAGCGCCAGTGCGTCGTGCCACAGCTCCCACAGCGAGGCGCCGCGCAGCATGATGCCGCGCACCAGGCGCAGGAAGTGGGTCAGCGGCAGCACTTCGGCCAGCCACTGCACCGGCCGCGGCATGCCGGCGAACGGGAACATGAAGCCCGACAGCAGGATCGACGGCAGGAACAGGAACAGGGTCATCTGCATCGCCTGGAACTGCGAACGCGCGCGCGTGGAGATCAGCAGGCCCAGCGCCAGGTTGGCCAGCACCAGCAGCACCGCGGCCAGGTAGATGTCGAGCAGGCTGCCGCGAATCGGCACCTGGAACAGCCAGGTGCCCAGCACCAGCACCAGCGTGGTCTGCAGCAGACCGATCGCTGCATAGGGCAGCACCTTGCCGACCATCAGTTCGCTGCGCGATACCGGCGTGGCGATCAGCAGTTCCATGTTGCCGCGCTCGCGTTCGCGCACCACCGCCACCGCCGTGAACATCACCAGGGTCATGGTCAGGATCACCCCGATCAGGCCGGGCACGATGTTCACCGCCGAGCGCCGTTGCGGGTTGTAGAAACTGGTCACGCTGACCTGGCCACCGGCAATGCTGCCTTCGCGCAGCGGCCGCGTATTGCTGGTCGGGCGCGTATCCAGTGGCACCTGCGCCAGCTGGATCGCCGCACTCTGCACCACGGTGTCACTGCCATCGACCAGCACCTGTACTGCTTCGCGTCCATCGAAGCGGCGACGCTCGAAGTCCGCCGGCACCACGATGCCGACGCTGATCTCGCCGCGGCGCAGCGCCTGCATCAGCTGGTCCGGCGTGTAGGCCTCGCTGCGTGGCGTGATCACGCCGGTGGCGGCCATGTCCTGCACCAGCGCGCGTGAGGCGGCGCTGTTGGCCTGGTTGGCGATACCCGCATCGAGGTGGCGCAGGTTGAGGTTGATCGCATACCCGAACAGCAGCAGTTGCATCACCGGAATGCCGACGATCATCGCCAGCGTGATGCGGTCGCGGCGCAGCTGCCGCACCTCCTTGAGCATGATCGCCCACAGCCTGCGCAGGTTCATGCCGCTGGCTCCCTGCCACGGCCACGGGTGGCGGCCACGAACACGTCCTCCAGGTTCGGCGCCACGATTTCGATATGCGCTTGCGGGTCGGCGCTGGCCAGCGCGCGCCGCAGCACTGCGACATCCGCTGCGCCCTCATTGCACAGCACGCGCAGATGGGTGCCGATCTGCGCCACGCTCAGCACGCCGGGCAGCTCGGCCAGCACGCGGCTGGCCTGGCGTGGCTGCGATGACGTGACCTGCAGCGTGCGTCCTTGCAGCCGTGAACAGAGCTCGGCCGGCGTGCCGTCGGCCACCAGTGCGCCGCGATCAAGGATCGCCAGGCGATGGCAGCGCTCGGCTTCGTCCATGTAATGGGTCGAAACCAGCACCGTGGTTCCCGCGTCGGCCAGTTCGAACAGGGCCTCCCAGAAGTCGCGGCGCGATTCCGGGTCGACCGCGCTGGTCGGCTCATCCAGGAACAGCAGTTCGGGCGAATGCACCACGGCGCCGGCCAGGGCCAGGCGCTGCTTCTGTCCACCACTGAGCGTGCCGGCCAGCTGCGGCTGCCGGTCCTGCAACCGGTACTGCTGCAGCAGCGCATCGACCCGTTGCCGGGCCTGGTTGCGCGGCAGGTCCTGGATGGCGGCGAGGAATTCCAGGTTCTCGCGTACCGACAGGTCTTCGTACAGCGAGAAGCGCTGGGTCATGTAGCCGATGCGCCGGCGCAGTGCTTCGGCCTGCTCGGGAACCGCCAGGCCCAGCACCTCGATCTGCCCCGCACTGGGTTCCAGCAGGCCGCACAGCATGCGGATGGTGGTCGACTTGCCTGACCCGTTCGGGCCCAGGAAGCCGTACACCTGCCCGCGCGGGACGGTCAGGTCGACCTTGTCCACGGCCAGCAGTTCACCGAAGCGGCGAGTCAGGCCCTGCGCATGCACCGCGATGTCCGCACCGGTGTTCAGAAGCGCACCTGCACCGGCAGTCCGGCCGGAAGCTTCTGCATGTCGCTGGCTGCATCCACTTCGATCTCGGCGAGGTAGCTCAGGCGCTCGACGTCATCGCCGGTCAGTGCGTAGTACGGGGTGAAAGAAGGCTCGCTGCGGATCGCGCGCACATGGCCCTTCAGTACGGTGGTGCCCCCTCCCTCCAGCTGTATCTGTGCCGGCTGACCGACCTTGACCTGCAGGCGCAGCGGCTGCGGCAGGTAGACGCGCGCATAGGGGCGCTCGCCGACCAGCATCACCGCCAGCGGCGCCCCGATCGGTGCCTGGTCACCCTGCCGGTAGGGCAAGGCATCGATCACGCCATCGCGCGGTGCGCGCAGCTGCAGCTTCTGCAGGTTGACGCCCTGCACCACCTGCTGCGCCTGTGCGGCGTCGGCGGCCGCCTGGCCCTGAGCGATGTCCTGCGCGCGACTGCCGTGCACCCGTTCCAGCCAGGCCTGCTCGGCGGCACGCACGCTGGCCGCGGCATTGCCGGCGGCTGCCCGTGCACGGTCCAGCTCGGCGGCGGCGATCAGGCGCTGGCGTGCCAATGGTTGCACCCGACGATAGTAGGCAGTGGCTTCAGCAGACTGCGCGCGCAACGCGGCCAGTTGTGCCTGGGCCTGTGCGATCTGTTCCTGCCGCGGGCCGAGCTTCAGCTCTTCCAGCTGGGCCTGCGCGCGCGCCGTGTCGGCCTGCGCCGCCGCGAACTGCGCGTCGCCGCGGGCGGGGTCGAGCTGCATCAGCACGGCCCCGGCCTTGACCCGCTGGCCCTCGCGCACCTCCACCGTGGCGATCACCTCGGCCGCCGGCGCCGGCACCGTGATCCGGTCCCACTCCAGTGTGCCCAGCGCCGTTGGCGTTGACTGCCCACAGCCCGCCAGCAGGCCGATGCCCGCCAGCCCGAGTCCACGCATCCCGTTGCCGATGCCCATGCCATCCCCTCCTGCGACGGCGACACGGTGCCACCTGCCCCGTGCACCCTCAATGATTCCGATCAGCCCTGACGGTTTTTTCGCCACGTACGGGCGAGCCTTTTGCTGCAAGGTTCCTCGCCACCTATCCACAGCTTGATTCAGCATCATTCCACAGCCGGTGTGGAGAACCGGACGGGGGCGGCCGTACTGGCTGCCTGGCAGCGGAAGATGCGCTGCCGTCACAGGAGCGGCCGACCGTGACGGTTTTTTCACCACCACCTCATACGCCTTGTGGCACAAGCACTGCGAAGGCCTATCCACAGGTTTTCGCGCCCCCCGTCCACACCGGGTGTGGAAAACCGCGTATCGGCCCGCCGCTGGCCGCATGCCCGGTACGCGCGTAACCTTGTCACCCCGAGTCCATCGCGGTGGACGGCGCCCCCGCCCCACCCCAAGCAATGAAAAGCATCGATCATCGAGACTTCACCCTGTCACCGGAAGACAACGAGCGACTGGCCAACCTGTGCGGCCCCTTCGACGGGCACCTGCGCCAGATCGAGCTGAAGCTCGGCGTGGAGATCGCCAATCGTGGCTTCGTGTTCCGCATCAGCGGGCCCAACGAAGCCATCGTCGAGGCGCAGAAGCTGGTTGAAGCGCTGTACGCCGAAGCCGGCGAAACCACCTTCGACAACCACGCCATCCACCTGCGCCTGGCGCAGGCCAACGTCGAGCAGATCGCCGAACGCTCCTACGAAGCGCAGGACGTGGCAATCAAGGTCAAGCGTGGCACGGTACGTGGCCGCGGCGCCAACCAGGGCCGCTACCTGCACCAGATCGCCACGCATGACATCAACTTCGGCATCGGCCCGGCCGGAACCGGCAAGACCTTCCTGGCCGTGGCCAGCGCGGTCGAAGCACTGAACGAGTCACGAGTGCAGCGCCTTATCCTGGTGCGCCCGGCGGTGGAAGCCGGCGAGAAGCTGGGCTTCCTGCCCGGCGACCTGAGCCAGAAGGTCGACCCGTACCTGCGACCGCTGTACGACGCCCTGTACGAGATGATGGGCGTGGAGAAGGTGGTCAAGCTGCTGGAGAAGAACGTCATCGAGATCGCGCCGCTGGCCTACATGCGCGGCCGCACGCTCAACGATGCGTTCGTGATCCTGGACGAGGCGCAGAACACCACCATCGAACAGATGAAGATGTTCCTGACCCGCCTGGGCTACGGCTCCACGGCGGTGGTCACCGGTGACCTGACCCAGACCGACCTGCCCAAGCACGTGAAGTCCGGCCTGCGCGACGCGATCGATGTGCTGCGCGAGGTCGAGGGCGTCAGCTTCACCTTCTTCGAATCCCGCGACGTGGTCCGGCATCCGCTGGTGGCGCGCATCGTCAGCGCCTACGACCGCCGCGACCTGCATCAGATCCAGCCTGGAGCAACGCCATGACCCGTGGTCCCGTGCGACTGGACGTCGCCGTCAGTTATGCCCTGCCACGTACCGGGCTGCCGGCGGCAGTGAGCTTCCGCAAGTGGGTGGCCGCTGCGTTGAAGGGCCGCATCCGTGAGGCCGACCTGGCCATCCGCGTGGTCGATGCCAAGGAGGGGCAGTCGCTGAACCGCCATTACCGTGGCAAGGACTACGCCACCAACGTGCTCAGCTTCCCGGCCGACGTGCCCGAAGGCCTGCCCAAGGGCGTCAAGTTTCCATTGCTCGGCGACCTGGTGATCTGCGCACCGGTGGTGGCCCGCGAAGCCGACGAACAGGGCAAGGCGCTCAACGCCCATTACGCGCACCTGACCGTGCACGGTGTGCTGCACCTGCTCGGCTGGGACCACGAAGACGACAAGGAAGCCGAGGCGATGGAGCAGCTCGAGCGCGACATCCTGGCCGAGCTGGGCATTGACGACCCGTACGCGGGCGAGCGCTGACGGCCACGCATACCGGGTTCATCACAGAGGACACCCCCATCGCGCTGTTGCCCGCACTCATTGCCGCTCTTCTGCAGGTAACCACTGCCCCGGGCATCGACCCCGACCGGGAACGACCGTCGCCGTTCCCGGCCAGCGACAGCGCCGCCGACATTGCCGCCAAAGTCGCCGAGGTGCAGGCCTTCTTTGACGTCAGCCAACAGACGGCCCGCCAGGCGGTCGCCGAGGCGCAGCAGCACGCGTTGATGGAACGCTTGAGGGCGCGCCACGCGGCACGCCTGGCCGGTATGTGGGTGGACAATGCGACGGGGTGGAACGTCGTCGTTCGACTGACTGGGCCGGCACCTGCGGCCGATGAGACCCATCCAGGGGCGGACGGCCCGCAACGCGTGCGCTACATCATCGGCGCTTCAATGACCGAAGCGGAGATGCAGCGCCGTCTTCAGGCGCAGCAGGGCTGGTTCATCCCGCAGCTGCCCGGCCTGACCGGCTATGGCCTGAACGTCATGACCGGTGAACTGGAGCTGGAACTCCGGGATACCGCTGGCGCGCGCGCAACGGCGGCGACCGTGCGCGACCACCTGCAGGCGCTGCTGGGCTACCCGGTCAGGCTGCGCTGGTACCCAGCGGCATCGCACCTGCAATCTCCCTGACTGCGTAGAGACGCTCGCGATAGCCGACCGGGACCGGTACGATCACCGGCCTGCCTTCCGTTGCGGATCCAGTGCCCGTGCTGCGTATTGTCCTGCCCCTGCTGCTCGTCGCGTCCGCCCCGGCCGCTGCCTTGGACCTGCCGGCGCTGATCGAATGCCGCCAGGGCGTAGCCGATCACGCTGCACTGGCACCGCTGCTGGCTGATCCGCTGAAGGCCGTCGCCCACGGCCTGCAGCCGCTGCCCCAGGGCAACCAGTTCATGAGCGAGTACCGACTGGCCCAGCCGATCAGCGTGTTCGGCGACCGCACCGAACGGGTCGCCGTGGCCGGCTCCAGCATCATGGCGATCCTCGACCAGGCTGACCCGCGGCCGTTGGCCAAACGCCTGGCGCTGGAGACCGGCTACGACCAGGACGGCAAGTTCATGGCCGGCCGCGAGCTGGTCAGCCGCGACGTGACCGACCCGAAGAGCGGCGAGGCCCAGATCGAGTCGATCATCCTCAGCGTCTCCACCGTGGCCTCCCATCCGGGCAAGACCCTGGCCGGCTGTACCTACAGCCTGGACCTGCCTGAAGAAGAAGCCCCTGCCCGGCCTGAACTGGCCCCGCCGCCGATCACCGGACCGGGCAGCGACGGTCACTGACAGGCCGCCACATCCTGCTAGACTTGGGCCAACGCCCGGCCTGCCGGGTGCCTTTTTTCCAGAGATGTCAGAAGACGACAGTAGTAGCTCCCCTGCGGAGCACAGTGAAAAGAAGCGCGGTTGGCTTGAACGCCTGACCTCGGCCTTCTCCGGCGAACCCCACACCCGCGACGAGCTGGTCGCTGTCCTGCACACCGCGCAGGAAGAGGGTCTGATCGCCGCCGATACCCTGAAGATGATGGAAGGCGCCATTTCGGTGGCCGAGCTGACCGTGGGCGACGTGATGATCTCGCGCTCGCAGATGGTCTCGCTGCCGGTCGAAGCGCCCTTCCTGGAACTGATGAAGCAGGTGGTCGAATCGGGCCATTCGCGCTTCCCGGTGCACGGCGAGAACAAGGACGACATCCTTGGCATCCTGCTGGCCAAGGACCTGCTGCGCGGCGTGGTCGCCGACAACGGCCCGGCCAACGTGCGCGAGCTGCTGCGCCCGGCGGTGCTGATCCCGGAGGCGAAGAAGCTGAACGTGCTTCTGAAGGAGTTCCGCCTGTCGCGCAACCACATGGCCATCGTGGTCGACGAGTACGGCGGCGTTGCCGGTCTGGTCACCATCGAGGACGTGCTGGAGCAGATCGTCGGCGAGATCGACGACGAGCACGACGAGGCCGAGGATCCGTCCGCGCAGATCGCCATCCAGTCCGACGGCCAGTACGTGGTCGACGCGCTGACCCCGATCGGCGACTTCAACGAGCGCTTCGGCGCGACGTTCTCCGACGAGGACTACGACACCATCGGTGGCCTGGTCACCGAGGCCGTGGGCCACCTTCCGGAAGTCGGCGATGAGCTGGCACTGGACCGCTTCATGTTCCGCGTGGCCCGCGCCGATGCGCGCCGGGTTCAGGCCTTCCACGTGACCGTGCTGCCGCCGGACGCGCAGGACGACGCTTGAAGCGCCGCGGCCTGATCCTCATGGTGTGGCTGGCACTGTGGGTGCTGGCCATGGCCCTGCCGCTGGCGGCCTTCGCGCAGCCGGCGGCAGCCGTGCCCGCACCGGCCACCGCCAACGCGGAGGCCCCGGCCCCGCGCATCGGCGTGGTGACCATGCAGCCGGGCACGGTTTTCTTCGAACGCTTCGGGCATGACGCCATCGTCGTGGTCGATCCGGCCAGTGGCGAAGCGACCTCGTACAACTTCGGGTACTTCGATCCGTCCGAGGACGACTTCATCAGCCGCTTCGTGCGCGGCGACATGATGTATTACCTGGTGGCGCTACCGCTGCAGCAGGACCTGTCGTACTACGACGAGACCGGCCGCGGTGCCAGCGTGCAGTGGCTGGACCTGCGCCCTGACCAGGCGCGTGCCCTGGCCGCTGACCTGGCCGAGCGGGCCAAGCCGGAAAACGCGCGCTACCACTACGACTACTACACCGCCAACTGCGCCACGATGGTACGCGACACGGTGGACAAGGCACTGGGCGGTGGCCTGCGGTCGCAGTTGTCGGGGCGTTCGCGCGGCAACACCTACCGCAGCGAGTCGGTGCGCTTGGCCTCGCCCGCCCCGTGGATGTGGCTGGGCTTCGATGTCGGCCTGGGGCCGTTCGCCGACCAGCCGCTGTCGCGCTGGCAGGAAGCATTCGTGCCGATGCGCCTGGCCGATGCGCTGCGCCAGGCACGCAACAGTGATGGCCGGCCGCTGGTGCAGTCCGAACAGGAACTGCTGCCGCACCGCATTGATCCGGAGCCGAAGGAGTTCGCGCGTCGTTGGTGGCCGTGGCTGCTGCTTGGCCTGGTCGTGGCCGGCGGCGTGCTGGCGCTGCGCAACCGGCCGCGCCTGCTGGCTGGGCTGGCCCTGCCGTTCTGGTTGTTGTGCGCCGTCGCCGGCAGCCTGCTGGTGTTCCTGTGGGGCTTCAGCACCCACTACGCCGCCTGGGCCAACCGCAACCTGCTGCTGCTTTCGCCGCTGGCCGTGCTGCTGCTGCCCGGAGCAATCAGCCTGCTGCGCCGGCGCGTGCCGGGGCGCATGTTCAGGATCGTGCTGTGGCTGCTGGCGGTACAGGCCGTGGCCGCGCTGGTGCTGCACTGGCTGAGCCTGCAGGCCCAGTACAACGTGCAGTGGATCGTACTGCTGTTGCCCGTGCACGCGGCACTGGCCTGGGTGTTGGGGCGCCGTCCTCACTTGTCCGAAACACGGCGCTGACGCACGATGGCGGGCATGTCATTGCCCGCCTCCGCTTCCGCCCCTGCTTCAGCCAACCCCGCCTGCGTCATCAACTGCGTCCACTATGATGACGAGGGCATACGCCACGATATCAGCCTGGACGCCATCAGCGATGTCATCGCCAGTGGCAATGGCTTCGTGTGGGTCGGCCTGTACGATCCCAACGACGATGTGCTGCTGAAACTGCAGGAAGAATTCTGCCTGCACGACCTGTCCATCGAGGATGCGCGCAACGCGCACCAGCGGCCCAAGGTCGAGACCTACGGCAATTCGATGTTCGTGGTGGTCACCACCGCGCAGATGGTCGACGAGCGCATCCAGTATGGCGAAACCCATGCCTTCCTCGGCCCGCGCTTCCTGGTGACGGTGCGCCACGGCGCCTCGCTGTCCTACGCGCCGGTACGTGCTCGGGTCGAGCGTGAGCCGCAGCTGCTGAAGATGGGCCCGTCGTACTGCCTGTACGCGGTGACCGACTTCGTGGTCGACAATTACCTGCCGATCGTGCACCGCTTCCGCGACACCCTGGACCTGCTGGAAAAGGACATCTTCGCCGAGAACTACAAGCGCAGCACCGTGGTGCGCCTGTACGAGCTCAAGCGCGAACTGAACAAGATGCGGATGGCGGTGGCGCCGCTGCAGGATGTGCTGGCCCAGCTGCGCCGTTACCAGGGCGAGCTGGTTCCGGACGAAGTGAAGCTGTACATCCGTGACGTGCACGACCACGCGGTACGCATCAGCGATGTGATCGACACCCTGCGCGAGATGCTGGGCACCGCGCTCAGCGTGAACCTGTCGCTGGTGACGCTGGCGCAGGGCGAGACGGTCAAGCGCCTCGGTGCGTGGGCCGCGCTGCTGGCGGCACCGACGCTGATCACCAGCTGGTACGGGATGAACTTCAGCCACATGCCGGAGCTGAGCCAACCGTGGGCCTACCCACTGATGATCGTTGGTGTGGGCGGCGTCTGCGTGGGCCTGTACCGGTTGTTCAAGCGTTCGGGCTGGCTGTAGAGCGTATCGACCCGCGGTCGATACCCACAAAACCGGGGACATATCGACCAACGGTCGATACCCACCAGACTGGTAGGCCACGACCGTTGGTCGTGGCGCATTGCATGATCCATCAAGCCACGTAAACGGTCTTGATGTTCATGAACTCATGGATGCCGTGGTCGGCCAGTTCCCGGCCAAAGCCAGACTGCTTGCTGCCGCCGAACGGCAGCCGCGCATCGCTTTTGACGATGGCATTGACGAAGGCCGCACCGCATTCCATGCGTTGCGCGAAGGCTTCGCCGCGCACGGGATCGCGCGTCCACACACTGCCGCCCAGGCCGAAGCGCGTGTCGTTGGCCACGCGCAGTGCCTCGCTCTCATCAGCGACCCGGATCACCGCAGCCACCGGACCGAACAGTTCCTCGTCGTAGGCCGGCATGCCCGGGCCGACCTGGTCGAGCACCGTGGCCGGATAGCCGGCATGGGTGCCGGCAATCGGCTCGCCGCCTATCAGCACCCGCGCACCCTTGGCCACGCTGGCCTGTACCTGCTTGTGCAGTTCATCGCGCAGATCGGCACGGGCCATCGGCGCCAGCGTGGTGCCCCGCTCATCGGGGTCGCCGTACTGGCGCTCGGCCGCAGCTTCCACGAAGCGACGGGTGAATTCATCGGCTACCGCCTCGACCACGATGAACCGCTTGGCCGCGATGCAGGTCTGCCCGCTGTTGTCGAAGCGCGACTTCACCGCTGCCGCAACCGTCTTGTCGAGGTCGGCATCGTCGAGCACCACGAAGGCATCGCTGCCACCCAGCTCCATCACCGACTTCTTCAACTGGCTGCCGGCGTTGGAGGCGATCGAGCGCCCTGCCCGCTCGCTGCCGGTCAGCGTCACCGCCTTCACCCGTGCGTCGCGCAGCACGTCGGCGGCCTGGTCGTTGTCGATGTGCAGCACGTCGAACACGCCGTCCGGCAGGCCGCCATCACGGCACACCGCCAGGATCAGGTCGGCACACTGCGGCACGTTGCTGGCGTGCTTGAGCAGGGCCACGTTGCCGGCCATGAACGCCGGTGCGAGGAAGCGGAACACCTGCCAGATCGGAAAATTCCACGGCATCACCGCGAACACGCAGCCGATCGGCTCGTAGCGCACGTAGCTGCGCTGGGCTTCGGTGTCGATCAACTGCGGCTTGAGGTAGTCGGCCGCGTGGTCGGCGTAGTACTCGCAGGCGGCAGCGCACTTGTCGACCTCGGCCAGCGCTTCGGCCTTGAGCTTGCCCATCTCGTGGGTCATCGCCTGCTGCAGGTCGTCGCGGCGCGTGCGCAGCTGCGCCGCGATCTGGCGCAGGATCACGCCGCGTTCCTGCAGCGAACGCTCGGCCCAGCCAGGGAACGCATCGGCGGCGGCCTGCAGGCGCTGCTCGATGTCGGCAGCGCCCATCAGTTCATGGCGGTAGGTCACCTGGCCGGTGGCCGGGTCGACGATCTCGACGGTCATGGGGGATCTCCATCTGGAAGACCCCCATTGTGCGCCGCCGGCCGTGAGCCGGGTGTTGCCGGCACAGTGGACGGATCGTGTACTCAGCCGTTGTCCTGCCGCGCCAGCTGCAGGTCGCGCTGGCGCCGCTTCTCGGCGCGGGCATTGATGTACCAGCCGATCACCGCGGCGATCGATACCGCCGACACCAGCAGCGTGGCCAGTGCATTGATCTTCGGGCTGATGCCCATGCGCACCGACGCGAACACCTTCATCGGCAGCGTGGTCGAGCCCGGCGTGGCGACGAAGCTGGCCACCACCACGTCATCCAGCGACAGGGTGAACGCCAGCAGCCAGCCCGCCACCAGCGCCGGCGCGATGATCGGCAGGGTGATGCGGGTGAACACGGTCAGCCGGCTGGCCCCGAGGTCCATCGCCGCTTCTTCCAGCGACAGGTCCATTTCCTGCAGCCGCGAGGACACCACCACGGTGACGAAGCACAGGGTGAAGGTGACGTGCGCGATCCAGATGGTGGCCAGGCCGCGCGCCGGGAAGCCCGGAATCGCGCCCATCGAGGCCAGCAGCGCCATCAGCGAGAAGCCCAGGATCACATCCGGCATCACCAGCGGCGCGGTGACCAGCGCACCGAACAGCGGCTTGCCACGGAAGCGCTTGAAGCGGGTCATCACCATCGCCGCCAGCGTGCCCAGCACGGTGGCGGTACAGGCGGTCCAGAACGCCACCACCAGGCTGGTCCACATCGCATCCATCAGCGCGCGGTCGGCGAACAGGTCACTGTAGGCGCGGGTGGAAAACCCGGCCCAGACCATCGCCAGCCGCGAGCTGTTGAACGAATAGAACATCAACAGCAGGATCGGCAGGTACAGGAAGGCGAAGCCCAGCAGCAGCACGCCCAGCCCCAGGCCCTTGGCGGTACGCGGGCTCATGCCTGCTTCCCTTCCAGCAGGCGCTGCTGGGAACGGTTGAACAGCAGGATCGGCACCAGCAGCAACAGGATCATCGCCACCGCCATCGCCGACGCGCCCGGCCAGTTGCGGTTGTTGAAGAACTCGTTCCACAGCTGGCGGCCGACCATCAGCGTCTCCGAGCCCCCCAACATTTCCGGAATCACGAATTCACCCACTGCCGGGATCATCACCAGCATGCAGCCGGCGATGATGCCGGCCTTCGACAGCGGCAGGGTGATACGGAGGAAGGCCTGCCATGGCTTGGCACCCAGGTCGTAGGCCGCTTCCAGCAGGCGGTGGTCATGCTTGACCAGGTTGGCGTACAGCGGCAGCACCATGAACGGCAGGTAGCAGTAGACGATGCCGATGTAGGCCGCGGTCGGCGTATCGATCAACTGCAGTTTTGGCAGGCCCATCGACGTCATCAGCGCCTGCAGGCCGGTGAACTGCAGGAACTGGTCAAGCAAGCCGTTGCGGTCCAGGATCGCCTTCCACGCATACACGCGGATCAGGAACGAGGTCCACGACGGCAGCACCACCAGCATCATCGCCACGTTGCGTGCGGCCGGCGACAGGCGGGCGATGGCATAGGCCATCGGGTAGCCGATCAGCAGAGTCAGGAAGGTGGAGATGGCCGCGATCCTGATCGAGCTCAGGAAGGCCTGCGCATAGATCGAATCGCGGAACAGCGCCAGGTAATTCTCCAGGTTCAGCTTCAGCGAGAACCCGCCGTCCACGTACTGCAGCAGCCAGGTATACGGCGGCGAGCCGACCCGGCTGAGCGAGAAACTGATCATCAGCACGATCAGGAACGGCACTGCGAAGAACAGCAGCAGCCACAGGTACGGAATGCCGATCACCGTGGCACGCAGCCCCGGCAGCCAGCGCTTCAGGCCGGCGACGCTCATGAGGTGAGCACCACGCCGTCGTTGTCGCGCCAGTGCACCCACACCTCGTCGCCCCAGGTGAAGCCATCACTGGCCCAGCGCTGCGAGTTGGCGAAGTTGGCCAGCACCTTGGCGCCGCTGGGCAGGCGCACGTGATAGACCGAGTGGCTGCCGAAGTAGGCGATGTCCTCGATCACGCCCTGCGCCTTGTTGGTGTGCCCTTCCGGCTCGTCCTTGCCGATCATCACCTTCTCCGGGCGCAGCGCGAACGCGACCGGCTGCCCTTCATAGCAGGTGATGCCATGGGCAATGTAGATCGGCGCCGGGAACAGCGGCGAGCGCACGGTCACGTACTCGGGCAGGTCCTCGTCGATCACCCCGTCAAACAGGTTGACCGAACCGATGAACTCGGCGACGAAGCGGTTGGCCGGCTGCTCATAGACCTCGTCCGGCTTGCCGACCTGCTGGATCCAGCCGGCATCCATCACCGCGATGCGGGTGGCCATGGTCATCGCTTCTTCCTGGTCGTGGGTGACCATCACGCAGGTCACGCCCGACGATTCGATGATGCTGACCAGTTCCAGCTGCATCTGCGAGCGCAGCTTCTTGTCCAGCGCGCCCATCGGTTCGTCCAGCAGCAGCAGCTTCGGCCCCTTGGCCAGCGACCGCGCCAGCGCCACGCGTTGCTGCTGGCCACCGGACAGCTGGTGCGGCTTGCGTTTGCCCAGGTGGCCCATCTGCACCAGGTCGAGCATCTCGCCGACGCGCTTGCTGATCGCGTCCTTGCCCAGGCCATCCTGCTTCAGGCCGAAGGCGATGTTCTGCTCGACCGTCATGTGCGGGAACAGGGCATAGGACTGGAACATCATGTTGACCGGCCGCTGGTACGGCGGCAGCGCGTCCAGGCGCTGGCCATCGACGGTGATGCTGCCCTTGGTGGGCGTCTCGAAGCCGCCCAGGCAGCGCAGCAGGGTCGATTTACCACTGCCGGAGCCACCGAGCAGAGCAAAGATCTCGCCCTTGCGCACGTCCAGGTTGACGTCGTCGACGGCGACGAATCCGTCGAATTCCTTGCGCAGATCACGAATGGAGAGATAGCCGGGCGCACCGGTCGTGTCGACGACGGCGGCTACCGGCTGGGCTTCAACGGGCATGGGGGCTCCGGGAGCGGGCGGTGGACAGCGGCGGCCATTCTAACGGCCGGGGGCCGAAGGGGATATGACGGCAGTGGGTGGAAGCGGCCGCTGGCGCGCCCAGGCCTCCCGAGGTGTGTCGGTTTTCCCCCGCCATGGTGGCCTGTGCGCCGGGAGGCCCGGGGTCTCCTCGACGCCCGGACGGCCGTCCCGGCCAGACACCACGGGCGGCGGCCCGATCTGCAACATTTTTCAGAGCGGGATCCATTGAATGCCCGGGACATTCCCCGCGCAATGCCCCGGATCTAGGCCTTGCATGGACCGACCCTGGTGATTTCCCTGGACAGCCCCTCCCCTTTCCCGCCCCGCCTGCCGGGCTGCCTGCCTGCACGGCTGCCGCTGGTCATCATCGGCGCCGGCCAGGCCGGGTTGTCGCTCAGCGCGCTCCTGCAGGAGGCCGGCGTCGAGCATCGCGTGCTGGAGGCCGAAACCGTGGGTGCCAGTTGGCGGCGACGCTGGGATTCGTTCCAGACCAACACCGCCAACGCGACCATGGCCCTGCATGGCCATGCCTATGCCGGGGATGACCCGGAAGGGTTCATGGGGGCCCCGGAAGTGATCCGGAGGCTCCGCGACTATGCCGACGAGCGCTCGTTGCCGATCAGCGAAGGGTGCGTGGTCCATCGGGTCGGGCCCGAGTCCGGTGGCTATGCCATCGACAGCAGCCGGGGACTGATCCATGCCCAGGCGGTGGTGGTTGCCACCGGTGAATACCGCCGGGCGCGGTTGCCCCGGGCCCCGTTCGCGCCCGCAGCAGGCCTCACCATGCTGCACTCCAGCGACTACCGCGGTCCCGGCCAGCTACCCGAGGGCGCGGTGCTGGTCATCGGCGGCGGCCAGTCCGGCGCGCAGATCGCCCAGGACCTGCGCGACGGTGGTCGCAGCGTGTACTGGTCATTGGCCGATCGTCATTCGCACACCCGTCGGCTGCGCGGCAAGGACTCGATGACCTGGTGGGACATGGCCGGGCGCATCCATCAACACGTAAGCCAATCGGCGGCCGTACTGGCAGGCGAGCCGGGCGCGCTGCGCAAGGCCCGCACCGCGGAGTTCCCCCTGATTTCCGGCAAGGGAGGCGCCGGCCTGGGCAGTTCGATCAGCCTGCTGGCGATGCACCGTGCAGGCATCAGGTTGCTGGGCCGGTTGCAGGAATTCAATGGGAACACCGCCCGCTTCGCCGATGTCCGCCCGCAACTTCGCGCCGCGATCGAAGCGACGCGGGCCGAGTATGCCTATCTCGATTCGCTGGCCAGCGCGTACTACGCCACGCGGCCCGAACCGCGCACCGACGATGCCCGCTACATTCCCGAAGAGGTCTACCTGCACTGGGAGCCGGAACCGTCCCCGTGCGAGCTGGATCTGCCGTCCGCAGACATCCGCTCGGTGGTGCTGGCCACCGGTTTCGTCGCCGAGTGGCCCTGGCTCGATGTACAGGGCGCGCTGGATGCCCACGGCTATCCGCTGGGCGAGTTTGGCGTTTCCCCGCAACCGGGCTTGTTCTTCATCGGCATGCACAACCTGCAGCGGATGAGTTCGTCGTTCCTGTGCAACGGCGGCCGCGATGCACGCGACCTGCTGCCGGCCATCCTGAGGCACCTTGGCGAGGGCGGCGGTACCGATTCCGGCACGGTGAAGCAAGGCGGCCGCCGGGCAACGCCCGGCGGCGCCAGACCCGCTTAACGGCCGGTCTTCACCTCGGTCCACAGCCGGGTGTAGAGCTTGTCGGTCTCCGGCGTGTTGATCGAGTAGGTGAACATCTTCTCGGCCACGTCAGCCGGCGGATAGATCGTCGGGTCGGTGCGGATCGCCTCGTCCACCAGCGGTGTCGCGGCCGGGATCGGGTTGGCGTAGTGGATGAAGTTGGTGTTGGCCGCGGCGACCTTCGGTTCCAGCAGATAGTTGATGAACCTGTAAGCCGCTTCCGGGTGCTTGGCGTCCTTCGGGATCGCCAGCATGTCGAACCACTGCGGCGCACCTTCCTTCGGGATCGAATAAGCCACGTGCACGCCATTGCTGGCTTCCTCGGCGCGGTCGCGGGCCTGGATGATGTCACCCGACCAGCCGACCACCAGGCAGGTGCCGCCATTGGCCAGCGAACCGACGTACTGCGAGGAGTGGAAATTCTGCACGTACGGGCGGATCGACTTCAGCAGGTCGGCCGCCTTCTGCAGTTCGGCCGGGTCGCCGCTGTGCGGATCCAGGCCCAGGTAATGCAGCGCGATCGGGATCATGTCGGCCGGCGTGTCCAGGATGGTCACGCCGCAGTCCTTCATCTTGCTGATGTTCTCCGGCTTGAACACCAGGTCCCAGCTGTTGGCGATATCGGTGCTGCCGCCGAAGCGCTGCTTCAGCATGTCCACGTTGTAGCCGATGCCGGTGGTGCCGATCATGTACGGCACGCCGTACTGGTTGCCCGGATCCTGGGTGGCGATGCGCTTCATCACCGCCGGATCGAGGTTGGCCAGGTTCGGGATCTTGCTCTTGTCCAGCGGCAGGAACACGCCGGCCTGGATCTGGCGGCCGAAGAAGTTCAGGGTCGGCACCACCACGTCGTAGCCGCTGTTGCCGGCCAGCAGCTTGGTCTCGACCATCTCATCGCTGTCGAACACATCGTAGGTCACCTTGATGCCGCTCTCCTTCTCGAAGGTCGGAATGGTGTCCTCGGCGATGTAATCGCTGTAGTTGTAGACGTTCAGGACCTGGCTGTCCTGCGCGCCGCCGTTGCCACCGCCACAGGCGGCAAGCATGGCGGAGGCCAAGCCGAGCGTGAGGATACGCAGCTTCATCGGGTGCTCCAGAATGCGGGAAGGGGGGCCGGCGGGGCCGGCGACGGGTGCCAGCCTACCCCCCGGCGGCGGATTTTTCTATTCCAGATGCTCAGACGTTCAGCAGCAGGAACTCGCGCTCCCACGAGCTGATGACGCGGAAAAAGGTCTCGTATTCCTTGCGCTTGACCGAGATGTAGGCGCGGCAGAAACGCTCGCCCAGCAGGGCCTGGAGCTCGCTGCACTGCTCCAGCCCGTCCAGCGCCTCGCCCAGCGAGCGCGGCAGGTTGTAGCCCAGTTCCTTCGCGCTGCCGGTCACCGGCGCGTCCGGCGCCAGCCGCTCGCGGATGCCGAGCAGGCCGCAGGCCAGGGTGGCGGCCATTGCCAGGTACGGATTGGCGTCGGAACCAGCGAACCGGCTCTCCACGCGCATGTTTTCCGGTGTATCCAGCGGCACGCGCAGGCCGCAGGTACGGTTGTCGAAACCCCAGTGCACGTTGCTCGGCGAGACCTCGCCGAACACCAGGCGCCGGTAGGAATTCACGTTCGGCGCGAAGAACGCCATCGCCTGCGGCGCGTACTTCTGCAGACCGCCCAGGTAGTGGCCGAACACCGGGCTGAACTCACCCTCGGCATCGGTCTCGCCAGCGAACACATTGCTGCCATCGCTCACCCGCACCAGGCTCTGGTGGATGTGCATGGCACTACCGGGCTCGTTCTCCATGGGCTTGGCCAGGAACGTGGCGTACACCCCGTGGCGCATCGCCGCCTCGCGCATGGTGCGCTTGAACAGGAACACCTGGTCGGCCAGGTCCATCGCATCGGCATGGGTGAAGTTCACCTCCAGCTGTGCTGCGCCGGATTCGTGGATCAGCGTGTCCACGTCCAGCTTCATCGCATCGGCGTAGTCGTACATCAGGTCGAGGATCGGGTCGAACTCGTTGACCGCGTCGATCGAGTACGACTGCCGCGCGGTCTCCGGGCGCCCCGAGCGACCGGCCGGTGGCAGCAGCGGGAAGTCCGGGTCGGTGTTCTTCTGCACCAGGAAGAACTCCAGCTCCGGCGCCACCACCGGGCGCAGGCCCAGTTCCGCATAAGCCGCCAGTACGCGGCGCAGCACGTTGCGCGGCGCAAGCTCGTGCGGTTCGCCGTTCTTGGTGTAGCAATCGTGGATGACCTGCGCGGTGGCGTCGGCCGCCCACGGCACCATGCGCACCGTGTCCGGATCGGGCCGCAGCATCATGTCCGAGTCCGACGGCGAGGTCAGGTCGTAGTAATCGTCAGGGAACTCGCCGGTGACGGTGGTGGCGAAGATGCCTTCCGGCAGGCGCGTACCGTAGTCGTGCGAGAACTTGTCGGCAGGAATGATCTTGCCGCGCGCGTTGCCGGTGATGTCCGGCACCAGGCATTCCACCTCGGTGATGCGCCGCTCCTTCAGCCAGCGCAGCAGGCTGCTTTCCTGCGGTGCGGGGGGCGTGGCCGTCTTGCGCGGGCGCGTTCGGGAACTCATCGGGAATCCAGTCGGTTCTGTTGGTGCTGCCGGCAAGCTTGGCCGAACGCACGGAAAATAGCGTGATAGAACGGCGTCTGCGTGACACGCCACTCCGGATGCCACTGTACGCCGAGCACAAATCCATGGTGCAGGCTGCGCGCTGCCTCGACCAGTCCGTCATCGGCCATGGCCTCGACCTGCAGGCCCTGCGCGAGGCGGGCGATGCCCTGTCCGTGCACCGAATTGACCTGCGCGCGGCCACTGCCGTGCCACTGCGCCAGCCAGCCATCGGCGGCCAGGGTCACCGCATGGGCCGGCCCATACTGCACTTCCACCAGCGCCTGCGGGTCTTCGCGATGGTCGGCCAGGCCGGGCACCGCATGCACCTGCGGATGCAGGCTGCCACCCAGCGCGACGTTCAATTCCTGGAAACCACGACAGATCGCCAGCACCGGCAGGTCCAGCGCCAGCGCTTCGTGCAGCAACGCAAAGGCATTGGCATCCCGGGCCGGATCATGCGGATTGCCTGGCCAGCTGCGGCCACCCTCGTAGTGCTGCGGTTCGATATTGCTGACCGCGCCGGTCAACAGCAGGCCATCGAGCCCAAGCAGCCAGTCGCTGGCCGGCAACGGTGGCTGCAGGCTCGGCAACACCACCGGGGTCACCTCGGCCGCCTCGGCCAGCGCGCGCACGTACTTCTCGCCGGCCACCGCGAAACGGTGGTGGCCGAGCACGGTGCTGTCGGTGGGCAGGCCCACCCAGGGCAGGCGGCGCATGGGGTCACTCCTTGGCGTGCCGACACGTTACCCGTCGCCTGGCAACGGCGGCAAGTCGCTGCCGTCACACCGCAGCTGCCGCGCATCGGCGAAACTACCGGGGTGAACGCTGATCGACCTGCCCTGCTCCGCCCTCCCGCACTGCACCCGCGAGGCCTGCAGTGAGCGCCGCGTTTCCGCCCAGCTGGTATGCCTCCAGCCTGCCCGAACCGCCCGCACTGCCCTCGTTGCAGGGGCAGGTGCAGGCCGACGTTGCGGTGCTGGGCGCCGGCTATACCGGCCTGACCGCCGCACTGGAACTGGCCGCGCGTGGCCAGCGCGTGGTAGTGCTGGACGCACAGCGGGTCGGCTGGGGCGCGTCCGGCCGCAATGGTGGCCAGGCGCTGGCCGGCTATGGCTGCGAGGTGGACGAACTGGAGCGTCAGCTCGGCCGTGACGATGCGCGCCACCTGTTCGACTGGTCGCGCGAAGCGGTACAGGCGATGCGCAGGCGCATCGATCGCCATGGTATCGACTGCCATTGGGTGGAGGGCCACGCCAGCGTCGCCATCCGCGAACGCCACGAGCGCGACCTGCACGCCAACTGCGAGCACCTTCAGCGCCACTACGACTACCCGATGCAGTGGTGGGACCGTGATGCCCTGCGCGCGCAGCTGGACAGCCCGCGCTACCGCGCCGCGATGTTCGATCCGCACAGCGCGCACTTGCACCCGCTGGCCTATGCGCGTGGCCTGGCCGATGCGGCGCGCGCGGCCGGCGTGGTGATCCACGAGAACTCCGCAGTGACCCGCGTGCAGCGCGGACCGCAGCCCACCCTGCATACCGCGCGGGGCAGCGTGCGCGCTGCGCACCTGGTGGTTGCCGGCAATGCCTGGCTGCAGGGCCTGCTGCCCGAGCTGGAACGCCGGATCATGCCGGTCGGCACCTATATCGGCGCCAGCGCGCCGCTCGGTGCCGAGCGCGCCCGCGCCCTGATCGGCAACAACATGGCCGTGGCCGACACCGCGTGGGCACTGGACTATTTCCGCCTCAGCCACGATCACCGGCTGCTGTTCGGCGGTCGCGCCAGTTACTCGGCGTTGCCCCCACCCGGCCTGCACGGGGTGATGCAGCGGCGCATGCACCAGGTGTTTCCACAACTGGCCGACGTGCCGCTGGAGCAGGTCTGGGGCGGTTACGTGGACATCACCCGCAACCGCGCCCCGCATTGGGGCCGGCTGGACGGCAACCTGTACTTCGCGCAGGGGTTCTCCGGCCATGGGGTGGCCGCCGCCGGGCTGGCCGGCGAAGTCATCGCCGCCGCGATTGCCGGCCAGAGCGAGCGCCTGGACGTGTTCCAGCGGCTGCGGCATGCGCCTTTCCCTGGCGGCCGGCTGCTGCGCACGCCGCTGCTGGTGGCGGCGATGTCGTGGTACAAGCTGCGGGATGCGTTGTGGTGAAGATTCTGCATCTCCACCTGTATTGAACGTTCTGACAAGCGCACCGCAGCGCTGATCGTGCTGCACACGTCACAGATTTTCACGCAACATGTGTGATGGATGGTTGGTCAATTACCTAAATGCGCAGCTGTGCAATTGCATAATCGTTCGCAGACCGATAACGTCCTGAGAAACCGCGCCCCGCGGCGAATGGAAGCTGACAGGGGACACGTAGGAGAGGGGGACGTGCGATTGGACTGGTGGAAAGAAGGATTGTTGCTGAAGGTGCGCATTCGTCCGGCTGGCCTGATGCTTGCCTTGCTTTATGCAGTTGCCTATTGGGCAACCCGACAGCTGTCGCTGGATCAGTTCTATTTGCCAGCCGGCATCCGGGTGGCGGCCGTACTGTTGTGCCCGCCGCGCCTGTGGCCTTATCTGCTGCTGGGCGAATATGCGTACTTTGCACAGTCCCGCGTGCCAATGATCGAGAAGTACGGCCTGACATGGGTCATTGTTGCCTCCGCGTTCCTCATGCCCGCAGTGATGTTGATTGTGAAGCTGCAACGGCGACTGATGGCGGAGTCGCAGACGATCGGCCTCTTGTTGATTGCCGCCGCTTCCAGCGTCGTTATTACTCTGCTGAACCTCAGCTTTTCCCATCTGCTCTGGCCAACCCCCCCTTCCACGCCCTTCCTGACCAATGCGGCGCGTTACAGCGTGGGCGACTTCATCGGCATTCTGACGGTGGCCCCCATCGCCATGCTGTGGGCGCGACAGGACGTGGGGCAGGAGTGGAACGCTGGACGAAAGACCCCGATGCTGGCGGCACTTTCGTTGATGCTGCTGATCGGGATAGCAGCAACTCAACTGCCCGCAGACTGGGTTGCGCTGAAGGCAACGCTCCTGCTGCTGTTGGCACTCCCCGCGGCCGCACTTACCTGCCTGTATGGCTGGAAGGGTGCCGCCCTTGCAGTGCCGGTGCTCAACATGGTCATCGGCCTGACCACGCCCAACACACATCCAACCGCATTCGATCCAGCGGCCTTCATCACCCAGCAGATCATGGCGATCAGCGGCATCGTATTGCTGTTGCTCGGATCACGCATCACCCACTTCTACCATCGTTACAGGCTGCGCGAGATGGGGGAAAGGGACGCCATCCATCTTGCGAGGAGCTCGCAATTGGCCAGCGAGATGGAGCTGCGTGAGCGTGCCCTGCACCTTCGCAAGCTCGGCGACGGCATTGATACGTCGCTGGTTGAGCTGGCCGACTGGCTCAAGGCCCAGGGACATCACGCAGTGGCCAGCAGCCTTCTGCATACCTCAAATGTACATTCGCGGCTCTTTCGCGAACAGACAAGCATGGTCTATCCCTCGGGCCTGGAGCATCTTGGGCTTTACGTGGCTTTGCAGGCTGGCGGCATCCGTGAGTCATGGAAGCTGACGGAGCGCGTTCTCCGCCCGGATCTGAAGGGCGACCCCTGCAACCTGAGCGTGGAACTGCAGTTGGCCGCTTACCGAACACTCATTGATGCGGTCTCCATTCTTCTCAAGCATGAAGGTGGCCAGATTCGCATTCGTGCAAGGTGCGGCGGAATGGGTTCCAGGCGCGGAATCCTCATGGTCGTGTCGCTGCTGGAGTCGCGTCGGCGCCTTTCCCAGCAGACAACCATGGCAGCGTTCGAGCGGCTGTCCGGGCGAACCCTGCCCTATGACGGGACCGTTGACTGCTATGGCAACCGGGTCAGGATTCTGTTCCTCGACCGTGAATCAAAACTTGAGGCAGTGCCCAGCGCTCCATCGCAGTACAACTGCCCCGCACCCTCTGCGCTGCAGTAGTGCATTTCACAGTCAAGCGGCCGGAGCGAACCAAAGCAGCGGAATCGCATAAGCGTCCCGCTCATCCCCTGGCCAAGGGCGTCATGGGCACCCGGCGAACATCCGGGTGCCCATGCAGCCCGACACTCAAGCTCGCCGATATCCCGGCAACAGGCAGTATCAGGGTGCCTCTACCGCCCACAACACATCAGCTCCGCCAGCATATCTGACCAGCGTGAATGCGGAAGACCGATAGACAACCGTTCTGGTGGCTTTTGCGGGAACAGGCAGGCGCTGCTCCGGCAACGACACCCTCGCAGATGGGTCACCTGCCGGCAGCACCCAGAACGTGCCCGCAGCATTGCCGATCACGATGTGCACGTGCCCTGCGAGATCGTTTACCTGGAAATAGTCCATGCCATCGCGCTCGAACCCATAGACCAACCAGCCGGGATCCACGCTCAGGTCTTGTGCCTGCGGAATCGACTGGCCGAGTCCTTGGCCGGCCATCTTGATTCCATGGTCGTCACCCGGGGCAAAAGCAAAAACGGATACCGGCACCAACATCAATGCACCAGCAAATGCATGAATTCGGAAACTTCTCACACTAACCTCCAGGTTGGATGCAATACGGATCAAGAAGGATGCTACCGCCAATCGCATCAGCATATACCGGGCGGACTCCGTAGTGCCCATGGGACATAATCCACTGGATCGATGCAAACCCATGCCACGCCGATGCTGCGTCCGAAATCGCCAATACCTGCATCGAAACCCGCCACGGTGCAGGTCAGTGGCATCTGAGACAAGGACCTGGACAAGCGCGTGTAACTGCAGGACATCGTCGATTGTGTGATGGGGAACACAGCGGACAGCATCAACTGCCCAATGTGCCTGGTGCAACGGCTAAAACGTGATCGAACCGTGGGCGCGCTGATTGTGGAAGATTAACCGTCCGTTGGTGGCTATGCCGCCGCACTGCCGGGCGTGTAGGGCCACGAAGCACAGGAAGCCGCCAATTGCAGCGCAAAGGGAGGCCACGCACCTCGATTGCGCCCTTCTCCAACTGTCGATAATGTCTTCGGAAGTGGCCAGTCATCATTGGCCGGGAGACGGGAGACGCGGGCTTGGAGCGATTCAAAGAATCGATTGAACTGAGCTTCCGGATCCGACCCGTCGGAATCGCACTCGCGGCCGTCTACGCCCTGAGCTGCCTTGCCTCCCGTCAGTTCTCGCTGGATCAGTTCTTCCTGCCTGCGGGCATCCGGGCAGCGGCACTACTGATCGTCCCGACCCGCCTGTGGCCCTACCTGCTGCTTGGGGAGTACGCGTACTTCGCAACCCTGCGCATCCCCATGATCGATAGCTACGGCCTGGTCTGGGTCATCCTGGCCTCGACTCTGCTGATGCCGCTGGCGATGCTGGTGGTCTACTTGCATCGCATGAGAATGCCATCAGAGTCCGCCACCGGCCTCTGGCTGCTGTCGCTGACCTTCTGCACGGCATTGTTCGTCCCGGCTCTCAATATGGGCATTTCATTTGCTCTGTGGTCGAACCCGCCGCCCAGCAACCTGCTTAGCGCAGTTGATCGCACGATCTTTGGCCACTTCGCCGCCATCATCACCCTCGTGCCGTTGGCATTCCTCTGGTCGCGACGACACGCGGATCCCAATTGGACGCGCCGCTTTGCTGCGCCTACGGTCACGGCCATCCTGGTGATGCTGGTCCTGGGCCTGTGCATGCAGCTGACGGCCATCAGCGCCCACACCACACGCACCCACCTGGTGCTGCTGTCCTCCCTCCCAGCGATCGCCCTGACCTTCATGCATGGGTGGCGTGGCGCTGCCATCGCGATTCCGCTGTTGAACCTTCCACTCCATTTCGCCACACCCAGCACCGGCCTACCGTCCTCGTTCGACCTGGGCACCTTCGCCACCCAGCAGAACATGGCCGTGATGAGTGTCGCACTGCTCGCACTGGGATCCAGCATCAGCTATCACCATGAGCGTGCACGGTCCCGTGGACTGGCTGAGGAAACCACATTGCGCTTGGCACGCAGTTCGCATCAGACCCGTGAGCGTGAGCTTCGCGAGCGCGCCTCCCATCTCAAGCAACTCGGCGAAGGCATGGACAGCTCGCTCGGCGAGATGGTCAGCTGGCTGAAGGCGCAGGGGCATCATGCCGTGGCCAACAGCCTGCAGCACGCCTCATCCGTGCACTCGCGGCTGTTCCGTGAACAGGCCAGTCTGGTCTACCCCACGGGGCTGGAGCAGGTTGGGCTGTATATCGCGCTTCGGGTTGGCGGCGCATGCGAGACCTGGAACAACTCCCATCGCGTGATTCCGCCCCGGCTGGAGGGCAACCCCTGCTTGCTGACGGTGGACCTGCAACTCGCCATCTATCGCTCGCTGATCGAGGCGGTGTCGCTGCTGCTGGAGCTGGAATCGGGACAGGTCAGCGTGCGCGCCCGGAGCGGCCAGGCTGGCGAACGCCGCGGCATCGTGGTGGTTGTGGGCCTGCTTGACCGTGGTTGCACGCTGTCGAACCGGACCGTTCAGCAAGCCACCGAGCGTCTGGCCGGCCGGATAATGGCCTACGGCGGCACGGTGCATTGCCGTAGCAACCGGCTCCGGCTCGTCCTGCACGAATCGATTGCGGGTACAGCGGCGGCATTCGCATCGCCTGCCTGACCGGGAACGACGCGCAGGGCACGCTGCTCCGCTAAAGTTACACCCGAAACCGCCGCTATCCGTGCCGAGCCCCTCCCTCGTGAGCCACCGCATCATGCCCGTGCTGCCGCAGGCCGCCGTCGATGGCGACCTGGCCGATCTGCTGCCGCAGCGGATCCTGCTGGTCGAAAACTCCCGTGCGTTCACCGGCATGCTGCGCGAAGCCATCGAGCAGCGCCTGGAACTGCCGGTGGTGATCGCCTCCACCCTGGCCGAGGCCGACCGGCTGCTCAGCGAAGGCGGGGGCTGGTTCCTGGTGCTGACCGGACTGGTGCTGGCCGACGGCGACCGCGATGCGGTGGTCGAGTTCTTCCTCAAGCGCGACCTGCCGACGGTGGTGGTCAGCGGCGTTTACGACGAGGACCTGCGCAAGCGCGTACTACAGCAGCAGATCATCGACTACGTGCTGAAGAACACCCCGGGCAGCATCGACTACCTGGTGTGGCTGGTGCAGCGGCTGGAACGCAACCGACGCATCGCCGCGCTGGTGGTGGACGATTCGCCGTCCGCCCGTGGCTATGCCGCCGCCCTGCTGCGCATGTATGGGCATGAGGTGCACGAAGCCGCCGACGGCAACGAGGGCCTGGCTGCAATCGAGGCGCATCCGGCGATCCGCCTGGCGGTGGTCGACCAGGAAATGCCCGGCATGCAGGGGGTGGAATTCACCCGTCGCCTGCGCACCCTGCGCTCGCGCGACAAGGTGGCGGTGATCGGCATCTCCGGCAATACCGACGCCTCATTGATCCCGCGCTTCCTGAAGAACGGCGCCAACGATTTCCTGCGCAAGCCGTTCTCGCGCGAGGAGTTCTTCTGCCGCGTCTCGCAGAACGTGGACCAGCTGGAGCTGATCGGCACCCTGCAGGACCTGGCCACCCGCGATTTCCTCACCGGCCTGCCCAACCGACGCTTCTTCCTGGAGCAGAGCCAGCGTCAGCTGCCGCAGCTGCAGCTGCACGGCCAATGCGTGGCGGTGGCGATGATCGACATCGACCACTTCAAGCACATCAACGACACCCATGGCCACGAAGCGGGCGACGACGCGCTGCGCGCGGTGGCCGGCGCGGTGACCGCGCATGCACGCAGCCACGACCTGATCGCGCGCTTCGGCGGCGAGGAGTTCTGCCTGCTGGTGCCAGACATGGAACAGGACGAGGCGCTGCTGTACTTCGAGGAGCTGCGCCAGCGCATCGCCGCACTGGAGGTGGACATCGGCACCGCTACCCTGCGCATGACGGTCAGCATCGGCCTGTGCTGCCTGCGCCCGCAGCGCGATGCGCTGCACCGGCTGATCTCCGAGGCCGACCGCCAGCTGTACCTGGCCAAGGCCGGTGGCCGCAATCGGGTCAGCTGCACCACGGTGGCCAGCCCGCTGCGTCCACGCGAGCCTGCGCTGACCTGACCGGTTCGCTTTGATCCAGATCAACGCCGTTCCCGCACGGCAGCTCTACAGTCGGCCCCGACATACGCATGAAGGGGAGCCGGGGATGGCACTACTGGTCTGGCAGGACGATCTGAACATCGGCATCGATGTGATCGACCAACAACACCGCCGCATCATCGAGATGCTCAACCACCTGCACGTGGCCCAGTCCAGCCTGCAGCGCGCGGCAGTGGGTGAAGTGATCGACGAGGTGGTCGACTACACCATGTCGCACTTCGCGTTCGAGGAAGAGCTGATGGAGGAAGCGGGCTACCCGTTCTGTGCCGCGCACAAGCGCGTGCATGAGATCTTCATCAAGCGTGTGGCCGAGTACCGGCTGCGCTTCCAGGCCGGCGAGGACATCAGCGATGAACTGCGCACGATGCTCTCGCGCTGGTTGTTCAACCACATCCGCGGCGATGATCAGGCCTATGCCGAACAGGTCAAGGCACACCTGAACCAGTTCAGCCGCGAGCACCAGGGCGGTGGCTGGCTGGGACGCACGCTCAAGCGCTTCTTTGGTTGAACCGCAGCGCGCGCCGGTGCAGTGCCACCAGCGCGCACAGCGTCGCTGCCGCAGTCAGGCACAGGTAGTAGCCGACCGCGACCAGACCGAAGCGTTCGGCCAGCCAGGTGGCCAGGTACGGCGCCGGTGCCGCACCCAGAATGCCGGCCAGGTTGAATGACAGCGATGCGCCGGTGTAGCGCACCTCCACCGGGTAGATCTCGGCCAGGAAGGTACCGCAGGGACCATAGGTCAGGCCCATCAGGAACAGGCCCAGGCACAGGAAGGCGGTGACCATCCACGGGCTGTGCGGCTGGAACAGCGGCGCGAACAGCACGCCGAAACCGATGATCAGCACGCTGGCCACGATCATCGTGCGGCGCGTCCCCCAGCGGTCGCCATAGCGCGCCGACAGCGGGATGCCCAGCGCGAAGAACAGCATGCCGGCCATCTGCATCAGCAGGAACTGCTCGCGGCTGTAACCCAGCACCGCCGTGCCATGGCCGAGGCTGAACACGGTCATCAGGTAGAACAGCACGAAGGTGGCGAACGCGCCCAGGGTACCCAGCAGCATCGGCACCGGGTGGTCACGCAGTACCGTCCACATCGGCAGCCGCACCGGCGCCTTGCGCTCCAGCGCCTGCTTGAAGTCGGGGGTCTCGTGGATGTTCAGCCGCACCCACAGGCCGAGGCCGACCAGCAGCGCGCTGGCCACGAACGGAATGCGCCAGCCCCACTGCAGGAAGTCGGCCTGGCTCAGGCAACGGCCGAGCACCAGGAAGATGCCGGCCGACAGCAGGAAGCCGAGCGGTGCACCCAGCTGCGGGAACATGCCGTACCAGGCACGCTTGCCCGGCGGTGCGTTCTCGGTGGCCAGCAGCACTGCCCCGCCCCACTCGCCGCCCAGACCCAGGCCCTGGCCGAAACGGCACAGCGCCAGAAGCGCCGGCGCCCACAGACCGATCTGCGCGTGCGTCGGCAGCAGGCCGATCAGCACCGTGGACAGCCCCATGGTCAGCAGCGCAGCCACCAGGGTGGCCTTGCGGCCGATGCGATCGCCAAAATGGCCGAACACTGCCGAGCCAACCGGGCGTGCGATGAAGGCCACCGCGAAGGTTGCCAGCGACTGCAGCAGGGCTGCCTGTTCGCTGCTGTCCGGGAAGAACAGGTGCGGGAACACCAGCACCGCGGCCGTGGCGTAGATGTAGAAGTCGAAGAACTCGATCGTGGTACCGATCAGGCTGGCCAGCAGAACACGACGGGGGGAATTCACGGGCGGCGCGGCAGCGGTGATCGAGGACATCGGCAACACGGGAAATGGCAGATCGACCGATTCTGCCACGGGCTGGCGGCGGTACGGCACGATGGTTTCAGCCGACACCGATGCCGACGAGGGGGCAGGCGCCTCCTGTAACGTCGAGACATGCTCGACGGTTCTTCGCGAGATGCAGCCGAGCATGGCTCGGCTCTACAGAAGAACGAACGGCAGTCGAGCATCGCTCGACTCTACAGAGAGCGAACAGCCGTCCAGCAATCGCGTCGTTACAGCTGCATCCAGGTGGCCTTGATCTCGCTGTACTTGTCGAACGCATGCAGCGATTTGTCGCGCCCGTTGCCGGACTGCTTGTAGCCCCCGAACGGAGCGGTCATGTCGCCGCCATCCCAGCCGTTCACCCAGATGCTGCCAGCACGCAGCTGGCGCGCGACGCGGTGGGCTCGCCCCAGGTCCCGTGTCCACAGGCCCGCGGCCAGGCCGTAGCGGCTGTCATTGGCCACGCGCACCGCTTCGGCCTCGTCTTCGAAACCAAGCACAGCCAGCACCGGCCCGAACACTTCCTCGCGCGCCAGTGCCTGCTCCGGGCGCACCTGGTCGAACACGGTGGGCTGGACGTAGCTGCCGCCGGCTTCCACTTCGGCGCGCCGCCCACCCAGCAGCAACCGGGCACCCTCGCCTTCGGCGCGCGCGATATCGTCCATCACCTTGTCCAGGTGCGCGGCATCCACCAGCGCGCCCATCGGCGCATCGGGGTCCAATGGATGGCGGGGGTGCATGTGCTGGCCATAGGCAACCACCTGATGCACGAAATCCTCGCGGATCGAACGCTGTACCAGGAGCCGCGAACCTGCGGTACAGACCTCGCCCTGGTTGAAGAAGATACCCTGTGCCACCGCCTTCGCGGCGGCGTCCAGATCAGGGGCGTCGGCAAACACCACATGCGGGCTCTTGCCGCCACATTCCAGCCAGACCCGCTTGAGGTTGGATCGCCCTGAACACTGCAGCAGCTTCGCGCCCGTGGCCGTGGAGCCGGTGAAGGCGAGCACGTCCACATCCATGTGCAGGGCCAACGGCTCACCGACGCGCGCACCGTGCCCCGGCAGCACGTTCAGCACGCCCTCTGGCAGGCCCGCTTCGGCGGCCAGCGCCGCCAGCCGCAACGCACTCAAGGGCGAGCGCTCGGACGGCTTGAGCACCACCGAGTTGCCCATGGCCAATGCAGGCGCGATCTTCCAGCAGGCCATCAGCAGCGGAAAGTTCCACGGAACGATCGCGGCCACGACCCCGGCGGCCTCGCGCGTGACCAGTCCCAGTTCGTGCGGGCCGGTCGGCGCGATCTCGCCGTACAGCTTGTCCACGGCCTCGGCGGTCCAGCGCAGGCAGCGCACCGCGCCTGGCAGGTCGATGCGGCGCGCATCACGCACCGGCTTGCCCATGTCCAGGGTTTCCAGCAGGGCCAGCTCGTCGGCATGCGTTTCGACCAATGCCGCCAGCGCCAACAGTACGCGCTTTCGCTGGGCCGGGCTGGCCTGCGACCAGTGGCCGGCCTCGAAGCTGCGCCGCGCGGCCAGTACCGCGCGCTCCACGTCCTGTGCGTCGCAGTCGGCGACCGCCCCCAGTACGCGACCGTCGATCGGGCTGACGCAGTCGAAACGGGCGCCGCTGGCTGCATCGACATAGCGGCCATCGATGAAGGCCTGGCCTGGCATCGACAGCTGGAGGGCCAGTGCCTGCCAATGGCTGCGGTCGGGAAAATCGGCCATGGGAAGCTCCAGCATTCTACGAGCCTTGGTTATACCGGGGTCACCGCGACTCCGCCGTGACGTGGCTGCGCTACATTCGTCGCATCGGACCCGACGGAGCTGGCATGAAGCGTCCCGGAAGCGACCTGCACGACCTGACCACACAGCGCCCCGAGTCACTGGACGCTTACTGGATGCCATTCACCGCAAACCGCCAGTACAAGGCGGCACCACGCATGCTGGTCCGCGCCGAAGGCATGCACTACGAAGACATCGATGGCCGACAGATCCTCGACGGCACCGCCGGCCTGTGGTGCTGCAACGCCGGCCACGCGCGACCGCGCATCGTCGAGGCCATCGCCAGGCAGGCACGCACGCTCGACTACTCGCCCGCTTTCCAGATGGGCTCGCCGCCGGCCTTCGCGCTGGCACAGCGGCTGGCCGCACTGGCTCCGGCCCCGCTCAACCATGTGTTCTTCACCAGCTCCGGCTCGGAGGCGGTGGATACCGCGATGAAGATCGTGCTGGCTTACCACCGCCAGCGTGGCGAGGGCCAGCGCACGCGCTTCATCAGCCGCGAGAAGGCGTATCACGGCGTCGGTTTCGGTGGCATGGCACTGGGCGGTCTGCCCAACAACCGCAGGGCGTTCGGCCTGCAGCTGGGGGGCGTGGACTATCTGCGCCACACCCTGGACCTGCAGCGCAACGCGTTCAGCAGGGGCCTGCCGCGCCAGGGCGCGGAGCTGGCCGACGACCTGGAACGGCTGATCGCGCTGCATGACGCCTCGACGATTGCCGCCGTCTTCGTCGAGCCCATCGCCGGCTCCGCCGGGGTGATCCTGCCCGCGCCCGGATACCTGCAGCGCCTGCGCGAATTGTGCGACCACCACGGCATCCTGCTGGTGTTCGATGAGGTCATCACCGGTTTCGGCCGGGTCGGCATGCCCTTCGCCGCGCAGCGCTTCGGGGTCACACCGGACCTTCTGACCTTCGCCAAGGCGGTCAGCAACGGCGCGGTGCCGCTGGGCGGCGTGCTGGCCAGCGACGCCGTGCATGCCACGCTGATGCAGGCCCCGCCGCAGGCCATCGAGCTATTCCACGGCTATACCTACTCGGGTCACCCGCTGGCCTGCGCCGCAGCGCTGGCAACACTGGACGTCTACGCCGAGGAGCGCCTGTTCGAGCGCGCCATCGAACTGGGCGAGTACTGGCAGGAACGGCTGCACGCGCTGCAGGGCCTGCCCAACGTGATCGACATCCGCAACTTCGGGCTGGTCGGCGCGGTCGAGCTGGCACCGCGCCGCGATGCCCCTGGCAGCCGCGGCTACGAGGTGTTCCGGCGCTGCTTCCACGATGGCCGGCTGCTGGTGCGCTGCACCGGTGACATCATCGCGCTGTCGCCGCCGCTGATCGTGGACAAGGCGCAGATCGACCAGATCACCGGCACCCTGGGCGAGATGATCCGGGTCACCGCCTGAGCCCGGGCCGGCGGTGGCGAGCGGGTACAATGGGCGGTTCCGCTCCTGCTCGTTGCCGTGCCCATGGATATCGTCGTCAAAGAAGAACTCAAGGCCTACATCGACCCGCTGACCGCGGACGAACATGACGCGCTGGAGCGCAGCATCCTGGCCGAAGGCTGCCGCGATGCGCTGGTGCTGTGGGGTAATGTGCTGGTCGATGGTCACAACCGTTTCGGCATCTGCCAGAAGCATGGCCTGCCCTTCAACACCGTGCAGAACACGCGCTTCCAGAGCATGGAAGACGTTCACCTGTGGATGATCGAGCAGCATCTGGGCCGTCGCAGCGTGTCCGATTTCCAGCGCGGCGTGCTGGCGCTGCGCAAGCGCGACATCCTGGCCGCCCGCAAGCAGGTCGAGCAGGCGCAGCTGCAGCGCGAGAGCGACGGTACCGCCGAGATTGCCGATGAGGCGGGCGAGGACAGCCCGCCGTGGGAGCCGGCACCGAAGCTCAGCCGCGCCGAACTGGCCCGCGAAGCCAAGCTGAGTACCAGCCAGGTCGGCATGATCGAGCGCATCCATGCCCAGGCTGCACCCGAAGTGGTGGAGGCAGTGAAGGCCGGCGTGATCTCGATCAGCGCCGCCGCA
Source organism: Stenotrophomonas sp. Pemsol (assembly GCF_003586545.1). NCBI lineage: Bacteria > Pseudomonadati > Pseudomonadota > Gammaproteobacteria > Lysobacterales > Lysobacteraceae > Stenotrophomonas > Stenotrophomonas sp. Pemsol. The sequence continues at coordinate 1,132,361 of NZ_CP025780.1, read as the reverse complement.
GCCGTGGCCGATCTGCCCGAAGAGGAGCAACGCGCCGCCGCCGCCGGCGGCAAGGATGAGCTGAAGCAGGCGGCCAAGCGCGTGCGCGAATCCAAGCGCAAGCCGCGCGCGCCGAAGCCGGACGCGGCCGAGATGGACTTCGAGGAGCCCAGCGAGGACGAGATCGCCAGCCGCGACGCCGAAGTGCTGTTGGCGCTGGAACAGCTGGGCGAGGATGCCCCGGCCCTGCGCCGCCGCGTGGTCGCGTTGACCCGCGAGAACGACACCCTGCGCGCGCAGCTGGCCGCGCTGCGCAAGCAGGTAGTGCCGGCCGCTGGCCGGCAACCCCATGAAGGTATCGGGTGAACTGAAGATGCCGGCCAGCGGCCGGCACTACCAGATGCTCATGCCGTGCCGGTTAGACTTCCGGCATGACGCCTGCCCACGATCCGCGCCGCGCCCAGCTGCGGCGCCTGAAAGCCCTCGCACTGGGCCTGCTGCTGTTGATGCTGGCCGGATTCGCGGTCAGCCATTGGCACGGCGAACGCGGCATCTGGGCCTGGGTTTCGGCCTTCTGCGAGGCTGCTGCGGTCGGCGCGCTGGCCGACTGGTTCGCAGTCGTTGCGCTGTTCCGGCGGCCAATGGGCCTGCCGATTCCGCACACCGCGATCATCCCGCGCAGCAAGGAACGCATCGGCGACAGCCTGGCGCTGTTCGTGCGCGACCAGTTCCTGGAACCGGGTGTGCTGCTGGCCAAGCTGCAGGTGTTCGATCCGGCCAGTCGTCTCGGTAGCTGGCTGGCCGACCCGGCACGCTCGCGGATGCTGGCCGACATGGCCCGCGGCTGGGCGCTGCAGGCACTGGATTTCTTCGACGAAACCGCGGTGCGGCGGCAACTGCATGCCTTCGTGGTGCAGCAGCTGCGGCAGTGGAACGCTGCTGCCACCGCAGGTGAACTGCTGGCCCTGCTGACCGCCGATGGCCGCCACCAGCGCGTGCTGGACGAGGGCCTGCAGCGCCTGGGACGCTGGCTGGAGCAGCCGGAGGTGAAGGAGCGCGCCTCGCAGCTGATCGTGCGCTACATCCAGCGCGAATGGCCGACGCTGTCGAGCACGGTGAACTGGGTCAAGCCAATCGACGAGATCGGCGACAGCCTGGCCGAACGCCTGGCGCGGGCGGTACTGGAAGAACTGCAACAGGTGCTGGCCGAGCCGCAGCATCCGCTGCGCCAGGACTACGAGACCTGGCTGCAGAACTACGTGCAGCGCCTGCGCGAAGACCCGGCGCTGGCTGAGCGCATCGAACAGCTCAAGCAGGACATGATCGACCACCCCGCCCTGCAGGACTACGTGCAGGGGCTGTGGGCGCGTATCCATGCCAGCCTGCGCGCCGACCTGCAACGCGAAGACTCTGCGCTGGTCGGACACCTGCGGCGCAGCCTGGCGTCGCTGGGCAGCAGCCTGCAGGCCGACCCGGCCCTGCGCGAGGCCCTCAACCAGCACCTGCTGGAAGGTGCGCAGCGCCTGACCGGCCGCCTGCGCGAGGGCGTGACCACGCATATCGCGCAGACCGTGAAGGGCTGGGACGAGCGGCACCTGGTCGAGCAACTGGAACTGAGTGTGGGTCGCGACCTGCAGTTCATCCGCTTCAACGGCACCCTGGTGGGCGGGTTGATCGGCCTGCTGCTGCATGCGGCAACTGTGGTGTTCAGGTTCTAGCCCCGGCCAACGCCCACGATCAGCACGCTTGATTCGTGAAATGCGAATACATATCATTTACTGATCGGTTGTACGCTTAGCCAAACGGGCACGAAAAACGTGCCCATCGCCCGTGTACTGCCCCGACTTCTGGGCTGCCCGTCTGCGCGGGCAGTGCTTCGTCGATGGGACACGCTGGGCGACATGCGCAGGGCGCAAGGGGGCCGCGGACGCGTTCCATCCCTTCTCCTACCTTCAGGAACGCCGTGGACCGCTCGCCCACACCCGCCAGCCCCCGCACCTTGTTCTCCAACCCGCGCTGGGGCGTGCTGTCACGCGCTTTGGCCGCGATTTTCGGCGGCTATGCGCTGGCCTCGATGACCAGCGTGTTCTGCGCGGTGGCGTTGCCCGGCGCGCGCGGCCAGACCGTGCTGACCGGCATGCTGCTGGCCATTGTGGTGGCTGCCTGCGCGGCGCTGTGGGCCTTTGCCACCCGCAGCGCACTGCGGGCCTGGGTCGGCATCCTCGCCCCCACTCTGCTGATGGCGGCGGTCGCACGCCTGTTGGGCGCCTGGGCATGAAGAACGGATTCCGCCAGTCGATGGCCTGGCTGCATACCTGGACGGGCCTGCTGGTCGGCTGGTTGCTGCTGCTGATCTTCATGGCCGGCACGGCCAGCTACTATCGCGAGGAAATCAGTCGCTGGATGCGCCCGGAGCTGCCGTCCAGCAACGTCAGCATCGACGTGGCCGCGCAGCGCGCGGTGGCCTACCTGCAGGCCAATGCGAGTCACGCCGAGAACTGGTTGGTCACCCTGCCGCAGCCGCGCAACCCGGCCATGCAGCTGTTCTGGCGGCTGCCACCGGAACTGGCCGACCCCAGTCGTGGCCGTCGTGGTGGCTTCGGCGACGCCACGCTCGACCCGAACACCGGCCAGGCACTGAAGGCGCGCGAGACCCGTGGCGGCGACTTCTTCTACCGCCTGCACTTCGACCTGCACTACATCCCGGTGTACTGGGCGCGCTACCTGGTCGGGTTCTGCGCGATGTTCATGCTGGTGGCGATCATCACCGGCGTCATCACCCACAAGAAAATCTTCAAGGACTTCTTCACCTTCCGCAAGGACAAGGGCCTGCGGTCCTGGCTGGATTTCCATAACGTCAGCGCGGTGATGGCCCTGCCGTACCACGCGATGATCACCTACACCGGCATCGTCACTCTGATGATCATGTACCTGCCGTGGGGGGTGAAAGTCGCCTACCCGCAGGACGAGGACAAGTTCTTCAGCGAAGCCTTCGGCGGCATGCCAGAGGTGACCGCGCCGGCGCAGGGCCGCGCCACGCCGCTGCCGATCGCACAGTTGCTGGACAGCGCGCGTGCGCACTGGCACGGCGTGGAAGTGGCCGGCTTCACCGTGTCCAACCCGGGCGCTGCCAATGCGGTGATCGACATCCGCCAACGTGACGGCAGGCGTTTGTCCACCGACACCCCGGCGCTGCGCTACGACATGGTCAGCGGTGCGCTGCTGGAAGAGACGCCACCGTCCGGCGGTGCCACCGCCACCCGTGGCGTGCTGTATGGCCTGCACCTGGCGCGCTTCGCCGACTGGGGCCTGCGCGCACTGTTCTTCCTGTCCGGCCTGGTCGGCTGCCTGATGGTCGCCAGCGGCGTGGTGCTGTGGGCGGTGAAGGAGCGTCCCAAGCATGCCAAGAACGGGCGTACCGGATTCGGCCTGCGCCTGGTCGATGCGCTGAACATCGGCACCGTGGCCGGCCTGCCGATCGCCTTCGCGGCGTACTTCTGGGGCAACCGCCTGCTGCCGCTGCAGATCGCCGAGCGCTCCAGTGCCGAGGCCAACGTGTTCTTCTGCGCCTGGGGCGCCGCGCTGCTGGCCGCCTTCATCTGGCCGAAGCGGATGATGTGGGCGTGGCAGTTGTACCTGGGTGCGGCCGCGTTCGCACTGGTGCCGGTGGTCAATGCAGTGACCACCCATGCCCACCTCGGGGTCACGCTGCGCAACGGCGACTGGGTACTGGCCGGCGTCGATCTTTCGATGATCGCATTCGGCGCAATGCTGGCGCTGTGCGGCTGGCGCATGCAGCGCTGGACGCCACCGCTGAGTGCGGCCGAGAAGAAGAAGCGTGCGGCCGCTGCGGCTGCGCCGAAGGCAACGGTGAACACTGCAGAAGCGGCCGAAGCGGAGGCCAGCGCATGATGCTGCTGGCACTGGCGCTGTCGTTCTCTGCGTTCACCGCGCTGTCGCTGTCGATGGAAAAGCACCAGCACGACCTGCATGGCAAGGCCGCGGCCGCACCCGCACGGCGGATGCAGTGGCGGGTGCTGGGCTGGGCGCTGCTGGCGGCGGCATTCGCACTGTGCGTGGCCGACCAAGGCTGGGCGATGGGCCCGGTGCTGTGGCTGGGGGCAATGACCCTGGCCGGCGTGACGCTGTCGCTCGGGTTGTATCCGTATCGTCCAACATGGATTGCGCCGCTGGCGATCGCGCTGCCGGTGCTGGGGTTGGTGCTGGAATTGCTGTAGCCGCAGGACCGGGACAGCGGCATCCTCGCATGGCGTGGATCTACAATGCCCGTATGGATAGCATGCTGCAGCGGATGTCTGGAATCGGCTTTTTTTCCCGGTTGGGTGAAACACTGCCCATAACGGCCGGCGTCGTCGCCGTTCGGTCGCTGGCCGAAGCACTGCGGACCATCGATACCGATGGTTTCGAATGGATGCCCACGACACTGGGCGATTCGGATCCGTTTCACGGCGCCCTGCCCCATCCCGCCGAACTCGCCGACGCCCGACGCGAACTCAACCGCACGTTGATGCGCGCGCTTTCGGCCCTGGATCTGCCGGCACTGCGCTGTGGCGCACATGACCTGCAGCTGGTGGCGCGCGATGGGGCGATGTTCGCCTTCCGGCAACGCCTGCTGGAGATGCATCTCAGCCTGCCGGCACACTGGGAGCCTGTGCTTGCGCTGTACGAACAGGGTCATTGGCCCCTGGCCCATGCGCCGGGGCGATTGTTGGTGCTTTAGGCCGATCCACGCATGGCGTGGATCTACGGACCAGATGCGGTAATGCCGGCCGCTGGCCGGCATCCCGCGGACCTTCCACGGTTCTGACGCAGTTGCCGGCCAGCGGCCGGCGCTACCGGGCTTACCCCAACCGCTTCAGTTCCCACGCGCGGTGGATGCGCGCGTTGCGCTCGAAATCCGGACCAATCGTGCGTGCGGTGATCTCGCGGCACTGGGCGAACTCGGCGATGGCGTTCTCTTCCAGCTTGAAGCGGCGGAAGTTGTTGGAGAAGTACAGCACGCCACCCGGTGCCAGCCGCGCCACCGCCGCCCGCAGCAGCTTCAGCTGTTCGCGCTGCACGTCGAAATCATCGGCGCGGGCGGAATTGGAGAAGGTCGGCGGGTCACAGAAGATCACGTCGTACTGGCCGCGGTCGCCTTCCAGCCAGGCCATTGCATCGGCCTGGACCAGCAGATGCTGGTTGCCCCCCTGCCCGTTCAGCGCCAGGTTGTCGTAGCACCACTGCAGATAGGTGGCCGACAGGTCGACGCTGGTGGTGCTGGCGGCACCGGCCACGGCGGCCTGCACGCTGGCCACGCCGGTGTAGCAGAACAGGTTGAGGAAACGCTTGCCACGCACCTGCTCGGCCATCATCCGGCGCAGCGGGCGATGGTCGAGGAACAGGCCGGTATCCAGGTAATCGAACAGGTTCACCTGCAGCAGCGCGTTGTTCTCTCGCACCACGATGAACTCGTCGCGCTGCTCGAAGCGGCCGTACTTGCTGCCGCCCTTGCCGCGCTCGCGCGATTTCATCGACACCTGTTCCGGTGGCACGCCGAACACTTCGCGCGCGGCGGCCAGCAGCTCATTGCGGCGGCGGCGCACGTCGTTCTCGGGAATCGCCGCCGGTGCCGCATATTCCTGCACATGCAGGAAGGTACGCCGCCTGCCCCCCTCTTCCTCGTAGACGTCGATGGCCGCCGCGTACTCCGGCAGGTCGGCGTCGTAGGCGCGGAAGCAGGTGATGTCCTCGCGGGCACGCCAGCTCTTGAACTTCTTCAGGTTCTTGCGCAGGCGGTTGGCCACCATCTGCGCGCCTTCGCTCAGCTCGCGGGGCTGTGCCGGATCACGGCCCGGCACAGCGATCGGATCGCAGACGATCAGCGCGCATTCCAGCGCACCGTTGAACATCTGGTACTTCTTGCTGGCACGCAGGCCGGTGGCAAAGGCCAGTTCGTCATTGCCGCACAGCAGGCTGGCGCGCCACTGCGGCACTGCCTTCTGCAAGGCATTGCCCAGTGCACGGTACAACGCCGGATCGGCGGCCAGGCGCTCGTCGTACGGCGGGTTGCAGACCACCGCACCGATCTCCTGTTCCGGCGTGGCCAGGTCGGCGACATCGGCGCGGGTGAAACGGATCGCGTGGGCGACGCCGGCGACCTCGGCATTCTCGCGGGCCGCCTGGATCGCAGCCGGGTCGATGTCGCTGCCGTGGATGACCGGCTTCAGCGCGGCCAGGCCGGCCGCTTCGCGCTCACGTGCTTCGCTCTGGATGGACTTCCAGGCCGCCTTGTCGAAGCCCAGCCAACGGCTCGGCGGCAGGCTGCCATGCCGCATCAGGCCTGGGGCAACGTCGGCGGCCATCAGCGCGCCTTCGATCAGCAGCGTGCCGCTGCCACACATCGGGTCCAGCAGCCCACCGCCGGCGGCATGCAGGCGCGGCCATTGCGCGCGCAGCAGCAGCGCGGCGGCCAGGTTTTCCTTCAGCGGCGCCTCGTGGGCGGCACCGCGCCAGCCGCGGCGATGCAGCGGGCCACCGCCGAGGTCGATCGACAGCGAGGCGCGGCCCTTGCGCAGCGAGAGGTTGACGCGCACGTCGGGCAGATCGGTATTGACCGAGGGCCGCTCCAGGCCTTCGTCGCGCATGCGGTCGACGATCGCATCCTTGATCCGCTGCGCGGCAAAGCGTGCATGGGTGATCTTGTCGCCGGACACGTGCGCATCCACCGCCAGGGTCATCTCCGGCGAGATGTGCTCGTGCCACGGCAGTGCACGCACGCCGTCATACAGGGCCTGCTCGTCCGGGCAGTCGAACTCGTCGATCGGCCACAGCACCCGGCTGGCCAGGCGCGACCACATCACGATCCGCAGCGCCTGCGCCAGTTCGCCGTCGGCGTTGACGCCGGCAATGGTGGCGGTGGCCTTGCCAAGGCCCAGGGCCGACAGTTCATCGGCAAGCAGGTATTCCAGGCCCTTGGCACAGGAGACGAAGAATTTCACGGGATCGGTTCGCAGGTGGTCGGGCGCGGCACAGGGGCCGGGCCGGTCGGAAAGGAGGGCCGTAGGCACGGCCGGCAGGCCCGCGCCGGGGGCGGCGGGGCTGCCATTGTAGTCAATGCGGGCGGGCGCGCCGTGCGCCCTGGCTTCACAGTTGCCGCAGCAGGCGCTCGAAGGCCTGCGCGGAGGCCTCCACGTGGCGCTCCAGGCGGTGGCCATCGTCAACCAGCAGCAACTGCGCCGAACGCGCCTGCGCCCAGGCAATCACGCCGGCAGCCGGTACCACATCGTCATGCCAGGCCTGCACCACCGTGGTCGGCACCGCAGCGGCGTCCAGCGCCGGCATCGGGCCCATGGTGGTCGGTGGCACCATCAGGAACAGGCCGGCTACCGGCACCTGCAGCGAGGCGATGGCGGAGATGTAGGCGCCCAGGCTGGAGCCGGCCAGCACCACCGGCCCCTGACGGGCCGCGATGGCGGCGCGTTCAACCAGACGGCGCAGGCGGGTCGGCACGTCGCCCACCCGGCTGACCTCGCTCATCGCGTCCAGGTCGGTGTAGTCGGGGCGCTCGTGGGTCCAGCCCAGGCGTTGCGCCACCTCGGCCAGCGCGGTGACCTTGGTCGCCTCCGGGCCGCTCTCGAAGCCGTGGGAGAGGATGCAGTGGCCTCGGCTCATGCGCGTGCTCCGTAGGCGCGGGCCGACGAGGAAAGGGAAGGCAGGTTCATGCCGCAATGCTAGCATCGCCGGATGCCCAACCCGCTCCTGCCCGGCCTGCAGCTGCAGCCCCTGCCCTATCACGACCGATTGCCGCTGCGGGATCCCGCCTCGCTGGAAATGGTGGTGATCCACTGCACCGAGCTGCCCGATCTGGCGATGGCCCGCGAGTACGGCGAGCGCGTGCTGTACGACAGCGGCGCCGGCAACAGCGGGCACTTCTACATCGACCGCGATGGCAGCGTGGTGCAGTACGTGGCGCCGGAACGCGTGGCCCATCACGTGCGCGGCATGAACGCGCATACGCTGGGCATCGAGCTGGTCAACCGCGGGCGCTATCCGGACTGGTTCGACAGCCGCCACCAGGCGATGGACGAGGCCTACACCGAGCCACAGCTGGAAGCGCTGGAGCGGCTGCTGCTGGCGCTGGTGGCGCGCTATCCGTCGCTGCGGCGGATTGCCGGGCACGACCAGCTGGATCTGGAGCAGGTGCCGGCCAGCGATGATCCGACGCTGAGGGTGGCACGCAAGCGCGATCCGGGGCCCTTGTTCCCGTGGGCACGGGTGCTGGCGAAGGTGCCGCTGCAGGGGTTGGAGTAAGCAGCAGGGCTGCGCCCTGCACCTGCAGAGGCAACGTCAACGTCAAGAGCTGGCATTCCGGGGGATGGCGGGGTGGATCCGATTGCGGGGGACGCCGTAAAGCCCCAGGCCGGCCCAGCCGCTGGCGGCTGTGCGTTCGGGCGCTTGCGAAGCAGTGCTTCGCAAGCAAAGCGCCCTCACCCATGGCGGCTTGGCCGCGGCATCCATGCCGCGGACACCCCCGCAACCGGACCCACCCCGCCTTCGACAGTTCTCCGCGATCCTTCGAATCGGCACGGGGTCGGCTCCCGTTGCTACGCAACGGGCTCTGACCCCGATTTTCGGTTGATGGGGTCAGAGCCGTTTTCCGTTGGAAAACGGATCCGACCCCGCGCGGCTCAGGCGCCGGTCGCCACCGGGCGGCTGCTGTCGCTCACCCAGCCGCTCCAGGAATCGGCGTAGATGCGCGCGCCGCTCAGCCCCGCGCTTTCCATCGCCAGCAGCAGATGGCAGGCGGTCACGCCGGAACCGCACATCAGCACCACCTGCTGCGGATCGCGGTTGCCGATCACGCCCTGCAGTTCGGCGCGCAGCTCCTGTGCGTCGCGCAGGCGGCCGTCGAGTACGTTCAATGCGAACGGGCGGTTGACCGCGCCCGGCACATGCCCGGCCACCGGGTCCAGCGGCTCCACTTCACCACGGAAACGCTCACCCGCCCGCGCGTCGACCAGCCAGCCCGGCGCATGCTTCAGCCGCGCGGTGATTTCATCGGCGTTGGCGATCTGGGTGGTGTCGAAGCGGCCCGGGTAGGCAGGCAGCGCTGTCACTTCAGCCTGGCCGCTTTCCAACGTGTGACCGGCGGCCTGCCAGGCGGCGATGCCGCCGTCGAGTACGGCCACCCTGCTGTGACCGATCAGGCGCAGCAGCCACCACAGGCGCGAGGCGGCCATGCTGCCGTCGCTGCCATCGTAGACCACCACCTGGGTGTCGGGGCCGATGCCCCACTGCCCCAGCTTTGCAGCCAAGGCATCGCTGTCCGGCAGTGGATGGCGACCATGGCCGACGCGCGACAGATCAGACAGGTCACGATTCAGATCGGCATACACCGCACCCGGGATATGACCTGCCAGATACTGGCTGCTTCCCGCCTGCGGGTCGGCCAGCGAGGAGCGCGCATCGACCACCCGCACCGCAGTGCTGGCAGTGGCGCGTGCGTCGACCACGCGGATGCCTTCGCCCAACGCGGCAGCCAGGGTGGCGACATCGACCAGGGTGGTCCACGGCGGATCGATCAGCTTCATTGCACTTGCTCCAGGCGGCGACGCAGGTTGTAGAGAATGGCGGCGGTCGCCCCCCAGATGCGCTGGCCCGGCCAGCCATACTCAAGCACGTGGCGTACCCGGCCGCGATGGTTGATTTCGACCTGGCGCAGGCTGTCAGGCGCCATCAGGTAATCCAGTGGCACCTCGAATACCTCGGCTACTTCACTGGGCTGCGGCACAGGCACGAACTCCGGATCGACCACCGCCACCACCGGCGTGACGCGGTAGCCGGTGATGGTGACGAAGGGATCGAGATACCCCAGCGCCTGCACCTGGCCGGGCGCCAATGCGATTTCTTCCTGGCTCTCGCGCAGCGCGGCCGCCAGCGCGTCGCGGTCATCGGGTTCGGTGCGGCCACCGGGGAATCCGACCTGGCCACCATGGGTGCGCAGTGTTTCGGTGCGACGGGTAAGGATCACCTGTGCGCCGTTGGCGCGCGGCACGATGCCGGCCAGCACCGCAGCCTCCACTGGAGGCCCGGGTGGCAGCAGGTCAACCAGCTCACTGCGGTTCCAGCCGTCGCCCGCAGGTGGTTGGGCCAAGGGGTGCAGCGCGCGCATCAGTCGTTCGTGGTCGGCCAGCGAACCGCGCAGGGACTGCTGCAGTTGTTGCCGCAAGGGCTGCACGCGATGCAGGATGCGGCTGCGTTCCTCGTTGCTCATCGACGACCACCGCGCGATCTCATCGATATGCCGCCCGCAGCCGGCGCATTGCCGGTGCGGATCCAGCGTGCACACTCCGATGCAGGGACTTGCGACAACACGCGCCGTTTCTTCCATTGTTTGCACCCGCCAACAGTAGCGCGATCGGGCTGAATTTGCGCGGGTGGCCCAGCCGGACGGTAGAGTCGACTGTCAGTCGACTCGCGCGCGCAGCGCGGGCGTTTCCCCGATGTGACCCAAAAACAGTCGACTGACAGTCGACTCTACCGTCAGGGACTGCGCAAACAAAAACGCGCCGGTGGAATCACCGGCGCGTTTCGTTTGCTGCTTCGATTTACTTGACGCTGACCAGCTTGATCTCGAACTGCACAGCCACGTTCGGCGGGAACGGGGTGCGCGGATCGGCACCGTAGGCCTGGTCCGGCGGCAGGGTGACTTCCCACTTCGAGCCTGCCGGCATCTGCAGCAGGGTCTCGCGCATGGCCTTCATTTCGACTTCGCTGACCTTGATCGACGGGATCTGCTGGGCCGGGCGGGCTTCGGTCGGGCGCTGGCCGTACGGGAACGGACCGGCCACTTCCAGTTGCACAGTGCTGGCCTGGGTCGGCTTGGCACCCTTGCCGGCCTCGATCACGCGGTACTGGACGCCGCTCGGCAGGGACTGCACACCGGCCTTGGCCTTGTTCGCCGCGATGAACTGGTCGCTCTTGGTCTTGTTTTCGGCAGCCGCCTTTTCGTACTCGGCCTTGGCGGCCTGGGCACGGCCCTGCTCGCGCTTCTGGAACGCTTCAACGGCCGGCTTCAGCTGCTCGGCGGTGATCGCCGGCTGCTTCTTGGCGTAGGCATCCTGCAGGCCCTTCACCACCGAGTTGATGTCCAGCTGCTCACCACGACCGGTCAGCTCCGCCAGGTTGTTGCCGTAGTCGTAACCGAAGTAGTAGCTCAGCTTGCCCTTTTCGGACGAGACGTCCTGGGCGAAGGCATTGCCCGTCAGGGCCAGGGCCGCGACGGCGACCGCGATAGAACGCAACTTCATCAAACAGTTCTCCAGGGGTGGTAACTCAGGGACGTTCTGCGCCGCCCTGAGGCGACGGGTTAGGATAACGGGCGCAACGTGTAACCGCTACTCACGATGCAGGCTATGACCCGTCTGCGTTTGCAGAGTTCAATATCACTTCTTTTTAACGTTCCAGGAGTTTCCCCGTGGCCGATGCCCTGATCGCTGTCGCTGACGACGGCGCCATCCGCACCGTGACCGTCCAGCGCCCGGACAAGCTCAATGCCCTCAACGCCGCGACCCTGCAGGCCCTGGCCGATGCCTTCAGCGACGCCGCCGCCGATCCGGAGGTGCGCGTCGTGATATTGACCGGGGCGGGCCCCAAGGCGTTCGTGGCCGGTGCCGACATCGCGGAAATGAACACGCTCAGCGCCGTTCAGGGACGTGATTTCTCGCTGCTGGGCCAGGCCCTGATGCGCCAGATCGAACGCATGCCCAAACCGGTCATCGCACGCGTGAATGGTTTCGCACTGGGCGGTGGCCTGGAACTGGCGATGGCCTGCCACCTGCGCATCGCCGCAGATACCGCCAAGGTCGGCCAACCGGAAATCAACCTCGGCCTGATCCCCGGCTTCGGCGGCAGCCAGCGCCTGCTGCGCCTGTGCGGCCGCGCCGCCACCCTGGAGCTGTGCCTGCTGGGGGCGCCGATCAACGCCGCGCGTGCGCTGGAACTGGGCATCGTCAACGAAGTCGTGCCGGCCGACGCGCTGGACAACCGGGTGCAGGACGTCGCCCGCCAGCTGGCACGCTCGGCCCCGCTGGCCCTGCGTGGCCTGCTCGACGCGGTGCACGTGGGCGGCGAATGCAGCCTGGAGGCCGGGCTGGAATACGAAAGTGCGCAGTTCGGCCTGCTGTTCGCCACCGAGGACATGCGCGAAGGCACCAGCGCCTTCCTGCAACGCCGCGCGCCGGCCTTCCAGAACCGCTGACACCATGGCATCCCGACCCAACCCCGCGCAGTTGTTCGCCCGGGTCCAGGCAGACGATCTCGATGGTGCCCTGCAGGCCGGGCTGATGGACTACATCGTCCGTGCCGGCGACGACCGGTTGCTGCCTGACCACCCCGACCTTCCGCAACGCCTGTGCCAGGCCCAGCAGCAACTGCGCGCGGCCTGGGCTGCACGCGAACGCTACCGTGCCCGTGCGGTGCGCCTGGCCCGCCGCGAGGCCGAGCGCGATGCACGTCGCACTCCGGCACCAGCCCCGGACGTGAAGCCCGCCCTGCCCGCTGCGGCAGCCGCGATTCTGGCCCGGGCCAAGGCCCGCGCCAGTGGCAAGGAACAGTAATGGCCACCACGAAAAAGACCGCACGCGCCCCGGCGCGGCGTGGCGGCACGATGCCACGCGCCGACGTGGTGGAGATGTTCACCCGCCTGCGCGAACTCAACCCGCACCCGAAGACCGAACTGGAGTACAGCTCGCCGTTCGAGCTGCTGGTGGCGGTGGCGTTGTCGGCGCAGGCCACCGACGTCGGCGTCAACAAGGCCACGCGCCGCCTGTTCCCGGTCGCCAACACGCCGGCGAAGATCCTTGCGCTCGGCGAGGATGGCTTGAAGCAGTACATCGCCACCATCGGGCTGTTCAACGCCAAGGCAAAGAACGTGATCGCCACCTGCGCGATCCTGCTGGAGAAGCATGGCGGTGAAGTGCCGCGTGATCGCGAAGCGCTGGAAGCGCTGCCGGGCGTCGGGCGCAAGACCGCCAACGTGGTGCTCAACACCGCGTTCGGCGAGCCGGTGATGGCGGTGGACACGCATATCTTCCGCGTCGCCAACCGCACAGGACTGGCGCCGGGCAGGAACGTGCGCGAAGTGGAAGACAAGCTGGTGAAGGTGATCCCGGCCGAGTTCCTGCTCAACGCGCATCACTGGCTGATCCTGCACGGACGTTATGTGTGCAAGGCGCGCAAGCCGGATTGCCCGGGCTGCGTGATCGCCGACCTGTGCCGGTTCAAGGAAAAGACCACGGCCGAGTGACGGCAGCATCCACGCAGGGCGTGGCTCTACTGCAACCGGGTCGCAATCCGGGCGTCATACGCAAGCGGTTTCAATGGCAGGCCCTGCCGTGACGGGGCCTGCGGCGGATGTCTGCCGCGCGTGAACTGTCACATTTACGCAATCTTTACCTTCTAGCCTGCGCGCATCTTCCCACCTGCCTGCAAGGCTCCTCTCCATGAAACTGCATCACCAACTCCTGACGGTGGCCGTGGCTGCTGCGCTGTATGTGCCGGCTGCACACGCCGAAGTCGCCATCGACGTGATCGGCGGTTCGGAAATCACCTTCGAAGGCCTGGTCCAGGCCGACGGCAACTGGTTCCACAACGATGTGGTCGACCTCAACGGTGGCGACGCCGGCAACGGCAAGAACAGCGAATTCGAACTGCGTCGCGCCGAGCTGGTGCTGAAGGGCAAGGGCCCGGGCAACGTGGAGTGGGTGGTCGGCTATGACGCCAAGGCCGACAAGTTCCTCGACACCAACGTGAAGTACAAGCTGCTGGGTAACGCCAACCACTTCCTGCAGCTGGGCCAGTTCAAGCAGCCCAACAGCCTGGAAGAACTGTCCAGCACCAAGAACAACGATTTCATTTCCAAGGCAGCGGTCACCAATACCTATGCCATCGCCCGCCGCCTGGGCGGCGCGTACAGCTACGGCCAGGACAACTGGTCGGTGACCGCCAGCGCCTTCGGCCGCGAGCTGACCCGCAACCTGGCCCACGGCAGCGGCTACGGCGCGCGTGGCACCTGGGCCCCGATCAATGAAAAGGGCCAGGTCCTGCACTTCGGTCTGAGCTACGTCAACTACGACGCCGACGCCGACACCCTGCGCGTGCGTGCGCGTCCGAATGCCGACCTCGCCACTGCCCGCCTGGTTGACAGCGGCAACCTGACCGACACCGATCGCGTCAGCACCATCGGTGCCGAAGCGATGTACTTCCAGGGTCCCTTCAAGGCCCAGGCCGAGTACTACACCAGCAAGGCCAAGCGCTACGACCACGACAACTACACCAGCGACGGCTACTACATGAGCGGCGTGTGGAACGTCACCGGCGAGACCTGGAGCTACAAGGGCGGCACTCCGGGCACCGGCCTGCCGAACAACCCGGCCGGCGGCCAGTGGCAGCTGGGCGTGCGCTACGACCACATGGACCTCAATGACGGCAACCTCGCCGCCAATCCGGTCGCCGGTCGCCCGCCGATCGTCGATGGCGTGCTGGGCGGCAAGATGGACATCTGGACCGTGGGCGCCAACTGGTACCTGCGTTCCAACTTCAAGCTGATGCTCAACTACGTGATGGTCGACAGCAAGAAGTACAGCTCCACGGCGCGCGGTTTCGTCAACGACGATCCCAACATCCTGGAAGCCCGCGCGCAGTTCTTCTGGTAAGCCCAGCCACCTGCGTTGAACCGCGAAGGCACGGCCCCGGCCGTGCCTTCGTCGTTGCAGCGATACCCGTGCCGTGCTGCCGGCACAGCGGACGCGACATCCCTCATGACGCGTGTCACGCCCGCGTCATATGACAGACGCGGACGTGTCACGCAATCGTTATGGAATGTGCACCGAAACGTCGGGCAACCGCCCTTCGACCACCACCCCAGGAGTCTCCCCGTGATCCACGCCTTCAAATCGCGCGCCGCTGTCGCCATCCTGGCTGCATCGTCCGTGTTCGCCGCCAACGCCGCCGACATCACCGGCGCGGGCGCATCGTTCATCTACCCGGTCATGTCCAAGTGGTCGGCCGACTACAGCGCCGCAACCGGCAACAAGGTCAACTACCAGTCCATCGGTTCCGGCGGCGGCATTGCCCAGATCAAGGCCAAGACCGTTGATTTCGGCTCTTCCGATGCGCCGCTGAAGCCGGAAGACCTGGCTGCTGCAGGCCTGGCGCAGTTCCCGTCGGTGATCGGTGGCGTGGTGCCGGTGGTCAACGTGGCCGGCATCGCCCCGGGCGCCCTGAAGCTGGACGGCGCCGTGCTGGCCAACATCTTCCTGGGCAAGATCAAGACCTGGAACGACCCGGCCATCGCCGCACTGAACCCGGGCGTGACCCTGCCGAACGCCAAGGTCACCGTCGTGCATCGTTCGGACGGCTCGGGTACCACCTTCAACTTCGTCAACTACCTGTCCAAGGTCAGCCCGGAGTGGAAGAGCTCGGTCGGTGAAGGCACCTCGGTGCAGTGGCCGGCCGGCATCGGCGGCAAGGGCAACGAAGGTGTTGCCGCCTACGTGAAGCAGATCAAGGGCGGCATCGGCTATGTCGAACTGTCCTACGCGCTGCAGAACAAGCTCTCCTACACCGCGATGAAGAATGCCGCCGGCAAGTTCGTGCAGCCGAGCGACACCTCGTTCGCTGCCGCCGCTGCCAGCGCCGACTGGGCCAACGCCCGCGACTTCTACCTGGTGATGACCAATGCGCCGGGCGCCGAGTCCTGGCCGATCACCGCCACCAACTTCATCCTGGTGCAGAAGACGCCGAAGAATGCTGCCAATGGCAAGGCGACCCAGGAGTTCTTCCGCTGGGTCTACAAGAACGGCGACGCCCAGGCCCGCCAGCTGGACTACGTGCCGCTGCCGGACAGCCTGGTCCGCCAGATCGAGACCTACTGGTCGCAGAACCTGAAGTAAGCGCGTTCCCCCGCAGGAACGGGGGCGGCGGGTCCTCTCTCCCCCGCCGCTCCCACCCGGGCGCGAGATCCTCGAGATCTCGCGCTCTTCTTGTTTTCGGGGATGCACCTGCCCCTGTAGAGCCGAGCCGACGCTCGGCTGCGCTCTGGAGCGTGCGGACCGACGGTCCGCACCTACCGTGGGCAAGGAGCTGTCGCGCATTGACGCTGCAAGGACCAAGCCGCCGTCATATCGGTGCGCAGATCCGGGGTTTCCGGGCCCCGGCCGGATCGGCGCCAGCCCTGTGAAAGCCTTGTCAGAACGTGATCCTCGACACCTCTGTCATGGTCGTAATACGGCTGTAACAAAAACATCATTTCATAGCCGCATCCGCCGACCACGTCGGCTCTTCCCCGCTATGGAGTGACCATGAAACTGCACTCGGCCGGCCTTGCCGCCCTTTCCCTGGCCATCGCCCTGGGCCTGTCGGCCTGCGGTGGCGACAAGCAGGCCGCGCAGCAGCCGGCTGCCGGCGCTGCCGCTGCCCCCGCCGCTGCCGGTGCCAAGGTGACCGCCGAAGTGTCCGGCGCGGGCGCGTCCTTCATCTTCCCGCTGGTCTCCAAGTGGTCGGCTGACTACAACGCCAGCACCGGCGCCAAGATCAACTACCAGTCGATCGGCTCCGGCGGCGGCATCGCCCAGATCAAGGCTGGGACCGTCGACTTCGGTTCGTCCGACAAGCCGCTGAGCAGCGAGGAGCTGGCCCAGGCCGGCCTGGCGCAGTTCCCGTCGGCCATCGGCGGCGTGGTGCCGGTGGTCAACATCGAAGGCCTGGAAGCCGGCAAGCTGCGCCTGAGCGGCGCCCTGCTGGCCGACATCTTCCTGGGCAAGGTCAAGACCTGGAACGACCCGGCGATCGTCGCCGCCAACCCGGGCGTGAAGCTGCCGGACGGCAAGATCACCCTGGTCCACCGTTCGGATGGTTCGGGCACCACCTTCAACTTCTCCAACTACCTGTCCAAGGTCAGCCCGGAGTGGAAGAGCAAGGTCGGTGAAGGCACCTCGGTGCAGTGGCCGGACGGCGTCGGTGGCAAGGGCAATGAAGGCGTTGCGTCCTACGTGAAGCAGATCAAGGGCTCGATCGGCTACGTCGAACTGGCTTATGCCCTGCAGAACGGCATGCCGTATACCGCCATGCAGAACGCCGCCGGCAACTGGGTCGAGCCGAGCGCGGAAACCTTCGCCGCTGCGGCCGCCAGCGCCGACTGGGCCAGCGCCAAGGACTTCAACCTGGTCATCACCAACGCCCCGGGCGAGCAGGCGTGGCCGATCACCGCAACCAACTTCATGCTGATGCAGAAGCAGCCGAAGGACGCCAAGCGCAACCAGGACACCCTGGCCTTCTTCAAGTGGGCCTTCGAGAACGGCCAGGCCCAGGCCAACGAGCTGCACTACGTGCCGCTGCCGGCTGAACTGGTCAAGCAGATCGAGGCCTACTGGGCGACCGACCTGAAGTGATGGACCCGACGGTGCCCGCCCCGCGCGGGCACCGCTTGTTCCACGCCGTGCCGCCCCGCCCCTTCCTGGCCCAGCCGTCCCCATGAATGCCATCGCCCAGCCTGTAGCCGCCCCGTCCACGCGTGATACGCGTGATGCCCGCAACGACAAACTGTTCCGATGGGTGCTGGTCGGCACCGTCATCTTCGTCCTGATCGCCCTGGCCTGCGCCGCGCTGTCGATGCTGTGGGGTGGTCGCCATGCCCTGCAGATGCAGGGACTGAGCTTCTTCTTCTCCGCTGACTGGAATCCGGTCGAAAACAAGTTCGGCGCCCTGGCTCCGATCTACGGCACCCTGGTCACCGCTGTCATCGCGATGGTCATCGCCGTGCCGGTCAGCTTCGGCATCGCCTTCTTCCTCACCGAAGTCGCGCCGCGCTGGCTGCGTGGCCCGGTCGGTACCGCCATCGAACTGCTGGCCGGCATCCCCTCGATCATCTACGGCATGTGGGGCCTGTTCGTGCTGGTGCCGGTGATGACCGAGTACGTCACCCCGTTCCTCAACGAGACCCTGGGCGAATGGCCGGTCATCGGCCCGATGTTCCAGGGCCCGCCGCTGGGCATCGGCATGCTCACCGCCGGTTTCGTGCTGGCCATCATGGTCATTCCGTTCATTTCCTCGGTGATGCGCGAGGTGTTCCTGACCGTGCCCACCCGCCTGAAGGAATCGGCCTACGCGTTGGGCTCCACCAAGTGGGAAGTGAGCTGGGACATCGTCCTGCCCTACACCCGTTCGGCGGTCATCGGCGGCATCTTCCTCGGCCTGGGCCGCGCGCTGGGCGAAACGATGGCTGTAGCCTTCGTGATCGGCAACAGCGTGCGCCTGTCGCCGTCGCTGCTGGAACCGGGCACCACCATCGCCGCGCTGATCGCCAATGATTTCGGCGAAGCCACTGAAACCTACCGTTCGGCCCTGCTGCTGCTCGGCTTCGTCCTCTTCATCGTCACCTTCGTGGTGCTGGCCATCGCCCGCCTGATGCTGATGCGCCTGTCCCGCAAGGAGGGCAACTGATGTCCACCACCGCTGATTCGCTGTACCTGCGCCGCCGCATCGGCAACGTCGTTGCGATCACTGCGTCCTGCGCCACCGCCCTGTTCGGCCTGTTCTTCCTGGGCTGGATCCTGTTCACCCTGGCTGCCAAGGGCCTGGCCGGCATCAACTGGGATCTGTTCACCAAGATGACCCCGCCGCCGATGCAGGACGGCGGCCTCGCCAACGCCTTCTTCGGCAGTGCCGTGATGTGTGCACTGGCCATCGGCATCGGCACCCCGCTGGGCGTGCTGGCCGGTACCTGGCTGGCCGAGTATGGCAACGCCCGCAAGGCCGGCACCGTGGTCCGCTTCGTCAACGACATCCTGCTGTCGGCGCCGTCCATCGTGCTGGGCCTGTTCGTCTACACGCTGTACGTGATGCAGACCGGCGGCAACTTCTCGGCGTTCGCCGGTGCGCTGTCGCTGGCCTTCATCGTGCTGCCGGTGGTGGTGCGCACCACCGACGAAATGCTGCGCCTGGTCCCCTCGCAGATGCGCGAAGCGGCCCTGTCGCTGGGCATCCCGCAGTGGAAGGTGATCGTGCAGGTGCTGTACCGCAGTGCGTCGGCCGGCATCATCACCGGCATCCTGCTGGCGCTGGCCCGCATTTCCGGCGAGACCGCTCCGCTGCTGTTCACTGCCTTCGGCAACCAGTACTGGAACAACAACATCTTCCAGCCGATGGCTTCGGTGCCGGTGGTGATGAACCAGTTCGCCGGCAGCCCGTATGAATCCTGGCAGGTACTGGCCTGGGCCGGTGCCCTGGTGCTGACTGTCTTCGTGCTGCTGGTCAGCCTTGCCGCCCGCGGCATCCTGCTGCGCAACCGTATCTCCCATGACTGACCTTTCCGTGGATAACGCCATGAACGACCTTTCCAACGCCGTGCCGATGCAGCGCATCGCCGTGCCGTCCTCGCACGAGAGCCTGCACACCCCGGCTCCGGTCAAGCTTGCCGCGCGCGGACTGGACTTCTACTACGACAAGTTCCACGCCCTGAAGGGCATCAACCTGGAAATCCCGGAAAAGCGCGTGACCGCGCTGATCGGTCCCTCCGGTTGCGGCAAGTCCACGCTGCTGCGCATCTTCAACCGCATCTATGCGCTGTACCCGAAGCTGGAGGCGCGCGGTGAAGTGCTGCTGGACGGCGAGAACATCCTGTCGCCGAAGTACCCGATGAACCGCCTGCGCAGCAAGGTCGGCATGGTGTTCCAGAAGCCGGTGCCGTTCCCGATGACCATCTTCGAGAACGTGGCCTACGGCATCCGCCACCACGAGAAGCTGAGCAAGGCCGATATGGCCGACCGCGTCGAGCAGGCGCTGCGCCAGGGCGCGCTGTGGGACGAAGTGAAGGACAAGCTGGGGCAGAGCGCACTGGGTCTGTCCGGTGGCCAGCAGCAGCGTCTGTGCATCGCCCGTGCCGTGGCCCTGCGCCCGTCGGTGCTGCTGCTGGACGAGCCGACCTCGGCGCTGGACCCGATCTCGACCAGCCGCATCGAGCAGCTGGTGGAAGAACTCAAGCACGAGTACACGATCGTGATCGTCACCCACAACATGCAGCAGGCTGCGCGCGTGTCCGACTACACCGCCTTCATGTACCTGGGCGACCTGATCGAGCACGACCGCACCGAAGTGATCTTCTCGCAGCCGTCGCAGCGGCAGACCGAGGACTACATCACCGGTCGCTTCGGCTGAAACGTCAGTCGAGCGTGGCTCGACTCAACAGACAACGGCAGCCAGGCATGGCCTGGCTCTACCTGGATTGCACACCATGAACCTTCCCAACGACCACATCGTCAAGAGCTACGACGAAGAGCAGCAGCGCCTGGTGGCCGAAATCGTGCGCATGGGCGAGATGGCGGTCGCCCAGCTCGAAGCGGCGATGGACGTGATCGAGAAGCGCGACGAGAACGCCGCCCATCGCATCATCGCCAATGACGAAGCCATCGATGCGCTGGAGCAGCAGATCAGCCATGACGTGATGCGCCTGGCGCTGCGCGGCCCGATGGCGCGCGACCTGCGCGAGATCCTGGCTGGCCTGCGCATTCCGGCCGACATCGAGCGCATCGGCGACTATGCAGCGAACGTGGCCAAGCGCTCGATCGCGCTGGGCAAGGTGCCGCCGCTGCCGCAGATCCAGGGCCTGCGCGCGCTGGGCCGCCTGGCCGCGCAGCAGGTGCGCCGTGCCATCGCCGCCTACCGCGACAACGATGCCGAGGCCGCGCTGGCACTGCGCGAGGACGACGCCCGCCTGGACGCCCAGTACACCGCGCTGTTCCGCGAGCTGCTCACCTACATGATGGAAGACCCGCGCAACATCACCCCGTGCACCCACCTGCTGTTCATGGCCAAGAACCTGGAGCGCGTGGGCGATCACGCCACCAACATCGCCGAGAACGTGTGGTTCCTGGTGCACGGCGAGCAGCCGCTGCCACCGCGTGAAAAGCGCGACGAGACCTCCAGCACCGGCCAGCCCTGACGCTGCACTGCAACACCGGAGTCGACTCCAAGGTGGCCGCTGTCCTGTGACAGCGGCCTTTCTTTTTTTGCGGTGTTCCACCCGCGTTGTGGGCGCCGTGCTTGCCCGGCGCAGACCTTCCGGATGCTTCTGTAACAAATCTCACGAAAATTTGAGTTCTTGGCGAGGATTCGTTGAGTAGGATCGCTGCACCATCGATTCACCCCGGGCACCTGCCCACCACCCAGGAGTAAGACCGATGAGCAGTTCCAACAAGACCCTGTCCCTGCTGACCGCTACCGCCCTGGCCGCCGGCCTGGGCATGACCGCCAGTGCCTCGGCCCTGAGCATGAGCGACCTCGCCCAAGGCTACCTGGTGGCCGGCCAGGCGGCCAAGGCCAGCACCGATGCCAAGGCCGCCGATAACAAGATGGCCGCTGACGCGACCAAGCACGCCGAAGGCAAGTGCGGCGCCGACGGCAAGAGCGGCGAAGGCAAGTGCGGCGAAGGCAAGTGCGGTGGCAAGCACTGACGCCCGCGCCAGCCTCGTCCACCCGCGGTCGCCGCTTCGTGCGGCGGCCGCCGGGTTGGGCCTGCGCCGGGCGCTGCTGCAGGACCTGCGTGACGCCCCGGAAGGCGACTTCGACTTCCTCGAATGCGCACCGGAGAACTGGATCCATGTCGGCGGCCCGGCCGGTGATGCCCTGGCCGAACTGGCGCAGCGCCATCCGCTGAGCTGCCACGGCCTGTCGCTGTCGCTGGGCGGCAGTGCACCGCTGGATACCCAGCTGCTGGAACAGGTCGGCCGGTTCCTCGAAAAGCACCGCGTGCCGCTGTACAGCGAGCACCTCAGCTACTGCAGCGACGACGGCCACCTGTACGACCTGCTGCCGATTCCCTTTACCGACGAAGCCGTGCGCCATACCGCGCAGCGCATCAGCCGCGTGCAGGACCTGCTGGGCCGTCGCATCGCAGTGGAGAACGTGTCCTACTACCTGGCACCCGCGCCGGCGATGGACGAACTGGCCTTCACCAATGCCGTGCTTGCCGAAGCCGACTGCGACCTGCTGCTGGACGTCAACAATGTCTACGTCAACGCCTGCAACCACGGCTACGATGCCGATGCCTTCATCGCCGGCCTGCCTGCACGGCGCATCGTCTGCCTGCATGTGGCCGGGCACCTGGACGAGGCACCCGACCTGAAGATCGATACCCACGGCAGCGCGGTGATCGATCCAGTCTGGGCGCTGCTGGCGCGTACCTATGCACGCATCGGCCCGCGCCCCACCCTGCTCGAACGCGATTTCAATTTCCCGCCCTATGCAGAACTGCAGGGCGAACTGCAGACCATCCGCCGCCTGCAGGCCACACATGCCGGGGCGGCACATGGCTGATTCCGCCGACACCCTGCGCGCGCAGCAGCACGCCTTCACCGCGCACCTGCGCAACCCGCAGGCGGTACCCGCACCGGCCGGACTGGAGCCACGCCGGGTCGCGGTATATCGGCACCTGCTGTTCAACAACCTGCTCGGCCTGTTGAGCAACGGTTTCCCGGTCTGCGTGCGCCTGCTTGGCGAACCGGCCTGGAGCGCCCTGGTGCGCCACTACTTCGCCACCCATCGCTGCCAGACACCGCTGTTCACCGAACTGGCCGCCGAGTTCGTGCAGTGGCTGCAGGCGCAGCCGCAGCTGCCGCACCCGGCGCTGGCCGAACTGGCCCACTACGAGTGGGTGGAAACCGCGCTGTACCAGCTGCAGGCCGAACCGCTTCCTGCGCCTGGCGATACTGATCCACTTCGGGTGCCGCTGCGGCGTTCGCCGCTGGCGTGGCCGCTGCTGTACCAATGGCCGGTGCACCGTCTCGGTGCAGAGGATGCGCCGACCCAGCCCCTTCCAGAACCCACCGGCCTGCTGGTCCGCCGCGAAGCCGACGGTGAAGTGCGATTCGCCGCGCTCAGCCCGCTGGCGGTACACCTGCTGGCGAGCATCGGCGAACGGCCCGGCCTGGAAGGACAGACGTACCTGCAGCAGCTGGCCACCTCGCACGGGCTGGCCGAGGACGTACTGGCCGAGCCCGGTGCCGCACTGCTGCTGCAGTTCCTGCAGGCCGGCGTGATCGGCCCGCTCGCCCCCCCGCCCTGACGCCTCTTCCACTGGAGATCCAACGATGAATCTGCCGCTCCTGGCCGCCGCGCGCGGCCGGCTGGACCGTCTCGCCCCCTGGTTGGCGCCGCTGGGCCTGCGCGTGCTGCTGGCCTGGGAATACTTCGAATCCGGCCGTGAGAAGCTGCACGGCCAGAACTGGTTCGCCGACCTGCAGGGCGCCTTCCCGTTCCCGTTCAACCAACTGCCTGCTGCCCTGAACTGGCAGCTGGCCACCTGGTTCGAACTGGTCGGCGCGGCCTGCCTGCTGTTTGGTTTCGTTACCCGTTTCGCCGCCGCCAGCCTGCTGGTGCTGACCGTGGTGGCGACCTATGCGGTGCATTGGCCGATGCAATGGAATTCGCTGGGTGACCTCGCGATGGGGTATGCCATCAGCGACCAGGGCTACGGCAACTTCAAGCTGCCGGTGCTGTTCATGACCATGCTGCTGCCGTTGATCTTCACTGGCGCCGGCAAGCTGAGCGTGGACGCCTGGTTGGCCCGGTGGCAGCCATCGGTCACGACGGCACGGCCTGCGTTGCGCTAGATGCCGACCGTGGTTGGCGCGCCGTGTGCCAACCAAGGTTGGCACCTACCGGAATCCAGAGCGTGCGGTGCCCGGTAGGTGTCGACCTTGGTCGACACACGCCCACGCAGGGAGCCCATGCACAGAAAGCTGGCCGGGCGCTCAGGGTCGCTCTGCTAGAATTCACGCATGACTGACTCCCCCTCCGCACCTGCCGCCGCTCCCGATTCCGCAGTACCCCAGGCGCAGCGCGCGATGTCACAACGCTTCCGCGGCTTCCTGCCGGTGGTGGTGGATGTGGAAACCGGCGGCTTCGACAGCCAGCGCAATGCGCTGCTGGAAATCGCTGCGGTGCCGATCGAGATGGACGAGAACGGCCTGCTCTACCCCGGCCAGACCGCCAGTGCCCACGTGGTCCCGGCCGAGGGCCTGGAGATCGACCCGAAGTCGCTGGAAGTGACCGGCATCATCCTCGACCACCCGTTCCGGCTGGCCAAGGAAGAAAAAGCGGCGTTGGACCACATCTTCACTCCGGTCCGTGCGGCGATGAAGAAGTACGGCTGCCAGCGCGCGATCCTGGTGGGCCACAACGCCCATTTCGACCTCGGCTTCGTCAACGCGGCCGTGGCCCGCACCGGCCACAAGCGCAACCCATTCCACCCGTTCAGCGTGTTCGACACGGTCACCCTGGCCGGTATCGCGTACGGTCAGACCGTGCTGGCGCGTGCGGCCACCGCCGCCGGGCTGGGTTGGGATGCCAACGAGGCACACAGCGCGGTGTATGACACCGAGCAGACCGCGCGGCTGTTCTGCACCATCGCCAACGCCTGGCCGCGCTAACGCAGCCAACGGCGGAGCCCCTCGTGGCGGGCTGACAGCGATTCCTGGTAGGGCCGGGCGGGTGGACTGCGCAGGGGACGCTGCAAGTACGTCCCTGTAAGCTCGGTCGCCGCTTGCTCGTGTGCGCTGTCCTGCGCACACGGCAAGACCGGGGTTGGGCATCCGGCCCAACCCGCCCGAGGCATGCCTCAGGCCCATGCGGCTCACGCCCCTGCGCAGCCCACCCGCCCGGCCACGGACAGTTTCCAGCGAGCACCACGGAAAGATCAGAAAAAGCGGGAGCAACAGCGGGTCGCTGCGCTCGTTGGGGGCTGCCGCTTACTGGGTCACTTCTCTGGTGGGTGCCGACCGTTGGTCGGCACCCCCGGGTGGTACGACAACACCAGTAGATCCACGCCATGCGTGGATGCGATCAACCAATACTCGTGCGATCGCGGCCGTCGCTCTTGGCACGGTACAGCGCGCGGTCGGCGCGCTGGTACAGCAGCGCCGGGGTGCGGTCGTCGGCATCCAGCTCTACCAGGCCCGCACTGAAGGTAACACGCAGGCCCGCCACGCCGGCCCAATCGGGATGGTCATGGAACAGGCCACGCAGGCGCGCGCACAGCTGTGCGGCTTCCTCCAGGCGGGTGTCGTTGAGCAGCAGCGCGAACTCTTCGCCGCCGGTGCGCGCCGGCAGGTCGGAGTCGCGGCAGGCCGCTGCGATCAATGACGCCACCTGCACCAGCACGGCATCGCCGATGCTGTGGCTGTGGCGGTCGTTGACCTCCTTGAAGTGATCGATGTCGAGCACCACCAGGCACAGCGGATGACCACTGCGCTGGGACCGGGCGAAGTCACGCGCCAACGTTTCGTCGAAGGCGCGGCGATTGGCCAGGCCGGTCAGCACATCCTCGCGGGCCTGGCGCTCGAAGGCTTCGGCCTGGCGCGCCAGGCGCTCGGCCAGTTCGGTCTTTTCCTGGTTCAGCGCCTGCAGGTGCACCGTCTTGGCCTGCAGGTCGAAGGTCGCTTCGTCCACCCGCCGTGCCAGGCGCAGGTTGCTGGCCTTCAGCTGCTGCAGCAGCAGCCGGTACAGCGCCACCAGTCCAGCCAGCAGCAGCATTCCCGCCAGCACCTGCACGCTGCGGCGCTGCCACCAGAACGGTTCCACGGTGAAGCTCCACACCGCCTCCTGTTGGCCCCAGCTGCCGCCGGGATGGGCGGCCGCCACATGCAGGGTGTAGTCGCCCGGCGGCAGGCCGACGAACTCGACGCTGCGCTGCGGGCCGCGCTCGACCCAGCCGGCATCCAGCCCGTCCAGCCGCGTGCGGTAGCGGATCCGGTCGGACATCAGATAGCTCAGGCCGACATAGCTCACCGCCAACCGGCGCCCCCCGGGAATATGGTTGCGATCTCGCCCTTCCCAATGCACCGGCGCGCCATCCACCTGCACGCTCTCGATCGCGGCCGGCGGCGATGGCCGCTCGCGGAAACGCTGCAGGCGCTGCGGGTCGACCGTGCTCAGGCCGCCTGCGGTGACCACCCAGAACGTGCCGTCCTGGCGCAGGATCGCCGATGGGCTGGAGCTGCCGTTGGCCTGTGCATTGGCCATGCCGTCGATCTCGTTGTAACGCTCCACCCCCACCCGCGGCGTGCGGCCATCGGCCACGGCGTTGAGGGTGGCCATATCGGTGCGCAACACGCCGCGATTGCTGCTGATCCACACATTGCCAAGGCGATCCGGCACCAGCTGGAACACCGCATCCACCGGCATGCCCTGCTCCAGGCCGACCCGCGCCAGCGCACCGTTGCGCCAACGGTACAGGCCACGATCACTGCTGATCCACATCGCGTCGCCCAGCTGGTGGAAGCCGAACACGCTGCGGCCACCGCCCAGCGGCGCCAGGTCGATCGACTGCACGTGGTCGCCGCGCAGCACGCGGATGCCTTCGATGGTGCCGATCCACAGGTTGCCCTGATGGTCATGCTCAAGCGCGGTGATCAGGCCGCCGGGCATGCCCGGCACGTTCGAGACCTGCACATGGTCGCCGTCGATGCGCACCACGCCCTTCTGCGTGCCGGCCCAGACCACGCCCTGGGAATCAACGCTGATCGCACGGATGTTGCCACCCGGCATGCCGTCGGCTGCCGCGTAGTTGTGGCGCAGGTGGCCGTCACGGCCGAGCCGGTAGACCCCATCGCCGAAGGTTCCGACCCACAGGTCACCGTCCGGCCCCTGTGCCAGGCTCAGCACCGAAGGTGCCTTGCCGCCGCGGTTGTGCAGCGGCATCGCCCGGAAACGGCCGTCCGCGGTCCGCATGTCAAGCCCGCTGGCGCTGCCGACCCACAGCTGGCGATCGCGATCCTCGAATACCGTGCGCACGTAATCGCCACTGAGCCCATCGCGCTCGGTGTAGCTGCTGAACAGTGTTTCGCGCAGGCGATAGAGCCCGCCGTTGGCGCCCACCCAGATGCTGCCTTCGGCATCCTCGCGCAGGCTGACCACGCGTCCGCCCGGCAGGTTCAGACCGGCCGGCAGTCGCTCCAGGCCATGTGCGGAGATGCGCAGCAGGCCCTGGTTCTCGGTGCCCAGCCACAGGTCACCGTGCCGGTCCTGCAGCATCGAGGTCATGTGCAGCTGGCCCGGCAGGCGGTGCACCAGCACCAGCTGGTCGTCCTCCACCCGGTACAGGCGCTCACCGGCGACGATCCACAACGCGCCATCCGGCGCACGGTAGGGCCACGACAGGCCACTGCCGGCACCCAGCCCCCATGCGGCGGGGGCGCGCTTGAGCACGCCATCGTTGTCGCGCAGCACCAGCCCGTCCAGCGTACCGACCCAGACCCGGTCCTGCGCGTCGACCACCAGCCTGGTGAAGCTCATCGCCATCGGCAGGTCCGCCGCCGGCGCCTGGTAGACAATGCCGCTGTCCGGCGTCAGGTAGCCGATGCCCTTGCCTTCGTACAGCAGCCACAGCCGCCCCTGGCTGTCCATCTGCATGGACTGGATCAGCACCTGCGGCGTATCGGCCTGGTGCTCCCACACCCGCCATTGGCCATCACTGCCACGGTGGCTGACGTTGCCGCGCGAATCACTGATCCACAGTCCGCCCTGGCGGTCGACGAACAGGGCGCCGATGCCGTTGTCGCGCAGGCCCGGGCGCGTGCTGCGGTCGAACACGGTGAAATCCAGGCCGTTGTAGCGCACCAGCCCTTCCCAGGTGGCGAACCAGAGATGGCCTTCCGGCGTCTGCGCGATGTCGCGCAGCGAGTTGTGCGGCAGGCCGTTGCGCGAGGTCCATACATCGATGGCGTAGTCGCGCAGCGGGGGCGCGCCTTCCTGCGCAGCCAACGGCAGCGCAAGGGCCAGCAGCAGCCACAACAGGCCCTGCCGCAGTGCCCGCCTGAATCCTGATGCGCGGCGCTCCACCCAGCGCCTCTTGTCCCCCTGCCCGCCCATCACCGCAGCGGCGGCGGCCAGGTGCGGCTGCAGGACGCGGCAGCGTGCGGGAACAGCCGGGCAGCGTGCAATGGCATGCCGGCAGGAACGGGCTGGCTCATCGGGGGGAGACTGGGGAGATGCGCAGATGATAGGCCAAACCCCGGCCCCAGCGTCACCGTCCGCAGCGCGCCGACTCAGCCGGCGCGGCCGGGCGCCACCACCTGGGCACTGGCCGGCCACTGCACCACCGCCTCCAGGCCACCTTCGGCCCGGTTGCGCAGCCACAGCCGGGCACCGTCCTTCTCGGCCAGGGCGCGCGCGATGGTCAGGCCCAGGCCGGCCCCGCCGGTTTCGCGCGAACGCGAGGTCTCCACCCGCACGAACGGATCGAACACCGCCTCCAGCTGCTCTTCGGCCAGGCCCGGGCCGTCATCGGCCACCACCACGGTAATCGCACCGCCGCTGCGCTCAACCCGCACCCGGGCCCGCTGCGCGTACATCACCGCGTTGTCCACCAGGTTGGAGAACAGCCGGTGCATGGCCAACGGACGCAACATCAGCACCGAACCACTGCCCCCTTCGAAGACCACATCACCGCCGCCTTCGGCGGCGTCCTCGACAATGCTCTCCAGCAGCGAATCCAGGTCCAGTGCGGCGCGCTGCTCGGCACTCTCGGCGCTGCGCGCCAGTTCCAGGCCCTCGCGCACCAGCGCCTGCATCGCCGCCAGGTCGCCGATCAGGCGCTCACGCAGGGCCTCGTCGCTGACATTCTCCAGGCGCAGGCGCAGCCGGGTCAGCGGCGTCTGCAGGTCGTGGGTGATCGCCGCCAGCATCTGCGTGCGTTCGGCCAGGTGCCGCTGCAGGCGGTGCTGCATGGCGTTGAAGGCTTCGGCGGCACGCTGCACTTCGCGCGGCCCGCGCAGTGGCAACGGGTCGCGCTGCAGGTCATCGCCAAGGTCTTCTGCGGCTGCGGCCAGTTCCTGCAGCGGCGCGCTGGCCATGCGCGCGACGATATAGGCCAGCACGGCAATCGCCAGCACCAGCAGGGTCAGGAACCATGGGTCCACGGCGAGGATGCCGTTGTGCGCCACCGCCGGCGAGTCCAGCGCCAGCTTCAGCAGCGTGCCGTCGTTGAGGGTCACGTCCACCGCGCGGCATTTGGGCGGGATGAACGCGGGGTCGCGTTCGCGCGGCGGCCGCCGGTGGCCCGGCGGCGGCGGCGGCAGCAGCTCCTGCAGTTTGGGAATGCAGGAGCGGAACGAAGCGAAGTGCACGTGCGCGCGCGACACCGGCCCGGGGCGGTCTTCCAGCACTTCCATCAGCGCCGTGTCGGCACGCCCCAGGCGTGCGCCCGGCTGCAGCGCGCGCACGCTCGGCCCGCCGATCGCCAGCAGGCGCTCGCGCAGCTCCGGATTGCCGTCCAGCAGGTTGACGTAGCCCTGCAGGCGGTCGGCGATGCGGTTCAGGTTCTGCCGCTCGAACTCCTGCTGGCGCTTGGAGGTGGCCAGCATGGTCGCGCCGATCGCAGCCACCGCCATGCCCAGCAGCAGGATCACGAACAACCGCCCGACCATCGAGGACAGGAAATGGCGCAGGCGCGTCATCGCGGTTTATTCCAGGTTGACCGACGAGGCAAGCACGTAGCCTTCGTTGCGCACGGTCTTGATCAGTCCATCCGGGCCACCATCGTCGCCCAGCTTGTTGCGCAGGCGGCTGACCTGCAGGTCGATCGCGCGGTCCTGAGCCTCGTAGTTGCGGCCACTGCTGAGCGCGACCAGCTGCTCGCGCGACAGCACCTTGTTGGCGTGGGCGATGAACACCCGCAGCAGGCGGAACTCGGCGCCGGACAGCACCACCACGCGGCCATCCGGATCGACCAGGTGGCGATGCTCGAGGTCGAATACCCAGCGCGAGAAACGCGCGCGGCGTACCGCCAGTGGTTCCAGGTTGGCCGGCAGCGCCTCGGTCCGGCGCAGCACGTTGCGGATGCGCGCCAGCAGCTCGCGCGGCTCGAACGGCTTGGCCAGGTAGTCGTCGGCGCCCATTTCCAGGCCCAGCACGCGGTCGATCGGCTCGGCCCGCGCGGTCAGCATGATCACCGGCGTGTTCGAACGTGCACGCAGGTCACGGCACAGGGTCAGACCATCCTCGCGCGGCAGGTTGAGGTCCAGCACGATCAGGTCCACGTGCTCGCGGTCCAGCAGTTGGCGCATGGCGGTGCCATCGGCCGCAGTGCTCACCTGGTAGCCGGCGCGGCCGAGCTGCTCGGCCAGCAGCGTGCGGATGTCGTTGTCGTCGTCGACGATCAGCAGTCGATGCATCGGGTTTTCAGTCTCCATGTCGCGATCATCCCGTGTCGGCAGCTGAACCGCATCCGGGGCAATGCGTACCAGTGTATCCACCCGCGGGCGGGATACCTGTGGTTACGCCTGTTCACCGACAGTGTTACATACAGACATACCCCGAGGATTGAGCCGTCCATCGCCCGGTCTTCACAATGCCCACCAACGCCGCCCTCGCGGCCTCGAGAGTGAAGCCACGACGTGACGTTCCGCCTGCTGCCAGCGACCCGCCGGAGTCGCCTGATGCTGATCGCCCTGCTCGCCCTGATCGTCGCCGCGACCGGCTGGTGGCTGCTGCGCAAGCCCGCCGCCCCGGCGGTGGCAACCTCGCCGGTCAGCCGCGGTGACATCGAACAAACGGTGGATGCCACCGGCGTGATCGACGCCTACAAGCTGGTCAGCGTCGGCGCGCAGGCCTCGGGCCAGATCAAATCGCTGAAGGTACAGCTGGGCGACACCGTGAAGGAAGGCGACCTGATCGCCGAGATCGATGCCACCACCCAGCAGAACCAGGTGCTCAACGCGCAGGCCTCGCTGGACCAGGTCACCGCCCAGCGCGCGGTGCAGCAAGCCACCCTGCGCCAGGCCGAACTGGAGTTTGCGCGCCAGCAGCAGATGCTGGCCGCCGAAGCCACCTCGCGCCAGGAATACGATGCCGCCGAGGCACAGCTGAAGACCGCCCGCGCCCAGCTGCAGTCCTACGAGGCGCAGATCAAGGGCCGCGAAACCGAGCTGGGCACCGCCCGCGCCAACCTGGCCTACACCCGCATCACCGCGCCGATGGACGGCACCGTGGTCGCGGTGGTGGCCGAAGAAGGCCGTACCGTGAACGCCAACCAGACCGCACCGACCATCGTCATGCTGGCGCGGCTGGACGTGGTCACCGTCAATGCCGAGATCTCCGAGGCCGACGTGGTCAAGATCAAGCCCGGCATGCCGGTGTACTTCACCACCCTGGGCGACCCGGACCGCAAGTATCACGCCACGCTGCGCCAGATCAATCCGGCGCCCGCCTCGATCGCCAACGAGAATTCGTCCAGCTCCAGCAGCTCCTCCAGCTCCAGCTCCAGCAGCGCGGTCTACTACAACGCGCTGTTTGATGTGGAAAACCCGGACGGCACGCTGCGCATCGACATGACCGCGCAGGTCTCGGTACTGCTCAAGCAGGCCAAGGGCGTGCTGATGGTGCCGGCGGTGGCACTGGGACCGAAGCGCCGTGGCGATGAGCGGATGGTGCGGGTGCTGGACGAGAAGGGCCAGCCGCAGCCGCGCAAGGTCACCGTGGGCATCAACAACGGCGCCTCGGCCGAGATCCTGTCCGGCTTGAAGGAAGGCGAGCGCGTGGTGGTCGGCGAAGCCGGTGCGGCCGGTGCCAGCGCCGGCGGCGGCAACCGCGGCGGCATGCAGATGCGGGTCGGCGGCCCGGGCATGGGGCGCCGATGAACACGACGGCGCCGCTGCTGCGGCTGCGCGACCTGCGACGTGAATTCCCGGCCGGCGACGATGTGATCGCCGTACTGCGCGACGTGAACCTCGACATCCACGCCGGCGAGATGGTCGCCATCGTGGGCCAGTCCGGCTCGGGCAAGTCGACGCTGATGAACATCCTCGGCTGCCTCGACCGTCCCACCCGCGGCAGCTACCAGGTGGCCGGCCGCGAAACCGGAAAGATGGAGCCGGACGAACTGGCCGAACTGCGCCGCGAGCATTTTGGTTTCATCTTCCAGCGCTACCACCTGCTCGGCGACCTCGACGCGCGCGGCAACGTGGAAGTGCCGGCGGTGTATGCCGGCAGTCCCGGCCCGGTGCGCAACGCGCGTGCCGAGCAACTGCTGCAGCGGCTGGGCCTGGGCGACCGCATGCATCACAAGCCAGGCCAGCTTTCCGGTGGCCAGCAGCAGCGCGTGTCGATCGCACGCGCCCTGATGAACGGCGGCGAGGTGATCCTGGCCGACGAACCCACCGGCGCGCTCGATACGAAATCCGGTGAGGAAGTGATGGCGATCCTCGGCGAACTGCATGCCGAAGGCCACACCATCATCATCGTCACCCACGACATGAGCGTGGCCCAGCACGCACAGCGCATCATCGAGATCCGCGATGGCGAGATCATTGCCGACCGCGCCAATCCGGATGCGCCGAGTTACCGTGCCCAGCGCGAAGCCAGTACCGGCGTCGCCCACGGCAATAGCTGGCGGGCGGCCCGCGACCGCTTCACCGAAGCATTCCGGATGGCGCTGCTGGCGATGAACGCCCATCGCCTGCGCACCTTCCTGACCATGCTCGGCATCATCATCGGCATCGCCTCGGTGGTCTCGGTGGTGGCGCTGGGCAATGGCTCGCAGCAGCAGATCCTGCAGAACATCAGCGCGCTCGGCACCAACACCATCGACGTTTATCCCGGCCGTGGTTTCGGCGACATGCGCTCGGCCCGGGTGCAGACGCTCAAGGCCAGCGATGCCGATGCACTGGCAAAGCAGAGCTATGTGGACAGCGCCACCCCCAGCGTATCGACCTCGGTCACCGCGCGTTATCGCAACCAGTCGTCGACCGCCCAGGTCAGCGGCGTCGGCGAGCAGTTCTTCCGGGTCAAGGGGGTAACCCTGCTCAGCGGCAGCTTCTTTGATGCCGATGCCGTGAGGGGCCTCGGCCAGGTAGCGGTGATCGACGAAAACACCCAGACCCAGTTCTTCCCCGATGTCGACCCGGTCGGCCAGGTGATCCTGCTCGGCAACGTGCCGGCACGCGTGGTCGGCGTGGCCAAGCGCCAGAGTTTCGGTTTCGGTGGCAGCACCAGCCTCAGCGTCTGGGTGCCCTACACCACGGTGATGTCGCGCATGCTCGGCCAGAGCCATGTCTCCAGCATCACCGTGCGCGTGGACGACAACACACCGATGGATGCCGCTCAGGAAGCGATCACCCGCCTGCTGACGATGCGCCACGGCACCGAGGATTTCTTCCTCAGCAACAGCGCGGAGATCCGCGACACCATCGAGCAGACCACGCGCACGATGACCCTGCTGATCGGTGCCATCGCCGCCATCGCGCTGCTGGTCGGCGGCATCGGCGTGATGAACATCATGCTGGTGTCGGTGACCGAGCGCACCCGAGAGATCGGGGTGCGCATGGCCGTCGGTGCACGACAAAGTGATATCCGCCAGCAGTTCCTGATCGAAGCGGTGCTGGTTTGCCTGCTCGGTGGCGTGCTCGGCATCGGCCTGGCCCTGCTGCTGGGCTCGATGATCGGCCGCTTCGCCAGCGACTTCCAGGTGCTGTTCTCCACCGCCTCGATCATTACCGCCTTCGCCTGCTCGACCCTGATCGGCGTGGCGTTCGGCTTCCTGCCCGCGCGCAATGCCGCGCAGCTTGACCCGGTGGAGGCCCTGGCACGCGAATGAAGATGATGACCCGACTGCCCTTCCCTGCCCCTTCGCGCCGGCTGCTGGCGGGTGCCGTTCTGCTCGCCCTGTCTGGCTGCGCCTCTGTCGGCCGCTATCCGGTGGCCGATCCCGATGTGGCGGCCCAGTATGGGCGTGGCGATGCCACCCTCAACGCACCGGCCGACGACCCGCGCAGCAGCCTGGACACACCGGGCCACGACATCCGCCAGGACACCTGGTGGACCGGCTTCGGCGATGAACGCCTGGACCGCCTGGTGGCGCAGGCGCTGGCCGCCAACAGCGACCTGGCCGCCGCCGGCCTGGCCGTGCAGCGTTCGCGCCTGCAGGCCGGCCTGGCCAGCAACGCGCTGTGGCCGCAGCCTTCATCATCGGGCGTCAGCGGCAATGCCAGCCGCGCCACCGACCAGGCCGACGAATGGCGCCGCAGCTACTCCACCGGCATTTCGCTCGGCTGGGAGGTCGATCTGTGGGGACGCCTGCGGACCCAGCGCGACATCGCCCGCTGGGAAGCCGAAGCCAGCGAGGAAGACCGGCAGAATACCGCCCTGCTGGTGATCAGCGACACCATCACCCAGTACTGGAACCTGGCCTACCTGAACCAGTCGATCGCCACCGGCCAGGCCAACCTGGAGCGGCTGGAGCGCACCCGCGAACTGGTGCAGGCCCGCTTCGACGCCGGTGCGGTATCGCGCCTGGAAGTACGCCAGGCGCTGCAGAACCTGCAATCGCAGCGCGCCTCGCAGAGCGCGCTGGAACAGCAGCGGGTGGAGGTGCGCAACGCACTGACCGTGCTGCTGGACGGCACGCCCTGGCCCCAGCAGGACGAACCTCAGGACCTGCTGGGCGCACGCAGCCCGCGCATTGTCGAGGGGCTGCCGGCCGACCTGCTCGGCCGCCGCCCCGACCTGCGTGCGGCAGAACTCCGCCTGCGCAACAGCCTGAAGACCATCAAGGTCACCGCCACCCAGTACTACCCGGCGCTGAGCCTGACCGGCAGCCTCGGTTCCAGTGCGGCCTCGCTGGGCGATGTACTGCGCAATCCGGTGGCCACGCTGGGTGCCGGCCTTTCGCTGCCATTCCTCAACCTGCAGCGCGCGCAGCTGGATACCGATATCGCCGGCACCAGCTATCAGATCGCCGCGACCAATTTCCGCAAGACGCTGTACACCGCGCTCTCGGAAGTGGACAACGCACTGTCCGCGCGCGAGCAGCTGGCGCGCCAGGTCGCTGCCTCGCAGGCTTCGTACGAGGAAGCGGTGGAAGTGGAGCGCGCGCAGGAAGTGCGTTATCGCGTGGGTGCTACCGATCTGCGCACCTGGCTGGAAGCGCAGCAGACCCGGCGCGATGCAGAGCTGTCGCTGGCGCGCGTGCGCCAGGGCCAGCTGAACAACGACGTGACCCTGTTCAAGGCACTGGGTGGCAGCGCGGGCTGAGGCGGCAAGAGCGCCAACCAAGGTTGGCGACTACCGGTAGGTGTCGACCTTGGTCGACACGGCACATGGAAAAGGGGTCGGATCCCTCGCCTGCGGAGAGGGATCTGACCCCGATCACGTCGCGCCGGCGGATCAACCGCGCTGGCGCACGGCCTCGAACAGGCTGACGCCGGCAGCGACGGAGACATTCAGGCTCTCGATCTCGCCCGGCATCGGGATCTTAACCAGGCCATCGCAGTTCTCGCGGGTCAGGCGGCGCAGGCCATCGGCTTCGCCGCCCAGCACCAGCGCGATGTTGCCCTTCAGGTCCAGCTGGTACAGCGAGGCGGTGGCTTCGCCGGCCAGGCCGTAGATCCACACGCCCTGCTTCTGCAGGTCCTTCAGGCAACGCGACAGGTTGGTTACCGCCACCACCGGGATGAGGTCGGCGGCGCCGGCCGAGGTCTTGCGCACGGTGGCGTTGACCGTGGCCGACTTGTCCTTGGGGATGATCACTGCAGTCGCACCGGCCGCAGCCGCCGAGCGCAGGCAGGCACCCAGGTTGTGCGGGTCCTGCACCTCGTCCAGCACCAGCAGCAGCGCCTTGCCCTCGGCCGCAGTGACCAGGCCTTCCAGCTCGTTCTCGCTGTAGGTGCGGGCGGCGGCATAGCGCGCGGCCACGCCCTGGTGGCGCACCGAGCCGCCCACACCGTCCAGCGCCTGGCTGTTCACCTTGCGCACGTCGATGCCCTTGCGGCGGGCGTTTTCCTCGATCTCGGTCAGGCGCGGGTTCTTCGCTCCGGCCTCGACCAGCACTTCGCGGACGTTCTCGGCGTCGTTCTCGATGGAGGAGGTGACGGCGTTGACGCCGACGATCCACTGGCTGTTCTTGCTCATGCGGGCGGGGACCGGAAAGGGGGTGGCTATGGTAGAGCATCGGCGGTCCGGGCGCTGCCGCGCCCCGCCTCCCTGTACAGCCGAGCCTGCGCTCGGCTGTCCTGGGTTCAGCCTGCGGCGACAGCGTGGAGATGGCTCTACAGGTGCGTTACCGGCTGCGCGGTGGCCAGTGCGGCGTGTCGTGGTCGGGGTGCTGGTGGGACACGATCGTGGCCAGGAAGTCCAGGGCCGCGATGTCCTCCTCGGTACGCCGTACGGGCAGGCTGGCCAGGCTGTCGACGAAGGGCAGCTTGCGTTCGACCCCGTACTGGATCGTCGGTGGCAGGCGTTCGGGTTCGTCGAA
The DNA here is from genome assembly GCF_003586545.1 of Stenotrophomonas sp. Pemsol. Taxonomy (NCBI): domain Bacteria; kingdom Pseudomonadati; phylum Pseudomonadota; class Gammaproteobacteria; order Lysobacterales; family Lysobacteraceae; genus Stenotrophomonas; species Stenotrophomonas sp. Pemsol. The sequence continues at coordinate 1,096,078 of NZ_CP025780.1, read as the reverse complement.
CGCGCCAGCAGCCACCGCCACGCCATCGGGCGCTTCGTAGGTCAATGGCGTGCCGCAGTCGGCGCAGAAGCCACGCCGCACCACGTTGGACGACTGGAAATAGCGCGGCTGGCCGCGGGTCCAGCTGAACTGCACACCGCGTACCGACACCAAGGGCGCGTAGAAGGCACCAAAGGCCTTCTGGCACATCCGGCAATGGCAGATCGAGCTGTCGGTCAGCGCACCACGCACGTGGAAGCGGATCGCGCCGCACTGGCAGCCGCCGCTGTATTCGGGTTGGCCTTGCATGCTGCTTTCCTCCGGAAGATCGTGTCGACCAAGGTCGACACCTACCTGACGAGCGGTGCGTGCCAACCAACGGTTGGCACCTACCAGGTGAGGTGGGTGCCGACCGTTGGTCGGCACGCCTTTCAATATTGCTTCTTGGTGCGCTTGGCTGGCTTGCCCCGCTCAGGCAGCGGCGGCAGCCCGTCACCCTCGTCCTCGCCCTTGTGTTCGACCAGCCGGAAGTCGATCTTGCGCTCTTCCATGCTGGCCTTCAGCACCAGGATGCGCACGCGGTCGCCCAGCCGGTAGCTGCCGCCGCGGCGCTCGCCGGTCAGCGTCTTGCGGGTCGCGTCGAACTTGTAATAGTCCTGCGGCAGCTGGGTCACGTGGACCAGGCCCTGCACCTTCGACTCGTCCAGTTCCACGAACAGGCCGAAGCTGGTCACGCCGCTGATCACGCCGTCGAACTGGCCGCCCACGTGCTTTTCCATCCACGCCGCGCGGTAACGCTCGTCGACCTCGCGCTCGGCCTCGTCGGCACGGCGCTCACGCTCGGAACACTGCAGCGCCAGCGCGGCCATCTCGCGGGCGTTGTAGGTGAACTTGTCCAGCGGCTTGCCGGACAGCGCATGCTTGATCGCGCGGTGCACCAGCAGGTCGGGATAGCGACGGATCGGCGAGGTGAAGTGCGCGTAGGCCTCCAGCGCCAGGCCGAAGTGGCCGTGGTTCTCCGGGCTGTAGATCGCCAGGCTCTGGCTGCGCAGCAGCACCGACTCCAGCAGCGTCGCATCAGGGCGGTCGCGGATCTTCTTCAGCAGTTTGGTGTAGTCACCCGGGCGCACCTTCGACCACGGCGGCAGGCTCAGCTTGAACTCCTTGAGGAATTCCAGCAGGTCGGCGTACTTGGTTTCCGGCGGCTTCTCGTGGATGCGGTACGGCGCCGGCACGTGGCGCGACAGCAGGTATTTCGCCGCCTCCACGTTGGCCGCGATCATGCATTCCTCGATCAGCTTGTGCGCGTCGTTGCGCACCAGCATGCCAGCCTGGGTGACTTCACCGCGATTGTCCAGCACGAAGCGCACTTCGCTGCTTTCGAATTCGATGGCACCGCGCTTGGCGCGTGCCTTGGACAGCACCTTGTACAGCTGGTGCAGGCGCTGCACCTGCGGCAGCAGGTCGCCCATCCAGGCCTTGGTATCGGCATCGTCCTCGCCGACCGCCTTCCACACCTGGGTGTAGGTCAGGCGCGCGTGCGAATTCATCACCGCCTCGTAGAAGCGCGAATGCGTGACCAGGCCATCGCGGTCGATCTGCATGTCGCAGACGAAGCACATGCGGTCGACTTTCGGCATCAGCGAGCAGATGCCGTTGGACAGCGTCTCCGGCAGCATCGGCACCACGAAGCCCGGGAAGTACACCGAAGTCGCACGCTTCTGCGCTTCCTCGTCCAGCGGCGTACCGGGGCGCACGTAGTTGGAGACATCGGCAATGGCCACCACCAGGCGGAAGCCATCGGCATTCGGCTCGCAGTACACCGCGTCGTCGAAGTCCTTGGCATCCTCACCGTCGATGGTGACCAGCGGCGTGCTGCGCAGGTCGACACGGTCGCCGATCATCGCCGGCTCAACCACCAGCGGCACCGATGCGGCTTCGTCCAGCACCTCCTGCGGGAACTCGAACGGCAGCTCGTGACCGTGGATGGCGGTCTCCACCACCAGCGACGCGGTCAGCTTGTCGCCCAGCACGGCGATGATGCGGCCGATCGGCGGGCGGCGGCTGTCCGGGGCCTGGGTCAGTTCGCAGACCACCAGCTGGCCGTCGCGCGCGCCACCGGTCTGGTCCGGCGGCACCTGCACGTTGCGCTGCACGCGCTTGTCATCGGGCACCACGTAGTTGATGCCCATCTCGATGCTGAAGCGGCCGATCAGGCGGGTCATGCCGCGTTCGAGCACGCGCGCAATGCTGCCCTCGCGACGGCCCCGGTGATCGATGCCGGTCACGCGGGCGAGCACCTTGTCGCCGTGCATCACCTTGCGCATTTCATACGGCGGCAGGAACAGGTCGTCGCCGCCCTCGACCGGACGCAGGAAACCGAACCCTTCCGGGTTGGCGATCACCACGCCGGTGACCAGGTTCAACGTCTGGATCGGGGCGAAACCGCCGCGGCGGTTCTGCACCAGCTGGCCATCACGGACCATGGCACCGAGCCGGCGCGACAGCGCCTCGGCCCGATCCGGTGCGGTCAGGCCCAGGCGTGCACCAAGTTCCTCGGCGGTCTGCGGCCCTTCGCAACGCTCCAGCAGGGCCAGGATGGCCTCGCGGCTGGCGATGGGCTGTTCGTATTTCTCGGCTTCGCGGGCGGCGTAGGGATCGTCGATCACCTTGCCGGTGGGCGGCAGCTTGCGGCCCGGGGCCGGGCCGGGCGCTGCCGCATCAGCGGTGCGGACCTTGCGGCCGCGCGGCGGCGTACCGCCTTCATTCAATTCGGGGAACCAGCCTGGCAGCGGCTTGCCCGGCTTGGGGGTGCGGGCTGCGCCCGCCTTCGGGCCCTTCTTCGGGGCTTGGCTGCGGGACTTGCTCCCGCCCTTGCTTGGTTTTTTGGTAGTCATCGCCCTACATGGTAGCCGTTGACGGCGTGCAGAACGGGTCAGCGCCCGCCCTGGAGGCGTTGGATGAAATAATTTCAGGAAGTCGTTGACAGCTCCCGGATTCATCTTCACAATTGCGCCTCTGGAACGCCCAGGTGGCGGAATTGGTAGACGCACTAGTTTCAGGTACTAGCGGGTAAAACCGTGGAGGTTCGAGTCCTCTCCTGGGCACCACGTCGAGAATGAGAAAGACCCGCGAAAGCGGGTTTTTTCATGCCCGGAATTTGGCATCAGAACAACGGCCGCAGCACCAGCTCCAGGCCGAGCAGCAGCAGGAAGCCAAGGAAGCACGCCCGAAACACCCGCGCACTGATGCGCTGCCGGATCACCTGCCCCAGCCACATGCCCAGTAGCGCCGGCAGCACCGCCAGCGCACTCAGCCCCAGCTGCTGGATGCCGAACGCACCGTGCAGCACCAGGCCGGTGGTCAGCGAAATCGTCGACACGGTGAACGCCAGCCCGAGCGCCTGCACCAGTTCTTCGCGCTGCAACCCCAGTGATTGCAGGTACGGCACCGCCGGCATCACGAACACGCCGGTGGCGCCGGTCACTACGCCGGACAGCGCGCCCACCAGCGGCCCCAGCCAGCGCTCGCGCCGCTGCGGCACGCGGAACACCGGCGCGAGCAACGCATAGGCGGCATAGACCATCAGGGCCACGCCCAGCGCAACCCGCGACCCGCTGCGATCGACCCGTACCAGCAACGCTGCCGAACCCAGCGTCACCACCACCACGGCCAGCATCATCGGCCACAGGCGCCGCACGATGTGGCCCAGTGACGGCCCGGACAGCAGCTGCCACGCATTGGTGACGAAGGTCGGGATGAACAGCATCGACGCCGCCGCCACCGGCGACAGCGCGCCACCGAGCAGGCCCATCGCCACCGTCGGCAACCCCATGCCGGTCACCCCCTTGACCACGCCGGCCAATACGAACACCAGCACCAGCAGCACGTAGAAGTACATCGATTCATCCATGCCTTCATTGGATCGGGCGGAGCAACGGCGCACAATGCGGTCTTTCCGGCCCTGCCTTCGGCTGATCCGAAGGCGATGGCCCTGCGATAAGGGCACCCACATGCGGATGGACATCGCCGACCTGCGCCTGTTCCTGGCAATCGCCGAGGCCGGGAGCATCACTGCCGGCGCAACGCAGGCGAACCTGGCCCTGGGTTCGGCCAGCGAGCGCCTGCGCACGATCGAAGCCGATGCCGGCACCCTGCTGTTGAACCGGCATCCACGTGGCGTCAGCCTGACTGAAGCCGGCGCCGCCCTCGCCCACCATGCACGCCTGATCCTGCAACAGCAGGCGCAGCTGCGCGGCGAACTGCAGGCATTCGCGCAGGGGGCGCGCGGCACCCTGCATCTGTATGCCAACACCGCAGCACTGACCAACTACCTGCCCTCGCGGCTCGCACCGTGGTTGGCCGAACGACCCCGCCTGCACGTCGAACTGCTGGAACGCACCAGCCCCGAAGTCGTGCGTGCAATCAGCGCTGGCCAGGCCGAGGCCGGCATCATCAGTGATGCGGTCGACGCCACCGGCCTGCAGCAGCATGTGGTGGCCGAAGATCCGCTGGTGATGCTGCTGCCGGCCGACCACCGCTTCGCCACACGGCGCACGCTGGCCTTCGCCGATATTGCCGGCGAGACCTTCGTTGCCCTGGCCGATGGCAATGCACTGCAGACCTACATCGAAGACCAGGCGCGCGACATCGGTCGCCGACTGGACGTGCGCATCCGCATGAAGACCTTCGAGGGCGTCTGCATCATGGTCGGCCACGGCATCGGTGTCGGTATCGTGCCGCGTACCATTGCGCGCCAGCATCGGCGCAGCACGCATACCGTTGCGGTGCCGCTTGCAGATGCGTGGGCACAGCGCCGCCTGTGCGCCTGTTTCGCCGAGTGGGCGCAGCTGTCACCGGCGATGCGCAGCCTGCTGCACCACCTGGGCGTGCAAGCGCAGAAAATAGTGTGAAATGTTGTTGACACACTCTCTGCCGTGCCGCACAATTCATCTCCTGAGTCGCCCAGGTGGCGGAATTGGTAGACGCACTAGTTTCAGGTACTAGCGGGTAAAACCGTGGAGGTTCGAGTCCTCTCCTGGGCACCACGACTCAAGATGATCAAACCCGCGAAAGCGGGTTTTTTCGTTTCCGGAGGCTGGGTGGCACGCGATGACGTGGATCCACCAGACAGAAACCCCGCCTTGCGGCGGGGTTTTGTGCGTTTCAACGCCAATGGTCGATCAATGCCCACCGCCCGCGGACGCCGCACCTGCGCCTGCGCCGAACGGCGGCTTGGCCAGCCAAAGGAAGGTGATGATCGCCAGGAAGATCCAGCCCAGCAGGAAGAAGATGTCGTTGAAACCCATCTGCGATGCCTGGTGGTTGATCATGTTGTTCAGTACCGCCGCGCCATGTTGCAGGTCGCCCTGCCCCATTGCAGTGACCTGCTCCTGCATGCCCGGCTGATAGGCCGAGATGTGCTCGGTCAGATCGGCATGGTGCACCTGGGTACGCCGCGCCCACAGCCACGTCGTCAGCGAGGCCGCGAAGCTGCCGCCCAGCGTGCGCAGGAACGTCGCCAGGCCGGAGCCCGCCGCGATCTCGCGCCCATCCAGGTCCGACAGCAGGATCTGCAGCACCGGCATGAAGAACAGCGCCACGCCAATGCCCATGATCAGCTGCACGCCGGCCACGTGCATGTAGTCCACCTGCAGGTTGAAGTTCGAGCGCAGGAAGCTGGTCATCGACAGCACGATGAACGCCACGGTGGCCAGCATGCGCATATCGAAGCGCGACGCATACTTGCCCACGAACGGCGTCATGATCACCGGCAGGATGCCGATCGGTGCGGTCGCCAGGCCTGCCCAGATCGCGGTATAGCCCATGTCACGCTGCAGCCACTGCGGAATCAGCAACGCCACGCTGAAGAACGCAGCATAGGCCACCACCATCGCCAGCGTGCCGGCACGGAAGTTGCGGTGCCGGAACAGCTTCAGGTCGACGATCGGATCCTTGTCGGTCAGTTCCCAGATCAGGAACACCGTCAGCGTCACCACCGCCACGCAGGCCAGCACCACGATCTTCATCGACGAGAACCAGTCCTCGTCGTTGCCCAGGTCGAGCACCAGCTGCAGCGCGCCGACACCGATCACCAGCGTGATCAGGCCGACGTAGTCCATCTTCGGCTTCTCGATCTGCTCCGGGCGTCCCTTCAGCTGGTTGCCCACCACCAGCGCGGCGAAGATGCCCAGTGGCACGTTGATCAGGAAGATCCATTCCCAGCTGTAGTTGTCGGTGATCCAGCCACCGAGGATCGGGCCGCAGATCGGCGCCACCACCGTGATCATCGCCAGCAGCGCCAATGCCTGCCCGCGTTTCTCGCGCGGGTAGATCGAGACCAGCAGCGACTGTGTGATCGGGTACATCGGACCGGCCACGAAACCCTGCAGCGCACGCGACACCACCAGCATGCCCATGCTCTGCGCAAGGCCGCACAACAGCGAGGTGATGACGAAGGCCAGGGTCGCCCAGACGAACAGTCTGCGTTCGCCGAAGCGGCGGCTGAGCCAGCCGGTCAGCGGCAGCGCGATGGCCGTGCTGACCGCGAACGAAGTGATGACCCAGGTCGCCTGCTGCGAACTGGCACCGAGGTTGCCGGCGATGGTCGGCAGCGAGACGTTGGCGATGGTGGTGTCGAGCACCTGCATGAACGACGCCATCGCCAGGCCTACGGTGCACAGGGCGACGCTGGGCGGCAGGAACCCGGAGGCCGCAGCCGGCGCCGCCGGTGCGCCCGGAGCGCCGGGCGCGGCTGGAGCTTGTGCGGACATGGCGACCTCAGCCCACCTTCGCCTGCTGCTGCGGCAGGTTGCCCTGGATGATCGTGTGGATCACCTCGTCGGCATCATGCAGCTGCTTGGCATACACGTCGGTGTCGAACACCGTGCCCTTGGCCGGGGTGCTCGGCAGCACTTCGCCCTTCTGGTCGCGCAGGCTCACTTCGGCCTTCATCGACAGGCCGATGCGCAGCGGGTGCTCGGCCAGCTGCTTGGCATCGATGGCGATGCGCACCGGTACGCGCTGCACGATCTTGATCCAGTTGCCGCTGGCGTTCTGCGCCGGCAGCAGCGAGAACGCCGAGCCGGTGCCCAGGCCCAGGCTCTGGATGCGCCCCTTGTACTTCACGTCGCCGGCGTACAGGTCCGACTTCAGCTCCACTTCCTGGCCCAGGCGCATGTGGCGCAGCTGGGTTTCCTTGAAGTTGGCCTCGACCCACATCTGATCGGTCGGCACCACGGCCATCAGCGCATTGCCCGGCTGCACGCGCTGGCCGACCTGCACCGAACGACGGGCGACGTAGCCGGAGACCGGCGCAACGATGCCGGCGCGGGCATTGTTGAGGAAGGCCTGGCGCAGCTGCGCAGCGGCGGCCTGCACATCCGGCTGGGTGGCGATCACGGTGTCGTCGACCAGCGCACGGTTGCGCTCGACGGTCTCGCGTGAACCGGCCACGGCGGCTTCGGCCGCGGCCAGCTCGTCGCGGGCGTGGGCCAGTTCTTCGTTGGAGATGGCGCCGGTGGCGGCCAGGTCCTTGCGGCGGGCGTAGTCTTCGCGCACGCGCTTGAGGGTCACCTGCCGGGCGTTCAGGTCCGCCTGCGCGCCTTCCACGCTGCGGTACAGGCCGCGGGTCTGGCGCACGGTCTTGGCCAGGTTGGCTTCGGCCTGCTGCAGCGCCACTGCGGTGTCGGACGGGTCCAGCTGCACCAGCAGCTGGCCGCGCTCCACGCGCATGCCGTCATCGGCATTGATGGCGACCACGGTGCCGGCCACCAGCGGGGTGATCTGCACCTGGTTGCCCTGCACGTAGGCATCGTCGGTCTCTTCGAACCAACGGCCGAACATGAAGTACCACAGCGCCAAAGCGGCAAGCAGCAGCACGACGATCACGAACAGGCCGCGCAGCAGGTTGCCGCGGCGGTTGGGGGCGGCCGGGGCCGCGGTGTCTTGGGTCTGGCTCATGTCGGAGATCTTCAGGAATGCGAGGAATCGGAATGGGAGGCGATCGGTGCGCGGTCGGCGTCAGTGGGCTGGAAACCACCGCCCAGCGCCTTGCTCAGGCGCACCGAGGACTGCACCTGCTGCGACTGCAGGCCGGCCAGCTGCTGCTGCGACTGCAGCAGGGTGGACTGCGCGGTCAGCACGTCCAGGTAGCTGCCGATGCCGGCGCGGTAGCGCTGCTGGGCCAGGTCGAAGGCAGCGCGTGCGGTGTCCACCGCCTGCTGCTGCGACTGCGCCTGCTGTGCCAGCGAGCGCACCGCGTTGACCTGGTCGGCCACATCACGCAGCGCATCGAGCACGGTCTGGTTGTAGTTGGCCACCGCCAGGTCGTACTGCGCATCGGTATTGGCCAGGTTGGCGCGCAGCTTGCCGCCCTCGAAGATCGGCAGGCTCAGCGCAGGGCCGATATAGGCGAAGGTGGAACTGCTCTTCAGCAGGTCGCCCACATTCGGGGCGACCACGCCGGCCAGCGCGGTCAGGTTGAAGCTCGGGTAGAACTTGGTCTTGGCAACCTTGATCTGCTTGTCGGCCGCTTCAACGCGCCAGCGTGCGGCCACGATGTCGGGGCGGCGGCCAAGCAGTTCGCTGGGCAGCACGCCCGGCAGCTGCAGTGCCACCGGATTCAGCGGCTGCGGGCGCTGGATCGACAGGCCACGGTCCGGGCCCTTGCCGACCAGCGCGGCCAGTGCGGTGCGGGCCGCGTCGATGCGCTGCTGGGCGGCCTGCACCTGCTGCTGCGCGGCCGGCACGCGGGCCTCGGCCTGGCGCACCTGCAGATCACTGTCGATGCCGGCGCGGCGGCGCTGGCGGGTCAGTTCAAGTGACTTCTGCGAACGGGTCAGCTCTTCCTCGGCCACGTCGTTGAGCTGCCACGCGTAGGCCAGGTCGGCATAGGCCTGGGTGATGCCAGTGGACAGGTTCAGGCGTGCAGCCTGCGCTTCAACGGTGGCGGCGTGCGCACCGTCCACGGCGGCTTCCCAGGCGGCGCGCTTGCCGCCCCACAGGTCCACGCCATAACTGAAGTCGAAGGCGACCTGGCTGCTGCCGCCGTAACGGCCACCCATCTCGCTGCCGACCATCGATTCGGGCAGGCGCAGGCCGGTGTAGCCACCGGACACCGACAGGCTCGGCAGTTCGTCGGCACGTGCGGTGCCGACCTGGGCCTGGGCCTGGCGCAGGCGGGCATCGGCGGCGTCAAGGCTCGGGTGGCCGGCCAGGCCCTCGGCGACCAGCGCGTCCAACTGCGCATCACCCAGTGCCTTCCACCAGTCCTGCGCCGGGAAGCCGGTGGCGCTCAGGTCGGTGTCGGCCAGGGTGCGTTCGCTGTGCAGGCTGTCCAGGTCAAGCACGTGGTCCTGCGGGTTGAGGCCACGACTGCTGGCGCAGGCGGCCAGGGCCAGGGCCAGCGCTGACACCAGCAGCGCGCGCCCGGACCGGCGGAAAGTGGAATGCGGGATCGGGTTCATGGGGTCGTCAGTGAATCGCGGATTCGGGTAAGGAGGGACAGCAGCAGCGTGCGCTCGTCGGCGGAAAGGTCACGCAGGGCGTAATCCATCACCGCGTCGCCACGCAGCTTCAAGCGTGCCCACAGCGCGCGGCCTTCGTCGGTCAGCACGATCTGCAATGCCCGCCGGTCCTGCGCATGCGGTTCGCGGCGGACACAGCCCAGCGCTTCGAGCTTGTCCAGCAGCCGGGTCACCGCGCTGGGCACCTGATCGATGGCTTGGGCCAGTTCGTTGGCGGTGCACGGCGCCATGTTCGAAAGCACCTTCAACCCGATGTAGTGGGTGAAGCCGATGCCCAGATCTTCTTCAGCCATGGACGCGTCGAGTTGGCGGACCAGGCCGTCGCGCACCTGGCGCAGCAGCAGGCCGAAGCTGGGGGGAGTGGTTGCAGGACAGATCATGGGGGAGCATTCTCTTCCAAAAAAAATATTTCTCAATGGAAATATTTGATCTGGCATCGAATGCTGTGTTGCAGCAGTGGGCTGGATCAGTGAAGGCGCCTACCTTAATGACCTGGCCAGGTGGCCCGGTAGTACAATCTAGCCAATGGATGACACATTTCAGCCAGCAGACATGATGAACAAGGCAGAAATCCCCGCTCCCAGACGCCTGCTCAGGGACGAGGCACTGGACTGGTTCGAGCGCAACGACGGTCCCCCGGTGGTCGGTTTCCGTTTCGACAGCCCGCAAGGGCTGGTCCGTGAAGTGGATTGGCATCATCACCAGCGCGCGCAGCTGATCTGCGTCGAGCGCGGCCTGCTGACCACCCGTACCTCGCACGGCACCTGGTCGCTGGCGCCGGGCTCGGCCGGCTGGATGCCACCGCTGGAGCCGCACACGGTCACCCTCGACGGCCCCCTGCGTGGCTGGGGCATGGCGCTGGCGGCTCCGGTCTGCGCCACCCTGCCCTCCGATCCCTGCGTGCTGGGCCTGTCCAAGCTGGCGCAGGCGCTCGCCGAGCGCATCTGTGACTGGCCACCGGGCTACGACACCACCTCCGAACGCCAGCACATCATCGAGGTGCTGGTGGACGAGATCCGCACAGCGCCACGCCAGCGCATGCACCTGCCGATGCCGCATGACCGGCGCCTGCTGAAGATCGCCTCGCAGCTGCTGGCCGACCCGTCCGACGAACGCAGCCTGGCCGAATGGGCGCACTGGGCCGGCCTGTCACCGCGCAGCCTGACCCGCCACTTCCGCGACGAGACCACGCTCAGCTTCGCCCAGTGGCGGCAGCAGGCCCGGCTCTCCGAAGCCCTGCGCCAGTTGACCGATGGCCGCAGCGTCGCCGACATCGCCCACGCACTGGGCTTCAGCAGCGCCAGCGCCTTCGTCACCGTGTTCCGCCGCCACTTCGGGCTGCCACCGGGGCGCTACCTGGCGCGGGCCGGCCACGGCCTGGAAACCGGGCTGGACCCTGCGCGCGGCTTGGCATCCCCCGCCGCATCCGGATAATCACAGGATTGCGAGCGGCGACCGCCGTCGCCGCCTCCCGACATAGGTAACAACGCCGCATGACCGAACTTGCCCGCCCCGTGTTCCACGGATTCGAACAACTGCCGCTGCGCGAGTACGCCGAACGCGCCTACCTCGACTACTCGATGTACGTGGTCCTGGACCGTGCCCTGCCGTTCATCGGCGACGGCCTGAAGCCGGTGCAGCGCCGCATCATCTATTCGATGAGCGAGCTGGGCCTGAATGCCGCGTCCAAGCCGAAGAAGTCCGCGCGCACCGTCGGCGACGTCATCGGTAAATACCACCCGCACGGCGACAGCGCGTGCTACGAGGCGCTGGTGCTGATGGCGCAGCCGTTCTCGTACCGCTACCCGCTGATCGAGGGCCAGGGCAACTTCGGCTCCAGCGACGACCCGAAGTCGTTCGCGGCGATGCGATACACCGAATCCAAGCTGACCCCGATCGCCGAAGTGCTGCTGGGCGAACTGGGCCAGGGCACCACCGACTGGGCACCGAACTTCGACGGCACCCTGCAGGAGCCGACCTGGATGCCGGCGCGGCTGCCGCACCTGCTGCTCAACGGCACCACCGGCATCGCCGTGGGCATGGCCACCGACGTGCCGCCGCACAATCTCAACGAGATCGTCAGCGCGCTGCTGCACCTGCTGGACAACCCCGACGCCACCGTGCGCGACCTGTGCGAACACGTGCAGGGCCCGGACTATCCGTCCAGCGCCGAGATCATCACCGCGGCCAATGACCTGCGCAACATCTACGAGACCGGCAACGGCAGCGTGCGTGCACGCGCGACTTTCACCAAGGAAGCCAGCAACATCGTGATCACGGCGCTGCCGTTCCAGGTGTCGCCGTCGAAGGTGATCGAGCAGATCGCTGCACAGATGCGCGCCAAGAAGCTGCCGTGGCTGGAAGACATCCGCGATGAATCCGACCACGCCAACCCGGTGCGCGTGGTGCTGGTGCCGCGTTCGAACCGCGTCGACGCCGACCAGCTGATGGGCCACCTGTTCGCCACCACGGACCTGGAGCGCAGCTACCGCGTCAACCTCAACGTGATCGGGCTGGACGGCCGTCCTCAGGTGAAGAACCTGAAGATGCTGCTCAGCGAATGGCTGACCTTCCGCAGCAACACCGTCACCCGCCGCCTGCAGCACCGCCTGCAGAAGGTCGAGCGCCGCCTGCACCTGCTGGAAGGCCTGCTGGTCGCCTTCCTCAACCTGGACGAGGTGATCCACATCATCCGTACCGAGGACGAACCGAAGGCGGCGCTGATCGCGCGCTTCGGCCTGTCCGAGGAACAGGCCGAGTACATCCTGGAAACCAAGCTGAAGCAGCTGGCCCGCCTGGAAGAGATGAAGATCCGCGGCGAGCAGGACGAGCTGGCCAAGGAACGCGAGAAGATCCTCGGCATCCTCGACAGCAAGGCCAAGCTGAAGAAGCTGATCCGCGACGAACTGACGGCCGACGCCAGGAAGTTCGGCGACGCGCGCCGTTCGCCGCTGGTGCAGCGCCAGGCCGCGCAGGCCATCGACGAGACCGAGCTGGTGCCGAGCGAGCCGATGACCGTGGTGCTGTCGGAGAAGGGCTGGATCCGTGCCGCCAAGGGCCACGACGTCGATGCATCTGCCCTGTCCTACCGTGAAGGCGACGGACTGCAGGGCGCGGTACGCGCACGCAGCACCCAGCAGGTCGCGTTCCTCGACAGCGAGGGCCGCGCCTACTCGACGCCGGTGCACACCCTGCCCTCCGCGCGTGGCAATGGTGAACCGCTGACCGGCCGCTTCTCGCCGGCACCGGGCACCAGCTTCGTGACCCTGGCCAGCGCCGAGCCGGACACCCGCTTCGTGCTGGCCTCCAGCCACGGTTATGGCTTCGTCACCCGCTTCGAGAACCTGATCGGCCGCAACAAGGCCGGCAAGGCGATGCTGAACCTGTCGGCCGGTTCGTCGGTGCTGACCCCGTCGGCAGTGGCCAACGTCGCCACCGACCGCATCGTGGCAGTGACCAGCTCCGGCAACCTGCTGGCGATCGCCGCCAACGACCTGCCGGAACTGGACAAGGGCAAGGGCAACAAGATCATCGAGATCCCGAAGGCCAAGCTCGCCACCGAACGCGTGGTCGCCATCGTGGCGATCAGCCCGGGGCAGACCCTGCAGGTGCGCAGTGGCCAGCGCACGATGGGGCTGAAGTTCAACGAGCTCGACGCCTACCTCGGCGCCCGCGCCACACGCGGCCACCTGCTGCCGCGCGGCTGGCAGAAGGTGGAAGGGCTGTCGGTGGAATGACCGCTGCGGGGGTCGGATCCCGTTCCGACGGAACGGGCTCTGACCCCGGACTATCGCTCCTGGTAGGTGTCAACCTTGGTTGACACGCCCTTGCGGGTAGACGCCAACTTGGATTGGCGTCAGTCGACGAACAAGGCATAAGCGACAATTGCTGACCAGTTGCACGCAAATAGCCGGGGAAATCCCGGCTATTTGCGTTTTTTGGATCACAATCAAATGATTGATGCCAACACAAACCACCAGATGATTCCTTCAACCATTCACGTTCAGGGCCTTGGCGAACTGCACATCGTTGGGGATCGCGATACCGGCTGGTTCGCCCAAGGACACCTGCCTGCCGGGGACGGCACTTTCTTCTCGATCCAGATGTCAGAAGACGGTCAGCTGATGGCTGGAGTCGGCTTCGTGATGGAACAGCTCTCTAAACTCCCAGTGCTGCAACAGTACGCATTGGATCATCTCGCCGCACACTTCCCAGTCGAAGCTTCATCAGGGGAAGGCCCTCTGGCCTCTGAGCCAGAGATTACGTTCTGGGAGCTGGAAAGGTGGTCGATGCTCTTTGCAGAGGGACGGCTACCCATCTGCTACCCCTACGGAGTTCTGGTCGACTTCATTGGACTGACTCCCGTGGGATACCAGGATCTCTCCGATGCAGAGGAGATATGAAACCCCGTCTCTGACTTGAATCTCCGTCGTCGTGCCATGCATCCCGAGCGAGGGGTCAGAGCCGTTTTCGTCGAAAACGGATCTGACCCCAGGCACGAAAAAGCCGGGGCATTCCCCGGCTTTTTCGTTGTCGGCTGGCTGGCGGTGCTCCGGTGCTGGCGGGCGACAGAACGCTGTACTGCTGGTAGAGCCGACCGCTGGTCGGCTGCTTTCTGCAGAGCAGCCGACCAGCGGTCGGCTCTACCAGAAGGCAGCCGAGCATTGGCTCGGCTCTACAAAAAACGATGCCCGCTCAGTGCGCCGGGGCGCCGCTGCCGTCGATCTTGCTCAGCTGGTACAGCTCCAGGCCGATGCGCTTGATCAGGCCCAGCTGCTGTTCCAGCCACCAGGCGTGGTCTTCTTCGGTGTCCTTCAACTGCGCTAGCAGGATGTCGCGGCTCACGTAGTCGCCCTTCTCCTCGCACAGCTTCATGCCGGCGGCGAGATTGTTCCGAACGGCGTATTCAGTGTCGAGATCCTTCTGCAGCATCTCTTCGACGGTTTTGCCCGGCTCGGTGGCATGCGGGCGCATGTCCGGGTCGCCGCCCAGGAACAGGATCCGGCGCAGCAGCGCATCGGCGTGCTGGGTTTCCTCTTCCATCTCGTGGTTCAAGCGTTCGTAAAGTGCGAACAGGCCCTGATCCTCGTAGCGGCGGGAATGGATGAAGTACTGGTCGCGGGCAGCGAGCTCGCCACGCAGCAGTTCCTTCAGGCAGGCGATGACGTCCGGGTTGCCTTTCATGGGGGGCTCCTGTGAATCGATATGGCATAGGGTGCCGCATTTCAGAATACGGTGATCTAATCGGAATCAGTCGCAGTTGCGCCTGCGGCTACAATCGGCCCACGAGTTCGGAAAGGACGTGCGATGCGACGTACATGGCGTTGGGTGCTGGGCGTATTGATCGCCATCGTCCTGGTCACCGCCCTGGTGCTGTGGCTGCTGCTGCGCGGCAGCCTGGCCGATCTGGACGGCGAGCATGCGTTGCCGGGACTGGCCAGGCCGGTCACCCTCGAACGCGATGCGCTGGGCGTGGTCACCATCACGGCCGGCAGCCAGGCCGACGCGATGCGCGCACTCGGCCGCGTACACGCGCAGGAACGCTACTTCGAGATGGACCTGATGCGCCGCAGCGCCGCCGGCGAACTGTCCGCACTGTTCGGACCGAAGGCCATCGACGCCGACAAGCGCATGCGCGTGCACCGTTTGCGCGCACGCACCGAGGCACACATGGACGCTGCATTGGGCGACAACGGCGATGCCGTGCGCGCCTACGTGGACGGCGTCAACGAAGGCCTTGCCGACCTCTCCGTGCGGCCGTGGGCGTACCTGCTGCTGCGGCAGTCACCGCAGCCTTGGCAGGCCAGCGACAGCGTGCTGGCCGGGCTGGCCATGTACGCCGACCTGCAGGATCCCGGCAACCAGACCGAGCTTGCGCTCAGCCGCATCCGTGCGGTGGTGCCGTCGGCGCTGTACGCACTGATCGCCCACGACGGCACTGAATGGGATGCACCGCTGTTCGGCGAACCGACCGGCAACGCCACGCTGCCCGATGCCAGCCAGCTGGACCTGCGCACGCTGAAGGGAAAACCGGGCACCGGGCAGGAAGAAGCCGACGCCGTCGGCAGCAACAACTTCGCGGTGGCCGGTGCGCTCACCGCCGACGGCCGCGCCATTGTTGCCGACGACATGCACCTGGGCCTGCGCGCACCCAGCCTGTGGTTCCGCGTGCGCCTGCGCTACCCCGACCCGCAGGCCGCTGGCGGCCAGGTCGACGTCACCGGCTTCTCGCTGCCCGGCCTGCCGGCCGTGATCGTCGGCAGCAACGGGCACGTGGCCTGGGGCTTCACCAACAGCTACATCGACACCGCCGATTACCGCTCGGAACCGGCCAATGCCGAGGTGACCGTGCATGAAGAGCGGATTGCGGTGGCCGGCCAGGCCGACGTGCTGTTCCCGGTACGCGAAACCGCCTGGGGCCCGATCCTGCACGCCCATGCCGATGGCAGCGGTGACGCGCTGCGTTGGGTCGCCCACCTGCCCGGCGCGGTGCGGCTGGACTTCGGTGACCTGGCCCGCGCTGGCGATCTGGACGCTGCACTGAAGTTCGCCGACCACGCCGGCATTCCCGCGCAGAACCTGGTGGTCGGCGACCGCAGCGGACGCATCGCCTGGCGGCTGATCGGCGCCCGCCCGGATCGCGGTCCGGGCTGCGCGCCGGCCGGCTTCAGTGCCGGCAACAACCAGGACTGTGCGCCGTGGCCGATCCGCAGCGATGCTTCACCGGCATTGATCGATCCTCCCAACCACCGCCTGTGGACCGCCAACGGCCGCGTCCTCGACGGCGAGGCACTGGCCAGCGTCGGCAACGGTGGCTATGACCTGGGAGCACGGGCGCGGCAGATCCGTGACCTGCTGGCGATCCAGGAGCGCTTCGATGAACACGACCTGCTGGCGATCCAGCTCGACGATCGCGCGGTGTTCCTGCAGCGCTGGTGGGCGCTGCTGCACGACGTCATCGAACGCAGTGACGACCCTGCACTGAAGCGCTTGAAGGAGGCCAGCCATCAATGGGGCGGCCGTGCCTCGGCCAGCTCGGTCAGCTACCGGGTGGTGCGTGAGTTCCGTACGCAGGTGATGAAGACACTGTCCGATGCACTGCTGGCACCGGCCAATGCGCAGCTGGGCGATGACTATCTGGAGCCGCGCCTGGCGCAGCTGGAAGGCGTGGCCTGGCCGATGCTGCAGCAGCGGCCGGCCAATCTGCTGCCACCGGCCTTCGACAGCTGGGATGCACTGCTGATCGACGCCGCACGCCGTACCGAAAACGAGCTGACCAGGCAGGGACCGCTGGCCAAACGCAGCTGGGGCGAACGCAACACCGCGGCGATCTGCCATCCCATCGCACGGGCGCTGCCGGACATCGCCAAACGCTGGCTGTGCATGCCGGCCGACCGCCTGCCCGGCGACCGCGACATGCCGCGCGTGCAGACGCCGAACTTCGGCGCTTCCGAGCGCATGGTGGTTTCACCGGGCCACGAGGCCGACGGCATCGTGCACATGCCCGGCGGCCAGAGTGGGCATCCACTGTCGCCCTACTGGGGTGCCGGCCACGAAGACTGGGTGCATGGCCGGCCGTCGCCGTTCCTGCCCGGCAAGGCGCAGCACACCATGACGCTGGTGCCAGCGCGGTAGTGCCGGCCGCTGGCCGGCATCCATGCAGGTGCATCCAGCATCATGAGGTTGCCGGCCAGCGGCCGGCACTACCGTTCAACGCTCAGCCCCTGCGCCGCTCGATCAGGTTCAGCAGTGGCCCGGTCATCGCCGTTGTCACCAGCGCCATGATCACCAGCACCGCGAACAGCCGGTCACCGAGCAGGCCAAGTTCGTAACCCAGGTTGAGCACGATCAGCTCCATCAGGCCACGGGTGTTCATCAGTGCACCCAGCCGCCACGCCTCACGGGCGGGCATGCCGGCACTGCGTGCGGCACTGAAGGTACCCAGCAGCTTGCCCGTCGTGGCTACCGCGATCACCACCACGCACAACAGGACATCGCTGGCCTGCAGCGTATCGGCGCGCATGCGCAGGCCGGTCATGGCGAAGAACAGTGGCAGCAGCAGCGTCACCGCGAACGGTTCGACGCGCGCCATCAGCAGGCCGCGCAACTGTGCGTTGGACGATACCGCTACGCCCGCCGCGAACGCACCGAACAGCGCATGGATGCCGAGCATTTCAGTGACCAGCGCACTGCCCAGCGACAGCAGCAGGATGCCGAGCAGCCAGCGTCCCTCACGGCCCGGCGCGATCTGCTGGCGGGCGAACCACGGCTTCACCAGCCCCAGCATCAGCGCCACGAACGCGACCACGCACAGCAGGTTGAGGCTGGCCGGCAGCCATCCGCTGGCCTGGGCGGCGGCCACGATCAGTGCCAGCAGGCACCATGCGGTGGCATCGCCCAAAGCCGCGCAGGCAATCGCGGTCTGGCCCAGCGACGTCTGCGTGATGCCACGGTCGGCGAGGATGCGCAGCAGCACCGGGAACGCGGTGATGCTCATCGAGATGCCGACGAAAAGTGCGAATGCGGTGAAGCCCACCCCCTGTGGGCCGTGCTGCGGGTACAGCCAGATCGCCAGGGCGACGCCAAGCACGAACGGCACCGCGATGCCGGCATGACTGACCGTAAAGGCAAAACGCCGGCGTCCACGCAGCGCCGCCAGGTCCAGCTCGGCACCGGCCACCAGCAGGAACATCAGCACACCCAACTGGCTGAGCATGCCCAGCGGGCCCAGCGAGCTGGGCGGGAACAGAGCTCCATGCAGCGGCGGCAACAGGCTGCCGAGCATCAATGGGCCCATCATCAGGCCGGCGGCCATCTCGCCGATCACCGCCGGTTGTCCAAAGTGCTTGAGCAGCGCGCCTGCGCCCTTGGCCACCAGCAGCAGCACCAGCAGCTGCAGCAGGAACAGGCCCAGCGGCGACGCCAGATGCTGCAACCAGGTGGCTTCGGCCGTGGCCGTGGCCGTGGCGCGGGCAACAGCCTCGGGCGCCGCCGGCCCGGCATAACGGGCCAGCAGCACGCCAGCCAGCAGCGGGACCCCAGCCCAGGCCAGGTAGCGCCATCCCCACTTCGTCGGTGGCGCCGGGCCCCCGCTGTGTACGTCCATGAACATTCCCCAATGTGCAGGGGGGCGATCATACAAAAAGGGGACGGAGGGGATTAAGTCGTTGGTGGCACAAGCGCCCCGCCCCCCCTCCGTCCCTTTTTCGGGGCTTACGCCAGTGCCTGCTCGTGCACGCCAGCGATCGCACGCCCCGACGGATCTGCAGCAGCGGCGAAGCTGGCATCCCACGCGATCGCCGCTGGCGACGAGCAGGCGATGGACTTGCCACCCGGCACGGTCTCGGCGGCCGCCCGGCTCGGGAAGAACTGCTCGAACAGATGACGGTAGTAGTAGGCCTCCTTGGTCTGCGGCGGGTTGTGCGGGAAGCGCTTGTCGGCCGCTGCCAGCACACGGTCGCTCACCTGAGCTTCGGCATGCGCCTTCAGCCCGTCGATCCAGCCATAGCCAACGCCATCGCTGAACTGCTCCTTCTGCCGCCACAGGATGCTGTCCGGCAGGTAGCCTTCGAACGCCTCGCGCAGCACCGCCTTCTCGATGCGGCGGCTACCAAAGCCTGCACCGACCATCTTGTGCGCGGCGTCGAAGCGCATCGCCACATCGAGGAATTCGCGATCCAGGAACGGCACCCGCGGCTCCACACCCCAGGCCATCATCGACTTGTTGGCGCGCAGGCAGTCGTAGTTGTGCAGCGCGTCGAGCTTGCGCACCAGCTCGTCGTGGAACTCACGCGCATCCGGCGCCTTGTGGAAGTACAGGTAACCACCGAAGATCTCGTCGCTGCCCTCGCCGGAAAGCACCATCTTCACCCCCATGGCCTTGATCCGCCGTGCCAGCAGGAACATCGGCGTCGATGCGCGGATGGTGGTGACGTCGTAGGTTTCGATATGGCGGATCACTTCCGGCAGTGCATCAAGGCCCTCCTCGAAGGTGTACTCGAAGCCGTGATGCACGGTGCCCAGCGCCTCGGCGGCGATGGCGGCAGCGGCCAGATCGGGAGAGCCCTTCAAGCCGATCGCGAATGAGTGCAGGCGCGGCCACCAGGCTTCGGTCTGCCCCCCATCCTCGATGCGACGACGTGCATAGCGCGCGGCCACCGCCGCCACCAGCGACGAGTCCAGGCCACCAGACAGCAGCACGCCGTACGGCACATCGCTCATCAGCTGGCGTTCCACCGCATGCTCGAAGGCCTGGCGCAGCTCGGCCAGATCGGCCTGGCGACCCTGCACGTCAGCGTAGTCGCGCCACGGCTGCTGGTAGTAGCGCACCAGCTCACCACTGGCACTGTCGAAATAGTGGCCCGGCGGGAACTGGGCGACGTCGGCACAGGTATCGACCAGTGCCTTCATTTCCGAGGCGACGCGCAGGCGTCCCTGGGCATCGTGGCCCCAGTACAGCGGCACCACGCCGACCGGGTCGCGCGCCACCAGCACACGACCGGCACCACGGTCCCACAGCGCGAATGCGAAGATGCCATTGAGCTGCTCCAGCCACTGCGCCGGCGAAGCGCCCTGGCGGTACAGCGCATTGATCACTTCACAGTCCGAACCGGTCTGGAAGTCATAGGCGGTGGTCAGTGCGGCCTTCAGTTGCTGGTGGTTGTAGATCTCGCCGTTGACCGCCAGCGCCAGCTGGCCGTCGGCCGACAGCAGTGGTTGCGAGCCGCCGGCCGGGTCGACGATGGCCAACCGCTCGTGGACCAGCAGCGCGCCTTCGTCAAGATACACGCCGCTCCAGTCCGGGCCGCGGTGGCGCTGGCGCTGCGACAGTTCCAGCGCATGGCGGCGCAGGGCCGGAAGATCGTCACCGGCCTGCAGGCCGAAGATTCCGAAGATCGAACACATGGGGGAGCTCCTGTTGGGGGAATTTCACGGGTGGGAGGGTGTTCGACCGGCCATCCAGGCCCGGGTGGGGCTGCGCCCGGGCACAAAAAAAACCCGCATCGACCGATGCGGGTTTTCTGGTGTCCGGGCGTGTGTTGCTGTCTATCTACCCAGGGCGCAGTCCCGCATCGGCCGCGCACGATTATTCGCGCGCAGATTATTGCGGTTGTTGTTATTGACGGCGGTGGCCAGGCGGATCGACATGGCATCGACCCTACCCCGGTTTCCGGCACGGCGCAACCGTTGCGTTGGCAACCAGGTGAAGGTGTGCCGACCAACGGTCGGCACCCAGCAGTCGGCACCCACAGGGGTAGCGCCGGGCCGTGCCCGGTGCCATGCCTCACACCAGCAGCCGCTCCACCAGCCGCTGGTACAGCCCCGGCAGTGCTTCCAGTTCGTCCACGCGCACGTTCTCGTCAACCTGGTGGATGCTGGCGTTGACCGGCCCCACTTCGATGCACTGCGCGCCCAATGGCGCGATGAAGCGGGCATCGGAGGTGCCGCCGCCAGTGCTTTCCTCCGGTGCACGGCCGATGTGCTCGGCCAGCACCGCACGCGCAGTGGCGCGCAGCGTGCCTTCCGGGGTGTAGAACGGTTCGCCGCTGCGATGCCACTTCAGCGTGTACTGCAGGGCATGCCGATCCAGCAGCGCGGTGATCTCCGCTTCCAGTTTCGGCGCATCCCAGTGCGGGTTGTAGCGGATGTTGAAATCCACCTCGAGCTCGCCGGGAATCACATTGTTGGCGCCCGTACCGGCATGGATGTTGGAGACCTGCAGGCTGGTCGGCGGGAAACTCTCGTAGCCGTCATCCCAGCGCCGTGCGCTCAGCTCGGCCAGGGCGGGCGCCGCCTGGTGGATCGGGTTGCGTGCCTTCTCCGGGTACGCCACATGGCCCTGTACGCCCTGCACCCGCAGCTTGGCCGACAGGCTGCCACGACGGCCCACGCGCAGCAGGTCACCGAGCGTCGCGGTCGACGACGGCTCGCCGGTGATGCACCAGTCGATGCGTTGGCCGCGCTCGGCGAACAGCCGTGCGACGTGGCGCACGCCATCGATGGCATCGCCCTCCTCGTCGCTGGTCAGCAGCACCGCCAGCGTGCCGGGATGATCGGGATGCGCGGCCACGAACTGCTCGGCCGCCACCACGAACGCCGCCACGCTGCCCTTCATGTCGGCGGTGCCACGGCCGTACAGCACGCCATCGCGGATCTGCGGCGTGAACGGGTCGCTGGCCCACGCCTCGCGCGGGCCCGCCGGCACCACGTCGGTGTGGCCCAGCAGCACCAGCACCGGCGCGCCCTGGCCATGGGTCGCCCACAGGTTGTCGACCTCGCCCAGCCGCAGGTGATCGCACTGGAACCCGGCCTGCTTCAGGCGTGCCGCCAGCAGTGCCTGGCAGCCGGCATCGTCCGGCGTCACCGAGGGCCGTGCGATCAGTTCGCAGGTCAGGTCGAGGACCGCGCTCATGCGTCACCCACGCCGAAGCGGGCCTTGAAGCCATTGTCACTGAAACCCTGGCTGACCGTGCCGTCGGCGGTGACCACCAGCGGGCGCTTGATCAGCTGCGGGTACTCGCGCAGCAGCAGCTTCCATTCCGCCTCGGAATCTGCGGCCTTGCGGTTGTCCGGCAGCTGCCGCCAGGTGGTTGAGGACCTGTTGACCATCGCGGCCAGGCCACCCAGCTGCTCAGCCCACGCCAGCAGTGTTTCCGGGCTCGGCTTGTTGTCGCGGTAGTCGACGAAGGTGTACGGCACGCCGAAGCGGTCCAGCCACTTGCTCGCCTTCTTGCAGGTATCGCAGTTCTTCAAACCGTAGACAGTGGTACTCATGGCCATCTGTGATGCTGGAAAACAGAGGCCCAGAATCTCACAACAGGCGCTCGGACACGACCCGGAACGGTACCCTTGGCAGCCGGAAGGCCAGCCCCTCGTGCAGCGCCACGTCCATCGCCTGCAGGCGCGGGCACTGCAGTTCGCCTTCCAGCTGCAGCGGCTGCAGGCTGTCGACATCCACCTGCAGTGCGATGCGGGTGCTGGCCCAGCGCCGGTCGCAGGTGCGCGCAATGGCCTCATCCTGGCAGGTCAGGAAGCGCAGCAGGGCCTGATGGCCCCCGAAGCCCCCCCGCCACGCCCCTTCCTCCCAGCCCGCAGCGGCCCGCCACTGCAGGTGCAGCGCAGGCGCACTCCCCTGCCCGCCTTCGATCAGGGTGTGCCCATCGCCATCGACGCGCACCACATGCTCGAAGCGCGTGGACAGGTGGGGCTGCATGGCATCGCTGAAAGCGCGCGCGCCGGCGACGAAGGCCAGCTGGTCCATCACGTTGCGATCGAACAGCACGACCGGGGTCCCGCCCGGATCATCGTCACGGCGCAGGTACCAGCGCCAGTTGCTCTGCCCTGGCGACGGCATCAGGCAGCGCAGCGGTCCCGCCAGCGCCGGCCCGAAGTGGCCATGGCGATAGCTGAGAACGGTGTAAGGCGTGCGTCCGGCATGGACCACGTAGTGATGGCCTGGTGGCGCTGGCGGGGCATGGCGCACATCGACCCACCAGCTCGCGTAGACCACGTCGCGCACGTCGCTGACCAGCACCGGCATCGGCCAGCGCCGCGACAGTGCCCGGCGCAACCGGGTCCAGCGCGGAGCGTGCAGCAGGCGCGGCAGCATCCGTCCGAACGCGTTGTCGGACGGATGCCGGTAGATCGCGGACTGCGCCAGCTCCTCCGGCGCACTCACCTTCAGTCGGCCAGGCCGCGCAGCAGGTCGTTGACGCTGGTCTTGCTGCGGGTCTTGGCATCAACCTGCTTGACGATCACCGCGCAGTACAGCGAGTGGGTGCCGTCCTTGCTCGGCAGCGAGCCGGACACCACCACGCTGTACGGCGGGATGTAGCCGTAGCTGATCTCGCCGGTGGCGCGGTTGTAGATGCGGGTGCTCTGGCTGAGGAACACGCCCATGCCGATCACACTGTGGTGGCCCACCACCACGCCCTCCACCACTTCCGAACGCGCACCGATGAAGCAGTGGTCCTCGATGATGGTCGGGCTGGCCTGCAGCGGCTCCAGCACGCCGCCGATGCCGGCGCCGCCGGACAGGTGGCAGTGCTGGCCGATCTGCGCGCAGGAACCGACGGTGGCCCAGGTATCGACCATGGTGCCTTCGCCGACGTAGGCGCCGATGTTGGTGAAGCTCGGCATCAGCACTACGTCCTTGCCGAAGTACGTGCCGCGGCGGGCGATCGCACCGGGCACAACGCGCACGCCGCCACGGCGGAACTTCGCTTCGTCATAGCCGGCGAAGCGCGACTCGACCTTGTCCCAGAACGGTGCCGGTCGTGCATCGACCACCGCCATGTCGTTGACGCGGAAATACAGCAGCACGGCCTTCTTCAGCCACTCGTTGACCTTCCAGCCGCCCTGGCCGTCCGGCTCGGCGACGCGGAATTCACCGCTCTCGAGACCGTCGATCACGCGGTTGACCAGCGGCCTGGTCGAGCCTTCCAGCTCATGCAGGGTCAACGTGGCGCGGCGCTCGAAGGCGCTTTCGATGCCGAACTTGAGTTCTTCCACGCCGGGTGCCGACGGCTTGCGCAGCGACTTGCGGGCGATGGTTTCGGCGCGGACGGCTTCCGCGCTCTTGGCCGGGGCCGGCTTCTTCACAGCACGCTTGACCGCAGCCATTTTCTTCGCCGGGGCCTTCACCGCAGCGGCCTTCTTCGGCGCAGTGGCCTTCTTTGCGGCCGGTGCGGCTGCAGCAGGTTTCCGGGCCGCTGCGCTCTTGGGGGTCGCGGCGGTCTTCTTGGCGGGCTTGGTGGCCATCAGGCGGGGTCTCCGGCGTTTCGATCAGGGTCCAGGCAGGCCAGCATTGCGTCATGCAGCTGCTGCCGGGCAGGTTCAGTCAGGGGGAGGTCGTGTTCGTCACTGATCACGAAGGTGTCTTCGGCGCGCTCGCCGAACGTGGCAATGCGCGCATCATGCACGCGCAGGCCCTGGTTGCGCAGCACGAACGCCACATCGGCCAGCAGGCCGGGACGGTCGGGAGCGACCAGGGCAAAACGGGTTGCGCCCGGTTCATCGCGGAACTCGATGCGCGGAGCGAAGCGGAAGTGCCGCAGTTGCCGCGGTACCACACGGCGCGACGGCCGCAGGCGCGCCAGGTCACCACTGAGTGCCTCGCGCAGCGCCGCCTCCAGGTTGGCACTGCTGCCATCGGCAAACGTGTCGGCCGGGTTCACTTCGAAGGTATCGAAGATGGTATCGGCCGGACCGTCCAGCACGCGTGCGCGGTGAATGCCATAGCCCTTGCGGTCCAGGGTCATCACGATCGCGGCGAACAGGCCGTCGCGGTCGGGCGAGTGCACGAATACTTCCAGCGCCGGGTCATCCACACTGATCCGGCGCACCTTCACCAGCGCCTGGCCCTGCTTCACCGGTACCAGCGCGGCTGCTTGCCAGGCCAGCTGCTCGGGGCGCAGACGAATGAAGCCCTCATCCGGCATCACCGCGAACTGGCGATCGATGGTGGCATCGTCGTAACCCTGCTCGCGCACCAGTGCGCGCACGCTGTCACGTGCCTCGGCCACGCGTTCGGCGGCCGGTACCGGATGCTCCAGCCCCTCGCGCAGCGCGCGCCGGGTGGCGAAGTACAGGTCGGCCAGCAGGCGGTCCTTCCAGGCATTCCACAGCTTCGGGCTGGTGCCGGCGATGTCGGCACAGGTCAGCAGGTACAGGTAGTCCAGGCGGTCGCGGCTGCCGACCAGGGTGGCGAAGCGATGGATCACCACCGGATCGGCGATGTCCTGCTTCTGCGCGGTCACCGACATGCGCAGATGCTGTTCGACCAGCCATGCCACCAGCTCGGTATCGGTGCCACTGAGCGCATGCGCCTGGCAGAACGCACGCGCGTCCACCGCACCCAGTTCCGAGTGGTCGCCGCCGCGGCCCTTGGCGATGTCATGGAACAGGCCAGCCAGCAGCAGCAGTTCCGGCTTGCGCAGGCGTGGCCACACTTCGTGCGCGATCGAGAAGCGCTCGTCGGCACGGCTGCTGGCGAACTGGCCGATGTTGCGCAGGACCATCAGCGTGTGCTGGTCGACCGTATAGACATGGAACAGGTCGAACTGCATGCGCCCGCTGACCTGGGCAAACGCGGGGATCCACTGGCCAAGCACGCCCAGCCGCGCCATGCGCGAAAGCGTGTCGACCGGGCGCTGGCCGCGCAGCAGGGACAGGAACTGCTCGCGTGCATCGGCATCGGCCTGGTCGTAGGCCGGCAACAACGGCAGCGCTTCGGCCAGCGCGCGCGCGGTCAGCGAATGCAGGCCTCGCACCTGTGGATTGTTGGCCCAGCTGGAAAACAGGGCGAACACCTGGCCGATGTCACCGCGCGGCCAGTCGGCCTCGTTGGCGGCCAGGTAGCCGCGGCGCAGGGAGAAGCCCACGGTCAGCGGTTCCGGCTGGGCCTCGCCATCGAACTGTTCCTCGAAGCGCTGCAGCAGGCGGTCGCTGATCCGGCGCACCACCAGCGCGGCGCGGTAGAAGCCCTGCATCATTTTCTCGACACCGAGATTCTCGGCATCGTCTTCGAAGCCCAGGCGCGCGGCCAGGGTCTTCTGGTAATCGAAACGCAGGCGCTCTTCCGGGCGGCGCGCGACCAGGTGCAGGCCGAAGCGCAGCCGCGCCAGCACCGCACGCTCGCGCTTCAGCGCAGCCGCTTCGTCGGCACCCAGGTGGCCCAGGCCGACCAGCGCTTCCAGGTCGCGTACGCCGAAGGCGCGCAGCGCCATCCAGCCCAGCGTGTTGAGATCGCGCAGGCCGCCGGGACCATCCTTGATATCCGGCTCCAGGTTGTCGGCAGTATCGCCGAAGCGCTGGTGGCGGTTGCGCAGCTCTTCCAGCTTGGCCAGGAAGAAGGCACGCGCCGGCCACAGCTCGCGGTCGTCGATGGCCTCGCGCAGCGCACGGCGCGCTGCATCATCAGCCAGGATCGGACGCGCCTCGATCAGCGCGGTCAGCACGGTCTGGTCAGCCGCCGCCTCGCGGCACTGCAATGCAGAACGCACCGCATGGCTGACCGCCAATCCGCAGTCCCACAGCAGCGCGAACAGGCGTGCCAATGCCGCTTCATGCGCCAGTTGTGCGGGCGGGTCGCCGAACACCAGCAGGTCGATGTCCGAACGCGGAAACAGTTCCCCCCGGCCATAGCCACCGACCGCGAACAGCGACAGGCCGCTGTCGGCCGGCAGGCAACGCTGCCAGGCCAGGCGGATCAGATGGTCGGCCGCGCGCGCCCGCAGCGCCAGCAGGCGCTCGATGTTGTCGCCCTGGTCGAAGCGGCGATACAGGCGCGCGTCGGCCTGCTGCAGCGCCTGGCGCGCGGCAGCAGCCCAGTCCGGGTCGTTGAGCGACGCGGCCGGCGTGTCCAGCAGCGAACTCGCCGGCAGCATCGTCAGGAGACCTGCGACTCGCCCGGCGACAGCGTCAGCACGTCGACGCCGGTCTCAGTGACCGCGACCATGTGCTCCCACTGCGCCGACAGCTTGCGGTCCTTGGTCACCACGGTCCAGCCATCCGGCAGCACCTTGTTGTAGCGGGTGCCCTCGTTGATCATCGGTTCGATGGTGAAGGTCATGCCGGGCTGCAGCACCAGGCCCTGGCCCGGGCGGCCGTAATGCACCACCTGCGGCTCGTCGTGGTAGACCTTGCCGATGCCGTGGCCGCAGTACTCGCGCACCACGCTGAAACGCTCGCCTTCGGCATAGCTCTGGATGGCATGGCCGATGTCGCCCAGGGTGGCCCCCGGGCGCACCGCGCGGATGCCGCGCCACATGGCTTCGTACGTGGTTTCCACCAGGCGGCGGGCCATCACCGACGGGGTGCCGACGAAGTACATGCGGCTGGTGTCGCCGTGCCAGCCGTCCTTGATGACGGTGACGTCGATATTGATGATGTCGCCATCCTTGAGCACCTTCCCTTCGCTGGGGATGCCGTGGCAGATGACATTGTTGACCGAGGTGCACACGGTCTTCGGGAAGCCGCGGTAGCCGACGTTGGCCGGAATCGCGCCCTGCACGTTCACGATGTGGTCGTGGCAGATGCGGTCCAGTTCCTCGGTGGTGACACCGGGCTTGACGTGGGGGGTGACGATGTCGAGCACTTCGCTGGCCAGGCGGCCGGCGATGCGCATCATCTCGATTTCCTGCGGGGTTTTCAGATTCACGCTCATGGCACCCATTATCGCCGATCCGGCCGCAATCTGAACGAACGCCACCCAACTGCCGATCCGGGTCATGCACGGTTCCGGCAAGGAAAGTGAAAGCGTGATGGCCTCCGCTCTTTCGTCTGCCTAATTATCACGGATTACAGACACTTACGCCTCCTAAGCTGGACCCACCGTCGTCCAAGCGGCACCGAACGTGCCGTCTTCGCCTTGTTCAACGGACCTTCGGGTCAGGGAGGTTGTTCATGCGATCCCCAGTTCGATCCCCGCTGGCATGGGCCGTGGCCGGGTTCCTGCTGTCCAGCCCGGCAATGGCCGCCGACACCACCACCTTCAATGTCACCCTGGTGGTCACCAAGGCCTGCACCATCACGGCGGCGGCCGCGACCAACGTGGACTTCGGCACCGCGGCATCAACCACCACCACGCCCACCCTGGGCCAGGGCACGGTAACCGCCCAGTGCTCGGCACTGACCCCGTACACGATCTCGCTGAATGCGGGCGCCAATGCCAGCACCGCCAATGACGTCACCACTCGGCGGATGAAGAACACCAATGCGGCGGTGACCGCCAACAACTACGTCGGCTACCAGCTCTACCAGGATGCCGCACATACCCTGGTCTGGGGCGCCACAACCGGCACCAACACCCAGGCCGGCATCGGCACCGGCCTGGCCGTGCCTTACATCGTCTACGGCCAGATCCTGAACCTGAGCACCAACAACCCGGCCGCCGGTAGCTACCTGGATACGGTTACCGCCACGATCACCTATTGATGGAGCACGCCCGCATGGCCGGATCCCGCCCGTGGCGCGCCACCGGCGTGGCGCTG
The DNA here is from genome assembly GCF_003586545.1 of Stenotrophomonas sp. Pemsol. NCBI lineage: Bacteria > Pseudomonadati > Pseudomonadota > Gammaproteobacteria > Lysobacterales > Lysobacteraceae > Stenotrophomonas > Stenotrophomonas sp. Pemsol. The sequence continues at coordinate 1,067,580 of NZ_CP025780.1, read as the reverse complement.
CTCGCCCTGTACCTGCTCGCCATCGCGGCCGCCGGCGCTACCAGCCTGCAGGTGGCCCCGACCAGCCTGCAGCTGGAAGCCCGCCAGCGTGCCGGCGAATTGTGGCTGACCAACAGCGGCACCTCACCGGTGAAGCTGCAGGTACGCGTGTTCCGCTGGGTGCAGCAGGACGGCCAGGAACAGCTGCTGCCCACCGATGCGTTGATGGCCACTCCACCGATGCAGGAACTGGCCGCCGGACAGCAGCAGCTGGTGCGGGTCATGCGTGCGGACAAGGAACCGCCAGCGGCACAGCAACATTACCGCCTGATCGTTGACGAGGTGCCCGACCTGGCCACCCGCGCGGGTGGCATGCAGTTCGTCCTGCGCTATTCGATCCCGGTGTTCGTGCAGCCCTCGGCCGGCACGCTGGCGCCGCAGCTGCAGGCCCGGCTGGTAAAGCTGGCGGACGGCCGCAACGGCGTCGAAGTAGCCAATTCGGGCAACAGTTACGCTCAGATCGCCGATCTCGCGCTGGGCAGCGCCACGCGCCCGCGCATCGTCCATCCCGGGCTGCTGGGCTACGTACTGCCCGGCCAGGTGATGCGCTGGCCGATCGAACGCACGGCGATCGACCGCGACAACGACCAGATCACGGCCAAGCTCAATGGCGAGTCGGAACAGACGCCACTGTCGCCCCCACCGGCTCGCTGAGGCGTTGATGGGCGCGCTGTTGGCTGCCCTGGCTCCCGCGGCGACCGAGGCTGCAGATGTGTCCGGCGTGGCCACGGCTGCTGATGTATCCGGCGTGTCGGCCGATGCGATCCTGCCCGCCCCCACCCCACTGACCGCCAGCCAGACGCTGTACCTGGATGTGTCGCTCAACAGCACGCCGCGCGGCCTGCTGCCGTTCACCGAGAACCGTGGCCGGCTGCAGGCCAGCCCCGAAGTGCTGCGCCAGCTCGGCTTCAACGCCAGCGGCGATACACCGGTCTACCTGGACCAGATCAGCGGTGCGGTGGTGCGCTACGACGCCCACATGCAGACCTTGGCGCTGGACGTGCCACTGGACCAGCTGACACTGCCCACCACCGTGCTCAGCCGCCCGCAGACGCGCGCCCCCACCGGCAGCGCCTCGCCCGGCGTGCTGCTCAACTACGACGTCTACGGCAGCCGGGTGGACACGCTCGGCACCCTCAGCCTGAGCTCGGAGCTGCGCGTGTTCGGTATCGGCAATGGCACTTTCGAGAACACCGCCATCAGCCGCCGCTACCAGCAACCCGGCGATCGCCATTGGCGCGGCTCCAGCGTGCGCCTGGACACACGCTGGAGCCTGGATTTCCCCGATAGCGCAACGACCCTGGAGGTCGGCGATTTCTACAGTGGGTTCGTCGACTGGACCCGCCCCGTGCGCCTGGGTGGCCTGCAGATCGGCCGCAACTATGGCCTGCAGCCCTACCGCGTGCTGACGCCCACGCCGAGCTTCCTCGGCCAGGCCGTGGTGCCCTCCACGGTCGAGCTGTATGTCGATGGCCTGCGCCAGTACAGCGGGCAGGTGCCGGTCGGTCCCTTCCAGCTCGCAGCACAGCCCGGCATCAGCGGCACCGGCAACGCGCAGGTGGTGGTGACCGACGCATTCGGACGCATGCAGACGCTGGACTTCAGCTTCTACGGCACCCAGCAGCTGCTGGCCAAGGGCCTGTCGGACTGGTCGGTCGGCGTCGGCCACTTGCGCCGGGATTTCGGCGAGCGCTCCTTCGCCTATGACGATCGCACGGTGGCCAGCGCCAGCTGGCGCGGCGGTGTCACCGACGCGTTCACCGGCGAGGCGCATGCCGAAGGCGGCGGCGGCCTGGCGCAGGGCGGCATTGGCGGCTGGTGGCTGCTCGGCGCCGCCGGCGTGTTCAATGCCGCCTATGCGCACAGTGACTACCACGGCCTGCAGGGTGGGCAATGGGCGCTGGGCTACAGCTGGAACAACCGTCGCTTCAACGTCAATCTGCGCAGCGTGCGCAGCCACGGCGACTACCGCGACCTGGGCGCGCTGCAGGGCAACCTGCCACCAAGCATCAGCGAGCAGGCCACGGTCGGCCTGGACCTGCTGCGGCTGGGCACGCTCAGCGCCAGCTATCTGCGCCTGCGCTACCCCGACGGCGACGACAACCGCTATGCCAGCCTGTTCTGGTCGCGCACCTGGAGCCAACGCTGGTCGGCCTACCTGTCGGTGAACCAGAACCTGGACCGCAGCGATGACCGCAGCATCTACCTGTCGATGACTGCCAGCCTGGGCAACAATCGCCAGGCCAGCCTCTCCAGCCAGCGCAACGGCGACAGCCGGAGCTGGGTGGCGGACGTGACCCAGCCGGTGCCCGGCGATGGCAGTGCCGGCGGCGTCGGCTGGCGCGCACAGTTGCGCCACGGCGAGGACGGTAACGGCGGCCTGGCCGAAGTTGGCATCCTCAACGATGTCGGCCGCTATTCATTCGGCGCCTCGCGCCAGGGCGGGCTCAACTATGCCTACGCCAGTGCCAGCGGCAGCCTGGTATGGATGGGCGGGCACGCCTTCGCCACGCGCGAGGTATCCGATGCGTTCGCGGTGATCAGCACCAATGGCGTCGGCGGCGTCCCGGTGCGGCTGGAGAACCGCCTGATCGGTGTCACCGACGATCGCGGCCTGCTGCTGGTCAGTCCGTTGCTGTCCTGGCAGCGCAACCGGGTCTCGATCGACACGCTGGATCTGCCCGAAGACATGCGTGCCGACCGCATCGAGGACTGGGTCACGCCGCGCCAGCGCGCCGGCACCCGCGTGACCTTCCAGCTGCGTTCGCGGTCGTCACTGAGCCTGACCCTGCTGGCGATGGACGGCCAGCCTCTGGAGGTGGGCAGCGAGGTGCAGCTGCCTGACGGTCGCCAGGCCACGGTCGGCTACGACGGCCTGCTCTACCTGGAAGATGTCGCCGCCGGCAGCGTGCTGTACGTCACCACCAGCCATGGCCCGTGCCGGGTGAAGGTACCGGACCTGCCCAAGGTGGTGGCGTCCGGTGCCCGCCCGAAGCCGGCACCGCAGCAGTGCATTCCGGAGGTGGCGCCATGAGGGTGCTGCTGCTCTTCCTGCTGCTGTGGGCCGGCCTGCTGGCAGCGGCGCCGGCCGGCGCCACCGCGGTCTGCACGGCGGTCGCCGATCCGACCCTGCCGTTCGGCAACATCAACAGCAATGCACCCGGCCCGAGCACGGCCAACCTCAACATCACGGTGACCTGCACCACCGCCGCGCTGAGCCTGCTGGCCACCACCGGCGTGCGCGTCTGCGTGGGCATCGGCGCAGGCAGTGGCGGCGGCAGCAGTTCCACGTTCCGCACGATGGCCACCTCTACCAGCGACACGATGAATTTCCAGCTGTACAACAACGCCAGCTTCGGCCAGGTCACTGGTCTGGTCCCGCGCGGCACGCCGCCAGCGCAGGAGCTGACCATGAGCTACAACGTACCGCTGCTGACCGGCGGTAGTGGTGCGCAGACTGTGCAGCTGTTCGGTCAGATTCCGGCCAACCAGGTCCTGGCCTCCGGCGCGTACAGCAGCACTTTCAGCGGTGCCAGCGTGGTGCTGACCTGGGCCTGGAACGAGGTGCTGGCCGGTAGCGCCACCGTCCCCGCCACATGCAACGGCGGCGCCACCGGTACCAACAGCGCGAGCGCGGCCTTCAGTTTCACCGCTACCGCCAACGTGCTGCCGCAATGCGGCAGCTACGTCACCACCAACATGAATTTCGGCAACGTCACCGGCGGCATCCCGGCCAACATCGACCAGACCGCCACCCTCACCCTGACCTGCCTGAAGAACACCGCCTTCCAGGTCGGCCTGAACAACGGCCGGAACAATCCCGCCGCCACCACCACCCGGCGCATGGCCACCACCATCGGCAACAGCACCTACTACCTGCCCTACGAGCTGTACCGGGATCCGGCACGAAGCCAGCGCTGGGGCAACACCCTGACGGTCGACACGGCCAGCAGCACCGGCACCGGAAGCGCACAGCAGCTGACCATCTACGGCCGGGTACCGCCGGTCACCGGCCAGCCCCCGGCCGGCACCTACAACGACCTGGTGACGGTGACGATCACCTACTGACCTGAGTGCCGACCAACGGTCGGCACCTACCGGACGAAGGCCGTGCCGAGCGCGGGCTCGGCGCTACAGTTGCGGCGCATCCGGCCGATACCGCGCAGCGAGTCTTTCAGCACGGTGGGTGGCAGGTGGTTCGCGCATTTCTGATCGGGGCGATGCTGGTCGCCAGCACGCCGGCCCGCGCCGAACCGCGCAGCAGCACGCTGCAGATCCGGCTGACCGTGGTCGAATCCTGCAGCGACGATGCCGGCGCTCCCCGTTGCGCGGCGCCACACCAGCGCAGTGACGCCCCCAAGGTGCCGCCCCAGGTCCACGACCTCGCACCACCGGCGACAGACGACAGCGCAATGCCTTCCGTGACCCTCATCTACTGATGCGCGCGCTGCTGATCCTGCTTGGACTGCTGCTGGCGCAGCCCTCGGCGGCGCTGGAGCTGTTGCCGACCACCCTGCAGCTACCCGCCGAAGGCGGCCGCGCGGAACTGTGGCTGCGCAATCCGGGGCCCGGCCGCTGGCAGGGGCAGGTGCTGGCCTGGGAGCAGCAACTGGACGCCGAACGACTGCAGCCCAGCGACCGGATCCGGGTCAGCCCTGCGCGGCTGGACCTGGCCCCTGGCAGCACCCAGCGCGTCTGGCTGCTGCCAGCCGGTCCGCCAGCATCGGTGGGTGAACAGGCCTATCGGATCGTACTGGCGCCGGCCTTGCCGGGATTGCCCCGCTACTCGCTGCCGTTGTTCCGCAGCCCAGCGGCGCCAGCGCTGCATGCCCGGCTGCAGGCCCGCGTCGAGGCACTTGGGCCTCAGGCCGTGCTGCGACTCAGCAATTCCAGTACGCTGCATGGCCGCCTGCACGATCTGCGATTCATAGCGGCCGACGGCCAATCGTCGCTGCTGGTGGCCGGGCTGGCCGGCTATATCCTCGCAGGCCATGAACGCCGCTGGCCCCTGCCTGCCCGCCCCGATGGCTATGTGGGCGGCCACTTCCGGGCCCGTCTGCAGGACGGCCGCGAGGTCGATCTGGCCGCATCTGACCCTGCAATTGCAGCGGACGCCCCCAGCGGGCTATAATCGACCGGATTCCTGCCGCCTGCGTGCGCGGGAGCCCGTCCACACCGGACGTCACCGGTGAATCCACACCTGCTGCCCCCATCCGTGCCGGGGTGCTCCGCGAGGAGTTCGGCCACGGAGGCAACAGGGAAGCCCAACCCCGGAACCGATCGCGCTTCCACGCGTCCCGCATACCTATCCCGCGGGCGGAATCGCTGGTTCCATATCAGGAGTATTGCAATGCCCCAGGTCACCATGCGTCAGATGCTGGAAGCCGGCGTCCACTTCGGCCACCAGACCCGCTACTGGAACCCGAAGATGGCTCCGTACATCTTCGGCGCCCGCGGCAAGATCCACATCATCAACCTGGAAAAGACCGTCCCGCTGTTCAACGATGCGATGAACTTCATCTCGTCGGTTGCCCAGAAGCGCGGCACCGTCCTGTTCCTGGGCACCAAGCGCAGCGCCCGCGAAACCATCAAGGAAGAAGCCGAGCGTTGCGGCATGCCGTTCATGAACCAGCGTTGGCTGGGCGGCACCCTGACCAACTTCCGTACCGTCAAGCAGTCGGTTGCCCGCCTGAAGGAACTGGAAGCCGGTGAAACCGACGGCACCTTCGAGAAGCTGGTCAAGCACGAAGTGCTGGGCCTGCGTCGCGAGCGCGACAAGCTGGAAGCCTCGCTGGGCGGCATCAAGGACATGAACCGTCTGCCGGACGCCATCTTCGTGATCGACATCGGCCACGAAGACATCGCGATCAAGGAAGCCAAGAAGCTGGGCATTCCGGTCATCGCCGTGGTCGACACCAACTACAACCCGGAACTGGTGGACTACGCCATCCCGGGCAACGACGACGCCATCCGCGCTGTGCAGCTGTACGCCCGCGCCGCTGCCGACGCCGTGCTGGAAGGCAAGGCCGCTGCCCCGCACGCCGCTTCGGTGCGCGAGGAAGAGTTCGCTGAAGCCGCTGCTGAAGGCGAAGAGAAGCCGGCCCGCCGCGCTCCGGCCAAGAAGGCTGCCAAGAAGGGCGACGACGCCCAGGCCTGATCCAGGCCCCGGGTGGACGCCCGGCGTCCACCCTCCCTGCACGCAGCCCCCGGCGCGTGACAGGACCGTGTCACACGGGCCGGCCACCATGCCGGCCCAACCCCTTTCTTTCGTGAGGTAATCCCGTGGAAATCACTGCTTCCCTGGTCAAGGAACTGCGCGAGCGCACCGGCGCCGGCATGATGGAATGCAAGAAGGCGCTTACCGAAGCCAACGGCGACATCAACGCCGCTGCTGAAGCCATGCGCAAGTCCGGCGCTGCCAAGGCCGACAAGAAGGCTGACCGCGTGGCCGCCGAAGGCCGTCTGGGCCTGGCCCAGGACGGCGGCAAGGCCGTGCTGGTCGAAGTCAACTCGGAAACCGACTTCGTCGCCAACGATGACAACTTCAAGTCCTTCGTCAACGCCGTCGCTGCCGCTGCCCTGGCATCGGGCGCCACCGACGTCGAAGCCGTGAAGGCCGCCACGCTGGCCGACGGCCGCACCGTTGAAGAAGCCCGCGCCACCGCCGTGCAGACCCTGGGTGAGAACATCCAGATCCGCCGCATGGTCAAGGTCGACACCACCGGCAACATCGGTGCCTACGTCCACACCAACGGCAAGGTTGGCGTGCTGGTCGACCTGATCGGCGGCGACGTCGAGCTGGCCCGTGGCCTGGCGATGCACGTGGCCGCGCTGAAGCCGCCGCACAACAAGGCTGCGGACGTTCCGGCCGAGTTCGTCGAAAAGGAAAAGGAAATCGAGCTGGCCAAGATGACCGAGAAGGACAAGGCCAAGCCGGCCGACATCCTGGAAAAGATCATCAGCGGCAAGATCAACAAGATCGTCAGCGACGTGACCCTGTACGGCCAGACCTACGTGCTGGGCGACACCACCGTCGAGCAGGTGGTCAAGGCCGCTGGCGCGGACGTGGCAGGCTTCAAGCTGCTGATCGTCGGCGAAGGCATCGAAAAGGTGGTGGAAGACTACGCCGCCGAAGTTGCCAAGGCGATGCAGGTCTGATTCCAGCCCTTCGGCTGTGAAACGACCAGAAGGAGCCGCGGGAAACCGCGGCTCTTTTTTTATGCATGGGCCCAGGGATTAACCCATGGCCCATCGGTGGGTGCGCACCGTTGGTGCGCACAACCGGCACCTTTGCGTTGCGCTCGAATCAAGCCGATACTCAGCCGCAGGGAATCCTCAGTCACTTAGCAGGAACGAAAATCGCGGACTGTGATGCATTCCTAGGTATTCTTGCCCCAATGGAATTGAACGACCCGACATGCCTCCCGAGCTGACAGCTGCCCTGGCGCTCTGCCGCAACCTGCCTTCGCCACCCGGTATTGCCCTGCGCATCATCGAACTGGCTCAGGACCCGGAAGCGGACATCGCCACCGCCGCCGACATCATCGCCATCGACATGGCGCTGAGCGCTCGCATGCTGCGCATCGCCAATTCGCCGCTGTATGCCAGCCGCCGCCGCATCGAGAACCTCGGCCAGGCGCTGACCATGCTGGGCCTGAACGCCACGATCAGCCTCGCCCTCGGCTTCACCGTCACCCAGGGCCTGACCGGCGGTGGCGCCGATCATGACCTGCGCCAGTACGCGTGGAAGCGCAGCATCCTCAGTGCCCTGGCCGCCAGCCAGCTGGGCCAGGCGCGCGGCCTGCGCCGGCTGGAGGAGCTGATGCTGGCCGGACTGCTGCAGGACCTGGGCGTGCTGTGCCTGGCCCAGGCCGAGTCGGAGCGCTACCTGCCACTGCTGCGCGAGGCACGCGACAACATCGACCTGGTTTCCCGCGAGCGCGAGGCGCTGGGCTGCAGCCACGCCGACGTCGGCGCCTGGGTGGCCGAGCAATGGGGCCTGCCACGTTACCTGGTGGAGAGCATCAGCCACAGCGAGGACGAGGACGCCGCCGAGTCGCCGTTCCAGGCCTGCGTGCAACTGTCCGGCGCAGTGGCCGACATCTGGCTGGATAACGACGCCGATGCCGCGCGCGAGCGCGCCCTGCAGCAGGTGCACGACCGCCTGGAGCTGGACAGCGCGCGCTTCGACCAGGTGCTGGCCCGCATCAGCGAGGCCCTGCCCGACATCGCCAGCCTGTTCGATGCCGGCCTCAATTCGCCGGCGCGGGTGCGCGAGCTGATCGATCACGCGCAGGAACTGGCCACGCTGCGCAACCTGCGCGAACTGCAGGATGCCGACCAGGCACGCCGCCGTGCCGACGAATTCGAGGCGCGCGCCAAGCGCCTGGCCGACCAGGCCCATCGTGATGCGTTGACCGGCGTGCTCAACCGCCGCCAGCTGGAAGCGGTGCTGGAGCAGGAATTCCTGCGTGCCGGCCGCCAGGGCTGGCCACTGTCGGTGGCCTTCATCGACCTGGACGACTTCAAGAAGATCAACGACGCCCACGGCCACCTGACCGGTGACGAGGTGCTGCGCGCGTTCGCCGGCAAGCTGCAGGGCCAGCTGCGCAACAGCGACACCGTGGCCCGCTTCGGCGGCGAGGAGTTCGTCGCGCTGCTGCCCAACACCAGCGAAAGCGTGGCCCTGGACGTGATCCGCCGGGTGCTGGCCAACATCGTCGCCACGCCGATGGCCGAGCTGGAGGGCGGGCCGCTGTTCGTCACCTTCTCCGCCGGCGTGGCCACCCAGGGCGGCTACGAGCGCTTCGCCGACGTCCAGGACCTGCTGCGCGCGGCCGACGACGTGCTGTACCGCTCCAAGAACCTGGGCCGCAACCGGGTGATCGCCCGCTCGCCGGGGGCGCTGGGCCATGACGAGCTGTCAGCCACGGCCAGCGCCGAACTGGGCTGAACGGGACGCCCCGGCCGACCGGGGCGAACCATCGGATTCTGCGCCGCAGTGCACAAAACACTTTGGCACAACGCCGCATGCGCGTAGAATCGCCCGCGATTTCCACGCACCCGAGGTCCACATGTCCAAGCTCGCCTATCGCCGCATCCTTCTGAAACTGTCCGGGGAGGCGCTGATGGGAGACGAGGACTACGGCATCGACCCCAAGATCATCAATCGCCTCGCCCGTGAGGTCATCGAAGCCCAGCAGGCCGGTGCCGAAGTGGCGCTGGTGATCGGAGGTGGCAACATCTTCCGCGGCGCCGGCCTGGCCGCCGGCGGCATGGACCGCGTAACCGGCGACCAGATGGGCATGCTGGCCACCGTCATCAACGCCCTGGCCATGCAGGACGCCCTCGAGAAGCTGGGTGCCAAGGCCCGGGTGATGAGCGCGATCAAGATCAACGACGTGTGCGAGGACTACATCCGCCGCCGCGCCATCCGCCACCTGGAAAAGGGCCGCCTGGTGATCTTCGCTGCCGGCGTCGGCAGCCCGTTCTTCACCACCGACTCCGGCGCCGCACTGCGCGCGATCGAGATCGGCGCCGACCTGCTGCTGAAGGCCACCAAGGTCGATGGCGTGTACGACAAGGACCCGAACAAGCACAGCGATGCGGTCCGCTTCGACAGCCTGAGCTACGACGAAGTGATCCGCCGCGGCCTGGAAGTGATGGACACAGCGGCCTTCGCTCTGGCCCGCGACAGCGACCTGCCGATGCGCGTGTTCGACATGGGCCAGCCGGGCGAACTGCTGAAGATCCTCAACGGCGCGAACATCGGCACCCTGGTCCAGGGCCGCGACCCGGCCTGAGCCTGAGCGCAAAGCGACGACCGGGCCGATTCAGGCCCGGCAGCGTCCCGTATTCGCCTATAATCGCCCGATTCCAGATACATCCAGGACCGGGCGATGCTCAACGACATCAAGAACAACGCGCAGACGCGCATGGCCAAGAGCATTGACGCTCTGAAGCACACCCTCACCTCCATCCGGACCGGCCGTGCCACCCCGGCCCTGCTGGACCGCGTGACGGTCAGCGCCTATGGCAACGCCAGCACCCCGCTGAACCAGGTCGCGTCGATCTCCAACGCCGACGCCCACTCGCTGCTGGTCACCCCGTTCGACAAAGGCATGATCAAGGAGATCGAAAAGGGTCTCTACAACGCCGAGTTCACTCCGAACACGCTGGGCACCGCGATCCGCATCAACATGCCGCCGCCGACCGAAGAGCGCCGCAAGGAGCTGGTCAAGCAGGTGCAGAAGGAAGGGGAAGGCGCCAAGATCGCGATCCGCAACATCCGTCAGGACGCGAACAAGGAAATCGCCAAGCTGGTCAAGGACAAAGCGATCAGCGAAGACGAGAAGAAGCGCGGCGAAGACGACATCCAGAAGCTGACCGACGCCAACATCAAGGACGTCGACAAGGTCGTTGCCGACAAGGAAAAAGAACTGCTGTCGGTCTGAAGTCGATGCCTTCAGTCCCGCCTCCGTTGCCTGCCTCCCTGCCCCGCCACATTGCCATCATCATGGATGGCAACGGGCGTTGGGCACAGCAGCGCCGTCGCCCCCGCGTGATCGGCCACCGTGCCGGCGCGCGCGCGGTCAACCGCACCATCGAGCGCTGCCTTGAACTGGGCATTCCGGCGCTGACCCTGTTCGCCTTCTCCAGCGAGAACTGGGGCCGGCCGCAGGAGGAAGTGGACGCGCTGATGAAGCTGTTCCTCGGTGCACTCGACCGCGAAGTGGACGAGCTGCACCGGCGTGGCGTGCGCGTGCGCTTCATCGGCGAACGCGAGCGCTTCGGCGCCGGGCTGGTCAGCCGCATGCAGCTGGCCGAGCAGCGCACCGCCGACAACACCACCCTGACCCTGTCGATCGCTGCCAGCTACGGTGGCCGCCAGGACATCGCCCGCGCCGCGCGCGCCCTGGCCGTCGAAGTGGCGGCCGGTCGCCTGCTGCCCGAGCAGATCGACGAAGCGCTGCTGGGCAGCCAGGTGGCCCTGGCCGACCTGCCGCCGCCGGACCTGTTCATCCGCACCGGCGGCGACACCCGCATCAGCAACTTCCTGCTGTGGCAACTCGCCTATACCGAACTGTGGTTCACCGAGGCCCTGTGGCCGGACTTCGACGCCGGGCAGCTGCAGCAGGCGCTCGACGCCTATGCCGGTCGCGAGCGTCGTTTCGGCCTGACCAGCGCCCAGATTGCCGCACTGGCCACCGAGACTTCCAGCCCATGACCAAGACCCGAGTCCTTGCCGCGCTGATCATGGCGCCGCTAGCCATTGCGGCGATCCTGCTGCTGCCCACGCAATGGCTGGCCGCCGCCGCCGCCGCCGTGCTGCTGATCGGCCTGTGGGAATGGCTGAAGCTGGCCGGTATCGAAGACACCCTGGCGCGCACCGTGCTGCTGGTGCTGAACCTGCTGCTGATGGTGCTGCTGGTCTGGGCCGATGGCAGCACCCTGGTCCTGTTCCAGATAACCACGCTGGCCGGCGTTGCCTGGTGGCTGGCCGCGCTGCTCTGGTTGCGCTTCTTCAACTTCGGTGCACAGCCGTCGGCACCCTCGCGGATCCTGAAGATGCTGGCCGGTACCCTGGCCATCGTCCCGGCCTGGGCCGCGCTGGTGCTGATCCATGCCGGCGGCGATCCGCCGGGCCAGCAGGGCCACCTGTGGCTGCTGGCTGCGCTGGCGCTGGTGTGGGCGGCCGACTCGGGCGCCTATTTCGCTGGCCGCCATTTCGGCAAGCACAAGCTGGCGCCGCGGATCAGCCCCAACAAGACCTGGGAAGGCCTGTTCGGCGGCCTGCTGGCCGGTGTCGCCGTGGCCCTCGGCCTGGGCTGGCTGGCTGGCATCGATGCCGCACACCTGCCCGGCCTGTTGATCACCGCGGTGGTGGCGGTGTTCGCCTCGGTCCTGGGCGACCTGTTCGAGAGCCTGATCAAGCGCCATGCCGGCGCCAAGGACTCAGGCCACCTGATCCCGGGCCACGGTGGCGTGCTCGACCGGGTCGACGGCGTCCTCGCCGCCGTGCCGGTGTTCGCGCTGGGCAAGGAAATCTTCGGGTTCTGACCATGAATGCTGCTGCAGACCTGCGCCGGGTCGCCGTGTTCGGCGCTACCGGCTCGATCGGCGCCTCCACGCTGGACGTGATCGCCCGCCACCCGCACCGCTACCAGGCCACGGTGCTCGCTGCCGGCCGCCAGGTGCAGGCGCTGCTGGCGCTGTGCCGCCAGCACAGACCCGCGCACGCGGTGATCGCCGACGCATCGCTGTTCGCCGAGCTGCGTGACGGTCTGCGCGAGGCCGGCCTTGCCACCGAGGCCCATGCCGGCCAGGCCGCGCTGGACCAGCTGGCCGCCAGCGATGCCTGCGATACCGTGGTCGCGGCCATCGTCGGCGCGGCCGGCCTGTCCTCGACCCTGGCTGCCGCGGCCGCCGGCAAGCGCATCCTGCTGGCCAACAAGGAATCGCTGGTGCTGGCCGGCGAACTGCTGACCCGGACGGCCGAACGTGCCGGTGCCGAAATCATCCCGATCGACAGCGAGCACAGCGCGATCTTCCAGTGCCTGCGCTCGCGCGATGCCAGTGTCGACGGCGCCGGCGTGCGCCGGATCCTGCTGACCGCCTCCGGCGGCCCGTTCCGTGGCCGCAGCCGCGCCGAACTGGCCCAGGTCACCCCGGCCCAGGCCGTTGCCCACCCCAAGTGGTCGATGGGGCCAAAGATCTCGGTCGATTCGGCGACATTGATGAACAAGGGCCTGGAAGTCATCGAGGCCCACCACCTGTTCGGCGTGCCCGGCGAGCGCATCGAGGTGCTGGTGCACCCGCAGAGCCTGGTCCATTCGCTGGTCGAGTTCGTCGATGGCTCGACCCTGGCCCAGATGGGCCTGCCGGACATGCGCACCACTCTCGCCGTCGGCCTGGGCTGGCCGCAGCGCATCGAATCGGGCGTGGCCGGGCTGGACCTGCTGGCCCAGGGCCGCCTGGATTTCGAGGCCCCGGATACTGACGCCTTCCCCTGCCTGGCGCTGGCCTGGCAGGCGATGCAGGCCGGCGGCACCGCACCGGCGGTGCTGAACGCCGCCAATGAAGAGGCGGTTTCAGCGTTTCTTCAGGGCCGGATCGGTTTCCTGACGATCCCGGCGCTGGTTGCTAACGCTCTTTCAACACTGCCGACCCAGCCAGCCGATACACTGGAGATCCTGTTGTCCGCCGACCACCGGGCACGCCAGCTCACCCTGAACGCCATCGACGCCGCCTGAACGACCGCCTCGCCCAGCATGACGCCGCCGCCCTTGCCCACCACTGTGAGCCTGCATGACTGACTTCATCGGATCGGTCTGGTGGATGATCGTCAGCCTCGGGCTGCTGGTCACCTTCCACGAGTTCGGGCATTACTGGGTCGGGCGCCTGTGCGGGGTCAAGATCCTGCGTTTCTCGGTCGGCTTCGGCCGGCCGCTGTGGTCGCGCCGCGACAGGCACGGCACCGAGTTCGCCATCGCCGCCATCCCGCTGGGCGGTTACGTGAAGTTCCTCGACGAACGCGAGGTCGAAGTCCACCCGCACGAGCGCGGCCAGGCCTTCAACCACAAGACCGTCTGGCAGCGCATCGCGATCGTTGCCGCCGGCCCGATCGCCAATCTGCTGCTGTGCATCCTGCTGCTGTGGGCGATGTTCGTGATTGGCAAGCAGGATTACTCGCCCACCATCGGCCGTGTCAGCGGCATCGCCGCCAGTGCCGGCCTGGCCAGCGGCGACCGCGTGCTGCGCGTGGACGACCGCCAGGTGGTCACCCTCGGCGAGGCCAGCATGGCGCTGACCGCAGCCGCGATGGACCGCCGCGACGTGAAGCTGGAAGTGCTGGATACGGCCGACCAGGTACGCACGCGCACCCTGCCGCTGTCGCAGCTGCCGGCGGGTTTCGATGAGCGGCGGGTGCCGATCCTGGCTGGCCTGCACTGGCAGTCGTGGCTGCAGCCGGCGCAAGTGGAATCGCTGAGTGCGGACTCCGTGGTGGCAGGGCAGCTGCAGCCAGGCGACCTGATCGTGGCCATCGATGGCCAGCGCATCGACAGCGTCGACCAGGTGATCGGCGAGATCCAGGCCCTGGGCCGTGCCGGCGGGCCCGGAATGATCGAGGTCCTGCGTGGCGGCGAGCGCCTGGCGCTGGAAGTCACCCCGCGCCAGGGCAAGGACGGCAAGGGCAATCCGGTCTGGCAGATCGGCGTCGGCTTCCCCACCAGCTACAGCCCCGCCTATGACACCCTGCTGCGCTATGGCCCGCTGGATGCGGTGACCGTGGCGGTGCGCGAGACCGGCCGCCTGGCCGCCGACTCGCTGGGCATGATGGGTCGCATCGTGACCGGCAAGGCCTCGCTGCAGAACGTTTCCGGGCCGGTCACCATCGCCCGCGTGGCCAATGTCTCGGCCAAGCGCGGCCTCGACTGGTTCCTGCAGTTCCTTGCCCTGCTGTCGCTCAGCCTGTGCATCATCAACCTGCTGCCGATCCCGATCTTGGACGGCGGCCACCTGCTGTATTACCTTATCGAGTTGGTCAAGGGCAGCCCGCTGAGCGAGCGTGCCATCGCCGCCGGCCAATACATCGGCCTGGCGTTGCTGGCCGGGCTGATGGGGTTGGCGTTCTACAACGACATCCTCGGCTTGGTCCCGCGATGAACTTTTCCACGTTGTTGCCGTCTACAGCGTCGGCATCCCGCACCAATGAAATCGACCTTCCTACCGGACGTGACATGACGCGACTCCCCAATCGCCGCCTGCTGGCCCTCGCCCTCGCCGCCGTCACCGGCGCTCCCGCCCTGGCCCAGGCAGCCGAGCCCTTCACTGTCAGCGACATCCGCGTCGATGGCCTGCAGCGCATCAGCTCGGGCACGGTGTTCACCTACCTGCCGGTGGAACGCGGCGAGACGATCACCGACAACAAGGTCGGCGAGACGATCCGCGCCCTGTACAAGACCGGCTTCTTCGAAGACGTGCAGCTGGACCGCCAGGGCACGATCCTGGTGGTGACCGTCAAGGAACGCCCGGCGATCAACAAGCTGACCGTGACCGGCAACAAGGACATCAAGTCCGACCAGCTGCTCAAGGGCCTGTCCGACATCGGCCTGACCGAGGGCGGCACCTTCGATCGCCTGAGCCTGGACCGCGTGACCCAGGAACTGCGCCGCCAGTACAACGACCGTGGCAAGTACAACGTCGACATCACCCCGACGGTGAGCCCGCTGGACCGCAACCGCGTGGACATCGCCATCGCCATCAAGGAAGGCAAGGCCGCCAAGATCCGCCACGTCAACCTGGTGGGCACCGAAAAGTTCGAGAGCAAGGACATCCTGGAGACCTGGGAGTCCAAGGAGCACAACTGGGCGTCGTGGTACCGCCGTGACGACCAGTACTCCAAGGAAAAGCTGTCCGGCGACCTGGAAAAGCTCAACTCCTGGTACCTGGATCGCGGCTACGTCGATTTCAGCATCGATTCCACCCAGGTCTCGATCAGCCCCGACAAGCGCGACATGTTCCTGACCGCGGGCGTGACCGAGGGCGCGCAGTACAAGATCTCCGAGATCAAGGTCAGCGGCGACACCATCCTCCCGCAGGAGGACGTCGAGCGCATGGTGATCCAGAAGTCCGGCGACACGTTCTCGCGTGCCCTGCTGGAATTCAGCTCGGACACCATCACCAATTCGCTGTCCAACATCGGCTACGCGTTCGCCAAGGTGAACCCGATCCCGACCACCAACCGCGCCGAGCAGACCGTGGCCATCAACATGCAGGTCGTGCCCGGCCCGCGCGTGTCGGTGCGCCGCATCCTGTTCCGCGGCAACACCCGCACGTCCGATGAAGTGATGCGTCGCGAAATGCGCCAGTTCGAGAACAGCTGGTACTCGCAGGCCGCGATCGACCGCTCCAAGATCCGCCTGCAGCGCCTGGGCTACTTCGAATCGGTGGAAGTGGAGACCCCGGCCGTCAGCGGCAGCAACGACCAGGTCGACGTCGTCTACAACGTCAAGGAAACCACCTCGGGCAGCTTCGTGTTCGGCCTGGGTTACTCGCAGTCCTACGGCATGACCACCTCGGTGCAGCTGTCGCAGAACAACTTCCTCGGTGGCGGCAACCGCGTGTCGGTCGAAGCCTCGCGCAGCAGCTACCTGCAGCGCTACGGTTTCAGCTACACCAACCCGTACTTCACCGATGACGGCGTGTCGCTGGGCTACAACCTGTCCTGGCGCGAACTGGATTACTCGGACTTCAACACCGCGCAGTACAACAGCACCAACGGTGCCGCGCAGGTGGTGTTCGGCGTGCCGCTGACCGAGACCGACACCGTCTCGCTGATGTTCGGCATCGACAGCAACCAGATCACCACCTACCAGGGCTCCACCCCGCAGTCGATCATCGACTACATCAACGCCGTCGGTAAGCGCACCTTCCATGCCTGGCGCACCGAGCTGGGCTGGGCGCGCGACTCGCGCAACGACTACTTCATGCCGACCCGCGGCACCTACCAGCGCGTGGGCCTGGAAACCACGCTGCCGGGTTCGACCATCGAGTACTACAAGCTGAACTACCAGATCAGCAAGTACTGGCCGATCATGCCGTCGCTGGTGATCAACACCCGCGCCGAAATCGGCTACGGCGATGCCTACGGCAAGGACTACACCCGTACGCTGACCAATCCGGATGGCACCACCCGCACCGTCACCGCAAGCGGCCTGCCGTTCTTCGAGAACTTCTACGCCGGTGGTACCAACTCGGTACGCGGCTTCGAGGACAACACCCTCGGCCCGCGCGAAGTCACTACTGGTTATCCGGAAGGCCAGCCGCTGGGTGGCTCGCTGAAGACCGTCGGTTCGGTGGAAGCCTACTTCCCGCGCCTGTTCGACAGCCCGTCGGCGCGCGTGTCGGCCTTCGTCGACTTCGGCAACGTGTATACCGGCGTGGACAACTTCAAGGCCAACGAGCTGCGCGTATCCACCGGTGTGGCCCTGCTGTGGCGCGCCCCGGTCGGCCCGATCTCGATCAGCTACGCCTTCCCGCTGAAGAAGGAAGACGATGACAAGATCGAACGCCTGCAATTCACGTTCGGTGGGCAGTTCTGACGAACCGCGAGGCGGTTCGCCAGAACTGCCCCCGCATTCCACCTATCCCCCGCGCCGCTACGCATGCCATCCATGGCATGCGCCCTTCGGGCCGTTGCATAGCAACGTTGGGAATCGCTCCTGCGATTCCCAGGGGCGCGCCCCCCTTAACAAAGGGGGGCTCTCCACCAGACGGGGTGCGAAGCGCCGGGCTCTGCCCGGCGTTTTCGTTTGGCCTGGATGCCGGAAGCGCCCGCTCTGCTTTTGATCTTTTCTGTTTTTCCGTGGCTGGCACTCGCGCCAGGCCGTCGGAGGTCGGACGGGGTGGGGCTGCGGGGGTGTGTGATCTGGCCCCCTGAAAACGGACGCCATGAAGCCGTTTCAGGCGGCAGCCCGGA
>NZ_CP025780.1:804051-1049959 GCF_003586545.1 Stenotrophomonas sp. Pemsol | reverse complement strand
CGGGTGATACGGGACATAAGGGACCTCCAAGTGCGATCAAAGTATCGCTTCTTGGCGTCCGCTGACGGGGGGCCAGATCAGTGAGCCGCATGGATGCGGCGACCAAGGCTACATGGACGTACTTGCGCCGCCCCCCGCAGCCCCGCCCCGTCCGACCCAGCCCATGACACTGGCTCTGCCGGCCGTGAGGGGCCCTGCCGTTGGCTGCATATGCCCCACCGCATGACCGAAATGGCGCCACACGTTAAACTCCCGCCGTGAATACTCCCACCTACACCGCCCAGCAACTCGCCGAGCAGTTCGGCCTGCAGGTCCATGGCGATCCCGCTACCGCCATCCATGGCGTGGCTACCCTCGCCCATGCCGGTCCTGGCCAGCTGACCTTCCTTGCCAACCCGCGCTACCGCGCCCAGCTGGCCGACAGCCAGGCCTCGCTGGTGGTGCTGCGTGCCGACGACGCCGAGTCCGCTCCCGGCGCCGCGCTCGTCGCCAAGGACCCGTACACCACCTTCGCCAAGATCGCCGCGCTGTTCGACATCGCGCCGACCCGCCCGCCGGGCATTCACCCCAGCGCGGTGATCGATCCCAGCGCCCAGGTCGCGGCCAGCGCCCATATCGGCCCGTTCGTCTCAGTGGGTGCGCGCAGCGTCGTCGGCGAGAACTGCATCATCGGCACCGGCAGCGTGATCGGCGAGGACTGCAGCCTGGATTCCGGCTGTGAGCTGATCGCACGGGTCACCCTGGTCACCCGGGTCAGGCTGGGCAAGCGCGTGCGCGTGCATCCCGGTGCCGTACTCGGCGCCGATGGCTTCGGCCTGGCGATGGACGCCGGCAAGTGGATCAAGGTGCCGCAGCTCGGCGGCGTCCGCATCGGCGATGACTGCGAGATCGGCGCCAACACCTGCGTCGACCGTGGTGCGCTGGAAGACACCGTGCTGGACGAAGACGTGCGCCTGGACAACCTGGTGCAGATCGCGCACAACGTGCAGATCGGCGCGCACTCGGCCATTGCCGGCTGCACCGGCATCGCCGGCAGCGCCAAGATCGGCCGCTACTGCCTCCTCGGCGGCCACGTTGGCGTGGTCGGCCACCTCGAGATCTGCGACAAGGTCGTGATCACCGGCAAGTCGGTGGTCCGCAACTCCATCCATGAGCCGGGCGAGTATTCGTCCGGCACCCCATTGACCGACAACCGCACGTGGCGCAAGAACGCCGCGCGCTTCAAGCAGCTGGACGCATTGGCTCGCCGCGTTCTGGCTGCTGGCAAGGAGAAAGAATGAACGATTCGCTGCAGCTTCCGATCGACGTCTGCCAGATCCAGGAACTGCTTCCGCACCGCTACCCGTTCCTGCTGGTGGACCGGGTGCTTGAACTCGACGTCGAGGCCAAGCGGATCCTGGCGCAGAAGAACGTCAGCATCAACGAGCCGTTCTTCCAGGGCCACTTCCCGGGCCGCCCGATCATGCCCGGGGTGCTGATCATCGAAGCGCTGGCGCAGGCTGGCGGCGTCATGACCCAGCTCACGCTCGGCCGCGATGCGCAGTCCAAGCTGTTCTACATGGTCAAGGTGGAAAACGCCCGCTTCAACAAGCAGGTCGTGCCCGGTGACGTGCTGATGCTGGACGTGCAGATGAAGCGCCTGATCCGCAACATGGGCTGGTACTACGGCGAAGCCAAGGTCAACGGCGAAGTCGTCGCGTCGGCCGAGGTCATGTGTGCCGGCGCCAAGGGCTGATCCACTGGAGGCAGCAATGACTGACAACGCACCGCGGATCCACCCTACCGCCGTCATCGACCCGGCCGCACGCCTGGCTGACGATGTCCAGGTGGGCGCCTTCACCCTGATCGGCCCCGACGTTGAAATCGGTGCCGGCACGGTGGTGGGCCCCCATTGCAGCATCCACGGCCCGACCCGGATCGGCCGCGACAACCGCTTCGTCGGCCATGCCGCGATCGGTGGCGAGCCGCAGGACAAGAAGTTCGGCGGCGAGCGCACCGAACTGGTGATCGGCGATCGCAACGTGTTCCGCGAGTTCGTCACGCTCAACCGTGGCACCGGCGGCGGCGGCGGCATCACCACCATCGGCAACGACAACTGGATGCTGGCCTACACGCACGTGGCACACGACTGCCATGTCGGCAACTTCTGCGTGTTCTCCAACAACACCACTCTGGCCGGCCATGTGACCGTGGGCGACTACGTGATCATCAGCGGCTTCGCCGGTGCCCACCAGTTCTGCCGCATCGGCGCGCATGCCTTCCTCGGCATGGGCGCGCTGACCAATGGTGACGTACCGCCGTTCACCATGGTCGGCACCGATTCGCTGGGACGCCCGCGTGGCATCAACAGCGAAGGCCTGAAGCGGCGCGGCTTTGACGCTGACCGCATTTCGGCCATCAAGCGTGCGTACCGCACGCTGTACGTCGCGGGCCTGCCGCTGGCAGAGGCCAAGGTGCAGCTGACCGAACAGGCGCGTGACAGCGACGACGTGAAGGCGATGCTGGACTTCATCGAGCACGCCGAGAGGCCCCTGCTGCGATGAGCAGCTCGACCGGCCAGGCGCCGGCCGGCGCCGCGGTGATCCCGCTGGCCTCGATGGCCGGCAGCGTTCCCGCGCAGCGGGTGCTCAGCGAGCGCCCGTTGCGGATCGCGCTGGTTGCCGGCGAAGCCTCCGGCGACCTGCTCGGTGCGGGCCTGGTGCGTGAACTGAAGGCACGCTTCCCGAATGCCGAGTTCGCCGGTATCGGCGGCGATGCCATGCGCAGCGCCGGCTGCCAGACCTGGCACGATGCCAGCGAGCTGGCGGTGATGGGCCTGACCGAAGTGCTGCGCCACCTGCCGCGCCTGCTCAAGCTGCGCTCGGCGTTCCGCCAGCGTGCGCTGGACTGGCAGCCGGACGTGTTCATCGGCATCGACGCCCCCGACTTCAACCTGGGCATCGAGCGCTGGCTGAAGCAGCGTGGCGTGCGCACCGTGCATTACGTCAGCCCGTCGGTCTGGGCCTGGCGCGAAAAGCGCGCCGAGAAAATCGGCAGCAGCGCCGACCTGGTGCTGTGCCTGTTCCCGATGGAGCCGCCGATCTATGCCCGGCACGGCATCGACGCGCGCTTCGTCGGCCACCCGATGGCCGATGACATTCCGCTGCAAGGCAACCGCGAGGAAGCACGCGCCGCGCTCGGCCTGCCGGCCTCGGCCAAGGTGCTGGCGGTGTTGCCGGGCAGCCGCCTCGGCGAGATCTCGCGCCTGGGCGAACCGTTCTTCGAAGCCGCCTGGCAGGTCTCCGAACGCATTCCGGGCCTGCATGTGGTGGTGCCTGCCGCCAACCCGGCCTGCAGGCAGCTGATCGAAGAACAGCTGTCGCGCTCGGCGCTGCCGGTGGCCTACTCGCACGTGCTTGACGGCCAGGCGCGCAACGCGATGATCGCCGCCGACGTGGTGGTGCTGGCCTCCGGCACCGCGACCCTGGAAGCCATGCTGGTGAAGCGGCCGATGGTGGTCGGTTACCGCGTCAACGAACTGACCTATCGACTGGTCAAGGCGCTTGGCCTGATCAAGGTCGACCGCTTCGCCCTGCCCAACATCCTGGCCGGCCAGGACCTGGCACCGGAGCTGATGCAGCACGACTGCACGCCGGACAGGCTGGCCGCGGCCATCCAGCAGTGGTTCGACCACCCGCAGCGGGTGATCGACCTGCAGGACACTTATGTGCGCCTGCACGAGCGACTGCGACGCAACGCCTCGGCGCGTGCCGCCGATGCCGTCGGCGAGCTGCTGATGCGCGACCAGGCGCAGGCATGAGCCGCCGCCACGCCGCAGCAGCAAGCCTGGCCCTGTTTGACGGTACGGCAGTGGTCGAGCCGAAGCGCCTGGTCGCCGGTGTCGACGAGGCCGGGCGTGGCCCGCTGGCCGGGCCGGTGGCGGTGGCGGCGGTGGTATTCGATCCGTCACGGCCACGGATCAACGGCCTGGATGATTCCAAGCAGTTGACCGCTGCCCGCCGCGAGCAGCTGCATGACCGCATCGTCGAGCGCGCCCTGGCCTGGCATGTGGTGCTGGTGGACGTGGACACCATCGACCGCCTGAACATCTACCAGGCCACCCTGCAGGGCATGCGTGACGTCGTTGCAGCGGTCGCCCACGTGGCCGGCTTCGCCCGCATCGACGGCAACGTGGTGCCCAAGGGCCTGGTACTGCCGGCGCAGGCGCTGGTCGGCGGCGATGGCATCGACCGCGCGATCATGGCCGCCTCGATCCTGGCCAAGGTCTCGCGCGATCGCTACATGCAGGACGTGCACGCCCGCCACCCCCAGTATGGGTTCGAGCAGCACAAGGGCTATGGCACTCCGGCCCACCTGGCCGCCCTGCGCGAGCACGGCCCCTGCGTGGAGCACCGGCGCAGCTTCGCCCCGGTGCGCGAGTGCCTGGAAGCGCCGGCTGTCGCGGCCATCGCCTGAGCCTGCTCGGCGCTACAGGAGGCGGCCTCCCGCACGCCTGAATCCGGCGCCACGCCGTGCCCCTGTCAAGCCTTGTGGCAACCCCCTGCCCTCGCTACCCTGACCGGGCATTCCAGCGCTTCCCGACCCCGGCGACGAACCTCCGTCAGCACCCGGGGCCCGCGCGCTCCAACCTGGTCCGGCATGTCCAACTCCCGCTTCGTACATCTCCACGTCCACACCGAGTTCTCGCTGGCGGACTCGACCATCCGCGTGCCGGCCAAGCCGGACCAGGCGGACCCGAAGAAGGCCAAGCAGGCCAACCTGCTGTCGCGCTCGGTGGAGCTCGGCCTGCCCGCGCTGGCGGTGACCGATCTCAACAACCTGTTCGCCCTGGTCAAGTTCTACAAGGCGGCCGAAGGCGTGGGCATCAAGCCGATCGCCGGTGCCGACGTGCTGATCGCCGAGGAAGGCCAGGACCCGTGGCGGATGACCCTGCTGTGCCGCGACCGCGAGGGCTACCTGAGCCTGTCGCGGCTGCTGACCCGCGCCTGGATGGAAGGCCATCGCCCGGAAGGCGGTGTGGCCATCCACCCGGACTGGCTGAAGGCCGGCAACGCCAACCTGTTCGCGCTGGCCGGCCGGCAGAGCCTGGCCGGGCGCCTGGCACTGGACGGCAAGCATGAACTGGCCGAGCAGCAGCTGGCCGACTGGCAGCGCGTATTCGGCGATGGCCTGCACCTGGAGCTGACCCGTACCGGCCGCGAGGGCGAGGAAACCTTCAACCAGTTCGCGCTGATGGCCGCTGGCCAGCGCGGCCTGCCGGTGGTGGCCAGCAACGACGTGCGCTTCCTGTCGCCGTCGGATTTCAGCGCGCACGAAGCGCGCGTGTGCATTTCCACCGGCCGCGTGCTGGACGATCCCAAGCGTCCGCGCGAGTACAGCGACCAGCAGTACCTGAAGTCGGCCGAGGAGATGTGCGCGCTGTTCGCCGACATCCCCGATGCGATCGACAACACGCTGGCGCTGGCCGAGCGCTGCAACATCGAGATGCGGCTGGGCACCTACTTCCTGCCCAACTACCCGGTGCCCGACGACGAGACCCTGGACACCTGGATCCAGAAGATGTCGCGCGACGGCCTGGAAGAGCGCCTGGAGAAGAATCCGCTGGCGCCGGGCAAGACCCGTGAGGAGTACTTCGAGCGCCTGGAGTTCGAGCTCAACACCATCATCAAGATGGGCTTCCCCGGCTACTTCCTGATCGTGGCCGACTTCATCCAGTGGGGCAAGAACCAGGGCATTCCGATCGGTCCCGGCCGTGGTTCGGGTGCCGGTTCGCTGGTGGCATGGGCGCTGAAGATCACCGACCTGGACCCGCTGCCGTACAACCTGCTGTTCGAGCGATTCCTCAATCCCGAACGCGTGTCGATGCCCGACTTCGACATCGACTTCTGCATGGACCGCCGCGACGAGGTGATCGACTACGTCGCCCGCAAGTACGGGCGCGAGCGCGTCAGCCAGATCATCACCTACGGCACCATGGCCGCCAAGGCGGTGGTGCGCGACTCCGGCCGCGTGCTCGGGTTCCCGTACGGCCTGGTGGATGGCGTTTCCAAGCTGATCCCCAACATCCTGGGCATCCACCTGAAGGATGCGCTGGGCAAGGGCAAGGAAGGCCCGAGCTCGGAAATGGCCTCGCCGGAACTGATCCAGCGCTACGAGACCGAGGACGATGTCCGCGACCTGATCGACCTGGCGCTGCAACTGGAAGACCTGACCCGCAACGCCGGCAAGCACGCTGGTGGCGTGGTGATCGGGCCCGAGCCGCTGAGCGAGTTCTGCCCGCTGTACGCAGAACACGACGAAAATGGGCTCGGCAAGAACCCGGTCACCCAGTTCGACAAGAACGACGTGGAAGAAGTGGGCCTGGTGAAGTTCGACTTCCTCGGCCTGCGCACGCTGACCATCATCGACTGGGCGGTGAAGGCGATCAACAAGCGCCACGAACGCGCGGGCATTCCGCCGGTCGACATTGCCGCGATCCCGCTCGACGATGCGCCCACCTACAAGGACATCTTCGCCAATGGCAACACCGGCGCGGTGTTCCAGTTCGAATCCTCGGGCATGCGCCGCCTGCTGAAGGACGCGCGCCCCGACCGCTTCGAAGACCTGATCGCGCTGGTGTCGCTGTATCGCCCCGGCCCGATGGACCTGATTCCCTCCTTCAACGCGCGCAAGCACGGCCAGGAAGAAATCATCTATCCCGATCCGCGCACCGAAGCGATCCTGAAGGACACCTACGGCATCATGGTGTACCAGGAGCAGGTGATGCAGATGGCGCAGATCGTCGGCGGCTACTCACTGGGCGGCGCTGACCTGCTGCGACGCGCGATGGGCAAGAAGGTGCCGGCGGAAATGGCCAAGCACCGCGAGATCTTCCGCGAAGGCGCAGCCAAGGGCGGCGTCGACGGCCCCAAGGCCGACGAAATCTTCGACCTGATGGAGAAGTTCGCCGGCTATGGCTTCAACAAGTCGCACGCCGCTGCATACGCACTGGTCAGCTACCAGACCGCCTGGCTGAAGCGCCATTACCCGGCCGAGTTCATGGCGGCCACGCTGTCTTCGGACCTGGACAACACCGACAAGGTGGTCGGCTTCCTCGACGAGGTGCGCAACCTCGGCCTGACCGTGCTGCCGCCGAAGGTGAACCAGTCGGCCTTCATGTTCGAAGCGGTCACACCGGACACGATCCAGTACGGCCTGGGCGCGATCAAGGGCGTCGGCCAGGGCGCCTGCGAAGCGGTGGTCGAGGAACGACTGAAGGGCGGACCGTTCAAGGATCTGCTGGACTTCTGCACCCGCGTCGGCTCGGCCAAGCTCAACCGGCGCACGTTGGAAGCGATGATCAACTGTGGCGCGCTCGATGAGCTCGGCCGCAACCGTGCCTCGCTGATGCTGCAGCTGCCGGAAGTGATCAAGGCCACCGACCAGATGGCACGCGAGCGTGCGTCCGGGCAGAATTCGCTGTTTGGCGGGCCCGATCCGAGCACCGTGTCGATCCAGCTGGACCTGCCCGAAGCCGAAGAATGGCCGCTGCTGCAGCGCCTCAACGGCGAGCGCGACACGCTGGGCTTCTACCTCAGCGGCCACCCGTTCGATCCCTGGCGCGACGATGTGCGCGACCTGGTCGGCAACGACCTGGGTTCGGTGGAGAAGATCTGGAGCGCCAACAGCGGCGGCGGCGGCGGTGGAGGCGAGAAGCGCTGGCGCCCGGAAGTGCAGACCGTGCTGGCCGGCCAGGTGGTCGGCGTGCGCCGCAAGGGTGAGAGCCAGATCTTCATCCAGCTGGAGGACGGTCGCGGCCGCGTGGAGTGCAGCGCGTTCTCCGATGCGATGGCCGAGTTCGGCCACCTGATGACCAAGGACCGCATCCTGGTGGTCAAGGGCGGCCTGCGCGAGGACGAATTCAACGGCGGCTACGCACTGCGCATCCGCCAGTGCTGGGACTTCGACGAAGTCTGCGCCAACTACGCCACGCGGCTGTCGTTGCGCCTGGACCTGCGCCAGCAGCGCCCGGTCTGGGAGCGCATCAATGCCCTGCTCGACCGCCATCGCCCGGGGCGGACGCCGCTGCGCCTGGACCTGCTGCTGAAGGGCCCGCACGGCGGTGTCGCCGGCATGCTGGATGTCTCCGGGCAAAGCGCAGTGCGCATCGATTCCAAGCTGATGGAGGCGCTGCGCGCCGACCCCGCCGTACGTACGCTGAAGGTGCGCTACAGCCCGCCGTGGGCCAGCTGAGGCTGGCTGCTTCGTGTTCCAATTTTCCGTTCCAGACATCAAGGACGATCGCCAATGAAGACCCTGCTGTTCCCGTTCGTTGCCGCACTGGCGCTGGCCGCCTGCTCGCCGTCGAAGATCGAGTTCCAGATCGACAACCCGACCGACACGCCGCTGGCGCTGAGCATCGACGGCCAGGACCTGCCGGTGGCCGCGCACGGCTCGCGCCCGGTCTCGCTGGCCGTTGGCGAGCATCGCCTGCATACCGACACGCTCGGCGACGTGCGCTTCATCGTCTACGTCGACGGTCGTGGCGGCCTGATCAACCCGACCCTGAGCGAATACGTGATCGCACGCGAGGTCTACGTCACCGACGAGAGCAAGCTGAAGAACTTCGGCACCGGCAAGGCTGGCATCGAGCTGGGCGGCGTCGACTTCGAGGGCCCCTTCGAGAAGCACCACGAACTGTTCATCGACAAGACCTGGACCTACGGCGTGCGCGAACCGTTCCCGAAGGAAAAGGTGGTCGCCCACGTCGATTCCAGTGGTGGCCAGATCGTCGCCAAGGTGTTCACGGCACCGGATTTCATCGCCTACGTCGAGGAAGGCATGGGCGAGCCGGGCGCGTTCAAGCGCGAACAGCCGGCCGGCTACGTGGCCCCGGCATACAGCCTTGAACCGGCACCGGCCAGCCTGCCGGCGCTGGCACCGGCCTTCGAGGCGCATGCCGCGCCGCTTCGCGAGGTCTACGCGCGATGGCTGAAGGCCACCACCGCCGATGAACAGAAGGCCCTGCGCAAGCAGGACTTCGCTGCGCAGATGGC
Organism: Stenotrophomonas sp. Pemsol; assembly: GCF_003586545.1. Taxonomy (NCBI): domain Bacteria; kingdom Pseudomonadati; phylum Pseudomonadota; class Gammaproteobacteria; order Lysobacterales; family Lysobacteraceae; genus Stenotrophomonas; species Stenotrophomonas sp. Pemsol. The sequence goes on along the minus strand of NZ_CP025780.1, from coordinate 1,040,924 downwards.
CTTCACCTCGGCCACTGCCACCCTGGGCAGCGGCCTGGGCCGGGAGGCCAACGAGGCCTACAACGACTTCGTTTCCCAGCGCAGCCAGTTGATGGGCCGCAGTGCCCTGGTGGTGCCCTGAGCTGACTGGCGCCGCCTGCCCGGCTGCGCTACCGTCGCCTTCCAGACGAAGGCGTACGGGTGGTTTGCACGCATTCGGCTAGAATTGCCCCCTTCTTTACACGACGGCTTCCGATGAATCCGAACTACCTCGACTTCGAGCAACCCATCGCCGACCTGGAAGCCAAGATCCAGGAACTGCGCAACGCCAGTGCCGGGCCGGCGGTCAATGTCGAGGCGGAAGTGCACGCGCTGCAGGACAAGCTGCGCATGCGCACCGCGCAGATCTTCCGCAACCTGACCTCGTGGCAGGTGCTGCAGCTGGCCCGGCACCCGTCGCGTCCGTACACCGCCGACTACATCCGCGTCATGTTCGATGAGTTCCAGGAGCTGGCCGGTGACCGCGCCTTCGCCGACGACAAGGCGATCATGGGCGGCCTGGCCCGCATCAATGGCCGCGCGGTAATGGTGATCGGCCACCAGAAGGGTCGCGACACCAAGGAAAAGATCAAGCGCAACTTCGGCATGCCCAAGCCGGAGGGCTACCGCAAGGCGCTGCGCCTGATGAAGATGGCCGAGCGCTTCGGCCTGCCGGTGCTGACCCTGATCGACACCGCCGGTGCCTGGCCGGGTATCGACGCCGAATCGCGCGGCCAGTCCGAAGCGATCGCGCGCAACCTGATCGAGATGGCCGAGCTGAAGGTGCCGATCATCTGCACCGTGATCGGTGAAGGCGGCTCCGGCGGCGCGCTGGCGCTGGGCGTGGGCGACCGCACCGTGATGCTGGAATACGCGGTGTACTCGACCATCACCCCGGAAGGCTGCGCCTCGATCCTGTGGAAGGACGCCGGCAAGGCCAAGGAAGCCGCCGAGCAGCTGGGCCTGACCGCGCCGCGCCTGAAGAGCCTGGGCCTGGTCGACAAGGTCGTGCGCGAGCCCACCGGCGGCGCCCACCGCAATCCGACCCAGATGGCCAAGCGCCTGAAGGCCGTGCTGCTGAACGAACTGGACGCGCTGGACAAGCTGTCCACCGAACAGCTGCTGGAGCAGCGCTACACCCGCCTGCGCAGCTACGGCACGTACGAAGCGGCCTGATTCATCGGCTTGATACTTTCTTGCTCATGCAAGAAAGTAACCAAAGAACACGCCGCCGAACGCGAACCGGTGCTATGCACCGGTTCCCTGCGCTTCTCGGTGAATCAGGGGACGGCGCCGAACTCGCTGCGCTCAGACATCGGCGCCTCTTCGCCCCTGTTTCACCTGCGATGCTCGGCTCGCTCATGGCGGACCTGAACATCAAAAGCCACAGCTGCACCCAGTAGATCCACGCCATGCGTGGATGCATCTGTGCGATGCGCTGCGCGCCCCGTTCAGAACGGCTTGGCCAGCACCAGCCACACGATCGGAATGAACGCCAGCAGCGGGATCTCGTTGATCCAGCGCAGCGCGCGCGACGACGGCAGCGCCCTGCCCTTGGCCACGCCCTTCAACAGACGGCCGATCCAGCTGAAATACACCAGCAGCACCACCACCAGGCCCAGCTTGGCGTGCAGCCAGCCAGCGCCGCCCGGCGCGACCATGGTCGGGAAATCCGGGATGACCTTGTAGCCCAGCCACAGCACCAGGCCCAGCACAAAGGCCAGGCCGAACATCGAGTGGCCGAAACGGTACAGGCGCAGGCCCATCAGCTGCAGGCGCTCGGTCACCGCCGGCTGGCCTGCGGTCTCGGCCAGATTGACCAGGATGCGCGGCAGGTAGAACACCGTGGCCATCCACGCCACCACGAACACGATGTGGAAGGTCTTGACCCAGTAGTAGCTCTGCATGCGCTCGCTCCGGCGGCTGGCGTAGATGGGCGCCTATTGTCGCAGTAGAGCCACCTCATGGGTGGCTGCCGCGTCCAATCGCCGCATCAGGACAGCCATGCGTGGCGTGGCTCTACTGCGGGTCCGCCACACCCGGGGGCGCAACGCCGTACGATAGGCGCCGTTTCCCCCGACCGCGCACCGCCCCATGGACAAGACCTACGACGCCGCCTACTTCCAACGCTGGTACCGCCGCGCCGACATCGGCGGCAGCGCCCGCCTGGCGCGCAAGGTCGCGTTGGCCGTGGCCAGTGCCGAGTACTACCTGGAACGACCGATCCGCAGTGTGCTGGACATCGGCTGCGGCGAAGGCGCCTGGCGCGCACCGCTGCTGAAGCTGCGTCCGAAGGTCGAATACCTGGGCTTCGACAGCAGCGAGTACGCTGTGCGCCGCTACGGCCGCACCCGCAACCTGCACCTGGCCAGCTTCGGCGACTTCGCCTGGCTGCGGCCCTGCGCCCCGGTCGACCTGCTGGTGTGTTCGGACGTGATGCACTACGTGCCCGACCGCGAGCTGCGCGCCGGCCTGGCCGGCGTGGCCGAGCTGACCGGCGGTGTGGCCTTCCTGGAGACCTTCGCCGCCGAGGACGCGTTCGAAGGCGACCACGACGGCTTCCAGGCCCGCCCAGCACGCTGGTATCGGCGGACGCTGGCCCGGCACGGCCTGCAGCCGGTAGGGTCGCACTGCTGGCTGGGCCCCGCCCTGGCAGGCGATGCCGCCGCGCTGGAACGGATGTGAATCCGGATTCATTATTTTCAGCCAACTTAACCTGCGGGACACCCGGATGGGATATGCTGCGCGGCAACATATGACCATACATATCGGTCGTCATGCTCTATCAACTGCACGAACTGACCCGCAACCTGCTCGCCCCCTGGGTGCACCAGGCCCAGGCCAACGCCAAATTCTTCGCCAACCCGGGCCACTGGTGGTCGCAGATGCCCGGCGCTGATCGCCTGGCGGCGGTCAATGAGCTGTTCCACCGCATCGGCAAGGATTACGAGAAGCCCGAGTGGGGCATCAACGAAATCGAGGTCGACGGCGAGCGCGTGCCGATCGTCGTGCACGAGGAAGTGAGCAAGCCGTTCTGCAAGCTGCTGCGCTTCAAGCGCCACAGCAATGAAGCCGACCAGCTGCACACGATGCTCAACCAGCCGTTCGTGCTGGTCGTTGCGCCGCTGTCCGGCCACCACGCCACGCTGCTGCGCGATACCGTGCGCACGCTGCTGCGCGACCACCGCGTATACGTCACCGACTGGGTCGACGCGCGCATGGTGCCGTCCAGCGAAGGCGAGTTCGGCCTGGACGATTACATCGCCTATATCCAGGAGTTCATCCGCCATCTGGGCGTCGAACGCCTGCACGTGGTCAGCGTGTGCCAGCCGACCGTACCGGTGCTGGCCGCGGTTTCGCTGATGGCCAGCCGTGGCGAACCGACGCCGCGCACGCTGGTGATGATGGGTGGCCCGATCGATGCGCGCTGCAGCCCGACCGCAGTGAACAACCTGGCCACGCAGAACCCGCTGTCGTGGTTCGAGAACAACGTCATCCACACGGTGCCGGCCAGCTATCCCGGCGCCGGTCGCCGCGTGTACCCGGGCTTCCTGCAGCACGCCGGCTTCCTGTCGATGAACCCCAGCCGCCATTTCAGCTCGCACTGGGATTTCTACACCGACCTGGTCAAGGGCGACCTGGAAGACGCCGATGCGCACCGTCGTTTCTACGACGAGTACAACGCCGTGCTGGACATGCCGGCCAAGTACTACCTGGATACGATTTCCGTGGTGTTCCAGGACTTCCTGCTGCCGCGTGGCGAGTGGGTGGTCAACGGCGAGAAGGTCGATCCGTCAGCGATCCGTGATACCGCGCTGCTGAGCATCGAAGGCGAGCTGGACGATATCGCCGGTCTCGGCCAGACCGAAGCCGCGCAGGCGCTGTGCACCGGCATCACTGCGGACCGCCGTGAGCATTTCATCGTCGAAGGTGCCGGCCACTACGGCATTTTCAGCGGTCGTCGCTGGCGCGAGGTGGTGTACCCGAAGGTGCGTGACTTCTTCGCCGCCCATGCCGAAGCACCGGCGGCGAAGGCCGCGAAGAAGAAGAGCAACGTCACCCCGCTGCGGCGAAAGGCGGGGTAACTCCCCGCCATGGGGTCGGATCCCTTTCCAACGGAAAGGGCTCTGACCCAGCATGATGGGATCCGGGGTCAGAGCCCTGTTCTCCGAACAGGGATCCGACCCTTGACCATTACAACCGCACCAGCAGGTTCTTGGCAATCAGCCCGTGCAGCTTGCCGATGCCGCGTGCCAGGTGCATCGTCAGCAGCAGCAGCAGCGCGCCCGCCGCGGCAACCGCGATCGTCACCAGCGGCGAGGCCGCCATCGGCAGTACATTCACGTCGTTGATGTACACACCCGGGATGTCGCCACTGAAGATCGCCGCAACCGGCGCCCAGATCAGGCTCAGCGACAGCGACAGCAACGTCACCGCGATGGTGAAGTAGATCACGCCCAGCGGCAGCATCAGCACGAAGTACAGCAGGGTCAGCCAGGTACGGCCATCGGTGAACATGTCGCCGATGCGCTGCAGCCACGTGCGGCTGCGGTCGGTATAACGCGGGCGGCGCGGCATGCGCTCGCCCAGCAGCGCTTCCACCAGCCGCCCTTCCAGCAGCGCCAGCCCGCGCACCGAGCCGAAGAACAGCACGGTCAGCGGAATGCCGATGATCAGGATCAGCAGGCCCAGCGACAATGACAGGCCGGTCACCACCCAGGTGAAGAAGAAGATGCCGGTAGCCAGCGACAGCAGCATGTAGAACAGCGCGCCGTAGGTATGCGGATCGGCGACCACGCCGAAGAAGCGCGCCAGCAGCGAACGCTGCACCGGCGCCGGCGGCGGTGAGGCCGGCTCGACGCCGCTGGCTTCCGCCGCCGCACGCAGCACCGGCGCGGTATCCGCACGCGGCGTGCGCAGCGCGCGGTTCACTGTCACTTCGGTCTCGCGGTAGATGTCGGCCACTTCGTCCGGCGCGCCATAGCTGCCGGCCACGTCGGCGATCACCTCGGCCTCGCTTCGGCCGGGCTGCGCGGCCAGCTCCGAGCGCAGGTATTCCTCGGCGTCGTACAACGCGTCCTGCACCATCGCCGGATCGGCACCTTCCAGCGCCGCGCGCAGTTGCGCCAGATACTGCGGGATGGTGGTCGGCAGGGCTCGGCCTGCCAGGCTCGGGTCGTTCATTGCGGTACCCCCTCCAACACGGAATCGACGGAATCGCGGGTGGCCTGCCAGGCCTGGCGCCATTGCGCCAGCACCTCGCGGCCACGTTCATTGATGCGGTAGTAGCGCCGCGGCGGCCCGCTGCTGGACGGTTCCACATGGCTTTCCAGCAGCCCGGCGCTCTCCAGGTTGCGCAGCACCGGGTACAGCGCGCTCTGCTTGCCGCTCAGCACGCCCTCGCCCACGCGCTCCAGCTCCTTGGCGATCAGGTAGCCGTACAGCGGCTCCCCGGCCCGGGCCAGCACCGCCAGCAGGGCCAGCGACACGGTTCCGGCGCTGAGCTCCTTCTGGAACTTCTTCAGGTGGACATCGTCCTCGGACATGGCCGGCCCTCCACTACGTTGAAGTCCACAGTAGTGCGAAGTTCGGTATAGCGAATGTGTCGTTAGTCATCGTGCTGGTTGGCGAGACGCATTCAGGCCTCGCGTATGGCTGCCAGCACCTGCGCGCCGACGGTCTCCGGCAGGGTGTGCCTGCCCTCTTCAAGCCGGCTGACCAGAGCCTGGCGGCGGGCGCCCCCCAGTGGCGAGTAATGCTGGCTCGCCTGAAGCCAGTTCTGCACCAGTCGCAGGTGCCAAGCTCGCTCCTCCTCGCGCAGTGGCACCACGTCCAGCAGCAGATCGAGGTGCTGCCAAAGGGGCAGTCTGCGCAACTGGCTCAGCAGGCCGACCTGTGCCACGTGCGAAGGACCATCGTGGCAGAACGCCACCAGCCGGACCGGATCCAGTTCGACGGCCCACAGGGGCGTCGCACGAGCCAGCAGCTCGTTCACGGTCCGCCCAGGCTCTTCCAGTGCGGCACGCAGCCACTCCAGACATGCACCGTCTTCGGCCCGCAGCCAACCTCGCAGGCAGTTGCGTCGATGGCGCGCCGACACCTGGGGCAGCAACGCGCGCAGCGTGGTCGCATCTGCAGCTTCGGCGTGATCGCCCAGCGCTGCCAATGCCTCGCGCCAGCGCCCGCGGGTACGCTGCTGAAGTTCATCGCGCCACAACGTGATCGCGGGGGGCGCATGGCGATGCTGAAGCAGCCACGCCGCCAATCTGCGCACGCTGCGCGAACGGTCAAATGCTGCAGCTTCGATGTATGCATCGAGACCCGGCACGTTACGTTCGACCAGTGCACGCAACGCCGCAGCACGCACCCCGCTGGAGGGCGCGGCCAACGCCATGACACATTGCGCCTCGACCTCCCCAGGCGTTCCGTTGGCCAAGAGATGTGCAAATGCCAGGTGCGAGACTTGCGGGCTGTTGTCCAGCAGCGCGAGCGAGCGCAGTTCCTCCGGGTCTGGATGGATCTGCAGGGCGATGGTGAAGGCCGCCAGCCGGGTTCTCGCGTCCGGGTGGCCCAGCAGCCCTTCAAGAACGGGGCGAGCGGCTGGCGACGACAGCCAGGCGAACAGGCCGCCATCGAGCCATTCCCGTTGCACGCGCTGTGCATTGCGCAAGCGGACAGCAATCGGCCAGGCCTTCAGCACGTCGTGCACCGCGCACTGTTCGAGCAGGGACATCACGACATCCCGCGCTACCACGCGCACTTCGGCCACCCAGTCATTGCAGCGGAGCAAGGCGCAGGACAAAGTCAGATGGCTGGGTACCGAGCGCATCCGCTGCAACGCGGCCTCGCGCGTGTGACCATTGCCGTCCGAGCCCGCAAGGAACAGTGCCGCCGTCTGCAGATCAAGCGGTGCCGCTGCGCAGGCGTTGAGGCCGGCGAGCAGCCTGTCGTCATTGGGGGCCCACCAGCTGCGTCGACGCTCATCAAGATCGAACAATCCTCGTGGCGACAGCGTCTGCAACCAATGCACACGATCCGCGTGCTCATCGACGAACCACTTCAGGATCTTGTCGATCATCGCGCGCAGTTCGGCTTCGGGCGCTTCCGGATGCGGTATGACCATCGTCTGCTTCCATCAAGGACAATGACCATCGTGCCGCACCTGCATGGACAGGGCCAGTACGCCACCGTGGCGCACGCGCGCACTCTCGCGCAGAATCGAAGTCTCGTTCATGTTCCGGGGTTCCCATGCCGCACCGCCGTCGCCTTGCCCTGACCACCCTCGCCCTGGCCAGCCTGCTGCCCTCGCTGGCCAGCGCGGCCACCCCATACCGCAGCCCGCAGCAGATCCTCGACGCCTCGGCAGCCAGCGACTGGCGCACGCCGGACCCGGCCAACCTGCTGTACATGGACCTGCCCGCCGGGCGCGTGATCATCGAGCTGGCACCGCAGTTCGCCCCGCGGCATGTGGCCAACATCCAGACCTTCGCCCACGAACATTTCTGGGACGGCACCAGCATCTACCGTTCGCAGGACAACTTTGTGGTGCAGTTCGGCGATGCCGACGCCGATGACGCAGCCAAGGCCAAGCCGTTCGGCAGTGCCGCGCGCAAGCTGCCGGCCGAGTTCGAGCGCGCCAGCGCCGGCCTGAAGGTCAGCGTGCTGCCGGACCGCGATGGCTGGGCCGCGCAGACCGGTTTCGTCGACGGCTTCCCGGTCGGCCAGGACCCGCATGCCGGCAAGGCCTGGCTGGCGCACTGCTACGGGATGCTCGGTGCCGGCCGCAGCAACGAGGAAGACAGCAGCATCGGCGCCGAACTCTATGTGGTGACCGGCCAGTCACCGCGTCAGCTGGACCGCAACATAACCCTGGTTGGTCGCGTGCTGAAGGGCATGGAGCTGCTGAGCGCAACGCCGCGCGGACCGGCGCCGATGGGCTTCTACACCGACCCGAAGCTGCGTACGCCGATCGTGTCGATCCGCCGTGCCAGCGACGTGCCGGTGGCCGAGCGCACGCCGATCCAGGTGCTGCGCACCGATTCGAAGACCTTCGCCGATACGGTGGAGGCGCGGCGCAATCGCGTGGATGATTTCTACAAGCGCCCGGCGGGGCATATCGATCTCTGCAATATTCCGGTGCCGGTGCGGTAGGAGCCTGGCTTGCTGCGCGTTGCGCGTGCTGAAGGTACGTCACTGTTCATGGGCGTTACTTTTCTTTGTACGCAAAGAAAAGTAACCAAAAGAAACGTTCCGCCGGTCGCGAGCCGGCGCTGCGCGCCGGTACCCTGCGCTCCTCGGCCCGTCGAGGGACGGCGCGGGAACTCGCTGCGCTCAGACACCCGCGTCTCTTCGCCCTCGCCGGACCTGCGGTGCTCGGCTCGCTCAAGGCGGATCCAAGATCAAAGGCAGAAGCGGTCGCTTCGCTCGCCGGGCCCGGCCCGGCACTACCAAGCATCGTCGTGCAGCTGTGGCTCTTGACCTTGGGTCCGCCTTGAGCGAGCCGAGCATCGCAGGGGAATCAGGGGCGAAGAGGTGCCGATGTCTGAGCGCAGCGAGTTCGGCACCGTCCCCTGATTCACCGAGAAGCGCAGGGGACCGACGTGCGAAGCGCGGCGGCTCGCGACCTGGCGGCGCGTTTCTTTTGGTTACTTTTCTTTTCGCGCGAAAAGAAAAGTGACGCCCATGAACAATGAAGCACCTTCAGCACGCGCCACGCGCAAAACGCCAACGCCTCAGCCCTTCTGACTCACCGCCACGCTCCCCAGAATCAACGCCCCCGCCACCAACATCTGTACCGTCACCGCCTCCCCCAGGAACAACCACGCAAACGCCGCACCGAACAACGGAATCAGGTAGGTCACCGTCGACGCCCGCGACGGGCCGATACGACCGATCAGGCGATAGAACATCAGGAACGCCAGCCCGGTACAGGCCACGCCCAATGCGATCGCCGCGCCCCAGGCCTTCAACGGAATCGCCGCCTGCGGCCAGTGGCTGACCGCCATCGGCAGCATCCACAGCGAGGCGCACGACAGCGTTGCCGCCGCGGCGGCGGCCGACGGCAACCCGGTCATGTGCCGCTTCACCAGGTTCACGCCCAGGCCGTACAGCAGCGATGCCGCCGCACCGGCCAGCACTGCGGTGCCGATGCTCAGGCCGGAAACCTTGGCCGTGGCCAGCACCACCACGCCGGCGAAGCCGGCCAGCAGCGCCCCGGCACGACGCATGCCGATCTTCTCGCCGAAGAACAGGAACGCGATCAGCGCAGCGAACAGCACCGTCATCGCATTGCAGATCGCACCGATCGCGGCCGGCGCCTGCTCGGCGGCATAGGCAAACAGCACGAACGGCAGCGCTGAGTTGATCAGGCCGATCGGTGCCAACCACAGCCAGCGCCGCGGCGGGAACTGCGCGCGGGCGCGCCACAGGAACGGCAGCAGCACCAGCGCGCCCAGCACCAGCCGTACCTCGACCAGCGCGAATGGGCCGAACGACGGCACCGCCACCCGCATGAACAGGAACGAGCAGCCCCAGATGGCGCCCAGCAGGGTCAATTCCAGCGGCGTGCGCCAGTCGCGCTCGGCCGCCTGTGGGATCGCATTCATGTCCTGCCTCCGTCCATCGTTTGTTCCTCGCCAAGGCAGACAGGATCAGGCGCAGACGCCTGCCGCACAAGCGCGTAGTATCGCTGTCAGCCACAAATATGGTTTGAGGCTCGACATGCTGCTCCGTCCTTCCCTGCTCCCCGCACTGGCCGTGTTCGCGGTCGCCGCACGCCACCAGAATTTCGCCCAGGCCGCGCAGGAGCTGCACCTGACCGCCAGCGCGGTCAGCCACCACGTCCGCCGCCTGGAAGAAGTGCTGGAAGTACGGCTGTTCCTACGCCACGCCCGCGGCGTGCGCCTGACTGCCGAGGGTCGGCAGCTGGCCGACGCCGCCAGCGCCGCCTTCACCGATGTCGCGGCGGTGGCCCATCACCTGCAACCGGATGCCGACAGCGTGCCGCTGCGGATCACCACGCTGCGCTCGCTCTCGTACTGCTGGCTGCTGCCGCGACTGCCACGCTTCACCCAGGCCTATCCACACATCCGCATCGAGCTGCACACCGGCAGCGGGCTGGATCGCTACGACGACAACGGACCGGAAGTCGGCATCCGCTACGGGCTGGGCCAATGGCCGGGCCTGCGTGCGCAGCACCTGATGGATGACTACCTGTTCCCGGTGGCCTCACCGGCACTAGCCGGGGTCGAAATGCTGGTCGATCCGGCGCGCATCGCCGAGCTGCCGCTGCTGACCGACCTGTCGCCGCAGGGCTGGCGCGACTGGTTCCGCCACGCCGGCGCGCGCCCGCCGTCGCCGATGCCGCCGATGCACACCTTCGCCGACAGCACCGACGCGATGCGTGCAGCGGTGTATGGCATGGGCGCGGTGCTGGCGCGCACCCACATCGCCCAGCCCTACCTGCAGCGCTACGAGGTGGTACGCCTGCCCGGCCCGGCATTGAAGGCGCGCTATGCCTATCACGTGGTGCACGCAGAAGGGCAACCGCCGAGCCCGGCTGCGCGCCTGTTCATCGACTGGTTGCTGGAACAGGCGCAGGACGAGCGCACGCCGATCCCGGCATTGCCGGACAGCCTGCTCGGGCGGCCGGCAACGCACGCCTGACTGCGCCCTCACCCGTTCTTTGCCTCACGCTGGCTAGGCTGCTGGCGAACCCACAACGTACCTATGCCATGGCCATGCTGCGACTGCGCATCACCGGAACCGAAGACGACGCCCGCGCCATCAGCGACCTGCTGCTCGGCCTGGACGGCATCGAACATGTCGAAGAAACCGACGACCTGATGCCGCACATGGACGACGACGATTCCAGTTCGGCCGGGCTGTCCGATGACATCGGCCCGGGCATCCACGAGCTGGAAGTGGAAGTCGGCAATGAAAGCACCGCGCAGAAGGTGCGCGATGCGGTGCAGGAACTGGCGCTGGAGCTCGATGTGTTCGTCGAGTACGAGACCGACGAGGGCTGATGCCGGCTGACGGCCGGCATCGGCCTTCATCTCAGGGGTTGGGCGGTAGCTTGCGACGGCGGCGACGCCACCATGCCCGCACACCCCAGGCCGCGATCAAGGCCAGCACCGCCACCGGCAGCAGCGCGGCAGCAGCGCGGATCAGGAACGCAATGCTGGTGCTGAGGATGCTGCCCGACTCGCTCAGCGCCTCGCCGATCTCGCTGCGGCTGCGCTGGCCAGAGGTGGTGTCGAAGTGGATCGCCACCAGCTGGGTATCGATGCGCCGACGCTGCTGCGCGGCGTCCTTGTTGGCCTGCTCGACACCCGCCTCGATCTCCGACAGGCGCGTGGTGATCGCCATCAGGTCTTCGACCTTCAGGTCCTTGCGGTCCTGGTAGGACAGCAGGCGGGCGTGCTCCTTTTCAAGCCGCGCCTTGGTCAATGCCGTGTCGGCCACCGCCTGCGCGAGATCCTCGGCGCGCGTATTGCGGGACTGCAGCTTGCCGCCTTCACCAGCCATCGCGATCAGCGGCTCGGTGCCCTTCGGGGCGATGCGCACCTTCACTTCACCGCTGGGCTGCTCGCCGCCGTGCTGCTCGACCTGCAACACTGCACAGTCACCGAACTTCGCGCTCTGGCAGGCCTGGGCGATCTGCTGGATGCGCGGTGCGATCTGCGCCGCTTCCAGCTGCACCTGCACGTCATGTTCGTAGGCCAGGAAGGCGCCTTCCGGCGAAGCGATGGCCGCCTCCGCGGCCGTGGCGCCCGCATCCCCCACCATGTCGCCCTGCTTGGCGCAGGCGCCCAGCGCCAGCAGCAGTACCGGCAGCGCCGCCCTGCGCGTCCACGCTCGCACCGGCCTCACAGTGCCGCTCCGTCGTAGGAGGTCACCGAAAGGCCAGCCAGATCCACCTGCGGCACGCAGCGCACGTTCACCGCCACCATCGGTGTGCCGGTGCGAGGGTCGACCGCTTCGCTGTAGGGAGCGATACCACACTGGCGGCAGTGGTGGTGGTCGATGTGGGCCTTGTTGAAGTGGTAGGTGGCCACGTCAGCCGGATCGGTGGCCAGCTGGAACGCCGCACGCGGGGCGAACCACAGCAGGCTGCCGCGACGCCGGCACATCGAACAGTTGCAGTCGATGACGTCGCTGATCGGCGCCTCGGCCTGTACGGTGAATGCGATCCTGCCGCAATGACAGCTTCCTTGGTATTCCATGTCCTGCGCTCCTTTGGAGGGTCCTTGAATCCGCTCATGGTAATCCTATGGCACGGGGACAAAGCAGCGACGGGGCCCTATGCTCAGGGTTTGACCCCGTACAGGAATGCCGATGCGCCCGCATCTTCTTGCCCTCGCCCTGGTCGCCGCGCTGGCCGGTTGCCAGCCGGCCGACGCCCCGACCAATGCTTCCACCCCGGCCGCCAGCCAGCAGGCCGGTGACGCGGCGGTCGACGCCGCCTTCGCCGATCTGTCCAAGCGCGCGCTGGACACCTGGATGCAGCTGTCGCCAGTCAGCGCCACCCAGATCGGTGACCACCGCTACGACAGCGAGCTGGACGACCTGAGTGCCGCCGGCCAGCAGAAGACCGTGGCCGCCTACAAGGCGCTGCTGGGCGAGCTGGACAAGATCGCGGTGGCCAAGCTGGGCCGTGAGAACCAGGTGGACGCAGCGATCCTGCGCAACCAGCTGCAGTCGGAAATCTGGAACGCCGAAGTGCTGCAGTCCGGCAAGTGGGACCCGCAGCTGTACAACGGCGTCGCCGGCAGCGCGATCTACGGCCTGATGGCGCGCGAGTTCGCACCGCTGCCGGAGCGCCTGAAGGCGGCCACCGCGCGCATGGAGAAGCTGCCGGCGATCTTCGCCCAGGCCCGCGAGAACCTGGACCCGGCCCGCGTGCCGAAGATCCACGCCGAGACCGTTGCCAAGCAGAACAAGGGCATCCTCAGCATCGTCGATACCTTCATCACCCCGCACATCGGCGAACTGCCGCAGGCCGACCAGCAGCGTCTGCAAGCGGCCATCGACGGCCTGAAGAAGGCCGTGGACGAGCAGCAGACCTGGCTGGACAAGACCCTGGTACCGAACGCCAAGGGCGACTTCCGCATCGGTGCGGAGAAATACGACCAGAAGCTGAAATTCGCGCTGAGCTCCTCGCTGACGCGCCAGGAGATCGGTGAGCGTGCGCGCGCCGAACTCAAGCGCGTGCGCGAGGACATGTACGGCATCGCGCAGACCGTGTTGAAGGACAAGCCGGGTGCACCTGAGATGCCGGCCCAGCCGACCGACGAGCAGCAGCAGAAGGCGATCGAGGCCGCGCTGGAACTGGCCTACGCCGACAAGCCGGCACGCGACAAGGTGGTCGACGATGCCAAGGCCGCGCTGGAGCAGTCCACCGCGTTCGTACGCGAGCACGATCTGATGACGCTGCCCGATGCGCCGGTGGACATCATCCTGATGCCGGAATTCCAGCGTGGCGTGGCCGTGGCCTACTGCGATTCGCCGGGCCCGCTGGACAAGAACCTGAAGACCTTCTACGCCGTGTCGCCGATTCCGGACGACTGGAACGAGAAACAGGTCGACTCGTTCCTGCGTGAGTACAACTCGCGCATGATCCACCTGCTCAGCATCCATGAAGGTACTCCGGGCCATTACCTGGAAGGCTGGCACTCGGCCAAGTTCCCCTCGACCCTGCGTGCGGTGCTGCGTTCAGGCCTGTTCGCCGAAGGCTGGGCGGTCTACACCGAGCGCATGATGCAGGAGCAGGGTTACCTCAACAACGATCCGCTGTTCCACCTGGTGCAGCTGAAGTTCTACCTGCGCACCATCTCCAACGCGATCCTCGACCAGGGCGTGCACGTGGACAACTGGGATCGCGAAAAGGCGATGCACCTGATGACCCACGACGCGTTCCAGCAGGAAAGCGAAGCGGCCGGCAAGTGGGTGCGCGCGCAGCTGACGTCGGCACAGCTGCCGACCTACTTCGTCGGTGCGCAGGAACACTTCGACACCCGCAAGGCAGTGCAGGAGAAGCTGGGCGACAAGTTCAACCTGAAGGCGTACCACGACCAGGTGCTGTCCTACGGCGCACCGCCGGTGCGTTTCGCCCGCCAGCTGATGCTGGACCAGCCGATCGAGTGATCGCGCAGGTGTGAGTTGAACGAGAGCGGCCCGGGCAAACCCGGGCCGTTCCGTTTGCACAGGATCGCCACGCCATCGCCGCATCACATGCCGGCAACGGAGCCAGGCGCATCGTTCGCCGGGTTCCCCCTTCCACCGGCATCCATGTCTCTCCCTCTGCTCCGCCTTGCACTGCTGCCCGCACTGCTGGCCAGCGCCTGTGCCTTTGCTGCGTGCCCTGCGCCACCCGCTGGCCAGCCCGACATCCGTGCCCTGGGCTACTACACCGACAAGGCCGGCTCGGTGATCGACCCGGCACTGCACCAGCAGAACAAGGATGCCACCGCGCCGCTGGACCGCTATGCCGCCGACGTGGCGCACATGAGCGACGACTATCTGCGCAGCGGTGACCCGGCAGCGGCGCAGTGCACGTTGAACTGGCTGGGTGCGTGGGCCGACGAGGGCGCCATGCTCGGGCAGATGATCCGGGTCAACAACGATCAGTCGTTCTACATGCAGCAGTGGATGCTCGATGCGGTGGCCATGGCCTACCTGAAAGTGCATGACCAGGCCGACCCGCAGCAGCGCGCGCGCATCGATCCGTGGCTGCAGCAGCTGGCAAGGGCCAACCTGTCCTACTGGGACAACCCGAAACGGCGCCGTAACAATCACTACTACTGGGGCGGCCTGGGCGTGCTGGCCACCGGCCTGGTCACCGATGACCAGACCCTGTGGCAGGCTGGTCATGCAGCCTTCCAGAAGGGCATCGATGACATCCAGGACGATGGCAGCCTGCCGCTGGAAATGGCGCGCGGGCAACGTGCCCTGCACTACCACGACTACGCGCTGACGCCGCTGGTGATGATGGCGGAGCTGGCGCGGCTGCGCGGTCAGGACTGGTACGCCAGACGCGATCACGCCATCGACCGCCTGGCGCGTCGCGTCATCGAAGGCAGCAAGGACCCAGCGTGGTTCAACCAGCAGACCGGTGTTGCACAACTGCCCCTGCAGGCCAGCGGATGGGTCGAGTTCTACCGGTTGCGCTCACCCGATGGCGGCCTGTTCGATGCCGCGCACGCACGCGGACCGTTCCATTCGCCGCGGTTGGGCGGTGACCTTACCCTGATGGCCACGCACGGCATCGTGCGCACGCCGCCGCGATAGCCCCCTGTTTCAGCGACGGGCCCGCTGTAGCAGCTGCTGGAACTGCGCACGGCTGCAGCCCTGCCGGTCACAGCCCGGCAAGGGCAGTGCGACGCGTCCCGGCGGCTGCGCCTCGGTCAGCGGCAATGCATCGCGCAGCTGCGCGGTGGTCGGATAGACGTAGGCCAGGCGGAACCGCTCGCCACCGCTCTGGCGGTCACGCCAACGCTCGAACTGCAGCAGGCCACCGATCGGCGTCTTCTCGAACTGGCCTGGCAGGCTGTAGTCACCGATTCCTATCGCCGCCAGCACCGAACCGATATTGGAATCATGGCCGACCAGCAGGATCACCTTCGGCGACGCCGGATCACCGAACGACGCATCCACGCGCGCCAACAGCGGAGCGGCCACGTCACGCGCCACCGCGGGTGTTCCGAACAGGATGTTCTGGTAGCGGTTGCGGATTTGCACCAACGCCAGCCATTGGCCTTCCGTGTTCAAGCGGCCCCAACCTTCGCGCGGAACGCCACTTCCCTGGTAATGCTCCATCAGCAGGGCATCGACCAGACCGCTGGCCAGTGCCAGTGAACCCGAAGCGCGTGGCTCCTTGCCCGGCTCCGCATTGAAGGTCGTGTCGCCCGGCACCAGATGACAGTCGCTGCGCCCCGCACAGGCCGCCGACTGCGGGTAACGGGTGATTTCCTCCACCACGGAAAGTGCCGGGGCCAGATCCGCTGCCGCCAGCGCGTTCTGCATTGCCGCCAGCGCGCGGGCGCGGAAGGCAGGGTCATCGTTATGGATCACCGGATCGAACAGTGGATCCATCGTCCCCAGCGGCGTGCGCTGTTCGACCGCAGCAGGGCAGCCCGGGAAGGCGCCAGCAACGAAGAACTGCGCGGTGGCCTGGGTGCGCTGCAGGCTGTTGGCATGGGCGTGGAAGTCAACCGGCTGCGGGCAACCCGACGCCGGCAACAATTGCGCCTGGCGCAGCCACTGGCCCACATAGCGGCCCATGTAGACCTCCAGTACGCCGCCCTTGGTGGTCAGCTCGCCCGGTGCCACGTCCCAGCGTTGCCAGGTTTCAGGGGTCGCTTTGGCGAGTGCGCCGAACGCCACCATCGGTGCGCGCAGGTTGTGGCGGCTGAGCAGGATGACCTGCTGCAGTTGCTCGTCGGCGACGGGTGCGGCCATCGCGGTCGCAGTGCTCACGGCCAGCGCGATCAGCAGAAACAGGGAGCATAGGGCGCGGATCATGCAGGTCTCCAGAAGCACGCCGGGGTCGGAGCCTTTTCCGAAGGAAAGGGCTCCGACCCCGGAAGTACTCATTGATCGGCCGCCACGAAACCACCGGTCTGCCGCGCCCACAGGCGCGCGTACAGGCCACCGGCCGCAATCAGTTCGGCATGGCTGCCGGTCTCGACGATGCGGCCCTGGTCCATCACCACCAGCCGGTCCATGCGCGCGATGGTCGAGAGCCGGTGCGCGATCGCGATCACCGTCTTGCCGCCCATCAGCTCATCCAGGCTGTCCTGGATCGCCGCTTCCACTTCCGAGTCCAGCGCCGAGGTCGCTTCGTCCAGCACCAGGATCGGCGCGTCCTTCAGCAGCACGCGGGCAATGGCGATGCGCTGGCGCTGGCCACCGGACAGCTTCACCCCGCGCTCGCCGACATGCGCGTCGTAGCCACGACGCCCCTGCCCGTCCACCAGCGTATCGATGAAGGCTTCGGCACGCGCCTTGGCTACGGCAGCACGCAGCTGCTCCTCGGTCGCATCGGGGCGGCCGTACAGCAGGTTGTCGCGGATCGAGCGATGCAGCAGCGAGGTGTCCTGGGTGACCACGCCGATCTGCTGGCGCAGGCTTTCCTGGGTGACGCAGGCGATGTCCTGGCCGTCGATCAGGATGCGGCCACTCTCCAGGTCGTACAGGCGCAGCAGCACGTTCACCAGGGTCGACTTGCCGGCACCGGAAGGACCGACCAGGCCGATCTTCTCGCCCGGCTTCACCACCAGGTCGAGGCCGGCGATCACGCCGCCCTTCTTGCCGTAATGGAAGTGGATGTCCTGGAAGTGCACGCCACCGCGGGTCACCTGCAGCGGCACCGCGTCCCCGCGGTCCTGCACGGTCAGCGGCTGGGCGATGGTGGTGATGCCATCCTGCACCGTGCCGATGTCCTCGAAGATGCCGTTGATGGTCCACATGATCCAGCCGGACATGTTGTGGATGCGGATCACCAGACCGGTCGCCAGCGTGATCGCGCCCACGGTGATATGACCGCCATTCCACAGCCACAGCGCGAGCCCACAGGTGCCGGCAATCAGGAAACCGTTGACGATGGCGATGGTCAGGTCCATGCCGGTGGTTATCCGGGTCTGCGCGCGGTGCTTGACCGCCAGTTCCTGGATCGACTCGGCCACGTAGGCCTGTTCGCGCCCGCCATGGGCGAACAGTTTCAGCGTGGGAATGTTGGTGTAGCCATCGACGATCCGGCCCATCGCCTTGGAGCGCGCTTCGGACGCAATCCAGGCCCGTTCCTTCGCGCGCGGCACGAAGTAGACCATGATCACCGCATAGGCCAGCAGCCACAGGACCAGCGGCACCATCAACCGCCAGTCCGCCTGCGCGAACAGGTACAGCGCCGTGCCGGTATAGACCACGATGTACCAGAGCGAGTCGACCATCTGTACCGCCGACTCGCGCAGCGAGGTACCGGTCTGCATCACCCGGTTGGCGACGCTGCCGGCGAAGTCGTTCTGGAAGAAGCTCAGGCTCTGCCGTACCACGTAGTTGTGCATCAGCCAGCGCGAGCGGTTGCTCAGGCCGGGCACGATCGCCTGGTTGACCAGCAGGTTGTGCAGGCCCACCAGGATCGGCCGCGCGATGACCGTGATGAACAGCATCCAGCCCAGTTCATTGGCATGGCGCTTGAAGAAATCGGCACCGGGCTGCTCGGCGACCATATCGACGATGCGGCCCAGGTAGTCGAACATGGCCACTTCCACCAGCGCCAGCAGCAGGCCGGCAATCAGGGTCGCCAGCAGCACCGGCCAGACCGGGCGCAGGTAGTGCAGGTAGAACGGCAGCACCTTGCGCGGTGGCATGCGCCCATCCACGGGCGGGAAAACCGGGATCAGGGATTCAAACCAACGGAACATCGCATTCCCTCGCCATCAATAGCCGGCGGAGTATCCCACGCCGGATGTGTACGCCGGCCGACGATGCCGCGGCGCCGGTAGTGCCGGCCGCTGGCCGGCAACCTCGCGACGTTTCCAGGGATCATGAGGTTGCCGGCCAGCGGCCGGCACGACCCTCATTCTTTGACCGGGGTGAACAGCAGGTCCTGGAAATCGAAACTGAAATCGGTCAGGTCGGAAATCGGCTGCATGCGCACCTCGCGCACCTTGCCATCCGGGTCCAGGCTGAAGTTCACGAACGCATCGGCGTTGAGCGAACGGTCGTCCCAGCGCACGATGAAGGTGTCGTGCTGCCAGTGCTCCAGCCGCCCGCTCAGCTGCGCGGTCTTCGCAAAGCGCAGGCGCAGGCCCTTGCCTTCGGCGCTGATCTGCATGTCGCCATACCAGCGGTCACGGAAGCTGCCGGTGTAGCCGGCCAGCGCCAGCGATGGCCTGCTGCCCTTGTCGCGTGCGCTCTGGTGCTTGGCCCAGGCCTCGTCGGCCTTGTCCTGGCCCTTGGCCACGGCCTTGGCATAGGCATCCACCCAATCGTGCTTTTCTCCGCCCAGGTAAGCGTCAAGCACGCTCAGGGTGATCGCATTGAACGCCGCGCCCACTTCCTGGTTGGTCAGCACCACCACGCCCAGCTTCTCGCCGGGCACCAGGGTCAACCGCGAGACCATGCCCGGCCAGCCACCGGTGTGCCAGACCAGCTTCTGCCCGCGGTAGTCGCTCAGGCTCCAGCCTTCGCCATAGCCGGCGAAATTGGCCCGCGCCGGTGCCAGCTCCGGCACGCTCGGCGCCGGGATCGACTGCGGGGTGATCATCCGCCACATCTGCTGCTGGCTCTTTTCACTGAACAGCACCGTGCCATCGGCGAGCTTGCCTCCGGCCAGCTGCACCTGCATCCAGCGCGCCATGTCGTGCGCGCTGGAATAGATGCCACCGGCGCCGGCATTGTTCGACCAGGTCAGCGGTGCAACGGTGCGCAGGTCCTTGAAATCGTACTTGGCGTGGCCGACCGCCGCCTTGTCACCTGGCTTCAGGTGGTCGGCGTTGTAGCGCGTGCCGGCCATCCCCACCTTGTCGAAGATGCGCGTCTGCAGGAACTGCTGGTAGCTCATGCCGGACACGCGCTCGATCACCTGTTGGGCGACCGCGTACAGGATGTTGTCGTAGGCATAGCTCTCGCGGAAGCCGCCCTTCAGCGGCACCCTGCCCAGTCGCTCCACCACTTCGGCGTTGCTGTAGGAGGTGGCCGGCCAGAACAGCAGGTCACCGGCGCCCAGGCTCAGCCCGCTGCGATGCGACAGCAGGTCGCGGATTGTCATCTGCCCGGTCACGAACGGATCGGACATGCGGAACGACGGCAGGTGATCGATCACCTTGTCATCCATCTTCAGCTTGCCGTCCTCGGCCAGCAGGTTCAGCGAGGTGGCGGTGAACGCCTTGGTATTGGAAGCGATGGCAAACAGGGTGTCGGCCTGCACCGGTTCCGGCTTGCCCTGCTCGCGCACGCCCCAGCCACGTTCCAGCACCACCTGGCCATCCTTGACTACGGCCACGGCGATGCCGGGCACGTCGAACTGCGTGCGCACGCGCTCGACGGTCGCATCCAGGTCCTGCAGCTGCTGCGGGGTCGCCGCATTGGCCATGGTCGTGCACGCCAGCAGCACGGCTCCTCCGATCCAGGTTTTCATCCAGCACCATCTCCGAACAGGGGTAGCGGCCATGTGCAGGCCGTCACCGGGGTTTCGCAGGATGGTAACGGTCGTCGATGCACCCTGCCCCGTGCCATAGGAGGGGTGTCATGGGCGGGAACGGCCAACCAAGCAACGGCTCCACCATCATTCCGTGCCTGCGCTACCGCGACGCGCTGGCCGCCATCGACTGGCTGCAGCGGGCCTTCGGCTTCCATGCCCAGGCCGTGTATGCCGATGGCGATACGGTTTTCCATGCCCAGCTCACCTTCGGCAACGGCATGATCATGCTCGGCTCGGCCAACAACCAGAGCGCGTGGAGCGAACACGCGGTCCTGCCCGGAGAAGTCGGCGGCCGCCAGACCCAGAGCGCCTGCGTGATCGTCACCGATGTCGATGCGCACTATGCGCGGGCCAAGGCGGCTGGAGCGCGCATCGTCATCGACATTGCCGACCAGGACTACGGTGGCCGCGGCTACGCCTGTGCCGATCCTGAAGGCTACCTGTGGTGGTTCGGCAGCTACGACCCCTGGCGCGGGGACCACAGCCAGTGACCGCTGCCGGCCGGATGGCGATCCGCTGCGGTATCGGCGGCTGGGTGTTTCCCGAGTGGCGCGGCGGCATGTTCTATCCGGTGGGACTGCCGCAGCGCGAGGAACTGGCCCATGCCAGCCGCGCCCTGCGCTGCATCGAGATCAACGGCACCTTCTACCGCACGCCGACTGCGGCCCAGTGCGCGCAGTGGGCCGCGCAGACGCCGGAAGGCTTCCGTTTCTCGATGAAGGCGCCACGCTACCTGGTGCAGCGCCGCGACCTGGCCAGCACCGTGGAAGCGGCCACGCCATTCCTGCAGACGGCACTTGCGCTCGGTGACCGGCTCGGCCCGCTGCTGTGGCAGTTCGATCCGCACCATCCGGCCGACGCCGATGCATTGGAAGCGCTGATGGCGCAGCTGCCGAAGCAGCTCGAGGGCGTGCCGTTGCAGCACGCTCTGGAAGTGCGCAACGCCAAGGCACATGGACCGGCTCTGGTCGCCGCCGCGCGCCGCCACGGCGTGGCGCTGGTGATCGAGGACAGCGACGAGGCGCTATTGCATGGCGATGTCAGTGCGGGCTTCGTCTACGCGCGGATCAAGCGCAGCCAGGCCCGCTTGAACGAGGGCCTGCCTGCGTCCGTCCAGCAGCGCTGGGCTGAACGCGCACGACGCTGGTCACGCGGCGAGCCGGTGGACGACCTGCCCTGCCTGGCCGGGCCCGCCCCGGAGACCCCGCGCGAGGTCTACCTGCTGTGCATCGGTGCCGGCAAGGCCCGCAACCCGGCCGCAGCGATGGCCCTGCAGCGCCTCATCGACGGCGCCAGCGGTCCAGCCCCCACAGCAGGGTCCAGCCCACCACGAAGACGCCCGCAACGCGCAGCACGTTGAGCAGAAAGGCCGCCAGGCCCAGGCGTTGCAGTTCGAGGAATGGATACGGCGCCTGTCCGGTCATTGCAGCGACCAGCATCGCCCAGCCAAGGTAGACCAGCGGTACCAGCAGCACGCCGCCCAGCGCGCGCCAGCGCAGCGCCCCATGCGGCAGCAGCCACCACCACCCCAGCAGGTACAGCACCGGCACAGCGTAGTGCAGGCCGGCATCGACCCACCATTGCAGCCCGGTGGGCTGCCACAGCCCCTGCAACGCCAGCATGTAGATGCACGCGGTCACCCCGATGCACAACGCGATCACCGCGGCGACAGTCGTGTCCAGCACACCCGCACGGATCAGCCTGACGCATCCCAGGCACACCGCCAGGTTGCTGAGAATCGTGAAGTAACCAACGAAGCGCAGTGTCGCCATGCCGACCCCGGCAGCCGCCCCGGGGCCGCGTAGCAGCAACAGGTATTGCAGCAGCAACGCGGTGGCGGCCGCCAGTGCAGTCAGTGCTGCCCATGCACGCAGGGCGGAGCGGTTGGCAGCCATTGCAGGGTTCCCCTGAGGAGTTTCCGCGAGCATGCCACAGGCGTCGCCGGCGACCGTACGATTGCCTCACAATAGGCCGATGAGCACACCCGACACCCGCAAAGCGCTGTGGCAGATCCATTTCTGTGTCCTGCTGTGGGGCATCACGGCCATCCTCGGCAAGCTGATCACCCTGCCCGCACTGCCGCTGGTGTGGTGGCGCATGCTGCTGGTGACGGCGATGCTGGCCCTGCTGCCGCGGGTCTGGCGCGGGTTGCGCACCCTGCCCCTGCGGCTGGTGGCAGGCTACGCCGGCATCGGCGCGCTGGTCGCCCTTCACTGGCTGACGTTCTACGGCGCGGTGAAGCTGGCCAATGCCTCGGTGGCTGCCACCTGCATCGCACTGGCACCGGTGTTCACCTCGATCATCGAGCCGTGGGTGGCCAAGCGGCCGTTCCAGCTGCGTGAGCTGGCGTTTGGCCTGGCGGTGCTGCCGGGTGTTGCGCTGGTGGTCGGTGGCGTGCCCGATGGCATGCGCCTGGGTGTGTTGATCGGCGCGATCTCGGCGCTGCTGGTGGCGGTGTTCGGTTCGCTCAACAAGCGCATGGTCAGCCATGCCGATCCGCTCACGGTCACCGCGCTGGAGCTGGGTGCCGGCACCCTCACCCTGACCCTGCTGGCGCCGCTGATGCCCTATCTGCTGCCGGCGCTGGCCAGCCCGCTGTGGGTGGTCCCGAATCTGCACGACGGGATCCTGCTGCTGGTGCTGGCCGGGTTCTGCACGCTGCTGCCGTTCGCCCTGGCCCTGGTCGCACTGCGCCACCTGAGCGCCTACACGGTGCAGCTGGTGACCAACCTGGAGCCGGTCTATGCGGTGGTACTGGCGGTGGTGCTGCTGCGCGAGCAGCACGAAGTCACCCCGTGGTTCTACCTGGGCGTGGCGATCATCGTCGGCGCGGTGTTCCTGCATCCGCTGCTGAACCGCCGCAAGCCGGTGCAGCATCCGGAAATCCTTGGCACGGCCGAAGCGCGCAACATCGCCGATTGAGTGCCTCCACGCATGGCGTGGATGGCCGCATCAACGCTGCGGCCAATGCCAGGCCGGCGCATCCAGCAGGCCCTGCCCGCTCAACAGCGTGCGGCCCTGGTCCTTGTACAGATGCAGCGAATGGCACCCTGGCGCCTGTTCCAACGCCGCGATCAGCCGGCTGGCGTGCGACACCACCCATACCTGGCTGCGCGCACTGGCTGCGATGATGAGCCGCGCCAGCGCCGGCAGCAGGTCCGGGTGCAGGCTGGTCTCCGGTTCGTTGAGCACCATCAACGGCGGTGGGCGTGGCGTGTGCAGCGCCGCCGCCAGCAGCAGGAAGCGCAGCGTGCCGTCGGAGAGCTCGGCCATCGACAATGGCCGCAGCAACCCGGGTTGGTGGAAGCGCAGCGCCAGGCGTCCATCCAGCGCCTCGAAATCGACCGTAGCGCCCGGGAACGCGTCGTCGACGCTGCGTGCCAACGCAACCGGGTCGCCGATCTCGACGATGGTCACCCAGGCCGCCGCCAGGTCCCGGCCATCGTGATGCAGCACCGGCGTGCGCGTGGCCATCGCCGGTTGCCGCGCCGGGGCATCGCCATCGCTGCGGAAATGGTCATAGAAGCGCCAGCAACGGATGTACTCACGCAAGGTGATCGTTTCGGGCATGCGCTGCGGATCGCCGACCTGGGTGAACAGGCTGTCGAACAGCGACAACCGGTCATCCACCAGATCCCAACCGCGCGCATGGCGCTGCCGCACCATCGCCCCGCGACGATCGACCAGCAGGTTGGCGCTGCGCAGGAACGGCCCGGCCCAGATCGCCTCGGCCTTGATCTGCGGATCCAGCGCAAACGGCGAACGGCTGGGCGGCGGATAGCCCAGGTCGATGGCATAGCCGAATTCGTCGGTGGTGAAGCCCAGCTTCAGCCCCACCGATTCTTGGCGTGGGCCGCCCTGCAAGGGGATTTCGCCGGCAGCAACCCGACGGTCTATTTTTTCCGGGCCCGCCCACAGCGCCGAGCCCAGCCCACCTTCGCGGGCCAGCACTGCCGCGACGCCGCCCTGCGCGGTCTCGGCCAGCAGGCGCAGCGCGCGGTACAGGCTGGACTTGCCACTGCCATTGTCGCCGGTTACCACATTCAACTGCTGCAGCGGCAATACCAACCCGTGCAACGAGCGATAGTGGGCGATGGCCAGGGTCTGCAGCATGGTCGGCGTCCGGGGAAGACAGAGCGTCATGCTGCCCGCTCTTGATCGCAGGCGCTGCGACGCGATGTGAATCGGGAAGAGCATCCACGCATGGCGTGGATCTACCGGGCGGGGCGCTTCAGCCCGCTACTTCCACCCGGTTGCGGCCATTGCCCTTGGCCCGGTACAGCGCCTTGTCGGCACGTGCCAGCGTGTCGTCCACGCTTTCACCGGGCTGGTGCTGGGCGATGCCGATACTGATCGTGACCGGGAAGCCCAGTGGCAGGTCGGCCACGGCCAGGCGCAGGAACTCGCACTGAAGTTCGGCGGTGCGCAGGTCGGTTGCGGGCATCACTGCCACGAACTCCTCGCCGCCATAGCGCGCCGCCATGCCACGGCCGGCAAAGTGCGACCGCAGCAGCGCGCCCAGTTCGGCCAGCACGCGGTCGCCGGTGGCGTGGCCCTGGAAGTCGTTGATGTGCTTGAAATGATCGATGTCCAGCAGCGCGACGCAGGCCTCAGCGGGCTGCTCCCCGGTCATCGCCACGGCCTCGTCCAGCGCCGCTGCCATCGCGCGGCGGTTCGGCAGGCCGGTCAGCGCATCGGTGCGGCTCTGCTCGGCCAGGTCGGCGTTCTGCGCCAGCAGCACGTCGTGGTACTCCGACAGCAGGCGCTCATAATCATCGCGTTCCAGCATGTGGTTCTGGATGTCGAGCGCGAAACGGCGCAACTCCATCACCAGCATCACCTGCCGCGACAGTGCGGCCAGCGCCTCGGCCTTGTCGCTGGCCAGGTGTTGCGGCTGTGCGTCGAACACGCACAGCGTACCCAGCGGCAAGCCGTCGGAGCTGATCAGCGGCGCGCCGGCATAGAAGCGGATGTGCGGATCGCCGACCACCACCGGATTGTCGTGGAAGCGCACATCCT
This sequence comes from Stenotrophomonas sp. Pemsol, assembly GCF_003586545.1. Classification (NCBI taxonomy): domain Bacteria; kingdom Pseudomonadati; phylum Pseudomonadota; class Gammaproteobacteria; order Lysobacterales; family Lysobacteraceae; genus Stenotrophomonas; species Stenotrophomonas sp. Pemsol. The sequence goes on along the minus strand of NZ_CP025780.1, from coordinate 1,015,681 downwards.
GCAGCGCATCCTCGACCACCATGATCTGCTGCGGCTGCAGGATGGCGTGGCCACACATCGATTCGCTGCGCAGGTTTTCCGCCGCATCGATGCCCTGGATCGACTTGAACCATTGCCGTTCGACATCGATCAGGGTCACCGCCGCCATCGAGGTGCCGCAGACCGCCTTGGCGATCACCACCAGGTCGTCGAAGGATTTTTCTCGCTCCGAATCGAGGATGCGGTAGCGATACAGCGCCTCGAGCCGAAGGGCTTCGTTGGCGGGCTTGTCGGGCTTGATCATGCAACGTCACGTTCCGGCAGGTCACCGCGAAGTCTAGCGGATGCCGGTGAGCAATCCGCATGGCGGTGGTGCCGGCCGTTGGCCGGCATCCCGGATACATCGCGCGCCCATTGCAGCCGGCCAGCGGCCGGCACTACCAGTCCAGCTGCTTCGGCAGCAGGCCCTGCAGCTCCTGCTCGGTCAGGTTGCGCCACTGGCCCGGCTTCAGCGCACCAATCTTGATGTTGTCGATGCGCACGCGGCGCAGCTGGGTCACGCGATAGCCGAACTCGGCGGCCATCAGGCGGATCTGCCGGTTCAAGCCCTGCTGCAGGGTGATGCGGAAACCGAACTTGGCGATGCGCGAAGTCTTGCATGGCAGCGTCATCTGGTCGTGGATGCGAACACCACGCGCCATGCCGCGCAGGAACTCATCGGTGACCGGCTTGTTCACCGCCACCAGGTATTCCTTCTGGTGGCCGTTCTCGGCCCGCAGGATCTGATTGACGATGTCGCCGTTGCTGGTCATCAGGATCAGGCCTTCGGACTCCTTGTCGAGGCGGCCGATCGGGAAGATGCGCTGTTCATGCCCGACGAAGTCGACGATGTTGCCCTTGACCGACGTCTCGGTCGTGCAGGTGACGCCGACCGGCTTGTTCAGCGCGATGTAGACGTGGCGGCGGGCGCCGGGCTTGCGGGCCACGCGCGCGCGCAGCGGCTGGCCGTCCACCAGCACCTGGTCTTCCTCGCCCACCACCGCGCCGGTGCCGGCCGGATGGCCGTTGACGGTGACCCGGCGGGCGGCGATCAGGCGATCGGCCTCGCGGCGGGAGCAGAAGCCGGTGTCGGCGATGTGTTTGTTGAGTCGGGTGGTCATCGCCCTATTATCCGGCATCGCCGCCCGCCGCGCTTCATGCCAGGCCGGGTGGATCGAGTTCTTCGCCGTCGAACACCCGGTTGCGGCCGGCACGCTTGGCCACGTACATGGCATGGTCGGCCCGGCGCAGCAGCGCGGCGAGATCGTCCTCGCCCGGCCGCCACTGCGCCAGGCCGATGCTGGCGGTGACCTCCAGGCCGGGCACCTGCAGCGCCCGGGCCGCCTCCGTGATGCGTTGGCGCAGGCGATCCAGGCGCGCCGACGCCGCCTCGCGGGGCATGCCCGGCATCAGCAGCAGGAACTCTTCGCCGCCCATCCGCACTACCTGGTCCTGGCTGCGTACCGCGGCACGCAATGCACGCGCCACCGCCACCAGCACCAGGTCACCCACGGCGTGGCCATGGCGGTCATTGATGTCCTTGAACAGGTCGATATCGAGGAAGCCGATCACCAGCGGGCCACGCTCGCGGTCAACCCGCTCCAGGTGGCGGGCCAACTGCTGCAGGCCGGCACGGCGGTTGGGCAGGCCAGTCAGGCCATCAGTCTCGGCCAGCTGGCGCAGTTCATCGCGCTGCTGGCGCAGGCGACCCAGCCGCTGGTTCAGTGCGTAGGCGGCCATCATCAGCAGCCAGGTCACCGCCAGCTGCAGGGCCTCCACGCGGTATTCCAGCAACCACGGCGCGCGGCAGGCGTCGGCCAGGATCAACACCAGCATCGGCGCCAGCGCCGCCAGCCCCGCCTGCGCCCAGCGGTCACCGCGCAGCCGTGCCCACACCCCGGCCATCAACGCCAGGCCGCAGCCCAGCAGATAGGACACCTGCAGGCCCTGCGCCACCCAGGCCAGGCTGTCCCATGGCAGCCAGGGCACCAGTGCAGCCAACACCAGCAATCCCCAAAGCGCCACCAGCTGGAACGGACGCGAACGCGGCAACAGGCGATCACCGCCATTCAGCCGCCACAGCGCCGGCAGCACCAAGGCCTGCGTGGCCGCAGTCAACACCAGCAGCCACCAGGCACCGCGCTCGCCCACCGGCAACCAGGGTTCCGGATAGCCGCTGAGGCCACCGAGGATGGCCTGCCAAAGCACCAGCACGGTGGTACCGGCGATGTAGACCAGGAAACTGCGGTCGCGGGTGGTGAGGAAGGCCATCAGTGCCGACAACGCCAGTGCGATCGCCACGGCGATGCAGGCCGCGCGCACCAGCAGGCGGGCGGTATCGTTCTGCTGCACGGGACTGGGCGCGCCCAGCCGAAGGGTGGGTACCCAACGCGCCTTCAACGGCGTCTGCCACGACACCAGGAATGGATCGTGACTGCCCGCTGGCGGCACTGCCACCAGCCCGATGCCTGCGCGGAAGCGTGAGTCTCGGGTACGGGCATCGTGCATGTTGCCGCAGATCTCGCGATCGCCATACTGCACGCGGACTTCGCCAGCGAACACATTGAACACGTCCAGGGCCTGCGGTTGCCCCGACCAGCCGCCTGGCGGCGCAGGCACCTGCACCTGCTGCCGGTGACCGGCCAGCATGTCCGGCGTGCATGCGCGATGTGGAGTGGGTTCATCGGTGGCTGCGCCGACCAGCAGATAATCGCGGCCGGCTTCGACGGCAGCGGCCCACAGTGGCCACGGCGTGGCCAACCACACCAGCAGCACGACCAGCACCGCCCCTGTTCCGTACTGCCACTGCCTGCCGCCCACGCCACGTCCTGTTCCTGCTTACGCCCGCGCCCACTGCGCGTCGCCCCTGGCAGGCATTATCGCAGCCGCGGCTGCAACGCATGTGTAGACCAAAGTCGCCGACGGCGTTCAACCTGCGGCAGGCGGGCCCTGCACCGCCACCAGGCGCACCGGCCGCAGGTCGGCCAGGGTCATCCGTTCCAGTGGCTGCGGTCGCTCGACCGCATAGCCCTGCAGGCCCTGCACCCCGAGCCGGGTCAGCGCGGCGGCGACTTCGGCGGTCTCTACCCATTCGGCCACCACCTCCATCTGCAGCTCGCGCCCAAGTTCACTGATCGCGCGCACGGTGGCGTGGCTGACCGGATCGGTATCCATGTCGCGCACGAAGGCCCCGTCGATCTTCAGGATGTCGGCCGGCAGCTGGCGCAGGTAGCCGAACGAGGACAGCCCGGAGCCGAAATCGTCCAGCGCCATCCGGCAGCCGCGCGCCTTCACCGCATCGATGAACGCGCGCGCCTGGCTGAGGTTGCTGATCGCTGCGGTCTCGGTGATCTCGAAGCACAGCTTGGAGGCCAGCGCGCGATTGCGCTCCAGCAGGTCGCAGACGAAGGCGAGGAAGCCGGGTTCGGCGATCGACTGCGCCGACACGTTGACGTTGCACAGTCCCAGCTGCCGCACATGCGCCGGGCACACCTGCAGGTGCCGGAACAGCAAGCCGAGCACGTGCCGGTCCAGCGCCACGGCCATGCCATAGCGCTCCACCGCCGGCATGAACTGGCCCGGCAGGTGCAGGCTGCCATCGCTGCCGCGCATGCGTACCAGCACCTCGTAGTGCAGGTAGGTGGGATCGCCGACGCGGGCGATGCGCTGCGCATACAGCACCATGCGGTTCTCGGCCATGGCCAGGCTGACGCCCTGCAGCCGCTCGGCTTCCCGGCGCCGTTCCTCCAACGCCATGCGGTTCTCGTTGAAGCAGTGCACGCGGTTGCGCCCGGCCTGCTTGGCCGCATAGCAGGCACTGTCGGCGGCGCTCATCAACCAGTTCACATCCGGTGCATCGGCGCTGACCTCGACCACGCCGATGCTGCAGCTCAACTGCGGGCTGCCCTCGCTCACCGGGAACGTCGCCTGCCCCAGATTGCGGATCACCCGCTGCAGCACGCGCTTGGCCTCGTCCTGCCCGGCATGGGCGAGGAACACCGCGAACTCGTCCGCACCCAGCCGGCCCACCCAGTCACCATCGCGCACCGCCGCCACCAGGTAATCGGCGAAGCTGCGCAGCATCTGGTCGCCGGCGGCATGGCCGAAGCTGTCATTGACCAGCTTGAAATGGTCCAGGTTGATGTAGCACAGCGCGTGCGTACCACCTTCGCTGCGCACCTGCAGCAGCGCGCGTTCCAGCAGGCGCTCGATCTCGCGCCGGTTGATCAGGCCGGTCAGCGGGTCATGGCTGGCGTGGTGCTCGATCTCGCGCGCCAGTGCATGGTTCTGGCTGACGTCTTCGATGATCGCGAACACCGACAGGCCACCGCCGGCGCTGCGCACACCGGTGCCGCTCCAGCGGCCCCAGACCAGGCTGCCATCACGACGGCGGAAGCGCAGTTCGCTCGGCCGCAGCTGGCGGTCCCAATCGATGCGCCCCACCCCGTCAATGACCAGCTCGCCGTCCATCAGCAGGTCAGCCAGCGACAGCTGCAGCAGCACGTCGCGGCGATGATCGAGGATGTCGGCCATCGCCTGGTTGGCCTCGATCACCTTGCCTTCGGTATCGAGCTTGAGCATGCCGACGTTGGCCTGGTAGAACGCTGCGCGGAAGCGGCTCTCGTGTTCGGTCAGGTCCTTGCCGACGCGGCGCGCCAGGGCCACCGCCATCAGGCTGATCGCCAGCACCGACAGGCCCGCGACCATCAACGTGGCCAGCCTCACCAGCGTCGCCATCCGCAGCAGCGCCTGCGAGAACGCCTGGCTCTGCACCTTCATCCGGCGGTCGAGATCACGCAGTTGCTGCAGGTACTGGTCACGCGTGGCTGTCAGTAAGGGGCCACCCTCGTGCCGCCGCTGCAACTCATCGACCAGGCGCTGCAGCGCCATCAGGTCCCCGTCGGTCTGCCGCCATAACGCGGTCGCTTCGCGGAAGGCACCGATATCGCGCGCGTAGCGGAACGAAAACACCAGGCGCGGAATGTCGGCGTGCGCGTTGCCCCCCTGCAGGAAGCCCTGCCGGGCCTTCTCTTCGTCAGGCTCCGCCTGTTCCAGCGCCAAGCGCGCCTGCAGATCGCCCAACGGCACCTGCAGGGCCTGGCGTGCATCGTCCAGGTCCTGGGCATCACCGCGCGCCAGGTAGCGACTGAGCGCGGCGGTCGCATCCTGCTGACCGCGCGACCAGTATCCCTGGCCGGCGATCCAGGCGGTGGAGGCCGCCTGCAGTTCCTGGATCAACGCCGACAGTGCGACCAGTCCGATCGCCATGCCGGTCAACAACGCAAATCGCAGTCCCAGCCCCCGGGTCATCGGCACCCGCCGGCTCTGTTGGTCCGTGCCACTCCTACCCATCCCGGATCCCCCCGAATGTGCTGCGGTGACAACCTCCTTTGGAACCGGACCAGCCTATGACCGGCAATGTGTTGACCGTGCGAAAAAGGGGACGGAGGGGATTAAGTCGTATATGGCAGGCCATGCGCTTATGCCGAAAACGACTTAATCCCCTCCGTCCCCTTTTCCTGTACGCCGGCCCGTGGGTCGGCGTTGCTCTGGACGGCTGTGGGTGCGGCTTAGAAGCTGCGCGGGCCGCGCGGCTTGAAGCCATCACGACGTGGCGGGCGGCTGTCGCGGTCACCGCCGCGGTCGCCCCCATGGCCACCCGGACCACCCGGACCACCCGGACCACCACGACGCGGGCCACCGGGGCCGCCCGGACCACGCTTGTCGAAGCGCGGCTTGAACGGACGCGGGGCCGGGTTGATCTCTTCACCGGCCGCCAGCGGTCGCATCTGCAGCTGCTGGCCGGACACCCACACCTTCTGCAGGTGCGACAGCACGTCCGGCGGCATCTGTGCCGGCAGGTCCAGCAGCGAGAAGTCGTCGTGGATGTCGATGCGGCCGATGAAACGGCTTTCCAGGCCGGCTTCGTTGGCGATGGCGCCGACGATGTTGGCCGGCTTCACGCCGTGCTGGTGGCCGACCGAAATGCGGTAGGTCTCCATGCCCTGCTCCGGCGCACCACGCGGCGGAACCTCGCGGCGCGGACGCGGCTCGAAACCACCTTCGGCGTCGTCGCGACGCGGGCCACGCTCGAAGCGCGGACCCCGCTCGTTGCGGTCGAAGCGATCGCCACGCTCCGGGCGGTCACCACGGTCGAAGCGCTCGCGCGGCGCGCGCTCTTCACGCGGGGCACGCACCGGCGGCTGCAGCAGGAACGGGGTATCGCCCTGCAGCATCCGGGCCAGCGCGGCGGCGATCTCGATGGCCGGCACGTTCTGCTCGTTCTCGAAGCGCTCCAGCAGCTGGCGGTAGAAGTCCAGGCCGCCGGCGCCGAGCGTTTCGGTGATGCGCGAGGTGAACTTGTTGATGCGGGTGTCGTTGACCGCTTCCACGCTCGGCAGCTGCATCTCTTCGATCGGCTGGCGGGTGGCGCGCTCGATCTGGCGCAGCATGCCCTTCTCGCGCGGGGTGGCGAACAGGATCGCCTCGCCGCTGCGGCCGGCACGGCCGGTACGGCCGATGCGGTGCACGTAGCTCTCGGTGTCGTACGGGATGTCGTAGTTCAGCACGTGGCTGATGCGCTCCACGTCCAGGCCGCGGGCGGCCACGTCGGTGGCGACCAGGATGTCCAGCTTGCCTTCCTTCAGCATGGCAATGGTGCGCTCGCGCTGGGCCTGCTGCATGTCACCGTTGATGGCGGCAGCGGCCAGGCCACGCGCCTGCAGCTTGCTGGCCAGTTCTTCGGTGCCGGCCTTGGTGCGCGCGAAGATGATCATCGCGTCGAACGGCTCGACTTCCAGGATGCGGGTCAGCGCGTCCAGCTTGTGCATGCCGCTCACCCACCAGTAGCGCTGGCGGATGTTGGCCGAGGTGGTGGTCTTGGCCGCGATGGTCACTTCCACCGGGTCCTGCAGGTAGGTCTGCGCGATGCGGCGGATCTGCGGCGGCATGGTGGCCGAGAACAGGGCCACCTGGCGCTGCTCCGGCAGCTTCTTCAGCACCGCTTCGACATCGTCGATGAAGCCCATGCGCAGCATTTCATCGGCTTCGTCCAGCACCAGGGTCTTCAGCTCGGACAGGTCCAGGGTGCTGCGGTCCAGGTGATCGATCACGCGGCCGGGAGTACCGACCACGATGTGCACGCCACGGCGCAGGGCCGACAGCTGCTGGCCGTACGGCTGGCCGCCGTACACCGGCAGCACGCGGAAGCCCGGGATCTTCGACGAATAGGACTGGAATGCCTCGGCAACCTGGATGGCCAGCTCGCGGGTCGGCGCCAGGATCAGGGCCTGGGGCTTGATCTGCTGCAGGTCGATGTTGGACAGTACCGGCAGTGCGAACGCAGCGGTCTTGCCGGTACCAGTTTGGGCCTGGCCCAGCACGTCGCGGCCTTCCAGCATCGCCGGGATGGTGGCGGCCTGGATCGGCGACGGGGTTTCGTAGCCGATGGCGGTGACCGCCTGCATCACGGGCTCGGACAGGCCGAGCTGCGCGAACTGCAGCGGCGCTTGGGAATCTTGGGACATGGGGAACTCCGAAGGCACTGCCGTCTTCCTGGCAGTGCGATAAAAAGGGTGATGGTCCGCGCTTTGGGCGCCCTTCTTATCGCGTGCCCTGGCGCTGCTCGGTCGGAGGAGATTTCACTCGCTCAGAGCGGAATGATACCGCATTGATCCTGAACGAGGCGTACAGCTTTCCATGCGCGTGCCGTCGTGCCCCGTGCTGGCGCACAATACGCGCCCTCTCCCCGGCCCGGCCGCTGGCCTGCGCCCTCTTTCCAGGACCCCTCGCTCCATGCAGATTCTCGAATTCGACCTCGACGGCGACTACGTCGAACTCAAGCAGCTGTTGAAGCTGGCCGACCTGGTCACCAGCGGCGGCGAGGCCAAGATGGTCATCAGCGAGGGCCAGGTGCGGGTCGACGGCGAAGTCGAACTACGCAAGGCCTGCAAAATCCGCGCAGGCCAGGTGGTCGAGTTCGCCGACAGCCAGATCCGCGTGCTGGCCGCTGGCTGATCCGAGGGTGTTCAGGCCACGCGCTGGGTCAGGTGCGAGGCGATCAGCTGCCTGAACGGCGCCACGCCCTGCGCCAGGCGCAGGCCCGCGGCCCGCAGCAGGCGTGCCGGGCGACGATCGTCGGTGTACAGGCTGGCGATCGCGTTGGTGGCCTCGTACAGCGGCCGCGACGCCAACCGATGACCGCGCTGGTAGCTGGCCAGCATGCCGGCGGCGGCAATGTCGGCACCGCGCCGCTGCTGCGCGACGATGCCCTGTGCCAGCCGCTGTGCGCTGGCCAGTCCCAGATTGAAGCCGTGCGCGGTGACCGGGTGCATGCCCACCGCGGCATCGCCGATCAGCGCGGAACGCTCGCCGACGAAACGGTGCGCGTACACCCCCACCAGCGGATACGCCTGCGGTGTGGCCACCGGCTGCATGCGGCCCAGCCGATGCTCGAAGCAGGCACTGATGGCCTCACCGAAAGCCACCTCGTCCATCGCCAGCAGTTCTTCGATCTGCCGCGGCGGCAGCGTGATCACCGCCGATGCCTGGCCCTCGTTGAGCGGCAGCAGCGCCATCGTGCGGCCGTAGCCGAACCATTCCCAGGCAGTGTGGCGATGGTCGCGCTCGACCTGCATGCGGCACACCAGCATCGACTTGCCGAAGTCGCGCATCTGCGCACCGATGCCGAGCATGCGGCGGGTGGCGGAGAAGCGGCTGTCAGCCGCGACCAGCAGTCGCGCGTGCAGTTGACTGCCGTCATCGAGTCTGACCACGTGGCCCTGCGCATCGGCCTGCACGCCCAGCACCTTGCGCCCATCGAACAGCTCCAGCGCATCCTGGCCCTGCACGGCATCCCAGGCGGCGCGGCGGATCAGGTGGTTGGGCACCAGCCAGCCCAGCGGCTGGCCATCAACCTGGCTGCTGGCGAAGGTCAACGCGAACGGCGAGCCGCCGTTCATCACCCTGGCATCGCGCAGCTCGGCGACTTCGGCCTGCGGCAGGCGCTGCCACAGCCCCAGTTGCTCCATGCTCTGCCGCGAGGCATGGGTCAGCGCGATCTCGCGGCCATCGAAGGCGGCTTCGGCCAGGGCCTGGCGCGGCTGCACTTCGACCAGCCCGACCTGCAGGCCACTGCCGGCCAGCGCACGCGCGAAGCACAGGCCCGCCGGTCCAGCGCCGACCACCACCACGTCCATCCTGCGCATGCGCGCCTCCTGCCGTTGATTCAGTCCGGGCCAGCATAGCGCCGCGCGCATGACTGGCCTTGATCTGGATCAGGCCCGGCTACAGCAGTGCGAACACCAGCGCCAGGATCGACAGCAGCGATACGAGCCAGACCAGGCTGCGCACGTAGGGCACGCCTGCGGCATACAGCGGCAGGTAGACCACACGCGCCCAGACGTAGGCCTGCGCAGCCAGCGCCGTGGTGTCGTTGCTGCGCCCGGCCACGACCACCGCGATGGCGGCAGCGGCGAAGAACGGGAACGTTTCCAGGAAGTTGGCCTGCGCACGCTGCAGGCGACCGGCCAGCGCGCTGAGCGGCTTTGCATCGCCATCGCGTGCCGAGGCATTCCACTTCATCCCGCGCTCGCGGGTGACCACGGTGGAGGTGGCGAAGATGTAGACAAAGCCCAGCAGCACCGACCAGGCCAGCATTGTCAGCTCAGTTGCCATCGTTCATCTCCTCAGGGTGCCGACGCGCGCAGGCTGTAACCGGCCAGGCGCCAGACCTGGTCTTCGTCGAAGCGGAACGAGACCAGCTCGCGCACCGGCTGCGCGCTGTTGGCGAAACGGGTCGGGAAGCTGACGTTGATGTACAGCCCTTCCGGCACCGCAGCACCGGCGCTGTACTTGACCCGGGTGATGGTGGGCTGGCCACGCCCGGCCAACGCACCCAGGCGCGCACGCTCGGTGGTCAGCTGGCTGACGAAGGCGGCCTTCGGCACCGCACGACGGGCGACGGCCGAAGCGCCATCCCACAGTTCGCCGGCGCGGTTGGCATCGACCAGCTGCGCCGCCTTCAACGCAGCCGCGCCCATCTCCGCGTCCTGCTTCTGCACCTGGGCCTGCTGCGCAGCGGTCAACGCCGGGGCACCGGCAGTGGCGGGCTTCGCAGCCGCCGGCGATGCGGGGGCCGGGCGTGCCGGAGCTGGTGCAGGCGTGGCCGGCGCAGGTGCCTGCGCCAACGCAGTCAGGGGCAGCAGGGACAGCAGCAGGAGCACGCGCTTCATGGACACCGCCGGTTTTCTGGAGAGAACCGCAGTCTACGCCAGCGCGGTGACTATGCTGTCAGCGTGCCGGGGCGTCGCCCTCCACCGCTGCCGCATCAGCCTGCGCGGCGGGCGCGGCGGCGTTCCCTGGCGCCTGTTCGGCCACCGGCGGGGGCTCCGGCGGCGCTGGTGGCAGCGTCGCCACATCGATCTCCGACAGCGGGCTTTCGTCGGGACAGACCGCGTCCGGGAAGCCGAAGCGCTGCTTCAACGCCTGGCCACAACTGTTGATCGACTCCATGTCGGCGCCTTCGCGCTTGCACTGCTGGTCGAAGGCGACCAGGAAGGCGTCCTTGCGCTGCACGAAATCGTCGCCGCAGGCACGCATCTGCTTGATCCGTTCCAGATCGTCCTGCACCGCATTGGTGCCATCCAGGCCGTACTGGCGCAGTTCGTCCGGGGTCAGCAGGCGCAGGCTGCGGTTGGGCACGGTCATCATCAGATCGGCCACACCGACCGCCACGCCGTTGCGCTGCAGGTAGTCCTTCACGTTGTCGTAGACCTCGTGCAGCTCGCGGTTGAGCTCGGCGCGCGAGGTGGCCTTGGAGCTGATGCGCATCATGCGGTGGATGCCGACCTTGCCCGACAGCAGGCGGTTGTCGCCGGCGGCCAGCACGAACACGCAGGCGCTGTGGCAGATCGAGCCTTCGCGCACCCAGATGGTCCAGCCCGATTCACCGATGCTGTCACCGGCGACGATCGCCGACTCCACCTGCCCGCCACTGGAATCCAGGTCAAGGATGCGCTTGTGGATCTTCTGCTGGTCGGCCACCACCGCCAGACGCCACATCATCTCGGCGAAGCCCGGATTGATCTTGCCGGCGTAACGCACGCGCATCAGGCCGCGCTCGGCGCACGGCGCCAGCGCCTGGGTGATCTGCTCGCGCTGCAGGCCTTCCAGCTCGACACCGTCGCCAGCCTCGCCGGCGTACTCGGTGCTGCAACTGATCCAGGCGCGTCCATTCTCCAGCTGCGCCTGCGGCCACGGCCGGTCCTCCCGGCTGCGCGGCGGTGCCGACGGCGGCGGTGCGTCAGCCGCATTGATCGACACCATGTTCTCGCCATCGCTGGACGGCGCCCGCGCGGCCTTGTCGGCGGCAGTCACATTGCCCGGATTCTCCAGCTGGCTGCAGCCCGCCAGGGCCAGGCACAACAGGGGCAACCAGCGGAGTTTGGCGGACATCGGGCAACCGGTCTTCACGTGAGCAAGAGCCACAGTCTACCCGTCCAGGCCGCGCATTCAGTGCGTGGTGATGAACCCCTTCTGACCCTTGGGGAAAAAGCGTGTCGACCAAGGTCGACACCTACCAGAGCGGGATGCCCTTCCGACAGATCGCAGGAACCTGTCGAAGGCGGGGTGGGTCCGGTTGCGGGAGTGTCCGCGGCATGGATGCCGCGGCCAAGCCCCCAAGGACGGGTTTACGGCGTCTCCCGCAACCGGGCCCACCCCGCCTCCCCACAGAAAACCAGCTTCTGCCGTTGCCGTTGCCGGCCAGCGGCCGGCACTACCGCGGGTGCCGGGCGCAGCCCGGCCTGACCCCCTTCAGCATCCATGTCCGAATGTGGCGAGTATCGCCGCCCGCACGGGCCTAGACTGGCGCCATGGACACCGCCCTCGCCCTCGACACCGCCGCCTGCGACCGCGCCCGCCTGGCCCGCGACGCACGCTTCGACGGCGTGTTCTTCACCGCCGTGCGCAGCACCGGCATCTATTGCCGCCCGGTGTGCCCGGCACCGCCGCCGAAGCCGCGCAACATCACCTACTTTCCGACCGCCGCGGCCGCTGCGGCCGCCGGGTACCGCCCCTGCCTGCGCTGCCGCCCGGAATTGGCACCGCAGGCCCAGCAGGCCCTGGCCGGACAGACCGTGCAGCGGGCACTGGCGCTGATCCACGGCGGCTTCCTGCAGGAGCAGCCGGTGGCCGATCTTGCAACGAAGCTCGGCCTCAGCGCGCGCCAACTGCAGCGCCTGTTCGTCGAACATCTCGGCGCAACGCCCGGGCAGATCCACGCAACCCATCGCCTGTTGCTGGCCAAACAGTTGCTGACCGAAACCACGCTGGCGGTGACCGACGTCGCGCTGGCTGCCGGCTACAACAGCCTGCGCCGCTTCAATACCGCGTTCCTGCAGGGCTGTGGGATGGCGCCGACCGCCCTGCGTCGCCAGCATCAACCGTTGGCTGCAGATGATGGCGGCCTGGTGCTGCGCCTGGGCTACCGTCCACCACTGGACTTCCCACGCATGCTGGCCTTCCTGCGCAAACGCAGCCTGCCCGGCATCGAACTGATCGGCGAAGACAGCTACCAGCGCGTGCTGGGCACGCCTGAACGCCCCACCCTGCTGCGCGTCACCGCCGACCCGAAGCGCCCGGAGCTGCGCCTGCAACTGGGCGCGGTGGATCCACGCCTGATCCCCGACATCGTGCGCCGCGTGCGTCGGGTGTTTGATCTGGATGCCGACCTGCAGCAGGTCCATGCCGCGCTGGGCGAAGAACCGCTGCTCGCGCGTGGCATCGCCGAACGCCCCGGACTGCGCGTACCCGGCGGCTGGGATGGTTTCGAGGTGGGCGTACGCGCGGTGCTCGGGCAGCAGGTCAGCGTGGCCGCGGCCACCACCTTCGCGCGGCGCCTGGTCGATGCCTACGGCGCACACCTGCCGGGCATGCCATCGGAATTCGATCGCCAGTTCCCCGCGCCCGAGGTACTGGCCGAGGCACCATTGGAATCCATCGGGCTGCCGCGCAGCCGCGCCGCCACCGTGCGCGCCCTGGCCGCCGCCTGCGCCAGCGGCCGGCTCGACTTCGGGCCCGGCCAGGCCTTGGAGGAATTCGTTGCGCGCTGCGTTGCACTGCCCGGCATCGGCCCCTGGACCGCGCAGTACATCGCCCTGCGTGGCCTCGGCCAGCCCGATGCCTTCCCGGCCGGCGACCTTGTGCTGCAGCAGGTGCTCGGCCATGCGCAGGGCCAGCGCCTGAGCGAACGCGCAACCGAAGCGCGCTCGCAACCGTGGCGGCCGTGGCGCGCCTACGCGGTGCTGCACCTGTGGCACCTGTCCGGGACGTTCGTTGGAGAACCGACATGACCCTGTTGTTCGATCGTTTCGACAGCCCGATCGGCGTATTGACCATCGCCGGTGACGAGCGTGGTCTTGCGCACGTGCTGTTTCCGGAGAACCGTCACCCCGCACGCGGGCGCGACGGCTGGCATTACGCACCGGATGCACTGCCGGAGGCACGCGAACAGCTGCTGCAGTTCCTGCACGGTGAACGCAGCCGGTTCGACCTGCAGCTGGCACCACGCGGCACGCTGTTCCAGCTGCGCGTGTGGCAGGCGCTGGCGTTGATTCCGTTCGGCCAGACCTGGAGCTATCTGCAGTTGGCGCAGCACCTGGGCCAACCCAGCGCGACCCGCGCGGTGGGCGCGGCCAATGGCCGCAATCCATTGCCGATCATCCTGCCCTGCCACCGCGTGATCGGCAGCAACGGTGCACTGACCGGCTTCGGTGGCGGCCTGGAAACCAAGGCCGCGCTGCTGCGGCTGGAACAGCGCCAGGCCCCGCTGTTCGCCTGAGAGGGCCGGCCGGGCTGCGCCCGGCACCCGCAGAGGCAACGACAAGGTCAAGAGCCAATACAGCTCCGATTTTCTACGCGTTGGGTGGGGCGGTATGGGTGGGCAGGACACGCCGTAAACCCATCCATGGGGCCTCGATGGCGCCATCCATGGCGCCAACGGTCCTGCCCACCCACACCGCCCCACCTTCGACAGATTCCCGCGGCGGCTGGCAGGTGTCGACCTTGGTCGACACGATAGATCCACGCCATGCGTGGATGGCGGCATCTGGAATCTGTCTGGAGAAAAGCCCCCTTCTTGTTGAAGGGCGCGCCGACAGGCGCGGGATAAGGAGAAAATGCGCGGACACCGCGCGCGATAGCGCGCCGTGTCTTGGGCGCGTCATTACCTCGCACTATCATGCGCGGATGACTTCCGTACGCCTGACCTGCGCGCTGGCGCTGCTGCTGCCCTTGGCCGCCTGCACCACCGCACCCGCCCCTTCCGCCTCTGTTCCCACCGCTGTTGCAACAGCGGCACCGCCCAAGCTGCTGCTGATTTCCATCGATGGCCTGCGTGCCGACGCGCTGGATCGCAGCCTGACCCCGAACCTGCAACGCCTGATCGATGGCGGCGTGCGCGCACGCTGGATGACCCCGTCCTATCCGTCGCTGACCTTCCCGAATCACTACACCCTCGTTACCGGCCTGCGCCCGGACCACCACGGCATCGTCAACAACAGCATGGACGATGAAGCACTGGGCCGGTTCGAGCTGAGCAATCGCGAAGCGGTTACCACCAGTGGCTGGTGGGGCGGCGAACCGATCTGGGTCGGCGCCGAGAATGCTGGCGTGCGTTCGGCCACCACGTCATGGCCGGGCAGTGAATCGGAGATCCGTGGCGTACGCCCCAGCCAGTGGCGCATCTACGACGGCAAGGAGCCGCTGGAACAGCGCGCCGGCATCGTGCTCGATTGGCTGTCACAGACCGACGCCGATGCCCCCCGCCTGACCACGCTGTACATGGAACACGTGGACAAGGCCGGTCACAACTACGGCCCCGAGTCGAAGCAGTACGCCGACGCCATCGTGCGCGCCGACCAGATCGTCGGCCAGGTGCTCGACGGACTCCAGCAACGTGGGCTGGCCGCAACCACCAATGTGATCGTGGTCTCCGACCATGGCATGGCCAGTGTCCCCGCTGGCCGGGTGATCGCCACCGAATCGATGGTCGACCCGGCGATTGCGCGCAATGTCAGCCAGGGCCAGTCGGTCGGCTTCGCACCGGTGGTCGGCCATGAAGCCGCCGCCGAACGCGCTCTGCTCGGCCGCCACGCGCACTACGAATGCTGGAAGAAAGAAAAACTGCCGGCGCGCCTGCACTACGGCACCCATCCGCGCATTCCCGCCATTGTCTGCATGATGGATGAAGGCTGGGATGCCCTGCATCAGGAAAAGATCGCCAAGCGCGAACAGCAGGACCGCGGCTCGCACGGCTACGACAACGCGCTGCCGTCCATGCGCGCGGTGTTCGTGGCCAGTGGCCCGTCGTTCCGCCAGGGCCTGGTGATCGATGGCTTCGACAATGTCGATGTCTATCCACTGCTGGCACACCTTCTGCAGGTACCAGCCGCGCCGAACGACGGCAACCCGGAAACGCTGAAGAAGACCCTGCGCTGATCCGGTTGTAGAGCCGAGCCCACGCTCGGCTGCATTGCGCCAGCCGGGCATGGGCTCGGCTCTGCAAAATCATGCATAAAAAAACGCGGCGCCAGGCGCCGCGTTCTTCCTTGGACCAGTCGCGCGGCCGGATCAGGCCTTGGCGACGGCCTTCTTCGCCACGGCCTTCTTCGCCGGAGCCTTGGCCACGGTCTTCTTGGCAACCGGGGCGGCGGCGCCTACGGCGACCTTGCTCGCGGTATGCGAACGGGCGTTGCCGTAGCTGGCGTTGTAGCGCTTGCCCTTGGCGGTCTTGCGGTCACCCTTACCCATGTCTTCAACTCCTCAAGTGTGAAATCTGGTTACCCCGTACTGACACGGGTTCGGCGGGGCCGCCTTGCTGGGCGCCCCCGCGCACGATCGAAAATCCTATCATGGAGCGCCTAGTGCGCGCAGCTGGCGTCGTGTACGTGGCCGTGGTTCAGGCGCAGGTTGACCAGATGGGCAACGCCCACCAGCAGGCCACCGATGGTCATCACCACCGCATGCGGCACGGCGTTGTGATGCAGCGGCTCGTACAGCACGCCGGCCCACAGCGCGACCAGGCCGGGGATCAGGAAGCCCAGCGCACGCAGCGCGCCATGGCGGCGGTAACCCCAGACCAGACTGAACAGCCCAAGCAGGGTCACGAACAGCACCAGGGCCTGTTCAACGCCGTCGCTCAGCCAGAACGACAGGCCCAGCGAGGGCGCTGCCGCCAGCAGCACCGGGATGACTGCGCAATGCACCGCGCACAGCATCGAACCGGTGGCACCGAAACGGTCGAGCAGGTGGCGCAGGCGTGAGGACAAGGACATGACTTCCAGCAGGGTCGGCGAATCGTTATGGAATAATATAACATCCCTTCCCAACCCGCACGCTTTCCCTCCCCCTGTCCCATCGACGGGATTCGTGCGCCCCGCGATTGATACAGTGTAACAAAGGACCCATCCATGCCCGCCCACACCGCACGGCTCAAGCCGCATTCCCTGGCCCTGGCCCTCGCCGCCCTGCTGCCGTCCGTCGCCTTTGCAGCCGGTCAGGACACCGCCCATCGTGACCGCCACCTGACCGAGCTGTCCTCGGTGCAGGTCACCGCGTCGCCGCTGCAGGGCGATGCCGAATCCCTTGCGCGCCCGGTGGAGGTGCTGGCCGGTGAGCGCCTGGACGAACAGAAGGCCGGCACCCTCGGCGATACCGTGGCCAAGCTGCCCGGCGTGCAGAGCACCTTCTTCGGGCCCGGCGTCGGGCGCCCGATCATCCGCGGCCAGGAAGGCCCACGCGTTGCGGTGCTGTCCAACGGCATGGGCAACATGGATGCATCCACCGTCAGTGCGGACCATGCCACCAGCATCGAGCCGTTCCTGGCTGACCAGATCGAAGTGCTGAAGGGGCCGGCCACGCTGCTGTTCGGCAGCGGTGCCATCGGTGGTGCGGTCAATGTGGTCGACGGCCGCATCGCGCGCGAGCTGCCCGAGCGCCCGCTCAGCGGCCGCGCCGAGCTGCGTGGCAATTCGGTGAACAACGAGCGCAGCGGCATGTTCCGCCTCGATGGCGTCAGCGGCAATGTCGTGCTTCATGTGGACGGCCTGGTGCGCAATGGCGACGACTACCGCATTCCCGGCTATGCGGTGATCGACAGCCTGGAAGACCACCACGACGACCACGACCACGACCACGCGGGCGAGGAAGGCGAAGAGCCGCGTCGCGGCCGCCTCGACAACAGCTCCATCCGCACCCGCGCCGGCGGCGTCGGCGCCACCTGGCTGGGCGAAGGCGGCTACTTCGGCGTGTCGGCCAGCACCTACCGCACCAACTACGGCATTCCCAACGGCGCACACGTGCACGCCGACGGCGACGATCACGGCCATGACCACGGCCACGACCACGGCGATGAAGAGGAAGGCGGCGACGAGCATGACGTGCGCATCGACATGGTGCAGAACCGCTTCGAGACCAAGGCCGGCATCTACAACCCGGTCTCGTTCCTGAAGAACATCAACGCACGCGTGGCCTACACCGACTACGAGCACGTGGAGCTGGAGGCCGGCACGCCCTCCACCCGCTTCACCAACCGTGGCATCGAAGCGCGCCTGGAAGCGGTGCAGCAGCAGATCGGTGGCTGGGACGGCGCCTTCGGCCTGCAGTTCGGCAACAGTGATTTCGGCGCCAAGGGTGAAGAAGCGTTCGTACCGGATACCGGTACGAAGAACATCGGCCTGTTTGTACTGCAGGAAAAGCAGTTCGGCCCGTTCAAGCTGGAACTGGGCGGCCGCCACGACCAGGTCAAGCTGGACCCGACCGGTGACTACCGGCGCCGCACCTTCGGCGCCACCAACCTCTCGGCTGCCGGCATCTGGAAGCTCAACGACGCGGTCGACCTGCGCATCGGCGTGGACAGCTCCGAGCGTGCACCGACCAACGAAGAGCTGTACGCCGCCGGCGCGCACATTGCTACCCGTTCGCTGGAGATCGGCGACGGCAACCTGAAGACCGAGCGCGGCCAGCGCGTGGAGCTGGGCATCCACACCCACAGCGAGCGCCTGGACTTCTCCGCCTCGGTCTACCAGACCAAGTTCAAGGACTTCATCTACCTGGCCGACACCGGCGTTACCGAGGGCCTGCCGGTTCGTGCGTGGACCCAGCAGGACGCGGTATTCCGCGGTGCCGAGGCCGAGGCCCTGGTGCACCTGTTCGAGGGCGGCGCCGGTGACTGGGACCTGCGCCTGTTCGGTGACTACGTGAAAGCCAAGCTGGATGGCAGCGGCAGCCGCAACCTCGACATCGCCGTGCCGCACGGCGACCACAACCACAACTATACGGTGGAGCTGGCCAACACCGGCTACCTGCCGCGCATCGCCCCGGCCCGCGTCGGCGCCGACCTGCGCTGGTCGAAGGATGGCTGGCGCGCCTCGGTCGGTGCGGTGCGTTACAGCCGCCAGAAGGACGTGGCGCAGAACGAGGAGCCGAGCGATGGCTACACCCTGGTCGATGCGCACCTGGCCTATCGTTGGGACCGCAACGCCAGCAACAGCTACGAGGTGTTCCTGGATGGCAGCAACCTGACCAACCGCGAAGTGCGTCCGCATACCTCGCTGCTGCGCGACTACTCGCCGCTGCCGGGCCGTGGCGTCGCATTCGGTATCCGCGCGTTCTTCTGATCGGATGTAGGAGGGGCGGATCCCTTTCCGCGGGAAAGGGCTCTGCCCCCACTCGCCCTTCAACGCATGGCGGGACCGCACCACGAGTACCATTCTCTCTCCCGGGGGGCCGTCTGGCTCCCCGTTCCTTTGTGCGTGAGCGAGGTCGCGGCGCCCTCGCTCACGCACCCGTCACAAAGATGTGCGTACCACAACAAGCGGACAATCCCGTCACTCAATGTCTCGCCAAGCGGACACTTTTGTCCGAAAATAACTCCATGACCGCCCAACGTGCCGATGCTGCTGCCCGCCGTGCCCTCATCCTCGACGCCGCCGATCATGTGTTCGGCCAACACGGTGTCACTGCCCCACTGGACCTGGTGGTCGAACGCGCCCAGGTGGGCCGCGCCACCCTGTACCGCAACTTCCCCGACCGCACCGCGCTGATCCAGGCGCTGCTGCAGCGTACGGTCGACCGCATCCGGCGCCAGGTCGAACAGCTCGGCGACCGCGACGACGCCCTGTTCGAGGTGTTCGAGGGCATGGCCCAGCGCATCATCGATTCGCCGGCGCTGGCCGATTACTGGCGCGCGGTCGATTCGGACGTGCCGGCCATGCGCGCGGCGCGCGAGACCGTGCGCGACCTGCTGGAGGAGCCGATCGCCCGCGCCAAGGCCGCCGGGCTGTGCCGTGCCGATCTGGAGAAGACGGATATTTCACTGATCTCGGGCATGCTGGGCGCAGCCCTGCGCGGCAAGACCCGCGACGAGCGCGCCCACCTCGCCGGGCGCGCCCTGCAGCTGCTGCGCGGGGGTCTCCAGGGAGCAACCAGCGAGGCCCGCTGATGGTCCAGCCGTATCTGAAGCCGGTTCCGGATTGGGAGGAGCACGAGAAGCCGACCATGCCCGGCTCGGCGTCGATGCCCTGGCACCCACCGTACCGGCGTGTGGCTTATGCGCTGGTATCGCTGCTGGTGGCGATCACCGGCGGGCTGGGCAATGCGCTGGTCACTGCCAACCTGCCGTTCCTGCAGGGCCAGCTGGCGCTGACCCCGACCCAGGGCAGCTGGCTGGTGGCGGCCTATGCAATGGTCAATGTCACCGCCAACCTGCTGGCCTTCAAATTCCGCCAGCAGTACGGCATCCGCCTGTTCGCCGAAATCGGGCTGGGCCTGTACGCGGCGCTGGCGGTGCTGCACCTGTTCGTCGGCAGCTTCGAGACCACGATGCTGACCCGTGCCGCCAGCGGCTTCGCCGGCGCGGCCTGTTCGACCTTGGGCACGCTGTACATGCTGCAGGCCCTGCCCCGCCGCTTTACCGGCAACCTGCTGGTGGTCGGCGTCGGCCTTTCGCAGCTGGCGGTGCCGATCGCCTGGATCGTTTCACCAGGCTTGGTGGATACCGGCCAGTGGCACCAGCTGTATTCGTTCGAGGCCGGCCTTGCGTTGTGCGCATTCGCCGCCGTAGTGGTGTTGAAGCTGCCGCCCGGCATCCAGGTGAAGGCCTTCGAGCCGCTGGATTTCCTTACCTTCGCGTTGCTGGCGCCGGCGGTTGCGCTGCTGGTGATCGTACTGGCGCAGGGCTACACCCGTTGGTGGCTCAACACGCCGTGGCTGGGCTGGGCGCTGATCGCCTCGATCGTGCTGTCCACCACCGCCTTCATCATCGAGCACTACCGGCGCAATCCGCTGCTGCAGACACGCTGGCTGGCCAGCCTGCCCGTACTGCATTTCATCGTCGGCGCGTTCCTGATCCGCTTCCTGACCACCGAGCAGTCCTACGGCGTGGTCAACCTGATGCGCACGCTCGGCATGGGCCCTGATCAGTTGCGGCCGCTGTTCGTGGTGATTCTTGCCGGCGTGATCACCGGTATCGCCGGCACTGCACTGACTTTCGGGCCCAAACGGCTGATCCCGCAGCTGCTGATGGCGATCCTGCTGCTGGGCGCTGCCGCCTTCTTCGACCAGCACCGCACCAGCCTGGATCGGCCGCACGACTTCTACGCCAGCCAGTTCCTGGCCTCGGTCGGTGCCGGCATGTTCATGGGCCCGCTGATCATGCTCGGCATTTCCGCTGCGTTGAAACAGGGTGTGGACCACATGATCACCTTCCTGGTGACGCTGTCGATCACGCAGACGCTGGGCGGCCTGGCAGGTTCGGCGGTGCTGGGGACCTTCCAGCTGCATCGCGAGCAGTTGTACTCCAGCGCGTTGACCAGCCAGCTCGATCCCGCCGATCCGGTGGTGGCGCAGCGCCTGCGCATCCAACAGCAGCTGTATGCCGCCCAGATCACCGACCCGGTGCTGCGCAGCGCGCAGGGCAGCGCGCAGCTGGCGCAGACCACTCGCCGCGAAGCCAACGTGCGCGGCTTCAATGATGTGTTCACGCTGAGCGGCTGGCTGGCGATCGGCTTCCTGTGCTGGTTGCTGCTGCTGTCGCTGCGCACCGCCGTGCTCAAGCAATGGCGCAAGCGCCACCCCGCCCTTTCCACTGCGGCCACGCCAGCCGCGCCCCGCTGAGTTCTCGACCATGCCCCCCGTCCCGCCCCGATCCGACGACGCCGACAACGTGACCCCACCGCCGCCGACCGACGCGGCGCCTGCGCCCACGCCCGTTGAACCGGCGGTCGCGCCGAAGTACCTCAAGCCCAGCGCGCGCAGCGTGGTAGTGATGGTGGTGGTCGCCCTGCTGGGCATCGCGCTGATCCTGCGCGCCTGGCACCTGTGGCCGTTCACCAGCAGCGTGATGGTGACCGACAACGCCTATGTGCGCGGACAGATCACGGTGATGGCGCCGCAGGTGAATGGCTATGTGACTGAAGTGCTGGTGAAGGATTTCCAGCACGTAAGGCAGGGCGAGCCGCTGCTGCGCATCGATGACCGCATCTATGCCCAACGCGTCGCCCAGGCGCAAGCGACGCTGGACAGTGCGCGCGCGGCGCTGGCCAACTCCGACCAGTCGCAGGCGCAGAACCGTGCGCAGATCGCCTCGGCGCGCGCCACGCTCTCGGCTGGCCAGGCCGAACTGCAGCGCGCACGCAACGAGCTGAAGCGCTACGAGGAACTGGCCGCGCAGCAGTTGGTGTCGATCAATGACCGCGACAAGTTCCGCACCAGCCAAGCCTCGGCGCAGGCCAGCGTGCAGCAGTCGCAGGCGCAGATCCGAATCGCCGAGGAAACACTGGTGTCGACCCAGGTCGCGCGCAAGAGCCTGGAGGCCCAGGTGGAAAGCGCACAGGCGCAGCTGGAACTGGCCCGCATCGACCTGGCCAATACGGTGATCCACGCACCGCGCGACGGCCAGATCAGTGAAGCCAGCGTGCGCGTGGGCCAGTATGTCGCCGCCGGTTCGCAGCTGCTGTTCCTGGTACCTGACACACTGTGGGTGGTGGCCAACTACAAGGAAGGCCAGACCTGGGGAATGGCGATCGGCCAGCCGGCCACGTTCTCGGTGGACGCGTTCCAGGGCCAGGTGCTGCGCGGCCGCGTGCAGGAGATCGCGCCCGCCACCGGATCGGAGTTCAGCGTGTTGCGCCCGGACAATGCCAGCGGCAACTTCACCAAGGTAGTGCAGCGGCTGCCGGTGAGGATATCGATCGATGAAGGCCAGAAGCTGGCCGCGCAGCTGCGGCCTGGCATGTCGGTGATCGTGCGGGTGGATACCGCAGGCAAGCCGATGGACTAGCGTTTGTCATGAAACGGGGGTCAGATCCCTTTTGCCAAGGCAAAAGGGATCTGACCCCAAGACCCATTGCTCAGCCCGCGCAGCGCGCGCAGAGACCGTGCACTTCCAGCGTCTGTGCCTGCGGCTGGAAGCCCAGTTCCTTGGCCCGCTTCTCCAGCTGGCTGACGATCTCGCGGTCTTCCAGCTCCACTGCGCTGTGGCAGCTGTTGCAGATCAGGAACGGCACCGAATGGGCGGCGCTGCTGGGATGGTGGCAGGCCACGAAGGCATTCACCGACTCCAGCTTGTGCACAAAGCCATTGGCCATCAGGAAGTCCAGCGCGCGGTACACGGTGGGCGGGGCATCAGCGCCCACGCCCTTGCCGTTGCGCACCCATTCCAGCAGCTCGTAGGCCTTGACCGGCTTGCCGGCCTCGGCGATCAGCTTCAGCACGTTGGCGCGGATCGGGGTCAGGCGCAGCCCGCGTTCGCGCGAGACACGCTCGACCACCGCCACGAAATCCGATGCGTCGTGGACGTGGTGGTGCGGGGCGGTACAGGCAGTGGCGGTCTTGGCGGGCATGCGTGTTCTCCGGTTCGGGCCTGGCAAGGATGCCTCAGGCCGTTGCTACCTTGGTGATGGCCACATCAATGCGTTTCAAGGCCTGTTCGCGGCCGGCCAGGTACACGGTATGGGAAATGTCAGGGCTGACCTGGGTGCCGGTGATGGCCACGCGCAGCGGCTGGGCGACCTTGCCCATGCCGATCTCCAGCGCTGCGGCCGCGTCATGCAGGGCCACCCCCACCGACTCGGCGGTCCATTCCGGCAGCGCGGCCAGCAGCTCGCGGGCCTTGCCCAGCGCCACCTCGGCACCGGCCTTGAAGTGCTTGGCCACCGCCGCTTCATCGTACTCGGTCAGCGGCTGGTACCAGACCACGGCCTTCTCGGCCATTTCCTTCAGGGTCTGCACGCGTTCACGCAGGGCGATCACCACATCCTCCGGAGCCGGGCCGGCGGCCACGTCCAGCCTCAGCTTCTGCAGCTGGTAGACCAGGTGCGGCACGATCGCGGCCACGTCCTCGGTCTTCAGGAAGTGCTGGTTGACCCAGCCCAGCTTGGCCATGTCCAGGCGCGAGGCCTTGGAATTGCAATCCTTCACGTCGAACAGGTCGATCAGTTCCTGGCGGCTGAACAGCTCCTGGTCACCATGCGACCAGCCCAGGCGGGCCAGGTAGCTCAGCAGCGCATCGGGCAGGTAGCCGGCGTCCTTGTACTGCATCACGTCAGCCGCACCGGTGCGCTTGGACAGCTTGGCGCCCTGCTCGTCCAGGATCATCGGCATGTGGCCGAACCTGGGCACCGGCGCGCCGATGCCTTCATACAGGTTGATCTGGCGCGGGGTGTTGTTGATGTGGTCGTCGCCGCGGATGACCTCGGTGATGCCCATGTCCCAGTCGTCCACCACCACCGCGAAGTTGTAGGTGGGGTAGCCGTCCGGGCGGAAGATGACCATGTCATCCAGCTCGCTGTTGGCGATCTCGATGCGGCCCTTGATCAGGTCATCGAACACCACCGTGCCTTCCAGCGGGTTCTTGAAGCGGATGACGCGGTTCGGGTCGTCCCGGTAGGGCAGGCCCAGATCGCGCGCAGCGCCGTTGTAGCGCGGCTTTTCCTGCCTGGCCATGGCGGCCTCGCGCATGGCATCCAGCTCCTCGCGGGTCTCGTAGGCGTAGTAAGCCTTGCCCTCGGCGATCAGCTGCTCGGCCACTTCCTGGTAACGGGCGACGCGGTCGGTCTGGTAGATCGGGCCTTCGTCGTAGTCCAGGCCCAGCCACTCCATCGCCTCCAGGATGGCGTCGATTGCGCCCTGGGTGCTGCGTTCGCGGTCGGTGTCCTCGATGCGCAGCACGAACTCACCGCCGCGGTGACGGGCCTCCAGCCAGCAGTACAGCGCGGTGCGGGCACCACCGATGTGCAGGTAGCCAGTGGGACTGGGGGCGAAGCGGGTGCGGCAGGTCATGGACGGCTCGAGGAACGGGAATCCCCCGATTTTACCAGCCCACCGCCCCCGACGGAAAAAGGGGACGGAGGGGATTAAGTCGCGATTGCCCAGCCCTGGGGTGCTGCAACCGGGAAGCGGAGGGGAGATACGACTTAATCCCCTCCGTCCCCTTTTACGGTTCTGCCTTTCGCGGGAAGGACGGCTCGCGCATTGCGGCGTTGTAGGCGAACGAAGCGACGATGGCCGCGGCCTGCTTCAGGTCTTCCGGTTCGGCGTGGTCCCAGGTGTCCAGGTGGCTGTGGTGGACGTTGGTGAAGTAGTCCAGCCGGTCCTGGATGAACTGGAAGCCCGGCAGGCCGATGCGATCGAAGCTGATGTGGTCGGTACTGCCGGTGTTGCGGGTGGCCACGGTGGTGGCGCCGACGTCATGGAACGGCGCCAGCCAGGCTTCGAAGATCGGCATCGCCGCCAGGTTTTCCTGCGCGTAGATGCCACGGAAGCGGCCCGAGCCGTTGTCCATGTTGAAGTAAACCTGGAACTTGCTGTAATCGCGGGTCTTCTGCAGTGCACCGGTCGGCTCGCGCAGCGACGCCGGCAGCGCCTTCTGCGCCGCGTCAGTGGGTTCGGGGAAGCGACCGAAATGCTTGGCGACGTAGGCCTGCGAGCCGATCAGGCCCTGCTCCTCGCCGCTCCACAGCGCCACGCGGATGGTGCGCTTGGGCTTGGCGCCGGTGGCCTTGAGGATGCGCATCGCCTCCATCATCACCGCCACGCCGGCCGCGTTGTCGGCCGCACCGGTGCCGCTGTGCCACGAATCCAGGTGCGCACCGATCATCACCACTTCATCGGGCTTGCTGCTGCCGCGGATCTCGGCCAGCGTGTTGTAGCCGGGCTGGTCGGCCTCGTCGGTGAAGCGCGCCGCTACATCCACGCGCAGGCGCACCGTCTGCTTGGCCTGAAGCGCGCGCACCAGCGGATTGAAGTGTTCGCTGATCATCGCCAGTTCCGGGATGCCCACCGGCTCACCGGCCTTGCGCGAACCGCCGCCGGCAACGCGGATGATGCCGTTGTCCCAACTGCTGATGCTGATCGAGGCCAGCGCGCCCTCTTCGACGAAAAACGCATTGACCTTGGCCGCCAGCTGCCGGCGTTCCTGGTACTCCTTGACCCGCTTGGCGCGCTCGGCGGTAGCGTCCTTGTCCTTGGGCAGGGTGAACTCCTGCAGGCCCTCGAGCGAGGTTGCGTCGTGGCGGTGCGAATCGGGCTCGGTGCCCCGCTTGTATTCGCGTGCCTCGCCCAGCAGGAGGATCTTGCCGCGCAGCTTGCCGCGGTACTTCTCGATGTCTTCGGGCTTCTTGATGTCGACCTGCACCAGCTCGCCTTCGACCGGGCCCTTCGTACCGGGGGTCCAGGCTTTGGGCAGCGCATGCAGCGGCTGCACGCGGTCACCCAGCATTTCCACGCTCGCCGAGGTGAATTCCCAGCCACGGCCGAAATCATCGAAGGCTTCGTCGTGGACGTTGTCCAGCTTCCATTCGTTGAACTTGCCGCGGGTCCACGCATTGGCGCGGCCCATCGCCGGCGAATTGCTCAGGCGCGGGCCGATGCGCTCGGTGAGATAGCTGAAGGTGTCCATCACCTGCGAACGGTGGAACGCCTCCTGACGGATGCGGCTGACCATGTCCAGGTCCACCGTTTCGCGCTGCTGCGCCGCTGCATTGCCACCCATCGCCAGCGCTACGGCCAGCACGCCCCACTTCAACACATCGCACCCCTGCCCTTCGGCTCGATCATCAACCCATCGAGTCTAGCCAGCCGGGGCGCGGCGATACCGTCCCATCGGTCATGGGCGGCGCGGAAGCGTGCGAACCGAGGTTCGCACCCACAGGAGAGTGGTTGGTTCGCACCCACAGCAGAGTCTTGGTTCGTACCCGCAAAAGCCGAATCACCCGCTCCATCCCAACCACAACTGCGCCCGCTCCGGCAGCAACAGCAACCAGTGCCGCCGGTCGACGCTGCTGCAGCCGTACACCGCCGCGTGTGCCGGCCAGTCATCCGGAAGGCCGCCGATGCCGATCTCGGCCAATGCCTCCGCGCCGGCCTTCCATGGCCGATAGCGCGGCACCCGCCCGGCCACCGCGCCGCGTCCCTGCCGCGCACCCTGCAGCCAACGCAATCCCTGCCCCTGCAATCCTTCGCAGGTCACCGCCGCCAGCTGGAAGCGGACCAGACCGGGGGCGATCCGCGCCCCCGGCAGGGCCGCCAGCACGCCATGTGCCTGCAGCAGCGCATCCACTTCCAGCAGGGCCGGAATGCCCTGCCGTGCCCGTTGCCGCAATCCCTGGCGCCAGCCCATGGCGTGCTCCTTACTTCAGGTCCGCGCCGAGCGCGTACCAGTCGACCCGGCGGGTCACCCACATCGCCAGCGCCAGGATCACGAACAGCAGCAGCGACCCCATCAGCAGTGCGTTGTTCTCCGACACCAGCAGGCCATACAGCGCGCCGTACAGCACGGTCAGCAGGGCCGCGAAGCCGAGGCCGCGCCTCCAATGGCCCAGCACGTTGGCCAGATACACCGCCTGCAGGCCGATACAGGCCACCGCCGAAACCAGGTAGGCCTTCCAGAACGCGATGTGCTCGGACAGGCTGATCAGCAGCAGGAAGAAGATCGCCAGCGCCAGGCCGACCATGAGGTACTGCAGCGGGTGGATGCGCAGCGACTTGATCAGCTCGAACAGGATGAAGCCGACGAAGGTCAGCAGCACGAACAGCACCCCGTACTTGGACGCACGGTCGGCCTGGGTGTAGGTATCGACCGGATCGACCAGCGACACCGTCACCGCCTGCGAGTCGACCGAACCTTCATTGCGCAGCTGCCGCTGTGCGTCGGAGGCCAGCGATGACACCGCCCAGCGCGCGTCGAATCCCTGTGCATCAACGCGCCGCTCGTTGGGCAGGAACGCACCGCTGAACGACGGATGCGGCCAGCTCGAACGCAGCGCGATGTGGGTGTCATCGCCCACCGGCACCACCGACAGCATGCGGCTGCCATCCAGGCGCAGCTCCAGTTCAACGGTGCTGGCCGCCAGCGTGCCGCCCTGATCCGCAGCGAAACCGGCCACCGGCGCATGCAGGCCACGACCAACTTCGCTGGCCACGCCGACGCCCGGCAGCAGGCGCAGCTGCTTGCCATCCACGCGCAGGTTCGGTGTACCGACCAGGCCGCGCACATCGGAAACGCCCACCGCCACATACGGCTGGCCATACGTGCGCCCTGCCTTCACGGGATAGTCGTCAGCGGCGAAGCTCGCCTTCATCTGGCCGTTCCAGCTGTACACCGGCACCTTGAACAGGCCGACTTCGCGCTGGCTCGGCAGCATCTCACCGCCCACCTCCAGCGACGCCGGCATCTGCAGCCAGTGCCCCTCGGTGACCTGCACCTCGGTCTTCTTGACGCCCAGCGGGTCAACCAGTTCAACCTGCTTGCGTTCCACCCACGGCACCACCCGCACCGGGCCCACCAGCTGCTGCGTGCCGGCACGGCTGTCGGCCACCCGCGCAAAGGCCTCGTCGCGGTACTGGCTGCGCTCGGTGATCACCCCGCGGATCATCATCAGCGGCACCAGCAACAACAGGATCAGCCCGCCGACAATGGCGAACCGCAGCAGCATCTTCAGGGATTTCATGGTCCATCCTCGTTGGAGAGGGCTGCAGGATGGACCGCTGCGGTGAGCAGGGTTTGTGGCGAATTTGAAGCGAGTGTGAAGTCAGCGGCGCGGGCGCTGGCCCGCAGCACCCAACGGCAGCCACAGGCTGGCCACCGTGCCACCGCCATCGCGGGCGTCGAGGCTGGCGCGTCCGTCATGCAGGCGAGCCACTTCCTGCACGAACGGCAGGCCCAGGCCGGAACTGCGCCGGCCGCTGCCGGGGCGGGCCAGCGAATAGAAGCGTTCGAACACCCGTTCGCGCGCGTAGTCGGGAATGCCGGCACCGCGATCCGCTACCTGCAGGCGCACGCCCGGCCCGTCCACCTCGGCCTGCAGCGCGATGTCCGCGCCGGGCGGTGAGAAGGCAATGGCGTTGTCGATCAGGTTGTGCAACGCCTGCCGCAGCAGATAGGCATCACCCTGCACGCGCATGTCGGGCACGCTGCCGATGCGCACCTGCACGCCGGCCGCCTGCGCGCGCACCTGCGCGGCCGCCGCTGCGTCGGCCAGCAAGGTTGGCAGCGCGATCGGATCGCGGGTCTGCAGCCAGCCGTGCTGTTCCACTTCGGCCAGCGCCAGCAGCTTGTCGATCGTCTCGGTCAGCCGCTCCTGCTGATCGACGATGCTGCGTGCGAAATGCACGCGGTCGGCCTCCGGCAGCGGCTCCTGCAGCAGCTCGGCGGCACCGCGGATCGCCGCCAACGGGCTTTTCATTTCATGCGTCAGCGACTGCACGTACTGCTCGACGTAGGCCTTGCCCTCCAGCTTGCGGCGCATTGTTTCCAGTGCCTGGCCCAGGTCGCCGATCTCGTCGCGGCGCCGCCGCGGCGGTGGCACCGGTTCGCCGGCGCTGACCGCCCGTGCATAGCGGCTGAGCTGGCCAAGGCCCGTCGTGAGCCACATCGTCACCAGCACGCCGACCAGCGCCGACAATCCGATCAGCCAGGCGCCGCGCTCGATGATGGCGCGCTGGCTGGCCGCAATGAACGGATCGATGCTGCGATTGGGCTGGGCCAGGCTGAGCACGCCGATCAGGGTGCGGCCATCGGCCGGGTCGTACACCGGCGCCGCCACATGCATCACCGTATCGCCTTCTTCGCCTGGCACTTCCGGGCTGGAGCGGGCGCCGTACTCGCCACGCAGGGTGCGGTAGACATCGTTCCAGCGCGAATTGTCACGCCCCAGGTCGCGGCCCAGCGAGTCGTAGATGACGATGCCCTTGGCATCGGTGATGGTCACCCGGTAGTCCAGTGAGCGCTTGGGAAAGCGCCAGACCATCGCTTTCAGGTCACGCTGCCGCGCCTTGGCGAGGTTGCGGGTGAAGCTGCCGCTGCGGATGGTGCCGTCCTTGACATCGGCCGCCGCCATCTCGGCCAGCACGTTGGCGGCATCGACCAGGGTCGATTCCATCGCCTGGCGCACACCCGGCTTCACTTCGTTGACGAACACGCGCATCACGAAGAACGCGGCGATGCCGGTGATCAGGAAGAAGCCGAGGAACAGCTTCAGGACCAGGCGCATCGGCTAGACCTCCAGCGCGTAGCCGAGGCCACGGTGGGTGCGGATCGGGTCGTCGCTGGCACCGGCTGCGCGCAGCTTGGCGCGCAACGTCTTTACATGGGTGTCGACGGTGCGGTCGGCACTGTCGGCGCTGCTGTCCCAGCCGCGATCCATCAACTGGGCGCGACTAAGAATGGCGCCCGGCCGCTGCAGCAGCGCTTCCAGCAACGCGTACTCGTAGCGGGTCAGGTCCAGCGCGTGGCCGCGGAAGCGGATGCGCCGGCCTTCGCGGTCGATGGCGAAGGCACCATGTTCCTGCCAGCCCGCATCGGCGCCGGGGGCTGCCGCGACCGGTGCGGCGCGACGCAGGCGCGCACGCACCCGCGCCACCAGCTCACGCGGCGAGAACGGCTTGGTCATATAATCGTCGGCGCCCAGTTCCAGGCCCAGCACGCGGTCCACTTCATCGTTGCGGGCGGTCAGGAAGATCACCGGCAGCTGGGCCGCCGGCCCGGGCTGCGCGCGCAGCCGCCGGCACACCTCGAAACCGCCCAGGTCGGGCAGGCCCACGTCCAGCACCACCACGTCGATATCCCCGGCCTGCAGGCGCTTCAGGGCCTCGCCACCGAGCAGGCAGTGGCTGGCGGCATAGCCCTCGCTGCGAAGCGCATAAAGCACGGTTTCGGCGATGGCGGCTTCGTCCTCGACGACCAGGACATGGGCAACAGGAGCTGTCATGGCGCGCAGCATAGCCGCTGCGGCCGCCGCCCCGTACACTGCCGCCCATGAACTATCGCCACGCCTTCCATGCCGGCAACCACGCCGATGTGCTCAAGCACATCGTGCAGCTGGCCCTGATCGACAGCTTCAAGCGCAAGGACAGCCCGTTCTTCGTGCTCGACACCCACGGCGGTGCCGGCCGCTACCTGCTGGCCAGCGAAGAGAGCCGCAAGACCCTGGAGGCCGAGTCCGGGATCATGCGGCTGATGGCCCAGCCCAAGCTGCCGGAGGTGGTCGAGCGCTACCTGAAGGCGGTGCAGGCCGACAATCCGGTGGGCGCGTTGACCAACTACCCGGGCTCGCCGCTGCTGAGCGCACAGGCGATGCGCGCGCAGGACCGCATGGCGGTCTGTGAGCTGCAGGAAGCCGAAACGGCCACGCTGAAGGCCCTGTTCGCCCATGACAGCCGCGTCGACGTTCGGGCGGGCGATGGCTATGCCCTGCTGCGTTCGCTGCTGCCGCCGAAGTTCAACGGCAGCAAGATCGGCCGCGGCCTGGTGCTGATCGACCCGCCCTACGAAGCCCAGGATGCCGAGTACCAGGCGGTGCTGGCCGCCCTGGCCGAAACCCTGGCACGCTGGCCGCAGGCCACCTGTGCGGTCTGGTTCCCGATCAAGCAGCGCCGCACCATCCTGCACTTCCTGCGCAAGGCCACCGCCCTGCCGGTGAAATCGGCGATGACGATCGAGTTCCTGGTGCGCCCGGACGACTCGCCGCTGCGCCTCAACGGCAGCGGCATGCTGCTGCTCAACCCGCCGTGGCAGTTCGACCGCGTGGTCGGTCCGGCCCTGCCGGCGCTGCGCCAGCACCTGGGCGAACCCGGGGCCAGCACCCGCCTGGACTGGCTCAAAGCCCCCGAATAACGGCCTTCACGAGGCTGTACCGCCGTGAGCCTTTCGTTCACGGAACGCAGCCCCGGTGATGCCACAATCGATGGACCACCAAGGAATCACCCGGTATGGCCACTCGCAACCGCATGCCGCCCTGGCATGAGATCTTCAAGGCTCCCAGCGGCCACGAGCTGCTGATCCGCCCCATCCGCCCGGAAGATGGCGCACCGCTGCAAGCGGCATTCAGCCTGTTCGGGCCGGAAGAAATCCGTGATCGTTTCCTGCAGGCGGTGACCGAGCTGTCGCCGGAAACCACCCAGCGTCTGACCCACCCCAACCCCAAGACCGAGATCACCCTGGTCGCAGCCGAGTCCCTGCCCGCGGGCGAAGCGGTGGTCGGCGCGGTCGCCCGGGCCTCGATCATCCCCGGCACCCGTGAAGCCGAGTACGCGATCCTGATCAGCCGCTTCCTGATCGGCCAAGGCCTGGGACGGCAGCTGATGCGCAAGCTGGTGAAGTGGGGCCGTGGCAAGTACCTGGACCGCCTGTACGGCGACGTTGCCGCCGAGAACGAACCGATGAAGCAGCTGGCCGCGTCGCTGGGCTTCAAGCCGGTGCCGCACCCGACCGGAGCCGAAGGCCTGGTCCGGATGGTGCTGGAGCTGGACAACTGACGGATGCGCCGGGCCCTGCCCGGCCACGTCTCCCGGTAGTGCCGGCCGCTGGCCGGCATTCCGCTGCCCCAACGGCAGATGAGGCTGCCGGCAACGGGCCGGCACGATGCACCGGGACCGGATCGGGCTTCTGCTAAAATCCGGGGTCCATGTCGCGTACCTCATACCCCGCCCCGCCGCTGCCGCGCGCCGGCCAGCTCCGCGCCTGGTGGCGCGCCCCCGCCTCGCCCACCGCACTGGCCTGGTACCTGGCCCAGGCATCGCGCGTGCACGACGCTCCGCTGCTGGTGATCGCCCGTGACAACCACGGCGCAAACCAGCTTGAAGCCGATCTGCAGACCCTGCTCGGCGGTGACCCGGCCCTGCCGGTGGTCGCCTTCCCGGACTGGGAAACCCTGCCCTACGACCGCTTCAGCCCGCATCCGGACATCATCTCGCAGCGTCTGGCTGCCCTGCACCGCCTGCCCACGCTGAAGCGTGGCCTGGTGATCGTGCCGGTGCAGACCCTGCTGCAGCAGCTGGCCCCGCGCAGCTACGTCATTGGTGGCAGCTTCGACCTGAAGGTCGGCCAGCGCCTGGATCTGGAAGCCGAGAAGCGCCGCCTGGAAAGCGCCGGCTACCGCAACGTGCCGCAGGTGATGGACCCGGGTGACTTCGCCGTGCGCGGCGGCCTGCTCGACGTGTTCCCGATGGGCGCCGACGAGCCGCTGCGGGTGGAACTGCTGGACGAGGACATCGATTCGATCCGTGCCTTCGATCCGGAAAGCCAGCGTTCGCTGGACAAGGTCGAGGCGGTGCACATGCTGCCGGGCCGCGAAGTGCCCATGGACGAGGCCAGCATCGCCCGCGTGCTGTCCACGCTGCGCGAGCGCTTCGATGTCGATACCCGGCGCAGCGCGCTGTACCAGGACCTGAAATCCGGGCTGGCCCCGGCCGGCGTCGAGTACTACCTGCCGCTGTTCTTCGAGCGCACCGCAACCCTGTTCGACTACCTGCCCAGCGGCAGCCTGCCGGTGGTCTGTGCCGGTGCCGGCGAAGCCGCCGAGGCGTTCTGGGCGCAGACCGGCGAGCGTTATGAGCAGCGCCGCCACGATGTGGAACGGCCGCTGCTGCCGCCGTCGGCGCTGTACCTGTCGCCGGAGCTGCTGCGCGAGCGCCTGAACGATGCCCCGCGCATCGAGGTATGGGCCGCCGACCACGCACGCATCGCCGACGCGCACGCGCTGGGCGACCAGCCGCTGCCCCCGCTGCCGGTGGCCGCACGCGAAGCTCCCGCCGGCGATGCGCTGAAATCCTTCCTCGGCCATTATCCGGGCCGGGTACTGATCGCCGCCGATTCGCCCGGCCGCCGCGAGGCACTGCTGGAAGTGCTGCAGGCCGCCGAGCTGAAGCCGCCGGTGGTGGCCGACCTGCCCAGCTTCCTCGCTAGCGATGCGCGCTTCGCGATCGCGGTGGCGCCGCTGGAAGATGGCTTCGCGCTGGACGACCCGCGCATCGCGGTGCTGACCGAGCGCCAGCTGTTCCCCGAGCGCGCCGGCAGCACCCGCCGCACGCGCCGTGCCGGCCGCGAGCCGGAGGCGATCATCCGCGACCTCGGCGAGCTGACCGAGGGTGCGCCGATCGTGCACGAGGACCATGGCGTCGGCCGCTACCGTGGCCTGATCGCGATGGACGTCGGCGGCATGCCCGGCGAGTTCCTCGACATCGAATATGCCAAGGGCGACCGCCTGTATGTACCGGTCGCCCAGCTGCACCTGATCAGCCGCTACTCCGGTGCTTCGGCGGAAACCGCACCGCTGCATTCGCTCGGTGGCGAGCAGTGGAGCAAGGCCAAGCGCAAGGCCGCCGAGAAGGTGCGCGATGTCGCCGCCGAACTGCTGGAAATCCAGGCCCGCCGCCAGGCGCGTGCCGGCCTGGCACTGCAGGTCGACCGCGCGATGTACGAGCCGTTCGCCGCCGGTTTCCCGTTCGAGGAAACCCCCGACCAGCTGGCTGCGATCGATGCCACCCTGCGCGACCTGGCCAGCAGCCAGCCGATGGACCGCGTGGTCTGCGGCGACGTCGGCTTCGGCAAGACCGAGGTGGCGGTGCGCGCTGCATTTGCTGCGGCCAGTGCCGGCAAGCAGGTGGCGGTGCTGGTGCCGACCACGCTGCTGGCCGAGCAGCATTACCGCAACTTCCGCGACCGTTTCGCCGATTACCCGCTGAAGGTCGAAGTGCTGTCGCGCTTCAAGACCAGCAAGGAAATCAAGGCCGAACTGGAGAAGGTGGCCGCTGGCACCATCGACGTCATCGTCGGCACCCATCGCCTGCTGCAGCCTGACGTGAAGTTCAAGGACCTGGGCATGGTCATCGTCGACGAGGAGCAGCGATTCGGCGTGCGCCAGAAGGAGGCGCTGAAGGCGCTGCGCGCCAACGTACACCTGCTGACGCTGACCGCCACGCCGATCCCGCGCACGCTCAACATGGCCATGGCCGGCCTGCGCGATCTGTCGATCATCGCCACGCCGCCGCCGAACCGGCTGGCGGTGCAGACCTTCATCACCCAGTGGGACAACGCGCTGCTGCGCGAAGCCTTCCAGCGCGAGCTCGCGCGCGGTGGCCAGCTGTACTTCCTGCACAACGATGTGGAGAGCATCGGCCGCATGCAGCGCGAGCTGTCCGAGCTGGTGCCGGAGGCACGCATCGGCATCGCCCACGGGCAGATGCCCGAGCGCGAACTGGAAAAGGTGATGCTGGATTTCCAGAAGCAGCGTTTCAACGTGCTGCTGTCGACCACGATCATCGAATCGGGCATCGACATCCCCAACGCCAACACCATCATCATCAACCGTGCCGACCGTTTCGGCCTGGCCCAGCTGCACCAGCTGCGTGGCCGCGTGGGCCGTTCGCACCACCGTGCCTACGCCTACCTGATCACCCCCGACCGTCGCGCGATCACCCCCGACGCCGAGAAGCGCCTGGAAGCGATCGCCTCGATGGACGAGCTGGGCGCCGGCTTCACCCTGGCCACGCACGATCTGGAAATCCGCGGCGCCGGTGAACTGCTGGGCGAGGACCAGAGCGGGCAGATGGCCGAGGTCGGCTTCAGCCTGTATACCGAGCTGCTGGAACGCGCGGTACGCAGCATCAAGCAGGGCAAGCTGCCCGACCTGGATGCCGGTGAGGAAGTGCGCGGCGCCGAGGTCGAGCTGCATGTGCCGGCGCTGATCCCGGAAGACTACCTGCCGGACGTGCACACCCGCCTCACCCTGTACAAGCGTATTTCCAGCGCGCGCGACAGCGATGCGCTGCGCGAGCTGCAGGTGGAGATGATCGACCGCTTCGGCCTGCTGCCGGATGCAGCCAAGCACCTGTTCGCCATCGCCGAGCTGAAGCTGAAAGCCAATACGCTGGGCATCCGCAAGCTCGACCTGGGCGAGAACGGCGGCCGCATCGTGTTCGAGTCCAAGCCGAACATCGATCCGATGGTGGTGATCCAGCTGATCCAGAAACAACCGAACCTCTATGCCATGGAAGGGCCCGACAAGCTGCGCATCAAGCACCCGCTGCCGTTGCCGGAAGACCGCTTCAACGCGGCCCGCGCCCTTCTGACCACCCTCGCCCCGGGTTGATCACCCCCCCGAACACCCCGCACCGGCCCCCACCCGGTGCGGGCGGATGACCATGTTCCCTGACGCCGTACCCGCCCCCGACCTGCTGCACGCGCAGGCCTGCCTGATCGATGCCCTCGCGATGTCGCTGCAGATGCGCGACGCCTACACCCGCCACCACTGCGACCGCGTTGGCCTGCTCGCGCAGTGTCTGGCCACGCACTGCGATCTTGATGACGAGGCCCGTGCGCAGATCGGCCTGGCCGCGCGCTTCCATGACATCGGCAAGATCGGCATACCCGATGATGTGCTGCTGGCACCCCGCCGGCATACCGATGAGGAGCGCGCGATCATGCGCGAGCATCCGGTACGCGGCGAACACATCTTCCTGGCCACCGGCCGCAGCGACGCCTTGCCGGTGGCGCGGCTGATCCGCGCCCATCACGAGGCCTTCGATGGCAGCGGCTACCCCGATGGGCTGCGCGGCGAATCCATCCCGCTGGGTGCGCGCATCGTCACCATCGCCGATGCCTACGATGCGATGACCAGCGTGCGCCCGTATCGCAATGCGATGGAGCATGAGGCCGCATTGCGGATCATCGACGAGCAGGCCGGCGGGCTGGTGGATCCGTACGTGCTGCAACGCTTCCATCGCATGCTGGAGCGGGAACCGGCGCTGGCCTGAGATCTTCCCGACGGTGAAACGACCCGCCGGTAGAGTCGACTGTTAGTTGTGATCTCTCGGTAGGTTGTTCATCCGGGGCATCTTTGGAAAATGGTGGTTACCGGCAGCCAGCCGCCTATTTCCAGAATCCCGCTGAACAACGTGGTGGGTTTACACAGTTAGTCGACTGCTCTTCGTCCAGATCGCGAAAATCCCGCGCTGCGCGCGATAGTCGACTAACAGTCGACTCTACCAGTCGGCGCCGCGCTGCCGGCCTGGAAGACAAAAGGCCCGGCGTTCGCCGGGCCTTTCGCTCCACGCATCACGGGTGATCGATTACCAGATCACCACGCGCTTGTCGTCGGCGCGCACCATCGCATCACCCGCTTTGCACTGGAATGCAGCAGCGAACGAGGGCATGTTCGACGGCGCACCGTTGGCACGGAAATTGGCCGGCGCGTGCGGATCGGTGTTCAGGCGCACGCGCAGCTCGCCATCGGTGAAGTTGCGGCGCCACACGGTGGCCCAGTTCATGAAGAAGCGCTGGTCCTGGCTGTGGCCGTCCACCTCGACGTTCGCCTTCGGGTCTTCCTTCAGCGCCATCTGCAGCGCGTCATAGGCCACGGTCAGGCCGCCCAGGTCGCCGATGTTCTCGCCCAGGGTCAGCTTGCCCTTCACGAACACGCCCGGCACCGACTCGTAGCCGTCGAACTGCGCGACCAGCTGGTCGGTACGCTCGGTGAAGGCCTTGCGGTCGGCGTCCGTCCACCAGTTGTCGAAGTTGCCGTTGGCGGCGAACTGGCTGCCCGAGTCGTCGTAGCCGTGCATCATCTCATGGCCGATGACTGCACCGATGCCGCCGTAGTTCAACGCCGGATCGGCCTTGGCGTCGAAGAACGGCGCCTGCAGGATCGCCGCCGGGAATACGATCTCGTTCTTGGTGGCGTTGTAGTACGCATTGACGGTCTGCGGCGTCATGCCCCACTCGGTCTTGTCCACCGGCTTGCCGATCTTGTCCAGCATGTAGCGGTAGTTGAACGCGCGCGCCGCCTGCATGTTGCCCAGGTAGCTGTCGCCGTTGGTCTGCAGGCCCGCCCAGTCACGCCACTTGTCCGGGTAACCGATCTTCGGGGTGAAGCTGGCCCACTTTTCCAGCGCCTTCTTCCTGGTTTCCTCGCCCATCCACGGCAGCTGCTCCAGGCGCGCCTTCAGCGCCTGCGACAGGTTCTCCACCAGGTGCTGCATGGCGACCTTCGACTCGGCCGGGAACACGGCGTCGACGTACAGCTGG
Source organism: Stenotrophomonas sp. Pemsol (assembly GCF_003586545.1). Lineage (NCBI taxonomy): Bacteria > Pseudomonadati > Pseudomonadota > Gammaproteobacteria > Lysobacterales > Lysobacteraceae > Stenotrophomonas > Stenotrophomonas sp. Pemsol. Next base: position 978,303 of record NZ_CP025780.1, on the reverse strand, counting down.
CCCAGGGCTTCACCCATACCGCCGTTGACCGACTCCAGCACGCGCTTCCAGCGCGGCTGCATTTCCTTCTGGCCACGCAGGGTCGTGCCGTAGAAATCGAAGTTGGCCTTCTCGAACTGGCTGCTCAGGTATGGCGCGGCATCGTCGATGGTGTGGAAGCGCAGGTAGGCCTGCCAGGTGCTGGCGGGCACATCGGCCAGCATCTTGTCCATTTCACCGAAGAAGCCCGGCTGCGCCAGCGAGAACTTCTGCGCGGCCGGTACCTTCAGGGTGTCGAACAGCGCGGTCCAGCTGAAGTTCGGGGTCAGTTTGTCCGCGTCGGCGGCACTGAGCGGGTTGTAGCGCTTGGCCGGGTCACGCATTTCGATGCGTGACATCGAGGCCTTGGCCAGGCGGGTTTCGAAGGCCATCACGGCCTTGGCCTGCTCGGCGGCCTGCGCCGCGTCCACGCCGGACAGGGTCAGCACCTGCGCGATGTAGGCCACGTAGGCATCACGGATCTTGGCCTGCGCATCATCGAAGTAGTAGCCCTTCTCCGGCAGGCCGAGGCCGCCCTGGCCAACGTAGGCGATGACGTTGGCCGAATCCTTGTAGTCGGCATTGGCGAACAGCGAGAACAGCACGCCCTTGCCCTCGGCCTGGCTGTCGCGCAGGTACTGGGTGATGGCGGCGGTGTCGTTCAGCGCGGTGATCTTGTCCAGCTGCGGCTGCAGCGGCGCCAGGCCGGCGGCTTCGATCTTGGCCTCGTCGTTGCCGGTCTTCCAGATGTCACCGATCTTGGCTTCCACCGAACCGGCCTTGGCCTGGCTGGCGGCGGCCTGCTGCACCAGCGCGTGCTGCACTTCCAGCGAGCGCTCGCGCAGGATCTCGAAGCTGCCCCAGGTGGTCTGGTCTCCCGGCACCGGGTTGGCCTTCAGCCACTTGCTGTTGACGAAGCCATTGAGGTCGGTACAGGCCGAAATGGCCGGATCCAGGTCGGCGCTGTTGAGCGAGATCAGCGGCGTCTTGATCTGCGACAGGTCGAAGGCCGGCTTGGCGTCGGCACTGGCCGCCGGCGCGGTTTCGTTCTTGCCACAGGCGGCCAGCGAGGCAGCGATGGCGATGGTCAGGCCCAGCGGGACCAGGTTGCGGACGTTCATGAGGCTCTCCTGCGGGTAATTTCACAGGGTAGCCGGGGGCGTGAGGTTGGGGACCGGCCAAAGGTCACAGAGCCCACGGCGCAGCTCCCGCCGCGCGCCGGTATGCTCTGGCGTCTGCGATCACTGGACCTCATGACCATGGACGAAACTGCGCTGCTGCTGGCCCTCGACACCTGTGAGTTTCTGTTTCTTACTGAGATTGGCGAGCCGGAAGCGAATCGTCTGCGCCTGGTCGTCGAGGAGGGCCGGGTGGTCGGAAAGCCCTCCCGCGTGGAGCTCGGTCATGGACGTTCAATCGATGATGTGCGTGCGATAGAGGTGGTGCCCCACTCGCAGCGGTTTGAACTGATCTGGGACCACTACATCAGCTACGCCGTGCACAACGAGTCCTACCAGAGCTGGGACGACGCCGAAGCCTGGAGCGGCAACCTGTTCCGCCGCTACAGCCGTTCGAAATTCCTTGAATATCTGGGCCGTGCCACCTTCGCTGATACCCGTTACCCGGGCCCATTCACGCATTACCAGGTGATATGCCAGGACCACGTCATCGACATTGCTGCGTTGCAGTCGCCGAAGGTGCGCCTGCCGGGTCCTTCGTAGCTGGCACATGCAGCCCCAATGAAGTGGCTCTACCGGGTTGCGACAGCGTCAGCCGAGCGTGGGCTCGGCTCTACAAAAAGAAAGGCCGGCTTGCGCCGGCCTTCTGCTTCTTACTTCGCCTTGCCCTGGTTGGCTACGGCTTCGGCGGCCTTGCGCGCCGCTTCCGGGTCGCCCAGGTAGCGGAACGACTGCACGGTCAGGTCATCGTTCAGTTCGAACAGCAGCGGGATGCCGGTCGGGATGTTCAGCTCGAGGATTTCCTCGCGCGAGACGTTGTTGAGGTACTTGTACAACGCACGCAGCGAGTTGCCGTGGGCGGTGACCAGTACGGTCTTGCCGTCCTTCAGCTGCGGTGCGATGGCGTCGTGCCAGTACGGCAGCACGCGATCCAGGGTGGTGGCCAGCGACTCGGTGCCCGGCAGCGCGTTGCGGTCCAGGCCGGCGTAGCGGCGGTCATGGATCGGGTGGCCCGGATCTTCCAGGTCCATCGGCGGCGGCGGGATGTCGTACGAACGACGCCACACCTTGACCTGCTCTTCGCCGTGCTTGGCCGCGGTCTCGGCCTTGTCCAGCCCCTGCAGGCCGCCGTAGTGCCGCTCGTTGAGGCGCCAGGACTTGTTCACCGGCAGCCAGTCCTGCTCCAGCTCGGCCAGCGCACCCTGCAGGGTGTGGATGGCGCGCTTGAGCACGGAGGTGTGCGCAACGTCGAACTGCAGGCCTTCCTCGCGCATCAGGCGGCCGGCGGCGGCCGCTTCGCGACGCCCCTGCTCGGTCAGGTCGACATCGACCCAGCCGGTGAAGCGGTTGTCCAGGTTCCACTGGCTCTGGCCATGGCGCAACAGTACGAGTCTACGGGTCACTGCAGGGTCTCCAACGCGAGGAAAGGCAGGCCGCCATTGTAGCCCGGCCGCCGCTCACCGGGCCGTGGCGCCGCCCGTGCGATGCTGTGACCCATGAATACGGTGATCGACCCCGGACGCTGGGAAGGCAGCGTCGCTGCCGCCCGTGCGCAGCAGCTGCAACTGGCAGGCCGCGTGGAGCGCCAGGACCGCCTGCCACGCAACGTGCGCTGGCTGGCCGGGATGGATGTCGGCTTCGAGGACAACGGCGCCATCACCCGCGCCGCGGCGGTACTGCTGGACGCGGAGACGCTGAAGCCCGTGGCACAGGAGATCGCGCGCATCCCCACGGTGATGCCCTACATCCCCGGCCTGCTCAGCTTCCGCGAGCTGCCGGCGCTGCTGGCCGCGCTGGCGCTGCTGCCGCGCACGCCGGACCTGGTGTTCGTCGATGGCCACGGCATCAGCCATCCGCGCCGGCTGGGCGTCGCCGCGCATCTGGGCGTGGTCACCGACCTGCCGAGCATCGGCGTGGCGAAATCGAAACTGGTGGGAAGGTTCGTCGAACCGGGCGCCGAAGCTGGTGCGCATACACCGCTGCTGGATGGCGACGAGCAACTGGGCTGGGTGCTGCGCAGCAAGGTGCGCTGCAAGCCGCTGTTCGTGGCCGGTGGCCATCGGGTCAGTGCCGATACCGCGCTGGGCTGGGTGCAGCGCACCCTGCGCGGCTACCGGTTGCCGGAGCCAACCCGGCTGGCGGATCGGCTGGCCTCGCGACGCGACGAATGACCGCACCGGGCATTCTCCGGTGCGGCCTTCATTTTCATTCAACGATGCACGTGGCCGCGATGGCCCTGCGCATCCTCACCGTGGTCGTGGCCTTCATGGCCCTGCTGCGCGCCGCCGTTGGCCGACGCCGGTCCAGCGCAGGCTTCACCACAGTGGTCCGCTTCGATCTGCAGCGTCACGTGCTCGATACCGAAGTCATCATGCAGGCGACCGCCCAGCTCGCGGCGCAACGCATCGGCGTCGGTGCCGTCGCGCATCACAATGTGCGCGGTCAGCGCCGGCGTGCTGGAAGCCAGCGCCCACACGTGCAGGTCATGCACGTCCAGGACTGCGACGTGGCCGGACAGGCTGTCGCGCACCCTGGCCACGTCCATGCCCTTGGGCACGCCTTCCAGCAGTACGTTGATCGCCTCACGCATCAGCACGTAGGTACGCGGCAGCACCCACAGGCCGATCAGCACGGCCAGGATCGGGTCGATCGGTTTCCATCCGGTCCACTTGATCAACAATGCGCCCGCAATCACTGCCACCGAGCCGAGCATGTCGGCCCATACTTCCAGGTAGGCGCCCTTCACGTTGAGACTCTCGCCACTGCCCGCCTGCAGCAGGCGCATCGAGATCAGGTTGATGACCAGGCCCGCAGCCGCGATCACCAGCATGCCGGAGGAGGCGATCTCCTGCGGCTGGCGGAAGCGGCCGATCGCCTCCCACAGGATGTAGGCGGCGACCACGAACAGCATGGCACCGTTGATCATCGCGCCCAACGCTTCCAGCCGTGCATAGCCGTAGGTGCGGCGCGCATCCGGCGGGCGCCGGCTCAGCCGTACCGCAACCAGCGCGATCATCAGCGCCAGCGCGTCGGTGGCCATGTGCGCGGCGTCGGACAACAGCGCCAGGCTGTTGGTCCAGAACGCGCCCACCACTTCGACGACGAGGAAGGTGGTGGTCAGGCCGAGTGCCCACCACAAGGGCTTCTCGTGGCGGATCTGGGACGGCAGGTGATCGTGGTCGTGGCCCATGGCAACAGCTCCTTTGCGATGCGGTGCAGGCTACGCGGTGCCGGCGGAGGAGACTATTACGATGTTTATAACATTGCAGGCGTGCAGCACCGGTGCCGCCGGGCAGGACCCGGCGGCCACGGCGGATCTGCACTTGCGTATGCTCAGAACCCGAAGCGCAGGCTGGCCCAGTAGGCGCGGCCCGGTTCGTTGTAGGTCGCCGCGCCGGCATCGCTGCTGTTGGCCTCGCGGAACAGGCGCTTGTCGGCCAGGTTGTTCACGCCGAAGCCGAAGCTGACCGTCTCGGTCACCTTGTAGCGCGCGCTCACGCCCCAGATGTTGTACGCGCCACGATCCTGCAGCGCGATCGATGCATCGCAGCTGCCGGTGCAGCGGGGGTCGTTGTTGATATTGGTCGTGGCCGGTTCCTGCTTGCCGTAGAAGGTGCCGGTCAGCAGCAGCGACAGCCTGTCGGTGGCCTGCCAGTCCAGCATGGTGTTGATCGTGTACTTCGGGATCACCGACAGCGGCTGGCCGGTGCTCTTGTTCTCGTTTTCCACCATGTAGGTGAAGTTGTTGCTCCACTTCAGGCGGTTGCCCTGCTCGCCCAGCAGCGGAATCACCAGGTTGCCTTCAAGCCCCTGCACGATCGCCTTCGGCGCGTTCTCCCAGCGGAAGATGCGGCCCTTGGTGTCGGCGGTCAGGCCAATCTGGGTGTAGCCCGCCTGGATCTTGTCCTTGTAGTCGTTGTGGAAGTAGGTCAACGAGGCCTGCCAGCCGCTCTGCGGTGCCCACTCGATGCCCAGTTCCTTGTTCAGGCTGGTTTCCGCCTTCAGGTCTGCGTTGCCGCGCATGTAGCAACCGGCGCCCAGGCTCGGCAGCGCATTCGGGCAGCCGTTGCCACGGGTGTAGTACAGATAGTCCGGATTCGACTGGTACAGGTTCGGCGCCTTGAACGCGCGGGCGATGCCGCCCTTCACCACCCAGTCGCTGTTGATGCGGAACTGCGCATTGAGGCTGGGGCTGGTGTTGTTGCCGAACTGGCTGTGGTGGTCAAAGCGCAGGCCCGGGGTAACGATCCAGCGCTCACCCAGGTAGATGTTGTCTTCCACGAACACCGCCGTGGTCTGCGCATCGGCCTTGCCGCGCGCACGATCGGCCGACAGCCCCGGGATGCCACCGCCGCTGCTGCTGGACTGGCTCATCGAATAAGGGTCGGTCAGCCGGCTGTCCAGGTATTCAAAGCCCAACGTCCAGATGTTCTCGGCGCCGCCCAGCGTGGTCGGGAAGCTCACTTCGCCATCCAGCTGGTAGTTGCGCAGGCGCGAGGTCGACCAGTCGGTGCCGTTGAAGCTGCCTTCCGGGCCACCGGCCAGGCCTTCGTTGATGCGCGAGTTGTTCACCGCTTCAACTGCAGCGGTCACCCGCGAGGTGACATCGCCCCAGCGACCACGATGGCTGATCGCGCCGGTGTTGCGGTACATGCGGTTGGTTTCCGCCTTGCCGTCGGCCAGGGCGGCCAGATCGATGCCGGTCGAAGTGCCGGTGGTGCTGACCGCGCGGTCACCAGCATAGATGTTGCCCTGGCGGCTGGTGCCGGCCTCGAACTCGACCACCTGGTCGGCGGTCACGTCCCAGCGCAGCAGCGCGTTGATGTCGCGGTTCTTGACGCCCTCGCGGCCAGCCGGTGGCACTGCGTTCGGCTGGGTGGCGTACTGGCGGTTGAGATCGAGTGAATCGGCGTCGGTCTTGTTGAGGTTGCCGTACAGGCGGAACGACAGCGTGTCGGTCATCGGCCCACTCAGCTGCAGGCCGACGCGCTCGCTGCCACCTTCGGCGCTGTGTTCGGGCACCAGCCCGTACAGGTCGACCGCACCGGTCAGGTCGCCGGTCGGGCGCTTGGTGATGATGTTGACCACGCCACCGGAAGCACCGGAGCCATAGCGTGCCGCCGCCGGTCCGCGCAGCACTTCGATGCGCTCGATCATCTCCGCCGGCACCCAGTTGGTGTCGCCGCGCGTGTTGCGCTCGCCACTGCGGCCCATGCGCACGGCATCGCGCGCACCGATGCGCTTGCCGTCGACCAGGATCAGGGTGTTTTCCGGGCCCATGCCGCGCAGGTCGATCTGGCGGTTGTTGCCGTACTGGCCCGAGGCGCTGTTGCCGGTGAGGTTGACGCCCGGCATGGTGCGCAACAGTTCGGCGATGTCGTTGGCCGGTGGGCGCTTGGCGATGTCCTCGGCGGTGATGGTCGAGGTACCCAACGCCTGGCGGGCAATCTGCGAGGCGGTGACGTGCACCGTGTCGATATCGGTGGCGTCGGTTTCAGCCTGGGCGGTCAGCGCGCTGCCCGCCAGCAGGGCGGCAACGGCGAGCGCCAGCGGGCGCGGCGAGAGGACAACGGCAGGAGACATGATCTGGACCTTCTGGCAGGGCAACGGGGCCTCTGGCAAAGGGCTTGAGGCAACGACGAGGGGGAGGCGGAGCGTCGCTGCAGTCGACTGCGGCCCGATCCGTGCGTGCATTCTCCCATCAATGCGAGTGATTCTCAAATGCGTTCACTCATTGCTACCGCAGGCGTGATGTGCCCTGCGTGCCGAACGACCCTGCATCGGGCTTAAACTGGCTGGCTTGCCCACCATCAACCGCACGCCGCCGCGGCCGATACCGGTGGTTTGCCGTACGCAGTCAGAGATCGACGTGGAACCACCTCAACTGGACGATGCCAGCCAGCCGCTGGCCGAGGCCTGGCAGCACTGCCTGCAACAGGCCGGCCCGGCCGCCACCGCGCTGCTGCACGCCGCCGCAACCGATGCCCCGCCGGCGCTGGCCCAACGCTTCTACGAAGTGCTATTGCAGGACGGGCGTGCACGCCGCTTCCTGTCCCACGATCAGGTCAAGCAACGCCTGCAACCGGCCATGCAGCGCTGGCTGGTGCAGCTGCTGACCACTGATGCCGACGGCATTGCCGCCACCGTTGCCTCGCAACGCGTGATCGGCGATGTGCATGCCCGGGTCGGCATTCCGGTCGACCTGGTCACCCGCGGCGCGCGCGTACTCAAGCACGAGCTGTTCGTGCGCCTGCGCGACGACGCGCCCGACAGCGCCACCGCGTTCGCCGCCATCGACTGCCTCAGCGCGATCATGGACATCGCCATGGAAGGCATGACCTTGGCCTACACCCATGCACGTGAGCGCTCCACCCGTGCCGATGCTGCCTACCGGCTGTTCTCGCTGGTGCAGAATGTCGGTACCGAACGCGAGCGCCAGCGTGCACTGCTGCTGGACTGGGAGAACGCCCTGCTCTACGCACTCGCCGGCCACGTGCAGGCCGGCGAAAGCGCCAGCCTGGCGACCTCGGAATTCGGCCTGTGGTTCACCCACAAGGGCATCCCCAGCTTCGGCGAGAGCAGCGAAACCCAGCAGGTCGGCCAGCTGATGGCCCGCATCGACGGCAACCTGCAGCGGGCAAGCAATGACACCCCGGCGCAACGACTGGCGGTGCTGCCGGCCATTCGCGAGGACCTGGCCGCCATCCGTACCCTGATGACGCTGTTGTTCGAACGCATCGGTGAACTGGATGCCGGCAGCGATGCCCTGACCAACCTGCTCAACCGCCGCTTCCTGCCTACCGTGCTGCGCAGGGAGATCGAGCTGGCCACGCGCAATCGCACGCCGTTCTCGCTGCTGCTGCTCGACCTGGATCACTTCAAGGCGATCAACGACGGCCACGGCCACGATGCCGGCGACCGCGCGTTGCAGCACGTCGCCGGCCTGCTCGGCCAGCTGACCCGCGGCAGCGACTACCTGTTCCGCTACGGCGGCGAGGAGTTCGTGGTGGTGCTGGTTGCCGCCAGTGAGTCACAGGCCTCGGTGATCGCCGAGAGCCTGCGCCGGCAGATCGCGCAGTCGCCAGTGGCACTGGCCAACGGCCAGGTTCTGTCGCTGACTGCCAGCATCGGCGTGGCCGGCCATGATGGCCACCCGGACTACGAACGGTTGATGGCACGTGCCGACGCGGCGATGTACGAGGCCAAGCGCAGCGGCCGCAACCGCGTGGTGGTGGCCAGCGGGGACCTGCAGGAAGCCCCGGGGCGGCGTGCGTTGCAGCGATGACGACAGGACAGGTAGAGTCGACCGCTGGTCGACTATCGCGCGCAGCGCGGAATTTTTCGCACGCGGGGCGAAGAGCAGTCGACTGACAGTCGACTCTACCGACAGTCGACTTTACCGGTCCGCGCGCCAGCCGATGCATTGAACGCCACCACTCCCCACCCCGCCCACCACAGCAGCGCCAGCAACGCGATGCCTGCACCCAGCAGGCACACGGCAGGCCAGCCGTGCCGGGCCTGCATCCAGGGCCCGGCAGCCGCACCGGCACCACTACCCACCGCATAGAACAGCATGTACAACGCCACCAGGCGCCCATGCTGTTCCGCCGGTGCACGCAGCAACAATGCCTGGTTCGAAACATGTAGTGCCTGGCCGCCGAGGTCGAGCACGATCACGCCCAGCAGCAGCAACGACAGCGACTGCGGCAGGCCCAGCAGGGGCCACCACGCAACCAGCATCAACAGCAGCGCGCCAAGACTGACCCGATCGGCAAAACCGCAGTCCATCCAGTGCCCGACCCGCGACGCCATCAATGCACCTGCCACCCCGGCCAGGCCGAGCGCACCGATGGCCGCAGTGGACCACTGCAGCGGCGGGGCCGACAGCGGCAAGGGAGCCGCCGCCCAGAACACGTTGAGTCCGGCAAACAGCAGCAATCCCAGCGGACCACGCTCGCGCAGCGTTCGATCCCGGCGCAGCATGCCCAGCATCGAGCCCAGCAGGTCGCGCCACCGCGGCGGTACCGCGGGTATCGGCACGGCCGGCAGGCGCCGCCACAGCAGTACGGCCAGGGCTGCCATCAGCGCTGCCGACAGCAGATAGACCGCCCGCCAGCCGACGGTGGCCGCGACCGCGCCCGATACAACGCGCGCCAGCAACAGGCCGATGAACACGCCGCCCTGCACCACGCCCACCACGCGCCCGCGCTGCTCGGGCGGCGCTAGCGTGGCGATATAGGCGATCAAGCCCTGGGTCAGCGCGGTGCCCAACAGCCCGGCCAGCAGCATGCCCGACAACAGCCAACCGGCCGTGCGTGCCGCTGCCAGCCACAGCAGGGCCAGCACCAGCGCCATGAACTGCATCCGCAGCAGGCGTCGCCGGTCACCGCGATCGGCCAGCGGCAGCAGGCCCAGCAATGCCAGCACACTGCCGGCCTGGGTTGCGGCCAACACCGCGCCGGCAACCGCCCGCTCCAGCGCGAAGGCCTGTGCCAGCCGATCCAGCAGCGGTTGCGCGTAATAGACGTTGGCCACGCTGGCGCCGGCCGCGACCGCGAGCAGGGTCAGCAATGGGCGGGACATCGATGCGCTCATGATGTAGTTGCAATTTGAAACTTGATGCAGGCTATCGTCATTGGTTTTAAACTGCAACCACATTCGGAGGCCACAGCATGCACGCCAACAGTCCCTGCCCCGTTGCCCGCAGCGCCGACCTGCTCGGTGATCGCTGGGCACTGCTGGTGATCCGCGATGCCTTCGATGGCATCACCCGCTTCGGCGACTTCCAGCGCAGCCTCGGCGCCGCGCGCAACATCCTCAGCGACCGCCTGCGCCGGCTGGTCGAGGCGGGCATCCTGCAACTGCAACCGGCCTCCGATGGCTCGGCCTATCAGGAATACGTGCTCACCGCCGCGGGCCAGGCGCTGTTCCCGGTGCTGGTCGCGCTGCGCCAATGGGGTGAGCGCCATCGCTTCGACGCGGGCGAGGCCCATTCGCAGCTGATCGAGTCCAGCACGCGGCGCCCGCTGCCGTACATGCAGCCGCGCGGTCGCGACGGTCAGCCGCTGCAGGCCGCCGCCACCCGTGTGCGCAAGCTCCGGGACGACGGGCACAGCGCCTGACCCGCCCATTCGCGCACACCGCGACCCGGTCGCGCCGGTTAGCATCGGATGTTTCCGCCGCCGGACACCGACGATGTCGCGCTTTCGCCCTTCCCTGATGACCGCCCTGCTGCTGCCGTTGCTGGCCTGCAGCGCCGGAACCACGCAGGCGCGCGAGGTGGCCGCGCCCGCCGACCACGTGCAGGCCGATGGCCCCTATGTGTTCCGCCAGGGCGACCGGGTGCAGGCCAAGTGGATCTGTGCCGACAAGGTCGAATCGCGCACGCTTGCCTCCGGGGCAACAGGGACCGATATCGCACCGCGCTGCGGCTACGAACACACCGTGCATGTGGCTGCGCCGAATGCAGCCTCGGTCTCGGTGCTGCCGGCCACACCGCGCATCGTCGCGCTGTCCGACATCCACGGCCAGTATGGGCTGCTGGTGCGCCTGCTGCGTGCCCATCACGTGATCGACGCGCAGGATCGCTGGGCGCTGGGCAAGGACACGCTGGTCATCGCCGGCGACGTGTTCGACCGCGGCCCGCAGGTGACCGAGGCGTTCTGGCTGCTCTACGGCCTGCAGCAGCAGGCGGCCGCCGCCGGTGGCGCCGTGCACTTCGTGCTCGGCAACCACGAAACCATGGTGCTGTATGACGACCTGCGCTACGTCAACCCGAAGTACCTGCGCAGCGCCCAGCTGCTGGGCCGCAGCTACCCGCAGCTGTATGGCGCCGACTCGGTGATCGGGCAGTGGCTGCGCACCCGACCGGTGCTGCTGAAGATCGGCGATACCCTGTTCCTGCACGGCGGCATCTCGCCCGAGGCGGTGCGGCTGGCGCTGGACCCGGCACGCACCAACGCGGCCTATCAGGCCTCGCTGGGCCTGCCCAGGGCCGAAGTGAAGGCCGACCCGGCCACCGCACCGCTGTATGACGGCAAGACCAGCCCGATCTGGTACCGCGGCTATTTCGATGGCCGCCTCGACACCGCGGGTGTGCAGGCCGTACTCGACCGCCTGCAGCTCAAGCGCATCGTGGTCGGCCATACCTCGATGCCACATGTCAGCAGCTTCCACGGCGACCGCGTGATCGCCATCGACAGCAGCATCAAGAACGGCGAGAACGGCGAACTGCTGTTCATCGAGGAGGGCAAGCTCAGCCGTGGCCTGCTGGATGGCTCCCGGGTGCCGCTGGCGCGGGGTGAGCCGGGGCTGCAGGACTGAATGGAGGGACAGCGTGACGGCGCCAGGAGGTGCCGGCGCGCTCCACCTTCACCCGGTTTGCGGCTACCCTTCGGCAGCCGAGAGGCCCGCCCCGTCCAGCCGGTGGGCCTGACCGTTACAGGAGCCCCCGCGCATGCGCGTTCTGATTGCTGAAGACGACCCGGACATCGCCTCCGGCCTGTGCGCCTCGCTGCGCCGGCAGGGGCACGTGGTCGACCACGTCGACAACGGTGCGCACGCCGATGCAGCACTGGGCTCGACCCAGTACGCACTGCTGGTGCTGGACCTGGGGCTGCCGCAACTGGATGGCCGCGACGTGCTGCAACGACTGCGCCAGCGTGGCGATGGCCTGGCGGTGCTGGTGGTGACCGCGCGTGACGGCCTGGCCGAGCGGGTGCGCGTGCTCGACCTCGGTGCCGACGACTATCTGGTCAAGCCGTTCGCACTGGACGAATTCGAAGCCCGCGTGCGTGCACAGCTGCGCCGGGTCACCAGCAATGGCAATCCGGACCTGCGCATCGGCCGCTTGCGCCTGGACCTGGCCGGGCACCGCGTATGGATCGACGACCAATCACTTGAACTGACCGCACGCGAGTTCGGCCTGCTGTCGGCGCTGGCGGTGCGTGCAGAGCGCATCGTGTCACGCGCGCAGCTGGTGGAAGCGCTGTGCGACTGGGGCCAGGACCTGACCGACAACGGCCTGGACATCGCCCTGCACCGCCTGCGCCGCAAGCTGCAGCCGGGCGGCATGGGCATCCGCACTGTGCGCGGGCTGGGCTACATGCTGGAAGACGCGCAGGACGACAGCGCCCCGTGATCAGTGGACCGCCCAGCCTGCGCCGGCGCCTGCTCGCGTTCCTGGCGTTGCCGATGCTTGGCCTGCTCACCTTCAATACGATCCTGGCCTATTACGTTGCGCTGGACTATTCCAACCGCATCCACGACCGCAACCTGATCGACGACACGCACTCGTTCGCACAGATGCTGAGCACCATGCCGGTGACCAGCGACCTGTCTCCGCAGGCGCGCTTCCTGATCGAGTACGAGCCCGACGGCCATCGCTATTTCAACGTGGACAGCAGCCGCCAGGGGACACTCAGCGGCAATGCGGATTTCAGTGCCTACGCGCCTTCGCAGGAATGCACCGGCGTGGACCCCACCCTGTACGATGGCATTCTCAACGGCCAGCCGGTGCGCATGGCCACCGTCTGCACGCGTGCGATGAACGATCCGCAGGACCAACTGGCGGTGACCGTGGCCGAAAGCATGGCCGAACGACGCCAGCGCGCGCGCGAGATCCTGATGATCATCATCCCGCTGATGACCATGCTGGCGCTGGGCACTGCCGCGCTGGTCTGGTTCGGGGTGACCCATGGCCTGCGCATCCTGACCCCGCTGAGGACCCGCCTGGCACAGCGCCGCGGCGAACTGGCGCCGATCTCCGACGCCGACGTGCCGGAGGAAATCCAGCCACTGATCAGCACCATCGACGATCTGTTTGCCCGCCAGGCGGAAATGATCACCCTGCAGAACCGTTTCATCGCCGACGCCGCGCACCAGCTGCGCTCGCCGTTGGCCGGCATGGCCCTGCACGTGGACCAGGCACTGGCGCATGGCGACCCGGACACGGTGCGCGAGGCACTGCAGCACATCCGCCGGCTCAACCAGCGCACCGCGCGGGTCAGCACCCAGCTGCTGGCGCTGAGCCGGGCCCAGACCGTGCCGGAGACGGTGGAGGCACTGGACCTGTGCGAACGGGTGCCGCAGTGGGTCGGTACACGCGTGCCTGAAGCGATCCGCGATGGCATCGATCTGGGTTACCGCGGCAGCCCCCAGCCGCTGCGCGTGCTCGGCAACGGTGCCCAGCTGCAGGAAGCACTGGACAACCTGATCGACAATGCGCTGCGCTATGCCGGCCGCGATGCGACCGTCACCGTCGGCGTGCACGCGCTGGATGACAATGACGTCGAACTGTACGTGGAGGACAACGGGCCCGGCGTACCCGAGGACGTGATGCCGCGGCTGGGTGAGCGCTTCTTCCGCGCCCCCGGCACCACCGCCAGCGGCACCGGCCTGGGCCTGGCCATCGCCCACGAGGCGGTGGAGCACTTCGGCGGGCGCCTGACCTTCCTCAACCGCCCCGGCGGCGGACTCAAGGTCGCCATCACACTGCCGCTGCTGAAGGCCCCCTGACCCGGACCGGGGCGCTGAAAGGCTGGCGAAAATCGCGGTTGCGATCCTGACCCTCCCCACTGCCGTCCCGGAGCCGCCAGGTGACCGACTCGCACGACTTCTTCCTCCCCGGTGGCCCGCAGGGCGTGCTGCTGGTCCACGGCCTGACCGGTACCCCGGCGGAAATGCGCATGCTGGGCAAAGGGCTGAACAACGCCGGCTTCACCGTACACGGCGTGCAGCTGCCCGGCCATTGTGGCACCGTGGATGACCTGCTGGCGACCACCTGGGAACAGTGGTACCAGGGCGTGGAAGATGCGGCGGCAAGCCTGCGCGGCAAGGTCGACCAGCTGTTCGTCGGTGGCCTGTCGATGGGCGCGGTGCTGTCGCTGGCACTTGCTGCTCGACGACCGGACTGGGTGTCCGGCGTCGGCGTGTATGGCGCCACGTTCCGCTACGACGGCTGGAACATACCCGCTGTCGCCCGCCTCTCGTTCCTGCTGCCGTGGTTCAAGCGCTTCAACATCGGCCGCGACCGCATGTTCATGGAAGAACCGCCGTACGGCCTGCGCGACGAGCGCCTGCGTGCGCAGGTCAGCGCCGCCATGCTGTCCGGCGACAGCGCGGCGGCAGGCCTTCCGGGCAATCCCTGGCACGCGCTGGCCGAGATGCGTGCGCTGAGCAACTGGACCCGCCGCCACCTGCACCAGGTCACCGCCCCGTGCCTGGTGATGCACGCCCGCGAAGACGACGTGGCCAGCATGGGCAATGCCGAACTGGTGATGTCGCGGGTCAGTGGCCCGAAGGAACTGGTGGTGCTGGAGGACAGCTACCACATGATCACGATCGACCGCGAACGCCGCGAGGTGATCCGCCGCAGCGCGCGCTTCTTCACCGGGATCGGTGAACGCAGCGGCGTCCTCAAGGCGGTGGCCTGAGATGGGGGCACTTGCCACGCTGCTGTGGCTGGCCAATGTCGTGCTCGATACCGGTGGCCAGCTCGCCTTCAAGGCCGCCGCCAGCGACCCGCAGGAGGGCGAGGGACTGCAGCGCTGGAAGCACATGCTCAGCCGCCCCTGGCTGTGGATCGGCATCGCCTGTTACGTGCTTGAGTTCGTCGCCTGGATCGCCTTCCTGTCACTGGTTCCGCTGTCCAAGGGCGTGCTGCTGGGCTCGATCAACATCGTGGCGCTGATGATCGCCGGCCGCATCCTGTTCCGCGAGAAGCTCACGCCGTTGCGGGTGACCGGGATGCTGCTGGTCACAGCAGGCGTGGCGGTGGTGGGGGCCGGCTCATGAGGCGCCTGTATGTGATCGGCTTCCCCCTGCTGATGGCCTTCGACACCCTGGCCCAGCTGTGCTTCAAGTACGCCGGCGATGCTGCGCTGCCGGTCGAGGCCAACACCACCTGGCTGCTGCGCGTGCTGTCGCAACCATGGGTGTACGGCGCCATCCTGGGCTACGTCGGTGCGTTCTTCACCTGGATGAGCCTGCTGCGGCATGCGCCGATCGGCCCGGCATTCGCGGCCTCGCACCTGGAAGTGATCAGTGTGCTGCTGCTGTCGGCCTGGCTGCTGAAAGAGCCGCTCACCCTGCACCACCTGGTCGGTGCGGTACTGATCGTGGCCGGCATCGTCTGCCTCGGCCGCGCGGAAGCGGACGACCCGCACAGCCCCGCCGAAAGCACCTCGTGAGCGGGCTGCGATGAGCCTGTTCGCGCGCGAACTGCCACCGACCGCCGGCCTGCCGATGCAGGCCAGCGACTTCCTTCCCGGTGGTGGTGACCTGCGCGGGATCCTGGCCAACCAGCTGGGCACGCCGCCGCTGCAGCTGACCTGTTCCGGCACGCACGCGCTGCTGATCGCCCTGCGCACCTTGCGCAAGCGCGCACCCAGGCGCGACACAGTGATCATGCCGGCCTACACCTGCCCGCTGGTGCCGATCGCGGTGCACAGCCTCGGCCTGCGCGTGCAGCTGTGCGATACCCGGCGCGGCCACTTCGACTTCGATCCCGGCCAGCTCGAACGGTTGGCCGATGCGCGTACGTTGGCCATCCTGCCAACCCACCTCGGCGGTCGCATCGCCGATGTCGAACGGGCCTGCGACATCGCCCGCAGCGCCGGCGCCTGGGTCATCGAAGATGCCGCACAGGCGCTGGGCGCACGGGTGGGCAACAGCAGTGTCGGCCTGCGTGGCGACATCGGATTCTTCAGCCTGGCCGCCGGCAAGGGGCTGAGCCTGCACGAAGGCGGCCTGCTGGTCAGCCGCGATGACGAACTGCGCGCCGAACTGGCCGAGCATGCCGCCGAACAGGTGCGCTTCAACCTGCGCTGGGAGCTGCTTCGCAGTGTGCAGCTGCTTGGCCTTGCCGCCTGCTATCGCCCCTCGCTGCTGTCGCTGGTGTACGGCAATCCGCTGCGCAGCGCACTGCAGCGTGGCGATCTGGAAGACGCGGTCGGTGACATTTTCCCGCTGGACATACCGCAGCACCGGGTCAGTCGATGGCGACAGAACATCGGTGCCCATGCCGCGCGGCGATTGCCGGCGTTCCTGCAGGCCGGGCGCCTGCGCGCACTGCAGCTGCGCGTGCAGCTGGCACAACTGCCGGCGGTGGAGGTGGTCGATGGCCTGGCCGGTAGCGGCGGCACCTGGCCGATGCTGATGCTGCTGCTGCCCAGCCAGCGCGCGCGCGATGCCGCGCTGGACGACCTGTGGCCGCGCGGCCTCGGTGCCAGCCGCATGTTCATCCATGCCCTGCCCGACTACGCCTACCTGCGTGGCATCGTGCCGCAGGAGGACGTGCCCAATGCACGTGACTTCGCCGCACGCATGCTCACCCTTGGCAACAGCGCCTGGCAGACCCGTGAGGAGACGGGCGAAATACTGCAGGTCCTGGCCCGCGCCTGACCCGCACGTGCGCGCGTGGCCTGCGCTCCGCGCATTCATCCATGTACTTTCCTGAACGCTTTCCCAGCCCGTCAAAAGCGCCTTTCAACAGGAAAGGAACGAGAAAGGCGGCCTGCCTACATTGAGCCTGCCCCGGCAATGTGCCGGACGCCTTTCTCATCGACGGACCTGCCCATGCACTGGAGCATCCTGTGTGACTTCGACGGCACCATCAGCCTCGAAGATGTCATCGACTCGCTGCTGGAAAAGTACGGCCAGCCGGGCTGGCAGGAACTGGAAGACCAGTGGAAGGCGGGAAAGATCGGCTCGCGTGAATGCATGCAGGGCCAGGTGCGGCGGCTGGAACTGGATCCGGCCACGCTTGATGCCCATCTGGACCAGGTGCAGATCGATCCAGGTTTCGTCGCCTTCGTCGCTCGCACCGAGCAGCTGGGCCTGCCACTGCGCATCGTCAGCGACGGCCTGGACTATGCGATCCATCGCATCCTCGCCAACCACGGCCTGGCGCAGCTGCCGGTGGTGGCCAACCACCTGCGCTGGTGCGATGACCACTGGGAACTGGAATCGCCCTACCAGGCCGAAGGCTGCCGCAGTGGCACCTGCAAATGCGCCTGCGCCGCGCAGGCGCGCGCCAACGAAGCACCGCGCGTGCTGATGATCGGCGACGGCAGCTCGGATTTCTGCGTGTCCGAAGACGCCGACTTCGTGTTCGCCAAGCGCCGCCTGATTACCCATTGCACGAATGCCGGCATCGAGCATGCCGCCATCGACACCTTCCACGATGCAATCGCACTGCTGCCGCGCTTGCTCGATGGCAGCCTGCTGCAGCCACGTCGCCTCGACGCCAGCCCGCAGCCCGCCGCACTGCCCCTGCTGCTTGCCACCGCCTGAGCACTCCCTTGCAGGCGCGCTCCCCTGTTACCCCTTTCGAACGTCCTTCACGGAACCGAACTGCATGAACATTTTTGACAAGAACGCCGCCGCCGCTGCCTCCGATGCGCAGCTGCTGGCCGACGAAGCCCGCTACAGCTCCTTCGGCGATACCGTCCACTACGTCGATCCGCCTAAGATCTTCCAGCGCGGCGAAGGCAGCTACATGTTCGACGGCGCGGGCGTGCCCTACCTCGACCTGCAGATGTGGTACTCGGCGTGCAACTTCGGCTACAGCAACAAGCGCCTGAACGATGCACTTAAGGACCAGATCGACACCCTGCCGCAGGTCGCCAGCCAGTACCTGCACCCGACCCGCGTGCAGCTGGCCAAGACCATTGCCGTGGACATGCACGAGAAGTTCGGCCTCGACGGTCGCGTGCACTTCAACGTTGGCGGTGCTCAGGCCATTGAAGACTCGCTGAAGATCGTGCGCAACGCGCGCGGCGGCAAGAGCCTGATGTTCGCCTTCGAGGGCGGCTACCACGGCCGCACCCTGGGTGCGTCGTCGATCACCTCCAGCTACCGCTACCGCCGCCGCTACGGCCACTTCGGCGAGCGCGCGATGTTCATCCCGTTTCCGTACCCCTTCCGTCGCCCGAAGGGCATGACCCCGGACGAGTACTCCGACCACTGCGTGTGGCAGTTCGAGCGCCTGTTCGAAAGCGAGTACAACGGCGTGTGGGATCCCAAGGTCGGCCAGGCCGAGTACGCCGCGTTCTACGTCGAGCCGATCCAGGGCACCGGTGGCTACGTCATCCCGCCGCGCAACTTCTTCACCGGCCTCAAGCGCGTGCTGGACAAGTACGGCATCCTGATGGTCGTCGATGAAATCCAGATGGGCTTCTGGCGCACCGGCAAGCTGTGGTCGATCGAGCACTTCGGCGTGACCCCGGACGTGCTGGTGTTCGGCAAGGCGCTGACCAACGGCCTGAACCCGCTGTCGGGCCTGTGGGCGCGCGAAGAGCTGATCAACCCGACCGTGTTCCCGCCGGGCTCCACCCACTCCACCTTCAATTCCAACCCACTGGGCACCCGCCTGGGCCTGGAAGTGCTGAAGCTGGGCAAGGAAATGGATTACGAGCGCACCGTGCCGGAAAAGGGCGCCTACTTCCTCGACGGCCTGCGCGGCCTGCAGAAGCGCCACCCGGAAATCGGCGACGTCGACGGCCTGGGCCTGGCGCTGCGTGCGGAAATCTGCCAGGCCGACAGCTACACCCCGAACAAGGAGCTGCTGGACCGCATGGTCGACATCGGCCTGGCCGGTGACCTGCTGCACGACGGCAAGCGCATGGGCCTCGTGCTCGACGTGGGTGGCTGGTACAAGAACGTGATCACCTTCGCGCCGTCGCTGGACATCAGCTACGAAGAAATCGACCTGGCGGTCACCCTGCTCGACCAGGCGCTGACCAAGGCCAAGGGCTGAGGTCGATGCGCTGCCGGTTCCCGTGCCGATGGAGATGACGTCACGCGCATCCAGTACCGCGCTGGAACCGACCGCGCTGCTGGAGGGCTTCCTGGCCCACCCGCCGCTCGGATTTGAGGCAGGCCGCCTTCCCAGCGGCCTGCCGACCTTCCGTGCGCCGCTGGACCTGACCACCACGATGGATGACGAACTGCGCGGCAGGCTGCTCGGCCTGCCGCTGTCGCGCCTGTGGCGGCCGTGGATCACCTGGAAGACGCGCTTCGTCGGTGCCACCAGCACCGAGTACACCCCGCTGCCGGCACACGTTGCCCCGGAGGCGCTGGCCGAGGACGTGACGCGTCACGCGATCGGCGATACCCGGCTGCTGGTGGTGAAGGACCTGGCAGTCGATTCACCGCTGCTGGACGACGCGGCCAACGCACACAGCGGCGCCTTCCTGCAGGCGCTGCTGGCACGCGGCTTCGTCGAACTGGAAGGCATGCCGCTGGCCTGGGTGGCGATCGATTTCGATTCGCTCGACGACTATCTCGGCCGCCTGTCATCCTCGCGCCGCAAGAACATCCGTCGCAAGTTGCGTTCGCGCGATGACCTGCAGATCGACTGCATCGCCACCGGCAACCCGGCCTTGGCCGACCCGCAACTGCAGGCCGAACTGTACGCGCTGTACCTGGGCGTATACGCGCAGAGCGCGGTGCATTTCGACCAGCTCGACCTGCCCTATTTCCAGTACCTGCTGGCCGACAGCCAGGGCCAGGGACGGATGTTCCTGTACCGCCACCAGGGCCGGTTGATCGGCTGGAACCTGTGCTACGTGCATGCCGGCAAGCTGGTGGACAAGTACATCGGCCTGGCCTATCCGCAGTCGCGCGAGCACAACCTGTACGCCGTCAGCTGGATGCACAACCTCGAGTACGCGCTGCAGCACGGCCTGAGCCACTACGTGGCCGGCTGGACCGACTCGCGCATCAAGGCCGAACTGGGTGCGCGCTTCACCTCCACCCGGCACGCGATCCACGCACGCTCCCC
Source organism: Stenotrophomonas sp. Pemsol (assembly GCF_003586545.1). Classification (NCBI taxonomy): domain Bacteria; kingdom Pseudomonadati; phylum Pseudomonadota; class Gammaproteobacteria; order Lysobacterales; family Lysobacteraceae; genus Stenotrophomonas; species Stenotrophomonas sp. Pemsol. The sequence goes on along the minus strand of NZ_CP025780.1, from coordinate 958,323 downwards.
GCTGCTGCGCGCCGCCCTGCGCAAGCTGACCCCGCACCTGCAGAGCGAACCTGATGGAGGCGGTTGAACGATGCCGTTGCGTTCCCCGCTGATCCTGGACCTGGACGGTGGCGTGCTGCCGCTGCCCCAGGCACAGACCCTGGCCCTGCCGCAGTGGCATGACCCGCTGCGCTTTGCCTGCAGCAATGCCACCCTGGACCGTTTCGCCGCTGACGTGCTGGCACCACTGCCGGCCCAGCTCGGAACCGTCATGCTCGGCAGTGGCGACTTCCACCACCTCAGCCTGCCACTGTTGCGCCGCATGCGCGGGCAGGCCCCGTTCCAACTGGTGGTGCTGGACAACCATCCGGACAACATGCGGTTCCCGCTCGGCATGCACTGCGGCTCGTGGGTGAACGCCGCCAGCAAGCTGCCGCAGATCTCGCACGTCCATGTGCTCGGCATCACTTCCAGCGATATCGGCCTCGGTCATGCCTGGGAGAACCACTGGCGACCGCTGATGGGTGGACGCCTGACGTACTGGTGCATGGACGTGGATGTGGGCTGGGGCCACCGCCTCGGCATGGGCCGTGCGTTCCGACGCTTCGAGCACCCGGAAGCACTGGTCGCCGCGTTCGCCGCCGAGCAGGCCGCATCCCCACAGCCGACCTACCTGTCGATCGACAAGGATGTATTCGCCGAGGACGTTGCGCGCAGCAACTGGGACCAGGGCCGCTTCCAGCTGGAACACGCACTGGTGGTGATCGAAGCACTGCGCGCCGGTGGCCTGGTCGGCAGTGACATCACCGGCGAAGTTTCGCTGGCCAACTACCAGAGCCGCTTCAAGCGCTGGCTGTCGTCGCTGGATGGCCAGCCGGACGTCAGCGCCGATGATCTTCCTGCCTGGCAGGCCCGGCACCAGCAGGTGAACCGCGAACTGCTGGCGGCAATCGCCGCCGCTCCGACGGCCTGCTGACCGCGTCGGCAATGCCGGGCGTTGGCCGGCGTGGCTTCGGTAGTGCCGGCCGCTGGCCGGCAACCTCATTGTTCCCGGGCTCACGGGAATGCCGGCCAGCGGCCGGCACTACACTGGGTTCCCGCCCCGGAGCCCTCGCCATGCCCCAGACCGTCATCCCGCAACTGCGCATGCGCCATGCCGATACCACCCTGCCGTTCTACGTGCAGGGGCTGGGTTTCGTGGTCGACTGGGAACACCGCTTCGAAGCCGGTTTGCCGTTGTTCGCCCAGCTCACCCGCGATGGCCAGACGATCTTCCTCACCGAGCACAGCGGTGACTGCGAGGTCGGCGGCGCGGTGTACTTCATCGTCGACGACGTCGACAGCCTGTACCGCGCCTTCAGCGCCGCCAACGTGCCGATCGAGCAGCCACCGCATGACACCGACTGGGGCAGCCGCGAGATGCTGCTGCGCGACCCCGACGGCAACCGCCTGCGTTTTGCCACCCACCTGGACTGAACAATGCGGACTTGAGGCATATATACGAAACATATATGCTTCGTATATCCACTCCGCCAGGACCGCCCATGGGCATCGTCAACATCGATGACACCCTGCACGACCAGCTGCGCCGTGCCTGCACTGTCTCCAGCCGTTCGATCAACGCCCAGGCCAACTTCTGGATCCGGGTCGGCATGCTGTGCGAAATGAATCCCACGCTGAGCTTCCAGGACATCGTCGCCAGCGAACTGCGGGCTGCCGGCGTGCAGCCGCCGCTGCTGGCACCGGGACAGGTCTGAGCAGATGGCGATCATCAAGCGCCCCGACGAGATCGCGCTGATGGCCGAATCCGGGCGCCTGCTTGCGCAGGTGTTCGCCGCGCTCGACCGGCTGCCGCTGCAGGGCCGCAGCACGATGGAGATCAACGATTTCGTCGAACGCATGATCGTTGACGAGCTGCAGGCGCGGCCGGCCAGCAAGGGCCAGTACGGCTTCCCGTACGTGCTCAACGCCTCGATCGACAACGTGATCTGCCACGGCGTGCCCAGCACCACCGACGTGCTGCGTAACGGCCAGATCGTCAACCTCGACATCACCCTGGAGAAGAACGGCTACATCGCCGACTCCAGCACCACCTACCTGGTGGGCGAGGTCGACTACGCCGCGCGCAGGCTGGTGCAGACCACCTACCAGGCGATGTGGGAAGGCATCGCCGCGGTGCGCCCCGGCGCGCGCCTGGGCGACATCGGCCACGCCATCGCCCGCTACGCGCGCAGCCACGGCTACACCGTGGTGAAGGAATACTGCGGCCATGGCATCGGCCAGGAAATGCACGAGGAACCGCAGATCCTGCACTACGGCCATCCCAACACCGGCCTGGTGCTGGAAGAAGGCATGGTGTTCACCATCGAGCCGATGCTCAACCAGGGCAGGCCGGCCATCCGCCAGCAGCCGGACCAATGGCCGGTCTACACCCGCGACGGCAAGCTGTCTGCCCAGTTCGAGCACACCGTGGCGGTTACCCGCAGCGGCGTGCGCGTATTGACCCTGCGCCCCGGCGAAACGCCATTGTGCGCGGTGGATGCGGGCTAGAGCGGACGCAACAGAAGCAGCGTTGCCAGGCAGAACATGAAGATCGCGACGCCCCCATCCAGCACCCGCCAGGCGTCCGGCCTGCGGAACACCGGCTGCAACAGGCGCGCGCCATAGCCCAGCGTGCAGAACCAGGCCACGCTGGCGGCGCACGCACCGGCGGCGAACGCCCAGCGCAGGTCACCGGGGTAGCGCGTGGACAGGCTGCCCAGCAGCACCACCGTATCCAGATAGACGTGCGGGTTGAGCAGGGTGAAGGCCAGGCAGGTCAGCAGCACCTGCCGTCCGCTGCCGCCCTGCGCCTCGGCGGCGGCCAGCGCACTGCCACCGCGCCATGCGCGCAGCCCCGCCTGCAGGCCATACCAGAGCAGGAAGGCCGCGCCACCGAAGCGCAGCCCCTGCAGCAGCAGCGGCCACTGCAGCACCAGCGCGCCCATGCCGCCCACGCCCGCCAGGATCAGCACGATGTCCGCGCCGGCGCAGGCCAGCACCACCTTCCCCACATGGCGCTGCTGCAGGCCCTGGCGCAGCACGAAGGCGTTCTGCGCACCGATGGCGATGATCAGGCCGGCACCTGCGAACAGGCCGGCGGCGGCAGCGGCGATCCACATCAGGACAAGCCAGGCAGCGAAGGGATGCGCAGGGTGCGGCCAACGGCCGGTTAAGACAATCTGGTTTTTCTTTATCCTGTGCAGAAAAACTGAAGGGGCACCGGCATGGATCTGGTACATCCACAATTGGCCGCATTCGCTGCGGTGCTGGAAGAAGGCAGCTTCGAGGCTGCGGCACGCCGCCTGTCGATCAGCCCGTCGGCACTGTCGCAACGGATCAAGGCCCTGGAGGACAGGCTCGGGCAGGTGTTGCTGGTTCGCCAGGCACCGTGCCGCCCCACCGCCGCGGGTGAAGCGCTGCTGCGCCGGGTACGGCCGATGCAGGCGCTGGAAGCCGAGGCGCTGGCCGAGCTGCTGCCCGAGCGTGGCAGTGACACCGCGCGCACGCCGATCCCCCTGGCAGTCAACGACGACTCGCTTGATACCTGGTTCGTGCCCGCCATCGCAGACCTGCACCAGCGCCACGGCTACCTGTTCGACCTGCGCATGGACGACCAGGACCACACCCTGCAGTTGCTGCGCGATGGCAGCGTGCTCGGCGCAGTGACCGCCGAAAGCCAGCCGGTGAAGGGCTGCAACGTGCACCCGCTCGGCGCCATGCGTTACCACGCGATCGCTTCGCCCGGCTTCGCCCGCCAGTACTTCAACGATGGCATGCAGGCCGCGGCCCTGGCGCGCGCACCGATGCTGGTGTTCAACCGCAAGGATGAGCTGCAATGGCGCTTCGTGCGGCGCCTGACCCGCGCGCGACTGCAGCCGCCGCTACACTACCTGCCCTCTTCCACCGGTTTCGTCGAAGCTGCCGCGTGCGGACTCGGTTGGGGCATGGCCCCGGAAACCCTGGTCGCGCCCGCCGTGCGCGCCGGCCGCGTGGTGGTACTGGAACCCCGCCGCTGGCTGGATGTGCCGCTGTACTGGCAACATGCCGCCGTGCGCTCAAGCACGCTGCAGCACATCACCCAGGCGCTGCGCACTGCGGCCAGCGGCACCCTTCGTTGAGGACAATCCGATGACCGCAGACTCGGGCTTCACGCCGCGCGCACTACCGTTTGCGCACTTCTTTACCACTGGGACGGCATGGGCGTGATCGGCCGACGTACAAGGATGCACCGCGCGAAGGCCGCGCTGGCGCTGGTGCTGGCGACATGCCTGCCAACCGCTGCGTCCGCGCAGAACAGCAACGACGCCCCCGCATTGGACTGGGAACAGGCACGCCAACGCCTGGAGCAGGTCTCCGATGCGCTGGCAGCCGCTGATGCAGCGGTACGCAACAAGCAGGACCTGCAGGACGCCACGCGCCTGCTGCGCCTGCCGGAGATCACCGGCGAAGTACGCCGCCTGCAGTTCCAGAAGACCCTGACCCTGCCACTGGGTTCGCTGGCGCCCGTGGCTGAAGCCTTCGGTATCGATTCGCCGCTGTCGTTCACCGAGCGCGACTGGCGTACACGCCCGGTAGTGACCGCGGTGCTGCCGCTGTACACCGGCGGCGTGATCCCGGCCGCGCAACGTGCGGCCAGCGCCGCCCATGAGCAGGCCAACGCCGAGCGCGAGGCACAGCGCCAATCATTGACCGTGCAGCTGGCCCAGGCCTACTTCGGCCAGCGCCTGGCCGAGCAGGCGGTGGACGTGCGCCGCGACGTACGCGACGGCCTCAACCGCCACCTGTCCGATGCAGAAAAGCTGGAGCGCGAGGGCTTCGCCACCCGCGCCCAGCGCCTGCAGGCCACCGTGGCCCGCGACAAGGCCGAGCGCGAATACCAGAAGACGGTGAACGATCTGGCTACGCTGAAGGCCGCGCTGGCCACGCTGCTGCGCAGTGGTGGCGAGGTGCAGCCGGTGTCGCCGCTGTTCGTGCAGCGCGTGCCGATGGAACCGGTGGCCAGCTTCGAGCGCACGGCGCAGGCGCGCCAGCCGCAGATCGCGCGCTTGCGCGCGATGGTGGCGCAGGCCGAACAGGGCGTGCGCGTGCAGCAGGCCAAGCTGAAGCCGCAGATCTTCGCCTTCGGCCAGTACGACTTCCGTCGCCGCGACGAGATGCTGACCGACCCGGACTGGGCGTTCGGCATCGGCCTGAAGTACACCTTCCTGTCGCCGAACTCGCGGCCGGCGCAGATCAGCGCCGCGCGTGCGCAGCAGGACCAGGCCGAAGCGGGCCTGCGCGAGGCCGAGAACCAGGTCGCACTGGGCGTGCGCAAGGCCTGGAACGAACTTGAGACCGCGCGCCAGCAGTTCGTGCTGCTCGACAGCAGCATCGCCCAGGCACAGGAAAACCTGCGCCTGCAGGAGCTGGCATTCCGCGAAGGCCAGGCCACCTCGCTGGATGTGATCGATGCGCGGCTCGGCCTGGGCGGCGCCCGTGTCGAGCGCGCACAGGCCGCCTACCAATACGACATTGCGCTGGCACAGTTGCTGGAGATCAGTGGACAGATGGACCGTTTCGAAGAATTCCGGCGGCGTGCGGACGAGGTGATGGACCATGAGTGATGTGCTGCACGACGATGCGACGACGCCCCCCGGCAAGCGACGGCTGGGACCGATCCTGCTGGTGGTCCTGCTGGTCGCGGTGGTGCTCGGCCTGTGGCTGGCCTGGCGCAGCCCGGCCGACCAGATCCAGGGCATGGCCGATGCGGACACGATCAACGTGGCCGCCAAGATCACCGCGCGCGTGGCCGAGCTGAAGGTGCGCGAGGGCGATCGCGTGCAGCCCGGGCAGGTGCTGTTCCTGCTCGACAGTCCCGAAGTGGCCGCCAAGGAACAACAGGCGCACGGCGCATTGGCCGCTGCGCAGGCGGTGGCCGACAAGGCCGATGAAGGCGCGCGCAGCGAAGACATCCGTGCCGCCGAAGCGAACTGGAAGCGGGCCGAAGCCGGCGCGACGCTGGCCGAAGCGACCTACCAGCGCGTGCAGAACCTGTTCAACGAAGGGGTGATGACCCGGCAGAAGCGCGATGAAGCGCATGCCCAGGCCACCAGTTCGCGCGAACTGGCCCGCGCCGCCCGCGCGCAGTACGACATGGCATTGGCCGGCGCCCGCGAGCAGGACAAGCGCGCCGCGCAGGGCCAGGTACAGCAGGCGCAGGGCGCGGTGGCCGAGGTCAACGCCGCGCGAGCAGAAGTGGAAGGACGTGCGCCGGTGGCGGGCGAGATCAACAAGCGCATGGCCGATCCGGGCGAGCTGGTGCCGGCCGGCTATCCGGTGTTCACCCTGGTCGACATCGACCGCATGTGGGTGGCGATGAACCTGCGCGAATCGCAGATGCAGGGCCTGAAGGTCGGCAGCAAACTGCAGGGCAGCGTGCCGGCGCTGCGCCTGGATGGTGAGTTCGAGGTCTACTTCATCAATCCGGCCGGCGACTACGCAACCTGGCGTACCACCCGCCAGTCGTCCGGCTATGACGTCCGCAGCTTCGAGGTGCGGGTGCGCCCGGTACGCCGCATCGAGGGCTTCCGCCCCGGCATGAGCGTGCTGTTCGCATGGCCCCAGCACTGAGCCCGGACCGCAACGGCTTCGCCGCTTCGTGGCGGCGCGAGCTGCAGTCGCTGCGCAGCAACCGTGCCGACCTGCTGCTGGTCACCTTGCTGCCACTACTGATGCTGGTAGTGATGGCATGGATGTTCACGCCGTCGGTGATGCGCGATATCCCGATTGCTGTGGTCGACCTTGACCACAGCAGTGACAGCCGCCTGCTGCTGCGCATGCTCGACGCAAGTCCCGGCGTACGCGTCGCCAGCCAGCCAGCGGACCTGGAGGAGGCACGTTCGCAGCTGCGCAGCCTGGACGTGTTCGCCATCGTGCTGGTGCCGCGCGATGTCACCCGGCAGGCGCTGCGTGGGCGCCAGGGCAAGGTGTTCGCCTATTACAACGCCACCTACATGACCACCGGCCAGTCCGCGTCGCGCGACATCGGCGACGCGGTTTCCGCATGGAACGCACGCCTGCTGCGCGAGCGCATCGGCCTGCAGGTTGGCCCGGGCAAGCTGCGCGCGGCGCCGATCGCGGTGCAGTCGGACATCCTCTACAACCCGGCGCGCAGCTACGAATTGTTCCTGCTGCCACTGATCTTCCCGGCGGTGCTGTCACTGGTACTGGCACTTGCGGTGGCCGGCAGCCTCGGCCGCGAGATCCGCGATGGCACCCTGCCCGCCTGGCTGGCTCGCACGCCGTGGTCGGCGATCGCCGGCAAGGTCGCGCCGTACCTCCTGCTGTTCTCGCTGTATGGCGCGCTCGGTATCGGCTACCTGGCCTGGCTGCGCGGCGATGGTGTGGCCGGCAGCGTGCTCCTGCTGCTGCTCGCACAGCCCCTGTTCTACCTGGCCACGGCCGCCTACGCGTTGTTCTTCGTCGGCGTCACCCGCGACATGGGTACCGCGCTGTCCGCGGTGGGTCTGAGCATCGGCACCGCACTGGCGTTTTCCAGTGCCACCTTCCCGGTGCTGGACGGGCCGTTGTTTACCCGCGTCTGGCACCAGCTGCTGCCATTGAGCGCCTACATCAAGCTGCAGACCCAGCAGCAGTTCATCGGCTCGCCGCTGCAGGTTTCGGCATGGCCGCTGGCTACGCTGCTGTTGATGACGGTGGTGGCCGGTGGCATCGGCGGCCTGCGCCTGATCGCCTTTGCACGCACGCCTGCCGCCGCACAATCCGCAGGGGCCGACGCATGAGCATGCTCTGGCGCAGCCTGCGGCAGACCCTGATGGCGGTGCTGTGCGACCGCTACGCGATCGTGGTGATGGTCGGTGCGGTGATCCTGTATTCGTTCTTCTATCCAGCCGCCTACCGGCACCAGGTGGCCGGCAACCTGCCGGTGCTGGTGGTGGACGAAGACCATAGCGCGACCAGCCGCGAGCTGCTGCGCAAGCTCGACGCACTGCGCGTTGCGCGCGTGGTCGGGCAACCGGCGGACGTCGACAGCGCACGCCAGCAGCTCGAAGCCGGCCACGCCGAAGGCATCGTCGTGATCCCGGCCAACCTGGAACGCGACATCCTGAGCGGCCATCCGGCCAAGCTGGTATTGCTTGGCAACGGTGCCTACCTGGGCCGTGCCAGCTGGGTGCTGGGCAGCGTGGCCGATGCACTGGGCGCATTCGGGCGCGACGCCGTGGTCGGCCAGGCCGCCTTCATGGGCGCGCCACAGGCACCGCCGGTCACCCTGGTACAGCGCCCGCTGTACAACACCCAGGAAGGCTATGGCAGCGCCATCGTGCCCGGCGTGGCCGAGCTGATCGTGCACCAGACGCTGTTGATGGGCATCGGCGTTCTCCTCGGCGGCCGCCGCCTCGCGCTCGGCCGGCGCCTGCGCTTCGACCTCCCGACCCTGGCCGGCATGGCGATGGGCTTCGGCCTGATCGGCCTGTTCGGTTTGTTCTGGTATGCCGGGTTCACCGCCTGGGTGCAGGACTATCCACGAGGAGGCAACCCGCTGGGCCAGCTGCTGGGCGGCACCTTGTTCATCGCCGCGACGGTGGCGTTCGGCCTGTTCATCGGCAGCTTCTTCCGTACCCGCGAACGCGCCTTCCAGTACATCATCGCCACCTCGATCCCGCTGTTTTTCCTCGCCAACCTGTCGTGGCCGGCGGTGATGACGCCGCAACCGCTGGTCTGGCTGGCACAGCTGCTGCCGACCACCTCGGGCATCAACCTGATGGTGCGCCTGAACCAGATGGACGCCCGCCTGGCCGACATCAGCCACGAACTGATCACCCTCACCGTCCTGCTGCTGCTCTACGGCAGCCTCGCCACCTGGCGCCTCCTCGCAAAAAAGGGGACGGAGGGGATTAAGTCGTAACCGGCCGGTTTGGGAGATTGCGACTTAATCCCCTCCGTCCCCTTTTCCTGCAACGAAGAACGCCGGCGCGGGGCCGGCGTTCAAGTACTGCGATGTGGAAGGGGAAAACTGGGGCTGTCGGCGATCGATCAGCGATAGACGCGTTCGCAGCGGCGCTCGACCACGCGGTCGCCATTCTTCTGCTGGCTGTTGCCCTGGATCTGGCGACCGGCCGCGCCACCGGCAACAGCACCGGCCACGGTAGCGAGCTTCTTGCCATTGCCGCCGCCCACCTGGTTGCCCAGCAGGCCGCCGATCACCGCGCCGGTGGCCGTACCGGCGATGCGGTTCGGATCGCGCGAGTTGCGCTGCACTTCCACGTTCTTGCAGACCACGCGGCTGCCGTCGTTGAACTTGCGTCCCTCATCGCGCGGCCCATACGTCTGCGCGCCGGCCACCGACGAAGCCGCCAGCAGGGTGCCCAGCACAAGCAATCGGGTCGAGGTCTTCATGGCCATCTCCTGAGTTCCGGTATGGCGCAAGTGTCCTCCCGCGGTTGGCAACCCAAGGTGAAATGCGCGTGTCCGCCACCTCATCGGCCATCGCGCGTTCAGGAAGAAAATCCGCGCCCATCACGATCAGCCATCGTGATGGGCGCCGTCTCCCTACCGGCGTGCCACGTTCTAGAACTCTTCCCAACCACCGGCATTGGCCGCCAGTGTCGGTTCGATGCGGGGTGAAAGCGCAGCGGGCCGGCGTACCGGGGTGACCGTCGCAGCTACCGCTGCCAATGCGGGGCGTACCACCGCCGCTGCCGTCGCCGCACCCGTGCGGAACACCGAAACCGCCTCAGCCAGCAGGTTGGCCTGCTCTTCCATCGAGCGTGCCGCTGCACTGGCCTCTTCCACCAGCGCCGCATTCTGCTGCGTGGTCTCATCCATCTGCACCACAGCCTGGTTCACCTGCTCGATGCCCGAGCTCTGCTCCTGCGATGCGGCGGAGATATCAGCCATGATGTCGGTCACGCGCTGCACCGACGCCACGATCTCTCCCATCGTGGTGCCTGCCTGGCGGACCAGCGCCGATCCATCGGCGACCTTGCCGACCGAATCCTCGATCAGGCCCTTGATCTCCTTGGCCGCTCCGGCCGAGCGCTGTGCCAGCGTGCGCACCTCACTGGCCACCACCGCAAAGCCCCTGCCCTGCTCGCCGGCACGCGCGGCCTCCACCGCCGCGTTCAAGGCCAGGATGTTGGTCTGGAAGGCGATGCCGTCGATGACACTGATGATCTCGGCGATCTTCTTCGACGAGGCTTCGATGGCCGACATCGTGGTGACCACCTGGCCGACCACCTCGCCGCCCTGCGAGGCGACACCGTGCGCGCCGATGGCGAGCTGATTGGCCTGGCGTGCATGCTCGGCGTTCTGCTTCACGGTGGAGGTCAGTTCCTCCATCGATGCTGCGGTCTCTTCCAGGTTTGCCGCCTGCTGTTCGGTACGCCGCGACAGATCGGTGTTGCCCGAGGCAATCTCGCCTGCTGCCAGGTTGATGCTGGACGCACTGGACTGGATGCGGCCGACAATCTGCTTGAGCTGATCGACGGTGGCATTGCAGTCATCTCGCATGCGGGCGAACACGCCGTGGAAATCACCTTGCATGCGTACGGTGAGGTCACCGCGCGAAATCGCCTGCAGCAGCGTCGACACCTGCACCAGGTTCTCGTCGGTGGTCTGCATCAGGCGATTGAGTCCAGCCACCATGTCGCGGAAATCGTAGGCGAAGCGATCTTCATCGCCGCGCAGGCTGAAGTCGCCCGCCGCCGCGGCCGTCGCCAGCCGGCGGATCTCGCAGTTGATCGCCGACAGGCTGGTCTTGGTCTCGTCCATTGCCTGGGTGATCGCCGCCTTCTCGCCCGGCAGCGGATCCATGTCCACCGACAGGTCGCCACGGGCGTAATGCTTCATCACTTCGATCAGCCGGTTCTGCACCTGCACATGCGAGCCGACCAGCGCATTGGTCTCGTGCACCATGCGCCCGTAGTCGCCGGGGAAGGCAGCCTCGTCCATGCGATAGCTGAGGCTGCCGGCATCGTGCTGGCGGGCCAGCTCGCCCTGCGCCGCCATCACCGACTGCAACTGCGCCTGCATGCGCTGCATCGACCTGAGCAGCTGCGTCACCTCATCGTTGCCGGACGCGTCGATGCTGTTGTCCAGCCGCCCGTTGGCGATGCCGTCGGCCAGCTTCACCGCACCTTCCAGCGGGCGGGTCAGGCTGCGGGTGATGGCCCACGCGGCCAGCGAGCCCAGTATCAGGCTCAGCACGCCGAACACGATCGACAGCGTGCCGGTCCAGGATTCGGTTGAACGGTATTCCTCGCGGCTGCGCGCGGTCAGTGTCTCCTGATGCCGCAGCAGGGTCGAGATCGTCTCATTCCATGCGGCAGCCAGGCCGTGCTCGGCGAGCAGTTCCTTGGCCGCACCGTCGAAATCACCGGCCTTCATGCGCTCGTGCAGATGCTGGGTGGAGGCGTCGGTGGCCTTGCGTGCCGCGTCGATCTTCGCCACCAGGGCATCACCGGTGGCATCGCGTGGAATCTTGATGTACTTGGCCCAGATACCGTCGTAGGTCTGCGACAGCTCCTGCGCCTTCTGATAATCCTTGTCGAAATCCTCACCGCGCTTGATCACCATCAGCCGGCGATGCATCAGCACCGCGTTGTTGGTATCCAGCATCTCGTTCAACAGCCGCATCTTCACCATATTTACGTCCACCACTTTCGAGAACTGGGCAGACTTCAGATGGTTTCCGTACAGCGCCAGGCCGACGATGGCCACGATGAACAGCAGCAGCAAACCGAACCCGGCACCCAGCCGGGATCCCACACGGAGGTTGCGTAAGGCGAGCATCTCAATTCCCTTGATCATGGCCGTACGATCGATGGCGGCGCAGGCAGGGGAAACTTTATGGGTCGATATTATTATATCGATCTAAAACTCTGGAACTGTGCAGACAGGTGTGAAATAGGACGACTCACAAGGGCTTTCTATCCATAAGGTATATCGCCACGGATAGCGAGATGGGATCAGACAGGGACCTGCCAGCCCGTTGCGCGGCATTACGGGGTAGCTGGCCCCGGGAAGACCAGATCCTTCCCGAGCCTTGCCGCATAGACGCTCTCGAGCTGGAAGGAGAGTACAAACCGGAACCCGCACGCCGCAGCGTAACGCTTGATGAAGTGGCATATTTCCTCCCAGGCACGTTCAAACCCGGTCGCCTGGAAATGAAACGAGCCGAGCAGGCCCACCCGCCACTCGGCTTCAATCCCTTCCGCCACGACAGCTTCCGGCGGGTCGACGATGCTGAATCCGAAGCCCGTGTTGGAGGCTGGAAGATACCCATGCAGACCGTCAGTACCGTCGGAGTACTCGGCCTGGATCGAATCCAGAGCGTGCACCACGGCAGCCAGGTCGGCACCGGCTTCGACTTCGAGAAACAGCGAAATGCTCATTACCTGCGCAGGCCGATGAGGGTATGCCTGTTGAAGAACCGCATCTTCCCCTCGATCGTGAAGTCCGTGCGCCTGATCTCGCCCAGCATCATCTCGCGCTGCTCCTCGCTCAACGTGCAGGGCTCCAGAACATTGGCCTCCAGCACTCGCCCCGGGGGCGCCAGTCGCAGCTCGACAATGCAGGCATTGCCCTCGATGGGAACACCTGCTGGCCACGCCGTCATTGCGATCGCACGCATTTGCTCCTGGTACTCCACCTGCTCCGCTTCCTCTATCTGCGGGTCCGGCAGATCCGGCGGGTTCGCCGCCACGTGCAGAGCAGACTGCGTGGGCGTTGGCTCTGATATCGAACCAACGATCAGTTTGATCAGGGTGTTCTGTGAGGCCGTTACCGCCAAGGCGATCACCAGAGCGGTGTAGCTGACACCACCAGCCTTCTGCAGCTCAAGGTGCCGCCGATGTGCCCCGCGATGCTCAGCATCAACCTTGCGGACAATCCTTCGGCAATGCGCTAGGTACAGCGGATTCGCCAGGATTCCTGCAAGTACGCGAAACACCACGAAGGAGAGCAAGGACAACCATGGCAGCCCCAGCAGCACGAAGGTGGTCATCAGCAACGGCGAAAGGATGAACCAGATTGTGCCCCACGCATGCATGCGCCGGAAGAAGAACCAGAGTGACGAGAACAGGAACGCCGGCCAGTTCCATCGCCTTGGCGCCCTGCCGCTTGCTTCGTAGAGCCTCCAGTGATGGAGATAGGTGCGGAACCTGTCACCTACCACGATCGCCAGTGCTTCCTTCTCGCTCAACCCATCTGAGGCTGCATCTGTGCGCTGTACTGCTCCACCGTCGGCGCCACCGAAGGTGGGTTCAATCCTTGCTGTCATTATCTTCTATCCAAACTCGACACGAAATCACTCAAGACCACTTCCAAAGCGGCATCCCGGCCACTGCCCCCCTGCCTGCATTCAAGGGCAATGCAGCGATGCATGATGATTTAATCACTGCGCCCCGACAGAAATCCAACGCACCAGTCAAACAGAAGACCTCATCCGTTGGAGCACACACTCAAATCAGGTCCAGACGTCTCCCTCAGGCGCGATCCAAACCAGTCCAAACGGAGCATCTGTAAGAAACCAAAATCCGTCCTCATCGAGATCTTCCTGATCTCTTGTACTAGGCCAGGCACGACGCAGAACACCCAATTGCGCATCGATATCGCCATCGGCAAAGACGCCGTCCGAGGCAAGCTTCAGCCTTCCTTCCTCCATCAGCATCCTAAGCATCGAAAAGAACTCTTCCGTTTGCTGCTCAAAAGTAACCCCACCCCCATCAAACTCCATATTCATATTTCTCCACAGAACCCCCATGGAGTATCCATAAGAGTAATGAAGAACATTCCTGATCGCATCAGACATCATTTGAACTTGATCTCCACAATTCTATTGGCGGCAGCCGCCGTCGCCTGCCTGTCTATCAGCAACGTGCTTGCATCAGCAATGCCTTCACCGCGCGCTGCGCTGGTATCGATGTTGACGCCCAGCTCAGCCGCCAACATCTGTTTGCCGTCGATGGTGAGGTGCGATCGATTTGGACTGGAATGCTACGTCCAATGCTCACGGCCATCTGCGCCAATCCAAACCAAGCCCGCCGGAGCATCGATCAAGAACCAAAGGCCGAATCCATCAATATCATCTTCGCCAGGACTCTCAGGCCATGCCTTTGAGATGAACAACAATTGTTCCCGCCAGTCACCCTCCAAGGTCCTCCCGTCCGATGCGAGTTTTACTTTCCGCTCTCTCAGCAAACGCCCCATCAACTCGAAGAACGCGTCCCTCCTTCCAGAAATCCCAACATCCCCCATCTCCATCGTCATGTGCTGCCAGACGGCACCAAGAGACAACCCAAACGAAGAATTCATCACTGCAGAATAGACTTCATCCCTCATTCTAGCCTCACCCCTACTTGCCCCCATTACCTATCGACTTGTCCCGCACATCAGTCGCCCAACTCGCACCAGATTGCGCTCGCCTGATCCCCTGCGTGGAAGTTGTTCTCAAACAAGTTCCTGGCAATCCTCACATTCAACACGGTCCCCGCCAGATCCTGCCCGACAACCCACCCGCCAGCGCTCCCACCGCTTTAGAGAGCGCCAGAACCGCCTCCGTTTGAATCATCGAACAGTCCAAGCTCTCCGGGCCACGAACCCATACTTGTACGAAACAGCCGCATTCACAAACGCCTGACACGCAGGGCTCGCCGAGTTCGCTGTACAAACCGAGAGCAGCTCACAGTCCATTCGCTCCGACAGTTGCTTGGCAACGTCACGCACCATCTTTTGGCATGACGTGTCGCTGCCATACTCGTCGAGTTGCCGCTTCATTACTCGAGCTTGATCCTCAGCAAGGAAGTTATTCTCAACCGAGTTCTTGGCAATCCCCGCATTCAACGCGATCCCGGCCAAATCCTACCCTAAAGCACCCAATAAGTTTCTGGCGATGGCACAGGCACAGCGAGCTCGCCAGTAATGCGTAAGCAGACGGCTCATCAGCGATGGCAACAGCGCCAGCCACAGCGCCCGCATCAACGATGCTGCAATCATCAGCAGGGCCGCAGTCTGGATTAGCCATTTCCCAGCTCATTCCGGCACAGCATTGAGCGAACGTACTCAGCCGATCCCGGAGTTCTTTCTATATACTTGAGACATGCCATACCCAGGTATCGACTAAACTCTTCATCACTAACAATCACAACGTCCGGGTCATACTTGAGCCCATATGAAAATTCCACCCCAGAAAAGTGATCATCCACGTCGAAGCTACTATTATCTGGGAATCTACAGTCAACATCATCGGTGCCAAAACCCCAGCCCCTTGATAAACACTCGAGCATCTGAATAAACACTCCCGAAGAATAAATCCAATCAAAGTAAGCAAAAACCACCCAATCAGAATCCCTCTTATCCATCCAAGATCCAAACAACTGATCACTCATACCAACCTCACTTAGGGTGGAAATTTTTAACTACACCGGCATCATCGATGTACACAACGAAAGAGACGCCTCCCGCATTGGACTCATATATCCTCTTCCCCGCAGCAACAGCGTCCTTGTAACCCTTCACAGCAGCTTCCTGGCCGAGCACCAAAACCTTCCTATCTGACATTATAGGATGCGATCATCGGTCGCCGTGGCACCACGCAACGCGGTATCGCCCCCGGCCTTCATCGAGATGTTATTGCGCGCCCCGCATCTTCTGCAGGCGATCATTGGGATTTCGAGCCGCGTCGACGTTGATGATCGGATCGATCAACCGGGACTTCGCCCCCCCACCCGTAGAACCGATCCCACTCAGCTTCACGTAGTACCCAACCCTTGTGAATCACCCTTGCCGCAATCGCCAGTGGTTGAAATCCCCTAAGAGATCAAGCCTAAGGCCTCACGGAGCGGCGATTCCCTTCCAGATCAGACAATGGAACTCCCCAAAGGGCCGCGCGCATCATCAGTGAAAAATCTAGTGTCCAGATCCTGCGCCGGCTCCATCCCTCCAAACACAGTGCGCGCTTCACTTAGCAACTTCAATTGCTGGAAATGCCTATGGAGTATGGGCATGGCCACGGCAACATCCGACCAATCCATCTCGAATGAGAAATCTATACTTACCGTTCTGTCGAATCTAAAGACGCGAATCAGCAACGTAGGAATATGAACGGCGAATTCCAGCCTAAAACCATTGATCTCCTGGATCATGCAAGAACTGCACGGGAAGTCATCGACATTTCCCGCAAGCCAGTCGCCAACCGCTATCGGCTCGCCATCCAGCTCGGTCCGCGAGACGGACTCAGCCGTGCGACCGATCGATTCCAGCACCTAGGACTCGTTGACCCACGGGACGACCTCCATGGCAATCTCAAACGAGTCACTCATCAATAAACCCTCTCCGATTCCGTCAGCGACCGACTGGGTTAAGACCCTCGTCCATGTTTCGGATTCATTTTTCTTCGATCCGCCCCCCAGCAGCACTTAGATCTACGGACTGAAATAGCTACCATCTTCCAGCTTCCAGACAAAACCGCCAGGAACCCAGCCATATCCAGGCTTGGCAACCCAGAACATGTCCGGATCTCAGTCCAACTCAGGCGGTCAAGCCGCCATGAAACGCTCAATCTGCTCATTAACGGCACCGCCCCAAAAACCATTCACATCTTCGAGCCTAGCCCTCCCTTCACTTAAAACAGCACCCGACCCCCATCGGAAGAACTGCCTCCTCTCTTCAAGCGAAAGACCGGGAAGATAGTCAAAACAATTCCACCAGATCACATCAACATCAAGAAGCCCCACACTACCAATAAATCCCCTTACATCAAGACCATCCAACCAATCATTAATCACTTTAACTTAATCTACACTTTCTCAGTCTAACGCTCATTTGGTGAAATTGTATCCACGGTCCACTTCGCGCCAGTGACATTACTCAAGCTAGAACGATTTATTAAGCCCATACTCACACCATCCTTTCTAATGAGATTACTGCAGATACACTCAAAGATGACAGGAATCGCATGCAATCTACAGCTAAGAAATCCCGAAAGACTCAAGCTCCTTCAATGTAATGAATCGAAGCCTTTCACCTCTCAAAGCCGAACCATTCAAGAATTCGCCATAGCCGCATACATCACACTGAAATGCGGGCGTAAAACTGATCAACCCCATATATGCCCGCATATACGCCTCCCCGCAGCGGGAACACACCCTGTCAATCTCGACGGCGACCAACTCCTCCATCAGATCTCTGACAAACTGCGCGACACCGTCATCACTTGCGTTTCTCAACTGGGTCGCACGCGAATGCACGCGCCCAACATCCGCTTCCCCGATCTCCGCGAATGGATATTCATCCAATCGACCATCCATATTCACAATCAAGTCAAAGCCATAGCTTAGGAATGGTTCTCTGCGAACCTCGCCCTCGCATTCCATAACCCATTGGATCAGTGCCTCAACAACACCCCTCGCACCCGAATTATTATTTACGCTCGAAAGACCTGAAATCAGTCTATTCCTCAAAATTCCCGACAAGCGAGCCATTACTCTCCACCCTTTATTGGAAACGTTGTAATCAAGTTTCCCGCCTTATCTGTAAACACTTTGATGACGGAGGTTGGCTGCCCCCCATCCTTCAGTGAAGATATCCCAATCGGCCTTCCAACATCAACAATACGAACGTATTGTCCTCCAGGAATTTCATAGACAGGAGAGCGAACAACAACCGCGCTTTGTAGAACCACCTTGAGCTCATCCGGATTAATACTGAAGATGGATCTATTTCCAGTTGGTGACTTTCCAAAGTGCCCATCTAGAACATGCTGAAAGCCCGCAGAAACCGGAGCCCCTGAGTCGCGCAAAGGCGTTGTTCGTGTCCGTCCGTTGGCCAGATTGACTCGCGAAAGCACTACACCACGCTGAACTGGATTTCCTGGAGCACTGAAACCCCCACCGTCATTGGTTACCTGTAACTTTGGCGGATTGGAATTTTCCGGACGAGAGAAGCCCTTCTCGTACCCAGCCGGCACGGAATTCGTTGTCGACGCCTCATCAGTTGGTCTGAGCGCTCGTGGCCGCGTTACACCAAGACCGCCCGTCTGAGGCAAAAGCCCAGTCCTGTTCACAAATCTCACTGCTCCGATGTTGGCCAAGGCCCCCATCGTCAACGTCAGCGCTCGTCGATTCTCTTCGCTCGCGCCACCCAACGTTGCGGCAATGAACGCGGCACTGGCGATAGCACTTGAAGCTTGAGCGTCATGTACAGCGAAGAAGTTCCTAAGCTGCATTGCTGAGGGAAGCAAGTCTTCGGAACGAGTTATTTCAAGCCCAGACTGCTTCAACGCAGCATCGTACAGGCGCTCGTTTTTCCCTTTGCCACGATAGATTAAATCTTCAAACCACGAATAGTTTGCATCCTTGTATGCCTTCTGGTCAGCCCCCAAACCGACATAGGGTCGCCCATAGGACTGCGACGGGTTGATTCCCTGCAATTCGCCAGGATTCAGAGAACCACTATTGGCGAGGAACTGCTTCTGTAGCTCCGGAAGGTCTAGCGGACCGTTTTGCAGTTCGTAACGATTGATATAAGTCGCGAGATCTGCGGCTTGAACCTCAGTCAGGGTCTCTCCTGCCAACGCCTTCCGGAGCAACCCCGCACTCATCTGGTCCGCAGCATCAAGCAGAACCAGTTCCAAGGATTCCTGTTTATCCAGCCCCCCCTGCCGCTTGGCCTTCTCGCGGAGATGCACCATCCGAGCATGATCGTCATTGCCAAGGAAATTGTTCTCAACCGAATTCTTGGCAATCCCCGCATCCAACGCAATCCCAGCCAGATCCTGCCCTGACAACCCACTCGCCAGTGCTCCCACCGCCTGCGACAACGCCAGCACCATCTCCTTCTGCTCCGGGCTCAGCCTGGAAGGATCTCCCCCGGTCAACGTATTAGTCAGCACCTTCGCGGCCAACTCGCCGCCAGCCGCAGAGACCGCTCCGGTTCCCGCACTGCCACCATTGGCTTCTGCCAGCAGCGCACCCAACACCGCATGCGACAGCAATTGCAGAGTCGCATTGGGATCGCTGCCGTGGTTCGAGTCCAGCTTGCTGCCGATGAAGTAAGCGGCATAGGGCGCCAGCGCATTGGACGCGACCTGACCGGCGCCCTGGCCGCCTACGCCCCCTACCACAGCCGTCGTCACTGCGCTCAGGGCACGACTGTACTCACCGCCATCACCCCACTTCTTCGCATCGTTATAAGCTTGGCTGTTTGCCGTCAGCACCGCATCGCGCTGTTCCGCGCTGAGCGCGTTGAACGCCTTCTTATCATCGGATGACAGGCCATCGTAGTACGCCTGGGTTGCCTTCTTGCTCTGATAGGCTTGAACGTCCCAGGCAATCTGCTGGCTGGTGGCCATCACCGTCCCCGCCGCAGCCGCCATCGCCTGCTGGTCAGCCAGCAACTTGCTCGCGTCCGGCAATGCATCCAGCGCACGATGCGCTCCACTGGCGTCGGTGTTGATGCCCAGCTCGGCCGCCGACGTCTGCTTGCCACCGATGGTGATGTTGCCCTCGGTCAAGGTGGCAAGGGTGGAGCTGCTGTCGCTGCCCTTCTCCATCATCGGCAGGCCCGGAGCACCTCGCGGTGCGGCCGTTCCCGGCTTGGGCGCCCAGCCATCCATCTGCCCGCCCGCACCACCACTGATGCTGCCGGAGCTGGCCGTGTAGTCCATGTGGTTCTGCAGGTCAGTGAACGTCAGCGAGCCCGCAGTCAGTTCACTGTTGCCCGCATGGGTGCTGGCAATCGCACCGCCCACCAGATTCACGTGGCCGGCATCGACGTGGTAGCCGCCGTTGCCGGCAAACAGGCCGCTCTGCTGGCCGACACCCTGATAGCTGCCGCTGGCCTTGCCTGCGCTCGCATACCCGTCGGCATTCCACGCGGTACCGAACGACACCTGCACGCGGCCACCCACCTGGCTGTTCCTGGACATGCTCTCGGCGATGTCCTGCAGCGACTCGATCGTCAGCGTGCCGCCGGTCTTGACGTCGATGCGATCAGCGGTCGCCGTGGCGCCACGCAGCGTGGTATCGCCCTCGGCCTTCATCGAGATGTTCTTGCCGGTCAGCGTGGTGTTCTGCCAGGTCCTGCTCTCGGCATTGGCCTTGCTGCTGCCAACACTCGCTTCGGCGTACACGTACACGCCGGTCTGCGCCCCTACCGAGACGCCCACGCCGACTTCGGCGCCGGCATTGCTGCTCTTGCTGCGGTCGGCCACATGCGCCTTGCCTGCTTCCAGCAGAATGTCGCCGGCCGAATCCAGGCTGAGGGTGTTGCCTGCACTCAGATTGCCCTGCACCACGTGAATGTCGCCCGTCGTGCTGGTGAGGTTGACGTTGCCGCCGCCCTGGATGGAGGAGCCACGCGACACCCTGCTGCTGCCATCGGCACTGCTGTTGGCGGTCTTGAAGCCGATGCCTGCTTCAGCACGGAACAGTTCGCCACTGCCGCCTCGGCCGGACAGCGCCGAGATCGCACTGGCTGCCTGGTACGCGTTGGCGCCCGCTGCCATGCCCTGCATCTTCTGCAGGCGATCATCGGACTGACGGGCCGCGTCCACGTTGTTGATCAGGTCGATCAACGGCGACTTCACCCGCGCGAACACGCCGATCTTCAGGTCCTTGTCGCTCTGCGAGTAGTGACCACTTTCGTCCGCGGTCAGCAACTCGATCTCGGCGGCGGTGATGTTCACGTCCTTGGTCGCCACCACGTTGCTGGCCGTCTGCGTGTACTTGCCCCCGGCGGTCAGGCTCACGCTGCCGCCCAGGCTGCCGATGCTGCTGGCCACCTGTGACACCTGCGCGCTGTCGTCCTGGTGCTGCTCGCGGTGCCAGCCGGAGAACTTCTCGGTATCCGATATCTGTACCGTGCCGATCGCCTTGCTGTCGGACGTATTGGCGTTGCTGACCGTATCCTGCCCGCTGCGCACCAGCAGATCACCGGCGGCACGGATGCTGACGTCCTTCTCGGCGGCGATGTTGGCTGCGGTCAGGCTGATGTTGCCCTCGGTGGTGGCCATGCGCACGCCGCCGCCGACCGACAGCTGCGTGCCGGTGATGGTGTCACTGCTGCCGCTGCCCTGGCTCTGCGAGTTATTGGTACCGAACGGCAGGCCGCTGGTGTTGTTGGCAAAGCCCCAGCCCTTGCCACGGCTGCTGCTGTCGCTGCGCTCGGTGTTGTGGGCCACGTCGAACACGATGTTCTGGGTGGCCAGCAACACGGCGTTGCCCTCGGCAGACATCTGTGTGCCTTGGCTGAGGATTGAGCCGCCGTTGGCAATCAACGTGAGATCGCCGCCTGCAGCCAACTGGCTGACGCGGGCATCACTGGTCGAATGGCTCTGTTCGCTGTTGGTGCGCTGGCTGCCCGCAGTCACCACGGTCGACGTGGTGGCCGCGCGCAGGCCGGAGGCTGCGCCTTATATCCATAAGGTATATCACCACGTGAAGCGAGTGGTATTAGGCTAGGAGCTGCGACCCGGCTATCGGGCATTACGGGGCAGCAAGCCCCGGGAAGACCAGCTCCTTCCCGCGCCTTGCCGCATGGTGCTCTCGAACTGAAAGGAGAGCACAAAGCGTAACCCGCACGTCGCGGCGTAGCACTTGACGAAGCACACAGGACTCCATCGGAGGTCGTACCTACTTCTTGCTCATACGTGGCTTGCAGCTTGCTGCATTCCAGCCACTCTCAAATGGCCGACCCTGTTTCAGTGCCGCCCCTGCTCCTGCTGTTTCACTAGAGAAAAACCGTCGCGTGTATCAAGGCATCACAGTCGCCGATCCACGGAAATTGAATCCCAAGATGGAGCAATTGAATTCTCCTCGAGGTAGGTCTCAAGATCCCGGAACGGAGAAACGCCGATGTCACTCAAAGAAAACCATACAGCATCACATTCGTCGCAGACAAACATCTGAACCCCACTCTCCTTGACGCGGGCCTCAAGCATCTCACCTTGCTCACAACGCGGACAAATCACGAAACACCTCACTGTACAGGATACGCAGATATTATTTTATTGGTGCCAGGCTTAACAATAATTCTTATGTTCTTCTCACCGGCAGTGCCAATTACTCGCCCCATAGGGACTATGAATGCCCCCGGATCTCCAGGCACCGCAGCGCCCTTCATCCTCCAGGCCTCGTCGATAAGAGAGATCAACTTGGATCTATCCTCAACGAAAACGGAATGCGTGACCTTTGCTGGGTTTGGAACCGTATGTGCCAATATGTGCTTGATACGATTTCCATGTATAGAGCCCATCCCATAGTCAAGCCCTCCCGGACTACTCCAAGTCCGGGTCGCCTTGTTGAAGGTCAAAGGAGTGCCAATGTTCGCACTCATTGTGCCTGCTGTTGCCTCGGCCCGAGACGCAGCTCCCTTCACAATCTGCGTCGCTAGGTCCTCCGCCAACTCGGCTGCGGTCTTGGCCCCCGGCACCTTGGTGAAAATAAGAAGAGGCGCAGCTGCAAGGCTCGCAGACTCACCATCCCCCTTCAGTACATTCTTTACTACTGAGCCCCATCCCCCGATTTCTCCACTGAAGGTTTCGAGGATCATCACTCCATCGCGGCCACGTGCACTCGTGGCGAGCTCAGCGAGCTGCCGGTTGTAGTCCAGTCTTAACGCCGCTTCGGTTTTCCCACCGTCCAGCAGTGCTTCCGTCAACAGATTGAATTCCGTTCGCCGGGTGCCAAGCAGATCCTTGTACAGGCTGTGGTCATTGCGGCGATCATTGTCCAGTTCTATGAGCCCTTCGCGCTGCTGACCATCGGGACCAACGAACGTCATTGGGTTTGAGCCAATGAAGCTTGACGCAGCAAAGTCTGACTCGTACGAGCCGTATATGGCATCTACACGTGCGTAGGCTTCGCGCAACAGACGCCCCCGCGCCACCTTGACCTGATCGCTACTACAGTTTTCCCCGCATCCGAACAGCAGATTGGCGAAGTCCTTGGCCTTTGCGGCCAGGAAATTGATCTCATCAGGATGCAACTGTCGATTGAACTGATCTCCCAGCAGCGCCGTGCCCGCACCATCGGTACCACCCACGACCCCGCCCAGCGCAGCACTGGCGAGTTCGATCAAGCTGTTGAACTCACCACTTCGCGGATCTATGCCCTGGCCTGTGAGGAAACGCGTCATTGCCTCCTTGGCCAGCGCGGCACCGGTGGCACCCGCAGCGGCGCCACTAATATCGCCGCCACTCAATGCCGCAACGGCAGCGCCTGTCAGGCCATGCAGCAAGACCTTGTTGCGCCCGCTTTCACCCCACTCGCTGATCCGCCGCAGCGCGTCTGCCTCGGCCTCGGCATCACCATTGGCGCGCGCAACTTCCAGGTCCACCTTGGCGTGGGCACTCTTCTTGGAGGCCAGATTGCCAACGGCCTTGAAACCGATCTCTCCCAGGATCTGCGTGAGTTCCTGCCGCTCCTGAACCTTCTTCTCGTCAAAGATGGGCGCAAACCCGTTGGCGTTGTCCAGACTGGTTACGCCGCGCTGCAGGTCTGCCAGCGTGCTGCTGTCTCCGTTTCTGATATCGATCGTGCCGTCGGCTACGCCGCTCCGCGTGGTGGTGTTCCTGCTGTCACCCGTCGGCATGCCCGGCATCACCGACGGGTTGAAATTGAACCCGTCTGAGGGACTCCCACCGCCACTGGTACCGCCAGTGATCGATGCAGAAAGGAACTCCGCTCGATTGTTTAGATCCTCAACCGTCAAGCTACCCGTCGACAGTAGATTCTTCGAGGAATCCGCGGTACTTGCGATGACGGCCCCGACCAGATGCGTGTTGCCCCCCACCTGCAACTGGAAGCCCCCGTCGCCAGCGGCGATTCCCGTCTGCTCACGGACGCCACGGTAGTCACTGTCAATCAAGGCGGCACTGCCGCTGGCACTACCCTCGAAGCCATAGCCAATCGTGGCTTCACCTTTCGCCGCAAGCTGCTGACTCTTGTATCTATCCGTGTCCTGTTCTGTGCGCACCGTCAGATTGCCCGCTACCTGGCCAATCACCTGGTTGGCAACCAGCTGTGCGCCCTGCAAAGTCGTGTCTCCACCACTCGCAAACGTAAGGCGATCCCCGGCCTTGATGATACTTTCGTTGTGGACGGTGCCGTTCCCGTCGGCCTTGCCACGCGCGGCATTGGCGCCAACATAGACACCGATCGCTGCACCACCGCCGCTGCTTCCACTGATCGCAACACCGATCTCTCCACCCTGGGACTGGCTTCTGCTGTCCTGGGCATAGCGATCCTCGCTGCTTCTGATCACCAGATCCTTGGCCGCCGCAAGATCTACGTTGCGACCGGACACGTTACTGCCCACCACGGTCAGATCACCGCCCGTGGCTGCGATCACCACATCGCCATCACTGTGCAATGTGCTGCCACGATGGGTCGTCTGCTCCATCGTCGTTTCCGACTGGGATCGCTGGGTTCCTGCGGTCACCCGGACGTTCAATCCGGCGCCGCCACCGCCATCGCCCGACTGCTGCCCCGCAGCCTGGGCCACCGCGATTGCACCCTGCGCCGCCTTGTACGCATAGAGCGCCTTGAGGCGATCGTCCTCGACCTCGTCTGCGCGCTTGGCGAAAGCGTACACGGCGCGTGCACTTTGAATCGTATCAACGGTCGCACCGCCCACGGCAACATTCAGACCGGACTGCCTGAAGTAGTTCCTGTCGTTGTACTCCGAGTGCTGTTCTGCTGAATCGATACGTACATTCTTGCCAAGCAACGTCATTCCGTTCTTGGAGAGAACATCGGATCCGCCGATGTGCAGCGTTTCTCCCGCCGTTAGTGTCACGCTGCCCAGCGCGCTGCCGACGATGCTTCCTTCCGCGATCGTCTCGGTCAGGGAACTGCTGTTGCCGCTGCTTCGGCTGCCGAAGGTAACCCCGAAGCTGCCATTCATCCCTCCAAGTAGCCCGGACTTCTTGCGATCGCTACTGTGCTGTTCGGAATGACTGGACTCCGCAGCAACAATACTGAGATTGCCCTTGGCAGCCATCACTACATCGCCAGTGGCCGCAATCTTGGCGCCCTCGGCTGTGATGTCACGACCTGCGCCGATGCTGATCCGCTCACCCGACAAAACCGTGCCAATGGCCAGGATGTCTTGGGTCGAATCATGCGTTGCGGTACGCGTAGTGGACGTGAGCCCACGCTTCTTGCGCTGGGTGTCTTGCTCCCAGGTATGCTCTTCCTGCGCAGATGTCAGATTCACATCACGGCCAGCACCAATACTGATCGCATCCTGTTCGCTTCGTACCTCCGCGGCTACCAGGTTCACATCGCGACCTGCACTGAGTGCGATTCCGCCGTCAGCAGACAACTGGCTGCCCCGCACCGTCTCATCACGCTGGCTGACCTGCAGCGAGCTGCGCTTGCCTGCATTGGCAAAATCCCGGCTCTCACTGTCCACCAGCCCCTGGCTGTTGATGTCCCCACCGGCCTGCAATGCCAGACCGCCCGCCGCCTTGATCTGCGCGGCGGCCAGGTTGATGTCCTTGCCGGCCGCCAGCACCACATCGCCAGCGCCCTGCACCGATGTGGCAGCGTGCGTCGTCCTGCTGCTGCGCTGATGGTTGCGTTCATCGAAGGTGGCGTCGCGGCGCTCCTCCAGCGCAATCGCGCCAACATCCAGAGTGCCGCCTGCGGCCAGCTGGGTCAGGCCGTCGGCGCCAGCGTTGCGGATCTGTGCGGCCTGCAGGCTGATGTCACCACCGGCCACCACCGACAGCATGCCGTCGCCACTGGGGTTGGTCACATACAGACCAGCAACCCGATCAATGCGGTTGGTCTCGTACTGGTAGGTGCCACCGCCCTGCTGTGTCTCCACCGTGGAGGCCACCGTGACATTGCCCGCAGCCTTGACCGACAGCGCATCGGTGGCCGTCACGGCGGCACCCACAACACGGATGTCCTTGTCCGACGACAGCCCGACGTACTGGCCGGAAATGCTGCCGCCCAGATGCTCGATGTTGCCGGCATCGATGGTCACCAGCTTGCGCCCGGCGATGTTGCCGGAGTTGACCAGGCCATTGCCCAGTTTGATATCGACATTGGCACCGGCCAGCAGTGCACCGTTGCCGTCGAGGTCTCCCGGGCGCAGGCGCAGGTAGACCTGCGGCACCAGCGCGGTGGTGGTGCTGCCATCGGCCAGGGTGACGGTCTGCTCGACCAGCCAGACGATGTCACTGGTCAGCTGTGCCATCTGCGCTTCGGTCAGCGCCACGCCGGGGCGAAGGCCCCATTCGCTGGCCACCGTGGCACCGGCCTCCAGCAGCGCGCGGTACTGCGCCTCGTCACTGGCGTAGCCGTCCAGGAAGCGGCGACCGGTCAGCTGGCCGATCTGCTCGCGCACCAGCTTCTGCTCGTAGTAGCCATCACCCAGCCGCTTCTGCACGGTATCGGGCGAGTAGCCCATCTGGCCCAGCAGGTGGTCCGAGCTCAGCCAGGTCTTGTGGTCGGTAAAGCGCGGATCGGTCTCGACCAGGTAGTGGCCACCGTTGGGATTGACGTTGAACAGGCTGGCGCTCGGCACGCGCGTGTCCGGTGCACCCATCGCGATGCGATCCGGCGATCCTCCACTGGCTGCGACCACGCGCGGCCCGGACGTACCGGTGTTGCCGCTCACGCCGCCGACGCTGCTCCCTTGCTGGGTGCCGGCGGCATCGGCCGCCTGCGCCAGCGCGCGTTCGGCACCGGTGCCGGTGGACTGGCCCGGCCCCTGCGCACCGCCGTGGCCCGGCCCATCCGGCAGCGCCTTGGGCCCCTGCACGTTGAGGTTGGCCATGGCCGAACCGTTCTGCACGTTCGGCGCGTTCCGTCCCTGGTTGAGGTTGCTCAGGTCACCGACGTCGATGCTCAACGAGCCGCCGCTGACAATGCTGCCGCCAATCTTACCGGTCACCTCGGAAATGGCCGGAGCACTCCAGGTCATCACATCCCCGCCGAAGGTGTGGCTGACGTTGGAGAACTGGTGCGTGCGATACAGCGTGGCCGCCAGGTTCTCCACCTTTGCCGCGCCGGTCAGGCCGATGATGTCCAGATCGCCGCCGGCGGCAATGCTGCCGTAGTGGTTGCGCAGGTCATCGCTGCGGATGCGCATCGCACCGCCTGACCGGATGACCGCATCGGCACCGACGCTCGGCTGCAACACATCTTCGGTCACGGTGCGCGTGGCCAGGCGATACTGCTCGTTGGCACTGGTGGAGTTGCCGCCCGCAAACTGTGGGCTGGTCAGAATGCGGTCGGGATCGTAGTCCTTGTAGGTCCACAACTGCACGCAGTTGGTCGTACAGGTGCCATACGCTGACGAGTAGGTGAGTTTGTCATCGACGTAGCGGAATGCCGGCGAATCGGGATGCAGGGTGGCCAGCTCGGCAAACGGATCGTCGGCACCAGCGGCAACCTGGTCCGGATTGACCTGGTTGTCCTGGCGGCCGACGTAGTACATCACCACCGTGCCGTCCTGCACGTTCAGCCGCGCACGCTCACCCAGCGCGGCATACAGCCCACCGCGCCCGAAGAAGTAGGCACTGGTCTGCGCGGTCAGTCGTACCACCGCACGGTGCACGGTAAAGCCATCCGGCGTGATGTGCGGCGTGTCTTCCAGGATATCGGTCGGGTTGAGGTAGTACACCTCGTGCGCCGAATAGTGACTGGTGCTGCGAATGTCCTCGGTGCCATTCTTGCCGTTGCGCCACCAGGCGGGTCGATCCATGCGCACCGGAGCGTTCACGGTGGTGGTCTGTGTGATGACCACGTTCTCGCGGATGTTGTTGACCACCTGCGCATCGATGGACAGGTTGCCGGTCACATCGATGACCGAGCTGATGTTGTCGATCCGCCCGGCAATGCCGCTGGCGATGCGATCGGCACTCAGCGTGCCGCCGATGGCAGCATCACCGCCGCTGTAGATCAGGCCCTTGCCGGTGTTCTGCAGCTCGCGCACGCCCAGGTCCAGGCGCTCGCGTGCAGCCACAGTGCCGACGCGGGTGGCACCACCGGCCTCTTCGGCGCGATTCTTCAGCACGCCGGTGGAGATCGCCACGCGATCACCATAGATGCGCCCGGTGCCAAGATTGTCGATCTCGCCGGCCTCCAGGTGGGTCAGCGCGCCATCGATCAGGCCGCGGTTGGTCAGCTGGCCACGGGCATTGAGGTGGGTCGTGCCCTGGCTGGAGATCTCACCCGAAGCCGCATTGGTGATGTTCTGGGCGTTGAGGTCGAGGTTGCCACCGCGCACCACGCCCTGGTTGTCGAGGTCGCCGGACAGGTTCAGCGACAGCGTGCCGTTGGCGATCCATTCGCCACGTTGGCGCATGCCCTGCTGCAGGGTGAGGCCGAGGTCACGCTGCGCATGCACCTGGCCATCTTCGCTGAGCGCACGTGCCACCAGGGT
This sequence comes from Stenotrophomonas sp. Pemsol, assembly GCF_003586545.1. Lineage (NCBI taxonomy): Bacteria > Pseudomonadati > Pseudomonadota > Gammaproteobacteria > Lysobacterales > Lysobacteraceae > Stenotrophomonas > Stenotrophomonas sp. Pemsol. The sequence goes on along the minus strand of NZ_CP025780.1, from coordinate 929,904 downwards.
CTGGCTGCCATCGGCGCGCAGCAGGCCACCGCTGTTGGCGACGTTGTCCGCCTGGCTGTCCAGATTGCCGCCGGTGCTGATCACGCCGCCGGTGTTCTGCAGCTGGCCGTTGATCTGCAGCCGCGCACCGCCATCGGTGATGACCTGGCCCTGGCTGTTGTCCAGCCACTGGGCGCCGAACTGCAGCTGGCCCGCCTGCAGACCACGCGTGCCGTCGCCGCCACGGGTGTTGCGGTTGTCCACGCTGGCGGCCGTGAGGGTCAGCAGCTGGCCGGCCGCGATCGCGCCGTCGGCGTTGTCCAGGTGCCCGCCCAGGGTCAGGTCGAGGTTGCGCCCGGCCTGCACGCGACCACTGGCATTGGCCAGGCTCGCCGCCTGCAGCGACAGGTTCGCAGCGCTGGCAAGCGTTCCACCGGAACTGTTGTCGACGCGGGCCAGCAGCAAGCGTGCATCGCCTTGTGCATTGACTGCGCCGCCACGGTTGTCCAGCACGCCACCATCCAGCTGCAGCTTTCCGGCCGCCAGCAATCCACCGCTGCCGGCGGTGGCGCGGTTGTCGATGTCCTGCCCGGCCGTGTTGATGGCCAGGTCGGCCGCCGACTGCACGCGACCGCCCTGGTTGTCCATCGCGCCACTGCGAACGATCAGGTCGCCCTTCTGCGTGCCCAGCGTGCCGGCGCGGTTGTCCAGCCGCTGGCCGCGGGTATCGATGTCCAGCTGGCCGCCCAGCAGCGTGCCGCGCTGGTTGAGCAGGCCGTTGCCCTGCAACTGCAGCCGTTCGCCGGCCTGCATCGCGCCGTCGCTGTTGTCTACGCCTGCCGCCGTGGTCGCGCTCAGGTCCTTGCCAGCGACCAGGGTGCCGTGGCGGTTGTCGAGACTGCCGGCGCCCAGGGTCATCGTGCCGGTACTGGACAGCAGCCCCTGCTCGCCATTGTCGAGGCGACCGTCAACGCCCAGCACCAGCGCGCTGCCGCCCGCATGCACGGTACCGCCCAGGTTGCTCAGGCTGGCTGCGGTGAGGGTGCCGGCACCGCCCAGCAGGATGCGGCCCTTCTGGTTGTCCAGCGCCTGGCCGATCGCCAGTGTGGAGTGACCGCTGCCTGCACCCTGCAGCGTGCCCTGTGCATTGATCAGCTGCTGCGCGCTGACATCCAGCGCGCCATTGCTGGCCAGCGATCCACCGCGATTGTCCAGCACACCCTGTACGCGCAGGCGCAGCGCGTCTTCACCGGTTGCGGTGAGCGTGCCACCGGAGGTGGTCAGGGTATCGGCGGTGATGTCGACGCGGCGCGCCGAGGTGGTTGCCGCGGTCAGATCGAGGTTGGCGCCATCCAGCGCGAAGCTGCCATTGCTGAGCACGCTGCCGCCGTTGCCCAGCAGGGTCTTCGCCGAGACCTGCAGCTGGCCGCTCCCCGCGTGCTGGATCCTGCCTGCACGGTTGTCCAGCGCCTGTGCCAGCAGGGCCAGGTCGCCATTGCTGGCCAGCGTGCCACCGGCATTGCCCAGCGTCGTGGCCTTGATGCGACTGGCACCTTCGCCGCTGGCGATGATGCGGCCACCGGCGTTGTCGAGCGTAGTGGCCTCAAGGTCGAGGCGATCGGCGCCCAGCGTCGCGTCACGATGATCCACGTCGCCAGCACGCAGGGTCAGCGTGGCCGAGGAGACCAGCGTGCCCTTGCTGCCGTCCAGGCGGCCGGTGGTGATATCCAGGCCCAGGTTGCCGGCCTGGCGGATGCTGCCGCCTCTGTTGTCCAGCCGTGCGGAAGTGACCGTCAGGCGTTTGGCATTGCTGGCGATCGTGCCTTCGTGATTGTCCAGCGCTCCGGCGATCTGCAGCGTGCCGTCAGCCGTTCCGGCACCGCTGAGCGTGCCCTTGCGGTTGATCAGTTCACCGGCCTGTACATCCAGCGCGCCGTTGCCGGCGATCGTACCGCCACTGTTGTCCACGCGCTGCGCCACGTGCAGCCGTAGCATGTCGCTGCCGGTCGCGCTGAGGTTGCCGCCGGCATTGTCCAGGTGCTGCGCATCGATGGCGATGCGCTCGGCCTGGGTAATGCTGCCGGCCCCCAGCTGCAGTTGGCCGCCCTCAAGCATCAGCGACGACTGGCTGAGGATGCGGCCGCCCGCGCCCTGCAGGCCGTCGGCGTGGATCTGCAAGGTGCCGCCGCCGGCGTGTTCGATCGCCCCACTGCGGTTGTCCAGCCGTACCGCCTGCAATCGCAGATCGCCAGTACCGGCCAGGCGACCACCGTTGCTGTTGTCCAGGAGTTCGCGGGCCAGCACCTGCAGCGCACCACTGCCTGCGGCCAGCACCTTGCCGCCCTGGTTGACCAGGCTGCCAACCTGCAGCTGCACCTGGCCATTGCCGGAGATGCCGCCGCCGCTGTTGTCCAGGGTGCCGCGCACCGCCAGGGACACTCCCTGCGTACCAGCCGACTGCAGCGTGCCCTTCTGGTTGTCGATGCGACCGGCGTCGATGCGCAGGCCGCCGTTGCCGACGATCTGGCCGCCCTGATTGTCGAACGCATGGCGCACGTCCAGCGCCAGCGCCGAGACACCCTGCGAGACGATCTGGCCCTGGCGGTTGCGCAGTGCCCCGGCGTGGATCTGCACGCTCTGCGCCGATGTCGTACCACCACTCACGTCCAACTCCCCGCCGGACAGCACCAGCGCGCCGTTGCTGAGCAGGCGCCCTTCGCTGCCACGCAACGTATCGGCCTGCACGCTCAGGGTGCCGGTGCCAGCCTGCTGAACCAGGCCGTTGCTGTTGTCCAGCGTGGTCGCGACCAGTGCCAGATCGCCGTTGCCGGCCAACGTGCCGCGGGCACTGTTGTCCAGCGTCGCGGCCTTCACCGAACTGGCCCCGCTACCCAGCGACAGCAGGCTGCCGCCCCGGTTGTCCAGCGTCGCGGCCAGGATCTCGAACCCGGCCGCACTGAGCGAACCGTTGCGCAGATCGGCGTTGCCGACCGACCATTGCAGGCGGCCCAGGGTACTCAGATGCCCACCGGCGCCGGCCCAGTCGCCGGTACCCAGCTGCAGGCCACCCTCGCCGGCATGTTCGATGCGGCCACCGGCATTGCCGACCTGGCCTGCGCGCAATGCAAGCCGCGTGGCATTGGTGGCCAGCAGGCCACCGTCGTTGTTGAACAGGCCCTGCACCGTCCACGACGATGCCGCTTTGCCGGCGTGGCGCAGTTCACCACCGCGGTTGTCGAGCGACTGCGCATCCAGCCACAGGTCGCCGGCCACGCTCAGCGCACCCTTCTGGTTCGACAACAGGCCCACCTGCAACGCGGCATCGCCATGCACCTGCAGCATGCCGCCGTCATTGCGCAGCTCACCCCCGGCCTGCAGCGCGCTCACGCCCAGGCGACCGCCGCTGTTGTCGAGACCGTTGCGTGCGACCAGTGACACCGTGCCGCCGTTGCTGATGCTGCCGCCGTCGTTGTCCAGCGTACCGGCGATGGCGATCAGGCCCTCGGCCATCGGTACCACCGGCGAGGTCGGCGTGCCGGTCGAGCCACCGCCGGCACCCGGCGTCCCCGTACCCGGGCTACCGGTTCCCGGCGTTCCGCCGCCACTGCCCGGCAACGTACCGCCCCCCGGGCCACTGCCGTTGCCACCGGACGCTACGGCATCCAGTGCACCCAACAGGCCATTGCTACGGTTGCTGGCTGCGTCGGCCTTGAGCGCCAGCGCCTGCACACCAGTCTGTTCAATGGTGCCGCCATGGTTGCGCAGGCCCTGCGCCTCGACCCGCAGGCGCTGTGCGTTGAGCTTGCCGCCGCTGTTGTCCAGCGTGCCGCCGGTGTCGATCGCAACCTCGCGCGTGGCGGCGATGGTGCCGGCATTTGCAAGATCACCGCGCGCCTGCACGCGCACGTTCTGCCGCGACTGCAGGGCGCCGGTGTTTTCCAGCCGGCCATCCACCGTCACCACCAGCTCGCCGGCCTGTGCGCCAATGCTGCCGGCATTGCGCACGCCCACGCCGTGCTCGTTGCCGACCAGCCAGATCTTGTTGGCGAACATGCCGCCCAGCGCGCCAACGTCCAGCGCGAAGGCCGGTGCCTCGCCGCTGGCCGCGGTCGCGCTGGCCTGGCTGTGGTCGGCACTGACTACGTTGTTGCCCAGCGTCGCCTGCAGCTGGTTGGCCCAGATGCCGGCGTTGACCTGCAACGAACGGGTGATCAGGTCGGTGTAATCGGCACGGCTGGTGTCCAGGCCCTGACCATCGATCTGGATCGCGCCCCCTGTGACGCGGTAGCCCTCAAGTGCGCCTGCACCCGTGAACATCGGCGTGCCGGTGGTCAGGGTCACCCGGCTGGCATTGAGGAAACCGCCGCCATTGACCTGGATCCCGGCCGGGTTGGCAATGATCACCTCGGCGCGCTGCCCGGCCACTTCCACATAGCCGTTGAGCCGGCTGGCCGGACCATTCACTTCATTGAGGATGACCCGTGCACTGCCGGTGGCAAGCCACGGGTTGCCCTGCACCCAGCCACCCAGTTGCGTCTGCACCTGGCCGCGGGCGTTGTTGAGGATGACGCCATCGCGGCCCACGTCGAACTGCGAATAGCGGTTGCGCGACACACCCGCTGCCGACGGCGTGGTGATGTTCACCATCGGCACGCCATTGGGTGCCGTCACCATCGTCGGCCGTTCACGGCCCGGCGCATTTGGATCGGAAATGATGCGCGCATCGGACTGCGCCAGCGCAGGCGTTCCCAGGCTGACCCAGCCCAGTGAGCACATCAGTGCGAAGCCCAGCGGCGACAGCGCAGCGCTCTGCCGGCCCGGCACATGGCCGACCAGGCCACCGCCGCCCTTCACCAGCTCCGAAGCCACCTGCCAGACGCGCAGCGCGCGGTTGAAAACCAGACGATAGATAGTGTTCATGTCACGTGTCCCTGTGGCAGATCAGTAGCGCCAGGCCAGGCTGAAGCCGAATGTGGTGTAGTCGGTGGGGAAATGGGCGGGTTTGCGCAGCGCCGAACCCACGAAGCCATCCCAGGAAAGCTGCTGCCAGCCGCCGCGCAGGCCCAGTGCCATGCCGGCCAGGTCATGGCCGGACTGCCACTGCGCGGATGGGCCGCCGATGCGGCCGTAGTCGGCAGCCACGTAGAACTCCTGGCCGCCACCGATACCGAGCGAAAGATCGTTGCGCAGCGACCAGCCACGCTCGCCGCTGAGCGAGCTTTCACCGTCGAAACCGCGCACGGTATAGCGGCCACCGATGGCGAAGCGATCCTGCGGCGAGAGTGGCGTGCGGTTCCACTGCGCTCGCCATGCGGCGGTGTAGCGCAGGCGCTGCCTACCCAGCTGGAACGGCACGCTGAACTGCGCGTCGGCAGTGATCAGCTTCATCCGCGAGGTGCCTTCCAGCAGCAACGTCGGGTCCCACAACTGCGCCATCTCTTCCGGCGAACGCAGTGCGTGGAAGGCGCCCGTGCCACGCCGGTAGGCCACGCTGGCATCGAGCGTGGCAGTGCCGATGAACTGTTTGTGGGTCAGGCCCAGTTCCCAGCCAGCGGTGCGGCGGCGCTGCACTTCGATCTCGGTATCGTCGATGTAGTTCTTCGACTCGCGCTGCCAGCCGCGTGCGTAGGCACTGAACTTGATCTTGGCATTGCGCAGCAGCAGCCGGTCCACCCGCGCTTCGGCGTTGCGGCTGCGGCCACTGTACTCGTAGCGTTCAAAGGCACCGACCACGTTCTGGCTGTAGTCGTAGGCGCTGGCAGTAGCACCGAACAGCCAGTAGCCGTAGGGCACGTCGTAGTGCGCGGTCCAGCTGTCGGTGTCCTTGCCGCGGCCGTTGAACACGCCACGGCCCGCACTGACGTAGAACAGCTCGTTCAGGCCCAGCGGATTGTCCAGCGACAGCGTCGCGTTGGCCTGCAGCTTGCCGGTGCCGCGGCTGCCGGCATCGTCCAGGGTGACGCTGGCGCGTACCGGTGAACGCTGCGTCCAGTCGATCTGCAGGTCGCTCTGGCCCGGCACCGCGCCCTCGCCGTCGGCCGGCGCGATCTTGATGTCGGCACTGACGGTGGGCACGCGCTGCAGGTTCTCCAGGCCCTGCTCGATGTCACGCAGGTTGAGCAGGTCGCCACTGCGGATCGGTAGTGCACTGGCGAGGGCCGGATGCCGTCCCTGCGGATCGGAGAACGCAGCCTCGCGGAACCGGCCCGGCACCACCGACAACGCCAGCGTACCCTGGTTGAGGTCCTGCGGTGCCGACAGCACGCGCGTGGTGACATAGCCACGGGCGATGATCGCGTTCTGCACACGCTTCATCACCACGTTGATGCCTTCGGTTCCCAGGCAACGGCCAGTGGCCGGATCGTCCGTCGGGTCGGCCGCCGCCAGTGCCCAGCCGAAGCGCTGGCTGTCTTCGCCTTCCAGCACGATGCGATCGATGCGTACGCACGGGTGCTCCTGCGCCGGCAGGCGGTCGCTCTCCTTCTGCGCGTCCCGCTCCAGGCGGACGTCGGGACGTTGTTCCTGCTGCTCGCGCAGCACGCGTTCGCGCTCCTGCTGCCGCAGCAGTTCCTGCGCGGCGGGATCACCGGCCTGCTGGGCGGTCGCCGGCCATGCGGCAACGGCGAGCATCAACGACCAACCACGATGGAGCCTCGGCCCCGGGTGCTTCTTCCCTGTTTCCACGCTACGTTCCATTCGAAATCGTCCTGCCAGCCGCGGTGCTGCAGGAACGTGAACCGAGGCTGCGCCACCATGGACAGCCACGGCATCGCGCGACAGGCGCAATGCCGCAGTACAGATCGGCCGGCGCGGGAGTTTCTGAAGGATGAATTTCCGCAGGGCGCGCGTCAGCCCGGTGCAAGGGCTCGCGGCAAAGCGTTGGCAGGTTGCGGAACGAGCGTTCGCCTCGTGCCTGCAAAGCGGCGCATGCGGCTGCACGACAGCCGTGCAGCGAAGTGCAGCCGCGAAGTATGCGGTGCACGGCCCACGCCCGCAAAGCGAATCCGTTCAGCCGCACACGCCCTGCGCGCGGGTCACGCTACAGTCGGCGCATGACCATCGTCCTACAGATTGAAGGCGCCGCCATCGATGACATCGCCAGCCTGTACGCGGAGATCAACCGCGTGTTCATGGCTGGCGAGGCGTGGCAGCTCGGGCCAAGCCTGGATGCGCTGGACGACCTGCTGCATGGCAGTTATGGCGCGTTGGCCGGCCAGGCGCAGGCCACGCTGATCTGGCGCGATATTGCCCACAGCCGCACGGCCCTGGGCATGGAGACCACCCGCCAATGGCTGCTGGCAAAGCTGGACACACCGGGCAGCTTCAATACGCAGGCCATTGCCCACCAGCTGCAGGCCCTGCAACGGGGCGAAGGCCCGACCTACTTCGAGATCGTCATGGAGATTTTCACCAGCCACCGGCAGATCACGCTGGTCCCGGCCTGACTCCTTTCCGTGCCGTACCGGCCTGCCACCGGTGGCGGCAGCCCTGCGCCCCAGCAGTTACCATGGACGGCCCTGTACGCGCTCCGCTGCCGCTGCCCTCCGGCGCGGCCGGATGCCCTGATCCACGAGTCCCATGTCCAAAGACAAGTCCGCCGAACATACCCCGCTGATGAAGCAATTCTTCGCAGCCAAGTCCGAGTACCCGGACCTGCTGCTGTTCTTCCGCATGGGCGACTTCTACGAGCTGTTCTACGACGATGCGCGCAAGGCCGCGCGCCTGCTCGACATCACCCTGACCCAGCGTGGCAGCTCCGGCGGCGCGCCGATTCCGATGGCCGGCGTGCCGGTGCATGCCTACGAGGGCTACCTGGCAAGGCTGGTGGCGCTGGGCGAGTCAGTGGCGATCTGCGAGCAGATCGGTGACCCGGCGCTGGCCAAGGGCCTGGTCGAACGCAAGGTGGTGCGCATCGTCACCCCCGGAACCGTCACCGACGAAGCGCTGCTGGACGAGCGCCGTGACACCCTGCTGATGGCGCTGTCGCGCACGAAGCAGGGCTACGGCCTGGCCTGGGCCGACCTGGCCGGTGGCCGCTTCCTGGTCAACGAAGTGGAAACCGACGACGCCCTGGAAGCCGAACTGGCCCGACTGGAGCCGGCCGAGCTGCTGGTGCCCGACGAAGAAAACTGGCCGGAATTCCTGCGCCAGCGCACCGGCGTGCGCCGTCGCGCCCCCTGGTTGTTCGACGCCGACAGCGGCCGCCGCCAGCTGCTGAACTTCTTCAAGCTGCATGACCTGAGCGGCTTCGGCATCGATGACAAGCCGCGCGCGACCGCTGCCGCAGGTGCCCTGCTCGGCTATGTCGAGGAAACCCAGAAGCAGCGCCTGCCGCACCTGACTTCGATCGCGATGGAAACCGCTGGCGAGGCGATCGCGATGAATGCCGCCACCCGTCGCCACCTGGAACTGGATACGCGCGTCGACGGCGATACCCGCAATACCCTGCTGGGCGTGCTCGACAGCACGGTGACGCCGATGGGCGGCCGCCTGCTGCGGCGCTGGCTGCACCGCCCGCTGCGCCTGCGCGAGGTGCTGGTGCAGCGCCACCATGCGGTGGAAACCCTGATCGATCGCGGCAGCGACGCCGACATCCGCGAACAGTTCCGCCGCCTGGGCGACCTGGAACGCATCCTCACCCGCGTCGCACTGCGCTCGGCGCGCCCGCGCGATTTTTCCACCCTGCGTGATGGCCTGGGGCTGCTGCCCGCCGTGCGCGAGGTGCTGGCGCCACTGGACTCGCCGCGCCTGCAGGCCCTGCACGCCGCGCTGGGCGAGCATGACGCGTGCGCGCAGCTGCTGGCCAGCGCCATTGCCGAAATGCCGCCACTGAAGCTGAGCGACGGCGGCGTGCTGGCCGACGGCTTCGATGAAGAGCTGGACGAGCTGCGCCGCCTGTCCACCCATGCTGACCAGTTCCTGGTCGATCTGGAACAGCGCGAACGCGAAAGCAGCGGCATTCCCACCCTGAAGGTGGGCTACAACCGCGTGCACGGCTACTACATCGAGATCAGCAAGGGCCAGTCCGACCGTGCGCCGGTGCACTACACCCGCCGCCAGACGCTGACCAATGCCGAGCGCTACATCACCGAGGAACTGAAGGCATTCGAAGACAAGGTGCTGTCCGCGCGCGACCGTTCGCTGTCGCGCGAGAAGTACCTGTACGAGCAGCTGCTGGATACCCTTGGCGCGCAGCTGGAACCGTTGAAGCAGTGCGCCGCTGCACTGAGCGAACTGGATGTGCTGGCGGCCTTCGCCGAACGCGCGCAGGCGCTGGACTGGTCGCGGCCGGAACTGGAAACGGCACCGTGCCTGAAGATCGAGCGTGGCCGCCATCCGGTGGTCGAAGCGGTGCGTGAGCAGCCGTTCGAACCGAACGACCTGGACCTGCATCCCGACCGTCGCATGCTGGTCATCACCGGCCCGAACATGGGCGGTAAATCGACCTACATGCGGCAGAACGCGCTGATCGTGCTGCTGGCCCACATCGGCAGCTTCGTGCCGGCCAGCCGTGCGGTTATCGGTCCGATCGACCGCATCCTGACCCGCATCGGCGCCGGTGACGACCTCGCCCGCGGGCAGTCGACCTTCATGGTCGAGATGGCCGAGACCAGCTACATCCTGCATCACGCCACCGCCCATTCGCTGGTGCTGATGGACGAGATCGGCCGCGGCACCTCCACCTACGACGGCCTGGCGCTGGCCGATGCGGTCGCACGTCACCTGGCCTACCAGAACCGCTGCTATACGCTGTTCGCGACCCACTACTTCGAGCTGACCGCGCTGGCCGACGAACAACACGAGGGCGGCCGCAGCGGCATTGCCAACGTGCACCTGGATGCCGTCGAGCACGGTGAAGCGCTGGTGTTCATGCACGCGGTGAAGGACGGTCCGGCCAACCGCAGCTTCGGCCTGCAGGTGGCCGCGCTGGCCGGCCTGCCGCGCACTACCGTGGCGCAGGCACGGCGGCGCCTGGCCGAGCTGGAGCAGCGCGGCGGTGAAAGCCATGCCGCCGAGCTGGCGCCGCAGGCATTGGATGCGCCGCAGCAGTTCGGCCTGTTCAGCGCCCCGGCCAGCAAGGCGCAGGAAGCGCTGGCGGCGATCGACCCGGACGAACTGACACCCAAGCAGGCGCTGGAAGCCCTGTACCGGTTGAAAGCGCTGCTGTAACTGCAACGCATAGAGACGGCCTCCGGCTGCCATGCAGGAGGCCTCTTGAAAGTCTCTGCAGATCCGATTTTGCGTTTCAATTGACAGAATCTATCAATCTGAACGGATCATTCGATTATTCATTTCATCTGGCCCTAGCTAAAGTCGAGTGAAGATGTTCCACCCCGTCTTCACCCGCAGGAGCCAGCCATGAGCCAGTCCGATAACAACAGTCCCAAGTGCCCGTATCACACCGCTCCGTCGCCGGCAGAAGGCGCCCAGCAGCAGCGTGAGCTGAGCACGACGCCGAAGCAGAAGCACGGCGACGATCCGGTCACGCCGATGACCACGGCCTTCGGCGCACCGGTGGTGGACAACCAGAACAGCAAGACCGCTGGCCCGCGCGGCCCGCTGCTGATGGAAGACGTGTGGCTGCTGGAAAAGCTGGCCAACCTCAACCGCGAGATCATTCCCGAGCGCCGCATGCATGCCAAGGGATCGGGTGCGTTCGGTACCTTCACCGTCACCCACGACATCAGCAAGTACACCCGCGCCAAACTGTTCGAGAAGGTGGGCAAGCAGACCGAGATGTTCGCGCGCTTCACCACGGTGGCCGGCGAGCGTGGTGCCGCCGACGCCGAGCGTGACATCCGCGGCTTCGCACTGAAGTTCTACACCGAAGAAGGCAACTGGGACCTGGTCGGCAACAACACGCCGGTGTTCTTCCTGCGCGACCCGCGCAAGTTCGCCGACCTCAACAAAGCGGTCAAGCGCGACCCGCACACCAACCTGCGAAGCGCGCGCAACAACTGGGACTTCTGGACGCTGCTGCCCGAAGCCCTGCTGCAAGTGACCGTGGTGATGAGCGACCGCGGCATTCCGCGCAGCTTCCGCCACATGCATGGTTTCGGCTCGCACACCTACAGCTTCACCAACGCCGACAGCGAGCGCTTCTGGGTCAAGTTCCACTTTGTCAGCCAGCAGGGCATCGAATCGCTGACCGACGCGCAGGCGCAGATCCTGGTCGGCCATGACCGCGAAAGCCACGGCCGCGACCTGTTCGACGCGATCGAGAAGGGCGACTTCCCGAAGTGGAAGCTGTTCATCCAGGTCATGCCGGAGCTGGAGGCGGAAACCTACCGCATCCATCCGTTCGACCTGACCAAGGTATGGCCGAAGAGCGACTACCCGCTGATCGAAGTGGGCCAGTTCGAACTGAACCGCAACCCGGTCAACTGGTACCAGGACGTGGAGCAGTCGGCGTTCGCACCGAGCAACCTGGTGCCGGGCATCGGCCCGTCGCCGGACAAGATGCTGCAGGCACGCCTGTTCGCCTATTCCGATGCGCAGCGCTACCGGCTGGGCGTGAACCACCACCAGATTCCGGTGAACGCCGCACGCTGCCCGGTGCACAGCAATCACCGCGATGGTGCGATGCGCGTGGATGGCAACTACGGCGGCCTGCCGCATTACGAACCGAACAGCTACGGCCAGTGGCAGGAACAGCCGCAGTACCGCGAACCGCCGATGAAGATCCGCGGCGACGCCGACTTCTGGAACTTCCGTGAGGACGACGCCGACTACTTCAGCCAGCCCGGTGCGCTGTTCCGCAGCTACAACCAGGCACAGAAGGACCGCCTGTTCGCCAACACTGCTCGCGCCCTGGGCGATGCACCGGACTTCATCAAGCAGCGCCACATCGACAACTGCAGCAAGGCCGACCCGGCCTACGGTGCCGGCGTCGCCGCAGCCCTCAAGGCGCTGGCCAGCCAGCCATCGGATCCGTTCAAGCCGGCGCAACCGGAAGCGGACTTCCCTACTGCGACCCCGGGCGCGGAAGACATCGAGCTCTGATCGCCCTCCCCGTGTACGGCACGCCGCCCCCCTGTGAGGCGGCGTCGCCGTTTTAACGGTCCGCGTCGTACCTTCTGCACGCCCCACCCCAATCAAGGAATCCGCAGATGAGCCTGACCGATGAACTTCTCGCCAAACTGCAGGGCGCGCCGCTGCAGCAGGTCTCCCAGCAGCTCGGTATCAGCGATACCCAGGCCTCCGGTGCGATCAGCGCCGCACTGCCGGTGCTGATGGGCGCGCTGGGCAACAACGCCTCGCAGCCACAGGGCGCACAGGCGCTGCTCGGCGCACTGCAGAACAACCACAGCGGCCTGGACCTGGGCAGCGTGCTCGGCTCGGTACTGGGCGGCGGTGGCGGTGGTGCCGCCAGCGATGGCGCCGGCATCCTCGGCCACATCTTCGGCGGCAGCCAGCAGAAGGTCGAAAGCGGGCTGGCGCAGGCTACCCAGCTGGACAGCGGCCGCACCAGCCAGTTGCTGCAGATCCTCGCACCGATCGTGATGGCCTTCCTCGCCCAGCGTCTCGGTGGCGGCCAGGCCGATGCCGGCTCGCTCAGCCAGGCGCTTGGCCAGGAAAAGCAGCACGTGCAGCAACAGGGTGGTCTTGCCGGTGGCCTGCTCGGCAGCCTGCTGGACCAGGACGGTGACGGCCAGCTCGGCGTGGGCGATCTGCTGAAGATCGGCGGCAGCCTGCTCGGCGGCAAGCGCTGACGCCTGCGGGCGCCGGACCCGGCCCGGCGCCGCATCATTTACAGCGCGTCAATATCGCCCAGCGCGCGGATCAACCGGCGCGCGCGCTTGTCCGGCTTGTGCTCCGGCGGCTGGAACCCATCGCGCGCGGCGATGCGCAGCGCACGCTGTTCGGCACGACGCGCCTTGGAGGCCTCGCTCTCGGCATACAGCTGCTGCGCCGTCGCTGCGGGCCCGCGCTGATCGCTCAGGCCGAGCACCTGGACCTCGAAATGCTCTTCACCACGGTCGACCTGAAGCTGCTCGCCCACGCGCACCGCGCGTGAGGATTTCGGACGCTGCCCGGCAACGCTGACCTTGCCGGTCTCGATCGCCTGCTTGGCCAGGCTGCGGGTCTTGAAGAAACGGGCCGCCCACAACCAGATGTCCAGGCGGACACTGGGTGACAGCGGGGAAAGCTCGGGCATGGGGGCAGGCTACTCCAGTGGCTTGTTGAGGGGACGCGGATTGTCCGGGTCGGCCCGGCAGCCGGTGCCGCCGATCAATGGCCGCCCCCCGGAGGCCAGGTCCTGGCGCTGGCTGCCGACCAGACACTCGGGACGGTCGGTTGGCCGGATCTGGGTATCACCCAGCCGGTCGTCCATCGAACATGCGGCCAATACGACGCTGATCAAGGCCAGCGCCAGCCTCCGCTCCACCTGCAGTCGTTGATGCATTGCCACATCCCGCAAACCGGCTTGGTGCTAGTGTGCGCCTCCCGGGATTCGATCACCACTCCATGGCCAAGGCACCGCTTGACCTGACCTCCGGCCCGATCGGGCGCAATCTCCTGTTGTTCTCCCTGCCGATCCTGGCGGGCAACATCGCGCAGTCGCTGAACGGCTCGGTAAACGCGGTCTGGGTCGGGCGCTTCCTCGGCGAGGCGGCGCTGACCGCCACCGCGAACGCCAACAACATCATGTTCTTCCTGATCGGCTCGGTGTTCGGTTTCGGCATGGCCTCCACCATCCTGATCGGCCAGGCGATCGGCGCGCGCGACATCGTGCAGGCGCGGCGCGTGGTCGGCACCAGCGCCACCTTCTTCATCGGCCTGTCGGTGATCATCGCCCTCGCCGGCTGGTTCATGGCCCATCCGCTGCTGGCGGCGATGGGCACGCCGGCCGCTTCGCTGCCATTGGCCGAGGCCTACCTGCAGATCATCTTCCTGGCGATGCCGACGCTGTACGCGTTCGCCTTCCTCACCGCGGCGCTGCGCGGTGCCGGTGATTCGCGCACGCCGTTCCGCTTCCTGATGGTGTCGGTGGCGCTGGACATCGTGCTGAACCCGGTACTGATCTTCGGCATGGGGCCGTTTCCCGCGCTGGGTATCGCCGGCTCGGCGTGGGCCACGCTGGTCGCGCAGACGCTGTCGCTGGCCGGCCTGCTGCTGTACATGCGGCACAAGCGCCACACCCTGTGGCTGGGCCGCGCCGACATGCGCCTGTTCAAGCTCGACATGACCATCCTCAAGGCGCTGGTGGTCAAGGGCGTGCCGATGGGCCTGCAGATGGTGCTGATCTCGCTGTCGGTGATCCTGCTGATGACCATGGTCAACCAGTACGGGACCGACACCGGCGCGGGCTACGGCGCTGCCCTGCAACTGTGGAACTACCTGCAGATGCCAGCGATGGCGATCGGTGCAGCGTGCTCTTCGATGGCCGCACAGAACGTGGGGGCGCAGCGCTGGGATCGCGTGCGCGGCACCGCGCGCCAGGGCGTGCTGTTCAACTTCCTGCTGACCGGCGCGTTGATCCTGCCGCTGGTGCTGTTCGATCGCCAGCTGCTGGCGCTGTTCCTGCCACCGGCCAGCCAAGCGCTGGAGATCGCGCGCCACCTCAACCACGTAGTGATCGGCTCGTTCCTGTTCTTCGGCGTCAGCTTCGTGATCTCCGGCGTAGTGCGCTCCACCGGCGCGGTGATTCCACCGCTGCTGATCCTGGCTGGCTCGCTGTGGGGCGTGCGCGTGCCGTTCGCCGAACTGCTGCAGCCGTACTGGGGCGCCGATGCGATCTGGTGGAGCTTCCCGGTCAGCTCGCTGGTGTCGATGCTGCTGTCGCTGGCGTATTACCGCTGGGGTGGCTGGCGCAAGGCGAAGATGATCGGCAAGCCCTCGCATGCCGAAGAACTGGCCACGCCCTCTGAGATTCCCGCCTGCCCACCCTCGCCGGTGGCCGACCCGGATGCGGCACTGGAGCGGTAGTGCCGGCCGCTGGCCGGCAACTTCAAACCCCTCCGCAAGCATCGCAAAGCAGCCGGCCAGCGGCCGGCTCTACCGCTTCTTCGCCGCCGCGGATTACCACGGTAGTGCCGGCCGCTGGCCGGCAACTTCAAACCCCTCCGCAAGCATCGCAGAACAGCCAGCCAGCGGCCGGCTCTACCGCTTCTCCGCCACCGGGGATTACCACGGTAGTGCCGGCCGCTGGCCGGCAACTTCAAACCCCTCCGCAAGCATCGCAAAGCAGCCGGCCAGCGGCCGGCTCTACCGCTTCTCCGCCACCGGGGATTACCACGGTAGTGCCGGCCGCTGGCCGGCAGCTTCAAACCCCTCCGCAAGCATCGCAGAACAGCCAGCCAGCGGCCGGTTCTACCGCTTCTTCGCCGCCGGGGATTACCACGGTAGTGCCGGCCGCTGGCCGGCAACTTCAAACCCCTCCGCAAGCATCGCAAAGCAGCCGGCCAGCGGCCGGCTCTACCGCTTCTTCTTCGCCGCGTTGAGCGTCGCCGCCGCGCGCAGCAGCGCCTTGAACGCAGCGGCATCCGGCATCGCGCCTTCATGGATGTCGATCGCACGCCGCGTGTTGCCGTCCAGGCTTGCGTTGAACAGCCCCTTTGGATCGGCCAGCGCCGCACCGTTGGCGAAGGTCAGCTTCACTGCCTGCTTGTAGGTCTCGCCGGTGCACAGGATGCCGTTGTGC
This sequence comes from Stenotrophomonas sp. Pemsol, assembly GCF_003586545.1. Lineage (NCBI taxonomy): Bacteria > Pseudomonadati > Pseudomonadota > Gammaproteobacteria > Lysobacterales > Lysobacteraceae > Stenotrophomonas > Stenotrophomonas sp. Pemsol. The sequence goes on along the minus strand of NZ_CP025780.1, from coordinate 914,279 downwards.
TCCCACACCGGTGTACCCCGCCATTTCCAGGTTTCCTGCACGTCGGGCAGCGCTTCATGGATCAACGCACGCACGCGTGCCAGTGTTTCACCGCGCCAGTCTGCCAACTCGGCGATGCGTGCATCGATCAACTCGGCGGCCGGTGTTCCGGCATCGGCCGGGTTGGGGGCATGCGTGGCCATCAGGAGCTCTCGTCGGGAAAGGAATGAGAAGGTCGGGGTTACATGCGCTCGCCGGGCAACGCGGCGGCCTGGCGCACCCAGTCGAGGAACTGTGCCTCATCCAGCAGGCCGTCCTGCGGGATGTGCAGGTAACGCGTATCGGCGCTCCTGGACGGCTCGGGCGGCACTGGCGCCAGTGCCGCGCCACGGAAGAACGCCACCTTGATGTAGCGGGTGAAGCAATGGAAGCTGAGAAACCACCCTTCGCCCGGCGCAACCGCATACATCGGCGAGTTCCACTTCACCGCCTTGTGCACCCCAGGTACGGCCTGCTCGATCAATGCATCCAGTCGCGCGCCGATCGGACGTTTCCAGTCCGGCATGGCGGCGATGTATGCCTGCACCGGCGCATCGCCCTCGCCCTTGGCGATCTGCGGGTTGCCACCGGACAGCAGCGTGGGCGCAGTGGAAGGTGCGGTTCGCTTGGCAGGCATCGCACGCTATGTCCATCGGGATGAAGCTGCAGCCTAGCGCGGGCCCGCCGTGTGGTCACGGCGCAGTGCGCCATCGGCTCAGTCTGCCTGCCGTGCGCGGAACCGTCGCCAGTCCGGCAGCTTGCGGTGGCGGCGCAGCGAGCGCATCAGCGCCGCCATCACCATGCCGAACAGCACGCCAGCCGACAGGCCGGCCACCAGCAACAGCGCCAGCGGGCGCTCGCTGCCCTGCCACAGCATCAGCCACATCAGCGCGGTCCAGAACAGCCCGAACAGCAGGCCCTGCACCAACGCGTTGGTAGCAAATCCGGCCAGGATCGGCGGCGGCAGTGCAATGCCCAGGCGCCACAGCAGGCGATGCAGCAGCGGTGCCGACTGCACGCGCGCCAGCCCCTGGCCGTCCAGGAAGCGCAGCGCCGACTGGATCACGGCAGGATAGCGCGGGTTGATGTCGCTCATCACCTGATCGTGGCCGATGCGATGCCGGAAACGCAAACGGCCACCCGAAGGTGGCCGTCGCGGCAACAACCGAAGTTGTTTATCAGGCCTTGTCGGCCAGACGGGCAGCCTTGGCGGCAGCAGCGGCAGCCAGGTCTTCCTTGATGCGGGCAGCCTTGCCTTCCAGGCCACGCAGGTAGTACAGCTTGCCGGCGCGGACCTTACCACGACGCTTCACTTCGACCGAGTCGATGATGGCGCTGTGGGTCTGGAAAACGCGCTCGACGCCGTAGCCGTGCGAGATCTTGCGCACGGTGAACGAGGAGTTCAGGCCGGCGTTCTTGGTGGCGATGACGACGCCTTCGTAGGCCTGCACGCGCTCGCGGCTGCCTTCCTTCACCTTCACGTTGACGACAACGGTGTCGCCCTGGCTGAACTTCGGCAGTTCGCGGGTGATCTGGGCGGATTCGAATTCCGCGACGATGGACTTGTTCAGCTTGCTCATGGGTTACACCGATTCTTGTTCGGGTGGGCGTGTCGTATCGACAACGTGGGCTCATGCAGTCACCGGACTGTGCTGCACGTTTGTTTTGGGTACTGCGCGCGCCAACCGGGGCTGGCGGGAATTGGCCATGATAGCCGATAAAGCCAGCCCTGCGCTAGGGGCTGGCCTTCTGGTTCCGGGCTTGGCGGCCCTGCTCCAGCAGTTTGCGGTCGGCCTTGCCCAGTGCCTGTTCATCCAGCAGGTCCGGGCGCCGCTGGGCGGTCCGGAGCAGCGACTGCTGGCGGCGCCAGGCGGCGATGGCCGCGTGGTTGCCCGAGCGCAGCACCTCCGGCACGTCCCCCAGCGGGTGCTGGGCCGGCTGGCTGTAATGCGGGCAGTCGAGCAGGCCGAGGTCGCCCTCGAAGCTGTCCTGCGCCGCCGACTCCGCATCGTTCAGGGCACCGTCCTGCAGGCGGGCCACGGCGTCGATGATCACCGCCGCGCCCAGCTCGCCCCCGGACAGCACGTAGTCGCCGAGGGAGATTTCCTCGTCGACATTGGCCTCCAGGAAACGCTCGTCGATGCCCTCGTAGCGGCCACAGAGCAGGACCATGCGCGGCAGCGCCGCCAGTTCCCGCACCTTGGCCTGGGTCAACGGCGCGCCCTGCGGACTGAGGTAGATCACCCGCGCCGGGGTGGGATCGGCCTCTCGGATCGCCTGCAGGCAGGCCTGCAGCGGCTCGATCAGCATCACCATGCCCGGGCCACCACCGAACGGACGGTCGTCCACCCGGCGGTAGTTGCCTTCGGCGTAATCACGGGGGTTCCAGCCATGCAGGCTGAATAGTCCCTTCTCCTGCGCGCGCCCGACCACGCCCAGTCCAGCGGACTGGGCGAGGAACTCGGGAAACAGGGTGATGACGTCGAAACGCATGCTCGCACTCAGAACTCGGGGTCCCAGTCGACCACGATCAGGTTGGCCTCGAAATCGACCGATTTGACGAAGTCCGGCTGCACAAACGGAATCATCCGCTCGCGGTCACCCCGGACCACCACCACGTCATTGGCGCCGGTGCTGAACAGGTGCGAGACCTGGCCCAGGGCGACGCCCTCGGTGGTCTTCACATCCAGGCCTTCCAGGTCCACCCAGTAATACTCATCGGGCTTCGGCGGCGGCAGGGCACTGCGGGCCACGTAGATCTCGGTGCCGCGCATCGCTTCGACCACATCGCGATCCTCGACCCCGGGAAAACGGGCCACCAGGTGCTTGCCGCTGTCGCGGCCGCGTACACCCTCAACCGTGGTTTCCACGCCGGACGGGCTGCGCACGATCCACGGCTGGTAACGGAAAATGGCGGAACGAGGCTCGGTCCAGGACTCGAGCTTGATTTCGCCGCGCACACCAAAAGCGCCGACAACCCTGCCCAGCAGGATGCGGCGCTCGATATCTTTCATCTGCTTCAACCAAGAGGGCCACGCCGAAGCGTGGCCCGTCAGGATCAGGCCGCAGCGGCCTGGGACTTGGTCGCTTCCTTGATCAGGTTGCGGACCTTGTCGGTCGGCTGGGCGCCGTTCTTGACCCAATGGTCAACGCGGGCCAGGTCCAGCTCGATGCGCTTCTCGGCGCCCTGAGCGACCGGGTTGTAGAAGCCGACGCGCTCGATGTTGCGGCCGTCGCGCGCGCTGCGCACGTCGGTGACGATGATGTGGTAGAACGGACGCTTCTTGGCGCCGCCGCGGGTCAGTCGGATCTTGACCATGGTGTTTTTCCTATTGCCCAGTCGCCAGGATGGCGAGGTAAGCGGGCGATTATAGCGGCAGATCGCGGCCGGGCCAACCCCGGGGATGAACTCACGGGGTCAGATCCCTTTTGCGGCGCAAAAGGGATCTGACCCCAATTTGTCCCAAGCCACCGCCGCCAGCACCGCCCTGCCCTGTTCAGCCAGCGCCTGGGAGCCGGGCAGGACATGCCCGTCAATGGCCTCCAGCGCCCACAGGCCGCTGGCGTTGCAGGCAAAAGCCGCCTTCACGCCGGCCAGATCGGCCAGCCGCAGCGGCTGAGTGGCCTGAGGCCCCGGCCAATGCTGCTTCAGCAGTGCCTCGGCAGTCCCGCGCAGGGCCGGCGCCTGCGGCCAGAGCAGCCGTTCACCATCGTGCACGGCCAGCTTCCAGGTGCTGCCTTCACTCACGTCGCCATCGGCGGTGACAAACAGCGCATCGTCGAATCCTTCCGCCATCGCCGCGCGACGCTCGGCGAACAGGCCGAAGGTGCCCACATGCTTGATCTGCGGCAGTTCACGCTGCCAGGCCACGCTGCGCACGCGCTTGGCGACGGTCAGCGTCACCGGCGCTGAAACCGCCACCAGCACGTCCGCCGGCACCGCCGCCAGCGGATTGCGGAAATCGAAGCGGCGCGAGTACACCGTCACCCGCAGCGAGGCATCGGCCTGCCCTGACTGCTGCAATGCCTGCGCCATCCATGCCTGTACCTGCACCGTGTCCAGTTCGCTGCCGAACAGTTCGCGCGTAGCCTGTGACAGCCGCGCCAGATGCAGGTCCAGCCCCTGCACTGCACCACCACGCACCTGCAGCGAGGTGAAGTGGCCGTAATTCACCAGCGCCGGCAGCAGGTCTTCCACCTGCGCCGCCCGGCCGTTGCAGCTCACCATCATGGCAGCAGTGCCTGCGCCTGTTCCCACATGCCGCGCAGCACGTCGGCGGCCGGCTGCGCCGGCGCCATCCACGCCGACTGCCCGGCCCAGGCCTGCATCGCCGCCAGACGATTTTCCTGTGCCGCCTGCCTGCGCATCGGGGCGGTCAGGCCGCGCTGCACCGGGTATGGACGCGGCGCGGGGGCGCCTTCTGCAGCAGCGGCGCGCACATAGGGCGTCGCCAGGCCACGGCCCAGGCGACCACTGAAGGCGCGGGTCGGCCAGGTATCTTCCGGTTCGCTGGCGGCCAGCCCATCGGCCCACGCCGAAGCGATCGCCGCTTCCGGCGTGCGCAGGAAGGCGGTGCCGATCTGCACAGCACTGGCGCCCAAGGCGAGTGCGGCAGCGATACCACGGCCATCGGCGATGCCGCCGGCGGCAATCACCGGAATCTGCAGGTGATCGGCCAGGCGCGGCAGCAGCGCGAACAGGCCGACCAGCTGGCGCTCGGCCATCGCCGGATCAAAGGAACCACGATGGCCGCCGGCCTCCGCGCCCTGCGCCACCACCGCGTCGGCGCCGGCGTCCTGTGCCGCGCGCGCTTCGGACAAGGTGGTGGCACAGGCGATCCAGGCGATGCCGGCGTCCTTCAACTGCTGCACGTGGCGCGGCAACAGCACGCCCATGATGGTCGAGGCCACCGCAGGACGCGCCGCCAGCAGTGCGGCGAACTGTTCTTCGAAGTCGGCCGGCGTGGCGTCGGCGGCGCTGGCCGGCACCTCCGGGCCCCATTGCGCGAGGAAGGCGCGGCTGGCGGCCTCGGCGGCAACGTCACGGGCAGGTACAGGGTCCGGCATCCACAGGTTCACCTGCGCCGGACCACTGGAGGCTGCGCGGAAGTCATCAATCCAGCGACCGATATCGGCCGACGACGACAACACCGCGCCCATTGCGCCCATGCTGCCGGCGTTGGCCAGCGCAGCCGACAACGGTACCGGGCAGGCACCGGCCATCGGTGCCAGCAGGATCGGAACGGAAACGCCAAAGCGCCGGCAGAACGCCTCGGCGCGGGAAGCTACAGCGGAACTCTGCATGACGGCCCATCGTTTCGGACAGGCCCCCATGGTGCGCGCAGGACAGGGGAAGAGTCGAGCCTGCTGCCCGACGGCCTGCTGCGGCGCTTGTGCGCCGCCGCCCGAGCGTGGGCCCGGGCGCTACATCAGATTGCGGACGGGGCCGTCATCAACGGAACGGCATGCCGCGGCCGCCCATGGCGCCCATCATCCCCTTCATGCTGCGCAACATGCCCTTCATGCCACCGCCGGCCATCTTGCTCATCATCTTTTCCATCTGCATGTACTGCTTCATCAGCTTGTTGACGTCGGCCGGCGTCACGCCCGAGCCCTTGGCGATGCGCGCGCGGCGCGAGCCGTTGAGCAGGTTCGGATTGCGCCGTTCCTTCTTGGTCATCGAGCTGATGATGGCGATCATGCGCGGCACTTCCTTGCCCTGGCTGACCTGCTGCTTCAGATGGTCGGGGATGTTGCCCAGGCCCGGCAGCTTGTCCATCAGGCCGCCGATGCCGCCCATGTTCTGCATCTGCTCGAGCTGGTCACGCATGTCGTTCAGGTCGAATTTCTTGCCCTTGGCGACCTTCTCGGCCAGCTTGGCGGCCTTGTCCTTGTCGACCTGCTGCTCGACCTGCTCGACCAGCGACAGCACGTCGCCCATGTCGAGGATGCGGCTGGCGATACGGTCCGGGTGGAACACGTCCAGGCCTTCCGGCTTTTCACTGACACCGACGAACTTGATCGGCTTGCCGGTGATGTAGCGCACGCTCAGCGCGGCGCCGCCGCGGGCGTCACCGTCGGTCTTGGTCAGCACCACGCCGGTCAGCGGCAGGGCATCGCCGAAGGCCTTGGCGGTATTGGCCGCGTCCTGGCCGGTCATGGCGTCGACCACGAACAGCGTTTCGGCCGGATTCACCGCAGCGTGCAGGGCCTTGATCTCGGCCATCATCGCTTCGTCGATGGCCAGGCGGCCGGCGGTATCGACCAGCAGCACGTCGACGAACGACTTGCGTGCATCGTCGATGGCGGCGCGGACGATGGCTTCCGGCTTCTGGTCGGCACTGGACGGGAAGAACAGCACGCCCACCTGCTCGGCCAGGGTTTTCAGCTGCTCGATCGCGGCCGGACGGTAGACGTCGGCCGAGACCACCATCACCTTCTTCTTGCGCTTTTCCTTCAGGTGCTTGGCCAGCTTGCCCACGGTGGTGGTCTTGCCGGCGCCCTGCAGGCCCGCCATGAGGATGATGGCCGGAGCGGGCACATTGAGGTTCAGGTCGCTGGCTTCAGCGCCCATCACCGCAGTCAGCTCGTCGCGCACGACCTTGATCAGCGCCTGGCCCGGGGTCAGCGACTTCAGCACTTCCTGGCCGACCGCGCGCACCTTGATGCGCTCGATCAGCGCCTGCACCACCGGCAGCGCAACGTCGGCTTCGAGCAGCGCGATGCGCACTTCGCGGGTCGCCTCGCGGATGTTCTCCTCGGTCAGGCGGCCGCGGCCACGCAGGCGCTCGATGGTGCCGGAAAGGCGCTGGGTCAGGGACTCGAACATGCGGCGCAACCTGTCTGAAAGCGGGGGACAATAAGGCAGACAGTATAACGGGTCTGGCTGTCTCCCCGGACTGCGGCCACGGGGCCGTCGCCAGCATCACGGGGGTATGCGAAACTGCAACGATGACAATCGTTCTCATCGCCGTCCTGCTCTACCTGGCTGCCAGTGCCCTGCTGGTGCGCGCGCTTGGCCGCGATGAGACGACCGGCTCCCCCATCTGGCTGTGGCCGGCCCTGCCCGCCATGCTGCTGCACGGCGGCTACCACGTGATGGTGGCGATGCGCACCAACGGCGGGCCGGACATGCACTTCTTCGCCGCACTGTCGCTGGTCGGCCTGGGCATGGCCTGGCTGACTTCGCTGGTCGGCGCGCGCGGGCGGATGTCGGCGTTGGGCGTGGTGGTGTTCCCGCTGGCCGCCGTGCTGCTGCTGGCCTACCACGGTTACGGCCACGAACCGAGCAAGGTGCTGGGCTGGCGCCTGGCCAGCCACGCCTGGCTGGCCCTGCTGGCCTACGCCACGCTGAGCATCGCCGCGCTGCTGGCGATCATGCTGTGGCTGCAGGAACGCGCCCTGCGCCGCCGCGAGTTCCGGCCTTGGCTGCGCGCGCTGCCGCCGCTGGCCGACCTGGAATCACTGCTGTTCCGGGTGATCACCGTCGGCTTCGCGCTGCTGACCCTCACCCTGGTCACCGGGGTGCTGTTCGTCGACGACCTGCTGGCGCAGAAGCTGGTGCACAAGACCGTGCTGAGCGTGCTGTCGTGGATCGTGTTCGGCGTGCTGCTGATCGGCCGCCGGCGCTACGGCTGGCGCGGCATGAAGGCGGTGCACTGGACGCTGGCGGCGATGCTGTTGCTGCTGCTGGCCTTCTTCGGCAGCCAGTTCGTGATCGAACTGGTGTTCGGGCATTCGCGATAGGCGGTGTGCCGACCAACGGTCGGCACCCACCGGCGCTACCGTCAAGGCTGGGCCAGGATCTTCCGCACCGAACGACCACTGTTGGTGACGATGTCATCAACCTGCCAGCATCCCTGCCCGTGGCGCACCATCGGCAGGCGGGTCAGGTAGGCCTTCTTCCACACCGAATAGCGCATCTCGACCTGGCCGGCGGAGGCCGAAGCCTCCTTCCAGCTGTAGCGCACCGGGGTTTCGATGTCACCGTCCTGCGCATCCAGCCACGGATCCGAATCGATTGTGCAGATGCCCTCTTCGCGCTGCTGGCAGGCGCGCTCTCCACGCAGTGCCTTGCCGAAGGCAGGGCTGACCAGGGCCGGGGGTGGCTCCAGCAGATCACCGTTGCCCGTCGTTGCCTGGTAGAAGGCGCGGGCCACCGCCTCTGGTTCCTGGCAGGCGGGTGACGCCTGCACGGTGGGGGCCAGCAGCAGCCCGGCGATCATCAACATCCATGTCTTTCGCATGTATTTGTCCCTGAGGTAGTGCCGGCCTACAACCCGTAACGCTCGATCACGTCCAGATGCGGCTGGCGATCCTGGTCACAGGCTTCAGCCAGGCGCAGCCAGCAATGCGGATGCGGCCACGTCGCGGTGTGCTGCTGCAGGAAGCGGTGCAGTGCCAGCGGTGCGTGGTCCTGCGGCTGGGCCACGGTGAACAGCAGGCCGGGCAGCGTACCCTCTTCCACATCGGGGTCGGTGACGGTGTAGTCCGGCCGGCTGTGTGACCACACCTTCCAGCCCTGTGCCTCGGCCGCCTCGACGAAGGCATTCCAGGCCTCTTCGCCCGGGTGCGCGCCATCGATCATCCAGCTGCGGGCGAAACCGCCGCGCTCCAGTACATGCACCTGCGCATAGGTCGGGATGAAATGCTCGCGTGCTTCCTCCTCCTCCGGGGCCGGATGCACCAGCGCGGCATCGAACACCACCCAGTCACCCACCTGCTGGGCGCGGTTGGACGGCGCGTTCTCGACGATGCGCGCGGTCACCGGACCGCTGCGACGGGCGTAGTACTCCATCGGTTCGCCGTTCTCCTCGCTGCGGATGATCACCCAGCCCCACGGCTCCTCGACCACGCCATCCTGGCTGGACAATTCCATGCCGATCGCCGCCGCCGAGCGGCGCACCGCGTCCCAGTCGCGCGCCGCGCTGGCTGCACTCATGTGGTCCCAATGCGCGGCATTGGGCTCCTCCAGCAGCTCCACCAGCTGTGCATAACAGGCCTGGGCCTCGCTGAAACGGCCGGTTTCCATGTACATGCGCGCCAGCGTGCCGCGCGCGCCGTGCGAGCCCGGAGACAGCTCCAGAAGCGATCGGGCCGCCTGCTCCAGCGCCGGCCAGTCGGACACGCGGCGTGCACGCTGCACCTCGCACCAGTGCGCGAACACCGGCACGCTGCCGCGATAGAGATCGGCCAGCTGGCGCAGTCCGTCGTCGTCGCCCTGTTCGGCCAGCCAGCGCATCAGCGTGTAGGCCGCGGGGCCATCGTGCTGGGTATGGCCGCGTACGAACCGCCACAGCAGCGACCGCGCCTCGGCCTGCGCGCCGCAGGCATTCAGCGCGGAGGCAGCCATCTCGGCAAGCGCCTCGTCATCGGGCAGCTCGGCATGCGCCTGCAGCAACCACTGCGCTTCGCGCTCGGGATCGCGCGACTGGTTCTGTTCGCCCTGCGCGTCCAGCCATGCCAGCAGCTCGCCCGCCGGCACCGGCAGCGGCGCGACGTCCGGCAATGCGTCGATGCGCGCGGCCAGGCCGGCCACCAGCGCCGCAGCACCCCGATCCTGGCGCAGCTGCGCCAGATGGGTGCGGGCCAGTTCCAGCTGCCGCAGTGCGACCCAGCGCGCGCCACGCTGCAGCGCCAGCTCCAGGCTCAGCGCCGCGACTTCGATCAGCAGGCGGTGCGAACCGACCCGTGCGAAGTGCTCGATGATGGTGTTGAAGCGCGTGCCCAGATCCCACGTATTGCGCGCGGGATCACGCTGGCACAGTGCTGCGGCGGTGTTTGCCCACAGCCGCCAGTAGTTCGGGGTCAGCTCGCTCCACGGCACCAGCTGCTGCAGCGCCTCTTCGTCGCGGCCCAGCTGGGCCATCGCCCAGGCCTTGGACAAGCGACGCGGCACCGTGCAGTTGGCCGGTTCGTACTCCCCGGAGGCTGCCACTTCGGCCTCGCGCTTCTCGATCAGCGCCAGTGCCTCGTCGGCGCGGCCGACAGCGAGCAGGATCTTGATCTGCATCTCGGGGAAGCTGTCGAACACTTCCTTGCCACAGGCTTCCACGGCATCGGCCTGCACCTGCAGGTAATCCAGCGCCTCCTGGCCACGGCCATCATCGAGCAGCGCATCGGCCTTCTCGCAGCTCAGGCACTGGAAACAGGCCCAGCTCGGATCGATGCGGCCAAGGGTTTCGTCGCAGACCTCGATGCGCTCGGGCACCCAGCCCGGGCCATCGATGTTGCCGTAGCAGGCGGCCAGGTCCTGGGTCACGCAGATCGACTGCGGGCATTCCAGGGTGTCCTCGCGGTGCGCGCGCTCGAACAGCGCTACGGCTTCGCCGAGTGCGCTCTCGCCTTCCACGCGGTTGCCGACGCGGTTGCGCAGCGCCCAGTGGCCGACATAGACGTCAACCCAAGGGTTGTCCAGCGCCTTGCCCAAGGCGCGTGCTTCGGGCAGCAGGGCATCGACGCGGTCGATCTGCAGTTCACTGACCTCGTCGGCGAGACGGTTCAGCAGGTGCGCGTTCTGCGCCTGGCCGGCCTGGCGCAGGTCACCCTGCAGCTTTTCGACCCAGTTCCAGATGTCCATGGGGATAATTGCTCCTGTCTAGCGAAGGCTGGATGAGAGGGTGCGGTGCTCAGCGCAGCATCTGCTGCAGGGCACCGGCGATATCGGTGAAGGCACCATTGAGATCCGGGCCCGGCGTAGCGGTCGCGCGTGCCAGCGGGCGGCCCTGCGCGGCGACGATGACTTTCAGCGAGCGCAGCAGGCGCGCCGCAGCCTCGGCCTGTGGGTGGCCCTCGCGCTGGGCGCGCAGCAGTGCCTGCACCGCCGGGTTGTCGAGATTGAGATACAGCCGCGACGGTGCGCGCGATTCGATGCGCGCGGTGAACTGGCGCGCCAGGCGCAGCGCGGCCATCGAGACGCGCTTGTCGTTCTCGTCGTCTTCCAGCCGCTGCTTCAGCTCGGCCTCGCGGTCGGGCACCACCACCACCGGCAGCGCCTCCGGGCTGAAACGCGCGGGCAGCAGCTGCTCGCCGTCGCCCAGTTGTTCGCGCAGCCACGCCAGCTGCGCCTCGTCGAGGCTGTCATCACTGCGGAACAGTGCGCGGTTGCCCTGTTCGGTACCGAGCTCGACCAGGCGCAGGCCCTTGGCCTGCGCCCAGCGCCGCAGGAACGGCACCACCGCGTAGCGATGGCCATGCGCGACCGGTACGCCCATCGCGCGGAACAGCATCTCTTCAAAGCCACCGCCGTTGTCGAGGATGACATGCACGGCACCGCGCGCCGGCAGCGCACTGGCCGGCAGGTCGCCCTGCGAGGTCGGTACCCGCACATGCTCCATCAGCAGTTCGAACAGGCGCTCATCGCACAGTGCCGCACCCAGCAGGGCCTCGTTGTGGCGGGTCAGCACGCGCCGCCAGGCTTCCGGTTGCTGCTTCGCAACGTCGGCCAGGCCGTCGATCAGCGCCTCCAGCAGTGCATGCTGCACCGCGCGGTACTGGTCATCGCGCTGCAGGTCTTCGCGGCTGGCGGTGGGCGTCAACCGCGAGGATTCGATCACTCCGCCGATGAATCCGGCCCACGGCGGCAACAGGTCGCGCGCGTCGTCATCCAGCAGCATCCCACGCACGAACACCGACAGGTTGCGGTTGTCGCTGGTGCCATAGGTGGCGCCATCCTGCACCCACAGCAGGCCAGTGGCATCGCTGTTGCCATCGGCGCGCAGCGGCACGGTGACGATCGGTTCGAAATCGTGCTCGAACCGCGCGGCGAACTGCAGCGCCTGCCGACGCGCCTGCACCGGATGCACGGCGACATCCCCCTGGCCGCGCCACGGCGGCGGCTCGGGATTGAGCGCCTCGCCCGCAGCACCGATGAAGATCGGCTCGGACAGCAACGCGCAGTAGCGGCCCAGCACCTCATGCAGGCGCGCCTCGTTGGCCAGCGGCAGGAAGTCCGGATGCAGCTCCAGCTCCACCTCGGTGCCGACCGCGCGTGCAGGCACTTCGCTGACGGTGTATTGCTCGGCGTTGCTGGACACGTACAGATGGCCCAGATCCGGCGCCTGGTACGAGGTGGTTCGCACACTGACCCGGCGCGCCAGCACGAAGGCCGACAGGAAGCCGAGGCCGAACATGCCGATCAGCCCTTCATCGTCCTCACCGCCCTGGCGCAGGCCACGGGTGTAGCCGACGCCGACGGTGGCCAGGTAATCGTGGATCTCCTGGCGGGTCAGGCCGGCCCCAGTATCGGTGATGCGCAGCACGCCGGCACCGGCATCAACCTGCACCGAAATGCGCGAAGGCACGTCAACACCGGGCTGCTCGATGCGGCGGCGGATGATCGAGTCATGCGCGTTCTGCACCAGCTCACGCAGCGCCACCACCGGGGTGGAATACAGGTGCTTGCCCAGCACCGTCATCAATCCATTGAGATCGACCCCGGCGCGACGGATCTCGGCGTTGGGGGCGGTGAGTGCGGTGTCCTGCATGTAATCGTTTACTCCTGGGCACGGAAAGACGCCAGAGGGCGTCTTCGTCGAGCGGGAAAAACTAGCACAAGGAAGCTGACCGTTGCCGTGATTGACGTTTGTAGAGCCGGCCTCACGCCGCGTCGATGGCCTCGGACAGGCGTTCCACCGCGATCACCTCCATGCCTTTCACCGAACCGCCCTTGGGCGCATTGGCCTTGGGCACGATGGCGCGCTTGAAACCATGGGTGGCGGCCTCGCGCAGGCGGTCTTCGCCATTGGGCACCGGGCGGATCTCGCCGGACAGGCCCACTTCACCGAAGGCGATGGTCTTCTCCGCCAGCGGCCGATCCTGCAGCGACGACAACACCGCCAGCAGCACCGGCAGATCGGCGGCAGTCTCCTGCACGCGGATGCCACCGACCACATTGACGAACACGTCCTGGTCGCCGACCAGTACGCCGCCATGGCGATGCAGCACCGCCAGCAGCATCGCCAGGCGGTTCTGCTCCAGGCCGACCGCGACACGGCGCGGGTTCGACAGCGGCGATGCATCGACCAGCGCCTGTACCTCCACCAGCAGCGGCCGTGTGCCCTCGCGGGTGACCATCACGCAGCTGCCCGGCTGGTGGGTGCTGCCGCCGGAGAGGAAGATCGCCGAAGGGTTGGAGACCTCCTTCAGGCCCTTGTCGCCCATCGCGAACACACCCAGTTCGTTGACCGCACCGAAGCGGTTCTTGAACGCGCGCAACAGGCGGAAGCGGCTGCCGCTCTCGCCCTCGAAGTACAGCACCGCGTCGACCATGTGTTCCAGCACGCGCGGGCCGGCGATGCCACCCTCCTTGGTCACGTGGCCGACCAGGAACACGGCAGTGCCGGTCTCCTTGGCGAACCGCACCAGCCGCGCCGCACTCTCGCGCACCTGGCTGACCGAACCCGGCGCAGCGGTCAGGCTCTCGGTCCACAGGGTCTGCACCGAATCGGCCACGATCAGCCGCGGCCCAGCCCTGGAGGCATGCTGCAGGATCGACTCGACCCCGGTCTCGGCCAGCGCGTTGACCCCGTCCAGTGGCAGCTCCAGGCGGTGCGCGCGGCCGGCCACCTGGGCCAGCGACTCTTCACCGGTGACGTACAGCACCGGCAGTTCGGCCGCCATCTTCGCCACCGCCTGCAGCAGCAGCGTCGACTTGCCGATACCCGGGTCGCCGCCCACCAGCACCACCGCGCCTTCGACCAGGCCACCACCCAGCACGCGGTCGAACTCGCCGATGCCAGTGGAGACCCGGCGATGCTCGGTCTGCTCCACGTCCTTCAGCGCGGTGATCTTCGGCGTATCGATCTTGCCGGCCCAGCCCGCCCGCCGCGACGCCGGTGCCTTGGCCGCCGCCGCGCTCTCCAGCACGATTTCAGACAGCGAGTTCCAGGCGTTGCACTCCGTGCACTGGCCCTGCCATTTGCTGAATTCGGCGCCGCATTCATTGCAGACGTAGGCGGTGCGGGCTTTGGCCATCGGATGATTTCCAGCAACGGGAACAGGCGTGGCAGGATAGCCGAGCCCGGTCGCAGCTGCTGCGACCGCTCAAGTCCTGCCCACCCGCGCCGATAGGGGTCGCGGGCGTGCGCCTTGCGGGCGCCCCCTTCCTCCCCCACTGGATTCAACATGACTGGCAGTTACAGTCAGAGCCTGGTCATCATCTCCCTGCTGGTGGCCATTCTTGCTTCGTACACGGCGCTGGACATGGCCGGGCGCCTGGCCACCGCCGAGGGCCGCGTGGCCCGCTGGTGGCTGGCGGGGGGTGCGGCGGCGATGGGCCTGGGCATCTGGTCGATGCACTTCATCGGCATGCTTGCCTTCGACCTGCCGATTGCGCTGGGCTACGACCTCGGCATCACCCTGTACTCGCTGGCGGTCTCGATCTGCGCCTCCGCCTATGCGCTGTGGCTGGTGTCGCGCCCCACCCTGCCGTGGCGCCGGCTGTTGGCCGGGGCCGTGCTGATGGGCCTGGGCATCGCAGCCATGCACTACCTGGGCATGGCTGCGATGCGCATGCAGCCCGGCATCGACTACCACCCGGGCTGGTTTGCCGCCTCCATCGCGGTGGCCATCGGTGCCGCTGGCGCCGCCCTGTGGATCGCCTTCCGCCTGCGCGCCGAGCAGCGCCACACCCTGCTCCTGCGCGTGCTCGCATCGCTGGTGATGGGCCTGGCCATCGTCGGCATGCATTACACCGGCATGGCGGCGGCGCGCTTCCCCGAAGGCAGCATCTGTGGCGCCGTCGGCAGTGGCGGCATCGACACGCGCTGGCTGGCCGTGCTGGTGATCGTCACCACCGTGGCCACGCTGGGCATCGCCCTGGTGGCCTCGCTGTTCGACCGGCAGATGCGCGTGCGCACCGGGCTGCTGGCCGATTCGCTGGCGCACGCCAACGACAAGCTGATCCAGGCGGCACTGCATGATCCCTTGACCCAGCTGCCCAACCGCATGCTGCTGCAGGACCGCATCGAGCAGGCCATCGAGAAGGCGCGGCGCCGCAATCATGCGGTGGCGGTGATGTTCTGCGACCTGGATGGTTTCAAGGCGGTCAATGATGCCTATGGCCACCAGCTTGGCGACCGCCTGCTGGTGGCGGTGGCGCAGCGCATCGGCGGCCTGCTGCGCCCGCAGGACACGTTCGCCCGCCTCGGCGGCGACGAGTTCGTGATCGTGCTGGCCATCGATATTCCCGACGATGCGGTAGTGGTGGCCGAGCGCATCATTGCCGCCGCCGGTGAGCCGTTCACGCTGGATGCGGCCGAACTGCAGGTCAGCGCCAGCCTGGGCATCGCCCTGTATCCGGATGACGCCAGCAACGAGCGCGAGCTGATGGCGCACGCCGATGCGGCGATGTACCACACCAAGGAGACCGGGCGGAACGGCTACACCTTCTTCACCCCCTCGATGCAGCTCAGTGCCAATCGCCAGCTGCGCCTGCTGCAGGACCTGCGCAAGGCCATCGCCCGCAACGAACTGATCCTGCATTACCAGCCCAAATTTCCGGCCGCGGGCGCACCGGCCACCGGGGCCGAGGCGCTGCTGCGCTGGCAGCACCCGGAGTTGGGGCTGCTGGCACCGGATGTCTTCATTCCGATCGCCGAACGCAGCGGCCTTATCCTGCCGATCGGTGACTGGGTACTGGACCGGGCCTGCGCGCAACTGCGGGCATGGCACGATGCCGGGCATGCGGAATGGACCATGGCAGTGAATCTCTCGCCGTTGCAGTTCGCCTCGCCGGCACTGCTGGACAGCGTGCGCGAGGTGCTGGAGCGGCACCGGATCGAACCGGCACGGCTGACCCTGGAGATCACCGAAACCACGGCGATGAAGGACGTCGATGCCAGCTTGGCGATCCTCAGCGACCTGACCGCAATGGGCGTGCACATCGCCATCGATGATTTCGGTACCGGCTATTCCAGCCTGCTCTACCTCAAGCGGATGCCAGCCACCGAACTGAAGATCGACCGTGCGTTCGTGCACGACCTGGAACGCAATGACGAGGACGCCGCCATTGTCTCGTCGATCATCGCGCTGGGCCGCACCCTGCAGCTGCAGGTGGTGGCCGAGGGCGTGGAGACCCAGGCGCAGCGCGAGTACCTGAGCGAGCTCGGCTGCGACCAGCTGCAGGGCTACCATCTGGGCCGGCCGATGGAGGCCGAAGAGTTCCTGCGCCGGGTGGGGTGAGGCCCCGGTTTCGGGGTCAGAGCCCTTGCCGCAGGCATGGGCTCTGACCCCATCCACGCAACTCCATCCACGCATGGCGTGGATCTACCCGGGCCCCGGGGTCAGAGCCCTGCCCTGCGGACAGGGATCCGACCCCATCCATCCGCCAACAGAAAGGCCGCCCGAGGGCGGCCTTTCTGCGTGGCAACGTCGCGAGGACGTCAGTGCATCATGTGCACGTTCATGTTGTGCATGACCCACAGGGTGCCGATCACGATGATGCCGATCACCACGACGGTGAAGGCCGCAGCGTTGACGTTCCAGCGACTTTCCGAAGAGCGGTCCAGGTGCAGGAAGAACACCAGGTGGACCAGCATCTGCAGCACCGCGGTGACTGCGATCACCACACCGTTGACGGTGCGCGAGAAATCGCCCGACATCACCATCCAGAACGGGATGACGGTCAGCACCACCGCCAGCACGAAGCCGATCAGGTACGACTTCACGCTGCCGTGGCTTTCGCCGCCCGTGCCGTGGTCGTGTGCATGGTTGTCATGTGCCATTACAGCGCTCCATTGAGGTAGACGACGGAGAACACGCCGATCCAGATCAGGTCCAGGAAGTGCCAGAACAGGCTCAGGCACGCCATGCGGGTCTTGTTGGTCGGGGTCAGGCCGTACTTCTTCAGCTGCACGAACATCACCAGCAGCCACAGCAGGCCGGCGCTGACGTGCAGGCCGTGGGTACCGACCAGGGCGAAGAACGCCGACAGGAAGGCACTGCGGTCCGGACCGTAGCCCTGATGGATCAGGTGCTGGAACTCCCACACTTCCATGCACATGAAGCCGAAGCCCAGCAGCCAGGTGATGCCCAGCCACAGGTACATCTGGCCCATCTGCTTGCGGTGCATGGCAATCATGCCCAGGCCGAAGGTCAGCGACGAGGTCAGCAGCAGCGCGGTTTCCCACGCCACGAACGGCAGCTCGAACAGGTCCTTCGCGGTGGGACCACCATCGGTACCGCCCGCCAGCACCACGTAGGTGGCGAACAGCGAGGCGAAGATGAGGCAGTCGCTCATCAGGTACACCCAGAAACCGAAGACGGTGTTGCCGCCGGTATCGTGGTGCTCGTGGTCGTCATGGCCATGGGCCGCCGCATGCGCGGCGTGCCCGTGGCTCAGGGTCGAGGTATTGGTGCTCATGCCTTCAGCTCCGACTTCACCAGGCCCTGGGCTTCCAGGTGCTTGCGGTGTTCGTTCTCGATGCGTTCCACCTCGGCGGCCGGGACCCAGTAGTCCACGTCCTGGTCGAAGGTGCGGTAGATGAACGTGGCGATCATGCCGACGAAGCCGACGATGGCCAGCCACCAGATGTGCCAGATCATCGCGAAGCCGAACACCAGGCTGAAGGCACCGATGACAACGCCCGTGCCGGTGTTGCGCGGCATGTGGATGTCGGTGTACTTGGCCGGCTTCGGCCAGGCTTCACCCCGCTGCTTGCGCTCCCAGAAATCGTCCAGCTCGGTGACTTCCGGCAGCGTCGCGAAGTTGTAGAAGGCCGGCGGCGAGGAGGTTTCCCACTCCAGCGTACGGGCATCCCACGGGTCGCCGGTCAGGTCGACGGTCTTCTTGCGGTCGCGGATCGACACGGCCACCTGGATGATCTGGCACAGGATGCCGGCGCCGACGATGAACGCGCCGCAGGCAGCAACCAGCAGCAGCGGCTCGTAGGCCGGGTTCACGGTGCTCTGCAGGCGGCGGGTCATGCCCATGAAGCCCAGCACGTACATCGGCATGAAGGTCACGTAGAAGCCGATGAACCAGCACCAGAACGCGCACTTGCCCCAGAACTCATTGAGGCGGAAGCCGAACATCTTCGGCCACCAGTAGGTGATGCCGGCGAACATGCCGAACACCACACCGCCGATGATGACGTTGTGGAAGTGGGCGATCAGGAACAGGCTGTTGTGCAGCACGAAGTCGATGGCCGGAATCGCCAGCATCACGCCGGTCATGCCGCCGATGACGAAGGTGACCATGAAGCCGATGGTCCACAGCACCGGGGTGGTGAAGTGCACGCGACCGCGGAACATGGTGAACAGCCAGTTGAAGATCTTCACGCCGGTCGGGATCGAGATGATCATCGTCGTGATGCCGAAGAAGGCATTGACGTTGGCACCCGAACCCATGGTGAAGAAGTGGTGCAGCCACACGATGAACGACAGCACGCCGATGCAGGCGGTGGCGTAGACCATGCCCTTGTAGCCGAACAGCGCCTTGCGCGAGAAGGTCGCGATGACTTCGGAGAACACACCGAACGCCGGCAGGACCAGGATGTACACCTCCGGGTGACCCCAGATCCAGATCAGGTTGATGTACAGCATGGCGTTGCCGCCACCGTCATTGGTGAAGAAGTGCGTACCCAGGTAACGGTCCAGGGTCAGCAGCACCAGGGTGATGGTCAGCACCGGGAAGGCCGCGACGATCAGCACGTTGGTCACCAGGGCAGTCCAGGTGAACACCGGCATCTGCATCAGCTTCATGCTGGGGGTGCGCATCTTGAGGATGGTGATGAAGAAGTTGATACCACTGAGCGTGGTACCCAAACCCGCCACCTGTAGACCCCAGATGTAATAGTCCATGCCGACGCTTGGACTGTATTCGATGCCCGACAACGGCGGGAACGCCAGCCAGCCGGTGGCAGCGAACTCACCGATCCACAGCGACAGCATGATCAGCACCGCGCCCGCCACGAACAGCCAGAAGCTGAGCGAGTTGACGAACGGGAACGCGACGTCGCGCGCACCGATCTGCAGCGGCACGGCCAGGTTCATCAGGCCGGTGATCAGCGGCATCGCCACGAAGAAGATCATGATCACGCCGTGGGCGGTGAAGATCTGGTCGTAGTGGTGCGGCGGCAGGTAACCCTCGGAACCACCGACGGCGATGGCCTGCTGGGTACGCATCATGATGGCGTCGGAGAAACCGCGCAGCAGCATGACGAAGGCGACGATGAGGTACATCACGCCGATCTTCTTGTGATCCACCGAAGTGAACCACTCCTTCCACAGATAGCCCCACAGCTTGAACTTGGTGATCAGGGCGACGACGCCCAGGCCACCAAGAACCGCGCCGACCAGGGTGGTCAGCACGATCGGATCGTGGGGGATCGACTCAAGAGAGAGTTTTCCCAACATGTTCATTCTCCCGAACCCGCGTGGCCGGCATGGCCTGCGTGTTCGTGTTCGGTGGCATCCAGGTTTTCACCCGATTCCTTGGAATCATGCGCGTCACTCGGGGCATGGCCCTCGTGCGCTTCATGGGTGGCGGCATCGGCAGCGGCGGCACCGGCATGCGAGTGCTTCATGCCGTAATGCTTGTTGTCGCCCATGTGCTTGGCGATGACCCAGTCGAACAGGCCTTCTTCGGTCTTGCCGAAGTAAGTGACCGGATACCACTCGGCGTTGCGCGCTTCACCCAGGGCCTTGAACGAGGCCTTGTCCAGGGTCTGCTCGCCGGCGCGGACCTGGTCCAGCCACTGGCGGTATTCGGCATCGGTGACCGAGTAGGCGGTGAAGTGCATCTTGGCGAAGCCCGCGCCGCTGTAGTGCGAGGACATGCCCGGGAATTCACCGGTCTCGTTGGCGATCAGGTGGAGCTTGGTCTCCATCGCAGCCATCGAGTAGATCATGCTGCCCAGGTGCGGGATGAAGAAGGCATTCATCACCGAATCGGACGTGATCTTGAAGTTCAGCGGCGTGTTGACCGGGAACTTGATTTCGTTGACGACCGCCACCTTCTCTTCCGGATAGATGAACAGCCACTTCCAGTCCAGCGAGATCGCCTCGATGGTGACCGGCTTGACGTCCGAATCCAGCGGACGGTACGGGTCCAGTGCGTGCGACGAACGCCAGGTCAGGACCGCCAGCACCAGCACGATCATGCAGGGAATGGACCACACCACCACCTCGATCGCCGTCGAGTGGGACCACTTCGGCTCGTAACGGGCCTTGGTGTTGGAGGCGCGATACTTCCACGCGAACGTCAGGGTCATGATGATGACCGGGATGACGACCAGCAGCATGAGCACGGTGGCCGTGATCAGCAGGGTCTTCTCATCCTGGCCGATCTGGCCCTTCGGACTGAGGATGGCCACGGCATCGCAGCCGGTGAGCATCACCAGCAACGACAGCAGCAGGCCCGGGCGCAACCAGCGCCCAAGGGTTTTCAACGGAATCATCGGTCGATCCAATTGCGAGGGAATGCCGTTCCCCGTCCCTGCCTGTTCCGGCCAAAGCCGGTCCCACCGGTCCGGAAGACAGGCAGGGAGGTGGGGTCGAGTCAGCCTTTCAATTTTAGGCCGTCACCCACCATTTAAGAAAGGCATTGACATTGATCGAGCGCAGGAAAGGCCCGATTCTGGCTGCGACACGTTGTCGCACCGCGCACGCGCGGCGGGCAGGACGCCCGCGGGCGGCATCCTGGCATCAGGTGCTGGCCGGCAGTCCGCCCTCGTTCGGCAAAGTCACCTGAACCTGTTCAGGCGTGCTGGCGGGTGCCTGGCGTGGGATGCTCGGCGCAGGAGGAAGGCCCGTGGACAAGATCGACTTCAGGAAGCGCGACCGGGCGCTCTATCAACCGCCCGCCGGCAGGTTCGTACGCGTGGATGTACCGCCCATTCCCTACGTGATGATCGATGGTCGCGGCGACCCGAACACGGCCCCCGCCTACCTGCAGGCCGTGCAGTGGCTGTATTCGGTGAGCTATGCACTGAAGTTCGCGCTGAAGGCCGAAGGGCGCGACTACGTGGTGCCACCGCTGGAGGCGCTGTGGAGTGCCGAGGACCCGGCCAGCTTCGTCGCGCGGCGCAAGGATGAGTGGGCCTGGACCGTAATGATCCGCACGCCCGAGGGCATCGGCCCTGCACAGTGGCAGGCCGCGATCAGCAAGGCGCGCGCGAAGCTGGGAGAGGCGCCGCCCAGCCTTCGCCATGAACTCCTTGCCGAGGGCCCCAGCCTGCAGACCTTGCACGTGGGCGCCTACGACGACGAGGGACCCGTCCTGGCGCAGCTGCATGACGAAGTGATGCCCGCACTGGGATACACCTTTGCCGGCCCCCATCATGAGATCTACCTGAGCGACCCGCGCAGGACCGACGCAGCGCGGTTGAAAACCGTGCTGCGGCAGCCGGTGCGGCCGATCGGGCCTGATGAGGATTCCCGCAGATGACACGAGGAATGCCGTGCGCCTGAACAACCGCCTGATGCGCTGGACCACCCTGCCCGCCGGAGGCCGCCTGATGGCCGTGCTGGGTGCTGCACTGGTGATCATGCTGGCCTGCAATCCGGATCTGCTGCCGTTGTTACCGGTGGTGGATGCGCTGGGGCTGGACGTGCTGATGCTGTTGCTGGGTGCGCAGGTGGTGGCGGTCCTGCCTTGGGTGCGGGAGCGGGCCACGTGCGGAACCAGAGTGCTCGCACGCCTGCTGATCGGCGCATTGGCGGGAGCTGCAGGTGGTTATCTCCGGCAGCTGGCATGGTGGCTGGCGCGGGATGCAGGGATGACGAGGCGTTGATGAAGGCTTGCAGCCTTCAGTGAGGTGGCCATCCAAGGATCACCGGCGGGCGCAAACAAAAAGCCCCAACCAAGGCCGGGGCTTTTCATTACAACTGGTGCCGGAAACAGGAGTCGAACCTGCGACCTACGCATTACGAATGCGCCGCTCTACCAACTGAGCTATTCCGGCCTAGCTAGGCATTGTAGGACTACAAGCAACATGCGGTCAATGGCCGCGCATCTACCGTCTTCATGGGCCAACAAGCGGCTATCAGCTACTGAAAGTGGCTTTCACGGATGACCCTGGAACATCGCAGGTCGAGATCAACATGAAATGACTTCAGTCCGCCTTCTGGCAGCAGAACCCTGTCATGGACGTGCTGGACCGAGAAGCCAATATCTGCGGTGCCGGAAGACTCCTCCGCAATCCGATACATCTCCCGTTTCCATCCCCTCGTCTCTTGAACGTAAGTCTCGATTGTTGTCACGCATCGTTCTAGCCCTTCCCACCCCTTCTCGCCTCGGGACTCCTCCGCTGCACAGCCGCCCGCCATCAGCAATGGAAACAGCAGCCCAACTTTCAAGGTGACTAAGCGTTTCATCTGCGCCCCTCAATGATAGGTATGAAAACGCACACCCCTCATGACTTCCAATCATCTCAGCGATGTCTCCACCCGGTTCGCACACACCCGCCCCTCGGCGAAATCCCGCAGGTTCCCCAGCGTGATTGCCGAGATCTCCTGCAGCGCCTCTACGGTGAAGAACCCCTGGTGGCCGGTCACCAGCACGTTGGGGAAGGTCATCAGGCGCTGGAAGGCCTCATCATCGATGATCTCGCCGGACAGGTCCTGGAAGAACAGCGCGCTTTCCTGCTCGTAGACGTCGATGGCCAGATGACCCAGCCGCCGCGACTTCAGCGCGCGGATCACCGCATGGGTATCGACCAGCGCGCCGCGCGAGGTGTTGACCAGCATCGCGCCGGTCTTCATCCGCGCCAGCGAGGCGTCGTTGATCAGGTGTTGGGTATCGGGCGTCAGCGGGCAATGCAGCGACACGATGTCGGCGCGCGCCAGCAGTTCATCCAGCCCAACCATGTCGCCCACGCCGGCGAAGGCCGGCGATGGATACGGGTCATGCCCCAGCACGGTGCAGCCCATGCCGTGGAAGATGCGTGCGGTGGCCAGGCCGATCTTGCCGGTGCCGACGATGCCGACCGTGCGCCCATGCAGAGTGCGGCCGAGCAGGCCATCGAGCATGAAGTTGCCCTCGCGCACGCGATTGTAGGCGCGATGGGTCTGCCGGTTGAGCGTCATCACCAGCGCCAGCGCGTGCTCGGCCACGGCTTCGGGGGAATAGGCCGGCACCCGTGCGACGAACAGGTCCAGCGCTTTCGCGGCTGCCAGGTCCACATTGTTGAAGCCGGCGCAGCGCAGCAGTACGGCGCGCACGCCCAACGCATGCAGCGCGTGCAGAACCGGCGCGTCGAGACGGTCGTTGACGAACACGCAGACGGCGGCGCAGTCCTGCGCAAGCGCGGCGGTATGCACGTCCAGCGCGGCATCGAAGTACACGAACGCAAAGCCCTGCCCGGCCGTATCGCGCTGATTGGCCTCGTCCAGGAAGCGACGGTCGTAGGGGCGGGCACTGAAGACGGCGATCTGCATGGACGGGCCTGGCTGGAATTCCCTGCCGACCATACCGCAGCACCTGCCCTGATGGGATGGCCCCGGCGATACGGATATCGCCGGGGCCGAGTACCGCTTAGAACCGATAGCCCAGGCCCAGCATCACGCCGTTCTGGATCTGCCCGTCCCGGCGCTCACCCACGTAGTCGGCCATGATCGACAGGCGCTCGCTGGCGCGGCTGGTCACGCCGACGTTCCAGGCCAGCACCTGCTCGCCCACGGCCTGGCTGCTGGCACCGAACAGCAGGTCCGGAGCTGCGGCGAAGCCGGTGCTGTAGCGGGCCTGGGTGTCACCCAGTTCCTTCTGCCATACCACGCGGGCACGCGGGGTGATGCGCTCAGCGTTGTTGCCTTCGAAGGTCTTGAACAGCTGCAGGCCGGCACCCACACGAATGCTCTCCAGGCTGCCGCTGCGGCCCACCAGCGCACCGGCGCCCTGCCCTTCATTGAAACGGGTGGCCGAGGTCCGTGCGTAGTCCACCACCGGCAGCAGCGGCTGGATCACCAGACCCTTTCCAGTGGTGAAGGAGAACGCATGCTCCACCCGTGCCGAGATGGCATCGTTGCTGTACTTCGCGCGCAGAGGCTGCTGCAGCCCATCAATGCCGCCGACACTGCGGCGGGTGTCATGCCGCAGGTCGGTGTAGCGCACGGCAGCCGACAGGTAGCCCCGCGAATAGGTCGCATCCAGGTAGCCGCCCACATCCAGCGCGCGTACGTCGCCACTGAAACCGGAGCCATCGCTTGCCTTGGTCGACATGTCCGCCGCGGCCACGCTGACGCCCAGGGTCACGCGGTCATCGGCCACGCGGGTGTCGGCACCGACCACGATGCCGCCGATGTTATGGCTCAGGCCGGCCACGCCGCCGTCGGCATCGATGCGGCCATGGCTGGCGAAACCGCGTGCCCACAGGCCATGGCTGCGCCCCGCCACCCGGCTGTCGCCAGCAGCCTCGCCCGCCGGCTCGACCAGATGCATGGCCAGCTGGTTGAACAGGCTGCCATGGCGCATGCCCGGCTGCGCCGACACCGACTGCGCCGCCTGCGAAGCCAACCCGTCTGCATCGCCGCCACTGCGCATCGCTGCCTGGTGCTGCTGCACCACGTTGCCGATGCTGCCGATCAGTGCATTGTCGGCCAGGCGCAGGCTGGCATGCGCATCACCGCGCAGGGCGCCAGCCTGCTGTGCGATCACATCGCGGTCGCTGAACTGCAGCGCGCCGAGCAACGACTTCAGGCCGCTGTCCTGGCGGTCCGCTGCAGCGGCCAGCGCGCGCCCCAGGCCGTCGCCGGAGGTGCCGTTGGCGAACAGGCCCAGCTGATCGAAGCCCGGGTTGGCGGTCAGCCACAGGCCGTCGGCGGTCTGGTTGACGTTGAAGCTGAGCAGCGAATTGTGGCGCGGGCGGAACACTTCACCGGCCGTGATGCTGGCGCTGTAGCCGGCATCGCCCAGCCGCACGGCATCCTGGAAGCCCCCCTGGTAGATCGGTCCTTCCACCAGGTCGCGACGGTAGGTGCCGGCATAGAAGCCCTGGGCCACGTTCAGCGCCAGATGTGCGCCCTGCGCGATCACCAGCGCACCCTCCTCGGAGCCGCCATCGTAGAAGCTGCCGACGCGCAGGCGGCCACTGCCGGTACCACCGGTTTCGGTAACATCGAACAGCACCTGCCCGCCGGGCATGATGTTGACGTAGCCGTGGGTCACCAGATCACCACCACGCGGCATCAACGTGCCGAACACGCGCAGGCGGTTGAAGCCGTCTTCGCGGTAGGACGGGCCGGTGCCATCCAGCAGCGCATCGCTGTCGGTGCCGACCGATGCGATATCACCATGGCCGACCACGATGCTGCCCGGCATCACGCGCAGCTCGGGGGTGCGCAGCGCACCACCCTCCAGTGCGATGGTGCCGTTGTCCACCAGAATGAAATCGGCGCCAGTGGTTTCGGCGGTGCGCCAGGTAGCGCCATTGCTGACACGGATCACGCCCGCCGAACTTGCCAGGGTCGAGGCATCCAGATCGGCCAACCGCAACTGGCCGCGCAGCTCATCCTGGAGGTCGGGATCGGCGAGCATCTGTTGCAGCGACTGCGTGCCGATGCCGTTCGCCCCCCGCGTGGAGACGTTGTACAGGCTCACCGCGTAGTTGATGTACGTGCTGGCCCAGTCGGTGTTCCAGCGCGCGAAATCGTCGTCGACGAAGGCCTGCAGCTGGCGTGCGGTGCGCAGGTAGCCCGGGTTGATGTCGCCGCTGACGTTGCTGGTGACACGGAGGGTGTCGCCCGGATCGCGATAGCCTGCCGTGTTGATGATGTTGTTGCCGCGGATGTCCTGGCCCGGGAACGACTCCAGCTTGCTGCCGCTGCCATCCGGATCGAAGGTGACCGACGTACCCGTGGTGCGCGCCGGGTCGCGGAATACCAGCAGGCCATTGGGTTGAACCACTTCATACATCGCCTTGTGCAACAGGCCCGCATCCATCCCGCCGCCGTAGTTGCCTGTGTAGATCTGGGTCATGCGCGCTGACGGCGCATAGGTGATCTTGCCGCCACTGCTGGCGGCATGGATCTGCACCGAGTCGACCAGTGGCAGATCGCCGCCGAGGTAACGGTTGACGCCACCGGACTGCATGATCGAGCAGGACGAGATGCAGTGGCCGGACACGATGGTGTCCAGGCCCTGGGTGCGGATCACCGCCTGCAGCCACTCGCCGGCGATCAGCGCGCCACCATTGGATGTGCGCAGCACGACTTCGCGGATCGGACGGCCTTCAGCCTGTGCCTTGGCCAGCAGCGCGGGCAGCGCCACCACGTCGGCGACGGTGACGCCGCCGCTGAGGAAGACGCGATCGTCCCGCACGTGATAATTCATTGCCATGACGTCATCAACCGCCGCCATGGCGGTGACGCCCATCAGCCCGGCCAGGGCCAGGCTCAACTTCGAATGTTTCATGTGTTCTCTCTCCACCCGCAACACACGGGTCAGGAGTTCAACGTCCGGGCGGCGCAAACTCCCCCAGCGCACCAGCCTCCGAAACATGAATGCATTCACAATGAAATCAGGGGCCATGCACACTCTTCCCCATCCGGTCATCGTCGCGTAAAACTCGAAGACGCACCCGCCACCGACGCCCGAGGCCAGCCCTGTCCACCCCCTCTCCTCTGATCCATCGCGCGCCGGACCTGTCCGTGCCGACGGACGCGTTCATTGCGTTCGTACGGGAAGAACGCGCGCCGTTGTGCGCTTTCCTGCGCACGCGCGGCGTTGGGCCGGAGGATGCCGAGGACATCGCGCAGGACTGCATGGAGCGGCTGATCCGCTATCGCGCGCACAGTGCCGACGAGCTGCGGTTGCTGCTGTATCGTATCGCCCGCAACCGCCTGGCAGACCGTGGCCGCTCGTCGCAGTCGCGGCCACACCTGTCCCTTGCCGAACACGATGGCGGCGACGAGCCCTCCAGCACGTCGCCCGATCCATTGCGCCAGGCCGAGTCCGGGCAGATGCTGTCCCTGCTGCGGCAGGCCCTGTTCAAGCTGCCCGAGCGCGCGCGCGAGGTGTACCTGCTCAACCGGATCACCGGCATGAGCTATACGCAGATCGCGCGGCACTGTGGAATCACCGCCAAGACCGTGGAAAAACATATCGCCCGCGCCCTGCAGGGCCTGCGCCAGGAACTCGGATCGGATCCGCTGCACAACGACAGGGACAACGGATGAGTCACGCCAGCCCCAGGGAAGACACCCTGCTGTTTGAACGCGCCAGCGCCTGGGTGGCGCGGCTGGAGGCTCCGGACTGCACGCCGGGCGAGCGAGAGAGGTTCGAGGACTGGCTGGCCGAGGACCCGGCCCATGTCAGCGCCTGGATCCAGGCCGAGACCCTGTTCCAGCGGGGCGAAGAACTGGCCGCCGACCCGTGGCTGCGCACCGCCGCAGCACGTGCGGCACGGCCGGCACAGCGTCGCTGGCTGCCGGCAGTGGCCGCCGCAGGCGTCTGCCTGGCCATCGGGATCGGCTGGATGGTCGCCATCGACGGCAACCCCACGCCGCTGCGCTATGCCAACGATTCCCACCAGCCCCGGCAGCAGACGCTGGCCGATGGCAGCGTGGCCACGCTGGATGCGGGCACCACGCTGCATGCCCGATTCGGTTGGCGCCATCGCAACCTGGTGCTGGAACGGGGCCGCGTGCAGCTGCAGGTCGCACCGTCGAGCAAGGCGCTGCAGCTGCGCGCCGGCGACAGCACCATCCGCGACATCGGCACAACCTTCCAGGTGGAGCGCCTGAACGACGGCCTGGTCGAAGTCGCACTGCTGGAAGGTGCGGTGGAAGTCAGCAATGGGGGGACGCAGCACACCCTGGCACCCGGCCAGCAGCTGCAGGTGCTGCCATCGGGCCGCTTCCAGCCCGGCCCGGCGCTGTCGTCCAATGCCGCTGCCGAAGGCTGGCTGCAGGGACAGCTGGTGTTCGATGCCACGCCGCTGTCGATCGTGGTCGAGCGCATGAACCGCTACGGTCGCACGCCGCTGGTGATCGCCGATCCCGAGATCGCCAGCCTGGCCGTGAGTGGCACCTTCCGTGCCGGCGATGCGCAGGAACTGCTGTCGGCGCTGGAACTGGGCTGGTCGGTAGCTGGCCAGACGCGACCGGATGGCGCGCTGGAACTGCGCCGCACGTACTGAGGAGGCCTGCAGTGAAGGCAGTACCGGGCGCGCTGCGGGAGGGGCTGCTCTGCACCCTGTTCTGCTTCGCGCTGAGCATCGCCGCGCTGCCCTCTGCCGATGCAGCCGAACAGGCCGGCACCCTGGAGGTCCATGTGGGTTCAGGCCCACTCGCACCGGCCCTGCAGCAATGGGCGCGCCAGAGTGGCATCGCCCTGCTGTTCGATGCGCGTGAACTGGATGGCCTGCGCACGGCCGGCACCCATGGCCAACGCGATGCGGCCGCGGCCCTGAAGGAACTGGTCGCCGGCATGCCGGTGACCATCCTGCGCACGCCTGCCGGTGGATTCGTCGTCCGCCGCACCCGGCCAGCACCGCCATCGCCCCCGCCGGTCGCGACGCGTGCGATGCCCGCGGTACCGTCGCCGGGCGGGGTGCCCGAGACGCCACCGCAGGTGGAGCTGGCGCCGATCCATGTCACCGGCAGCCGGCTGCCGCGCACCTCCGTGCAGACCACGCTGCCGGTGACCATCATCGACCGCGATGACATCCTGCGCAGCGGTTACGGCAGCCTGTTCGACCTGCTGCGGCACTTGCCGGGCATGAACGGCCACCCGGCGATGAGCACCTCGCGCAGTGGCGATTCGCAGTACCTGCCGGTGGGTGCGGCCACCACCACCAGCCTGGACGGCATGGGTCCGCGTGCGACCTTGTTCCTGGTCAATGGCCGGCGCCTGCCACGCTATCCGATGGTGTCGCTGGAACAGGGCGGGCTCACCGACCTGGGGGGCATCCCGCTCAGCTTCGTCGAGCGCATCGAACTGGTGCGTGGCGGTGCGTCGGCCATCTATGGTGCCGACGCGATGTCCGGCGTGGTCAACATCATCCTGCGTGACCAGGCCGATGGCCCTGAAGCCATGCTGCAGACCGGCCTGAGCGGGCGCGGCGACGCCGGCCAGTATCGCCTGCAGGCGGCCACCGGTGGCGTGCGCGACGGAGGGGACCGCTGGTTCGCTGGCGTCGACCTGCATCGCATCGACCACGTGGCCGGCGATCGCCGCGAATGGCATGCGGAAACCTCGCAGTACCTGATCGGCGCGTTCCGCGATGGACGCTACTGGCCGGCAAAGCGCTGCGAAGGGCCATTGAAACGGCGCGATGGCGCCTGCTGGTTTGACAGCGCACGCCCGCGTTCGCTGCAACCGGCCTCGGACACCGCCTCGGCCTACCTGCGCTATCGGCATGAGCGCGGCGAAGGTCGCTACGCCTACGCCGAGGCGCGGGCCAGCCACAACCGGCAACGCTTCGACCTCGGCCCGACCGCCGTAGCCATCGGGCTTTATGGGTTCACCTTCAACAGCGTGCTGCGCGAAGCCGGCAACGTGCGTCCGCATGTACGTGCCACCGATGCCGACGTCACCTTCGGCATGGGCCGCGACCAGGGCCGCCGCAGCTGGGATGCCGGCATCAGCGCACAGCGCAGCGATGTCACCCTGACGACGTCCGGCACCGTGCGCGCCCAACCACTGCTGCGCGCTGCCGAGACGCTGGATTTCCTGCCCGGCTTCACCTCGTTGCCGGCAGAGACCGCCGCGCAGCTGTTCCCGTCGATCCGCAACCGCGGGCGCACCGAGCAGTGGCAGGGCTGGTGGGGCATGCAGCGCGAGTTGATGCCATTGGCCGGCGGTGCTGCACAAGTGGCCACCGGCATCGACCTGCGCCAGGAACGCTGGACGTCGCATCCCGACGCGCTGCTGAGCCAGGGCGACCTGGCGCTGGGCCTGCCACAGGAACAACGCCACCTGTCACGCCGCAGTGGCGGTGCCTACGCCGAACTCGGCCTGCCATTGGCGCGCACGCTGCGCATGGACCTGGCAGCACGCTGGGACCGCGATGGCGATTACCAGGCTTTCTCGCCCCGCGTGGGCGTACGCTGGAGCCCGACACCGCAGTGGTCATTCCTGCTTGCCACCGGGCGCGGCTACCGGGCCCCCAGCCTGTTCGAGCAACGGCGGCCGCCGGGCTATTTCGGCGCGATCGAACTACCCGCCTCCAGCGCACTGCCCAACTGCGCGCAGAGCAACGGCAACGGACGCTGCAGCGTAACCGTGGACGTGGTGGAGAACGATGCGCTGAAAGCGGAGCGGTCGCGCAGCCATTCCCTGGGTGCGACCTGGACACCGACCGATGCGTTTTCACTGTCGCTGACCCACAACATCGTCGAACTGCGCAACGAGATCCTGGCCCTGCAACCGGCCGACGCAGTGTGGAATTCAAGCACGTGGGAGTTGGACGAGGACGGCAACCTGCACAACCTGCGCCTGTCCTTCGACAACATCGGCCGCACCACGTCGCGCAACCTTGTTCTGCGCGGGGAGTACCACATCGACACCGGCAGCACCGGCCAGTGGCTGTTCTCGCTCGATGCGCTGAAGCAGCAGGAACTGCGCCGCGAGCGTGGCCATGAAGCGACGGTGGACCTGCGTGGCCATGTCACGCCAGCGATGGCCGCCGTGCTCAATGTGCAGTGGCAGAACAGCAACTGGGACATCGCCCTGCGCGGCAACCAGGTAGGGCGCACGCGTGCCTGGCTGCCCGGTGCGGAATGCCCGGAGGAACAGCGCGAGCAGAACCATTGCATGAATCCGCGGCAGCTGCGCTGGAACCTGCACCTGGCAAGGCGGCTGGGGCCGCGCTTGGTCGCCGCGCTGGACGTGCACAACGTGCTCGACACGCAACCGGTGAACTACCTGGTCGGCAATGGCGGCCAGATGCCGGGGCTGGACGATCCACTTGGCCGCTACTTCCTGCTGACCCTGCAGATCCGCTGAGCGTAGTACCCTACGCGCCCTGTTCCATCGGTCCCCCACCACCCCATGAAGGCCTATCTCTGGTTCTGGGGCGCGTTCCTGCTGTTCTTCGCGTTGCCCTTCCCCTGCATCCTCTACTTCGGCACGTCGTGGCCGGTGCCACTGGCCGACCGCAGCGCGCCATGGCTGGCCCTGCTGCTGCTCGCCCTGTCGCTGGCCCTGTGGCTCGCGTTGCTGCTCGCCTTCCTGCACTACCTGCTGCTGGGCCCGCCGCGCGCGCTGCATCGGGTGCGCACCATCCTGGCCGACGGTGAGCCGCGTGATGCGTTGATCGAACAGGCCGAGCAGACCGGCGTGCACGTGCGCGGCTTCGCGCAGTGGAGACTGAAGCTTGGCTTCCAGAACCTGTCCGGCACGCCGATCCATGAACAGATGCTGGTGGTGGACAGCAAACCGCAGCTGCAGCGTTTCGTGGCCGGCCAGCGCATCGAGGTTCGCCTGAGCCGGACGCCGGGTGCGTTCCCCAATGTGGTGCTGGAGGGCGCCCAGCCCGAACTTGATGTCGCCAGCCTCTGGCGCCGCGGCGCCGGCGCGGTCATCGGCATCGTCGTGGTTGCCAGCGCCTACGTGCTCGCCTATCGGCTGCAGAGTGAGGGCCTGGGCTGGACGTTCATGTCCTTCGGCCACCCACTGCTGGTGTGCCCGCTGGTGTTGTGCGGCTACGCCCTGGGCCTGCGCGTCCTGGGGCGCCTGCTGCAGGCCGATGCACGCGGAGACGCGCTGAAGTACCGCGGCATCGGCGTGGATGCGAAGGTGCTGAAGCTGCGCCAGACCGGCACCTACCTCAACGAGCAGCCGCAGGTGGAGTTCCAGCTGGAGTACACCGACCGCGAAGGTGGCATACAGCAGGTGAACGTGCGCCGCTTCATCCCGTTGATCGAGCTGGCCAACCTTCCACGCGAGCAGGTCACGCTGCTGTACGACCCGGAAGATCGCGGCAACGTTCGCCTGGAGGGTGTATGAAGCAGCCCCCCTCGACGCGACTGGTATTTTCGATGGTGCTGCTGTTGCTGGCCGGCGTCGCCGTTGCCGGCGGGGCACTGCAGACCCTTGCCGAAACGATGGGCCATTCGGTGCAGGATGACCGCGCAACCACGCCGATCACCACGCCTCCACCGCGCGAGCGGCCTGCTTCGCTCGCACCGATTCCCGAACCGCGGTCGATGCCGATGCCCGAACGCAGCAACCGCTTGTTCGATGCGGACTACCTGCTGGCCGCCCGCCAGGCACTGGAACAGATGCCAGCCCTGGCCGGGCACCGGTTGATGGTGTTCCACAGCATCCACTTCTACGATGATGGCCGCATCAATCTGGATCTGGTCGATCCGCAGCAACCTACGCACGTGGACAGCTACCACTTCGAGCACGGCCAGTGGCGCAAGGGTGACCCGGTCGATCCGCAGCGCTTCGCGCCCACCATCACCCTGCGCCGCAGCAGCACGGCGCTGGCCAACATCGATTTCGAGGCGGTGCCACGCGTGGCCCAGGCGCTGCAGGCGCAGCGCAACGCGCTGATGGCCACGCCGGGTGACGTCGGCCACGTCTATGTGATCGTGCGCAAGGGGGGCAGGCTGGTGTGGCTGCCGGACGAGGTCGCCGGCGATCGCCAGTCCGCACGACTCTCGTTCGACGCACAGGGGCGTTCCGGCCACGCGAACCGACGATAGTCAACGCAAAAAGGGGACGGAGGGGATTAAGTCGCATGTGCCTTGGTGCGGTCTGCGACTTAATCCCCTCCGTCCCCTTTTTCTATTTCACCGAACGGGCGATGGCGTACTGCGCGCCGTAATAGGTGGACAGCACCAGCAGGCTGGCCAGTGGCAGGCCGCCGGCGAAGCGGTCCCAGGCCAGCAGCGAATCGCTGGCCACGAACAGCAGCGCACCGACGGCAGCCCAGGGCGCACTTCGGGCTTCCACGGCAGGCTGCGGGCTGCGCCATTGCCGTGCCAAGGCCAACATCGCCATCGAGGCCAGCACCACCACGTACGCCAGCACCGGCATACGCATCGGTGCAGGCAGGTGCGGCCACAGCCCAAGCACATTGAGTACAGCGAACGCACCGAGCAGGATGCTGGCGGCGAGCAGGCCACGCCCGGCACGCAGGCCCTCACGGAAGGCGACGATGTAGCAGAGGTGCGCCAGCAGGAACGCCACCAGCCCCGGTACGAACGCGTCCATCGGCAACATCAGCGCGATGTCACCCAGGCACGACAACAGCATGCCGGCCAGCACCGCGCGCCGGTAGGACGGCTGCGCAGGATCACGCACCCGCCAGGCGATGGCAGCGATCAGCAGCGTGGTCGCCGGCTTCGCCAGCCAATGCAGCCAGCGCCCGTCACCGTGAAAGAACGCGCCGACGATGGCGAGGATCGCCATCAACAGGATCACGCCATCGCGGGCGCGCGGTTTCATCGCGCCTTCCACAGGTCCGCCAGGCGGTCAGGCTTGCCGGCGATACGCTCCAGCACCGGATACTGCAGGCCACCGTGGTAGTCGATGTTCATCGTCTCGATGCGGTCGAACTGCTTCACCAGCAGGACGATCGGCGCCTTGTCCTTGGCCGCCGTCGCCACCGCATCCTTCAAGCGCTGGCTGCTGTACTCGCGCCCGCCAACCGCAATCACCTTCATGCCGGGTGCAAGACCGGCGTTGAACGCCGGGCTGTCCCAGATCACGTCGCCGACCACGCCGCTGTCGAGCACGGTCGCGCCCAGCGAATAGGCCAGCAGTGCGGCCTTGGCACGCTTTTCCTGCGCCTTGTAGGCGTCGTTCGGAGTATCGCGGTAGACCAGCTTCCAGCCCGCCAGTTCCAGCCCCCCGGTCAACGAACCGTGGCCGTCCAGGCGCCCGCGCAGGAACGTCGCCCAGTCGTACGGCACGATGCCGTTCAAGGTCGCCACCACGTCGTCGAAGGTGTAGGGGTTGACGTCCCAGTCACCGTTGCCAACCCCGAAGAAGGCGCGCGCGAAGTCATCCAGGCTGCGGCGGTTGCCGCTCAGTTCGCGCAGCTTGCCCTCCACTTCCAGCCACAGCATCTGGCCACCGGAGTAATAGTCTTCGCTCATCTGGTAGTTGCGGTACGGCAACGTCCGGCGCTGGGCGATGGTCGGGTCGTTGGTGGTGTCCTGCAACGGGCGCCAGGCCAGGCCCGGGCGGCCGCGATCATAGGTCGCGGCCACATTGGCCAGCATGTCGCGCGCCTGCGCCGTCGACCACAGCCCCGAGCGTGCCGCCAGCACCTGTCCCCAGAACTGGGTCTGACCTTCGTAGACCCACAGCAGGCTGTCGCCCATCGGCGTGTTGAAGTTGGCGGTTGCCAGGTCAGCGCCACGCCGGTACTTGCCGTTCCAGGAATGGGTGTACTCGTGCGGTAGCAGATCGCGCATCCAGGCGTTGTCGTCCCACTCGGTGAAGTAACCCGGGTCGGCACTGTTCTCGCTGGAACGGTGATGCTCCAGGCCGATGCCACCAAGACGGTCGGTCAACGCCAGCAGGAATTCATAGTGGTTGTAGTGGCGCGCACCGTAGAGCTTGTCGGCCTGCCGCACCAGTGCGCGGTGCAGGGTGATCTGTGCCTCGCTCGGCTTCAGCGACTTGGCCTCGTCGGCGAACACATTGAGGTGCACCGGCACCTTCGCGCCCGGATCGAGATCGATGCGCTGGTAGTGCTCGCCGGCAAACAACGGCGAATCGACCAGGTGGTCATAGGAGATCGGCTTGAACACCACGGTATCGCCGTCGCGGCGCGCGGTTTCCAGCGCAGTGGCAAACGACCAGCCCTTGGGTAGGATCACGCTGGCCTGCGCCTGCAGGTCGCGTGTATCGACGCCGGCCGGATACAGCGAGTTGGCATTCCACTGCAGGTTGAGCATCTCCGGGGTCATCACCACCCGGCCTTGGCTGCCGCCCTGCGAGGACAGGAAGTCGAAGTGGGCGACGATCTCGCTGACGCCCTCGGGCACGTCTACCTTGAACGCATAGACGTTGTACTGGTCGCGCTGCCAGGCCAACGGCTTGCCGTTGGCGGTCACGCGCAGGCCGGCCAGCTTGTCGATCGGCCCGGTGGGCGAATGGTTGCCGGGAATCCACTGCGGGTACAGCAGGGTCATCGGACCGGGTTTGACCGGTACGGTGGCGGTCACCTTGAAGATGCGGCGAGCGAGATCGCGCGCATCCACATCGATGCGCAGCAGGCCGGGAGCCGCGGCGTCGGCAGGCGGCGAGGTCTGCGCCAGTGCAGGCGAAGCAGCCAGCGCGAACAGCACGGACATCACCAGGGCTCGGGTCTTCATCGGGCAGCATCCAACAGCGGAGAATCCTCCGATGCTAGGCCTGTAAAGTGCCCTGCCCCATGGCCAAAGGTCATGGGCGGGCCGGCCATCCGCGCATGACAAAAAGCGTGCGAACCAAGGTTCGCACCCACCAGAGCAGTTTCAGTAGATCCACGCCATGCGTGGATGAGGCGCTTCCCGGTCAGTCGACCAGGCGCAGACGCAGTTCCTTCGGCAGCGCGAACACCATCGATTCCGGTTCGCCTTCCAGCTCGCCCACGCCGGTTGCACCCAGCTCGGCCAGGCGCGCCAGCACGCCATCGACCAGTACCTGCGGCGCCGAGGCGCCAGCGGTCACGCCGATGTGCTGCTTGCCCACCACCCACGCCGGGTCGATCTCGTGCGCACCGTCGATCAGGTACGACTCCACACCTTCACGGCGGGCCAGTTCGCTCAGACGGTTCGAGTTGGAGCTGTTCGGCGAACCGACCACCAGCACCAGGTCGCAGCGCTTGGCCAGGTCGCGCACGGCGTCCTGGCGGTTCTGCGTGGCGTAGCAGATGTCGTCGTTCTTCGGGCCCTGCATCGCCGGGAAACGCTCGCGCAGCGCATCGATGATGCCGCGCGTATCGTCCACCGACAGCGTCGTCTGGGTGGTGTAGGCGAAGTTGTCCGGCTGGTTGATGTGCAGCGTGGCAACCTGCTCGACATCCTCGACCAGGTAGATCTGGCCGGTACCGGCTTCGCGGTTCCACTGGCCCATGGTGCCTTCCACTTCCGGGTGACCGGCATGGCCGATCAGCACCACGTCACGGCCGGCACGACAATGGCGGGCGACTTCGAAGTGGACCTTGGTCACCAGCGGGCAGGTGGCATCGAACACCTTCAGGCCACGGCGCTCGGCTTCCTGGCGCACGGCCTGGGAGACGCCATGCGCGCTGAAGATCACCGTGTTGTTGTCCGGAACCTCGTCGAGCTCTTCGACGAAGATCGCGCCGCGCTGCTTCAGGTCGTCGACCACGAAGCGGTTGTGCACCACTTCATGGCGGACGTAGATGGGCGCGCCCAGCGTTTCGATCGCGCGCTTGACGATCTCGATCGCACGATCGACACCGGCACAGAAACCACGCGGGTTGGCGAGCAGCACATCCATCAGTTCAATCTCCCGGCAGCGGCCGGCTTACGGTTTCGGATTGGCATTATCCGCCTTTTTGGCGGACTTGCCGTCGAACAGGCCAAACAGGGCGATGCCGATGGCACCCACCACGATGGCCGAATCGGCGATGTTGAACGAGGGCCAGGTATAGCTGCCCACGTACCACTGGATGAAATCGACCACATGGCCGTGGACCTGGCGGTCGATCACGTTGCCGATGGCACCGCCGATGATCAGCGCATACGGCACCGCGGCCTTCCAGTTGCCACGGGCGGTGCCGCGCAGCCACCAGGCCATCAGGCCGCTGATGGCGATTGCCAGCGCGGTGAAGAAGTACTTCTGCCAACCACCAGCGTCGCTCAGGAAACTGAACGCCGCACCGGTGTTGTAGGTGCGGTACCAGTTCCAGAAGCCGTCGATGACCACCACCGGCTGGAACTCCGGCAGGCTCGACAGCACCCAGGCCTTGGACCACTGGTCCAGGCCGATGATGGCGGCCGACAGCAGCAGCCAGACCAGGGCGTTCGGATGCGGACGGGACGCGGCCATCAGAACCAGCTCCGCACTTCACCGGCACCGGTGATGTTGCTCACGCAGCGGCCGCACAGTTCCGGATGGTCGGCGTTGCTGCCGACATCGGCGCGATGGTGCCAGCAGCGCACGCACTTGGTCTTGGTGGTCGGCTGGGCGCTGACGAACACCTCGTCGGTGGTCGCTGGCCGCACCTGCACGTCGCCGCTGATGAACAGGAAGCGCAGTTCATCGGCCAGCGGCTGCCACTTCGCGGCCTGCTCTTCGCTGGCGGCGATGGTGATTTCCGCTTCCAGCGCGGCACCGATCGCGCCGTTTGCACGCATCGGCTCGAGCACCTTGGCCACCTGCTCGCGCACGGCCAGCAGCTGGTCGAAATCGGCGGCGTTGAGCTGGGCACCGGCCGGCAGCGGCGCCAGGCCGTCGTACCAGGTGGTGAACAGCACATGGCCGGCACGTTCGCCCGGCAGGTAGCCCCACAGCTCGTCGGCGGTGAAGGTCAGGATCGGCGCCACCCAGCGGGTGAACGCTTCGGCGATGTGGTACATCGCGCTCTGTGCCGAACGGCGACCATGCGAATCGGTCGGCATGGTGTACAGGCGGTCCTTGGTCACGTCCAGGTACAGCGAGCCCAGATCCACGCTGCAGAAGTTCAGCAGCAGCTGCACGATCTCGGCCATGTTGTAGCCGTCGTAGGCCGCCTTGATCTTCTCCTGCAGCTCCCAGGCGCGATGCACGATCCAGCGGTCCAGCGCGACCATCTGCTCGAGCGGTTGCAGGTGCCGGGCCGGATCGAAACCGTCCAGGTTGCCGAGCAGGAAGCGTGCGGTGTTGCGCAGGCGGCGGTAGGCGTCAGCATTGCGCTTCAGGATTTCCTGCGACAGCGACATCTCGTTGCTGTAGTCGGCCGAGGCGATCCACAGGCGCAGGATGTCCGCGCCCAGCTTGTTCATGATGTCCTGCGGCTCGATGCCGTTGCCCAGCGACTTGGACATCTTGCGGCCGTGCTCATCCACGGTGAAGCCGTGGGTGAGGCACTGCTTGTACGGCGCGCGCTTGTCGATCGCCACGCCGGTCAGCAGCGAGGACTGGAACCAGCCGCGGTGCTGGTCGGAGCCTTCCAGGTACAGGTCGGCCGGCTTGCCGAAGCCACGCGCGGCGAGCACGCCTTCATGGGTCACGCCCGAATCGAACCAGACGTCGAGGATGTCGGTGACTTTCTCGTAGTCGGCCGCTTCGGCGCCGAGCAGTTCGGCGGCGTCCAGCGAGTACCACACATCGATGCCCTCGGCTTCGACGCGGTCGGCGACCTGCTGCATCAGCTCCACCGAGCGCGGGTGGATCTCGCCGGTCTGGCGATGGGTGAACAGTGCGATCGGTACGCCCCAGGTGCGCTGGCGCGAGATGGTCCAGTCCGGGCGACCGTCGACCATGCTCTGGATGCGCGCCTTGCCCCAGGTCGGGAACCAGCCGACAGTGTCGATCGCAGCCAGCGCATCGCTGCGCAGGTTGGCCTTGTCCATCGAGATGAACCACTGCGGAGTGGCGCGGAACACCACTGGTGTCTTGTGGCGCCAGCAGTGCGGATAGCTGTGGCGGATCGGGTGGAAGGCCAGCAGCGCACCGTTGTCGCGCAGCACGCCGACGATGGCCTCCTGCGCCTTCCACAGGTGCTGGCCGGCCAGCACCACCTCACCGGCCGGCGGGGTCGATTCCAGGTACACGCCACGGCCGTCGATCGGGGTCACCTGCCCGGCGTTGTACTTGTCCAGCAGGCCGTACTTCTGGCTGACCACGAAGTCTTCCTGGCCGTGACCAGGGGCGGTGTGCACCGCACCGGTACCGTCCTCGTCGGAGACGTGGTCGCCATTGAGCAGCGGGATGTCGCGCTCCGGATAGAACGGATGCGCCAGCAGCTGGTTCTCCAGCGCCGCACCGGTGGTTTCACCGTGCAGCACGACGCTCTCGACGCCGTAGCGCTGCAGCGAGCGCTCGGCCAGCGCGGCGGCCAGCACCAGCCAACGGCGCTTGCCGTTGTGGGCCGGGCCTTCGGCCAGCACATAGTTGATTTCCGCGCCAAGCGACACCGCCAGCGAGGCCGGCAGCGTCCACGGGGTGGTGGTCCAGATCGGCACGGCCACTTCGACGTCGGCCGGCACGCTCACACCGAACGCCTTGCCGATGGCCTGGGCATCGCGCGCGGCGTAGGCCACGTCGATCGCCGGCGATTCCTTTTCCTGGTACTCGATCTCCGCCTCGGCCAATGCCGAGCCACAGTCGAAGCACCAGTACACCGGCTTGGCACCACGCACCAGGTGACCGTTGGCGACGACCTTGGCCAGCGCACGGATCTCATTGGCTTCGAAGTCGAAACTCAGGGTCTTGTACGGGTTGTCCCAATCGCCGGTCACGCCCAGGCGCTTGAAGTCCACGCGCTGGATGTTGATCTGCTCTTCGGCGAACTCGCGGCACTTCTGCCGGAATTCAACCGCATCGAGCTTGGTGCCGACCTTGCCCCACTTCTTCTCGACCGCGATCTCGATCGGCAGGCCATGGCAGTCCCAGCCCGGCACATAGGGCGCATCGAAGCCGGCCAGGTAGCGCGACTTGACGATGATGTCCTTCAGGATCTTGTTGACCGCATGGCCCAGGTGGATGCGGCCGTTGGCGTAGGGCGGGCCGTCGTGCAGCACGAACAGCGGGCGGCCGGCGGCGTTGTCACGCAGCTGCTGGTAGAGCCCCTGCGCTTCCCACTGCGCCAGAATGCCCGGCTCGCGCTTGGGCAGGTCGCCGCGCATCGGGAATTCGGTGGCTGGCAGGTTCAGGGTGGTCTTGTAGTCCTGGCTCACGCAGTGGCTCGCAATCTATGTTCGGAAAGGAGGGCGCGCGCCTGTTCGGCGTCGCGGTGCATCTGGTCGGTCAGTGCCGCCAGATCATTGAATTTCTCTTCGTCGCGCAGCTTGGCGACAAACTCCACGTCGATGTGGCGCCCGTACAGGTCGCCCTGGAAATCGAACAGGTGGGCTTCCAGCAGCGGCTCCACGCCCTCCACCGTCGGCCGAGTGCCGAAGCTGGACACCGACGGCCACGGCTGGTCGAACACGCCGTGCACCCAGGTTGCGTAGATGCCCGACAGCGCCGGGGTCTTCGGGAAGCGCAGGTTGGCGGTGGGGAAGCCCAGCGTACGGCCAAGCTGGCGACCGCGCACCACGCGCCCGCTGATCGCATACGGGCGACCGAGCAGGTCGTTGGCGCGGGCGAAATCGCCCCCCTGCAGCAGCTGGCGGATGCGGGTGCTGGAGATGCGCTCGCCATGCAGGTCCACCGCTTCAATCTCGCCGGCGCTGAAGCCCAGTTCGGCGCCCATCTCCTGCAGCAGTGCCAGATCACCGCGGCGGCGGTTGCCGAAGCAGAACTCCGGCCCGATCCAGACTTCGCGGGCGCCCAGCCGGTGCACCAGCAACCGGCGCACGAAGGTCTCGGCCGGCATCGCCGCCATCGCAGCATCGAAGCGCAGCAGGCCGACCGCATCGACACCGAGCTCGCGCAGGATCTCGACCTTGCTGCGCGCCAGGGTCAGCCGCGGCGGCGGCGTGCCCTGGGCGAAGAATTCACGCGGCAGCGGCTCGAATGCCACGGCCACTGCGGCCACGCCCAAGGCGCGCGCGCGGGCGACCGCGTGGCGGACCAGCGCACGATGGCCCAGGTGGAGGCCGTCGAATGCACCGATACAGACCACGCTTCCGTTGGGGAACAGCTCCCCGCCCTCGACGCTTCTGAACAGCCTGCTCATCAACTCTCGTTCCGGCCCGACCGGGGCCGCCGCTTCAATGGTGTAACCCTGAAGTATAGCCGCCACGGGCCGCGATCAATGCCCGCGCAGGTCGCGCGGACGGAAGCCCATCGCCAGCATGGCCACCGCATAGGTCGCGCCGCCGCCGCCGACCAGCAACGCAAGGGCACCGATCCGCTCCCAGACACGCATCGCGGAGAAACCCGGCAGCCAGTGCAGCAGGGCCAACAGCACGCCAACCATGGCCACACAGGCCAGCACCAGGCGCAGCAGATAGCCGCCCCAACCCGGCCGGCGCTGGTAGACATCGGTCTTGCCCAGCCAGTACCAGAGCAGGCCCAGGTTCAGGTAACTGGACAGCGCGCTGGCGATGCCCAGTGCCAGGTGCAGGCCCGGCTGCTTGCCGATGGCCGCCATCACGCCCTGCGCCTTCAGCGCGTCGGGCACCATCACCTGGTACAGCACGGCCAGCAGGGCGAAGTTGAACACCATGTTGGCCACCAGCGCCGCCACGCCGGCGCGCACCGGGGTCTTGGTGTCCTGGCGGGCGTAGAAGGCCGGCAGCACCACCTTCAGCAGGGCGAATGCCGGCAGGCCGAAGCTCAGGCCATACACCGACAGCGCGGTCATGCGGGTGTCGAAGGCGCTGAACTGGCCGTGCTGGAAGATGGTCGCGATCAGCGGCTCGGCCAGCAGCAGCAGGCCCAGCATGGCCGGCACCGAGATCAGCAGGGTCATGCGCAGGCCCCAGTCCAGCGAGCGCGAGAAGCCCTCGCGGTCGGTGCTGACATGGTGGCGGGCCAGCGCCGGCAGGATCACCGTGCCCAGTGCCACGCCGAACACGCCCAGCGGCAGCTCCAGGAAGCGGTCAGCCAGCGACAGCCACGACTGCGAGCCGTCGGTCAGCTTGGCCGCGATCACCGTATCCAGCAGCAGGTTGATCTGCGCCACCGAGGAACCAAACAGGGTCGGCACCATCAGCGTCATGACCTTGCGCACACCCGGGTGGCGCCAGCCCCAGCGCGGCAGGGTCAGCAGGTTGATGCCCTTCAGCGAGGGCAGCTGGAACAGCAACTGCAGGATGCCGGCGGCCAGCACCGCCCAGCCCAGCGCCAGGATCTGCTTTTCCGGCGTGCCGCCCAGCCGCGGTGCCAGCCACAGCGCGCCGGCGATCATGCACAGGTTGAGAATGACCGGGGTCAGCGCCGGCATGGCAAAGCGCTGGAAGCTGTTCAGCGCACCACCGGCCAGTGCGGTCAGCGAGACGAACAGCAGGAACGGGAAGGTCAGGCGGAACAGGTCGACCAGCAGGCCCTGCTTGACCGGGTCGGTATCAACGCCACTGGAGAAGACCGAGGCCAGCTGCGGCGCGAAGATCAGCGCCAGTGCGGTGACCAGCATCAGCACCCCGCCCAGGGTGCCGGCGGTGCGCGCCATCAGTTCGCGCAGCTCGGCGTGGCTGCGGGTTTCCTTCACTTCCGTGAACACGGGCACGAAAGCAGTGGCAAACGAGCCCTCGGCGAACAAACGCCGCAGGAAATTGGGTACCCTGAAGGCGACCCAGAAAGCATCAGTGATGGCGTTGGTGCCGAACGTGGTGGTCACCACGAAGTCCCGGACAAGTCCGAGAACGCGCGAGACCATGGTCATGCTGCTGAACGACAGCAGGCCCCGCAACAACTTGGGTGAACTCACTCAGCGTCCCTCTTGACAATCGACTTGACGTGCATTTCTTACGCCATCATACTAGCTAGCTTGCTGTTCCCATAACACCGATTTTTTCAGGAAACCACCACCGTGGCCAATATCAAGTCCGCCAAGAAGCGCGCCAAGCAGACCGTCGTGCGCAACGCGCGCAACGTGGCTCAGCGCTCGATGCTGCGCACCGCTGTCAAGAAAGTGATCAAGGCGCTGGACGCCAACGATGCCGCCGGCGCCGAAGCCGCCTTCGCCGTTGCCCAGCCGATCCTGGATCGCTTCAGCGCGCGTGGCCTGATCCACAAGAACAAGGCTGCTCGCCACAAGAGCCGCCTGAACGACCGCATCAAGGCCCTCAAGGCCGCCTGATCCGGCGTTGCCGCCCTGCCCTTCGGGGTTGGGCTGCAGACAAAAGCCCGGCCCCGGCCGGGTTTTTTGTTGCCCGCGATCCGGGACTTTTGACACGTCCGGGGTCAGATCCCTTTTCCAGCGGAAAAGGGATCTGACCCCGGCAACAAAAAACCCGGCCGAAGCCGGGTTTTTCGCATGGAACCACAACAGCATTACTGCGCGTCGCGGGCTTCCTGCTCTTCTTCCTTCTGGCGATCGAAGAAGGCCATGATCCGGCTCATGATCGGGAAGGTGCCTTCGCGCCCCAGTGCGGAGACCAGGAACCACGGCTCCTTCCAGCCCAGCTCGGCAACGATCTGCTCGGCCGCGGCCTGCGCCTCGTCTTCGAACATCAGGTCAGCCTTGTTCAGCACCAGCCAGCGCGGCTTTTTCAGCAGTTCCGGATCGTGCTTCCCCAGCTCGCGCTCGATCGCACGCACCTGCTCCACCGGCGAGATGCCGTCCACGCCACCTTCCATCGGCGAGATGTCCACCAGGTGCAGCAGCAGGCGGGTGCGCTGCAGGTGGCGCAGGAACTGCGCGCCCAGGCCGGCGCCATCGGCCGCGCCTTCGATCAGGCCGGGAATGTCGGCGATCACGAAGCTGCGGTGGTTCTCCACCTTCACCACGCCCAGGTTCGGGTACAGCGTGGTGAACGGGTAATCAGCCACCTTCGGCGTCGCCGCCGAAACGGCGCGGATCAGGGTGCTCTTGCCGGCGTTGGGGAAGCCCAGCAGGCCGACATCGGCCAGCAGCTTCAGCTCCAGCTTCAGCGTGCGCTCCTCGCCCGGCTCGCCCGGCAACGCCTGGCGCGGCGAGCGGTTGGTCGAGCTCTTGAAGTGCATGTTGCCCAGGCCGCCGCGACCGCCCTTGGCCACCAGCAGGCGATCGCCGTGCTGGGTCAGGTCGCCGATGACTTCATCGGTCGCCACGTTGATCACCACGGTGCCGACCGGCACGGTGATGGTCAGGTCTTCGCCACCCTTGCCATAGGCCTGGCGGCCCATGCCGTTCTCGCCGCGCTGCGCCTTGAAGATGCGGTCATGGCGGAAGTCGACCAGGGTGTTCAGGTTTTCGTCGGCGCGGATGTACACGCTGCCGCCCGCACCGCCGTCGCCGCCGTCCGGGCCGCCGAGCGGAATGAACTTCTCGCGACGGAAGCCAATGCAGCCGTTGCCGCCGTTGCCGGCGAACACTTCGATTTCTGCTTCGTCTACCAGTTTCATTGTTTCGATGCCTGCGATGGGCGTGGCCTGCAGGCCGCCGCCTTGAATGTTATGCCTGCCGATGGCCGGCAGCCCGGCCTGGCCGGTCTTGCTTCAACTCTAACGAAAAGCCCCGCCGAAGCGGGGCTCTTCATGCAGCACTCCCATGCC
Organism: Stenotrophomonas sp. Pemsol; assembly: GCF_003586545.1. Lineage (NCBI taxonomy): Bacteria > Pseudomonadati > Pseudomonadota > Gammaproteobacteria > Lysobacterales > Lysobacteraceae > Stenotrophomonas > Stenotrophomonas sp. Pemsol. The sequence goes on along the minus strand of NZ_CP025780.1, from coordinate 870,121 downwards.
GGGGCACGGGTGCCGGCGATGCCTGGATCAGGCGTCGGCCGAGACGATGCTGACGGTGCGACGCTTCTTGGCGCCCTTGACCGAGAACTCCACCTTGCCGTCCACGAGGGCGAACAGGGTGTGGTCACGGCCCAGGCCAACGCCCGAACCCGGGTGGAACTGGGTGCCGCGCTGACGCACGATGATGTTGCCGGCTTCGATGGCCTGGCCGCCGAAGATCTTGACGCCCAGGTACTTCGGGTTGGAGTCGCGACCGTTGCGCGAGGAGCCTACGCCCTTTTTATGTGCCATGACTGCTTCTCCTGATGCTTAGCCGGCGATGCCGGTGATCTCGATTTCGGTGTAGTACTGACGGTGACCCTGACGCTTCATGTGGTGCTTGCGGCGACGGAACTTGATGATCCGGACCTTGTCAGCACGACCCTGGGACAGGACCTTGGCGGTGACGGCAGCGCCCTTCAGCGCATCGCCCAGCTTCACGCCGTCGCTGTCACCCAGCATCAGGATGTTGTCAAACTTGATCTCGCTGCCGACTTCGACTTCGAGCTTTTCAATGCGGAGCTTTTCGCCCTGCGCCACGCGGTATTGCTTACCGCCGGTGACCAGTACTGCGTACATGACCAGGCCTTCCTCTGTAGTTATTGTGGTCTGAGCTGCCGCCATCGAGGGCGGACAGGAGCGGGATTGTACGCAGATCATCGGGCGCGGGTCAAGTCAACCCCTGAACGCCGCAGGGGGCGGCGTCGGAACGGGGTCAGATCCCTTTTCACCCCGTGAAAAGGGATCTGACCCCTGCCTGTCGGCCTGTCTCACAAGGTGAGACACCGGGCTGGCATTGTCGCCCATTGCCCCCATCTGGTCACCTCGGTAGGCTGACCGATTGCCGTTCCCTGCTGGCCCGGCACCCAGCCAACGCCCCCACAACCGGATCCCCCATGGCGATGGATTTCATCCGCATCCGCGGCGCGCGGACGCACAACCTGAAGAACCTCGACCTCGACCTGCCCCGCGACAAGCTGATCGTGATCACCGGCCTGTCCGGCTCGGGCAAGTCCTCGCTGGCGTTCGACACCATCTATGCAGAAGGCCAGCGCCGCTATGTCGAGTCGTTGTCGGCCTATGCGCGCCAGTTCCTGAGCGTGATGGAAAAACCGGACCTGGACCACATCGAGGGCCTGTCCCCGGCGATCTCGATCGAGCAGAAGTCGACCTCGCACAACCCGCGTTCGACGGTCGGCACGATCACCGAGATCTACGACTACCTGCGCCTGCTGTACGCCCGCGTAGGCACCCCGCGCTGCCCAGACCACGGCTACCCGCTGGAAGCGCAGACGGTCAGCCAGATGGTCGACCAGGTGCTGACCCTGGACCCGGAACAGCGCTACATGCTGCTGGCGCCGGTCATCCGCGACCGCAAGGGCGAGCATGCCCAGGTGTTCGACCAGCTGCGCGCACAGGGCTTCGTGCGCGTGCGCGTGGACGGCGAGCTGCATGAGATCGACGCGGTGCCGCCGCTGGCGCTGCGCCAGAAGCACACCATCGAGGCGGTGATCGACCGCTTCCGCCCGCGCGAGGACATCAAGCAGCGCCTGGCCGAGAGCTTCGAGACCGCGCTGAAGCTGGGCGACGGCATGGCCTCGGTGCAGAGCCTGGACAACACGGAAACCGCGCCGACCCTGTTCTCCTCCAAATACTCCTGCCCGGTCTGCGATTACTCGCTGCCAGAACTGGAGCCGCGCCTGTTCTCGTTCAACGCACCGATGGGCGCCTGCCCCGGCTGCGATGGCCTGGGCATGGCCGAGTTCTTCGATCCCTCGCGCGTGGTGGTGCACCCCGAGCTGTCGCTGGCCGCCGGCGCGGTGCGCGGCTGGGATCGCCGCAACGCCTACTACTTCCAGCTGATCGCTTCGCTGGCCAAGCACTACCGGTTCGACGTCGACGCGGCCTGGAACTCGCTGCCGGACAAGGTGCAGCAGGCCGTGCTGTACGGCAGCGGCGACGAAGCGATCACCTTCACCTACTTCACCGAAGCCGGTGGCCGCACCCAGCGCAAGCATCGCTTCGAGGGCATCATTCCCAACCTCGAGCGCCGCTACAAGGAAACCGAATCGCCGGCGGTGCGCGAAGAGCTGTCCAAGTACATCAGCGAACAACCCTGCCCGGAATGCCATGGCGCGCGCCTGAACAAGGCTGCACGCAATGTGTTCGTGGCCGACCGCCCGCTGCCGGAGCTGGTGGTGCTTCCGATCGACGAGGCGCTGAAGTTCTTCAGCGAGCTGAGCCTGCCGGGCTGGCGTGGCGAGATCGCGGCGAAGATCGTCAAGGAAATCGGCGAACGCCTCGGCTTCCTGGTCGACGTGGGCCTGGATTACCTGACCCTGGAGCGCAAGGCCGACACCCTGTCCGGTGGCGAGGCGCAGCGCATCCGCCTGGCCAGCCAGATCGGTGCCGGCCTGGTCGGCGTGATGTACGTGCTCGACGAACCGTCGATCGGCCTGCACCAGCGCGACAACGAACGCCTGCTGGGCACCCTCACCCGCCTGCGCGACCTCGGCAACACGGTGATCGTGGTCGAACATGACGAGGACGCGATCCGCCTGGCCGACTACGTGCTGGACATCGGCCCGGGCGCAGGCGTGCATGGCGGCGAGATCGTCGGCCAGGGCACCCTGCAGGACATCCTGGAGGCACCGCGCTCGCTGACCGGCCAGTACCTGTCGGGTAAGCGCGCGATCGAGATCCCGGCGCGCCGGCACAAGCCGAACCCGAAGATGACCCTGCACCTGCGCGGGGCCAGCGGCAACAACCTCAAGGGCGTGGACCTGGCGATTCCGTCGGGCCTGCTGACCTGCGTGACCGGCGTGTCCGGCTCCGGCAAGTCGACCCTGATCAACGACACCCTGTTCTCGCTGGCCGCCAACGAGATCAACGGTTCCTCGCACCCGATCGCCCCGTACAGGGAGATCGATGGTCTGGACCTGTTCGACAAGGTGGTGGACATCGACCAGTCGCCGATCGGCCGCACCCCACGTTCGAACCCGGCCACCTACACCGGCCTGTTCACTCCCCTGCGCGAACTGTTCGCACAGGTGCCCGAAGCGCGTGCACGCGGCTACTCGCCGGGCCGCTTCAGCTTCAACGTGCGTGGTGGCCGCTGCGAGGCCTGCCAGGGCGATGGCCTGATCAAGGTCGAGATGCACTTCCTGCCGGACGTGTACGTGCCGTGCGATGTCTGCCATGGCAAACGCTACAACCGCGAGACGCTGGAGATCCTGTACAAGGGTTTCAACATCAACGACGTGCTGGAAATGACCGTCGAGGATGCGCTGAAGCTGTTCGAGCCGGTGCCGTCGATCGCACGCAAGCTGGAAACACTGGTCGACGTCGGCCTGAGCTACATCAAGCTGGGCCAGAGCGCGACCACGCTGTCCGGTGGTGAAGCGCAGCGCGTGAAGCTGTCCAAGGAGCTGTCGCGCCGCGATACCGGCCGCACCCTGTACATCCTCGACGAGCCGACCACCGGCCTGCACTTCCACGACATCGAAGCGCTGCTGGGCGTCCTGCACAAGCTGCGCGACGAAGGCAACACGGTGGTGGTGATCGAGCACAACCTGGACGTGATCAAGACCGCCGACTGGATCGTCGATCTGGGTCCGGAGGGTGGCCACCGCGGCGGCACCATCCTGGTCACCGGCACGCCGGAAGACGTGGCGGCCTGCCCGCAGTCGTACACCGGCCAGTTCCTGGCCCGCATGCTGCCCTCCACCAGCGCGCGCCCCGAGCAACCGGCCGCCGTGGCCAACAAGCCCGACGCCCGCCCGCCGCGCAAGGTGAAGCCCGAGAAGCCGGCCAAGGTGGCGAAGAAGGCCGTGGCCGCCAAGAGCACCGGCAAGGCCAGCAAGAGCACGTCGAAGAAGAAGGACGCCTGATGAGCAGCGAACACAAGATCCTGGCCCGCATCCCGATCAGCGTGCGCTGGCGTGACATGGACAGCATGGGCCACGTCAACAACGCCAAGTACATTTCCTACCTGGAAGAAGCGCGCGTGCGCTGGATGCTGGGCGTGGACGGCGTGTCGATGACCGACCGCATCGCCCCGGTCGTGGCCGCGACCAACGTCAATTACCGGCTGCCGATCGTGTGGCCCAACGACATCGTGGTCGAATTGTTCGTCGAGCGCCTGGGCAACAGCAGCGTGACCATCGGCCACCGCATCGTCGACCAGCAGGACGCATCGAAGCTGTACTCGGATGGCAACGTGGTGGTGGTCTGGATGGATACCCAGACCGGCAAGAGCGCGCCGCTGCCTGAGGCGATCCGCAACGCTTCCACCTGAAGGTAGTGCCGGCCGCTGGCCGGCAACCTCCAGACGCTTCGCGCATGCCGGCCAGCGGCCGGCACTAGCGATCCAATTCAAAGGACTGACATGATCCACCAGACTGAACTGAGCGACCTGCTGCCCGGCATGGTCCCCTTCCCCACCGACGTCTTCCCCGCCGACCAGGCCTGGCTCGGCCAGCATCTGCTGCCGCTGCTGAAGATCGACCTCGGTGTGCTGCGCCCGGAACTGGCCGGCCAGGTGGCGACGATGCTGTGCCCGATCGAGCCGTACGACGGCTGCATCGGCGAAACCACCGAAGAACACCACAACGATTTCACCGCCACCAACTGGATCGCCTTCGAGCTGACCGCCGGCAACCAGATGCGCTTCCTCGGCAACGAGGGCTATTTCATCGGCGATGCAGTACAGGACAAGGACGCGCAGGAACACATTGCGCAGATGCGCGACAGCTACGCCAAGGCCCGCGACTACCACGCCATGCATGGCCGCCTCGCCTGCTACTCGCGCTACGGCAAGGGTGAGGCCAGCGAGCGCGATTATCTGGATACGCTGGGGGGACAGATTTCCTGTGGCAACTGGATCGAAACGGCCGATATTCCTGCCGCCTTCACCCTGGAATTCACCGACGCCGCCAACGACCGGCATGCTCCAGATGATGCCGAACTGGCGATCATCCGCCGCGATGGCCACAAGTTCTTCGCCGTCGCCGAAGTCGCCGGCTACAACTGGTGCGCCACCGGCGCCGACGCGATCGTGATGCTGTATGAGCCGGTGAGCCGCACGGTGCTGTTCTCGTACGACTGGTCGTAAAACCCTGCGCCAGTGCCGGCCGCTGGCCGGCATTTCCTGTTTTTGCCGGCCAGCGGCCGGCACTACCATCCCGCTACGGCGCGGCCTTGCGGACGGTCAACGTCGCGCTCGCTTCGCCACCGCCTTCCAGCTGCAGCCGCAACGGCAGCGCCTGGCCTTCCTTCAGCGCGCCCTTGCCCTGCATCAGCATCAGGTGCAGGCCACCGGGCTTGAGTTCGGCACGCGCGCCGGCTGCCAGCGGCAGGCGCTCGATCGCGCGCATCCGGCTGACGCCATCGACGATCGTGGTCTCGTGCAGCGACACGTCGCCGAAACTACTGCTGGTCGCACCGGTGATCACCACCGCCCTGCTGCAGCCGTTGTGGATCACGCCATAGCCGGCAGTCATCGGCATCGCCGGATTCGGTGGCAACCGCGCCCAGCCCTGCTCCACCGTGACGCAGCGTGATTCCGCAGCCGAAGCCGATGCTGCGGCCGCACACAGCACCCACAGTACGCCAACGAATGGTTTGGTTATCATCGCCCAGGTTCCTTCTTCGCAACGAGACCGCAGCATGACGACGCTCATCGAGGTGATCAACCACGGCCCCATCCGCGAACTGCGCCTGGCGCGGCCGCCGGTCAATGCACTGGACACCGATCTGTGCCGGCAGTTGATCCATGCCATCGAACTGGCCATGGCCGAAGACGCGCACGGCATCGTGCTGTCGGGCAGCGAGCGCATCTTCACCGGTGGAATGGACGTGCCGCACCTGCTCTCGCATGGCGATGACAAGCACAAGCTGCTGGACACCTGGAACGCTTTCTTTGGCGCCGTGCGCACACTGGCCGAGAGCCGCATCCCGGTGGTCGCGGCGATCACCGGCCACGCGCCGGCCGGCGGCTGCGTGCTGGCCCTGTGCTGCGACTACCGGGTAATGGCGCGCAGCGCCGATCCGTCGCGGCCGTATGCCATCGGCCTGAACGAGGTGCAGGTGGGCCTGATCGCGCCGGAGGGCATCCAGCGCCTGCTGCGCCGTGCGGTGGGCGTGCACCGCGCCGGCGTGCTGCTGACCACCGGTTCGCTGGTACCGGCCGAACAGGCGCTGCAGATCGGCCTGGTCGATGAACTGGCCGAAGGCGACCTGGTGGTGGCCCGCGCCGTGGCCTGGCTGCAGAACCTGCTCAAGCAGCCTCGGCAGCCGATGCTGCTGACCCGCGCCATCGCTCGCGCCGACCTGCACGAAGCGCTGCACCCGGACCTGATCCAGCTGGACCGTTTCGTCGAGGCCTGGTTCGCCCCGGACGCACAGAACGCCCTGCAGGCCCTGGCGGCGCGCCTGGGCAAGTAGCGGTTGCCCCGCCCGGGGTCAGATCCCTTTCGCCGGGCGAAAGGGATCTGACCCCTGACCGGTATAATCAGGCCCTCTTTCACTGCTGTGGCCGCCCCCTTGAACGACACGCCCGAACCCGTCGTCTCCGAGCTGATCGACCTGCTCACGCTGGAGCGGCTGGAGGACAACCTGTTCCGCGGGCAGAGCCGCGACATCGGCACCAAGTACGTGTTCGGTGGGCAGGTGCTGGGCCAGGCCCTGGCTGCGGCGCAGGCCACGGTCGACAACGGCCGCCACGTGCACTCGCTGCACGCCTACTTCCTGCGCGCCGGCAACATCGACCACCCGATCGTCTACGACGTGGACCGCACCCGCGATGGCGGCAGCTTCTCGGTGCGACGGGTCACCGCGATCCAGCACGGCAAGGTGATCTTCTTCTGCGCGGCCTCGTTCCAGCAGGCCGAGACCGGCGCCGAGCACCAGCACAAGATGCCTGAAGTGCCGCAGCCGGAAGACATCGAACCGAACCGGCCGCTGCCGGCCGAAGTGCTGGAGCGGCTGCCGATCAAGGTGCAGCGCTGGCTGTCGCGTGGCGGCCCGTTCGAGTTCCGCCACGTCTACCCGCGCGACGAGTTGAACCCGCCCAAGCGCCCGCCCTACCACCAGGTGTGGCTGCGCCTGAGCGAGCCGGTCGGCGATGCCCCGGAGCTGCACCAGGCGCTGCTGGCCTATGCCTCCGACTTCCACCTGCTGGGCACGGCGACCTTCCCGCACGGCATCAGCTACTACCATCCGCACGTGCAGATGGCCTCGCTCGACCACGCAATCTGGTTCCACCGCCCGTTCCGCGCCGACGACTGGCTGCTGTACTCGCTGGACAGCCCCAGCGCGCAGGATTCGCGCGGCCTGGCCCGCGGCCAGTTCTTCACCCGCAACGGCGTGCTGGTGGCCAGCACTGCGCAGGAAGGCCTGATCCGCGTGGTTCCCGACCAGGCTGCGGCCGCCGCCGTGCCGGCCAAGGAGTAACCCATGCGCCAGATCTTCAGCAGCCAGCGCGTGGAAACCGTCGAAGGCGTGGCCGAGCTCCTGCGCGGGCATGGGATCGACGTCAAGGTGACCAACGGGCGCTCGTACAAGACCCGTCGCCGCGGCCAGTTCAGTTATACCGACCTGGGCAACGCCAACGCCTATCCGGCGGTATGGATCGTGCGTGCCGACGACCAGCCGCGCGCGCGCGAAATCCTGCGCGAAGCGCGCCTGCTCGACACTACCCGCCGTGACCACCCCACCGCCGAATTCGCCTTCCGCGACGCGCCGGAACCGGGCAGCGGCGGCCGCAGCTGGGCCTGGCGCATCCGCATCGCGCTGCTGGTGGTGATCGCTGGCGTGGCGCTGGTGATCGGCCTGCGCCATCGCGGCGCCCCGGTGCCCGCCCCGCAGGCCCAGCCGCAGCAGGCGCAACCGGCCCCGCAGGCCGCGCCGGAAGAGGAAGAAGTCCGGGTCCGCATCCAGCCCTCGAAATGATTCGCGGGTGAAAAAGGGGACGGAGGGGATTAAGTCGTTTGTGGCACAAACGACTTAATCCCCTCCGTCCCCTTTTTGTCATGAGGATGCCGGCCAGCGGCCGGCACTACCGCACAGAATGCTGGTCACACTTCGCGCGCGGCTCCGTCATGGGACACAATCCCCGCAGGAGAGCCGCCGCCATGACGACGTTCACCGCATCGATCGACCAGACCCTGGAACGCGAACTGCCCGCCGCCGCCAGCGGTTGCCAGCACGCCTACGGCCGCATCGTGCTGGCCTGCCAGAACACGGTCACCGCCATCGCGCTGGCCATCACCCGGGACCGCCAGGCCAGCGAGGACATCGCCCAGGAGGCCTTTGTGAAGGGCTGGCAGCAGCTGCACCAGCTGCGCAGCGCGACCAGCTTCCTGCCGTGGCTGCGGCAGATCACCCGCAACCTGGCCCGCGACTGGCTGCGCGCCCAGCGTGACCGTCCACTGACCGGCGAGGCGGCCGAGGTGGCGATGGGGATGGCCGCCGATCCGTCCCCGGGCGCAGCCGATCGCCTGCAACGGGTGGAGGAAGAAATCGCCGCCGAGGACATCATCTCCACCCTGCCCGCCGACAGCCGCGAAGTCCTGTTGCTGTACTACCGCGAAGGCCAGCGCTCGCAGCAGGTGGCCGACCTGCTCGGGCTCAGCGACGCCGCCGTGCGCAAGCGCCTGTCGCGCGCCCGCGCGCTGGTGCGCGACGGCCTGCTGCAGCGCTTCGGTGAGTTCGCGCGCAGCAGCGCGCCGAGCGCCGCCTTCGCCACCGCCGTGGTGTCGATGGTGCTGGTGGCCGCACCCGGCACCGCCAGTGCCGCGATCCTGCTGAGCGCCGGCGTCGGCGTGGGCAGCAGCAAGCTGGGCCTGGGCGGGGCCAGCGTGGCCGGGGGTACAGCCATGGGCTCGGTCACCGCCACCCTGGGCTACCTGCACATGATTCCGGCCAGCACTTGGGGCGCGTTCGCTGGTGGCGTTGCCGGCGGCGTGATCGGCAGCTACCTGGGCGGTCGATTCCTGCTGTCCTATGCCAAGACCGATGCCGAACGCGCGCGGGTCTGGCGCTTTGTGCGCATGAACACCTGGACAGCCATGGCCTGCTGCCTGGCAGTGCTGGCGGTGGTACTGCTGCAGACCCCGACGTGGGTGCATCTGCTGGTGCTGGTGCTCGGCATGGGTCTGGTGAACTACCAGTGCCTGGGACCGCTGCAGCAGATCATGGCGCCGCTGATCGCGCGCGATTCGTCGCGGCGTGGGCGCACCGGCACCAACTGGGTGTATGAATCGCTGTATGGGCGTACCGGGATCATCGCCATGAACATCGTGGTGCTGGGCGTCGTGCTGTATGCCGTGGCCCATTCCAGCGGCCGCTAGGGCCTCAACGCACGACGCCGGCAGTACGCCGGCGTCGTGGTCGGTCAGCGCGCGATGAATCAGCGCTGCGACTTCGGTGCACCGCCGTCGCGCGGACCGCCTTGGCGCGGGCCACCGTGCATCGGGCCCTTGGCCGCGTCGAACTCGGCCTTGCTCAGCTGGCCATCCTTGTTGGTGTCGGCGGCAGCAAACCAGGCATCACGATGCTGCTTCATGCGCAGCTCGCGGTCAGCCTTGTCCAGGTAACCGTCCTTGTTGAGGTCGAGCTGGTCGAAGCGCGCGGCCAGGCGCGGGTCGGCCTTGGCCTCGTCGCGGCTGATGCGGCCGTCCTTGTTGACGTCCAGCCTGGCCCAGCGCTCACCGCCGTGGCCACGGCGGCCATGCTGCCAGCGCGGCATCTCATCGCGCGAGAGCTTGCCGTCCTTGTTCCTGTCCAGCTCGTCGAACTTCGCGGCCAGGCGCGGGTTGGCAGCCGCCTCGCTGCGGTCGATCACGCCGTCGCCATTGGTGTCCAGCTTGGCCGGGCGCTGCGCCGACGTGGCCGGGGTGTCGGCCGCCAGCGCGATGCCGGAGGCGGAAGTGCCGAGCAGCAGGGCCAGCAGCAGGGGGGTACGGATCATGGGGTCACTCCTGGGAATGGGAATTGCGTCGGGGTGATCACTTCACCCTCGAGTGACAACAACGCCCGGGCGCGACATCGGTTGACGCCGTGGCCGGTTCCATTCATCCGGCGGACAGTCGCCGCCACTGCGACGGGCTGGGGCTATGCTGTGCCCATGGCACTACACGGCGATAGAGACGACGAACTGCGGCTTTTCCAGACCGGCGAGCACCCCTGCGGGTACTGGTCCGACCGGGTGGCGCGCGACCTGGTGCTGGATCCGCACGATCGCCGGCTGGGTGGCCTGTACCCGCTGGCACTGAGCTGGGGCTTCCGCCGCAGCGGTGATCTGGTCTACCGGCCGCACTGCGCGCACTGCCAGGCCTGCGTGGCGGTGCGCATCCCGGTGGCCCGCTTCGCCCCGGACCGCAGCCAGCGCCGCTGTGCCGCCCGCAATGACGACCTGGAGGTGCGGATCACCGCCGCCACCGCCCGTGACGACCTGTTCGCGCTGTATCACCGCTACCTCACCCACCGCCACGCCAATGGCGGCATGGACGACCATGGCCCGCACGAGTTCGAGCAGTTCCTGATCGGCAGCTGGTCGCACACCCGCTTCATGGAGATGCGCCTGCCCGGCCACGACGGCCAGCCCAGCCAATTGCTGGGGGTGGCGGTGACCGACGTCACCGAGCATGGCCTGTCGGCGGTCTACACGTTCTTCGACCCGGACCACGCCGCGCGCGGGCTGGGTACCTTCGCGATCCTCCAACAGATCGAGTGGGCGCGCCGCGAGAGGCTGCCGCACGTGTACCTGGGCTACTGGATCCGCGGGCACCAGAAGATGGACTACAAGCGCCGCTTCCATCCCCTTGAGGCCTACGACGGCCGCCGCTGGCACGATTTCGACAACGAACTGGACGGGCGCTGACAAACCGCTGACACCGGGCCGGGTGCAGAATAGGGGGATGAACGCCAAACCCCTGATCCTCGCCCTGGCCCTGCTCTGCGGCGCCACCGCCCCCGCCTTTGCCACGTCCCCCGCGATGACTGAGAAGCCGTCCACTGCGCTGCGCCTGGCCACCTACAACACTTCGCTGTACTCCGATGATGCCGGTGGCCTGATCAAGGAACTGGAGGGCGACAGCGAGCACGCACGCAAGATCGCCGCCGTGCTGCAGCAGGTGCGCCCGGACCTGGTACTGCTGAACGAATTCGATTTCGACGATGCCCATCGCGCCGCCGACCTGTTCCAGAAGCGCTACCTGGAAGTCGCCCAGCCCGGCGGCGGCAAGCCGCTGCACTTTGCCTACCGCTACCTGGCACCGGTCAACACCGGTGTGCCCAGCGGCCTGGATCTGGACAACAACGGCGTGGTCGGCGGCGAAGGCCGCAGCCGTGGCAATGACGCGTGGGGCTACGGCCTGCACCCGGGCCAGTACGGCATGCTGGTGCTGTCGCGCTACCCGATCGATGAAACCAAGGTGCGCAGCTTCCAGCTGTTGAAGTGGAGCGCGATGCCCGGCGCCATCCGCCCGGTCGATCCGCGTACCGGCCAGAGCTTCTACAACGACCACGTGTGGTCGCAGCTGCGCCTGTCCTCGAAGTCGCATTGGGACGTGCCGGTGAAGACCCCGGGCGGCGTGGTCCACGCGCTGGTCTCGCATCCGACGCCGCCGGTGTTCGACGGCCCGGAAAAGCGCAACGCGGCACGCAACCACGACGAACTGCGCCTGTGGCAGGAATACCTGTCCAAGGGTGAGAAGCCCTGGCTGTGCGACGACAAGGGCCAGTGCGGCGGCTTGGCGGAGGACGCGCGCTTCGTGATCCTCGGCGATCTGAACAACGACCCGGTCGATGGCGATGGCCGCCACGAGGCGATCGTCGAGCTGATCGAGAACGCGCGCGTGCTGCGCTACCCCACCCCGCGCAGCGTCGGCGGCGAGCAGACCAGCCTGGCCTATGCGGCCAAGGGCATCGAACGCAAGGGCGCACCGTTCCACGCCACCGGCGATTTCGGCCCGAAGTCCGGCACCATGCGCCTGGACTACGTGCTTCCCTCGACCGGTTTCGAGTACGTGGGCAGCGGCATCTTCTGGCCGGCCAATGAAAGCCCGGAAGCGAAGATCGCCGACGGCAGCGACCACCACCTGGTGTGGGTGGATGTGAAGCCGTAACCGTCCGTCCCCTTTTTTTGTACCGACCAACGGTCGGTACCCACCGGGTTTCGGTAGGCGACGACCGTTGGTCGTCGCTCCTTTTTCAGGGGCGCAGTTCGACGCCGATGGCGTCGGCGGCATCACGCGCGATGGCGCGTGCTTCGTCGATGGTTTCCGCGCGCGCCAGGGTCACACCGACGCGGCGGTGGCCATGCACGCTCGGCTTGCCGAACAGGCGCACGGCGGTATCCGGTACCTGCAGCGCGGCAGCGACATTGTTGAAGTACGGCACACCCTCGCCGTGTGCCAACAGCGCGCACGACGCCGACGGGCCACTCTGGCGGATCACCGGAACCGGCAGGCCGAGGATCGCGCGCGCGTGCAGCGCGAACTCGCTCAGTTCCTGCGAAACCAGGGTCACCAGGCCGGTATCGTGCGGGCGCGGCGACACTTCGCTGAACCACACCTCGTCGCCCTTCACGAACAGCTCGACGCCGAACAGGCCCCAGCCGCCAAGGTCGTCGGTGATCGCACGCGAAATCTCTTCGGCACGCGCCAGTGCCGCGCTCGACATCGGCTGCGGCTGCCAGCTTTCGCGGTAATCGCCATCCTTCTGCAGGTGGCCGATCGGCGCACAGAATGAGGTGCCGCCGGCATGGCGCACGGTCAACAGGGTGATCTCGTAGTCGAAATCGATGAAGCCTTCGACGATGCAGCGGCCGGCACCGGCACGGCCACCGGTCTGTGCGTACTCCCAGGCCGGAGCGACGTCCGCTTCGCTGCGCAGGGTGCTCTGGCCCTTGCCCGAGGACGACATCACCGGCTTGACCACGCACGGCAGGCCGATGGCAGCCACGGCAGCGCGGTATTCGGCCTCGGTATCGACGAAGCGGTAGGGCGAGGTCGGCAGGCCCAGGGTTTCGGCGGCGAGGCGGCGGATGCCCTCGCGGTCCATGGTCAGGCGCGCGGCGCGTGCGGTCGGGATCACCCGCAGGCCTTGCTCCTGCTCCAGCTGGACCAGGGTCTCGGTATGGATGGCCTCGATCTCCGGCACCACCAGATGTGGCTGCTCCTGGGCGATCAGGGCGCGCAGCGCCATCGCATCGAGCATGTCGATCACGTGCGAGCGGTGGGCGACCTGCATGGCCGGGGCATCGGCGTAGCGGTCAGCGGCGATCACTTCCACGCCCAGCCGCTGCAGCTCGATGGCCACCTCCTTGCCGAGTTCGCCCGAGCCCAGCAGCAGCACGCGGGTGGCGGAGGGAGACAACGGAGTTCCAAGCTTGGCCATGGCGGTTCCAGCAGCGACGTGAAGGCGGGTGGGCATTCTAGCTGGCCGCGCACCCTGGTCATGGCATCCGACGAACGGTAGTCGAAAAGTGATATCACTTTGATATCTTCAATTCGAACCCTCAAGGACGTACCGCCATGAAAGAGAAGTCGCTTGCCTCCCTCAACGGCCTGGGCACCCTGGCCGGTGCCCTGCTCGTCGCCCTCGCCGGCGCTGCCCTGTTCGTACTGGGCGTGGCCGCCAAGGCCAGCACCGGCTCGCCCAACCTGCTGCTTATGCTGCTGGGTGCGCTGCTGGGGGTCCTGGGCGTGTTCATCCTGGCCGGCCTGTACACCATCCAGCCCAACCAGGCGGCGGTGCTGAGCCTGTTCGGCAAGTACATCGGCACCGTCAAGGACAACGGCCTGCGCTGGAACAACCCCTTCTATGCCAAGCGCCGGGTCAGCCAGCGCGTGCGCAACTTCGAGAGCGGCAAGCTGAAGGTCAACGAGCTGGACGGCAGCCCGATCGAGATTGCTGCGGTCATCGTCTGGCAGGTGGTCGATGCCTCCGAGGCCGTCTACAACGTGGACGACTACGAAAGCTTCGTGCACATCCAGTCCGAATCGGCGTTGCGCGCGATGGCCACCAGCTATCCCTACGACCAGCACGAGGAGGGACAGCTGGCGCTGCGCAGCCATGCCAGCGAGATCTCCCAGCACCTGAAGAACGAGCTGGCCGAACGCCTGGCCGACGCTGGCGTGCAGGTGATCGACGCACGCATCAGCCACCTCGCCTACGCCGCCGAAATCGCCCAGGCGATGCTGCAGCGGCAGCAGGCCAACGCAGTGATCGCTGCACGCACGCGCATCGTGGCCGGTGCGGTCGGCATGGTTGAAATGGCCCTGGCCGAACTGCAGAAGAACGGCGTGGTGCAGCTGGATGAGGAACGCAAGGCGCACATGGTCAGCAACCTGCTGACCGTGCTGTGCTCGGACCGCGGCACCCAGCCGATCGTCAACGCCGGTTCGCTGTACTGAACCACCCTCGCAACGGGGCGCCCCACCGCCCCGCCAGGAGCTTGCATGAGTGAGAAGAAAGCCTATCCGCTGCGCATCAACGCCGAGGTCCTGGCCGCGGCGCAACGCTGGGCTGACGACGAGCTGCGCAGCCTCAACGCACAGATCGAATACGTGCTGCGCGACGCCCTGCGCAAGGCAGGCCGCCTGCCGAAACCCACGCCATCTTCAGAGGACAAGGAATGAGCAAGCGCTGGAGCTACCAGACGATCGAGGTCAAGACGTCCATGATGGGCCTGCTCAAGGCCGAGGACATCCAGAGCGAACTGAGCCGCCAAGGCCAACTGGGCTGGGAGCTGGTCAACATCATCATCCCCGCACCGATGCGCCCGGCGATGCTGGTGTTCAAGAAGGAGGCCTGAGCCATGGGCGCCAGCGATCCGAAACAGTACGAGGTGGCCGAGAGCTCGCCGTTGCGCGTGCTGTGGATCGTGCTGCCCCTGCTCGCCGCCTTCGTGGCCTGCTTGTATGCGCAGCTGTACAAGGCGCCGGCCAGTGCCCCCTGGATCGAAGTAACGCTGTCGCCGCCCTGGTTCCGGATGGGCGGCAGTGCCGCCTGGAGTCTGCTGGTGATCGCGGTACTCGGCATCGGGTTGGGCGCAGCATTCTTCCGTCGCCGGGTGGAACTGGCCGACAACGTGCTGGATGTGCGCTCGACGATGTACCGCCGCCGCGTGCCGGTGGCGCAGTTGCGGCTGGACCAGGCCGAGGTGGTCGACCTGCAGCGTGATCCCCGCTATGGCATCCGCTTCAAGACCAACGGCTACGCGATGCCGGGCTTCTATTCCGGTCACTTTCGCCTGCAGGGCGGTGGCAAGGGTTTCGCGCTGGTCACCAACCGCGCGAGCGTCCTCGCCCTGCCGGTCCGCGATGGCAGCACCCTGCTGCTCAGTCTCGATCGGCCACAGGCGCTGCTGGAAGCACTGCGCAAGGTGGCCGTGCCGGGCCCGCGGCAGTAAGCTGCGGCGATGCAACGACGCCTGCCCCTGCTGATCAATACCGAAGCCATCGAACTGTGGCCCGCAGACCTGCTGCGTGCGCGCAGCAATCTCGACGCGCGCCTGCTGTCAAGAGCGAACTGGGTGCTGCGGCGCAAGTGCGATGGCCGTTACCTGGCGGCGGTGGTGGAACACGGCGTGCACGCCATGGTGCCGCGCCTGGCGCGCGAGCTCGGGGCCGAGGAAGCACTGGCCTTGCTGGATGCAGCCGCGGCCCGGCCGTTCGGTGCAAATCTGGAAGCGCAGTGGCTGCCCCTCGCCGGGCTGCAGCAGCGCCTGCAGCAGCTCGGCCTGGATGCCCAGCGCTATGCCGACGACAGCGGCCTGCCGCTGGAACCCGAACCGTGCCTGCTTCACTTTGCTGGGCGCGACCGCTTCGCCCGCCCGCTGTGGCTGCGCCGCGGCGCTGCACAGGCCTGGCGGCGGATGCGCCTGCATGCAGCGCGCGATGGCATCGCGCTGGATGCAATCTCCGGCTTCCGCAGCCATGCCTACCAGCTGGGCATCTTCGAACGGAAGCTGGCACGCGGGCTGAGCGTGACGGAGATCCTGAAGGTGAATGCCGCGCCGGGGTTCAGTGAACACCACAGCGGCCACGCGCTGGACATCGGCACGCCGGGCGATGCCCCGGCCGAGGAATCATTTGAAGCCACCGACGCGTTCGCCTGGCTGCAAGCCCATGCCGCTGGGCACGGCTTCCAGCTGAGCTACCCGCGCGACAACCCGCACGGCATCGTCTACGAACCGTGGCACTGGTGCTGGAAACCGGCCAACGGCTGAGCCCCTCGTGGCGAAAGCCTGGAGCGGTCAGCGCATGGCCGCGGGATGGAACAAGAGAGCAAAGACAAAAGCCGGTCGCTTCGCTCGAAGCCTCTACAACGGATCAGCGCGCGGCTGTTGGGTCCGCCTTCAAGCGAGCCGAGCACCGCAGGTCCGGCGAGGGTGAAGAGGTGCTTGCGATTCTGTAGAGCCGAGCCATGCTCGGCTGCTCTCCGCACCGCCCCTCGACGGGCCGAGGAGCGCAGGGGACCGGTGCACAGCACCGGCTCGCGGCCGGCGGCGCGTTTCTTTTGGTTACTTTTCTTTTCGCCCGAAAAGAAAAGTAACGCCCATGAACCATCACGATCGCATCGGCATGGATCGGAGCGACAGCCCTGCGACCCTCACCGCCTCAACGCATTGATCGCCAGCAATACCCACCCGGCCATCATGCTGGTGCCACCGATCGGCGCCATCCGTGTCGGCCACTGCCACAACGCCCCACCCACCAGGCTGCCGGAAAACAGCAGGACCCCCAGCAGCAGCACGTACAGCGCCAGGTGTGCGATCACCCCCTGCGCGCGCGGCCCAAGCGCGACCAGCACCGCGCCATGCGCGAACGCATACAGCGCCGCCATGTTCAGATGCTGCTGCGCCAACGGGTCGGCCACGCCATGCGATGCATAGGCAGACAGGCCGATCGAGACGGCAGCCAACAGCGCCCCGAGGCAGGCCAGCAGGGAAGGCTTACGTGCGCGACGTTCCAGATTGAACATGAGGGCTCCTTGCGCAGCGCCCCTTGCCGGGCGCCGGATGAAAAAAAAACGCGCCGCAATGAGCGGCGCGTTTTCGTGTCCAACACTACATGGGTCAGCCGGGGATTACTTGACGGCCCAGTAGATGTCGTAGGTACCTTCCGGGGTGAACGACTTGTCGATGCCGTCCTTCCAGGTTTCGTACGGACGGTCGATGACTTCGTTGCCCGAGGTCACGGCCCAGGCACGCAGGCCGTTGCGCGCCACGTCCAGACCCGCCATGTGGCCGGTGTAGGCCGCATGCGCCGAACGGTGCGGAGCAACGTGCACGTACTTGACCGGAGCGCCGCCGTCGATCTTGACGGTCAGCTCGTCGGCAGCAGCACCTTCGGCACCCTTCTTCTTCACCGGCTGGGCAATGTCGAAGGCGTACTTCTCCTGGCCGAAGTCGGTGGTGATGATGCGGAACGGACCGGCAGCTTCAAGGCCATTGGCCTCCATCACGCGCTTGATCCACTCCTGGTTGTCCTTGATGGACTTGGTGATGGTGTCCTGACCGCGGTCCACGTTGCCGGCGTTGACCACCAGCAGGTTCTCGGCCGGCACTTCAACGATGGCCAGGTCGGTCAGCGGGGCTTCCGGCGTGCGGTAGTCCACGTTCGGCACGGTTGCGAGCATGTTGGCCATGCGCGACAGACCCATCTTGATGTCGTCGCCGATCTGGCGGCTGACATACAGGCCGGCGTAACGGCCGAACAGGTCGAAGCCGTACTTCACCGAGTAGTCCTGGGTGATCTTGACGTTGCGACCGCCCTTGCCGGTCGGCTCCAGGTTGAAGGTGGTGACCTTGTCGTGACCCTTGGTGGCGTCCTCGATGGCGATCACAACACGCTTGTTCTCTTCGGCTTCGGTGATCTTCCAGGAACCGGTACCCAGGTCCTTGGAGGTGAAGTCGAGGGTGGCACCGACACCCGAGGCCGGGCCGGACAGCTTCAGGTCAACGGCGGGATCGCGCAGTACCAGCGGGTTCCAGTCCTTGAAGCGGCGCAGGCTGCTGACCGTGTCGTACACGATCGTCATCTTGCGGTTGGTCTCGATGCTTTCGGTGATGTGACGCTCGCCCGGCAGACATACGCCAATGATGACGAACAGGCCAGCCACGATCCCCAAGGCGATCAGGAACTCGATAATACGGGTCATTCAGAGAGTCTCCGGGGCCGATCCCACGGCCGGGTTGATTGAAGCGAAGCGCCAATCCTAGCAGGCTTCGCGGGCATTGTTTATCGGGATTGGCGCACCGGTTTCCCTGCCGGCTGCGTATTTGTATGGACAAAGGATTCGAAGGGTAACGCATACCGCTACCCGGCAAGTAGGGGTCAACCCTGGCGGAAACCCCCGGCCACGGCCCAAGTCTTTGTACTTGAAAGATTTTTCTTATACCAGCTGGAGTTCGAAGGCCTTCAATACGGCACGCGTACGGTCGCGCACACCCAGCTTGGAAAGGATGTTGGACACGTGGTTCTTGATGGTGCCCTCGGCGACGCCCAGCGAATTGGCGATCTCCTTGTTGGAGAAGCCACTGGCCATCAGCCGCAGGATCTCGGTCTCGCGGTCGGTCAGCGGGTCCGGGCGGTCCAGGCTGACGAATTCATTGCGCATGTGCTCCAGGCCGGACAGCAGGCGCTGGGTTACCGCCGGCTGCACCAGCGATCCCCCGTCGGCCACGGTGCGGATGGCACCGACCAGCTGTGCCAGGGTGACGTCCTTGAGCAGGTAGCCCTTGGCACCGGCCTTGAGCCCGGCCAGCACCAGCTGATCGTCGTCGAAGGTAGTGAGGATGATGGTCGGCGGCAGCTGTTCCTGCCTCGACAGCACCTGCAGGGCCTCCAGCCCCGACATCACCGGCATGCGCATGTCCATCAGCACCACGTCGGGGCGTACCTGGGGGATCAGCTCGACCGCCTGCCGGCCGTCGCCGGCCTCGGCCACCACCTCGATGCCGTCGTCGAGCGCCAGCAGGGAGCGGATTCCCTGCCGCACCAGGGTTTGGTCGTCGACCAGGCAGACGCGAATCATCAACGCACTCCTTCAGGAACCTTGGTAAGGGCCGCCACCAGCACCGTTGCCGGCACCGTCGCCCGCAGCCGGAAACCCTCACCGGGGCGGGTTTCGATCTGCAGCTGGCCACCACATTGTTGCAGGCGCTCGCGCATGCCGCGCAAGCCATTGCCCACATTGACCATATCCGCGCCGACGCCGTCGTCGCGGGCCTCGACCACCACCCGATCGGGGGCTTCACGGTACACCTTGATCCACAGGTGGCGGGCACTGGCATGGCGCACCGCGTTGGTGATGATCTCCTGGGTGCAGCGCAGCAGTACGTGGGCCCGCTGCGGGTCCTCCACGTTCAGCGGATCCTCGATCTCCAGCTGGATGTCCAGCGAGGGCACGTTCTCGGTCAGCGGGCGCAGGGCCGCGGCCAGATCGATCGCGCCGGTCTCGCGCAGCTGGCTCACGACCTCGCGCACGTTGCCCAGCAACAGCTTGGCCAGCGCGTGCGAGCGCTTCACGTGATCCAGGGCCTGGCCCTCGGCCAGGTGCCCGGCGACCTCCAGGTTCAAGGTCAGCGCGGTCAGCTGGTGGCCCAGCAGGTCATGCAGTTCGCGCGAAATGCGGGTGCGCTCGTTGACCCGCGCGCTCTCGGCCAGCAGGGCGCGGGTGGCGCGCAGCTCTGAATTGAGCCGGCGCTGCTCGTCGCGGGCCTCGGTCTGCTGACGCGCAACCAGGCTGGTCACGAAGATGAACATGGAGAAGCCGCCGTACAGCAGCGACTGCATCACCGCTTCGAACAGCGGGAAGCGCAGCAGCATGTAGTAGACCGGAGCCACGGCCAGCTGGCTGACCAGCAGCCACAGCACCCCCAGCCGTACCGACAGCATCCACGGAATGACCCCGGCGGCGACCATCATCAGGATGCTGCCCAGGCCCGACCCGCTGAGGAAGCTGACCCCCAGCGCCGAGACCGTCAGCAACAGCAGCAGGCTGCGGTCCAGCCAGCTGGTGTGGCTGTCGCTGCGCAGGATGCGGGTCAGCCAGTAGTAGGCCGTGCCGAAGGACAGGTAGGCAACGAACAGCAGGATCGCCCAGCCGCCCATGTCAGCGCGGCTGTGCAGGTTCTCGAACTGCGAGTACGCCAGCGGCAGGCCGACCATGACCCAGGTGAACAGGCCGGCCAGGCGGAGGACGCGGGTATGGCTGAGGACTCCCAACATGCCAGCACTCTACGGGCCCGGCCTGCGTCGCGCACTCCCACGGAAGTCATGCCCCTGCAGTCGCCTGTTCATGCCGCAGCCCACCCCGGGCATGCAATAATCGTGCGCAGGGTCCCTTGATGGACCAACCGCGTTACCCCACGGAGTCACAATGTCGATTGTCATCCGCGACGTGCGCGAGCACGAGCTCGATTCCGTCCTGGCTTTGAACAACAATGCTGGCCTGGCCATCCTTCCCCTGGATGCGGCTCGCCTGCGCCTGTTCTATGAAACCGCTGAATACTTCCGCGTCGCCGAGCGCGACGGCAACCTGGCCGGCTTCCTGATCGGCTTTGGCAGCGACAGCCAGCACGACAGCAGCAATTTCGCCTGGTTCAAGCAGCAGCTGGACACCCCGTTCTTCTATATCGACCGCATCGTGGTCGCCAGCCGCCGTCGTGGCGGCGGCGTCGGCCGTGCGTTCTATGCCGACGCGCAGAGCTTCGCCGAACTGCGCTACCCGCAGATGACCTGCGAAGTCTTCCTCGACCATGGCGCCGATGCCGCCCTGCTCTTCCACGGCAGCTTCGGCTTCCGCGAGCTGGGCCAGAACACGATGCCGCAGGTCGATGTGCGCGCCAGCATGCTGGCCAAGGAACTGTGCAGCTACCCCTGGGTCAAGGAGACCTACGGCGGCAAGCTGCCGGATGTGGCATGGACACGCGCACGGCAGCTGCCGGCGCAGGCACAGCGGCCGACGGGGACCTGAGCGTGGCGGTGAATTTCGATTACGAACAGGCCGGTGAACTGAAGATCGGCCAGGTGGGCATCGCCAACCTGCGCATCCGTACCCTTGATGTCGAACGCCTCGTGCAGGAAATGCGCGAGCGCGTGACCCGCGCCCCGAAGCTGTTCGGCCGCGCCGCGGTGATCCTCGACTTCGGCGGCCTGAGCCAGGTGCCGGATGTGGCCACCGCGCAGGCGCTGGTCGATGGCCTGCGCAGCGCCGGCGTGCTGCCGGTGGCGCTTGCCTATGGCACCAGCGCGATCGACCTGCTCTCGCAGCAGCTCGGCCTGCCGCTGCTGGCCAAGTTCCGAGCGCAGTACGAGCGTGCCGAGGCCGAACCGGCCCCGCCGCCGCCTGCACCGGAGCCGCGCCGCGCAGCCCGTGCCGAACCGAAGCCGGCCCCGGCAACGCCGGTGGCCAAGGTGGCCGACGCGGCTGCACCAAAGCCGGGCCGCATGCAGCTGGGCAACGTGCGTTCGGGCCAGCAGCTGTACGCGGAGAACTGCGACCTGACCGTGATGGCCACCGTCGGCGCCGGCGCCGAGGTCATTGCCGATGGCAGCATCCACATCTACGGCACCCTGCGCGGCCGCGCGCTGGCAGGGGCCCAGGGCAACACTGCGGCACGCATTTTCTGCCGTGATTTCCATGCGGAACTGGTCGCCATTGCAGGCCATTACAAGGTACTGGACGATGTCCCGGACAACCTGCGCGGCAAGGCCGTGCAGGTGTGGCTGGAACAGGACCAGATCAAGATCGCTGCGCTGGACTGACGCAGCCCCCAAACAGAATCATCAGGAGAAGTCCTTTGGCTGAAATCATCGTAGTCACCTCCGGCAAGGGCGGCGTCGGCAAGACCACTTCCAGCGCGAGCCTGGCCTGCGGCCTGGCTCGGCGCGGCAAGAAGGTGGCGGTGATCGACTTCGACGTCGGCCTGCGCAACCTCGACCTGATCATGGGCTGCGAACGCCGCGTGGTGTATGACTTCGTCAACGTCGTGCACGGCGAAGCCACCCTCAAGCAGGCCCTGATCAAGGACAAGCGCTTTGACAACCTGTACGTGCTGGCCGCCTCGCAGACCCGCGACAAGGACGCACTGACCCAGGAAGGCGTGGGCAAGGTCCTGAAGGACCTGGCCGCCGACGGTTTCGACTACATCATCTGCGACTCCCCGGCCGGCATCGAGAAGGGTGCCTTCCTGGCGATGTATTTCGCCGATCGTGCGGTGGTGGTGGTGAACCCGGAAGTGTCGTCGGTGCGCGACTCCGACCGCATCATCGGCCTGCTCGACTCGAAGACCCACAAGGCCGAGTCCGGCCAGGACGTGCCGGCCTTCCTGCTGCTGACCCGCTACACCCCGCTGCGCGTGGAAAGCGGCGAGATGCTGAGCATCGCCGACGTCGAGGAAGTGCTCGGCCTGAAGGCGATCGGCGTGATTCCGGAATCGGGCGACGTGCTCAACGCCTCCAACAAGGGCGAGCCGGTCATCCTGGATGTCGAATCCGCTGCCGGCCAGGCCTATGAAGACGCCGTCGCGCGCATCCTCGGCGAAGAACGCCCGATGCGCTTCACCAACGTCGAGAAGAAGGGCTTCTTCAGCAAGCTGTTCGGAGGGTAAGCATGGGCCTGTTTGATTTCCTCAAAGCGAAGAAGACCACCGCCGAAACCGCCAAGAACCGCCTGCAGATCATCATCGCGCAGGAACGCAGCCACCGTGGTGGCCCGGACTACCTGCCGCTGCTGCAGCGCGAGCTGCTGGAAGTGATCAAGAAGTACGTGAACATCGACGTCGATGCGGTGAAGGTCGACCTGGTAAAGGATGGCCAGCACGACGTGCTGGACATTTCCGTGGCGCTGCCCGAAGGTCCGGACAAGCCCTGATCCCCTGCCCCGCCCGTGCCTGCATGGGCGGGGCTGTCTGACCCGCATGACCGATACGACAACCGCCGTGGACATCACCTGCGTGGGCGACATCGCCTTCGCCGACGCGCAGCGCCTGCTCGCCGCGCATGGCCTTCGGCTGCACCACGTGGCGCCCGGCGAACCGATTCCCGGCAGTTACTGGGGCGAGCCAGAGGCCGGCATCATCGCCAGCAACGTGTACGTACGCGATGACACGCCCGTGCACTCGATGCTGCATGAGGCCTGCCACCTGATCGTACTGCCGCCGGAACGGCGTGCGCAGGTGCACACCGATGCCACCGACTCGGTGGCCGAGGAAGACGCGACCTGCTACCTGCAGATCGTGCTGGCCGGGCAGCTGCCCGGTGTCGGCAGCCAGCGGCTGATGGCCGACATGGATGCGTGGGGATATACGTATCGGCTGGGATCTACCCAGGCGTGGTTTGAACAGGACGCCGAAGACGCGAAGGCGTGGTTGATCGAACGCGGCTTGCCGGTGGCGTGATTCACCGGGAACCGGGGTCAGATCCTTTTTGCGTCGCAAAAGGGATCTGACCCCATCACCGTATCAGCCCTGCCCGGCCAGCGCGCGCAGGGTGATGCCGACGATGTAGGCCAGGTACGTGCCGGTGGCATAGCCCATCGTCCCCAGCAGCACGCCGACCGGCGCCAGGGCCGGATGGAACGCCGCGGCCACCACCGGCGCCGA
Organism: Stenotrophomonas sp. Pemsol; assembly: GCF_003586545.1. Lineage (NCBI taxonomy): Bacteria > Pseudomonadati > Pseudomonadota > Gammaproteobacteria > Lysobacterales > Lysobacteraceae > Stenotrophomonas > Stenotrophomonas sp. Pemsol. The sequence goes on along the minus strand of NZ_CP025780.1, from coordinate 846,462 downwards.
GGCTGGGCCACCGATGTTCGACTGCGAACCGATGGCGAAATAGAAGAACGGTACCTTCAGCAGCTTGCCCAGGCACCACAGCAGCACGATGTGCACGCTGATCCAGATGATGCCCAGCAGGAACAGCCACGGGCGGTCCAGCAGCGCCAGCAGATCCATCTGCATGCCGATGCAGGCGATCAGGAAGTACAGCAGCAGCGAGCCCAGGCGCGATGCGCCCGCGCCTTCCAGGTTGCGCGCACGGGTGAAACTCAGGCTGAGGCCGAGCGTGGTCGACAGCACCACCACCCACACGAACGGCGCGTCCAGGCCGAACTGCGCAGCCCAGCTGACATTCGCCTTGAACCACGCCGCCAGCGGTGCGCCAATGGCGTGAGCCAGGCCGACACCGCCGAAGGCCACCGCCACGATCAGCATCAGGTCGGTCAGGCTGGGAATGCGTTCGTGTTCGGCCTGGAAGCGCGCGATGCGCTCCTTCAGCTCATCGATGGCCGAGGTATCGGCGCCACTGCGCGCGTCGATCTTCGCCGCGCGCCCGGCCAGGAAGATCAGCGCGGCCATCCATACGTAGCCGACCCCGACGTCGACCACCGCGAACTGTCCGAAGGTGGTCGCATTGACGTCGAACACTTCACGCATCGCCAGCATGTTGGCGCCGCCGCCGATCCAGCTGCCCGCCAGCGCGGCCATGCCGGCCCAGGTGTCTCCGGCCACGGTTTCCGGATGCACGGCACGCATCAGCAGGAACGCCACCACCGCACCGAGCATGATGCTGGCCGAGGCACCCAGGTACATCAGCACCAGCTTCGGGCCAAGCCGCAGGATGCCCTTGATGTCGACCGCAAGGGTCAGCAGGATCAGCGCCGCCGGCAGCAGGATGTCGCGCGCGATCGGGTTGTAGAGCCGGGTGTTCTGCCCGTCGATCAGGCCCACAGTGTTGTAGATGCCGGGAATCAGGTAACACAGCAGCAGTGCCGGCACGAAGGTGTAGACGCGCTTCCACAGGCCCTGCTCCCGCGAGGCGGTCCAGAACACGGCGCCAAGGGTGGCGGCAATCAAACCGAAGACGACGATGTCGTTCTGGATCAGGGCAGTCGAAGGCATGCAGGCGCTCTGGTAGAGCCGGCCGCTGGCCGGCTGCTGTTGGCGGCAGATCCGGAAGGTGTACCGACCAACGGTCGGCCCCCACCGGTAAAGCAGAGGGTGAAACAAAAGCGCCGCCCCGAAGGGCGGCGCTGCAATCATCAATTGCCGATGTGCTGCTTCAGCCAGGCATTGACGGTGTCATGCCACAGGATGCTGTTGTTCGGCTTCAGCACCCAGTGGTTTTCATCCGGGAAGTACAGGAACTTCGATTCGATGCCCTGGCGCTGGGCGGCGGTGAACGCGGCCAGGCCCTGCTCGACCGGAATGCGGAAGTCCTGCTGGCCGTGGATGACCAGGATCGGCTTCTTCCAGTCCGCCACGTGGTTGACCGGGTTGAACTTCTCGTAGTTGGCGGCCTTCTGGTACGGCGTGCCGCCCTGCTCCCACTCGGTGAACCACAGTTCTTCGGTGGCGTAGCCCATCATGCGCTGGTCGAACACGCCGTCGTGGTTGACCAGGCACTTGAACGGGCCGTTCCAGTTGCCGGCGATCCAGTTGACCATGAAGCCGCCGTAGCTGGCGCCCAGCGCGCAGGCCTTGTCACCGTTGAGGAAGGAATACTTCTTCAGTGCCGCATCCCAGCCCTTCTGCAGGTCTTCCAGCGGGCGGTCGCCCCAGTGCTGGCTGATCGCATCGGTGAATGCCTGGCCATAGCCGGTGGAGCCGTGGAAGTCGATCATCACCACCGCGTAGCCCTGGCCCGCGTAGGTCTGCGGGTTCCAGCGGTAGCTCCAGCCATTGCCGAAGCTGCCCTGCGGGCCGCCGTGGATCAGGAACGCCACCGGGTAGGACTTGCCTTCCTGGTAGTTGTGCGGCTTGACCACGTAGCCGTGCACGGTGTCGTTGTTCCAGCCCTTGAACTCGAACTGCTCGTAGTCGCCGAAGGACACGTCCTTCAGCACCTCGCCTGCGGCCGGGGTCAGCGCGCGCAGTTCGCCGATGGCTTCGCCCGCGGCCGGCAGCAGGCCGACCAGCACCTGGTCGTTGCTCTTCAGGCTGTTGCGGGTGATCGCCACGCTGTTGCCGGCCACGTCGACCGCGGTAACGCTGCCGTCGCCGATCAGCTTGGTGGCCTTGCCGCTGGCCACGTCGATCTGGAACAGCGGGTGTTCGCCGAGGTCGTCGGCGGTGGTGTAGATGCTGGCGCCGTCGGCGGACAGGGTGATGCCACCGGCCGAACGATCCCACTGCGGGGCAATCTCGCGGGTCTTGCCGCTGGCAACGTCCATCGCCATCAGGCCGAAGCGGTCGGCCTCGAAGCCCGGGCGCTTCATCGCGCGGTAGAACAGCGTCTTGCCGTCGGCACTGAACACCGGGCCGGCATCCCAGGCCGGGTTGGAGGCCGTCAGGTTGACCGGCGCCTGCTTGCCGGCGGCGTCGAAGCGGTACAGGTCGAAGTTGGTCGACCACGGCTCCTGCTTGCCGGCCACGCGGATGCTGGCCACCACGCTGGCGCCGTCCGGCGACCAAACGAAGTCGTCATTGCCGCCGAACGGCTTGGACGGCGCATCACCATCGATGGTCGCGCTCAGCGCCGAAGCGCCCTTGACTGCACCGGCCTTGGCTGCCGGCAGCGGAGCGACGAACAGGGTGTTGCGGCGACCGTCGTTCCAGGTGTCCCAATGGCGCACGAACAGCGAATCCCACACCTGGCCGCTGGCTTTGGCGTCCTTCTTTTCCTTCAGCTTCTTCTCGGTGCAGGCCAGGTCCGAGGCGCACGCCTGGAACACGCCGGCGCTGAACAACACGCGGTCGTCCTGCGGCGACACACGGTAGCTGTCCACGTCGACCGGGAAGTCGGTCAGCTGGCGCGGCGTGCCGCCGCTGATCGGCTGCGCGTACAGCTGCTGGCTGCCGTTCCTGGCACTGAGGAAATACACGGTCTGGCCATCGGCCGACAGCGAAGCGGAATTGACGTTCCAGCCGGCCGGGGTGATCTGCTTCGGCGGCGCTGCGTCGCGGGTGCGCAGGTTGCGCGCGTACAGCGCGGTGGAGGCCTTGAGATTGGCATCCACGCTGCGCTTGGCGAACACCACGGTGCCGCCGTCAGCGGTCAATACCGGCGCGGAGACGCGGTCCATGGCCACCATGTCGCGGACTTCCAGGCCACGGGCAGCGGCGACGCTGGGCAGGGCGGCCAGCAGGCTCAGTGGCAGCAGGGCATGACGCAGTTTCATCGGGGTCTCCGCAGGACGGCAAAAAACCGATGGTAGGCCCGCATGGCCGGGGCTGCCAAGGCCATCGGTCATGGCTGCAGGCGGGCAATCGCCAGAAACAGCAAACCCCGCCGAAGCGGGGTTTGTGGGGACGCCGGGGTCGGATCCGATTCCGGCGGAATCGGCTCTGACCCCAGACGCCGTCAGCGCGGGGTCGGAGCCCTTCCCTGCGGGAAGGCGTCCGACCCCATTGCTTACGCCTTGGCGTACTTGCCGGTGCGGTAGATCAGCCAGCCCACCAGGAACAGCACGGCCAGGCCGATCCACTGTGCGCCCGGCAGGTGGAACGGCACCGCCAGCACGTCGGCGCGGCTGCTGACCACGATCGGAATCGCGATGGCGATGCCCATCAGTGCCTCACCGGTGATCAGGCCGGCGGCAAACAGCACGCCCGGCTTGTGCACGCGGTCGCGGCCTTCTTCGTCATCGGCGCGCACCTTGTGGAAGCGCTCGACCAGATGGGCGATCAGGCCGCCGAGGAAGATCGGCACCATCAGTTCCAGCGGCAGGTAGATGCCGATGGCGGCGGCCAGCACCGGCACGCGGAAGCGCGCGTTGCGCGACTTCAGCCAGCTGTCGAAGGCGATGATGGCAGCGCCGACCACAGCACCGATGCCGATGAAGGTCCACGGCAGTTCACCACCGAACAGGCCCTTGGCCACCGAGGCCATCAGGTTGGCCTGCGGCGCCGCCAGCGCGTTCGGGTGCAGCTCGGACTTCACGCCGATGCCGTAGGCAGTGGCCAGCAGGTTCAGTACCGGGGCCATGATCAGTGCGCACGAGAACGCACCGATGCCCAGCATCAGCTGCTGCTTCCACGGGGTGGCACCGACGATGTAACCGGCCTTGAGGTCCTGCAGGTTGTCACCACCGACCGCAGCGGCACAGCACACCACCGCGCCAATCATGATCGCGGCCACCGCGCCCAGCGGCGCCCCGCCGGCACCGACCGGCTTGAGGCCGTCAGCGCCCAGCAGCACGACCAGCACGGCCGAGGCGAACAGGATGGTGGAGATGGTGATGCCCGAGACCGGATTGTTGGACGAACCGATCAGGCCGGCCAGGTAGGCCGAGACCGAGACGAACAGGAAGCCGGCGACGATCATGATGAGGGTCATCGGGATCGACACGTGCCACTGGCCGACGATGGCCTGATACAGGGCCAGCAGCGGCAGCACGAACGCCACCAGGGCGACCAGCATCCACTTCATCGGCAGGTCGCGCTCGGTATGCGCCAGCACCGGGCCACCACTCTTGCGGGCCGCGGCGAAACCGCTCTTGACGCCGTTGAGCAGCGACTTGCGCAGCGAGATCAGGGTCCAGATGCCACCGATCAGCATCGCACCAACGCCCAGGTAGCGCATCTTCGCGCCCCAGATGGCGAACGCGGCCTCGGTGGAGGAAGCCGCAGCAACCGACGCGGCCAATGCCGGATCGGTGTTCATGAAGAACGCCTGGTAGATCGGAATGGCGATGTGCCAGGTCAGGATCGAGCCCGACACCACCACGATGCCGACGTTGAGGCCGACGATGTAGCCCACGCCCAGCAGTGCAGGCGACAGGTTGGTGCCGATGAAGGCGGTGACCTTGGAGCTGCCGACATAGGCCGAGGTGGCCCAGGCGTCCGGGATCAAGCGCATGCCGCTTTCCGCAGCCAGCTTGACGAAGGCGCCGATCACCGCCGACAGGCCGAGGATCTTCAGGCCCGGACCCGGGTTCTCACCGGCCTTGAGCACTTCCGCCGCCGCCTTGCCTTCCGGGAACGGCAGCGGGTCTTCAACGATCATCGAACGGCGCAGCGGCACCGAGAACAGCACGCCCAGCAGGCCGCCCAGGCCGGCGATGCCCAGCACCCACCAGTACTTGAAGTCCGGCCAGTAGCCCATGATCACCAGCGCGGGGATGGTGAAGATCACACCGGCGGCGATCGACGAGCCGGCCGAGGCGCCGGTCTGCACGATGTTGTTCTCGAGGATGGAACCACCGCCCAGCAGGCGCAGCACGCCCATGGAAATCACCGCGGCGGGAATGGCGGTGGCGATGGTCAGGCCTGCGAACAGACCGAGGTAGGCGTTTGCGGCCGACAGCACCACCGCCAGCACGATGGCAAGGGCCACTGCGCGGAAGGTGAGCTGCTTGGGCGCAGCGTCGTGGTTCATGGAAGCCCCTGCTGGCAAAAAATCCCTGCCACGCTAGCGTTCAGGGGGCGGCAAGTCCAGTGCGGTTGGTACCGGCTGGCAAGCCCTCGCCCAGCACTGCGCCCCAGCAGGCCCTTGGCCCCTTCAGATGTGTCGTGTTTGACCAAGTTGTGCACAGTGCACCGGTTTGTCGGAGCGGGGGTCCCTTGACCCCAATCCCCCGACGCCCCCGGCCCACCGGGCGATGCGTGCCAGGCGATGGGGTTTGCGGCTCAGCGCCTGCTTGAGTCGATTCCCGGAATCCAACACCGTGCACTGCCACCAACACATCGTCGGCAAGGAGACCGCATGGCAGACGCACCATTGATCACGATGATGCGAGCCTTCCTCGTTGCAGCGGGCGCGATGCTGTGCCTGCTGCTGGGTATAGGCAACGTCAACGCCTACAGCGGGTTTGGCACCGCGGTGATCGAGGATCGGGAAGGAATACCTTGTTTCGGCCTGCCTCCGCGGGCACTGGAATGGGTCCGATCGCCCCGTATCCTGCAAGCGGTGATGGTCTATCACCACGACACGGTGAAGGCATGGTCGTTCATGTACGACCTGACTCCCGCAGAGCCTTTGGCGCCGGGCCAGTGCATCGTCTACGGTGATCTGCCAGCCTCGGCCACGCTGCGCACCTCTCCACAGCCATTGATTCCTGCAACCTTGTATGAGGTCTACCTCAACGCTCCCACCAATGGCCCAATCAGGGGCTACACGGCGAAGTTCTGCCTGAAAGCTGCGCCTGACGGATCGACTCGGGTGATCCCCGTCCGCCACGACGCACAGAAGGGCTGGAGCGCGGACGCCTGCCAATCCTGAACGGCCGCACCGCATAACGTTATGTTATATCCTGTCACGCCAACCAAACCTCGTACGTGCCCTCTTCCCCCTCTCCCCGCCAGGCCTCCATCGACCAGCTGCGCGGCACCGTGATGCTGCTGATGCTGCTGGACCACGTGCGCGAGACCTTCTTCCTGCAGCACCAGGTGAGCGACCCGATGGACGCAGCCACGGTCTCCCCTGCGCTGTTCGCCTGCCGTCTGCTGGCCCACCTGTGCGCACCCGTGTTCGTCCTGTTGACCGGCCTGTCGGCCTGGCTGTACGGCCAGCGCCAGCCGGATCCGCGCCGGGCCACAGCCGCCTTCCTGCTCAAGCGCGGGCTGTTCCTGGTGGTGCTGGAACTGACCCTGGTGAACTTCGCCTGGACCTTCCAGCTGCCGCCGCACACGCTGTACCTACAGGTGATCTGGGCCATCGGGCTGAGCATGATCGCGCTGGCCGGCCTGCTGTGGCTGCCACGCCCGGCCCTGCTGATGCTGGCAATCGCGGTGGTGGCCGGGCACAACCTGTTCGACGGCCTTCGGTTGCAAGGCAATGGCCTGCTGGCGGTGCTGTGGAAAGTGCTGCACCAGCGCGACTGGATCGAGGCCGGCACGCTGCGCCTGCGCACCTCCTATCCGGTACTGCCGTGGATCGGGGTGATCGCACTGGGTTATCTGATGGGGCCCTGGTTCGCCCGCGAGCGCGCGCCGGAGCAGCGCCAGCGCTGGCTGCTGTGGGCAGGCGTCAGCGCGCTGGCCCTGTTCGCATTGCTGCGGTTGGCCAACCAGTACGGGGATGCACCGTGGCAGTACCAGGCCACCACGCTGCGTACCTGGCTGAGCATCTTCAACGTCACCAAGTACCCGCCGTCCTTGCAGTTCCTGCTGCTGACCCTGGGCGTGGGAGTGTTGCTGCTGCGGCTGTACGAATGGCCGCCGCTGGCGCGGGCACTGCAGCCGCTGGCCGATATCGGCGCTGCGCCGATGTTCTTCTACCTGCTGCACCTGTACTTACTGAAGGGGCTGTACCTGGCCGCATTGGCGGCCTGGGGGCCGACCCATGGCGAGTTGTATGCCCTGGATTCGGTCAGCGGCCTGCTGCTGGCGGCCTGTGCACTGGCAGTGGTGCTGTATCCGCCGACGCGGGCCTTCGCGCGGTTCAAAGCGCGAAGGCGCGATCTGCCTTGGTTGCGATACCTGTGATCGCCCAGGCCAGTCCGGCAATCCACGCATGGCGTGGATCTACTGAAAGCGGATCGGGCCACAGGCCTATAATTCCGCGATGAATTCCACCGCTATCGCTTCCGACGACTTCCTGGGCCACCCCAAGGGCGTCTACGTCTGCTTCTTCACCGAAATGTGGGAGCGCTTCTCCTTCTACGGCATGAAGGCGCTGCTGCTGCTGTACCTGACCAAGTACCACCTGTTCGGCGACAAGGCCGGCCTGGACCTGCTCGGCGCCTACGGCGGCCTGGTGTACTGCATCCCGGTGTTCGGCGGCATGCTGGCCGACCGCTGGCTGGGCATGCGCCGGGCGGTGCTGTTCGGCGGCATCCTGCTGGTGCTCGGCCACCTCGGCATGGCCTTCGAGGGCCATGCAGCCTACCGGGTGAACGGCGAAGTGGTGCGCGACACCTCGGCACTGGCGGTGACCTACCTGTCGCTGGCGCTGATCATCATGGGCGTCGGCTTCCTGAAGCCGAACATCTCCACCATCGTCGGCAAGCTGTACGCCAAGGACGACCCGCGCCGCGATTCGGGCTTCTCGCTGTTCTACGCCGGCATCAACCTCGGCGCGCTGTTCTCCTCGCTGGTGTGCGGCTTCCTCGGCGAGGCCTATGGCTGGAAGTACGGTTTCGGTGCAGCCGGCATCGGCATGCTGGCCGGCCTGGCGATGTTCCTGTGGGGCCAGAAGTACCTGCAGGGCCACGCCGAACCGCCGCAGCCGGCGGCGCTGAAGCAGAAGGTGATGGGCCTGCCGCGCGAATGGCTCATCTACCTGTGCGCGGTGCTTGGTGTGCTGCCGGTGGCGTGGCTGATGTGGGCCGCCGGCAACGGCGCGTTCGCGCTGGGCGGAGAAATCAGCCTGGCGCTGATGCTGATGCTGGTGGTGCTGGGCGGCGTGCTGGTCTGGTTCGCCTGGTTCACCGGCACGAAATGCACGCCGGTGCAGCGCCAGCAGATGATCGCGCTGATGGTGCTGATCTTCATGGCACTGGTGTTCTTCACGATGTACGAGCAGTCCTACGGCTCGTGGGTGACCTTCACCGACCGCCTGCTGACCAAGGACATCGTGCCCTCGCTGGTGATCACCGGCGGCACGCCGCTGCCGTGGTCCATCCTCTCGCTGCTGCTGGCACCGCTGGGCTTCGTGGTCAGCGCGCGCCTGTCGGAACGGCGCCCGGGTTCGGCCGCACCGCGCGCGTTCTTCGCCGCCATTGTCGTGCTGATGCTGGTGCTGCTGGTGCGCGACTGCCTGGTGATCCCGCAGACCGCAGGTTCGCTCACCTACCTCGGCGGCCTGTTCCTGGTGCTGCTGGCGCCGGCCTTCGCCGCGCTGTGGACGTGGATGGACCGCCGCGGCTGGGAGCCGGGCAAGCCGGTGAAGTCGGCCTGGGGCCTGGTGATTGGCGCACTGTCGTTCGTACCGCTGGCACTGGCGGCGCAGCAGGTGGGCGCCACTGGCGAGATGGCCAGCGTGTGGTGGCTGGTGCTGGCCTACTTCCTGCTCGCCAGCGGCGAGATGTGCCTGTCGCCGGTCGGCCTGTCGGCAGTGACCCAGCTGGCCGTGCCGCGGGTGATGAGCCTGATGATGGGCACCTGGTTCCTGGCCACCGCGTTCTCGGAAACGCTGGCCGCGCTGTTCGGCAAGCTGGCCGCGATCGAGGTGCCGGAAGGCGAATCGCTGGACATGGTGGCCGCAGCCGGCGCCTATGCGCACCTGTTCTGGCTGCTGATGTGGATCGGCCTGGGTTGCGCACTGGCGGCCTTCATCGCCGCACCGCTGCTGAAGAAGATGATGCACGGGGTGAAGTAAACCCCGCGCTTGCGGAAAACCAGGGCGGCGGAATGATCATCCACCGCCCTGTCAGCTCAGGGCGCCTTGTCCTTGCCGGTCGCGGGCGCGGTCGTCGCAGTCTTGCCGCCCAGGCTGCGCGCCAGGAAGGCCAGCAGCTTGTCGTAGTACTCGCTGCGATGGGCCTCGGTGTAGAAGCCGTGGCCTTCGGTCTTGTAGTACAGGCTTTCCACCGGCGTGCCGGCGCGCTTGAGCGCGGCTTCCATGCGCTCGGTGTGCTGGATCGGCGCGCGCTTGTCTTCGCCACCGGCGGCCAGGAACACCGGCACCTTGATCCGTTCGGCCATGTTCACCGGCGACACCGCACCCAGCTTGGCCGGATCCCCCAGCCATTCGCGCAGATAGGTCACGCCTGAACCCCGGTCCTGGATGTCGCCGCGGGTGTACATCATCGGCAGGTCGTAGACCCCGACATAGCCCGCCGCGCACTGATACAACCCGGGTTCGCGGGCGGCACCCATCATCGCCGAGTAGGCCCCGTAGCTGGCGCCGTAGATACAGATGCGACGGCCGTCGGCGATGCCTTCGCTGATTGCCCAGCGGGTGGCATCGGTGACATCGTCCTGCATCGCCGCGCCCCACTGCTGCGCCCCGGCCTGGGTGTGGGCCCGGCCGTAGTTGCCCGAACCACGGAAGTTGACCTGCAGCACGGCATAACCGGCCGCGGCCAGCATCTGCGTTTCGCGGTCGTACTGGCCGGAATCGAAGATGTCGAACGGGCCGCCATGCGGCATCACCACCATCGGCAGGTTGCGCCCGTCGCTGCCGGCCGGCAGGGTCAGGAAGCCATGCAGCGGCAGCCCGTCGCGCGCCTTCAGTGCAATCGGCTTCACGCTGGCGCTACGGTCCACGTCGATCCAGTCGCTGCGGCTGATCAGGTGATCGGCCTTGCGCGCCACCGTGTCGTACACATAGAAATCGCCTGGATTCGAGCCCGACCAGGTTTCCACCAGCACGACACGGCCATCGCGGGTGCTGGAGGTGATGTAGACGGGCCCTCCGAAGGCGGCCTCCAGGCTGCGGTACAGGCGCGCATCGGCCGAGCCTTCATCGAAGAAGCGCGTGCGCGGTTTGTCACCCAGGTACAGCGCGCCTACCGGCACATGGGTGCCGGGCCGGTGGATGATGCGGTACGGATTGACCACCTCGTCGCGTAGAAGCGTCGCGCGTTCGCCGGTCTGCGGGTTCCAGCTGACGATCGCATCCGGGCCCTGGGCCTGCTCGACGTTGAGGTAGGCCAGGCTGTCATCGGCCGAGAAGCCGAGGGCGGTTTCGATGCGCTTGCTGACCGCCTCATCATTGATCAGCTTCCAGCTGTCGCCACTGCGTTCGCGGAAATACAGCTTGTTGATGTTGTCGCTGCCCGAGCCGTGCACGAAGCGGACCTCGCCGGCGCCGTCGGTGGTGAACTCACCGCGCCGTACCGGCGAAGACGCCACCCGCGAGCGACGACCGGTGGTCACATCCATGCGATCGACGCGGGTGAACGGATCCTCGGCCAGCGGCCATACGGTCACCAGCACGTTGCGCTCGTCACCCGGCAGGTCGTCGGCCAGGAAGGCGGCCACGGCTTCGACTTTCTTCGGCTGGATGCGGGTCCCCGGGCCCTTGCTTTCGACGCGATAGCCGACCAGCAGCTCGCCACGGTTGCCATTGGCGTCGATGGCATAGAGTTCGCCGGTGGGATTGGGCTGGTCGAGCGAGCCCCACTTCTGGGCCAGGCCGATCAACAGGCGCTCGTTGCTGACCCAGTCGAATTCCTGCGCATGATTGCGGCTGGGCGGCCAGAAACTGCCGACCACCTCCTTGTCCTTCAACCGCAGGATCGCGATCGCGGTACTGTCCTCCCTCGGAACCGTTGCCGCTACGTACTCGCCCCCCGGCGAGATCTTGATATCGGTGAAGGTCTCCCGGCGCAGGTACTGCGTCAGGTCCACCGCCCCCGCGCTGCCTGCGGCAACGCCCCCGATGACGGCCAGTGCGGCCGCCAGAATGGTCTTGTGCATCCTTCCCCTGCTCCTGTGGACACCTTGTCCTGGTGGCCGATTCTAGGCAGCGCCGAGCGTTTGACGCCAGAGCCGGAAAAGACGACGGCACCGTTGCCGGTGCCGTCGTTGCCACTACCTTGGAGAGAGAGTCAGGACGTGGGTTCGGGGGACGTGCGCCGGGTCAGTGGACCCCGCGCACCGCCAACATGAGGGCCAGGATGCTGAGGATCACGGCGATGGTGCCGTCGAGCACGCGCCAGGTGCTGGGCTTGGTGAACAGCGGCGCCAGCAGGCGGGCGCCGAGGCCCTGCGCGGTCAGCCACAGGCAGCTGGCGGTGACCACGCCGGCAGCGAAGGCCATGCGGGCGTTGCCGAAGTTCTCGGCGATGGAGCCGATCACCATCATGTCCAGCCAGAAGTGCGGGTTGATCAGCGAGAAGCCGACCGCGGCCATCAGCACCGCGCGGCGGCTGCCGTCATCGCTGTCGGCCTCGCCCATGCCACCACCCCCGGCGATCGCACGGCGTGCCGACTTCATCGCATACCAGGCCAGGAACGCGACACCGGTCCACAGCACGGCGGTCGTCAGCCACGGCAGCGCCGAGGTGAGCGTGCGCAGGCCGGCCACGCTGGCGAAGATGAAGATGGCATCGATGGCCGCGCAGGTGGCGACCACCGGCACGATGTGCTTGCGCAGGATGCCCTGGCGCAGAATGAAGGCGCTCTGGGCGCCGACCACCGCGAACAGGCCGATGCCGGTGGCTGCACCAGAGAACCAGGCACCGAGGCCGGTGCTGGCGGAGATGACCGAGAACATGGGATTCACTGCCTTGTATTGCTTGGGGGGACGGTGCCTCGCGAAGGCGGACAGCACCGGAACGGACGCCATTGTCGCGCCGCAACATGGAAAAGACGAGCTAAACTTCCTAAACCAACATTAGCGGAGCTTAATTCGATGCGCATCGATCATGCCCAGCTGCGCGCCCTGGCCGCGGTGATCCGCGAAGGCAGCTTCGACCGCGCCGCACAGTCGTTGAATGTCACGCCCTCGGCCATCTCGCAGCGGGTCAAGGCACTGGAGGACCGGATCGGCCGCCTGCTGGTCAAGCGCGGCACCCCGGCCACCGCCACCGCCGAAGGGCAGCTGCTGGTGCAGCTGGCCGAGCAGACCGCCCTGCTCGAACACGATGCGCTGCACCGGATGGGCCTGGCCGATGAGGACCTGCCCCAGGCCAGCATCCCGGTGGCGGTGAACCACGACAGCCTGGAAACCTGGTTTCCGCAGGCCGCCTACCAGTTCGCGCAGACCACCGGCACCACCCTGGACCTGCGCGTGGAAGACCAGGACCACACCGTGGAGCTGCTGCGCCAGGGCACGGTGCTGGGCGCGGTCACCACCCTGGATGAGCCGGTGCAGGGCTGCCAGATCCACGCGCTGGGCAGCATCCGCTACGCGGCGACCTGTACCCCCGAGTTCCGCGAGCGCCACTTCGCCAAGGGCGTGACCGCGCAGGCGCTGGCACAGGCGCCGGTATTGGTGTTCAACCGCAAGGACGAAATGCAGTCGCGCTTCGCCCGGCGCATGGCCGGCGACGACCTGCCCAGCACCGCACCGACCTGGTGGATCCCCTCCACCCGGGCCTTCGTGCAGGCCAACCTCGGCGGACTGGGCTGGACCATGAACCCCCTGCCGCTGGTCAAGCGCCACCTGGACGCCGGGCGACTGGTCTACGTACGGCAGCGCGCGTGGGAAGACGTACCGCTGTACTGGCAGCACTGGAAGGGCGACGTGCAGACCATGGCCTTGCTGACCCGTGCGGTACTGGACGCGTCCTCGGCGCTGATCCGGCGCAAGCGCTGACGCCCAGCGGGAAAAAGGGGACGGAGGGGATTAAGTCGTCTTTGCCCCGGATGTCGTTTGGGTCTTAAACGACTTAATCCCCTCCGTCCCCTTTTTTGCTCCATCGGATCTCCACGTAAGCTCCACACTAGGTCCATGCGTGATGCGGATACTGGTCGGCCGATCACTGCAAGGATGCCCTGCATGCCTGTATTCGTCCGCGACGCCCGCCCCGAAGATGCCGCCGCCTGCATCGACCTGCGCGGGCGCACCCGCGAGAACGCTTTCAGTGCGGCCCAGCTGGCAGAACTGGGCATCACCGAGGACAGCTGGGCAGCCGGCATCGCCCAGGGCGATTCGATCGGCCGCGTCGCCTGGGACGGCGAGCGCATGGCCGGTTACTGCTTCGCCGATCGTGACAGCGGCGAGGTGCTGGTGCTTGCCCTGCTGCCGGACTACGAGGGCCGCGGCATCGGCCGCCAGCTGCTGCAGGACGTGGTCAGCCTGACCCGCGATGCCGGCCACCAGCGGCTGTTCCTGGCCTGCTCGGCCGACCCGCGTTCGCGCTCGCATGGCTTCTACCGCCGCCTGGGCTGGCGCCCGACCGGGGAGATCGACGAGGCCGGTGACGAGATTCTTGAGCTGGTCTGATTGAAGGCGTCGCCAGGCATGGCCTGGCGCTACTGGGCTGAGGTCATCAGGTCGAGCCCGCCCCCCACGTGACGGCGCCGCGAAACGTCGGATGCTGCGTTGCATCAAAAAACGACCGGATCCGGTTAGAATCGCGGATGGATGCTGCAAGGCGTTGTTTCTTCACGCCCTTTCCCTGCCCCACGCGCATCCTGACCCCTTCCCCTCCGCCAACGATCCCGCCCCCATGAAGAAATTTGGCAAGGCCCTGCTCGCCCTGCTCGTGCTGCTGTTGCTGGCCGCCGCGCTGTTCCTGTACTGGCCACTGACCCAGCGCTCCGTGCCCGCCGCCAGCAACGACAAGCCCGTCGATGTTGTGCTGGTCGGCGCCGGCATCATGAGCATCACCCTGGCCACCTACCTGCAGGAACTGCAGCCGGACTGGAACATCCAGGTCTACGAACGCCTCGACGGCGTCGCCGGTGAAAGCTCCGATGGCTGGAACAACGCCGGCACCGGCCACTCGGCGTTCGCCGAACTGAACTACACCCCGGAACTGCCCGACGGCAGCATCGAGACCAAGCGCGCGGTCGGCATCGCCGAATCGTTCGAGGTCTCGCGCCAGTTCTGGTCGCACCAGGTGAAGGAAGGCCGGCTGAGCCAGCCCAGCGACTTCATCAACCCGACCCCGCACATGAGCTTCGTCTGGGGCGATGACAACATCGCCTACCTGCACAAGCGCCAGCAGGCCCTGGTGAAGAACCCGCTGTTCTACGGCATGCAGTACTCCGAGGATCCGGCGCAGATCAAGCAGTGGGCCCCGCTGCTGATGGAAGGCCGTGACCCGAAGCAGAAGGTTGCCGCGACCTGGATGCCGCTCGGTACCGACGTCAACTTCGGTGTGATCACCCGCCAGCTGACCGCCGGCCTGCAGCGCAGCCCGAACTTCAGCCTGCACCTGAACCATGAAGTGACCGCCCTGCGGCAGAACGCCGACAAGAGCTGGAACGTCACGGTGAAGGATCTCAAGGCCGGCACCGAAACCACCACTCACACCCGCTTCGTGTTCATCGGTGCCGGCGGCGCCGCGCTGAAGCTGCTGCAGATGTCGGGCATTCCGGAATCGAAGGACTACGCAGGCTTCCCGGTCGGTGGCCAGTTCCTCGCCTTCCAGGGCCAGGACGTGACCTCGCGCCATGGCGTAAAGGCCTACGGCATGGCCGAAACCGGTTCGCCGCCGATGTCGGTGCCGCACCTGGATGCACGCAAGCTGGACGGCAAGCCGGTGGTCCTGTTCGGGCCGTTCGCGCTGTACAGCACCAAGTTCCTCAAGCACGGCTCGTGGTGGGACCTGTATTCCTCGGTGACCCACAACAACGTTGGCCCGATGCTGGAAGTGGGCAAGGACAACCTGGACCTGGTGCAGTACCTGATGGGCCAGGCGCGCCTGAACGATGCCGACCGCCAGGCCGAACTGGTCAAGTACTTCCCCAATGCCAAGCCGGGTGACTGGAAGCTGGTCACCGCCGGCCAGCGCGTGCAGATCATCAAGCGCGATCCGCTGAAGGGCCCGGTGCTGCAGTTCGGTACCGAGATCGTGACCGACAAGGACCACACCATCGCCGCGCTGCTCGGCGCGTCGCCGGGCGCGTCGACCTCGCCGCCGATCATGCTGGACCTGATGGCCAAGGCCTTCCCGGACCAGATGAAGGCCGGTTGGGAAACCCGCCTGCGCGAGATCGTGCCGTCGTACGGGCGCAAGCTCAACGACAGCGCCGCACTGGTCAACGAGATCCGTACGCTGACCAGCCAGACCCTGCACCTGCCGTACCTGGAGGTGCCGGTGGATGCGAACGCGGCGGTGCCGGCTCCGGCCGCTGCGGCTCCGGCACCGGCGAAGGAAAAGCGCAATGCCAATGAGGAACTGCAGGCGCTGTAAGCCCGC
This sequence comes from Stenotrophomonas sp. Pemsol, assembly GCF_003586545.1. NCBI lineage: Bacteria > Pseudomonadati > Pseudomonadota > Gammaproteobacteria > Lysobacterales > Lysobacteraceae > Stenotrophomonas > Stenotrophomonas sp. Pemsol. The sequence continues at coordinate 830,617 of NZ_CP025780.1, read as the reverse complement.
GCGTTCCTTCGATGCAGACGGACGGCCACCTTCGGGTGGCCGTTTGTTTTTGTGCGAGGTGGGTCGGATCCCTCCCGCACGGGAGGGCTCTGACCTGCGATTGGGCGTCGATGATGGGGTCAGAGCCCATTGCCTGCAGCAACGGGATCCGACCCCAGCCCGCCACCGCTCTGCGCCGGGAAGCCCCTGCGCAGTGACGCGAATTGTAATGTTGTTAAGAATTATTTACATTTACACCCTGCGCAGTAATCGCGCCGCTCCAGATGGACCTGACCGTGCCCGAAGCCGCCGCCCCGGGTGCTGGACGACTGTTGCCGCCCTTCCCCCGTTTCCAAGCCTCGAGCCCACCATGCCCCTGCCTGTCCGTAACCGCCTGCCCCGCCGCGCGCTGCTGCCGGCTGCCCTGCTTTCGTCGCTGACCCTGCTGACCACGCCCGCCGCGTTCGCCGCCACCGATGCCGCCGGCGATGCCAAGACCCTGGACCGGGTCAGCGTCCGGGCCGAGCAGTCCGCTCCGCCGGCCAGCACCACGCGCCTGCCGATCACCCTGCAGGAAACCCCGCAGTCGGCCACCGCGATCAGCCTGCAGCGCCTGCAGGACGAATCACTGTTCAGCATCAACGATGTGATGCGCAACGTGACCGGCGTCAGTGTGTCCTTCTATGACACGCAGCGCCCGCTGTACTACGCGCGTGGCTTCGCCATCACCGACTTCCAGGTCGACGGCATTCCCACCTACAGCGGCTCCACCAACCAGGAATACGACACCGCCTTCTACGACCGCATCGAAGTGATCCGCGGTGCCAACGGCCTGCTCAGCGGCGCCGGCGTGCCGTCGGCCACGGTCAACCTGCTGCGCAAGCGCCCCGGCAAGGAATTCGACGCGTCGTTCGCGGTCAGCGCCGGTAGCTGGGACTACCGCCGCATGGAAGCCGACGTCACCGCACCGCTGACCGATGACGGCCGTTTCCGCAGCCGCGTGGTCGCCGCTTACACCGATCGCGGGCTGTACTACGACCGTTACGACGAGAACAAGATGGCCGGCATGGCGGTGCTGGAAGGCGATGTCACCGACAGCACCACCCTCACCCTCGGCTACCAGACCCAGGACAACAACCCGACCGGTTCGACCTGGGGCACCGTGCCGTTCTTCGACAGCCAGGGCAATTTCGCCCATCTGCCGCGCTCGACCAACCTGTCGCCGAAGTGGAGCTACTGGAAGCGCGAGAGCAACACCGCCTTCGCCAACCTGGAGCAGCGTTTCGGCGACAACTGGCTGCTGAAGATCAACACCGCCTACACCCGTGGCAACGTGCAGAACGTGCGCCTGTACGGCACCGGCAACCCGGAACCGGTGACCGGCTCGGGCATCTTCCTGCGTGCGGCCGCCGGTGATTCGAAGGACACCCGCCGCAATGTCGATGCTTACCTGACCGGCAGCTTCCCGCTGTTCGGCCGCGACCACGACCTCACGATCGGCGCCCAGTGGTCGGACCTGGAAGGCACCACCAATACCGTGTCGCTGAACTTCCCGGGAGACTGGGCCACCTGCGGGCGTGAGCGCTGCTACTACATCCCCAATGTGTACTCCTGGAACGGCGACATTTCCGAGGTGACCTACACCCGCACCGGCGCACGCCGCGTAGCGAAGACCACGCAGAGCGGCGTCTATCTGGCCACCCGCCTGCACCTGGCCGATCCGCTGTCGTTGATTGCCGGTGCACGCCTGAGCCGCTGGGAAACCCTCACCCGCTCCTACAACGCCACCGGCGCCTATACCGGCACCAGCGGTGCGTACAAGGTGAGCGATGAAGTCACTCCGTACGTGGGCCTGGTCTACGAGATCACCCCGAACGTGTCGGCCTATGCCAGCTACACCGAGATCTTCAATCCGCAGAACTACAAGGACCGCAACGAGAACCTGCTGGCACCGGTGCAGGGCTCGAACCTGGAAGCGGGCATCAAGACGCAGTGGTTCGATGGCCGCCTGACCGCAAATGCCGCTGTGTTCGAGGCCAAGCAGGACAACTATGCTGTGCGTGACATGGGTGTGCCGGAGGGTTCGCTCAGCGACGGCAGCTCGGCCTACATCGGCGTCAACGGTACCAAGGCGCGTGGCTGGGAGATGGACATCAACGGCGAGATCCTGCCGGGCTGGACGGTCAATGCCGGCTACACCCACGTCAAGGTCACCCGCGCCGCCACCGACCTGCTGTACGCCAACCCGCCCAAGGACCTGCTGCAGCTCAACACGCAACTGCAGCTGCGCGGTGCGCTGGAACGCCTGAGCATCGGCGGTGGCCTGCAGTGGCAGAGCAAGGTGCAGGGCTACAACATCGCCTACCCGCTGGGCGGCACGGTGACCGTGAACCAGCCGGCGTACATGCTGGTGCAATTCAATGCCAACTACCGCATCAGCGACAGCTGGACTGCAACGCTGAGCGTGCGCAACGCGCTGGACAAGACTTACTGGGCCAACCTGGACTACAACAACTACGGCGAGCCGCGCTTCGTGTCCGCCAGCCTGCGCTGGAAGTTCTGAGCAACCCGCGAACCGGTGGGTGCCTGGTGGGTGCCGACCGTTGGTCGGCACGCCCTCCGCCACGACCCACCGTCGCGGCCTACCTGAATGGGCCCGCCTCCGCGCGGGCCCTTCCTTTTGCTGCACTGCAGGTTGCGGCGCGCTTCGTAATTATGTCGTAATTACATCAACACCAATCGGAAGCCGGTCGATGAACCCGAGCTGGGATACGTTGGAACGCAGCCGCCAGGCCCGCCTGGAACGTGCCGCGCCGTGGGCCCGGGGACGCGAGGTCGCCGCCGGCGACGTCGGCGAGCTGCTGCATGCACTGCTGGAGCCAGGCGACAAGGTCTGCCTGGAGGGCAACAACCAGAAGCAGGCAGATTTCCTCGCCCAGGCGCTGGCCGACCTCGACCCCGCCCGCGTGCATGATCTGCACATGGTGCAGTCGGTCCTCTCACTGCCCTCGCACCTGGACGTATTCGAGCGTGGCATCGCCTCGAAACTGGATTTCTCGTTCTCCGGCCCGCAATCGGTGCGACTGGCCAACCTGGTGGCCGAAGGGCGCATCCAGATCGGTGCCATCCACACCTACCTGGAACTGTTCGGCCGCTACTTCATCGACCTTACGCCGCGCGTAGCGCTGGTCGCCGCGCAGGCCGCCGACCGCCACGGCAACCTCTATACCGGGCCAAATACCGAAGACACGCCGGTGATCGTCGAAGCCACCGCCTTCGGTGGCGGCATCGTCATCGCCCAGGTCAACGAGATCGTCGACAGCCTCCCCCGCGTCGATGTTCCTGCGGACTGGGTCAACTTCGTGGTGCAGGCGCCGAAGCCGAACCATATCGAGCCGCTGTTCACCCGCGACCCTGCGCAGATCTCCGAGATCCAGGTGCTGATGGCAATGATGGCCATCAAGGGCATCTACGCCGAGTACGGCGTGAATCGTTTGAATCACGGCATCGGCTTCGATACCGCCGCCATCGAACTGCTGCTCCCCACCTACGCAGAATCGCTCGGGCTGAAGGGAAAGATCTGCCAGCACTGGGCGTTGAACCCACACCCTGCACTGATTCCGGCGATCGAATCGGGCTTCGTCAGATCGGTGCATTCGTTCGGTTCGGAACTGGGCATGGAGAAATACATTGCCGCGCGGGGCGACGTGTTTTTCACCGGCGCCGACGGCTCGATGCGTTCCAACCGCGCGTTCTCGCAGACCGCAGGCCTGTATGCCTGCGACATGTTCATCGGTTCCACCCTGCAGATCGACCTGCAGGGCAACAGTTCCACTGCCATCCGCGACCGCATCGCCGGCTTTGGCGGCGCACCGAACATGGGCTCGGACGCGCGCGGCCGCCGCCATGCCAGCGAGGCCTGGATCAAGGCCGGCCAGCAGGCCGCACGCCCGGGCGAGATGCCACGCGGGCGCAAACTGGTGGTGCAGATGGTGGAAACCTTCCGCGAGCACATGGCCCCGGCATTCGTTGACCGCCTCGACGCCTGGGAACTGGCCGAACGCGCGAACATGCCGCTGCCGCCGGTGATGATCTACGGCGACGACGTCAGCCATGTGCTGACCGAGGAAGGCATCGCCAACCTGCTGCTGTGCCGCACCCCCGAGGAGCGCGAACAGGCGATCCGTGGCGTGGCCGGCTATACCGCCGTGGGCATCGGGCGCGACCGCGCGATGGTGGAGAACCTGCGCGACCGCGGCGTGATCCGCCGTCCCGATGACCTCGGCATCTCCGTGCGCGATGCCAGCCGTGACTTGCTGGCGGCGCGTTCGGTGAAGGACCTGGTGCGCTGGTCCGGCGGTCTGTACGACCCGCCCAAGCGCTTCCGCAACTGGTAAGGGGCTGAGCATGGAAACCCTCGACTATCGATTCGAAGGCCGCACCGACGTGCCGTTCGCGCGCGATGCGGTGCTGGTGGGCGTGCTGGCGTCAGGCAACCTGGAAATCCTGCTGGAACCGGCGGCGCAGCAGGGCGCGATGACGGTGCGCGTCATCACCGCCGCGCAGGGCTTCGGCAGCATCTGGCAGGCGGTGATCAACGACTTCGCACAGCGTCATCCGCTGCGCGATGTGCGCGTCTCGATCAACGACGCCGGTGCGACCCCGGCCGTGGTCAGCCTGCGCCTGGACCAGGCCGTGGAAACCCTGCTGGCCGGAGGCGCGCCATGAACCACGTACAGCGCCACAGCTATTACGAAGCCGATGCGCGCGAGCGCATCGCCGGGCTGGTCGACGCCGGCTCGTTCCACGAGTTCCTCGGCCCGGCGCGACGGATGATGAGTCCGCACCTGGACCAGCTCGACCAGCCGGCCGCGTTCGACGATGGCATCGTCGTCGGCGAGGCCAGGCTGCAGGGCAAACACGTGCTGCTGGCCGCACAACAGGGTGAATTCATGGGCGGCGGCGTGGGCGAAGTGCATGGCGCCAAGCTGATCGGGCTGCTGCGCCGTGCGGCGTACACCCGCCCTGACGGCGTGCTGCTGCTGCTCGATACCGGCGGCGTGCGGCTGCACGAAGCCAATGCGGGCCTGATTGCGATCTCCGAGATCATGCGCGCCACCCTGGACGCGCGTGCAGCGGGCGTGCCGGTGATCGCGCTGATCGGCAGCGGCAACGGCGCCTTCGGTGGCATGGGCATCGTTGCCCGCTGCTGCACCACGGTCATCATGTCCGAGGAAGGCCGGCTGTCGCTGTCCGGGCCAGAGGTGATCGAAACCGTACGCGGCGTGGAAGAGTTCGATTCCCGCGACCGCGCACTGGTCTGGCGCGTAACGGGAGGCAAGCACCGCTACCTGATCGACCAGGCACAGGTGCTGGTGCCCGATGCCATCGAGGCGTTCGCGCAAGCGGCATTCAATGCGCTGCGGCCGGATACCAGCAGTACCGATCCGGATACTGCACTGGCCGCGCTGCAGCAACGCCATCTGGCATTGAAGACGCGCGTGCAGGCGTGGAGCGATTGCCGCGATGGCCTGGAGATCTGGGCGCGGCTGGGCATTGCCCACCCCGAACGCCTGCCACTGCTCGACACCGATGAATTCCTCACCGCCACCGGCGACCGGAGCCTGCCATGAGCATGCCGTTGCAGACACTGCTCGATGCCCTGTTTCCGCATGGGCATGCCATTGCGGTGAGCGATTCGGTGCTGACCGGCAGCGCCACCACCGACAACGGCGATGTGACTGTGATCGGCACCGCCAACAAGCTCGAGGTGGGCGTGGACCACGCACTGGCACTGGCCGAAACGGTGCTGGCCAGCACCGCCGCGCATCCGCAGCAACCGATCGTGATGCTGGTCGACACCGCCGGCCAGCGCCTGGCACGCCGCGACGAACTGCTCGGCATCAACGGCTGTTTCGCGCACCTGGCGCAGACGCTGGATCTCGCGCGTCGACGTGGCGCGCGACTGGTCACGCTGGTCTACGGTGAATCCGTCAGTGGTGGCTTCCTCTCGTTCGGGCTGATGGCCGACCACATCCATGCCCTGCCGGATGCGCAGGTGCGGGTGATGGACCTGCGCGCGATGGCCCGGGTGACCAAGCAGCCGCTGGATAAACTGCAGGCGCTGAGCCAGACCTCACCGGTGTTCGCACCGGGCGTGGAGAACTACGTGGCGATGGGTGCGGTGGAATCGTTGTGGGAGGGCGATCTTGCGCAGCACCTTCTGCAGGCCCTGCGCACGCCCGCCCATGGCGACCACCGCGCAGTGCGCGGAGCCGAACGTGGCGGGCGCATGCTTGCCGCACGCGTGGCTGAAGCCGTGAGCCAGGGCGATGCCTGAGCGGCTGCCCCGACATACGCTGGTCTGGCTGTCAGCGCACGCCGGCTGGCAGGCGGACATCGCCGCGCATGAGTCGCGCTTGGCCGACTGGTTTGCACAGGGCCGGCCGGCCATCGTCGCGCGGCGTGCCGCCGACGATGCCGATCCACGCCTGCGTCTCGGCGTGCCGCTGCCGCCCGCCGAGGACAAACTGCGCCTGGCCCTGCGCGTGCCAGCACACGATGTGCTGCGCACCACCCCGCCGCCGGCACTTCAGGCGGTGCTGAAAGGCGACGTTCCACAGGACTGGCGGCGGCCCCTTGAAGTGCTGCAGAACATCGCTGAGGCGCGCGTATTCGGTGCCTTCGCGTGGCAGCACCTTACTGGCCTGCGCTATGTGCACGCGCGCTCGGACGTCGATCTGCTGTGGCCGATCGACACCACCGCGCAGGCCGATGCCCTGGCTGCACGGCTACAGGCATGGGAAGCCGAACACGACCGGCGGGTCGATGGCGAGCTGTGCCTGGGCCGCGACGCCGCCGTGAACTGGCGGGAGTACGCCGGACGCAGCCGCGAGGTACTGGTCAAGCGCCTCGATGGTGCCGCACTGGAACTCCGCGATGCGTTGTTCGCCTCCGCCGGGGTGAGCGCATGAACGCCGTCCTGCAATCGGCAGTCAGGCCGGCAGCTGCCGTGGACAGCGCGCGTCTGGGGCGCCTCGCCGTCGCCAGCCTGCATGCGGAGCTGGCGCTGGCACCCAAGCCCGGACTGGTCACGCCATTCGACAGCGGCAGCCATCACGACATGGACGCCGGCATGTTCCTGCGCAGCCTGTTCGCACTGCGCCACTACTTCACCGCCGTGGCCTGCATCGGTGCAGCCGGGGCGGACTTCGACGCCTTGCGCCGATGTGGCATTGCCGCTGAAATCGCGATGCTGCGCGCAACCGCCGGCGTCAATACCCATCGTGGCGCGGTCTTCAGTCTCGGCCTGCTGGTGGCGGCCGCCGCGGCCTGTCGCTCCCGCCTGGACCATGCCGCCACAGGTGAGCAGGTCTGCCAGGAAGTGCGCCGCTGGTCTGCCGAGCTCGCCAACGCACCTCTGGATGCCAACAGCCCTGGCCAGCGCGCTCGCGCCCGGCATGGCGTGCAGGGGGTGCGCGAACAAGCAGCCGCTGGCTACCCGCTGCTGCGCGAAGTGGCACTGCCTGTCCTGCGCCACGCACTGGCCAGCGGCCTGCCACGCGAGGCCGCGATGTGCCAGGCCCTGATGCAGCTGGTCGCATGCGTGGATGACCTCAACCTGCTGCACCGTGGCGGCGCCGACGGCCTGCGCTGGGCACAGCGACAGGCGCATGGTTTCCTCGACGGCGGTGGTGCGTTCGTGCCCGGCTGGCAGGCACGCCTGCACGGCATCGGTGAGCGCTTCGTCGCGCGCCGCCTGAGTCCCGGTGGCAGTGCCGACCTGTTGGCCTGTGCCTGGTTCCTGCTACATCAGGAGGACGCGTGAGCCTTGCCCTGCTCTGCTCCGGCCAAGGTGCGCAGCATGCGGCGATGTTCGACCGCGTGCGCGATCTTCCGGCCGCACGCCATACCCTTGATGTGGCCAGCACGGTACTCGGCCGCGATGTGTTTTCCGCCGCTGCGGCCGACGATCGTTTCGACAATGCGCAGGCGCAACCGCTGCTGTGCGCGGCCACTCTGGCGCAGTGGCAGGGGGTGCGCGACAACGTGCCAACGCCGACGCTGATCGCCGGCTACAGCATCGGCGAGTTGGCCGCGCATGCCATCGCCGGCAGCTTCGATGCGACCACCTGCCTTGCCCTGGCTGCGCAGCGCGCGCAGTTGATGGACGGCGCCAGCCCCGCCGATGCAGGCCTGCAGGCCGTGCTCGGCCTGGAACGCCATGTACTGCAGCCGCTGTGCGATCTGCACGGTGCGCACATGGCCATCGCCAACGGGCAGGACCATTTCATCGTGGGCGGCACGCACGCCTCGTTGCTGCGGCTAGCCGATGCAGCGCAGGCGCAGGGTGCGGACATCCGTCCGCTGCCGGTGCACGTGCCTGCACACACACCGTTGCTGGCGGCGGCGGTAGCACCGTTTGCTGCCGCACTCCATGCCTCGCCACTGCAGGCCCCACGCCTGCCGCTGCTGGCCGGCATCGATGCGCGACCGGTGCGGGATCGCGCAATGGCGGTCCACACGCTGTCGGCGCAGCTGGCGCAGACCATCGAATGGGCGCAGGTGATGCGCCAGGCCTTCGAGCGCGGCGCGCGGGTGTTCCTGCAGCTGGGCCCGGGCAACGCACTGGCGCGCATGGTCGCGCCGTCCTATCCGTGCTGCGAAGTGCGCGCGGTGGAAGAGTTCCAGAGCCTGGAAGGCGCCGCGGCGTGGGTCCGCAGTGCGCTGGAGCGGCTGCAGTAACGGGTTCGAGCAGTACGTATCACGCATCACGCAGTACGTCGCCTTACCCCGGGGATGGCGGGTCTCCATCCGCGCTGTACGTGAGTCACGTGTCTGGGAGGGCGCATGAGTCCACAAATCGCAACGATCATCGGTCTGGTGATCATGTTCATCGTCGCCACCGCGATGCCGATCAACATGGGCGCGGTCGCCTTTGCGCTGGCCTTCATCATCGGCGGGCTGTGGGTCGACATGGGCGGCAAGGAGGTTTTGGCCGGCTTTCCCGGCGATCTGTTCCTGACCCTGGTCGGCATCACCTACCTGTTCGCCATCGCGCAGAAGAACGGCACCATCGACCTGCTGGTGCACTGGGCAGTGAAAGCGGTGCGCGGCCATATCGTGGCCATTCCGTGGGTGATGTTCGTGATCACCGCGGTGCTCACCGCGTTCGGTGCGCTGGGCCCGGCGGCGGTCGCGATCATCGGCCCGGTCGCGCTGCGCTTTGCCAAGCAGTACAACATCAACCCGCTGATGATGGGCCTGCTGGTCATCCATGGTGCGCAGGCCGGCGGCTTCTCGCCCATCAGCGTGTACGGCAGCATCACCAACGGCGTGGTGCAGAAGGCTGGGCTGGAAGTGACCGAGATGGCAGTGTTCCTGACCAGCCTGGGCTTCAACTTCATGATGGCGACGATCTGCTTCTTCGCCTTCGGTGGCATCGCCCTGCTGCGTCGCGGCTCGATCACCGCGGCAGGAACGATCGGCAATGCCGAACTGGCGATGGCCGGTGGCCCGCAGGCGTCGTCGCGCCAGTTCGCGATCGAAGGCCATGGCGCGCTGGTCGCAGCAGGCGGCGGCACGCTCAGCAATGATCCGGCGGCACTGGATGCGGTGGGCCTGACCCGCGAACGGTTGTTCACCCTGATCGGCCTGCTCGGCCTGGGCGTGGCCGCGCTGATCTACAACCTCAACGTCGGCCTGGTCTCGATCACCGTCGCGGTTGCGCTGGCGCTGCTGTCGCCACAAAGCCAGAAGGGCGCGGTCGATGGCATCAGCTGGTCCACCGTGCTGCTGATCTGTGGCGTGGTGACCTACATCGGCGTGCTGGAACATGCCGGCGCGGTGGACTTCATCGGCAATGGCGTGTCCGACATCGGCATTCCGCTGCTCGGCGCGCTGCTGGTCTGCTACGTCGGCGGCATCGTCTCCGCATTCGCCTCGTCGGCCGCAGTGCTGGGCGCCACGATTCCGCTGGCGGTGCCGTTCCTGATGCAGGGTCACCTCAGCGCCGCCGGCGTGATCTGCGCGCTGGCGGTGTCGTCCACCATCGTCGATGTCAGCCCGTTCTCCACCAATGGCGCACTGGTGGTGGCTTCGGCAGCCAAGGAAGAGCGCGAGAGCCTGTTCCGTCGCTTCCTGGTGTACAGCGGTCTGGTGGTGGCGCTGGGGCCGTTGCTGGCCTGGCTGGTGTTCGTGGTGCCGGGCTGGATGTAACCACCCAACGGTAGTGCCGGCCGCTGGCCGGCAATCCCATGAAGCCATCCAGCGATCATGGGTTGCCACCCAGCGGCCGGCACTACCTGGCGGTACACTTCCTCCATGGCCATTGCCCCTGCCCCGCGGTCACCGAAGAAGCGCGCACCTCTGTATGAAGAGGTGGCCGACCACGTGCGCGAGCGCATCTACGACTACCGGCTGCCGCCGGGCGAGTGGATCGACGAGCCCGCGCTGTGCGAAGAACTGGGCATCAGCCGTACGCCTCTGCGCGAGGCGTTGAAGCTGCTGGCAGCCGAAGGCCTGGTGCAGATCGATGCCGGTCGTGGCAGCCGGGTCACCCGGTTGACGCTGGAAGACCTCAACCAGCTGTTCCCGGTAATGGCCATGCTGGAAGGCCGTTGCGCGCACGAGGCGGTGAAGCACATCGACGATGCCGGTGTGCAACAACTGGAGGCCCTGCATTCGGCGATGGAAGCGGCGGCGGCCGAGGGCAACATTGCCGAGTACTACCGCAACAACTACCTGATCCACGAAACCGTGCAGCATTACGCGGGCAATCCGTGGCTGATCCGCATCACCCACGACCTGCACCGCATCCTGAAGATGCATCGCGGCCGCCAGCTGCTGACCCCGGGCCGCACGGCGCAGTCGCTGGCCGAACACCGCGAGTTGATGGAGTGCTTCCGCCGCCGCGATGCGCAGGCTGCCGAACGCACCATGGAGCGCCATCTGCTCAGCCAGGGCCAGGCATTGGCCGCCTATGTGGCAGCGGGCGGGCTGTTGAACGTGCCAGCGCCCTTGCCGACCGAAGGCGGCGGTTGAGCGGATGAGGTTGCCGGCCAGCGGCCGGCACTACCCAGCCGAGGTCACGCCCTGGTAGTGCCGGCCGCTGGCCGGCATCCTGGAACATCTCGTCAATCGCCACCACCGCAGCTGCCGCCGTCACCGCTGCCACCGTCGCTGCTGCAGTCGGAGCTGCTGTGACTTTGATGGCTGTAGCTGTCGCCGGATTGGCCGCCCGGATGATCGTAGCCACCGCCGAAACTGTTGTCGCCCCGGATCCCGGAGCCATCGGCCGTAGCCACCGCCATGCACAGGATGGCGCCGACCAGCGGCAGCAGCCAGACCAGCAGCAGCTGCACCGTCCGGCCACCCGCCGACAGCCCATCACGCCTGACGATCACCACGGTGGCCACCACGTTCAGGCCCAGCACCAGCAGGACCAGCAGAAGGGCAACGATCAGCATTCGGCGACTCCATGCCTGGACTGGAGGCATTATGGCCTGCCACCCCGGCAATGGCCCTGCCTGTCATGAAGATGGGACAATGTGGGGGCGCGCCGGCCTGCCCCGTGGCCGCCGGCGCCCCTCGCACCACACGGAAGAAGAAGAACAACAACATGCTGAAAGTCATTTTCGATACCGACCCGGGCGTCGACGACGCCCTGGCCCTGCTGTACCTGCACAAGCACGCCCAGATCGACCTGATCGGTGTCACCACCACCTTCGGCAATGCCTCGGTGGAGTCGACCACGCACAACGCGCTGTACCTGAAGCAGGCCTGGGGCTTCGCCGCCCCGGTCGCGCGCGGTGCCGATGGCCCGCTGCAGCCGGAAGCCACCCCGGAAGCCTGGCCGGTGCACATCCACGGCCACAACGGCCTGGGCAACCACCCGGTGCCGGCCAGCCTGGACGTGACCGCCGATGCCCGCCCGGCCCACCAGCTGATCATCGATCTGGTCCACGCCCATCCGGGCGAAGTGACCCTGGTCGCGGTCGGCCGCATGACCAACCTGGCCTTGGCCCTGCAGCAGGCCCCGGACATCGCCGGCCTGGTACGCGGCGTGGTGATCATGGGCGGCGCCTTCCACGTCAACGGCAACATCACCCCGGCCGCCGAGGCCAACATCTGGGGCGATGCCGAAGCGGCCGACGTGGTGTTCACCGCCAGCTGGCCGGTCACCGCGATCGGCCTGGACGTGACCACCCGCGTGGAAATGGACCGTGACGGCCTGGATAAGCTGGCCGCCATCGGCGGTGCCGACGCCGAGCTGGTCCGTGCGCTGTCGCAGGATTACGTCGACTTCTACCTGCAGGCCGGCCACAAGGGCATGGTCGTGCATGACTGCTGCGCATGCATCGCGCTGACCCGCCCGGAACTGTTCCAGTTCGAGCGCGCCAGCGTGCGTGTGGCCACCGACGGCGTTGCCCGCGGCATGACCATTCCCAAGCCGGAAGGCCTGGCATTCGGCCCCAGCGTGTGGGACGGCCACGTGGTGCAGTCGATTGCCATCGGTGTGGATGCGGCCGCGGTACTGGCCGACATCGAGCAGACCCTGAAGGTCTGACCGTCTAGCGCCTGGCCCTGCCCGGGACCGTCTCGGGCAGGGTCCACAGCACCGGCAGCACCAGCACCGCCACCAGTGCGATCATCGCGCCCGGCGCCGCCGCCCAGCCGCTGCGCTCCACCCACCATTGCGCCAGCCACGGCGTTGCGCCGCCGAAGAAGGCAGTGGCCATGGTTACCCCCAGTGCGAGACCGCTGACCCGGCCTTCGCCTGGGAACTGCTCAGCCGTGGCCGGGGCGGCCACCGCGCTTACACCGCCGGCCACGCAGGCCAGCAGCACCGCAGCCAGCACGACGCCCAGCGCCGTCGCCTGTGCCATCCACGCAAACAGGGACAGCGGCAGCAGCGCTGCCAGCACGGTCAGGCCCAACAACACCGGACGTCGTCCGACGCGGTCCGACAATGCGCCACACAGGGGCGTGATCGCGATCACTGCCACCGCCGCGATCGTCGACAGCCACAGTGCGTCACCCTCATCGTGGCCCTGCGCGTGCAGGAATGCAGGCACATAGGTGATGCCCACGTAGTAGGTGATCGATCCCAGCGCCGAAATCGCGAACGTGCGCGCCACCGCCAACGGATGATGCTGCAGCACATGCCGCAGCGGTGTGGCGGGAATGCTGCCTTCGCGGCGCTGGCGCTCGAACTCCGGCGACTCGTGCATGCCCGAACGCGCAATCAGGATCACCAGCGCAAGCGCAGCGCCGACGAGGAACGGAATCCGCCAGCCCCAGCTGTCCAGCTGCGGTGTGGGCAGCAGCGCGACGGTAAGTGCAGAGATCGCCACCGCCAGCAGTGCGCCCACTTCGCTGGCCGCCGAAGCCAATGACGTAACCAGGCCGCGTCGGCGCGCCGGTGCGCTTTCCAGCAGGTACGCCACCACGCCGGTATATTCGCCGCCCACCGAGAACGCCATCACGCAGCGCAGCACCAGCAGCAGCACGCCGGCCGTGGCGCCTGCGGTGGCCGCGGTCGGCAGCAGCGCGGTGGCCAGCATTGCCGCTGCCATCAACGCCATCGACGCAAGCAACATCCATCGCCGGCCGAGCCGGTCACCCAGGTGACCAAAGCACAGCGCGCCCAGCGGACGCATCAGGTAGGACACGGCGAATCCGGCCAAGGTGACCAGCAACGCCTGCTCGCCACCGCCAAAGAACACCCGCGACAGCACCGTGGCGAAGTACAGGTACAGGGTAAAGTCGTACCACTCCACCACCGTGGACAGGCCGGCCACCCACATCGAGCGCTGCCGCGCCGCAGTCATTGCGTGTTCGCCTTCAACAGCCTCGATCCCGGATGTACAGGTTCGGCGCAGCGTGGCATGGACGGGGTGAAATGCCGGTCATCGGCTGTCCGCTGCCTGCATGTACTGGGTTTCATGGCCGGTGAAACGTTCGCCGTCAAAGCCGAAGCAGAAGCATCCTTGCTGGAACACAAGGCCGGGCAACTCAGCCCGGCAGCTGCAGTTCCGCCCGCAGGCCGCCACCCTCGCGGTTGTGCAACCGCAGCGAGCCGCCCAGCGACTGCGCCAGCTGCACCGCGATGGCCAGGCCCAGGCCGGTCCCGCCGGTATCGCGATTGCGCGAGCTTTCCAGCCGGTGGAACGGCGCCAGCACTGCCTGCAGCTGGCCCTCGGGAATACCGGGGCCACGGTCGGAAATGCTGATCCAGACCCTTCCGGCCTCATCGCGACCCGCCTCGATCTCGGCGGCACCGGCGTAACGCAACGCGTTGTCGACCAGATTGCCGACCACCCGGCGCAGCGGCTGCGGCCAGGTCTGCACCACCAGTCCAGCGGGCGCACCACCAATGACCGGCTTGCCCATGTCCTCGTAGTCGCCGACCACACTGGCCAGGAACGCGCCCAGGTCCATCGACACCGGCGCGCCACTGGCGACGTGGCTGCTGCGCGCATAGGCCACGCCCTCACGCACCAGTTGACCCAGGTGGTCGAGGTCGGCCAGCAGCCGCTGCTGGGTGCTGTCTTCAGGCAGGGTCTCCACCCGAAGCTTCATGCGCGTGATGGGGGTCTGCAGGTCATGCGAGATCGCGGCCAGGATCTGCAGGCGCTCACTGACATGGCCACGAATGCGTGCCTGCAGTGCATTGAGTGCAGCCGCCGCGCCGCCCACTTCCGCAGGGCCATCTTCAGGCAGTGCAGGCCCGTCCTTGCCCGGCTGCAGATGCTCGACCGCATGCGACAGCTGCTGCAGCGGCCGCATGGCCAGGCGCACCGCCAGCCACGCGCACACCAGCAGCAGCGCCAGCTGCGCCAGCAGCACGGCGGGCAACCAACGCGCCAGCGGCAGCCCCGACGGGGTGACTTCAATGGTCACGGGGGTACCGTCGTGCAGGCGCAGTTCCACCTCGAACCGCTCCGGCAGGCGAGCCACCTGGCGCGCCTGCAACCGATAGCGGTGCCGCAGGCTGTCGTCGATGATCGTCGTGACCTGGCGCGCACGATCGGTCTGCAGCCCCGGCCCGGGCTCGGCTGGACGCAACAGGTAGCGGTAGGTGCGTCGTTCCAACCGTGGTACCCAGGCATCGCGCTGGTCTGCGGGCAGGTGCTCCAGCAGTGCGACACTCACCGCCACATCCTCGTCGAGGTTGCGCAGCATCATGCTACGGGTGGACTGGTAGCGTTCGAAGAACAGCAGGCCGAAGGACAGCGTGTGGGCCAGGGTGAGTCCGCCCAGCAGGACCAGCAGCAGCCGCGCCGACAGCGTGCGCGGCCAGCGTGGACGGCGTGCGCCGGTGTTCATTCGTCCGGCCCCAGCAACTGCACCGGCACGCTGAACACATAGCCTTCGCTGCGCACGGTCTTGATGTAGGTCGGCTCGCGCGCGTCGTCACCCAGTCGCTGGCGCACGCGGCTGACCAGCAGGTCAATCGAGCGATCGAACAGTTCTGCATCGCGGCCCTGGGTGAGGCTGAGCAGCTGGTCGCGGCTGAGCACCCGATTGGCGTGGTCGAGGAACACGCGCAACAGGCGGAACTCGGCGCCGCTGAGCGGATACGCGGTCCCCTGTGCGTCCAGCAGGTGGCGCGCGGTGGTATCCAGGCGCCACTCGCCGAAGGCGAGCTGGCGCCCGGCCTCGCTCACCTGCAGGTTCGGCGGCAGCATCTGCGTGCGACGGATCACCGCATTGATGCGTGCCAGCAGCTCGCGCGAAGAAAAGGGCTTGGTCACGTAGTCGTCAGCGCCCATTTCCAGGCCGATGATGCGATCGGTTTCGTCATCGCGGGCGGTCAGCAGCACCACCGGCACCGCACGATGCTTGCCGGCGCGCAGGTTGCGGCACAGGCTCAGGCCGTCCTCGCCCGGCATCATCACGTCCAGCACCACCAGATCCACCGCATGGGTATCCATCAGCGCGCGCATGGCCCGGCCACCGTCGGCCTGGCTCACGCGCAGGCCGTTGCGCTGCAGGTAGTCGGCCAGCATCTGGCGGATCTCGCTGTCATCGTCGACGACCAGGATGTGCGGTACATGGTTCATTGCGTTCTCGATGAAGACGGAGGTCAGGGCCGCGCTGCGCGGCCATGGTAGCGCGGCTCAAGGGCTGGCCAGCAGGCGCTGGATCTCGCTTTCGGTACGTGCGTAGTCGCCCTCGCCGTAATGGCGGTAGACCACCCGCCCCTGCCGGTCGAGCAGGTACAGCGCGGGCCAGAAGCGGTTGCCCCAGGCGTTCCAGATCCGGTACTGGTTGTCCTGCACCACCGGCCAGGTGATATCCAACCGCGCGATGGCCTTGCGCACGTTGCCGGGCAACCCTTCATGGGCGAATTCCGGCGTATGCACGCCGATCACCTTCAGGCCCTGCGGCGCGTAGCGTGCATGCCACTGGTGGACATACGGCGCCACGTTGAGGCAGTTGCTGCAGGTGTAGGTCCAGAACTCGACCAGCACCACCTGTCCCCGCAACTGCTTCAGTGTGAGCGGTGGGCTGTTGTGCCAGGGCCCGCCACCGTCGAACCCGGTGGCGGGAACGGCCTGTGCCGGCCGCGCATCGGCCTCCGGGCTGGGCCATGCCAGCAACAACACCGCTCCGCCCAGCAGGCCCAGCAGCAGCGGCCGTGCGTACCCTCGCAGTGCGGCCATCGCTCAGCCCCCCTGCTCGGCCAGCGGCAGCTCCACCGGCTTCACCCCCGCCGCTTCCAGGATGCTGTCGGCCACCTGCGCCGGATGCGAAAGCAGCGACACATGGCTGCTGCCGATCGATTGCAGCTGAGCACCGATGCGACGTGCGGTCGCGGCCTGCAGCTGTGGCGACAGCATGCGGTCATCACGGCTGAGCACGTACCAGCTCGGCTTGCTGCGCCAGGCCGCCACGTTCACCACCTCGCCCAGCGCGCTGGCCTTCAACGGGACCTGCGTGCTGTACAGCAGTGCGGCCGACTTTTTCATCACGTCCGGGGCGAAGTCCTGGGCGATGGCATCGGCCGGCAAGGTCAGGTAGCCATCCCTCTCCTGCAGCCGGGCCAGGCCCGGCCCGACCGGGAAGCCTTCGCCCTGTTGCGCCGAAGACTGCCCTGCATCCGGTGCGAAGGCCGCCACGTACACCAGCGCCTGCACCTTCGGGTCATTGCCCGCTTCGGTGATGACCGTGCCACCCCAGCTGTGGCCGACCAGCACCACCTTGCCAGGCGCGGCGGCAATCGCGCGGCGGGTGGCCGCCACATCGTCGGCCAGTGAGGTGAGCGGGTTCTGCACCGCCACCGCCGGCACCTTCCAGTCGTGCAGCGTGGTGAGGACCTTGCTCCAGCTGGAGCCATCGGCGAAGGCGCCGTGCACCAGGATGACGGTGGGCGGTGCAGCGGTATCGACCTGGGTAGCGAAGGCGGGGGCGGCAGCGCCGGCCAGGGCGAGAGCGGCGGCAAGCAAGGAGGTACGGATCATGGGTGTCACTCCGGTGTTGGGAGTGGCCATTTCCGCCTGCCGGTGTATCGGCGCTGTTTCTCCGTTGTGCGGAGTTGTACCGGACTGTAGGGCGCAGGCGGGTTTCTACACTGGGATACATTTGCGCGACGGGCCAGGCCGGCTACTACCGGCCGGACATCGTTCCCCGCCCGCGTGCGCACAACGCCGATGTGCATCCACGCATCGTCTTTGTATCGGACTGTACGAAACCCCGGTCGCGTCCACAGTCGCTGACAAAACCCCGGGCAACGGCACACGTTGCCGATACCTGCACCGCCTGGAATGGCCTCCATCGACCACTGGCCCGCAGGACACCACCATGATCAGCACCGCCTCTTCCGTGTATACCCCCCGCCTGGACGCCGTCGGCCGCTGGCTGTCGCCATTGGCGCTGCGCACCCTGCTGGCCTGGGAGTTCTTTGAGTCAGGCCGCGAGAAGCTGGGCGGCCAGAACTGGTTCGCCGACCTGGAAGGTCGCTTCCCGTTCCCGTTCTCCACCCTGCCCGCATCGTTGAACTGGCAACTGGCCACCTGGCTGGAACTGGTGGGTGCGGTGATGCTGCTGCTCGGCCTGGCCACGCGCTCGGTGGCCTACGTCTTCTGGGTGTTGACGGTGGTCGCCATCGCCGCCGTGCACTGGCCCGACCAGTGGAACGGCCTGGGTGAACTCTGGCAGGGCTACGCGATCACAGACCAGGGCTACGGCAACTTCAAGCTGCCGCTGCTGTTCCTGGCCATGCTGCTGCCATTGATCCTCAACGGCGGTGGCGCGCTCAGCGTGGACCGGCTGCTGGCCGGCCCACAGCATGCCCCCGTCGGCAATGACGGCCTGGGCTGGGGCGTCAGCCTGATCGCCCTGTTGCTGCCGGTTGCCGCGCTGTTGCCCGGCGTCGGCTTCGGCGGCGCCCTGCTCGGTGGCGTGCTGCTGCTGGGTCATCTGCTGCGACGCCGCCGCACCGCCTGAGCCGCTTCCCCCTGTTCCCGAGTGTTTCCCTTTCCGTCGCCTTTTCGGCGGCGTCCACCCCGCACGCGTCGCGTGCATTCCCAAGGAGTCACCACCATGTCCGTCTCGACCAAGAACACCCCCTCTTCCCGTCTGCCGCGCATCGGTGCCATCGGCATCGCCCTGGCCGGTGGCCTGCTGCTGGCCGGCCAGGCCGCTGCGATCCAGCCGCTGGCGATCAGCGCGGTGGCCATGAGCGCCGCCGCCGAAGGCAAGTGCGGCGAAGGCAAGTGCGGGGCCAACAAGGCCACCACCGGCAAGCCCGCCGGCAAGGCCAAGGTGGCCGAGGGCCAGTGTGGCGAAGGCAAGTGCGGCGACGCCTCGTTTGCCCGCACCGACCGTGACCACGACGGCAAGGTCTCGCGCGCCGAGTTCAACGCGGTGGCCGCCAAGCGTGCCGCCGAGTTCGACCGCATCGACACCGACCACGACGGCTACATCAGCGAGCAGGAAGCACACGACTACCTGCGCAGCGTCTACACCGCCAACGGCAAGCCGATGCCGAAGGGCCTGTTCTCCCGCGTTGCCGATTGATCGACGTTCAACCGGCGCCGCCTTCAAGGCGGCGCCCTCTCTCTGGAGCATCCGCCATGTCCCTGCCCCTGCCCTCCAATGCCGCCGGTCTTGGCCTGCGCCGTGGCCTGATCGACGAGCTGCTGGCAATGCCGGCCGGCGCCATCGACTTCCTCGAAGTCTCCCCCGACAACTGGATCGGCGTCGGCGGTGCACACGGCGCCGCGCTGCGCCAACTCAGCGAGCGCCACCCCTTGACCTGCCACGGCCTGTCGCTGTCGCTGGGCGGTCCTGATCCGCTGGACCTCCCCCTGCTGGCACAGACCCGTGCCTTCCTCGACCTGCACCAGGTGCAGCTGTACAGCGAACACCTGAGCTACTGCGCCGCCGGTGGCCATGTCTATGACCTGCTGCCGCTGCCGTTCACCGCCGAGGCCGTACGCCATGTCGCCGGCCGCATCGCCCAGGTACAGGACATGCTGGGCCGACGCATCGCCGTGGAGAACATCTCCTACTACGCCGTTGCCGGCGCGGACATGAGCGAGATCGACTTCATCAACGCCGTGCTCACCGAAGCCGACTGCGACCTGCTGCTGGACGTCAACAACGTCTTCGTCAACGCCTGCAACAACGATTACGACGCTTTCGAATTCCTGGCCCGCGTGCCGTCCCACCGTGTTGCCTCGCTGCATGTGGCCGGCCATTTCGATGAAGGTGATGGCTTCAAGATCGATACCCACGGTGCCCCGGTGAAAGGCGTGGTCTGGGCGCTGTTGCGCGAGGCCTATGCGCGGGTCGGCGTGCGCCCCACGCTGCTCGAACGCGACTTCAACTTTCCGCCGCTGGCGGAGTTGCTGGCCGAGGTCGCGCAGATCCGCCAGGCGCAAGCCGAGGCACGCTGGCCCGAGGTGGCCCATGGCTGAGTCGCTGGCTACCCTGCAACGGCGCTGGGCCGATCATGTGCGCGACCCAGCAATGGCCGCACCCGACAGCGTCGAGGCGGGCAGGCTGGCGGTATACTGCCGCCTGTGCATCGACAGCCTGGACGCCCTGCTGGCCAGCAGCCTGCCGCGCCTGCAACAGCAGTTGGGCACGCCACACTGGCGCGACACAGTGGAGCACTACTACGCCCACCACGCCTGCCAGACCCCGTTGTTCCCACAGATCGCCGGCGAGTTCACGGCCTGGCTGGCAGTGCAGGACGCGCTGGCACTCCCGGCCTGGGCAGCGGAACTTGCGCACTACGAGAGCACGCTGCAGTCGCTGCACATTGAAGCTCGTGACGCCGGGCAGTCGCTGCACAGCGTTCCCGAGGGCAGCGATGTGCTGGCGGTTTCGCCGCTGGTGCGGGTGCTGGGCTACCGATGGCCGGTGCATGAGGACGAGGCCCTGGAGCCGGTGCCGAGCGCTGCGCCCACGCTGCTGCTGATCCGGCGCCTCGCCGATTTCAGCCTGCAGGTCGAGCAACTGTCGCCGCTGGCCTACGCGCTGCTATCGATCTTTGGTGAAGACGGCGCGGCTGTGGAAGCAGCACTCCGGGTGCTGTCCGGGGCACATGGCGTGGCAACGGACGCATTGCGCGCGGCCTGCGCGCCCGTACTGGGCGAGCTGTGTGCGGCGAGCGTGCTGGTTGTGCCGAACGACTGTTGAGGGTGCCGGCCAGCGGCCGGCGCTACCCACTCATCGCCCGGCCAGCGGCCGGTGCTCCCCATTCCTGCTTCGAGGTCTCACCATGCCTGCTTCCAACACTTCCTTCCTGCACGGCTGGCGCCTGTTTGTGGCCATGGCCGTGGTCCTGATCGCATTCGCGCTGGCGGCCTTCGCCGTGTATCCCGATGCAGCCGAAGGCAGCCGTGCGGCGATACGGGTCACTGCACGTACATCGTTCCTGCTGTTCCTGGCGGCGTTCACCGCATCGTCGTTCGCCAGTCTTCTGCCCGGCCCATTCACCCGGTTCCTGCTGCGCGAACGGCGCACCGTCGGTTTGTCCTTCGCGTTTTCGCACCTGCTGCATGCCATCGCCATCACCAGTTTCGGCATCCTCAACCCGGCGTTCTGGCCAGCACGATCCGCGCTGGCCAACCTTCCGGGCACGGTGGGCTACATCGCCATCCTGGCGCTGGCCATCACCTCGCATCGGGGGATCGCCCGACGCATGGGCCCCACCGCTTGGCGTCGCCTGCACCTGACCGGCATGTGGATCATCGCGGCGGTGTTCACCTACTCGTACTTCAAGCGCGTGCCAGGCAACTTCTGGTATGCGGTGCCGTCGGCACTGCTGTTCACCGCCTTCGTGGTGCGCTGGATAGCCAAGCGGGCGCAGTCACTGCGGCGCAATGCGCATGCGCGGCCGCCGCTGCGGAGTTCTTGAGGAGGCGGTTACTTGTAGAGCCGAGCCCATGCTCGGCTGCCTCTCTGGTTCAGCCGAGCATGGGCTCGGCTCTACAGAGGGATCCCAGCGCGATAGGCAGCGAACTCCCTGCGCAAAGGAACCTGCCCCACTTCAGGTCACGGCGCGCGGCGCAATGTCACCAGGGTGATCTCCGACGGCACGCCGATGCGCGCCGGGAAACCGGCCCAGAGGCCCGCACCGTTGCCCACGTACAGCGTCATCCCATCCACGTCATAGCGGCCGGAGACAAAACCGCCATTGGCTCGCTTCACCAGCTGGTCCATGCCGATGATCTGCCCACCGTGAGTATGCCCGGACAGCTGCAGCTTCACCCCACGCGCCGCCGCCTCGCGTGCATTGCGCGGGCGATGATCGAGCAGGATCACCGGCGCGGACGGATCGGCACCCGCCAGTGCAGCCTGGAGATCCGGCAGCGGCAGGCCGTAGCGTGCCGCCACCGGGTCGGTGACACCGGCGATGGTGAGCGCCGCATCGCCGCGTCGTACCTGCAAATGACTGTTCTCCAGCACCTGCATGTGCAGCGCGCGGAACGCCTGCATCCATGCCTGGTACTGCGCGTAATACTCGTGGTTGCCGGTAATGGCAACGACACCGTCCGGCGCCCGCAGATCGGCCAGGGGTCGCGCGTCGTCGCGACGGGCCTCGACGCTGCCGTCGATCAGATCACCGGTGATCACGATCAGGTCCGGCTTCAGCGCGTTGCCCTGGTCCACCACCCTGCGCACCCAGTCACCGGTCAGCAGGCGGCTGGCATGGATGTCGGTCAGCTGCAGCACGCGATAGCCGTCGAACGCCGCTGGCAGCCCGGCAATGCTCACCTCGATCTGCCGCGGCTGGGGCACTGCCATGCCCTGGCTGACACCATAGCCACTGACCAGCAGGGCCAGCACGCCGGCCGCCGGCCGCAGCTGCGGTGCACGCAGGGCCGATACCATGCGCGGCCAACGCAGCAGGCGCGAAACCAGCAGGCCGGCGTCCAGTACCAGCATCACCAATGCCAGCAGCAGTACCGCCGTGGAGCCGGTGGCCAGCGTGGCGATGGCCAGTTTCGGAATTTCCGGCGACGCCATCGTGCCCCAAAAGGTCGCCACGATGCGCAGCTGCACGGCCACAGCCACCATCAGCAGCGACAGCACGACCTTCAACCCGATGGGCATGCGCAGCGGCCAGAACAGGCGCCAGGCCACATACAGGCCCATCAACAAACCGATCGTACTCAGCACTGCAACCATCCATGACAGAAAGCGGGCCCGCCATGGTGACGGCTGCGGGCCATGTTGTGTAGAGCCGAGCCATGCTGGGCTGCATCCCCGAAGCCCAGCATGGGCTCGGCTCTACAACGGCTGGTCGAGGTGTTCCACCCGCAGGCGGGCAATGCGGCGCTTCTCCATCGCCAGCACGGTGATGCGCACACCCGCCACCTCCACCGCATCGCCGGTGTCCGGCAGCCGGCCCAGCTGCTCCAGCACCAGCCCGGAGATGGTCATGTAGTCGGCACTGCGTGGCAGCGATACGCCGGTCAGCCGCTGCAGGTCGTCCAGGGTCAGCGCACCGTCGGCCTCCCACTGGTCCTCGCCCTGCGCGACCACGCCATAGCGCTCGTCCTGGGTATCGACCAGATCGCCGGCAATCGCCGCCAGCAGATCGTTGGCGGTCACCAGGCCTTCCACGCTGCCGTACTCATCCACCGCCACCGCCAGCGGTACCGGATGCTGGCGGATCAGTTCCAGCGCCTGCAGCGCACTGGCGCTGGACAGCACGTACTGCGGCTCGCGCAGGTTGCCTTCCAGCTGCAGCGGCCTGCCCTGCAGCAGGTCAGCCAGCAGGTCGCGGCTCTGCACCACGCCACGCAGGCTGTCCAGGTCACCATCGCCCACCAGCAGCCGGGTGTGTGGCGATGCCACCAGGCGGGCCACCACATCCTCCTGGCCCCGCGCCAGGTCGATCCACTGCACATCGGCGCGCACGGTCATTACGCTCGACACCGGACGGTCAGCCAGGCCGAGCACGCTACGGATCATCTCGTGCTCGGCCGGCTGCAGGCGCTCTTCGGCATCTACCGGCTCGTCCACGCCGTCATCGGAATGGCCGTTGGCCGGGCGCGCCCCGAGCATGCGCAGCACCGCATCAGCGGTGCGCTGGCGGAACGGCTGGCGGCGCTCGTTGCGCTCACGATTGAAACGCACCCACTGGTTGAACGCCTCGACCAGGATCGAGAAGGCGATCGCGGCGTACAGGTAGCCCTTCGGGATCTTGTAGCCCAGGCCCTCGGCCACCAGGCTGAAACCGATCATCAGCAGGAAGCCCAGGCACAGCACCACCACGGTGGGATGCTTGTTGACGAAGCGGGTCAACGGCTTGCTCGCCAGCAGCATCAGCGCCATCGCGATGGTGACGGCGGCATACATCACGCCCAGGTTGTCGACCATGCCGACCGCGGTGATCACCGAGTCCAGCGAGAACACCGCATCGAGCACCACGATCTGCGCCACCACCATTGCGAAGCTGGCGTAGACCTTCTTGCCGTCTTCGTGGTGCGCGCGGCCTTCCAGCCGTTCGTGCAGCTCCATGGTGCCCTTGAACAGCAGGAACAGGCCACCGCCCAGCAGGATCAGGTCACGCCCGGAGAAGCTGTGCTCGAACAGCGTAAGCAGCGGCGCGGTCAGTTTCATGATCCAGGCCAGCGCCGCCAGCAGCACCAGCCGCATCAGCAGGGCCAGTGCCAGGCCGATCACCCGCGCGCGGTCGCGCTGGTGGGGCGGAAGCTTGTCGGCAAGGATCGCGATGAACACCAGGTTGTCGATGCCGAGCACGATCTCAAGCACGACCAGGGTTGCAAGGCCCATCCAAATCGAGGGGTCAGTCAACCATTCCATTTCAGGTCCGTTTCGTCAGTGGGCAAGGGAGAAGAAGAAACACTCAGTCTGCGTCCTGCGCCCGCGCCGGGTCGTACCCGAGCAGGTCGCCAGGCGTGCATTGCAGCTCCCGGCAGATCGCATCCAGCGTGGAAAAGCGGATGGCGCGCGCCTTGCCGGTCTTCAGGATCGACAGGTTCGCCAGGGTGATGTCGATGCGACCGGCCAGCTCGGACAGGGTCATGCCCCGTTCCTGCAGCACGCGGTCCAGGGTGATGACGATTGCCATCAGATGACACCGTCGAGGTCATCGCGCATCGCCGCGCCCACGGCGAAGACGCGTGCCAGCACGAACAGCATCAGCACCGCCACCAGCCCGGTGATCGACATGCCGCCGCCCACCTCCATCCAGCTGAAGTCCGGGCCCATCCAGGCCGCGTAGGCGCCGATCAGGATCGACAGCAGCTCCATCGCCAGCATCAGCCACGCCATGCGTTGCAGGCGCTGCGCATTGGCGTGGGTGAACGGCCTTTCACGCGCCGCCGATTTCAGCAGCCGCAGCAGATGGCGCAGGAACAGCAGGCACAGCACCAGCAGCGCGACGATCACAGCCAGCCCCAGGCAGAAGTGCAGGAACAGGGCGTTGCCGTGCGCAGCAGCGGCAGCGGCATCGTGGACGCTGTCGAGCAGCCAGCGACGGTCGTGCGCGACCAGCGGCACGGCCAGCAGTGCGGCCAGGATGCCCAGCCAGCACATCGCCCGGACGGCCTGGACGGCGGCCTGGGCCAGGGTGAACAAGCCTCGCGCGGGTCTGGCGCGGGCGGGACGAGCGGTCAAGCGGCCTCCGGCGTTGGGGCGGCCTCGCCGCCCCGGGGTGGATTTATCGATAAACGATATATCACAACCAGCGTGAAAGGCTGGATCGCAGGCATGGGCGGCCTGCGCGGCGCGGGGCCAGCGTTACCGACTGGGTGCAGCCTGCTCCAGCATCGCTTCGCCCGGCGTCACCGAGGCCATCGCCTGCACGCCGGCCTCGGCGGCCTGCCGCGTGACCAGCCGGAAACGCACCTGCAGCTTGGCCTGCCCGGGCGTGGCCCAGCCGTACTGGATCGCCACCTGGTCCGCCGACAACGGCCCACGGCCTGGCAGCGAGCGCGCCTGCAACGGCGTCGGCGCCGCCTGCACCAACCGGGCAAAGCCCTTCTGCACGACCGCCGCGTCGGCCTTTTCGGCGTAGACCGTGCACGTGCCATCGTCAGCCCAGCTGACTGCATAGCGGCCGCTGGCCAGCGGCACCATCCAGGCCACGCCCGACTGCCCCTGCAGCAACGTTGCCGCCTCGGCAGGCTGCAGCGGTGACAGCCCGTTGGATTCCATCAACGACTGCAACCGCGCTGGCGCGCCGATGTGCTGCATGCAAGCGGTATCGAACAACTCACTGAAAGGGTCCTGCGCCTGTGCGCTGGCCTTGGGTGCACGCGCAGGCTGCGCCGCCGCCAGGGCAGGCAGCAGGGCCAGGATCAGCCAGGAGGCAGGGCGCATTGGAACTCCACGGTACGGAACGCAGCGGGGAGGATGGCAAAGCCCGGGCGTGGCGTGCAACGGCCGCGTTGCCGCCGGCCTCCCCGCACCGGGATCAGGCTGTGATTTCGCCCTCGTCCTCGCCATCCCAGTAGTGGATGCGGCTGGCGCGCACATGGATCAGTACCAGTCCTGGTGTATCCACTCCCTGTTCGAACCACCGCTCCAGGTCCTTCACCCAGTGCTCGCGCATCGTGGCCCGATCGCGCACCAGCGCTGCCCTTCCCTGCACGTGCACGAACAGCGGCGGCTTGCCCAGCAGCGACTTGCTGCCGGAGAAACCCAGTGCGACGGCAGGGTCAGCCTCGATCTCGCGCACCATGTCGGTGTCTTCCATGGTGAAGAACCAGCTGTCACCGTCATAGTCCACGTCACCGTTGTTGCTCATGGGGCGACCGGCAATTTCTCCACCGGCGTGGGTCTGCAGCATCGTGAAATCGATGCCGGCCATTTTCTTGGCAAGTTCTGGGAGGGTGAGCTGGGTCACGGCGCGGTCCTTGATCGGAGGGACGCCCAGCGTCTGCGCAGAGCGGTGACCGGAAAGTGGATGAGCACTTGCGGCCTCTTCACGGGAAACGAGATACGGCGCATGGTCCGTGCGTGACGCACTCCACACCACCATACCCACGTTAAAAGCAGATGGAGGAACGCCCCTGCGAAGCACCACAGCCGGCTAACTGTGATCTCTCGGTAGGTTGTTCATCCGGGGCATCTTTGGAAAATGGTGGTTACC
>NZ_CP025780.1:608867-803951 GCF_003586545.1 Stenotrophomonas sp. Pemsol | reverse complement strand
GGCAGCCAGCCGCCTATTTCCAGAATCCCGCTGAACAACGTGGTGGGTTTACACAGCTAACAGGGGGCTGCCGGAGAATCGCGCAACCCCGTGGCACGACCGGCATGGCAGCCGGCATGCGCGCGGCGACTCCTTCGCAACCGCATGGCCTCCACATGGATCTGTTCGCCTGGCTCGCGTTCGGCTGCTACCTGTTGGCGTTCTTCATTGTCTCGCTGTTTGCTGCGGCCTATCTGAAACGTTCCGACTTCATGCCCTACCACGGGCAGGCGGTGGGTGTGCCGTGGGCAGAGATCGAACCGCGCATGCAGGTGCTGCTGATGGCACTCATCCGCGTGGTCGGCGCCGGTTGGATCGCATTGGCCGGCGCCGGCGTGATGCTGGCCTGGCTGATCTTCTTCGGCGGTCACTTCGCACTGCCGCAGCTGCTGGCGTTCCAACTGTTCTGCCTGGTCGCCACGCTGCCGCCGGTCCTGGTCGCTTCGGGTGTGCGAAGACGCACCGGTGCACGTACACCGGTGCCCGCTGGCGCCGCAGTGGTGCTGCTGTCCGTCATTGGATTCGTACTGGCCCTGTTGTCGCTACCGCGGTGAGTTCCCTTTCTCTCCCCTCCCCCCACGAGGCTCCACGATGAATCCCGAATCGATCTTCTACAGCGTGGTCAACGGTGATCTTCCACGTTCCCAGGCCGGCACCCTGCTCGGCTGGCGCTTCGTCGGCTATGACGATGCACTGCGTCGCATCCAGGTCGAGTTCGACGCCGGGACGGTGCTCACCAACCCAATGGGCAACGTGCAGGGCGGATTCCTGTCAGCGATGCTGGACGACTGCATGGGACCGGCGATCTACGCCACCCTGCCAGCCAACCGCATCGCGGTCACGGTGGAATCCAAGACCAGTTTCGTCAACCCGGCGCGGCCGGGGCGGATCATCGGCTGGGGCGAAGTCGAGCACAGCAAGGGCAGCATCGCCTTCACCCGTGGCTGGCTGACTGACCCGGCCGGCAAGGTACTGGCCACCGCCAGCGCCACCTTCCGGGTGGGTGCGCTGCGCTGGCGCGGGTTCTCGGTGCCGCGTCCCATCGCGCGACGGATGATCGCGCGCACGCTGCGCCGCGTGCATGCACGGATCGGCTGATGCGTGTCCTCAACGTGCGTTGCGGCCGCCGCCGGACACCCGCACGCGGTCGCGGCCCTGCGCCTTGGCCTGGTACATGGCCGCGTCGGCGGCACGCAGCAGGGTGCGCCAGCCCAGCGCATCGGTGCCCCCCTCGGCCACGCCGAAGCTTGCAGTGACCCGCAGCACGTTGCCACCGGCCAGTGCGATGTCCAGCTGCCGCAGTGCCATGCGCAGCGACTCGGCCAATTGGCGTCCGCCGGCCAGGTCGCCGTCGGCCAGCAGCACCAGGAACTCCTCGCCACCGTAGCGGGCGATGCTGTCGCTGCGGCGCAGGTGGCGCTGCAGCAGCTGCGCCACCTGCACCAGCACCTGGTCGCCCGCATCATGCCCATGGCCGTCGTTGATGGCCTTGAAGCGATCGACATCCAGCAGGATCACCACCGCACTGTTGCCGCCGTCGGCATGACGCTGCTGCACCAACTCGTCCAGCGCGCGCCGGTTCAACAGCCCGGTCAGCTCATCGGTGCCGGCCAGCTGGCGCAGCTCGCTGGTCAATGCCGAGCGCTCGCGCGACTTCTCGCGCAGCACTTCGATGGCATCGAACAGGCGCTGCATCTCGGACAGCGGGTGGGTCACATGCTGCTCCGGGCCGGGGGCTTCCGAGGCGATCTGGATGACCTGCTTCTGCGCCTGCAGCAGCGGCCGCAGGATCTGCAGATGGGCGATGCGCAGCGCCACGCCCAGCACCACCAGCGTGCCCAGCACCGTCGCCACCAGCACCACCAGGCGCGTCGCTTCGCGGTTGCGGGTGCGCTCGAAACGGGCGATGGACACGCTCAGGTAACCATCACGCAGCGCTTCCAGCGACCGCAGGGTCGGCACGTAGCGCGTGGTGAACTCGGCGGCGGTCCACGGCGGCGGCACGCCCCGCCGGCCATCTTCGATCAGCTGTTCGATCATCGGCAGCGATTCGCCGAAGAACTGGCGGCGTGCCATGTCCCAATGCCAGGACAGCGTCGGATCGCTGCGGAACACGGCTTCATGGCTGCCTGCCAGCCGCCACAGCTCCAGCAGGCGGCCTTCGGTCTGCAATGCCGCCCGCACCTGTTCGTCACGCCAGGCCCCCGGTACCGCCACTGGCGCCATCACGTTCGAGGCCAGGCGGCCGCCATGCTCGCGCAGGTCGATCAGCACCTGGCCCTGCATTGCCGGGATCGCCGCTTCGCGGTCGGCACTGACCAGCACGCCGATCTGCGTCGAGGTCAACACGTGCAGGCGATCGACCACGGCGAACATGCTGCTGATCGCGCGCTCCACGTCTTCCACCCGGCGCGCGTCGTGCGGCTGTGCCGCCACCTGGTCCACTGCGGCCCGCCCCGACTGCAGGCGACGTTGCACGTCGGTCAACAGCCCATGTTCGCCGACCACGCCGGGATCGGCCTTGAACACGGTGTCCAGTTGCAGCAGGGCGGTGTCGACCCGCTTGCGCGCAACCGCCAGCTGCGCGGCCAGCCGGGCCTGTTCGGCCGCATCGGCCGTATTGGCTCCCAGCAGGCTGTTGGCGGGGCCGCGCTCGGCCGACACCCGGTTGGCCAGATCGAAGGTCTGCTGCAGCCGGCGCAGGCTGACCAGGTTGTCCTCGGCGGCGGTGAAGCGCAGCGTGCCCTGCACCAGTGCGATGGCCATCAGCGGCAGCGTACAGACTACGAACAGCCCGGCCAGGATCCAGACCCAGGTCCGCAATCCGATGGGCGACGCCTTGCGGGCCATGCACATTTCCCCTGTCGTGCGGAACACTGTAGCGGCCGCCTGCACAGGCGCCAAGCCGCTGACGGGCCAACCGTGGCCGTGGGTACACCGTGCGCGCCGCGAACGCACCGACAAGGCCGCGCGGACGCTCGAATCGGGACAAATACGTCATGCCCCGCCGCGTCAGATCCAGCGCTGGTCGACCAGTTCGCGCTTCACGTAGGCATAGAACACCGGCGCGGCGACCAGGCCCGGCAGGCCGAAGGCCGCCTCCATCACCAGCATGGCCAGCAGCAGCTCCCAGGCCCGCGCCTGGATTTCGCCACCCACAATGCGCGCGTTGAGGAAGTACTCCAGCTTGTGGATCACGATCAGGTACAGCAGCGCCGCCACCGCCACATAGAACGAGACCGACAGTGCGACGATGGTGATGATCGTGTTGGAGATGATGTTGCCCACCACCGGCAGCAGGCCGGCCAGGAAGGTGATCAGCACCAGGGTCTTGGACAGCGGCAGGTGCACGCCGAACAACGGCAGCACGCCCAGCAGGAAGATCGCGGTGAACACGGTGTTGAGCAGCGAGATCTTCACCTGCGCGAACACCACCTGACGGAACGCGGTGGCCAGGCGGCTGGTGCGCCCGACCAGCTCCTGCGCCAGCGGACCCAGCTTCGGCAGCGGCAGTTCGTCATACAGTGCGATCATCGCACCCAGCACCATGCCGATCAGTACGCGCACACCCACCTGGACCACCGAGGTACCGGCCACGCCCAGCTGGCGCTGATGCTCGGCGGCCCAGTCGTTCAGCGCCGCGCGCAGCGCTGGCATGTCTTCGGGAATGTAGGGTTGCAGCAGCGCCGGCACCTGGTGCCGCGAGGTGTTGAGGATCTCCATCAGGCGCGCCAGCAAAGCGTCCGGGCCACCGGTCTCGTTGCGGAAGAACGAGGCCACGCCGATCCCGGCCAGCACCAGCGCGCTGATGATGATCGCCGACAGCACGATCACTGCGATCGCCCGTGCGCGTCCCGGCGGCAGCCTGCCTTCCACGGTGGAGGCCAGCAGGTGGGTCAGCTGGAACACCAGCAGGCCGGACAGCAGGGTGACCACCAGGCCCAGTTTCAGCGCCAGCCACATGCCCAGCAGCATCATCAGCCATGCCGCGATCCTTGGGATGGGGGGCTTGGGCTGGGCAACGAGAGCGTCTTGCATGGGAGCGCGTCCGGGCGGGGTGGCCCATGGTAGAGGATTGGCGTGCTGATTCCGCGTGCAGGATGAATGGGCATTTCATCCGCGTTCGGCGGCAGCCGTGCCGTCCCCACGCGCGCTCACTCGCCGTAGCTGGCGGTGTTCTTGCCCTGGCGCTTGGCGTGGTACAGCGCGCGGTCGGCCAGTGCCAACCAGTCCTCGACACTGCCGCCACGCGGCGTGGCCGCAATGCCGATACTGACGCTGAATTCCACCCCCGGCGTGGCCTGCCGCGCAGCCTCGAGCAGGTGCAGGCGCACCCGCTCGGCCACGTGCATCGCATCGACGGGCGCGCAGTCGCGCAGCAGCACGACGAACTCATCGCCCCCCAGCCGCGCGGGCGTATCACCTGGGCGGGCAACGGTGCGCAATGTCGCCGCGATATGCCGCAGCACCTCGTCACCGGCGCGGTGGCCGTGCGAGTCATTGATGCGCTTGAAGTCGTCCACATCGAGCATCAGCAGGCAGGCAAAGCCGCCCTGGCCCTGTGCCCGGTCCAGCGCCTGCTGCGCACGCAGGATCAGGAAGCCGCGGTTGGCCAGCTCGACCAGCGGGTCCATCCGGCTGAGACGCTGCAGCTGGCGGTTCTGCGATTTGACCCGGCGCGCCAGCTGCCAGCTGAGAATGCTCAGGCCGATGCCATACACGAACAGGAACGGGACACTCAGCATGATCGTGCGCTGCGAGGTGACCGGCTGGTAAGGGAAGCCGAGCGCCCACCAGGTGAGCGCAAAGCCCACCAGCAGGGCCAGCGTGGCGCGCATCGCCAGGCGAACGCCACCGGCAGCGATCTTGTCGGCCACCAGCAGTGCGGCGAACAGTGCACTGGGCACCGCGCTCAATGCCATGAAGGCGATCCAGCCACCGCCGAACAAGGAGTCGGCCACCATGCAGCGGAACTGGACGAGGGCGGGCTGGCCGGAGCGCTGGGTCAGCTTCAATGCCAGCGCAGGCCACGCCAGCGCGTTGAGCAGCAGCAGGGCCCATGCCAGCGGCCCATCGTGGCGCTCGAGGATGATCGAAGCGATGGGGATCGCCCCCAGCCCATTGCCGACGAAACGCATCCAGCCGATGCGACGTGCCGCGCCAATGCCTTCGACCGCGCCTTCCGCCGAATCGGTAAAGAATGGCATTGCCCCCCCCTGCGCGATCACACCCGCTGCTACGGCCCTTGCCGGGCTGCCTGCGATGAGTCTGACAGCTTTGCGTCAATTCGGGATCAAGGTCGCGGGACGACGCGCGGGCCGGCCGCCCTGCTCCGGCTGCCCTGCCTCGCCTCCGCTACCGCCCAGGCGCCGCTGTCGAACCGCGCAGCATGAAGCTGAACTCCAGCGTCTGCTGAAGCGGTACATCGACCTGCTCAATGATGGCGAGCAGCAGGTTGACCGCGCGCTCGCCGATTTCACGCATCGGCTGCTGGATGGTCGTCAGCGGCGGGGTGAGGTAACGCGACGAGGCCAGGTCGTCGAAGCCGACGATGGAGAGCGCTTCCGGAACGCGGATGCCCCGGTCGCGACAGGCCGCCAGTGCCCCCAGTGCCATCTGGTCGCTGAAGCAGAACACCGCGGTCGGCACGGGCGTGCCATCCAGCAGCGCCATCACCGCCGCATGCCCGGACTCAACGGAAAAGTCCCCGGGCACGATGCTCAGCTGGCGCAGGCGACCCCGCGCCTTGCCGGCGGCCCGGACCCCTTCCAGCCGCTGCTGGTGCAGGGGGTTGTCAGGTGGCCCGCCGACCACGGCGATCCGTTCGTGCCCCAGGCCGTACAGGTGCTCCATCACCGCGCGTGCGGCGGCCGCGTTGTCGATATGGACGCTGGGGATGCCCAGTGCGGGGTCGAACTCGCATCCATTGACCACCGGCGCAGCTGCGCCGCGCTGCTCGACGATCTCGCGCGCGGTCGGTGGCAGGCGATGGCCCAGCACGATCATGCCGTCTGCCTCGTTGCGCCGTAGCATCTGCGCGTAGCGCTCCTCACGATCGGGTTGATGCTGGGTATCGCCCAGCAGAACCGCGTAGCCGACCGCCTGCGCGGCCTCCTCCGCACCCTGCAGGATCTGTGCGAAGAACGGATTGGCGATGTCCGGGACGGTGACCAGGATCTTGCCGCTGCGCTGGGTCTTGAGCGTGCGGGCCACCGTGTTGGGCACATAGCCCAATGCGACGGCGGCCTGCTCGATGCGCGCACGGGTGGCCGGCAGCACCTTGTCCGGCCGGGAAAGCGCCCGTGACACCGTGCCTGCGGAGACGCCGACGTGCCTGGCGATGTCGTAGATGGTGGCCATGGCGTTAGTTCTCCTGTCCGCTGTGCAGTGCACAACAGGTCCTGCGTGCGCCCCTGCTAGGATAATGCAATCGATTGCATCGAGGGCGAATCACGTTGAAGACGCTCAAGGGTCCAGCGCTGTTCCTGGCGCAGTTCATCGGCGACACAGCTCCTTTTGATCGGCTGGACACGCTGGCCGGATGGGCCGCGGGTCTGGGCTATTCTGGCGTACAAGTTCCCACCTCCGCGCCCCACCTGTTCGATCTGGCCGCGGCGGCACGCAGCCAGGCGTACTGCGACGATGTTGCCGGCATGCTGGCCGGGCACGGCCTGCAGATCACCGAACTGTCGACCCACCTGCAGGGGCAGCTGGTCGCGGTCCATCCCGCCTACGACAGCCTGTTCGACGGATTCGCACCCGTAGACGTGCGCGGCAACCCGCCCGCGCGCCAGGCCTGGGCCGTGGAGCAGCTGCGGCTCGCCGCGCAGGCCAGCCAGCGCCTGGGGCTGACCGCGCACGCCACCTTCTCCGGTGCGCTGGCCTGGCCCTACTTCTATCCGTGGCCGCAGCGCCCGCCGGGCCTGGTGGAAGAAGCCTTCGCCGAACTGGGCCGTCGCTGGCGCCCGATCCTGGATGTGTTCGACGCCTGCGGCGTGGACCTGTGCTTCGAACTCCATCCCGGCGAGGACCTGCACGACGGCGCGACCTTCGAGCGCTTCCTCGATGAGGTCGACCATCATCCCCGCGCGAAGATCCTGTACGACCCCAGCCACCTGCTGCTACAGCAGATGGACTACCTCGGCTTCATCGACCGCTACCACGCCCGCATCGGCATCTTCCACGTCAAGGACGCGGAGTATCGCCCCAGCGCGCGCAGCGGCGTGTATGGCGGCTACCAGGACTGGATCGATCGTCCGGGCCGGTTCCGCTCACCCGGTGACGGCCAGATCGACTTCAAGGCGATCTTCTCGAAGTTCGCCCAGTACGACTTCCCCGGCTGGGCGGTGCTGGAGTGGGAATGCTGCCTGAAACACCCGGAGGACGGCGCGCGCGAGGGTGCCGCCTTCATCCGCGATCACATCATCCATGTAACCGAACGCGCCTTCGACGACTTTGCCGGGAGCGCCGCGGACGCTGGATCACTGCGCCGCATGCTGGGAATCTGAGCCACGACCGCCCCGGGAGGGCAAGCCATGACGCACGCCATGTCGCGCCTGGGCGCGATGATGTTTCTGCAGTTCTTCATCTGGGGGGCGTGGTTCGTCACCCTGGGTACCTACCTGGTACAGGGCCCGCTGCAGGCCAGCGCAAGCCAGGTGGCAACGGCGTTCCTCAGCCAGTCCATCGGCGCCATCGTGGCGCCGTTCCTGGTCGGCCTGATCGCAGACCGCTACTTCGCGGCGCAGCGCATCCTGGCGATACTGCACCTGGCCGGCGCGGTGCTGATGTGGCTGGCGTCCACCGCCACCAGCTTCAGCATGTTCTCCGCCTGCGTGATGGGCTACATGCTGCTGTTCATGCCGACGCTGGCACTGGCCAACAGCGTCGCCATGCGGCACATGCAATCGCCGGAGAAGCAGTTCCCGCTGGTACGCGTGGCCGGCAGCATCGGCTGGATCATCGCCGGGGTGCTGATCGGCTGGCTGGGCTGGGAACAGGCGCACCGGCTTGAACTGACCTTCCGCATGGCCGCATTGGCATCGCTGGTGCTGGGCCTGTATGCGTTCACCCTGCCGCACACGCCGCCGCTGGCGCAGCAGCGCGATGCCGGGCTGGGACAGATCCTGGGGCTGGATTCATTGCGGTTGCTGAAGTCGCGCGCCTACCTGGTGTTCTTCCTGGCTTCCATCGCCATCTGCATCCCGCTGTCGTTCTACTACAACTTCACCAATCCGTATCTCAACGACCTCGGTGTGCACGGCGCCGCCGGACTGCAGTCGCTGGGCCAGGTCTCCGAAGTGCTGCTGATGCTGGCCATGCCGTTCCTGTTCGTGCGGCTGGGGGTGAAGACCATGCTGGCGGTCGGCATGGCGGCCTGGGTCGTGCGCTACGCGCTGTTCGCCTTCGGCGATGCGGGCAGTGGCTTCTCCCTGCTTGTGATCGGCATCGTACTGCATGGCATCTGCTACGACTTCTTCTTCGTCACCGGCCAGATCTACACCGATGCCCACGCCGGCCCCGCCGCGCGCAGCAGCGCGCAGGGCTTCATCACCCTGGCCACCTATGGCGTGGGCATGCTGATCGGCACCTTCCTGTCCGGCGCGGTAGTGGAGCACTTCACCACTGCAGCGGGCCCGGACTGGCAGCAGATCTGGTTGTTCCCGGCCGGCGTCGCACTGGTGGTGCTGATCGCCTTCCTGCTGCTGTTCCGCGACCGCCCGGTAGCTGCGGCCGCGTCGTCCACCGCCTGAGGAGACCGGCCGATGCCCCCGCTTGGAATCGCCATCATTGGTACCGGCATGATCGGTGCGGTGCATCGCCGCGCGGCACTGCTGGCTGGCGCCGAGGTGCGCGGCGTGGCCGCCTCGTCGCCGCAGCGCGCGCGCGAGGTGGCGCACGCGTGGAATGTCCCGCGCGCCTATCGCGATATCGAGGACGTCGTCGCTGATCCCCAGGTACAGGTCGTGCACATCTGCACGCCCAATCATCTGCACCGCACGATGGCGCAGGCCGCACTGGAAGCCGGCAAGCACGTGATCTGCGAGAAACCGTTGGCGACGACGCTGGACGATGCGCAGGCGCTGGCGGCGCTGGCCGCCTCGACCGGATTGGTCGCCACCGTCCCCTTCGTCTACCGCTACCACCCGGTGGTCCGCGAGGCACGTGCACGCATCGCGCAGGGCGACCTGGGGCCACTGCACCTGATCCATGGCAGCTACCTGCAGGACTGGCTGCTGGACCCGGCCAGCAACAACTGGCGGGTTGACCCGGCACTGGGTGGTACATCGCGCGTGTTCGCTGACATCGGGTCGCATTGGTGCGACCTGGTTGAATGGGTCAGCGGCGAGTGCTTCGCCGAAGTGAACGCGGCGTTTGCCACGGTGATCGCCGAACGCAGCGCAACCACCTCCCAGAGCTTCAGCACGCCGGCGACAGACGGCGCAAAGCAAGCGGTCGAGAGCGAGGACGTGGCCGCAGCGATGTTCAGGACCGGCGCGGGCACGCTGGCGTCATTGACGGTCAGCCAGGTCTCGGCCGGACGCCACAACCGGCTCTGGTTCGAGATCGACGGCGCCAACGCCAGCGTGGCGTTCAACCAGGAGGATGCCGAGCGGCTGTGGATCGGCCTGCCCGAACAGCGCGAGGAAATCTTCGTGCGCGGCCCGGGCGCCGGCAGCGCCGAACAACGCCGGTTGTCGCCGCTGCCAGCGGGGCACGCGCAGGGCTACGGGCAGTGCTTCGAAGCGTTCGTGGCCGACACCTATCGCGCCATTGAAGGCGAGCGGCCGCAGGGCCTGCCCACCTTCGAAGACGGCCTGCGCTCGGCGCGGATCGTTGATCGTGTCATTGCATCGGCCAGGTCACGCACCTGGACCACCATCGGTTGAATCCCGGGAGGATCTGTTGATGAACATCCCTGTCCGTAGAACTGCAACCCTCGTCCTGCTGCTGCTCGCAGTCCTGCCCGCCTTCGCAGGGAACACAGCCGGTGCGCAGAAGCCCATCGCCGTGCAGATGTACACGCTGCGCAACGCCGGCCCGCTTGACCAACAGCTGAAGATCGTCCACGACGCGGGCGTGCGTGCGGTGGAAACCGTCGGTACTCAGAATGCAAGCGCTGCGGAACTGAAACAGTTGCTGGACCGTTACTCGATCAAAGCGGTTTCGTCGCACGTTCAGCTGGCCGAGCTGCGCGACAACCTGGATGCCGTGGTGGCCTTCAACCGCTCGATTGGCAACAGCACGCTGGTGGTGCCCTACCTGGACCAGAAGGACCGCCCGCGCGATGCCGCCGGCTGGACCGCATTGGGACGGGAGCTGGGCCGGATTGCCAGGCAGGTGCGCGGCAGGGGGATGCAGCTGGCCTACCACAACCACGACTTCGAGCTGGTCGACTTCAATGGCAGAACCGGACTGGAGCTGCTGTTCGACGCCGCCGGCCCCGAGCTGCAGACCGAACTGGACCTGGCCTGGGTCGCGCGCGCGGGCCTGGACCCGGCCG
This sequence comes from Stenotrophomonas sp. Pemsol, assembly GCF_003586545.1. NCBI lineage: Bacteria > Pseudomonadati > Pseudomonadota > Gammaproteobacteria > Lysobacterales > Lysobacteraceae > Stenotrophomonas > Stenotrophomonas sp. Pemsol. Next base: position 793,408 of record NZ_CP025780.1, on the reverse strand, counting down.
TGATGCTTGGCAAGTTCCGCGGCCACGTATTTGCGGTACACGCCAAGGACAATGCGCCCAAGGGCCAGGCCGAAGACGAAGGTGGATTCGCTGCGGTCGGCCAGGGCGTGCTGGACTGGAACGCGATCCTGCCAGCCGCCGCCAACGCTGGCGTGCAGTGGTACATCGTCGAACACGACCAGCCACGCGACCCCGCCAAGGTCATCCAGGCCGGCGCGGACTACCTGCGTGAACACCTGACTACCAACCCGCCCACCCGCGCCCATCGCTGACGCATCAAGGAGCCCCACATGAAAATGATCCTGGCAGTGGCCGTGGCCCTGGGCGGCATGAACGTTGCGACGGCAGCGTGGGCCAAGGACGACTCGGCCGCGGGTGCGAAACTCTACGCCCAGCACTGCACTGCCTGCCACGGTGCTGAACGCACCGGGGTACCACCGACGTTCCCGGCGCTCACCGATGTCGGCAAGCGGCTGCAGCCCGCCCAGGTCAAGGACAGGATCAGGAAGGGCGGCGGCCTGATGCCACCCTTCCCGCAGCTGTCACAGCAGGAGATCGATGACATCGCCAGCTACCTGGCGAAGTAGCCGGTGAGCGCTACAGCTCGCGCACCCAGATGTTGCGGTAGCTGACCTTGGAGTCATGTTCCTGCAGATACAGCGGCGCGCACCCATGCGGTGCGTACGAAGGCGCACCGATGTATTCGGTCCTGCCCGCCAGCACGGTGTCGTCCTGTACCAGCACGCCGTTGTGCAGCACGGTGATCCGTGCGGGCGACGTCAGGCCGCCGCCCGGCGAGAAGCGCGGGGCCTTCCAGATGATGTCGTAGACCTGCCACTGGCCCGGTGCGCGCGAGGCGTTCACCCGTGGCATGGCCTGCTTGTAGATGGAACCCGCCTGGCCATTGGCATAGGTCGGGTTGTGGTAACTGTCGAGCACCTGCAGTTCATACAGTTCCTGCAGGAAGATCCCGCTGTTGCCCCGGTTCTGGCCGTCGAAGCCCTTCGTTTCGGTGGGCGTTCGCCACTCGACATGCAGCTGGACATCGCAGAAGCGTTGCCGGGTGCGGATGCCCTTGCTGCCCGGAACAACCGTCATGGCGCCTCCGGCAACCTTCCAGGGCACGCGGCCACCCTGCTCCGCCTCCCACGCGGAGACATCCTTGCCATCGAACAGCACGATCGCATCGGACGGTGCCTTGCCAGGTGGCGTTGCCACGGTCGCGGGCACAGGGGTCCACACTTCCGTCTTCTTCGGGTCACGCACAGCGTCGGCATTATCCTGTGCGAACGCAGATGCAGCAGCCAGCAGGCCGGCGGTGATCAACGCAGGGCGGATCATCAGGTTGGTGTCCATCAGCTGGTCCCCCAGGCAGGTGTGCCGGGGACATAGGCGAGGTCACCGTCGTAGCGCCCCGGCACGGCGACGTACTGCAGCACCCCGGTCGCACCGACCTTGGAGGTGAAGAAGCCGAAGATGGCCAGCTGCTTGATCATCGTGAAGTAATGCGGCATGGCTTCGCCCTCTTCGGGCGTTCCGGTCTCGGTCACGTCTGCATTGCGCGCCTTGGCTTCGGCATCCAGTGTACGCAGCAACCCGGTGCGCGCCTCCGGCGTGAGCGACACGAAGCGGCCACCGGCACGCTTGTCGATGTCCGCCAGCCCGGCGCGGAACACCGCCTGCTGCCTGGCGGTGTAGCAGTCGCTGACGAACGTCGCCATGAACGCACCGGCGCCCGCGTCCTTCGCCCCGGGTGTCCGGGTCCGCGGCAGGATGGTTTCGGCAATCTCGTCCAGCGTGCCGATTTCGGCATCGGAGAACGCGGCCATCATCCCGGCCGCTGGTGCTTTGCCATGCACCAGCGCTGGCAGGCCAACCATCGCCGCACCGGTGGCGGCGACGATCATCTTCAGCAGTTCGCGGCGATCCATCACAGGTTCCCCGCTTTCAGTTCGCGTACCGCGTGGTCGGCCGCGCGCGCGGTCAGCGCCATGTAGGTCAGCGACGGATTCACGCAGGCGCTGGAGGTCATGCAGGCACCGTCGGTGACGTACACATTGGGCGCATCCCACACCTGGTTGTGCGCGTTCAATACCGAGCTCTTCCGGTCCCGTCCCATACGCGCAGTCCCCATCTCATGGATGCCCTTGCCCGGAGCGTAGTCGTTGTCGTGCATCTTCACGTCCTTGACCCCGGCCGCCTCCAGCATCTCGGCGGCGTCAGCGGCCATGTCCTTGCGCATCGCCAGTTCGTTGGCACGCATGGCAACGTCCATCGCCAGCACCGGCAGCCCCCACTTGTCCTTGCGGTCGCGGTCCAGGCGGATCGTATTGTCGTGGTGCGGCAGCATTTCACCGAACCCGGTCATGCCGATGCGCCAGTCACCCGGCACGGTCAGCGCCTCCTTCAGGTCGGCACCGATGTTCAGCTCGGCGATCTCGCGCGACCAGCCGGTGCGGCTGGCACCGCCCTGGTAGCCGAATCCGCGCAGGTAGCCACGCTTGTCGGCGGCGACATTGCGGAACCGCGGAATGTAGAAGCCGCACGGACGGCGGCCGAAGTAGTACTTGTCTTCGTAGCCCTCGACCCGGCCCGAGGCGCCCGCACCGAAATGATGGTCCATCACGTTGTGCCCCAGCTCGCCCGACGAAGAACCCAGCCCCCCCTCCCAGACATCGGTGGCCGAGTTCATCAGCAGCCAGGTCGAGTTGAAGGACGATGCATTGAGGAAGATGACCTTGGCCGTGTACTGATAGGTCTGCCCGGTCTCGGCGTCGATCACCTCCACGCCACGCGCGCGCTTGCGATCCTTGTCGTAGAGCACTTCCTTGACGATCGAGAACGGCCGCAGGGTCAGGTTGCCGGTCTTCATCGCCGCCGGCAGCGTCGCCGACTGGGTGGAGAAGTAGGCTCCGAAGGGGCAGCCCAGGATGCACTTGTTGCGATACTGGCAGTTTACGCGCCCCTGCTCGGGCATCGGCTGGGTGATGTTGGCAGTGCGCGAGTGGATCATGTGCCGGGTGCCGCCAAAGGCCTTCTTGATCCGCGCGGCCACGTCCTTCTCGACGATGTTCAACGGGATCGGCGGCAGGAACTCACCATCCGGCAGCACGTCCAGTCCCTCGCGCGTGCCGGCGATGCCGGCGAACTTTTCCACATGGTCGTACCACGGCGCGATGTCGGCATAGCGGATCGGCCAATCGATGGCGATGCCCTCCTTGAGGTTCGCCTCGAAGTCCAGGTCGGAGAAGCGATAGCTCTGCCGGCCCCACAACAATGAGCGGCCACCGACGTGGTAGCCACGGAACCAGTCGAAACGCTTGGTTTCGATGTAGGGTGAGTCCTGCTCGTTGGCCCACATTCCTTCCAGGTTCTCGGCGAGGCCGTAGTCGCGCATCAGCACCGGAAAAGCGACCTTCATCGCCTGCGTCGGACGGTTGCGATGCGGGAAGTCCCACGCTTCCTTCATCGCATTGACGTAGTCCTTGACGTGCTCGATGTTGCGTCCTCGTTCCAGCATCAGGACCTTCAGGCCCTTCTCGGTCAGCTCTTTTGCCGCCCAACCGCCACTGATTCCCGAGCCAACAACAATGGCGTCGTAGTGATTATCTGCCATGGGTCTCTCACCTGGGTGGATATCGTTTCAGACGTCGCAGAGGCGGATCGCCTCGCGCAATGAAGCAACGGCATCGGGCGCGGCAGGCATGAACTCCTGCGCCAGATACCCCTTGAAACCGGTATCGCGGATCGCGCGGCAGATGGCCGGATAGTTGAGCTCCTGCTGGTCTCCGATCTCGTTCCGGCCGGGCACGCCTGCGGTGTGGTAATGCTTGAAGCAGGCGTGGTGCTTGCCGATGGTGGCGATGATGTCGCCCTCCATGATCTGCATGTGGTAGATGTCGTAGAGCAGGCCGAAATTGTCCGAGCCGAGCCGCTGGCACAGCTCCACGCCCCAGGCCGAGTGGTCGCACAGGTAGTCGCGGTGATCGACCTTGGAGTTGAGCAGCTCCATCACCAGCACCACACCGCGCTTCTCGGCATGCCCGAGGATGCGCTTGAGGCCAGCCTCGGCATTGGCCATGCCGTCATGCGGGTCCATACCGTTGCGGTTGCCGGAGAAGCAGATGAGATTCCGGTAACCGGCATCGGCCACCAGATCGATGTGCCGCGTGTAGCGCTCTACCAGCTGGTCGTGGAACTCACGGCCGGCAAAGCCCTTGGTAAGGCCCAGCTCCGCGCCGTTGCACATCGAGCTGTAGACGCCATGGGCCTTCAGCGTGGGCCAGTCTTCGGGGCCGACCAGGTCGATCGCGGCAAAGCCGATGTCCTTCACCGTTGCGCAGAGCTGGGCAACTGACAGCTGCGGGAAGGTCCAGCGGGCCACGGCGTGCTTCAGGTTGCCCTTCAGCGGTGCAGTGGCGGCGAATGCGGGCAACGCCCCCGCGGTCGTCACGGCCCCCAGGCCAATGCTGCCGGCAACTGCGAGGCGCAGCGCATCGCGCCGCGTGAGCCCCGTCGCCGGGGCCGGTCTGATCGAATGGATGGACATCCATCTGCCGGCCTCCCAACCGGTATCAAACGCAACGATTCACAGCAATGCAATCGATTGCACCATAGGGGAGGAAATTGCATGCTTGCAAGTTGCGGTGCACGAAAATTCAATGCTGCGGGGCACAACTCCGCAGGAATCGCGGACAAAGAAAAGCCCCGCATGAGCGGGGCTTTCTTTTCTGCTGCGCGCAAGCGGTCGATCAGAACGGAATATCGTCGTCAGCGAAGTCGTCCATCGGCGGCGCCTGCTGCGGCTGCGGACGCTGGTTGCCGCCCTGGTTGCCGTAGCCGCCACCTTGGTTGCCGCCCTGGTTGCCATAGCCACCGCCCTGGCCACCACGCTGGCCGCCGCCACCGCCGCCGTACTCCTGGCGCGGCGCCTGCTGGCGCTGCGGACGATCGCCGCCGTAGTTGCCGCCACCACCGCCGCCGCCTTCACCGCGGCCGCCCAGCATCTGCATTTCATCGGCGATGATATCGGTGGAGTACTTCTCCACGCCGTCCTGGCCGGTGTACTTGTCGTAACGCAGGCTGCCTTCGACGTAGACCGAGCTGCCCTTGCGCAGGTACTCGCCGGCGATCTCGCCGAGCTTGCCGAAGAACACCACGCGGTGCCATTCAGTGCGCTCCTGCTGGTTGCCATCCTTGTCCTTGCGGACGCTGGTGGTGGCCAGGCTGATGCGGGTGATCGCCATGCCGCCCTGGGTGTACTTCACGTCCGGGTCGTTGCCAAGATTGCCGACCAGGATGACTTTGTTGATGCCGCGCGCCATAGGTACCTTCGTCCGTTGTCCAGGGGCAGACCGCCAGTGATAGCACAGCCCCGGGCGGGGTGCAGTACGCTGGGCCGCCCCTGGTGAAATTTGGGGGAATGCGAGAACGACGCATCTTACCATTGCCGCCGCCATCCGCCCGGTCAGGAGACCCCGACCGCACCGAAGGATCGGGCTGATTTCCTTGTCCGGCAATGACTTACCTGCGCCCCGACCGACGTTCAGAGGGGCATTCGCGTCTGCGCATGGCATCATGCCCGGGCACCTTCCACCTGCCCGCTCCGCCCGCACATGACGATCAAAGGCAAAGCCACCTCCCTCGACATCGCCCACCTGGCCGGGGTCTCCCAGCCGACCGTGTCGCGGGCCCTGCGTGGCAGCCCGATGGTCAACGCCGAGACCCGCGAGCGCATCCTGCGCATCGCCCGCGAGCTGAATTACAAGGTCGACAAGAACGCCTCCAGTCTGCGCCTGCGCAATGCCGGCACGCTGGCCCTGCTGTTCTTCGAGGATCCGACCAACGACGATTCGCTGATCAACCCGTTCTTCCATTCGATGCTGGGCTCGATCACCCGCGCCTGCGCCCTGCACGGGCAGGACCTGCTGGTGTCGTTCCAGCAGCTGTCCACCGACTGGCAGGCCGATTACGAAGACAGCAACAAGGCCGACGGCATCATCCTGCTCGGCTACGGCGACTACCACGAATCGCGCGACCGCCTGCAGCGGCTGGTCGAACAGGGCACGCACTTCGTGCGCTGGGGCGCCGCCCTGCCTGGCCAGCCCGGTGTCTCGATCGGCAGCGACAACTTCCAGGGCGGGCATGACATCACCACCCATCTGCTGCTGCAGGGCTGCCGCCGCATCGCCTTCCTCGGCCATGCCTCCAGCCATTACCCCGAATTCCAGGAGCGCTACCGCGGCCATGTCGCGGCGCTGCAGGACCACGGCCTGGCCGCCGAACCGGCGCTGCAGCACGATGCGATCACCACCGAGGCCTCCGGCCAGGAGGCCTGCCAGGCCCTGCTGGCGCGCGGCGAGCCGATCGATGCGATCTGCGCGGCCAGCGACCTGATCGCCATCGGTGCGATGCGCGCCCTGCGCGAGGCCGGGCTGCGGGTACCGCAGGACGTGGCGGTGACCGGCTTCGACGACATCCCGCTGGCCGCTTCGGTATCCCCGGCGCTGACCACCGTGCAGCAGGACACCAAGCAGGCCGGGCAGCTGCTGGTGGAACGCCTGCTGGCGCTGATCGGGCGGCAGCCGGTGGACAGCCAGAGCATCCCGGTGAAGCTGGTCGTGCGCGAATCATCCCTGCGCGGGTAGGCGCCGCTGGGCCGGCGCTCCGGCCAACGCACGATGGCGGGGTTCTCCCCCCATGACCAACGGCGGATGCGCACGGACGCGGTTGCGCGGATAACGCGCAGACATTGCCCATGGAAAGGTGTACGTCGCATGCTGAAGATCGATTCGCTTTCCAAGACGTACGCCAACGGCGTGCATGCCCTCAACAACGTCACCCTGGACATCCCGCGCGGCATGTTCGGCCTGCTCGGCCCGAACGGCGCTGGCAAGTCGTCGCTGATGCGCACGCTGTCCACCCTGCAGGAGGCCGACAGCGGCACGGCGACGCTCAGCATTCCGGGCGAGGCGCCGATCGACGTACTGCGCGACAAGGATGCGGTGCGCCGCCGGCTGGGCTACCTGCCGCAGGATTTCGGCGTGTACCCGAAAGTCAGCGCGCTGGACCTGCTGGAACATTTCGCGGTGCTCAAGGGCCTGACCCAGCGCGCCCAGCGTCGCGAGGTGGTCGATGGACTGCTGCAGCAGGTGAACCTCTGGGACGCGCGCAAGCGCAAGCTGGGCACCTACTCCGGCGGCATGCGCCAGCGCTTCGGCATCGCTCAGGCGCTGTTGGGTGACCCACGCTTGGTAATCGTCGACGAACCCACCGCCGGCCTCGATCCGGAGGAACGCAACCGCTTCCTCAACCTGCTGGCGGCGATTGGCGAGAACGTGGCGGTGATCCTGTCCACCCACATCGTCGAGGACGTGACCGACCTGTGCCCGACGATGGCGATCATGAACAAGGGCCAGGTGCTGCTGACCGGGCGACCGGCCGATGCCATCGATGCCCTGCAGCAGCAGGTCTGGCGCAAGCAGGTCGATCCTTCGGAACTGGCCGACCATGAAGCACGCTACGTGGTGCTCTCGACCCGCCTGGTCGGGGGCCGCCCAGTGATCCACGTGCACAGCGCCAACGACCCCGGCGATGGCTTCGCGGCCGTGGCTCCCGACCTTGAGGACGTGTACTTCCAGCGCCTGCGCCTGCAGGCCCGTGCCCGCGCGGCAGCCTGAGCGGAGCACACCATGATCCTTGATTTCTTCCGTTTCGAGCTGCGCGAGCAGCTGCGCTCCCCGCTGCTGTGGCTGCTGGCCGGGCTGTTCGCCCTGCTCGCCTTCGCCGCCGCCTCCAGCGATGCGGTGCAGATCGGTGGCGGTAGCGGCAACGTGCACAGCAACGCGCCCACCGTGATCGCGCAGATGCTGGGCATCTTCACCCTGCTCGGCATGCTGGTCACTGCACTGTTCGTCAGCAATGCGCTGCTGCGTGACTTCGAACTGGGCACCGCCGAACTGATCTTCGCCAGCCCGGTGAAACGCCGCGACTACCTGGCGGGGCGCATCGCCGCTGCCCTCGCCGCCGGGCTGCTGGTTTACGTGGTGATCGCGTTCGGGCTGTGGCTGGCACCGTTCATGCCGTGGGTCGATCCCGAGCGCATGGGCCCGATCAGCTGGCAGGGCTATGCGTGGACGTTCGCGGTCATCGTCATTCCGAACCTGTTGTTCACCACCGCACTGCTGTCGCTGCTGGCGGCACTGACCCGCTCGATCCTGTGGGTCTACATCGGCCTGGTGGCCTACCTGGTGCTGTACGGTGCCAGCGCGGCCCTGCTGCGTGACATCGACAATACGTGGATCGCGGTGCTGAGCGAACCGCTGGGCATGCGCGCCCTCGGCCGCACGATCCGCTACTGGTCCACCGCCGAACGCAACAACGGGATTCCCGAGCTGGCCGGTTACCTGCTGGCCAACCGTGCTCTGTGGTTGGGTGTGGCTGCCGCGCTGTTCGCCGCCACCTTCGCGCTGTTCCGTACCGAACGCAGCGGCAGTGGTCGTCGGCGCTGGGGCCGCAGGCAGGCGCAACCGGTTGCCGATGCCGCCAGTGTCCGCCCCACCCGCGCAGCACTGCCGCGCGTGGTGCCGGCGTTCACCGCCACCACGGCGTGGCGGCAGTTCCTGCGCCAGGTGCGCTTCGATACACGCGGCGTGCTGCGCAGCGTACCGTTCATCGTGCTGCTGGTGCTGGGCCTGGCCAACTTCCTGCCCAGCGCGCTGTTCCGGCAGACCCTGTACGGCACCTCGATCTGGCCGGTCACCTCGCAGATGATCATGGCCCTGCAGGGCGCCTTCAGCTGGCTGCTGGTGATCATCGTGCTCTTCTTCGCCGGTGAACTGGTCTGGAAGGAACGCAGCGCGCGTATCAACGAAGTGACCGATGCCATGCCGGTGCCGAACTGGGTGCCACTGCTGGCCAAGTTCACTGCGCTGCTGGCGGTGATCGTCTGCTTCCAGGCCGCCGGTGCGCTGGCCGCGATGGGCGTGCAGCTGGCCAAGGGCTACACCCATCTGGAGCCGCTGCTGTACCTGCGCAGCCTGGCGCTGGATTCGGTGGTCTACATCCTGATGGGGGGCCTGGCGCTGGTGCTGCAGGTACTTACCAACAACAAGTTCGTCGGTTACGCGCTGCTGATCGTGGTGGTGATCGGCCAGGGCGTGCTCGGCCTGCTCGACTACACGCAGCACCTGTACAACTTCGGCAGCTGGCCCAACGCGCCCTATTCGGACATGAACGGCTACGGCCACTTCCTGCCGGGGCAGCTGGCCTTCCAGGGCTACTGGGCGCTGTTCCTGCTGACGCTGATGTGTCTGGCGTCAGCCTTCTGGGTACGCGGTGTCAGCCAGGGGCTGCGCCAGCGCCTGGCGCTGGCTGGCCGTCGCCTGCGCGGCCCTACCGGCGCCTTTGCGGCGCTGGCAGCAGTGGCGTTCGTCGGCGTGGGCGGCTGGCTGTACTGGAGCACCAACATCCGCAACGAGTTCATCCCGCCCGACCAGCAGCTGGACCTGCAGGCCCGCTACGAGCGCGAGCTGTCGAAGTACCGTAACCTGCCACAGCCACGCATTGTCGCCGTGGACAACCGCGTGGACCTGTTCCCGGAATCGCAGTCAATGGTGATCGATGCGAACTGGACCATCCGCAACCTGCACGCGCAGCCCATCCAGGACCTGCATGTCTCAATGGGCGACGACAAGCAGCTGCTGGCCGCCGACCTCGGCGGGCAGAAGTTGACCTTCCACGACAAGGATCTCGGCTACCGCATCTACCGGCTGGACAGGCCGCTGCAACCCGGTGAAACCCGCAGCGTGCATTTCCGGGTGGTGCAGAAGCCCAACGGCATCACCGCTGGCCAGGCACCGAGCAACATCGTCGACAACGGCACCTTCTTCAACAGCCGCGTACTGCCGTCCTTCGGCTATAACGAGGGCGCCGAGATCAGCGACCGCAACGAACGCCGCAAGCGCGATCTCGGTGAACCGCGGCGCATGCCCAGGCTGGAAGACGAGGCAGCGCGGGCCAACACCTATATCTCCAATGATGCCGGCTGGCTCGATTTCCGCACCACGGTGTGCACCGCGCCGGACCAGGTCGCGCTGGCGCCGGGCTACCTGCGGCACGAGACCACGGTGAATGGCCGGCGCTGCTTCAGCTATGCCATGGACCGGCCCATGCTGAACTTCTACGCGTATCTGTCGGCACGCTGGGAGGTGCGCAAGGCGAAGTACAAGGACATCCCGATCGAGGTCTACTTCGAACCGGCGCACGGCTACAACGTGGACCGGATGATCGAGGCGGTGCAGAAATCACTGGCCTACTACGAGGCGAACTTCACGCCGTACCAGCACCGCCAGGTACGCATCATCGAGTTCCCGGGCTATGCCCGCTTCGCGCAGTCGTTCGCCAACACCATCCCCTACTCCGAGGCCATCGGTTTCATCGCTGACCTGCGTGACCCGGACAAGGTGGACTACGTGTTCTACGTGACCGCGCACGAGATCGCACACCAGTGGTGGGCGCACCAGGTGATTGGTGCCAACGTGCAGGGCGCAACGGTGCTGTCCGAATCGTTGTCGCAGTACTCGGCGCTGATGGTGATGGAGCAGGAGTACGGCCGCCAGCATATGCGCCAGTTCCTCAAGCGCGAGCTGGACGGTTACCTGTCCGGCCGCGGCGGCGAGGCCATCGAGGAACAGCCGCTGGAGCGCGTGGAGAACCAGCAGTACATCCACTACCAGAAGGGTTCGCTGGTGTTCTATCGGCTGCGCGAGGAAATCGGCGAGCAGGCCCTGAACCGGGCGTTGAAGCGCTTCCTGCAGGACAAGGGCTACCAGCAGCCGCCGTACACCACCTCACGCGAGCTGCTGGGCTACATCCGCGCCGAGACCCCGGCTGACCGCCAGCAGCTGGTCACCGATCTGTTCGAGAAGATCAGCTTCTACGACAACCGGGTGATGGCCGCCAGCGCCCGCAAGCGCGATGACGGGCGCTACGACGTGACCCTGGACCTGCACGCCGCCAAGCAGTACGCCGATGGCAAGGGCAAGGAGAGCGACGCGAAGATGGATGACTGGGTCGAGATCGGCGTGTTCGCCAACGGCCCGTCGGGCAAGGAGCGCGACCAGAAGGTGCTGTACCTGCAGCGCCACCACATCACCAGCGCCGCGCCGAAGATCACGGTGACGGTGGACGAGAAGCCGGATGAAGCGGGCTTCGATCCCTACAACAAGCTGATCGACCGGGTGAGCGATGACAACCGGCGCAAGGTGACGATGTGAGGGAGGGGGCGCCGGCCTGTGCGCCGGCGCTCCACGCAACGCGTGCGGGCTTGGCTCGGCCTTGCTGTGGTGCCGAGCCCTGCTCGGCACCTTGTCCAGGACAGCCGGCGAAGGTTCAGCGCACCGGGGACTTCGGCCCCAGCAACGCCAACAGCACATAGACCACGATCGAGGCGACCGTACCTAGCGCTGCCGGTACCCCGAACGCCCAGCCCGAGCGCCCCTGCTGGCGCGCCCACTGGGCCAGATGCCAAGCCGCGCCCAGGTTGATCAGCCAGGCGATGACAAACACCGGCCACTGCACCATGCCTACCGCGCGCAGCAGGGGCATGGCCACCAGGGCCGCAACGATGGCCACGATCAGGAAGATCAGGGCCGAGCGGGAATGGCGTACCGTGGATGCGCTCATGCGGCCAACCTGCGCACCATCACCAGCACGCGATAGCTGCGGTTGTCGGCTTCCTGCACCGGCTTCCAGCCCAGCCGCGCATACAGACCACCATCCAGGGCCTCGGTCTGCAGGTACAGGTCGGAAACGCCCATCCGCGCGGCCTGTGCCGCAGCCTGTTCGACCAGACCACTGGCCAATCCGCGGCCGCGATGGCTGTCGGCCACGAATACACTGCCCAACCAGTACTCGTACTGTGGAAAGGCCTGCATCTCGCGGCGCTTGAGCTGGACTGCACCGACCACCTGCCCATCTTCGAAAGCGGCGATCAGGTGCGGGAAACCTTCAGCATCCTGCGGCGGGTCGAGCCGTTGCAGTTCCTGTTCCAGCGTCAGGCCGGCGTCCCGGCCCCATTGCGCGTGGTACCACTGCGCCAATTGCTGTCGTTCCGCTGCGTCGGCAGGCAATACCCTGAACTCCATGACCAGGCCTCGATCCCGATGTCGCCCAAGGGGATCACGGACGGCGTTCGAAGGGAAGCCTTCTGTAGCGTCGAGCCTTGCTCGACTGAGCGGGCATTGCGCGAACGGCAGCCGAGCATGGGCTCGGCTGTACAGGACAATCAGCCCTGCGCGAAGTCCTTCAGGATCTCGCCGATGCCGCTGGGCGAGATCTCGAAGCCCAGCGGGGTGCCCGGATTGATCACCACGCCGTAGCCACCCGGCACGCGACGCAGCACGTCCAGCATCAGCCAGCGGATCTGGTGTTCGGCCTGCTGGCTGTAGATGCCCACCCGCGACGGATCGGTGAACACGGCCACGTGCAACGTGCCCTGCTTGTCGAACAGCAGCGGGTCGAAACCGCTGCCATCGGGGGTCACCAGGCTGCCGGTCTGCAGCACCACCTCGGAGGCGACGAAGGCTTCCATGAAGGCGCGGATCGGCACCGCCCCGTCCATCGCCGCCTTCAGCAGGGTTTCGATCGGGGTCTGCGGGGCGAGGTCGGTCATGGCGATACGGCGGGGCGTGAGGGGTGCCTATTGTGCCGGATGTGGTTCCCCCGGTAGTGCCGGCCGCTGGCCGGCACCTGAAGGGACCATGGATTCATGAGTTGCCGGCCAGCGACCGGCACTACCGCCCCAGGCGCTGGTCCCGCGCCTTCTGGTCGGCCATCGCCTTGTCCAGTTCGGCCTGCAGTGCCGGCTGCTGCACGGTGGCGTCCAGCACATAGACCTTTACCCCATGCGCCGGCACGTCAGTCTTCAGCTGCTGCTCGACCTTCACCGTGCCGCCATCCAGCGCATCACGCCACGTGCCAGCCTGCAGGTAGCGGTCCACCTCGAAGGTGCGCGCCGCATCACCCTTGTTCAGCAGCACCAGCGCGGTCTGCGTCACGTCACCGTGCTGCAGCACGCGGAAGAACACGGCCTCATCGCCCTGCAGCCGCTCGTTCACCTGCAAGCCACGCTGCAGTGCCGGGGTCGCTTCACGCAGTTTGGCGATACGCTGCAGCGGCGCGAAGATCGGGCTCTGCGGCGCAGCGTCCACACGCGGCTGGCCGAAGTAGGCACGGTTGCCTGCGTGCTCGGCGCGGCCACGCATGAAGCCGGTCTCCGAGCCGTAATAGACCACCGGAATGCCGCGCGCGGTGAACAGCCAGTTGTGCGCGTCGATGAAGCCATTGTCGCTGGCCTGCAGGCGCGGCATGTCGTGGTTGTCGTAGAAGCTCATCAGCTCGTACGGATTGGCATACGGGCCACCGCTCAGGTGCAGCGGCTCGGCCAGCGTCTCAAAGCCCTTGCCGGCGGTGCCGAAGGTCTGCTCCAGAGCACCGCGCAACGGGAAGTCGAGCACGCTGACATTGGCGTTGGCCGGCCAGGTGTGCTCGGCAATGGTCGCCGCGTTGTAGTCGAAGGCTTCGCCGAACATGAACATGCCCGGGTGCTCGGCGCGGATGCGCTTGACGAATTCATGCCACCACGGGTGCGGCAGCCAGCCGATGGTATCGATGCGCAGCGCGTCCACGCCCTGCGCGGTCCACTGCAGGTAAGCGCCGACCAGATAGTCCATCACCGCCGGATTGTCCTGGTTGAAGTCGGACAGTTCGGCGAGGTTGCCGTCGAAGATCGAGCCGTCCTTGCTGTCGACCGGGCCGATGTTGTTGTAGAACGCGTGCAGCGGGTTGTGCTTCGGGTCCAGCTTCTGCGGTGGCAGGTTCTGGTGGTCGGCAATCAGCGTTCCGTCCTTGTCGAAGATCTGGCCGAACTGCGGTTGCCGTATCGGCATGGTCCAGGCCGGCGAACCGTGGTTGCCGACGATGTCCAGCACCACCTTCAAGCCGGCACCGTGCAGGCCCTTGGTCAGTCCGGCGAAGTCCAGGTCCCTGCTGGGCAGGTGCTCATCGAGTCTGTAGAAGTTGATGCCCCAGTAGCCGTGGTAGCCGGTCTTGCCGCGGTCGGTCAGCGTGCTGGTACAACTGATCGGCTTGCTGCCGGTAAAGGCCTCGTCCGGGTTGTCGACGATGGGCGTGATCCACACCGCGCCGAAGCCCAGATTGCGGATGTACTCCGCGTTGTCGAGTACGCCACGGAAATCACCGCCGAGATAGCCGATGTTGCCGTCCACCTTGTCCGGGCATGGCACCGGGATGTCGAAGGTGCGGTGCGCGCCACCCTGGTCGCGATGGTCATTGGATGGATCACCGTTGACGAAGCGGTCGGTGACCACGAAATACACCGCATCGCTGGCGAACGGTTCGGTGGTGCCGACGTAGTCCGGGCGCGGCGTGGCCACGGCCTGGCCGGCGAACAGGGCAAGGGAAACGGCAACAGCCAGGACACCACGCATCACACCACCTCCGGACGGGACGGAACCCGCAGCACACACAGGCCGGCGACGAACAGGCTGCAGCCGCCCAGCACCAGCACATGCATCGGCTGGCCACCCAGCCATGCGCGCAGGGCAAAGCCGAGCGCACTGGCCGCCACCAGCTGCGGGATCACGATGAAGAAATTGAAGATGCCCATGTACACACCCATCTTCGACGCCGGCACGCTGTCGGACAGCAGTGCATACGGCAACGACAGGATCGATGCCCAGGCAAAACCCACACCCACCATCGACAGCAGCAGCCAGTGCGGGTCGCGGATGAACATCAGCGAGACCAGGCCGGCAGCGCCCAGCCACAGGTTGACCAGGTGGCTCCAGCGCAGGCCGATCGCACGCACCATCGGTGGAATCAGCACCGCCGCCAACGCAGCGAAGCCGTTGTAGGCGCCAAACAGCACGCCCACCCAGTTGGCACCTTCGTTGTAGGCCGCCGACTGTGGATCGGTCGAACCGAAGTGGGTACCGGCCACCGCAGCAGTGGTGTAGATCCACATGGCGAAAAGCGCGAACCATGAGAAGAACTGCACCCACGCCAGGCGGCGCATGGTCACCGGCATCGCGCGCAGGTCGCCGACGATGGCGGCCAGCATATGCGTGGCCGGCAACGCGCGCGCGGCCGCCAGCAGCAGGCCGTAGCCGGCGCACAGGCCTGCCAGCACGTACAGCATCCTGTCGCCTTGCCGCCAGGTGATCAGCAGCGCCAACAGCACACCCAGCCCTAGCCACAGGGCCACCCGCGTCCATGGCGCCGGGCCGTTGATCACCGCTCCCGCATGATGCGCCGGCGGCTCGGCATCATCGAAGGCAGCCAGTTCTGCTGGTGAATATTCGCGGGTGCTGACCACCGTCCAGGTGATCGCCGCCAGCAGCACCGCCGCGCCGAAGTAGAACGCATAGCGCACGGTGTCCGGCACATCACCGGCGGCGGCCGTATTGGCAACGCCGAAGTGGGCCAGGATGAACGGCAGGAAGCTGGCGACGATGGCGCCCACACCGATGAAGAAGCTCTGCATCGCATAGCCGGCCGGACGCTGGCGTGGCGCCAGCTGGTCGCCGACGAAGGCTCGGAACGGCTCCATCGATACGTTGATCGAGGCATCGAGCACCCACAGCGTGCCGGCCGCGATCCACAGCGTCGGTGAATTCGGCATCACCAGCAGGGCCAGCGTGGTCAGCACCGCACCGATCATGAAGAACGGACGGCGCCGCCCCCAGCGCGTCCAGGTGCGATCGGACAGGTAACCGATCACCGGCTGCACCAGCAGGCCGGTCAGCGGCGCGGCGATCCACAGCCCCGGTACCGCGTCGATGTCCGCGCCCAGCGTCTCGAAAATGCGGCTGGCGTTGGCATTCTGCAGGGCGAAGCCGAACTGGATGCCGAGAAAACCGAAACACATGTTCCAGATCTGCCAGAACGACAGCTGGGGTTTGGCGGGGCGATTCATCGTGCGTCCTCTACAGCCACGGGCGCCACCGTCAGCGCCTGCACCTGCGCCTGGTTGAGCACGCCGTCGCGCCCGCCCTTGCCCCCGGTGTAGTGCGCGAAATGCTGCAGTGTGCTCATGTTGAAGCCCTCTTCAAGCGTGACCGTGCATCGGCCCTTCGGCACCGGGAACGTCGCCGAGGTCGAGTCCTGCACGGCCACGCTGTGCGGCAGGGTGACGGCGTGCCGCTGCAACGGCTGGCCAGGGCACTGCAGCGCCAGCTGCTTCACCGCGGCGGTCACGCCCGTGTTGATCGGCCCATTCGCGTTGCTGTACTGCAGGCGCAGGCGCACCTGCCCCGCCTTGGCCGAGGTGAACTGCCAGCGCTCGGCACCCTTCAGTCGCTGCTGCGGACCGACGCAGACCATCGGACTGTGCAGCGATTCCAATGCGCCGTCGCGCCGGGTCAGGCTCAGGCAATGCTGCAGGCCATCGTCACCGATGCGTGCCAGGCCATTGCTGGCGGTGAGCGCGCGACCGTCCTGCCACAGCACCTGGCCGGCAGCGACCTCGATGTTCCAGCCCCTGCCCTTGCGTCGCGCCTGCGGTGCGGCCGGCGTGGCCGGTGCGCGCGCATTGGCGTCGGCCGTCGTCGCCACGCTGCGCGGTGCCGCTGCGGTGGCCACCAGCTGCACGGTGGTGGTGGCACCACGCGTCTTTACCTGGCCCGCCACCAGCAGGCCATCACCCACCTGCTTCGGCCGCTCCAGCACATAGCGCTTGCCATCGGCCTCCAGGGAGATGCGGCGCTGCTTGCCGAACAGTTCGGGGACCAGCGCGGCTGGCAGCTTGGGCTGCACGCGGCCGTCAGCCTGTACGCCGAATACGCCTTCGAGCACCATCGACAGATACCCGGCCACCGACCACAGCTGGCGCTCCGAATTGACCACCGGCCCGCTGAGCGCGCCTTCATCGACATGCACGGCCTGGCTGACCAGCTCGTAATTCTCCATGTTGGAACCGGCCAGCGCGGCACCCTGCATCAGCGAGCGGATCTCGGCGGCGATGCGCGGCGCATCGTCCAGCTGCCGCGCCGCACGCAGCGAGTAGGCACTGACGAACGGCCAGATCGCCCGGTTGTGATAGATCGGCTGTTGTGCTTCCTGCGGCCAGACCACCGGGCTGCCGGCTGGCCCCATCGGATACGCCGCCAGCGCACGCCGCGCGCGCTCGGGCGGCAGCACCTCGGCAAGGATGCCCAGCGAGAGGCCTAGCAGATCGACCTTGGCGTACGGCACCGGGTGCGCCGCTTCGCCGATGTAGCTCATGTACTGGCCGATATCCTCGCGCCAGAAGCGCGCATCGATCTGCTGCGCCAATGCGTCGGCCCAGGCCTTGTAATCGGCCGCGCGGGCATCGCCGTGCTGCCCGGCCAGGCGTTCGGCCAGGCGCAGTGCCTGATAGTGCAGCACGTTGGTGGACAGTGCATAGGAATCACCGATGAAGCGCACGTCCTCGCGGGTCCAGTCCGGATAGGTCTGCTCGCGCCAGTCCAGGAACGAAGTCTCGCCACGGTACAGGCCCATCTGCGCGTCGAACACCATCGCGCGGTCCTGCGCCAGCGTGCCCTGCAGGGCCTGCCAGACCTGGTCGGCAAATGCGCGATCCTCCAGAAGCTGGCGAGCCGCCAGGAACCACACCACGCGGTCGCTGCTGATCGGCCAGCTGCCACCGGAACCGGTGTCCTGCGCCACAAACAGGCCGGGCGTGTGCCCGTCGCGCGCCGCCGACAGTTTGAACTGCAGCGACTGCCGGGTGCGCTTCGGGTCCAGGCGTGCGAGCGCCAGATCGGCGGCAAAGCTGACATCGCGCGTCCACACATAGGGCCAGCGCGCGCCGGTCTGGAAGCACTCGCACGGCACCGGTCGGCCTTCGTCGAACGCGGGATCGCGAATCGCGTCCACGCGGTCCTGGTCCATCTCCTGCTGGGCCAGCGCGAACAGGGCATCGAACATCACGCTGCCGGTCTGGCTGCGCATCGGCATCGGCGCGATACGCACATCGCCCTTCGGCGCATGCAGCACGAAGCTGCCGTTGGCAGCGGCTTCGGCGCGCGCATGGCGGCCGTCGAATTGCAGGTCGGCCGCCTGCGCGGTCGTCCCCAGCGCTGCCCCCAGGGCAGCGGTCAGGCAAATGATCTTCAGCATCGAAGCGGCGGACCGGCTCGCGCCCGTCGGCCTCCCTCCCTCTCTGCACGCGTTGTAGGTCCGCACCGTCGTTGCCGGCGGGCGGGCGCGGCCCCTCCCTCAAGGTGCCCTGGCCCCATGGTAGACGCGGGGCTGTCGGCTGCGTCCAGTTGCATACGTATTCATGGCATCGCGCGGTAGCGCACCCGCCGCGCTGGCTTATGGTCCGGGTCTGCCAACGGCGCCTTGGGAGGGGAATTGCCGATGTCACCCACTGCTGTACGCGCGGTGTTCGCGCACATGCTGGGCCTGGCCCTGATCGGCTGGGCCACGCTGGTACAGGCCGCGCCCCAGGTGGCCAGCGTCGAATCGCCGGGCAAGGTGTTGAAGGTCAGCCTGGTGCTGGACGGCGGCACGGCCCGCTACCGGGTCGAGCGCCTGGGCGACACTGTGGTGGAGGATTCGAAGCTCGGCTTCGACCTGCGCGACGGTCGCCTGGACCGCGATTTCACCCTGTTGGGCCAGCAGCGGCACAGCGTGGATGACACCTGGGAACAGCCGTGGGGCGAACGCCGGCTCACCCGCAACCACTACAACGAGCTGACCGTGCAGCTGGCCGAAACCACCGGCAGCAAGCGCCGGCTGGATGTGGTGTTCCGCGTCTACGACGATGGCATCGGCTTCCGCTACGTGTTCCCCGAACAGCCGAATCTGCGCGAGGCCATCATCGATGACGAGCTGACCGAGTTCGCCATCGCGCAGGATTCCACCGCCTGGTGGATCCCGGCCGGCGAGCCGATCCACTACGAGTACCTGTACCAGCGCACCCCGCTGCACGAAGTACCGCTGGTGCATACGCCGATGACCCTGCGCAGCCGTGATGGCCTGCATGTGGCCATTCACGAGGCCGCGCTGGTGGACTACGCCGGCATGTGGCTGCGCCGCAGCGGGGGACAGCGCCTGCGCGCGCAGCTGTCGCCCTCGGCCGAAGGCTGGAAGGCACGCCGCGCCCTGCCCTTCGCCACGCCCTGGCGCACGCTGCAGATCGCCGACCGTGCCGGCGGCCTGGTCGAATCGGACCTGATCCTCAACCTCAACGAACCCAACGCGCTGGGCGATGTGAGCTGGGTGAAGCCAGCCAAGTACCTGGGCGTGTGGTGGTCGATGCACCTGGACAACGAGAGCTGGGCGACAGGGCCGAAGCACGCGGCCACTACGGCCAAAACGAAGAAAGTCATCGATTTCGCCGCCGCGCACGGCTTCCGTGGCGTGCTGGTGGAAGGCTGGAACCCGGGCTGGGACGGCATGTGGGTGGGCAATGGCTACGATTTCGAATTCACCCGCGCCACGCCCGATTTCGACATTGAAGCGCTGTCGGCGTATGGCCTGAAAAAGGGTGTGCACCTGATCGGCCACCATGAAACCGGCTGCGCCATCGAGCACTACGAGGACCAGCTTGGCGCCGCGCTGGACCTGTACGCACGACTGGGCGTGGACCAGTTCAAGACCGGCTACGTCTGCGACGACGGCCAGGTCGACCGCCGCAATCCCACGGGGGGCCCACTGTGGCGCGAGTGGCACGACGGGCAGTTCATGGCCCGCCACCATCTGAAGGTGGTGCAGGAAGCCGCGCGCCGGCACCTGTCGGTGAACCCGCATGAGCCGATCAAGGATACCGGCCTGCGCCGCACCTATCCCAACTGGATCTCGCGCGAAGGCGCACGCGGCATGGAGTACAACGCCTGGGGCCAGCCACCGAACCCGCCGGAGCACGAGGTCAACCTGGTGTTCACCCGCATGCTGGCCGGGCCGATGGATTACACCCCCGGCATCCTCAGCCTGAAGGGCCGCCACGGCCAGGCCATCCCCAGTACGTTGGCCCGCCAACTGGCGCTGTACGTGGTGCTGTACAGCCCGATCCAGATGGCCGCCGACCTGCCCGAACACTACCTGCAGCATCGCGAGGCGTTCCGTTTCATCGAGGACGTGGCGGTGGACTGGGAGCAGAGCCGCGTGCTCGATGGCGAAGTGGGTGACTACGTGACGATCGTGCGCCGCGACCGCAACAGCCGCGACTGGTTCCTCGGCAGCATCACCGACGAGCACGGCCGCGTGCTGCCGGTATCGCTGGGCTTCCTGGAACCTGGCGTGCGCTACCGCGCCGAGATCTACCGTGATGGTGAAGGCGCGGATTTCCGCAGCAGCCCGTTCGCGTTCGTTCGCGAAACCCGCGAAGTGACCAGCGCCGATGCACTGACGCTGGTGCTGGCACCAGGCGGTGGCCAGGCCATTCGCTTCACGCCGCTGTGAATGCCCGGGTAGTGCCGGCCGCTGGCCGGCAACCCGGCGAACGCGATTGCCTGCCAGCGGCCGGCACTACCGGAAGCACTGCATGAAAGCGATTACACCCCTGCAGACGCCATTGAATACGTATGCAGGGTGATTCCCGCGAAGAATGCGCTGCCTACCATAGCGGCGACGACAGCGGCCACCGCGTCGCACGTTCACGGCGCCGCCGGAACGCTCACAAATCGATCTGCAACATTGCCTGGGAGGGGAAAATGTTGAACCACAAGCGCAGCGCGCTCAGCATCGCGCTGGCCGTTGTCCTGGCGCCGACGCTGGCGTCGGCACAGTCCACGCAGAGCACCACCACGCCGGCCGGCACCGCCGCCACCAACCTCGATACGGTGCAGGTCACCGGCATCCGCCGCGGCATCGAGAGCGCGATCGCGGTCAAGCAGGACGCCACCTCGGTGGTCGAAGCGATCTCCGCCGAAGACATCGGCAAGCTGCCCGACGTCAGCATCGCCGAGTCCATCTCGCGCCTGCCCGGCCTTGCCGCACAGCGCGTGGCGGGCCGTGCGCAGGTGATCAGCGTGCGCGGCCTGTCGCCGGACTTCGCCACCACCCTGCTCAATGGCCGCGAAGTGGTCAGCACCGGCGACAACCGTGGCGTCGAGTTCGACCAGTATCCGTCCGAACTGGTCAACGGCGTGACCGTGTACAAGACCCCGGACGCGGCGCTGGTCGGACAGGGCCTGTCGGGCACCATCGACATGCAGACCGCGCGCCCGCTCAGCTTCGGCGAGCGCGTGATCGCGGTCAGTGGCCGCTACCAGAAGAGCTCGCTGGGCCGCGCCGCCAACACCGATCCGTACGGCAACCGCTTCAGCGCCAGCTACATCGACCAGTTCCTGGACAAGACCCTGGGCATCGCCATCGGCTATGCGCACAGCGACATGCCGATCCAGGAGAACCAGGTCGGCCTGTACGAACCGTGGACCACCGAGCACACCGACAAGGGCGACCGTCCGGGCGTGGGTGCCGGCACCTACTTCTCCGATGGCATCAAGGCGCTGCGCCGCACCGGCAACAACAAGCGCGACGGCGTGATGGCCACGATCCAGTTCCGGCCGAACAACAGCTGGACCAGCACCTTCGATGCATTCCACACCGAAGCCGAGCAGATCGACACCGCCAACCAGTTCGAGCTCAACCTGAGCAACTACAACGGCAACTACACCCCGGGCCTGCTGGTCAGCAACCCGCAGGTCAACGCCAATGGTTCGTTCACTGGCGGCACCGCCAGTGGCGTGTATCCGCTGGTTCGCGGCATGTACAACAAGCGCAAGGACAAGATCGACGCGTTCGGCTGGAACAACGAGTTCAATTTCAGTGGCGTCAAGCTGGTCGCCGACCTGAACTACTCCAAGGCCACGCGCGACGAGCTGAACCTGGAAAACAACCTGCAGCTGACCCCGATGCCGCAGCTGGATACGGTCGGCGTGTCGATCCGCCAGGACGGCTTCTCGCAGATCAGCCCGGGCCTGAACTACTCCAACCCGGATGCGTTGTTCCTGACCAACACCATCTACGGTTCCGGCTACGGCAAGGTGCCGCAGGTGGAAGACCGCCTGAAGGGTGGCAAGCTGGCAGCCACCATCGCCCTGCCCGATGCCGTCGCGTCGTGGGCGCCGGACATCGACATCGGCGTGAACTATGCCGACCGCCGCAAGGTGAAGACCCAGTCCGAAGGCAACATCCTGCTGGGTGCGCAGGGCGACGCCAACATCGCCTCGGACCTGCAGTACCGCCCGGTCAACCTGGGCTTCGCCGGCCTCGGCACCATCCCGGCCTGGAACGTGCCCGCCGCAGTGGGGCGCTACATGACCTTCAACCCGGTCGACAACCTGGACTACCTGATCCCCAAGTCGTGGACGGTACAGGAGAAGATCACCACCGCCTGGGCGCGCCTGAACATCAACGCCGACATCGGTGACGTCGGCGTGCGCGGCAACATCGGCGTGCAGATGCAGCACACCGACCAGAGCTCGGATTCGCGGTACTGGGACAGCTCGCAGTCGGCCGGCAACAACGTGCAGCCGTACTCGAACGGCCGCACCTACAATGACTGGCTGCCGAGCCTGAACCTGGCCTTCCTGTTCCCGCATCAGCAGACGCTGCGTTTTGCCGCCGCCAAGCAGGTTGCGCGGCCGCGCGTGGACCAGATGCGTGCCGGCCTGGAGTTCGGCGTGGACACCGGCACCGGGCGCCCCGGCGGCAGCGGCGGCAATCCGCTGCTGGACCCGTGGCGTGCCACCGCGCTGGACCTGTCCTATGAGAAGTACTTCGGCGAGAAGGCCTACGTGGCTGCCGCGATCTTCTACAAGGACCTGAAGAGCTACGTCTACACCCAGTCGGTCGACAACTACGACTTCACCGAACTGCTTCGCAACTACGTTCCTCAGCAAGGTGCGGCGCCGGTTCAGTACACCGGCACCTTCTCCGCCCCGCAGAACGGCAAGGGCGGCACGCTGAAGGGCCTGGAACTGACCGCATCGTTCCCGCTGGAGATGCTGACCGACAGCCTGCGTGGCTTCGGTGTGCAGGCCAGCGCGACCTTCAACAAGAGCGACATCACCATCCTGGACCCGGAGAGCGCCTCCAGCGTGGGCAGTGATCCGATCAGCCTGCCGGGCCTGTCCAAGCGCGTGTACAACTTCACCGCCTACTACGAGCGCAGCGGCTTCGAAGCACGCGTCAGCCAGCGCCGGCGTTCGGACTTCATCGGCGAGATCGGCAACTTCAACGGCAACCGCAGCCTGCGCTACGTTGTCGGCGAGAACGTGACCGATGCGCAGGTCAGCTACACCTTCAGCGACAGCAGTGCCCTGCGTGGCCTGACCCTGCTTCTGCAGGGCAGCAACCTGACCAACGAGCCGTACCGCACCTACGCCGGCAGCAAGGACCGCCCGCTGGAGTACATCGAGTGGGGCCGCACCTATATGCTGGGCGTGAACTACAAGTTCTGATCACGGCCGGGTCGTGCCGGCCGCTGGCTGGCACCCCATGGAATGCCCGCTGCGCAGGTAGCGGGCTTTCTTTTGCGCGGATGCCGGCCGTTGGTCGGCAAGGACCATCCACGCATGGCGTGGATCTACTGAACGAGCGAGGCGACCTTCGCACGGCACGATGTCAACGGGTCGGTAGATCCACGCCATGCGTGGATGCCGTTCTCTGGAACTCCACCCACAAAAAAGGGACGGGGCGCTTCGGCCCCGTCCCCGCAAGTACCGCCACCGGAGAAAACGGTCAGCTGCGTCGGGCGCAATACACCGCGCGCGGCGGCAGCTGGAGTTCATTGCCCTGCACCGTGCCCGCATCCGGGCCCGGTACCGCCACCTGCTGCCAGTTGCCCGGCGGCAGCGGATGGGTCACTGCCTCGGCCGACAGGTTGAAGGCCAGCAGGAGGGTTTCATCTGCAAGCATACGCTCGAACAGCAGCACTGGCTCGGCGCTTTCAAGGAATCTGATGCTGCCATGCAGAAGCGCCGGCTGGGTATGCCGCCAGGCCAGGAACGCCCGGAACGCCGCCAGCACCGAATGCGGGTCGCGTTCCTGCACAGCCACCGCCGCCGCCCGGTGCTCGGCCGGAATCGGCAGCCAGGGCTGGCCGCTGGTGAAACCTGCTAACGGCGCATCGGTCCACGGCAGCGGGGTGCGGCAGCCATCACGGCCCTTGAAGTTCGGCCAGAAGGTGATGCCGTAGGGGTCCTGCAGGGCCTCGAATGGCACCTCGGCCTCGGCCAGGCCGAGCTCCTCGCCCTGGTACAGGCAGACCGAACCGCGCAGCGAGCACAGCATCGCCACCAGCATCCGCGCCAGGCGCGGATCGGCCGGGTGGCCGCCCCAACGGCTGACCGCCCGCTCCACGTCGTGATTGGACACCGCCCAGCACGGCCAGCCTTCGGTCATCGCCGCTTCCAGCCGCGAGACCGTGTCGCGGATGTAGGCCGCGCTGTAGTCATCCACCAGCAGCTCGAAGCTGTAGCCCATGTGCAGGCGGCCTTCGCGGGTGTACTCGGCGGTGGTCGCCAGCGAGTCCTCCGAGGAGATCTCGCCCAGGCTGACCGCGCCCGGATACTGATCCAGCAGCGCGCGCAGGCGCTCCAGGAACGGCAGGTTCTCCGGCTGGGTGTTGTTGTAGTAGTGGTACTGGTAGGCGTACGGGTTGTCCGGGCTGAAGCCGCGCCCCACCCGCTTCTCCGCCGGCTTGGGCGGGTTGTCACGCAGCTGCGCGTCGTGGAAGCAGAAGTTGATCGCATCCAGGCGGAAGCCATCCACGCCGCGATCGAGCCAGAAACGTACATTGTCCAGGGTGGCCTGCTGCACGTCCGGGTGGTGGAAGTTCAGGTCCGGCTGGTCGACCAGGAAGTTGTGCAGGTAGTACTGCTCACGGCGCGGCTCCCACTGCCAGGCACAGCCGCCGAACAGCGACAGCCAGTTGTTGGGCGGGGTGCCGTCCTCGCGCGGGTCGGCCCAGACGTACCAGTCGGCCTTCGGATTGCTGCGGTCCTGGCGGCTCTCGCGGAACCAGGCGTGCTCGATCGAAGTATGGCTCAACACCTGGTCGATCATCACCTTCAGGCCCAGGCCATGGGCCTTGGCCAGCAGGCGGTCGAAGTCGTCCAGGCTGCCGAACAGCGGGTCGACGTCGCGGTAGTCGGCGATGTCGTAGCCGAAATCGGCCATGGGGGACTTGAAGAACGGCGAGATCCAGATCGCATCCACGCCCAGCGCGGCAATGTGGTCCAGGCGCTCGATGATGCCCGGCAGGTCGCCCACCCCATCGCCGTTGGCATCGAGGAAACTGCGCGGGTAGATCTGGTAGATGACGGCTCCGCGCCACCATGGATAGTGCGACATCGACAGCCCCCCTCCGGGCATGCGGGACCCGCCGGCAGCGGGCCGAAATCCTGATCCGGCAAGCTTAGCGGTGGCCTCGCGGGCATGGCGCAACCTGCATACGTATTCACGCGAAGGGCCGCGCAGGCCGGGCTGGAATTGCCGCTCGGGCCGGTTTGCGCCCGAATTCACGGCCAGCGCCTATAATCGATGGTGAGCCTGAAAGCCTGATCGCATGACCATCACCGAAGACACCCGTCCCGCCCTGGGCCTGCCCCAGATCCAGTCGCTTGCCGCGGCCGACATGGCCGCCGTCGACGCCCTGATCCGGCGCCGGCTGTCCTCGGACGTCGTGCTGATCAACCAGATCGCCGACCACATCATTTCCGCCGGCGGCAAGCGCCTGCGCCCGATGCTGGTGATGCTGGCCGGCCACGCGGTCGGCCAGGCCGGCCCGGAGCACCACCAGCTGGCGGCGATCATCGAGTTCATCCACACCTCTACCCTGCTGCACGACGACGTGGTGGACGAGTCCAGCCTGCGGCGTGGCCGCAGCACCGCCAACGCGCTGTGGGGCAACGCGCCCAGCGTGCTGGTGGGCGACTTCCTGTACTCGCGCAGCTTCCAGCTGATGGTCGAGCTGGAGCGCATGCCGGTGATGCAGATCCTGGCCGATGCCACCAACCGCATCGCCGAGGGTGAAGTGCTGCAGCTGCTGCATGTGCACAACCCGGACACCGATGAAGCCGCCTACCTGCGCGTGATCGAGCGCAAGACCGCGGTGCTGTTCGCCGCCGGTACCCGCCTGGGCGCGCTGGCCAGCGGCGTGGATGAGGCGACCCAGCAGGCCCTGTTCGACTACGGCATGCACCTGGGCTACGCATTCCAGATCGCCGACGACGTGCTGGACTACTCGGCCAACGCCGAGGAGCTGGGCAAGAACCTGGGCGACGACCTCGCCGAGGGCAAGGCCACGTTGCCGCTGATCCACGCGATGGCCCACTCCGATGACGCTACCCGCGAGCGCCTGCGCACCATCGTGCAGGACGGCGACGCCTCGGCGATGCCGGAAGTGCTGGCCGCGATCCGCGTCACCGGCGGCCTGGAGTACAGCCGCGCGCGTGCCGAGGAATATGCCGAAGCCGCCGAGCGCGCGCTCGATGGCCTGGGCGACAACGATGCCGTGGCCGCCCTGCGCGGCCTGGCCCGCTACGCGGTGCAGCGCTCGCATTGATCGGTTGAGGTGTGCCGACCAACGGTCGGCACCTACCGCGGCTGTGGGTGGATGCCGACCGTTGGTCGGCACTGAAACGGTCGCATTGACCGCATCTGGTAGTGCCGGCCGCTGGCCGGCATTCCCGATGACATCCGCAGCATCATGAGGTTGCCGGCCAGCGGCCGGCACTACCACTGCACGAATCAACGTTTCTCGAAGCGCTCCTCGAAGAACTCATCCAGCGCCTTCCATGCGCGCTTGGCCGCCCGTTCGTTGTACTGGCAACCCGGCGGACTGTTGGCATCGCGCTCGGCGAAGCAGTGCACGGCACCGCTGTAGTTGGTGAACTCCCAATCGACCTTGGCCGCATCCATTTCCTTCTGGAACGCGGCGATGTCCTCGGCGGTCACGCTCTTGTCATCGGCCCCGTTGAGCACCAGCACCGAAGGATGGCTGCCACCGGCCTGCGCCGGCAGCGGCGAACCCAACCCACCATGCAGGCTGACCACACCGGCCAATGGCGCACCGGCGCGAGCCAGTTCAAGCACGGTGGTACCGCCGAAACAGAAGCCCACCGCACCGATCCGGCTGGCATCCAGCGGCACCTTGCCGGCCTGCGCCTTGAGCACGTTCACCGCTTCCAGCGCACGTGCGCGCAGCAGCGGCCGGTCGTTGCGCAGCTTGCTGGCCACCGGCCCCGCCTCCGCATCGCTCTTCGGCCGCACGTCCTTGCCGTAGACATCGGCCACCAGCACCACGTAGTCGTCGCCGGCCAGCTGCTTGGCCTTCTCGACCGCCGACTCGTTCACACCCTTCCAGTTCGGCACCATCACCAGGCCCGGGCGCTGGTCATGCTCGCCATCGTCGTAGACCAGCACGCCACTGAAGGTCGTGCCCTGGTGTTTCCACTCCACCGGCTGCGTCTTCATCGCCGCCCACGCTGGCATCGCCGCCAGCCCCAGCATCATCGCCACACCGCATCGCCAACGATTCATGCGCCTGCTCCGCAAGAAAAAGGGGACGGAGGGGATTAAGCCGTATTCGCCCCTCCTGCGTCGCATTCTGCATTGGCGGCGTGACGCAGGTGTGGTTGGATACGACTTAATCCCCTCCGTCCCCTTTTTTCGCATGAATCTTGTTGATCGCTTTCTGTCTGGCCTGATCCCGCGTTTGCCTGCCGAGGATGCCCCGCAGTGGGTCCACGTGCAGGGCGCCAGCGCTGAAGACCTGCAGCGCCTGCGTGTGCAGTGGCCGCAGGTGCCGGACAGCCTGGTGGAACTCCTATCGCGCGTGGATGGCACCCACTACCGGGAGTACCCCGGCGGCAAGGTCTGCGTACTGATGCTCGGCTCGGACGTGGAGGACGGTGGCTACCCGTACTACCTGCGATCGGTCGCGCAGATCTTCGAGGACCAGCAGCGATGGGACGACAGCATCCGTTCCATCTACGAAGAGTGGCTGGATGAGGAACCGGAGATTCTCGGCGAGGGCATCGACGCGGATCTGCCGATGAACCGCCGGCTGTGTTTCTCGCACTGCATGAACAACGGTGGCACGTCGATGCTGTACCTGGATTTCGATCCCGCGCCAGGCGGCACCGTCGGCCAGGTGGTGCGCTACCTGCACGATCCGGACAGCTATGCGGTCATTGCGCGGAGCTTCGATGTGTATCTGCAGCAGCTGATCGATGGCGATTACGCGTTCATCGATGAAGACGAATGAAGGCAGCCGAGCGTGGGCTCGGCTCTACAGTAGAGCCACGCCATGCGTGGGTGAATTTCTCCGCAGGTTGCAGGCCAGCGGCCGGCACTACCCGCGCTCGATCCAATGCAACGTGCCCGGCATGAGCGCCAGCAGGTCCGCTGCGGCCAGCTGATTCCGCGGCCAGTGGCGTTCCGGCGGGTTCGGCTGCCGGGCACCCACCGAACCGTCGTAGTCGCGCACCAGCAGGCCGATGCGCGCGGCTCCGGCCTGCAACAGCGCGTCGATACGCTGCAACCACTGGCCGGCATCGTCCAGCGCTTCATCGCGGCGTGCCTGCTGATCCTGTTCATGCCGCGCCTGCTGCTCGGCCAGCGCGCGGGCGATCTTGGCTTCGCTCCAACCCTTCTTCCGCCAGCGCCCGGCATCGCCCTTCCACTCCCGCTCGGCCCGCGACGAGGCCAGCGCGGTACCGCAATCGCAGTGCGCGGCGCTCAGCCACGGCTGCCAGCCGGGCCCGACGGCCGCCTGCAGGCTGGGCGAATCCTGCGCAAACAGGCGCCGGCCACTGCGCTGCATGATCGCGACGGCTTCAACGTGCGATAAGGATGCGGGCAGGAACAGGGTAATGAAGGTGCACATGCGGGCATCCGGGTCCGTCCGGGGATGCCTGCATGATAAATGCACGATGGGGTCAGAACCCTTTCCTGCGGAAAGGGATCCGACCCCGATCCCGCCGGTCAGGCGATGCCCAACCCCGGAATCGCGCTGATGCTGTCCGGATCGAATCCGGCCAGTTCGGCGAAATGACGGCCACGGGCCACGTAGTCGCGGTAGGCACCAAAGCTTGGCGCGCCCGGCGACAGCAGAACCACACCGCCCTGCGCCCCCAGCGCGGCGCGCGCCAAGGCCATCGCCTCGGGCAGATCCGACGCCGCGTGCAGACCGAAGCGGCCGGCATCGGCCAGCGGCTGCAGCATCGCGTGGATGCGCGGGCCGTTGCTGCCCATGGTCACGATCTCCACCGGCGGCACGTCGTGCGCCATGTGCTGCACGAAGTCGGTCCAGTCCAGGCCACGGTCGTGCCCGCCCACCAGCAGCGCGATGCGCTGCCCGGCGAAGCACTCCAGCGCGGCCAGGCTGGCGTGCGGCGTGGTGCTGATCGAATCGTTGACGTAGGTCAGGCCATCGGCCACGCCGATGCGCTGCAGGCGGTTCGGCAGCGGGCGGAAATCCTGCACCGCCGGTGCCAGCGCCACCGCGTCCAGGCCCAGTGCCTCCAGCGCGGCCAGCACCGCGCACAGGTTGCCGCGGTTGTGGCGGCCCGGCAGCGGCGTGTTGCGGGTATCGAACACCGCCTGTTCGCCGCGATGCACGATGTCGCTCCGCATATGCCAGCCTTGCGGCTGGTTGAACCAGACCACCTCACTATCGGGCAGCGACAGTGCCGCCAAGTGCGGATCGGCGGCATTGAGCACGGCAATGCGCGGCGCGGCTTCCGTCACCAGCCGCAGCTTGTCCTCGATGTAACGTTGTTCGCTGCCGTGCCAGTCCAGGTGTTCCGGGAACAGGTTCAGCACCACTGCCACCTGCGGGTGGGCGCCACTGCGCGCCACTTCACCGGTCTGGTAGCTGGACAGCTCGACGGCCCAGTACTCGGGCGCCGGCTGCGGGTCCAGCACTTCCAGCAGCGGCAGGCCGATGTTGCCGACCAGTCCGGTACGGTGGCCGGCCGCGCGCAACAGGTGCGCGACCAGTGCGGTGGTGGTGCTCTTGCCCTTGGTGCCGGTCACGCACACGGTGTCGTGCACGATGCCATCGTCGGCCGCGTGTTCGGCGAACCACAGCGCGGTGCCGCCGATGAAGGTGGTGCCCTGCGCTGCCGCCGCCAGCGCGATCGGCTGATAGGGACTGATCCCGGGCGATTTGATCACCACGTCGAACGCGGCCAGCGCTTCGGCAGAAGGCTCGCCACGCACGTCCAGCGCGCCCTGTGTTTCCACGCGTGCGGCCCCGACTTCGGCCGCCGGGCAGAACAGGCTCAGCGGCAGCGTGGGCAGGCGCTCACGCAGCACCGCAAACGCGGCGCGGCCCTCGCGGCCCCAGCCCCACAGCGCGACGCGCTTTCCTTCAAGCTTCGAAATCTTCACGCACCCGTTCCCACAGCGCAGCCGGAACGCGGTGCTCGCCCTGCAGTTGCAGCAGCGGTGCCAGTTCCAGTTCGGCGGCATCCAGCTGCGGCTGGATTTCATTGCAGAAGCGCTTCACCAGCACGTCTTCCTTCCATTCCGGGCGCTGCGCCAGCGTCGCCATCGCCGCACGCGATTCGCGGCCTTCACCCACGCACTCGAACGGCTTGTGGTCCTGGAATTCCAGCAGCGCATCGAAGCCACCGGCCTGCTCGGCATCGTCCAGCAGGTTGCGGCCGAAGATGCGCACCAGGCGCGTCTTGGGCATGAACGGGGCCAGCGCCAGGAACACGAAATGGCACTTCGGGCAGACGCCACACCAGCGGTTCACCGGGCGCTCGCCGAGGATGTGGAAATTGCGGTTGCAGCTGGAGAAGTGCGCGTCGTAGAAATCAGTCTTGGCGAACTGGCGGGCCACCGCCAGCTCGGACATCGGTCGCAGCAGCGAGTAGTACTGCAGATCCGCCGCCACGTACTTCCGCACATGGCTGCCGAACGCCTGCTCGCAGGCCCAGCCCTTGGACCACTGGTGGTTCACTTCGCCGGTGCCCGGAATCTGGCTGCCGTAGCTGGCCGAACGCTCGTTGGAGAACACGACCTGGTCCACGCCGTGCAGCAGGGCGGCCAGCACCATGATTGCCGAGTTCACCACCGTCACCGGGATATGGCCGTTCCAGGCGCCCTGGCGGTTCAACTCGAACAGTTCCGGTGCCAGCGTGCGGCCCAGGTTCAATGTCGGCAGGCCGGTGCGCTCGGCGCACGCACGGATCAGTTGCGAGCCACCGATCCAGGTCACCGTCTCGTCCACGCCGGCACGGCGCAGCGCTTCGATGCTGACCAGCGAATCCTTGCCGCCGCCGATGGCCACCAGTGCGTGCGGCTGCAGGCCCAGCGCCGGCGCCTGCACGGCCTCGCCCTGCACCGGCAACCGGAAGCGGCCGCGCAGGTTCAGGCCGTTACGGTAGGCGAATTCGCCCAGGCCATTGAGGTAAATGGTCTCAACCAGTGCGGCGGTATCGGCATCGATGCTGTAACTGTCGATGCTGACCGTATCCGGTACGCCGGCCTTGTAGTAGCTGACGCCGGCAATCAGGTGCAGCAGCTGCAGCGCACGCTGCACGGCAGCGGCGCGCGCCTCGTCCAGCACGAACGGGGCACCCGGCACAGTGATGGTCTCCACCATCTCCGGGCCGTCGTCGAAGGCATAGACCAGCCGGGCCACGCCGGTATCCGCTGCGAAGTCGCAGTGGACGAAGCGGAAGCGGGAAACCTGGTGTTTGTCGAAAGCAGTCATGGTGTATCCGGTCAGGCACGGGCCCGCGCGAGGGCGCGGGGCGTGTCGGTGGGCGGGTGCAAGGCGCGCGCGGTGGTCATTCGATCACGTCTTCGCGCGGCAGCTTCCGCTGGTTGTAGGTGTTGGCCATCACATAGCCGTAGGCACCGGCATCGGCGATCAGCATCACGTCGTCCGGCGCAGTGGACACCGGCAGCTTGCGGCGCTTGCCGAACACATCGCTGGATTCACAGATCGGCCCGACCACATCGAACGCCGCTTCGGCATAACCGCCCTGGCGGCTGAGATTCTCGATGTCATGCCAGGCGTCGTACAGCGCCGGGCGCATCAGTGCGTTCATGCCGGCGTCCAGGCCGACACGACGCACGCCGTCCTTCTCCACCACCTGGGTGGCATGGGTCAGCAGCACGCCCGATTCGGCCACCAGGTAGCGACCCGGCTCGATCGCCAGGCGGAATGCCGGGTGCAGCGCCTTGACCTCGGCCAGGCCCTCGGCCCAGGCGTCCAGGTCGAAGGGTTCGTCTTCGTCGCTGTACGGAATCGGCAGGCCGCCACCGATGTCGATGGTCTGTACGCTGCCGATGCGGCGGGCGAAACCGGCCAGCTCATCGCACATCAGCCGCCAGTGCTGCGCGGTTTCCACGCCGCTGCCCAGGTGCGCATGCAGGCCCACCACGCGGCTGCCCAGTTCGGTGGCCGCGCGCACGAACTCGTCGACGCGGGCGATCGGCAGGCCGAACTTGGACTCCTTGCCACCGGTACGGACCTTGGCGTGGTGGCCCTCGCCCCGGCCCAGATCGACGCGCAGCCACAGCTCGCGGTTGCGGAACAGGTCCGGCCAGCGCTGCAGCGCTTCCACGTTGTCGACGGTCACGGTCACGCCCAGCGCAAACGCCGCCTCGTACTCGCTGCGCGGGCAGAAGCTGGGGGTGAACAGCACGCGCTTGGGCGACAGTTCCGGCAGGTGCTGGAACACATGCTTCAGCTCGCCATGCGACACGCACTCCAGGCCGAAGCCTTCGGCTTCCAGCAGCTGCAGGATGGCCGGGTGGCTGTTGGCCTTGATCGCGTAGTAACGCTGGTCGATCGGCTTGATTGCGGCCAGTGCACGGGCGCGGGCGCGCACCGTCGGCAGGTGGTAGACGTAGCGCGGCGTACCGGCATCGGCCAGCTGCAGCAGGTGCGCACGCTGGCCGCGCCACCACGGCGTGCCGCGCGGGCGCACGGTGCCGGCAATCTCGCGCCAGCGCGGGCCGAACACTTCGGTCTCCTCCACCGGCATCGCGCCGCTGTCGATCAGCTCTGCGTGCAGGATCGGCAGCAGGCCATCGGCATCGGCCTCGTCGATGACGAAGGTCAGGTTCAGGTCGTTGGACGACTGCGAGATCATGTGTACGCGCTCGCGGCCGAAGGTCGCCCACACGTCCGACAGCTTGTGCAGCAGCGACCGCATGCCGCGGCCCACCAGGGTGATCGCCGCGCACGGCACGATCACCTTCACCTTGCAGATCTGCGACAGGTCGGCCGACAGCGCGGCCAGCACATCGGTGTTGACCAGGTTCTCGGACGGGTCCAGCGACACGGTGACGTTGGTCTCGGCCGAACCGATCAGGTCCACCGACAGGCCGTGCTTCTTGAACAGGTTGAACACATCGGCCAGGAAGCCGACCTGCTGCCACATGCCGATGCCTTCCATCGACACCAGCACGATGCCATTGCGGCGGCTGATCGCCTTCACCCCCGGCACCGGTGCGGCGCTGCCATCGATGCTGGTGCCCGGCAGTTCCGGGCGCTCGGTATCGAGGATGGCCATCGGCACGCCGGCATCGCGGCACGGCTTGATCGAGCGCGGGTGCAGCACCTTGGCGCCGGTGGTGGCGATTTCCTGCGCTTCGTAATAGTCCAGGCGGGTCAGCAGGCGTGCGTCGGGCACGTCCTTCGGATTGGCGCTGAACATGCCCGGCACATCGGTCCAGATCTCCACCCGGCTGGCGCCGAGCAGCGCACCGAAGTACGCCGCCGAGGTATCCGAGCCACCACGGCCAAGGATGGCGGTACCGCCATCGGCATGCCGCGAAATGAAGCCCTGGGTGATCAGCAGGCGGGTCGGCTGCGCGCGGAAGCGCTGCATCCACTCCGCGTCGGCGCGCCACTGGCAGTTCACCGACAGCCGCTGCGACCAGTCGCTCTGGTTCGGCTGCGGCGGCATCGCGTCCAGCCACTGGCGGGCGTCCATCCAGCCCATGTCCAGGCCCGAGGCGCGCAGATAGGCCGCGCCCAGGGTGGAGGACAGCAGCTCGCCCTGGCCCAGCACTTCGGCCTGCCAATCCAGCGGACGGGTAGCCGCCCGCGCATCGTCGAGCAGGCCCTGCAGCGCCGCCAGCCGTTCGGCCAACACCTCGCGGCCCAGGCCGAGTTCGGCCAGGAAGCCCTCATGGCGCTCGACAAGCGCTGCCACGCGATCACCGCTGTCCGGCGCGCCGTCGGCAATCGCGGTCAGTTCGTTGGTGACCCCGGACAGCGCCGATACCACCACCAGCACGCGCGATCCGGTCTCCTCCGCGCGTTTTTTCGCCAGCTTCCCGATCGTGTCCCAGCGGTGACGACGCGACACCGAGGTGCCGCCGAACTTCAGTACGATCCAACGATCGACAAGGGGGGAAGCTGACATGGATTGGCTATGTAGAATGTGGGGAAGCCGCCCTCGGGGGGCGGAACCTTTGATTCTAAGCGCAATGTCCCCGTAGATGGCCGTCCTCCGTTACCTGCAGCTCGATGTCTTCGCCCCCCGCCCCGGAACCGGCAATCCACTGGGCGTCATCCTGGACGCCGACGCGCTCTCCAGCAGCCAGATGCAGGCCCTGGCTGCCTGGCTGAACCTGTCCGAGACGGTGTTCTTCCTGCGCCCCACCGCGCCCGGCGCCGATTACCACATCCGCATCTTCACCCCGACCCGTGAGCTGGCCTTCGCCGGCCACCCCAGCGTCGGCGCCGCCTGGGCGGCGGTGACCTGCGGCCTGGCCCAACCGCGCGACGGCGCCCTGCTGCAGCAATGCGCGGCAGGGGTGCTGCCAGTACGGGTGAGCGGCCCGGCCGAGGCACTGGAGATCCAGCTGGCCAGCCCGCCGGCACGGCAACTGGACACGGAGGCAGACGGAGCGCCCGCCGCGCTGTTGGCGCTCGCTGCCGACGGGCAGGTGCCCGAACTCTGGGACAACGGCGCACGCTGGTGGCTGCTGCCACTGCGCGATGCCGCCGCCGTTCGCGAGCTGGCACCGGACATGGCCGCGCTGGCCGACTGGAGCCTCGCCACCGACGCTACAGGCCTGGCCGTCTTCGCCGATGAAGCCGGCACCGGCCACACCCGCGTGGTGCGTGCCTTCTGCCCCGCTGATGCGCCCGCCGTGCCCGAGGATCCCGTGACCGGCAGTGCCAATGCACTGATCGGCGCCTGGCTGCGGCAGCGCAATGCCCTGCCCGGCCGCGAGGGCCACTACGTGGCCAGCCAGGGCCGCGAAGTGGGCCGCGATGGCCGCGTGCAGGTACAGGTCGATGCGCAGGGCACGGTGTGGATCGGCGGCCAGGTGCAGCCGGTCATCGACGGCCAGATCCGTTGGCTGTAGAGCCGAGCCCACGCTCGGCTGCTTCTTCTCACGTCCCGACACAGCCGAGCATGGGCTCGGCTCTACAACCGCGCGCTAAGCTGCGCGCCACCCGATCCTGGAGTTTCGCCCCGATGACCACCCGCCGTTTCCTGCAGCTGGATGTGTTTTCCCCGCGCGCCGGCGCTGGCAACCCGCTGGCCGTGGTACTCGATGCCGACGGCCTGGACGATGCCAGCATGCAGGCCATCGCGCGCTGGACGCGCCTACCCGAGACCACCTTCGTGTTTCCGCCCCAGGCCGCCGGTGCCAGCTACCGGCTGCGCATGTTCAGCCCGCAGAAGGAAGTGCCGTTCGCCGGCCACCCCAGCGTCGGCACGGCGCATGCGGTGCTGCAGGCAGGCCTGGCCACACCGGTCGACGGCGTGCTGGTGCAGGACGGCATTGCCGGCGCCCTGCCGCTGCGCGTCAGCGGTGAGGGCGCGCAGCAGCGCATCGCCATCCGCACCCCGCGCGCGCAGTTGGCGGAGACCGCTGAAGCCACCGATCCGCGCCTGCGGGCAGCACTGAAGGACTGGCCACTGGGCTCGCTGCCGCCGGCGCGCATGCAGGGCGGACGCAGCTGGTGGGTGGTGCAGGTGGCCGATGAAGCAGCACTACGCGCGCTGCGCCCTGACTGGAACGCGGTGGCTGCGCTGGCCGAGTCCACCGACAGCATGGGCGTGTTCGCCTATGCCTTCAGCGATGGCAGTGAGGGATTCGATCTGGCCGTGCGCGCTTTCGTCGGCAATGGTCGGCGCTTCGAGGACGCCGCCTCGGGGGCCGCCAATGCAGTGCTGGCCGCGTGGCTGGACCTGCGCGACGCGCTGCCACGTGGCCGTGCGCCGTTCGAAGTCAGCCAAGGCCGCGAAGTCGGCCACGATGCGCGCCTGACCCTGCGGGTCGACGAGGACGGCGAGGTCTGGTCGGGCGGCCAGGTGCAGACGGTGATCACCGGCACCCTTGATTGGTAAAGGGATACTGTAGAGCCGAGCCCACGCTCGGCTGCTTCCCGGCCAGATCACGGGACCTGCAGAAGCCGAGCATGGGCTCGGCTCTACAGATGCGCCGGCTCAGCCCAGTTCGGCTTCCAGGCTGATCGGCACCGCGCTCAGCGCCTTGGATACCGGGCAGTTCTGCTTGGCGTCATCGGCAATGGCACGGAACTGCGTCGCATCGATGCCGGGCACCACCGCCCTGACCTTCAGGCGGATCTGCGACAGCTGCGGACCGCCTTCCAGCGACAGGTCGACCTTGGCTTCGGTGTCCAGCGAGGTCGGGGTGAAGCCTGCTTCGCCGAGCTTGGCCGACAGCGCCATGGTGAAACAACCCGCGTGCGCGGCGGCGATCAGCTCTTCCGGATTGGTGCCCTTTTCGTCGCCGAAACGGCTGTTGAAACCGTAGCGGGTCTTCTCCAGCAGCCCACTCTGCGGCGTGCTCAACTGGCCCTTGCCCGTCTTCAGATCGCCTTCCCAGTGCGCGGTGGCGTGTCGCGAGATTCCCATTGTGCTGCTCCTGCGTGGCGGTGATGAACGGCTACCCTCGCACGCCACGCGTTAGCCCTGCGTCGCTCCGCCGCACGCCGGACGTCGTCCCCGAGCCCGGCGCGTGGACACTTCCTCGCCAGCCCGGAACGCATTTTCCTCTTGTTTTCAGTGGTTTCGCGCACCCCACCGATCGGCGGGCGCCGACGATCGAACACGCAGGCGTGCCCCCATCCCCCACCGCCGACCATGTACTGAATCGGCCTGGATATGAAAAAACATGCACTTTCCGCGCTTCGGGCTATTGGCGGCGCCCAAGAGTTGCCCTACATTGCGCTTGCCGACGGGGTTCGGCGCCGACCAAACAACCAACCGTTCACGGAACAGGAAACCATGGCAAAGACCGCTAAGAAGGCTGCCCCGAAGAAGGCAGCGAAGAAAGTCGCGACGAAGGCAGCCGCCAAGCCGGCCGCTCCGAAGCCGATCAAGGAAGTGCTGACCAAGTCCGGCCTGGTTGCACACATCGCTGAAGCCTCCGGCGTCATCGCCAAGGACGTCCGCGCTGTGCTGGCCTCGCTGGAAAGCGCCGTCGCCTCCTCGGTGCACAAGAAGGGCGCTGGCTCCTTCACCCTGCCGGGCCTGCTGAAGATCACCACCGTCAATGTGCCGGCCAAGCCGAAGCGCAAGGGCATCAACCCGTTCACCAAGGAAGAGCAGTGGTTCGCCGCCAAGCCGGCCACCACCAAGCTGAAGGTGCGTCCGCTGAAGAAGCTGAAGGACGCCGCGCTGTAAGCGCGCGCCCCAACGTGGATTCCGACGGGACGGCTCTGGCCGTCCCGTTTTTTTTTGCGTGCCCGGCGGTAGATCCACGCCATGCGTGGATGCGTCGCGCTGCGGCAATCCGCAACACAGCGTTGCCGCCTCCCCGGCAATGCCCGTACAGGCCCGTCGCCACTGGCCGAGCGCGGCTTGGGCAGGTGCTGGAACGTACCGGGTGGAACACTGCGTGCAGCGCCGGCCGTCGCCTCAGGCCGTGGCCTTGCCTATGGTGGGCACATCCTCCACAGCTACGGCGAGCACACCCTCATGGCCAGCCCCTCCACCCGCTACCGGATCTCGGTGACCCCCATCGAAAAGGACGGGCTGCAGTGCACAGGGCGCTGCACCATCGAACTGGAGCATCGCGCCAGCCGCGACCTGATGCGCCTGCTGGAGGCGGCCCCGCGTACCGCCGGTATCAGCGGCGACGAGCGTGCGACCCTGGTGATCGCCACCCAGCTGCTGCGCGATATCGTGCAGCGCCATGCCGAGACCGGCGGCCACGCACTGGCGGCCATCGCCGGCCAGGTCCTGCCAGCGCTGGACGCTCTGGATCAGCTGCCCTCCTCCCGCTGATCCCGGCGCAATCGCTACACTGCCGCCCTCCAGGTTGCCTCGCGGAGGAGGCAGACATGCGCAGGAACCTGTTGCTGATCGCACCCTTGGTGCTGCTGGGCTGTTCACGCCCGGCAGCACAGACGACCGGCGACATCGCGGCAGCGTCCGCTCCCGTCGCTGCCACCGCAGCCGCGGACACTCGCACCGGCCCCGATCCCGCAGCAGTGCAGGCAAGTGAAATGCCGGTGCTGTCTGCTGTCGCCGACGGTGCCGAGCCGCCATCGACGATGCTCAACCGCTACGTAGCGGCGTTGCTCAACCGCGACCGCGCCGCCAGCGATGCCGCCTGGACGATCCCGCCCAGCGACCCGCGGCATGCGGACGACGCCGCGCTGCGGCAGCTGCAGGACCTGCGCACCCTGCGCCTGCACAGCGATCCCCCGCTCGCCCGCGACGATCGGCAGCCACCGCAGCTGCTTGAAGTGCCGGTGCAGATCCGCGCGGTCACCGCCAACGGTACGTTCCGCTTCGGTGGCTGGTACCGCGTGCAACCCAGCAGCGATGGCAGCGCCTGGCAGATCCAGTCGGCGCAACTGCGTCCGATGCTGGACTGAACCGTTACAGCCGCATGCACGCGCGATTCAGCCTGCACGGCTACTCTTTGATCCATCCATTCCCTGCCATCGGTCACCGCCATGCGCCTGCGTTCCCTTATGACCCGCCTCGCTGCCTCCACCGTACTGATCGCCGCTGCGATCGGCGCGCAGGCGGCTCCCTCCATTTCCGGCCGCGAACTGTCGGTGGGTGCCAGCGACGTGCAGCAGTACCTCGATGGCAGCTTCCCGCGCACCCAGGACGCCCTTGGCGGCCTGATCTCCCTGACCATGAGCCATCCTCAGCTGAGCCTTCCGGCCGGCGAGCGCTTGAACCTTGGCATGGACGTGGCACTGGCCACCGCCGGCGGCAACCCGGCCAAACTGGGTACGGTGAAGCTCAGCAGCGGCCTGCGCTACGACGCGCAGACCCAGGGCTTCCACCTGCAGCAGCCCAGCGTGGATGACTTCACCCCGGCCAACCAGGGCGGCCGCCTCGACTCACGCACCCGCGGCCTGCTCAATGCCTGGCTGAGCGACTACGCCCAGCGCGAACCGATCTACAAGCTGGACCCGGCCGTGGCCGGGGTGCTCGGCGCGCTGCAGGTGCAGGCGGCACAGGTCAAGAACGGCAAGCTGGTGGTCACCTTCAACCAGAACCTGGGCAACCTGGTGCCGGCAGGCCTGCTGGGCAAATAAGGTAGTGCCGGCCGGCGGCCGGCACTACCGGCAAGGCATCACGCGGCGAGTGCCTTGACCACCGCCTCGCTGAAAGCAGGAATGTCATCCGGCTTGCGGCTGGTGATCACGTTGCCGTCGACCACGACCTCGGCATCGCGCCAGTTCGCGCCCGCGTTGGCCAGGTCCTGCTGAAGGGAGGGCCAGGAGGTCAGCTCGCGGCCATCTGCCAGCCCGCTGTTGATCAGCAGCCACGGACCATGGCAGATCGCCGCGACGGGCTTGCCGGCTTCATCCACTGAGCGGATGAAGCTGAGCACCGCGTCGTCGGTGCGCAGTGTGTCCGGATTGATGACGCCCCCTGGCAGCACCAGGGCATCAAAGCCCGCCGGATCCGCCTCGTCCAGCGGAATGTCGACCGCGACGGCGTCGCCCCAGTTCTTCTCTTTCCAGCCCTTGATGGTCGCCTCCTTTGCGGGCGACACCACGCTGACCCGCGCACCTTCCGCTTCCAGCAGCCGTTTGGGCTCGGTCAATTCGGACTGTTCAAAGCCGTGGGTCGCGAGGATTGCGATCTGTTTGCCCTTCAATCGCTCTGCCATGGGTGCACTCCAGTTGGGGGAGTGCACAGCGTGGACGAACGGCCCTTGCACGGCGGTGACCCTGCCGTGCACGGCAGGTGGAGAGGACCCGTGCCGGCCAGCGGCCGGCACTACCGGAAGGATCAGCGCTTGGGCTGCAGCATGGTGCCGGTGCACTTGGGCGAGCCGCAGCGGCATTCCCAGATCTTCTTCAGCTTGGCGGTGTGGCGCTCGGCCAGCGTGATGCCGTAGTTGTAGGTCAGCTCTTCGCCAGCCTTGATATCGCGCAGCGCCTCGATGAACACCTTGTCGCCACGGCTGTCGCCATCCTCATCCTCCTCGATCACCGCCTCGCAGTTCGGGTCGCAGCTGTGGTTGATCCAGCGCGCATCGTTGCCCTTGTAGTTGGCATCGATCACCCAGTCGTCATTGAGGGTGAACAGGAAGGTATGGCCGCTTTCGACGTCGCCGCTGTCATCGGCATCAACGTCGCCATGGCTGCGCAGCAGGCCCTTGTACTGGATCACGCGCTCGCCCTGCTTGATCGGGGCGACGGCGAACACGCCGTTGCCATGGATGGCGGACTTGCGGGCTTGGATCTTCTTCGGCATCGGCACGGGCTGTTTGCAGCGGATGGAACGGGGATTCTCGCCCATTCCGGGTGATTGCGAAAATCACCCGGTTGGCGCAGCATGGCGCCCCCGGCAGCGCCCGCTGGCAGAGCCTCCCGGCCCGGCCCCAGCGCCGGCTGAATGCCCGGGTTGGATGGTGGCGAATAAAAGCGTACAATTTCAGTCCGCTTTAAGAACCACTCGCATCCCCATGTTGCGCGTCACCAAGCTCACCGATTACGCCACCGTCGTGCTGACCGTGCTCGCCGCCCGTCCGGGCGAGGTGCTCAGTGCCACCGAACTGGCCGAATTCACCGGCCTGGAGCCGCCCACCGTCAGCAAGGTACTCAAGCCGCTGGCCCAGGCCGGCCTGGTCGAAGGCCTGCGCGGCGTCCGTGGCGGCTACCGGCTGACCCGCCCGGCCATCGAGATCTCGCTGTTCGAAGTGGTCGAAGCGATGGAAGGGCCGCTTGCCCTGACCGAATGCAGCCACGACCACCACCAGTGCGGCATGGCACCCAAGTGCGGCGCGCGCAGCAGCTGGCGGTTGATCAACGACGTGGTCTCCGAGGCCCTGCGCGACGTCAGTCTTGCGCAGATCCTGCCCCCCCTTCCCCTTGCCGATGACGAACAGCGCCGCACCATCGCTGTCGACGTCGTCTCCTGATCCACAGGCAGCCCCGCCATGGCCACCGAAACCATCGAAAACGTCGCCCACGACGACACCCCCAACCGCGAGATCCACGAGCAGCTCGGCCGCAAGTATTCGGCCGGCTTCATCACCGAGATCGAGTCGGACTCCCTGCCGCCGGGCCTGGACGAGGACACCATCCGTGCCCTGTCGGCCAAGAAGGACGAGCCGGAGTGGATGACGCAGTGGCGCCTGGACGCCTATCGCCACTTCCTGACCCTGCCGATGCCGGACTGG
Source organism: Stenotrophomonas sp. Pemsol (assembly GCF_003586545.1). Classification (NCBI taxonomy): domain Bacteria; kingdom Pseudomonadati; phylum Pseudomonadota; class Gammaproteobacteria; order Lysobacterales; family Lysobacteraceae; genus Stenotrophomonas; species Stenotrophomonas sp. Pemsol. The sequence continues at coordinate 751,765 of NZ_CP025780.1, read as the reverse complement.
GCCAAGCTGGAGATCGCCCCGATCGACCTGCAGGCGCTCAGCTACTACTCCGCGCCGAAGGGCCCGAAGTACGCCTCGCTGGACGACGTGCCGAAGGAACTGCTCGACACCTACGACAAGCTGGGCGTGCCGCTGCACGAGCGCGCCAAGCTGGCCGGCGTGGCGGTGGATGCGGTGTTCGACTCGGTCTCCGTCGGTACCACCTTCCGCAAGGAACTGGCCGAGAAGGGCATCATCTTCTGCTCGATGTCCGAGGCCATCAAGGAACACCCGGAGCTGGTGCGCCAGTACCTGGGCACCGTGGTGCCGGTGGGTGACAACTACTTCGCCGCACTCAACTCGGCGGTGTTCTCCGATGGCAGCTTCGTGTTCATTCCCAAAGGCGTGCGCTGCCCGATGGAACTGAGCACCTACTTCCGCATCAACGCCGGCCACACCGGCCAGTTCGAGCGCACTCTGATCGTGTGCGAGGACAAGGCCTACGTCTCCTACCTGGAAGGCTGCACCGCACCGATGCGCGATGAGAACCAGCTGCACGCTGCGGTGGTCGAACTGGTGGCACTGGAAGATGCGGAGATCAAGTACTCCACGGTGCAGAACTGGTACCCGGGCGACGAGAACGGTGTCGGCGGCATCTACAACTTCGTCACCAAGCGTGCCGAATGCCGCGGCGCGCGCAGCAAGGTCACCTGGACCCAGGTCGAGACCGGCTCGGCGATCACCTGGAAGTACCCCTCGTGCGTGCTGCTGGGCGACGATTCGGTCGGTGAGTTCCACTCGGTCGCGCTGACCCATCACCGGCAGCAGGCCGACACCGGCACCAAGATGATCCACGTCGGCAAGCGCACCAAGAGCAAGATCGTCAGCAAGGGCATCAGCGCCGGCCGCGGCCAGAACACCTACCGCGGCCTGGTGCGCGTGGACCGCAATGCCGACGGCGCGCGCAACTACACCCAGTGCGATTCGCTGCTGATCGGCAAGCAGTGCGGCGCCCACACCTTCCCCTACATCGAGGTGAAGAACCCGGGCGCCACCGTCGAGCACGAGGCCACCACCTCCAAGATTTCCGACGACCAGCTGTTCTACTGCCGCGCCCGTGGCATCAGCCAGGAAGACGCGGTGTCGATGATCGTCGACGGCTTCTGCAAGCAGGTGTTCCGCGAACTGCCGATGGAGTTCGCAGTGGAAGCCAAGAAGCTGCTGGAAGTCTCGCTGGAAGGTTCGGTGGGCTGACCGCCCCTGCCCTTCGCAAACGCATTCTCTTTACCGGCGGGCCCTGGCCCGCCCCACGGAAACCCCCACCATGCTGAAGATCGAAAACCTCCACGCCCGCATCGGCGACAAGGAAATCCTCAAGGGCCTGTCGCTGGATGTGAAGCCCGGCCAAGTACACGCCATCATGGGCCCGAACGGCGCCGGCAAGTCCACCCTGGGCAATGTCCTGGCCGGCCGCGACGGCTACGAAGTGACCGAAGGCAGCGTGCAGTTCGACGGTGTCGACCTGCTGGAGCAGGACCCGGAAGCGCGTGCCGCTGCCGGCCTGTTCCTGGCGTTCCAGTACCCGGTGGAGATCCCGGGCGTGAACAACACCTACTTCCTGCGCGCGGCACTGAACGCCCAGCGCAAGGCACGCGGCGAGGACGAACTCGACTCCATGCAGTTCCTCAAGCTGGTGCGCCAGAAGCTGGCCGTGCTGCACCTGAAGGACGAGCTGCTGCATCGTGGCGTCAACGAAGGCTTCTCCGGCGGCGAGAAGAAGCGCAACGAGATCTTCCAGCTGGCCGTGCTGGAACCGAAGCTGGCCATCCTCGACGAGACCGACTCGGGCCTGGACATCGACGCGCTGAAGAGCGTGGCCGACGGCGTCAATGCGCTGCGCGCCGCCGACCGTTCGTTCCTGGTCATCACCCATTACCAGCGCCTGCTGGACTACATCAAGCCGGACGTGGTGCACGTGCTGGCCGATGGCCGCATCGTCAAGAGCGGCGGCCCCGAGCTGGCGCTGGAACTGGAAGCGCACGGCTATGATTTCCTGAAGGACCGGGTCGTGCCCGAGGCGGCGGTCTGATGAGCGCCCTGCTCGACTCGATGGCCCAGGCCTTCTGCGGCAGCGACGCGCGCCGCGAAGTGCTGGATGCGGCCCTGCGCGATGGCCTGCCGGCCGCCCGCAATGAAGCCTGGAAGTACACCTCGCTGCGCCAGCTGGAACGCCGTGCGTTTGCTGCGGCACCGCTGCAGGGCCCGGCGCTGGACGCCGCGCTGCTGGACGACATCCCGGCACCGCGCCTGGTGTTCGTCAACGGCCGCCTCGATGCCACGCTGAGCGACGTGCAGGCCCTGCCGGCCGGCGTGCAGCTGCAGCCGCTGTCGGCCGCACTGGCCTGCGGCGAAGACGCCGTGCGTTTCCTTGGCCGCCGCTACGAGCGCAGCGAGGAGATCTTCGCCCGCCTCAATGCCGCGCTGGCCGATGAGGGCGTAGTGCTGCGCGTGAATGAAGGCGTGCAGGTCGAAGCGCCGCTGCAGCTGGTGTTCGCCAGTGTGGCCGGCGAGACCGACCTGGCCTGGCATCACCGCCACCTGATCGAACTGCGTGCCGGCGCCAGCCTTGGCGTGGTCGAGCACCGCTTCAGCGTGGGTGACTCCGCCCACCTGGACAACACCGTGCTGCATGCCCACGTCGCGCGCGACGCCGTGCTCAAGCACGCCCGCGTGCAGGCCGGCAGCGCGCGCCAGACCAGCTTCCTGCGCACCGACGCGGTGCTGGCCCGCGACGCGCAGTACCACCGCGTCGACCTGGAACTGGGCGCCGCGCTCAGCCGCCATGAACTGAACGTGCGACTGGAAGGCGACAACGCCCAGCTGACCGCCAACGGCGTGCTGCTCGGCAATGGCCGCCGCCACGTCGAAACCCGCCTGGGCATCGACCACATCGCCCGCGATACCGCCTGCGAACTGCTGTGGCGCGGCGTAGCCGCCAACCGCAGCCGCGTGGTGTTCCATGGCGGCATCCAGATCCGCGAAGGCGCCGATGGCACCGACGCGAACCTGTCCAACAAGAACCTGCTGCTGTCGGCCGACGCCGAGATCGACACCCAGCCGACGCTGGTGATCGACGCCGACGAAGTGAAGGCCGCGCATGGCGCGACCGTTGGCCAGCTCGATGCCAACGCGCTGTTCTACCTGCGCGCGCGCGGCCTGCCGCAGGCCCAGGCGCAGGCGCTGCTGAGCGCTGCGTTCTGCCATGAACCGCTGAAGATCCTGCCAGGCGTGCTGCGCGAACAGCTCGCACGCCGCCTGGACAAGGCCCTGGCCGAGGCAGGTGTGGCATGAACCTGTCCACGCCGCGCCCGATCGAAGAACGCACCGGCGCCCCCGACTGGGACCGCGTCCGCCTCGACTTCCCGCTGCTGATGCGCGAAGTGCACGGCAAGCCGCTGGTCTATTTCGACAATGCCAACACCGGCCAGAAGCCGGTGCAGGTGATCGGCGCGGTGGACGAGTTCTACCGCCGTTACAACGCCAACGTCAGCCGCGCGGTGCATGCACTGGGCAGCGAAGCCACCGATGCCTACGAAGGTGCGCGCAACACGCTGGCGCGCTTCCTCAACGTGCGCCCCAGCGACCTGGTGCTGTGCAGTGGCACCACCTTCGCCATCAACCTGGTGGCGTATTCGTGGGCGTTGCCGCGGCTGAAGGCCGGCGACGTGATCCTGGTGTCGCGCATGGAGCACCATGCCAACATCGTGCCGTGGCAGCTGGTCGCGCAGCGTACCGGTGCCACCATCCGCGTGGCCGAGATCACGCCTGACGGCGCGCTGGACCTGGATGCGCTGCGCGCGGCGATGACCCCGGAGGTCAAGCTGCTGGCGGTCACCCATGTCTCCAACGTGCTGGGCACGGTCAACCCGGTGCGCGAGATCTGCCGTGAAGCGCGCAAGCGCGGCATCATCACCGTGGTCGATGGCTCGCAGGCAGTACCGCACCGCAAGGTCGACGTCGCCGCGATCGGCTGCGATTTCTACGCCATCACCGGCCACAAGATGTGTGGCCCGACCGGTACCGGCGCGCTGTGGGCGCGTCGCGAGCACCTGGACGCGATGCCACCGTTCCTCGGCGGCGGCGAGATGATCAAGGAAGTCAGCTTCGACGGCACCGTGTTCAACGATGCCCCGCACAAGTTCGAAGCCGGCACCCCGAACATCGCCGGTTTCATCGGCCTGGGCGTGGCCGCCGACTACCTGCAGCAGCTTGGCCAGGACAACGTGGAAGCGCGCGAAGCCGAACTGCTGGCGCACTTCACCGAAGAGCTGCGCCGCGTCGATGGCCTGCGCATCATCGGCCAGGCACCGGAGAAGGCCGCCGTGGTCTCGTTCCTGATCGATGGCGCGCATGCCCACGACCTGGCCACCCTGCTCGACCTGGAAGGCGTGGCCGTGCGATCGGGCCAGCACTGCGCACACCCGCTGCTGCAGTACTTCGGCGTCGCCGCCACCTGCCGCGCCTCGCTGGCGTTCTACAACACGCACGCCGAGATCGAGCGGTTCATGACCGCGCTGACCAAGGTACGCAAGCTGCTGGGGTAACCCCGGCAGACGGGGTCAGATCCCTTTCGCATCGCGAAAGGGCTCTGCCCCCGCTAGCGAACCGGCCAACCGTCGCTGCGACCGCAATGCTCGCCGGATCGCCGCCACATCCGCGGCAGGAATTCCCTCCTCGATGAACGCCGCATAGCGCCTGCGCCGTTCATCCAGATGCAGGGCAATCAGTTCGAATGCCGAATGCGGCTTGAGCAGCGCATTCGGCCTGCCGTGCGCATTCGCCCGATAGCTCGACCAGCGATAGTCCCCTGGGCGCGCCGCCCTTCCCGCACGGACAGGGTTGAGCTCGATGTAGCGCTGGCAGGCCAGCAGATAGCGATCCGTATCGACCAGCGTCGAGTAGAAACGCCCCTCCCACAGGGTCCCCGTGCGGCCCTGCCGATCATTCACCCGCCGCACGTAGGTCCGGCTCACGGCCTGCATCATCCGTGACAGCCCGCCGGAGACATCAGGCGTCACCAGCAGATGAACGTGATTGTCCATCAGCACGTACGCGTGGACCCGGCAGTGCTGATGGTCCGCGTGCTGGCACAGCAGGCGCAAGTAGGCCACACGGTCGCCATCGGTGAAAAACACGGGCTGGCGATTGTTGCCACGTTGAACGACATGTTGCGGGTGACCGGGCGCATCGATGCGTGGTGGCCTTGGCATGGGCTTCTCCTGGGAACAGGGGTCAGAGCCCTTCACTGCGCAAAGGGATCTGACCCCGAGCATCTGCCGATTCCGGGCCCGCGCCAGTCGGTCCATGGCCTGCCGTTGAGTCAGTAGATACCGGGGTCAGATCCCTTTCGCGTTGCGAAAGGGATCTGACCCCACTCCCCCATTTGCGCCCGCCCACTGCCCACCTAAAATGCCCCCATGAGCACCCTGACCTTCCGCGCCGCCACGCCGGCCGACATCCCCGCCCTGATCGCCCTCGTCACCTCGGCCTACCGTGGCGACGCCAGCCGCGTGGGCTGGACCACCGAAGCCGACCTGCTGGATGGCGCCCGCATCGACGCCGAAGGCATCCAGTCCGACCTGGACCGCCCGCGCTCCACCATCCTGCTGGCCGAGCGCGATGGCCTTCTTGTCGCCTGCGCCCACGTTGCCGACGTTGACGGCAAGGGCTACTTCGGCATGTTCTCGGTCGACCCCGCACAGCAGGGCGGCGGCGTCGGCAAGCAGCTGATGGTCGCCGCCGAAGCCCACGCTGCACGCGAATGGAACGTGCCGGTGATGCAGATGACAGTGATCGACGTACGCGACGAACTGATCGCCTTCTACGAGCGTCGTGGCTACCAGCGGACCGGCATCAAGAAACCCTTCCCGTATGGCGACGAACGCTTCGGCATCCCCAAGCGCGACGACCTGCGCTTCGAGATCCTGGAAAAACCGCTGGCCGGAGCGGCCGCGTGAGCGATACCTGGACCTTCGTGTGCGCCAGCAACGAGCTGCTGCCCGGTGAAATGAAGAGCGTGTTCGACGAGGTGACCGGCACCCCGATCGTGGTGTTCAACCTCGACGGCGAGCTGTACGCGCTGGAAGACCAGTGCACGCACGAGGAATTCGAGCTGTCCTCGGGCGAGTTCAACACCGCCGAAGGCAGCGTGGAGTGCGTGCTGCACGGCGCGCGCTTCGACGTACGCGATGGCCGCGCCCTGTGCGCACCGGCCTATACCCCGGTGCCCAAGTTCCCGGTGAAGCGCGAACACGACGCCGTCTGGACGCGCGACGACCGGGATTGAGGCGGCGCCCCGACCTGGGGGGTACCCACCCATGGGCTGGATCTGCAGGAGGCCCCGCAAGGGCCTTCGCAGGGCGTTCCCCGGCCGCCCCGGCGTCCCGCAGCACCCCGTACATGCGAATCATTATCGTTGATGTTATTCTACGTAACATCTTCGTAACGACTTCGCCCTCGCGCCATGGCATCGCCCGCGCCCACTGCCACGTTGTGCCAGCTCGCCCGCCAGGGGTGGCCACTGGCCGTGGCCGTGCTGCTGACGCTGCTGCTGGGCTGGTCGGCGCTGCACGAAGGACGCAGCAACGCCCCGACTACCCAAGGGTGGCAGGCACATGCCGAAGGGTTGCGCCAGGTCATGCCATTGCCGGCGCCGTCGGCAGACGAATGCCCGCAACATGCTGCACCTGCACCGGAGCCGCCGCTTGATGGTGAGGGCAACACGCCCTGCACCGGAGTGGCACCCCTGCGCGCGCCCCTGGTCGCACATATCCCGCTATGGCGCTCCGATGCCCTGCGCCGGCAACTGCACGATCCCGCACTGCGCTTGAACCCCGGCCACGCACCGCCCGCACCGCACGCCAGCTGAGGCGCCCTGCGGCTGTTGCCGTGCGCCTGAAGTCGTTCGCCGCATCGCCGGGCATCAGCTCGGCTCTACAGAAGACGCTCCCTCCCTGTCGTCGCGCTGTCTGCGCTTCGGCCTTCGCCGTTTCCCGATCCACGCCACTACCCAAAGCCATGACCCACATCACGTCCCGCAAGCACGCCCCGCGCGTTTCCCTGCTCGCCACCGCCACCCTGGCCGCAGGCTTCGCGCCGCTGGCCGCGCAGGCTGCCGACAGCGCTGATGCCGCATCCAGCAAGGCCACCGACCTGGACAAGGTGCAGGTGCGCGGCAGCTGGTTCAATCCGTCCTCGCCGAAGTTCACCGCCGAACTGCTGGACACCCCCAAGTCAGTGTCGATCGTGTCGGAGAAGCTGATCGCCGAAACCGGTGCGACCAACCTGCAGGATGCGCTGCGCATGGTGCCGGGCATCACCTTCGGTGCCGGCGAAGGCGGCAACCCGACCGGCGACCGCCCCTTCATCCGTGGCTTCGATTCGCAGAGCAACGTCTTCGTCGACGGCCTGCGCGACGTCGGCTCGCAGACCCGCGAGATCTTCGACCTGGAGCAGGTGGAAGTGGTCAAGGGCCCGAGCTCGGCCTACGGTGGCCGTGATTCCGGTGGTGGCAGCCTGAACCTGGTGAGCAAAACGCCGAAGCTGAAGAACGAGACCAGCGCCAGCATGGGCATCGGTACCGACAGCTACGCACGCGGCACCGTGGACGCCAACTACGTGCTGGGCGACGGCATCGCCGCGCGCCTGAACCTGATGAAGCACGAATCGGACATCGCTGGCCGCGACGCCGCCAATGTCAGCCGCTGGGGCATCGCACCGTCGATCGCGTTCGGCCTGAACGGCCCGGCGCAGCTGATCGCCAGCCACTACCACATGCAGAGCGATGACCTGCCGGACGCGGGTGGCTTCCCGTATGGCAACCCGAACGGGGCGCCGGCCTCGAAGTGGGTCGACGGCCGCCCGATGGTGCCGGACCGCAACAACTACTACGGCCTGGTCGACCGTGACTTCCAGCGCACCCGCGCCGACATCAGCACGCTGGATGCCAGCTACGATTTCGGCGGCCACAAGCTGCGCAACATCGCGCGCCTGGGCAACACCAGCAACGATTACCTGTGGACCCAGCCGGACGACAGCCAGGGCAACCCGAACAACTACGGCACCCTGTGGCGCCGTACCAACGCCCGCGCCGTCGACGTCAAGAGCTTCGCCGACCAGCTGGGCCTGACCGGTGCCTTCCAGACCGGCGCGCTCAAGCACAGCTACAGCGCTGGCGTCGAATACAGCGACGAGAAGATGACCCGCGGCAGCTACCTGATGACGCCGGGCACCAGCAACCCGCTCACCGGCAACAGCAAGTGCCCGACCACCGGCGCGGCCACCGGTTACAACTGCACCGATTTCGCCCATCCGGATCCGCGCGATCCGTGGGCGGCCACGCATTCGGTGTACCGCAGCGACAAGGCACTGGACGTCGAGCAGCGCACCAGGACCACCTCCGCCTACGTGTTCGACACCATCGAGCTCAATGAGCAGTGGATGATCAACCTCGGCCTGCGCTACGACGACTTCCGCACCACCCTGACCACTCCGGTGGCGGGCAAGGCACCGACCCGCGTGCGCAACAGCAACGACTTCCTGAACTACCAGGCCGGTGTGGTGTTCAAGCCGGCCGCCAACGGCAGCATCTACCTGTCGTGGGGCACCTCCTCGACCCCGCCCGGCATGGACGGTGGTGACGGTTCGGACGGCCTGAGCGCCGCCGTGGCCGACCTCAAGCCGCAGGACACGAAGAACCTCGAACTGGGCACCAAGTGGGACCTGTTCGACCAGCGCCTGAACCTGACCGCAGCGATCTTCCACACCGTGATGAACAACGCACGCGTGACGGTCGACAACGGCACCAGCCAGAACGCCGGCAAGAAGGAAATCAACGGCTTCGAACTGGGCTTCACCGGCCAGCTGACCGACGCCTGGAGCCTATACGGCGGCTACACCTACCTGGACTCGGAACTGAAGGACAACGGTTTCGTCTGTGGCGCACCGGTGGGCCGCACCTGCCCGTCCAACGTGTACGTGCCGTCGCCTTACAACGGCAACGTGTTCCCGAACACTGCCAAGCACAGCGCCAACCTGTGGACCACCTACCGCTTCCCGATCGGCCTGACCATCGGCGCCGGCGCGTTCTACTCGGACAAGCAGTACGGTGATGTCGCCAACACCAAGTGGATCCCGAGCTACACCCGCTTCGACGCGATGGCCAGCTACGCGATCCAGGACAACATCAGCCTGCAGCTCAACGTGCAGAACCTGACCGACAAGACCTACTTCACCAAGGCCTATGCCTCGCACTACGCGAGCATCGCCCCGGGTCGCTCGGCCACCCTGGCACTGAACGTCAAGTTCTGATGTAACGGCGCTCCACCACGGCGGCAGGGGCTCCTGCCGCCGTTTTTGTTTCCGGCGATACTCACCCCATGGTTACCCGCACTCCCATCGACAGCGACGCCCTGGCCGAGCTGCTGCAGCACGATCCGCAGGCCGCGTTCGCACGCGTGCGCGACGCCGCGCAGGCCGGACAGGTCGAGGCACAACTGCTGCTCGCGCAGATGCTCATGGAAGGCAAAGGCACCGCACAGGACGCCTCGGCCGCGCTGCTCTGGTACGAAACCGCCGCCAACAACGGCGCGCCGATGGCGATGAACATGCTCGGCCGCTGCCATGAGCTGGGCCAGGGCACCACGGCCAACCCGGCACTGGCGGCGGTGTGGTACCGGCGTGCGGCCGACACCGGGCTGGACTGGGGCCTGTACAACCTGGCCAACCTGCTGGCCACCGGCCGCGGCGTGACCCAGGACCGCGCGCAGGCACTGGCCCTGTACACCCGTGCCGCGCACCTGGGCCATGCCAAATCGATGAACCTGCTGGCCCGCCACCTCGAGGACGGGCTGGATACCGCACCCGATCCGCAGGCGGCGCTGGCCTGGTACCAGCGCGCGGCCGAGGCCGGTGATTTCCGCGGCCAGGCCAACTATGCCTCGATCCTGCTGCAGGCCGGCCAGGTCGAGCAGGCGGTGCACTGGCTGCAGCTTGCACTGGCGCACGGCAGCCCGGCGTTCATGGCGCACATCGTGCCGGAGCTGGCCGCATCGCCGCATCCCCAGGTGCGCGCCCTGGTCGCGCCACCGTCGCTCTGAGGAGTTCCGCATGCTGCTGCACATCCCCGATATTCTCAGCGCCGACCAGGTGGCCGGCTTCCGGCGCCGCCTCGACGACGCCGACTGGACCGATGGCCGCGAGACCGTCGGCCATCTGGGCGCACAGGCCAAGCACAACCAGCAGCTGCCCGAGGCTTCCCCGCTGCGCCGCGAACTGGGCGAGATCATCCTCGTCGCGCTGGCCCGGCACCCGCTGTTCTTCAGCGCCGCGCTGCCGCTGAAGTACCTGCCGCCGCGCTTCAACCGCTACAGTGGTGGCGGCGCCTATGGCTACCACGTCGATGGTGCGGTGATGAACCTGGCCAATGGCGAGCAGCTGCGCTCGGACATCTCCTGCACCCTGTTCCTGTCCGCGCCCGAGGAGTACGAAGGCGGCGAGCTGATCATCAGCGACACCTACGGCGAGCACGAAGTGAAGCTGCCGGCCGGCGACCTGGTCGTGTACCCGTCAAGCAGCCTGCACCAGGTGCGGCCGGTTACCCGTGGCGCACGCGTGGCTTCTTTCTTCTGGGTGCAGAGCATGATCCGCGACGACGTGCAGCGCCGCCTGTTGTGGGAAATGGATGGCTCGATCGAGCGCCTGCGGCAGACCGGCGGCGACGCCGAGGCGATCCTGCAGCTGACCGGCGTGTACCACAACCTTTTGCGGCGCTGGAGCGAAGTCTGAGCCTTGCCGGGCCGGCCTGCGATATTTTGGCAATCATTCTCATTTGCAACAGCTAACGGCTCTCATTACAATCACGCCCCGTTGATGCCGGCCGCTGCCGGCAGACCCCTGGGGACCCCTGCTTGCTGCGTCCGCTTCGCCCTCGCCCACTCATCCATCGCAAGATGGGCACCGCCATGCGCGGCCAGCGTCCGGCGCTGGCCAGCCTGCTGGCATGGGTGGCGATGCTGGCGTTGCTGCTGGGCACCCTGCCACTGCTGCCACAGGCCCAGGCCGGAATGGCCATGCAGATGCCGCTGGAAGAGCGCGGTGGCGAAAGCCCCCTGCAGGAAGAGGCGCCGGCCAAGCTGCGCCGCTGTGCCGCCACCCCGGTGAAAGCGGCCGAGCAGCCACACCCGCCGTTGCTGCTGGCCAGCCACTGGCTGCGCACTGAACTCGAACTCGTACCCGCCACGCCGGCCATGCCCGGCGTGCGCCCGGACTGGCCGCTGGCCGCTCCGGACACGCCCTGGGCCGATGCGCCCGGGCGCCGCCAGCAACGCGGCCAGGCGCCGCCGCTCGCCTGATCCACGGCCTGGCGTGACCGCCTGCGCGGTCGCGCCTGCACGCCACTGTCTGCTTCATCCCTGCCGCCCCTGACCGGGCCTTCCGTGCCTGCCGCGCCCTTCGCGCACGGCATCGCGCCACCCTGCATCCTTCGAGGTAACTGCCATGGCCCAGCGCCATCGTGTCCGTTCGTCCCTGTCCCGTACCCTGCTGACCAGCGCCGTGCTGGCGGCTTTCGCCAGCCCCGCCTTCGCCCACGGTGACGCCGCCGGCGCACCGCAGACGCTGGACAAGGTGGTGGTCACTGCCTCCGGCTTCGAACAGAAGGTGATCGATGCCCCGGCCAGCATCAGCGTGGTCAGCCGCGAGGAACTGAGCAAGCGCCCGTATACCAGCCTGGTCGATGCGCTGCGCGACGTCGAAGGCATCGACGTGGGCCTGGAAGCGACCGACAAGAACGGCCGCGCCACCGTGTCGATGCGCGGCCTGCCGTCCGAGTACACCCTGGTGCTGATCGACGGCCGTCGCCAGAGCAATGTCGGCCAGATCTACCCGAACAACTTCGGTGGCGGCCAGTTCGCCTACCTGCCGCCACTGGAGGCGATCGAACGCATCGAAGTCGTGCGCGGGCCGATGTCCACGCTGTACGGCTCGGACGCGATGGGCGGCGTCATCAACATCATCACCCGCCGCAACCAGGACAGCTGGCACGGCTCGGTGACCCAAGGCTTCACCGTGCAGCAGGACGACCAGTTCGGCGATGCGCGCACCACCGACCTCTACCTCAGCGGCCCACTGCTGAAGGATCGCCTCAGCCTGGCGGTACGCGGCAGCTACTACGATGCCAAGGCCTCGAACCCGGAATGGGATGCACTGACCCTTCCCGACGGTACGCCGTGGGAGCGCAGCATCGGCTTCGGCGGTGGCGGCAAGTCGGTCGCCAACACCAACTGGAATACCGGGGTGCGCCTGGACTTCCGCATCAACGACGATCACGAACTGTGGCTGGACTACGACGTGTCGCGGCAGAAATACGACAACAGCGAAGGCCAGACCGGCACCCTCGACAGCCTGGCCAGCCTGTGGCGCGTCGGCAATGCGGTGATCCCCAACCCGAACGGCAGCGGCACCGTCACCCGCCGTGTGGTGCAGCCGCGCGTGGGCTACACCGCCTACCAGCGCTACGAGCGCGATCAGCTATCGTTGACCCACCAGGGCCGCTACAGCTTCGGCACCTGGCAGACTTCGCTGACCCACAGCAAGAGCAGCAATCTCGGCCGTTCTCTGCCGCTGACCCTGGACGAGCGTGCCAACCTGCAGGCGCTGTGGAATGACGTCTGCCGTCGCACCGGCGCTTCCAACAACTGCGCGGCCGGCCGTGGCAATGCGCTGGCCGCACTCCATCCCAGCGAGATGGCGCGCCTGCAGGCGTTCCTGCCGCGCCCGCTGCGCACCATGGAGCTGGAAGGCTACCTGCTCGACACGATGCTCGACCTGGACTTCGGCGCACACAAGCTGACCGTGGGTGGCCAGTACAACAACACTGACATGGTCGATGGCGTGTTCGGCATGGATGGCGCTGGCTACCGCAGCAACACCAGGCAGAAGCACCGCATGTGGGCGCTGTTCGCCGAGGACAACTGGGCGCTGACCGACACCCTCACCGCCACCTTCGGCCTGCGCTACGACGACCACAACGTGTTCGGCAGCCACGTCAGTCCGCGTGGCTACCTGGTGTGGAACGCCAGCGATGCGTGGACCTTCAAGGGCGGCGTCAGCACCGGCTACAAGACCCCGCGACCGGACCAGCTGTTCCCGGGCATCACCGGCTTCGGTGGTCAGGGCGTGCTGCCATTGGTCGGTTCGCCGAACCTCAAGCCTGAAACCAGCACCAACTACGAGCTGGCCGCCTACTACGAGGGCCAGCGCTGGGGCTTCAACGTCACCGGCTTCTTCAACACGTTCGAAGACAAGATCGCCAGCGGCGGCACCTTCCCCAACTGCGAAGTGGCGCGCGCCGGCAGCGGCTACTGCGTGGACATCGGCCCGGGTTGGGCGGCACTGGGCTACAGCACCTTCACCCAGAGCGTGAACATCGACAAGGCCGAGACCCGCGGTGCCGAACTGGCCGCGCATGTCGACCTGCTCGACACTCTGCAGCTGCGCGGCAACTACACCTGGACGAAGAGTGAGCAGACCAGTGGCGCACAGAAGGGGTTGCCGATCAGCGGCACCATGCCGGCAAGACACATGGCCAACGCCAGCCTCAACTGGCAGATCAACGAAGCGGTCAGCCTGTCGCTGATCGGTGAGGGCCGCTACGACCGCTACCGCGACACGCTGCTGGATGCCAACGGCGCCAGCAACACCCGCTACTACGAGGACTACACGATCTTCCATCTCGGTGGCAGCTGGAAGGCCACGCCCTGGCTGACGGTGAACGCGCGGGTCAACAACCTGCTCGACAAGGATTTCGTCTCGCAGTCGTGCCTGTTGATCAGCCAGAGCGAATTCAACTGCGTGGACGACTATGCGACCAAGGACCAGCGGCGCAGCTACTGGATTTCGCTGAACGCGAAGTTCTGATCGCCGCGCCCTGCTCCTGCTCCACGCATGGCGTGGATCTACCGATCGGTAGTGCCGGCCGCTGGCCGGCACCCCGGAATGCCTGCTCCGGGATACAGAACGACACGCAATTGCGAGCTATTCTCATCAATGATGTAATGGGCAGTCCCCGTCCGCTTCGAACCGTGCCGTGAGCCGTCCTGCCTCTTCCACCGTGCAGCAGCAACAGAACCGTGGCTTCTGGCTGCGGACGCTGCACCAGTGGCACTGGATCAGCTCGGCGGTGTGCCTGATCGGCATGCTGCTGTTCGCGGTGACCGGCCTGACTCTTAACCATGCCGCGAAGATCGAGGCCAAGCCCGAGGTGCAGAACCAGCATGTGGAACTGCCGGCCGCGCTGCTGGGCCAGCTGGGCACGCGCGAGGACGGCAACGCGCCGATTCCGCGCCCGGCCCGGCAATGGCTGGACACGCAGCTGGGCATCGCCATCGGTGGGCGCCCGGCCGAGTGGTCGGCCGAGGAGATCTACCTGTCGCTGCCGCGCCCCGGTGGCGACGCCTGGCTGAGCATCGACCGCGAAACCGGCGCGGTGGAGTACGAATCGACCTCGCGCGGCGTGGTCTCCTACCTCAATGACCTGCACAAGGGCCGCAACGCAGGCCCGGCGTGGGGATGGTTCCTGGACCTGTTCGCCGTGGCCTGCCTGGTGTTCTGCATCACCGGCCTGTTCCTGCTGCACCTGCATGCGCGGCAACGGCGCATGACCTGGCCGCTGGTCGGCCTCGGCCTGATGATCCCGCTGTTGATCGCCCTGCTGCTGATCCACTGACTTCCACCGTGAATTCCATCCGTTCCTCCGGAGCCGCCCCATGCGCGTCACCCTGACCATCGCCCTCAGCGGCCTGCTGGCCACCTCGCCGGCCTATGCCACCACCCTCGACATCAACGTCGAAGTGCCCAGGCTCAACGTGGCCGAGTACCACCGCCCGTATGTGGCGGTGTGGCTGGAAGGCGCCGACCAGAAGGTCGCGGCCAACCTGTCGGTCTGGTACCAGCAGACCAGCAACAGCGAGGGCCACGGCACCAAGTGGCTGCCCGACCTGCGCCAGTGGTGGCGCAAGAGTGGCCGTACCCTGCAGGTGCCGGTGGACGGCGTGACCGGCCCGACCCGCCCGGCCGGCAGGCACGCACTGTCGTTCAGCGACAGGCAGCCGGCACTGAAGCAGCTGGCCCCGGGCAACTACGCCCTGGTGGTGGAGGCGGTGCGCGAAGTCGGCGGCCGCGAACTGCTGAAGATCCCCTTCACCTGGCCGGCCACCGCCGCGCAGAACGGCAAGGCGCAGGGCGCCACCGAACTGGGTCAGGTCACCCTGTCCGTCAAACCGTAATTGTCTGAGCCGGGGTCGGATCCCTTCCACAGGAAGGGCTCTGACCCCATCGCCACATCCCCGGGATCAGAGCCCTTTCCGTTGGAAAGGGATCCGACCCCTTCCAACTGGAGTCTTCCGCATGAAGCGCACGCTCGTCCTCGCCGCCGCCCTGGCCGCTGCCCTTCCCTTCTCCGCCCTGGCCCACAAGGCCTGGCTGCTGCCCTCGCAGACCGTGATCGCCGGCAACGCACCGTGGATCACCGTCGACGGTGCGGTCTCCAACGACCTGTTCTACTTCAACCACGTGCCGCTGCGACTGGAATCGCTGGTGATCACCGCGCCGGACGGCAGCACCGTGCTGCCGCAGAACGCGACCACCGGCAAGTACCGCAGCGTGTTCGACATCGAACTGAAGCAGGCGGGCACCTACCGCATCGCCTCGGTCAATGACGGCCTGTTCGCCACCTACGAGCAGAACGGCGAGCGCAAGCGCTGGCGCGGCAGCGTGGCGACTCTTGGCGAACTGCCCAAGGACGCGAAGAAGCTGGAACTGAGCCAGTCGGTGGGCCGCGTGGAGACCTTCGTCACCAACGGTGCACCGAACGATACCGCCCTGAAGCCGACCAACCGGGGTATCGAGCTGGTCGCTGTTGGCCACCCGAACGACCTGTTCGCCGGCGAGGAAGCCACCTTCCGCGTGCTGGTCGATGGCAAGCCGACCGCTGGCCTGGAGTTCGAGATCGTGCGGGGCGCCACCCGCTACCGCAACGCACAGGACGAACTGAAGCTCACCAGCGACGCCAGGGGCGAGATCAAGGTGACCTGGCCGGAAGCCGGCATGTACTGGCTGGAAACCGGCACCGAAGACAACAAGACCTCGGTGAAGCAGGCCGCCAAGCGCCGCCTGAGCTACGTCGCCACGCTGGAAGTGCTGCCGCAGTGATGTGGACCACGATGCCGGGCACACCCCGGCATCGCCGCCACGACGCATCACCATGACTGATCCCCAGCTCGACATCGCCCACCTCGGCGGCACCACCATGGGCACCACCTGGAGCGTGTCGCTGGTCGCGCCGCGCCAGCGCGACCTGCACCCACTGCATGCCGGCATCCAGGCGCGGCTGGATGCGGTGGTGGCGCAGATGAGCACCTGGGAGCCCGGCTCGAACCTGAGTCGCTACAACCGCGCCAACGCGGGCCAATGGTGCGTGCTGCCGGCCGAGACCCGCCACGTTCTGGCCTGCGCACAGGCCATCGCTGCCGCCAGTGGCGGCGCCTTTGATCCCACCATCGGTCCGCTGGTTGCGCTGTGGGGCTTCGGTGCACACGCCGGCGAACGCCGCCCGCCCGACGACGCTACCCTGCAGGCCACGCGCGAGCGCTGCGGTTGGCAGCGCCTGCAATGGCGCGGCGATGCGCTGCAGCAGCCGGGCGGACTGCAACTGGATCTCTCTGCGATCGCCAAGGGCTTCGGCGTCGATCACGTGGCTGCCTGGCTGCGTGGTCAAGGCATTGCGGCAGCGCTGATCGAAGTCGGCGGCGAGCTGGCCGGCTACGGCCGCAAACCGGATGGCCAGCCGTGGCGCGTGCTGGTGGAGTCCGCACCGGAAGAAGATGCGCGGACCGACACCCCGCCTCGCGTGCTGGCACTGGATGGCCGGGCGGTGGCCACCTCCGGCGATCGCTGGCACCAGTACCACGCCGATGGCGAGGCTTACAGCCACAGCCTCGATCCGGGTACTGGCAGGCCGGTGCGCCAGGTCGCTGCGGCAGTCACGGTGGTGGCCGGCGATGCGATGCACGCCGATGCCTGGGCAACCGCGCTGACCGTACTCGGTCGCGACCAGGGCATGGCGCTGGCCGAGCGCGAAGGCCTGGCGGCGCGCTACCTGCAGCGCGCTGCAGGCGGCCCACAGGAGTTCCTCAGCAGCGCCTTCCAGCGTCTTCTTGACGAGCAGGGCGCATGAGCGGACGCCGGTCGCGCGCGTGGCTCGGCAACACCCTGGCCCTGCTCCTGTTGGCGCTGATCGGCGGGGCGTTGCTGCGCCTGCATCTCGGTGAGGCATGGTGGCAGGGCGCGCCACCGATTCGACACTCGCAGATCGCGGCACTCGCCACGGCCTTGTATGCGCTGGCCTGCGCTGTACTGTGGTGGAGTGGGCGCGCGCGCGACGATGTCGCAACCGGAGACACCGCGCCCCTCCTGCTGGTCTGGTCCAGCCAGACCGGCTTTGCCCGCGAGCTGGCCGAACGCAGTGGCGAGGCATTGCGTGGTGCCGGCGTGCCGGTGCGCGTGCGCGGTCTGCATGAGGTCGACGCCGCCTTGCTGGCCGGCAGCCAGCGTGCATTGTTCATCGCCAGCACCACCGGTGAGGGCGATCCGCCTGACCACGCGCTGCCGTTCCTGCGCGATGTCATGGTCTCGCCGCCTTCACTGCAGCACCTGCACTACGGCGTGCTCGCGCTGGGCGACCGCAGCTACGGCCACTTCTGCGGATTCGGCCACCAGCTTGACCAATGGCTGCGGCAGCACGGCGCGCATGCGCTGTTCGATGTGATCGAGGTCGACAACGCCGATCCGGCAGCGCTGCGTCATTGGCAACAGCTGCTGGGACAACTCGGTGGTGGCGCCAGTGAACTGCCCGACTGGAGCCCGGCCGAATACCAGCCGTGGACGCTGCTGCAGCGCGAACATCTGAACCCGGGCAGCTCCGGCGGTCCAGTGTACTGGTTGCGCCTGCGGCCACCGGCCGGCGCAGATGTGCAGTGGCAGGCCGGCGACATCGCCGAGATCGGCCCGCAGCATGCGTCGCACACCGTGCGTGCCTGGCTGGACGCACAGCGCTTCGATGCGGACAGGGTGCTGGATGACGGGCAGACGTTGCTGGCACGCGTCGCGCACTCGCACCTGCCTTCATTGGTCCCCCCGGGCGATCTGCCCGCGCTGCTGGCGACCCTGCAGCCGCTGCCGCATCGCGAGTACTCCATCGCCTCGGTGATGGCCGACGGCGCGGTGGAGCTGCTGCTGCGTCGCCAGCTACGCGCCGATGGAACACCCGGCATCGGCAGCGGCTGGCTGTGCGACCACGCCGCACTTGGCGAACCGGTGCAACTGCGCCTGCGCCGCAACGACAATTTCCATGGCGTCGCCGCCGAGGTACCGCTGCTGCTGATCGGCAACGGCACCGGCATCGCCGGCCTGCGCGCACACCTGCACGAACGCGTACGCAGTGGCGCGCGCCGTACCTGGCTGCTGTTCGGCGAGCGCACCGCCGCGCATGACTTCCATTTCGGCGAAGAGCTGCAGGCGATGCTGGCCGACGGCACGCTGGCGCGGCTGGATGCTGTGTTCAGCCGCGATGGCGGTGTGCATCGCTATGTGCAGGACCGCCTGCTGGCCGAAGCAGCAACACTGCGGCAGTGGGTGGATGAAGGCGCGACGATCCTGGTCTGTGGCAGCCTGCAGGGCATGGCCCCGGCGGTGGATGCGGTGATCGAGCAGGTGCTGGGGACTGCGGACAAGGAAGCGCTACTGCTGGCCGGTCGTTACCGGCGCGATGTGTATTGAGGTTGCCCCATCCACGCATGGCGTGGATCTACTGAACCGCGTGTCCAGGCAGGGTGGCAACCGCAGTGCAAGTAGATCCACGCCATGCGTGGATGGTACCCACCGGCGCCCAGGAATCATCCCGCCGCACTCACCCTGATCGCCAACAACTCGCCCCCGCCCTGCAACGCATGCCTTTGCCGTTCACCGGCCGCCAACCACGCGGTATCGCCAGCGTGCATCGGCGGCAGACCGCTGTCAGCCCCAAATTCGGCATGACCGGCCAACAGGTAAAGCGCCCAGGCCACGCCTGGTTCGCAGAAGAAGAACATCGAGCCCACCAGCGGCCGATGCAGTAGTTCGGCCTGCAGCAGGTCGCGCTTCCACATCAGGTTGAAGTCGTGGGTGGTGCCGTCGACCAGTTCGCCGTGCAGCGTTTCCTCGCCCGCAAAGCGCACGCGCCCATGCGGCGGCAGGACTTCGGCCACGCGGCCATCCTCGAAGCGCAGGCGCACGCCATTGCCCTGCAGCAGCACCAGCTCACGCTCCACACCGGGAAACGCGGAGAACGCCGCGTCCTGCTCGATCTCGGCCACCGACAGGCGCAGCGCCCAGTCGTCGCCCTGCGCGGGCAGGCGCAGGATCTCGCGGGTCCAGCCCAGGCCGTTGCGCCAGCGTTCGCGGCGGTAGTCCAGGCGTGAGATGACCTGGCTCGGAGTGTGCAGCAGGGAGTCGACGTTCATCGGCGCATTGCATCACGCCGCGCGCCATCGTGCATCACCGCGTGGCGAGCGTGCCCTGGCCGCCGCACCCGCCGGCCAGCAGCTGCGAGTGTTTCAACCAGTCCTGGTCGGGGTAATAGGCGAACACCATCGTGCCGCCACGCAACGCATCGATCAGTGGCTTGGCCACCGACAGGCGCACCGCCGGGCAGCCCAGGCTGCGGCCCAGCCGCCCCTGCAGCTGCGCGGTGGCCGGGTTCACATACGGCGCGCCGTGGATGACGATCGCGCGATCACGCGCGCGGTCATTGAAGCCCGGCTCCAGCCCGGCCAGGCGCAGCGAATAGCCGTTGCCGCCCATGTAGGTCTCCTGCGCGGTGAACGCGCCGAGGCTGGACATGAAACTGCCATCGCGGTTGGAGAAGTGCTCGGTGCGGTTCTCGCCGCTGTTGCGGCCATGCGCCACCCATTCCTCGAACAGCAGGCGCTGGTGGGCCAGGTCGAACACCCACAGGCGCGGCTCGGTGGACGGTCGCGAGTAATCGATAACGCTCAGTCGGTCACCGTTGATGCCAAGCTCCGGCCGCTGCAACGCACAGCGCATGGCGCGCGCCGCCAGCTGCAACACGTGGCGGTCGGCCTTGGGCGCACTGCGCGACAGCAAGGCAGCCAGATCTTCGGCACTGGTGGCGAGGGCGGGCGTCTGTGCCAGCGCCGGGGCGCTGGCCGAGGTCGCCAGCAGGCCGAACGCGGCCAGCCGGCACAGGCGGGATGCAGTCATGGGCACAACGAAGGGACTCAGTTGCCCTTGAGGGTGGACCCTGGCGGCTCGGATTCCAAGACCGGCTGCATTCCGGATTCAGCCGGGCTTGGGCGGACCGCCGGCAGCGAGGTGACCAGCAGGGTCGTGCCTGGCACCAGCACCCGGTACAGCTGGCGGGCGAACTCGGCCGGCAGCGCCATCGGCAGCGAGGGCGTGGCCAGCAGGTCCGGCGTGGCCTGGGCGCGGTCCTGGCCCAGCAACGGGTAGGCCGTCCACTGGTGCAGGCGCTGGTTCGCGTCCAGCGGGCTGGGCGTATCGCTGAAACCCTGCCCCATCACGAACAGGGTGGTGCCCTGGAAGGCCGGCAGCGCGTCGGCCTTCAGCGGCGACTCGCCGATCATCACGCCATCGCGCAGCACGTACAGGCGCTGGTCGTGCAGGCTGACCAGGATGCCGACCTGCCCGGCCGGCGCCGCGCTGTCGTTCCACCAGGCCTGTGCCGGCGCCCCACCCTCCGTCTCCGGCAGGGCCTGGCCGCGTGCATTGACCGGTGCCAGCACCGACGGATAGGCCAGGGTCATCGGCGAGCTCTTGGCATCGGCCACCACGACGGTATCGCCGCGCTGGGTTTCGCTGAACAGCTTCTGCGCGAAGGCCTGCGGCAGGCGCACGCAGCCGTGCGAGGCCGGATGCCCGGGCAGGCTGCCGCCATGCAGGGCGATGCCGTCCCAGGTCAGCCGCTGCATGTACGGCATCGGCGCGCTGTTGTAGAGGTTGGACTTGTGGTCCTTGTCCTTCTGCAGGATGGTGAACACACCGGTCGGTGTCTCGTGCCCGGCCTTGCCCGAGCTGATCGTGGTCAGGCCGATGGCAATACCGTTGCGGTAGACGTAGGCACGCTGCTCATCGAGGCTGACCACCAGCACGATCGGGCCGGTCGGCGAGATTTCCGGATGCCACAGGTATTCGCCCGGCTTCAGGTCGGTCGGCCCGCGCACTTCGGCGGTGCCGGCAGTGGCAGCTGCGGGCTTGGCAGCCGGTGCCGGCGCAGCGGCATGGGCCAGCAGCGGCAGGGCCAGTGCCAGTGCCAGGGCGAGCATCAGGGTGGTGGGGCGGTGCGGAAGCATCCAGCGGGGGTCCTTTCCATGCGGTGCAGCCACCGTACACCATAGGCCCGTGGTGGCCGCGGCAAAACCAGGCGCCGGAAATGAAACTGCCCGGCGACACAGCCATGTGTCGTACCGGGCAATCGTTACGTCCTTGTCGGCCTGCTGCCGCCCCCTCGCATCCTGCGCTGTGGGGGCAGCGTTGCATCCTGCACGCGGCCGCGTCTGTCCTGTTTGTATCTCAGCCCCTTCCACAGGTCTGTGATGCCACCATCCTGGTGATTGGTGCCGCATCCTGCGGCGGTCGGTGGTCACGGCCGTCCTGTCCGTGACCGCTGAACCAGCCTCCTGCCGGTTCCGACGATTCCTGCTGTCAGCGCCTGGGTACGGTCCGCACCGGTACCGATCCGGGTACCGGATCCGCCGGCAACAACCTGTTGCCTACGGTGATCCGCTGTCGATTCCGTTCGACGATCGCTTTCCCTATCCCCTTCACCTGCGCCAGGTCCTCGACGCGATGAAATGGGCCGTGTCTGCGCCGGTGCTCGACGATCGCCTCGGCCTTGGCGGCTCCGACCATCGTCAATCCCTGCTGCAGCGCCTGGGCATCGGCGCGGTTGATGTCGATCGGTTCGGCGGCATGCGCCCCAGCGATCCCCACTACCAGCACCAGTGCCCTCAACACGACACTCCAAGGCACGACGTGTATCTCCCTGTGATTCTGGCCGCCCCGACCGGCAATCCCGTCGGCAGGAACAGTGTCCGTCACCACATGTGCACAGCCTATCGGTTTCCCGGATTTCCGTAAGCCAGCCAAATACCCGACGTGATGTAGGAAAAACCCTACCCGTGGCACAGGCGTAGAATGGCCGGATCAGCCCATGCAACCGGAGTTTCAGATGGACAGCGCCAAGCTCGGCCAATTCGTCAATGACAAGTGGGACAGCGAAATCGTCCCGCAGTTGGTCGACTACATCCGCATTCCCAACAAGTCGCCGATGTTCGACGCCAATTGGGTGCAGAACGGCTATATGGAACAGGCGGTCACCCTGATGGAGAACTGGGCCAGGGCCCAGCAGCTGCCCGGCCTGAAGGTTGAAGTGGTGCGCCTGGAAGGCCGTACCCCGCTGATCTTCCTGGAAATTCCGGCTACCGGCGCCGAAACCGGCGACGACACCATCCTGCTCTACGGCCACCTGGACAAGCAGCCGGAAATGACCGGCTGGGACGACGACCTCGGCCCGTGGACGCCGGTCCTTCGCGGCGACAAGCTGTATGGCCGCGGCGGTGCGGACGACGGCTACGCCATCTTCGGCTCGCTGGCCGCGGTGCTGGCGCTGCAGGCCCAGGGCCTGCCGCACGCCCGCTGCGTGGTGCTGATCGAGGCCTGCGAAGAGTCCGGCAGCTACGACCTGCCGGCGTACGTCGACCACCTGGCCGAGCGCATCGGCAAGCCCTCGCTGGTGGTCTGCCTGGATTCGGGCTGCGCCAACTACGACCAGCTGTGGTGCACCACCTCGCTGCGCGGCCTGACCGGCGGCAACTTCACCGTGAAGGTGCTCAACGAAGGCGTGCATTCCGGCGATGCCTCCGGCGTTGTGCCGTCCAGCTTCCGCCTGCTGCGCCAGCTGCTGTCGCGCATCGAGGACCAGGACACCGGCCGCATCCTGATCGACGGCATGAACGTCGAAATCCCGGCCGAACGCCTGGAACAGGCCAAGCGCGCGGCCGAAGTGGTCGATACCGAGATCTTCGAGAAGTTCCCGATGGTCGACGGCCTGCGCCCGATGAACGAGGACCTGACCGAACTGGTGCTCAACCGCACCTGGCGCCCGGCCCTGTCGGTCACCGGCGTGGGCGGCATGCCGCCGCTGGAATCGGCCGGCAACGTGCTGCGCCCGCAGACCTCGGTGAAGCTGTCGCTGCGCCTGCCGCCGACCGCCGATGGCAAGGCCTGCGGCGAGCTGCTGAAGGAAGCGCTGCTGCGCGACCCACCGAACGGCGCGCAGGTCACCCTGGACCTGGAAAAGGCCTCCACTGGCTGGAACGCCCCGGCCATGGCGCCGTGGCTGACCCAGGCCATCGACGATGCCAGCCAGGCCTTCTTCGGCAAGCCGGCAATGTACATGGGCGAAGGCGGCTCGATCCCGTTCATGGGCATGCTCGGTGAGAAGTTCCCGGGTGCGCAGTTCATGATCACCGGCGTGCTCGGCCCGCACTCCAATGCGCACGGCCCGAACGAGTTCCTGCACATCCCGATGGGCAAGAAGGTCACCGCCTGCGTGTCCAAGGTGATCAGCGAGCACTACGCCGCCAGCCTGCGTGGCGAGACCAGCGGTTCGCCGGTGGCTGCCGACAGCGGCACCCGCCACGGCGACCACGGCTGCTGCTGATCCGGCACCGGTGACGGACGCAGCCTGGCCTTGCTAGGCTGCGTCCACACTCAAGCGGAATCCGCGCGCATGAATGGTCTGTTCGGCAGCAGCAGCTGGTTGTACATCCTGCTGGTCGGCTTCTTCGTCGGCCTGCTCGGGCGTTTCTTCATGCCCGGCAACAACCGCATGGGCTGCCTGCTGACCATCGTGCTGGGCATCCTCGGTGCACTGCTGGCCGGTTGGTTCGGCCAGTACATGGGCTGGTACGCCCCCGGCGAACCGGCCGGTTTCCTCGGTGCGGTAGTGGGCGCGGTGGCCGTGCTGGCCGTCCTGCGCCTGTTCAGCGGCCGCCGCTGACCCCGTCCCTCCTTCCCCTCCTGTTCCCGACGTTGGCGCGCCCAGCGCCCCCGGATATGCCCGCATGACCGAACCCGCCTCCGATCCCCAGCGCAGCGCGCGGCGCCTGCAGTGGGCCCGTACCCAGCTCGACGATGCCAGCGCGGTGGTCGAGCGCGCTTCGGTCGATGCCGGCATGCGCAGCTACTGGCGCACGACCAGCACCCGTGGCAGCCACATCGTGATGGACGCCCCACCGGGGCTGGAAGATCCGCGGCCGTGGCTGCGCATGCGCGGCCTGCTGCACGACCACGGCCTGCGCGTGCCTGCATTGCTGGCGCAGGACCTGGAGGCCGGCTTCCTGCTGCTGGAAGATCTCGGCGGCCCGACCCTGGCCAGGATCCTCGACGCGCGCAACGCCGATGAATGGTTCGGCCGCTCGATCGAACAGCTGCTGCGCCTGCAGGCGATTCCGGTACCGGCCGACTTCGGCCAGTTCGGCGAAGCGCTGCTGCAGCGCGATGCCGGCCTGTTCGACGAATGGTTCCTGCAGCGTCACCTGAACCTGGAACTGGACTGCGGTGAGCTCGAGGGGCTGCAGCTGGTACATCGCCGGTTGATGGACAACGCGCTGGGCCAGGCCCAGCTGATGACCCACCGCGATTACATGCCGCGCAACCTGATGCCGGTCGACGACGGCCCCGCGGTGCTGGATTTCCAGGACCTGGTGCGTGGCCCGATCGCCTACGACGCGGTGAGCCTGTTCAAGGACGCCTTCCTGAGCTGGCCGCTGCAGCGCGTTGACGAGTGGCTGGCGCAGTACCACGAACGCGCGCGCGACGCCGGCCTGCCGGTGCCCGACCGCGCCACCTTCCTGCGCGATGCCGACTGGATGGGCATCCAGCGCCACGTGAAGATCCTCGGCCTGTTCTGCCGCTTGCGCTACCGCGACAACAAGGGCCATTACCTGGACGACGCACCGCGCTTCATCGGCTATCTGGATGAAGTGCTGCCACGCTATCGCGAGCTGGCGCCTCTGCAGCAGCTGCTGGAAAGCCGCATCAAGCCGGCGCTGGCCGAACTGGGCGCACCGATGCGCGTGGCCCGATGAAGGCGCTGGTCTTTGCCGCCGGGCTCGGCGAGCGCATGCGCCCGCTGACCCTGCACACACCCAAGCCGCTGCTGGAAGTGGCCGGCAAGCCACTGATCGTCTGGCACCTGGAGCGCCTGGCAACGCTCGGCGTGCGCGAGGTGGTGGTCAACACCGCGTGGCTGGCCGAGCAGTTCCCGGCGACGCTGGGTGATGGCAGCCAGTGGGGCCTGCGTCTGCATTTCCTTTACGAAGGGCAGACCCCGCTGGAAACCGGCGGCGGCATCCTCAACGCATTGCCGGTGCTGGGCGATGCCCCGTTCCTGGTGGTGAACGGCGATATCTGGACCGATTTCGATTTCGCCACGCTGCCGCGCGAGCCGCAGGGCCAGGCACACCTGGTGCTGGTCGACAATCCGGTTCAGCACCCGAACGGTGACTATCGGCTGGATGCACAGGGCCTGCTGCACCACGACCGCGCAGGGCCATGCCTGACCTATGCCGGCATCGGCGTGTACCGCCCCTCGATCGTGGCCGACTGGCGCGCGGTGATCGGCGATGCGCCGGGCAGCGAGCGGCTGCCGCCGAGGTTCTCGGTGGTGCCGCTGCAGAAGCATTTCATGGCGCAGGGGTTGATGACGGGGCAGCACCATCGGGGGCGTTGGACCGATGTCGGGACCGTGGATCGCCTGCGCGCGCTGGATGTGGAGCTGGCGGCGAACGGCTGAGCCCCTCGTGGTTGGTCGCGTAAAGCGGATCGCGTGCTTGGCCGGGCGGGTGGGCCATGCAGGGGACGCTGCAAGTCCCCCCCGCAACCTGAGCCACCCCGCCTCCCCTCAGGAAGCCAGCTTTTGACGTTGCTGTTGAAGCTGCCGGCCAGCGGCCGGCACTACCGCGGGTGCAGGGCGCAGCCCTGCAAACAAACCCCACCCTCAGTAGCGGGGCCGGCCTTCTTCCAGCACCTGGCGCAGGAACGGCACGGTGATCCGCCGCTTCGCCGCCAGCGATTCGCGGTCCAGCCAGTCCAGCAGGGTGATCAATCCACCCAGCTCACGGCCGGTGTGCGACAGCAGCCATTCGATGGCCGCTTCATCGATGGCCAGGCCACGTCGCAGTGCACGCTCGCGCAGCACCGCAGCACGACCTTCCTCATCCAGCGGCTGCAGCAGCACGCGCACGCACTGGCCCAGGCGCGAACGCAGGTCCGGCAGCACCAGGCCCAGCTCGCCCGGCGCCTTCTGCGCCGTGTACAGCACGGTCACACCTGCAGCGCGCGCGCGGTTGTGGAAATCAAACAGCGCGATCTCGTCCTCGCGATTGCCGGCAACCTCGTCCAGCCCGTCCAGCGCCACCAGTTCGCGTGCGTCCAGCCCATCCAGCGCTGCACGAACGCGGCCGGCGGCGCTGGCCAGTGGCACGTACGTCGGCAGGCGCCCGGCCTGCTCGGCGCTGGAGCACATCGCCAGCGCCTGGTGGGTCTTGCCGGTTCCCGCCGCACCTTCCAGGTAGACCCAGTCGTGGCTGGCACCAACCGCGATCGCGCGCAGCTGCGCCAGCGCGCCGTCCGGCGCGCCGATGAAGGTCTCCAGGCGCTGGTCCCTCGGGTAATGCAGGGCCAGCGGCAGTTGCGGCACACCCATCACTTCAGGTCGGGGCCCTTGTCGTTCGGAACGATGATATGGGGGGCGTCCACTACGCCATCAAGCACGATCGCCGGCTTCTCGCCCACGTACAGCTCGCTCTGGCGGTAGCGCTGATGCGCATAGCGCAGCAGCACGTTGGTCACCGCCGCCACCGGCAGCGCCAGCAGCATGCCGAGGAAGCCGAACAGCTGGCCGCCGGCCATCACCGCAAAGATCACTGCCACCGGGTGCAGGCCGATCTTGTCGCCGACGATACGCGGGGTCAGCACGTAGCTTTCCAGCAGCTGGCCCACGGTGAACACCACGCCCACCAGGATCAGCAGCTTCAGGTCGAAGCCCTGCGCCTGCACCAGTGCCGCGATCACCGCCATCAGCACGCCAGTGGTCGCGCCCAGGTATGGGATGAAGCTGATGAGGCCGGCAATCAGGCCGATCAGCAGGCCCAGCTTGAGGCCGACCAGCGACAGGCCGCCGGCATAGATCACGCCCAGCGCCAGCATCACCAGGAACTGTCCGCGGATGAACGCCCCCAGCACCTCGTTGGACTCGCGCGCCAACGCGCTGATGGTGCCGATGTGGTTGCGCGGAATCACCGACGCCACCCGCTCGACCAGCTTGTCCCAGTCGCGCAGGAAGTAGAACGCCAGGATCGGCAGCAGCAGGATGTTGACCACCCAGGTCACCATCGCAAAGCCCGAACGCGAGACGTAGCCCATGAAGGTGGTGGCGAAGCCGCCGGCCTGCTGCCAGTGGCTGCGCACCCATTCGATCAGGCGGTCCGGATCCAGCCACTGCATCACTTCCAGGCCGGTCTTCTGCTCGAACCAGGGGATCCCCTTCTCCATCAGCCACGCCTGTGCCTGCGGCGCGACCGCAATCAGGGTGGTGATCTGGCGCTCGATCATCGGCACCAGTACCAGCAGCAGCGCCACGATCACCAGCACCATCGCAGCGAACACCAGCACCACGCCGGTCATGCGCGAACGGCCGGTGGCCTCGATGCGGTCCACCAGCGGATCGCCCAGCCACGCCAGCGCCAGCGCCAGCACGAACGGGGTCAGGATCGGTGCCAGCAGCCACACCACCCAGCCGACCAGGCCGGCGAACAGGATGTACTTCAGGCGGCGCAGGAACTGCGCGATTTCGGCTTCCGGGGTCAGGGTCATCGCAAGCGGTACTCGTTGCTGACCGGCGCGGCCACCGGGGCACCGGTGGTGTCATCGATCGGGGTCGGCAGGGCCGGCAGCGTCGCGCTGGGCACCAGCACGCCATTGTCGCCCAGCATGCGGTTGAAGCCGGCCAGGCCGGTGGTCATCTCCAGGCTCAGCTCCAGCTGGCCGGCCGAAGCGTGCAGCGGGGTGACGTTGCGCACCACCGGCACCTCGCGCAGGCCGGCGGCAAGGCGCAGGTAGTCGTCGGCACTGTTGATGCCGGTGACCACCACGCGGTAGGTCCCGGCCTGACCGACGGCGGCACCCGCCTTGGCATAGCGCTTGACCAGCGCGTCGGCGGCGCCATCGGCACCGGCGGCCATCGCACGCATGGCGTTGGCGTCCTTGCTGGTCCACTTGTTCAGCTCGCGGCCGTTGTCGACGAACACCCAGTCCGCCTGCCAGCCGCCGTTGGCGCGGTAGAGCTTGCCGATCAGCTGCATCGGCGGCGAGTAGCGTGACGAGGCGCGGGCCACGGCGGCACTGTCCTGGCGCCAGATGGCACCGGCCAGCGCCTGTTCGGCGGCACCGCCGCTGGGCAGGCCCAGCTTGTAACCCCGCTCGATGGCGCGGTTCAGCAGCGGGCGGGCGGCGTTGGCCTGCTGCACGCTGACCAGGCGCGGGCCACTGCCGTCGTCGACGGCCAACCACACCACCGGTTTCGGCCGCGGCTGCGGCCACAGCGGCAGGCCCAGCGCCGAGACCAGCGAGTCGACGTCATCCTCGCGGAAGCGGGCCACCAGCAGGGTCCTGAAGCTCGGCGCGCCGCTGGCGCCCACGCTCTGGTCCTGCTTGTAGTCGTAGCTGGCCACGTAGTCCTTGGCGTTGCGCAGCGCCTGCACCACGCCGGGGCGGGACATCACGTTGCGGTCGCCGGACAGTTTGCCCAGCACCACGCTCAGGGCACGGGCCAGGGCGCCGTTGCGATCGGCTTCGGCCTGGCTGTTGACGGGCACTTCGGCCTCGTACGCACCCGAGGCGGTGGCAACATCTCCCTCGGTGCGCAGGCCGCTCTGGGCCATCGTGGCCACCGGCAGGCTCAGTGCAAGGAGCAGGGTCAGAATCAGGCTGCGGCGCATCAGGACATCCATTGGCTCGACGAATCCGGGGGAATTGTTGCCCGAATACGGCCTTTGCGCCAATGCGGCCTGTTAAAATCGCCCGTTCAACCCCTGCCAGCGCCGACGCCCGTGACCAACACCCCGTCTTCCGCCCCCTCCCCCCTCACCTACCGTGACGCGGGTGTCGACATCGACGCCGGCAACGCGCTGGTCGAGCGGATCAAGCCCCTGGTCAAGCGCAGCTTCCGCCCGGAAGTGATGGGCGGTCTGGGCGGCTTCGGCGCCCTGTTCGACCTGTCCAACAAGTACCGCGAGCCGGTGCTGGTGTCGGGTACCGACGGCGTGGGCACCAAGCTGAAGCTGGCCCATCAACTGAACCGCCACGATACGATCGGCATCGACCTGGTCGCGATGTGCGTGAACGACGTGCTGGTGCAGGGCGCCGAGCCGCTGTTCTTCCTGGACTACTTCGCCACCGGCAAGCTGGACGTCGATACCGCCGCGGCGGTGGTGGGCGGCATCGCCAACGGCTGCACCGAGGCCGGCTGCGCGCTGATCGGCGGTGAAACCGCTGAAATGCCCGACATGTACGCCCCGGGCGAGTACGATCTGGCCGGCTTCACGGTGGCTGCGGTCGAGAAGAGCGAGCTGAAGGACGGCGCCAGCGTGGCCGCCGGCGACGTGCTGATCGGCATCGCCTCGTCCGGCCCGCATTCCAACGGCTACTCGCTGGTGCGCCGCATCTACGACCGCGCCGGCCGCCCGGCCGATCTGGAACTGGAAGGTGGCGTGAAGCTGGTCGACGCGCTGATGGCACCGACCCGCCTGTACGTGAAGCCGATCCTGTCGCTGCTGAAGTCGCACGGCGATGCCATCCACGGCATGGCCCACATCACCGGTGGCGGCCTGACCGAGAACATCATCCGCGTGGTGCCCGATGGCCTCGGCCTGGACATCCAGGCCTCGTCCTGGACCCTGCCGCCAGTGTTCCAGTGGCTGCAGAAGGAAGGCGCGGTCGCCGACAGCGAGATGTGGCGCACCTTCAACTGCGGCATCGGCTTCGTGCTGATCGTGGCAGCGGAGCAGGTCGCTGCCGTGTCCGAGGCGGTCCAAGCCCAGGGCCTGGACCACTGGACCATCGGCCAGGTGGTCACCGCCGAAGGCGCCGAACGCGTCCGCATCGGCTGAACCCGACCCCGAGGAGCCCGCATGGACGCAACGCCCCCCCTGGCACCCACCCCGGTACCGCCGCCGTTGGCGGCCGTGCCGGTCTTCAGCAGGCAGGACGCCGACCACCTGCGCGCGCTGTCCATCGCGCACTATGTGTTCGGTGGCCTGATCGCGCTGCTCTCGCTGTTTTTCATTCTGTACATCGTGCTCGGCATCAGTGCGCTGAGCGGCCATCTGCCGATGAACTCCGGGGGCCAGCCCTCGTCGCCGGCCGAACAGCGCCTGTTCGGCTGGGTGTTCACGGTGCTGGGGACCGTGTTCGTCGCCGGTGGCCTGGGCATGGCCGCATTCGTCATCCAGGCCGGACGCTGCCTGGCCCAGCGTCGTCGCCACCTGCTGTGCCTGATCGTGGCCGGCCTGCTCTGCCTGTGCGCGCCGCTGGGCACCGTTCTGGGGGTATTCACCCTGGTTACGCTGCTGCGCCCGCAGGTCAAGGCCGCCTTCGATGCAAGGGGTGCAACGACATGACGACACCCGGCGCACCACCGCCGCTACCACAGCAGACCCTGGCGCAACTGCAGCTGGCCAGCCACCTGCAGACGCTGAAGGTGCTGTTCTACGCGCTGGCGGTTTTCCACTGGATGGCCGCGCTGGCGTTCCTCGGTTTCATCGGCCTGGTCGCCAGCTCACGCGGGCTGGCCGATGGCGCGGTACTGGCCACGGTGTACGGGGTCATTTCGCTGTTGGCGGCCGCGCTTGGCGTCGTGCAGCTGCACACCGCACGCCTGCTGTCGCGCCGCACCGGGCTGGCCTGGTGCCAGCGCGCGGCCTGGCTGGCGGTACTGGCTGGCCCGCTGGGCATGGCCCTGACCGCCTATGCCTGGGTGTTTCTGTCCAAGCCTGACATGGCCGCACTGTTCGACCGTGGCGACCATCTCAGCGTCTGAGCTTGCCGGCAGACGCCTCCCTCCCCTGATCGACTGCCCATGTCCGCGCCTGCCCTCTCCACGACCGCCTCGCCTGCCGCTTCCCGTTTCACGGGCCCCAAGAAGCTGGCCTTCGCCGCCGTGCTGGCGGTGTTCGCGATCAGCTGGATCCACCCGCTGTGGCCCATCGAGCAGGCCCTGCACAGCACCCTGACCGTGATCGGGCTGGCCGCACTGCTATGGGTCGACCGCCGGGGTGGCTGGCTGGGCAACGGTGCCTTCATCGCGATCTGCGGCTTCATTGCACTGCACTGCGTGGCTGCGCGCTGGCTGTACTCGAACGTGCCCTACGACGCATGGGCGCAGGCGCTGACCGGCTGGTCGCCGAATGCGGCGTTTGGCTGGCAGCGTAATCATTTCGACCGGCTTATCCACTTCCTGTTCGGCGTCTGCTTCACGCCTGCGCTGCTGCAGCTGGCACGCCATGCCTGGCCGGCGCTGCGCCGCGGCCAGGCTTTCACCCTGGCGGTGATGGCAGTGATGTGCGCCAGCCTGGTCTACGAGTGGTTCGAGTGGGCCATCGCGCTGGCCCTGTCGCCGGACGCCGCCGAGGCCTACAACGGGCAGCAGGGCGACATGTGGGACGCCCATGCCGACATGCTGCTGGCGACCGTGGGCAGCCTGCTGAGCTGGCCGTTGATCCGCCGGAGTGCCGCGCAATGACCGCGCCCACCCGCATCGCGGTGCTCGCCTCTGGGCGCGGCAGCAACCTGCAGGCCATCCTCGATGCCATCGCGGCCGGGCGCCTGCCCGCCGAGGTCGTCGGCGTGTTCTCCGACCGCCCGGCCGCCGCCGCGCTGCAACGGGTCGGCGCCAGCCTGCGCTGGGCACATGCGCCGAAGGAATTCGACGACCGCGCCGCCTACGAGCAGGCCTTGGGCGATGCACTGGCCGCGGCCGCGCCGGACTGGATCGTCTGCGCCGGCTACATGCGCATTCTCGGCGCCGCCTTCGTGCAGCGCTTCAATGGCCGCCTGGTCAACATCCACCCCTCCCTGCTGCCACTGCACAAAGGGTTGGATACGCATGCGCGGGCTTTGGACGCCGGCGATGCCGAGCACGGGGCCAGCGTGCATCTGGTCGTTCCCGAACTGGATGCCGGCGCCGTGCTGGCCCAGGTACGGGTACCGGTGATGCCCGGCGATGACGCCGACAGCCTGGCCGCGCGCGTGCTGGCGGTGGAGCATCCCCTGTTGATCGCCACCCTCCAGCTGCTGTGCGCCGGCCGCCTGACTGAACGGGAGGGGCAGCCGCACCTGGACGGTCACCCCCTGTTTAGCCCACTGGCCCTAGATTCCGCCGGGAACCTGAACCGGTAACGCCCACGCACACGCCCCGCTGACTGCGGGGCTGGCATCCTGCCCCCCTCCTGCAGTTCCTGTCCTCCATGAAGACCACGACCCTGCTGTCCACTTCATTGCTGCTGTCGCTTGTCGTGCTTCCCGGCGTGGGTTGGGGCCAGGTGCAAGCGCCTGCGGCCCCTGCGCAGCCGGCGCCTGCAGTCCAACCGCCTGCGGAACCGGCCGTGCCGATGCCGCCGGCGCTGGCCTGGGAGCCGCCGCCGCTGCAGCCGTTCACCGCGACCTACCAGGCCTTCTACAAAGGCAAGGAGGCCGGCGACGCCAGCATGCAGGTCACCCACACCGGCGGCAACCAGTGGCGGGTGGACATGCAGGTGGTCGGCCGCCGCGGCTTTGCCAGCGTGCTGGGCCTGAACATCGAACAGAGCACGGTGTTCGAAGAGCGCAGCGGCGTCTATGCGCCGCTCAGCCAGAGCACGGTGCGCAAGGGCCTGTTCCTGGGCAAGAAGGCGGTCGGCACGTACAACTGGCAGGCCGGCACCGCGCAGTGGAGCGGCGACGTCAAGAAGGAACGTGCGCAACCGATCCCGCTGCAGCCGGGCGACCAGAGCGCGCTGCTGATCAATCTGGCGATCATGCGTGATGCCCGCCCGGGCGCCACCATGCATTACCGCTACGTGGACATGGGCAAGGTCCGCCAGCACGACTACCAGGCCGCGCCGCAGACCGAGAACGTCGAGGTCGGCGACCTGTCCTACAACGCGCTGCGGGTCTACCGGACCAACGGCGGCAACAACGAAACCATCCTCTGGATCGCCAACGGTGTCCCCACCCCGGTGCGCATCCTGCAACGCGAAGACGGCGAAGACCGCGTCGATCTGCGCCTGATCGAGTACCAAGGAGTCTGAGCATGAGCACCCTGACCCGCCCCCTCACCTGGATCGCTGCAGCCGCACTGTCGGTGGCCAGCCTGCCGGCCATGGCCTTGCAGCCATTCAAGGCCGATTACCTGGCCAGCTACATGGGCATGCAGGCCAATGGCAGCATGACGCTGAGCAGCGAGGGAGCCAACAAGTGGCGCTACACGCTGCAGGTGAAGAACCAGCTGGCCGACCTGAGCCAGAGCACCGTATTCGAAGAGGTGCGCGGCCAGCTGCGCCCGCTCAGCAGCCAGGACCGTTCGGCCCTGCTGGTGAAGAAGCGCAATGTGCAGGCCAACTACAACTGGACCAGCAACCAGGCCACCTGGACCGGCGACATCAAGCCGGACCGTGCGGGCCCCATCGCGTTGAAGACGGGCGACATGGACGCGCTGCTGATCAATCTGGCGATCGCCCGCGACCTGGCCGCCGGCAAGCCGCTGACCTATCGCATGGTCGACGAAGGCCGCATCAAGAACATGACCTACCGCGTGATCGGCAAGGAATCGATCACCGTGGGCGGCAAGAGCTACGAGGCCACCAAGGTCTCGCGTGCCGACGGCAACAAGGAGCTGATCGCCTGGATCGTGCCGGAATTCCCGGTGCCGGCGCGCATGCTGCAGCGTGAGAGCGGCCGCGATGCGCTGGACCTGACCATCAAGGCGATGAACTGAGCGCCCGGGGTCGGATCCCTTCCCAACGGGAAGGGCTCTGACCCCGACAGCGACCCGGCGCCTTCATCCACGCATGGCGTGGATCTACCGTAAAAAAACGCCCGCTTTCGCGGGCGTTGTTCTTACTTCTTTTGCTCGGCCGCGGCCGGCTTGAACTCGGTGCGGCAGTCCACGCGGATCTGCTCGCCGGTGCTGCGCCAGATGAAGGTGCGGCAATGGCGGTTGCCGTCCTGGCTGTCGTTCACCGCGACCGCGTAGAACGATTCGA
Organism: Stenotrophomonas sp. Pemsol; assembly: GCF_003586545.1. NCBI lineage: Bacteria > Pseudomonadati > Pseudomonadota > Gammaproteobacteria > Lysobacterales > Lysobacteraceae > Stenotrophomonas > Stenotrophomonas sp. Pemsol. Next base: position 717,287 of record NZ_CP025780.1, on the reverse strand, counting down.
TGATCTCGTCACGCGAGACCGTGCCGTCGCCGTTCCAGTCCATGTCCTTCTGCTCGATGCCCTGGGTGATGGCGATGTTGGCGTACCAGGCATAGCCCAGCCACGCCAGCACGATCAGCACCAGGGCCAGCAGCGCCTTGCGGCGCGGGCTGAACTTGCCGCGCAGGATCATGGCACGCGCCGGATGGTGGCGCCGAGCGAAGACAGCTTCTCTTCGATGTTCTCGTAGCCACGATCAAGGTGATAGATGCGGTCGATGGTGGTCTCGCCGCTGGCCATCAGGCCGGCCAGGATCAGCGAGGCCGAGGCACGCAGGTCGGTGGCCATTACCGGCGCACCGCTCAGGGTCTCGCTGCCACGCACGATGGCGGTGTGGCCTTCGACCTGGATGTCCGCGCCCAGGCGCAGCAATTCGTTGACGTGCATGAAACGGTTCTCGAAGATCGTTTCGTTGATCACGCCGACGCCGTCGGCCACGCAGTTGAGCGCCATGAACTGCGCCTGCATGTCGGTCGGGAATGCGGGGTACGGCGCGGTGGTCAGGTTGACCGCCTTCGGTCGCTTGCCCTGCATGTCCAGGGTGATGGTGTCTTCGGTGGTCTCGATCTTCGCGCCGGCCTCGACCAGCTTGGACAGCACCGCGTCCATGGTGTTCGGGCGCGCACGGTTGACCGTGACCTTGCCGCCGGTCATCGCCGCAGCGACCAGGAAGGTACCGGTTTCGATGCGGTCGGGCAGCACTTCGTGGCGGCCGCCGGACAGGCGCTCGACGCCTTCAATGACCAGGCGGGCAGTGCCCAGGCCTTCGATCTTCGCGCCCAGCGCGATCAGGCAATGCGCCAGATCGGTCACTTCCGGTTCCATCGCGCAGTTGTCGAGGACGGTGGTGCCTTCGGCCAGCACCGCGCCCATCAGCACGTTCTCGGTGCCGGTGACGCTGACCATGTCGAAGGTGAAATGGCCGCCCTTCAGCCGCTTGGCAGTGGCCTTGATGAAGCCGTTCTCGACCACGATCTCGGCACCCAGCGCCTGCAGGCCCTTGATGTGCTGGTCGACCGGACGCGAACCGATCGCGCAGCCGCCGGGCAGCGACACTTCCGCCGCGCCGAAGCGGGCCAGCAGCGGGCCCAGCACCAGGATCGAGGCGCGCATGGTCTTGACCAGCTCGTACGGTGCAACATGCTGGTTGACCGAGCGCGGGTCGACCACGATCGCACTGCCACGCGACAGCGTGCCCTGGTCGATGGTGACCTTGGCACCCAGTTCGCCCAGCAGCTTGACAGTGGTGACCACGTCGTGCAGGTGCGGCACGTTGGTGATCTCCACCGGCTCATCGGCCAGCAGGGTCGCGCAGAGGATGGGGAGGACGGCGTTCTTGGCGCCGGAGATGCTCACTTCACCGTGCAGCGCAGCGCCGCCGGTCACAACGATCTTGGCCATGTATTCGGGATCTTCTGCGGTTCAGCCGGCTTCGGCCGGGGTCACGGTTTTCAGCGCCAGCGCGTGGATCGCGCCGCCCATCAGGTCGCCCAGCGTGGCATAGACCATGCGGTGGCGGGCCAGCGGCATCTTGCCGGCGAACGCCTCGCAGACCACGGTCGCTTCGAAATGCACGCCATCATCGCCCTGCACGTCGGCGCGGGCGCCAGGCAGGCCGGTTTCGATCAGATTGCGGATGGTGTCGGCGTCCAACGGGCTTTCCTAATAAAATGTGCCTCCATTCTACTTCCGCTGCGTGGCGTCCGCATGGCCGAATCCCTGTTGCCCCCCCGTTCCGTCGACCCTGCCGGCCTGGTCGCCAGTGGCCGCCGCGTGTTCGAGATCGAGCGGCAGGCGCTGGATGCCGTCGCCGACCGCCTTGGCGAGGCCTTCCAGCAGGCCTGCGAGGCGATCCTGGCCAGCCGCGGCCGGGTGGTCGCCACCGGCATGGGCAAATCCGGCCACATTGCCCGCAAGATCGCCGCCACCCTGGCCTCCACCGGCACACCGGCGTTCTACGTGCATCCCGGCGAAGCCGGCCACGGCGACCTGGGCATGATCACCGAAGCCGACGTGGTACTGGCCCTGTCCTATTCGGGCGAGTCCGATGAGGTGCTGATGCTGCTGCCTGTGCTCAAGCGCCAGGGCAACGTGCTGATTTCCATGACCGGCCGCCCGCAGTCGAGCCTGGCCACGGCCGCCGACATCCACCTGGATGTGAGCGTGCCGGCCGAGGCCTGCCCGCTGGCGCTGGCGCCGACCTCCAGCACCACCGCCTCGCTGGCGATGGGCGATGCGCTGGCCGTAGCCCTGCTTGACGCACGCGGCTTCACCGCCGACGACTTCGCCCGCTCGCACCCGGCCGGCAGCCTCGGCCGTCGCCTGCTGCTGCACATCACCGATGTCATGCATACCGGCGAGGACCTGCCCAGCGTGGGCGCCGATGCCAGCCTCAGCGAGGCGCTGGTGGAAATGAGCCGCAAGCGGCTCGGCATGACCGCCGTGGTCGACGCCGATGGCGTGCTGATCGGCCTGTTCACCGACGGCGACCTGCGCCGGGCGCTGGACAGCGCGCTGGACGTGCGCACCGCGAAGATCGCCGATGTGATGACCCGCAACCCGCGCACCATCGGTGCCGACCAGCTGGCCGTAGAGGCCGCGCGGCAGATGGAGACCCAGAAAATCAACGGCCTGATCGTGGTCGATGGCCAGGGCCGTGCGGTCGGCGCCCTGAACATTCATGACCTGTTGCGGGCCCGGGTGGTTTAACCGACAGTCCGTAGACCCCATTCAGTCTGTAATGCCCCACCCGCCCCCACCGAGCCTGATCGCCTGATGCCCTGGTCCCCGCTGCCCGCGTTCCCCGCCCACCTGCATGCCGCTGCGGCCCGCGTCCGCCTGGCCTGCTTCGACGTGGACGGTACCCTCACCGACGGTCGGCTGTACTACGACAAGGACGGCAACGAGAGCAAGGCGTACTTCGTGCAGGACGGTCTGGGCCTGAAACTGCTGCAGCAGCACGGCATCCACCCCGTGCTGATCACCGCGCGCAACAGCCAGTCCGCGCTCAAGCGCGGCGCCGACCTCGGCATCGACACCCAGATCGCCGTGGGCGACAAGCTGGCCAGCGTGCAGACGCTGTGCGCACAGCATGGCATCGGCCTGGAGCAGGTGGCCTTCATGGGCGACGACCTGCCGGACTTGGCGCCGCTGGGCGCGGTCGGCCTGGCGGTGGCGCCAGCCAACGCCCACCCGTGGATCGCCGAGCGCGTGCACTGGCAGACCCGCGCCGATGGCGGACGTGGCGCCGCCCGTGAACTGTGCGACATCCTGCTGGCCGCCCAGGGCCATGTGGACGCGGTGCTGGCGAGGTTCGGCGCATGAACCTGCCCACCCTGAACTGGCGCACCGTGCTCGGCATCGGCCTGCTGCTGGCGGCCCTGCTCAGCAGCTGGGCCGCCCTGCGCAACCGCGACAAGGGCCCGGCCACTGCCGGCCAGGACGCCGGCGTGGACTACATCCTGCACGACTTCCAGATCGTCGCGCTGGATGAGCAGGGCAAGGAATCGACCACCCTGCGCGCACCGCGGCTGGAACGCCAGCGTGGCGACCAGACCATCAACATCGCCACCCCACTGTTCGAGATGCCGGACAAGGATGGCAAGCACTGGACCCTGCGCGCCGAGACCGGCTGGCTCAGCGCCAAGGGCGACGAAATGAAGCTGCGTGGCAATGTCGCTGGCGACAGCCCGGCCGATCCGGGCGTGGTGCCGACCACGTTCCGCACCGACCACCTGGACGTGTTCCCGAAGGAGAACCGTGCCCGCACCGATGCGCGGGTCACCATGACCCGCCCCGGCATGGAACAGTCCGGCGTTGGCTTCGAGGTGGATTCCAAGAACAACACGTATCATTTCCTCAGCCAGTCCAAGGGCCGCTACACGCCCCGACGCTGATTCCGCCGCCCTCCTGCGACGTCCCCGGACCGGCGCAAGGACGGCAGCCCCCCCACCCGCCGCCGGTTTTCCGGACGGCCCCACCGGTAGAACGGACCCCGATGAAGATTCCCTTTGCAGCCGTACTCGCGCTCGGTCTCCTTGTTCCCAGCGCTGCCTTTGCCAAGTCCACCGACCGCAACGAGAACATGAACATCGAATCCGGCGCCCAGTCGGGCGTGCTGACCGGCGACGGCAAGACCGTGCTGTCGCAGGGGGTGACCGTCACCCAGGGCACGCTGGACCTCCGCTCGTCCGAAGCCGAGATCTACCTGAAGGATGGCGAAGCCGTGCGTGCGGTGTTCACCGGCAAGCAGGCCACGATGAAGCAGCAGCTCGACGATGGCACCTGGATGGACGCGGTGGCCGATCGCATCGACTACGACATCAAGACCGAGATCATCACCCTGACCGGCAACTACAAGGTCACCAGCGCGCGCGGCACCAATGCCGGCCAGCGCATGGTCTACAACACCCGCACCGGGGAGATGAACTCCGGTGGTGATGGCAGCCGTGTGCGCACCGTCATTCCGCCGAAGAACAAGAACGCGGCAGCACAGCCGGCCGCCGCACCCAAGGCAGCGGCTCCGGCCAGCACGCCGGCCAAGCCGGCGGGGAGCAAGAAGTAATGCTCGTCGCCAAGGGCCTGCGCAAGCGCTACAAGCAGCGCGAAGTCGTCAAGGACTTCGGGCTGACCCTCGACGCCGGTGAAGTGGTCGGTTTGCTCGGCCCCAACGGTGCCGGCAAGACCACCTGTTTCTACATGATCGTCGGCCTGGTCGCTGCGGATGCAGGCAGCATCGTGCTCGACGGCAAGGACATCACCAGCGACCCGATGTACACCCGTGCCAAGCAGGGCGTGGGCTACCTGCCGCAGGAGCCGTCGGTGTTCCGCAAGCTGACCGTGGCCGACAACCTCCGCCTGGTGCTTGAACTGCGCGAAGACCTGGATTCGGCCGGCCGCGAACGCGAATTGAACAGCCTGCTCGACGAGCTGCAGCTGGGCCATGTCGCCGACCAGCTCGGTGCCAGCCTGTCCGGTGGCGAACGTCGTCGCTGCGAGATCGCCCGCGCACTGGCCGCGCAGCCGCGCCTGATCCTGCTCGACGAACCGTTTGCCGGTGTCGACCCGATCTCGGTGGGCGAAATCCAGCGCATCGTCACCCATCTCAAGCAGCGTGGCATCGGCGTGCTGATCACCGACCACAACGTGCGCGAGACCTTGGGAATCTGCGACCGCGCGTATATCCTCGCCGAGGGCACCGTGCTGGCCCAGGGCTCGCCGGAGGCGATCCTGGACAACGCTGACGTACGTCGCGTCTACCTTGGGGATTCCTTCAAGCTGTGACCGCAGGTGCTGGGTCCCTTTCCTTCCGTTCGGCACAGGCATGAAGACTCGGCTGCAGACATCGTTGGGACAGCAGCTGGTGCTCACCCCCCAGCTGCAGCAGGCGATCAAGCTGCTGCAGATGTCCACGACCGAGCTGGAGCTTGAAATCGCCCAGGCCGTGGAAAGCAATCCGCTGCTGGACTGGGCCGACAGCAACGACAGCAGTGCCGCCAATGAAGGCGGCGACAACACGGACGCCGACACGCCGGCCGAACGCGCCGACAATGGCGACGACTGGGCACCGGCCGAGCTCGACTGGAGCGCTGCCGGCAGTGGCGGCAGCTTCGACGATGACGACGACAACGGCAGCGCTGCCGAGCGCGTAGCCGAAACCGAAACACTGGCCGACCATCTGCTGTGGCAGCTGCATCTGTCGCATCTGTCCTCGCGTGATCGCAGCATCGGCGCGGCACTGATCGATGCATTGGACGACGACGGGTACCTGCGCGAGCCGCTGGCCACCATCGCTGAAACCCTGTTGCCGGCGATCCACGCCGACGAGGACGAGATCCTCGCCGTGCTGCATCGCATCCAGCGCTTCGATCCGGTGGGTGTGGCTGCACGCACGCTGGGCGAATGCCTGCTGCTGCAGCTGGATGTGCTGGCCGGCGACACGCCCGGCCTGATCCTGGCGCGGCAGATTGCCGCAGGCCCCTTGGAACGGTTGCCGCGCAGCGGCGTCGCCGGGCTTGCCCATGAGTTGAAGCAGCCGCTAGACGAGGTCGAGACTGCCGTGGCGCTGCTGCGCTCGCTGGACCCGCGCCCGGGCACGCAGATCGCACCGCTTTCGCAGGATACCTACGTGGTGCCCGACGTGGTGGTGTGGCGGCAGAACGGCATCTGGCGCGCGGCGCTGGCCGCCCATGCCGGGCCAAAGGTGGTGATCCACCGTGGCTACGAACAGCTGATCCGCCGCTGTGGCGAGGCCGACGCCGGCTACCTGCGTGGCCAGTTGCAGGAGGCGCGCTGGCTGCTGAAGGGCCTGCAGCAGCGCGGTGAAACCCTGCTGCGGGTGGTGCGCAGCCTGATCCACCAGCAGGCCGGTTTCCTCGAGTTCGGCGAACAGGCGCTGCGTCCGCTGACCCTGCGCGAGATCGCCGCCGAACTGGGCCTGCACGAGTCGACGGTGTCGCGCGCGATCGCCCGCAAGCATGTGCGCACGCCGCGCGGCACGCTGCCGCTGCGTGCCTTCTTCGCCTCGGGCATCGATACCGAAGGCGGTGGCGAGGCGTCCAGCACCGCCATCCAGGCGATGATCCGGCGCCTGATCGACGACGAAAACCCGCGCAAGCCGCTTTCTGACGCCAAGCTGGCTGACCTGCTCAAATCGTCGGGAATTCCAGTAGCGCGACGCACCGTGGCGAAGTATCGTGAAGCCATGAACATCTCCGCCTCGCACGAAAGGGTCAGAATCGCTTGACACGCCGCCGCGCCCGGCGGAGAGGTTCATTGGCACATCCGAACACAGGAGAAACCCGATGCGCATCGAAACGTTTGGCAAAGACGTCGAAGTCACCCCGGCCCTGCAGTCCTATGTGGAGGAGAAGCTGGCCCGGATCGGAAAACACTTCGACCAGCACTGCGAAGCGCGGGTGACCCTCAAGCTGCAGAAGACCGAACACCACGTCGACGCCAGCCTCAACATCCCGGGGCAGACCCTGCACGCCGAGGCCGGCGGCCAGACCATGTATGCCGCGATCGACCTGCTTGCGGACAAGCTTGACCGCCTGGTCATCAAGCACAAGGAGAAAAAACAGCAGCACGCACCGCTGCCGGTGGGTGACAATGGTGGCTGATCGCCACCGTTCCCCGCAGACATGCCCCTGACTGACCTCCTGGCGGCCGTGCAGACCCAGCTCTGCGCGGCCACCGACCGCGACAGCGTCCTGCAGGCCGCCGCCGGGTTGCTGGCCTGCCGCCAGGCCAACGCCGAACAGATCTATCTGAACCTGTGCCAGCGCGAAGCCCTGGGCAGCACCGCGATCGGCCACGGTATCGCCATCCCCCACGGCCGCGCACCGACCCTGGACCGCCCCCGTGGCGCGCTGCTGCGCCTGGCGACCCCGGTCGACTTCGGCGGCGATGAGCCGGTGGACCTGGTGTTCGCGATGGCCGTCCCGGCCCACTACACCCACCAGCACCTGATGCTGCTGTCCGAGCTGGCCGAGCTGTTTTCCGCGCCGGATATCCGCCAGGCCCTGCGTGAAGCCGGCGATGCCCGGGCCCTGCGCGAGGCGCTGGACATGACCCCACCTGCGAGCGCCGCATGAATACCAGCATCACCGCCCGTGAACTGTTCGAACAGCAGCGCGAGCGGCTGGGGCTGCGCTGGGCCGCCGGCAAATCCGGTGAGAAGCGCGAGCTGGAGGCCGGCAACACGGTCTCGCGGCGTCCCTCGCTGGCCGGCTACCTCAACGCCATCTATCCCAACAAGGTGCAGATCCTGGGCACCGAGGAACTGTCCTGGCTGGATGCGCTGGAACCGCGCCAGCGCTGGGAGACCATCGAAAAGATCATGCAGTCGCACCCGCTTGCGCTGGTGCTGACCCGCAACCAGGCCTGCCCCGAAGACCTGCGCGCCGCCGCCGATGAATCCGGCACGCCGCTGTGGTTGTCGCCCAAGCGCGGCCACGAACTGCTGAACCACCTGTCCTACCACCTGGCGCGCACGCTCGCGCCGAGGGTGATCCTGCACGGCGTGTTCATGGAGATCTATTCCATTGGCGTGCTGATCACCGGTGAGGCCGGGTCGGGCAAGAGCGAGCTGGCACTGGAACTGCTCAGCCGTGGTCACCGCCTGGTCGCCGACGACGCCCCCGAGTTCACCCAGATCGCCCCGGACGTGCTCGACGGCACCTGCCCCGAACTGCTGCAGGACCTGCTGGAAGTGCGCGGCCTGGGCGTGCTGAACGTGCGCGAGATGTTCGGCGACACGGCTGTAAAGAAGAACAAGTACCTTCGGCTGATCGTTCACCTGACCAAGCCGATGACCGAACCCACCCCGCATGGCTACGAGCGCCTGACCGGCGACTCGGGCACCCGCCATGTGCTGGATCTGGACGTTCCGCTGATCACCCTGCCGGTGATGCCCGGCCGCAACCTGGCCGTGCTGACCGAAGCCGCCACCCGCCTGCACATCCTGCGCACCAAGGGCATTGACCCGGCGGCCATGTTCATCGCCCGCCACAGCAACCTGTTGGAACGGCGAACTCCCTGATCCTCCTGCCCCTCGAAGAGCCTGTCCATGAGCACCGCAATCCCCACCGCCCCGACCCTGATCATCGTCAGCGGCCTGTCCGGCTCGGGTAAATCCGTCGCCCTGAAGACCTTCGAGGACCAGGACTACTACTGCTCGGACAACCTGCCGATCCACCTGCTGCCGGATTTCGTGCGCAGCCTGCTGGCCAACCACGACGGCAGCGCACCGCGCCGCTTGGCCGTAGGCATCGATGTCCGCGGCCAGGCTGACCTGAGCCAGCTGGGCGACTGGCGGCAGCTGGCCACCGACGCCGGCGTGGAAGTGAAGGTACTGTTCTTCGAGGCCAGCGACGAAACGGTGCTCAAGCGCTACGCCGACACCCGTCGTCGCCATCCGCTGAGCCAGCTGGGCCTGTCGCTGCCCGAAGCGATCGCCCGCGAGCGCGAGCTGACCGCACCGTTGCGCCGCGAGGCCGATGCGGTGATCGATACCAGCACCCTCAACGTGCACCAGCTTCGGCGGCGGATCATCACCGAGTTCGCGATGGACCATGCCACTGGCCTGTCGCTGCTGTTCGAATCATTCGCCTACAAGCGCGGCGTACCGGCCGAGGCGGACTTCGTGTTCGATGCGCGGGTGCTGCCCAACCCACACTGGGACCCGGACCTGCGCGCGCTGAGCGGCCGCGAACCCGGCGTGCGCGACTACCTGGAAGCGCAGCCGGACGTGCAGCGCTACCTGGCCCAGCTGATGGATTTCCTCGATACGTGGCTGCCGAAACTGGGGGATGGCACCCGCAGCTACGTGACCGTGGCGTTCGGCTGCACCGGCGGCAAGCACCGCTCGGTGTTCCTGGCCGAGCGCATGGCCCGGCACGCCCGCGAGATGGGCTGGCAGGACGTGGCCACCTACCACCGCGAACAGGATTGAGGGTGGTCGGCCGGGCTGCGGCCGGCACCCGTTGGTAGTGCCGGCCGCTGGCCGGCAACAGCAACAGAAACAGCAAAAGCGGCATTCCGTGGGATGGCGGGGCGGTGTGGGTAGGCAGGACACGCCGTGAACCCGTCCATGGGGGCTCGATGGCGCCATCCATGGCGCCAACGGTCCTGCCTACCCACATTGCCCCGCCTCTGACAGATTCCGTGCGCTGTTGGTAGGTGTCGACCTTGGTCGACACGGTAGATCCACGCCATGCGTGGATGAATCGCTGCCAGGCATCGAAAAACGCATGGGGTCGGATCCCTTTTTCAATGAAAAAGGGCCCCGACCCGAGCAACACTGAATACGGGACACAGTACCCCTCATCTGCTGCTATCGCCGATTCACCTTGACCTGTTAACGTGCAGTAATGACCTGTGGCATTCTCCTCGTAACACATCCCGGGGTCGGGACCGCCCTGCTTGACGTGGCGACCCGGCTCCTGCGGCAGTTGCCGCTGAAAACCGAAGCTTTCGAAGTACCGTTCGACGCAGACCTGGACGCCCTGCTCCCGCTCGCCTCGGCCGCTTTGCGGCGGGTCGATGGAGGTGACGGCGTGCTGATCCTGACCGACCTGTACGGCGCCAGCCCCGCCAACCTTGCCGGGCAGCTGGCCCGGCTGGGGACCCCGGTTCGCCGGGTATCGGCGCTGAGCCTGCCGATGTTGCTGCGGGTGATGAATTATCCGGAACAGGGACTGGATCAACTGCCTGCCACAGCCGCGGCGGGTACCCGTAATGGAGCGATAGTCGACGATGCTTGAACGAGAACTCACCGTCAGCAACCGCCTGGGCCTGCATGCCCGGGCCACCGCCAAGCTGGTGCAGACCCTGGCGCCGTTCCGCTGCAACGTGACCATGGCCGCCAAGGGCCGTGAGATCAACGCCAAGAGCATCATGGGCGTGATGCTGCTGGCCGCCGGCCAGGGCACCCCGGTCACCGTGCGCATCAACGGCGAGGACGAAGCCGCCGCGATGGAAGCGGTGGTCGGCCTGTTCGAACGCCGCTTCGACGAGGACAGCTGAGCGTGCCGCGCGCACGCGCCAGCCAGGTCCCTTCCGGCCAACGGCCGGTACAGCTGCTGGCCGGCCACGGCGCCGCGCGAGGAACGGCGATGGGCCGGGCACGCGTGCGACTGCCGCATGCGCTGGAGGTGGCCGAGCAGCGCGTGGCCGCCCACCAGGTCGAGGCCGAACTGGCGCGCCTGCACCGGGCGCTGGATGCCGCGCGTACGGAAATGCACGAGCTGCGCCAGCGCCTGCATGGCGCCCTGAACCAGGAAGTGGGCGAGTTCCTCGACCTGCACGCGCTGCTGCTGGACGACCCCGAGCTGCTGTACGGCCTGGACGAGCTGATCCGCAGTGGCCCGTACAGCGCCGGCTATGCCTTGCGCCTGCAGCGCGACCGCCTGGCCAAGGTCTTCGATGGCATGGACGATGCCTATCTGAAGAGCCGCATGGACGATCTCGACCATGTGATCGGGCGCATCCACGCCTTCCTGCAACCCGAACGGCCGTCGGCAGTGAAAGGCCTGGCCGGCGAGATCCTGGTCTGTGACAACATCGCGCCCTCCGAGCTGGCGCAGCTGCAGGCACAGGGCGTAGTCGGCATCGTCACGGCCGCCGGCAGCGCGCTGTCGCACAGCGCGATCCTGGCGCGCAGCCTGCACCTGCCCCTGATCGTCAACGTGCCGCAGCTGCTCAGCCGCATCGCCGATGGCGATGTGCTGATCATCGATGGCGCCGACGGCAGCATCACCGTCAACCCGCAGGCCGACAACCTGCGGGACTACCGCGTCCGGCTGAAGGAACATGCGCGCGAGCAGCGCGAGCTCGGCCGCCTGCGCAGCAAGCCCAGCCGTACCCGCGACCAGGTCGACATTGCCCTGCTGGCCAATGCCGAATCGCTGGAAGACGTGACCCAGGCGCATGCACTGGGCGCGCAGGGGCTCGGCCTGTACCGCACCGAATTCCTGTTCCTGCAGCGCAATGAGCTGCCGGACGAAGAAGAGCAGTTCCAGACCTACCGCGATGCCGCGCTGGGCATGAGCGGGCGGCCGGTCACCATACGCACGCTGGACCTGGGCGCGGACAAGGCCGACCGTACCGGCCTGACCCTGAGCAACGAAGAGAACCCTGCACTCGGCCTGCGCGGGGTGCGCCTGTCGCTGGCACGGCCGAAAGTGGCCGACACCCAGCTGCGCGCGATCCTGCGCGCGTCTGCATACGGCAAGCTGCGCGTACTGGTGCCGATGGTCAGCACCCGCGAGGAGCTGCTGGCCGTGCGCCGGCGCATGCTCAAACTGACCGAACAGCTGCGCGGCGAAGGGCACATGGTGTCCGACCACGTACCGCTGGGCGCGATGATCGAAGTCCCCGCCGCTGCGCTGGCGCTGGAGAGCTTCATCGACCTGGTCGATTTCCTGTCGATCGGCACCAACGATCTGGTGCAGTACCTGCTGGCTGCCGACCGCAACAACGAGGCGCTGGGCGAGTTGTATTCACCGCTGCACCCGGCCGTGCTGCGGCTGCTGCAGATGGTGATCGAGACCGGCGCGCGTCACCGCATCCCGGTGGCGGTCTGCGGCGAGATGGCCGGTGATGCCCGGATGACCCCGCTGCTGCTGGCGCTGGGCCTGAGCGAGTTCAGCCTGCATCCGGGTACGTTGCTGGAGGTACGCCGCGCGATACGCGAAGCCGACCTGTCCGTGCTGCGCGCGCGCGCGCCGAAGCTGCTGACCGCGCGCGACCGCCGCGCCATCGAACGCTGGCTGGCGCTGGTGGCGGACGCGTCCTGATTTGCGCGCTACGCGCTCGCCTGGCATGGCCCGGCGGAACATGTGGAACCGCTGGCCGCTGGCCCGACGCAGATTCGATCCGCAGAAGCAGCCCCTTGTTGTTCAAGGGGCGCGCCGACAGGCGGGGGATAAGGTTGAATGCGTGGACCCCGGTGGCCGCAGGCCAGCGGGGTATCCGGTGAAACATCGCCTTGCGATAATGACGCGCTGAACACCCCTGTTGCCGCATCCTTGCCGGGATCGCGGCTTTTCTTATCCCGCGGGAGCTGCGATGGCTGAAGCTGTACGCCACGACAAGACTGCGCGCCAACTGCGGATGCTGTCCGATGCACTGGACAGCGGCCGGCTGGGCCCGGTACGTCGCCTGGTCAACACCCTGGCCCCGGCCGAGATCGGCAACCTGCTTGAATCGCTGCCGCCGGGCAAGCGCGAGGTGGTGTGGGGCCTGGTCGATCCTGAAGACGACGGCGAGGTGCTGGTCCACGTCGGCGAGGACGTGCGCGAAAGCCTGCTCGCGGACATGGACCCGGACGAGATCATCGCCGCGGTCGAAGACCTGGACATCGACGATCTGGCCGACCTGGTCGAAGACCTGCCGGATACGGTCATCGATGAAGTCCTCAAGTCGATGGACCGCGAGAACCGCGAGCGGCTGGAACAGGTGTTGTCCTATCCCGAGGACAGCGCCGGCCGCCTGATGAACCCGGACGTGGTGACCGTGCGCGCCGACGTCAACGTCGACGTGGTGCTGCGCTACCTGCGCCTGCGCGGCGAATTGCCTGACCACACCGACCACCTGTTCGTGGTCAGCCGGCGGCACCAGTATCTCGGCCGGGTGTCGCTGGCGGCACTGGTGACCCACGAGGACACCACCCCGATCAACCGCCTGATCGACGACGAGCAGCCGGCCATCGACGTCGGCGAGAGCGACCAGGAAGTGGCACGGCAGTTCTCCGACCATGACTGGATCTCCGCACCGGTGGTGGACGAGAACAACATCCTCGTTGGCCGCATCACCATTGATGACGTGGTCGACATCATCCGCGGCCAGGCCGAGCACCAGGCGCTGGGCGCCGCCGGCCTGGACGAGGACGAGGACCTGTTCAGCCCGGTCTGGCGCGCCATGCGCCGCCGCCTGATGTGGCTGTCGATCAACCTGTGCACGGCCTTCCTGGCCTCCAGCGTGGTCGGCCACTTCGAGGGTACGATCGACAAGCTGGTGGCGCTGGCGGTGCTGATGCCGATCGTGGCCGGCCTCGGCGGCAATGCCGGCACCCAGGTGCTGGCGCTGATGGTGCGCGGCCTGGCATTGGGCCAGGTGGGCGCCTCCAACGCGCGCACGCTGCTGTGGAAGGAAGTGCGGGTGGCCGCGCTCAACGGCCTGCTGCTCGGCTCGATCCTGGGACTGATCGTGCTGGTCTGGTTCCACTCGCCCGGGCTGTCGGCGGTGATCGCCATCGCGCTGACCTGCAATCTGCTGTTTGCGGCGCTGGCCGGCGTACTGGTGCCGCTGACCCTGAAACGCTTCGGCTTCGACCCGGCGCTGGCCAGTGGCATCTTCCTGACTGCCGTGACCGACTCGATGGGCTTCTTCACCTTCCTCGGCCTGGCCACGCTGGTGCTGCTGCACTGATCCCTGCCGGGCCGGATCCCCGCAACGCGGAGCTCCGACCCACACCAAGACCCAGGGTCGGATCCCCGCAGCGCGGGGCTCTGACCCGATTCCAACTGGACCCTCATGGCCACCACGATCGAAAACTATTTCCAGCCCGGCTGGCGCGACCAGCAGCACACCTGCCCGGCCTGCGAATGGAAGGGCAGCTCGCGTGCCATGGAGATGGAGCTGGACGAGGACGCCACCGAGTACGCCTGTCCGGTCTGCGAAAACCCGTTGCTGGTGGTGCTGCATCCGGACATGGCACAGGTGCAGGCCGCGGCCGCCAGCGGCAATGCCGAAGCCCAGGAACAGCTGGACATCATCGCCAGCTTTCCGCGCCCGCAGTGATGCGGCGCATGATGCCGCATTGACCTGCGGCGGACTAGGATGCGGCTGAACCCACCGCTCCTGGAACGTCAATGGTCCGTACGATGATGCGCTGGCTGCCGATGCTGGCGATCCTGATGATGGCCGGCTGCGCCTCGCAGCCGGACAGCGCGCGCGGCCACTTCGAATCGCGTGCGGTGAAAGTGGATGGCCGTACCGCCTATTACCAGGTGTTCATTCCGGCCACCGCGGCGCGCACGCCTGGCGCACTGCCGGTGGTGCTGTTCCTGCATGGATCCGGCGAGCGTGGCGGCGACGGCGTCAAGCAGACCCATGCCGGGCTGGGGCCGCACCTGCGCAGGCACGCGGCCGACTTCCCCGCGTTGGCCGTATTCCCGCAGGTGCCGGGCCGCCAGGAATGGAGCGGGCGCAACAACCGCGTTGCGCTGGCCGCCCTGGACGCCACCATCGCCGAGTTCGGTGCCGATCCCTCGCGGCAGTACCTGACCGGGATGTCGATGGGCGGCTATGGCAGCTGGAACATCGCGCTGGATCAACCCGGGCGCTTCGCCGCGATCGTGCCGGTATGCGGCGCGGTGCTGGCGCCGCGCGCGGTGCGTCCGACCCTGTTCGTCGAACAGGTGGCCCAGGAATCCGATCCGTATGCCGTGATCGCCAAGCGGCTTCGGCACACACCGATCTGGATCTTCCATGGTGCGCTGGATGACGTGGTGCCGCCGGACGACGACCGCAAGCTGCACGCCGCCTTCCAAAGCGCCGCTGCACGCGACGTGCGCTACACCGAGTACCCGGAGGGCAACCACAATGCCTGGGACGCCACCTACGCGGACCCGGCAATGTGGGCATGGCTGTTCGCGCAGAAGCGCTGAACCGCGGCTTCTGCTGGGAAACACCTGTTGGTGGATACCTACCGTTGGTCGGCTTGGGTATGGGTGGGTGCCGACCGTTGGTCGGCACTATCTCTCCGCTTCGGGGTAATCCATTGCTTGGTACCTCCCATCGATCTCCCATCGGCACCAGGCATACGGATACTCTCCCACTCACCTCGCCAAGTTCGCCCTGACCGGGTTGGCGACGATGTACATCGCATGGCGAAACAGTGATTCTTCAGAACGAATGGCGTGATCGTGATAGCTCGATTGCCAAAATGGTCCTGTCTTGCCCAGCATGCGGTTGATCCGCAATGCACTGCTCGATTTGAAGCGTTGCATGATGTAGTCCAGCGAGAACGCACGGATCTCCACAAGCCAATGGATGTGGTCCGGCATGACCACATAGGCAAGTGAGTGCGTCAGGCCCTCATCATCAATGCGACGGAACACATCCATCACCTCCTGTGCCACAGTGGCATCATCGAAGCAGCGTCGACGTTCCTGGGTGACGGTGGTCAGGATGCAGGATTGCCCGATCCGGGAATGGCGGCCAAGGCGTAGGCGTGCGCGGTTCATGGGCCCAAGCGTGCGCCTGCCGGTATCTCTCTTCTATCGGGCAACACGTCAATACAGGTAGGCCCGAAACCATTCAATGGCCAGGCCCGCACTTCACCGCACTGATGGTTCAGTGCCGACCAACGGTCGGCACCCACCGGATCGGCTGAGAACAGATCAGCCGTGCCGACCAACGGTCGGCACCCACCGGATCGGCTGAGGACAGATCAGCCGTGCCGACCAACGGTCGGCACCCACCAAAGTGGTCAGCCCAGCAAGGTTTCCAGCACGGCCATGCGCACGGCGACGCCGTTGGCGACCTGGCGCAGCACCCACGATTGCGGGCCATCGGCCACGTCGTCGGTCACTTCCACGCCGCGGTTGATCGGCCCCGGGTGCAGTACCGCAGCGTCCTTGCCGGCACGCGCCAGGCGCTCGCGGGTCAGGCCGTACTGCGCGTGGTACTGCTCCAGCGACGGCACCAGGCCTTCTTCCATGCGCTCGCGCTGCAGGCGCAGCATCATCAGCGCGTCGACGCCTTCCAGCATCGCGTCGAAATCATCGCCGACCACGCAACCCTTCAGGGTCTCGTCATCCGGCAGCAGCGACTGCGGGCCGCACACGCGGATCTCGCCCACGCCCAGCGTGCGCAGCGCATGCAGGTCGGTGCGGGCCACGCGCGAGTGCTTCACGTCGCCGACGATCACCACCTTCAGCTTCGAGAAATCCGGGCCCTTGGCCTGGCGCAGGGTCAGCATGTCCAGCAGGCCCTGGGTCGGGTGCGCGCTGCGGCCGTCGCCGGCATTGATCAGCGCGGTACCCTCGCCCGCAGCGTCGGCAAGCGCGGCCACGGCGCCGTCATCGGGGTGGCGCACCACAAAGCCGCGCACGCCCATCGCTTCCAGGTTGCGCAGCGTGTCGCAGGCGGTTTCGCCCTTGCGCGTGGACGAGGTCGAGGCATCGAAGTTCAGCACGTCGGCGCCCAGGCGCTGCGCGGCCAGCTGGAACGAGCTGCGGGTGCGCGTGGACGGCTCGAAGAACAGCGTGCACACCGCCGAACCAGCCAGCACGTGGCGCTTGTTGCCGACACGGCCGACTGCGGCGTCGCGGATCTGCCCTGCCCGATCGAGCAACTGCAGCAGGGTTTCGCGTGGCAGGCCCTCCAGGGTCAGCAGGTGGCGCAGGCGTCCGGAGGCATCGATTTGCTGGGCAGTCATGGCGGGAGTCGTGCAGTCAGGGAATGGGGGTGGCGTCGTCGGGGGACGACAGCCAGCGGTCGATGATCACCGCCGCGGCCACGGCGTCGAGGGCGGCCGCATCACGACGACGCTTGCGCCCTTCGGCGCGCTCGACGGCGAAACGGCGGGCAGCCTCGACCGAGCTGGAACGCTCGTCGATCATCACCACCGGCAGCTTGAAGCGCTCCCGCAGCTGGCGGGCAAAGCCCTGCGCACGCTTGCGGTTGGGCTGGTCCTGGCCGTCCAGGGTCAGCGGGTCGCCGACCACCAGGCCGTCGGGCTTCCATTCCTTGAGCAGGCGTTCGATCGCGGTCCAGTCCGGGCCGTTGCCGTGCACATCGACCACCGCCACCGCGCGCGCATGCGCGGCAAAGGCACTGCCGATGGCCACGCCGATCCGCCGCGAGCCGACATCAAAACCCAGGACCGTGCCGTCACGACGGATGGCCGGGGCAGCAGAATCCGGTGCGGGCGTGATGGGCTCAGACATGGCCGCTGTAGTCAGTCAGCCGGAACAGGTCGACACCGATACGCGAAGCCGCACCCTGCCAGCGCTGCTCCAGCGGCAGCTGGAACACCAGCTCGGCATCGGCCGGCACGGTCAGCCAGCTGTTCTCGGACAGCTCGCTTTCCAGCTGCCCTGCGCCCCAACCGGCACAGCCGAGGGTGACCACCGCATTGGCCGGGCCTTCGCCGCGCGCCATCGCTTCGAGGATGTCGCGCGAGGTGGTCAGGTACAGGCCGTGGCCCACGGTCAGGCTGGAATCCCACGCGCGCGCGTCGTCATGGATGACGAAGCCGCGCTCGGGATGCACCGGGCCGCCATTGAGCACCATGCGCGCCTGCAGGTCGCCATCACCGGTGGTGATGTCCATCTGCGCGAGCACTTCACCCAGCGTGTATTCGGAAGGCTGGTTGACCAGCACGCCCATCGCCCCGTTCTCGTCGTGCTGGCAGATCAGCGCGACGCTGCGGGCAAAGGTCGCGTCGAGCAGCGACGGCAGCGCGACGAGCAGGTGATCGGCAAGGGAGGTCGGCATTACAGGCATGGGCCCATTCTACCTGCTGGGGGCGGGATGGTCGCGCGATGGCGCCGAACCACGATGGGCTAGGATGGTGCTTTGCCACGGAAGGTCATTGATGCCGTCTTCTTCGCCCCTGACCCTGCCGGCACGCAGCGCCATCATCCTGCTTGCCCTGCTGCAGGGCCTGATGCTGTATGCCGCGCAGGAGCTGTCCGATGCGTGGCCGTTCCGCGATATCGGCTGGCGCTATTGCTGGTACGCCTGGGTGCTGGCCATTCCCAGCGCAGTGGCGCTGAGCCTGGTGGAACTGGGCCAGCGCCGCCTGTGGCTGCAGGCCGTGCTTGGCTCGACGGTGGTGCTGGCGCTGGCCGGCTGGATCGGCTGGAACCTCACTGGCGAGACCGCACTGGAATCGGGCGCGCTGCAGTTTCCGTTGACCCTGGGCATGGCCGTGGCGGTGTTCGTGGCCCTGCCCTGGTGGCAGTTCCAGCTGCAGCATGGGCACTGGCGCGCCAGCTACCCCGAGTTGTTCGAGCGCGCCTGGCAGAACGGTTTGACCCTCGCTTTGGCGGCGCTGTTCACCGGGCTGACCTGGCTGCTGCTGTGGCTGTGGGCAGCGCTGTTCCAACTGCTGGACGTGAATGTCTTCCGCGACCTGTTCCGGCAGGACGCTTTCATCGCACTGGCCACCGGCAGCCTGGCCGGGTTCGGCGTGCTGATCGGGCGCACCCAGCACCGTGCGATCCAGATCACCCGCCAGGTGCTGTTCGCGATCTGCCGCGGGCTGCTGCCGCTGCTGTCGTTCATCGCCGTATTGTTCGTGCTGAGCCTGCCGCTTACCGGGCTGGAGCCGCTGTGGAAGACCCGTTCGGCCGCCAGCCTGCTGGTGGTGGTGTCGCTGCTGCTGGTGACGTTCACCAATGCGGTCTACCAGCAGGGGGAAGACAGTGCCCCCTACCCTCTCGTGCTGCGCAGGCTGGTCGAAGCCAGCCTGCTGACACTGCCGGTTTACGCCGCGCTGGCACTGTATGCATTGGGCCTGCGCGTGGCGCAGTACGGCTGGACCCTGGATCGCTTCTGGGCGGTGCTCGTCGCATTGGCCACGGCCGGCTATGCCGTGGGCTACGCGCTGGCGGTGCTGCGCCGGCAGCGCCGCTGGCTGCAGATGCTGGAGCCGGTCAACCGCTGGATGTGCTGGGCGGTGCTGGCACTGGCCCTGCTGGGCAACTCGCCCCTGCTGGACCCGGTGCGGCTGACCCTGTCCAGCCAGCTGGCGCGGCTGCGCGCGGACCCGCCGGCGATCACCAGCAGCGACGTCAACGTGCTGCGCTTCGATCTGGGGCGCCGTGGCGTGCAGGCGCTGCGCGAACTGCAGCGCGATCCGGCCATCACCGCCGATGCCAACGCGCCACAGGTGATCGCTGCAGCACTGGCACGCACCTCACGCTGGGACGACGGCCACCGCCTCGACAAGGGGCCGCAGGACGTGGCCGCCCTGCAGCGCGCGCTGAAGCGGGCCAAGGGATCCAGTTCTCCACCGGACGACTGGTGGAAAGCTCTGGCCACCCGATCGATCAATGGCGAATCCTGCGCCCAGAGCGAGCGCGACTGCCTGATCGTGCATCGCGACCTGGACGGCGATAGTACCGGCGAGGTGCTGCTGTGCGAGCTGAACACCCACCGTGGACCGGACTGCGTGCTGTACGCACGTGGCAAGGATTCGCAGTGGCGCCGGGCCGGTGCGCTGTTCGGCACCGTCAGCGGCCAGGCCGAGACGATCAACCAGGCCCTGCGTGACGGCAGACTCACGCTCATTCCACCGCGCTGGCCGATGCTGTCCATCGGCGGGCACCCTGCGGTGGCCATCGATCCCGAATCCGAATCTGATTCCAACGAGCCTTCCCCATGAGCGGCTACTGCCTCATCGCCCCGGGCCATCCGGTGCACGACTATTACCACGCCAACGAGTACGGCTTCCCGCAGCGTGACGAGCGCGAGCTGTTCGAGCGACTGGTGCTGGAAATCAACCAGGCCGGCCTGAGCTGGGAAACGATCCTGAAGAAGCGCGAGGGCTTCCGCGCGGCCTACGACGGCTTCGATGTGGACCGCGTGGCCGCGTATGCCGAGCAGGACATCGAGCGCCTGCTGTCGGACGCGGGCATCATCCGCAACCGCCTGAAGGTGCTGGCGGCGATCCACAACGCGCAGGTGATCCAGCAGCTGCGGGCCAGCCATGGCAGCTTCGCGGCGTGGCTGGATGCACACCACCCGCGCAGCAAGGCCGACTGGGTGAAGCTGTTCAAGAAGACCTTCCGCTTCACCGGCGGCGAGATCACCGGCGAATTCCTGATGAGCCTGGGCTACCTGCCCGGTGCGCACGCCGAGGATTGCCCGGTGCATGCGCGGCTGCTGATGCTGTCGCCGCCGTGGTTGAAGGCCGCCGCCCGCTGATGGATATCCGCCGGGCATGGCCCGGCGCTGCCATGCATGGGTTCCGGTAGTGCCGGCCGCTGGCCGGCAACACCGTTGAACGTCACACGCCCATGTAGCGGCCAGGGCGGTGGTTGAACATCAGCACGAGGCTGAGCACCACCGCGCCGATGGCCGAGTACAGCACCTTCGACGGCGACAACACGAAGAACGCGGCCACCATCAGGCACGCGTCGTAGGACATCTGCACCTTGCCCGCGCTCCAGCCACGGGTGCGCTGCAGGTACACCGCCAGGATGCCGATGCCGCCAAGGCTTGCACGGTGGCGGATGAAGAACAGGATGCCCAGGCCGGACAACGCACCGCCGACAATCGCCGAGTACAGCGGGTTGATGTGCGAGAAGTCGATCCAGCGCGGCAGCAGGTCGGTCAGCACGCCACAGGCGGTGACCGCGGCGAAGGTCTTCAGGGTGAATTCCCAGCCCATGCGCCGCAGCGCCACCCAGTAGAACGGCAGGTTGACCAGCACGAACACCAGGCCGAAGTTCCAGCCCATCGCGTAGTGCAGCAGGAAGGCCATGCCCGCCATGCCGCCGATCATCAGCCCGCCCTTGGCGAAGATGGCCAGGCCCAGCGAGGCCACCATCGTGGCCAGCACCATGCCCTGCACGTCCTCGGCGATCGAGTGACGCAGCGCTTTGTCGTCGGCGGTGGTGCCGGCGCTGTCGGGCGGCGGGGTCAGCGGACCGGCGGTGACCAGGTGGCCGTCAGCGTCGTCGCACGGCGCGGGGCCATGGGAGGGAAGGGACATGCGGGTGGGGAACAGCAGGTGGGGAGCGGTATTAGACACGATCTGCATGACAGTTGCAGATGAAATCGTTCAGCTGAATGCGCCCCAGCCCGCCCTCCGCCGGCCGCCGGTCACCCCTTGCCGGCCAGATGGTGCGCCACCAGCGCGTTGGCGTGCCCATGGCCCAGGCCGTGTTCGCTCTTCAGGAAGCTGACCAGTTCCATGTGCTTGAGGCCCTTCTTTTTCGACAGCAGGCCGAACCAGTGCGCCACCGGCTGCCCGTAGGTCTTCTCGATGGAGGGGAAGTACGAGGCCGGGCCTTTCGGCTTGGTGTCAGTGCTCATCTGCAGCTCCCGTTGAAGTCATGCATTCGACGAACCACAGTCCCTGAAATCGACATCCCTACACGCCCGACCCAGTGCCGACCAACGGTCGGCACCCACCAAAGCAGAATGCCGTTCCAACAGCTCGCGGGAAACTGTCGAAGGCGGGGTGGGTCCGGTTGAGGGGGCGTGAGCCGCATGGGCCCGAGGCATGCCTCGGGCGGGTTGGGCAAGACGCCCAACCCCGGTCTTGCCGTGTGCGCAGGACAGCGCACACGAGCAAGCGGCGACCGAGCCTTATCTGATGGAAATCTGTCAGCGTAGGTGTCGAGAGCCGGCGTGGGCCGCCTACCGTGCCCGTCTCATGGAGGGGCCAGGCCCCTCCGTCAACACAGTTGCTACATGTATTTACGGCGCCCCCCTCAACCGGACCCACCCCGCCATCCCACGGAATGCACGCATTTGACGTTGACGTTGCCTTGGCTTGAAGCAGGTGCCGGGCGCAGCCCGGCCGTATCATTCCCGCATGCCCCGCGAAAATCTCAACGATCTGCAGGCCTTTGTCCACGTTGCCCGCGAGGGCAGCTTCACCAAGGCTGCCGCCCAGCTGGGCGTGTCCCAGTCCGCGCTAAGCCATGCCATGCGCGGACTGGAGCAGCGCCTGGGCGTGCGCCTGCTGACCCGCACCACCCGCAGCGTCTCGACCACCGAAGCCGGTGCCCGCCTGCTCGATACCCTGGGCCCGCGCCTGGCCGAGATCGAGGACGGGCTGGCCGCGCTGGCCGAGTACCGTGAACGCCCGGCCGGCACCATCCGCATCAATGCCACCGGCCACGCCGCCGAGTACATCGCCTGGCCCAGGCTGGCGCCGCTGCTGCAGCAGTACCCGGATTTGAAGGTGGAACTGGCGGCCGACTACGGGTTGGCCGACATCGTGGCCGAGCGCTACGACATCGGCATCCGCCTGGGCGAGCGGCTGGCGCGCGACATGATCGCCGTACCGATCAGCCCGCCGCTGCGCATGCGCGTGGTCGGGGCGCCCAGCTACTTCCGCCAGCACGTGGTGCCGCGGCACCCGGACGACCTGGCCGGGCACAACTGCGTGACCCTGCGGCTGCCTACGCATGGTGGGCTGATGCCGTGGGATTTCGGCCAGGACGGCAATGAACTGAGCGTGCGCGTGAGCGGCCAGTGGACGTTCAACACCATGGGCATGACCCGCACCGCTGCGCTGGCCGGCAGCGGGTTGGCCTGGCTGCCGCAAGACCAGGTGCAGCCGATGCTGGACGATGGACGGCTGCAATCAGTGCTGGACGACTGGTGCCCGCACTTCGATGGTTACTACGCGTATTACCCTTCGCGCCGCCACGTGACCGTGGCGATGCGGACGGTGCTTGATGCGCTGCGCGGGCCGATGGCTGGATGAGGTGTGCGGACCAACGGTCCGCACCCACCTCGGTCCGCACCCGGTGATCAGCCCTTGGCCTGTGCCGCACGCTGCGGGTTGTAACGCTCGCCAACGATCGACACTTCGTCCAGCGCCTGCGCGATGCGTTGCAGTTCTTCCGGCGCCAGCTGCAGGTCGGCCGCGCCCAGGTTTTCTTCCAGGCGATGAACCTTGGTGGTGCCCGGAATCGGCACGATCCACGGTGCCTGCGCGAGCAGCCAGGCCAGTGCGACCTGCGCAGGCGTCGCACCGCGCGCTGCCGCAATCGTGCTGATGCGATCCACCAACGCCTGGTTGGCGCGGCGCGCCTCCACTTCGAAACGCGGCACGGTATTGCGGAAGTCGTTGGCGTCGAAGGTGGTATCGGCGTTGATCGCACCGGTCAGGAAGCCGCGGCCCAGCGGGCTGAACGGCACGAAGCCGATGCCCAGCTCCTGCAGCGTCGGCAGCAGCTCACGCTCCGGTTCGCGCCACCACAGCGAGTACTCACTCTGCACGGCGGCGACCGGCTGCACGGCATGCGCGCGACGCACGGTGGCAGCACTGGCCTCGGACAGGCCGAAGTGGCCGACCTTGCCCTCGCCGATCAGGTCGCGCACGGTGCCGGCCACATCCTCGATCGGCACGTTCGGGTCGACGCGGTGCTGGTAGAACAGATCGATATGGTCGGTACGCAGGCGCTTGAGGCTGGCTTCGGCCACGGCACGGATGTTCTCCGGGCGGCTGTCCAGGCCGGCATCGGTGCGCGCGTCCTTGAAACCAAACTTGGTGGCGATCACCAGCCTGTCGCGGTAGGGCGCCAAGGCCTGGCCGAGCAGGTCTTCGTTGGTGTACGGGCCGTACACCTCGGCGGTGTCGAAGAAGGTCACGCCGCGCTCGACGGCAGCGTGCAGCAGGGCGATGCCCTGGCTCGGTTCGACCGGCTGGCCGTAGGCATGGGTCAGGCCCATGCAACCCAGGCCCAGAGCGGAAACCTTCAGGCCGCTGCGGCCGAGTTCACGTGTCTGCATCGTCGTACTCCAGAGGGGGAGCGCTGACGATACGCCTGCGGTGGCGATGGATTGAGCCGGCTGGACCGCAGTCGGTCATGACTGGAATTCATCAATCCGGTCATGACCGTTGCCGGCCAGGTCAGCGGATTTCGGAGATCTCCACCCCATCCAGCCCCTGCGACAGGGTGCGCGCGTCGCCGCCCTGGCTGAGCTTGATGCGCAGGCGCACCTCGTTCTGCGAATCGGCGTAACGCAGCGCGTCCTCGTAGCTGATCTCGCCGGCCTGGTACAGCTCGAACAGGCTCTGGTCGAAGGTCTTCATGCCCAGCTGGACCGAGTCCTTCATCACTTCCTTCAGCTTGTGGATCTCGCCGTCGCGGATGTAGTCCTGTACCAGTGGCGTGCCCAGCAGGATCTCCATCGCCACCTTGCGCGAGCGGCCATCGGGCGACGGCACCAGCTGCTGCGCGACCACGCCCTTGAGGTTCAGCGACAGGTCCATCAACAGCTGGTTGCGGCGGTCTTCCGGGAAGAAGTTGACGATGCGGTCCATCGCCTGGTTGGCATTGTTGGCATGCAGCGTGGCCAGCACCAGGTGGCCGGTTTCGGCGAACGCGATGGCGTGGTCCATGCCTTCGCGGGTACGCACCTCGCCGATCATGATCACGTCCGGCGCCTGGCGCAGGGTGTTCTTCAGCGCGGCTTCCCAGCTGTCGGTATCGATGCCGACTTCGCGCTGGGTGATGATGCAGCCCTCGTGCTTGTGCACGAATTCGATCGGGTCTTCGATGGTGATGATGTGGCCGGTCGAGTTCTGGTTGCGGTAACCGATCATCGCCGCCAGCGAAGTCGATTTACCGGTACCGGTAGCACCGACGAACAGGATGATGCCGCGCTTGGTCATCGCAAGCGTCTTGATGATCGGCGGCAGGCTCAGCTCTTCCACGGTCGGAATGCGCGTCTCGATGCGGCGCAGCACCATGCCGACCTGGTTGCGCTGGTAGAAGCAGCTCACGCGGAAACGGCCGACACCGGACAGGCCGATGGCGAAGTTGCATTCGTGGGTCTTCTCGAATTCCTCGCGCTGTGCCGGGGTCATCACGTTGAGGACCAGGTCGCGGCTCTGCTGCGGCGTCAGTGGCGTCTGCGTGATCGGCGAGATCTTGCCGTTGACCTTCATCGCCGGTGGCATGCCGGCGGTGATGAACAGGTCCGAGGCGCGCTGGTGCGCCATCAGCTTGAGGAACGAAGTGAAATCGATGGTGGTCGCGGTGGTGTTCACGGCGGGCTCCCGGAAAGCGGTTTACCAGGTAACGGTCGGTGGAGGAAACAACACGGAGCGGCCGCGCCATTGCGCGCGCCGCCCGTCGCTGTCCCGCCTTACTCGAACAGGCGCTTGTCCTTGGCGTACTCGCGGGCCTGGTTGCGGGTGATCAGGCTGCGCTTGACCAGGTCCTGCAGATGCTGGTCCAGGGTCATCATGCCGTACTGCTGGCCAGTCTGGATGGCCGAGTACATCTGCGCCACCTTGTCCTCGCGGATCAGGTTGCGGATGGCCGGGGTGCCGACCATGATTTCCCACGCTGCGGTACGGCCGCCACCGACCTTCTTCAGCAGTGCCTGCGAGATCACCGCACGCAGCGACTCGGACAACATCGAACGCACCATCGGCTTTTCGCCGGCCGGGAACACGTCGATGATACGGTCGATGGTCTTAGCCGCCGAGCTGGTGTGCAGGGTGCCGAACACCAGGTGGCCGGTTTCCGCGGCGGTCAGTGCCAGGCGGATGGTTTCCAGGTCGCGGAGTTCGCCGACCAGGATGATGTCCGGGTCCTCACGCAGTGCCGAGCGCAGTGCTTCGTTGAAGCCATGCGTGTCACGGTGCACTTCGCGCTGGTTGATCAGGCACTTCTGCGAGGTGTGCACGAATTCGATCGGATCCTCGACGGTGAGGATGTGGCCGTATTCGTTCTTGTTGATGTAGTCGATCATCGCCGCCAGCGTGGTCGACTTGCCCGAGCCGGTCGGACCAGTCACCAGGATCAGGCCCTGCGGCTGCTGGATCACTTCGCGGAACAACGGCGGGCAGGCCAGGTCCTCAAGGGTGAGCACCTCGGACGGAATGGTACGGAACACCGCACCGGCGCCACGGTTCTGGTTGAACGCGTTCACACGGAAGCGCGCCAGCGACGGAATCTCGAAGGAGAAGTCCACTTCGAGGAATTCCTCGTAATCGCGGCGCTGCTTGTCGGACATGATGTCGTACACCAGCGCGTGGACCTGCTTGTGGTCCAGGGCCGGGATGTTGATCCGGCGAACGTCGCCGTCCACGCGGATCATCGGCGGCAGGCCTGCAGACAGGTGCAGGTCGGACGCTTTGTTCTTTACGGAAAACGCCAGCAGTTCGGCGATATCCATGAGCGGCTACTCCCCAATAACGGCTTCGACTGGAAGGATCTTTCCCCGGGCGGCAGTATAGCCTCCTGATTCAACGGAACGCGTTACGTGGCCACTCCCCTGCCCCAGATACTGAGCAACCTGCATGCCGCCGCCGAGGCGGCCGGCCGGCCCGATCCGCGCCTGCTGGCCGTTTCCAAGACCCAACCGGCCGAGGCCGTGGCTGCGCTGGCCGCACAGGGCCAGCAGGCCTTCGGCGAGAACTATGTGCAGGAAGCGCTGGCCAAGATGCAGGCGCTGCAGCACCTGGCGCTGGAGTGGCATCTGATCGGCCACCTGCAGTCGAACAAGGCCGAGGCGGTGGCCACCCATTTCGACTGGGTGCAGAGCGTGGACCGGCCCAAGCTGGTAACGGCGCTGGCGCGCCATCGCCCGGCCGCACGCGGCCCGCTGAACGTGCTGATCCAGGTCAACATCGACGATGAATCCAGCAAGCACGGCTGTGCACCGGAGGATGTCGAGGGGCTGGCCGCTGCGATTGCCGCCGAGCCCTCGCTGTGCCTGCGTGGCCTGATGGCGATTCCCGCGCCATGGCCCGAGGCCGAGCGTCGCCGCGATGCATTCGTGCGCATGCGCACACTTTTCCAGTCGCTGGCCGCCCAGCGCGCGCAGGTCGACACGCTGTCGATGGGCATGAGCAGCGACTACGCCGAAGCCATCGCCGAGGGCGCCACCCTGGTGCGCATCGGCACCGCCCTGTTCGGCGCGCGCGCGCGACCGGCCTGATTTTCCAAGGAGACATCCATGGCAGCTGATTCCATCACCTTCATCGGCGGCGGCAACATGGCGCGCAGCCTGATCGCCGGCCTGATCCGCCAGGGCGTGCCGGCCGCGCACATCCATGTGGCCGAACCGGTTGCAGCGCTGCGCGAGTCGCTGGCTGCCGACTTCGGCGTGCAGGTCCACGACAACGCCACCGATGCCGGCGCACAGGGCGGCACCTGGCTGCTGGCGGTGAAGCCGCAGGTGCTGCGTGAGGTCTGTCAGTCGCTGCTGGCACTGGCCCAGGCAAACCGGCCGCTGGTGGTGTCGATCGCCGCCGGCATCACCAGCGCGCAGCTGGAACGCTGGCTGGGTGGCAACCTGCCGGTGGTGCGTGCGATGCCCAATACCCCCGCTCTGCTCGGCGCCGGCGTGACCGGCCTGTATGCCACTGCATCGGTGGATGCGCAGCAGCACGCGCAGGCCGAACAGGTGCTGGCCAGTGCCGGGCGCACGGTGTGGATCGATAGTGAGGCGCTGATGGATTCGGTGACTGCCGTGTCCGGCAGTGGACCGGCCTATGTGTTCCTGCTGGCCGAAGCGATGGAAGCGGCGGGTATTGCCCAGGGCCTGCCGGCCGACGCCGCGCGCACGCTGGTGGTGCAGACCCTGCTGGGCGCCTCGCGCATGCTGGATGAGGCCGGTGAGAGCCCCGCAGAACTGCGCCGCCGCGTGACGTCACCCAATGGCACTACCCAGGCCGCGATCGAGAGCTTCCAGGCTGGCGGCTTCGAGGCACTGGTGGACAAGGCACTGCGCGCCGCGCAGGTGCGTGGACAGGAATTGTCTGCGGCGAATGATTGATCCCCTGGGGTCAGATCCCTTTGCCTCGGCAAAGGGATCTGACCCCATCTATCCCGATGATCATTGCCCCAACGTGGTCATGACGAAATCCACGAAGCACTGCAAACGCGGGCGCGGGCGTCGATCGGGCAGGTAGATCAGGTGCATCGGCCGCGGTTCGGGCAGGTAGTCGCGCAGCAGCGGCTTCAACCGCCCCGCTGCGATCTCCGCCGCCAGCAGTGCGGTGGGCTGCAGTACCAGCCCGGCCCCGGCCACGGCGGCTTCACGCAATGCGAAGCCATCGTTGCTGCTCAGCCGCGCCTCCCAGTCGACCTGTTCGCCGTTGGCCAACTGCCAGCCATGCCCGCCGCGCCAGGCCAGATGGCTCAGGCAGTCGTGCCCCTGCAGGTCATCCGGTGTTCGCGGCGTGCCGCGCCTGCGCAGGTAAGACGGCGCCGCGCACAGGCTCATCGCATACGGCGGCAGCGGCCGCGCCACCACCTCCTGCGATGGCAACGGCCCGACCCGGATCGCCGCGTCGAAGCCATCTTCGATCAGGTCCACGCGGCGGTTGCTCAGGTCCAGCTCGATATTCAACTGCGGCTGCGCACGCAGCAGGCCAGCCAGCTGCGGCGCCAGCACGCAGCTGCCCCAGGTGGTGGGCGCGCTGACCCGCAACAGGCCACGCGGCTGTACCTGCAGGCCGGCCACATCGGCCTCGGCCTGCTGCACTTGCTCCAGCACCTGCCGGCACCCGGCCAGGTAGGCGCTGCCGGCTTCGGTCAAGCGCTGGCGGCGGGTGTTCCGTTGCAGCAACGCGGTGCCCAGATGTGCTTCCAACTGCTGGATGTACTTGCCCACCATCACCGCCGACACCTGCAGCTGTTCGGCGGCGCCGGCGAAGCTGCCGCGCTCGGCCACTGCCACGAAGGCCTGCATGCAGCGAAGGGTATCCATTGCTAATCCAGAGTTAGGAATCTACGAATCATACGCCGCTTACCTAACCCCACTGTGACGGCGCAGACTGCGCTCACTCCCTCACGCAAGGAACGGCCATGAAGATTCTCCTCGTCGGTGCCAGCGGCACCCTCGGCCAGGCAGTCGCCCGTCAGCTCGGCCAACAGCATCAGATTCTCGCCGCCGGCCGCCGCAGTGGCGAACTGCGTGTGGACCTGACTGACGACGCCAGCGTCGCCGAACTGTTCGCCCGCACCGGTGCAGTCGATGCGGTGATCTCCACCACCGGCTCGGTGCATTTCGGACCGCTGCAGGAGATGACGCCGGCACAGTTCAACAGCGGCCTGCAGGACAAGCTGCTGGGCCAGGTGCGGCTGGCACTGGCCGCCCAGCACCACCTCAATGCCGGTGGCTCGATCACCCTGACCAGCGGCATCATCAGCGCGCAGCCGATCCGCGACGGCGTCAACGCCACCGCAGTGAATGCCGCACTGGAAGGCTTCGTGCGCGCTGCCGCACTGGAGCTGCTGCCGCGCGGCCTGCGCATCAACGTGGTCAGCCCGAACGTACTGATCGAATCGATGGCGGCCTACGGCCCCTACTTCCCGGGCTTTGAAGCGGTAAGCGCGCAACGCGCGGCGCTGGCCTTCCAGCGCGCGGTGGAAGGCATCCAGAGCGGCGAGACGATCACGGTCTGGTAAGAAAAAGGGGACGGAGGGGATCAAGTCGTTTTCGTCCGCCGGGCATGGCCCGGCGCTACCGGGAGCGCGTCCCCTTTTTCATTCCCAGCGCATCGGGCCGTCGCCGCGTTCGCCGAGAACGTCGCCAGGATTGGCCAGGCGGCAATGCTGCAGTGACAGGCAGCCACAGCCGATGCAGCCGGTCAGTTCATCGCGCAGCAGCTGCAACATGTGGATGCGCTCTTCCAGCTCGGTGCGCCAGCGCGCGGACAGCTTGGCCCAGTCAGCCTTGGTCGGTGCACGGCCTTCAGGCAGGCTCTCGAAGGCGCGGCCGACCGCTTCCAGTGGCATGCCCACCCGCTGCGCAACGCGGATCACCGCCAGCCGGCGCAGCACGTCGCGGCTGTAACGGCGTTGGTTGCCCGAGGTGCGCAGGCTGCTGATCAGCCCCTTGCGCTCGTAGAAATGCAGTGCGGAAACGGCCACGCCACTGCGCTGCGAGACCTCGCCAACGCTGAGTTCCTGGGATGCCATTGCTTGACCTCAACTATAGTTGAGGTGGCATGCTGCTATCTTCGCCGCCCGTTGACAAGCGCGGCCCGCCCCTGACCGGTATGACCCCGACCCTCTCTCCCGCCGACACCCGCCTGCCGGCTGACACATCGATCCTGTCCGCGCGCTACCGCGCCACCACCCTCGGCATGGTCGCGCTGGTCGCGCTGCACGCCTTCGAAGCATTGGCCGTCGCGGCCGCGATGCCCACGGTGGCCGAAGCACTCAGCGGCCTGCGCCTGTACGCGCTGGCCTTCGGCGGCACACTGGCCACCAGCGTGATCGGCATGACCCTGGCCGGACGCTGGGCCGACCGCCAGGGCCCGGCACGGCCGCTGTGGTACGGCCTGGCCTGCTTCGTGCTGGGCCTGCTGCTGGCCGGCTTCGCCGTGCGCATGGGCATGCTGGTGGCCGGGCGCCTGCTGCAGGGCCTGGGTGCGGGCGCGATTTCGGTCTCGCTGTACGTGATGGTCGGCCGCAGCTACCCCGAGCACCTGCGGCCGAAGGTGTTCGCGGCATTCTCGGCGGGCTGGGTGGTGCCCTCGATGGTCGGCCCGGCGCTGAGCGGCCTGATCGTCCAGCATCTCGGCTGGCGCTGGGTGTTCCTGGCGGTACCGCTGCTGGCAGTCCCTGCTGCCCTGTTGCTGCGGCCTGCGCTGGCGCGCATGCAGCCCTCCGCCGACAGCAACGACGACGAGGGGCGCGGCAACGTCGTACGTTGGGCCAGTGGTGCATCGCTGGCGGCGCTGCTGCTGTACTTCGGCGGCCAGCAGCACGGTCCGACCGCCCTGCTCTGCATCGGCGTGGCGATGCTGGCGCTGCTGCTATGCGTGCATCGCCTGCTGCCGGCCGGAACGCTGATCCTGCGCAGGGGCCTGCCCAGCGTGATCGCACTGCGCGGCGTCGCCGCTGCCGCATTCTTCGCCTGCGAAGCCTACCTGCCGCTGCTGCTGCAGCGCGAACGCGGGCTCCCGCCCAGCTGGGCCGGCGCGGTGCTCAGCCTCGGCGCACTCGGTTGGTTCGCCGGCTCCTGGCTGCAGGGTCACCAGCAGCGCGGCTGGTCACGCCAGCAGCTGCTGCGCGTCGGCACGGCGATGATGACGGTCGGCATCGCCGCAACGCTTGCGGTGTTGTTCAATGCAGTGCCATTGCCGGTGGCCCTGGTGGGCTGGACGGTCACCGGTTTCGGCATGGGCATGATCTACGCCAGCCTCTCGGTACTCACGCTTTCGCTGTCAGCAGCGCATGAGCAGGGTGCCAACACGTCGGCCCTGCAGCTGAGCGAGGCCCTGTCGGTGACCACCGCGCTGGCGGTCTCCGGTGCGTTGTTCGCGCTGTTCGTGGAAAGCGCGCCGCACACCGGCTACCTGCTGTGCCTGGCGATCACTTTCGGCCTGGCGGTGCTGGCCGCGGTGATCGCGCGGCGGGTGTAGCGCCGCCGGGTTTCGGCAGTGCCGGTCGCTGGCCGGCACCATCACGGAATTCCCGCGTGCGCGGAGAGTGCCGGCCAGCGGCCGGCACTACCGGGTCGCCGTCCCCACGTCATCGATATCCCGGTGCAGGATGCGCCGGACTTCCAGCACCGCTTGCGGGGTCTCCTGCACACTGTGGCCGGAAATGATGACCTTCTCCGACTGTGCACCCGGCAGGTGCGCACTCCAGTACGGCACCAGTCCGTCATCGGACTTGTCCACCGGCAGCTCCGGCTTGCGCTGGGCGATGATCGAGTGGTACTTCAGTCCCGCTTCGATCGGCAGCTGCGCTGCGGCCTTGACGAACGGGTCGCTGGCCTTGAGGTTGTCGATGCTGTTGGGAATCTTCGGCTTGGCCGTGCCATCGACCTGCTGCTCGGCCTGCGCCAGCGCCATGAACACGTCCTCGAACTTGCCGAGGATGGTCAGTGGCAGGCGCACCAGCCGGCCCAGCAGGCGCCCGACCTTGTTGCCGGCAATATCGGTGCCCTGGTGCGGCGCAGCGATGAAGATCGCACGCTCCACGTTCGGCTGTGCCTTGAAATGCAGCAACGGCCCCAGCTTGTTCTGCACGCGCTTCAGACGCTCGCCCTTCAGGTCATAGTTGGCCAGCAGGTCGTTCCACAGCACGTCACCGGAATCGCTCACCAGCAGCCGCGCGAGCACGCCGCCCATGCTGTGGCCGATGTAGACCATGTCCTTCGATGCACGCGTGCTGCCATTGGGATCGAAGTGCTTCAGCGTGTCGTTGAACGCATTGGCGATCTCGTAGCGGTTCAGCGCGATCGGTGCGTTGGTCGGGTAATAGACCTGCCACACCTGGAACTGCTGGCGCAGCTCGGGGTCGCCCATGATCTCGTTGGCCAGGTTCACCCAGGCTTCCGGGCTGCTGGCCAGGCCGTGCAGCATGAAGATGATGCGGCGGTTCGGGTCCCACGGCTGCATCAGGTAGATGTGTGGCTCGCCGATGCCCTCGCTCATGCCGAACAGGGTGCGCAGTGACTGCCGGGCGAAACCGCTCTGGGCAAGCCACAGGCCGTAGGCCGCGGTGAAATTGCCGGCCAGCGGCACCTGTTCGCCGTGCAGGGTGATGCGCTCGGTAGCTTCCGGCGAATAGGCATCCAGTTCAACCCGGCGCGTCCGCATCACATCGTCCAGGCTGCTGCCTTCGAAGCGCAGCAACGCGGTGACGTTGATCGAGGACATCTCGCTGAACTCGGGCACCGAATCGTCATGCCGATGACGGCGGCCACGGCGTGCGCCCTCTTCGTCATCCTGCGGTGTCTCCGCCTTCGGGCCCTCAGGCGCGATCACCGGTGCGACCAGCTTCGGCGGGTCCATCACCATCACCAGCTCGGCACCGAAGCCATCACGGCGATAAGTACTGCGCAGCCCGACGAAGCTGACCGTGCCGGCCGGCACCAGCTGCGCGGGAATGCTCTTCAGGTTCAGCTGCTGGTAGTTGGAAGCCAGCGACCAGCTGCCAACCGAGATCGGCTTCGTGTAGTCCTCGCCAGCCAACGCAGCGGCGCGCGCGCGGACGAACAGCACCACCGCCGCCTTCTCGGCCGCGTAGTTGTAGTAGTCACGCACCTGCGTCTGCCGGTCTTCGAAGGCGCGATCCGATGGTGAGCGGCCGCTGTAGAACAGGTAGGCATAGGCGTAGCGCGCGGCTTCCAGCCAAGCGTCCAGCGCTGCGTCGCTCATCGGCGGATCGCCGGCTGCGGTATTCTTCGGCGTCAGCGCCAGCGCGGCCTTCACCCACAGTTCGGACAGCGCCGACAGCCGCTGCTCGACATTGAGATCGTCGGTCATCAGCAGCGTGCTGCGGCAGACCAGGAAGTCCTTCTCGCACTGCGATTCGTCCAGGCCTGCCGCGCTAAGCGTCTCGCGCGCAGCGGGGCTGAGCTTGCCGGTATTGAGCACGTCGGCACGCTTGTTGACCAGCGAATCGCTGGATTTGACCTGCTTGACGGTGACCATCGCGCAACCACTGCTGCCCAGCAGCAGGAAGGCGGCGAACAACACCGGCAGCGCACGCTGCCAGCGGATCAGGAGGAGTCGAGTCATTACTGCGGGTCCTGCTCGGTGCCAGGTACGCCCTGGCGGATCACGGTGGAGAAGTGGTCGCCGCTGCCCAGGTCCAATGCACGCTGGGTGATGCGGCCCTTGTCATGCAGCTCGGCATAAGGCACGCCTGGGGTGAGTGCGCCGACCTCCTGCGCATACTCGGCCAGATACCCGGACAGCAGCAGGCGGTAGTCCAGCGGCAGGCGCGGCGCGATGTGGCGGGCCAGGTCGAAGACGATGGTGGTGCAGTTGCTGGTGAGCGTGTTGTAGAAGCCCGGCTTCGCATCCAGTTCGCGCGCCTGCGCGATGTACGCGGCAAACAGTTCCTTCAGCTGCGCGTGGTCCATGCCGTGCAGGCGATACAGATAGACATCCTCGCCACGCGCGTTGGTGCGGGTGCGGATGATGTCGGTCTCTTCCGAGGCCACCAGGGTCATCTCGAACTTGCGGAAGAACCCGCCCAGTGCCGAAAACGATTCGCCGCGCTCCTTGCGGATCTCCAGCGAGAACACCACGTGGCGACCGTCCTCGAAACCGAACGAGATGAGGGTGTGGGCGATCGCCGGGCCCATCCAGTACGACAGCACCAGATCGGCCGAGCGCAACTGGTCCAGGTCGTATTCGCGGCGCACCCAGCGCGCGTCGTAGTCGGTTTCGCTGCGCCAGGTGAAATCGCGCACGTTGTCGAACACCACGTGGCGCCCGTCGAAGGACACCACATGCAGGCGCTGGGCCACGTCATCGGCCCACACGCGGTCCTGGCGTGGGGTCAGCAGCAGCCACCACAGGCCGGCCAGCACCAGCGCAGCGCCATACGCCATGCCGAGGCGGCGGTTGCTGCGACCACGCGCGACCCGCCACGACGCCCACAGCGCAAACAGCAGCCACAGCACCGCAATGCCGTTCGCCAGCCAGCCCGGCCCCGGCATCTGATAGGCCAGCAGCCCGGCCACCCACAACGCTGCCAGCGCCATGGCACTTCCTGTCATCCAACGTCCTGCGGCTTTCACTGGCATCCTGTCGCGGTCCCGAAGCCGCATAGTTAGCCACAAGCGGGTTCACCGTGGCATCTACGGCCTGTTCAGGCACGCCGGCGCACCGTCTGCGGCGGTCCATGCGGCCAGGTTCACTTCACAGGAGCAACGATGGGCATCACTTCCGTGGCCGGCGTTCCGGTCCAACCCCGGCACCGCGCAACCTGCCACTGCGGCACGGTCGAGCTGCTGCTGGACCTGCCGGACGGCATCGTCGATCCCCGCCGCTGCGACTGCTCGATGTGCCGGCGCCGGGGTGCCATCGCCGCCAGCGTCCCCCGCCAGGGCCTGCAGGTGGTGCGCGGGCAGCATCACCTGCAGAAGTACCAGTTCAACACCCATGTGGCCGAGCACTACTTCTGCGGGGTGTGCGGCATCTACACCCATCACCGGCGCCGCTCCAACCCCGACCAGTACGGCTACAACGTGGCCTGCCTGGAGGGCATTGATCCGTTCGCGCTGGGGGTCATTCCGGTCAGCGACGGGGTCAACCACCCGTCAGACCGCACCGGCTAGTGGCGCGTGCGCCGCGGCGGCGTGGCGACCTTCTGCCAGGGCGCCATGCCGCTGCGCCCCGCCCGCGCGGGTCGTTTCAGCCAGGGCCGGCGCGGCGGTGCCTGCGGCGCATCCGCGGCCGGGGGAGGAAGCGGTCGACGGCCAAGCCAGAGATGATCGAGCAGCCACATGGCGGGTCTCCGTGGGGGGACGGGGACGATCAACATTAGACCCGGGTGGGCATGGGCGGCGTGAGCGGAAGACGACAACGGGATGACGGCGGAGGGGGCGATGAGCCTGCTACGCCGTATGCTCGGCCAACGTGCCTTTGCGTTTCCGCAGCAACAGGTGCAACAACACAGCACACACAGCCGTCAGCAGCGCCAGTACACGCAGCAGTGTTGCCAGCGCCTTGGCGCTGACCTGCTGCAGCTGCTCACCGCTCATCGCCGGCAGCAGTGCCGCCGCCTGGTCGCGGGACCCGCTCGCCAGATAGGCACCGGCACGCGCCAACGACGCGGGCGATGCCCCATGCAGCTGCTGGTCGACCAGCATCGCCAGCAGCGCCGTCACTGCGGCCAGGGCGATGCCTTCGCCCGCTACCCGCACGGTTCCGAAGATGCCGGCGGCCATGCCCGCACGCTGTACAGGCACCACGCTCACCGACAGCCCATCCATCAGGCCCCATGGCAAGGCCGTCCCTGCACCGACCAGCATCAGCAACGGCACCCACTGCAAGGGCGACGGCTGCGATGCGTGGCGCGACAACAGGTACAGGCCAGAGGCACAGACCAGCAGTCCCAGCGTGCACAGCCGCGCACTTCCAACGCGCTCCGCCCAGCGCGCAGCCAGCATCGGCAGCACCAGCATCGGCGCGGACAGCGCCAGCATCTGCAGTCCCACCAGCGTCGTGCTCTGGCCATGCACGCCCAGCAGTTGCAGAGGCAACACGACCAGCAGCACCACGTAGCCCAGACAGGTCGCCACCGGCAGCAGCTGGACGCCGAGAAACGCCGGTTGCCAGAACAGTGAGAGGTCCAGCAACGGGGAAGGATGCAGCCGTTCGGCACAGACGAACGCGCCGCCCAACAGCAGCGTCGCCAACAGCGCCAGCTGCACGCGACCGGCGTGCAGGCCGTACTCTCCCAGCCACAGCAGGGCCAGGGTCAATGCCGCCAGCATCAGGCTGAAGCCCAGCATGCCGGCGATGTCCAGCCGTCCGCGCTCGCCCCGGCTTTCGGGCAACGCGCGCGCGGCCAGTGCGAACGCCGCCAACGTCAGCACACCGCCTGCAGCGAACACGCTGCGCCAGCCCAGCGCCTGCAGCAACAGGCCCGCGAGCAGCGGCCCCAGCGCCAGGCCCGCACCGAATGTCATGCCCAGCAGGGCGAAGACACGGGCACGCCTCGGTCCCTGCCAGCCCTGCGCCAGCGCAGCGGTGCCCGAGGCCAGCGCTGCGGCAGCGGCAACGCCCTGCAGAGCGCGCGCCAGATCCAGCCACAGCAGCGTAGGCGACAGGCATACAGCGGCCGTCGCGACGGTGAAGCCGGCCGTGCCCAGCAGGAACATCCGCCGTCGGCCATGGCGATCAGCCAGGCCACCGGCAGCGAGCAGCAGGCTGCCGAAGGTGAGCATGAAGGCGTTGGTCACCCAGGCCAGCGCAGTGGGCGATGCCAC
Source organism: Stenotrophomonas sp. Pemsol (assembly GCF_003586545.1). Taxonomy (NCBI): domain Bacteria; kingdom Pseudomonadati; phylum Pseudomonadota; class Gammaproteobacteria; order Lysobacterales; family Lysobacteraceae; genus Stenotrophomonas; species Stenotrophomonas sp. Pemsol. The sequence continues at coordinate 680,333 of NZ_CP025780.1, read as the reverse complement.
TGAGGAGCGGGACAGCACCGGCACCGCGACGGCGCCGGCGGTGAAGGACAACGGCAACGCCAGCGCGGCCAGGCAGACCGCAAGCAGGGCCCAGCGCTGCTGCGCGCGGACAGGTACAGGGAGCATCGAATCCGGGGCCATGCGGGCCTCCATCCATCAGGGGCATTGATGATGGACAGGCCGCTATTCCAGAAAAACAGGCTCGATGGACGTTGATTACGTCCAACCGTTCCGCAATCATGCTCCCCATGGACTCCATCTCCGCCCTGCTCGCCTTTGTCCGCACCGCGGAGGCAGGCAGCATCGTCGGTGCGGCCCGCGTACTCGGCCTGTCAGCCTCGGCCGTCGGCAAGCGCATCGCCCGCCTTGAGCTCGACCTGGGCGCGCGCCTGTTCCAGCGCACCACCCGCCGCGTGCACCTCACCGACGAAGGCGAACTGCTGCTGCAACGCTGCCGGCGTGCGCTGGACGAACTTTCCGAAGCGCAGGCAGATCTGGCGCAACGACAGCACGCCCCCAGCGGACTGCTGCGCATCGGCCTGCCCACCATCGGCTACCGCTTCCTGCTGCCGGTGCTGCCCGGCTTCCAGCAGCGCTACCCGCAGGTGCAGCTGGAACTGGACTTCAACGACCGCATCGTCGATGTGGTCAGCGAAGGCCTGGACGCGGTGATACGCAGCGGCGAACTGGCCGATTCCAGCCTGACCGCGCGGCGACTGGGTGGCTTTCGTTTCATCCTCTGTGCGGCGCCGGGCTACCTGCAGGCGCACGGCACACCCGGCGATGTAGGCGACCTGCGCATGCATACCGCGCTGCGCTTCCGTTACCCCACCACCGGAAGGCTGCATCCGTGGCAGCTGCCGGGTATCGAAGGCGATGCCGGCGCGCGCCTTCCCACGGCGATGACCTGCAACAACATGGAAGCCGTGCTGGCCGCTGCGATCGGTTGCATGGGCCTGGCCTGGATGCCGGACTTCCTCGCCGCTGACGCGCTGGACGATGGCCGCCTGCAACGGGTGCTGCCTGCGCTGCCCACGTACCAGGGGCAGTTCTCGTTGCTATGGCCCGGTGGGCGCCATCCCAGTGCACGCCTGCGGGTGTTCATCGACTACGCCGTTGCCAACCTGTTCCAGGACGCCTCATAAAAAGGGGACGGAGGGGATTAAGTCGTTTCAGGCACAGCAGGGCCAGTTACGACTTAATCCCCTCCGTCCCCTTTTTCCTAGCGACTGAAGCGGCGGGCGCCTGCCACGCAGATCACCGCGACCGCGGTCACCAGCACCATGCTGAGGCTGACCGATTCGTGCAGCAGCAGCGCGGCCAGGGCCAGGCCGAAGAACGGCTGCAGCAACTGCAACTGGCCGACAGCGGCGATGCCGCCCTGCGCCAGCCCGCGGTACCAGAACAGGAAGCCGATCAGCATGCTGAACACCGCCACGTAGCCCAGCGCCCACCACGCCGAGGCACCGACCGCAGTGAACGAGGCCGGGCGCATCAGCACCGTCAACGGCAGCATCACCGGCAACGCCAGCAGCAGTGCCCAGCTGATCACCTGCCAGCCGCCCAGATGACGGGCGAGCCGGCCGCCTTCGGCATAGCCCAGCCCGCACACCACGATGGCCGCCAGCATCAGCAGGTCGGCCTGCAGCGAGGCCTCGATGCCGTTGCGCACCGCATAGCCGACCACGCAGGCACTGCCCAGCAACGAGAACAGCCAGAAGGCAGGACGCGGCCGCTCGCCACCGCGCAGCACGCCGAACAGCGCAGTGCTCAGCGGCAACAGGCCGAGGAACACGATGGTATGTGCCGATGACGCGTGGCGCAGCGCAAGCGCGGTCAGCAGTGGAAAACCGACCACAACGCCGAGGCTGACCACCACCAGCCCAGGCAGGTCACCGCGCCGCGGCCACGGCTGGCGCAGCATAAGCAGCAGGCCCAGGCCAAGCACGGCGGCGATGGTGGCGCGTGCGGCGGTGACGAACCCGGCATCCAGCTGCAGCACCGCCAGGCGGGTGGCCGGCAACGAGCCCGCGAAAATCACCACCCCGATGAAGCCATTGATCCAACCGCTCGCCGACCGTTCCACGCCTGTGATCCTGAAGTGCCAGGCGACGCCTGGCGGAGCCTGTATGGAAGCATCCATGGCGGAACCGCCCCAGCTACAATCCAGTACAGTCGCAAAGAACTGTATTGCCCACACTTCCACTACAGTGCTGACATGCCACGTCCGCTTACCCGCATCGAATCGGTCATCCAGGCCGTCCGCAACCGCATCACCGCGCGGGTGGATGGCCCCGGCTCCCGCCTGCCGTCGGTGCGCGCGCAGGCGGCAGCGATGGGCGTGTCGGTCTCCACCGTGGTCGAGGCCTACGAACGCCTCGCTGCCGAAGGGTTGATCAGCGCGCGGGCCGGTTCCGGCTTCTACGTCAATGGGCCGGCCGCACCGCTGGCACTGGCCGAGATGGAACCGCGGCTGGACCGCGCGGTGGACCCGCTGTGGGTGTCGCGGCAGTCGCTGGAAACCCCGCCGGGCCACCTCAAGCCGGGGTGCGGCTGGTTGCCCAGTGACTGGCTGTATCACGATGGCATGCGCCGCGGCCTGCGTCGGCTGGCGCGTGCCGATGCAGTGCACCTGGTCGACTACGCCGGCCCACTCGGGCTGCCCGCGTTGCGCCAGCTGCTGCAGAGGCGCAGCGCCACGCTCGGCATCGATGCACCGATGGAGCAGATCCTGCTGACCGACTCCGGGACGCACGCGGTCGACCTGATCTGCCGTTTCCTGCTCAAGCCCGGCGACTGCGTGCTGGTCGATGATCCGAGCTACTTCAACTACCACGCGCTGCTGAAGGCGCACCAGGTACAGGCAGTGGGTGTGCCGTACACACCCACCGGCCCGGACCTTGAAGCGTTCGATCGTGCATTGCAGGACCATTCGCCGCGGCTGTACATCACCAATTCCGGATTGCACAACCCGACCGGTGCGGTACTTTCGGCCAGCACCGCGCACCGCCTGCTGGGCCTGGCCGAACGCAGCGAGTTGATCATCGTCGAGGACGACATCTTCGCCGACTTCGAACTGCAGCCGGCGCCCCGGCTGGCCGCGCTCGACGGGCTGTCACGGGTGATCCACGTCGGCAGTTTCTCCAAGACGCTGTCGGCCGCTTCGCGCTGCGGCTACATCGCTGCACGTCATGACTGGATCGAAGCATTGACCGACCTGAAGCTGGCGACCAGCTTCGGCGGTGGTCATCTGGCCGCGCAGCTGATGCACATCGCGCTGACCGACAGTGGCTACCGACGCCACATGCAGTCGATACGCTCGCGGCTGGCCGACGCGCGCCGGCACACACTGCGGAAACTGCAGACGCTGGGCATCACGCCGTGGCTGCAACCGGAAGCCGGCCTGTTCCTCTGGTGCCAACTTCCCGATGGTCGCGATTCCGCCGCGCTGGCCCGGCAGTGCCTGCGCGAAGGCATCGTGCTGGCCCCGGGCAACGCGTTCAGCCAATCGCAGCGCGCGGCCGACTATGTGCGTTTCAACGTCTCGCAGTGCCAGGACCCGAGGATCTGGCAGGTACTGGCACGCGCGCTGCGATGAGCTGGTAATGCGCGACCAGCGCATCCACCACCACGCGCACGCCCGGCAGCTGGCCGCGACGATGCGGCAGCAGCACGCTGGTGGTGACTTCGCCGGCATGCCACGCCGGCAGGACCTGCTGCAGGCGGCCAGCAGCGATGGCCGCCGCACACAGGCTGTAGGGCAGCACGGTGATGCCAAGACCCGCTTCTGCCGCCGCGATCAGCAGCTGCGATTCATTGCCGACCAGCGCCACCTGCGGCTCCACCTGCACGGTGCCGGCGTCGGCGCTGTGCAGCGTCCAGCGCGTTGCATGGCGCGCGGTCAGCAGGCCGGCATGCGCGCGTAGCTGCTCGGGCGTGTCCACTGCCGGCGCGGCTGCCAGATAACCAGGGGCCGCCACCAGCACGATGCGTTCGCTACCGAGCATTCGCTGCACCAACCCGGAATCCGGCAGCGGACCGAAGTGGCTGCGCAGGGCGATGTCGATGCCCTCCTGCGCCAGATCGATGAAACGATCACTCACTTCAACTTCGATGCGCAGCCGCGGATAGCGGCGGGCCAATGCGGGCAGGCACGCGGCGAGCTCGCCCTGCACCACCGGAATCGAAGCGCTGATGCGCACGGTGCCGCTGGGTTCGGCCTGGCGGTCGCGGACAATGGCCTCCGCAGCCTCTACCTCCGACAACGCCGCGCGTGCGCGTTCGAAGAACTCTTGGCCGACCTCGGTCAGCGCGAAGCGGCGCGAACTGCGTTGCAGCAGCCGCACCTCGAGGTGTTCTTCCAGCAGCGCCACGCGCTTGCTAAGGGTCGAGCGCGGCAGGCCCAGATGGCGCCCACCTGCGGCGAAACCACCCTGCTCCACTGCGGTCACGAACAGGGCCAGATCATTGAGGTTGAGCATGCGCAACGTCCACACGTGTGGACTTCAGGATGCCATTCGGACGGCTTCAGCGGCAATGTCCATGCTGGCACGCTTTCCTCACCCGCCGCATCGCGGCTCGAACCGGAAATCTGCCATGACCCCGATCCTCTTCTACGGCGTGCCCTCGGGCTGCTCGTTCGGCTCCATCGTTGCACTGGAGTGGCTGCGCCAGCCTTACCAGCTGTGCCGCATCGACATGCCCGGCCAGGTGCAGGGCGAAGACTACCGCCGCCTCAATCCACTGGGCGAAACCCCGACCCTGCGAACCCCGCAGGGCGAGCTGCTCAGCGAGAGCCTGGCAATCCTCAACCACCTGGCTGCGAAGGGCATCGCGCAGGGGCTGGGCTTCGCACAGGGCACGGCTGGCTTCGATCGCCTCAACCACCGGCTGGCCTATCTCAACACCAGCTTCTTCGGTGCCTACGCGCCGCTCTGGCACGCACTGGAGCATGCGGAAGGTGATGAAGCCGAGGTGCTGGGTGCCTATGGCACGACCAAGGTGCGCCACGCCCACCAGGCGCTGGAGCAGATGATCGGTACGGGCCCGTGGCTGCTGGGCGAACAGCGCAGCTTCGCCGATGCCTACTTCGCCGGCATCGCGCGCTGGAACGACTTTCACCAGGTCGTCGACCGCCGCGAGTTCCCCAGGGTGCAGCAGCTGTTCGAACGCCTGCAGGACGACGCGGGCGTGCAGTTCGCCCACGCCATCGAAGCGCAGCAGCCGGCAACCAGCAGTGGTGGCTTCCTCGGCGAGGTGAGGCTGGAAGACGTGCTTGAGGCCACAGCGGCCTGAGCCCTGTGCTGTCTCTGCGGCAGCGGCGCGCAATGCCTCTTGCGCGCCGCGCTACAGTGGTCTGTCCCCGTCGAAGGAATCCGCGCATGTCCACGTTCTCCGACCCACAGGCGGTGGCCCGCTATGCCGAAGCGCCACTGCGCCAGGTGCCTGGGTTCCTCGCGTTGCAGCAGATGAGCCGCCTGCTGCTGGCCGAACGTGTTCCTGCGCAGGGCCGCGTACTGGTACTCGGTGCCGGGGGCGGGCTGGAGCTGAAAGCCTTCGCCGAGGCGCAGCCGGGCTGGCAGTTGCTGGGTGTGGATCCGGCCGCGCCGATGCTCGCGCTGGCCGAGCAGACACTGGGCCCGTTGAACGCACGCGTCGAACTGCTGGAAGGCTACATCGACGATGCCCCGGACGCGCGCTTCGATGGTGCCAGCTGCCTGCTCACCCTGCACTTCCTCGATGCCGCGCAGCGCCTGCACACGCTGCGCGAGCTGCACAGGCGCCTGCAGCCCGGCGCGCCGCTGGTGGTGGCGCACCACAGCGTGCCGCAGGATCCGGCCGGCAAGCTCCGCTGGTTGCAGCGCTACGCCGCGTTCGCCGAAGCCTCGGGTGTTGCCCACGCCGATGCGCAGCGCGCGATCGACGCCATTGCCGAGCGGCTGCCGCTGCTGGCGCCCGAACAGGAGGTCGCCCTGCTGCAGGAGGCCGGCTTCGACGGCGTGGAGCTGTTCTATGCAGGCTTCAGCTTCAGGGGCTGGGTGGCGTACGCCGGGTGATGCCTACGGCACCACGGTGATGCCGATGCGCTGCATCAACAGCGCCACCTGCTGCACATCCAGCGTGGCGCCGCGCAGGTTGGTGCTGCGCAGGTCCAGCTCACCCAGCTCCGAGTGGGTCAGGTCACAGCCGGTGAAGTTGGCGCTGCTCCAGTCGATGCCCTCGAACTGGCCGCCCGACAGGTCCGAGCCGGCGAAGCTGGCGCCGCTGACGTTCGCACCATCCCAGCGGTTTTCCCACAGCTCGCACTTTTCCAGCGTCACCCGCGAGAAATTGGCATAGCGCAGGTTCGACTTCTTGATGAAGGCACTGCAGAACCCGCTGCGCGGGGTGATCTGGTTCATGAAGCTGGCGTTGCTGAAATCCGCGCCCTGCGCGCGGCACTCGCTGATTTCCAGGCCCAATGCCTTGACGAAATTGAAGTGGCACATGCTGATGTCGCAGCTGCGGAAGCTGGCTTCCTTCAGCGTGGCGCCGTTGAAGCGGCAGCCACTGCGGCTTTCGGCGTCATAGAAGCTGCAGTTGATGAACTCGGTGGCAGTCAGGTCCACGCTGGAAAAATCGCATTCGTGGAACTGCTGGTCGACCACTTTCTGGCCGGTGTACTGGTCCGCGCCGATGCGCAGCTTGCGGTGAACGGTGGGGGACATCGTGGATTCCATGCCAGGTGCCCCGCCATGATGCCGGGCCGCGAGGGCGATCCATAGACGTGGGCGCGGGAGGATTCACCGGCAGTCCAGCCGCGCTGTGTCCCCGATGCCAATTGCACGTTGTTGCACATTTATGCACGAATGTGCAGACTTATGGCATGAGCTCAGACCCCAGCCCCCTCCCCGCCCAACGCACTCGGCAGATCCTCGAAGAACTGCGCCAGCAGGGCCGCGTGGTCGCTGCCGAACTGGCGCGCCGCTATGCCGTCTCCGAAGATTCGATCCGCCGCGACCTGCGCGAGCTGGCCGCACAGGGCCTGTGCCAGCGTGTCTACGGCGGCGCCGTGCTGCCACCGCCCAAGGAACGCCCGCTGCGCGAGCGCCTGACCCGCGACCGCGGCGACAAGGCCGAGCTGGCCGCCCGCGTCTGCGCGTTGCTGCAACCCAATCAGGTTGTACTGCTCGATGCCGGTTCAACCAACCTGGCGATCGCCCAGCAGTTGCCGCCCGCCCTCGGCTTGACGGTGATCACCAATGCGCCACAGATCGCCACGGCCGCCAGCATGCTTGATGGCACCTCGGTGCAGCTGATCGGCGGCCGCCTGGCCAGCGGTGGCGGTGCGGTCGGCGCAGAAGCACTGGCCCAGGTGCAGCGCCTGCGCGCCGACGTGTACCTGCCCGGCCCCTGCGCGGTGGACGGCGATACTGGTGTATGGGCAATGGATGCAGAAGAGGCCACGCTGAAGCGCGCGATGGTCGCGTGCAGCAGCCGCGTCATCGTCGCCGCCACTACTGAAAAGCTCGGTGCCCGCGGCCACTGGCAGATCGCCAGCCTCGACGAGATCGACGACCTGGTGCTGACCACCACCGCGCCGCCCGCATTGGCGGCGCGCTTCCGCGCCGCCGGCATCGCGGTACACCCCACTCCCCCCTGACCGTATCGCTCATGTCCCTTGCCAACCGCGCGCGTACCGAACAGCACGCGACCCGCGCTGCGTTCTTCATTCCCGGCTTCGCCACCGCGCTGTGGGCCACCCTGGTGCCGTTCGCCAAGGCACGCACCGGGATCAACGACGCCACGCTGGGGCTGGTACTGCTCTGCCTCGGTGCCGGTTCGCTGCTGGCAATGCCGTTGTCCGGCGTGCTGGCCGCGCGCCTCGGTTGCCGGCGGGTGATGGTGGCCAGCAGCCTGCTGATCTGCCTGACCGTGCCCGGCCTGGCCCTGGCCGGCTCGGCCTGGAAACTGGGGCTGGTGCTGTTCGTGTTCGGCGCCGCCGTGGGCGCGATGGACTGCACGATGAACGTACAGGCCGTCATCGTCGAGCGCGAAGCACGGCGCGTAATGATGTCCGGCTTCCATGCCTTCTTCAGCATCGGCGGCTTCCTCGGCGCGGCCACCATGACCGTGCTGCTGTCCGCACAGCTGCCGCCCTTGGCATCGGTGCTGATCGCCGTTGGCGCCATGCTGCTGGTGATGCTGTTGTCGGCAGCGCACTGGCACAGCGAACGCATGCCGCACGACACACCGATGCTGGCCCTGCCGCACGGCATCGTGTTGTTCATCGGCGTGCTGGCGTTCGTCGCCTTCCTCGGTGAAGGCGTGATGCTGGATTGGAGCGCGGTCTTCCTCAGTGACGTTCGTCGCGCCGACGCCAGCCTCGCCGGCATCGGCTATGTGACCTTCACCCTGACCATGACGGTCGCGCGCCTGTTCGGCGATGCATTGGTGGCGCGCGTGGGCCGCCAGCGCGCGATCGTCTTCGGTGCTCTGCTTGCCGCTGCGGGCGTGCTGGTGCTGACCCTGGTCACGCCGTGGCAGGCGTCGCTGGTCGGCTACGTGTTGGTCGGCCTCGGTTGCGCCAACATCGCGCCCGCGCTGTTCTCGCTGGCCGGTCACCAGACCCGCATGCCCGGCGCGCTGGCGATCACTGCCGTGTCCACGCTCGGCTTTGCCGGCATCCTTGCCGGACCGGCACTGATCGGCTTCGCCGCAGACCATTTCGGCCTGATCGCCGCGTTCGTCGGCGTGGCCACGGCCTTGTTGCTGGTGGCGGTGTCCACGCGCTGGCTGCGGGTGTAGCCCAGGGCATCAACGCCGCCTGCGCCGCAGCTTCATCCGCACGCGCCGGTAGCCGATCACCGTCGCCGTGGCACACAGCGCGGTGCCAGCAGCGCTCAGCAGCAGCAACACCGCCAACCGGACACCTTCCTGGCGCAGCATCGCCGGCAGGTCCCAGCTGTGCAGGAAGTAGAACAACCAGCGCCCCACCCGCTCGCGATGCCCCATCGTCAGCAACGGATCGCCGGTCGCCAGATCGAGATAGACGCGCGTCGCCTCCGCATCGCCAAAGTCCACCACTGCCACCGGGAAGCGGCGCACTGCTGCGCCGTTCATGGCTTCCGGTGCACGCGGATAGAAGTAGGCATCCGCTGTCTGCTGCACCACGAAGCCCTGCATCGGCGCAGCGGACAGCGCCCGCGCCTTCTGCTGCAGCCACGCGGCCGGCAGCAAGTGCGCAACCTGCAGATGCTCGTCGCTGCCGGACACGATGCGGGTCTCGCCCTGCCCGTCCAGCAGCACCGCGAACAGCTCACCACCGATGCGCCGCCACTGGATCTCAACTGGCCGGAAGCACTCAGCATCGGCCACCGCCAGAAGCTTCGCCGGATCGCCCAACGCGCCATCCACCGCCACCGCGCCGCCACGATAGCGCCCACCGTCGATCGCAGCATGCGTGCTGCTGAAGACGCCCAGTGGATTCATCGACATCAGGCCGCTGAAGATCCAGGTGAACACGAAGGCCGCTGCCACCAGACCGATCAGATGGTGCCAGCGCATCCACGGCTCGACGTACGGTGTCTTCGCACCGGAACGATAGTGCCCACGGAAACGCCAGCGCCACACACCCACCACGATGCCGCTGACCGCCGCCAGCGTGCACAGTGCGGACAGCACGATCACCACCCACGTCCACACCGGGTCCACCGACTGCATGCGCAGGAAATACAACCAGTGCAGCCAGGCGCCCACATAGTTCCAGCGCTGCTGCATATGCGGCGCGTCCAGCACGACTTCACCGGTACGCGAGGACACATACAGGTCGCCCGGTTGCTCACCGCCCACCTCGACGCGATACAGCGGCCGATGCGCATCCAAAGCGCGCGAATGCGTCCAGCGGTCCTCGTCCACGCGCATCGCACCCACGAAGGCCGGGCCGCCCGCGAACTGTGCAGCGGACGCTTCGGCACGCTGTGCCGACACCGGCAGCAGCGCCTGGCCGGTCACGGCAGACCAGGCGCCCACGTTGCTGCCACTTCGCACCACATACGCCGGCTCGCCACGCAGTGTGGTCAATGCCACAGCCTCCGGCTCGGCCTGCACGGCAGCCGGCAGTACCGACAGCCCCTGCAGGTCGCGGGCCTCACCCAGCACCGGCAACGCCGCCAGCCGCTCACCGGGTGTCAGCTTCGGGTAACCAATGAACAGCATCACCATGCCGCTGACGAACCACAGCAGCATCAGCAGGCATCCGCCGATGCCCAGCCAGCGGTGCACCAGGTAGGTCCAGCGCTTGGCGGTGGATCGCAACGTCATCGCCAGCGTCCTCAGAAGCGATGGTCAACAGTGAATTCGACGCGCCGGTCTGCACCCAGCAACCACTGCGTACTGGTGTAGTACGCGGTGGCGTAGTACGCCTTGTCGAACACGTTGAACAGGCGCGCGCTCACCCGCGTGCGCGGTGCCGCCTGCCAGGTCAGCGCCAGGTCGGTGGTGCTGTAGCCGGGCAGCTCCAATGTGTTGGCGTTGTCGGCGTAGCGCTTGCCGACGTAACGCACGCCCCCCGCCGCACTCCAGTCCGGTGCGAACTGCCAGCTGAGCCACGCACTGGCCAGGCGCTCGGCCACGTTAGGCGGCACGTTGCCATCACGCGATACCAGCACCGCCGGCGAACCCGTGGTTTCCAGGAAGTCCTCGAATTCGGCCTTCAGCACCGTCGCGTTGGCATCCAGCGTCCAGTGCGGCGCGACATTCCAGGTCAACGACGCTTCAATACCGCGCGAGGTCTGCGCGCCCACCTGCACGCGGCGATCAGGCACCAGCGGATCGCGGCTGAGCAGCCCGGTCTTGCGGATGCGGTACGCCGCCAGCGTCCACTCGCCACCGTCGAACGCCTGCTTCAGGCCCACCTCGATCTGCCGCCCCTTGGCTAGATCGAACGCTCCATTCGCGGGGCTGATCATCAGCAGTCCACTGACCGGATCTGCCGCCTGCGAGTACTGCGCATACAGGCTCAGCGTCGGCTGCAGCGCAAATACCGTGCCGGCGCGCCAGCCGGTGCTGCTGTAGGTTTTCGAGAACGCGTTCTGGCCACTGATCAGATCGGTGCGATCGATGCGCGCGCGATCATGGCGCAGGCCAGCCAGCACCGACCAGCGCTCGCTCAGCGCCAACCGGTCTTCCACGAACAGCGCGTACTGCTCGGCGGCGTTGCGGTAGCGCGGCAGGTTCGGCGCGTCGCTGGCGAACTGCCCCGGCACCGGATGGAACGGGTCGACCGGGCCCGAGCTGCCGGCATAGGTGTTGTTGGTGTGCTTGAAGTGCGCACGGTTGGCGTCCAGGCCCACGGCAAAACTGTTCTGCAGGTCACCCACGCTGCCCTGCACGCGCAGCGTCGAGGTCAGCCCCGTCTGGTCCTGGTTGTGGGTGATCTGGGTGTTGCCCGAGCGATCGATCAGGCCGGTGCGCGGGTTGTAGACATAGGCCTCGGCGTTGCGCCAGTCGCGCTGGCTGTCGATCTGGTAGACGCGCGTGCGCCAGTCAACGTTCGCGTTCGGCGTCCACTGCGCATCGAGCTGCGTCCAGCGGTCGCGGTAGCGGATCTCGCTGTCGTCCACGTTGTAGTTGCGATGGCGCAGCACGTCCAATTGACGTCCCTCCACCAGCGGCGTGCCGAAGTAGCGCATCGGCTTCTGATGGCCCTGCGCGTGGGTCAAGGTCAGCTGCAGGTCGGTGCGCGGCTGCCACAGCAGCGCGCCGGAGAAGGTGGCATCGCCGTTGCGTCCCCGATCGACCCAGCCACCGCTGTAGTTGCCGCTCACATCCAGCCGGTAGGCCAGCTCGGGCGTCAGCGCGCCACCACTGCCGAAGCCCAGCCGCGCGGTGTCCTCGCTGCCCACGGTCACACTGATCTCGTTTTCGATGGCACCGCGCGAGGGCTTCTTCGGCACGATGTTGATCACCCCGCCGATCGCACCGTCGCCGTGGATGACCGAGGCCGGCCCGCGCAGTACTTCGATGCGCTCGATCGACCAGGTATCGAACGGGAAGGTGATGCCCACGCCGCCGTACTGGCGCAGCCCGTCGTACAGCCGCATCACCGAGGCGCCATCGGTGAAGCCGCGGCTGGACAGCGCACTCAGACCGTTGCCCGGGTGCGGCATCGCACTGATCGCACCTGCCCGGCTGATCGCATCGTTGAGGTTGCTGTCGCCGCGCTGATCCAGCTGTTCGCGCGAAATCACCGTCAGGCTGGCCGGTGTCTGCAGCACGCTCAGGCCCAATGCAGAGCCTGCGCTGGCAATGGAGGACAGCTCGCCGCTGCGGGTGTCAACCACCCGCACGGTCTCCAGCGTGGTCGGGGGTGCCGCGTCGGCGGCAAGCAGGGGCGCAGCATGCAGGAGCAGCGCGCACAGGACAGGCAGCGTCGCCCGGCGCAGGCACGCGGGGTTGGGGTTCGTTTTCATTTTTTCACGGCATGCAAGGCCACCCCGCAATGGCAGGGCAGCAATCAGAAAGGGACAGACACGCGCGTGCGGGCACCGGCCGTGGCCGGCAACCTCATGGAAGAACGTTCAATGCAGCGCGCGTGCGGCTCAGGCAGCCATCAGTGCCGGCGGCCCACGCGCGCCCAATGTGCCGCCGATTCGTTGCGGCAACGCCTGCACGGCACCGCGCAACGCGCGGCACACCGGAGCCATCGGCATCAACAGCAGCACTGCCGCCACCAACAGGGTGATCAACCGCGCTGCAATCAGGCAGTAATCACAATCCACGCCCATCTCATGATCGGCATGCGGATCGGCGGGCGGCTTCTTTGCGGTCTCGCCGTGCGGCATCGCCATCGCGTGATGGTCGTGGTGCCCTTCCATCGCGTGCTGCGCATGCTCTGCGTGTATTGCGTGGTCCATGGCGGCCACCGGCGCAGCGGCAGCCACGTGACCATGCGCCAGCCAGCGGCTCACCAGCGGGGCGAGCAGCACCAGCAGCATGGCAAGCCAAGCCAGGGCCTGGAACCGGCGGTGGAGGACAGAATGACGCACCCGGCCATTCTACGGGCCTGTGCCCAACCTTGGACCCCGTTCAGGGTTTGCCCCCTGCGACACGGTGACGCAGGAGCTCGCCTCGCGCGCCGACATGTGAATGCACCACACCGCGGTCCCTGCGCTTGCGGGCTCTGCCTCGCCAACGTTAGGGTTCAATTGGCCACGGCAAGGAGCCAGAGAAATCTGCATGACCACCCGCATCACACACCGGCAGCGCATCAGCCTGCTCGGCCTGACCGCTCTGCTTGCTGCCTGCGCCGACAAGGGGCCGCCCCCACCGCCAGAGCCGCTGGAACTCTCACAGCCCATCGCCGTGGACGCGCCCGGCCAGCAGGTGCAGTTCGAGTTCGAAACCACGGCGCGCAATTTTGCCAGCTACCGCACATATGCGGTGGAGCTGGAACTGCAGCGGCGAAGTCCAGCCACAACGGGCACGCCCGATATAGCAAGTATCAACATCCCATTCGAAGTATCCCTGCAGCGTCGGGAAGGCACTACCTGGCAGGAGATTGCAACACAGGACAGCTATCAGGCACGCGCGCGCAACGGTGTTGAGCCGCTCCCCTCGTGGCACCACTCTGAGAGCTGGCGCTATGCCTCGCTCGCATCAGGCAGCGACGGCAACTACCTCCTGAACGTGACAGCGCTGCCGCTGGAGCTCGACAGCAGATACCGGCTGCAGATTCAAACGGTCCATGCCATATCAGGACTGCAAGACTATTCGGCAAGGCTAGTCGTGCACGCCTCGCGTCCTGCAGGGAAGTGACACCATTCATTCGAAGGAACGAAGGAGTTTCCATGAACAAGCCCCGCTACAGCCTGGACATTGTCATTGCCGCACCCGGCACCCCACTGCTCGATCCCGATTCGGGAAAGCAGCAGCTGACGCCCGATGGCACTCCTGATACTTCCGGGCCTGGCCACATGTTCTATGTTCTGCATGCTACAGGTAAAGCGGCGCAGAGTTTCGGCTTCGCACCCGTCGAGCATGGCAGCATGAATGGTCCCGGGCGCATCGTCAGAGACGACGTGAAAGTCTATAAGGACCCCGCCCATGTCCGCACCATCGAAATCACCGAAGCCCAGTACAACAAGCTCAAGGCGTTCGGCGACGATCCAGTGAAGTACGGCTTCAGCAAGCACTATGCCGACGTGCGCCACAACTGCGTGGACTTCACCTGGGGCGCATTGAATCACGCCGGCATCCAGCGCAAGCACAGCCTGGACGTGAACAGCATCGGCGGCCCCGTCGGCCAGTTGCTGCCCGATGTCCGCATTCCGCTGGGCGTCCAGTCACAGGGCAAGGACGGCTATCGTCCGCTGCGCAACATCCATGGCGTGGACAGCATTGAGCCCCCTTTCCCCAACAGCGAACTCAACCGCACCACCACTCATCCCCTGCCCGAGCGCAGCTTGAAGCAGCGTCTGCTCAGCGAAACCGATGGCATTGATGGCCCCTTGGGCGAGCGTCTGGCTGCGGACGCGCGCGCACCGGGGCACAGCCTTCATGCCTTGGACCAGAAAGTGCGTACCGCACTCGCCCAGGCCAGCGAACAGCAGGGACTGCCCCCCGGCCAGGAGCACGAACGACTGGCAGGCCATCTGACCCACGCGGCGGTGCAGGCCGGCTTCAGCGAAAAGGACACGCTGCAGGTGGCATTCAGTTCAAACAGCACCGCCGAGGCACCCGGCTACGTATTCCTGCATCGCAGCGGCGACACCGCCTCGCCGGACCCTGCCGCCAATCGCCAGCGCCTGTCCCTGCTCGATACGCAGCAGGGCGACGCGGATACGCTGTATCAGCAGGCCAATGTGCAGCAGCGATCCCGCGACGCAAGCCGGCTGGCGCAGGACGAGCAACAGGCACAACAGCAGGCGTCGCCGCGCATGGCCTGACCCAGCCGCATCAGGCGCTGACACCGTTCCCGCATCAACTCACGTACTGCGCCTGACCGTTCCCGAACGACCAGTTCTCCTTCTTCACTTCCACCAGATTGATGAATACATCCTCGCGGCGGATGCCCACCGCCGCATGCAGTCCCTCGGCGATGCCGGCGTACAACGCCTTTTTCTGCTCGAGCGTGCGCCCTTCGTTCCAGGTGATCTGGATGCAGATGAAGTCGTCGGTGCGATCCACGCCCAGGTAGCCGGGATCGTAGATCAGCGTGCCGGGCGCGTGTTCCTGGAAGATCTGGAAGCGATCGTTTTCCGGCACTCCCACCGCGCGCATGGCCTGGTAGATGGTTTCGCCGACGCGTTGCAGGTAGTCGGCGGATTTGCCTTTGCGAAGATCGATGCGGGCGAGCGGCATGGTGGCACTCCAGAGTGGATGGGTACGACGACAGGCTGAGACTACGCCTGCCCGGGGCGGCGGGACAGCGCAGGGATGGAACCCTCTGGCTCCATGCGTGGCATGGTCCCGCCTCCGCCGCGCGGGGTGACGCGATTGCCGTGGCGGCATCCCTCCGGAGTCGTCATGTGCACGGTCGGCAGGGGCGGCGATGTGCGCCATCAGTGATGGGCCGCACTACTCGCAGGTGTCGGACGACACACATCGGGAAACGTCTGGCCTGCCTAGGGACAGTTGAGAATTTTCCTTACAGACCGATGTGATTGCCCGGCTTGAAGATCGCCGCGCCGAGGCAAGACGCCTTGGCCGGGATTGGCGTCTCGAAAAAGCAAACCGAACGGATAGGTTGCGCAGCAGTGCGTAGCCGCAAGAATGCACCAACTGCCCTCAATGGCGGGCGGTGTGTGGGGATCACTCGATCCGCCGGGTGATTTCTCACTCCGTTGTGTTTGCCCCGGTACGCCAACCCGCACCGTCCGCCACCTTCACTCCGGAAGGTGGCCCTACGCCAGTGAGGGTTTCGCCATGACCAACCGCACCGCCGTCCATCCCCGCCTGTACACCCTTATCGGCGACGTCGCCGCCGATGTGCCCGAAGACGTCGCACGCGAGATCGAGTGCGCACTGAACGAACAGAACCTGCCGGCGCAGTCGGCCACGTTCTTCGCCCGTCTCAATGCGATCAACCATGCTGACGGCGATGACGGACAGCCGTGCATCAGCCTCACCCTCGGCGCCAGCAATCACGCTTCGTTGCGCCGCTCGCTATCTGCGCTCGGCGCGTTGCTCGATCTGCTGCAGGCCGCCGACCATGCGCGCAACGAAGGTGGCCCGGACGAACAGTTGGGCGCCTTCCATATCGACGGACTGATCGTGGCCGCACGACAGCTGGTGCGCGAGGCACATCATTGCCTCTCCAGCGGCGATGCCTGACCGGCGCGGATGTGCTCCCGCTACAATCGCGCAGGGAACGCAGGAGGCCGCAATGGACGCCGAACACCTGGAATACTTCAAGGCCGCACTGGAAGGCCGCGCAACCGTGGGCTGGAACGTCTGGTTCGCCGCCAACCAGCACGCGCTGGCACAACAGCTGAGCCGCCCTGCACTGCTGCGCTTGAAGTTCAGCACACTGGATGAAGCCGAACGCCTGCTGGCCGAAGCCGGCATCGTGCCCCGCAGCACAGCGGGCAAGCGCTACGAAATGTACTGCGCGCAGTTCTCGCCGGACGTGGTGGACGCGAACGGTCGCCCGCTACCGGCCCTCTGGCGCGCGGCGCACGGCGGTGCCATCGGCCTGCTGGCCGACGGTGAGCAGGAGGCCGGCCAGGCGAAGCTGCTCGCGGAGTTCCGCCGCGTCCGCAAGCGCGGGCTGCAGCAGGCCCATGAATGGTTGGCCGATCTGTGCTTTGAGGGCGAGATGGAACTGACCAGCGGCAATGCCGAGGTGGGCCGCAGCCTATTGGCGGTGGTGGTGCAGGCGGGTAGCGGCCATGACCTGCTGGATGCCACGGCGATGATCGCGCGCGAGCTGCTGGAGCGGCACGGCTGAAAGGGCGTGTGCTTCCAGCTGATCTTGCTGGATCGCTGGTAACAAAAAAGCCCCCATTTCTGGAGGCTTCTTTCGTTCTGCAACATGGTGGGCGGTACAGGGATCGAACCTGTGACCCTTGCCGTGTGAAGGCAATGCTCTACCGCTGAGCTAACCGCCCGGTGTGTTGCTGAGCCGCTCATTATAGGGGCTTTTCAGAGGCCGTCAACAGTTTTTCACATTCGTGTTCACGGGCGTTTCGAGGGCCGCCGCCGGGCATGACCCGACGCTACCGGAATCACATCGTATGGGTCGGCTTGTCCGAGCCGGTCAGGCCGGCCAGCAGGGTCTCGATCTTGTGGCGTACGCCCTCGCCTTCGGCACCATCGGCCAGCTGCACGCCGATGCCGGCGGTGCGGTTGCCCTGCGCGCCGGCCGGGGTCACCCAGATCACCTTGCCGGCCACCGGCAGGCGCTCGCTGGAATCGGGCAGGGTCAGCAGCAGGAACACCTCGTCGCCCAGGAAGTAGCGCTTGGGCGTGGGCACGAAGATGCCGCCATTCTTCACGAACGGCATGTACGCGCTGTACAGCGCGGCTTTGTCCTTTACGGCCAGGGACAGGATGCCCTGGCGGGCGTTGCTGGCACTCATCGATTTCCCCTTGCGGCAGGCCGCTCGTTTACCTTGTTCCAGGCCAGCAGCAACTCGACCACCGCAAGGTCTGCACGCACCGTGGTGCGCAGCAGGTCGCGGGTGCGGTTGGCCGCATCGAACCAGGCTGCAAGCTTGTGCAATCGCTCCGGCGTGGTCAAGGCATCGGTGCTGGCTTGGGCCAGCGCCAGGTCGGCGGCAAAGCGCAGGCGCAGCGCCGCGTTGTCGTCACCGCACCACTTCTGCGCCAGCTCCACCGCGCCGGTCTTGCCGGCAGCCAGCTGTTCCAGCTCGCGGCCCACTTCGCGGCGCAGGCTCAGGCCGTCTTCGCGCAGCCAGTTGTCGGCCTGGCCGGGATGGCCGCGCGCCGCGTCCAGCGCTTCGCGCGCCGATGCCTCGCTATGGCCCTGCTGCTGCAGCCAGGCCAGTGCTTCGTGCTGCGGCGGCAACTTGAATTCCAGGCGCTGGCAGCGGCTGCGGATGGTCTGCGGCAAGCGTGCCGGGTCGCTGCTGATCAACCACAGGTAGCGGCCGGGCTGCGGCTCTTCCAGGGTTTTCAGCAGCGCGTTGGCCGCCGAGCGGTTGATCGCATCGGCCGGGTCGACGATCACCACCTGCGCCACGCCGTACTGCGGGGTCAGCGCCAGCTTGTCGGTGATCTCGCGCATCTGCTCGATGACGATCTCGGTACGCAGCTTGTCGCCGCTCTTGTTCGGAATGAAGCTGACCAGCTGCAGGTCCGGGTGCGTGCCCGCCGCGATCAGCTGGCGCGTGCGCGTGGCGTGGGCTGCATCGCCCTGCGCCAGCACGTAGTCGGCCAGCGCCAGCGCCACCTCATGCTTGCCCAGCCCGGCCGGACCGCAGATCAGCAGGCCATGACCGAGGCGACCGGCGTCGAGCGCGGCCACCGTCTGTTCGAACGCGCGCTGCTGCCAGGGCGAAAACGTGCTCATGCGCCCTCCCCGTCCCGCAGCCAGCGCTCGACACGCGCGACCACATCGGCGGCCACGCGCGCCTGCTCCTGGCCCGCATCAATCAATGCGAAGCGCTGCGGATCCTGCTGTGCGCGGCTGCGGAACACTTCGCGCACGCGCTGGAAGAAATCGTCCTGCTCGCTCTCGATGCGGTCCGGCCACAGGTCACGGCCATTCGCGCGGGCGCGGCCCACCGCCACGTCCACATCCAGCAGCAGGGTCAGGCCCGGCAGCAGGCCGACCGCGCGGCGCTCCAGGTCGGCAATCCACTGCGGGTCGAGGCCACGGCCACCGCCCTGATAGGCGTAGCTGGAATCGGTGAAGCGATCGCTCAGCACATAGGCGCCGCGCTGCAGCGCCGGCCGGATCACCTGGCGCACATGCTGCGCGCGTGCGGCGAACACCAGCAGCAACTCGGCTTCGGCGCTGAGTGGCTCGGCAGCGATCTCGGCATCGGGCTTCAGCACTAGGCCGCGGATGCGCTCGGCCAGGGGCGTACCGCCCGGCTCGCGGGTCAGCACCACCTCGTGGCCGTGGCTGCGCAGGCAGTCACGGATGGCATTGATGGCGGTGGTCTTGCCCGCGCCTTCGCCGCCTTCCAGGCTGACGAAACGCGGGTGGCGAAGCAGCGCGGGACTCATTGCGCCGGGGTCTCCTGGGTACGTTGCTGGCGCAGCTGCTGCAGGTAGCGGGCTACGGCCGCGTTGTGCTGGTCCAGGCTGGGCGAGAACACGTGCGCGCCGCTGCCATCGCCCACGGCGACGAAGTACAGCGCGTCGCCCGCCGCGGGTTGCGCGGCCGCCATCAGCGCATCGCGGCTGGGCATCGCGATCGGGGTCGGCGTCAGGCCGGCACGGGTGTAGGTGTTGTAGGGCGTATCGGTAGTCAGGTCGCGACGGCGGATGTTGCCGTCATACGCAGCACCGAGGCCATAGATCACGGTCGGGTCGGTCTGCAGGCGCATGCCGATCTTCAGGCGGCGCATGAACACGCCGGCAATCTGCGGGCGCTCGCTGGCCAGCGCGGTTTCCTTTTCGATGATCGAGGCCAGCGTCAGCAGTTCGTAAGGCGTGTTGATCGGCAGGTCCGGTGCGCGGCTTTCCCAGGCTTCGTCCAGCGCCTTTTCCATTGCGGCGTGGGCGCGCTTGAGCACGTCCAGATCACTGTCGCCGCGCTGGTAGACGTAGGTCTCCGGCAGGAAGCGGCCTTCCGGATGCTGGCCACCGAATCCGAGGCGCTGCATCAACGCGGCGTCATCCAGGGTATCGGTGGTGTGCAGCAGCGGCTCGGCGCGCTTGAGCGCGGCACGCAGCTGGCGGATGTTCCAGCCCTCGACAATCGTGACCCGGTGCTGCAGCACCTTGCCGGCGCGCATGCGCAGCAGCAGCTCGCGCGGGGTCAGCTCGTCACTGAGCGCGTACTCGCCCACCTTCAGCTTGCCGGCCGCATCGAGCTGGCGCGCCAGCAACTGCCACTGGGTGTCCTGGCCCTCGTCCACGCCGGCATCGCGCAGCTTGCGCAGCACGCTGTTCATGCCATCGCCGCTGGCGATGACCACGCTCTCGGCGGTCGGGGTGATCGGGGCATCGGCGAACCGGGTCTGCTGGTAGAAGAACCACGCGCCCGCGCCGGCCACGACGGCGCCCAGCACCACCACCAGCGTTACCACGAACAGACATCCGCGCTTGGCTCCCGCCATGGACTACCTCTGAACTCGATTCCGTCGTGCAGGATACCGTGCCGGTGGATTGGGGTCATGACCGGGGTGGCGCCTGCGTGCCGACCAACGGTCGGCACCCACCACAATCCATGCCTGGCGCGGCGATCAGTAGATCCACGCCATGCGTGGATGAATGGCCATGGAGGACTCCGTGCCGACCAACGGTCGGCACCCACCGTGGGGGAATGGCGTTGCCGGCCAGCGGCCGGCACTACCCCTGCTGGCCGAGCGCGCGCAGCAGGCCGCGGGCCTTGGCGCGGGTCTCGTCCAGTTCCTTGTCCGGGTCCGAATCGACCACGATGCCGGCGCCGGTGCGGAAGCTCACCTCGTGGCCATCCACTTCGGCGGTACGGATCAGGATGTTCAGGTCCAGGTCGCCATCGCGGTTCAGCCAGCCGAACGCGCCGGTGTAGGCACCGCGCGGCACCTGCTCCAGTTCGCTGATGATCTGCATGCATCGCACCTTGGGGCAGCCGGTGATGGTGCCACCCGGGAACGTGGCGGCGATCACCTCGCCGGGCGTGACCTCCGGGCGCAGGTGGCCGCTGACATTGCTGACGATGTGGTGCACATGGGCGTAGCTCTCCACCGTCATCAACTCATCGACCACCACGGTGCCGGGCAGGCAGATGCGGCCCAGGTCGTTGCGTTCCAGGTCGATCAACATCACGTGCTCAGCACGCTCCTTGGGGTGGCCGACCAGCTCCCGGATGCGCGCGGCATCATCGTCCCCCTCGAAGCGCGGACGCGTGCCGGCAATCGGACGGGTCTGCGCGTGGCCGGCATGCACCGACACCAGCCGCTCCGGCGAGGAACTGACCACATGGCGGCCGTGCGCGCTGAACAGGCCGGCGAACGGTGCCGGGTTGGCACGACGCAGCTGCGCGTACAGCGCCTGCGGCTGGACCGGCGCAGCGAACTGCGCGCTCCAGCGCCGCGACAGGTTCACCTGGAACACATCGCCGGCACGCAGGTAGTCGATCACCCGGCGCACGCCGTCGGTGAAGCGCTGTGGCGCATCCTCGCCCACCGACTGCGGCGGCTGCCAGCCCTGCCCGGCCTCCGGCAGTGCCTGCGACGCCATGGTCACCAGCGCCTCCAGCAGGGCCTGCTCACCGGCTTCGGCGATGACGAAGCTGGCGTCGTTCTGGTGGTCGTGCAGCACCGCAGCCGGGCAGCGCAGCGCCAGCGCGGTCGGGCGGCCGTCCTCGCGCGCGCGCGCCGGCAGCACCGGTTCAATCTGGCTGGCCACTTCGTAATCGAGCATCAACGCCCAGCCGCCACGGAACGGCAGGCTGTGGCTGCCGTCGTGCGGCAGGCGTTCGTGCTGCCAGGCACGGTCCAGCACCTGCAGGAAGCTGCCGGCGTGTACCGCGTCGTGCTGGTCGCGCACCTGGCCATCGGCATCCAGCCGCAGGCAGTCGCCCTGCGCGGCCAGCAGCAGGCTCCAGCGGCCCTGGGCGGTGCCCGAGGCGGTGGATTCCATCAGCAGCGGGAAGCGTGCCGGGTCGTGCTGCTGCAGGGCCAGCAGATCGATCGGGTGCGGCAGCGGGTGGATCAGCGGTGCGTGGGTCATGATGGCCAGTTCAGGGATTCAGATGCACGGAAGCCGCCTTGCGGCGGCCTCCTCGTGCGTAATGCACGTTCAGTCGAGCATGGCCCGACGCTACAACCCGGTCAGACGCGCTTGAAGATCAGCGTGCCGTTGGTGCCGCCGAAGCCGAAGCCATTGGACATCACCACGTCAACCCTGGCCTGGCGTGCTTCGTTGGGCACGTAGTCCAGGTCGCAGCCTTCGCCCGGCTGCTGCAGGTTGATGGTCGGCGGAATGACGTTGTCCTGCAGCGCCATCACCGAGAAGATCGCTTCCACGCCGCCGGCCGCGCCCAGCAGGTGGCCGGTCATCGACTTGGTGGAGCTGACCATCATCTTGTAGGCGTGGTCGCCGAAGGCGGTCTTCATCGCCATGGTCTCGCCCAGGTCGCCCAGCGGCGTGGAGGTGCCGTGCGCGTTGAGGTAGCCGACCTGTTCCGGGGTCACACCAGCGTCCTTCATGGCCATGACCATGCAGCGGGCGGCGCCTTCGCCGTTCTCGCTCGGGGCGGTCATGTGGTACGCATCGGAGCTGGCGCCGAAGCCGGCCAGTTCGCAGTAGATCTTCGCGCCACGCGCCTTGGCGTGTTCGTACTCTTCCAGGATCAGGATGCCGGCGCCGTCGCCCAGCACGAAGCCGTCACGGTCCTTGTCCCACGGGCGCGAGGCCTGTTCCGGAGCATCGTTGCGGGTGCTCATCGCCTTCATCGCGCAGAAACCGCCCAGTGCGGTCGGCGAGGAGCCGCGCTCGGCACCACCGACCACCATCACGTCGGCATCGCCGTACTGGATCATGCGCATCGCGGTACCGATCGAATGGTTCGAGGTCGCGCACGCCGACACCGCCGAGAACGACGGGCCCTTCAGGCCGGTGATGATGCTCAGCTGGCCCGGCAGCATGTTGATGATGGTCTTGGGCACGTAGAAGGGCGAGATCTTCTTGCCCTCGTGGAACTCGATGGTCTGCTCTTCGATACCGAGCAGGCCGCCGATGCCGGCGCCGACAATGGCGCCGATGCGCTCGGCATTGGCGTCGGTGATCTCCAGGCCCGAGTCGTGCAGGGCCATGAACGAGGCACCGAGGCCGTAATGGATGAACGGATCCATCTTCTTGGCATCCTTGCCGCTGACCCGGTACTTGCCGAACAGTTCGTTGTCGGCGGTGATGTCAAAGCCCTTGACCTCACCTGCAATCTTGGTGGTGAACCGGTCCAGGTAGGCATCGGCAACGTTGGTCAGCGGACCGATGCCCGAACGACCGTGGGTGATGCCTTCCCAGCTGCTGGCCAGATCATTGCCCAACGGCGAGACGATACCCAGGCCGGTTACGACGACGCGACGCTTCATTGCTGATTCTCCTGACCCGAAGGTTCAATCGGGTAACACGGTTTGCTTCGGTGTGATGCTCAAACACACGGGGCCGCAACTGCGGCCCCATGGGGTGCGGTGCGCGGCGAGCGGAGACCCGCGCGCGCACTGCCGTCTGACATCAGGCCTTGACGTGGGCCTTGATGTAGTCGATGGCGGCCTGCACGGTGCTGATCTTCTCGGCTTCTTCGTCCGGGATCTCGCACTCGAATTCTTCTTCCAGGGCCATCACCAGCTCGACGGTGTCCAGCGAGTCAGCGCCCAGGTCATCGACGAACGATGCGCTGTTGGTGACTTCTTCTTCCTTGACGCCAAGCTGTTCGACGACGATTTTCTTGACGCGTTCTTCGATGGTGCTCATGGGATCTCGCTCCAGATGGAGTTGTGGTTCAAAAGTGGTCGCCATCAAGGGCGATGGCCGTGGGATAGTGTAGTGGAAACCGGCGCGGCCTTGCATTGCAGCAAAAACCTCCGCAGATCAACCACTTGCGGCGCAATCCCTGCGCCCCTTGCTTACGGCATGTACATGCCGCCGTTCACATGGAGGGTTTCGCCGGTGATGTAACCGGCAGCCGGGCTGGCCAGGAACGCCACCGCATGGGCGATGTCCTCCGGCGAACCCAGGCGTTCGAGGGCGATGTCGTTGATCAGCGCGGTACGCGCTTCTTCCGGCAACGCCTTGGTCATGTCGGTGTCGATGAAGCCGGGTGCGACAACATTGACGGTGACGCCGCGCGAGCCGATTTCCTTGGCCAGCGACTTGCTGAAGCCGATGATGCCGGCCTTGGCGGCCGCGTAGTTGGCCTGCCCGGCATTGCCGGTCACGCCCACCACCGATGCGATGTTGATGATGCGGCCCTTGCGCGCCTTCATCATGCCGCGCATCACCGCCTTGCTGGTGCGGAACACGCTGGTCAGGTTGGTGTCGATGATCGACGCCCAGTCCTCGTCCTTCATGCGCATCAGCAGGTTGTCGCGGGTGATGCCGGCATTGTTGACCAGGATCGAGATCGGGCCGAATTCCTTGGCGATGCCATCGAGCACGCTGTCCAGCGCAGCGGCGTCGGTGACGTTCAGCGCGCGGCCGTGACCGCCGTGGGCGGCCAGGCGCTCACCGATCGCGGCGGCGCCGGATTCGGTGGTGGCGGTGCCGATGACGGTGGCGCCCTGGGCGGCCAGCAGATCGGCGATGGCGGCACCAATGCCACGGCTGGCACCGGTGACCAGTGCGATTTCACCCTGCAGGGGCTTGCTCATGTTGTTTTCCTCAGACGGGAGCGGCCGCCGCACCGTGCCGCTTGCAGCGGCCACCGGTACGGTCGGCAGGAAACAGGGAAGGTCAGGCCGACCATGCCTCGCGGGCGGCTTCAAAGTCGCCCGGCGTGGCCAGAGGACGGCCGTCGATGGCCTTGTCGATGCGCTTGACCAGGCCGGTCAGCACCTTGCCTGGGCCGCACTCGGCGATCTGGGTGATGCCACGGGCGGCCAGCGCCTGCACGCAACCGGTCCACTGCACCGGCTGGTACAGCTGCTGGACCAGCGCGGTGCGGATGGCGTCCACGCCGTCGTGCACCTGGGCATCGACGTTCTGCACCACCGGCAGCTGCGGCGCCTGCCAGGACAGGCCGGCCATCACTTCGGCCAGCCGGTTGGCGGCTTCGCGCATCAACGGGGTGTGCGAGGGTACGCTGACGGCCAGCTTGACCGCCTTGCGCACGCCCTTCTCGGCCAGCAGCGCCAGCGCACGGTCGACCGCGTCAGCGTCGCCACCGATCACGATCTGGCCCGGCGAATTGAAGTTGGCCGGCACCACCACCTGGCTGCCTGCGGCTTCGGCGCAGACATCCAGCACCAGCTGGTCTTCGGCACCGAGCACGGCGGCCATGGCACCGACACCGGCCGGTGCCGCTTCCTGCATCAGCTGGCCACGCAGGCGCACCAGGTGCGCGCCGTCATGCAGGCTCAGCGCGCCGGCGGCAACCAGGGCGGTGTACTCGCCCAGACTGTGGCCGGACAGCACCGACGGGCGCGGACCGCCCACGGCGTTCCAGGCGCGCCACACACCAATGCTTGCGGCCAACAGGGCCGGCTGGGTGTATTCGGTACGGTTGAGCATTTCCTCCGGGCCACCCTGGGACAGCGCCCACAGGTCGACGCCGGCACCATCGGATGCCTCGGTGAAGGCTTCACGCACCTGCGGGTGCAGTTCGGCCAGCTCGGCCACCATGCCCACAGACTGCGAGCCCTGGCCGGGGAAGACAAAAGCGAGGGTGGATACGGTCACGCGGTCATCCGCTTGCTGCAATCGAAGCGGGCCATGATAAGGGGGAATCCGCTGTGTCGTCTGTACGTGCGCGTATGCAGGCGTATGGAGGGCGGCCGGGCAAGCGCAATGGGGTCAGATCCCTTTTCCGCAGGAAAAGGAATCTGACCCCGATCAGCCATCAGCAGAACAGCTGCAGCACGTCCAGATCGCCGTCGGCGAGGAAATCCACGCACAGGCCCACCAGCATCAGCACGCCAGCAGTGCTGGCACCGTGGGTGATGAAGATCGAATGGGCCAGCGCGCGCGCTGAGCGGCCAAGCTTCATGCAGACCCTGGCCAGGCTGCGCAGGCGGCCACTGACCGCATGCACGTGCTCGCGCACCGGCGCCTGGACCTCGCCCATCGCCTCGGCCATCATCGCCTGCAGATGTTCAGGGCGATCAGCGTAGTACTTGGCCACGCCATAACCGAACATCAGCCAGTCGCGGGCCTGCGCTTCGGACAGGTCCATCACTTCCAGCGGATCTTCCTCGAAATCGATGAAGCCGACCTGCTGCCCATCCCAGGTGAGATTGCGCGGCAACGGCTGGCCGAAATAGGCGCCGCGCGCATGCGCTTGGGCAATGGCCTGCATCGCCGCCATCACCAGCCGATCACGACCGGCCTCATCCGCTTCACGCAGGCAGGTATTGAACGAGCTGCCGTTGTCGCCGATCACCAGCGCGGCATGGCCGGTGCCCAGCACGTCCGGCACGTTCACGCCTTGGGCCTGCAGCTCTGCAAGGCGGCGGGCCTCGGTTTCACGCGCGGCGTCACCGCCACGGTGCGGAGGAGGACGAAGGGCATCGAGATGGAAACGACGGGCAACAAAATTGAGCAGGCCCAGGGCCAGCGCCCGGCTTCCCTTGCCGTACTGCTTCAGCCAGGCACGTTGCCCTTCGATGACGATGGGCTCAACCATGACAGGTCCTCCTTAAACGCGTTACGGCCCCGGAGGGCCGTAACGACAAGACTTCACATTGTCGTAACTTGCACTATCAATAGCGCAGCAGGGCCGAACCCCACGTGAAGCCACCGCCGAAGGCTTCCAGCAGCAGCAGCTGGCCGCGCTCGACCCTGCCCGACCGCACGGCGGCATCGAGCGCCAGCGGCACTGAACCGGACGAGGTGTTGCCGTGCTTGTCGACGGTCACCACGACCTGGTCCATCGACATGTCCAGGCGCTTGGCGGTGGCTTCGATGATGCGCAGGTTGGCCTGGTGCGGAATCAGCCAATCCAGGTCGGACTTGTCCAGGCCGTTGGCGGCCAGGGTCTCGTCCACAACCGAGTCCAGCGCCTTGACGGCGTACTTGAACACGTCGTTGCCCTTCATGTTGATGGTGCCACCACCGTTGGCGCCGTCCTTGAAACCGCTCGAGACGCCAACCGGGTTCCACAGCAGTTCCTTCTTGCTGCCATCGGCATGCAGGTGGGTGCTGAGGATGCCGGTTTCTTCGTCGGCCTTGAGCACGACGGCGCCGGCGCCATCACCGAACAGCACGCAGGTGGTGCGATCGTTCCAGTCGACCATGCGGGTCAACGTTTCGGTGCCGATCACCAGCACGTGCTTGCAGTCGCCGGAGCGGATGAATTTGTCGGCCACGCCCAGCGCGAACACGAAGCCGGAACAGGCTGCGTTGACGTCGAAGGCGGGGCACCCGGCCACACCGAGCTTGGCCTGGATCAGGCACGCGGTGGATGGGAAAATAAGGTCAGGGGTGGTCGTGCCGACCACGATCATGTCGAGCTGCGAGGCATCGATGCCTGCGGCTTCAAGCGCGCGCAGGGCGGCGTTGTAGCCAAGGTCGCTGGTGGTTTCGCCTTCGGCCGCGATGTGCCGTTCACGAATTCCGGTGCGCGACTGGATCCACTCATCCGAGGTTTCGACCATTTTTTCCAGGTCGGCATTGGTCAGGACTTTCTCCGGCAAATAGCTACCGGTGCCCGCGATCCTCGAATAGATCCGCTTGCTCATCATGTTTCCTGTTGCGCGGGCCGCCGATCACCGGCACGCCCGGGAAAGAAGGCAAAGGCCGCTGCCCGGAGGCAGCGGCCTTCCCGGCACATCAATCTTCTTCGACGGCCGAGGTCTTGGTCTGGATGACCTTCTTGCCGCGGTAGAAACCATCGGCAGTGATGTGGTGACGCAGATGCACTTCGCCGGTGGTCGGGTCGGTCGACAGCTGCTTGGCGCTCAGGGCGTCATGCGAACGGCGCTGGCCGCGGCGGGACGGGGTAACACGGGATTTCTGGACAGCCATGGGATTGCTCCAAACTCGGTTCGTTTTGCTTCGTCGTTTCGTCGCACAGGACGCCAGCGCCCAGCACACTTTTCGCTTTCGCCGCAGCCGCCGACGACAACCGGCTGCTATTGTTTCTTCAATGCCGCCAACGCCGCAAACGGGTTGGCCTTCTTTGTTTCTTCTTCGCTCGGTGCCCAGTCCTGATCGACTGCCTCACCGTCGGGCGACAGCGGCACCACAGGCACCGCCAGCACCAACTCGTCCTCGACCAGGTCCAGCGGACGCAGCTGGCCGTCTTCCGGCACCAGCAACGCCTCGTACTCCTCCGGCAGGGACGATTCCTCGTCCTCGTCGCGGATCAGGCCAAGCCTCTGGGTCACCTTCACCGGCAACAGGAATCGCTGCATGCTGCGCTGACACGTCAGCGGCAACGCGGTGTCGATGGTCAGTTCCACATAGGATACCCGCAAGACGTCGTCGCGACCGAATTCAAGCGAGTAGACACACTCGCCGTCGGTATCTGCGACCAACCCCTGCAGGCGGGTCAATTCAGCCAGGGAGACCTGACCGTCGAAGCGCCTTCGCGCTACAACCATCCGCCAGGCATCCAGCGTTTCGGGCACGTTCGCGGACATAAGCCGCTGAATACTAAGGATCGCACCGCCCGCTGTCAAATGCCCGCCATACAGGACTTGCTGCTGGCGTTGCCGGCGGGCCAGACTGCCGCGCCCTGCCTCGGTATTCTCGCATGTCACTGGTCCTGGCCTCCACCTCCCGCTACCGTCGCGAACTGCTGCAACGGCTGGGCCTGCCCTTCGACTGCGCACGCCCGGAGGTGGATGAAACACCGTTGAACGGCGAGGGCCCGATGGCCCTGGCCACGCGCCTGGCCGCCGCCAAGGCGGCCGACGTCGCCGCGCGCCATCCGGGTGCCTGGGTGATCGGCTCGGACCAAGTGGCCGACCTGAACGGCCAGCCGCTGGGCAAGCCTGGCACGGTCGAGGCGGCCTGTGCGCAGCTGGTGGCGATGTCCGGGCAGACGGTACGCTTTCACACGGCAATCAGTCTCAGACGGGATGGAGAATCCCTCGCCGCCCTGGATCTGACCGAAGTGCACTTCCGCGCGCTGGACTCGCAGGAGATCGCCCGCTACGTCGCCACCGAGCAGCCACTGGACTGCGCCGGCAGCTTCAAGTGCGAGGGCCTGGGCATCAGCCTGTTCGAGGCGATCGACAACCGCGACCCGACCGCGCTGGTCGGCCTGCCACTGATCGCGCTGTGCGGCCTGCTGCGCAGGGCCGGATTCGCGGTGCCGTGAACGGTAGAGCCGAGCCCATGCTCGGCTGCTTTTTTCGAGGCTGCCTGCCATCTGAATCGGAAGCAGCCGGGCATCGGCTCGGCTCTACAGGACCAGAGGACCTCAACGAACCTCGAACGGTTGCTCCTGCCACGCCTCCACGCTGCCATCGCGCCCGTGCAGGCGCAGGCCGAGCCAGTGCCGGCCCGGCGCCAGCGTGGTGGTGTCCAGCGACGCGTCGAAGCCCACCGACGGATGCTGCGGATCGGTACTGTCCGGCCAGGCGGGGCGAATGTCGAACACGCGCCCGTAACGCGCGTCACCGATCGACCGGCCATCAACCAGCACTTCAACCCGCGCCAGCCCGACCCCATCCTTGAATGCCCAGCCCTTGATGGCGAGCGTTCCGGAGACCTTTTCACCGTTGGACGGCGCATCCAGCCAAGCCATTGAGGGCGTTACGCAGGCCCCCTGTGCACGCTTGGCCGGCAGCCGGAACAGCAGGAACCGCTGGAAGCCATGATCGCTGCTGACCACGCGTGGCGCCGGCAACGGCCCCACCTGCTCGCAGAGGGTGTGATAGCGCGCCAGCAGGTCGCGGTAGCGCTGGTCACTGGGTGACAGCACCAGCAGCATCGGCACACTGCGCGGGCCTTCGTGCAGCAGGTCCCACTGCGCCAGCTGTGCGGTGCGCCCATGCTTGTCGTTGAGCGGATGTGGCAACACCTCGATATCGCCATTGCCCAGCTGGAAGCCCAGTTCGGCACCGACCTTGAAGTTGCCCGCCAGGACACGCGTACCCGGTGGCATCTGCCGCAGTTCGTCACGCACCACCACGGCCAGTGGCTGCCAGCCGGCAAAGTTGCGCGGGTAGTACTTGCTGCCGGCCATCTGCTCGCGAAGTGCCGGCGTGGACGCCATCAGGTAGTAGCCGAACGCCAGCACGGTACCTGCAGCGGCCAGCCACCAGCCGGTACGGCGCAGCCAGCGCGGCCAACCGTTGAGGACCACCGGCACGGCCACCAGCAGCGCCAGGTAGCCTGGCAGCGGCCAGTGGAAACTGATCCGCTCGACATCGGTGAAGAAGCCCAGCAGGAAGATGCCCAGCGTCGACACCCCGCCCACCAGGCCGAAATAGCGCCACTGCACCCGCGCCCCACCGCCACTGCGGGTACCCGCGAGAGCGACCTTCCACATCGCGATGCACAGGATCGGCGTCACCAGCATCGGCTGGATCACCAGGAACCACAGCCCCTCCCACTCGAACGTCCACGGGTGGCGCTCGACCACCTGGAACTTCAGGCCGGCGTCGTGGTTGTCGGCATTCCACGCCAGCAACGGCAGCCAGGCCAGCACGCCCACCGCCAGCGCCACCCATACGCGCGGGTCGGCCAGCATGCGACGGCCCTGCGGCAACGCCAGCAACGCAATGAAGCCGACACCGATGACACCAATGAAACGGTAGTGGCTGAGCGCACCGATCAGCAGGCCCAGCGCCAGCTTCATCGCCGAGGACGCGTCCACGCTGTGCAGCAGGCGTGCACCTGCGTGCAGGCAGATCACCGCCGCCAGCGCCATCGGTACGTCCGGCACGGCCAGCAGGCCCAGCGTGGCCGACAACGGCATCAGCAGCGTCAGGCTGCCCGCCTGCCAACCGGCCACGTTGCCGAACCAGCGCGTAGCGATGCGCACCACCAGCAACGGCAGCAGCGCACCGATGGCCAGGAACGGCAGACGCAGTGCGAGTACGTGATGGCCACCGATCTCCACTCCCAGGCGTGCAAGCCAGGCGGTCAGCCCCGGCAGGTCGGAATAGGCAGCGGCCAGGTGCTGGCCTTCCTGCCAATAGAACGCCTCATCGACGAACAGCGGCAGGCGCGCAGCCACCACCAGCTTGGCCGCTGTGATCAGCGTCCATAACCAGAGAAATATTGTCCGCGCGCGCTGTTCGCCTTGCATTGCTCTATGGATAATCGAGTGGATTCCAGACCTGAGACGATCATGCCAGCCTCGTCCCCCAATCCCAGCATGCTAACCGATCAACTGCGCCAGGCCCTGCGGGAGGCACAGGATCAGGTGAACGCACTGGTGCTGGGCAAGGTGCCGGAAGTCAGGCTGGCCTTTGTCGCCCTGCTTTCTGGCGGCCACCTGCTCATCGAGGATCTGCCCGGGCTGGGCAAGACCACGTTGGCGCATGCATTGGCCAGCAGCCTCGGCCTCAGCTTCCAGCGCGTGCAGTTCACCTCTGACCTGCTGCCGGCCGATGTACTTGGCGTTTCGGTGTACGAGGCCGGCAGCCGCCAGTTCCAGTTCCATCCCGGCCCGGTGTTCACCCACGTGCTGCTGGCCGATGAGATCAATCGTGCACCGCCGCGGACACAGAGTGCGCTGCTGGAAGCGATGGCCGAGCAACAGGTCACACTGGATGGACAGACACATCCACTGCCCGACCCGTTCTTCGTGATCGCCACGCAGAACCCGGTCGACCTGTCCGGTACCTTCCCGTTGCCGGATTCGCAGCTGGATCGTTTCCTGCTGCGCCTGGCGATGGGCTACCCCAGCGCGCAGGCCGAGCGCGAGCTGCTGCGCGGCACTGATCGCCGCGACCTGATCGCACGCGCGCTGCCAAAGCTGGACGACACCCAGGTGCGTGCATTGCGTGAAGCGGTTGACCAGGTGCATGCCAGCGACGCGCTGATCGACTATGTGCAGGCGCTGCTGACCCGCAGCCGACACCATGCCGGCGTGCGCGTAGGCCTGTCACCGCGCGCGGGACTGGCCCTGCTGCGTGCCGCCAGGGCACATGCGCTGCTGCTCGGCCGCGGGCATGTGGTGCCCGAAGACGTGCAGACCCTGTTCGTGGCGGTGGCCGGCCATCGCCTGGTGGCCGAAGCCGAATCCAGCTCCGGGCCGGCGCTGGCGCGGGCGATCCTGCAGACCGTCGCGGTGGACTGAAGGTGGCCACACGCTGGGCACGCATGCAGCTGCTGGCACGCCCCCGCAGGCCCGAAGCCCTGCCGCAGCGACTGGACCGCCATCGCATCTATGTACTACCAACCCGCTTTGGCCTGTTCGTCGCCACCCTGCTGTCGGCGATGCTGCTGGGCGCATTGAACTACAACAACAACCCGGCCCTGCTGCTGGCGCTGCTGCTGGCCGCGGCAGCGATCACCAGCGCCATCGCCGCGCACCTGCAACTGTCCGGCATACAGATCGATGCAATCTCCGCCGAACCAGTACCGGCCGGGCATCCCCTGCGCCTGCGCGTGGACCTTTCGTTGCGCGACCCGCGCGCGCGCCACGGGCTGCACCTGCAGCTGGGCGCAAGCGAGGCCTGGGTTGCACTGCCTGCACACGGTCGCGGCGAAGTGGAGCTGGATGTTCCCAGCGAGCGCCGCGGCTGGCTGGAACTGCCCCGCATCCGCCTGTCGAGCACGCAGCCGCTGGGACTGGTGCGGGCATGGTCGTGGGTGTGGCCGGAGCAGCCGCTGCTGGTCTACCCGCTGGCCGAGGCACTGGCACCGCCGCTTCCGGAACGTGGCAACGACCCACTGCACACCCGCGCCCATGCCAGTGGCGATGAGCTGCACCAGTTGCGCCCCTATCGTGCCGGCGATGCCCCGCGCAGCATTGCCTGGAAACACTCGGCGCGCCGCGACAGCCTGCTGGTACGCGAATACGAGAAGCCGATCGGCATCGAAGTGGTGCTGGACTGGCGCACGCTGGCGGCGCTGGGCCATGAAGCGCGCATCGCGCGACTGGCACGCTGGGTCGACATGGCCGAGCGCGAAGGCCGTCGCTATACGCTGCTGCTTCCGGCCCATCCGCCGTTGGGGCCCGGCCAGGGCGCCAGCCACCACCACCTGTGCCTGCGCGCACTGGCATTGATGCCCCATGACTGAGCCTGCCGTCCTGCTCGACCGCAACGCCCGCAGCTGGACCCTGGCCAGCGCAGCGCTGGCGCTGCTGCCACTGCTGCTGCAGCTGCCACCGGTGCTGGCCAGCGTGATCGCGATCACTGCGGTGCTGACCGCTGCGCTTTCGTGGCGGCGGGTGCTGCCGATGCCGGTTCGCCTGGTGCTGGTGCTGGCCATGCTTGCCACCATCGTCTGGCAGATGGGCATGGTGCGGCCGGGCCGCGATACCGGCTGCGCATTGCTGGCGGCGATGCTGGCGATCAAGTCCAGCGAACTGCGCAACCTGCGCGATGCGCGCAGCCTGCTGGGCTTCGCGTTGTTCTCGCCGTTCGCGGCCTTCCTGCTCGACCAGGGGCCGCTGACCACCGGGCTGGCAGCGCTGGCCGCAGTTGCCGCACTGCTGGCCCTGCAACGCCTGGCCCTGGACGAGGGCCACAGCCCTCGCCTGCCGCTGCGCGGACAACTGCGTGGCGTCGGCCGCCTGCTGGGGATCGGCCTGCCACTCGCGCTGGCCTGCTTCTGGCTGTTCCCGCGCTTGTCCACGCCGCTGTGGGGCGTACCCGAGCGAGCGGTGGGCACACCGGGCCTGGCTGACAGCATGGCGCCGGACCAGTGGCTGGACCTGATGGCCGACGACACCCCGGCGTTGCGCGTGCAGTTTTTCGGCGCGGTGCCCGAGCCTGCGCAGCGCTATTGGCGCGGCCCGGTGCTGACGTCGTTCGACGGCCACCGCTGGAGCCGCGATCGCGCGACGGCCGGGCGCCCCGCACCGGTAGTCGAAACCGCCGCACACGGTTGGGACTACCAGATCGACTACGAGCCCACCGACCGTCGCCTGCTGGTGGCACTGGACCTGCCCAGCCGCGCACCGGAGGGCAGCAGCTTCGATGCCGACATGAGCCTGCGCAGCGACCGCACGCTGTCCGCGCTCAGCCGCTGGCGGTTGCATTCGGCGCCGCCGCAACGGTTCGACACCGATCTGTCGCCCTACCTGCGCCGCGCGGCGCTGCAGCTTCCGCCGGGCTTCAATCCGCGCACCGCCCAGCTCGCGCGGCAATGGCGGCAGGAGGCCGGCAGCGATGACGAGGCCATCGTCCGCCGTGCGCTGCAATGGATCACCCGCGACTTCTCCTACACGCTGGATACACCGGTGGCGGGGCGCGATCCGGTCGACGATTTCCTGTTCAACTACAAGGCCGGCTTCTGCCAGCACTTCAGTTCGGCCTTCGTAGTGCTGATGCGCAATGCCGGCATTCCGGCCCGGGTGGTGACCGGCTTCGCAGGCGGTACCCGCAACCGCATCGGCGACTACTGGGTGGTGCGTCGCATGGATGCCCACGCCTGGGCCGAAGTCTGGCTGCCGCAACGCGGCTGGGTGCGGGTCGACCCGACTGCCGCCGTGGCACCCGAACGCATCCTGGACACCCTGGACGACCGCCTGCAGGCCGGCACCGATACCCCACTGCAACAGCGCTGGCTGCAGCTGGGGCAGATGGGTGACTGGCTGCGGCGCGGCTGGAACGACCTGGTGCTGTCCTTCGATGCACGCCGCCAGCAGCAACTGCTCAAGCCGTTCGGGCTGGATGACCTCGGGCCGGCGCAGCTGGTGACCGGCTTCGTGGTCGCCGCCCTGCTGGCACTGGCGTGGATGGCCTGGTTGCTGGCCCGCGGCGAGCGCGAGCGCGACCCGCTGCTGCGTGCCTGGCACCGGCTCGGGCGGCGTTATGCGCGCCTTGGCCTGGCCCGCGCCCCCCACGAAACCGCACGCGACTGGTCACGGCGGGTACATGCCCAGCGCCCCAATCCGGCCCTGCTCGCACTCAGCCAGCGTTTCGCCGACGCGCGCTACGCTGGAACTTGCACCGACCTCGCTTCATTATTGCGGGACCTGCGCAGGCATCGCCCGACTTCCGGAGCCTCCCCATGAACACCAAGTTCCTCCTCACCGCTGTGGCCACGCTGGCCCTGTCGGCCTGCGCCACGGCCCCCAAGCCGCTGCAGGGACAGTTCAGCCTGGTTTCCCCGCGCGACTCGGTCGCCACCCAGCAGGTCGGTACGCCGGTCCGATGGGGCGGCCGCATCATCGAGACCAAGCCCGGCCAGGGCGAGACCTGCTTCCAGATGATCTCGCGCCCGCTCAACGCCAGTGGCCGCCCGAACACCACCTCGTCCGACGCCAGCGACGGCCGCTTCATTGCCTGCCGCGCCGGTTTCTACGACCCGGCCGTGTTTGAACCCGGCCGTGACGTGACCTTCATCGGCAAGATCGACGGCTACCAGAACACGCGCATCGGGGACTACGACTACCGCCTGCCGAAGCTGTCGGCCGATGTGATCTACCTGTGGCCGGAACAGCGCCAGGTCGATGTGGTGCCCTACCCCTATGGCCCGTGGGGCCCGGGTCCGTGGGGCCCGTACTGGGGTGGCTACGGCCGTTGGGGCTGGTGGTGATCGCCACCCACCCTGCATGATCGGAAAAGGCCGCCTTCGGGCGGCCTTTTTCATCCACGCATGCGTGGACAGGGCTTCAACGCCCCGGCGTACCGAAATGCCCCAGCGGCGCGCCGGCCAGCAGGTGCATGTGGATGTGGAACACGGTCTGCCCGGCGTGCTCGCGGCAGTTCATCACGATGCGGTAGCCGTCCTGCGCGAAACCCTCGCGGCGCGCGTATTCGGCAGCGGCCAGGGCCAGCTTGCCGACCAGGTGCGCCTGCGACGGCTGCAGGTCGTCCAGGGTCGGGATGATCTCGTTCTTCGGAATGAACAGTACGTGCACCGGCGCCTGCGGTGCGATGTCCTTGAAGCCCAGCACCTCGTCGTCCTCATAGACGATGGTGGCCGGGATCTCGCGACGGATGATCTTGCTGAAGAGGGTTTCGTTGCTCATGGTCGGCCTCGGCGGGAGTGTCTTCCGCATTGTAGGCCGGCCGCGCCGGGCGATGCCCGGGTGGTGCTCAATCACGGAATTCGCTGCGCGTCCCGAACGCGTGCGACAGCGTGCCGCGGTCAACGTATTCAAGCTCGCCGCCAAGCGGCAGGCCCTGTGCCAGCCGGCTGGGCCGCACCTTGCGCGCGCGCGCCAGCTGCGCAAGGTAATGCGCGGTGGCTTCGCCTTCGACGGTGGCACTGGTGGCGATGATCAGCTCCTGTACCTCACCTTCGGCCAGCCGCTGCTCCAGCTGCTCCAGGCCCAGCTCGCGCGGGCCGACGCCATCGAGCGGCGACAGCCGGCCCTGCAGCACGAAGTAGACACCGCGAAAACCCGTCGCGTTCTCGATCGCGAGACGATCGGCCGGCGATTCGACCACGCACAGCTGGCTGCGCTCGCGGCTGCTGTTGGCACAGGTCGGGCACAGCTCGGTTTCGCTGAAGTCGCGGCACTGCGCGCAGTGGCCGATACGCTCCACCGCCAAGGCCAGCGTTTCGGCCAGGCGCTGGCCGCCTTCGCGCTCGCGCTCGAGCAGGTGGTAGGCCATGCGCTGCGCCGTCTTCTGGCCTACGCCAGGCAGCACCCGCAGTGCGTCGATCAATTGTTCAAGCAGGGGTGCGGACACGGCGGCATGCTTTGATGGCGCCGAGCGAGCTCGACGGCTACAGATTCTGTGGCACCCGCTTGCACGGATGCCACGCTGGCAATCAGAACGGCAGCTTCATGCCCGGCGGCAGCTGCATGCCGGCGGTGGCCGAACCCATCTTCGACTTCGACTCGGCATCGATCTTGTTCGAGGCATCGTTGAAGGCGGCGGCGATCAGGTCTTCCAGCATCTCCGGGTCGCTGACCAGCGACGGGTCGATGCGCACCTTGCGGCATTCCTTGGCGCCGGTCAGGGTCACGCTGACCATGCCGCCGCCGGCACTGCCGGTCACTTCGATCCTGGCGATTTCTTCCTGGGCCTTCTGCAGGTTTTCCTGCATCTTCTGGGCCTGCTGCATCAGTTGGGCGATATTGCCGCGCATAGTGTCTTACTCGTCAAAAGAACGGATGGAATCGGAAACAACCCGGGCACCGTGCTGTTGGATCAGCACCTGCACTTCCGGGTCGTCCATGAAAACGGCCTCTGCCACCTGCTGCCGCTCGCCACGCTGGCGGTCGGCACGCTGATGCAGGGTCTCGGCCGGAACGTGTTCGGTTTCCACGGTCTCGACCACGATCTTCGGCGCCTGGCCCAGGGCCTTTTCCAGCATCTCGCCCAGGGCGGCCAGCGCGCGCTCCGAGCGCAGGTATTCAAATCCGGGCGAAAGGCCCAGTTTCAAGGTCC
The DNA here is from genome assembly GCF_003586545.1 of Stenotrophomonas sp. Pemsol. Lineage (NCBI taxonomy): Bacteria > Pseudomonadati > Pseudomonadota > Gammaproteobacteria > Lysobacterales > Lysobacteraceae > Stenotrophomonas > Stenotrophomonas sp. Pemsol. Next base: position 643,095 of record NZ_CP025780.1, on the reverse strand, counting down.
CGTGCTGGCAGCTGATGAAGGCGGCATTGGCGGCCAGCTGGCGCGACGGGCCGCTGAGGCCGCTGTTGGCGACCAGATCCAGCCAGTCTTCGGCAGTGGCCAGCTCGCTGACACCTTCCTGCGGCGTGGCGGCATGCGCCGGGGCCGGTTCGGCCGGCGCAATGGCAATACCTTCGGCGCGGAACGAACGCTCCGGCGGCGCAGGCTCGACTGGATCCGCGCCGGGAGCCGGCGGTTCATGCCAGGGCGCGACCATGGCGGCATCCGGGCCGGCCATCTCGGCCGCCAGGGCCCCATCCCGCGCCTCGGCTTCGTCGGTGGCCCACGGCGGCAGCTCATCGCTTGCCTCTGCTGCGATGGCAGACGCCGGTGCCTCGGCCTTCACCGGCGGCGGTGACACGGGCTCTTCCACCGGAACCGGCTCGGGCTCAGGCGTCGGATCCGGCTCCGGTTGCGGTGCCGGCTCAGGTTCGGGTTCAGGTTCGCGCGGTGCAGCCGCCGGAGCGGCCACCTGCGCCGCCACGGCCGGGCTGGCCGAAGCGACGGCAGCAGCCGGCGTCGCTTCATGGTTTCCGGCATGGGCGCCACCACCGGCAGCGTTGCCACCCGGCGTGCCACCCACCGCACCGTCGACGGCCTTCGGCACCGGCGGTACCGCTGCGGCCGGGCGGAACGCCAGCATGCGCAGCACGGCCATTTCAAAGCCGGCGCGCGGGCTCGGCGCCGACGGCAGGTCGCGTCGACCATTCAGGGCCATCTGGTACCAGAGCTGCACCACTTCCGGGCGCAGGCGCTCGGCGAATGATGCGACATCCAGGCCTTCCGCCACGGCGGCACCCGGCACCAGCTGCTGCACCTGGATGCGGTGCAGGCCTTCGGCGAGCGCTTCCAGCACGCCACTCCAGTCCGGCGAGAATTCGGCCAGCGCGGCCACCACCTGCAGCAGGCGCGGGCCATCACCCTCGGCCAGCGCATCCAGCATCGCTGCCACCTGGGTGCGGTCCACGGTACCCAGCATGGTGCGCACCACGTCCTCGCGCAGCGCGCCGCCGGCATAGGCGATCGCCTGGTCCAGCAGTGACAGGCCGTCACGCAGGCTGCCATCAGCGGCCTTGGCCAGCTGCACGATGGCGCTGCCGTCGGCCTCGATCTCTTCCGCCGCCAGGATGCGGGTCATCTGGCCCTGGATCTGGTCTTCGTCCAGGCGCTTGAGATTGAACTGCAGGCAGCGGCTGAGCACGGTAACCGGCAGCTTCTGCGGGTCGGTGGTGGCCAGCAGGAACTTCACGTGCTCCGGCGGCTCTTCCAGCGTCTTCAGCAGTGCGTTGAACGCCGCCTTGGACAGCATGTGCACTTCGTCGATCAGGTAGACCTTGTACTTGCCGCGGGAGGGCATGTACTGCGCGTTCTCGATCACCTCGCGCACGTCGTCCACGCCGGTGTTGGACGCGGCGTCGATTTCCAGCAGGTCGATGTAGCGACCGGCGTCGATGTCCAGGCAGGCGGCACACTGGCCGCACGGATCGGCGCTGGTGCCCTGCTCGCAGTTCAGCGACTTGGCGAAGATGCGCGCGATGGTGGTCTTGCCCACGCCACGGGTACCGGTGAACAGGAACGCGTGGTGGACCCGGCCGCTGTCCAGCGCATTGCTGAGCGCACGGACCACATGCTCCTGGCCCACCAGCTCGGCAAAACGCTTCGGACGCCACTTGCGGGCAAGGACGAGATAGGACATCAGGCCACCGTTTTCCATCGGATGTTCCATTGTGCCATGCCTGTCCAGCCCCCTCGCCAACAATGCCCGTGGATGCGCCTCTGATCAGAGGTGCTTGTGTCCGGCCGCGCCGCCCGCTAGAATCTGCGCCCCTGCTGAGGCGTTTGCCGATGGCAGGGATCCGGAGAGGTGTCCGAGTGGTTGAAGGAGCACGCCTGGAAAGTGTGTAAGCGTCTAAACCGCGCTTCGGGGGTTCGAATCCCCCTCTCTCCGCCAAGTTGCGAACTAAGCCCCTGATTTCAGGGGCTTTTTTCTTGGGTTCGTATGTGGCCCCATACCCCGACCCATACTTCGTCAATCCGTTGATTCCTGGCCTATCAGCAGCGCGCCCTGCGCGTTGGGACGGCAATCCAGATAGTCAGCAAGAGCGCTGCACTTGGAGAAGCGAGAGTGCACGCAAGCAGTTTCAGATGACCGACCTGCGTGCATCGCGAAGCACGCCGCTCCCTCGCCACCGCCTCTGACAGCCGTAACGAAATGAGGTGCCGCATGCGCAAGGTCCTGAGCGCGCGTAGCAGCATGAGCGCCCAGGCAAGCGACCAACACCAAGAGCTGCTGCGCGCTGCGCGTCAGCGGCCCGTAGAAGCGGTTGAGAGGCAGTTGAGCAGATGGGAGGGCGCAGGCGGTCAAGCGCGGTGCGTACCCCGGCGTGCGCACTCGTCTCCCCGCCACGCCTGCACACTTCATAGGGTGCCTTTCCTGCACCACCTGCACAAAGGCCAGGAGTAGGCCCAGCAAGGCTATGGAAGACATTGAGGGGGCATCCAACTACCTGCGAAACCCCGCACCAAAGGGGTATCTGGCAGGGGCATCAGCCACCGAGTGGGAGCCAAATTCGCAGAACCAGGAAGAAGCGAAAACAAGGCGTCCAACAGTGTCCAAGAAGAAAACTTCTACTACTGACAGTGTTTCAGGAAGGCTATGAATTGAGGGTCTGAAACAGAAAACGTGTGGCGAGCATCGCACTGCCAGATTTGCCAACAGCTTCCTTGAAATGCCTTGTGCCACAGTGCCTTCCAGCCATCTCTGTCGTCAGACTGACACCCGCATTCCAGTAACAGTTTCCGACATTGATGTTTTTCGGTGTTACAAGTGTGGCCGGTGTTACACCAGTCTAATATACAATTTAAATCAAACAGTTACGCCACCCTCGCCGATCCCGACCACGGTGTAACACAGGTGTTATCGGTGTTACAGCAAGCTCAAAGCCCCTCCCCATGGCGGCGGCGCAATGCCCCCGACCGAGCACCCGGTGCCGCGAGCCCCGCAACCGCAGTTGGCCGGCATTCTGACCAAATAGTGGCGGGCACTGATCTTTCGCTAGCCTGTTCGCCTGCCCACCTTCCTGCCAGCAGCGGGTGCTGACCACGCCTCGCGCAACCGCTGCTCATGCCGGACCACCCACGGCTTGGCGCTGACACAGCCCAGCTCGTCGCTGCCGCAGTGGCGATATGCTCCAGCGACCATCTCCACACGTAGGAACGACGCCGAATCAGCGGTACGGCACGACCGGATCGAGCCCGGTCAACCTACGTGACCCGCTTCACGGCAGCAGTTGATCACTGTTGCCTATACTCGGCCCTCAATCGAGTAGTCTCTTGCACTGAACGGAAGCCCCCTCCCCACGAAGGACCTGCCATGCGACACGCTTCTCCGCCTCCCGTACCGCAAAAACTTCGGGACATGCTCAAAGACTATCCGGAGCATATCGAGACGCTGCAAGCTGACTTGAATCGCGTCGTCCAAAATCCGTTCAAGGGCACGCCCATGTCTGAACAGGCTATTTGGGCATTAGAGGCTGCGCTCGATGCGTTCATCGACGAAGCCCGTAAAGAACTGCAGGCGGCCGAAGCCAGTGGCGATCCGGCGGCAATTGAACAGGCGAAGGCAAAAGAACTTCTTATGTTCCGAGCCCGCTCTGGCAATGGAGGAATGCGGCTCGGATTGATGAATGATCTTTGGGGCTACTTCGAATCGAACAAGGGCGTTTAAATGAACGCGCCAACTGGTAGTCTTGACGCAGCAACACATTCCCATGTGTTCGAAGAGAAAGTCGTTCCTGGCAGCGGATTCGCTCAAGCTTCTTCACAATCCAAGCCCAAGGCAATCATCCTCGCGGGACAACCCGGAGCAGGTAAAGGTAGTTTGGCGGGAAGGGCCGAGACTGAGCTTCAGTACGATGTCATCAAGATCGACCCTGATGAACTGCGCGGATACCATCCCGATATTGAGAAATTCCGGGAAAACCATCCCTACACGTGGTCCTCGTACACCCACTCTGATGCCAGCGCATGGGCTGACAAGCTGTTGGATGCCACCGTTGCGGGCAAGAAGAACCTGATCTTCGACACCACGTTGAGCAACGGCGAGTGGTCGTCTGAACTGATCAAGGACCTGCAATCGAAGGGCTACGCGGTGGAGGTGCGCGCCGTTGCTTCTGCGAAGCTTGAGAGCGAGCTCGGGGTTGAGCAGCGCTTTGCAGGCGGTCTAGACGGCAATGGCTACGGCCGCTACGTTCCCGTCGGTGCTCGCGATGCGATCTACGAGAAGTTGCCCAATAGCCTGGACCTGGTGCACGAACGCACCGATGTGCAAATTCGCATCTTCAATCGTGAAGGCAAGGAGTTGTACGACAGCCACACCAGCCCGAAGTTGCCTGGGGCTGCGTTGCAAGAGGCGCGCGAAGCCCGACTGAAAGATCCCGCCCTGACGCGCCAGCTGCGCGATGGCTGGCAGGAGCAACAGGCCTGGCACCGTGATTTGCCACAGACACTGCCCCACAACGACAAAGTTTCTCCTCCCACACGAGAGAACCTGCTAACAGAGCGAAGCGAAGCCCAAGTGGTCGAGGGGCTTGACCGGCAGGCGCGGGAAATGGTCGATATCGATCACAGGGTTCGCGTTCGCCCCACCCGTATACGCGCAGGCAGCGCGCTGGGCATCGCAGCTCTAGCATTGGATGCCTATGACGCCGGTGAGGCTTTGCGCAACAGTAGCCGTCTGCGCGGTGAAGGCAATGACACTGCCGCAGAATCCGGGCTCATCCACTTCGGTGCACGTAGCGTTGGTGGCTTTGCCGGTGCTGGCCTGGGCATGACGGTCGGAGCGGTCGCTGGCGTCGAGTCAGGCCCGGGTTTGCTGGTCACAGGGGCCGTCGGTGGCATAGCGGGCGCGTTCGCGGGCGACAAGATCGCCGAGTGGACGGACAACCGCCGAATCTACAACCAGGCCGACAGCCTGGGGAACACTTGGACCTACAATCCTGACCATCCCGATCAGGGCTGGCAGCGATCCGCGCCTGTGGATAGCACCAACGACGGCGTAAACAACCCAGCCAGTGGCGTGCTGCGCGCGCCACCGGCCCTTGCCAACCAGCTGAACTACCAGGCAACCAGCGAGTCAGTGAAATTGGTATTGGGCAGCCCGCCCAGTCAGCGCGACCCGTTCACACAGCCCGCCAATATCAGTGACCCACAAAGCTGGTATCCGGCACAGTGGACACGGACAGCCGATGGTCTGCAGTGGCAGCGCGAGGTGACCACTGCCGTGTATGAACTTGGCCAGCGTGAGACCCGAATTGACGTGGCCAGTCCAGAACGAGCGGCCGAGCTCGATCAGGCCGCCGCCCAGGTCGTGCTGCACAATGCTGCCAACAGCCGACCGGCAATTGCGGCGCGCTACGAAGCAGCGTATGCCCAGAATGGCTGGGCATCCTATGGCTCGATACCCGAAGCTGTGCAGCAGGCGCGCACCGATCTGGATGCGGTGACCGCCTCCGACGATAACCGCTATCAGCGTCAGGCGGACGGCCGTTGGGTCAGCGAAGGAGTGATCTACGATTCCACTGCCACCGGCAATCTGCGCGCCGAATTGGATGCCACCCGCGACGTAGTGGCCGCCACGCTACCTCCACCTCAAGCGACACAGAGCCCGTCGCCGATGACGGCCGATGAGCGCATGCGCGACACGCTGCAGGGCGCCTACGCTAACGCCGGGGTTGCCCTGGGTTCAGAACAACTGGCAGCGAGCGCGGCAGCAGTCCAGGCCACACAGGCCGCTCAAGGTCTGGACCCCGACACCACTGCCCTGCAGGTGCAGCGAAACGCCGATGGCGGTTACAACATGGCCAGCCCTATTGCCAATCTGCGTCTGGCGTCCGATGGCAAGACCTACACCATTGCGGCCGTGACCACGACTGAGGACATCCGCCGAGCCCAGGAACGGGACTCTCCTATCAGCAACGATAGCCCGCAACAGACCGTGCGGTCCTCGCTCGACCAACCAGTAGGCCCGCCCGATGCAGAGAGTGCGACGCCTTCCCTACAGTCGGCAATGCCATCAACTGCAATGGCTGCAATGCAGGCCGACCCACTGTATCGGCAGATCCGCGACGGCGTTGCAGAGTTGGACACACAGCATGGACGTGAATTCGATGCGACCAGCGAGCGCATGACGGCAAGCCTGCTCGTATTGGCAAAGAACAGTGGACTGACACGAGTGGATCATGTGGTGTTGAGCAATGCTACCTCAGTACATCCGGCCGCGCACAACGTGTTCGTGGTCCAGGGAAAGCTGGACGATCCTGCCCATCTGCGTGCGGTCATGCCCACCGAGCAGGCAGTGAAAGCCCCGATTGAGGAATCGATGCAGAAATACGAAGTGGCTAGCCGCCAGGTGGAACAGCAATCGCAGGTCACTCAACTGCAGGAACAGCATCAGCAGGATACTGAGGCCAGAGCCGCCAGCATGGGGCGATAGTCGTGGCTGATTGGCATCGAGGAATATGAGGGGGCAGTGCATTGTTCCAAACTGCATCCTGTATAGCCCGCGGGCATTTCCCCATATAACATCCTCGCCGGAATGGACACCGCCGCCAATCAATCACGTCAGCGGCGGTTGGCCATCCCTCTTTCAATCCCAAGGGGGTTCGTTATGCCCCTGTCGCCCCGTCAACTGTATCGCTTGCAGAAGGTTGCGGCACCCACTGCCACCTTTGAGCGATTTGCAGTGCATGCAAACGAGAGAGCATGTCAGCGAAGAATACGCTCAGGCTGATTGAAGCGTAGGGATCCATTACGCCGTGTGCTCTGCATTGAGCTCTACCCGCCGCCTGATACGTGCGGCAACACTGCCCGCCAGCTGCATATCTACCTCACTCATATCCATCGGCGGCAATGCCAAGCGCTCCGCAACCTGCTCGGTCACTGTGGCATCGTCCATGCGCGAGCGCACCGCATTGCCGAGGCGGACAAAGAACCGGCTGGCCAATTCTTCGGCACTCGCCGACTGCCGATTGTCCACGCCCGCATTCTCCGCCAGAGAGAACAAGGCAAAGGCTACTGCCAGGCTATCAACCACTTGCTCCAGCAACTGCCCATAGGCCTGGCTGGCAGCTTCACTTGCAATGGCGTTCTTCGCACTCAGGCAGTCTTTCGCAACCTCGGCCAGTTCCAGCTCCAGGCGAGGCAGTTCAGCCGCAATCTCACCCTCCATTGCCTCATATTCCTCAGCCAGCGAGAGCGCCGACCGCTCGTTGGCGCGCAGCTTCTGAATGTCGCGGGTTAGCGTGCCATCGCTATCGCGCAGCTTGGCACTCCACTGCTGACGTGCAGCGGCGGCATCACCCTGTGCAGCCTGTTTGGCGCGCTGCATCGTATCGACCTTACCCACCAGGACGCGCTTGCGCTGCACTACGCTGGCCAACTGTTGGGCCAGCTCGTTCAGCCGCCGCCTATTCTCCGATACCGGCGCAACCTCGGCCCCGTCGACGGGTTGAATAGCCGGTTCGGAGGTAGTGGTGTTGCTGGTCTGGATGTTGCTCATGTTGAATCTCCGTTGAAACGATTGGGGGACTCGCCGACGTTGTGTCAGCGAGGTGTGGGAAAGGCGGCGCTACCTACAGCGCGCCGTCATGAACCTTGCGACTGTCAAAGACATACAGACGCATTGCGCCAAGGCTTGGAACACGCACAGACTGAGATGCCTTGCCATCGGAGCCGGGTTGAGCCAACCGGCTGCGATCAGCTCACGGGTGGCCTGGCGAGGATCGAAGCCCGCGCACAACTCCCGTTTCAGTGCTTCAGGTAGCACCAGCTATTCGGTGACACCCACCTCATCGAAGCGGCGGAAGCCCGCTCGGTCGCGCACTGGTGGCGCTTCCTGCGCGTAGCGCAGCGGCTCCAAGCGACTCTCGCCATGGGCCTCGAAGAACGCACGCACGCGGGAAAGCAGCGCATCGGTGTCGGCACTGCCGGAACCGCCCCGACGTTGCAGCCATGCCTGGAAGCACGTGGCCACGCCCCGTGTCGCCTCGCCCTTGGCCCAACCGGTGATGCGGTGGCGGCAGGTGCTGCCAACTCCCCGGCAAAGGCGACAACGGCAAAGCGTTCGGCCACGCGGCGCACCTCACCGGAGGCATCGTCGGGTACATAGGTGGCCAGGAATCGGTCGGTCGACTCGCGCAGTTGGGCGGTCAACGTGGGGCTGTCCTGCTGGGTGAGGTAACCCATCCACAGCGGCCACGGTGCGCCGTAGGTGCGTGCTGCGGCGTCCTTGAGCAGAGCCGACAGCGCCGCGCCGTCTCCGGCATCGTGCAGGCGCTCAAACACACCATGCCCGCCCTCGGTCTCAGCCGGTACGTCGGCCAGGCGCACGGACTGGCCTGCGCGTGCCTGCTTGCCCACCTCGGCCATGTGCTGGGCCAACCCGACCTCGCCGGCCGACAGGATCAGCACCCGCCAGCGTGCCGCCGCACGGGCCTCACCGGCCCGGTTGGCGCGGCTCTTGCCTTTGCCGTTGGCCAGCAGGTAGGCGGCATCACCAGCCTGCTTGGGATCGATCTGCGCCAGTTCATCCAGAATCAGCGTGGCATCGTTGTGCAACACCGCTACGCCTTCCAGACCGTTGGCCGTGCTGCGCCACTCGCGGGCATATTCCGGGGGACCGACCACGCTCGCCGCCACGCGCAGCGCGGTGCTCTTGCCGCTGCTGCTGCCGCCGACCAGGTGGAAACCACCGCCCGTAGCGCCGGTGAAGTGCAGCAGCGGCCCGGCGAACATCGCTGACACCGCCAGCACCAGACGCGAGTTGTCCTGGCAACGCCGGGCCACGTCGCGTCGCCAATCGTCCAGCGAGCCGACCGCTGCATAGTGGTATGGTGAACCGCAACGCGCGGCGTGCACGCGCATCGCGCTCTGCAAGTACACGCATGTATGCAGGCACATCGGCATAGGGCATTGCTGCATGGTGTTTGGCCTTGCTGACCTTGCTTGGCTTGGGAAGCAGGCTTTCCAGGTGACCACGCCAACGGGCGGGGTTTTCACCATCGCGCATGCCGTGCACCTTGGCCCAATCCAATACACGTTCGATGCGCCCACGCACACGGGTGGCCGTCACTGTCTTGGTCGTCCAGATGGGCGAGAGGCAGGCCATGACCGTGCTCGTAGTCACGGCTGAAACCGCCATCTCCCTGGCCGGGCCGTAGTCGCGCAGAGACTGATGCCATTGGTCTGCCTGGGCTTGGTTCTTCCAGGCCTTTCGATGGGATTGAATGTAGGCGTCCACCGCTTCGCCAAACGTCGCCCCCACAACGCGGGTGCAACGTCGCTCATCAATGGGGTCCTTTCCTTGGGCCAAGAGTTTCTGCTGCTCCAATGCAACTGCACGTGCCTCCTGCAAGCCAAAAAGGCGGACGGCCCCAAGACCCATCTCACGAAGTCGCCCCTGTCGCCGATAGCGAAGAACCCAGGACTTGGTGCCTTAGTGCTTGACCAGCAGGTAAAGGCCACCACCATCGGCGTGATAGCCGGCAGTGATGAGTGTTTGAACTGCCCGTGCGGTGAGTCGGTTTAAAGGGCGAGCCATCAAATATGTCCCATACTATTTCCCATACAAAGAAGTCCGATTGGACTGGATTTCATAGTACGGCACAGGACTGAAAAAATTTTCAATATCAATTAGATAGGGCAACATTGGACTTGATTGGATCGTAAAATTGGCCCCTCTCTCCGCCAGATAAATGAAGAAGCCGCCCAGTGGGCGGCTTTTTTGTTTGGCTGGCGGGAATCGTCGCAGGTACTACCGGACTGAACAGGGCCTGCCGTCGTGGCCGGTCCAACGGCCCGCCCGCCGACGGCGCGCGATCCGCCGCAGGTCATCTGCGCCGGAGCAGTCCCCGCACGCAGGCGCCGACGAACGCCAGCCCCAGCAGCACCCACACGACCGTCATTCCCCACAGCGCACCGAACGTGTCCAGGACCGGATCCAGCCGCGGTTGCGCCGGGTCGTACAGCACGCGTACCGGCTGCCCAGGCTCATAGCCGAAGATCATGCCGCCCTGCGGATACGAGACGCGTTGGCCGGTCGCGGTGGTGAACGCGACCTGCGGATGCGATCCGCCGGCGTTCAGGCGCTCGACCTGGCCATCAACGGCCTGCGCGACCTCCAGGAACTCAAGACGATGTGTCACCTCGAAGGCGGCCACAGCAAGGATCAACAGACCCACCACGCCAAACAGCAGACCGCGCATGAGCTGGGCAGTCCGGAAAAAAGAAGGGTAAGGCATCGCTGGGCAGCTCCGTTGCAGGCGGGAAGACGAATGGGGCCGGCGGATCCTGCCGCGCGGTCAGTCCCACGTGTGGAAAGCATAGCCCAGAAGCCACTGCGCCCCACTGCACGCCATCGCCACCGGATGCGCCTCGCCATTGCCCGCCACCGACGCACCCGCCTGGTTCAGGCGCCTGCATTCCGCACGATCATTCGAGTGGGGAGACGTTACCTGTAAAGGGATTGGCATCGCTCCATGTACCCTTGAACTTTCGCCCCCTCCCAACGTCTGGACGGTTGAAATGCAGCCGGGCAACTCCACGCATTTCCCATGAATCTCCGCCTCTACCGCCCCGCCGATGCCAGCGCCTGCCTGTCGATTTTCGACAGCAACGTACCCACCTACTTCGCGCCCGAAGAGCGCAGCGACTTTGAATGCTTCCTGCGCGAACAGGCCACGGACTGTGCATTCCAGGTGATCGAGCGCGATGGAAACGTCGTCGCCTGTGGTGGCCTCTCGCGCCGTAGCGACGGCAGCGCCGGCTTCTGCTGGGGCATGGTGCAGCGCGCGCTGCACCGCCAGGGACTGGGCCGCGAACTGGCACTCGCGCGCCTGCACCAGGCTGAAAGCGATCCGTCGATCGACCGCATCGCGCTCAGCACCAGCCAGCACACCCAGGGCTTCTATGCCGGCCTGGGTTTCCAGGTGACGCGCATCGTGCCCGATGGGCATGGCGCCGGGATCGACGCCGTTGAAATGGAGCGGGAGCTCTAGCGCTCCCGCCCCGGTGCCATCCACGAAGGGCGTGGATCTACCGCAGGCATCCCCTGCTCAGAACCCGACGCGCAGGTTGATCTGCCCACCCACATCGCGGCGGCCATCGCCATGCTGGCCCTGTACGAACATCGACAGCTGGCTGTTGCGGCCGAGGCCGACCGCCATGCCCACCTGGCTGACCAGGGCATTGCGTGCCATCACCGCGCTGTAGACATCGAAGGCATCACCACCGACCGCAAAGCGGTTGCGGCTGGCCACATCGGTATCCCCCGACGCATGCTGCCAACCCAGGCCGACCGTCAGCTGCGCCGGGAAGCGCTCGCCGCTGCCCACGTCCCAGCGCCCACGCACGCCCACGGTGCTGACATTGAGCGTGTCCTTGCCGCCTTCCAGCACCAGTGCCGCGCTGCCGCCCTGCTCCACCGCACGATCGCTGTCGACCCAGTGCTTGGTGAACTGCACATAGGGCTGCAGCTGGGTCCTGCCGTGGGTCCATGTCCAGCTGCCTTCCACCTGGGCGATGGTCACATCGGAATCCTGGCGGCTGTACAGGGTCTGGCCCAACAACGGCACTTCACGCGTGGCGCGCGTGCGGTAGTCACCGCGCGACACGCTGCCACCAACCGCAAAGCCGTTGTTCCACTGTCCCTGTGCATACAGGCCGAACGTGTTGCCACGCAGGCGGGCCCGCGAGCTGCGATCATACAGCCGCGTATCCAGCCGTTCGTTGCCGGCCGCTGCACCCAGCACCACATGCTCGCCCAGCTGCCAGTCGACACCGGCCATCAGCGCATTGCGATTGGCGCGGATCTCATCGCCATTGCCGTCGCCATCCTGCCTGAACACCTTGCCACTGCCGGCCAGCCAGGCCGAAGCGCGCTCGCCACGCACGGTCGGCAACTCGCTGCCGAGTCGCTGGCGGATGCCTTCTTCCAGGTAGTTGTCGTACAGCAGCACCGCGCGGCTGGCCGCGTGCACTTCACCGGAGAGCTGTTCGAATGCGCTGCGCGCAGTGCCGGCGTCATACATCAGCACCGTGTTATACAGGCCCAGGGCCGCGCCACTCTGCGGCAGGCTGTCCAGCGCCGCGGCGGTGTTGTACTGGTTGCGCGTGTTGGCCACGGTGGTGAACGCTGCGGTCTGTGCCACGTCGATCTGCAGGTTGGCCGTGTTGGCGGTGTAGACCGGGGTGATGGTCAGGAAGGCCGACGGCGAGGTTGCCGAGGCGAACTGCCCACTCACGCCACCGCCCGCATTGACCACCGTGTACTGCTGGCCCTGCTGGTAGCTGGTGCTCGGCGAAATGGTATTCACCCGCACGGTGCTGCCGCCCACATTCGCGCTGCCGCCCACCTGCACCGTGTCGCTGCCGGTGGCGCCCAGGTCGATGCCCAGCGTGCTGCCCGGTGACAGGTTCAGATTGCCGCCCACCGTGATCGTGCCGGTGCCATTGCCTGCACCACTGCCATTGCCCGCGCCATTGCCCGGCGACAGCACGCCGCCGCTGGACACCGTCACGCCACCGCCGGTACCACCGATGGTGCCGGTGCCGGACAGGGTCGTACCACTGCCGATGGTCCACTGGCCGCCGATCGTGCCGGTGACATTCAAACCGCCGCCGGTGACCTGGCCGGTGCCGCTGAAGCCACCACTGTTGCCGCCCAGATTCAGCGTGCCCGGGCCGGCCTGCACGATGCTGCCGCCGCCGGTGATGTTGCCGCCAAGCGTGGTGGTGCCACCGGTGTTGATGACCAGGCCGCCGTTGTTGGTGATGTTGCCGGTGATCGAGCCACTGGCCCCACCATTGCCGACCTGCACGGTGCCGCCGGCATTGATGGTGGTGCCGCCGGTATAGGTGTTGTTGCCGGTCAGGGTCACGGTGCCGGTACCGGCCTGGGTCAGGCCGCCACTGCCGTTGATGGTACCGCCCACCGTGGTGTTGCCGCCGACGTTGAACACCAGGCTGCCGTTGTTGCTGACATTACCGGTGATCGCACCGCTGGCGCCGCCATTGCCGACCTGCAGTGTGCCGCCGGTGTTGATGGTGGTGCCGCCGGTATAGGTGTTGTTGCCGGCAAGGATCACGGTACCGGTGCCCGCCTGGGTCAGACCACCGCTACCACTGATGGCACCGCCGACGGTGGTGGTGCCGCCTACGTTGAACACCAGGCTGCCGTTGCTGGTGACGCTGCCGCCGATGGCACCGGTCGCACCGCCATTGCCTACCTGCAGCGTGCCACCCGCGTTGATCGTGGTCGGGCCGGTATAGGTGTTGTTGCCGGTCAAGGTCAGCGTACCGCTGCCGGCCTGGGTGAGGCCGCCACTGCCGCTGATGGTGCCGCCCAGCGTGGTATTGCCCGCCACGCTGGACACCAGCGTGCCGTTGTTGGTGACATCACCGACGATTGAGCCCGTTGCCCCGCCATTGCCCAGCTGCAGCGTACTGCCGGCGTTGATGGTTGTGCCGCCGGTATAGGTGTTGGTCCCGGTCAGCAGCAGCGTACCGCTGCCGGCCTGGGTCAGGCTGCCGCTGCCACTGATGGTGCCGCCCAGCGCGGTGTTGCCGGCAACGTTGGAAATCAACGCGCCATTGTTGGTGATGTCGCCAGCGATGGCGCCGGTCGCGCCGCCGTTGCCCACCTGCAGCGTGCCGCCGGTATTGATGGTGGTCCCACCGGTGTAGGTGTTGTTGCCCACCAGGGTCAGCACACCGCTGCCCGCCTGGGTCAGGCCACCACTGCCGCTGATCGCACCGCCGACCGTGGTGTTGCCCGCAACGTCGAACACCAGGCTGCCGTTGTTGGCAACGTTGCCGGTGATCGCGCCGGTCGCACCGCCATTGCCCACCTGCAGCGTGCCGCCGGCACTGATGGTGGTGCCGCCGGTATAGGTGTTGTTGCCGGTCAGGGTCAGCGTGCCGCTGCCGGCCTGGGTCAGGCCGCCACTGCCGCTGATGGTGCCACCGAGCGTGGTGTTGCCGGCCACGTTGGATACCAGCGCACCGTTGTTGGTGATGTCGCCGACGATCGCGCCGGTCGCACCGCCGTTGCCGATCTGCAATGTGCCACCGGCATTGATCGTGGTTCCACCGGTGTAGCTGTTGTTGCCGGTCAGCACCAGCGTGCCACTGCCGGCCTGGGTCAAGCCGCCGCTGCCGCTGACCACCGCGCCGACGGTGGCCATCGTACCCAGGTTGTAGACCAGGCTGCCGTTGTTGGTGATGTCGCCCAGCACCGAACCGGTGCTGCCGCCGCTGCCGATCTGCAGCGTACTGCCACCGTTGATGGTGGTGCCTCCGGTATAGGTGTTGTCGCCACTGAGGATCAGCGTGCCGGTACCGCTCTGCACCAGGCCGCCGGTACCACTGAGCACGCCGGCGAAGGTCGTGCTGCCGTTGTTGCCGCCGGTGGTCAGGGTTGCACCGCCCAGCACCACGCTGGAACCGGTCACGCCAGCGAGGCCTCCGATGCTCTGGCTGCCACCGGCGCTGATATCCAGCGTACCGGCACCGGCCAGGTTGACCGTGCTGGCACCGGACAGGCTGCCACCGGCCGCCACCGCCAGCGTGCCACTGTTGATGGTGGTGGCACCGGTATAGGTACTCGCACCGCCGAGGGTGACCGTCGCCGCGCCATCCTTCAGCAGGCCGCCAGCGCCGCTGATCGGGCCGTTCAAGGTCAGTGCGTTGCTGCCGCCCAGAGTCAGCGTGCCGCTGGCCAGCTGCACGGTGTTGGCCAGCGTCAGCGCGCTGGTGCCATCCAGGCTGGCGTTGCCGCCTACGGTCAGCGCACCGGTTCCCAGCGAACCGTCGTTGCCCAGTAGCAGGCCACCGGCATTGAGGGTCACGCCGCCCGTGAAGACGTTGACGCCAGTCAAGCCCTGGATGCCTGCGCCGTTCTTTACCAGCCCCCCTGCACCTCCGATGGTGCCGGCGAACGTGGTATTGCCCACGCCATTGAGGGTCAGCGTGCTGCCACCCAACGCCACTGAAGAGCCTGCCACGCCTGCCAGCGAACCGATCGCCTGCGCGCCCCCCGCACTGATGTCGAAGGTGGTACCGGCGTTGGCCAGGTTCACCGCACCCGTCGCAGCGAGGCTGCCACCGGCGCCGATCGCCAGCGTCCCGGCGTTGATGGTGGTGCCACCGGTGAAGGTGTTGGTGCCGGTCAACGTCTGGGTACCGGAGCCTTCCTTGATCAGCCCACCGGAGCCGGCCACCGAGCCACTGAACGTGCCATTGGTGGCATCTCCGATCGTCAGCGTGTTGGCGCCCAGATTCACCGTGCCGTTGCCGATCAGGGTACCGAACTGCTGCGTGCCGCTGCCTGCCGACAGATCGAAGGTCGCCCCCGAGGCCAGGTTGACGATGCCACTGGCGTGCAGGCTCGCGCCCGCACCCAGTGCCAGCGTACCAGCGTTGATGTTGGTGCCGCCGGTATAGGTGTTGGTGCCGTTCAAGGTCAGCGTCGCGGCACCCTCCTTGGTCAGGCTGCCGGTACCACTCAGGTTGCCGTTGAGGGTGAGGTTGTTGCTGCCCAGGACGGTCAACGCGTTGTTGAGGATGAAGTTGTTGCCGAGGATGACCGCAGTGTTCGAATCGAGCGTCGCAGCGCCTCCGACCGTCACCGTACCGGTGCCCAGCGCAGCATTGTTGCCGACCACCAGGCCACCGGCGTTGAGCGCCACGCCACCGCTGAAGGTGTTGGCACCATTGAGCGTCTGCACGCCCGCACCGTTCTTGATCAGGCCGCCACTGCCGCCGATCACACCGCTGAAGGTGCTGTCCACGGTGCCGCCCAGGGTCAGCGTGCTGCCACCCAGCGCCACCGTGCTGCCCGCCACGCCGGCCAGCGAACCGATTGCCTGGTTACCCGCGGAGATGTCGAGCGTGCCCGCACCGGCCAGGTTCACCGCGCCGGTTGCGGCGAGGCTGCCACCGGCACCGATTGCCAGTGTGCCGCTGTTGATGGTGGTCCCCCCGGTGTAGGTGTTGGCACCGCTCAGGGTTACGGTGGACGCACCGTCCTTGATCAGCCCGCCCGTGCCGGAAATCACGCCCCCCAGTGTCAGCGTCTGGCTGCCGAGCAGATCGAGGCTGGCACCCGCTGCCAGCCCGATGTTGTTGGCAAGGCTGACGCCGGTCGTTGCATCCAGCGTCGCGTTGCTTCCGACCGTCAACGCACCGCTGCCGAGCGCAGCGTTGTTGCCGACCACCAGGCCACCGCCGTTCAGTGCAACGCCACCACTGAACAGATTGGCGCCACCCAGCGTGAGCATGCCGGCGCCATTCTTGACCAGGCCACCGGTGCCGGAAATCGCGCCATCGAAGAGGCTGTTGCCCACGCCACCGAGTGTCAGCGTCTGTGCCCCCAGGCTCACCGTCGAGCCGGCCACGCCGTTCAACGACCCGATGGTCTGGCCGGCCCCTGCGGTGGAGATGTCGAAGCCGGTGCCTGCAGCGCTCAGCGTCACCGCGCCGGTCGCGGCCAGGCTGCCGCCCGGACCAATCGCCAGCGTGCCGGCATTGATGAAGGTGCCGCCGGTGTAGGTGTTGGCACCGGTCAGCGTCTCGATGCCCGCACCGACCTTGGTCAGGGCACCCGTGCCTGCGATCGAGCCACTGAAGGTGCCATTGGTGGCGCCACCGACCTCGATCGAATTGGCGCCGAGGTTCACCGTACCATTGCCGACCAGGGTGCCGAACTGCTGCGTGCCGCTGCCGGCAGACAGGTCCAGCGTGGCACCGGTGGCAAGGTTCACGGTACCGCTCGCCGCCAGGCTGGCACCGGCGCCCAGCGCCAGCGTGCCGGCGTTGATGTTGGTGCCACCGGTATAGGTGTTGGCGCCGTTCAAGGTCAGCGTCGCGCTGCCATTCTTGGTGAGGCTGCCGGCCCCGGACAGGACGCCGTTGAGCGTCAGTGCATTGGTCCCGAGCACGGTCAGCCCGGCGTTGAGCGCGATGTTGTTGGCCAACGTTGCCAGGCCGGTGGTATCCAGCGTGGCGGCACCACCAACAGTCAATGCGTCGGTGCCCAACGCCGCATCATTGCCAAGCACCAGTCCGCCCGCGTTGAGCGTTACGCCGCCGCCAAACGTGTTGGCTCCGGACAGCATCTGTACGCCCGCGCCTGCCTTGATCAGACCGCCGCCGCCACTGATCACGCCATCGAACGCGGCGTTGCCGGCCGTCCCGAAGGTGAGCGAATTGCCGCCCAGCGCCAGGGTGCTGCCACCCGCACCGTTGAGCGCGCCGATGGTCTGGCTGCTGCCGGCACCGGAAATATCAAAGCCAGCGCCTGCACCCAACGTGACATCACCCGCTGCAGCAAGGCTGCCGCCCGTGCCCAGCGCCAGCGTGCCGGCATTGATGGTGGTACCGCCGGTGTAGGTGTTGGCACCGGACAGCGTCAGCGTGGTGGCACCATTCTTGACCAGGCTGCCATTGCCGCCGACCACGCCCGACAGCGTCAGCGCAGTGCTGCCCGGCAACGTCAGTACGACGCCCGAGCCCAGCGTGACCGCATTGCCGAGCGTCACTGCCGCGCCCGCGTCCAGCGTGGTACTGGCATTCACCGCCAGCGCGCCGGTACCGAGCGCACCATTCGCACCGACCACCAGGCCACCGCCGTTCAAGGTCAGGCCGCCACCGAAGGTATTGGTGTTGTTGAGGGTCAGCAGGCCCGCACCATTCTTGATCAGGCTGCCATTGCCCGCCACCACGCCACCGAGAGTGAGATCGTTGCTGCCACCCAGCGTCAGCTGCGTACCGGCACCGAAGTTCACTGCGTTGGCCAGGTTCAGCGCCACGGTGCTGTCCAGCGTGGTCGTGCCACCAATGCCCAGTGCACCGGTACCGAGTGCGCTGGCGTTGCCCAGAACCAGGCCACCGTCGTTGAGTGCAAGGCCACCACTGAAAGTATTGGCACCGGACAGCGTCTGCACGCCGGCACCGGTCTTGATCAGGCCGCCGGCACCATCGATCACGCCGGCAAAGCTGCCATTGCTGGCGCCGCCAAAGGTCAGCGACTGCGCGCCCAGCACCAGCTGGCTGCCTGCCACGCCATTCAGCGCGCCGATGGTCTGCGCCGCACCGGCTGCGGAGATGTCCAGCGTCGCACCGGCACCGGCAAGATCCACCGCACCGGCCGCGGCAAGACTGCCGCCCGCCCCCAGCGCCAGCGTGCCGGCATTGATGGTGGTGCCACCGGTATAGACGTTGGCGCCGGACAGGGTGAGGCGGGCCGTGCCGTCCTTGATCAGCCCACCGGCCCCGAATACCGGACCGGAGAGCGTCAGGTCATTGCCGCCCAGCACGGAGAGATTCGCACCGGCGGCCAGGCCGATGAGGTTGCCTACGGTGAGTGCAGACGTTGCATCCAGCGAAGCGTTGCCGCCCACGTCCAGCTGGCCGGTACCCAGTGCCTGCGCATTGCCCAGCTGCAGCAGGCCCGCGTTGAGGCCGACACCGCCGCTGAAGGTGTTGGGTCCATTCAACGCCAGCGTGGCCGTACCATTCTTGACCAGGCTGCCAGTGCCACTGATGAGACCTCCCAGTGACACGTCCTGGCTACCCAGCAGATCCAGCGCCGCGCCTGCCCCGAGGTTGACGTTGTTGGCGAGGTTCAGCGCTGCCGAACTGTCCAGCGTGGCAGTGGCGCCCACCGACAGTGCACCGGTGCCCAGTGCGCCGGCGTTCCCCAGGAACACGCTGCCGCCGTTGACGGTGAGCCCACCACCGAAGCTGTTGGTGCCGTTGAGGGTCAACGTGCTGGCACCGTTCTTCACCAGCCTGCCGGTACCGGACACCACGCCACCCAGCGTGATCGCCTGCGAGCCCGGCAACGACAGTGCCGCACCGGCGCCCAGGTCAACGTTGTTGGTCAGGCTCAACGGGGCGCTGCCATCGAGCGTGACGTTGCCGCCGATGCCCAGTACTCCGGTACCGAGCGCGCCGCTGTTGCCCAGCAGCAGGCTGCCGGCGTTTGCGTTCAGTCCACCGCTGAAGGTGTTGGTGCCGTTCAAGGTCAGTGTCGACGCGCCATTCTTGACCAGGCTGCCGGTGCCAGTGATGTTGCCGCCCAGGGTCAGGTTCTGGCTGCCCGGCAGGGTCAGGGCCGCACCGAGGTTGATCGCATTGCCCAGGTTCAGCGCCGCAGTGGCGTCCAGCGAGCCGTTGCCACTGACCGTCAGCGCACCGCTTCCCAGCGCACCGGCGTTGCCCAGCACCAGGCCACCGGCCGCAAGATTCACCCCACCGCTGAAGGTATTGGCGCCGTTCAGCGTCTGCACGCCACTGCCCTGCTTGACCAGGCCACCGGTGCCGCCGATCACGCCAGCGAAGGTCTGGTTGGTGGCATCACCGAAGGTGAGCGTACTGCTGCCCAGTGCGAGGGTGCTGCCCGCCACACCGGACAATGCACCGATGGTCTGGTTGCCACCCAGCGAGATATCCAGTGCGCTGCCAGCGCCGGCCAGGCTGACCGCGCCGGTCGCCGCCAGGCTGCCACCACTGGCCAATGCCACCGTTCCGGCATTTACTGCCAGCCCACCCGTGAACGTGTTCGCGCCGCCCAACGTCAGCGTGGCAGCGCCGTTCTTGACCAGGCTGCCGCTCCCACCAATGACACCCCCCAGCGTCAACGCGTTCGAGCCCAGCACATTGAGCGAACCACCGGCGCCCAGTGTGATGCCATTGCCCACGGTGAGCCCGGTGCTGGCGTCGAGCGATACCGCGCCGCCGACGTTCAGTGCGCCGGTTCCCAGTGCACCGCCGTTGCCCAGCACCAGGCTGCCGGCGTTGAGCGCCAGACCGCCGCCGAATGTATTGGCGCCGTTGAGGGTCAGTGACGATGCACCATCCTTGATCAGGCCACCCGCGCCGCTGATCACCCCGTTGAACGTCAGCGCCTGCCCGCCAAGCAGATTCAGGCTGGCACCCGATGCGAGGCTGACAGCATTGGTCAGCGCCAGCGCCGTGGTGCCGTCGAAGGTGGTGTTGCCGCCGACAGAGAGTGTACCGCTGCCCAGCGCGGCGGCATTGCCCAGCAACAAGCCACCGGCGTTGAGCGCAACACCGCCCGTGAGGCTGTTGACGCCCGACAGGGTCTGCACACCGGTGCCGACCTTGATCAGGCCGCCGGTGCCTGCGGCGAACGTGCCGCTGTAGCTGGTATTGCCCAGCCCGCCCAGGGTCAGGGTGTGGCTGCCGAGGTTGACCGAACCGCCGAGGCCGGCCAGCGAGCCGATGGTCTGGTTGGCCGCCGCCGAAAGATCCAGGCTGGTGCCAATGTCCAGCGAGATCGCGCCGGTGGGCGACAGGCTGCCACCCGCGCCCAGGGCCAACGCGCCCCCGGCCAGGTTGAAGCTGCCGCTCAGCGAATTGGCACCGTTCAAGGTCAGCGTGCCGGCACCGTTCTTGGTCACGTTGCCGGCACCGGATATCGAGCCACTCAATGTCAGCGCATTGCTGCCCAGCAGGTTCAGCGAGCCCCCGCCATTGACCACCAGGTTGTTGCCCAGGGCGAAGCCTGCCGTCGTATCCAGCGAGGCGCTGCCACCGACGGTCAGGTTGCCGCTGCCGAGTGCACCGGCATTGCCCAGCAGCAGGCCGCCGGCATTGAGGTTGACGCCCCCGGAGAACAGGTTTGCGCCGCCGAGAGTAACAATGCCGGTGTTGTTCACCGTCAGCCCACCAGCGCCTGAAAGCACGCCATTCAAGCCGAACGCATTGGTCCCGGCCAGGGATAGATTGCCGCCGAGGTTGAACGCATTGGCCAGATTCAGACCGGCCGTGGAGGATGCGATGGCACCGCCGTTGGCCGTGAACAGCCCTGTGCCGAATGAACCGGCATTGTTGAAATTGACCAGGCCATCATTGAGCGTCGTCGGGCCGGATGCGCCCCATGCGCCCTGCAGGTTCCAGGTACCGCTGTTGACGGTGAGCTTCTGGAAGTTGAGGTACTGGTTCCAGCCCAGTGTGGTCACCGCTCCGCCGGTGCCGGAGCCCGGACCGCTGACGACGTTCTGCAACACCAGCGTGTTGTTGGCCGCGCCACTGCCGGTACCGGCGTCGACCGTTCCCGCTGCCGCAACCTTCACCCCGGTAACACCCGTAATCACGCCGGCAAGGGCGGTGCCACCGCCGGCCACAACGCTGGAACCCGACACTGCGGTGAAGGTATTGCCGCCGGTTGAATCACCCAGGTGAACGCTGCCACTGACCGCCCCTGCATTGAGGAACGTATTACCGCCAGAA
Organism: Stenotrophomonas sp. Pemsol; assembly: GCF_003586545.1. Classification (NCBI taxonomy): domain Bacteria; kingdom Pseudomonadati; phylum Pseudomonadota; class Gammaproteobacteria; order Lysobacterales; family Lysobacteraceae; genus Stenotrophomonas; species Stenotrophomonas sp. Pemsol. Next base: position 621,744 of record NZ_CP025780.1, on the reverse strand, counting down.
GCGCCCAGGCCGACACGCCCGTCGATGGTGCCGGTGTTGGTCACATTGGCTGCCGCGCCACCGTAGGCCACCACCGTGGTCGCGTCGGAAACGCTGCCTGTGCCGATCAACGACGTGCTGATCAGGCCGGCGTTGTTGATGGTGGTGGTGCCGTTGACATTCTGCGCCACCAGCGCCTGTCCACCGAAGCCCAGCAGCGTTGCGATGTTGACGACACCCTTGATCTGTCCGCTGGCGTTGTTGTTGACGACGATCGCGCTGTTGTTGGCAGAACCATTGCCGATGACCAGGCCGGGCGAGGCAAGGACGATCGAGCTCGGATCGATCGTGCCATTGTTGTTGACCGTCACGTTGTCGCCGGTCAGCGTTGCTGCGTTGCCTCCACCTACGAACGGCGGCGTACGCAGCAACGCACCCGCGGCAATGTTCAGCGTGAGGCCGCTGGTCGCGTTGGAGTAGTTGTTGATGTTGGTGGTGCTGTCGCAGTTTACGGTCGTGGTGCCCGTACACGCCGCGAATGCCGATCCGCTGGCCAGTGTGGCGGCCAGTGCCGCCGCCAGCTGGTGCGCCCGCAATCGCGGCACCCGCCCTGCGCCGACCGCGCTTCCGCCGGGATTCCGGGTGACCTCCGAAGCAACCTGCATTACCCCAAGGGCGCGATTGAAAACCAGACGGTAAATGCGGTTCATCGGCAAATCTCCATGAAAAGACCGGATGGCACAGCTGGCAGGTTTTTCGAGACAATGCGGTCCACCCCTGCTCCCGATACGGGAACAAGGCCTGAAGGCATTAACTCCTGAAAATCTTCACATCTTCACGTGATCGCACCCCGGGACAGGTACGTCAGCGTGTCCACCAGGACGAAAACTCCCCGATTTCGCCCGACGAATGGCGGCACTGTGCGACCGGCCGTGCCAGCGGCATGTGAATCGCGCGCGTTATTTTCATGACGCACGTCAAATAAAAGAGGCAGACAGAATGGTTTTGCCGAAAATACATATCGCTGCATGTGGCGGAGAATCCATTCCCCGCCATGAGTAAATAAATTCAGCTGCTGGAGAGTTTCATCAGCACCAGGCCGGAAACAATCAGCACCGCTGCACCGATCCGCATCGGGCTGACCTGCTCCCCCAGGAACACGATGCCGACCACGAACGCGCCGACCGCGCCGATGCCGGTCCAGATCGTATAGGCGGTGCCCAGCGGCAGGCTGCGCATGGCCACCGCCAACAGCCAGAAGCTGGCGATCATGCCGATGATGGTGACCACGGTGGGGGTGAGACGGGTGAAGCCTTCGGACTGCTTCATGGACACGGCCCAGACGATTTCCAGCAGGCCGGCAAACAATAGATAGATCCAGGCCATGACGGCCCTCCTCTTGGTAGGGCCAGGCCGTCCTGGTCTTTGATTCCCGATGCGGGGGAGGTCGTTCCTCCTGGCCGGCATTCTAGCAACGGGAGCCACGCCCGGCCGCCGTGGCCGGGAACGGGTTACAGCCGATTCAGTGCGTGAAGCTGGCATCGACGCACCGGCCTGCGCTAGAATGAGCGCCTGCCATCGGCTAGCCGATGTGCAGTCCGGCTGTGGTCTCCGGCGCATCGCGCGCTGCTTCCCCTGATCCGTGAACTGGCCGCCCTCGGGGCGGCCAACGTCTCTATGGTGGCCCCGTCGGCCCCTCGCGACGCTAGGTCGAAAACCCCGCCAGGGCCGGAAGGCAGCAACGGTATCGATCGACGCGGGCGCCGAGGTCAGCCGGCGGGGCCATCGCCTTTTCTGGCGACACCCGGCCCTGGCAGCTGCCAACCCTGGTTGACGCCCCTCGCCGGGCATGGCCCAGCGCTACTGCAGCGCTCGCTCCAGCGCCTCCAGTTCGGCAGCCCGCGCCGTATCAGCGGGCTGGCCGGTCCTGCTCACGGCGGATCCTGCACCAGTACGTGCGGCGCGGTCGGGTCGGCCAGCGGCACGCACTGCCCCGGCTGCGCCACGCGGTGCCCGCGCACGGCCAGCGCTTGGCCATCGGCCACGCTGGCGTAGTGGTAGAGCATCATCCGCGCCTGCAGTTCGATGCTGTACTCACGCTCCAGGTCGTCCACGCCCGTGTGTGACGGGTTGCCATGCAGGCCGCAGTCGTGGGCGATCAGCTCGTTGTCGTTGGCGTAGCGCGCCAGCATCTCCGGAATCGGCCGGGTATCGCCGCTCCAGGTCAGCGCGCCCTGCAGGCGCAGGCCATAGGCCGTCTCCGGCCAGTGATGGCGCACCGGAAACACCTCCAGGCGCATCCCCTCATGCCAGAACGCCTCGCCCACCACGATCAGGTGGAAGGCATCCCAGAAGTTCGCACCGCCCTCGGCCAGCACGTTCGGATAGTCAGCAATGCGCTTGTGCAGCAGCGGCACCACCGTGGCAGGCACGTACAGGCGCACCTTGCCGCGCCGGTGCGCATTGAAGAAAGTGTCCACGAACAGGCGCTCGAAGCCGGCCACATGGTCCAGGTGCACATGGGTGACGAACAGCGCCTGCGGCATGTGCCCGTAGTGCGCCTTGAACGCGGTGAGGCCTTCACCGCCGCAATCGATGGTCAGCCACGGGCGACCACCGCGCTCGATCACCGACATCGGCGATCCCAGCTCGACCGCCGACGCATTGCCGACGCCGAGGAAACGCAACGACCAGTCCATCAGGTGCCCCGGTTCCACGCCATGTCATAGGCACGGCGCAGCCGTGCGTAGTCCTTCTGCACATCTTCCACGCTGCGCTCGCCGCGCAGCTTGACCAGCGAGCGCAGCAACCGCTTGAGGTTGCGTTCGCGCCAGCCAGTGGCCGGGATGCGGATCACCCCACGGTCGAAATCGATCAGCCAGCCATGGCCACTGCCATCGAACAGGATGTTGTGCGCGTTGAGGTCGGCATGGTCCAGGCCGGCACGGTGGAAACGGGCGATCAGCCGCCCGGTCTCTTCCCAGGGCGCGCCCCGGCCCGCAACCAGTGCGCGGTCGGCCAGCGAGCGCACGTCCTCGATCCGTTCCATCAGGATCGCCGCCCGGTAGCGCAGGCCTTCACGCATGTAGAACGCGGCGATCGGCCGTGGCACCGGCAGCTTCTTCTCGCGCAGCGCGCGCATCAGGCGGAATTCGGCGAAGCTGCGGGTCCGGTCCGAGCCGCGCCAGAGGTACTGGTCGTGGCTGATCCGGGCCGCCATGCCGCCGCGCAGGTAGTGGCGCAGCACGCTGGCACCGAACGGCGCATCGACGAACCAGGCGCTCCCGCGGCCGCCCTCGCCCACCGGGCGGGCCTTGCTGCCCCAGTGCTGGGGCGAGAACAGGCCAATATCAGCTTGCCGCAGCCGCTCGCGGTCGAACAGAATGGCCCCGATGCCGCGACCCTCGCGGCATGGCGTCAGCGCTTCATTGGCGTCGAATGCGACCATTTCATTGAGTCTAACAACACATGGCATCAGCGTCCTCCTCCTTGTGCCTCCTGCGCCTGTCCGCACTTGGCGATGTCACCCACGTGGTGCCCCTGGTGCGCACCCTGCAGGCCGCACGCCCGGACACGCCGATCCACTGGATCATCGACAAAGCCGGCCACAAGCTGCTCGACGGGCTGCCCGGCGTCACCTTCCATGCCTACGACAAGAAGAGCGGCATGGCCGGGGTCAAGGAACTGCGCAGGCACCTGCCACCGGGGCGCTTTGAAGCGCTGTTGCAGATGCAGGTCGCGTTCCGCGCCAACCTGCTGTCGGCCTTCATTCCGGCCGAGCGCCGCATCGGATACGACCGCAGCCGCTCCAAGGACCTGCACGGGCTCTTCATCAACGAGCGTATTCCCGATCGCCCCGGCATCCACGTGCTGGATGCCATCGGCAGCTTCTGCGAGCCGCTGGGCCTGCGCCAGACCGAAGTCAGCTGGGATCTGGCCGTGCCGCCGTCCGCCTTCGAGTGGGCCGCCGCGCAGTGGCAGGACGATGGCCGCCCGGTGCTGATGATCTCGCCCTGTTCCAGCCACGTGCGCCGCAACTGGTACGCCGACCGCTACGCCGCGGTGGCCAACCATGCCGTCCAGCGCGGCTGGCGGGTGGTGCTGTGCGGTGGCCGCAGCGAACTGGAGCGCCACATGGCCGATGCGATCCAGGCGCAGCTGCAGACGCCTGCATTGGACCTGGTTGGCAAGGACACGTTGAAGCAGCTGCCTGCCCTGCTGGCCCGCGCCAATCTGGTGATGACCCCGGACTCGGGCCCGATGCACATCGCCAACGCAATGGGCACCAAAGTACTGGGGCTGCATGCGGCCAGCAATCCGGACCGCAGCGGCCCGTACTCGGACCGCCGCTACTGCGTGGACCGCTACGACGACGCAGCGCGCAAGTACCTGGCCAAGCAGGCCACCGATCTGAAGTGGGGCACCAAGATCGAGTTCGACGATGTAATGGAACTGATTACCGTCGAAGACGGTATCGCCGCCTTCGAACGCTACGTCGCCGACCACCTGGGGTGAGCGGCGGACTGCCCGGGATCACGTGCGCTGCGCGTAATCCTGATAGGACTTCTCTTCCACGTACGCCGAACCCAGCGCCAGGTTGATCGCCTTCTTGATGCGCGCGCGCTCGTCGTTGCGCAGGTAGACACTGCGCGCCAGGTCGATGAAGCCCTGGTCGAACGCCTGCGCCTTCTCCTTCAGGCGGATGTCGTCCTCGATGTCCCACAGCTGCTCGTTGACCGCCTTCAGCTCGGCACGCAGCTTGGCGATGTCCTTCACCGCAGCCGGGTGTGCCATCCAGGTCTGCTCCAGCGCCGACAGCTCCCTGCGCACATTGGCCAGCTTGCCCTCGTCGCAGATGCGCTCGGACTTGATCTGCAGGATCGAGATCTTGTCCAGCAGCTCGCCGAAGGACACGGGGACGAGGATTTCAGCGGTCATCGGGAAAAGCTCCAGCAAGTGATGTGTGCAGTTTAACCCGCGACTGGCGATGGGACAGTTCAGGTAGAGCCACGCCGCGCGTGGATGGTCCAGCCCTGCAGCAAGTGCATCCACCCATGGCGTGGATTTACTGATGCATCTGCTGGAACAAGCCCCTCTGTTGAGGGGCTGCCCCGACAGGGGCGGGGAGAGGCCGGCAAAGGGAGGGGCCCACGCGTTGCACAGCAACGTGTGGGGCGACGCGCGCAAAGCGCGTCGTGTCCCGCGCCGGATCAGGACATGGTCACTGCGCCGCAAATCCCGATGTGCATCCACGCATGGCGTGGATTCACGGAGGCAATCTGGTGGAACAAGCCCCTCTGTTGAGGGGCTGCCCCGACAGGGGCGGGGAGAGGCCGGCGAAGGGAGGGGCCCACGCGTTGCACAGCAACGTGTGGGGCGACGCGCGCAAAGCGCGTCGTGTCCCGCGCCGGATCAGGACATGGTCACTACGCCGCAAATCCCGATGCGCATCCACGCATGGCGTGGATTCACGGAGGCAATCTGGTGGAACAAGCCCCTCTGTTGAGGGGCTGCCCCGACAGGGGCGGGGAGAGGCCGGCGAAGGGAGGGGCCCACGCGTTGCACAGCAACGTGTGGGGCGACGCGCAAAGCGCGTCGTGTCCCGCGCCAGATAAAGAAAAAGGGCTGCCGTTCGGCAGCCCTTTTTCTTTATCTGGCGGAGAGGGGGGGATTCGAACCCCCGAGGCGCTATAAACGCCTGCCTGATTTCGAGTCAGGTACATTCAACCACTCTGCCACCTCTCCGGGTGGTCCCCGGCGGACCGGGGACGCGCATCATACGAGGAAGTGAGGCCGGCGACAAGTCATTCCGGTCAACGAAGTGAAAATTTCCTGAGTGCATGCCTTGCCGGATGCCTGCAGCCCCCCGATGATGCCTGTCTCCCCAGCAATACCCCGCCCCCGCACCCCATGATCGAATTCGGACACCTCACTCACCCCGGCCTGCGCCGCGAGCTCAACGAAGACACCTACTACGGTGACAGCGAGCTGGCCCTGTGGCTGGTGGCCGATGGCATGGGTGGCCACGCCTGCGGCGAGGTGGCCAGCGCGCTGGCGCGCGAAACCATCGTGCGCGAGATCCGCCGTGGCGCGCCGCTGGCCCAGGCCATCCGCACCGCTGACGAAGAGATCATCCGCGCCTCGCGCCGGCGCAACGACACCCTGCCGATGGGCACCACCGTGGTCGCCGCACGCGTGCAGGGCAATCGCTATGAAGTGGCATGGGTCGGTGACAGCCGCGCCTATCTGTGGCGTGACGGCCAGCTGGCCCAGCTCAGCCAGGACCACAGCGTGGTGCAGGAACTGGTCGCGCAGGGCAACCTGACGGCCGAACAGGCGCGTGCGCATCCACATCGCAACGTGGTCACCCAGGCGCTGGGCGTGACCGACCCGGCGCATCTGAACGTGGCCACCACCAGCGGTGAGCTGCGCCCGGGCATGCAGCTGCTGCTGTGCAGTGACGGCCTGACCGAGGAAGTGGACGACCGCAGCATCGCCCGCACCCTCGCCTTCGACGATGCCAGCGCGCAGGAATGCGTGGACACGCTGGTCGCGGCCGCGCTCGACGGCGGTGGTCGCGACAACATCAGCGTGATCCTGGTGCGCTGCCACTGAACCTGGTGCATGAGCCGAGCATGGGCTCGGCTCTACAGTAGATCCACGCCATGCGTGGATGTTTATGCGCTGGCGGGCTCTTCCACCTTCGGGCCATCCCACAAGGCGTAGCCGGCCTTCTTGCGCAGTCGTTCCAGACGCGCGCTGTGCGCTTCCAGTTCAGACGGGGTGGCCACCACGCGTGGGCGCGGCAGCAGTTTGCTGGTATCGAAGGCCTGCAGCGCGGCACCGGCGCCACCACCGTCATCGTCGCCCATGCCGAAGCCGATCTCTTCCTGGCCCGAGGTCAGCGCGATATAGACGTCGCCCAGGATCTGCGCGTCGAGCAGGCCGCCATGCAGCGCACGGTGCGAATTGTCCACGCCCAGGCGCTTGCACAGCGCATCCAGCGAATTACGCTGGCCCGGGAAGCGCTCGCGCGCCATCACCAGGGTATCGATCACCGTGCAGCGATCGGTGATCTTTCCATACTGCGGGCCCAGCAACGACAGCTCGTTGTCGAGGAAGCCCAGGTCGAACGCCGCGTTGTGGATGATCAGCTCCGCGCCATCGATGAAAGCCAGGAACTCATCGGCGATCTGCGCGAAGTCCGGCTTGTCAGCCAGGAACTCCAGGGTCAGGCCGGTGACTTCCTGCGCGCCCTGTTCGAATTCGCAGTCCGGCTTGATGTACTGGTGGTAGTTGTTGCCGGTCGGGCGGCGCTTGAACAGCTCCACGCAGCCGATTTCAACGATGCGGTTGCCCTTCTTCCATTCCAGGCCGGTGGTTTCGGTATCGAGGATGATCTGGCGCATGGACTCAGTTTACCGGGCTGGCGTCACGGATCTGGATGGCCGCGTTGCGCGCCAGGGTATCCACCCGCTCGTTGTCCGGGTCACCGGAGTGGCCCTTCACCCAGCGCCAATCGATCTGGTGCCGCAGCGTCGCCGCATGCAGGCGCTCCCACAGCTCGCGGTTCTTCACCGGGTCGCCGCCGGCGGTCTTCCAGTTCTTGCGGATCCAGCCGGGCATCCATTGGGTCAGGCCCTGCCGCACGTACTGCGAATCGGTATAGAGCACGATGTTGCACGGCTCGGTCAGCGTTTCCAGGCCGGAAATGGCCGCCATCAGCTCCATCCGGTTGTTGGTGGTGTGCGCTTCGCCGCCGCTCAGTTCACGCTCGTGGCCCTTGTAGCGCAGCAGTGCAGCCCAGCCGCCGGGGCCAGGATTGCCAAGGCAGGAGCCGTCGGTGTGGATTTCAATGGTTTTCAATACAACTCCAGATCAGGTAGCAACGGTGCCGTGCCAACGCACCGGCAACGGTTTCGGCCCGGGCAGGGCCAGCGTTCGTTTTTCAGCATGGAACAGGCAGGCCGCGCGAAGTGGCGACCAACCGCCCGGGCGACGGCTGCCGGCGCCGCGCCAGAGCGGGCCGAGGAAACGCATATCGTCGCACTCCAGCCCGTGGCGGCCGAGCAGCAGGCGGATCCGCTGCGGCGTGCGCACCACCAGCCCGTGCTGGCGCCAGTGCGTGCGGTAAGGGCTGAACGGGTTGAGGCTGCTCAGCCACAGATGGCCGCCCGGCATCAGCACGCGCTCGCACTCATCGAGCAACCGATCAGCGTCAGCTGCGGTGACATGCTGCAACACGACCGCATTGACGCTTTCATTGGCCAGCGGCAGCGGCAACGCACAGCGGGTGTCGCCGGCATAGCCGTGCCCCTGCCGGTACAGGCGCAGGCCGCGCCCGCCAAGCTGCGCATCGTCCAGCCATGCGGCACTCGGCGCGATCCACAGCCAGGGCTGCACCGGCAGCAACGACAGCTGCGGCAGCAGCAGTTGCCGCTCCAGAACGCGCAGGGCTTCCGCCGGTTCGCTGTCGAACCACGGGGTCTGGCTCGCTTGACGGGTGCTCTGCAGCGCGGGCATGGTCCAATTCTATGCGACTGACTGCCCTGCCCGCATTTGCGGACAACTACATCTGGACCTTGATCGACGACGACGGTAACGCCGTGGTCGTCGATCCCGGCGATGCCGCGCCGGTGCTTGCGCTCGCCGATCAGGGCCTGCGCGTGGACACGATCCTGCTCACCCATCATCACGATGACCACATCGGTGGCGTGCCGGTGCTGCAGGCACGTTTTCCTGGAGTCCGGGTGATCGCACCCGTCGAGGAGCGCATCCCCACGGCAACTGAACGGGTCGGCGAAGGTGAACGCGTTCAGGCACTGGGCCGGGCGTTCCACGTACTATCCGTGCCCGGGCATACCCGCAGCCACATCGCGTTTCACACTGCTGAACATCTTTTCAGCGGAGATTCGTTGTTCAGCCTGGGCTGTGGACGCCTGTTCGAAGGTACGCCGTCCCAGCTGCTGGCATCGATGCGCAAGCTGGGTACCTTGCCCGCGCAACTGCTGCTTTGTTGCGCTCATGAGTACACCGTGTCAAATGCCGTCTTCGCGCGGCATGTCGACCCCGCCAACGCTGCCTTGCGGCAGCGCCAAGAGGAGGCTTTGGCCATGCGCCGCGATGACCGTTCCACCCTGCCGGTAACCCTGGCCAGCGAATTCGACTGCAATCCGTTCCTGCGTGTGCACACTGCACCGATCCGCGCGTCGGTGTCGGCACACCTGGGCCGTGACGTCGTTGACGACGTCGACGTGATGGCCGGTCTCCGGCACTGGAAAGACGGCTTCCGCGCATGATGCGCCGAAGTCTGCCGCTGGCCCTGGGCCTGGTCCTGGGGCTGGCCGGAACCGCCGGCGCCCAGTCGCTGGGCGCTGGCATCGGCCAGAACCTGACCGCCGCCGCGGCCCTGCCGCTGGATCCGGCCGCGTTGCCGGCCGCGTCGGTCCGCAACGGCCAGGAGATCTTCTCCAGCTTCCGCGACGGCCTGGCCGAGCCCACCTGCAATGCCGAGGCCACCAGCCCGCGCTGGCAGAAGCAGTTCGCCCACGCCCCGTCGCGCCTGGCCAACCAGGATGACGATGCACTGGTGCTGTTCGGCTATGTGGTCGAAGAGCTGCGCAAGGCCAACCTGCCTACCGAGTTCGCGCTGATTCCGTTCGTGGAAAGCGGTTACCGGCCCAATGCACGCAATGGCAGCGGCCCGACCGGCCTGTGGCAGTTCATCGCCACCACTGCGCGCAATCACCGCGTGCCCATGGCCAACGGCTACGACGGGCGCCTGTCGGCGGTCGATTCCACCCAGGCCGCAGTGCGCTACCTGAAGACCCTGCACGGCATGTTCGGCGGCGACTGGCGCCTGGCCACCATGGCCTACAACGCCGGCGAGTACCGCGTGCTGCAATCGATGCGCAAGGCCGGCATGAACGCGCAGAACGCCAAGCCCTCGGCGCTGCCCGGCCTGTCGCCGGTCACCCATGCCTACGTCGAGAAGCTGCATGCCCTGGCCTGCGTGCTGGAAGATGTGGAAGACCAGCCAGGTGTCATGGCCTCGCTGGACCGCACCGTGCCCGTACTGAAGGACCACACCCTGCCCGCCGGCACCAGCGTCCAGCAGTGGGCCGCACAGCGTGCCCTGGACCCGGCCAGGATCGTCCGCCTCAACCCCGCCCTGGCGGGCGGTGGGCGCGTCTCGTCCGGCACCACCCGCGTACTGGCGCCGGTCTCGGCCGCCAGCGCGACCGTGGCGGACACCGCCACCGCACTGGTGGCCAGTAGCGTACCTGTTGCCGCCGCCTCGCCAGCGCCACAGGTCGCCAAGACCGTGGCCGCGATCGCCGATCGTCCGCGCAGTCGTCGCCACACCGTGCGGGATGGTGAATCGGCCTGGACCATCGCCCGCCGCTATGGCATGCCGGTCAAGGCGCTACTGTCGCTGAACGGCCTGAGCGGCAGCAGCGTGCTGAAGCCGGGCGCCGTGCTGCGCGTGGAGGACTGAGTCCGGCGCGGCACCGCCGCGCCCTGCCCGCCCCTTTGTTCTGGAGAGCCGAGCCCACGCTCGGCTTTTTTCATGCCTGCGCCCAGCAGGCGCAGTCGAGCATGGCTCGACGCTACGCATCGGCAGGCACAAAAAAGGCCCGGCATTGCCGGGCCTCTCTCATGGGTGCCGCCGCGAGGCTTACAGGTTCGCTTCGGTGGTCTGGATCATGAACTTCTTGCGCATCGCTTCGATGTAGGCCTTGGCTGCGGCCATGCCGTCGATCTGGCTCAGCTGTTCCTTCAGCTGCTTCTGCTGCTCTGCAGTCACTTCCTTGATGTCGCCCGGATTGACCTTGTTCACCGCGAACAGCAGCGCGTGGCCATTGACGTCGACCTTGCCATAGCTCGGCTTGCCTTCAGCCGGCACCGGCGCACTGAAGATCGCGCGGTTGATTTCCGGGGTCGGCACCGGCTGGCTGCGCGGCAGGCCCGGCATCGGGCTCAGCTGCAGCTTCTCGCTGGCGGCCAGCGACTGCAGGGTGGCGCCCGCCTTCAGCTTGGCCAGGATGGCATCGGCCGCCTTGTCGCTGGCCTGGCGCTGGCGATCAGCACGGATCGCAGCGATCACCTGGTCACGGGCCTTGTCCAGCGGCAGGGCCTGTTCCGGGGTGTGTGCAGCCACACGGATGACCACGCTGTGGTTGGTCGCGCCGCCCAGGGCGATCGGGTCACTGGCGGTACCGTCCTGCACCAGCACGTCGGAGAAGGCGGCACGCAGCACGGCCGGGTCAGCGGCGATGCCGCTGGCGGTCGCGCGGGTGATCGGGCCCAGGGTCTGCAGCGGCAGGTTCACTTCCTTGGCGGCGGCCGCCAGGTCGCTCGGGCTCTTGTTGATGGCATCGACCAGGCGACCGGCCAGTTCGTTGAAGCCGCGCTCGCCGTCGGCCTTCAGCTGCTCGGCAGCCAGCGTGTCACGCACTTCCTCGAACGACTTGCCCTGGCCACCGCGCACAGCGGCCACCTTGATGATGTGGTAACCGAACTCGGTCTTGACCGGGCCGATCACGTCACCGGCCTTGGCCGCAAACAGCGCGTCCTCGAACGGCTTGACCATCGCACCGCGCTCGACCCAACCCAGCTCACCGCCCTGGTCCTTGGAGCCCGGATCTTCCGAATTGGCCTTGGCCAGCGCAGCGAAGTCGGCACCGGCCGCCTTGGCTTCGGCAGCGATCCTGTTCGCCTTGGCTTCGGCGCCGTCACCGGTGATCAGGATGTGCGAGGCCTGGCGCTGCTCCGGCGAGGTGAACTTTGCCTTTTCCTCTTCATAGCGCTTGCGCAGGGTCGCTTCATCGGCCGGGACCGGTGCCGGCAGGTTCGCACCGTTGATCTCGACGTACTCCAGCGACACGCTCTCGGCCTGGCGGAAATCCTTGCCGTGGCTGTCGTACCACTGCTTGATCTGATCATCGGTGACCGGCGCAGTATCGGCCGGTATGGGCGGCAACGCGGCCAGCTCGACGTCGCGGGTTTCGCCCAGCAGCTTCAACAGGCGCTCGGTCTCGGCCTGGGTGACGAAGCCGGAGCTCTGCAGGCCCGATGGGATCACCGACTGCTGCAGGCTCTCACGCACCAGTTCCTGGAACTGGGTCGGGGTACGCGGCGGATTGCCACCGGCCAATGCCAGCCGGTAGTTGTTCTCGTTGAACTTGCCGTTCGAATCGAGGAACGCCGGCATGGTCGCGATGTATTCGCGCACAGCGCCGTCGCCGATCACCACGCCCGCCTGTTCACCGACCAGACGCACGACCTGTTCGTCGATCAGCTGATCGAGCACGGCCATCTTGTTCTCGGTGCTCTCGAACGCGCGCGGGTCGAAGTTGTCGCCCTGCTGCTGGCGCTCACGCATGCGCTCCTGCTCGAAACGCGTGCGGAAATCCTGCGAGCTGATCTCATGGTGCTGCCACAGCATGCGCACCGGCCACCACGACGGCGCCGAACGCCACCAGGTGGGCGGCGCGGAAACCTTGGCCACGTTCTGTGCGCCAACGCCACCGAGGTAGCTGTTGTCGATCACGAACAGGAACGGAATCATCAGCAGCCCCAGGATCACGGTGACGATCCAGCCTGAGGTCTTGTCGCGGAGTTTCTGCAGCATGGTGAGGAATCACAAGGCCTGATTGGCGAGCCCGGCAGTGTAACCCGCTTCGCCGCAGGGACCAAAAGCAGCACCGACGCGGCCTGCGCCCACTTGCGCAGGCACGCACCATCAGTGCATCGGCCAACTCCATCCTGGCGCAAAGAAAAAGCCCCCGGCTTGCGCCGAGGGCTTTTAGAGTTGGCGGAGCGGACGGGACTCGAACCCGCGACCTCCGGCGTGACAGGCCAGCATTCTAACCAGCTGAACTACCGCTCCGCGCTC
>NZ_CP025780.1:552679-608715 GCF_003586545.1 Stenotrophomonas sp. Pemsol | reverse complement strand
GAATGGCGGAGCGGACGGGACTCGAACCCGCGACCTCCGGCGTGACAGGCCAGCATTCTAACCAGCTGAACTACCGCTCCACACTCAAACTTTTACCGCGGTGCTGTGGTGGGTGCTGAGGGTTTCGAACCCCCGACCCTCTCCGTGTAAAGGAGACGCTCTACCGCTGAGCTAAGCACCCCAGCGAGCCGCTTAGTTTACAGCATCCTTCAGGGCCTTGCCAGCCTTGAACGACGGATTCTTCGAAGCAGCGATCTTGATGGTGTCGCCGGTCTTCGGGTTGCGGCCGGTGCGGGCAGCACGGTCGCGGACCTGGAAGGTACCGAAGCCAACCAGGGTGACCGCATCGCCGTCCTTCAGCGCCTTGGTGATGGCAGCAACGACGGCATCGACAGCGCGGCTGGACTCTGCCTTGGTCAGGTCGGCAGCTTCAGCAACGGCATCGATCAATTCGGTCTTGTTCATTCTCTACAACTCCTTTGGCGGTGGGTTCCGCTTATTCGACAGGGAAGCAACCGCACGCCATCTGCATGCGGCCGCCATGTGGAAACGGTTCGCCGAATTCCAGCGATCACCAGACTGCGACCACTCATTCGCGAGTGCTGCTTTTATACCAGTGGCCCTACCCCCACGCAAGCTGGAAAGCCAGCAACGACGCGGGTTTCGGGCCATTGGACAGCGCGCGTCAATGCTTGACGCGCGCGTTTCCACTCGGTTTGGCCTTGCTGCGCACCGTGACACGCTGCGCACTCTTGCGCGCCTTCTTCGGTGCCAACGGACGCTCCAGCGCCAGGTCCAGGACTTCTTCGATGTACTTCACCGGCACGATCTTCAGATCGCGGGTGACGTTGGCCGGGATGTCGGCCAGGTCCTTGCGGTTCTCTTCCGGGATGATGACCGTGCGGATGCCGCCACGCAGTGCAGCCAGCAGCTTCTCCTTCAGGCCACCGATGGCAGTGACGCGACCACGCAGGGTGATCTCGCCGGTCATCGCCACATCGGCGCGCACCGGCACCCTGGTCAGCATCGACACCAGCGAGGTGACCATCGCCGCGCCGGCACTCGGGCCATCCTTCGGCGTGGCGCCATCGGGCACGTGCAGGTGTACGTCGTGCTTCTGCAGGAAGTCGCTGTCGATGCCGAAGCCCACGGCGCGCGAACGCACCACCGACAGTGCCGCCGAAGCCGACTCCTTCATCACGTTGCCGAGCTGGCCGGTCAGGATCAGCTGGCCCTTGCCCGGCACCAGGGTCGATTCGATCTGCAGCAGGTCGCCGCCGACCTCGGTCCAGGCCAGGCCGGTGACCAGGCCGATCTCGTTCTCTTCCTCGGCACGTCCGAAGTCGAAGCGACGCACGCCCAGGTACTTGTCCAGGTTCTTGCTGGACACGCTGACCAGCGCCTTGGACTTCTTCGCACCCTTCTTCGCCTTCACCGGCTGCGGGCCAGCCAGCGCGATCTCCTTCACCACCTTGCGGCAGATCTTGGCGATCTCGCGTTCCAGGTTGCGCACGCCCGATTCACGCGTGTAGTAGCGCACGATGTCCTGGATGGCATCACTGCCGATCTCCAGCTCTTCCGGCTGCAGGCCGTTGGCCTTGACCTGCTTCGGCACCAGGTAGCGGGTCGCGATGTTGAGCTTCTCGTCCTCGGTGTAGCCGGGGATGCGGATCACTTCCATGCGGTCCAGCAGCGGGCCGGGAATGTTGAGCGAGTTCGAGGTCGCCACGAACATCACTTCGGACAGGTCCAGGTCCACTTCCAGGTAGTGGTCGTTGAATGCGTTGTTCTGCTCCGGATCGAGCACTTCCAGCAGCGCCGAAGACGGATCGCCACGGAAGTCCATCGACATCTTGTCGATCTCGTCGAGCACGAACAGCGGGTTCTTGCTGCCGACCTTGTTGAGGTTCTGCACGATGCGGCCCGGCATGGAACCGACGTAGGTACGGCGGTGGCCACGGATTTCGGCCTCGTCGCGCACGCCGCCCAGCGACATGCGCACGAACTTGCGGTTGGTGGCCTTGGCAATGGACTGGCCCAGCGAGGTCTTGCCCACGCCCGGCGGCCCGACCAGGCACAGGATCGGGCCCTTCATCTGCTTCACGCGCGACTGCACCGCCAGGTATTCAAGGATGCGCTCCTTGACCTTCTCCAGGCCGTAGTGGTCGGCATCGAGCGTATCCTGCGCGACCTTCAGGTCCTTGCGCACCTTGCTGCGCTTCTTCCACGGCACGCCCAGCAGCCACTCCAGGTAGTTGCGCACGACGGCGGCTTCGGCCGACATCGGCGACATCTGCTTGAGCTTGTTCAGTTCGTTGCGCGCCTTGGCTTCAACCGCCTTCGGCATGCCGGCCTCGGCAATCTTGCGGGCCAGTTCTTCCAGCTCGCCCGGCGCGTCGTCCAGGTCACCCAGTTCCTTCTGGATGGCCTTCATCTGTTCGTTGAGGTAGTACTCGCGCTGGCTCTTCTCCATCTGCGACTTCACGCGGCCGCGGATGCGCTTCTCCATCTGCTGCACGTCGATCTCGCCGTCGACCAGGCCGACCAGCATCTCCAGGCGGTCACCGACGGCCAGCGTTTCCAGCAGGCGCTGCTTGTCGGCCAGGCGCACGCTGATGTGCGCAGCGATGGTGTCGGCCAGGCGCGCCGGCTCATCGATGCCCGACAGCGTCTGCAGCAGCTCCGGCGGCAGCTTGCGGTTGGTCTTCACGTACTGCTCGAACAGCGACATCAGCGAGCGGGCAATCGCCTCGACCTCGCGCGCCTCGCGCTCGTCGGTGGCGTCGATCTCCACGGCCTGGCCATGCAGCGCGCCGTCGCGCTCGTCGACGTGGGTGACCTGCACGCGCGACAGGCCTTCAACCAGCACCTTGATGGTGCCGTCGGGCAGCTTCAGCAGCTGCAGCACCTGCGCCAGCGTGCCGACCTGGTAGAGGTCGGCCGCATGCGGGTCGTCGGTCTCGGCCGACTTCTGCGCCAGCAGCAGGATGCGCTTGTCCGCCTCCATTGCCTGTTCGAGCGCGTGCATGGACTTGTCACGGCCGACGAACAGCGGGATGACCATGTGCGGGAACACCACTACGTCGCGCAGCGGCAGGACCGGCAGGTCGAGGGTTTCACTTGGGGAACGGGCCATGGGGGCTCCAGGGAAGGGGGAAAACCGCCTCCGGGAGGGCATCTTCCGGAGACAAAAAAAGCCGATGGCCCCGTTATGGGGCCATCGGCTTTCAGATGCAAGGCATTCCTTGAAAATCCTTTCCAATCAACAACCTGGAAGGATCACTCGGCGCCTGCGGCCTTCTGTTCAGGGGCCGCCGGGGTCTGGTAGATCAGGTACGGCTCGGACTTGTGCTCGATCACCGATTCGTCCACGACCACCTTGCTGACGTTCTCCTGCGACGGCAGGTCATACATGGTGTCCAGCAGGACCGATTCGACGATGGTGCGCAGGCCACGGGCGCCGGTCTTGCGCTTGAGCGCCTTCCTGGCGATGGCCGACAACGCGTCCGGACGGAACTCCAGCTCCACGTTTTCCATCTCGAACAGCTTCTTGAACTGCTTGGTGATGGCGTTCTTCGGCTCGGTCAGGATCTTGATCAGGGCCGGCTCGTCCAGCTCCTCCAGGGTCGCCACCACCGGCAGGCGGCCGACGAACTCGGGAATCAGGCCGAACTTGATCAGGTCTTCCGGCTCGACTTCGGCCAGCACCTTGCCCACTTCCTGCTTGCGCTCGCTGCTCTTCACCTTGGCGCCGAAGCCGATGCTGCCGACGTCGGTGGAACGGGCCTGGATCACCTTGTCCAGCCCGGCAAACGCGCCGCCGCAGATGAACAGGATGTTCTTGGTGTCCACCTGCAGGAATTCCTGCTGCGGGTGCTTGCGGCCGCCCTGCGGCGGAACGCTGGCCACGGTGCCTTCGATCAGCTTCAGCAGGGCCTGCTGCACGCCTTCGCCGGACACATCGCGGGTAATCGACGGGTTCTCGCTCTTGCGCGAGATCTTGTCGATTTCATCGATGTAGACGATGCCCTGCTGCGCCTTCTCGACGTCGTAGTCGCACTTCTGCAGCAGCTTCTGGATGATGTTCTCCACGTCCTCGCCCACGTAACCGGCTTCGGTCAGCGTGGTGGCGTCGGCCATGGTGAACGGCACGTTGAGCAGGCGGGCCAGGGTCTCGGCCAGCAGCGTCTTGCCCGAACCGGTCGGGCCGACCAGCAGGATGTTCGACTTCGCCAGTTCGACGTCGTCGTTCTTCTGCCGGCTCTCGATGCGCTTGTAGTGGTTGTACACGGCCACTGCCAGCGTGCGCTTGGCACGGTTCTGGCCGATCACGTACTGGTCGAGGACCTCGAGGATCTCGCGCGGCTTGGGCAGCGAACTGCGCGCCGACTGCGCCTTTTCCTCAAGTTCCTCACGGATGATGTCGTTGCACAGCTCCACGCACTCATCGCAGATGAACACGCTCGGACCCGCAATCAGCTTGCGCACTTCATGCTGGCTCTTGCCGCAGAAAGAGCAGTAGAGGATCTTGCCGGTGTCCGTGGAACGACCTTGGCGGTCTTCGCTCATGCTTCGCTTACCCAGTTACCCCACCCGCTGAACGGGGGTTCGATTCGAGAATAGCACAGGGCCGAGGGGACACCAGTCCCACCCGACCCTGCAGGAACGAGGCCTCCCTGGCCCCGTGAAGGCCGGTCAACCGGCCTGGATCGACTCATCCGGACGACGCTCCAGGACCTGATCGACCAGACCGTAGGCCTGCGCCTCGAAGGCGCTCTTGAAGTTGTCGCGCTCGGTGTCACGGGCGATCGTCTCCAGCGACTGGCCGGTGTGCTTGGCCAGCACCTCGTTCAGGCGCGAACGCAGGGTCAGGATCTCGCGCGCGTGGATGTCGATGTCGGTGGCCTGGCCCTGGTAGCCACCCAGCGGCTGATGGATCATCACGCGCGAGTTCGGCAGCGCATAGCGCTTGCCGGCTTCGCCCGCGGCCAGCAGCAGGGCGCCCATCGAGGCGGCCTGGCCGATGCAGGTGGTGCTCACATTCGGCTTGATGTACTGCATGGTGTCGTAGATCGCCATGCCGGCGGTGACCACGCCACCCGGCGAGTTGATGTAGATGTTGATGTCCTTTTCCGGGTTTTCCGATTCCAGGAACAGCAGCTGCGCCACCACCACGTTGGCCATGTGATCGTCGATCGGACCCACGAGGAAGATCAGGCGCTCCTTCAACAGGCGCGAATAGATGTCGTAGGCACGCTCGCCGCGGCTGGTCTGCTCGACCACCATCGGAACCAGGTTCAGGGCTTTGGTTCGGTTGTCCATTACGTGAGGTACCTATCTTGGGGGGCAACAACCCCGCGCCGGCAAAGGCGCGGGGCATCCGGTGATCCGCCCGGGCTTACTGGCGGATCGCGTCCTGGAACGACAGCTTCTCTTCGGTGTGCTGGGCACGCTCGGCGATCCAGTCGATCACCTGCTCTTCCATCACACGGTTCTGCAGGCCAGACATCAACTGGGGGTCGTTGCGGTACATCTCAATGACCTGCTCCGGCTCTTCGTAGGTCGAAGCGATCAGACGCATCGTTTCATTCAGGCGCTTGGCTTCCAGACGCAGGTCGTTGATGCGGGCCACTTCACCGACCAGCAGGCCGACCAGCACGCGCTTGGCGGCAGCGTCCTTGAAGCCTTCGTGGGCATCGGCCGGGATCTCGCCGACGTTCTGGCCGTTGCGGCGCAGCTGCTCGACCTGCTGGGCCAGCATGGCGCGGGCTTCGTTCTCGACCAGGCGCGGCGGCATTTCGACCGAGGAGTAGGCCGCGATCAGCTGCTCGCCCACTTCGCGGCGCAGGCGGTTCATCAACGCACCCTTCAGCTCGCGCTCCAGGTTGGCGCGGATGTCGCTGCGGAACTGCTCCACATCGCCGCCCTTCACGCCGAAGCTCTTGATGAAGGCTTCGTCGACCGCCGGCACGACCGGCTCGGAGACCTCGGTGACCTTGACGGTGACCTGCACGGTCTTGCCAGCCAGCACCGGCACGCGCCAGTCAGCCGGGAACTCGACGTCCAGGGTCTTCTCTTCGCCCTTGGCCAGGCCGACCAGGCCCTTCTCGATGGTGTCGAACATCATGCCCTGGCCGAGCACGATCGAACCCTTCTCGGTGCCCTCGGCCGGCAGGCGCTCTTCGCCGGCCTGCGACCAGGTTTCCACCGCGACCAGGTCACCGTCCTGCGCGCCACGGCTGACCGGGGCCCAGGTACGGCGCTGGTTCTGCAGGTTCTCGATCATCTGGTCGATGTCGGCGTCGGTGATCTCGGCGGTATGGCGCACGACGGTCAGCTTGCTGACGTCGATGTCGCCGAAGTCCGGCACCACTTCCACGGTGGCCACGAAGGAGAACTCACCCTCGTCGCCCTTGTCGATGCGCGGGCTGCCGACGATGCGCAGGTCGTGCTCGCGCACGGCCGCATCGAAGGTTTCGCGCAGCAGGCCGTCCAGCGCCTCGCCACGGACCTGCGCGCCGAAGCGCTGCTCGATCACCTTGGCTGGCACCTTGCCCGGACGGAAGCCCTTGATGCGGGTGGTACGGGCGATTTCGCCGAGGCGGCCGACGATGTGGCTCTGCAGACGCTCTTCCGGCAGCGAGAAGCTCAGGCGGCGTTCCAGGTTGCCGGTGGATTCGATCGAAGCTTGCATGTTGACTCCTGCCACCGGTGGCCCAGGCCCCCGGCTCGATGATTGGGATGAAACGGTTGTAAGGACACGACGTCTGGGACGCGCCTGCTTGCCGCAGCCCTTTAGTTTCGCCCAATTCGGCTTGCACTGCCAGCGCGTGCCGGTCAAGGGGGGCGCAGATGGCCCGATCAGGGCGGGGACAGGCCGGCACTGGTGCGAAAGGGGGGACTCGAACCCCCACGCCTTGCGGCACTGGAACCTAAATCCAGGGCGTCTACCAATTCCGCCACTTTCGCGTGGCCGGCGCAGGTGTTCATTGTCGCAGGCGATGACGGGAAGCGGAAGGCCTGCACAAAACTGAACATGGCGATTGTGCGCAGCCCGCGCGTTGAACCACCCCGGCGAGCGCAAGCTCATCCGGGGTGGCGGGGTTCACTGCTGCGGCCTGGCCTTGGCCGACGCCGTATCGGCACCCTGCCCGGCTGCAGGATCCACCTTGCGGATCTCCACGCCCCCGTCGCCGGTGCGCCGCAGGGCCGCCGACTCCGGCGTGGCCTTGCGCACATCCACCGAACCATCCGCATTGCGCTGCACGTCCACCGCATCGGGCAGGGCCTCCCGCTCTGCCGGCTGAGCCGGCTGCATCTGCATGGCCTCACCGACCGGGCGTGCAGGAGCGCTCTCCGTGCCAGCACCGCGTTCGACGGTCTGCGCGGGATCGTCGGCGGGCGCGCAGGCCGCCAGTGCCAGCAACGCGAAGGAAACCCACAGCGCGCGGTGCAATCGATTGATATGAGCCATCAACATCGTCCTTCGTGCATGCGCCGTCGGCGCGGAAGATCCATTGGGTGCGATGCAGGACGCGATGCGGTGAGATGCAGCGCACAGCATTGAAAACACTGATGACGTGTATGCCGCTGATTTCAGCATTGCTTCAGTCGATCCACGCCAGGCGTGGATGAAATCCCCCAGCGAACAGGCAAAAAAAAAGCCACTTGGCGGACCAAGTGGCTTTTGTCTGGTGGGCTGTCAAGGATTCGAACCTTGGACCTATTGATTAAGAGTCAACTGCTCTACCAACTGAGCTAACAGCCCGAAATCGGGGCGCGAATTATGACCCGATCCGCTCGGTGGGTGCAAGCACTTTTTTCAACGTGGTTGAAACCAGCACTGCGGGCCCCGCTCCTGCTGCAGATCCACGCCGAACGGGTTCTGCAACGCGTGATCCATCGGAACGATGGCAGTCACACCTATAAGAAAAAAGCCACCTGGCGTACCAGGTGGCTTCTGTCTTGGTGGGCCGTCAAGGATTCGAACCTTGGACCTATTGATTAAGAGTCAACTGCTCTACCAACTGAGCTAACGGCCCGTGAAACTCAGACGCACATTGTAGCGTGCTTTCTGTTTATTGCAATACCGTTTCGGCTGCGCCGATGCGGTTGAATCAGTGGGGTGGCTGAGGGGATTCGAACCCCCGACCACCGGAATCACAATCCGGTACTCTAACCAACTGAGCTACAGCCACCACTGAAACTTTCGCTCCATCGCCGATACCACTGACGCCGGAACCTTGAACATTGCCTGGGGACTGTCACCGAAGTTGCGGTCCGCCGAAGCGAGTCCGATATTCTGGTGGAGTCCTTGCGCTTTTGCAAGCACTTCTTCACATCCGTCGATGCGATCCCGGCGCTCGCCAATGGCGCGCCCGACAGGAATCGAACCTGTAACCGCCGGCTTAGAAGGCCGGTGCTCTATCCAGTTGAGCTACGGGCGCCCGAACCGGAACGGTGTCCAATCCGACGTGGCGTGGGATTGGTCGGGGTAGAGGGATTCGAACCCCCGACATCCTGCTCCCAAAGCAGGCGCGCTACCAGACTGCGCTATACCCCGGTCTTGCAATCCCCTCGGGTTGGGCCCGGGGAGTTGGTCATTGTCGCCAAGCGCGTTGGGAACTGTCAACGAAGGATGCACAGATCCCGGGCCTGCCACAACGCCGAAAGCAGTCATCGGCTATGCTGACGCCCATCGGCCGGATGGCCGTCCCGACCTTCATTCGCACGGAGAACACGCATGCGCAGCGGCAACCCGGCTCTTTCCGAGTCGACCTTCCTCGACCTCGCCAGTGGCTCGGTAGTGACCAGCCCCGACCAGGCCATGACCCTCAACGGCACCGCCAACAAGACCGGCATCCTGCTGCTGTTGACCGTGCTGACCGCGGCGTTCGCCTGGAGCCAGGCGGTCGACGAGTACGGCCAGATTTCCGGCAGCGCGAGCCTGTACGCCATCGGTGGCGCGATCGGCGGCCTAGTGCTGGCATTGATCACCATCTTCAAGAAGGAATGGTCGCCGGTCACCGCGCCGATGTACGCACTGGTCGAAGGCCTGTTCCTGGGCGCCGTGTCGGCCCTGTTCAACATGAAGTACCCGGGCATCGTGTTCCAGGCGGTGCTGCTGACCTTCGGCACCCTGGCCGCCCTGCTGTTCGCATACCGCAGCGGCCTGATCAAGGCCACCGAGAACTTCAAGATGGGCGTGGTGGCCGCCACCGGCGGCATCGCCCTGCTCTACCTGGCCTCGTTCGTGCTGGGCTTCTTCAACATCAACGTGCCGGTGATCCACGACTCCAGCTGGCTGGGCATTGCCTTCAGCCTCTTCGTGGTGGTCGTGGCCGCGCTGAACCTGGTGCTGGACTTCGATTTCATCGAGACCGGCGTGGCCCAGCGCGCGCCGAAGTACATGGAGTGGTATGGCGCATTCGGCCTGATGGTGACCCTGGTCTGGCTGTATGTGGAGTTCCTGCGCCTGCTGTCGAAGATCCAGCAGCGCTGAACCAGGCAGAGCCATGAACGACAAAGGGCGCCTTCGGGGCGCCCTTTTCTCTTTGTAACGCGTGGCTGCATTTCCCGGCTAGCCAGCCACCCCAGCCTGTGCAGCGTAGTGCGCCGCAAGGTGTTCGACCAGCGCGCGCACCTTGGGCGCGAGCGCACGTGCATGCGGGTACAACGCGAAGTAGCGCCGCTGGCCGGCATGCCAGGCCGGCAGCACGCGGATCAGACGACCGGCGCGCAGATCCTCCTGCACGGTCAGCGCGGTGAACAGGCTGATGCCCATTCCGGCCAGCGCGGCGGCGTACAGCGCGGGCGTGGCATCCACGCGCAGGCGCTGCCCGGCTTCAACGCTCACGCTGGCGCCGCGCGGTCCCTGCAACCGCCAGGGCGGCATTGACGGCGTGGGACTGAAACCCAGCAGCGTGTGCTGCTCCAGATCCACAGCGTGCCGTGGCAGGCCATGGCGCGCCAGGTAGACCGGTGCGGCGACCAGGATGCGCGGGCAGCTGGCCAGCTCGCGCGCAACCAGCTGGCTGTCCGGCAATGAAGCTGCAATGCGCAGCGCCAGGTCGAAACCACCACCGACCACATCCACCACCTGATCATCCGCCGACAGGTCCAGCGTGACCTGCGGGTAACGCTGCAGGAACGAGGGCAGCCAGTGGGGCAGCTCCTGGCTGGCCACCACCTGCGGCACGCTGATCCGCACGCTGCCGCTGGGCTGCGCCTGCCCGGCGCGAGCACGATCATCCGCCTCCTGCAGGCGGTCCAGCAGCGTTGCCGCCTCGCGGTAGTAATCGCGCCCGGCCTCGGTCAATGACAGCCGACGGCTGTTGCGATCGAGCAGGCGTACCTGCAGGTGCTCTTCCAGCTGCCGCAGTTGCCGCGACATCGCCGAGTGGGTGGTCCCCAGGCGCTCGGCGGCCGCAGTGAAACTGCCCACGTCAACGATGGCGCGCAGCGCACGCAGGGCGGCGAAGTGATCCATCGGCGGGCAGCTCCACGTGGCGGGGCCCACGGCATGCGGGCCCCGCCAGCTTATCAAGCGCCGTCACCGGCCTTGCGTACCGGCAGCGCGAGAATCGCGTCGGTGCTCATGACATCGCCGAAGGCGTCTTCGATCTGCGCCAGCGAGGCCTCATGCAGCGCGCGATGGCCGATGCGACGGCCGCCGGCCAGATCCAGATCGCGGCTGGCGCTGGCATCGGACGAGACGATCACCCGGTAGCCGCGCGGAGCCGCTGCCGCGTCGCGCGCAGCACCGGCCACGCAGGCGTGGGTCTGCAGGCCGGTGACGATCAGGGTGTCGATGCCGGCGTTCTTCAGCATCGGGTCGAGCACCGCGGCGGACGCGCCGGCGAATACGCTGACATTGTCCTTCTGCACCACGGTCTCGCCCTGGCGCGGCTGCAGGTCGCGATGGAAGGCGGCATTGACGCTGCCCTGCGCGAACAAGGGTGCGCCGGCCGGCAGCACGTGCTGGACATGGATCACGCGGATGCCGTGGGCATCGGCGAATTCGACTACCCGCCTGGCCTGGCGCAGTGCGGCCTCGCCATCGGGAATGACCATGCGGCCACCCGCAAAGCCTGGTACGGCCTTGGCATCGAAGTACTCGTTCTGGAAGTCGATCACCAGCACGGCAGTCTTCGCCGCATCCAGCGAGGTCGCGACCGGCGCACCCGCCATATGGCGGATGGTGGGATGGGCCGGCTCGGCAGCAGCAAGCGGGAGGGTGGCGGTCATGCCGATCAGGCTGGCCAGGCCGAAGGCGGTGAGGTTCATGTTCAAGCTCCGGTGCATTGGGAAGTGGGCACAGGATGCCGATCACATTACGCACGAACCAGCCGCCCAGCGGCACATGATCTGTGCGATATACGCACAGAAAATTCCCTGTAGAGCCACCCCATGGGTGGCTGCGGACCGTAGGGGCCCCGTCATCCACGCATGGCGTGGATCTACCGAGCCAGCCCACAACGCAACGGGGCGCCCGAAGGCGCCCCGCTGTAGATCCAACCGAGGTCGGCCGGCCGCTTACAGGCGGCTGGCGATGGCCTGGGCAAAGCTCATGGTGGTACCGGTGCCACCCAGGTCGCCGGTCAGCGAGTCCTTGGCTTCCATGGTCGCCACGATGGCCTTGCGCAGGCGCTCGGCATTCTCCGGCTGGCCGATGTGGTCCAGCATCTGCGCGGCCGCCAGCAGCAGCGCACACGGATTGGCCTTGCCCTGGCCGGCGATGTCCGGCGCGGTGCCGTGCACGGCTTCGAAGATCGCCGCGTCCTTGCCGATGTTGGCACCCGGAGCCAGGCCCAGGCCGCCGACCAGGCCGGCGCACAGGTCGGAGATGATGTCGCCGAACAGGTTGGTGGTGACGATCACATCGAACTGTTCCGGACGCATCACCAGCTGCATGCAGCAGTTGTCGACGATCATTTCCTGGAACTCGATGTCCGGGTACTGCGCGGCGACTTCACGGGCGACATTCAGGAACAGGCCCGAGGTCGACTTGATGATGTTGGCCTTGTGCA
Source organism: Stenotrophomonas sp. Pemsol (assembly GCF_003586545.1). Lineage (NCBI taxonomy): Bacteria > Pseudomonadati > Pseudomonadota > Gammaproteobacteria > Lysobacterales > Lysobacteraceae > Stenotrophomonas > Stenotrophomonas sp. Pemsol. Next base: position 596,686 of record NZ_CP025780.1, on the reverse strand, counting down.
CGGCGGTGACCTTCTTGCGGCCGGTGCTCTTGGCCAGCTCGAAGGCGTAGCGCACGATGCGCTCGGAGCCCTTGCGGGTGATGCGGGTGCCGGAGAAGGCGGTCTCGCCATCGGCCGACACTTCCTGGCCTTCGGCCAGGTAGGCACCTTCGGTGTTCTCACGGACGGTGATCAGGTCGACGTTGTCGAAACGCGACTTGGTGTTCGGGAAGGTGTGGGCCGGACGCACGTTGGCGTACAGGTCGAAGTGACGGCGCAGGCTGACGTTGATCGAGGTGAAGCCACCGCCGACCGGGGTGGTCAGCGGGCTCTTCAGCGCGACCTTGTTGCGCGCGATCGATTCCAGGGTCACCGCCGGCATCAGGTCGCCGTGCTTTTCCAGGGCCACCAGGCCGGCGTCGGCGTCTTCGTACTCCAGCCCAGTCTTGAGCTGGTCGAGCACGAACAGGGTGGCGTCCATGATTTCCGGGCCAATGCCGTCGCCGCGGATGACCGTAATTTTCTGCGTCATTGATCGATGTTCCGAACAGGGGGAAAAACGCCGTCCGGACGTGCCCGGAAACGCCGGCGCAAAGGAAGTTTCACCGGCAATTATGCCTGAGCCGGGGCCGAGGTCCCAAATAGACCATGGTCCCAGTCCCCGGCTCAGGCAGAATTGCCCGCGGATTCCTCCTCTACCCCCGCCTGTCGGCGCGCCCCTTCAACAAGAAGGGGCTCCTGGGCTGTTGGATCGCGGGACAGGCCCCCTCGCGGGCCCGGTAGTGCCGGCCGCTGGCCGGCAACCCCGGCCATGTCGGGTTCAAGGGATGCCGGCCGCTGGCCGGCACGACCCTCAGTGCTCGTGCGCGGCTGGCGCGGCGGCGCCGCTTTCCAGCTGGTCGAGGAAGTCGACCGCGCGGCGCAGGTGCGGGATCACGATGGAGCCGCCCACCACCAGGCCGACCGAGAAGGTCTCGAAGAACTCCTCGCGGGTCACCCCGGCGTCCTTGCACTGGGCCACGTGGTAGCTGATGCAGTCGTCGCAGCGCAGCACCATCGAGGCCACCAGGCCCAGCAGCTCCTTGGTCTTCACGTCCAGCGCGCCGGCCTGGTAGGTCTGCGTATCCAGCGCGAAGAAGCGGCGCACCACCTGGTTCGGTTCGCCCAGGATGCGCTCGTTCATGCGCTTGCGGAACTCGGTGAACTCGGCGATGCGGTCCTTGCTGCCGTCGTCGGCCGCGCTCATGCCTGGCCCTGCCCGGCCAGCAGCGGCTCGAGCTTGCCTTCACGGTGCAGGGCCATCATGTCGTCGTAGCCGCCGACATGGACGTCGCCGACAAAGATCTGCGGCACGCTGGTGCGGCGGGTCAGCGCCATCATCTTCTCGCGCTCGGCCGGGTCCAGGTCGATGCGGACCTCGGTCCACTGCTGGCCCTTGCTCTTCAGGAAGTTCTTGGCGGCCACGCAATACGGGCAGACGGCAGTGGAATAGATGGTGATGGCGGGGGCACCGCCGGCGGTCTGGGCTGTCACGGGAAACTCCACGATGGATCGACGGTCTACATATGGTACCGGTGCGCTGGAATTTCCACGCCACGGCCGCAACACTGTGGATTAACGAATGGTTGCCCCCCGCCCTGCCACGCTTGGCGCGCCCCGCCCGAGGACCTTCTGCTTGCGAGCCCTGCTGCTGACTACCGCCGTCACCCTGGCCCTGGCCATGCCGCTGGCCCAGGCCCAGGAGAAGCTGCCCGACATCGGCTCTTCGGCCGGCGAGCTGCTGACCCCGGCCCGCCAGGCCGAGTACGGCGCGATGATGCTGCGCGAGCTGCGCAACTACGGCTACCTGCTGGAAGACCCGCTGGTCAACGACTGGCTGCAGACCATGGGTACCCGGCTCGGCTCCAACAGTGACCAGCCGCGGCAGCCGTACACCTTCTTCGTGATGAACGACCGCCAGATCAACGCGTTCGCCACGCTGGGCGGCTACATCGGGGTCAATGCCGGACTGGTGCTGACCGCCGAGCGCGAGGACGAGGTCGCTGCGGTGCTGTCCCACGAAATCGCCCACGTCACCCAGCAGCACGTGCTGCGCGGTGTCGAGCGCGCCCAGCGCGACCAGATCCCGATCCTGCTGGGCATGCTGGCGGCGGTAGTGGCCGCCCAGGCCAGCAACAGCACGTCGTCCGGCAACGCGACGATGGCCGCGATCAGCTCGGGCATGGGCCTGATGCAGCAGCGGCAGATCAACTACACCCGCTCCAACGAGTCCGAGGCCGACCGCCTGGGCATCCGCACCCTGTCGCGCAGCGGCTACGACGTGGATGCCATGGCCGGCTTTTTCGAGCGGATGTCGGCAGCCATGCGCGGCAACGAAGGCGGCTACAGCGTGCCCGAGTTCCTGCGCACCCACCCGGTCAACATCACCCGCATCAGCGAGGCCAAAGCCCGCGCCGAGCAGATGAAGAAGGATACGGTGCTGCTCACCACCAGCACCCCCACCGGCGAGCGCAAGGAGCGGGTGGACCCGGCAGATCCCAGCCTGGGCGAGCCGCTGTTGCGCGGCAACAACCCGCTGCTGCCCGGCAGTGTGCTGCGCCTGCCGATCGGCCAGCTCAACCGTGGCGCCAGCGGTGACTTCGAGTGGGCGCGTGAGCGCCTGCGCGTGCTCAGCGCAGACTCCACCCCCGAGCTGGAGCGCGAGTACGCCGACCTGGCCAAGCGGCAGAAGGACGGCCTCAACGATGCGCAGCGCTACGGCCAGGCGCTGGCGGTGATGCGCGGTGGCCGTGCCGGTGCCGGCCAGGCCCGGCAGACCCTGGCCGGCCTGCTGCAGAGCCACCCCGGCAACCTGTGGCTGGCGCTGGGCCTGGGCGAGGCGGAGTCGCGCGCAGGCCAGGCGGCCCAGGCCAACAGCCGCTTCGAGCAGCTGCTGCGCGAACACCCCAACAGCCGCCCGGTGGCACTGACCTATGCCGAGATCCTGAACGAACAAGGCAGCCGCGAAGCCGGCCAGCGTGCGCAGGCAATGCTGCGCCCCCTGCTGTCGCAAAGCGGTAACGATCCGGTCTTCCAGCAGCGTTTCGCCCGCGCCAGCGAGTTGGCTGGCGACAGCGTGCGCGCCAGCGAGGCCTATGCCGAGGCCGCCTTCCTCAGCGGGCGGCCAGAACAGGCGCTGATGCAGCTGCAGGCGCTCAAGCGCAACCCGGCGCTGGATTACATCGGCCGCGCGCGGGTTGACGCCCGCATCGAATCGATCACCCCGACAGTGCTGGAGCTGCGCCGGCAGGGCGTGCAGGACCCGGACCTGGACCGCCGCTGAGCACCGCATGACCGGCCGATGGCAATCCAGGCCGGTTCCGGCCGGGCAGTCACAAACATGTCATCAAACCGTAGTCTACTGGCACCACTCCAGTAACCGAGCCCTACGGTGTCCTCGTGCAGAAACGCATCCTGATCGTCGATGACGAGCCCGCGATCCGTGAAATGGTCGCCTTCGCCCTTCGCAAGGGCGATTACGAACCGGTCCACGCCGGCGATGCCCGGGAGGCCCAGACCGCGATCGCCGATCGCGTTCCCGACCTGATCCTGCTGGACTGGATGCTGCCCGGCACCAGCGGCCTGGACCTGGCCCGCCGCTGGCGCAAGGAAACGCTGACCCGCGAAGTGCCGATCATCATGCTGACCGCCCGCGGCGAGGAGAACGATCGCGTCGGTGGCCTCGAGGCCGGTGTCGATGACTATGTGGTCAAGCCGTTCTCGGCACGCGAACTGCTGGCCCGCATCCGCGCGGTCATGCGCCGCGCCCGCGAAGATGACGAGGACGGCAGCGTAGCCGTCGGCCCGATCCGTATCGACGGCGCCGCCCATCGCGTGTTCGCCAACGACCAGCCGGTGCCGATCGGCCCGACCGAATACCGTCTGCTGCATTTCTTCATGACCCATCCCGAGCGCGTCTACACCCGCGCGCAGCTGCTGGACCATGTATGGGGCGGCAGCGTGTACGTGGAGGAGCGCACCATCGACGTGCATATCCGCCGCCTGCGCAAGACGCTGGAGCCGTTCAACGCCGAGAACATGGTGCAGACCGTGCGCGGCGCCGGCTACCGCTTCTCCACTGCTACCTGAGTCTCGTCGTGGCGGCACCGCGCACCTGCGGGTGCCGGTGCCGGCAACTCTGCTATAACCCTCGGTTCACCCCAGTGAACCGCCGCACCTCAACGACGAGATCGCAATGCCCCGCCACATCCGCTCTGCCTGGTTGAAGACCCTGGCCACCGTTGCCGCGGTGCTGCTGTTCGCCGGACTGGTGGGGTGGTTCACGGGCCATCTGTGGTTGTGCATCGCACTGGGCGCGCTGGCGACCCTGGCCTGGCATTACTGGCGCCTGCGCAGCGTTCTGCGCCGGCTGACCGCGCGCCAGCGCTGGGACACCGCCGAAGAAGGCACCGGCGTCTGGAACGAACTGGACCGCCTGCTGTACCGCAACCAGGTGGAAATGCGCGTGCGCAAGCGCCGCCTGCTGGACATGCTGCGCAGCTACCGCGCTGCTGCCGCCGCGCTGCCTGATGCCGTCGTCGTGCTGGATCGCAACAGCCAGCGCGTGCAGTGGTTCAACGAAGCGGCTACCGCTCTGCTCGGCCTGCACCATCCCGGCGACCTTGGCGAGGCCCTGGTCGAGCGCCTGCAGCCAATGCCGCTGGCGCACTGGCTGGCTGGTGGCCGCAATGCCGAGCCGATCCTGGACGTACCCTCGCCGGTCGATCCGGCGATCCGCCTGAACCTGCGCCTGATTCCCTATTCGTCGGACTACTGGCTGCTGATCGCGCGCGATGTCAGCAAGCTGCTGCGCCTGGAACAGGTGCGCCGTGACTTCGTGGCCAACGTTTCACATGAGCTGCGCACGCCGCTCACCGTGGTGCACGGTTACCTGGACATGATGGACCCGGAGGATTTCCCGGGAACCGGACCGATGCTGGAAGAAATGCGCAAGCAGAGCCAGCGCATGGCCCAGCTGGTGGAAGACCTGCTGACCCTGTCGCGCCTCGAATCGCAGGAACACAGCGAGGACGAGACCGTGGCCATGCAGCCGATGCTGGCCACCCTGCGCCGCGAAGCCGAAGCGCACAGCCAGGGCCGCCACCAGATCAGCATCGACGACCTCGCCGGCGTTGACCTTCAGGGCTCGACCAAGGAACTGCACAGCGCATTCTCCAACCTGGTCACCAATGCGGTGCGCTATACGCCGGCCGGTGGCCGCATCGCGGTGGAGTTCCGCCGCGAGGGCGACGGTGCGGTGCTGGCGGTGCGCGATTCCGGCTACGGCATCCCGGCCACCCACCTGCCGCGCCTGACCGAACGCTTCTACCGTGTCTCCAGCAGCCGCTCGCGCGAAAGCGGTGGTACCGGCCTGGGCCTGTCCATCGTCAAGCACATCCTCGGCCTGCACCACGCGCGGCTGGAGATTGAAAGCGAAGTCGGCAAGGGCTCGGTGTTCTCCTGCCATTTCGATGCCGACCACGTGCGCCCGCGCGAGTCCGCCCCCCTGACCTCCATCGAAGAATGACGCCATGAGCAGCCTCGGATCCCTCCCCCTCCCCGTGAGCCCGGACAACGATCCGTTGCGTGACCCGGCGCTGTACATCAACCGCGAGCTGTCGCAGCTGGATTTCAACTTCCGCGTGCTGGCCCAGGCGATGGACCCGCAGGTGCCGCTGCTGGAGCGCCTGCGCTTCATGTGCATCTCCTGCACCAACCTCGACGAGTTCTTCGAGATCCGTGCCGCCGCCGTGCGCCACGCGCAGGAGTACGGCCTGCCACCCGCACCGGACGGAATGAGCCCGCAGGCCATCCTGAGCGCCATCCATGACCGCGCCGCCGAACTGGTGGACCAGCAGTACCGCTGCTGGAACGAGACGCTGCGGCCGGCGCTGATGGAGGCCGGCATCGGCGTGCTCGGCCGCCACTCCTGGACCGACCGCCAGAAGCGCTGGCTGCGCGCCTACTTCCGCAACGAGATCATGCCGGTGCTGTCGCCACTGGGCCTGGACCCGGTGCACCCGTTCCCGAAGATCCTCAACAAGTCGCTGAACATCGTGGTGGTGCTCAAGGGCACCGATGCGTTCGGCCGCGCCGGCCACCTGGCCATCGTGCGCGCGCCGCGCTCGCTGCCGCGCATCATCCAGCTGCCGGAAAAGCTCGGCGGGCCCCAGAACTTCGTGTTCCTCTCGTCGGTGCTGTCGACCTTCGTCGATGAGCTGTTCCCGGGCATGGAAGTCCAGGGCGCCTACCAGTTCCGCGTCACCCGCAATTCCGAGCTGGTGGTGGACGAGGAGGAAGTGGAAAACCTGGCGCTGGCGCTGCGTGACGAGCTGGTCGACCGCGGCTACCGGCCAGCGGTGCGGCTGGAGATCGCGCACGACATGCCGCGCGAGATCGTGCGGACCCTGCTGCAGAATTTCGGCCTGACCGAGAACGCGGTGTACCGCATCGATGGCCCGGTCAACCTCAACCGCATCATCCAGCTGTACGATCTGATCGCGCAACCGGACCTGAAATACCCGCCGATGACCCCGCGCACGCTGCGCGACAGTGACGGCATCTTCGAGACGGTGGCGCGCCAGGACCTGCTGCTGCACCATCCGTTCGACGCCTTCACCGCAGTGCTGGACCTGATCCGGCAGGCGGCAATCGATCCGAACGTGCTGGCGATCAAGCAGACCCTGTACCGCACCGGCAAGGACTCACTGATCGTCGATGCGCTGATCCAGGCCGCGCGCAACGGCAAGGACGTGACCGTGGTGGTCGAACTGCGCGCCCGCTTCGACGAAGAAGCCAACCTCGGCCTGGCCGATCGCCTGCAGGAAGCCGGCGTGCAGGTGGTGTACGGCGTGGTCGGCTACAAGACCCACGCCAAGATGCTGCTGATCGTGCGCCGCGAGGGCCGCAAGCTGCGCCGCTACGTGCACCTGGGTACCGGCAACTACCACAGCGGCACCGCCCGCGCGTATACCGACATCAGCCTGATCACCGCCGATGCGGACATCGGCAATGACGTGCACCTGCTGTTCCAGCAGCTGTCCGGGCTGGCGTCGAAGATGAAGCTCAAGCGCCTGCTGCAGTCGCCCTTCACCCTGCACACCGGCATCCTCGGCCGCATCGAGCGCGAGACGCGCATCGCCGCCGCCGGCCGCCCGGCGCGGATCATCGCCAAGATGAACGCACTGAACGAACCGCAGGTGGTGCGCGCGCTGTACGCCGCGTCGCAGGCCGGCGTGCAGATCGACCTGATCATCCGCGGCGCCTGCACGCTGCGACCGGGCGTACCGGGCATCTCGGACAACATCCGCGTGCGCTCGATCGTCGGCCGCTTCCTGGAACACAGCCGCGTCTACTGGTTCGGCAACGACGGCGCACCGGAAATGTACTGCGCCAGCGCCGACTGGCTGGAACGCAACCTGCTGCGCCGGGTCGAGACCTGCTTCCCGATCCTCGATCCGGAACTGGCCAAGCGGGTCTACCGCGAAGTCCTGCAGAACTACCTTGACGACAACCTCAACGCCTGGGAACTGGACGCGCACGGCATCTACCACAAGCGTGCCCCAGCCCACGACGAAGCCCCGCATTCGGCGCAGATGGCGTTGATGCAGGGGCTCTGACCCTGCCCCGGTAGATCCCGACCGCTGGTCGGGATTCGATCGCCACGGGGTCAGATCCCTTTCCTGCGGGAAAGGGATCTGACCCCTTGCAGTCCTGCGGCACGCCCTCTTCCAAAATGTGAAGGCCGCGCGGTGACGAGCACACCGCCCCTTCGGCTAACATTCGTCCATGCCGCATACCACCACGACTCCGCCCGCATTGCAGGATGGCGACCTGCTGGCCGCCATCGACCTTGGCTCCAACAGTTTCCACATGGTCATCGCGCGCTATACGCTCGGCCAGCTGCGGGTGATCGACCGCCTGCGCGAGACGGTGCGCATGGCCGATGGCCTGGATGGCAAGGGTGGTCTCTCTTCCGCTGCACGCCAACGTGCACTGGAATGCCTGGCCCGCTTCGGCCAGCGCATCCGCAATGTGCCGCCGCACCGGGTGCGCGCGCTGGCCACCAACACCGTGCGCCAGCTGCGCTCGCCGCAGTCGTTCCTGGTACCGGCCGAGACCGCACTGGGGCATGCCATCGAAGTGGTCAGCGGGCGCGAAGAAGCGCGCCTGATCTACCTGGGCGTGGCCCACGCGCAACCGCCCAAGCCCGGGCAGCGCCGGCTGGTGATCGACATCGGCGGTGGCTCCACCGAGTTCATCATCGGCATGGGCATGCAGACCCTGGAGCGCGAAAGCCTGCAGGCCGGCTGCATCGCCAGCACCCGGCGCTTTTTCCCCGGCGGCAAGCTGAGCAAGAAGCGCTGGAAGGACGCGCTGGCCGAGATTGGCCGCGAGTTCCAGCCTTTCGCCAGCAAGTACCGCGCGCTGGGCTGGCAGGAAGCGTTGGGCTCTTCCGGCACGCACAAGGCGATCAGCGAGATCTGCGCGACGATGAAGCTGAGCAAGGGCGCCATCACCGCCGAGGCCCTGCCGCAGCTGCGCGATGAACTGCTGAAGGCCAAGAAGATCGACGACATCCAGCTGCCGGGGCTGTCCAGCGACCGCCGCCCGATCATCGCCGGCGGCATCCTGGTGCTGGAAGCGGCCTTCCAGGCGCTGGGCCTGCAGAAGCTGCTGGTCAGCAAGGCGGCGATGCGCGAAGGCATCCTGTATGACATCGTCGGCCGCGCCGGCGAGAACGACCTGCGTGACGAATCGGTGGCTGCTCTCAGCCAGCGCTACGGTATCGATACCGTCCAGGCCGAGCGCGTGCAGGACACCGCGCTGTCCCTGCTGGAACAGGTGCAGGAGCGCTGGAGGCTCGATGCCGACGATGCGCGCATGCTCGGCTGGGCCGCGCGCCTGCACGAGCTGGGCCTGATGATCGCGCACAGCGGCTACCACGTGCATGGCAGCTATGTGCTGGAACACTCGGATATCGCCGGCTTCTCGCGCCAGGAGCAGCAGATGCTGGCGGCCCTGGTGCGTAGCCACCGCCGCAGCGTGACCAAGACCGCCTTCGACGCCCTGCCCGAGCGACTGCTGCTGACCGCACGCCGGCTGGCGGCCCTGCTGCGGCTGGCGGTGCTGCTCAATCGCGCCCACGAAGACGATCCGCTGCCGGCACTGGAACTGACCGCCGACGACAACCGGCTGTCGCTGATCGTGCCGCAGGCCTTCATCGATGCCCGCCCGCTGCTGCGCGCGGACCTGATCGGCGAGACCGATGGCATCGCCGGGCTGGGCATCCAGTTCCGTCCGTTCGTGGCCTGAATACGCTGTCCGCTGTTGTCCACAGGACAACCGGGGTGACGCATTTCCCACTCCCACTTTGCGCAGTCTGGCGGTTTTTTGTGCTGCTCCGCACCACAAACGGCCCGCTGTGGGCAATCGCTGCCATCACGTAAGCGCCTGCTTTTGTTCACGTTTTGTGAAGGATGGCGCGGCCGCGTGACATAAATGGATACGAACCCTTTACAGAGCATTAACTAACGAGACTACTATCGGGTCACCGGCTCGGTCATCGACCCTGCTGGCTCCTTCGACGCCCACTTTGGCGTCCTGTGCACGACCTGAGAGAGAGAGCTCGCCATGACTTCACGCACCACCGCACTGGGGCAGGCCATCCGCTACGCCCTGGCTACCACTGCAGCGCTGGCAGCGCTGCCCGCGTTTGCCCAGGAAGGCAGCAACGCCAACCCGACCAACCTCGACCGCATCGAGATCACCGGCTCGCGCATCCGCCAGGTGGACGTGGAGACCGCCCAGCCGGTGTTCGCGATCAGCCGCAACGACATCGAAAAGCAGGGGTTCAGCTCGGTTGCCGACATTCTGCAGAACGTCACCGCCATGGGCAGCCCGACCATCAGCCGCGCCAATGCGCTGACCGCAGGCGAAAACGCGGGCGGCACCTACATCGACATGCGCAACCTGGGCACCCAGCGCACCCTGGTGCTGGTCAACGGCAAGCGCCTGGGCATCAGCACGTCCGGCTACCAGGACATCTCCACGCTGCCGGTGTCCGCCGTGGAACGCATCGAGGTGCTGAAGGACGGCGCCTCTGCGATCTATGGCTCCGACGCCATGGCCGGTGTGGTGAACATCATCACCCGTTCCAATGTCACCGGTGTGACTGCCAACGTCTACCACGGCCAGTACAGCCAGGGCGACGGTGCACGCGACCGCTTCGACGTTGTCGCCGGCTGGAGCAATGAGCGCGTGTCGTTGACCCTCTCGGCCGAGCATGCCGAAGAGAAGGGCGTGTGGGCGCGCGATCGCGGCTTCAGCAAGTACGGCATGACCGATCGCCATCCGTACGACAGCAGCAACTGGACCACGATCAGCCAGTACGGCCAGTTCACGGGTCTGCGCGGCCCGGGCTGTACCGCCACTGCGGGTTGCGGCTATTCCCTCAACCGCGGCGCGGATCCCACCAACCCGGCCAATTACCACCTCACCGATACCACGCCTTTCACCGGTGACGTGAGCAACGCCAACGACCAGATGCATGTGATGTATCCGGTCAAGCGCGACTCGGTCTATTTCGACGGCCGCTTCAAGATCACCGACAACGTCAACTTCCGCACCGAGCTGGGCTACAACAAGCGTGAGTCCACCCGCCAGATCGCGGGCTATCCGCTGCAGTCGAGCACCGCCGGTGTCGGCTCGATGTCGATCAACAGCTACTTCAACCCGTTCGGCCGCCAGCACGGTTACGCCAACCCGACCGCCGTGGCCTGGAACCGCCGTACCTGGGAAGTGCCGCGCGTGACCACCAGCGAGCTGAAGACCTACCGCGCGGTGGCGTCGTTCGACGGTTCGTTCGAGATCGGCAGCCGCTACTTCGACTGGGAAGTGGGCTACCAGTACAACCGCAATGAACTGGAATCGGTGGCCACCGGCAACCTGCACAAGGGTCGCGTCGCCGGCGGCGTCGGCCCGTCGTTCTACAACGCCGCCACTGGCAAGGTGCAGTGCGGTACCGCAGCTGCACCGATCTCCTACGACGTGTGCAAGCCGTGGAACCCGTTGGTTCCGTACGGCACGACGGCTGCCGATGGCCTGTACGGCAACGAAGAACTGCAGGCGTGGCTGTTCCCGGAAGAGATCACCAAGGGCCGCACCACCTCCAAGAACTTCTTTGCCAACATCGCTGGCAGCATCGTGACCCTGCCGGCTGGCGATCTCGGCTTCGCCTTCGGCGTGGAAAGCCGCAAGGAAGAAGGCAAGTACACCCCGGATGCCCTGGCCCAGACCGGCGCTACCACCAACCTGGCCGCAGGCCCGACCGGCGGTGACTACACCGTCAACGAGGCCTACCTGGAAGTGAACGTTCCGGTGCTGGCCGACCTGCCGGGCGCGAAGGAACTGACCTTCAATGGCGCAACCCGCTTCTCGGACTACAACACCTTCGGCAACACGCTCAACAGCAAGTTCGGCTTCAAGTGGAAGCCGATCGACTCGCTGATGGTGCGTGGCACCTGGGCCGAGGGCTTCCGTGCACCGACCATCAGCGACCTGTTCGGTGGTGGTTCGGAGACCTTCGCGCAGTTCAGCGATCCGTGCGACACCCGTTTCGGTTCCTCGGCCTCCAGCGCCGAAGTCCGTGCACGTTGCGCACGCGACATCGCCAATGCGAATACCTTCCGCCAGCTCCGCCAGGGCGGCACCCCGGTGAACACGTCGACGGACGCGACGCCGGTGCCGTTCACCTCCGGGTCCAACCCGCTGCTGACGCCGGAAACCTCGACCAGCAAGACGCTGGGCCTGGTCTGGAGCCCGAGCTTCATCCAGGGCTTCAACGCCTCGCTGGACTGGTGGAAGATCCGCATCGACAACACCATCATCGCCGACACGCCGACCCAGATCCTGCAGGACTGCTACGAGTCGGGCATCGAAGCGCGCTGCTCGCGCTTCCAGCGTGACCCGGTGACCGGCATCGTGACCAACCTGAAGTTCGGCAACCGCAACGCGGGCTTCATGGAAACCGAAGGCTACGACCTGGACGTGAGCTACCGTCTGGACACCCGGTTCGGCAAGTTCAACGTGAACTCGGCCACCACCTACGTGTCCAGTGCGACCTACCGCACCTCCAACGACAACTCGATCGTTCCGATCGTCACCAACGGCATCGGCAGCGCCTTCCGCGTCCGTTCCAACCTGGTGCTGGGCTACGAGCGGGGCAACTTCGGCGCGAGCTGGACCGCGCGTTACTACTCGGGCGTGAAGGAAACCTGCTCGAACATCGCGCTGTACCCGGACGAATGCTCGGATCCGGGTGTGTATGCACCGTGGTACAAGGGCGCCCGCAACTACAACGAGCGTGGTGCGGTCACCTTCCACGACGTGCAGGTGCGTTACTCGCTGCCGTGGGATGCCACCGTGTCGGTCGGTGCCAACAACGTGTTCGAAAAGACCGGCCCGATCATGTACAGCAAGCCGAACTCGGCCTTCTCGTACTACGGTGGCTACGACATCGGCCGCTTCGTCTACATGAAGTACCAGCAGCGCTTCTGATCCATCGCGCTGTGACATGAAGCACCAGGACCACGGCCCTTCGGGGCCGTGGTTTTTTGTTGGCCGCAGCGCCCCTGCGGTGGCCGGCGCCCCCGTCATCTGACGGTCGCAAAGTGGTCATGTCGGCTACATCGCCAGGGCCGAGCATGCCGGAAACCGGGAGGCCCGCCATGCGCTATGCCATCGTCACCGAGACCTATCCGCCGGAAGTCAACGGCGTCGCCCTCACCGTACAGGGCCTGGAGCAGGGTCTGCGTGCAGCCGGACACGAGATCGACCTCGTCCGCCCCCGCCAGTCCACCGAAGCGCTGGATTCGGCACCCGGCACCTTGCTGGTTCCCGGCGCTGCCCTGCCCCGCTACCCCGGCCTGCGCTTCGGCCTGCCAGCCCCGATCCGGCTGGGCCGCCATTGGCAGAATCAGCGTCCGGATGCGGTCTACATCGCCACAGAAGGTCCACTCGGCTGGTCGGCACTGCGTACCGCACGTCGCCTCGGCATTCCGGTCGCCAGCGGCTTCCACACCCGCTTCGACGAATACCTGCCCGACTATGGCGTGGCATGGCTGCAGGCCGCGGCCATGCGCTGGATGCGCCGCTTCCACAACCAGGCGGACGCTACCCTGGTGCCGACCCGCGAACTGCAGCAGTTCCTCGGCGAACAGGGCTTCGAACGCGTGCGCCTGCTGGCCCGTGCGGTGGACAGCCAGCAGTTCGATCCAGGCCGGCGCGATCCTGCACTGCGCGAGGAATGGGGCGTGGATGGCAACGGCCTGGTGGCGATCTATGTCGGCCGCATTGCTGCTGAAAAGAACCTCGGCCTGGCGGTGAAGGCATTCCGCCGCCTGCAGCAGATCCGGCCCAAGGCACGCTTTGTATGGGTGGGTGACGGCCCGGCCCGCGAGAAGCTGGCACATGAAAATCCCGATTTCATCTTCTGTGGCATCCAGCGCGGCGATGCGCTGGCCCGCCACTTCGCCAGCGGCGATCTGTTCCTGTTCCCCAGCCGCAGTGAGACGTTCGGCAACGTGACTCTGGAAAGCATGGCCAGCGGCGTGGCCACCGTGGCCTTCGACTACGGCGCCGCGCGTGAGTACCTGCGCAACGGCGAGAACGGCGCAGCGGTGGACAGCGACGAGCAGTTCATCGAGGCCGCCGTGCAACTGGCCGCCGATGACGCGAAACGCCACGAACTGGGCGGCAATGCCGCACGCGCGATGAAGCGATTGCATCCACAGCAGGTGGTGGCCGAGTTCGATGCGTTGCTGGCCGAGCTTGCGCAGTCGCGGAGGAGCGGCCATGCGCACCACGCCGCTTGAACTGCTGGCAGGGCGCGAGGCACGCTTGTGCCGGCGGGCGAACCACTACTGCCGGCGCCGCCGCGTGCGCCGCCTGTTCGCGGCCATCAGCCGTCTCGGCGATGGCGTGTTCTGGTATGTGCTGATGGCTGCGCTGGTGGTGCTGGATGGCTTCGATGGCCTGCGCGCCTCGGTGCACATGGCCGCCACCGGCCTGGCCGCATTGCTGCTGTACAAGGGCCTCAAGCGCTGGACGCGCCGCCCGCGGCCTTACGCGGCCGATCTTCGCATCCGCGCCTGGGTGGCACCGCTGGACGAATTCAGCTTCCCCTCCGGGCACACCCTGCACGCAGTGTCGTTCACCATCGTCGCACTGGCCTACTACCCCTGGCTGGCACCCTTGCTGGTGCCGTTCACCCTCGGCGTCGCACTGTCGCGGGTGGTGCTGGGCCTGCACTATCCTTCCGACGTGCTCGCCGCCACGGGCATCGCCGTCCTGCTGGCTTCGGCCAGCCTGACCTGGCTGCCGCTGCCGGTGTAGCCCCGGGGTCAGATCCTTTTCCTTCGGAAAAGAGATCTGACCCCCACAATACCGGCGGCGCTACCATCATCATTGATGGCCTAGAATGCAGGCATGACCACGTTGTTCATATCCGACCTGCACCTGGACCCCAGCCGTCCGGAGATCACCGACCTGTTCCTGCGCTTCCTGCGCGAGCAGGCGCCCGGCGCCGATGCGCTGTACATCCTCGGCGACCTGTTCGAGGCCTGGATCGGCGACGACACGCCCTCTCCGGCCGCCGATGCGGTGGCCGATGCGTTGAAGGTGCTGTCCGACAGCGGCGTGCCCGTGTACTTCATCCGCGGCAACCGCGATTTCCTGCTTGGCGAGGACTATGCGCGCCGTGCCGGCCTGCGCATCCTGCCCGACCCGTGCATGATCGAGCTGTACGGCCGCCCGGTGCTGCTGCAGCATGGTGACCTGCTGTGCACCGATGACATCCCCTACCAGCAGTTCCGTGCGCAGACCCGCGACCCGGTGTTCCAGGCGCAGTTCCTGTCGCAGCCGCTGGCCGCACGCATCGCCTTCGCGCAGAAGGCGCGCGAGGCGAGCCAGGCCCGCCAGTCGGAAATGAAGCAGGGCGATCGTGCGCAGTTCGAGACCGTCACCGACGTGGCCCCGTCCGAAGTCGATGCAACCTTCGTCCGCCACGGCGTGGACACCATGATCCACGGTCACACGCACCGTCCGGCGATCCACGCACTGCAGGCCGGTGGACGCGATTGCATCCGTATCGTGCTGGGTGACTGGTACGAACAGGGTTCGGTGCTGCGTGTGGATGCCAACGGTTGGTCGCTGGATACGCTCGCCCGCGATTGATGGATCGCAGGATGCCAACCAGGGTTGGCATCTACCCGAGCCGGTGAACGCGCCCGGGTAGACGCCGCCGCTTGGTCGGCGCTTGGCCTCAGCGGAAGGCCGCGATGGTGGCCTTGGTGTTGACCAGCACGCGCTGGTTGTCAGCGGTACTGGCATTGCCCATCGGGATGCCGTTGTAGCTGATGTTCGGGTTGGACCAGTAGTTCAGGCGCGGGCAGCTGCGGGTGCAGTTATAGGCCATGATCGTGCGCCAGCCGGTGCCGCTGGACGGCTCATAGCGGTAGCCGTGGCCATAGGCGTAGGGCGATGTGCTCGGGTCGGTGGCGATGTCATGCCGCGCGCTCTGCAGGTGGCCGATCTCATGCGCGAATGAGTAGTAGCCGGTCGCGCAATCCCAGTACACCGCCGCAAACGCCGTCGACGCGGTCGAGCCAATCCCCGAGGCCAGGCCGCAGTAGGCACTGTTGTTGATCAGCAGCACGCCGACATCGGCCGCGGTGGTGTTGCGGCTGGTGTGGATGCTGTCCATGTAGCCGTCGCTGGTGCCACGGAAACGCGACAGGTCGGTGGTGAAGTTGCCAGACTCGCTGTAGCTGGTGGTCTCGTAACCGGCCAGTTGCAGCGTCAGGCCGACGTTGCTGTTGCCGTAGCCCTGGTTGGACTCGGCCACCGCCAGCTGCACCAGCGACTGCATGTTGCCGCCATAGGCGGCGACGGCGGCATTGGTCGCCACCACCAGCACACGGATGGTCGCCGGCGTACCGGACGATGCCTGCGCGATGCCGATGCGATCGTTGTTGCCCATCGGGATCTTCGGCAGCTGGTTGTAGTCGGCCGGATGGTCGGCCGGCATCCGCGATTCATCCACTTCCACCAGCACGTGGCGGTTGCCCAACGGGCGCAGGCGATACAGCTTTCCATCCTTGCGGATCGAGCCGGTGACGGTGTCGCCCGAGCGCACCAGGATCAGCGAATTGCCGGGGTCGTCCTGGCCGTTGGAGGTGGCCGCGGTCAGTTTGTCCGAGGGCGAACGGAACTGGCCGTACCAGATGCTGCCGCCATCGGGCAGTGCTTCGACCTTGCTGCGCACCGCCTGCACCCGCCGGCCGAGCAGTTCGAATTCCAGCTGCGGTTGTGCAGTGGCTGCTGCATCGACACGCACTTCCTGTACCGTCGCCGTGGACGGGGTGGCCAGCAGCTTGCCCAGTGCGGGCTCGCTGTTTGCCGATGCGCGGCTGATGACCGTCACCGGCTCGAACAACGGTGCCGCATGCGCGGCCGCTGCCACCGACAAACCCAACACCAGGCCACCTGCCGCTTTGCCAATCGATCTGGACAACATTGCGTCGCTCCTTGAATGATGTGAACAGCGTTGATGCAGCACGACCCGGTTTGCCGGGTCTGGTCATATGGCCTGCGCGGGTCGTGTGAATTCAATAGGCGAGAGAAGTGAAAATCAGGATTTGTGATCGGCCGCATCTGGGTTAAGTAAGGTCAAAAGCGTTACTACACGTCGCTAACACACCGCTTTCGCGCTACCGTGACGCAGCCACGACGGGGAATGCACATGGCACCATCGCAGGACACGGACGAAGATGTCGGCTTGCTGCGGATCGGGCTGTTCTTCGATGGCACCCGCAACAACGCACACAACCTGGCCCGTGGCAGGCCCCAGCTGCCGCAGCCGCGCCCGGCGCAGCTGCGTGCGGATGACGATTCGACCTACCAGAGCCGGTTGACCAGCAGCTACGACAATGGCCTGACCAACATCGCCCGCCTGCAGCAGCTGTACCCGGACAGCCGCAGCGGGACATCGGCGCCCCCGTCCCTGTCGATCTACGTGGAAGGTGTCGGTACCCGCGATGACGCCGACGACGACCTGATCGGACTGGCGTTCGGCATTGGCGCCAGCGGTGTGCGCGCCAAAGTGCAGCGTGCGCTGCAGGTGCTGCTGCCGGCGGCACTGGGTGCACTCGCTGCACGCTGGCAGCGACCAGTGCGTGGCGTGCAGCTGGATCTGTTCGGCTTTTCACGGGGTGCGGCCGCCGCGCGCGATGTGGCCAACCAGTTGCAGGCCTGGGATCGCACCCGCTGGCGGCAGCTGTTGCAGGCCGCTGGCCTGTCCTGCACAACGGACTTCGCCCCGGCCGCTCCGCCGCTGCGCTTCATCGGCCTGTTCGACACGGTGGTTGCGGTCAGCGGTGGCCGCACCGACGAACAACCTCATCTCGCGCTGCATGCAGGCGTTGCCAGGCAGGTGCTGCAACTGAGCGCGCGTGACGAGCATCGCCAGCACTATCCATTGACCAGCGTGGCGCCAACGTTCACCGAGATCGCCCTGCCCGGCGTACACGCCAACATCGGCGGCGGCTACAACCAGCTCGAAGAAGGGCCCAAGCTGCTCAGTCGCCCGCGCCGGCAGCTGCTGCGCCGCCCGAGCGTGGCCGAGTACCAGACGCCACCGCTGGCGATCCTGCAGGCGACCACGGCCTACGCCGAGGCACAGGCCGACGCCGAGCGCTGGCGGCAGCAGTTGGGCCTGGACGAAAAGGAAGTCTGGGTGGATGTCTGGCACCAGTGGCAGCAACAGCGTCGCGCCGGCAGCCGCAGCGTAGTGCTGTCACCGGTGCTGTACGTGACGGCGGCCGTGGTGTTGCGCCGGCGCATCGACTGGCGCTACCAGCTGATCGCGCTTCAGGTGATGCAGCAGCATGCCATTGATGCCGGCGTGCGATGGACGGCCAATGCCAACGCAGTCCCCGGCTGGGAGCTGCCGTCCGCCCTGCAACCCATCGCACGACGACTGGTGGCCGGACAGCCACTGACGCAAACCCAGGAGGCGCTGTTGCGGCGGCGTTACCTGATGCAGTCGGCGCACTGGAACTTCGACGCGCTGGGCGACACCGCACTGACCTACGCCGCCGATGCCGGCGTCAGCGAGCTGCCGTACCGGCCGGGCCCCGGCCTGTTCTACATCAACCGTCCAACGGTGGATGGCAAGCGCGTGGTACTGCCGAACGCATGAAAAAAAGGGACGGAGGGAATTAAGTCGTTTTGGCACAAACGACTTAATTCCCTCCGTCCCTTTTTTTCAAACGGCCTGCTCGACCAGGTTGGCGAGTTCGTCCGCATCGAATCCAGCCAGCAGGCGCGCTTCGATGTTGAACGGCCCATGCAGGTAGCCGCCGGCGTACTCCACCAGCAGCTCCTTGAAACGCGCGCGCGGCTCGACACCGGCGCGGTCGCAGTACCAGCGATACCAGCGCGAACCGGCGGCAACATGCGCCACTTCCTCGCGCAGGATCACCTCCAGCACATCGGCGGTTTCGCCATCACCGACATTGCGCAGCTTCTCGATCATGCCCGGGGTGACGTCCAGGCCACGCGCTTCCAGCACGCGCGGCACCAGCGCCATGCGCGCCAGGCCGTCATGCGCGGTCTTTTCGCACATTTCCCACAGACCGTTGTGTGCGGGGAAATCAGCATAGTCGTGGCCATGCACCTGCAGGCGCTCGTGCAGCAGCATGAAATGCCGCGATTCGTCATCGGCACAGCTGACCCAATCAGCATGGAACGCCGACGGCAGGCCCCGGAACCGGTACACCGCGTCCCAGGCCAGGTCGATCGCGTTGAGCTCGATATGGGCGATGGCGTGGATGAAGGCAGCCCGCCCTTCCACGCCGCCCAGTCCACGCCGTGGTACCTCGCGCGGATGCACCAGCACCAGTCGTCCCGGACGACCCGGCATGCAGATCGGATCCGGCGGCGGCGCATCCGCGGCCACCTTCAGGCGACCGGCACGGAACGCGGCCGCATACGCCTGGGTCAATGCAACCTTGCGCAGCGGATCGGCTTCAGCCAGGCACTGCTGCGCAGCGCGCAGCAGGTCGCCACCAACGTCGGGCACATCCACCACGCCTGATCCTCAGGCGCGGCGCTTGTGCTTGGCATCGTCCGAACGCAACTGCTGGATGCGCTCGAAGTAGCCCGGCTCGATACCGGTCGGGTAGTGGCCGTTGAAGCAGGACGAATCGAAGCTGCGCAGCGCCGGGTTGCCTTCGCTCACCGCCGCTTCCATGTCTTCCAGGTCCTGGTAGATCAGCCAGTCGCAGCCCAGGTGGGCCTCGATCTCTTCCACCGTGCGGTTGTGCGCGACCAGCTCTTCGGCCGCCGGCATGTCGATGCCGTAGATGTTCGGGTAGCGCACCGGCGGCGCGGCGCTGGCCAGGTAGACCTTGCGCGCGCCGGCATCACGGGCCATCTGCACGATCTGCTGGCTGGTGGTGCCACGCACGATCGAATCGTCCACCAGCAGCACCACGCGGTTGCGGAACTCCAGGTGGATCGGGTTGAGCTTGCGGCGCACCGACTTCACGCGTTCCCCCTGCCCCGGCATGATGAAGGTGCGGCCGATGTAGCGGTTCTTGATGAAGCCTTCGCGGTACTTCACCCCGAGCACATTGGAGATCTCCAGCGCGGCATCGCGCGAGGTATCCGGGATCGGGATGATGGTGTCGATGTCGTGGTCCGGGCGCAGGCGCAGGATCTTCTCGCCCAGCTTGATGCCCATGCGCATGCGTGCCTTGTGCACCGAGACGTTGTCGATCATCGAATCCGGTCGCGCGAAGTACACGTATTCGAAGATGCACGGGGTGTGCTCGGCCGGCTCGGCGCAGATTTCCGAGAACAGCTCGCCGCGCGCGGTGATCACCAGCGCTTCGCCCGGCTGCACGTCACGCACGCGCTGGAAACCCAGTACGTCCAGTGCGGCCGACTCGGACGCCACGATGTACTCGTCGCCTTCTGCGTGGCTGCGCTTGCCCAGCACCAGCGGGCGGATGCCATGCGGGTCGCGGAAGGCCACCAGGCCCAGGCCCAGCACCACGCTGACCACTGCATAGCCGCCCTTGCAGCGGCGATGCACGCCGGCCACCGCGCGGATCGCGGCTTCCGGGCTGAGCTGGCGCTGCTGCTCCAGTTCGTAGGCAAACACGTTCAACAGCACTTCGCTGTCCGAATCGGTGTTGACGTTGCGCCGGTCCTGTTCGAACACCTGCTGGCGCAGCGCCTCGGTGTTGATCAGGTTGCCGTTGTGGGCCAGCGCGATGCCGTAAGGCGAATTCACGTAGAACGGCTGTGCCTCGTCCATGCCTTCCGAACCTGCCGTCGGATAGCGCACGTGCGCGATGCCGACGCTGCCTTCCAGCGTGGACATGGTGCGGGCGTCGAACACATCGCGGACCAGGCCGGTGGCCTTCTGCACCCGCAGGCGGCTGCCATTGGCGGTGGCGATACCTGCCGCGTCCTGGCCGCGATGCTGGAGAACGGTCAAGCCGTCATACAACTGCCCGGCGACGTTCTGGTTGCCGACGATTCCGACGATGCCACACATGGTGCGAGGTCTCCGCTGGGCTGTGCCCAGTTACAAGGAAGGTGGCCGTACCTGGCCGCGGTGGTCGCCGCGCCTGCGGTCGACATTGGCCGGATCGTCCGGCTCGATACTGTCCGGCAGTGCTGGGGCGTCCGGGCGCACTTCGGCCGGATCGTATGCATCGCCCTGTTCCGCTTTCGCGGGCCGCAGCCATCCGCCGCCCGCCACTACCTGGTTGAGGATGCCATTATCGCCTGCCGCGCCCGGCTTTCCCAACCCGGCGCCTGCGTTCTTCCCCAATTCCATCAATGCAGATGGGGACAGCATGTCGGTCGGCAAGGCCTTGGGCAGCATGTCGGCGCCGGGTACCTGCCAGTGCGGCAGCTTCCCGTTCATCCAGGCCACGGCCGGATTCAGCACCGGGCGAACCGCCGAGCGCTTCCAGGAGGGCTCGGCGGTCAGCGGGGTGAAGCCGGCCAGCAGCACCAGGATCGCCGCGATCAGGCCACCGCGCACGGCCCCCAGTACACCGCCCAGCAACCGGTCCAGGCTGGTCAGCATGCTGCGGTGGATCATCGCCTTGATGACCATGCCGATCACCGCGACCACGATCATCACGCCAATACCCACGCCCAGGTAGCCGCCGACGAAATGTTCGCCGCCAGGTGCCGCGGGTGCCGCCCACCAGCGCGCGGCATCGTTGCCGAAGGCGAAGGCCGCCCACGCGGCCAGCAGCCACGACAACGTGCCGATGACGATTCCCACGAAGCCACGCAGCATCCCGAGCAGGGTCGAGGCAGCGATCACGATCAGCAGCACCACGTCGATCATGGCGCCCCGCTCCTTCGGCGGCGCTGGCAACGGGCCTGCACGTCGGTCATGGGTGCGGTCGGACCATGCCGGCGACGCCAACCTTGGCGGCGACCTGCGCCTTCAGCTGTTCGGCGTCAGCCCGGTTGGCCACCGGTCCGACACGGACGCGATGCAGGGTGCCCTTTTCGGTACGCACCTGCTCGACGAAGGCGCTGAAGCCGGCAGCACGGACCTTGTCACGCAGCGCATTGGCATCGCTGGCCTGGCCGAACGCGCCCAGCTGCACGGCGAAGCCGACGCCGCTGGCCGCCGGTGCAGCCGGCGTGGCCGGTGCCGTCGCCGGCTTGCTGGCGGTGGCCTCCGGCTTCGGCTCGGGCTTCGGGGTTTCGGGCTTCGGCGCCGGCTTCGGCGGCTCGGGCTTGGCCGCCGGAGTGGCCGTCGCAGTCGGCGTACTCGGCGGCAGGCTTTCGCTGCGCACCGGGTTGCTGCTGGCGGACGGCGAGGTGGCTGCGGACGGGGTACTGGCGCTTGGCGTAGCCGGTGCCGGGGTAGCTGCCACCGGGGCGCTGCTGCCCGTTGCGGCATCCAGAGTGATCACTTCGGCCTTCACATCGGCGCGGATCTTCACCGCCTGCAGCCGGGCCGCCTCGGCCTGTGCACGGTCGGCATACGGCCCCACGCGCACACGCCATGCCTGACGGCCGTTGATGGTAGTCGCTTCTGCGAAGCCCGGCAGCTGCGAGCGCTGCAGGTAGGCGATCACGGCATCGGCGTCGGCCTTGCTGCCGTATGCGCCGAAAGTGACGGCGTAGTTGCCGGCGGCAACCGCCGGGGACGTGTCCACGGTCGGCGGCGTGGCCGGCGTGGCGGCCTCCTGCAGCGGCTTGGCCTGCCCGGTCTGCAGGCCGGTAGCCCCACCGGCCGGGGCCACCAGCGGCAGTTCACGGGTTTCGAACTGGCCATCGGCCGGTGCATCCGGCGCGGCGATCGGCACCGAGGCCACGCCGCTGTCCGGTGCAGGCCCCTTGACCAGCATCGGCAGGAAAATCACGGCCAGTGCAACCAGCACGATGGCACCAATCAGACGCTGTTTCAGAGGCGTATCCACGTGAGGCGGCAACTGTCCGGAGGTTGCGGTCGATTATACGGGTGCCGGACCGGACGGCGTCGGGATTGGCTGAACGTGGCTCAGGCGCTGCCCTGCAACCACTGCAACGCGGCGGCAGCGGTATGGAAGGAGCCAAACACCAGTACGCGTTCACCGCGCTCGGCCCGGGCCAGTACCTGCGCCAGCGCCTGTTCGACCGAAGCGGCCAGCTGCGCGCTGCCAGCAGCGGTCTCGGCCAGGCGCGCCTGCAACTGGGCGGCACTCTGGCCGCGCGGGCCGTCCAGGCCGGCAAGGGTCCACTCGCCAACCACGCCCTGCAATGCCTGCACCACACCCGCCGCGTCCTTGTCCTGCAATGCGGCATACACCGCCAAGGTGCGCCCGGCCGACGCCTCGGCCTTCAGCGCGCGCGCCAGCTGGCCCGCCGCCTGCGGGTTGTGCCCGACGTCGACGCGGATCTGCACACCGCCACGCTCGAACGCCTGCAGGCGGCCCGGAATGCGCGCCGCCGCGATACCGGCGGCCCACGCCGCGCGCGGCACCGGCTTGTCCAGCGCGCGCAGCGCGGCGATGGCCGCACCGGCATTGGCCAGCTGGATCGGGCCGGCCAGCGCCGGGGTCGGCAGCTCCATGCGCAGGCCGACATCGCGCCAGCGCCAGCGCTGGGCGTCGATCGGCTCGTAG
Source organism: Stenotrophomonas sp. Pemsol (assembly GCF_003586545.1). NCBI lineage: Bacteria > Pseudomonadati > Pseudomonadota > Gammaproteobacteria > Lysobacterales > Lysobacteraceae > Stenotrophomonas > Stenotrophomonas sp. Pemsol. The sequence goes on along the minus strand of NZ_CP025780.1, from coordinate 573,458 downwards.
AAGTAATCACTGCCGCCGCGGATCGCGTTGGCACCGACCAGGTAGGCACGCGCGAGCACGCTCGAGGGCGGGTCGGTCTCGCCCAGGATCACCGGCTTCCAGCCGCGGATGATGCCGGCCTTCTCGGTGCCGATCGCCTCGCGGTCCTCGCCCAGCCATTCGGCGTGGTCGATGTCCACGGTGGTGATCACCGCCACGTCGGCATCGACGATGTTGACCGCATCCAGGCGGCCGCCCAGGCCCACTTCCAGCACCGCCAGGTCCAGCCCGGCGTCGGCGAACAGCTGCAGCGCAGCCAGCGTGCCGTACTCGAAATAGGTCAGCGTGGTCTCGCCACGCGCGGCCTCGACCGCACTGAACGCAGCGACCAGCGCGGCATCGTCCACGTCCTGGCCGTCGATGCGCACGCGCTCGTTGTAGCGCAGCAGGTGCGGCGAGGTGTACGCGCCGACCTTCCAGCCGGCGGCACGTGCAATGGCTTCGATGAAGGCCACGGTGGAGCCCTTGCCGTTGGTGCCACCGACCACGATGGTGCGCTTGGCCGGCGCCCCCAGGCCCATCGCCGTGGCCACGGCGCGCACGCGCTCCAGGCCCATGTCGATGCTCGCCGGATGCTGGCGTTCAATGTAGTCCAGCCAGTCGGCCAGGGTGGTCGGGGTGTTCGTCACGGCAGCGGTTCCAGCAGAAGCAGTTGGTGCGAGGGGATCGATCAGAGTGCGCGGTGCTTGGCTTCGCCGAAGAACGGCGTGTGGTGGGCGCAGTCGTTCAGGCGCACCACTTCCAGGCTGTCAAGGTCGGCGCCTTCGAGCAGGTTGAGCGTGGTCGGTGCCTGGCGGAAGGTCCACAGGCGGGAGATCGGCAGGCCCAGCACCTTGCACAGGATCACGCGGTTCACCGCGTCATGGGCAACCACCAGCAGGGTGTCGTGCTCGCCGAGGCCGTCGGTGGCGCGGGCCAGGCCGCGCCAGCTGCGCTCCAGCACCAGGCGCAGCGATTCGCCGCCGGGCATCAGCACGGTATCCGGCTCCTCGCGCCAGGCCTGCAGGCGCGACGGATCCTTCTCGTGGATCTCGCTGGCCAGCAGCCCTTCCCATTCGCCGTGGGCGATTTCCTGCAGTTCCGGCTCGGTCAGCAGCATGTCGGCACGGGCGGCGCCAAGCGCCAGCTGCGCGGTGCGCTGCGCGCGCGACAGCGGCGAGGCGACGGCACGGGTGATGTCGACCGAGGCCAGGCGGGCACCCAGTGCCTGGGCCTGGGCTTCGCCGATCGGCGACAGCGGGATGTCGATCTGGCCCTGATAGCGGCCTTCGGCGTTCCACGGCGTTTCACCGTGGCGGGCAAGCAGGATGCGCATGCGTGCAAGGGGTCCTGGGGGGAGGAGGTTCCCGCGTTTCGTTCACATCCTGTGAAGTGCGCGGAACACGGATGATACCTGTTCGGCGCGCCGGGTCGGGGCGGGCATGAAAAAACCCCGCGACGTGGGTCGCGGGGTTTCGGAATTCCCGGCCATCGGGTCGGGTTTGCCGGCCAGCGGCCGGCACTACCGCAACCGGTTTATTTCGCCAGGTTCAGTTCCTTCAGCAGCTGCGGCGCCGGCGCCACTTCCTGCATGATCCACTGCATGTAGCGGCTGTCGACGGCGATCATGCGGGTCATCACCGGGTCGAACACCCAGTTGGAGCTGACCGATTCCCAGTTGCCATCGAATGCCAGGCCGACCAGCCTGCCGTTGGCGTCCAGCACCGGCGAACCCGAGTTGCCGCCGGTGATGTCCAGGTTGGACAGGAAGTTCACCGGCACCGAACCGATGCGCTTGTCTTCCAGGCCGCCATAACGCTTGGCCTTGACCGCATCGAGCAGCGCCTTCGGCGAATCGAACGGATCTTCACCGGTTTCCTTCGCCACCACGCCTTCCAGGGTGGTGAACGGGGTGTACTTCACGCCGTCCTTGCCGTAGCCCATGACGTTGCCGAAGGTGATGCGCAGCGACAGGTTGGCGTCCGGGTAGACGAACTCGCCCTGGCTCTTCTTGTAGTCGGCCACGGCCTGCAGGTACAGCGGACGCGCGGTCAGCGATTCACCTTCGCGGATCTTCTTCTGCTCTTCCTGCTTCAGCAGTGCCGGCATGACAGCCACGGCGTACTGGATGGCCGGATCGCTGCTGGCTTCGAATGCGGCACGGTCGGCCTTGAACCATTTCAGGCGTGCGTCCAGGCTGCCGAGCTCGGTGCCCGACAGCTTGCCCACCAGCGCCTTGACTGCGTTGGCATCGCTACCGGCCAGCCACTTGTTCAGCACTTCATTGTCGCGCTGCGCGGCCGGCAGGGCCACGTACTGCTCCAGCCAGTAGGCCTGCAGCTGCTGGTCCATCTTCGCCACATAGCGGCGGTCCATCTGCTTGAGGCCACCTTCGATGGTGGTCAGGTCGCGTTCCTGGTAACCGGCTTCGCGCTCGGCATCCGGCTTGCTGCGCTCGATCGACAGGCGGTACAGGGTGATTGCCGCACCAACGGCCGAGGTGTTGTTGAACTGCCCGACGAACAGGTCGCGCTCGCGGGTCGCCTTGCTGGTATCCAGGTGCTTGACCAGCTGCGCGTGCGCCGCCAGGGCCGGCTTGCCGGCGGCACCCTGCTTCTTCAGCCAGGCCAGCACGGCAGCTTCTTCAACCTGCTTCTGGCCGGCGGCGTCGATGCGCTTGAAGCCTTCCAGCTGGCCCAGGTAGTTCTTGGCCACGTTGTTCATGCTGGCGGCGGTGGCGGCGTACTTCACCTTGACGTCGGCGTCGGCCTTGCCGGCGTCGGCGATCATCTTCAGCACGGCGTTGTAGTGCTTGGCGATGGTCGGGTAGGTGAAGCTGGCGGTTTCGTTGAACTCACCGGCCAGCGCGTAGCGGTTGGTGCGGCCCGGGTAGCCGGCCACCATCACGAAGTCGTCGGCGCCCAGCGGCTGGTCGGCGAACTTCAGGAAGTGCTTGGGCTGGTACGGCACGTTGTCGGCGGCGAAGGCGGCCGGCTTGCCATCCTTGCCGACGTAGGCGCGGTAGAACGAGAAATCGCCGGTGTGGCGCGGCCACATCCAGTTGTCGACGTCGCCGCCGAACTTGCCGACGCTGCCCGGGGGCGCGTAGACCAGGCGCACGTCCTTGATTTCCATGTTGCGGAACAGGCGATAGGTGTTGCCGCCGGAGAAGCTGTACAGGCGGCAGCGGAAGCCGGCATCGGCTTCACAGGCGGCAACCTGGGCCTTGTCGAAGGCGTCCAGCGCGCGACTGCGGGCCAGCGGGTCGTTGCCTGCGGCGGCGATGGCGGCCTTGGCCTGGGCGGTGACGTCGGTGATCTGGTCGAGCACGAACACGCGGGCGTTCGGGCCGGCGCTCAGTTCATCCTTCAGGGTCGGTGCGTTGAAGCCGTCCTTGATCAGGTTCTTCTGCGCGGTCGAATTCAGCTGGATGGCGCCATACGCGCAGTGGTGGTTGGTGACCACCAGGCCCTGCGGCGAGACGAAGCTGGCAGTGCAGCCCCCCAGCGCAACCACCGCACCCATCGGGTCACCGGTCAGGTCGGCCAGCTGCTCCGGGGACAGCTTCAGGCCGGCCTTCTGCAGCGGCCCGGCAATTTCCGGCAGCTGCTGCGGCACCCACATGCCTTCTGCGGCGTGGGCGACCTGGACCAGCCCAAGGCTGGCGACGATGGAGAATGCAAGCAGGTTCGAGCGCATGGAGCGGCCCCTGGTAGTGGAACCCTCGATTGTAGCCCGCCGCCCTGCCCCGGCCCGAACCCCGGAAGTCATGGGCCTGCTTCTTGCTCTGCGCACATCGGCCGCGCACACGGAATCGTCCAGAGGGGGCGTGGTCACCCTGCCCCGGAATCAGGGAGGCGCTGCTGTTCGCAGTACGTTCGAAACGCCCGCCGGCGCACGCCTTTCGTTCCGCCACTGCACCCGCAGCGCAACATGGGAAATCCGCGCGGCACCCTATAATCCGCGCTTTCCCCCTGATGAGTTCCACCCCGATGGCGCAGCAAACGATGAAGGCCCTGGTCAAGCGCGAAGCAGCCAAGGGCATCTGGATGGAAGAGGTTCCGGTGCCGACTCCGGGCCCCAACCAGGTGTTGATCAAGCTCGAGAAGACCGCGATCTGCGGTACCGACCTGCACATCTACCTGTGGGACGAGTGGAGCCAGCGCACGATCAAGCCGGGCCTGACCATCGGCCATGAATTTGTCGGCCGCATTGCCGAAATCGGCCCGGGCGTGACCGGCTACGAGATCGGCCAGCGCGTCTCGGCCGAAGGCCACATCGTCTGCGGCCACTGCCGCAACTGCCGCGGCGGCCGCCCGCACCTGTGCCCGAACACCGTCGGCATCGGCGTCAACGTCAATGGTGCCTTTGCCGAATACATGGTGATGCCGGCCAGCAACCTGTGGCCAATCCCGGACCAGATCCCGTCGGAGCTGGCCGCGTTCTTCGACCCGTACGGCAACGCAGCGCACTGCGCACTGGAATTCGACGTGATCGGTGAGGACGTGCTGATCACCGGCGCGGGCCCGATCGGCATCATCGCTGCCGGCATCTGCAAGCACATCGGTGCGCGCAACGTGGTGGTGACCGACGTCAACGACTTCCGCCTGAAGCTGGCCGCCGACATGGGCGCCACCCGGGTGGTCAACGTCGCCAACCAGTCGCTGAAGGACGTGATGAAGGAACTGCACATGGAGGGCTTCGATGTGGGCCTGGAAATGAGCGGCAACCCGCGTGCGTTCAACGACATGCTCGACTGCATGTACCACGGTGGCAAGATCGCCATGCTGGGCATCATGCCCAAGGGTGCCGGCTGCGACTGGGACAAGATCATCTTCAAGGGCCTGACCGTACAGGGCATCTACGGCCGCAAGATGTACGAGACCTGGTACAAGATGACCCAGCTGGTGCTGTCCGGCTTCCCGCTCGGCAAGGTGATGACCCACCAGCTGCCGATCGACGACTTCCAGAAGGGTTTCGACCTGATGGAAGAAGGCAAGGCCGGCAAGGTCGTGCTCAGCTGGAATTGACCCGAAGGGTCAATTCCCCCGCATGTTTCCTTATCCCCGCGCCTTTGGCGCGCCCCCTTGAACAACAAGGGGGCTCTCCCCCGGATGGGATCAAGAACACCGCGGAACTGAAAAAGGCGCCCGATGGGCGCCTTTTTCGCAATGCGTGCCAGGCAAGCCTGGCACCTACCGTAACGCCTGCGGCGTTACTTGCCGACGGCCACGCTCAGCATCACCCGGCTGTGTGCCAGCTTGCCCGAGTTGTCACGGCCGTTGCCGTCGGTACCGTAGTAGCCCAGGCCGACGTTGAACAGGCCGAACTGGCGGCTGACGCCGACGTTCCAGTCGGTGTAGTCCTTGGCCAGGCCCTTCTCGAAGCTGCTGCGGCCGACATTGGCGTTGAGGGTGAAGTCACGCGGCAGGCCCCACTGGCCGCCGACACCGTAGTACCAACCGTCGGTGCCGCTGTTCCACTGGTCATTGGTGTAGGCCACGGTCAGCTTGTAGGTCTCATCCAGCGTGGTGGTGGTCACCAGCTCGTTGTAGTTCTGGTTGCTGGCACCGATGTAGGTATAGCGGTTCAGCAGCACATCGAAGTTGACGCGCGGGGTGACGTCCACGCCGTAACCGATCTGGTAGTCGACCTCGGTGTTCGGGTCGCCCGGACCAAAGTCCACGCCCGACCCCCAGACACCGGCATACAGGCCTACCGGCGAGGTGTAGGTGAAACCGGCCTGCAGGGTCGGCTTTTCGTCGGTCTGCGAGACACCACGGAACAGGTAGTCCGACACGGCGGTGACGTTCCAGCTGTACGGCGATTCGTTTTCCTGGGCACTGGCGGCGAACGGGGCAGCCAGGGTCAAGGCAGCGGCAATGGCGAGGCAGGCACGGGCGTGCTTCATGAGCGTCTCCGGTGGGGGCGGTGGCGTGGAAGGCCGAGGGCGGGCGTATCGGCCGGAACCGGACAGCTCCGGTTCACGAATTTTTAACCACTTTGCTATTGCGATGCAACATGTGCCGGCCGTGGCGATGCCCCGCCCGGGCCGGTCGGCAAGCGGCGATGCCCGTTAGAATCAGCGGTTTCCCGTTCAGAGCCGTGCCCACGCCATGACCGACGCCTCCTCCGCCCTGACCCGCCACTACGCCGAGGAACTGGACGCCATCCGCGCCCAGGGCCTGTTCAAGTCCGAGCGGATCATCACCAGCCCGCAGTCGGCCGAGATCACCCTCGACGACGGCCGCAAGGTGCTGAATTTCTGTGCCAACAACTACCTGGGACTGGCCGACCATCCGGACCTGATCCAGGCCGCCAAGGACGCACTCGATACCCACGGCTTCGGCATGGCCTCGGTGCGCTTCATCTGCGGCACGCAGGACCTGCACAAGCAGCTGGAAAAGCAGATCGCCGACTTCTTCGGCAAGCAGGACACCATCCTGTACGCGGCCTGCTTCGACGCCAACGGCGGCCTGTTCGAGCCGCTGCTTGGCGAGAACGACGCGATCATTTCCGATGCACTGAACCATGCTTCGATCATCGACGGCGTGCGCCTGTGCAAGGCCAAGCGCTTCCGCTACGCCAACTGTGACATGGCCGATCTGGAAGCCCAGCTGCAGGCCGCCGATGCCGCCGGCTGCAAGACCAAGCTGATCACCACCGACGGCGTTTTCTCGATGGATGGCTTCATCGCGCCGCTGGACGAGATCACCGCGCTGGCAAAGAAGTACAACGCCCTGGTGCACATCGACGAATGCCACGCCACCGGCTTCCTTGGCGCCACCGGCCGCGGCTCGGCCGAAGTGAAGGGGGTGCTGGAGAAGATCGACATCATCACCGGCACTCTGGGCAAGGCCATGGGCGGCGCACTGGGCGGCTTCACCTGCGCCAGCGCCGAGGTGATCGAACTGCTGCGCCAGCGCTCGCGCCCGTACCTGTTCTCCAACTCGCTGCCGCCGCACGTGGTGGCCGCCGGCATCAAGGCGTTCGAAATGCTGGCTGCCGCTGACGACCTGCGCAGCACCCTGGCCGAGAACACCGCCTACTTCCGCGAGAAGATGACCGCCGCCGGTTTCGACGTGAAGCCGGGCGTGCATCCGATCAGCCCGGTGATGCTGTATGACGCACCGTTGGCGCAGAAGTTCGCCGAGCGCCTGCTGGAAGAAGGCATCTACGCGATCGGCTTCTTCTTCCCGGTGGTGCCCAAGGGCCAGGCCCGCATCCGTACCCAGATCAGCGCCGCGCACAGCCGCGAGCACCTGGACCGGGCGATTGATGCGTTCACCCGCATCGGTGTCGAACTGGGCGTGGTCAAGGGCTGATCACGGCCGGGGTCGGATCCCTTTCCGCAGGAAAGGGCTCTGACCCCGCACGGTCAAAGCGTGCCGACCGAGGTCGGCACCCACTGGCGTCACTTCTTTTTCTTCTTGCCCTTCGGCTCTTCCTTGCTGGCCACCACTACCGGCTTGGCGGCAGCGTCCTGGCCATTGCCCTTGGCAACGCGGATGCCGTTGGCCTTCATCCAGGCATCGAACTCATCGGCGGTCATCTTCTTGTCGCCGTTGCTCATCAGGAAGCGGTAACTGCCGCGACCATCCAGCTCCGGGGTCTTCACTTCCACCACCGGGGTCTCGGCAGGCGTTTCCGCCTTGGCCACCTTCTTGTGGCCGCCGCAGGCGGCCAGCAGCACCATCGGCAGCAGCAGGCCTGCACAGCGCAGGGTTTGATTGAGGGTCGGGTGGTACATGGCAGGCTCCGTTCGGGAATGTCGACAGCCAGGCGCCCCCTACGCCTGGAACGGCGGCCGGCAACTGCCGGCCACGGGCGATGATCAGCCCAGTGCAGCGGCCCCCAGCCGCTGCTGGTCGCTGACCTGCAGAACCCGCCACTGGCCCTTGCCGAGATCGCCGAGCACCAGCCCACCGATCGCGACCCGGACCAGGCGCAGCACCTGCAGGTCGAAGGCCGCCAACAGGCGGCGGATATGGCGGTTGCGGCCCTCGTCGAGGACCACCTCCAGCCATGCGGTCTTGTCGCCACTGCGCAGTACGCGCACGGCACGGGCGGCGAGGAGCTCGCCCGCGTCTTCGACACCGGCGCGCAGCGCGGCCAGGGTGTCCTCATCGGGCAGACGATCCACCTGCACGTGATAGGTTTTCTGCGGGCCGGTCTCCGAATCGGTCAGGTGCGCCGCCCACTGCGGATCATTGCTGAACAACAGCAAGCCTTCGCTGGCCTTGTCCAGGCGCCCGACCGGCGCGATCCACGGCAGGCCGGCACCATCGAAGCAGCGATACACGGTGTCGCGACCACGCTCGTCCTGCGCCGTGGTGACCACCCCGCGCGGCTTGTTGAGCATCAGGTACAGGCGCTGCGGCGCCCCCATCGGCTGGCCGTCGACCTCGATCGGCGGGGGCGGACTGGCAATCGGGAACTCGGGATCACGAACGATGCGGCCGGACACGCGTACGCGGCCCTCGGCAATCCAGCGCGCGGCCTCGCTGCGCGAGCACACACCCGCCTTGGACAGCACGCGCGCCAGGCCATGGCGCACGCCACTGGAGACATCCGGAGTCGCACGCCCACGCGGTGCGCGGGAGCGGGCGGCGGGGGCGGCAGGTGGGCGGCGCGTGCGCAAGCCTCTGCTCCCCGCGGCGCTTACTTCTTGTCGACCGGCTTGGTCTCAGCCGGTGCTTCGGCCGGGGCCGGAGTGGCGGCCGGAGCCGGACGCGCCTTGACCACGCGAACGCCGCGCGCCTTCATCCAGGCGTCGAACTCTTCGGCGGTCATGCGCTTGCCGTTCTGGCTCATGTCGAAGCGCCAGGGCGTGTTGTCGAATTCGGTCTGCGGCTTGTAGGCCGCCGGATCGTTCGGCTTCACCGCCGGTGCGCTCGGAATGGCCTTGGCGATGTTCTGGCAGCCGTCGATGCGCAGGCGCTGCAGCACCTGGTCCAGCGACTGCGACGGATCGTAGTTGCTGCTCAGCACACCGGCCGGCATGCCCAGCTGGTTGCCACGGATGTACAGCTCGTCGGCCACTGGCGCGATGGTCGTGGCCGGCAACGGCAGCGGCGAGGCGCTGGTGTTGACCGAGCAATCGACCGCAGCGTGGGCGGCGGGAACCAGGGCCAGCGCCAGGACGGCGGCCGATGCAGAGCGCAGCATGAGGGGCATCCACGGAAGGAAGTGACGCGGCGAGTTTAGCAATGCCGCGTCAGCTTTCAAGCGCCACTTTCAATGAATACGACAACTTATTGGTTTTACGGACAAAAGACCGACGAACGGTTGCCTTGCCCCGTCACAGGCGAGCGTCCTGCCCGCAGAAACAACAAGACCCGGCCGAAGCCGGGTCCTGCTGTGTCCTACGGGCAGAGCGTCAGAACTTAGTTCTGGACGTTCAGCTCGGTACGACGGTTCTTGGCGCGACCTTCCGGGTTGTCCGAACCATCCGGGTTGGTGTTCGGAGCAATCGGACGGCTCTCGCCGTAGCCGATCGGGCCGACCAGGCGACCGGCGTCAACGCCGTTCTTGGTCAGGTAGTTGTACACGGCGGTAGCACGACGCTCCGACAGCTTCTGGTTGTAAGCGTCGGTACCCTTCGAGTCGGTGTGACCGGCAACTTCAACGCGCAGATCCGGGTAACGCTTCAGGATCTCGGTGGCTTCGCTCAGGATCGCCACGGCGTCCGGACGCAGGTTCGACTTGTCGAAGTCGAAGTTGACGCCCTTCAGGTCGATGGAGACCGGAACCGGGCAACCGTCCGGACCGATGGTCTGACCCGGCTGCGAGTTCGGGCACTTGTCGTCGCAGTTGTTGACGCCGTCACCGTCGTCGTCCAGGTCGGCGCAGCTCGGGGCAACCGGAGCCGGAGCCGGAGCAGCCGCGACCGGAGCCGGGCCCAGCGGGATCACGACGCCGACCGAAGCCAGCACGTCGCCGAACCAGCTTTCGTCACGTGCGGCGATGCTCTGGTCGTCGAAGTCAGCGCGGTAGGCCACTTCGGCGCGGACAGCAACGCGCTTGTCGAAGGTGGTCTGCAGGCCGACGCCCAGCTTGGCAGCAACATTGCCGTCCTTACGCTGGCGCGGGCCGTTGTTGTCGAGCGCAGCGTACTCTTCTTCCGACTTCTGGTAGCCCAGGCCACCGACGATGTACGGGTTCCAGCCGCGGCCTTCCTTGATGAAGTGGCGACGCAGGTCCAGCGAGATGCCGTACTGCGACCAGTTCAGGTCCTGGTTGCTGTCGAAGTTCGGGTTCTGGTAGTTCAGCTCACCGTCCAGCGACCAGTTCGGGCTGATGAACTTACCCAGGCCCAGGGTCACGAACGGAGCGTCATTGGTCAGACGGTCGCTGTCCTGGAAGTTGAAGCCGGCCGAACCGGTCAGGTACCAGCGGTCATCGAACTCCTGCGCAGAAGCTGCCTGGGCGAAAGCCAGGCCGCCCAGCAGCGCGGCAGTAAGGATCTTCTTGTTCATTGAATACAGCTCCTATTTCGGGGGTATGAAACCGGTAGAGGCATGGGCCAGCACTAGTGCGTCGATGTTCGACAGCCGATTCAGCACGCCACCGCCGCGAACATTATGCTCAGGCGGGTGAAGGCCATGTTAACAGTCCCGTAACATGTGAAGTGTTGCGCCCGACCGTCCACCGGTCCGACGTTGAAACCCTATACAGGATGATGAAAATCCGCAAGACCCACACGCTGCAAGGGTTTGACGGGGTTTAGGTGCGAGAAGCGACATATTGCGCAACGTGCTGCATCACACGGTTCAGCGCGTCTGAGGAAACGTGAGGAACCTTATGATGGGATCACGAACCCAGCCGGAGCCGTGATGAAAGCCGTCGCCCTGAGTCGTGAATACGCGCCCGCCCTGCGTGATGTCCTGCTGCCGCCGCCGCTGCCTCCTCGCGGCCGCGATCTGCTGGTGCGGATCGAAGCGGTTTCGGTCAACCCCGTCGATGGCAAGCAGCGGGCCGCCACCGATCCGGCCACCCTTGAGGTTCCCCGGGTGCTCGGCTGGGACGCAGCCGGCGTGGTCGAAGCCATCGGTGACGAGGCCAGCCTGTTCGCCTCCGGTGACGAGGTCTACTTCGCCGGTGACGTGACCCGACCGGGCTGCAACGCCCAGTACCAGTGGGTTGATGAGCGCCTGGTCGCGCGCAAGCCGACCACGCTCGATTTCGCTGAAGCGGCCGCGCTGCCGCTGACCACTCTCACAGCCTGGGAACTGCTGTTCCAGCGCATGCCGCTGCAGCTCGATGGCCGCCGCCACGTGGGCCAGCACCTGCTGGTGATCGGCGGCGCCGGCGGCGTCGGCTCGATGGCGATCCAGCTGGCACGCCATGCCGGTTTCGAGGTGATCGCCACCGCCTCGCGCGAGGCCTCGATCGACTGGTGCCGACAGATGGGGGCCGCGCATGTGATCGACCATCGGCAGCCACTGCAGCCCCAGTTGCAGGCGCTGGGCATCGATGCGGTGCAGGTCGCGCTCAATCTGGCCGACACCGACCACTACTGGGATGAACTGGGCCAGCTGCTGGCACCGCAGGGCCACGTCGGCCTGATCGTCGAGCCGCGGGGTGCACTGCGCATCGGCGATCCCTACAAGGCCAAATGCATCGGCATCCACTGGGAATTCATGTTCGCGCGTTCGCGCTTCGCCACCGCCGACTGCATCGAACAGCACCGCATCCTCAGCCGTGCGGCCAGCATGATCGATGCCGGCCAGCTGCGCGGTACGCTCAATGAGACGCTGGGCACGATCAATGCGGCCAACCTGGACATCGCGCATCAGCGCCTGGCCAGCGGGCGCACGGTGGGCAAGCTGGCGCTGGTCGGCTGGGACGACTGACGCCGCAGTGCGGAGCCGATCAGGGGCTCGGCTCTACACCACAGCCTCTACGCGGGATCGACGCTACCTGTAGCGGCGGATTGGCCGGCATCTGTATCTATGGATGACGCAGAAACGGCGATACGGTGGAAACAGATCCCCGCCCCCCCCGGACCGCCATGCCCACCGCCCTGCCCTTGCGCCTGCTGCAATTGATCACCGGCCTGTTCCTGTACGGCTTCGGCGCCTCGCTGATGATCCGCGCCGCCATCGGCGTGGCACCCTGGGATGTTCTGTCGCAGGGCATCGCCGCGCAGACGCCGCTGTCATTCGGCCTGGCAACCAATGCCATCGGTGCATTGGTGCTCCTGCTGTGGTGGCCCCTGCGGCAGAAGCCGGGCCTCGGCACCGTGCTCAACGTGATGCTGATCGGCCCCTCCGCACAGTTCGGGCTGTGGCTGCTGCCGCCGGCCGTCGGCCTTGGCTGGCAGGTGGCGATGTTCTGTGCCGGCATGCTGCTGGTGGCGCTGGCCACCGGCCTGTACATCGGTGCCCGCCTTGGCCCGGGGCCACGCGATGGCCTGATGACCGGTCTGCATGCCCGTACCGGCTGGCCGATCTGGAAGGTGCGCAGCCTGATCGAAGGCAGCGTACTGCTGCTGGGCTGGTGCCTGGGCGGCAATGTCGGCCTCGGCACCCTCGCCTTCGCCCTGCTGATCGGGCCGCTGTGCGGAGTGACGCTGGGCTGGTTCGGGATCGGTCGGCCTGCTCCGGTAGTGCCGGCCGCTGGCCGGCAACCGCAATCGCCCTGAGTTGACCGGAATGCCCGCCAGCGGCCGGCACTACCGCCCCCGGAGTTCGGGGGCAGCGCCGCAGGCGCGGGGGGGTTGGAGGCCGGTGAGTGGGGCCCGCGATTCGCGCAGCGAAACGCGGGAGCGACAGCACGCATGTGCCGAGCGCACCCGGCCAGCGGCCGGCACTACCAAACCGTCAGACAGCGGCCAGCCCTCCCAAAGAAGCGGCCCTTGCCCCGGCCGCCGTTTCGCGGCACGCTTCGCGCTTCCGTACGCAAGCGTATCGACCATGTCGCCAGCCAACGAAAGCGCCTATCCCCACCTGTTCGCCCCGCTGGATCTGGGCTTCACCCAGCTGCGCAACCGCGTCCTGATGGGTTCGATGCACACCGGCCTGGAAGATCGCGCCCGCGACTTCCCACGGCTGGCGGCCTACTTCGCCGAGCGCGCCGAGGGCGGCGTCGGCCTGATCGTCACCGGCGGCTTCGCGCCCAATGTGGTCGGTTGGCTGAAGCCATTCGGTGGCAAGCTGTCCTGGCCCTGGGAAGTGCGGCCGCACCGCCAGCTCACCGCCGCCGCGCACCAGCACGGCGCGAAGATCTGCCTGCAGTTGCTGCATGCCGGCCGCTATGCCTACCACCCGTTGTCGGTGGCACCGTCGAAGCTGAAAGCACCGATCAACCCGTTCACCCCGCGCGCATTGTCGGCCAGCGGCGTAGAGCGCCATATCGCCGACTACGCTCGCAGCGCGAAGCTGGCCCGCGAGGCCGGCTACGACGGCGTGGAAGTGATGGGCTCGGAGGGCTACCTCATCAACGAGTTCATCGCCCCGCGCACCAACAAGCGCGCCGATGCCTGGGGCGGCGACGCGCGCCAGCGCATGCGCTTCGCGGTCGAGATCGTGCGCCGCATCCGCGAGGCCTGTGGCCCGGACTTCATCATCATCTACCGCCTGTCACTGGTGGATCTGGTCGACGACGGCAGCGACTGGGACGAGATCGTTCAACAGGCGCAGGCGATCGAGGCGGCTGGCGCAACGATCATCAATTCCGGCATCGGCTGGCACGAAGCGCGCATTCCGACCATCGCCACCTCGGTGCCGCGCGCGGCCTTTGCCGGCGTCACCGCCAAGCTCAAGCCGCATGTGAAGGTACCGCTGGTGGCGACCAACCGCATCAACATGCCCGACGTTGCCGAACGCATCCTGGCCGGTGGCGGCGCCGACATGGTGTCGCTGGCACGCCCGCTGCTGGCCGACCCGCAGTGGCCGAACAAGGCCCGTGCCGGCCGCGCGGAGGCGATCAACACCTGCATCGCCTGCAACCAGGCCTGCCTGGACCACGTGTTCGAGAACAAGCTGGCCAGCTGCCTGGTCAATCCGCGCGCCGCCCACGAGACCGAGCTGGTCTATCGTCCCACTGCTACGCCGAAGAAGGTTGCGGTGGTCGGCGCCGGCCCCGCCGGCCTGGCCTGCGCCACTGTCGCTGCCCAGCGTGGCCACCAGGTCACCCTGTTCGATGCCAATGATGAGATCGGCGGCCAGTTCAACGTGGCCAAGCGCATCCCCGGCAAGGAAGAGTTCCACGAGACCCTGCGCTACTTCCGCCACGCGCTGCAGGAGACCGGCGTACAGCTGCGCCTGGGCACCCGCGTCGACGCTTCCCAACTGGCTGGCTTCGACGAGGTGGTGCTGGCCACCGGCATCACCCCGCGCAAGGTCGATTTCCCCGGTGCCGATCACGCCAAGGTGGTGAGCTACCTGGACGTGCTGCTGGGACGGGTCGAAGTGGGCGCCAATGCGGCGATCATCGGCGCCGGCGGCATCGGCTTCGATGTCGGCGAATTCCTCAGCCACGCCGGTGAATCCCCCTCGCTGGATCCGCAGCGCTGGATGGCCGAATGGGGCGTGGACCCCAGCTTCGAGGCACGCGGCTCGCTGGGTCGGCCCGAGGTCGAGCCGTCACCGCGACGCTTGTGGCTGCTGCAGCGTAGCCCGGGCAAGCCGGGCGCGCGGCTGGGCAAGACCACCGGCTGGATCCATCGCGCCGCGCTGAAGGCCAAGGGCGTGCGCATGCTCGGTGGCGTCGAGTACCTAGGGGTGGACGACGAGGGCCTGCGCATCCGCGTGGACGGCAGCGAACAGCTGCTGCCGGTCGACCATGTGGTGATCTGCGCCGGGCAGGAACCGAACCGCACGCTGCAGGCCGAACTGCAGGCGGCCGGCATCAACGCGCAGCTGATCGGCGGTGCCGACGTCGCCGCCGAACTCGATGCGAAACGCGCCATCGACCAGGGCAGCCGGGTCGCCGCCGCGCTCTGATGAGCGCCTGAATGGGGGACGGAATGTGATTTCCGTCACCCCGGTTGAACCTGAATGTCAAGCCGAGCGGTTCACGATGCGTTCGGCTATGCCCCCCTACCTTGCGCCATCTTTCCGCTCACCAGCCAGTTTCCGGTGAGCCGGCGCAGTCCCCACGATCGGTACTGATCGTTTCTTTTGGGGCTGCCCACGGGGCGGCCCCGATGGCCGCCTCCCCATGACGCCAAGTCGTCCCCCACCTCCTGTCGCCCCGCGGCCGGAACCGGAGGGTGCGGCCCATACGGAGCAAGGAGTTATATGAAACTGGCCTGGATTCTCTGGCTGTCGCAGTTGTTGCCTCAGCCGGCCGCTGATTCACTGTGTTTGAGCACCACCGTCTACCTGGAAGCCCGCGACCAGACCCTGCGCGGTCAGCAGGCTGTTGCCGAGGTCGCCCTGCGCCGTCTCGACAGTGGCCTGTGGGGCGACTCGATGTGCCAGGTGGTCACCGCGCGCAAGCAGTTCGCACCGACCATCGTCCCCCCCGGCACCCAGCTGGGCAATGACGCGGCGTGGAGCGAAGCGATGAACGTGGCCTTCGACGCCGAGCGCAACTGGGCGCTGCCGGCCGGCGAACGCCGCGAGATCGTGCCCGGTGCCAGCCACTTCGCCGCGCTGTCCATCGCCAGCCCGAACTGGCGCAACGCCTACCAGGTGGCGACCATCGGCGATCACACCTTCTACAAGGTGCAGAACCTCAAGCCGCGGCAATCGTAACGATCCGTGCTGGCGGCAGCGTTGCCGGCCGCCGCCGGGCTCTGGGATAGTGGGCGTTTCCCGCCCGCATCACCTGGAGTTCCCATGAAGCTGTACAGCAAGCCCGGTGCCTGTTCCACCGCCGACCACATCGCCCTGCAGTGGACCGGCCAGCCGTTCGAGGTTGAACTGCTGAACAAGGACACCCTGAAGGGTCCGGAATTCCTGAAGATCAATCCGGCCGGTGCCGTTCCCGCACTGGTCGACGGCGACTTCGTGCTGCTGCAGAACGCCGCGATCATGGGCTACATCGCCGACAGCTTCCCGCAGGCCGGCCTCGGCGGTGATGGCAGCTCGCGCCAGCGCGCCGAAGCCACCCGCTGGCTGGCCTTCGTCAATTCCGACGTGCACCCGGCCTTCTCGCCGCTGTTCGCGCCGGGCAAGTTCATCGCCGACGAGAGCCAGTACGACGCGATCCGCGCCGCCGCGCACAAGCGCCTGCGTGGCCTGTTCGAGACCGCTGACAGGCAGCTGGCCGACAAGCCCTGGCTGGCCGGCTTCCGCAGCTTCGCCGACCCGTACTTCTACATCACCCTGCGCTGGGCCGCCGGTACCAAGGTTGATCTGTCCGGCCTGGACAACCTGGCCGCCTACAAGGCACGCATGGACGCTGATGCCGGCGTGCAGGCCGCGCTGAAGGCCGAAGGCCTGGCCTGACCTTGGTCAGGGGTCAGAGCCGTTCGCGTGGCGAACGGATCTGACCCCATCGGCTACCAGGCGGCTCCGCCCCCCTCGATTTCATTGGTGCGATCAGCCGATTTGGCGGATCACTTCCCCCTTGGCATCGCGCAGGCAGGTCGGCACCACCTCGATACGCAACCTTCCTGCCAGCGGGTAGACCCCGCGCTCGGCGTGCACCCCTGCCAGGGCCTGCAGGCCCGCCTCGTCCAGTGACCAGCGCGCGCTGTCGGCGGATACGTCCGCCACTTCACCGCCCCCGTCCGCGATGAACTCCCACTGCCGCTCGCGGCTGACCAGTTCCAGCGATCTGCCGTGGCGCAGGCGCAGCGGCAGCAGTTCGCACACGCTCGCCACCTGGCCGGCGCCAAGCACCAGCGTGATCATGCCCGCCTCCTGGCGCCAGTCCAGTGTCTCGATGAACAACATGCCGGTGCTGGAGCCTTCGCGCTCGCTGCCGGCCCGCACCTCTGCCGCCAGCGCAGGGTCCTCCAGCAGGTTGCCGCGGTGCAGGTCGCTGACCCACAGCGGCATTGCCGGCTGCAGCGCCTGCAGCACGCCGCGCGTAGACCAGCGCTTGACCGCCTCCATTTCCTCATCGGTCAATCCAACCAGCTGCAGGAACTGCAGGTGGCCATTGGCGGTGTCGCGTGCCGGCAACTGCGGGTCGGCAATGAAGGCCAGGTGGCACAACCGCGTGTCGGTCTCCAGTGCGATCGGGCCGTTGGCATTCAGATGGTGGCCATCCTCGAACACGTTGCCGCTGCCGAACACATAGCGCGCCAGGTTCTGCAGCAGGTTCATCGGCCACACCGGCGGCGTGCTGTCGGCGTTCTCAGCGGCTTCGGCAGCGAGACGGAACGTCAGCTCGAAACCATAGCCGCTGGCGGCAGCATCACTGCTCTCCTTGGCATACAGCTCGGAGAAACCGTAGGTGATGTAGTGCCAATGCGGAACCGGCGCATCCGCCCAGTACACGCTGATGCCATCCAGCGGATCCTGGCCGCCGAGCGTGTAGGGAAGCGCGGTGCCGTAGTGTCGCGGCTCCTGCCCGGCATACAGCGGCGAAAGCGCCGCATTGATCGCGTCCCAGCCGGGGGTGTCGGTGTCATCGTGGTCGTCCTGCACGCGGAACTCCTTGTGGGGAAGTGAACCGATCACTTTACGCGGTGGCTCAGGCCTGCACGACCTCTTTGCCAGCGTTTACTACGGCGGACTGGGTTTCCTGCCACCAGCGCTGGGCCAGCGCCGGGCTGCGCGCCTTGCCCACCGCCGCCAGCAGTTCCGGGCAAAGGCGTTCCAACGCCAGCGCATCGGTGCAGCGTTCGATCTTCAACTGCATGAAGTAGCCCTTCAGCCCCAGATGGCGCCGCACCGCCTCGCTCATCGCGTCGTACAACTGCTGGTACAGCGCCGGGTCCTGTTCGCGGCCGGTGCTGATGCCACGCGCCGGAGCGGCCTCTACGCTCCCGCCGATCACCTCGATCAGTCCCTGTGCGGCCAGCTGCTCCAGTGCATCCGGAGGTGCGCGCAGGCCATCGAACAAGCCGCGCAGTTCGGTGTCATCGCGATGGCCATCGACCATCAGCAGGATTGAACGCAGTGCCGCCGGCAGGCGCCGGCCACGGTCTTCGATTTCCTGACGGCCAGCAGCCGTCTTGGCGTGCAGCAATGCCATTGCATCCCCCTCCCTTGATGCGCCATGCCGGCGCACCCTCACGGGCACGCCCCCCTGTGTGCCACCCCTGGGCGGCGCGCGCATTCCCCGGCGCGCACCGCGTGTTGCAGGTCGATGACAGGGCGAGCTTAGCGCAAGTGCAGCGGGTAGTGCCGGCCGCTGGCCGGCAACCTCGGGATTGAGGGGGGGCCGGCCAGCGGCCGGCACCACCGGATCAACGGCCCAGCGCGCGGCGGATCTCTTCCAGCGCGCTGGGGTCGTCCAGCGTCGACAGGTCGCCCGGGTCACGCTGCTCGGCCAACGCCTGCAACGAGCGCCGCAGCAGCTTGCCCGAACGGGTCTTGGGCAGCGCGTTGACCACGTGCACATGCGCCGGGCGCGCGACCGCACCAAGCGAAGTCGTCACCGTCGCCATCATCTCGGCCACCACCGGCGCCGGATCCTCGCCTTCAAGCCCCTGCTTGAGGGTGACGAACACCAGCGGCACCTGCCCCTTCAGCTCGTCCTTGACCCCGATCACGGCAGCCTCGGCCACGCGCGGATGGCTGGAGATGGCCTCCTCGATCTCGCGCGTGCCCAGACGATGCCCGGCCACGTTGATCACATCGTCGGTACGGCCGAGGATGAAGGTATAGCCATCGTCATCGCGGATCGCCCAGTCCAGCGAGCTGTACAGCAGTTCCTTGAAGTGGCTGAAGTAGCTCTGCAGGAAACGGCTGTCGTCGTTCCACACCGTGCTCATGCAACCCGGCGGCAAGGGCGGCGACACCACCAGCACGCCCTTCTGCCCCGGTGCCACTTCCTCGCCGGTGTTCTCGTCGATCACCTTCATCCGGTAGCCGAGATTGGGGAAGCCCGGTGAACCGAAGCGCACCGGCTTCATCTCCAGGCCCGGCAGCAGGGTCAGTGCCGGCCAGCCGGTTTCGGTCTGCCAGTAGTTGTCGATGATCGGCTTGCCCAGCGCTTCGCTGATCCAGTGCGCGGTGGGCTCGTCCAGCGGCTCTCCGGCCAGGAACAGATACTTCAGGGCGCGCAGGTCGTGGCGATGGATGAAGTCCGCGTCATGCTTCTTCAGCACGCGGATGGCGGTGGGTGAGGAGAACATGGTGCGCACGTTGTACTGTTCGCACAGCGCCCACCAGATACCCGGGTCCGGATTCGTCGGCAGCCCCTCGTACAGCAACGAGGTGCAGCCACCGATCAGCGGGCCGTACACGTTGTACGAGTGGCCTACCGCCCAGCCGACGTCGGAAGTGGAGAACATCACCTGGCCCGGCTTGCAGTCGAACACGGTCTCCATCGACTGCGCCATCGCCACCGCGTAACCACCGACATCGCGCTGCACGCCCTTCGGCTTGCCGGTAGTACCGGAGGTGTACAGCAGGTAGCTCGGCTCGCTCGCTTCCAGCCACTGTACCGGCACATCGACCTCACCAACCTGTGCACGCAGCGCGGCGTAGTCCACGTCGCGACCCGGCACGCGGGGTTCGGCGGCATCCAGCCCGCGCGACACGATCAGCACGTGTGGTGGCGGCGAAGCTGCTTCGGCGCAGGCCGCGTCGACCATCGGCTTGTACGGAATCAGCTTGCCACCGCGCATGCCGGCGTCCGCTGCGATCAGCAACTTCGGCTTCGCATCGTCGATGCGCAGCGCCAGGTTGTGCGCGGCGAAGCCACCGAACACCACCGAGTGCACCGCACCGATGCGCGCGCAGGCCAGCATCGCGAACACGGCTTCGGCCATGTTCGGCATGTAGATCACCACGCGGTCACCGTGGCCGACGCCGAGATGCTTGAGCACGGCGGCGAAGTCGTTCACTTCGCGATACAGCTGGCGATAGGTGATCTCGCGGGTGCTGTTGGTTTCGGTGGAAATCGCAACCAGCGCGAGCTGGTCGGCGCGCGTTGCCAGGTGGCGGTCGACGGCGTTGTAGCAGAGATTGGTTTCGCCGCCGACGAACCAGCGCCGGAACGGCGGGTTGCTGTAGTCGAGCACCTGCTGCGGCGGTTTGTGCCAATGGATGCGCTTGGCTTCCTCGCCCCAGAAGGCCTCCGGCTCGTCGATCGAGCGACGGTAGGTTTCCTCGTAGTTCATGACGCAGCCCTCCCAGACAAAGTCATGGGTTCGAGGATAGTCCGGCGCTGGCGCGCGGGCCGCCCTACCTTGGTAGGGGGTGGGTTTTTCATGCAGGGCTGCGCCCTGCACCTGCAGAAGCCGAAGCCGAAGCAACAGCAGAAGCTGGCTTACTTGGGGATGGCGGGGTGGGTCCGGTGGCGGGAGACGCCGTAAACCCCTCCATGGGGGCTTGGCCGCGGCATCCATGCCGCGGACACTCCCGCCACCGGACCCACCCCGCCTTCGACAGATTCCGCGATCTGTCGGAACGGCATATTGTTCTGGTAGGTGTCGACCTTGGTCGACACGATAGATCCACGCCATGCGTGAATGATTCATTCGATATCTGACAGAAAAAGCGTGTCGACCAAGGTCGACACCTACCAACAGCTGCGCGGAACAACGGCCACCGTTACCAACAGCCGAGTGAACCTGTCGAAGGTGGGGCGGTGTCGGAGTGCGGGGTGTCAGCCGCATGGATGCGGCTGCCAAGCCTTATCTGATGGAAATCTGTCAGCGTAGGTGTCGAGAGCCGGCGTGGGCCGC
>NZ_CP025780.1:552368-552579 GCF_003586545.1 Stenotrophomonas sp. Pemsol | reverse complement strand
CGCGACCTCCGGCGTGACAGGCCAGCATTCTAACCAGCTGAACTACCGCTCCGCGCTTGAACTTTGCAGGTGCCCAGTATATCCGAAGACTCGCTGGAAACCCAGCCCGATGAACACTTTTTTCAAAGTTTTTTCACAGGGACTTAAGAAGTCTGCAATGGCGGAGCGGACGGGACTCGAACCCGCGACCTCCGGCGTGACAGGCCAGCAT
>NZ_CP025780.1:475916-552268 GCF_003586545.1 Stenotrophomonas sp. Pemsol | reverse complement strand
CGCGACCTCCGGCGTGACAGGCCAGCATTCTAACCAGCTGAACTACCGCTCCGCGTTGTTACTTTTTTGCTTTCAGCCGGCCTGGACCGGGGAGAAAACAAAGCCTCCAGCTTTTGGCCGGAGGCCTCGTTGAATGGCGGAGCGGACGGGACTCGAACCCGCGACCTCCGGCGTGACAGGCCAGCATCTACCGTGCCCGTCTCATGGAGGGGCCAGGCCCCTCCGTCAACACAGTTGCTACACGGACGTACTTGCGGCGGCCCCGCACTCCGACACCGTCCCGCCAACCCACGTATAGCCGGCTTTTGACATTGACGTTGATTCTGCGGGTGCAGGGCTGCAAGCCCTGCCGAATCCCTAGAACGGAGCCGCGGACTCGAACGCGAGCGCCTCGCCCGTCAGCGGATGCGTGAACCGCAGGCTGCGCGCATGCAGGTGCACGCGCTGCGCCGGTGCCGCGTCATACAGCACGTCGCCAACAATCGGATGGCCAATACTGGCCATGTGCAACCGCAGCTGATGGCTGCGGCCGGTGATCGGTTCCAACGCCACGCGCGTGCGCCGCGCTTCAACATCGCGCACCAGCACGCGCCAACGCGTCAGCGCCGGCTTGCCACGCTCATGGTCGACCATCTGCTTCGGCCGGTTCGGCCAGTCCACGATCAGCGGCAGGTCCACTTCACCGGCATCGCTTTCGATCACACCCTGCACGACGGCTTCATACCGCTTGCCAACCCGGCGCTGCTCGAACTGCATCGACAACGCCGCCTGCATGTCCTTGCCACGCGCATGCAGCAGCAGTCCGGAAGTCACCTGGTCCAGGCGGTGCACGGTCAACGCATCCGGGTACAGCGACTGCAGGCGCGCGACGACGCAGTCCTGGTTCTCGGCGCTGCGGCCGGGCACGGACAGCAGGCCGGCGGGCTTTTCAGCCACCAGCAGCGCGTCGTCGATGTAGTGCAGGTGGATCATGCGGTTCCAGGAATTCCAAATGAAAACGGGGAAGCCGAAGCCTCCCCGTTTTCTGCGTACCGACCAGCGGTCGGTACCTACCTTGATGCAAGACGTACCGACCGGAGCCGGTACCGCCTGCATCAGCCCAGCAGGTGGGCGACGCCGGCGCGCTCTTCTTCCAGCTCGGCCAGGGTCTTGTCGATGTACTTCTGGCTGAAGTCGTCGATCGGCAGATCCTTGACCAGGGTGTACTTGCCGTTCTCGGTGGTCACCGCGAAACCGAAGATCACGCCTTCCGGAATGCCGTAGGAACCGTCGGACGGCACGCCCATCGTGACCCACTTGCCGTTGCTGCCCAGCACCCAGTCACGCACGTGGTCGATGGCGGCATTGGCGGCCGAAGCGGCCGAGGACGAGCCACGGGCTTCGATGATCGCCGCGCCGCGCTTGCCGACGGTCGGGATGAACGTGTTGGCGTTCCACTCCTGGTCGTTGATCGCATCGGCGATCGAGGCGCCGTCGGCGGTGGCGAAACGGTAGTCCGGGTACATGGTCGGGCTGTGGTTGCCCCACACGACCAGCTTCTCCATGCCACCGACCGGCTTGCCGAGCTTGGCCGACAGCTGGCTCAGCGCGCGGTTGTGGTCCAGGCGCAGCATGGCGGTGAAGTTTTCCGGCTTCAGGTCCGGGGCCGACTTCATCGCGATGTAGGCGTTGGTGTTGGCCGGGTTGCCGACCACCAGCACCTTCACGTCGCGGCTGGCGACCTTGTTCAGCGCCGCGCCCTGGGCGGTGAAGATCTTGGCGTTTTCCAGCAGCAGGTCCTTGCGCTCCATGCCCGGGCCACGCGGACGTGCGCCGACCAGCAGAGCGATGTCGGCGTCCTTGAACGCGACTTCGGCGTCATCGGTGCCAACCATGCCGGCCAGCAGCGGGAACGCGCAGTCTTCCAGCTCCATCATCACGCCCTTCAGGGCGGCCTGGGCCTTGTCGACCGGCAGTTCCAGCAGCTGCAGGATGACCGGCTGGTCCTTGCCCAGCATTTCGCCGGAGGCGATGCGGAACAGCAGGGCATAACCGATCTGGCCGGCGGCGCCGGTCACGGCAACACGAACGGGTGCTTTCATGGGGGTTTCCTCTTGCTTGCAAGCGTTTGATGGGACGCCGCGGGCATGGCCACGCAGGCCGGGCGGGCGGCGGGGAACAGGGAAACGGCCACCCGTGGGTGGCCGTTTCGAAGGGGGTCAGGCGGCGAGGTGCTTGTTCCACTCCGCGACGCGGTCGGCCTGGGCGGCCAGCACGGCGTCGACGTCGCCTTCCAGGGTGATCGAATGGATCACGTCGCCCTGCTTGACCGAATCGACGATGGCCTGGCCTTCCAGGACCTTGCCGAAGACGGTGTGGCGGCCGTCCAGCCAATCGGTCTTGATGTGGGTGATGAAGAACTGGCTGCCGTTGGTGTTCGGGCCGGCGTTGGCCATCGACAGCGAGCCGACCTCGTGCTTCACGCCATTCTTCTCGTCTTCGAACTTGTAGCCCGGCCCGCCGGTGCCACGACCCTGCGGGCAGCCGCCCTGGATCATGAAGTCGGCGATCACGCGGTGGAAGATCAGGCCGTCATAGAAGCCGTGCTTGACCAGGTTCACGAAGTTGGCCACGGTCAGCGGCGCCTTGTCGGCGAAAAGCTCGACCTTGATCGGGCCCTGGGTGGTGTCGAAAGTGGCGATGAGGGACATGAAGATCCTTGGTGCAAAGGGGAATGCGTCTAGCCACCTAGTTTACACCTGCCTCGTGGCGGCGGTGCCTTCGACCATCGGTGGAGCCCCCGCCTTCAGCCAGCGGAAGGTGAGCCGGGGGCCCCGTCCTGGCGACCTCGGCCGAAGCGGCGGACAGCCAGCTGAATGGGCCGTTTGGCCGGCGTGAAATCCACCTTTTCGCGAATCGTCAAGTTCGACGTATAATGTTGGACTTCTTTTTCCAAATCCGGCGCCGACTGGCCCCCTTTCGTATGTCCATCGAAAATCTTCGCAACATCGCCATCGTCGCCCACGTCGACCATGGCAAGACCACCCTGGTCGACCAGCTGCTGAAGCAGTCCGGCACCCTGTCCGAGCGCACCGTCCTCGCCGAGCGCGTGATGGACAGCAACGACCAGGAAAAGGAACGCGGCATCACCATCCTGGCCAAGAACACCGCCATCACCTGGGAAGACAAGAAGACCGGCATCAAGAACCGGATCAACATCGTCGACACCCCCGGCCACGCCGACTTCGGCGGTGAGGTCGAGCGCGTGCTGTCGATGGTCGACACCGTGCTGATCCTGGTCGATGCGATGGACGGCCCGATGCCGCAGACCCGCTTCGTGACCCAGAAGGCCTTCGCGATGGGCTTCAAGCCGATCGTCGTGGTCAACAAGGTCGACCGTCCGGGCGCCCGTCCGGAGTGGGTGATCGACCAGGTCTTCGACCTGTTCGACAAGCTCGGTGCCACCAACGAGCAGCTGGATTTCCCGATCGTCTACGCCTCGGGCCTGAACGGCTACGCGGGCCTGGAAGACACCGTGCGCGACGGCGACATGACCCCGCTGTACGAAGCGATCATGCAGCACGCGCCGAAGCCGGAAGTGGACCCGGAAGGCCCGTTCCAGATGCGCATCAGCCAGCTGGACTACAACAACTTCGTGGGCGTGATCGGCATCGGCCGCATCCAGCGCGGCACCCTGAAGAAGAACATGCAGGTCGCGGTCATTGACCGTGAAGGCAAGAAGCGCAACGGCAAGGTGCTGCAGGTGCTGGGCTTCATGGGCCTGGAGCGCATCGAGCAGGATTCGGCCGAGGCCGGCGACATCGTGGCCATCTCCGGCATCCAGGAGCTGACCATCTCCGATACCATCTGCGCACCGGACTTCCCGGAAGCCCTGCCTGCGCTGACCGTCGACGAGCCGACCATCTCGATGACCTTCCAGGTGAACAATTCGCCGTTCGCCGGCAACAAGGACCTGTCCGGTGGCAAGTTCCTGACCAGCCGCCAGATCAAGGACCGCCTGGACCGTGAAAAGGTCCACAACGTGGCCCTGAAGGTCGAGCAGCTGGAAGACGCCGACAAGTTCCTGGTCTCCGGCCGTGGCGAACTGCACCTGTCGGTGCTGATCGAGAACATGCGCCGCGAAGGCTACGAGCTGGCTGTGTCGCGCCCGGAAGTGATCATCAAGGAAATCGACGGCCAGCTGATGGAGCCGATCGAGCAGCTGGTGGTGGACATCGAAGAAATCCACCAGGGCGGCGTGATGGAAAAGCTGGGCACCCGCAAGGGCCAGTTGAAGAACATGGAATCGGACGGCAAGGGCCGCGTGCGCCTGGAGTACCAGATCCCGGCCCGTGGCCTGATCGGCTTCCAGAACGAGTTCAAGACCCTGACCCAGGGTTCGGGCCTGCTGTTCCACGTGTTCGACCACTACGGCCCGAAGGAACAGGGCGCCATCGCCAAGCGCATCAACGGCGTGATGATCGCCAATGCGCCGGGCGTCACCCCGGCCTACTCGCTGGGTCCGCTGCAGGAACGCGGCAAGCTCTTCGCTGCCGAAGGCGACAACGTGTATGAAGGTCAGCTGGTCGGCATCCACTCCAAGGACAACGACCTGACCGTCAACGCGATCAAGACCAAGCCGCTGACCAACATGCGCGCTTCGGGCAAGGACGATGCGATCCAGCTGACCCCGGCGATCAAGTACTCGCTGGAACAGGCCCTGGACTTCATCGAAGACGACGAGCTGGTCGAGATCACCCCGAAGGAGATCCGCCTGCGCAAGAAGTTCCTGACCGAGAGCGACCGCAAGAAGGCTTCGCGCGGCGGCTGAGCCAGCACCCCGTGAACCAGAGCGGCTACAACCCGGATCCACACCGGCATCCGGGTCTGCACGTCATCGCCCTGCTCGAAGCGAGCAAGGCGATGCTGGCGCTGTTGGCCGCCACCGGGCTGGAAGTGCTCGGACCGCAGCCGCTTCGGCACGGCATCATGGTCCTGATCCGGCGTTTCAGCCTGGATCCGGACCATGGCACCCTGCCCTCGCTGCTGCATATGATCAGCCCCGACGCGGTCCACCTGGCCGCGGCGGGGATGATCGGCTACGGCCTGCTGCACCTGGTCGAAGCCTGGGGCCTGTGGCGGGCCAAGGCCTGGGCCTCCTGGCTGGGCTGCCTGACTGCCTCGCTGTACCTGCCCTTCGACATCTTCGCGATCATCCGCCACCCCGGCTGGCCGTCGTGGACGATCCTGGCGATCAACCTGATCGTGGTCTACGTTCTCGCCCGCGACCTGCGCAAGCGCCACCGCTGAGCACCGGCTACACTGGGGATTGGAGCCGACCAAGCCGCCCCATGCGCCCGTCCTTGCCGCCTCTGCTGACCTGCCTGCTCGCCGCGCTGCCTGCGCTGCTTTCGGCTGGCTGCAGCCCGGCCACGCCCAGCGCGCATGCGGCCGAACCTGCGAGCCGCAACGTGCCGTTCCCGTACGCTGAAACCGATGTTACCGACCTGCAGGCGCGGATGACCGCCGGTGAACTGGACAGCACCACCCTGACCCAGGCCTACCTGCAGCGCATCGCCGCCCTGGATCGGGCCGGCCCCCGCCTGCGCGCGGTGATCGAGCTCAACCCCGATGCCCTGAAGGAAGCCGCCGAACGCGACCGCGAGCGCCGCGATGGGCACCTGCGCGGACCGCTCCATGGCATCCCGGTACTGCTGAAGGACAACATCAACGCCGCACCGATGGCCACCAGTGCCGGCTCGCTGGCCCTGCAGGGGTTCCGCCCTGACGATGCGTATCTGGTGCGGCGCCTGCGCGAGGCCGGGGCCGTGGTGCTGGGCAAGACCAATCTCAGCGAATGGGCCAATTTCCGCGGCAACGATTCGGTGTCCGGCTGGAGCGCGCGCGGTGGCCAGACCCGCAATCCCTATCGCCTCAGCCACTCGCCTTGCGGCTCCAGCAGCGGCAGCGCGGTAGCGGTGGCCGCCAACCTGGCCAGCGTGGCGATCGGCACCGAAACCGACGGCAGCATCGTCTGCCCTGCGGCGATCAATGGCATCGTCGGCCTCAAGCCGACCGTCGGCCTGGTCAGCCGCGATGGCATCATCCCGATTTCCTTCAGCCAGGATACTGCGGGGCCGATGACACGCAGCGTCGCCGACGCTGCGGCCGTACTGACCGCAATTGCCGGCCGCGATGATGCCGACCCGGCCACCGCAACCATGCCCGGCCGTGCGGTGTACGACTACACCGCGCGGCTGGATCCGCAGGGACTGCGTGGCAAGCGCATCGGCCTGCTGCAGACGCCGCTGCTGAAGTACCGCGGCATGCCGCCACTGATCGAACACGCCGCCACCGAGCTGCGTCGGGCCGGTGCCGTCGTGGTGCCGGTGGAGCTGCCCAACCAGGGCGCCTGGGCCGACGCCGAACGCAAGGTGCTGCTGTACGAGTTCAAGGCCGGGCTGGAGCGTTACTTCAGCACCCACCGCGCTCCCCTGCACAGCCTGGCCGAATTGATCGCCTTCAACCAGGCGCACAGCAAGCAGGAGCTTGGCCTGTTCGGCCAGGAACTGCTGGTGGAGGCCGACGCCACCGCCGGCCTGGCTGACCCCGCCTACATCCGCGCACGCAGCGATGCGCGCCGGTTGGCGGGCCCGGAAGGCATCGATGCGGCCCTCGCCGCCCACCAGCTCGACGCCCTGGTCGCGCCGACCACCGGCGTTGCGTGGCCGATCCGCAGCGAAGGCGACGACTTCCCCGGCGAGAGCTACAGTGCCGCCGCCGTCGCCGGCTATCCCAGCCTCAGCGTGCCGATGGGCCAGATCGATGGCCTGCCGGTCGGCCTGCTGTTCATGGGCACCGCCTGGAGCGAACCGAAGCTGATCGAAATGGCGTACGCCTACGAACAGCGCACCCGCGCGCGGCGGCCACCGCACTTCGGCACCGACACGCTGATCGACGCCGGCGAGCCTTGATCCGGTAGTGCCGGCCGCTGGCCGGCGCTACCGTTCGGGTTCCGGCTCCATCGGCACGATTGCCGCCTCACCGTCTTCAGCCCCCGGCGAACGCACATCTGCAGTACGTGCGCGTGGACCACGCGGCATGTCCAGCTCGTCAGCATGCTGCAGCCGCGCACGCAGCTGCGGCAGCGAGTGCGGATGCTCACGCGCGAGGAAATCGAGCATGCGCTCGCGTACCAGGCAACGCAGGTCGAACGCGTCGCCGGAGCTGCGCGCACTCACCAGCAGGCGCACCTGGATCGCGCGCTCGCTGGTTTCGGTCACCTGGGTCACGCAGACCCGGCCATCCCACAACGCTTCGCCCCGGCAGATGCGCTCCAGTTCAGCACGGATCGCCGCAATCGGGGCACGATAATCCAGCCACAGGAAGGCTGTGCCGAGCAGGTCAGCGCTACGCCGCGTCCAGTTCTGGAAGGGGTTCTCGATGAACCAGGTCAACGGCACCACCATCCTCCGCTCGTCCCAGATGCGTACCACCACGTAGCTGCTGCCGATCTCCTCGATGCGTCCCCACTCGCCCTCGACGATCACCACATCGTCCAGCCGGATCGGCTGGGTCACTGCAATCTGCAGGCCAGCGATCAGGTTGCCGAACACTGGCTTTGCGGCGATACCGGCCACCAGGCCGATGAGGCCCGCCGAGGCCAGCAGCGCGGTGCCGATCTTCTGCACCATGGGAAAGGTCAACAGCACCAGCGAAGCACCCAGCACGATGATGCCGCCCATCAGCACTCGGCTGAGCACCCGCGTCTGGGTCTGGATGCGGCGCGCTTCCAGATTATCGGAGACATCGATGGGATGGCTGCGCAGGATGGCCCGCTCACCCGCTGCCACTGCGCGTACCAGCAACCAGATGAAGCAGGCGGTCAGTGCGATATGCAGCACCCGTTGCAGGTTGCCCAGAAGGGGATCCTGCAGCGGCGTGGCCTGCAACGCAGGAATCAACAGCAGCAGCGGCCATGCGGTGGCCATTGGCAGCCCGAGCACACGCCCGATGCGCGCGCGCCGCCGATCACGCCCTTTCAGCCGATGATAGATCCACAGGATCAGCCACGCGCCGATACCGCCCACCACCACGGCCAATCCCAACGGCCATGCGTAGGCCTGTGCGCTCTGCCAGTGCACCCTTGTCACCTCCAGTCGAACCGCCAAGTGGACAGCCTCGCGCATGGCACATGAGCGTCACGTCAGTCGTTTGTAAGGAGGGTGTTGGTCGGCAGGGCTTGCAGCCCTGCACCTGCGGTAGTGCCGGCCGCTGGCCGGCAACCTCAACAGCAACAGCCGAAGCAGAAGCGGGTTTGCTGTGGGATGGCGGGGTGGGTCCGGTTGCGGGGGGCGCTGCAAGTACCCCTCCGGGGCCCGGCCCAGCCGCTGGCGGCTGTGCGTTCGGGCGCTTGCGAAGCAGTGCTTCGCAAGCAAAGCGCCCTCACCCATGTAAGCTCGGTCGCCGCATCCATGCGGCTCACGCCCCCGCAACCGGACCCACCCCGCCTACGACAGATCTCCGCGATCTGCAGTAGATCCACGCCATGCGTGGATGAATCTCCATCGGAATCGAATATTTCGAATTGGATTCCAAAAGCATCCACGCATGGCGTGGATCTACCGTGTCGACCAAGGTCGACACCTACCAGCAGCCGAGTGAACCTGTCGAAGGTGGGGCGGTGTCGGGGTGCGGGGTGTCAGCCGCATGGATGCGGCTGCCAAGCCTACAAGGACGTACTTGCGGCGTCCCCGCACTCCGACACCGTCCCGCCAACCCACGGATAGCCCGCTTTTGACGTTGACGTTGACGTTGCTCTGGCTCGTAGCAGGTGCAGGGCTGCAAGCCCTGCCGAAATATCCTTACCGCACTTGCTCCTGCTTGCGCACGATCGCCATCGCGATCTCCAGCGACTGCTCGTAGTTCAACCGCGGGTCCACCGTCGAACGATACGCACGCTCCAGGTCGCGCTCGGTCAGTTCGCGCGCGCCGCCGATGCACTCGGTCACGTCCTCGCCGGTCAGTTCCAGGTGCACACCGCCCAGGCGCGTACCGGCGGCCGCATGCAGATCGAACGACATCTCCACCTCGCCACGCACGTTGTCGAAGCGGCGTGTCTTGAAACCGTTGGCGGTGCTTTCGGTATTGCCATGCATCGCATCGCACACCCACAGCACGCGGCGACCATCACGCTTGACCGCGTCCAGCAGCGGCGGCAGTTTCTCGGCGATCTGCGTCGCGCCCATCCGATGGATGAAGCTCAGGCGGCCCGGCTCGTCATGGGGGTTGAGCACATCGATCAGGCGCAGCAGCTGGTCCGGCGTCACCGACGGGCCCACCTTGATCGCAATCGGATTGCGCACGCCACGCAGGTACTCCACGTGCGCGCCATCGAGCGCGGCCGTGCGCATGCCGATCCACGGGTAATGCGTGCTCAGGTTCAACCAGCCCTGCTGGCGCGGCACCTGGCGGGTCAACGCCTGCTCGTAGGGCAGCAGCAGGGCTTCGTGCGAAGTGTAGAAGTCGATGCGGTTGAGGTTGTGCACGCGGGCCCCGGCCAGGGTCTCCATGAAGTGCACCGCATCGCCGATCGAGGCCACCATCTTCTGGTACTCGGCCGCCAGCGGCGAGTGGCTTACCCACTCCAGGTTCCAGTATTCGGGGTGGTGCAGGTCGGCGAAACCGCCGTCGATCAGCGCACGCACGAAGTTCATCGTCATCGCCGAATGCGCGTGGGCCTGCAGCATCCGCTTCGGGTCCGGCAGGCGTGCTGCCTCGGTGAAGGCCGGCGCGTTGATCACATCGCCGCGGTAGCTGGGCAGGGTCACGCCGTCGCGGGTCTCGGTGTCGGCCGAGCGCGGCTTGGCGTACTGGCCGGCGAAGCGGCCCACGCGGATCACCGGCTGGCGCAGGCCGTGCACCAGCACCAGGCTCATCTGCAGCAACACCTTCAATCGGTTGGAAATGGTGCCCGATTCGCAGTCGCTGAAATTCTCGGCACAGTCGCCGCCCTGCAGCAGGAAGCGCTTGCCTTCCTGGGCCTCGGCCAGCTGCTGCTTCAACGCCAGGATCTCCCACGAGGTGACCAGCGGCGGCAGCCGCTTCAGCTCGTGCAGAGCGGCGTCCAACGCCACCGGGTCCGGGTAGGTCGGCATCTGCAGCGCGGTCTTGCCACGCCAGCTCTCCGGCGACCAGGCAGCGCCAGCGGTGGTCGCGTCGGAATCGGAGGCGGGCGGAACGGCGGACAGGCTCATTGCAGACTTCCGGGGTGGGGGGGGCGGTCATGGTCGCAGAGCCAGCCGCTGACGCAAAGGCCCACACCCACCGCCCCGGCCACCTGAACGGCAGGGAAAGGCCAGCGCCAGCAGCCAGATCCAGCATGGTCAGCCGCACGGGACAGGCGCATGATTTGTTACGGAGTAACACTTCCACGTCATGGACCGGCCCCTTCCACGCCCAGCCGCCCCCTCTCTCACCATGAAGCCCTCACCCCTCGCTACCGGCATTGCCTTCGCCCTGGCCTTGGCCAGCCTGCCCGCCTTCGCCGCAACGACCGACGACACCTCTTCCTCCGTCAAGGATCTGGACGCAGTCACCGTCCACGCCCAGCTCGACCAGGCCCGCAACGCGCTGTCGCCGGACATCGGCAGCAGCCAGTACCAGATCACCGCCGAGGACATCCAGAAGCAGCCGCTGGGTGCCTCCGCGCCGCTCAGCCTGGTACTGCTGCAGGCCCCGGGCGTGGTCCAGGATTCCTATGGCGGCGTGCACGTGCGCGGCGACCACGCCAATCTGCAGTACCGCATCAATGGCGTGCTGTTGCCCGAATCGATCTCCGGCTTCGGCCAGACACTGGATGCCCGCACCATCAAGAGCATCCGCCTGATGGATGGCGCGCTGCCGGCGCAGTTCGGCGAGCGCACCGCTGCAGTGATCGACATCACCACCCGCAATGGCGCCGAGCTCGGCAATGGCGGCAGCGCCGGTCTGACCGCAGGCTCGTTCGGCAAGATCAATCCGAATGCCTCGTGGTGGGGCAACCAGGGGCGATGGAGCTGGTTCCTGACTGGCAACTACGACCAGAACGAGGTTGGCCTGGAGAACCCGACCCGCTCGCGCAAGCCGCTGCACGACGACACCCACCAAGGCAAAGCGTTCGCTGACCTCACCTACCTGGTCAACGAGAACACGCGCCTGAGCGTGTTCGCCGGCTTCGCCAACAACCGCTTCCAGATCCCGGTCAACCCCGGGCAGACCCCGCAGTTCGGTTACCTGGACACCACCACCTTCGACTCCAGCCAGCTGGATGAAACCCAGCGCGAAACCACCCGCTTCGGCATGCTGGTGCTGCAGGGCGCGCTGGGCAGCACCGCCTACCAGCTGTCCGCCGGGCAGCGCTACAGCGATGTGGCGTTCAACCCGGATGTCATCGGCGACCTGGTATTCAGTGGCGTCGCCTCGCAGGTGCAGCGCAGCAACCGCGCCAACACGCTGCAGGCCGATTTCTCCACCCCGCTGGGCAACGACCACACGCTGCGCTATGGCCTGTACGGCAACTACGAGAACGCGCGGGCCAGCAACAGCAGCTGGGTGTTCCCGGTCGATGACGCCGGCCAGCAGTCCAGCACCACGCCGCTGCTGATACCTGACCGCAGTGCCTTCCATGCCAGCACGCTGGGGTTGTACGTGCAGGATGAATGGAAGATCGGCGACGACTGGACCGTCAACTACGGCCTGCGCGGCGATCGCTACAAGGCCTTTGGCCACACCGAGGGCCAGCTCAGCCCCCGCGTGGGCGTGGCCTGGAATGCCAGCGACAGCACCACCGTGCATGCCGGCTATTCGCGTTACTTCACGCCGCCGGCCAGTGAGCTGATCGCCAGCAGCGATATCGCGCTGTACGACGGCACCACCAACCAGCAGCCGAGCGGCGGCAACAACACGCCACTGGCCGAGCGCAGTGACTACTACGACATCGGCGTATCGCATCAGCTGGGCGAACACCTGACCCTGGGCTTGGACGCGTACGACCGCCGTGTTGCGCGCCTGCAGGACGAAGGCCAGTTTGGTGCCGCCTACATCTATTCGACGTTCAACTACCGCCGCGGCCATATCCGTGGCCTGGAGTTCAGCGCCGACTACAGCAACGGTCCGTTCAGCGCTTACGTCAACGCGGCGTACAACAAGGCGATCGGCACCCAGGTCATCACCAGCCAGTACAACCTCGATCCAGAGGCGCTGGCCTATGTGGCCAACCACTGGATCCACCTCGACCACGACCAGAAGCTGACCTCATCGGGCGGCTTCAGCTACGCCTTCGCCGGCCACAACCGGGTCGGCGCCAACTACGTGTTCGGTAGCGGCCTGCGTTCGGACATCGAGGGCGTGCCCAACGGCGGCGAGCTGCCATCCTACCTGCAGGTGAACCTCAGCGCCGGGCACGATTTCAATGCCGACAGCGGGCATCCGCTGCACGTGCAACTGGCCGTGATCAACGCATTGGATCGCAGCTACCAGCTGCGCGATGGCGGCGGTGTTGGCGTGTTCGCGCCGCAGTGGGGGCCGCGCCGTGGCGCCTACCTGAGCCTGCAGCAGGATTTCTGAGGACGCCAGGGTGCCTGGGGTCGGACCCCTTTCCGCAGGAGAGGGCTCCGACCCCGCCTTAGTTCAGCGCTTGACCTTGCGCAGCGACACCACCAGCGCCCACAGCGCCAGCAGCACGAACCACACGCCCGACCACATCGGCATGGTCAGGCCCAGGAACGTCCAGTCGATATTGCCGCAGTTGCCGGTACCGGTCAGCACCGTGCGGAACACTTCCAGCGGCCCCATGGTCTCGCGCAGGAAGCTCAGCGGCGGGCCGCAGGTCGCCCCCATCTCCGGTGGCAGCATCTGCACGTAGACGTGGCGCGCAGCGATGCCTACGCCGACCGCGGCGGCAATGAAAGCGAGCACGCCGTAGGTTGCCCGGCCAGGACGGTTGGAGGGCCCGTGCAGTGCACCGATCAGGAACAGCAGGCCCAGCGCGGCGAACGCCAGCCGCTGGAAGATGCACAGCGGGCACGGCTCCAGGCCCATCTTCAGCTGCAGGAAGATCGCGTAGCCCAGCAGGCCGGCGCAGATCAGGAAGCCCAGGAAGAACTGGGCGCGGAAGGGCCAGCGCAGTGGATTCATCGTCAACGCTCGAATGGATCAGGCGCCAAGCGTAACCGAGAGTGCATGCCATTCGAACCGCCACAGGTGACGCCTGTCGGAACGGTGCGGGTCAGATCCCGCAGAAACGCAAAAGCCCGGCAGAGGCCGGGCTTTCGCTGTGTCGCATTGGAGCGGTCCGATTACTCGGCCACTTCCTCGGCCACGACCGGACGGTCAACCAGCTCGACGTAGGCCATCGGCGCGTTGTCGCCAGCGCGGAAGCCGCACTTCAGCAGGCGCAGGTAGCCGCCCGGACGGTTCGCGTAGCGCGGGCCCAGGATGGTGAACAGGTTGCCCACGGCTTCGTTGTCGCGCAGGCGGGCGAAAGCCAGACGGCGGTTGGCGACGGAGTCGACCTTGGCCAGGGTGATCAGCGGCTCGGCAACGCGGCGCAGTTCCTTGGCCTTCGGCAGGGTGGTCTTGATCAGCTCGTGCTTGAACAGCGAGGCGGCCATGTTCTTGAACATCGCTTCGCGGTGGGCGCTGGTACGGCTGAACTTACGGCCAGACTTCTGGTGACGCATGGTGATATTCCTTGGTTAATGATGAGGCTGTGCGGATCGTTGTCGCCATCCTGGCGTTGCTGCGCGGACTGCGGATGGTCCTGGCCGCCCGTCCTGGACGACCTGCCCGCGAACCTGCGGTTCGTCGTGGCATGGTGTGGTGCGTTGAAGGCCCCACCGCGAACGGTGGAGCCTTCAGGCATTGCCGATATCAGCCCAGCATGCCGTGGCTGGCGACGCCGGCCGGCGGCCAGTTCTCCAGCTTCATGCCGAGCGACAGGCCGCGCTGAGCCAGCACTTCCTTGATCTCGGTGAGCGACTTCTTGCCCAGGTTCGGGGTCTTCAGCAGCTCCACTTCGGTCTTCTGGATCAGATCGCCGATGTAGTAGATGCTTTCAGCCTTCAGGCAGTTGGCCGAACGCACGGTCAGCTCCAGATCGTCGATCGGGCGCAGCAGCACCGGATCCACGCCGTTGTTGGCCGGCTTGGCCGCACCGCGGTCGCGGTGGGTGAAGTCACCGAACACCGACAGCTGGTCGCTGAGGATGTCGGCGGCGGTGCGCACGGCTTCCTCGGCATCGATGGTGCCGTTGGTCTCGATATCGATGACCAGCTTGTCCAGGTCGGTGCGCTGTTCGACACGCGCCGCTTCCACGGCATAGGCGACACGGCGGACCGGCGAGAACGAGGCATCCAGGACCAGGCGGCCGATGGCACGGGTTTCTTCGTCCGGACGACGACGCGCGGCAGCCGGCTGGTAGCCGAAACCACGTTCGATCTTCAGACGCATGTTGATCGCCGTATCCTTGGTCAGGTGGCAGATCACATGGTCGCCGTTCAGGATCTCCACATTGTGGTCGACCTTGATGTCGGCAGCGGTGACAACGCCCGGGCCCTGCTTGGACAGGGACAGGGTGGCGCTGTCGCCGGAGTGCATACGGATGGCCACATCCTTCAGGTTGAGCAGGACTTCGAGGACGTCCTCCTGCAGACCTTCGACCGTGGTGTACTCATGCAACACGCCGTCGATTTCGACTTCCGTGATGGCGAAGCCCGGGATGGACGACAGCAGCACGCGACGCAGGGCGTTGCCCAGCGTATGCCCGTAACCCCGCTCCAAAGGTTCGATAACGACCTTTGCACGGGTGTCGGTAAGGCGTTCGATCTGCGGACCGCGAGGACGCAGAACCTGGTTGGCGGTAACCGTCATGTTGCGGGTTCTCCTAGTGAACCCCCGGCCGTCGCCGGGGGCTCTCCAATGTGAATTACTTCGAATACAGCTCGACGATCAGCGCTTCGTTGATGTCCGCAGGCAGATCCGAACGATCCGGAACAGCCTTGAAGATGCCGGTGAACTTGCCGGAATCCACTTCAACCCACGACGGGCTCAGGTCATGCTGGGCGGCGACGGTCAGGGCTTCCTGGACGCGCAGCTGCTTGGCAGCCTTTTCGGACAGAGCGATGGCGTCGCCAGCCTTGACCTGGTACGAAGCCAGGTTGACCGACTTGCCATTCACGGTGACGCCGCGGTGCGACACCAGCTGACGGGCAGCCGGACGGGTCACGGCGAAGCCCATGCGGTAGACGACGTTGTCCAGGCGGGTTTCCAGCAGCTGCAGCAGGTTCTCGCCGGTGTTGCCCTTCTTGGTCGAGGCCTTCTTGTAGTAGTTGCGGAACTGACGCTCCAGCAGGCCGTAGATACGCTTGACCTTCTGCTTTTCACGCAGCTGGGTGGCGTAGTCGGACAGCTTGCCCTTGCGGGCAGTGGCGCCGTGCTGGCCGGGCTTCTGCTCCAGCTTGCACTTGGAGTCCAGCGCACGCGCCGGGCTCTTCAGGGACAGGTCGGCGCCTTCGCGGCGGGCGAGCTTACAGGTAGGACCGATATAACGAGCCATTTCTTATCGCTCCCTTTAGACGCGACGCTTCTTCGGCGGACGGCACCCGTTGTGCGGGATGGGCGTCACGTCGATGATGTTGGTGATCTTGTAGCCGACGTTGTTCAGCGAACGCACGGCCGACTCACGGCCCGGACCCGGGCCCTTGATGCGGACTTCCAGCGACTTCACGCCGTAGTCCAGCGCAGCACGACCGGCCTTTTCAGCAGCCACCTGGGCAGCGAACGGGGTCGACTTGCGCGAACCGCGGAAGCCAGCGCCACCGGAGGTCGCCCACGACAGAGCGTTGCCCTGGCGGTCGGTGATGGTGACGATGGTGTTGTTGAACGAAGCGTGGACGTGGGCAACGCCGTCGGTGACGACGCGCTTGATCTTCTTCTTGGTCTTAGCAGCGGGCTTAGCCATTTCTCAGTCCCTTACTTCTTGATCGCCTTGCGCGGACCCTTGCGGGTGCGGGCGTTGGTACGGGTGCGCTGGCCACGCAGCGGGAGGCCACGACGGTGACGCAGGCCGCGGTAGCAGCCCAGGTCCATCAGGCGCTTGATCGCGATGCCGATCTCACGGCGCAGATCGCCTTCCACGATGTACTTGCCGACTTCGGCGCGCAGGCGCTCGATTTCCGGCTCCGACAGATCGCGGATCTTGGTGGTCGAAGCAACGCCTGCGACTTCGCAGACCTTCTTCGAACGGGTACGGCCGATGCCGTAAATGCTTTGCAACCCGACCCAGACGTGCTTCTGGGCTGGCAGGTTGACGCCTGCAATACGCGCCATGACGCGGTTCTCCAGCTGAGTGATGGCCGACAGCGCGCCTCGGGCACG
Organism: Stenotrophomonas sp. Pemsol; assembly: GCF_003586545.1. Taxonomy (NCBI): domain Bacteria; kingdom Pseudomonadati; phylum Pseudomonadota; class Gammaproteobacteria; order Lysobacterales; family Lysobacteraceae; genus Stenotrophomonas; species Stenotrophomonas sp. Pemsol. The sequence continues at coordinate 535,873 of NZ_CP025780.1, read as the reverse complement.
CCAATCCGGCAGGATGGATCAAAAAAGTGAACTAGCGATACTAACAAGGTTCCGGTTTACATGGAAGCCCGTGAAACCATTGGTTTCATGAACCCGGCCTGGGGAGTGTGCCCAGGCTCCGGCGCCGGATGGGGTTGGACCTGGGGTTTCCCCCGGGGCCGCCCGCGCTACTCCAGCGCGGGACCACCTCATCACACCCCCACCCGGAACCGCTGCGGGGGCCGCCCTTCGTTTGTGTGGCCGGAGTCCGCGAAGCGGAGGGACCATCACGTCAGGAAGACGAAAGTATAACAGGCCTATCAGCCGCGGGCAAAACCGCCGCGGTTGCCGCCCTTCAGGTTGGCCTTCTTCAGCAGGCTCTCGTACTGGTGGGACATCAGGTGTGCCTGCACCTGGGCGATGAAGTCCATCACCACCACCACCACGATCAGCAGCGACGTGCCACCGAAGTAGAACGAGGCATTCAGCTGCGTGCGCATCAGTTCCGGCAGCAGGCAGACGATCACCAGGTAGGCCGAGCCGGCCGCGGTCAGGCGGGTCAGCACGCCGTCGATGTAGTCGGCGGTGGCCTTGCCCGGACGGATGCCCGGAATCAAAGCGCCCGACTTCTTCAGGTTGTCGGCGGTTTCCTGCGAATTGAACACCAGCGCGGTATAGAAGAACGCGAAACCGGTGATCAGCGCAGCGAACACGATCATGTGCAGCGGCTCGCCCGGGCCCAGGGCATTGGCGACCTTCTGCAGGACCTGGCCGAAGCTGCTCTGGTTGGCAGCCTGGCCGGACCACATGGCCAGGGTGGCCGGGAAGGCCAGCAGGCTCGAGGCGAAGATCGCCGGGATGACGCCGGCCATGTTGAGCTTCAGCGGCAGGAACGAGGTCTGGTTCATGTACGCGTTGCGACCGCCCTGGCGGCGCGCGTAATTGACCGTGATCCGGCGCTGGCCACGCTCCACGAACACCACGAAGAAGGTGAAGGCGAGTACGACGATGGCGATCAGCAGGAGCTGGATGAACTGGATGTTGCCGTCGCGGTAGGCGTCGAAAGTGTGGATGACCGCACCCGGCAGACCGGCGACGATACCGGCGAAGATGATCAGCGACACGCCGTTGCCGATACCGCGTTCGGTGACCTGCTCACCGACCCACATCAGGAACATGGTGCCGGCAGTCAGTGCGACCACCGCGGTGAGCACGAAGCCCATGCCGGGGGCGTACACGACCGGAGCGCCCGACGGCGAAACCTGGCCCTGCAGGGCCAGCGCGATCGAACCGCCCTGCACCACTGCCAGCAGCACGGCGCCGATGCGCGAATACTGGGTGATCTTGCGGCGGCCGGACTCACCTTCCTTCTGCATCGCCTTCAGGGCGGGGAAGATGTGCACGGCCAGCTGCATCACGATCGATGCCGAGATGTACGGCATCACGTTCAGCGCAAAGATGCTGAAACGGTGCAGGGCGCCGCCCGAGAACATGTTGAACATGTCCACGATGCCGCCGCCCTGCTGTTGCATCATGGCAAGCATGGCATCGGGATTGACGCCCGGCACCGGCACGTAGCAGCCGATGCGATAGACGATCAAAGCCCCGACGACGAACAGCAAACGTTGGCGAAGTTCAGTGAACTTGCCCATTCCGCCCGCGAGGTTACCGATGCCAGCTTGCGCCATGATTTTCTTACTCCGTTACGCTGCCGCCGGCAGCTTCGATCGCAGCCTTGGCACCAGCCGTGGCAGCAATACCCTTCAGGGTGAACGCCTTGGTCACTTCGCCCTTGACGACGACCTTGGCCTTCTTGGCAGTGCTCGGGACCAGCTTGGCAGCACGCAGGGCGGCGAAGTCGATCTCACCGGCCGGCAGCTTGTCCAGCGCGTACAGCAGCACTTCAGCGGTGTCCTTGGCGATCGGCGAACGGAAGCCGATCTTCGGCAGACGACGCTGCATGGGGGTCTGGCCGCCTTCGAAGCCAGCCTTGATCTTGCCGCCACCCTTGCGGGCGAACGAACCCTTGTGGCCGCGGCCGGCAGTCTTGCCCAGGCCCGAGCCGATACCGCGGCCGACGCGGGTGCGCTCGGTGCGGGCGCCCGGTGCCGGGCTCAGTTCATTGAGACGCAGAGTCATGGTCGATTACTCCTCAACCTGGACGAGGTACTGAACCTTGTTGATCAGGCCGCGCACCTGCGGGCTGTCCTTCAGTTCACGCACATCGTTGAGCTTGTTCAGGCCCAGGGCACGCACCGACAGGCGGTGACGCGACTGGGTGCCACGCAGGCCACGCACCAGGCGGACCTTCACAGTCTTGTTGGACTCATTAGCCATGGTTGAGTTCCTCCACCTTCTTGCCGCGCTTGGCCGCGATGCGGGCCGGCGACTGCGCAGCAGTCAGGCCCTTCACGGTGGCGCGCACCAGATTGATCGGGTTGCGCGAACCGGTGGCCTTGGCCAGCACGTTCTTCACGCCAACGGCTTCCAGCACGGCGCGCATCGCACCGCCGGCGATGACGCCAGTACCTTCCGAAGCCGGCTGCATGAACACGCGGGCTGCGCCGTGACCATCCTTGATGGTGTGCCACAGGGTGCCGTTGTTCAGGTCAACGCTGACCAGGTTCTTGCGGGCCTGTTCCATCGACTTCTGGATGGCGACCGGCACTTCGCGGGCCTTGCCATAACCGAAACCGACCTTGCCTTCGCCGTCGCCGACCACGGTCAGGGCGGTGAAGGTGAACTGGCGGCCACCCTTGACGGTCTTGCTGACGCGGTTGACCGCGACCAGCTTTTCGATCATGCCGTCGTCGATCTTCTCTTCGCGGTTACGGTCGCGATCGCGACCCCGCTGCTGACGCTCTTCTGCCATGTTGATTCCTTGGTTGTTTGGGTATGTACGGCTCGGGGCCGCTTATGGTTGTGGAGTGACGCGTTGTTCCGGTGGGCCGCTGCAGAAGAGCGGCGCCGTCCAGCCTCACTCAGGCTGGCGAGCAGGCAGGCAGGAGGCCATCGGCCCCCTGCCCTTGTCCCTTAGAACTGCAGGCCGGCTTCGCGGGCGGCTTCTGCCAGGGCCTTGATGCGGCCGTGGTAGCGGTAGCCCGAACGATCGAAGGCAACCTTCTCGATGCCGGCGGCCTTGGCGCGCTCGGCAACGATGCGGCCGACCTTGGCAGCGGCATCGGCGTTCTTGCCGTTCTTCAGGCCTTCCTTGACGTCGGCCTGGGTGGTGTTGGCGGCAGCCAGCACCTTCGAACCGTCAGCGGTGAAGACCTGGGCGTACAGGTGCTGGCCGGTGCGCAGCACCGACAGGCGGGCGACGCCGAGCTCACGGATGTGGGCACGGGTCGACTTGGCGCGACGCAGGCGGGCGATGTTCTTGTTCATGATGTGTTTTCCTTGAAAGCGGAAGCGCCTAATTAGGCCTTCTTGGCTTCCTTACGGATGATGACTTCGTCGGAGTACTTCACGCCCTTGCCCTTGTACGGCTCCGGCTTGCGGAACGCACGGATCTTGGCGGCGACTTCACCGACGACCTGCTTGTCAGCGCCCTGGACCAGGATCTCGGTCTGGGTCGGAGTGGAGATGGTGATGCCTTCCGGCGCCACGAACACGACCGGATGCGAGAAACCGAGCGACAGGCTCAGGTCCTTGCCCTGCATGGCAGCACGGTAACCCACGCCGACCAGCTCCAGCTTGCGCTCGAAGCCTTCGGACACGCCCTTGACCATGTTGGCCAGGATCGCGCGCACGGTACCGGTCAGCGCGACCAGGTCGGCGTTCTCGGTGCTCAGGGTGGCAACGCCGCTGTCGACGTTGATGGCAATACCGGCCGGCTTGACCAGCGACAGGGTGCCCTTCGGGCCCTTGACGGTGACGCTTTCCGACTGGACGTTCAGTTCGACCTTACCCAGGGTGACGGGCTTCTTGGCTACGCGGGACATAGTTCTACTCCTTTCGCCTTAGGCCACGAAGCACAGGACTTCGCCGCCGACGCCCAGCTGGCGCGCCTGCGCATCAGTCATGATGCCCTTGGAGGTGGAAATGATGGAGATGCCCAGGCCATTCATGACCTTCGGCAGCTCGCTCTTGCCGCGGTACTGGCGCAGGCCCGAACGCGAGAAGCGCTTCAGGGTCGCGATGACCGGCTTGCCTTCGAAATACTTCAGCACGATTTCCAGCTCGGCCTTGTTGTTTTCCAGCTGGGTCACGCGCAGGTCGGTGATGTAACCCTCGTCCTTCAGGACCTGGGCGATCGCAACCTTGATCTTGGACGACGGGGCTTTCACCGTCTGCTTGCCAACCGCAGCCGCATTCTTGATGCGGACCAGCAGGTCGGCGATGGGATCAGTCATGCTCATATGAGTACCTTTGAGTGCACCGATATCCGCTTTCGCGAAAATCTGTTGTCTCCTGGAAACGGGCCAGGTCCCTTGATGCAGCGGGCCGGGGCCCACTCCTACAACCCCGTTTGCGCAGGGCAAGACGCGGGAGTATACGCCAAAAGAGCCCGACTTGCGCCGGGCTCTTCGGGTTTTTTCGCAGAAAGGAAGCTGAACGCCTCCCTCCCCGGTTCAGAAGCCCCCGAGGGGGCTCCTGATCGCAGGGCCGGCTGGAATTACCAGCTGGCCTTGCGCAGGCCCGGGACGTCGCCACGCATGGTGGCTTCGCGCAGCTTGTTGCGGCCGAGGCCGAACTTGCTGTACACGCCACGCGGACGACCCGACAGCTCGCAACGGTTGCGCTGGCGGCTCGGCGACGAATCGCGCGGCAGCTTGGCCAGCTTGGTTGCGGCGTCGATCTTCTCTTCGTAGGTCGCGTCCACGGAGGACACGATCTTCTTCAGAGCCGCACGCTTCTCAGCGTACTTCTTGGCCAGCTTTTCCCGCTTGATGTCGCGGTTGACCATGGAGGTCTTTGCCATTTCGGTTTCCTCGACAGATCAGTTACGGAACGGGAACTTGAACGCTGCCAGCAGCGCCTTCGCTTCCGCGTCGGTCTTCGCAGTGGTGGTGATGGCGATATCCATACCGCGGATCGCGTCGACGGCGTCGAAGTCGATTTCCGGGAAGATGATCTGTTCCTTCACACCCATGTTGAAGTTGCCGCGGCCGTCGAAGGAACGACCGGAAACACCACGGAAGTCGCGCACGCGCGGCAGCGAGATGTTGATCAGGCGGTCCAGGAACTCGTACATCTTGTGGCGACGCAGCGTGGTCTTGCAGCCGATCGGCCAACCATCACGGATCTTGAACGACGCAACCGAGATACGCGACTTGGTGACAACCGGCTTCTGGCCGGAAATCTTGGTCATGTCCGCGACGGCGTTTTCCAGGATCTTCTTGTTGGTGGCAGCCTCGCCGACACCCATGTTCAGGGTGACCTTGACGAGCTTCGGTACTTCCATCGGATTGGTGTAGCCGAACTGCTTCATCAGCGCCGGCACCACTTCTTCCTTGTAGATCTTTTCGAGACGGGAAGTCATCTTCACATTCCTCAGGCGTCGAGCGCCTCACCGCTGGAGCGGAACACACGCAGTTTGCGTCCATCCTCCAGCACCTTGAAGCCAACGCGTTCGCCCTTGCCCGAAGCCGGGTTCAGCACGTTCACGTTGGAGATATGGATCGAAGCTTCGCGCTCGACCACGCCGCCGGCAACACCTGCCTGCGGGTTCGGCTTGGTGTGGCGCTTGACGATGTTCACGTTGGCGACGACCACGCGGTCGCCGTCGACGCGGACGACTTCGCCCTGCTTGCCCTTGTCCTTGCCAGCGTTGACGACAACCTGGTCGCCCTTCTTGATACGGTTAGCCATGATTATCTCCTGTCGCTCACAGCACTTCGGGAGCGAGCGAGACGATCTTCATGAACTTCTCCGAACGAAGTTCACGGGTCACCGGCCCGAAGATACGGGTACCGATCGGCTCCTGCTTGTTGTTCAGCAGGACGGCAGCGTTGCCGTCGAAGCGGATCAGCGAACCGTCGGCGCGACGCACACCCTTGCGGGTACGCACCACGACGGCGTCATACACTTCACCCTTCTTGACCTTGCCGCGCGGAATCGCATCCTTCACGGTGACCTTGATGATGTCGCCGATACCGGCGTAACGGCGCTTGGAACCACCCAGCACCTTGAAGCACATCACCTGCTTGGCACCCGAATTGTCCGCGACGTCAAGGTAGCTCTGCATCTGGATCATGATTCAGACTCCTTATTCAGCCGCACGCGTGATGACTTCCACCACGCGCCAGTTCTTGGTCTTGGACATCGGAGCAATCTCGGTCACGCGGACGACGTCGCCTTCCTTGCAGGCGTTGTCGGCATCGTGGGCGTGCAGCTTGGTCGAGCGCTTGATGTACTTGCCGTACAGCGCGTGCTTGACCTGACGCTCAACCAGGACGGTAACCGTCTTGTCCATCTTGTTGCTGACGACACGGCCTTCGACCGTGCGCAGCGTCTTCTTTTCAGTATTGTCGCTCATAGCGGCCATCCTTACTTCGTGCTGCCGAGCAGGGTCTTGACGCGAGCAATCTCGCGACGGACCCGGCGAATGTCGTGGGTCTTCGGCAGCTGGCCGGTGACCTGCTGCATACGGACAGAGAACTGTTCCTTACGCAGGTCGATCAGGTGGGCCTTGAGTTCGTCAGCCGACTTTTCACGGAGAGTTTTGATATCCATCAGCGCACCGTACGGGTCACGAAAGTGGTGGTGACCGAGAGCTTGGCGGCGGCCAGGCGGAACGCCTCGCGAGCCACTTCCTCGGAAACACCCTCGATTTCATAGATCATGCGGCCGGGCTGGATCTGGGCCACCCAGTATTCCACGTTACCCTTACCCGAACCCATTCGGACTTCGATGGGCTTCTTGGTGATGGGCTTGTCGGGGAACACGCGGATCCACATCTTGCCGCCGCGCTTGACGTAGCGGCTGATCGAGCGGCGGGCCGCTTCGATCTGGCGCGCGGTCAGCTGACCGTGTGCGGTTGCCTTCAGGCCGTATTCGCCGAAGCTGACAGCGTTGGCGCTCCAGCTCAGGCCATCGTTACGGCCCTTGTGTACCTTGCGGTACTTGGTTCGCTTGGGTTGCAACATTGTCGTTACCTCGCTTCACGGGCCGGGCGCTGACGGTCACCGCGGTCGCCGCGATCGTGACGATCGTTGCGCGACGGGGTGTCGTCCTGCTTTTCCTGGCCAACCTGGGAGAAATCGAAGACCTCGCCCTTGTAGATCCAGACCTTGATGCCGATGATGCCGTAGGTCGTCTTGGCTTCAGCGAAGCCATAGTCGATGTCGGCACGCAGGGTGTGCAGCGGCACGCGGCCTTCGCGGTACCACTCCGAACGGGCGATTTCTGCACCGTTGAGGCGGCCACCGACGTTGACCTTGATGCCCAGGGCACCCAGGCGCATCGCGTTGCCGACCGAGCGCTTCATTGCACGGCGGAACATGATGCGACGCTCCAGCTGCTGGGCGATCGACTCGGCAACGAGCTGCGCGTCCAGTTCCGGCTTGCGCACTTCGGTGACGTTGATGTGCGCCGGGACGCCCATCATCTCGCTCACTTCCTTGCGCAGCTTCTCGATGTCCTCACCGCGCTTGCCGATCACCACGCCCGGACGGGCGGTGTGGATCGTCACGCGAGCGGTCTTGGCCGGACGCTCGATCAGGATCTTGCTGATGCCGGCCTGAGCCAGCTTCTTGCGCAGCATGTCGCGCACTTTCAGGTCGGCTGCCAGGTAACCGGCGAACTCGGCCTTGTTGGCGTACCACTTGGAGTTCCAGTCCTTGGAAATGCCGAGGCGGATACCAATCGGATGAACTTTATGACCCATGGTCTTTTCCTTATCCGCTTACTTGGCGGCGCCCACAACCACAGTGATGTGGCTGGTGCGCTTGAGGATGCGGGTACCGCGGCCTTTCGCCCGCGCCATGAAACGCTTCAGGGTCGGACCTTCATCAACCATGATGGTCTGAACCTTCAGCTCGTCGACGTCGGCGCCCTGGTTGTTCTCGGCGTTGGCAATTGCCGACTCCACCACCTTCTTGATCAGGTGGGCAGCCTTCTTGTCCGAGAACTTCAGCAGGTTGACCGCACGTTCGGCCGGCAGACCGCGCACCTGGTCAGCGACCAGACGAGCCTTCTGCGGGGAGATGCGCGCAGTGCGCAGGATGGCTTTCGCTTCCATTGTCATCTCTCCTTACTTGCCCGACTTCTTGTCACCACCGTGACCCTTGAAGGTCCGGGTGATGGCAAATTCGCCGAGCTTGTGGCCGACCATGTTCTCGTTGACGAGAACCGGGATGTGGTTCTTGCCGTTATGCACGGCAATGGTGATGCCTACCATGTCAGGCAGGATCATCGAACGGCGCGACCAGGTCTTGATCGGCTTCTTGCTGCCCGCAGCGGCCTCCACCTTCTTGACGAGGTGGTGATCGACGAACGGGCCCTTCTTGAGTGAACGTGCCATGGTCGATTAGCCCCTACGATCGCGGACGATGAACTGCTGAGTGCGCTTGTTATGGCGCGTCTTGTAACCCTTGGTCGGGACACCCCACGGGGTGACCGGATGCGGGTTACCCTGGCCGGCCTTGGCCTCACCACCACCGTGCGGGTGGTCAACCGGGTTCATGGCAGCACCACGAACGGTCGGGCGGACGCCGCGCCAACGCTTGGCACCGGCCTTGCCCAGCTTTTCCAGGCTGTGCTCGTCGTTGCCGACTTCGCCGATGGTGGCGCAGCACTCGACCGGAACCTTGCGCATTTCACCCGAGCGCAGGCGCAGGGTGGCGTAGATGCCTTCACGAGCCACCAGCTGCACGGCCGCACCAGCGGCGCGAGCGATCTGAGCGCCCTTGCCCGGCTTCAGTTCGATGCAGTGGATGGTGGTACCGACCGGGATGTTGCGCAGCGGCAGGGTGTTGCCGGCCTTGATCGGGGCGTCCGAACCAGCGATCACCTGATCACCAGCCTTCAGGCCCTTCGGGGCGATGATGTAGCGACGCTCACCGTCGACGTAGCACAGCAGAGCGATGTGGGCGGTGCGGTTCGGATCGTATTCGATGCGTTCCACGCGCGCCGGGATGCCCAGCTTGTTGCGCTTGAAGTCGATGATGCGGTAGTGCTGCTTGGCACCACCACCGACGTGACGCACGGTGATGCGACCGTGGTGGTTACGACCACCCGAGCGGCTCTGCGACTCGACCAGCGCGGCGTGCGGAGCACCCTTGTGCAGGTCGGGGGTGACCACGCGCACGGCCGAACGGCGGCCGGGGGAGGTGGGCTTGAATTTCATCAATGGCATGGGATGTACCTCAGGCCTTGGCCGTTACATCGATCGACTGGCCGTCGGCCAGGCGAACGTACGCCTTGCGCCAATCGCCGCGGCGGCCAGCACGGTTACGGAAGGACTTGTTCTTGCCCTTGACGTTGACCACGTTGACGGCTTCGACCTTGACGTCGAACAGCTGCTCAACCGCGGCCTTTACATCGGCCTTGGTGGCTTCGTTCGAAACTTCGAAGACATACTGATTGGAGAGTTCCTGCAGGCGCGCGGTCTTTTCCGAGACACGCGGGGCACGCAGCACGCTGAAGATTTTTTCGTTGCTGTTCATGCCAGCCACTCCTCGACCTTCTTGACCGCGTCAGCGGTGATGACGACCGTGTCGGCACCCACCAGCGAGACCGGGTCCAGACCCTGCACGTCACGCACCTGCACGTACGGCAGATTGCGGGCGGACAGGTACAGGTGCTCGGACGCTTCCTCGGTGACGATCAGCGGGCGCTTGCCCACTTCCAGGCCGGCCAGCTTGGCGATCAGACCCTTCGTGCTGGTGGCTTCGACGTCGAAGGCCTCCACGATGGTCAGACGGCCCTGACGGTTCAGCTCGGACAGGATCGCGCACATGGCGGCACGGTACTGCTTGCGATTGACCTTCTGCTCGAAGCTGCGCGGCTTGGCCGCGAAGGTGACACCGCCGCCGACGAAGATCGGAGCCGTCAGTGCGCCATGACGCGCGCCGCCGCCCTTCTGCTTCTTCGACTTCTTGGTGGTACCAGCCACTTCGGAGCGAGTCTTCTGTGCCTTGGTGCCGGCGCGACCGGCGTTGCGGTAAGCAACGACGACCTGGTGGACCAGATCTTCGCTGAAATCGCGACCGAACACGGCTTCGGAGACCGAGACCTTGTTGTTGCTACCCGTGATAACGAGTTCCATCGTCATCTCTCCTTATGCCTTGCTCGCCGGACGGACGATCACATCGCCACCCGCCGCGCCCGGAACGGCGCCGCGAACCGCGATCAGACCGCGCTCGACGTCGACCTTGACCACTTCCAGGTTCTGGGTGCTCTGCTGCACCGCGCCCATGTGGCCCGACATCTTCTTGCCCGGGAAAACGCGACCCGGGGTCTGGCGCTGACCCAGCGAACCCGGCGCGCGATGCGACAGCGAGTTACCGTGGGTTGCATCGCCCATACGGAAGTTGTGGCGCTTGATGGTGCCCTGGAAGCCCTTACCCTTGGTGACACCCTGGACGTCGACGATCTGGCCGACTTCGAAGATGTCCGCCTTGACTTCGCCGCCAACGGCGAAATCGCCGAGCTGCGCGTCTTCAACGCGGAATTCCCACAGGCCACGACCCGCTTCCACCTTCGCCTTGGCGAAGTGGCCGGCTTCCGGCTTGTTGACCAGGGCAGCGCGACGCGCGCCGACGGTCACCTGCACGGCGCTGTAGCCGTCGGTTTCGACGGTCTTGATCTGCGCGATGCGGTTCGGGGTTGCTTCGATCAGGGTCACCGGGATGGAGCGGCCATCTTCAGTGAACACGCGGCTCATGCCGGCCTTGCGGCCCACGAAGCCCAACGAATACTTCTTCGTCATGGTCGTAGTCCTCAGGTCAGCTTGATCTGAACGTCGACGCCGGCAGCCAGTTCGAGCTTCATCAGCGCGTCCACGGTCTTGTCATTCGGGTCAACGATATCGAGCACGCGCTTGTGCGTGCGGGTCTCGTACTGGTCACGCGCGTCCTTGTCGACGTGCGGGGAAACGAGAACGGTGTAACGCTCGATCTTGGTCGGCAGCGGGATCGGGCCACGCACTTGCGCGCCGGTCCGCTTTGCCGTTTCAACGATCTCGCTGGCCGAACGGTCGATCAGACGATGATCGAACGCTTTCAGCCGGATCCGGATCTTTTGGTCCGCCATGGCGGTAGGTTCCTTCGTTAAAAGAGCGACAGACAAAGCCTCTGGGTTGCTTTGTCCCATGAAATTCCTGAATACGGACGGCCCGCAGTCCTGCAGGCCGCCAAGGTCAATCCATGGACCTCAAAAACGTAGGCAGACCAGTTACCCGGCCTGCCCAGACGTAGAAGCATAATGGCACGCAAGGCAGCTGTCAACAGTCGCCTGTTGACGCCGCCTGAATGGCATTGACCCTTCCTGGTCCGGGGAACACAAGGCACATCCTGTGCCTGCTTTCCCATTTGATACGCCCCGATGCCCTACCCAGGCAACATCGGGGCGCTGATACTACCAGATTACTCGATGATCTTCGAGACCACGCCGGCGCCGACGGTACGGCCGCCTTCGCGGATGGCGAAGCGCAGACCTTCGTCCATGGCCACCGGGTTGATCAGGGTGACTTCCATCTTGACGTTGTCACCCGGCATCACCATTTCGACGCCTTCCGGCAGCTTGGCGGCGCCGGTGATGTCGGTGGTGCGGAAGTAGAACTGCGGACGGTAGCCGTTGAAGAACGGGGTGTGGCGGCCGCCCTCGTCCTTCGACAGGACGTACACTTCGCCTTCGAACTTGGTGTGCGGCTTGATCGTGCCCGGCTTGGCCAGCACCTGGCCACGCTCGACGTCGTCACGCTTGGTGCCGCGCAGCAGCAGGCCAGCGTTGTCGCCTGCCTGACCCTGGTCCAGCAGCTTGCGGAACATTTCAACGCCGGTCACGGTGGTCTTCTGCACCGGACGGATGCCGACGATTTCGATTTCGTCGCCAACCTTGATCACGCCGCGCTCGATACGACCGGTCACCACGGTGCCGCGGCCCGAGATCGAGAACACGTCTTCCACCGGCATCAGGAACGGCTTGTCGATCGCACGCTCCGGCTCCGGAATCCAGCTGTCCAGCGCGTCGACCAGCTTCAGGATGGCCGGCACGCCGATGTCGCTCTGGTCGCCTTCCAGCGCCAGACGGGCCGAACCGGCGATGATCGGGGTGTCGTCGCCCGGGAACTCGTACTTGCTCAGCAGCTCGCGCACTTCCATCTCGACCAGCTCGAGCAGCTCGGCGTCGTCCACCATGTCAGCCTTGTTCAGGAACACGACGATGTACGGCACGCCGACCTGGCGCGACAGCAGGATGTGCTCACGGGTCTGCGGCATCGGGCCGTCAGCGGCCGAGCACACCAGGATCGCGCCGTCCATCTGGGCGGCACCGGTGATCATGTTCTTGACGTAGTCAGCGTGGCCCGGGCAGTCAACGTGGGCGTAGTGACGGGTCGGGGATTCGTATTCGACGTGCGCGGTCGAGATCGTGATGCCACGCGCCTTTTCTTCCGGCGCGGCGTCGATCGAGGAGTAGTCCTTGAACTCGCCACCGAAGCGCTCGGCACCGATCTTGGTCAGTGCGGCGGTCAGCGTGGTCTTGCCGTGGTCGACGTGACCGATGGTGCCGACGTTGACGTGCGGCTTGGTGCGTTCGAACTTACCCTTTGCCATTGTTCTATACCTTGATTGTTCGTAAGTGGTTTCAAGAGAGGCTGAGCGAGGCTCAGCCCTTCTTCATGACGGCTTCGGCGATGTTGGTCGGAGCCGGCTCGTAGTGATCGAATTCCATGGTGAAGGTGGCGCGGCCCTGGGTCTGCGAACGCAGTGCAGTGGCGTAGCCGAACATTTCACCCAGCGGGATCATCGCGTTGATGATGCTGGCCGAACCGTCACCGGTGGTGTCGGAACCCTGCAGCACGCCGCGACGACGGCTGACGTCGCCCATCACGTCACCCTGGTAATCCTCCGGGGTCACGATCTCGACCTTCATGATCGGCTCCAGCAGCACCGGCTTGGCCTTGGCGAAGCCCTGCTTGAAGGCCATCGACGAAGCCAGCTTGAACGCCATTTCCGAGGAGTCGACGTCGTGGTACGAACCGAACACCAGCTTCACCTTGACGTCCACGACCGGGAAGCCAGCCAGCGGGCCGCTGGTGATGGTTTCGCGCAGGCCCTTCTCGACCGACGGGATGAATTCCTTCGGGATCACGCCGCCGGTGATGTCGTTGATGAACAGGAAGTCGTCCTTGATCATCGGAGCGATCTTCGGATCGGCACGGTCGGCAGCAGTGATCGGCGACAGTTCGATCACGACGTGACCGTACTGACCCTTACCACCGGACTGCTTGGCGTGCTTGTAGTCCGACTTGACGTCAGCCAGGGTGATGGTTTCGCGGTAGGCCACCTGCGGCGCGCCGACGTTGGCTTCAACGTTGAACTCGCGCTTCAGGCGGTCAACGATGATGTCCAGGTGCAGCTCGCCCATGCCCGAGATGATGGTCTGGCCGGATTCTTCGTCGGTCTTGACGCGGAACGACGGATCTTCCTGTGCCAGACGGCCCAGGGCCAGGCCCATCTTTTCCTGGTCCGACTTGGTCTTCGGCTCGACGGCCATCGAGATCACCGGCTCCGGGAACGTCATGCGCTCCAGGATGATCGGGGCGTCCACGGCGCACAGGGTGTCACCGGTGGTGGTGTCCTTCAGGCCCACGGCAGCGGCAATGTCACCGGCCAGAACTTCCTTGATTTCCTCGCGGTTGTTCGAGTGCATCTGCAGGATGCGGCCGATGCGCTCCTTCTTGCCCTTCACCGAGTTCAGCACGGTGTCGCCACCGTTCAGGGTGCCCGAGTAGACACGGAAGAAGGTCAGCGCGCCGACGAACGGGTCGGTGATGATCTTGAAGGCCAGCGACGAGAACGGAGCCTTGTCGTCCGACTTGCGGGTCATTTCGACGGTGTCGTCGTCAACGTCCACGCCCTTCACGTCCGGCACGTCGACCGGCGACGGCAGCAGCTGGATCACGCCGTCCAGCATGGCCTGCACACCCTTGTTCTTGAAGGCCGAGCCGCAGTACATCGGCACGATCTCGGTGGCCAGGGTGCGGGTACGCAGGGCGCTGATGATTTCAGCCTCGGCCAGCTCTTCGCCGCCCAGGTACTTTTCCATCAGCTCTTCGCTGGCTTCGGCAGCGGTCTCGACCATGAACTGGCGAGCCTCTTCAGCCGGGCCCTGCAGTTCGGCCGGGATGTCGCTGTATTCGAACTTCATGCCCTGCGAAGCTTCATCCCAGTGGATGGCCTTCATCTTCAGCAGGTCGACGACGCCCTTGAAGTTGTCTTCAGCGCCGATCGGCAGCTGCATCGGCACGGCAACCGCACCCAGCTTGGCCTTCAGCTGGCCGACGACCTTCTGGAAGTTGGCACCGGTGCGGTCCATCTTGTTGACGAACGCGATGCGCGGCACGTGGTACTTGTTGGCCTGGCGCCACACGGTTTCCGACTGCGGCTGCACGCCACCGACGGCGCACAGGACGAAGACGGCACCGTCGAGCACGCGCAGCGAACGCTCCACTTCGATGGTGAAGTCGACGTGCCCGGGGGTGTCGATGATGTTGAAGCGGTGCTCCGGCAGGGACTTGTCCATGCCCTTCCAGAACGCGGTGGTGGCAGCGGACTGGATCGTGATGCCACGCTCCTGCTCCTGCTCCATCCAGTCCATGGTGGCGGCGCCGTCGTGCACTTCACCGATCTTGTGGCTCTTGCCGGTGTAGAACAGGATGCGCTCGGACGTGGTGGTCTTGCCGGCATCGATGTGAGCCATGATGCCGAAGTTACGGTAACGCTCGATGGGAGTGGAACGGGCCACGGGAGCCTCTCAGATTTCTTGGATTTCGGATGGCCGAACGCCGCCTTTCGGCGGCCTTCGGATTGGCGCAGTCCTTCTGGGACCGCGAGGCAGCACGCACCGAAGTGGTGCTGCCCTGCCTGTTTTACAAGGCCGTCAAACTCACCAGCGGTAGTGGGCGAATGCCTTGTTGGCTTCGGCCATGCGGTGGGTTTCTTCGCGCTTCTTGATGGCGCCGCCGCGGTTTTCCGAGGCGTCGATCAGTTCAGCAGCCAGCTTCTTCGGCATGGTGTTCTCACCACGCTTGCGCGCGGAGTCGATCAGCCAGCGCATGGCCAGGGCCATCTTGCGCGACGAACGCACTTCGACCGGCACCTGGTAGGTGGCACCACCGACGCGGCGCGACTTGACTTCGACCGCCGGAGCGACGTTGTCCAGAGCCTTCTGCACCAGTTCAATGGCGTTGGCGCTGCTGTTCTTCTCGGTGATCACGTCCATGGCGCCGTACACGATCTTTTCGGCGACGGACTTCTTGCCGCTCTGCATGACCATGTTGATGAAGCGGGCGATGGTTTCGCTTCCGTGCTTCGGATCGGGCAGGACGGAACGCTGCGGAGTATTACCCTTACGCGACATAGTGCTCTCTCCTTATGCCTTCGGACGCTTGGCGCCGTACTTGGAACGGGCCTGGCGACGCTTGGCAACGCCGGCGGCGTCGAGCGAGCCACGAACGGTGTGGTAACGCACACCCGGCAGGTCCTTGACGCGACCGCCGCGGATCAGGACCACGGAGTGCTCCTGCAGGTTGTGGCCTTCACCACCGATGTAGGAAATCACTTCTTCCTGGTTGGTCAGGCGGACCTTGGCAACCTTGCGCAGAGCCGAGTTCGGCTTCTTCGGAGTGGTGGTGTAGACACGGGTGCAGACGCCACGGCGCTGCGGGCACTTGTCGAGCGCCGGCGAGGCACTCTTGTAGGTGGTCGCTTGCCGCGGCTTGCGGACCAGCTGGTTGATCGTCGCCATCAGTAGGTTCTTCTGATTGGTGGCCGGAAAATCCGACCAGAGATGCGGAAATGTTAAAGCAGGCCGAAATTTTGGCCTGCTGAGACAGACGATTGTAGCAACCTGCAAGGAAAGCAGTCAAACGCCTCCTGTCAAGCCCGTCCCTGATCCCGGGACGTTACTGGGGGGCCTCCATGTACCCCGTTCAGATTGGCTGGGTCGATCACGGACGACCTCCCCTGCCCTTTCCCAATCCCATCGATGGACCGATGGGGTGGTCCGGCCTTGCGGCCGGACCGGATACCTCATTCTTCGCCCGAGGCCTGTTCAGCTTCGGCTTCAACCACCGGGGACTCCACCGCAGCCGGGGTGCCGGCCAGGGTCTGCATTTCCGAGTCGGTGAGACCGGTCGCGCCGCGACGGCGGCTGCTGTGGTAGGACAGGCCGGTACCGGCCGGAATCAGGCGGCCGACGATGACGTTTTCCTTCAGGCCACGCAGGTTGTCCTTGGTACCGCGGACGGCAGCCTCGGTCAGCACTCGGGTGGTCTCCTGGAAGGAGGCCGCCGAGATGAACGATTCGGTTGCCAGCGAGGCCTTGGTGATGCCCAGCAGGACCGGATCGAAGCGCGCCGGCAGTTCGTTGCGGGTCGACAGGCGCGCATTCTCCTCGATAACGCGCTGGCGCTCCACCTGTTCGCCGTTCAGGAACTTGCTGCTGCCCTGGTCGGTGATCTCGACCTTGCGCAGCATCTGGCGGGTGATCACCTCGATGTGCTTGTCGTTGATCTTCACGCCCTGCAGGCGGTACACGTCCTGGATTTCCTTGACCAGGTAGGCAGCCAGCGGCTCGACACCCAGCAGGCGCAGGATGTCCTGCGGGCTCGGCTCGCCGTCCACGATGGTTTCACCCTTGGTGACATGCTCGCCTTCGAACACGATGACCTGGCGGTACTTCGGGATCAGCTCTTCGTGCTCCGAACCATCGGTGTCCTTGATGATCAGGCGCTGCTTGCCCTTGGTGTCCTTGCCGAAGCTGATGATGCCCGAACGCTCGGCCAGCACCGCCGGATCCTTCGGCTTGCGCGCTTCGAACAGGTCGGCCACGCGCGGCAGACCACCGGTGATGTCGCGGGTCTTCGACGCTTCCTGCGGGATCTTGGCGACAACGTCGCCCACGCCCACCGGGGCGCCGTCCTGCAGGTTGACGATCGAACGCGGCGGCAGCAGGTACTGCGCCGGCAGGTCGGTGCCCGGGATCGACAGGTCGTTGCCCTTGGCGTCGACGATGCGCACGATCGGGCGCAGGTCCTTGGCCTGGGTACCACGACGCTTCGGATCGGTGATTTCGCGCGAGGCCAGGCCGGTCAGCTCGTCGGTCTTCTCGATGACGGTGACGCCGTCGACGAAGTCGATGAAGCGGATGAAGCCGGCCACTTCCGACACGATCGGGTGGTTATGCGGATCCCAGTTGGCCACGGTCTGGCCCGCCTTGATCGCATCACCGTCCTTGGACGTGATGGTCGCACCGTACGGCAGCTTGTAACGCTCACGCTCACGGCCGTGCGCATCGAGCACCGAGATTTCGCCCGAGCGCGACACCGCCACCAGCGAGCCGTTGGCGTGCTCGACCGACTTGAGGTTGCTGAACTTGACCGAGCCGGTGGTCTTGACGGTGATGTTGTCGACCGCAGCAGCTCGCGACGCCGCACCACCGATGTGGAACGTACGCATGGTCAGCTGGGTACCCGGCTCACCGATGGACTGGGCGGCGATGACGCCGACCGCTTCACCGATGTTGACCAGGTGGCCACGCGCCAGGTCGCGGCCGTAGCAGCGCGAGCAGACACCGAAGGCCGATTCACAGGAGATGGTCGAGCGGACCTTGATGGTCTGCACGCCGGCATCTTCCAGCTTGGCAACCCAGGCTTCGTCCAGCAGGGTGTTGCGGGTGACGATCGGATCTTCGTCGTTGCCCGGCAGGAACACGTCCTCGGCAACCACGCGGCCCAGCACGCGATCCTTCAGCGGCTCGACCACGTCGCCGCCTTCCACGATCGGGGTCATGATCAGGCCTTCGGTGGTACCGCAATCCACTTCGGTGATCACCACGTCCTGCGCCACGTCGACCAGGCGACGGGTCAGGTAACCCGAGTTCGCGGTCTTCAGCGCGGTATCGGCCAGACCCTTACGGGCACCGTGGGTGGAGTTGAAGTACTCCTGCACGTTCAGGCCTTCGCGGAAGTTCGCCTTGATGGGCGTCTCGATGATCGAGCCGTCCGGGCGGGCCATCAGGCCACGCATGCCGGCCAGCTGACGGATCTGCGCCTGCGAACCACGCGCACCGGAGTCGGCCATGATGTACAGCGAGTTCATCGACTTCTGGTCGATGGTCTCGCCCTTGGCATTGACGACCTTCTCGGTACCGATGGTGTCCATCATCGCCTTGGCGATGCGCTCGTTGGTGCGCGACCAGATGTCGACCACCTTGTTGTAGCGCTCGCCGGCGGTGACCAGGCCCGACTGGTACTGCTCCTGGATTTCCAGCACTTCGGCTTCGGCCTCGGTGAGGATGCCCTTCTTCTCGTCCGGGATCAGCATGTCGTCGATGCCGATCGAGACGCCGGCGCGGGTCGCATAGGCGAAGCCGGTGTACATCAGCTTGTCGGCGAACACGACCGTGTCCTTCAGGCCGAGCTGGCGGTAGCTGGAGTTGATCAGGCGGCTGATGTTCTTCTTGGTCAGCTCGACATTGGCCAGCGCGAACGGCAGGCCTTCCGGCAGGATTTCAGCCAGCAGGGCGCGACCGATCGTGGTGTCCACGATCGAGGTCTTGTTCTGCTTGTTGCCGTCTTCGTCGGTCACCACCTCGGTGATGCGGACCTTGACCTTGGCGTGCAGTTCCACCACGCGGTTGTCGTAGGCGCGCTTGACTTCGGCGATGTTGGCGAAGGCCATGCCCTCGCCCTTCTTGTTCTCCAGCGAGCGGGTCATGTAGTACAGACCCAGCACGACGTCCTGCGACGGCACGATGATCGGCTCGCCGTTGGCCGGCGACAGGATGTTGTTGGTCGACATCATCAGCGCACGCGCTTCCAGCTGGGCTTCCAGCGAGAGCGGCACGTGGACGGCCATCTGGTCACCGTCGAAGTCGGCGTTGAACGCGGTGCAGACCAGCGGGTGCAGCTGGATGGCCTTGCCCTCGATCAGTACCGGCTCGAACGCCTGGATGCCCAGGCGGTGCAGGGTCGGCGCACGGTTCAGCATCACCGGATGCTCGCGGATGACCTCTTCCAGGATGTCCCAGACTTCGGCTTCTTCGCGCTCGACCAGCTTCTTGGCGGCCTTGATGGTGGTGGCCAGGCCACGACGCTGCAGCTTGGCGAAGACGAACGGCTTGAACAGCTCAAGCGCCATCTTCTTCGGCAGGCCGCACTGGTGCAGGCGCAGGTACGGGCCGACCACGATGACCGAACGGCCCGAGTAGTCGACGCGCTTGCCGAGCAGGTTCTGGCGGAAGCGGCCCTGCTTGCCCTTGATCATGTCGGCCAGCGACTTCAGCGGGCGCTTGTTGGTGCCGGTGATGGCACGACCGCGGCGGCCGTTGTCCAGCAGCGCATCGACCGATTCCTGCAGCATGCGCTTTTCATTACGCACGATGATGTCCGGCGCGCTCAGTTCGAGCAGGCGGCGCAGGCGGTTGTTGCGGTTGATGACGCGGCGGTACAGGTCGTTCAGGTCGGAGGTCGCGAAGCGGCCGCCATCCAGCGGGACCAGCGGACGCAGGTCCGGCGGCAGCACCGGCAGCACGGTCATGACCATCCATTCCGGACGGTTGCCCGATTCCAGGAAGGCTTCGATCAGCTTGATGCGCTTGGTGAGGCGCTTGAGCTTGGTTTCCGAACCGGTAGCGGCGATTTCCTCGCGCAGGCGGGTCATCTCCGACTGCAGGTCGATCGTGCGCAGCAGTTCGTAGACGGCCTCGGCGCCCATGGCGGCGTCGAAGTCGTCACCGTGTTCCTGGCGCGCCTGCAGGTACTGTTCCTCGGTCAGCAGCTGGCGGCGCTCCAGGGCGGTCAGGCCCGGCTCGGTCACCACGTACGCTTCGAAGTACAGCACGCGCTCGATGTCGCGCAGGGTCATGTCCAGCATCAGGCCGATGCGCGACGGCAGCGACTTGAGGAACCAGATGTGCGCGACCGGCGAGGCCAGGTCGATGTGGCCCATGCGCTCGCGGCGCACCTTGGCCAGGGTCACTTCGGTACCGCACTTTTCGCAGACCACGCCGCGGTGCTTCATGCGCTTGTACTTGCCGCACAGGCACTCGTAGTCCTTCACCGGGCCGAAGATGGCGGCGCAGAACAGGCCGTCGCGTTCCGGCTTGAAGGTACGGTAGTTGATGGTTTCCGGCTTCTTCACTTCGCCGAAGGACCACGAACGGATCAGGTCCGGCGAGGCCAGCGCGATCTTGATCGCGTCGAAGTCCAGCGTCTGGCGCTGCTGGTTGAAGAGGTTGAGCAGGTCTTTCATGGTGTTCTCCAGAAGGAGGAATGCTGTGTCGATGGGCTTTCAGTTCACTGCCAGCGGCGCGGCGGCGGACCGCCGCGCCGGCATGGATCAGTTGTCTTCCAGTTCCATGTTGATGGCCAGCGAGCGGATTTCCTTCACGAGCACGTTGAAGGATTCCGGCATGCCCGCGACCATCTCGTGCTCGCCGTCGACGATGTTCTTGTACATCTGGTTGCGGCCCTGCACGTCATCGGACTTCACCGTCAGCATTTCCTGCAGGGTGTAGGCCGCGCCGTAGGCTTCCAGCGCCCAGACTTCCATTTCACCGAAGCGCTGGCCGCCGAACTGCGCCTTGCCGCCCAGCGGCTGCTGGGTGACGAGCGAGTACGGACCGGTCGAACGGGCGTGCATCTTGTCGTCGACCAGGTGGTTCAGCTTCAGGTAGTGCATGTAACCGACGGTGGTATGGCGGTCGAAGGCTTCACCGGTGCGGCCGTCGTACAGCTGGGTCTGGCCACTGCTCGGCAGGTCGGCCAGTTCCAGCATGCGCTTGATTTCCGCTTCGGTGGCGCCGTCGAACACCGGGGTGGCCATCGGCACGCCGTCGGTCAGGTTGCGGGCCAGGCGCAGCAGTTCCTCGTCGCTGAACTGCGACAGGTCGACACGGTTGGCCACGTTGGTGTCGTCGTGGTTGTAGATGTCGTCCAGGAACTTGCGCAGGTCGGCGACCGCCGCCTGGGCTTCCAGCATCGCCTGGATCTTGCGACCCAGACCCTTGGCGGCCCAGCCCAGGTGCACTTCCAGGATCTGGCCGATGTTCATACGCGACGGCACGCCCAGCGGGTTCAGCACGATGTCCACGGTCTCGCCCGAGGCCATGTACGGCATGTCCTCGACCGGCACCACGTTGGACACCACACCCTTGTTGCCGTGGCGGCCTGCCATCTTGTCGCCCGGCTGGATGCGGCGCTTCACCGCCAGGAACACCTTGACCATCTTCAGCACGCCCGGGGCGAGATCGTCGCCCGCGGTGATCTTGCCGCGCTTGTCGGCGAAGCGACGCTCGAATTCCTTCTCGTGCGCCTGGATCTGCTTCTGGGCGCGCTCGATGGCTTCCGAGGCGTCCTCGTCCTTCATGCGCAGGGCGAACCAGTCAGACTTCTTCAGGCCGTCGAGGAAGGCGTCGGTGATCACGTCACCCTTCTTCAGGCCAGCACCACCATTGACCACCTTGCCCACGATCTGCGAACGCAGACGCATGTAGATGGCCGCTTCCAGGATGCGGAACTGGTCATCGAAGTCCTTCTTGACGCGCTTGATTTCGGACTCTTCGATCTGGCGGGCGCGCTTGTCCTTCTCGATGCCGTCGCGGGTGAAGACCTGCACGTCGATGACGGTGCCGTCCATGCCCGGCGGAACGCGCAGCGAGCTGTCCTTAACGTCCGAAGCCTTCTCGCCGAAGATCGCGCGCAGCAGCTTCTCTTCCGGGGTCAGCTGGCTTTCGCCCTTCGGGGTGACCTTGCCGACCAGGATGTCGCCAGCGCGCACTTCTGCACCGATGTACACCACGCCGCTCTCGTCCAGGCGGTTCAGCGCCTGCTCGGAGACGTTCGGGATGTCGGCGGAGATTTCCTCCGGCCCCAGCTTGGTGTCACGCGCGACGCAGGTCAGCTCTTCGATGTGGATCGTGGTGTAGCGATCCTCTTCCACCACGCGCTCGGAGAGCAGGATGGAGTCTTCGAAGTTGTAGCCGTTCCACGGCATGAACGCGATCAGCATGTTCTGGCCCAGGGCCAGCTCGCCGATGTCGGTGGACGGACCGTCGGCCAGCACGTCGCCGCGGGCGATGACGTCACCCACCTGGACCAGCGGACGCTGGTTGATGCAGGTGTTCTGGTTCGACCGGGTGTACTTGACCAGGTTGTAGATGTCCACGCCGGCGTCGGTGGCGCCAACGATCTCTTCCTCGTTGACCTTGACCACGATGCGGGCGGCGTCGATCTGCACGATCTCACCACCACGACGGGCGTTCACGGTCACACCCGAGTCACGCGCCACGGCGCGCTCGATGCCGGTACCGACCAGCGGCTTCTGCGAACGCAGGGTCGGCACGGCCTGACGCTGCATGTTGGCGCCCATCAGTGCGCGGTTCGCGTCATCGTGCTCCAGGAACGGAACCAGCGCGGCCGCGATCGAGACGGTCTGCATCGGCGAAACGTCCATGAAGTGGACTTCCGCCGGCGGCTTCAGCAGCGACTCGCCCTGGAAGCGGCACGGAACGAACTGCTCGGTCAGGGTGCCCTTGGCGTCGGTCAGCGCGTTGGCCTGCGCAATGACGTACTCGTTCTCTTCAATGGCCGACAGGAACTCGACTTCGTCATAGACCTTGCCGTCCACGACCTTGCGGTACGGGGTCTCGAGGAAACCGTACTTGTTGGTGCGGGCGTACACGGCCAGCGAGTTGATCAGGCCGATGTTCGGGCCTTCCGGGGTTTCGATGGTGCAGACGCGGCCGTAATGGGTCGGGTGCACGTCGCGCACTTCGAAGCCGGCGCGCTCACGGGTCAGGCCGCCCGGGCCCAGGGCCGAGACGCGACGCTTGTGGGTCACTTCCGACAGCGGGTTGTTCTGGTCCATGAACTGCGACAGCTGCGAGGAGCCGAAGAACTCCTTGATGGCAGCGGCGACCGGCTTGGCGTTGATCAGTTCCTGCGGGGTCAGGCCTTCCGACTCGGCCATCGACAGGCGCTCCTTGACCGCACGCTCGACGCGGACCAGGCCGACGCGGAACACGTTCTCGGCCATTTCGCCGACCGAACGCACGCGACGGTTGCCCAGGTGATCGATGTCGTCGACCACGCCGCGACCGTTGCGGATCTCGGTCAGGACCTTGATCACGTCCAGGATGTCGGAGCTTTCGCCGTGGGCAGCGACCAGGCGCTTGGACTCTTCGTCGTTGCGCTCGCCGAAGTACTTGCTGTCGTACAGCACGGCTTCGCCGGTGGTTTCCTTGCGGCCCACGCGACGGTTGAACTTCATGCGGCCGACCGCGGACAGGTCGTAGCGCTCGAAGGTGAAGAACAGGTTGTGGAACAGGTTCTGCGCGGCATCCTTGGTCGGCGGCTCGCCCGGACGCATCATGCGGTAGATCTCGACCAGGGCTTCCAGCTGGGTCTTGGTCGGGTCGATACGCAGGGTGTTGGACAGGTACGGGCCACGATCCAGGTCGTTCACCCACAGGGTGCCCACGGCATCCACACCGGCCTTGCGGAAGGCCTGCAGCTGCTCGTCCGTGATCTCGTCGTTGGCCTGGGCCAGCAGTTCGCCGGTCGAGGCATCGACCACGTCGTGCGACAGGATGCGGCCGACGATGTAGTCGTCCGGCACGGCCAGGGCGGCAATGCCCGAGGCTTCCAGCTGCTTGATGTGACGCGCGGTGATGCGCTTGCCGGCTTCCACGATGACCTTGTCGCCGTCGGCGAGGTCGAAGCCCAGGGTCTCGCCACGCAGGCGCTCCGGCACCAGCTCCAGCTGGACGCCTTCATCCGGGTTGATGTGGAAGGTGTTGATCTCGAAGAACTCGGCCAGCATCTCTTCGTTGCTGTAGCCGAGCGCGCGCAGCAGGATCGACACCGGCAGCTTGCGGCGGCGGTCGATACGGGTGAACAGCGCGTCCTTCGGGTCGAACTCGAAGTCCAGCCAGGAGCCGCGGTAAGGAATGATGCGGGCGCTGTACAGCAGCTTGCCCGAGCTGTGGGTCTTGCCACGGTCGTGGTCGAAGAACACGCCCGGCGAGCGGTGCAGCTGGGAGACGATGACGCGCTCGGTGCCGTTGACGATGAAGGTGCCGTTCTCGGTCATCAGCGGGATTTCGCCCAGATAGACCTCCTGCTCCTTCACGTACTTGATGGCCTTGGTCGACGACTCACGGTCGTAGATCACCAGGCGCACGGTCACGCGCAGCGGGGCGCCGTAGCTCATGCCGCGCTGGCGGCACTCACGCTCGTCGAAGACCGGTTCGCCCAGCTTGTAGCCGACGTATTCCAGGGCAGCGTTGCCGCTGTAGCTGGCGATCGGGAAGACCGACTTCAGCGCAGCGTGCAGGCCGTGGTCCGTGCGCTTGGCCGGATCGACGTTTTCCTGCAGGAATTCACGATAGGAATCCACCTGGATGGCGAGCAGGAACGGCACTTCGAGAATCGAGCGCTGCTTGCCGAAATCCTTGCGGATACGCTTTTTTTCGGTGAACGAATAGGACGTCATGAGGTCTTCCACCTTGTTGTGCGGATCGTGCGCCCACGATCCGAAGGGAACTTGAAATTGTCAGTTGGAAGTCGCTGGTATTGCCGGCACCAGCACGCCTTCTCCCGCTACTTCCAACTGCCAACTCGTCTGCTACCACTCCCCGCTGCCGCGCTCGGCGCTGGCCTGCCGGGGTTTGACTGCAGCCTGTGTTGGGCTTTTTCCTGTTTTTTTCACATCCACGCATGGCGCGGATCTACAACACCGCAACAACGACCAAAGGCCGGGGGCTTACGCCCCCAGCCTTGGCTGCATCGCCGCGAATCGGTGACGATGCAAGGTAACTGCTTACTTGACTTCGACAGTCGCGCCAGCAGCTTCCAGGTCCTTCTTCATCTTCTCGGCTTCTTCCTTCGAAGCGTTGTCCTTCAGGACGCCGCCGGCTTCGGCCAGGTCCTTCGCTTCCTTCAGGCCCAGGCCGGTGATGGCGCGGACGGCCTTGATGACTTCGACCTTCTTCTCGCCGGCAGTCTTCAGGGTGACGACGAATTCGGTCTGCTCTTCAACAGCAGCAGCCGGGCCAGCGGCAGCAGCCACGGCAACCGGAGCAGCGGCGGAGACGCCGAACTTCTCTTCGATGGCCTTGACCAGCTCCATCACTTCCATCAGGGACTTCTCGGCGATGGCGTCGACGATCTGTTCGTTGGTAAGGGACATGATTAATACCTTTGGATGATTTTCTGGATTGAGGTCCCGTCAGGAACCACGGTAAGTCGAAACTCAGGCGGTCTCGGCGGCCGGCTCGGCAGCGTCAGCGGCGACATTGCCACCCCCCTGCTTCTCGCCAACGGCCTTGATGGCGCGGGCAAACATCGTGACCGGCTCGGTCAGGACGCGGGCCAGCATGGCCAGGGCCTGGTCGCGGGTCGGCAGCGATGCCAGCACGTCGACGTGGCTCGCCGGGAACACTTCACCACCGATGGCGACGACCTTAGCCTTCAGCTTGTCGTTGCCCTTGGCGGCTTCCTTGATCAGGCGACCGGCAGCGCCGGGCTCCTCGAGCGAGAACGCGTACAGCAGCGGACCAACCATCTGGTCCTGGGCGACTGCGAACTCGGTGCCTTCAACGGCGCGCGAAGCCAGGGTGTTCTTGACAACCTTCAAGAAAACACCGGTTTCACGAGCCTGCTTGCGCATCGCGGTCATCTGGGCGACCGTGGTGCCAGCGTATTCGGCTGCGATCAAGGAGTGGGCCTTGGCGGCGACGTCTGCCAGCTCGGCGACTACTTCTTGCTTCTGGGACAGATTGAGAGCCATTGCACTCCTCCTATTGAACTCCGCTTACGGCTCCTGCCGTGTGCGGTCCTGTGCGGCATCCGTCCTGGACGCCGGGAACATCGGGATGATGTTCCGGGGGTGGGCCGTTCTAGACCTGGAGTGGGCCAACCTGGGAAACCCAGACGTGCGTGAACCAGAAAAACTCCAGAAGGGCACCATCTACGCAGGGTGATTCCGGGGAATCGATTAAGCGCTCCTGACTGCTCCGGCGGCGACTCCTTGCCAGATCGAGCTTCCATGCCCGTCGCCGGTATTGCCACGACCGCGCCTGCGGTCTTTGACGGCTACCGCGGGCGATGCACTGCCAGCGATGCCTTCAAATGTCACGGTCACGGCACCCGGGGCACCGTGACCGCTTGAAACAATTACTTCAGGGTCAGCGACGACTGGTCGACGGTGACGCCCGGGCCCATCGTCGAGCTGACCGAAACCTTCTGCAGGTAGGTGCCCTTCGAGGTGGCCGGCTTGGCCTTGATCAGGTCCAGCAGCAGCGCGGTCAGGTTCGACTTCAGCGCGTCTTCGGCGAAGTCGGCCTTGCCGATGGTGCAGTGGATGATGCCGGCCTTGTCGGTACGGTAACGGACCTGACCCGACTTGGCGTTCTTCACGGCTTCACCCGGGTTCGGGGAAACGGTGCCGACCTTCGGGTTCGGCATCAGGCCGCGCGGGCCCAGCACGGTGCCCAGCTTACCGACGACGCGCATGGCGTCCGGGGTCGCGATGACGACATCGTAGTTCAGATCGCCGGCCTGCATCTTCTCGGCCAGGTCATCCATACCGACGGCGTCGGCGCCAGCAGCCAGGGCTTCGTCAGCCTTGGCACCGGCCGGAGCGAACACGGCGACGCGGACCGACTTGCCGGTACCGGCCGGCAGCACGGTGGAGCCACGGACCTGCTGGTCGGACTTCTTCGCATCGACGCCCAGGCGCACGGCGACGTCGATCGACTCGACGAACTTGGCCTTGGTGGCGGTCTTCAGGATGTTGATCGCGTCCTCGAAGGCGTATGCCTTGCCCGGAACGACGGCGGCCTTGATGGCCTTCTCACGCTTGGTCTGTGCCATCTTATTAACCCTCCACCACGAGGCCCATGGAACGGGCAGAGCCAGCGATGGTACGCACGGCGGCGTCCAGGTCGGCGGCAGTCAGATCCGGTTCCTTCGCCTTGGCGATCTCTTCCAGCTGCTTACGGGTGACCTTGCCGACCTTCTCGGTGTTCGGGCGCTTGGAGCCCGACGAGATGCCAGCGGCCTTCTTCAGCAGGGTGGTAGCCGGGGTGCTCTTGGTGATGAAGGTGAACGTACGGTCCGAATAGGCCGTGATGATCACCGGAACCGGCAGACCCGGCTCGAGCTTCTGCGTGGCAGCGTTGAACGCCTTGCAGAATTCCATGATGTTCAGGCCACGCTGACCCAGCGCAGGACCGACCGGCGGCGAGGGGTTGGCCTGACCGGCCTTCACCTGCAGCTTGATGTAACCGACAACTTTCTTTGCCATGTGAGTGCTCTCCGGGTGCTAGCGCCTTTCGACAACAGGCTCCCCATCGGACCGGGAATCACGCGTCCCGGCATCGCGTTTTGAAATCATGCTGAAGGCCACCTTGCGGCGGCCTCGTCCTGCTGGCTTCCCCAGCGGGGAGCCGCGCACTATAACAGGTTTTTTCTTCACATGCCTGAAGCGGCAGGTAAACGAACGGAACCGGGCCAGGCCCGGTTCCCTTTGGAGAGTCGAGCCATGCCCGACTACCGCACCATCCAGACCCCGGAGTCGAGCATGGCTCGACTCGACAGGACAGGTCAGACGGCCTTTTCGACCTGGCCGAACTCGAGCTCGACCGGAGTGGCACGACCGAAGATCAGCACCGAGACGCGCAGACGGCTCTTCTCGTAGTTGACTTCTTCGACGACGCCATTGAAATCGTTGAACGGACCGTCGGTGACGCGGACCATCTGGCCCGGCTCGAACAGCACCTTCGGACGCGGCTTCTCGACACCCTCCTGAACGCGGTTCAGGATGGCCTCGGCCTCGGAATCGGCGATCGGCAGCGGGCGATCAGCGGTGCCGCCGATGAAGCCCATGACCCGCGGGGTTTCCTTGACCAGATGCCAGCTTTCGTTGTCGATGCGCGGAATGCCGGCTTCCTCGTGGGTCTCGATCTGGACCAGCACGTAACCCGGGAAGAACTTGCGCTCGGAACGGCGCTTCTGGCCGGCGCGCATCTCGACCACTTCCTCGGTCGGGACCAGGACGTCGCCGAAGCGCTCTTCCATGCCATCACGGACGATGCGATCGCGCAGAGCCTGCGCCACCGACTTCTCGAAGCCCGAATAGGCGTGAACGACGTACCAACGCTTCATGCAATTCTCCTTAGCGGCTCAGGAACCACTGAGTCAGTTTCTGGATCAGGAAGTCGAAGCCACCCAGCAGCAGGCTGAGGATGAGCACCACGACGATCACGACCCAGGTCATGCGGACGGCTTCCTGGCGCGTCGGCCAGACCACCTTGCGCAGTTCGAAGCGCGACTCGGAGAGGAATTCGCGGGTGTCGCGCCCCTTGCCGGTCAGCATGAACACGCCGATACCGCCAACCAGACCGACCACGACCGCCAATGCACGCAACTGACCCGCCCACGCACCCAGCTGGGCGGCGCGACCGGAGTCCGCGGAGAACCAGAACCAGACGAACAGACCGGCCAGCACCAGCAGCGATGCGGCGACATACTTGACGATATCTCCACCGTTGGCGGAGTTGTCCTTGGAGTGTTCGATCTTGCTATTCATCCGGCTGTGTCTGCTTTAGCGGCCCAGGCCGCTGGATAAGGTGGGCAGATGGCACGCCAGGAGGGACTCGAACCCCCAACCTGCGGTTTTGGAGACCGCTGCTCTGCCAATTGAGCTACTGGCGTACGTTGAAAACTTGCCTTCCCTTAGACGGCGAAGGCGGACCGAGGTTCCCGGCCCGCCATTCGCGTAACCGGCGGCGCTATGCAACCACCGGTACTGCAGGCTTACTCGATGATCTTCGAGACCACGCCGGCGCCGACGGTACGGCCGCCTTCGCGGATGGCGAAGCGCAGACCTTCGTCCATGGCCACCGGGTTGATCAGGGTGACTTCCATCTTGACGTTGTCACCCGGCATCACCATTTCGACGCCTTCCGGCAGCTTGGCGGCGCCGGTGATGTCGGTGGTGCGGAAGTAGAACTGCGGACGGTAGCCGTTGAAGAACGGGGTGTGGCGGCCGCCCTCGTCCTTCGACAGGACGTACACTTCGCCTTCGAACTTGGTGTGCGGCTTGATCGTGCCCGGCTTGGCCAGCACCTGGCCACGCTCGACGTCGTCACGCTTGGTGCCGCGCAGCAGCAGGCCAGCGTTGTCGCCTGCCTGACCCTGGTCCAGCAGCTTGCGGAACATTTCAACGCCGGTCACGGTGGTCTTCTGCACCGGACGGATGCCGACGATTTCGATTTCGTCGCCAACCTTGATCACGCCGCGCTCGATACGACCGGTCACCACGGTGCCGCGGCCCGAGATCGAGAACACGTCTTCCACCGGCATCAGGAACGGCTTGTCGATCGCACGCTCCGGCTCCGGAATCCAGCTGTCCAGCGCGTCGACCAGCTTCAGGATGGCCGGCACGCCGATGTCGCTCTGGTCGCCTTCCAGCGCCAGACGGGCCGAACCGGCGATGATCGGGGTGTCGTCGCCCGGGAACTCGTACTTGCTCAGCAGCTCGCGCACTTCCATCTCGACCAGCTCGAGCAGCTCGGCGTCGTCCACCATGTCGGCCTTGTTCAGGAACACGACGATGTACGGCACGCCGACCTGGCGCGACAGCAGGATGTGCTCACGGGTCTGCGGCATCGGGCCGTCAGCGGCCGAGCACACCAGGATCGCGCCGTCCATCTGGGCGGCACCGGTGATCATGTTCTTGACGTAGTCAGCGTGGCCCGGGCAGTCAACGTGGGCGTAGTGACGGGTCGGGGATTCGTATTCGACGTGCGCGGTCGAGATCGTGATGCCACGCGCCTTTTCTTCCGGCGCGGCGTCGATCGAGGAGTAGTCCTTGAACTCGCCACCGAAGCGCTCGGCACCGATCTTGGTCAGTGCGGCGGTCAGCGTGGTCTTGCCGTGGTCGACGTGACCGATGGTGCCGACGTTGACGTGCGGCTTGGTGCGCTCGAACTTACCCTTGGCCATGGCTGCTTATCTCGAATTCGTCTGAGAGGTGATGCTTAAGATGGTGCTCACGAAAGGAATCGAACCTTCGACCTCTTCCTTACCAAGGAAGTGCTCTACCGACTGAGCTACGTGAGCCGAGTTTTGCATTATGACATGAACTCGATAATATTCAAAGTTCATTCAATGGAGCGGGAGACGGGAATCGAACCCGCACCATCAGCTTGGAAGGCTGAGGTTCTACCATTGAACTACTCCCGCGCCGGGAATGTCACAACGTGAAACTGGTGGAGGGAGGTGGATTCGAACCACCGAAGGCGTAAGCCAGCAGATTTACAGTCTGCCCCCGTTGGCCGCTTGGGTATCCCTCCTTACCACCCCAACCCGTTGCCGCCGAAGCGTTGCGGTGTGTGGTGGTGAGCCGCTTATTCTGCTGATCAGGCGGGGGGCTGTCAACGCTTTTTTCCATCTTTTTCACACGTTGTCGCAAACCCATTGATACGCAAGGTTATTGCCCAGGAACCGGCAGGGTCTCGCTGGCGAAAATTGCGACATGGGGGACGCCGTCGGCGCCGATCCAGCCCCGATACATGCCCCGGGTGTTGAACGGCATGGCCATTTTTCCGTCTGCGGCAAGCACGATCGCGCCGCCGTCGCCGCCCATCTTCGGAATCATCTCGTTGATCACGCCCCTGCCGGCCTGCTCCGGCGTCTGCCGCTGGTAGCGCATGCGCGCACAGATCTCGTGCGCGGCCGCAGTCCGGATGTAGTACTCGCCCCAGCCGGTGCCCGATACCGCGCAGCCCGCGTCGGCCCAGGTACCGGCGCCGATGATCGGCGAATCACCCACACGGCCATAGCGCTTGTTGGTCATGCCACCGGTGGAGGTGCCGGCGGCAAGCTGCCCCTGCGCATCCAGGGCAACCGCGCCCACCGTGCCGAAGTGCCTTGCGGTCTCCAGGTCGGCGTGCGCCTGGCCACTGGCCTCTTCCTTCAATGCGCGCTGCAGTTGCTGCCAGCGCTTGTCGGTACGGAAGTAGGATGGATCGACAAGGCCGATGCCCTGCTCCACCGCGAATGCCTCGGCACCCTGCCCGACCATCATCACGTGCCTGGACTTCTGCATCACGGCCTGGGCCAGCAGGATCGGGTTGCGCACCCGCTGCACGCCGGCCACCGCACCTGCAGCCAGGGTGGCGCCATCCATCACTGCGGCATCCAGTTCGTTGTGGCCGTCATGGGTGAACACCGCGCCCTTGCCGGCGTTGAAGGTCGGATCGTCCTCCAGCACGGTGATTGCCGCAGTGACGGCTGCAAGCGCCGGGCGACCGGCCGCCAGTTCGGCATGGCCCTTCAGCAGCGCCGCGCGCAACGCGTCGCGCGCGGCCTTCTCTTCAGCCGGCGACAGGTCCTTGCGCTCGACACCGGCGCCGCCGTGGATGACCAGCAACGGCGAGGCGGCCGGAGCGGCCTGGGCAAGCAACGGCAGGGACAGCAGCGCGGACAGCACCAGGCGCAGTTTCATCGGGTACATCTCCAGCAGGTGTAGTGAAAGGATTGCACCGGTAGTGCCGGCCGCTGGCCGGCACCGGTCGCATCAGGAAGGTGGGTTGCCGGCCAGCGGCCGGTACTACCGAAGCGTGAACTCAATCTCGCCGTCGCTGACGTCGGCCACGGCCTGGTAATCGGCCTCGGCCTGGAAATCATCCAGCCGCATGCGGCTGCCGCTGGCGACCACCGTCACCGGCACCGCATGGAAGCGCAGCGGCTCGCCCTCCACCAGGCGGTCGGCGTCGCGGCCGGGGCTGACCACCCAGACCTTGCCTTCGCCATCTGCGCTGTAGACCTGGGCCCGGCCATCGGGCTCAACGCACAGGGCGGTGTCCTCATCGACGCCGATGCCGACGATGTCAGGGTCGCCGCTGTCCTGGGCGGCACGTGCCACGAACACGATCAGGCGACCGAGCCGGTCACGCTTGTCGAAATGGGTGTCGGTGACCACGCGCTGCAGGTAGGGCATCTGCAGGAAGCCGCTGTCCAGGGTCACGGCACTGCCCATCGGGTCGGCCAGCGCACCGGCCGAGGTGATGCTGCCGCCATCCATGGCGCCATAGGCATAGCCGCCGAGGATGGCCAGGCCAGCGCTGGTACCGGCAATCGGCTTGCCGGCGCGCACATGGGCGTTGAGTGCACG
Source organism: Stenotrophomonas sp. Pemsol (assembly GCF_003586545.1). Lineage (NCBI taxonomy): Bacteria > Pseudomonadati > Pseudomonadota > Gammaproteobacteria > Lysobacterales > Lysobacteraceae > Stenotrophomonas > Stenotrophomonas sp. Pemsol. The sequence goes on along the minus strand of NZ_CP025780.1, from coordinate 503,537 downwards.
GTTGAGTGCGGTGCCCTTCCAGAAGCGGATATAGCGGGACTGGTCGCCGCCGGCAATGAAGATGGCATCGGCCGCGGCGACCACGCGCAGCACCGCCGGATCATCGGCACCGCGGCGGCTGTCGAAGACCAGGGTCTGCACTGCGGTAGTGCCGCCGATCTCGCGGTACAGGCGGTCCTGCAGTTCGTCGCCACCGGAGGCGCGCAGAATCAGCACACGGCCATTGCCGGCCTGCTTCAGCCACCACTGGAAGGCCTCCGGCACCCACTCGCCACCGCCCATCAGCATCATGGCGGGCGCGCGCGGACCGGGACGCGGGGATTCCAGATCGCCGATTTCGTAATAGGCGAAGCCGGGGCCCTGCAGGTCCTGCGCGGGCGTGGCCAATGGCCAGGCCAACACCAGCAGCGCCAGCCAGGCGAAGGGGCCAGGCAGGGTCCGGTCGAGGCGTCGCATCTTGATCTCCCTGAACAAAATCGACTTGCAAGCGTTTTCACTCTTTGCCAGATAGGGGTCCAGTAGTCAAGGACATGAAAAAGGCGTTAAATGCGCGCGCCCATTCCGGAAGTCTGAATGGGGGACAGGGCCCCTCCTCTGCGGGCCGGCTTCATTTCCGAGAATTCCTCATGCGTAGACAGGCGATGGCGTGGTCGATCCAGCTGGCGTTGATGGGCGTGGCTGCTTCCGCGGCGGCCCAGGCACCGGCTTCCTCTTCGGTGCAACAACTGGACGCGGTGCAGGTCACCGGCTCGCGCATTCCGCGCGCCCAGGTGGAAGGCCCCGCTCCGATCACGGTGATCAATGCCGAGCAGATCCGCTCCAGTGGCTTCACCAGCGTGCCGGACGTGCTGCGTGCAATGACCCAGAACGGCGGTGAGACGCAGAGCCAGCAGTCTTCCAGTGGCGCCGACTTCTCGCCGGGCGCCCAGCAGGTGGACCTGCGCGGCCTGGGCCCGAACCACACGCTGGTGCTGGTCAATGGTCGGCGTATTGCCGATTTCCCGATGCCGTTCAAGGGCCGCAGCAACTTCACCGATGTCTCCAACATCCCGCTGGGCATGATCGAGCGCATCGAAGTACTGACCGGCAGCGCCTCGGCCATCTACGGCTCGGACGCGATCGCCGGCGTGGTCAACTTCATCCTGAAGAAGAAGGCCGACGGCACCACGATCGACATGCGCATGGGCACCACCAGCGAAGGCGGCGGCGAGTCGTTCGACATGAGCCTGGCCAGCGGTTTCAGCCGTGGCAACTTCAACGCCGTGTACAGCGTCGAGCTGCAGTCGCAGACCCCGCTGTGGGCCTATGACCGTGACATCCAGGACTCGACCCGGGATGGCCCCACCGAGGGTTCGCGCATCGCGCGCCGTGCCTATCTGCGCACCGACTACAACGATGACTACCTGGACCCGGGCGCCGCCACCTGCGAAGTGCTGTCCGGCCAGAACCAGGGCAGCACCTATCGTGCCTACCGCCCGAAGTACGGCTACTACTGCGGCAGCGACAGCTCGATCGGCTACGGCACCATCCTCAGCAAGCGCCGCGGCGCCAACGGCTACGCGTCGCTGAGCTACGACTTCGACAATGGCCAGCAGTGGTTCGCCGACGTGCAGCTCGGCTACCACACGATGTCGCTGATGCGCGACGTCACCCAGTGGGGCCGCATGGATGCCAACGGTGATGAGTCGGGCTACTTCAACAACGAAGCCACTGGCGAGATCGAGTTCTGGCAGCGCCAGTTCTCGCCCGAGGAAATGGGCGGCCTGCGCAACGCCATGGTGCGCAGCACTCAGAAGACCTTCAGCGTGACCACCGGCTTCAAGGGCAACCTGATTGGCAACTGGGATTACGAAGCGGCGTTGAGCCATTCGCAGTACCAGTCGCGCATCAGCTGGGCACAGATCATTGCCGCCAAGGCCAATGACCTGTTCCTCGGCCCGCAGCTGGGCGTGGATGACGACGGTTTCCCGGTCTACAACGCCGATCCGTCACGCCTGTACCGTCCACTGACCCGCGCCGAGTACGACTCGATCGCCGCGCGTACCACCTACACTCCGAAGTCGCGCACGGAAACCGCCGCCTTCACCCTGACCAACGCAGCACTGTTCGCACTGCCCGGTGGCGATGCCGGGTTTGCCGCGACCGTGGAAGTGGGCCAGCAGGCCTATTCTCTGAACCCCGATCCGCTGGCGACCGGGTACTACTACTACAGCTGGAAGGATTCGGACGGCAAGGGTTCGCGCAACCGCTGGGCGACGGCTGCGGAGCTGCGCATGCCGCTGCACGACACGGTCAACCTGAGCGTGGCGGGCCGCTACGACCAGTACCGCTATTCCGGACACAGCATCGGCAAGGCGACCTGGAGCGGCGGCCTGGAATGGCGCCCGATCGATACCCTGCTGGTGCGCGGCTCCTACGGCACCGCATTCCGTGCACCGGACCTGCACTATGTGTTTGCCGGACCGGGCAACGACGAGACCAGCGCCGAGGATCTGTACACCTGCCGCCTCGAGGAGGCCAGCGACTGTTCCGATTACGAGCGCAACCTGATCCGCAGCCGCACAGGCAACCGCCAGCTCGACCCGGAAACCAGCACCTCGTGGAGCGCCGGCTTCGTCTGGTCACCGGCGATCGGCCTGGACCTGTCGGTGGACTGGTTTGACATCGATATGCGCAACCAGGTGCAGGACATGGACGTGCGCACGCTCCTGGCCAACGAAGCAAACTGCCGCCTGGGCAGCGCCGACATCAATTCGCCGACCTGCGTGGACGCGCTCGCCCGCATCACCCGCAGCAACGACGGACGCCTGTATGGCGTGCGCGTGGAGCCGATCAACGTCGCCCGCGAATCCACCTCCGGCATCGACGCCGGCCTGCGTTATCGCCTGCAGACGGGCATCGGCGATTTCATCTTCAACGGCACGCACACCTGGGTGAAGAAGCATGATTTCCAGCGCTACCCCGGCGACCGCACCGAAGACCAGTTCGCGGTCAACAGTGGCTTCGACATTCCGCGCACCAAGACCAGCCTGAGCGTGACCTGGGAGAAGGATGCGTGGTCGGCAACGGTGTACGGCTCGCGCCTGGGCAAGCTGCCGACCTCGGACAGCTACGACCAGGTGTTCGACTGGGACAGCGGCGACAGCCCGTACGTGAAGGCGACCTATCGCTACAACGCCTCGCTGCAGTACCGCGTCGACGACCACTCGCGCCTGTCGCTGTCGGTGGTCAACGTGTTCAACAAGATGCCGCCGAAGGACCGTACCTACACCGCTTACCCGTACTACGACGTGTCCTGGTTCGACAGCGTCGGCCGCACGATCAACCTGCAGTACACCCACAAGTTCGGTGGCAGCGCACTGTAAGTGCCTGGCCAGCGCCGATACAGGAGACCCCCGCTTCGGCGGGGGTTCTCTTTTCCGCCGCCTGAACGGTACCCACGCGCAGGCTCCGGCCTGACCGGCCAGCGGGGGATTTTAGGAAACAGCTGATTCCGCGCCATCAGCGCCGCTCCCTAGCATCGTTGCATGTTCCGCTTTCCCCGCCCTTCGCTGCAGCAGGCCGTGCCATCGACCACCGCGTCGGTGTTGCTGCGCTGCCTGACCGTCTGCGTCTTCATCTGCCTGGCCGCCGCGGCCGGGTTCTACCTGCTCACGGCATTCACCGAAGACATCTCGACCCATCGCCGCGAGATGAATGCAGCGGCCTACAAGGCACAGATCTATTTCGACCAGCGCGAAGCCCTGCTGCGCTACCTGGGGGATTCGGTACTGGCCGGCAACCCGGATGCACCGGCCGCAGACAGCGAGGGCGTGCGCCAGCTGCCGCTGGATGGTCCCGGTGGCCAGCCGGGCCAGCGGCTGCTGCTGTCAGCGCGCGCCGAGCACACGCTGCAGGCACTGCAGACGCATCTGCTGCTGATCGATGCACGCGGCGCGCACTGGCTGGCCGGGGGCGAGGTCGACGTCGACCTGGTGCACCTGCCATCACTGCGTGCGCTGCAGGCACGCAGCGGCAGCCTCCAGGGTGCAGACCCGGTGTACTGGCTGCGGCCGGGTGACAGTGGCGTTGCGCTGGCGCAGCCGGTACAGGCGGGCCCCCAACCGGCGCAGTGGCTGGTGCTGCTGCTCGATGGCGCGGCGGCGGCGAGCATGATCGACGGCCAGGGCATTGGCGGTTACGCGCTGCTCGACCGTGCGGGGCAGCCTGCATTGTCCAGCCAGGCACCGCGGCTGGATGGTGCGGGCTGGAAGACCCTGCGGGAGCGCCAGGACGACAGCTTCGGCACGTTGTGGAGCGGTGGCCTGCCGCGCGGCGTAGCGCTGGTGAAAAGTGTCGGCAATGACGGCTGGCGGTTGGTCTACCACCTGCCGCCGCCGCTGCTGCTGGGCGACCTGGCCGTGCCCCTGCTGGTCTGCGTGCTGTTGCTGCTGCTGGCCGGTGTTGCGCTGCGCCTGCTACGGCATCGCGTTGACCTCCAGCTGATCCAGCCGGCCCTGCAGCAGCACCGCCGCCTGCTGGAGAACCTGGACTTCAGTTCGACGGTGATCGACATGGCGCCGGTCGGCATCTGCGTCCTGCGCCGCAGCGACCGCGCGCTGCTGCTCTCCAACCAGCTGCTGCGCGACTGGCTCGGCGAAGAAGGCGAACACAGCGACTGGCAGGCACCATGGCGCGGACATGCCGGCGAACGCGGGCGTGGACTTGAATTCACCGCCCGCGATGGGCGCCAGCTGCAAGTGCTGCACGCGGCCTGCCGCTACCAGGGCGATGACGTGCTGCTATGCGTCTTCCATGATATTTCCCGGCACCGCCAGGCACAGGCCGCACTGTCGTCGGCACGCCAGGCCGCCGATGCGGCCAACCAGGCCAAGAGCGCGTTCCTGGCCACCATGAGCCATGAGATCCGCACCCCGCTGTATGGCGTGCTGGGCACGCTGGAGCTGCTGGGGCACACCTCGCTGGACGCCCGGCAGTCGCAGTACCTGCGCACCATCGAGAGTTCCTCGTCGGTCCTGCTGCAGTTGATCAGCGATGTGCTGGATGTTTCCAAGATCGAGTCAGGACAGCTCAGCCTGGAGCCGACGGCGTTCTCGCCGCGCGAGCTGACCGAGAGCGTGCTGCGCAGCTTCGCCGCGTCGGCCACCTGCAAGGGCCTGCAGATCCTGGTCTGTACCGATCCGCGCCTGCCGACACGGGTGCTCGGTGATGCCGACCGCATCCGCCAGGTGCTGGGCAACCTGCTCAGCAACGCGATCAAGTTCACCGAGCATGGCCGGGTGGTATTGCGCGTGCGCCAGGTGCAGCGCGAAGCTGAATCGAGCGTGCTGGCATGGCAGGTGACCGATACCGGCGTGGGCATCGCTGCGGAGGAACAGGCGCGGTTGTTCGAACCGTTCCGCCAGGTCCGCGGCGCAGCCAGCGCGCAGGGCACCGGCCTGGGCCTGTCCATCAGCGACCGCCTGGTACGCCTGATGAGCGGCGAGCTGCAGGTGGTGAGCGAACCCGGGCTGGGCAGCAGCTTCAGCGTCCGCCTGCCGTTGCCGGTGCTGGCCGCTGCCGAAGATGGCCCCACACTGCTGCCGGAACCACCGATCCTGGTGCGCGGCCGCGACCGCGAGCTGGTCGACAGTGCCTGTGGCTGGCTGTGTCGCTGGGGCGCCAACGCGCAGCCCCTGCTTGGTGACCCGGCGTTGCTGGACCATGACGGCGCGATCCTGATGGATGGCGAAGCCGGGATGCCGCTGGCCTGGTCGGGCCCGCGCGTGGTGGCATCGATCGAGGGCGGTGACCAGCCGATCACTGCCGCCGACGGCAGCCTGGTGGTGACCCTGCACGGCATGACCGCGATCGGCAAGGCGCTGGCCAGCGTGCAGCAGCAGCGCGCGGCGCAGCCGGAGGCCACGCGCACGGCACCACCGATGCCTCTGGGCCTGCGCGTGCTGGCCGTCGAGGACAACCCGATCAACCGGGTGATCCTGGCCGAGCAGCTGCGCACCCTCGGCTGCGACGTGGAGCTGGCACAGGATGGCATGGAAGCGCTGCAGCGGTGCCGCGAGCAGTGCTTCGATCTGGTGGTGACCGACATCAACATGCCGCGCATGGACGGCCACGCGCTGGCCCGCCAGCTGCGCGATGACGGCAACCCGGTACCGGTGATCGGCGCCACCGCCAATGCCACCGCCGAAGAGCGCGAGCGCTGCCTGGCCAGTGGCATGCAGGGCTACCTCAGCAAACCCGTCGACATCGCCCGCCTGCGCAAGGCGCTCACCACCCTGCGCCAAGGAGACCCCGCATGACCCAGCGCGTCCTGATCCTGGAAGACCAGCCCTTCCAGCGTGGTTTCCTGGCCAATCTGTTCGGCAGCCGCGCCGGTATCCAGGTCGATGCCTGCGAAGACGTGGATGCCGCCATCGCACTGTGTGCCTGCCAGCCCTACGACCTGGTGGTCAGTGACCTGCTGATGCCCGGGCAGGACGGCATCCAGTTCATCCAGGCACTGGCGGCGCAACCACGCCCGCCGCGCCTTGCCGTGGTCAGCGCGGCCCCGCGGCGGATGATGACCTCGGCACGGCTGATGGCCGAATCGCTGGGGCTGGATGTGATCGGCCTGCTGCCCAAGCCGGTGGCGGCCGCCGACGTGGACGCGCTGTTCGAGGCGCTGGCGCAGGCGCGCCCGGCCACCGACAAGGCCCCCTCACTCGCGGCAGCGGCAGTCCCCGAACCGGATGCGTCGCAGCTGCGCCAGGCGATGGCCGATGGCAGCCTGACGGCGTGGTTCCAACCCAAGAAGTCACTGCAGTCCGGACGGGTGGTGGCGGCCGAAGCACTGGTGCGCTGGCGCCACCCGCAGCTGGGCACGCTGGCCGCCGGCAGCTTCCTGCCGGCGATCTGCCGCTACGGGCTGGAGGGCGACCTGCTGCGGATGATGCTCAAGGCCAGCATCAGCGCACAGGCGCGTTGGCGCAAGCAGGGCTTCCGGGTACCGGTGTCGATCAACCTGCCGCCTCATCTGCTGGAGCAGTCGGACCTGCCCGATGAGCTGCTGGCGCTGACCCTGGCCCACGGCGGGACGCCCGGCGAGTTGTGCTTCGAACTGATGGAGAACAGCACCACGCGGCACGTCAGCGACTTCTATGCCGGTGCCTGCCGGCTGCGCATGAAGGGCTTCGGCTTGGCCCAGGATGATTTCGGGCAGGGCCTGAGCTCGGTCCACAACCTGGTCAATACCCCCTTCACCGAGGTCAAGATCGACCGCGCGCTGGTCAGTGGCTGCGCCCGTGACCCGGCCCTGCACCTGACCCTGTCGACGGTGATCGCACTGGCCAACCAGCTGGGCCTGATCATCGTGGCTGAGGGCGTGGAAAGTGATGCCGACCTGGCCGCACTGCGGCAGTTAGGGTGCAGCCAGGTGCAGGGGTTCCTGATCTCGCAGGCGCTGCCGTCGGACGAATTCAACCGTTTGCTGGACGAGGAAGCACCGCAACTGGACGAAAGACCGCGGGCCGCCCTGCGCTGACGCGGATTCCACGACGGCTTCACAAAAACATCAAGCGGCATTGATGATCCTATCTATGCAGTAGCGGCGGACTTCGCGCCGCCACCGGTGCCGATGTCCGCCCCATGCCCTGAGACCTGCCATGCCGGCCGAGGCCGCTCCTGTACGCCGACTCGCTCGCCGCTCGCTCCGCGTCCATGCCCTGTTGATCGGCGTGGTGGTGCTGGCGACCCTGCAGGCCGGACTGCTGCTGTCGGCCGGCTCGCAACTGTTGAACGAAGAGCGCAGCAAGATCGAGTACCACTTCCGCCGCCTGGACGGCACGTTGCGCGAGCAGGAGCGCTTCCTGCGCCAGTGGCGGCTGCATGATGTCGGCGTACGAGGCCAGCCGGTTGCCGATGCCAGCGTGGAACTGCAACGCGGTCCGTTGTATGCCAACTTCGCGGTGATCGGGAGCGAGGGGGCCGGTCGTTCGCCACCGACCGAGCTGGGCGACCGGTTCCTGCGCTTCTACGGCACGTTCTGGTCCGCTTCGCGCTACCCACCACCGCAATGCCTGCTGGTCGATGGCCAGGGCACACGCGGGCTGCTGGCACCGGTACAGACCGTCGGTACCGATGCAAGCCAGAACAGCCCGCATCACCTGCGACCGGCGATCGCCGACATCCACCGCGCACTGGGTACGCGGCCCACGCTGCAGCGCGGCGGCATCGCCTGGGTAAGCGTGCCGTGGCGCGACCGGCAGACCTGGCTGCTCGCCATCGCCCACGCTCCGCAGGATGCGCGCCTGTGGGGGGAGGACGGCAAGGATTCGCAGGCCGCGCTGGCGTGCCTGCTCGATCCGGCACGCGTCGATGACTACCGGCAGGTGCTGGGTGTTCCGGTGTTCCAACGGCTGTCGCTGTTCGATGCCGATGGCCAGCGCCTGCTGGGCGATGCTGCAGATGCCAGCAACGCTGGCACCTCCTGGCAGGCAGGCCTGGGAGGCCTGCAGTTCCGCATGCGCAGCGAGCGCGGCTGGCTGGCGGTCTACCACGTCAGCTGGCGGCAGGTATTCCAGCACCCGCAGGGGCCGCTGCTCGGTGCGACGGTGGTGGCCCTGCTGCTGGCACTGGGTGGCACGCTGGTGCTGCGCGCGTATCGGCGTTCGGTCATCGAGCCGCTGCGCAGCAACCACGCGCGGCTGCTGGAAAGCGAAGCCTTCAGCCGCACCATCCTGGACAACGCGCCGATCGGGCTGTGCCTGCTGCACCGTACCGATGGCAATGTGCTGCTGGACAACACCCTCGCCCGCCGCTGGCTGGGCGAAGACCACCACAGCGGAGGCTGGCATGGCCCTTGGCGGCGCAGCGTGCTGTCCGCTGGAGGCACCACGCTCGGCGATGGGCTGGCCTACACCACGCCCGAAGGCCGCCACCTGCTGGTGACCGCGACGCCGGCGCGCTATCGCGGCGAGCCGGCGGTGCTGTGTCTGTTCATCGATCTCAGCAGCCAGCACGAAGCCGAGCAGGTGCTGCAGCAGGCGCGCCGTGCCGCCGACCAGGCCAACCGGGCCAAGAGCCAGTTCCTGGCCACCATGAGCCACGAGATCCGCACGCCGCTGTACGGCGTGCTCGGCACCCTCGAACTGCTCGGACTCACGCCACTGGATGCGCGTCAGCGGGACTACCTGGGGACGATCCAGCGTTCGTCCTCGACGCTGATGCAACTGATCAGCGACATCCTCGATGTCAGCAAGGCCGAGGCCGGGCAACTGAGCCTGGAACCCAGCCCGTTCGATCCAGTGCATCTGACCGAGGATGCGCTCGACTCGTATGCTGCCGCGGCCGCCAGCAAAGGGCTGCAGTTCTACGCCTGCATCGATGCCGACGTGCCGTCCGTGGTGTGCGGTGATGCGGCACGGATCCGCCAGATACTCAACAACCTGATCAGCAACGCGCTGAAGTTCACTGACAGCGGACGCGTGGTGGTGCGCGTCTCGGCACGCTGGCAAGAGCAGCGCTGCTGGCTGCAGTGGCAGGTCGCCGATACCGGCATCGGCATTGCCAGCGAGCACCAGGCACACCTGTTCGAGCCGTTCTTCCAGGCCAACCCGGGCACCGATGCGATGCGCGGCACCGGCCTGGGCCTTTCCATCTGCGCGCATCTTGTGGCGTTGATGGAAGGCCAGCTGCGCGTGGTCAGCGAGAGCGGCCTGGGCAGCAGCTTCAGCGTAGAACTGCCGCTGCCCCCGGCGCCGGCCGATCCGCAGCAATCTCCTGCGCCGCAGTTGCCTGCGGGCCTGCAGGTACAGGTGCGGGGTGGTGTGCGCGAGCTGGTCCAATCACTGTGCGACCGCCTGCAGCAGCGCGGTGCACTGGCCAGCGTGTACCGCGATGAAAGCGCGGCGGGCTTGCCGTCGTCCACCGTGCTGCTCGACCTGGTCCTGGGCGACGCGTTGCCCGGGTGGGTGGATGGACCGCGTGCGGTTGCCTGCCGCGACGGCGGCGTGCGGCCACGGCAGATCGATGGCGCCTGGCAGGTTGGCCTGCACCGGTTCGACGCGATCGTGCTCGCGTTGGCTGCCGCCAGTGGCCAGCCGCTGGCGGCCAGCGCCGAAGGGCGCCTGCCGGCGACGCGCCGTTTCGGCCTGCAGGTGCTGGTGGCCGAGGACAACCCGATCAACCAGGCGATCCTGCGCGACCAGCTGGAACAGCTCGGCTGCCGCGCCGTGGTCGCCAGCGACGGCAATGAAGCGTTGGGCTACTGGCAGCAGGACGAGTTCGCGCTGGTGCTGACCGACCTGAACATGCCCGGGCTGGATGGCTATGGCCTGGCGCGCGCCTTGCGGGCGCGCGGTGTCAGCGTGCCGATCCACGGCGCCACCGCCAATGCCGACCCGGCCGAACGCCAGCGCTGCCAGGAATCGGGCATGCAGGGCGTGCTGGTCAAGCCGATCACGCTGGAAGCGCTGCAACGCCTGCTGATCGGGATAACCCGGGGCGACGCAACGGTTCCCGCGCCATCGCAAGCACCGGAATCCACCGATACGGGCGATGATGATCTCCCGCTGCAGGTTCCCGCGAGGATGCAGGCGTTGTTCGTGCAGACCATGCAGGCCGACCTGGACAGCCTGCGCCAGTCGATTGCCAGCGCCGATCCCGCGCGCGTGGTGCAGGTACTGCATCGCATCCGTGGCGCACTGGTCATCGTGGGCGCACCCGCCCTGGTGGACAGCGGCCTGCAGATCGAGCACAGCCTTGCGAGCGGCGATGACCTGACCACCCAGGCGGCGTCGCTTGCCCACTTCCAGCGACGCCTCGAACAGCTGTTGCATCCGCTGCTTGATGCGGCCTCCCCTTCCCCACCTGACGACCCGACCCTGCCATGACCACACGGATCCTCATCGCCGACGACCACCCGATCGTGCTTGCCGGCATCCGCGACGTATTGGCCGGGGAACTGGACCTGGACGTGGTGGGTGAGGCGGCCGACCCGGCGACGCTGATCGAACTGATGACCCGCACCCGCCCACAGGTCGTGATCACCGACTACAGCATGCCGGGGGGCGACCGCTTCGGTGACGGCATCAAGCTGATCTCGTTCCTGCGCCGCAGCTTCCCGGAGACGCGCCTGCTGGTGCTGACGATGGTGTCCAATCCGTCGTTGGTTGCAGCGATGTATGCCGCCGGCGCCGGCGGCGTCGTGCTCAAGAGCCATGGATTGGGCAGCCTGGTACAGGCCCTGCGCGTGGTGCTGGCCGACCGCGTCTACCGGCCACCGGGCCTGCTGCCGGTCGCGGCGAGCGAACCAGCCGATGCCGATGCGGTCCGTGCACGCCTGTCGCCGCGCGAACTGGAAGTGATCCGGCTGTTTACCGGCGGCATGAGCGTGGGCGACATCGCACGCCAGCTGCAGCGCAGCGCCAAGACGGTCAGCACGCAGAAGATCAGTGCGATGCGCAAGCTCGGCGTGGACAGTGACCAGGCACTGATCGAGTACTGCCTGCAGGCCTCGTTGTTCGCCTGAGGCCCACTCCAGGCTGAATCCTGCGGGCCCCGTACGAGGGCCTGCGACGGCTTTAGGAAACGCCTGATTCCATAGGACAGTGCCGATTTCTAGGCTGGACGCATCCCGCCATGGTGCGCCTGCCGGCAGCAACCGCGTCGCCGTGGGGGACGGAAGCCCGATGGCGCCTGCAGCTGCTATCGCGTGTGGCTTCCGCAGCGACGCGGCCCTGCCGCGCCAGTCCGCGCAGCCCTGCTGCGCCCTGCCACAGGAAGTCCAACAGCATGTACGCCTCCCCCACTCGGCGCCGCCGAGCGTCCGGGCGCGCGCGCCTCGCGCCTGCTCCCCTCCTTCCCAGCCTGCTGGCAACCGCCCTGTGGGCGGCACTGCCGGTCCACGCCGCCGATCTGACCGGGCCCCTGCAGGTCAGCGACGGCAACAACCTGCAGCTGGGTGCCGATGATGTCCTCACCCATGGCGCGGGCAGCTTCGCACTGACCGTCACCGGCGCTGGCAGCAGCGCACTGATCGATGGCAGCCGCATCAACGTGACCGGTAATGGCAGCGCCGTGTCTGCTGCCAGTGGCGGCCAGGTGCAGCTGCGCGGTGCCACCCTGTCGATCGCACCCGCTACCGGCGTGGGCTTCTACACACTGTATGCCAATGGTGCCGGCAGCGTGATCGATGCGCGCGATGTCGATATCGATGCCACGCGCAACGGCAGCGGATTCGGCAGCGTGCAGGCCTACAACGGTGGCGTGATCCGTTACACCGGGGGCCGTCTTTCAGTGACAGGTACCGGTGCGGCGCTGGCCGGTGCGTCCGGCAAGGGCAGTGAACTGCACCTGGCCGATCTGCAGATGAGCGCCGACGGTGGTGCCCGCCTGCGCGCCGACAGCGCGGGCCTGCTGACGATCCGCAACAGCCGCATCACCCTCGCTCCCGGTGGCATCCTCGCCGGCGTTGCCGTCGATGGCGCGGGCAGCCGCGCCGAGCTGTATGACACCTACATGGAAGGCGGCTGGTTCGATATCGACAGTGGTGGCAGCGTGCTGCTGGAGAACGTGGAAGCGCACTCGGTGGGTGGCAGCATGCGCCTGCTCGGCAGCCGCATCAGCAAGACCTATTCCAGCGCAGTGATCAACGGCGGCAGCTTCTACACCGTCGGCGGCTATGGCGTGAACATCAACAGCTGGGGGCAGCTGACCGCCCGCGACGCCGCGTTCGATGTGCGTGATGGCTACTCCGGATTCTGGCTGGCCAGCGATGAGTCGCGCCTGCAGCTGACCGACAGCACCATCGACACCTGGACCGACACCTACGGCTACGGTGTCGAGATCGCTGGCGGTGTCGCCACCGTGCAGGGCGGCCGGATCACCACGCACGGCGATGCGACCTATGGCGTACGCGTGACCGGTTCCACCGGCAGCACCGCCAGCCGCATTGAAGCCACCGGAAGCGTGATCGACGTGCGCGGCAACGGGGGTGGCGGCGTGTTCATCGGTGGCTCCACCGCCACCGCGCTGCTCGACACCGTTGCGATCCGCGGCGACGGCGAGAACGTGTTCGGCATCGTGCACATGAACACCGCGCGGCTGACCCAGGCCGATCGCCTGGACATCCGCATGACCGGCAGCAACAGCGGTGGCTACCGCTCCTACCTGACCGCGTTCGGCCCGTACTGGAACCGCGCCACCTTCAATGACAGCCACATCGAGACCGCCAGCGGCGCCGCGTTCTGGCTGCAGGGCAGCAACCATGCGTTGACCGTCAATGGCAGCGATGTGACCGCAGGCGACGGCAGCGGGCGCCTGCTGCGCGTCAGCGACACGGTGTTCACCGATGGCAGCAGCGTGGCGACCAGCCGCATCGACTTCAGCGCCGACGCCAGCACGCTGCGCGGTGACGTGGTGGTCGACAGCGCAACGGCTGACGTACGCATGGTGCTGGGCAACGGCACCACGTTCAGCGGTGCTCTGCGCAACGACTCCGGCTACCAGGTCGCACACCTTGCGCTGGATGGCAGCAGCCAGTGGAACGTGCGTGCCAGTTCCAGCGTCGGCGCGCTCGAACACGCCGGCACCATCGCCTTCGATACCCCGGGGGCAAGCGGCTTCAAGACCGTCACTGTCAGCGGCGACTATGTGGGCAACGGGGGCCAGTGGATCTTCAACCGTGCACTGGGTGACGACACTTCGCTGGGCGACCAGCTGGTCATCAATGGCAACAGCAGCGGCACTGCCAGCGTGAGCGTGCGCAATGCCGGCGGTGCCGGTGCACTGACGCAGGAGGGTATCCGCCTGATCACCGTTGGCGGCCAGTCCGATGCACAGTTCAGCCTGCAGGGACGCGCGGTCGCCGGTGCCTACGACTACTTCCTGTTCAAGGGCGGCGTGTCGACCCCGGATGATGGCAACTGGTACCTGCGTTCGGAATACGTGCCACCCGTCGATCCGCCGGAGCCGCCGGAACCGCCGATTGATCCGCCGCAGCCGCCGGAGCCGCCGGTCGACCCGCCGTCACCGCCGGAACCGCCGGTCGACCCGCCGTTGCCGCCGGAACCGCCGATCGACCCGCCGCGCCCGCAGGTGGAACGCCCGGAACCGGCGGCTTACCTGGCCAACCGCAACGCCGCGCTGGGCATGTTCCGGCACAGCCTGCACGACCGCGCCGGTGACCCCGCCGCCGAGGCCGGCGCCAGCAGCGATGCCGTGGCCTGGATGCACCTTCGCAGCGCGCAGCCCGACAGCCACGACCGCAACCGCCAGGTCCAGGTCGATGGGCAGATCAGCAGCGTGCTGGTCGGCGTCGGCCGTCGCTTCGAGGTGGGCGGCGCGGGCGAACTGCAGGCAGGTGCGATGCTCGGCCACGGCCGCGCGCGCAATGACAGCCGCTCGCAGGTGACCGGCTACACCGCGCGTGGCGTGGTCACCGGCACCAGTGTGGGTGCCTATGCCACCTGGCTGCAGGATGCACGCATGCAAGGCGGCGCCTATGTGGATGGTTGGCTGCAGTACGGCCGCTTCCGCAACAGCGTGCAGGGCGATGGACTGCAGAAGGAACGTTATGACGCCCGCAACTGGAGTGCATCGGCCGAAGCTGGCTATGTGCTGCCCCTGCGGCGCACCGCGCAGCGCGGCATCTACCTGCAACCGCAACTGCAGGTAGTGCACAGCCGCTATGACAGCGACCGCGTGGTCGAGGCCAACGGCACGGTGGTCGAAGACCGCAGTGGTGACGAGACCAGCACCCGCCTCGGCCTGCGCCTGTACAGCCGTGGGTTGAGCGCGGCGCAGGGCCAGGTGCATCCGTACGTGGCAGTGAACTGGTGGTCCGGCGGCAATGGCGCGGGCCTGGCGATGGACGGTGAACGGCTGCAGCGGCAGTTGCCGCGCGACATCTACGAGGCCAAGGCCGGTGTACAGGTGGATCTGTCCGGCGGCTGGCGCGGCTGGGGCGAACTGAGCCGGCAGAGCGGCGGCATGGGCTTCCGCGACGTCGGTGCCCAGCTGGGCGTGTCGTACACCTGGTGATGCGGGAAGTGCCCGGCAAGGGAGTGCCGGGCGCTTTTTCCACATGCCGCGTGGAAAGCGGTGGGAGTTTGGTGTGGACAAGTGGCGGTGAGCTCCACGCACCAAGCGTTTCAGGGAGTGGCGTTTTTTTGTCCACGCCCATGCGCGGTTTTCCACATCCGCCGTGGAGAGTGGTTGGGATTTGGTGTGGACAAGTGGGTGCGAGCATTGCACCGCAGGCGTTTCGAAGCGTGGTGAAAATTTGTCCATATTGCACAGGCAACCTGGCAGAGCCGAGCCCACGCTCTGCTGATACCCCCTGAGCCGAGCGTAGGCTCGGCTCTACAGGGGAGCTGTGCGGTTTTCCACATGTGGCGTGGAAAGCGATGGGAGTTTGCTGTGGACAAGTGCCGGCGAACGTCACGCCGCAAGCGTTTCGCAGTGTGGTGATTTTTTGTCCATCGCCGGAAACGCGAACGCCCCGCACAGGGCGGGGCGTCCGGGGTCGATCCGTTGCCGCCGGATCAGACGTTGAAGCGGAAGTGCAGGATATCGCCTTCCTGCACGCGGTATTCCTTGCCTTCCAGGCGCAGGCGACCTGCTTCCTTGGCGCCGGCTTCGCCCTTGTACTTGATGAAGTCGTCATACGCGATGGTTTCGGCGCGGATGAAGCCCTTCTCGAAGTCGGTGTGGATGACCGCGGCGGCCTGCGGGGCAGTGGCGCCCTTGCGCACGGTCCACGCACGGACTTCCTTCACGCCAGCGGTGAAGTAGGTCTGCAGGCCGAGCAGGCTGTAGGCCGCGTTGATCACGCGGTTCAAGCCCGGCTCGCTCAGGCCCAGGTCGGCCAGGAAGGTATCGCGGTCCTCGTCGTCGAGCTGGGACAGCTCTTCTTCGATCGCGGCCGACACCGGTACCACCTGCGCGCCTTCTGCGGCGGCATGCGCGCGCACGGCTTCCAGGTGCGGGTTGTTCTCGAAACCGTCTTCCAGCACGTTGGCGATGTACATCACCGGCTTCAGGGTGAGCAGGAACAGGTCGCGCACCAGCGCCTTCTCTTCCTCGTCCAGGCCGGCCGAGCGGCCGGCCTTGCCCTCCGACAGCGCCGCCTGCAGCTTGGCCAGCACCGGCTTGCGCGCCGCTGCATCCTTGTCGCCGCCCTTGGCCGCACGCTCGGCACGGTTCAGTGCCTTCTCGACGCTGTCCAGGTCGGCCAGCGCCAGTTCGGTATCGATGGTTTCGATGTCCGAGATCGGATCGACCTTGCCGGCCACGTGCACGATGTCGCCGTGCTCGAAGCAGCGCACCACGTGAGTGATCGCATCGACTTCGCGGATGTGTGCCAGGAACTTGTTGCCCAGGCCTTCACCGCTGGCGGCGCCGGCTACCAGGCCGGCGATGTCGACGAACTCGACTGCGGTCGGGATGACCTTCTGCGGGTTGATGATGCCCGCCAGCTCGTTCAGGCGCGGATCCGGTACCGGCACGATGCCGACATTCGGCTCGATGGTGCAGAACGGGAAGTTCGCCGCGGCGATACCCGCCTTGGTCAGCGCATTGAACAGGGTCGACTTGCCGACGTTGGGCAGGCCGACGATGCCGCATTTGATACCCATGGGTGACAGCTCTCTGGGGTGAAAGTGATTGGTGAAACAGCGCGCGCGCTGCTTGGCCAATCCATCTCGGTGTCGATCATTGTGTGCCAACCAAGGTTGGCACCCACCGGAATCGGGAAGGTTGGCACCTACCCAAAGCGGTTTACTTCGGGGTGTGCAGCCGCTTCATCGCTTCGTTGAAATCGCCCTGCACCGCCAGCGGCATCACGTCGATCGCATCATCGATGGCGCGTGCAATCAGCACGTCGTCGTCCTTCGACGGGCGCCCCAGCACCCAACCCACCACGCGGTCCTTGTGGCCGGGATGGCCGATGCCCACGCGCAGGCGATGGAACTTGCCGTGGCCGAGCAGGCGGATGGTGTCGCGCAGGCCGTTCTGGCCGCCGTGGCCACCGTCGAACTTCAGCCGTGCCGCGCCGGGCGGCAGGTCCAGTTCGTCGTGGGCCAGCAGGGTTTCCTCCGGCTCGATCTTCCAGAACCGCTGGGCGGCGGTGACCGACTTGCCGCTGAGGTTCATGAAGGTGGCGGGCTTGAGCAGCCACACCGTCTGCCCGGCGATCTCGACCTTGGCGGTCTCGCCGAACAGCTTGCTGTCCACATTCCATCGCGCACCGGCTTTTTCCGCCAGGGCCTCAACGAAATGAAACCCGGCATTGTGCCGGGTCCGGGCGTGTTCAGATCCGGGGTTGCCCAGACCGACGATCAGTCGCAGTCCTGCCATGGTTCCTTCCAGTACGGTGCCTGCCCGGAGGCAGGCACCGTAACGGTATTACTCGGCGGCAGCCGCTTCTTCGTCAGCCGCGTCGGCCTTGCCGGCCTTGGCGGTGACGATGGCGTCGTCGTGGTCCTTGCCCAGCGCCAGCGCCGGGATTTCCACGCCCTTCGGCAGCTTGATGTCGGACAGGTACACCACGTCACCGGCCTTCAGCTCGCCCAGGTCGACTTCGATCGACTCCGGCAGGTCCTTCGGCAGGCAGGTGATGGTCACTTCCTTCAGTTCGTGGGTGACCACGACGTCGGCAGCCTTGCCAGCCGGCGAGGTGTCTTCGTTGACGAAGTGCAGCGGGACCGAAGCGGTCAGGGCTTCGTTCTCGTTCACGCGCTGGAAGTCCAGGTGCATGATCAGCTGCTTGTACGGGTGGCGCTGCATGTCACGCAGCAGGACCTTCTGCACCTGGCCGTCCAGGTTCAGGTCCAGGATCGAGGCATAGAACCACTCGTTCTGCTGGGCCAGCCAGATTTCGTTGTGGTCCAGGCTGATGGCGACCGGCTCGGCGTTGCCGCCGTACACGATGGCCGGGATCACACCAGCGTGACGCAGGCGGCGGCTCGCACCCTTACGCTGCAGTTCACGCTTGGTGACCTTGATTTCATGGGTCTTCGACATTTTCGACTACTCAGGTTGTTGCCTCGCCTTGCGGCTTGGCGGTTGAAGATGCTTCCGCGACCAGAAGCACCCGGGGTATGTCCCCGCCGTTGCCGGCAGGGACGAAAAACTCAGTCCACGTACAGCGAGCTGACCGACTCGCCGAAGGCGATGCGGCGCATCGTTTCGGCCAGCATTTCCGCCACGCTCAGCTGGCGGATCTTGCTGCACACCCGCGCGGCGTCCTTCAGCGGGATGGTGTCGGTCACCACCAGTTCGTCGAGCTGGGAATTGGTGATGTTGTCCACCGCCGGGCCCGACAGCACCGCGTGGGTGCAGTAGGCGGCGACCTTGAGCGCACCGCGCGCCTTCAGGGCAGCGGCAGCGGCGCACAGAGTGCCGGCGGTATCGACGATGTCATCGACCATGACGCAGGTCTTGCCTTCGACGTCGCCGATGATGTTCATCACGGTGGAGACGTTGGCGCGCGGGCGGCGCTTGTCGATGATCGCCAGGTCGGCGTCATCCAGGCGCTTGGCCACCGCACGGGCGCGGACCACGCCGCCCACGTCCGGCGAGACGACGATCAGGTTCTCGGTGCCGTAGGCGCGCCAGATGTCGGCCAGCAGCAGCGGGGACGCATACACGTTGTCCACCGGAATATCGAAGAAGCCCTGGATCTGGTCGGCGTGCAGGTCGACGGTCAGCACGCGATCAGCGCCCGCGGTGCTGAACATCTTGGCCGCCAGCTTGGCGGTGATCGGCACGCGCGAGGAGCGCATGCGGCGATCCTGGCGCGAGTAGCCGAAGTACGGCACCACGGCGGTCACGCTGGCCACCGATGCGCGCTTGAGCGCGTCGATCAGCACCAGCAGTTCCATCAGGTTTTCCGCGCTCGGCGCGCAGGTCGGCTGGATCACGAACACGTCCTGCTTGCGGACGTTCTCTTCGATCTCCACCTGCACTTCACCATCGGAGAAGTGCGAGACCAGCGCCTTGCCCGGGCGAACCCCCAGTTCCTTGCAGATGTTCTGCGCCAGACGTTTGTTGGCGTTGCCGGAAAAGACCAGCAGGTTCGGGGACTCTTGCATCATGATTGTCTCGGGCGGGGACGAGTGGCGGGGATCCGGGGGCGGCAAGGACCCGGATGGACCCTTGCTGCTGACAACACCGCGGTTGTTTCCACGTCCCGCGCGGGCGATGCGCTGGAAGGCGCGGACACAGCCGCTATTGGCAGGGGCGGTAGGATTCGAACCTACGAATGCCAGGATCAAAACCTGGTGCCTTGGGCCTCTTGGCGACGCCCCTGCATTGATAAATCAGTGTTGCTCGAGTGCATCCAGCAGTGGCGAACGCGCAACGCCCGCTGCCACCCTTGCCCGCAACTCCTTCGGCAATTTCGACCGTCCCTGCTCTGCAGCAGACTGCGACGCGAATTCGACGAAACAACCACTTCCCGAACCGGTCAGCCGCGCCGTGCCGATGTCGCTCAACGCGGCAAGCGCTGCCTCGACGGCAGGCTCACGGCGGCGCAGCACCGGTTCGAACGCGTTCCCGACCAGGGTCCCGGAAGCGAAGTCCTCTATTTTCGCCACTGGGCTGTCGCGCGTCAAATCCGGGTCTGCAAACAGGGCCGGCGTGGGAACATGAACGCCCGGTTCAACCACCACATACCAGGCCGGCGCCAGCGTGATCGGCTGCAGGCGCTCGCCCACCCCTTCGGCCCAGGCGTTGCGGCCGCGCACGAACACCGGCACGTCGGCGCCCAGGCGCAGGCCCAGCGCGGCCAGGGCATCTTCATCCAGGCCGGCATGCCAGAGCCGGTTCAGTACCACCAGTACGGTGGCCGCGTCGGACGAACCGCCGCCAAATCCACCACCGGCAGGAACGTGCTTTTCGACGATGATGTCAGCACCTTGCGCAACCTTCGCCGCTTCCTGGAGCAGACGCGCGGCGCGCACCGCCAGATCATCGGCCTCGGCCACGCCGGCCAGGCCCTCGCCCTGCCGGCGCACCTGGCCGTCTTCACGCAGGCGCAGGCCGATGCGGTCCCCCCAGTCCAGCAGGCGGAACACGGTCTGCAGTTCGTGGTAGCCGTCGGCCCGGCGGCCGGTAATGTGCAGGAACAGGTTCAGCTTGGCCGGGGCCGGCCACCAGGACCAGCCCGCGTCGTCGACTGCCCCGCTCATGGCGTGCCCTGCCCCCACTCGTCCACCAGCAGGCGCACCTTGGCGTCACCGTTGCTGGCCTCGATCCGGCGCGGCAGCGCCGGCCGTCCGGCGTCGGCCGGGTACCAGTCCAGGTACTGTACCTGCCAGCCCATCTGCTGCATGCGGCGGGGCCGGCCTTCGCCGTCGCGTTCGACCGTCTCGGGGCCGGCGGCGTCGCCGGCCACCAGGCCACGGATCCACTCCGGCAACTGGTTGACCGGAATGTCCCAGCCGGTCGCTTCCAGCAACAGCTGCTGGGCGTCCTCGCCGTCGCGCGGACCGCCTGCCAGTCCTTCCAGGCGGCCAGCTTCGGAATGGGTGTCACCGGTCAGCTTCCAGCTCTGCCGGGTCACCGGCGCGCTCAACTCCACCACGTAGCGGCGGCCTTGCTGCTTCCAGTCGATGCGACCGCTGCCGCCGTCCTTGCCCTTGCTGACCGCGACCCGGCCCTGGAAGGCCCAGTCCGGCTGTGCATGCAGGGCGGCCACGCGCGCCGCTTCGGCCTGCGCCGCTTCGGCCGAGACCGTCTCGACCACCGCCGGTGGCGGGGTCTTCTGCGTGCCCACGCTGGTACAGGCGGTCACCGCCAGGGTCGCAGCCGCCAACAGCAGCGGCCGGATCAGGGAAACACTCATGGATTGAATTTCTCGCGGGCGCGCAGCAGCGCGCGGTTTTCAGGGTCGAGCTTGGCCGCTTCGTCGAAGAAGTGGCGGGCCTCGTCATGCTTGCCCAGCACCCACAGCACCTCGCCGACATGGGCGGCGATCTCCGGGTCCTTGGCCAGGGTCCAGGCCCGGCGCAGCTGCACCAGCGCTTCGTCCTTGCGGCCCAGGCGATACAGCACCCAGCCATAGCTGTCGACGATGGCGGCGTTGTCCGGCTCGGCGACGCGGGCGCGGTCGATCAGCTCCAGCGCCTCCTGCAGGCGCCCGGTACGGTCAGCCAGGGTGTAGCCCAAGGCATTCAGGGCCGGCACGTTTTCCGGGTCGGTCACCAGGATCTTGCGCAGGTCGGCCTCGGCGCGCGGAATATCGTCACGACGCTCCCAGGTGAGCGCGCGGGCGTACAGCAGGCCATTGTCATCCGGGTAGGCGGCCAGGCCGCGGGCCAGCGCATCCAGTTCGCCAGCACTGTCATTGCCGCGCTGGCGCAGCTCGGCCTCCAGCAGATACGCGTCACGGCGCACATCATCATCGACCACCGCGTCGGACTGGATCGCGTGCACCTCATCCAGTGCCTGCGGCAGCCGTCCGGCCAGGGCCTGGGCGTTGGCCGCACGCAGGCGCGCCTCGCTCAGCTCATCACCGCCGGGCACACTGTGGTACCACTGCACCGCCTCGGGATAGCGCTTCAGGTATTCGGCGATCTTGCCCAGCAACAGGCGCTGCGCGGGGTCCGGCTTGGCCGCCTGCCGCGACAGTTCGTTGTAGAGGTTGGACAGCGCCGCCTTGTCGCCCTGCTTGGCCAACAGTGAAGCGCGCATGCCCCAGGTCTGCACATCCTGCGGGCCGAATGCCAGTACGCGCTCGGCCGCAGCCGGTTGCCCCAGGCTGTCGTAGGCGATGGCCACCGCATTGCGCAGCTCGGGGTCCTGCCGTGTCTTCGGCTCGACGTCGTGCAGCAGCGACAAGGCCTTGTCGGTCTCGCCGGCCTGCTGCAGCTGGCTGGCACGCAGCAACGCTACGCGCGGTTCTTCGGGGAAGCGCCTGACCACTTCATCGATCATGCGCCGCGCCAGGTCGGGCTTGTCCATGCGCAGGGCGAGGCGGCCGAACTCCTGCCAGGCCTCGATCTTCGGCGGAATCGCATTGGCATCGACCAGCTCGCCGAGCACCTGCGCCGGCACCGCCGGGTCGCGGCCACCGCCGATCAGCGCGGCCAGGGCGAACTTCCAGCCGCGCTCGTCGGGGTCGGCCAGCAGCGCCTGCAGTTCAGTGCGGGCGGCCTTCACATCGCCCTGGCGCATGGCCAGCGCACCGGCGGCGCTGCGCATGGTCAACGAACGCGGGGCGCGCTGCTGCCACAGGGCCAGGCCCCTGGCGGCGCTGGCGTCATCATTGGCAAGCATGGAGATACGGGTCGCGCGCTCGGCCAGGCCAGCGTCGCCGTCGGTCTGCTGCGCGGCCTGCAGGTACCAGCGCGCGGCCTCGGCCAGCTTGCCGGCCTGCAGGGCGAACTCACCGGCCATCACCGGCTCCAGCGCCAGTTCCCCGGTGGCCGCGGCCCGCACGGGGACCTTGGCCGGCACCGCCGCCAGGGCCTGGGCGCAGGCCAGGGACAGCAGCAGAACACTGGGGATGCGAATCAATGCGGGCATCGTCGGCATCGGGGCCTTAAAATGTCGTCCAATGGCCAGCAGCTTATCGCAAGCAACTGAACAATGACCCTGTGGGTGCTCGGACTGAATCACCAGACCGCACCGGTGGAGCTGCGCGAGCGCGCGGCCTTCGCCGGTGAGGCGTTGCCGCGTGCGCTGGGCTCGCTGCGCGATACCCCGCAGATCGCCGAGGCGGTCCTGCTGTCCACCTGCAACCGCACCGAGCTGTACGCCGTGGCCGACTCGGCACAGGCGCTGGACCAGTGGCTGCGCAGCCAGGCCGGCGACCTGCAGGGCTATCTGTACCAGCATGCCGATGCCGAGGCCGTGCGCCACCTGTTCCGGGTCGCCACCGGGCTGGACTCGATGGTGCTGGGCGAACCGCAGATCCTCGGCCAGGTGAAGGACGCCTGGTCGACCGCGCGCGACCATGGCCTGCTCGGCCAGCGCCTGGACCGCCTGTTCCAGCAGACCTTCTCGGTGGCCAAGCGGGCGCGCACCGATACCCAGGTCGGTGCCAACCCGGTATCGGTGGCGTCGGCCGCGGTGCGCCTGGCGCAGAACGCGTTCGCCCGGCTGGACGACTCCACCGTGCTGCTGGTCGGGGCCGGCGAGACCATCGAGCTGGCTGCACGGCACCTGAGCGAAGGCAAGGTGCGGCGGCTGCTGATCGCCAACCGCACCCTGGCCCACGCGCAGGAACTGGCCAGCCGCCATGGCGGCGTGGCCCTGCCGCTGACCGAACTGGACCGCCACCTGGGCGAGGCCGACGTGGTGTTCTCGGCCACCGCCGCGCGCGAGCCGGTGATCCATCGCGAGATGGTGGCCAAGGCCCTGCGTGCACGCCGGCACAAGCCGATGCTGCTGTTCGACCTGGCCGTTCCGCGCGACATCGAAGCCGAGGTCGGCACGCTCAACGATGCCTTCCTCTACACCGTCGATGATCTGGAACGCGCGGTGGAAGACAACCGTCGTGGCCGCCGCGAGGCCGCCGCCGAAGCCGAGGCGATCATCGACCTGCAGGTATCGCGTTACGTCGAGACCCAGCTGGCCAGTGCCCATCAGGCGCCTTTGCGGCAGCTGCGTGCGTTCGGCGAGGCCACCCGCGCCGAGTTGCTGGAGCGCGCACGCCAGCAGCTGGCCAACGGCAAGCCCGCCGACGAAGTGCTGGAGCTGCTGGCCCACGGCCTGACCAATCGCCTGCTGCATCCGCCGACCGCCGCACTGCGCGCCGCCGCGCTGAGTGGCGATGCCGACCTGACCCGCGCCGCCGAGCGCCTGTTCCCGGCCACGCCGGGCTACCGCCACCCACCCGTGAGACCCGATGACGCCGACCCTGCGCCGTAAGCTGGAAGCGCTGGCCGAGCGCCGCGAAGAACTGGAACGCCTGCTCGCCGAACCCGACGTGGTCGCCGACAACACCCGTTTCCGCGACCTTTCGCGCGAATTCGCCCAACTTGAACCGGTCGCCACTGCACTGGCCGATGAAGCCCGTGCCAAGGCCGACCTGGCCGCCGCCGAAGGCATGCGCGCCGACCCCGACCTGCGCGAGCTGGCCGACGAGGAAATCGCCGCCGCGCAGGCGCGCCTGCAGGAACTGGAGCAGGAGCTTGCGCTGCTGCTGGTGCCGCGTGACCCGCGCGACGAAGGCAACCTGTTCCTGGAAGTACGCGCCGGCACCGGCGGCGACGAAGCCGCGATCTTCGCCGGCGACCTGTTCCGCATGTACGCCCGCTATGCCGAGCGCCAGGGCTGGAAGGTCGAGATCGAATCGGACAACCCCGGCGAGCATGGCGGCTACAAGGAAGTGGTGGCACGTGTGGTCGGCCGGGGAGCGTTCTCGCGCCTGAAGTTCGAATCGGGCACGCACCGCGTGCAGCGCGTGCCGGCCACCGAATCGCAGGGCCGCATCCATACCTCGGCGGCGACCGTGGCGATCATTCCCGAGGCCGACGAAGTCGATGACATCGTCATCAATCCGGCCGACCTGAAGGTGGATACGTTCCGCTCGTCCGGCGCCGGTGGTCAGCACGTCAACAAGACTGAGTCCGCGATCCGCATCACCCATGTGCCAACCGGCGTGGTGGTGGAGTGCCAGACCGAGCGCAGCCAGCACGCCAACCGCGACAAGGCGATGAAGCGCCTGAAGGCGCAGCTGCTCGATGCCGAGCGCCAGCGCCAGGACGCGGCACAGGCCGAATCGCGGCGCCTGCAGGTCGGCAGCGGCGATCGCAGCCAGCGCATCCGCACCTACAACTTCCCGCAGGGCCGGATCACCGACCACCGCGTGGAAGGCCTGACGTTGTACGACCTGCCCAACATCCTGGCCGGTGACCTCGACCCGCTGCTGCAGCGGCTCAGCCACGAACACCAGGTCGACGCCCTGGCCCAGCTGTCGGCGGGCTGAGCACGATGACGGCCTGGCAGCAGCGGCAGCACCTGCAGCAGGCGATCGCACGCCAGCCCGGCGACTTCGTCGCCTGGGTGATGCTGGCCGACCTGGAACTGGAAGCCGGCGACATCGCTGCCGGCGAGCAGGCCGCACGACACGCCCTGCAACTGCGCCCGAACCACCCCGAAGCGCTGGCGCGGCTGGGGCGCGTGGCGTGGATGGCCGGCGCGCACGCCGACGCGGCGAAGCTGCTCGGCCAGGCCTCGGCATTGGCCCCGCAGCACCCGGGCATCGCGCTGTGGCTGGGCCATGCGCTGGAAGATGCCGATGATGCCGAAGGCGCGGCAGCGGCCTATCGGCGCGCGCACGCGCTGATGCCGGGCGAACCCTACATCGCGGCCCAGCGCCTGGCCTGGCAGCGCCGCCTGTGTGACTGGCAGGACGTGGACACGCTGGGTGCGCAGGTACGTGCCGCGCTCGCTTCCGGGCAGGGTGCAGTGGAACCTTTCGCCTTCCTCAGTGAAGACGTAAGCGCTGCGGAGCAGTTGGCCTGTGCGCGCGCACGCGCGGCGGTCGTTGCGTCGGCGGTGCGCCCCCTTCCTGCAGTGAAGGTTCGCGAGCACGGCGCGTTGCGCGTCGGCTTCCTCTCCAATGGCTTCGGCGCGCATCCCACCGGGCTGCTGACCGTGGCCCTGCTCGAACACCTGCGCCATGACCCGGCGCTGCAGCTGCACCTGTTCGCGCTGAACCGCGCCGATGGCAGCCGCATCCGCGAACGCCTGCAGGCCGCCACCCGGCTGCATGAGGTGGCCGCACTGCGGCATGCCGATATCGCGGCCCGCATACGTGCACAGGGCATCGACCTGCTGTTCGACCTGCGCGGCTGGGGGGGCGGCGGCACGCCCGAAGTGCTGGCCATGCGCCCGGCCCCGTTGCAGCTGAACTGGCTGGCCTACCCCGGCACATCGGGTGCGCGCTGGCTGGATGCCGTGGTCGCCGACGAATTCGTGCTGCCGGCATCGCTGGAACGTCACTTCAGCGAACGCGTCCTGCGCCTGCCACGTGCCTTCCAGCCCTCGGACAACACCCGCGTACTGGAGCCGGCACCGTCCCGCGCGGAGTGCGGCCTGCCCGAACACGGCGTGGTGTTCTGCTGCTTCAACAACAGCTACAAGCTCAACCCGCGCAGCATGGGCCGCGCCTTCGCAGTGCTGCAGGCCGTGCCCGACAGCGTGCTGTGGCTGCTGTCCGGGCCCGGCAAGGCCGATGCGCGCCTGCGTGCGGCCGCGCAGGCCGCCGGCCTGGATCCGGCGCGGCTGGTGTTCATGGCCAAGCTGCCGCATCCGCAGTACCTGGCCCGCTATCACCTGGCCGACCTGTTCCTCGACACCCATCCGTACAACGCGCACACCACCGCCTCCGATGCGCTGTGGGCCGGCTGCCCGGTACTGACCTGCCCGGGCGATACCTTCGCCGCGCGCGTGGCCGGCAGCCTCAACCATCATCTGGGTCTTTCGCGGATGAACGTTGCCGACGATGCGGCGTTCATCGCCACCGCCAGCGCGCTGGGCAACGACCCGGTGGCGCTGGCAGCGTTGCGTGCCGAACTGGCGCAGGCACGCGAAGACAGTGGTGTGTTCGACATGGCCGGTTTTGCCCATGACCTTTCCGCCCTGCTGCAGACGCTGGCGGGCGAGCAGGGCTGGCAGGGCGTCGACACCCCCTGAGCAACCCGTGCGCTACGCTCCGGCTTCCTCCCCGCGTGGTGTGACGATGGCCAAGCTCAAGCGCAAGGACTACGACGAACTGCTGCTGCCGCTGCAGCTGGAACTGACCGCAATGGCGCGCTGGGTGCAGTACAGCGGGCAACGCCTGCTGGTGCTGTTCGAAGGCCGCGATACAGCTGGCAAGGGCGGCGCGATCCAGGCCATCAGCCAGCATCTCAACCCGCGCCAATGCCGGGTGGTGGCGCTGCCCAAGCCCACCGACCGTGAAGCCACGCAGTGGTACTTCCAGCGTTACGCCGCGCATCTTCCCGCCGCCGGCGAGATCGTGCTGATGGACCGCAGCTGGTACAACCGTGCCGGTGTTGAACGGGTGATGGGTTATTGCAGCGAAACCGAATACCAGCAGTTCCTGCGCCAGGCGCCGGTGTTCGAACAGCTGCTGGTGGACGACGGCATCCTGCTGTTCAAGTACTGGTTGTGCGTGGACCAGGAGCAACAGGAAAAGCGCTTCGCCGAACGCCATCTCGATCCGCTGAAGGGCTGGAAGCTCTCACCGGTCGACCTGAAATCGCGCAGCAAGTACAGCGCGTACACCGAGGCACGCGAGGCGATGCTGCGCGCGACGCATCGCGAGGCGGCGCCGTGGACGCTGGTGGACTTCAACGACCAGCGGCTGGGGCGGCTGACGCTGGTGCGCAACCTGCTGGACCGGTTGCCGGACACGCGGGTGGACGCACCGTTGCCGGAGCTGCCGAAGCTGAAGGGCAAGCTGCATCGCGAGCACTACGATGTGCTGAAGCCGATCGAGGATTTCCCGGTCGAAGATTAGGGTGGGTCGGCAGGGCCTGCGGCCCTACACCTGCCGAAGCCAGAGCAACGGCAACAGCCGGCTCTGGGAGTTTTGCTTGTTGGCTGGGGTGGTGTGGGTTGGCAGGACACGCCGTAAACCCATCCATGGGGGCTCGATGGCGCCATCCATGGCGCCAACGGTCCTGC
>NZ_CP025780.1:447349-475816 GCF_003586545.1 Stenotrophomonas sp. Pemsol | reverse complement strand
CCATGGGGGCTCGATGGCGCCATCCATGGCGCCAACGGTCCTGCCAACCCACACCCCCCCATCCCCGACGGATTTCCGGTGACGGAGGTAGATCCACGCCATGCGTGGATGAATCTCCATTGAAATCGAATATTTCGACAATTGAACGAAGAGCATCCACGCATGGCGTGGATCTACGTGTCGACCAGGGTCGACACCCACCAAGAGCAGGCCATGCATTCCGACAGATCGCGGCGAACTGTCGAAGGCGGGGTGGGTCCGGTTGCGGGGGCGTGAGCCGCATGGATGCGGCGACCGAGCTTACATGGACGTACTTGCAGCGGCCCCCGCAACCGGACCCACCCCGCCATCCCTCAGGAGACCCGCCGTTGCTTCGGCTGTTGCTCTTGCTGTTGCCTTGGCTCGTAGCGGGTGCAGGGCCGCAGGCCCTGCCGACAAACCCACTACTTGGCAGCCGCGATCTGCTTTTCGATGTCGGCGGCGGTCACCGGGCCAAGGAACGTGTGCGCCAGCTTGCCCTGCGGGTCCAGCAGATGCGTCAGCGGCAGGCCACGCGGCGTGGCGAAGTCGGCCGGCGGATCGAACGGGTCCACGATCACGATCGGATAGGTCACCGGATGCTTGGCCAGGAACGACTGCATCTCCGGCACTTCGATGTCCTCGTAAGCCAAGCCGACCACTTCGATGTTGCTACGCATCGCATGCAGGGCCGACAGCTCGGGCATTTCCTTGCGGCACGGCGCGCACCAGGTGGCCCAGAAGTTCACCACCACCCACTTGCCGCGATGCGCGGCTAGGTCGTAGTCGCTGCCATCCACCGCCTTCATCTTCAGCGTCGGGAACTCGGCGGTGGTGCGCTCGGCCGGGTTTTCCTCGACCGGTGCCGGGGTGCTCGGCGTCGGTGCCTGCGCCGGTGGCTGGCTGCTGGCCGGTGCCGGCTCCTGGGCCGGTTTGCAGGCCGCCAGGGCCAGCAGCAGGGTCAACGGGAGCAGCAGCGGCAACGACGTCTTGCGGGTCATGGGGTGTCTCCAGAGTTGGTATAGATATCACTGACCTTGCGCTTCAGGCGTTCGCGCAGGGGCAGTCGCAGGTCATCCAGCGCCGCCAAGGCGGCACGGCCCAGGCTGTCGTCGCGGTACGGGAGGTGCTGCTCGGCTACCGGGATGCGCAGCTGGGTGCATTCGTAAAGATCGGCCAGGCTGACCTGGTCCAGGTCGCGTGACAGCAGCCACTCGCCGCGCTCATCGCGGCGCAGCAGGTCGATCTCCTGCAGGTTGCAGATCAGGTCCTGCAGCAGTGAATCGGTCAGCATCGGCTCCAGCCGCAGGATCTCGTCATCGGCCAGGCCTTTGCCCTTGGCCCGTGCATGCTGGAAGCGGCCAAGCAGGCGCAGCAGCCCATAGAACTCGTACCCCTGCGGCAGGCGCAGCTCGACCGGCTGGTAGCGGAAGGCGGCCATCGAGGAGGCCAGCGACGCACCCAGCAGCACCGCCACCCAGCACAGGTAGATCCACAGCAGCAGGATCGGCACGAAGGCGACCGTGCCATACAGCTTCTGATAGGACTGGAAGCTGCCCAGATACGCGCCGATGCCCCACTTCACCAGTTCAAGGATGACCGCCGCCAGGATCGCGCCGGGCACGGCATGCCGCCATTTCACCGTGTGGTGCGGTACCACGCGGAACATCAGCGTGATGCAGACGAACTCGATCAGGATCGGTGCCAGCCGCAGCGCCAGTTCGGCCAACCAACGGCCCTCCTGGGTACCGAACAACGGCATCGCGAACACCCTCGCCGATACTGCCAGCGATGCGGCGGCAAGCATCGCGCCCAGGGTCAGCACGGTCCAGTAGACCAGGAAGCGGGTCAGCTTGGGCCGGCTCGAGCCGACCCGCCAGATCTGGTTGAAGGTCTCTTCCACGCTGTTGAGCGTGATCAGCAGTGAGGCGACCAGTGCGATGAAGCCGGCGGCCGTCAGCTGGCCGGCACTGGCCGAAAACTGCCGCAGGTAACCCTCGGCCGCGCGCGCCGCGGAGGGCACGAAGTTGGAGAACACGTAGTCGCTGAGCTGATCGCTCCAGCGGTCGAAAACGGGAAAGGCCGAGAGCACGCCGAATACCACGATGGCCAGCGGCACCAGCGCGAACACCGTGGTGTACGCCAGCGCCGCCGCTGCCTGGAACAGGCGGTCGTCGAGGAAGCGATGCCACAGGAAGCGGCCGAAACTGATGGCCCGTGCGCGATCCCGCGCGCGCTCCATCCACAGGTTGAGCGTATCCAAAGGTTCCATCGGTGGAAGGGTACCCGATGCGGAATGCTCGCAGGATAGCCATACTGGTGGCCACACGACGAGGAGAAGCGGGCACGATGGGCGAGATTCTGGTGCTGTATTACAGCCGGGGCGGTTCGGTGGCACGGCTGGCGCGCCAGATCGCGCGGGGCATCGGCGAAGTGCCGGGCATGACCGCGCGCCTGCGCACGGTGCCGCCGGTGGCCGCAGTGACCCAGACCGCGCAGCCGCCGGTACCCGAAGATGGCGCCCCCTATGTAAGCGTGCAGGACCTGGTCGAATGCCAGGGCCTGCTGCTCGGCAGCCCGACCCGCTTCGGCAACATGGCCGCGCCGGTGAAGCATTTCCTGGATGGGCTGGGCGCCGAATGGGTCAATGGCACCCTGTCCGGCAAGCCGGCCGGCGTGTTCACGTCCACCGCATCCATGCATGGCGGCCAGGAATCGACCCTGCTGTCGATGCAGGTGCCGCTGCTGCACCATGGCTGCGTGATCGTCGGCATCCCGTTCACCGAACCGGCGCTGAGCCATACCACCAGTGGCGGCACACCCTATGGCGCCAGCCACGTAGCCGGTGCCGCCGACGACCCGCAGCCGACCGACGACGAAGCCGTGCTGGCGCGCGCGCTGGGGCGCCGGGTGGCCGGCATCGCGCAGCGGTTGGCCCGATGAGCGCCGCGCCGCGCACGGTCCTGCTGCTGGCCCTGATGGGGCTGGCCGCGCTGTTCGCGGGCTGGTTCATCAATGACAAGCACTGGCTGGCGACCCAGCTGGTGTTCACCGCGCCGCCGCTGGCGCTGGCCATCGCCGTGCGCCTGGGCTGGCGCAAGGCCGGATTCTGGGCCTCGGTACTGGCGCTGGGCTGGTTCAGCCACGGCGTGATGAGCGCCTGGAGCCACCCGGAAACGCGCTGGCTGGCGCTGATCGAGATCGCGCTGGCCCTGCTGGTGATCTTCAGCGCCAGCCTGCCCGGCCTGCGCGCCCGCTTCGGCAAGCAACGCTGACGCTGCGCCCGCTGGGTCGTATCATCTGCATTCCTGGCCCCGCGCCGCAGTACCTGTCCTGGTTTCGCGCATGCACATGATGGAAGAGCTCCTGGTCGTCACCACCGGTGGCACGATCGACAAGATCTACTTCGACGACAAGTCGGACTACCAGATCGGCGATCCGCAGATCGGCATGATCCTGCGCGAGCTGGGCGTGACGTTCCGCTTCAACGTGATTCCGATCCTGCGCAAGGATTCGCTGCACATCAACGATGAGGACCGCGAACTGATCCGCGCCACCATCGCCGCGCAGCCGACCCGGCACGTCCTGGTGACCCACGGCACCGACTCGATGGTGCACACCGGCAAGGTGCTGGCGACGATCCCCGACAAGACCATCGTGATGACCGGCGCACTGAGCCCGGCACGCTTCCGCGGCTCGGATGCCGAGTTCAACATCGGCTGCGCGATCGGTGCGGTGCAGTCGCTGCCGAGCGGCGTGTACATCGCGATGAACGGGCGGATCTTCGACCCGCAGCACGTGCGCAAGAACGTGGCTGCGAACCGCTTCGAGTCGGTCTGAGGAACCGCGTGCCGACCAAGGTCGGCACCTGCCAGAGCACTGTCCTTGTAGTGCCGGGCCATGCTCGGCAACCGCGTGCCAGCGT
The DNA here is from genome assembly GCF_003586545.1 of Stenotrophomonas sp. Pemsol. Classification (NCBI taxonomy): domain Bacteria; kingdom Pseudomonadati; phylum Pseudomonadota; class Gammaproteobacteria; order Lysobacterales; family Lysobacteraceae; genus Stenotrophomonas; species Stenotrophomonas sp. Pemsol. The sequence goes on along the minus strand of NZ_CP025780.1, from coordinate 471,873 downwards.
GGCACAACGGTCGGCAGCCGGAGCAGCCGAGCATGGACTCGGCTCTGCAGAAGCGAAAACGCCCCGGCCGAAGCCAGGGCGTGCCCTTGGAGAGGGACTTGGGCTCAGTACTGGGCGTTGAGGGTCACGCCCGAGAAGGTGCTGTAGGCCTTCACCCGCACATACCATGTGCCGGCGGCAGGGCTGTTGATGGTGCAGGTCTCGCTGTTGCCACTCAGGTACGGACGGCAGGTGTAGCTGGTATCGGTCGGGGCACTGCCCTGGCGCACGTACAGGTCGGCATCGCCGCTGCCGCCACTGATCGTCACGCGCAGCTGGCTGCTACCGGCCGGAACGGCGACGGTGTAGTTCAGCTCGGCACCGGTTGCGGCGCCCAGGCCGGTCACCGGCACGTTGTTCTGCAGCACGTTGCCACCCGGGTTCGGGTTGCCACCGCCGTTGATCGCCGCAGCCACGGCCGCGTTGGCGTCGACGATGCCGGCGCCGCAGCCACCCGAGCAGGCGCCCGGCAGCGGGCGTGCAGTGCTCTTGATGATGCTTTCGACCTGCGCCGGGCTCAGCGGGCTTGGCGCGACCGACTGCATCAGCGCAACCACGCCGGCCACGTGCGGCGCCGCCATCGAGGTGCCGTTGTACGACGCGTAGCTGGCGCTGCCAGGCGTGGTGGTGCCGGTGTTGAGGGTGGACAGGATGCTCTGGCCCGGTGCTGAGATGTCGATGCCGGTGCCGTAGTTGGAGAAGCTGGCACGCGCACCGGCCGAGGTTGTGGCCGCCACGGCAATCACGTTCGGGCAGTTGGCCGGCACCGACGAGGACACGTTGGTGTTGCTGTTGCCGGCGGCGACCACCACGGTGGTGCCACGGCTGACCGCGCCGTTGATGGCGTTCTGGTAGGTGGTGGAGCAGCTGCCGCCACCACCCAGCGACATGTTGATGACTTCGGCCGGATTGGCGTTGGCCGGCACACCACTGACGGTGCCGCCAGAGGCCCACACGATCGCGTCGGCGATGTCGGAGGTGTAACCGCCGCACTTGCCCAGCACGCGCACCGGGACGACCTTGGCATTGAACGCAGTACCGGCCACGCCGGTGCTGTTGTTGGTCACCGCCGCCACAGTGCCGGCGACGTGGGTACCGTGCCAGCTGGAGTTGGAGGCCGGGATGCCCGAGCCGCACTCGTTGGCGCCGTACCAGTCGCCCTCGTCATTCGGGTTGTTGTCGCGGCCACCGCCATCGCGCGCCATCGCGGCATCGCTGATGAAGTCATAGCCAGGCAGGATGTTGGCGTTGAGATCGGGATGGTTGGTGATGCCGGTATCGATCACGGCCACCACCACGCCGGTGCCGGTAGCCTTGTCCCAGGCCGGCTGCACGTTGATCGACGCGTTGGAGGTACCGAAGCCCCACTGCTCGCTGAAGCGGGTGTCATTCGGGGTCAGCGTCGCACGCATGATCTGGTCGACTTCGACGTATTCCACGTTCGGGTCGGCGGCGAGCTTGCGCATCAGCAGCTCGGATTCGGCCTGGTCAAGCGGCCGATCGGTCCTGACCAGGGTCGGGCCAACGGCCAGCTTGCGGACCTCCTGCAGGCCCAGCGCGCGGCCCTGGCTGCTGGCCAGGCCGGCGGCGGCACTCTTCAGCGAAGAGGCCAGTGCGGTGGTGTTGGCCACCGGCGCACTACCGTCGCGGTACTTCACGATGAAGCGCTGGTGCGTCGGCGCGGACTGCAGGCCGCTGAGCTGGACGTCACCGGCCAGCGCAGGCGTGGCCAGCAGCAGCGATGACAGAACGGACGCACCAAGGACCACCCACACTCGACGCACACGCGGTTGCGTTACCTGGGACATCGTATTTCCCTTTCTTGTGGTGTGAATGCCGGAATCGGCAGAAGCACCGGCCCGAACCCTGGGCTGGCTTGCGTTGGCGAGGTTCGAAGTCCGGCGAGTCAGCGGATCCCCCTAACGATCCGCCGTGCAGATGACGCTAATGGCCGAAACCGGACACCACAAGATTTTCAGCGTCTTTTCAGCAAGATGAAATGTTCGTTCTGAGACTTTTCGGGTCGAGGGTTTGTGAAGGTGAAGGAACTTTCTCGTGCCCTGCACAGACCTGACTGGGTCGTCACGTGTCCTGGAATGACTTTGCCGACATCGGCGTCCACCGATCCGGGGTCAGATGCCTTTCCACGCGGAAAGGGATCTGACCCTTGGCCTGAAACGCAGAAAGCCCGTCGCGGGGACGGGCTTTCCAGAAGCGCAGCCGGGCGCGGGCTCGGCTCTACGATTCGATGTGGGCGATCAGCCCAGCTTGACCAGCCAGTTGTGGCGGTCCGGCAGGCGGCCATACTGGATATCGGTCAGTTCCTTGCGCAGCGACATGGTGACTTCGCCGGCCGGCGCGTTGATGTCGCCCACCGAGAAGCCCTCGCCCTTCAGCTGGCCGATCGGGGTGACCACCGCGGCGGTGCCACAGGCAAACACTTCGCTGATCGCACCGGAGGCGACGCCGTCCTTCCACTCGTCGATGCTGACCTTGCGCTCTTCGACCTTCATGCCACGGTCGCGGGCCAGCTGCAGGATGCTCTCGCGGGTGATGCCCTCGAGGATGCTGCCCGACAGTTCCGGGGTGACCAGCGTGCCGTCCTTGTAGACCAGGAACACGTTCATGCCGCCCAGTTCTTCCAGGTACTTGCCTTCGACCGGGTCGAGGAACAGCACCTGCGAGCAGCCCTGTGCCTGCGCCTTCTGCTGCGGGAGCAGCGAGGCGGCGTAGTTGCCACCGCACTTGGCAGCACCGGTGCCGCCCTTGGCCGCACGCGCGTACTCGGTGGACAGCCAGATCGACACCGGGGCAACGCCCTTGGCGAAGTACGGGCCGGCCGGGCTGGCGATGACGTAGTAGCCGGCCTTGTGCGCGCCGCGCACGCCGAGGAAGGCCTCGTCGCCGATCATGAACGGACGGAAATACAGGCTCGACTCATCGGCCGAAGGCACCCAGTCACTGTCGACGGCGATCAGCTGCTTCAGCGATTCGACGAAGATCTCCACCGGCAGTTCCGGCAACGCCAGGCGCTGCGCCGAACGCTGCAGGCGACGGCCGTTGGCATCCGGGCGGAAGGTCCAGATCGAACCGTCGGCGTGGCGGTAGGCCTTGATGCCTTCGAAGATTTCCTGGCCGTAATGCAGCACAGCGGCGGCCGGGTCCAGCTGCAGCGGGCCGTAGGCGCGCACGTTGGCATTGTGCCAGCCGGCATCCTTGTCCCAGCGCACTTCCACCATGTGATCGGTGAAGTGCAGGCCGAAGCCCGGCTTCTCCAGGATCTTGGCGCGCTCTTCAGCGCTGCGCGGGTGGTCCGAACGGGTGACGGCGAAGCTGGGGATGGACTGGGACACCGGAGGATTCCTGTTCTGGTTGCGGGTAGTGCCGGGCCCGCGTCACTGCGGGCCCTGGGTCAAAGCATGCCGGTCTCTAGCCGGGCCGCCTCGGACATCATGTGCTGGTTCCACGGCGGGTCGAACACCAGGTCGACGTCGGCCTCGGCCACCGTCGGGATCATTTCAAGCTTGCTGCGCACGTCGTCGACCAGGATCTCGCCCATGCCGCAGCCCGGGGCGGTCAGGGTCATCTTCACGTCGATCTCGCGCTTGCCCTCATCCAGGTGCTTGATCTCGACTTCATAGACCAGGCCCAGCTCCACGATGTTGACCGGGATTTCCGGATCGAAGCAGGTGCGCAGCTGCTGCCACACCAGCTGCTCCACCTGTTCATCGGTGGCGTCGGCCGGCAGCTCGAGCGGCGCCGGTGCCTCCTTGCCGATGGCATCGCCGTCCTTGCCGGCGATGCGGAACAGGTTGCCCTCGACGAACACCGAATAACTGCCGCCCAGCGCCTGGGTGATGTACCCATAGCTGCCGGCAGGCAGGGTCACGGTATCGCCCTGCGGGACCATCACGGCCTCGCAATCGCGTTCGAAGTGGACAGGTTCGCTGCTACGGGAATACATGGGGACCGATATGGGGCCGTGGCTGAGGCCACGCAAGACGGCATTCTAGCCCAGCCGCCCCCGCACCGCCGGTGCACTGCGGCAAACCACAGTATCCTGTGGGTGATCTTCTGGGAGCTTCGATGTCCTCCAATGCCGCGCGTGCCAGGACCGTGACCTGGCTCTGGCCCCTCATGCTGCTGCTGGGCCTGTTTGTCGCTCCCCTCGCCTGGATGGTCCTGGCGCTGATGACCGGCCGGCAGGTCGGCTGGATGGCGGTGCTGGCCGCCCTGGAACTGGTGTTCATGCTGCGCCTGGGCACGCTGGGCCCAGGCCGGCTGCGCGTCGCCCTGGTCGTGCTCGGCACCCTGCTGGTGGCCGCCGTGGCCAACTGGGCCATCGCCAGCGCCTGGATGGGCGGCTCGATCGGCCTGGACCTGTGGGATGCCACCACGCGGATGGGCCCGCACCTGGCCTGGACCCTGATCAGCCTGGCCAATGGCGCGGTGGAATGGCTGTGGCTGGCCGTGGCCGTGGCCGTAGGTGCCTGGCTGGCGCGCTGAGCGCGTAGAGATCCGTGGATTCGGTAGTGCCGGCCGCTGGCCGGCAAAGGGGTCAGAGCCCTTTCCTTCGGAAAGGGATCCGCCCCCCGTCCTCAATGCCCGCCGTCGAGCGCCTTCAGTTCGCTCACCAGCGAGGCCGCCGCTTCGGCGCCGTCGCCATAGAGCATGCGGGTGTTGTCGGCGTAGAACAGCGCATTCTCGATGCCCGCAAAACCGGTGCCCTTGCCACGCTTGATCACCACCACGTTGCGCGCGTTGACCACGTCCAGCACCGGCATGCCGTAGATCGGGCTGGCCGGGTCGGTCCGCGCCACCGGATTGACCACGTCGTTGGCACCGATCACCAGCACCACATCGGTATTGGCGAATTCGGGGTTGATGTCGTCCATGTCGGCGATCAGGTCGTAGGGCACGCCGGCCTCGGCCAGCAGCACGTTCATGTGCCCGGGCATGCGCCCGGCCACCGGGTGGATCGCGAACTTCACTTTCACGCCGCGCTGGCCCAGCCGCTGCGCCAGTTCCCAGATCTTGTGCTGGGCCTGTGCCACCGCCATGCCGTAGCCGGGCACGATCACCACGCGCTCGGCAAAGGCCATCATCGCCGCGACGTCCGACGCTTCGATGGGCTTCTGCGCGCCGGTGATCGCCTGTGCCTCGCCTCCGGCACCGCCGCCGAAGTTGGAGAACAGCACGTTGCGGATCGGCCGGTTCATCGCCTTGGCCATCAACCGGGTCAGCAGGATGCCGGCCGCGCCGACCATCATGCCGGCGATGATCAGCGCCTCATTGCCGAGCACATAACCTTCGAAGGACACCGCCAGGCCGGTGAATGCGTTGTACAGCGAGATCACCACCGGCATGTCGGCGCCACCGATCGGCAACGTCATCAGCACGCCCAGTGCCAGCGCCAGCACGAAGAAGACGACGATTGCCGAGGTGTTGAGCGTGCTGGCCGCGATGATCGCCAGCACCGCCACTGCCAGTGCCACCATCAGGTTCATCACCTGCTGGCCGGGCCAGGTCACGCGCTTGTCCAGTCGTCCGTCCAGTTTGGCCCAGGCGATCACCGAACCGGAAAGCGAGACCGCACCGATCGCCGCGCCGACCACCGCCAGCAGCAGCACCATGCCCGACGGCTGGCGCGCGGCCAGGTCGGCCAGCGCCTGCTCGCTCCAATGGCTGGTATCGCGGTGGGCCAGGAAGGCATAGCGCAGCAGTTCCACCGCACCGATCGCCGCCGCCGAGCCACCGCCCATGCCGTTGTACAGCGCCACCATCTGCGGCATGTCGGTGATGGCCACCTTGCCGGCCGACCACCAGGCCAGGCCCGCGCCCAGCAGCAGTGCCACCAGGATCAGCGGTACGTTGTGCAGTTCAGGCAGGAAGAAGGTCGCCACCGTGGCCAGCAGCATGCCCAGCCCGGCCCAGCGGATGCCGCTGCGCGCGGTCAGCGGCGAAGCCATGCGCTGCAGGCCCAGCAGGAACAGCGTGGCGGCGACGAGGTAGCTGGCCTTGACCAGCCAGTCGAGCAGTTCGACGGTGCTGATGTTCAAGCCTGTGGCTCCTTCGGTTCGTCCCTGCCGCCCTTGGGCGCGCTCGGCTTGAACATCTCCAGCATGCGCGCGGTGACCACGTAGCCACCGGCGGCGTTGCCGGCACCGAGCACCACGGCAAGGAAGCCCAGCGCCTTTTCCAGCGGCGTCTGCGCGTGCCCCAGCACCACCATCGCGCCGATCAGCACGATGCCGTGGATGAAGTTGGAACCCGACATCAGCGGGGTATGCAGGATCACCGGCACCCGCGAAATGATCACGTGGCCGGCGATGGCCGCCAGCATGAAGATGTACAGCGCTACGAACCCGTCACTCACTGGCAACGCTCCCGCTCTGTCTTCGTCGGCCCATCATAACCACGGGCTGAACCCGGCGCGCACCCGGCGTCAACCGCGGTGACGCTCACGCGTTGTCGATGGTGACCCCGAGCGAGGAACCGTACCCTGTGCTGGTGAGCAGCCCCGTCCCCCCGAGCGCCGACACCGATGCCCTGCCAGCATCGCTGGAGGCGTTCCTGGCCAGCGTCGGCCCGCGCGCGTTCCGTTTCGCCGAGGCCGGCCTGCGCCAGCGCGAAGACGCCATGGACGCGGTTCAGGACGCGCTGATGCGCATGCTGGACTACGCCGACAAGCCGGCGGCCGAATGGGCGCCCCTGTTCTGGAGCATCCTGCGCCGCCGCGTGATCGACCTGCAGCGCCGGCGCCGTTTCCGCCTGCCGTTCTGGCGCGACAACCAGGACGCCGACGGAGGCGGGATCGACTGGGCCGACCCCGGCCCCGACCCGGCGCAGGCGCACGAACAGCGCCAGCAGTACCAGCAACTGGTGCAGGCCCTGCGTACCCTGCCCGCACGCCAGCGCGAGGCCTTCACCCTGCGCGTGCTGCAGGACCTGGACGGAGCCACCACTGCCCGCGCCATGGGCTGCAGCGAAGGCGCGGTAAAAACCCATCTGGCACGCGCCCGCCAGGCGCTGCAGGACTACCTGGAGACCCACCCGTGAACCGCTCCCTGCCCTCCGATGACATGCTGCGCAACCTGCACGCGCAGTCGCTGCAGGCGCTGTCGCCGGCCACGCTGGCACAGTTGCGCCAGGCCCGCCACGGCGCCAGCGCAGCCCGTCACGGGCGCTGGCGCTGGTGGCTGGCCAGCGCCTGTTCTCTGGTGGTGGCGCTGGGGATCGGCCTGCAGTTCAGCGGCCACAGCCCCCTGTCGCCCGCCGTGCCGGCACCGGTGCTGGCCTCGATGGAAGACAACAGCGTGCTGTACGACGAAAATCCCGATCTGTACCTGTGGCTGGGCGATACCGACCTGGCGATGGAGTGAACCATGTCCCGACTGCATACCCTGCCGCTGCTGTTGACCCTGTTGCTGCTGCCGGCCTTCCCGGTATTGGCGCAGAACGCCGCGCCCGCCCCTGCCGCACGCCCCGCGCCAGCCCCACCGCTGCCGGCCTGGGAACAGTTGAGTGAAGCGCAGCGGGAATCCTTGCTGGCGCCGCTGCGCGACCGCTGGAACAGCGCCGATGCCGGCCAGCGCCAGCGGATGCTCTCGCATGGCCAGCGCTGGCAGACGATGAGCCCGGAGGAGCGCGACAAGGCCCGCCGTGGCCTGCGCCGCTTCGAGCACATGAGCCCGGAACAGCGTGAACAGGCCCGGGCCCTGTTCGGGCAGATGCGGGATCTGCCGCCCGCGCAGCGCGACGCACTGCGCGAGCGCTGGTCGCAGATGACGCCGGAGCAACGCAAGGACTGGGTGCGGGAGAACCCGCCGCCGGCGAAGCCAAGGTAAGCCTTCGGGATACCAGGGTCAGATCCCTTTGCCAGAGGCGAAGGGATCTGACCCCGTATCACTCACGCCTGCCAGCGCGTCTTCGCCAGCAGTTCGTCGTCCCAATCGAAACCGAGCTGCCCGTCGCGCACGAACAGCGCAACGAAGTTGAGCAGGTTCCGTGCATACATCTCGCTGGCCTGGGTCGCGCCGCGGCTGGCCAGGCCCAGCGGACCGTCGATGGTCACGCCCTGGTGTTCGATGCACTGCCCCGGCAGGGTCAGTGCGCAGTTGCCGCCACTTTCCGCCGCCAGATCAACAATGACGCTGCCGGTGGCCATGCCTTCCACCATCGCGGCGGTCACGATGGTCGGTGCCGGGCGACCCGGTACCGCAGCCGTGCAGATCACCACGTCCACACTGCGCAGGTGGTCGGCCAGCCGACGCTGCTGCTCGGCGCGCTCGTCATCGGTCAGCGCCCGCGCATAGCCGCCCTCGCCCGCCGCGCTGACCCCGAGGTCGAGGAAGCGTGCGCCCAGTGACTGGATCTGCTCGCGGGTTTCCGGGCGCACGTCGAAGCCTTCCACCTGTGCACCGAGGCGGCGCGCGGTGGCGATGGCCTGCAGGCCCGCCACGCCGGCACCGATCACCAGCACCTTGGCCGGCCGCACGGTGCCGGCAGCAGTGGTCAGCATCGGGAAGAAGCGCGGCGCGCGTTCGGCGGCGATCAGCGCCGCCTTGTAGCCGGCCATGCCGGCCTGCGAACTGAGTACATCCATCGCCTGCGCACGGGTGGTGCGCGGCAGCTGCTGCAGCGGGAACAGCTGCAGGCGACCATCGGCCGCCAGCGCGGCCAGCGCCGGATCGCTGGCCGGGGCCAGCAGGCCGACCACGCTGGCGCCGGGCTTGAGCTGTTCCAGCACCGCCGCAGGGGGGGCCTGCACGCACAGCAGGATATCGATCTCGGCCCAGCGGCCCGCGTCGAAGACGCGTGCACCGGCATCGTCATAGGCGGCGTCGGTGAAACCAGCCGCCAAACCCGCGCCCGCCTCATACCAGACGGCAATGCCCAAGGCCCCGAGCCTGCGCGCGGTCTCCGGCGTCAGTGCCACGCGCCGTTCGCCCGGCGCGGTCTCCTTGATCCCCAGCAACGCCACGGCCATGCAGGTCCCCGCTGATCGGTGAGTTTCCCGATCCTAGCAGGCGGCACCCGCTCAGTGCAGCGTGGCGCTGCCCGGGTCGAGGCGATCGATCACGCCCTGCATGGCGCTGTCGAAGGCGCCATCATCAACATGGGCACGCAGGCGGCCCAGCCGCATCATCACCGCCAGTTCTTCCGGCGAGGCCACGCAGAAGCGCACGCCGCGACGGTTGACAAACAGCAGGCGCGAGGAAATCGGGCTGACCCAGGACAGCTTGCCCGCCTGCACCTTGCCATCCTTGTCGACGAAGTCCAGCCAGTTGCCGATTTCCATGCGGCGGAAGCGGTCGGCATCGGCGTTGTCGAAATCGTCGGCGTCAATCTGCCCGCCAAGCTCAACCGCCGGCGATTCAGCCACTGGCGGCGCGGGCAAGGCAACCTGCGGCAGCTCCGGCAGCGCACGCTGCAGTTCCGGCCGCGACTCGGCGATGCCCTGCAGGGTGTCATGCAGGGCATCGATGGCGGCGGTTGCCGCATCGCCGTGCACGCCGACGCTGGCAAACACCTTGGCCAGCACCGGCTGCCAGGCCTGCAGCCACGGCTTGCCGACGATCTGGCGGCGGGCCTCGGCCACTTCCTCCAGCAGGCCATCGCCAAGGCTCAATGCCTCGGCCACCGACGCGCCTTCTTCGCCTTCGCGCAGCAACGCCAAGGTGAGATGATGCTGCCACGGCTGGCGCAGGAACTCGGCAATGGCCGGCGGCAGCGTGGCGTCACCGATGCGGCGGTCCAGTTCCGCACCGGCCCGGCTGCGGGCCATTTCCAGCTTTTCCTGGCCGCGCTGCGTTTCTGCGGCACGGCGCTCGGCGATTTCCACGCGGCGGCGATGCTGCACCAGGAACTCGCGGAATTCCTCTTCCAGGGTCAGGAAGATCGCCAGGTTCTCGTTGAACTCGGCCACCAGGCGCTCGATGATCTCTTCGACCTTGGCCATCAGCATGCGCTCGGCCTGGCTCTCGCCGGTGTTGCCCTCGCAGGCCTCGGCCAGCGAGTTGAGCAGCTTGCGCGCCGGGTGGGTCTTCTGCACGAACATGCGGCGGTCGAGCATGGCGACCTTGACGAAAGGCACCACCAGGCGGCCGATCAGTTCGCGCGAGCGGCCTTCCAGTTCACGCTCGTCCAGCATCACGTCGAACAGCATGCCGACCAGGTCGATGGCATCCTCATCCTGCGGGTCCAGCCGGGTCTGGCCCGGATCGACGCCAAGCTGGGTGGCGCTGGACAGCACTTCGCTCTTCAGGCGCTGCGCCAGCGATTCGCCGTCCTCGCCGATGGCCGCGCGCAGGGTGGCGCTGGGCGTGGCCTGCAGCAGCGACAGCACCGACATCATTTCGCGCTGGCTGAGCGGGCGCTGCTGGCCAACTGCCACCTGTGCCGCAGACGTGGCGTCCTCACGCACGTGGCGGGTCTGCTGCAGCAGTTCGTGCAGCGCTTCCAGCAGCATACCCTGCTGGCCAGCGTAGGCCTCGCCGGTGGCGCCGTCATCGCCGCCGAGGTGCTGCTGCATATGCCCGCGGCGCTCGGACCAGCGGGCGGCGAAGCGCTGCGCCCAGGCCGGTGCGGCCTGCTCGTCATCGCTGAACCCCGGATCGACGCCCGCGCCGTGGCGATGCTCGACCAGGTCATCCAGCATCCCGGCCATGCGCGGATCCGGTGCCGGCGGTTGTGGGCGCTGCGGAGCCCCCATCTGCGACATCACGCCGGCTGCGGCCAGCTGCTCGTCCAGCTTCTCGTAGATGCGACCGACCGGTGCACGCAGGTCGCGCTCGCACAGCTTGATCAGCACCAGATGCACTTCCGGGGCCAGTTCACAGCCGGCAAAGGCTTCGTGGATGGCCACGCCCAGGTGTTCGGGGCTGATCGGATTGTGGTCGGCGTCCAGTTCCGCGCCGCCGATCAACCGGCCCAGGCGGCGATCCAGCCGCGCCAGCACCGGCTTGAAGTCACGCAGCAATACAGTGGCGAAATTGCGCACCGCCAACCGTGATTCCAGCACATGCTCGGCCAGCAGGCTGAGCCCATCCTCGGCCGGCCCGGACAGGGTCGCCTCGGCTGACAGCGGCTCACCAGCCTCCAATGCGGCCCAGGCCTGCTGCAGGTGGCCGGCGAAAGCGGCCGCGATGTCCTCACGGCGCCGGCGCAGTTCGCGCATCGCGTCCAGGAACAGCAACTGCGACGAGCCGGCATTGCCGGCGCGGTCGAACAGGGCATCGTCGAAACGCGCCAGTGCCGCCCCGAAGGCCTGGCACAACGCGGGCAGGACCATGTCCCGGGCACGCTGGAGCTGGGCCGGGTCACGGCCCGGCGATCCCATCGGTGTGGGCACGCTCATCATTCGGGAAGGCTCCCCACCTTCTCTGGTACGACAGACAGCATGGACATCGCGGCTTCCGGCACACCCCATGTACCGGAACGTCGATGGTAGGCCGGCCAGCCCGTCACGGACAGTGAAACAGTCCTCACTTCAAACCTCATGACCGGCGGCCCGGCAAGACAGATATCGTAAGCCGTGCAAGGCCCACGAGGCGAGGGGAAGCGGCTGTCCGTTTCCCGCCAGTGGCATGATGTTCATCACAGTTTGGTATTCAGGGGCCGGACGCGACACAGACGGCGTCATTGACCACCCCGACTATAATCAAACGCCCGTGATGACCGGTTCAGCCTCCATGCCCGATCCTGCCGCCCTGCTCGCCCTGGATGCCCGCCGCTCGGTGCCCTCGCGGCAACTGGGCGAGCCCGGGCCGGACCCGGCCACCCTGCAGCGGATGCTGGCCTCAGCGGTGCGCGTGCCCGACCACGGCAAGCGCGTGCCGTTCCGCTTCCTGAAAATCGCAGGCGATGCACGTCACACTCTGGGCGACTTCCTGGCTGAACGCAGCCGCCAGCGCGACCCACATGCGGGCGAGGCCGTGTTCGAGAAGGACCGCCAGCGTTTCAGCCACGCACCGCTGGTGATCGTGGTGGTGGCCAGCCCGCGGCCGGACCCGAAGGTGCCCGAACAGGAACAGCTGATGACCGCCGGCTGCGTCTGTTTCGCCCTGCTGCAGGCCGCGCAGGCGCTGGGTTTCGGCGCGCAGTGGCTGACCGCCTGGATGGCCTTCGATCCGGCTGTTCAGGCCCACCTGGGCCTGGTCGACGGCGAACGCATCGCCGGCTTCATCCACATCGGTACGCCCAAGGCCGACGTACCCGAGCGCGAGCGCCCCGACCCGGCGGCCCTGCTGCGCGACTGGACGCCCCCGGCATGACCCTGCCGGCTGCCCCGCCGTCGCTGTACCTGGTTGATGCCAGCATCTACGTGTTCCGTGCCTGGCATTCACTGCCAGACCAGTTCCAGGACGCACAGGGCTGGCCCACCAATGCGGTGCACGGCTTCGCCCGCTTCCTGCTGGACCTGCTCGAGCGCGAGCGCCCGCGGCACATCGCCATCGCCTTCGATGAAGCGCTTGACAGTGGTTTCCGCCACCGGCTGTATCCGGCCTACAAGGCCAACCGCGAGCCAGCACCGGAAGCGCTCAAGCGCCAGTTCGTACACTGCAAGGCGCTGTGCGCGGCGCTGGGCCTTGCCGTCCTGGCCCACCACGAATACGAGGCCGACGACCTGATCGGCAGCGCCCTGCACGTACACCGGAGCAGCCATCGCGGGGTGATCATCTCCGCCGACAAGGACCTGTCGCAACTGCTGGTCGACCATGACGAGCAGTGGGACTACGCCCGCAACCAGCGCTGGAACGTGGCCGGGGTGAAGGCGCGGCACGGCGTGCACGCGCATCAGATCGCCGACTACCTGGCGCTGTGTGGCGATGCGGTGGACAACATTCCCGGTGTCAGTGGCGTCGGCAGCAAATCGGCCGCCGTGCTGCTGGCCCATTTCGGCAGCATGGATGCGCTGTTCGAACGACTGGACGAAGTGCCGTTCCTGCGCCTGCGTGGCGCTGCACAGATGGCAGTGCGGCTGCGCGAGCAGCGCGAGCACGCCCAGCTCTGGCGCCAGCTGACCACCATCGCGCTGGATGCGCCGTTGGAGGGCAGCCAGCCCGGACTGCTGCGCCAATCGGCCGATCCAGAGCTGCTCGGTGGCCTGTGCCAGACCCTGCGCTTCGGCCCGATGACCCGCCGCCGGCTGTTCGACGCCGCCGGCGTGGCCGATCCTCTTCCCTCCCACAGCGAGCCCGCATGAGCCAGCGCAATACCGAAGCCCCGCGTGTCGTCTATGAAGGCAAGTACCAGCGCATGGTCGTGCGCGGTACCTGGGAATACAGCGAACGCACCCATGCCGGTGGCCTGGCCGCGATCATCATCGCCGTCACCCCGGAGGACAAGGTGCTGTTCGTCGAGCAGTTCCGCGTGCCGCTGCAGGCACCCACCATCGAGATGCCGGCCGGCCTGGTCGGCGACATCCACGCCGGAGAATCGATCGAAGTCTCGGCCGTGCGCGAACTGGAAGAAGAAACAGGTTGGACCGCCGATCACGCCGAAGTGCTGATGATCGGCCCGACGTCTTCCGGCGCCAGCAGCGAGAAGATCGCCTTCGTGCGCGCCACCGGCCTGCGCCGCATCGGCGAAGGGGGCGGTGATGACAGCGAGGACATCACCGTGCACGAGATTCCACGCAGCGAGGCTGCGGCCTGGCTGGTGCAGAAGATGGGCGAAGGCTACGAGCTGGACGCCAAGCTCTGGGCCGGGCTGTGGATGATCGAGCACCACCTGGACGGACGCCCACGTGGCTGACGCCGACCTGCACAGGCTGCCTGCGTTGCTCGGCGCCGACGACCCGGCGATCTACACGATCCACCGGGCGCAGGGCGTCTCGCCCTACCTCCTGCTGGCCGACCACGCCGGCCAGCAGGTGCCGCGTGCGTTGACCGGGCTCGGCCTGCCCCAGGCCGAGCTGGACCGCCACATCGGCTGGGACATCGGCATCGCCGGCACCACCCGTGCACTGGCCGAACGGCTCGATGCCTGGGCGATCGAACAGACGTACTCGCGGCTGCTGATCGACTGCAACCGCCCACTGGCCTCACCGACGCTGATTCCGGAGGTGAGCGACCACACCGTGGTGCCGGGCAATGCCGGGCTGTCGGCGGCGCAGCGACAGCAGCGCATCGATGCGATCCACGCGCCGTACCATGCACGCATCGAGACCGAGCTTGATGCGCGCCGTGATGCCGGCCAGCCCACCCTGCTGGTGATGATGCACAGCTTCACCCCCGTGATGAACGGCACGCAGCGGCCCTGGCACGCCGGCGTGCTGTACCACCAGGACATGCGTTTTGCCCATGCCCTGCTGCAGGCATTGCGCGACGAAGGCGACCTGGTGGTGGGGGACAACGAACCGTATTCGGTCAGCAGCACCAGCGACTACGCGGTGCCGGTGCATGGCGAAGGCCGTGGGCTGGTGCACGTGGAACTGGAGATCCGCCAGGACCTCATTGCCGATATGGCAGGGCAGCAGGCGTGGGCCGAGCGGTTGGCGCGGATCTTCAGCGCGCTGCAACCGGAGTTGCTGGCGCTGGGTTGAACGCGCGTGCATCCATGCCGAACCGGTAGTGCCGGCCGCTGGCCGGCACATCCACCCACGGCAGCGCCTTCAATCATGCCTCGTTGGCCGGGCAGACGGTGGCGGCCGATTCGGCCGGCGCCGGGCGCAGGCCCAGCGCGATCACCACGCCGAACAGTGAAAACAAGGCGGCACCGTATTCGGCGCGCACCAGCCCGGCCAGTGCACTCAGCGACCCGGCTGCACCCGCATCGGCATTGGCCACCATCACCAGCACCGCCAGGCCCAGCGCACCACCGATCTGCTGCGCGGTCGCCGCCATGCCAGATGCAACACCCTGCTGTGCGGACGGCACGCCCTGCCCGGCCACGATCCACATCGAGGTCCAGGTCATGCCCTGGCCGATGCTCAGCACTACCACGCCGGGCAGCAGCGGCCAGAAGTTCGCGCCGTGCGGCAGCGTCGCGGCCACCCAGGCGATACCGATGGCGCCGGCCAGCTGCCCGACCACCAGCACCTTGCGCGCGCTCCAGCGCTGCAGCGTCCACTCGGCCAGCTGGATGCCGACCGTGCACACCGCGGTGGCGGGCAGGAATGCCAGGCCGGCCTGCAGCGGGCTCCAGCCGTAGCCGTCCTGGAAGTACAGCGCCATGAAGTAGTACTGCACCCCATAGCTGCTCATGAAGGCGAAGGTCAGGCCCAGTGCCGCGCGCAGTCCGGGCAGCCGCAGCAACGCGAACTGCATCAGCGGATCGCGGCTGCGCTGTTCGATCTGCACGAACGCCACCAGCAGCAGCACCGACAGCAGCAGGCAGCCCAGCGTGGCCGGCGCAGTCCAGCCCCACTCCGGCCCTTGCACGAGGGTAGTGACCAGCAGGCTGCCGCCGGCAGTGACGGTGATGCAGCCGGCCAGATCGAACGAGCGGCCCTGCGCACGCGGGCCATCGGCCGGCAACCACGCACCCGCAGCCACCGCGCAGGTGGTGGCCAGTGGCACGATCACCGCCAGCACCGCCGGCCAGCCGAACGCCTGGGTCAGCACGCCGCCGAGCAGCGTGCCCAGCGCCAGGCCCACCGCGCTGGCCATGCTCCAGATCGCCAGTGCACGGTTGCGCACCGGACCTTCCGCATACAACGTGTTGATCAGCGCCAGCGTGGCCGGGAACAGCAATGCCGCGCCGATGCCCTGCGCCGCACGCGCGATGATCAGCAGGGTGGCGTTCGGCGCCAGCGCGCCGAGCAGCGACGCCAGTGCGAACAGCAGCATGCCCAGCCGGTAGAAGCGGCGGCGGCCGATCAGGTCGGCGGCACGGCCCCCCAGCAGCAGGCTGCCGCCAAAGGCCACGGTGTAGGCACTGACCACCCATTGCAGCTGCTGCGCATTGATCTGCAGCGCGCGCCCCATGTCATGCAGGGCGACGAAGATGATGGTGGCGTCCAGGGCAATGATCAGCTGGGCGGTGGCCAGCAGGGCCAGCGCCCAGCGCGGGTACTTGAGGGGAGGCATCGACGCTCCGGTGCTGTGGGGGAGCGCAGTCTCATTGATGCAGAGCTATCAATAAACCCCTTTCCGTCCATATCTGTCATGATTTTCAGCATGAATGGAACCTCGATGGACCTCAATGCCGTGCGCATGCTGGTGCAGGTGGCCGAAGCACGCAGTTTCACCGTCGCCGCCGGGCAACTGGGCCTGAGCCAGTCAGGCCTGTCGCGCGCGATCAGTCGGCTGGAGGCCGCGCTGGGGGTGAAGCTGCTGCAGCGAAACACCCGCAACGTGGCACTGACCCCGGATGGTCGCCAGTTCGTCGATCAGGTCGCGCCCCTGCTGTGCGGTCTCGAGGATGCCGAACGCCAGTTGGCCGACCGTCCGTGCACGCCCTCGGGCACCCTGAAGATCAGTGCGCCCTCGATGTTCGGGCGCAAGGTGCTGGTACCGCTGCTCGGGCCGATGCTGCAGCAGCACCCGCAACTGCAGGTGGAAGCCGTGCTCAACGACCGCCTGGTCGATCTGGTTGAAGAAGGTTTCGATGCCGCGCTGCGCACCGGCGTCATCGCCGACCAGCGCATCGTCGCGCGGCCCTTGCGGCCGCTGCGCTGGGTGACGGTGGCCAGCCCCGCCTATCTGGCCCGCTGTGGCGCACCGGGCGATGTAGCCTCGCTGCAGAATCACGCCTGCCTGGCGGTGCGCAACCTGCGCAGTGGCCGGCTGGTGGACTGGCAGTTCCTGCAGGACGGCCAGCTTCATGATTTCACGCCACCGGCGCGGATGGTGTTCGACAGCGGCGATCCGCTGGTGGAAGCGGCGATCGCCGGCATCGGCATCGTGCAGGTGATGGATTTCGCGGTGGCCGACGCCTTGGCCGATGGCCGCCTGCAGCGCGTGCTGCAGCCGTTTGAGGGCCGCAGCCGCGCGCTGTCACTGATCTACCCGCCGTCGCGCCAGCATTCGCCGAAATTGCAGGTACTGGCCGACGCGTTGCTGGCTGGGGACTGGTAGATCCACGCCATGCGTGGATGGATTCCTGGCTGGGGTCAGAGCCCTTTCCGTGGGAAAGGGATCTGACCCCGGGGCATTACGCGAAGCTATCGGTGGCGCGCACCAGCGCGTCCACGTTCTCGGCCTCGAACGCCGAATGGCCCGAGGCCGGGGTGATTTCCAGCTTCGCCTTCGGCCACACCTTGGTCAGGTCCCAGGCGTTGGCCAGCGGGCAGACCACGTCGTAGCGGCCGTGCACGATCACGCCCGGGATGTCGGCGATGCGGTGCGCGTCGCGCAGCAGCTGGTCTTCCACCTCGAAGAAACCACCGTTGACGAAGTAGTGGTTCTCGATGCGGGCAAACGCCAGCGCGAAATGCGGGTCTTCGTGGCTGTTGATGAAGTCATCATCGACATGCAGGAAGCTGGTCGCGCCTTCCCACACCGCCCAGGCCTTGGCCGCTTCCAGGCGGGTGGTTTCGTCGTCGCTGGTCAGGCGGCGGTGGAAGGCCGAGATTAGGTCATGGCGCTCCACCGGCGGAATCGGCTTGAGGTAGTGCTCCCACGCATCCGGGAACAGGCGGTTGGCGCCTTCCTGGTAGAACCATTCCAGCTCCCAGCGACGCAGCATGAAGATGCCGCGCAGGACCAGTTCGGTCACGCGCTGCGGATGGGTCTCGGCATAGGCCAGCGCCAGGGTCGAGCCCCAGCTGCCACCGAACACCTGCCAGCGATCGACCTTCAGGTGCTCGCGCAGCTTCTCGATATCGGCGACGAGGTCCCAGGTGGTGTTGTCCACCAGGTCCGCGTGCGGGGTGGAACGGCCGGCACCGCGCTGATCGAACAGGATGATGCGGTACTTGGACGGATCGTGGAACTGGCGCATCTTGTCGCTGCAGCCGCCACCCGGGCCACCATGCAGCATCACCACCGGCTTGCCTTCCGGGTTGCCGCACTGTTCGAAGTACAGCGTGTGGCGGTCGTCGACCTTCAGGGTGCCGACGTCGTAGGGGGTGATGGCGGGGTACAGCGTACGCATGCTTGCAGCTCCAGGGTGATGCCCTGCCGGGGCAGGAGAACCTCCATTCTAGGCCGGACGCCGGCCCAGGGTGATGCGGTCGCGCTGCTCCAGGTCCTGCACGGTCTGCACCTCGGCAAATCCCGTCGCCTCGAACAGTGCCCGGATCGCCGCGCCCTGGTCCCAACCGTGCTCGATCAGCAACCAACCGCCGGGCCGCAGGTGGGCCTGGCCACCATCGACGATGCGGCGGATGTCATCCAGGCCGTCCATGCCCGAGGCCAGCGCGGTAGACGGTTCGAAGCGCAGGTCGCCCTGTTCCAGGTGCGGGTCGTTGCTGGCGATGTACGGCGGATTGCTGGCGATCAGGTCGAAGCGCACGCCCTGCAGCGGCGCATACCAGTCGTGCCCGCCCTCGGCGAAACGGACGTTGTCCAGTTCATGGCGGGCCGCATTGCGCGCGGCCACGGCCAGCGCGCCCGGGCTGGCATCGGTGGCCAGCACCTGTGCCCGGGGCCGTTCGCTGGCCAGTGCCAGTGCGATCGCACCGCTGCCGGTACCGAGGTCGGCCAGCTGCAACGCCTGGTCCGGCGGCAGTCGCTCCAGCGCCAACTCGACCAGCAGCTCGGTTTCCGGGCGCGGGATCAGCGTGGCCGGGTCGACCTCCAGGTCCAGCGTCCAGAAACCGCGGCGCCCGGTCAGGTAGGCAACCGGCTCACCGGCCACACGGCGGGCCAGCAAGGCTTCGAAGGCGGCCTGGTCATTGGCGGCCAGCGGATCGGTGGCATGGGCGAACAGCCAGCTGCGCGGGCGCTCCAGTACATGCAGCAGCAGCAGTTCGGCTTCGTGGCGGGCGTCGACACCGCCCAAGCGGGCACTGGCGTCAGCTACGACCTGACGCAGGGTGGGTTCGGGTTGGAAAGACATGCCTCAATTGTAGGGCCGAGCCGATGCTCGGCTGCTGCTGGAACAGCCGAGCATCGGCTCGGCTCTACAGATCCACCGTCGAGCATGGCTCGACGCTACAAAAAGCTGGAATCCGTTCAGGTTTCGCAAGAGGGTATAAGGAGGGGCTATCAGCCCTCTTCACACGTCCCGGTCGATTTTCCTTGTCACACAAGCAGTTGCAGGATGGGAGCGGCAGGGTTCAGTGCCTGCTCATGGCCATTTGATAGACTCCATCTATCAAATAGATGCAATCAATGGATTGTTCTTATCGCGAGCGAATGGGTAACCTAGCTCCTGTCGATTCACCCACTCCCCTTCACCAAGAGGAAAAATGATGTCCCTCATCAATACCCAGATCCAGCCGTTCGAAGCCAACGCCTACCACAACGGCGAGTTCATCAAGGTTTCCGACGCCAGCCTGAAGGGCCAGTGGTCCGTCCTGATCTTCATGCCGGCCGCCTTCACCTTCAACTGCCCGACCGAGATCGAAGACGCCGCTGACCACTACGCCGAGTTCAAGAAGGCCGGCGCCGAGGTCTACATCGTCACCACCGACACCCACTTCTCGCACAAGGTGTGGCACGAGACCTCGCCGGCCGTCGGCAAGGCCCAGTTCCCGCTGGTCGGCGACCCGACCCACCAGCTGACCCGCGCCTTCGGCGTGCACATTGAAGAAGAAGGCCTGGCCCTGCGCGGCACCTTCATCATCAACCCGGAAGGCGTGATCAAGACCTTGGAGATCCACTCCAACGAGATCGCCCGTGACGTGTCCGAGACCCTGCGCAAGCTGAAGGCTGCCCAGTTCACCGCCGCCAACCCGAACCAGGTCTGCCCGGCCAAGTGGAAGGAAGGCGAGAAGACCCTGACCCCGTCGCTGGACCTGGTCGGCAAGATCTAAAGTAGTACCGGCCTGCCGTGGCCCCACGCCACGGCGCGCCCTTCATCCCCGTGCCGGTCCCCCCCGCCGGCGTGGGGGTGAACCCAAGACAGCCAACGCTCGCCCGCCTTGGCCAGCCAGCCCCTTCCACGGTCGCTGTCTTGGGTTCACCCCTACCCCCTGCTGGTCCGCTACCTTCTACAGCGGTGCCACGCCCCCTGTTTGCCTGAAGCCAGGAGATGACCCGATGTTGGACGCCAACCTGCAGTCGCAGCTGAAGACCTATCTGGAGCGCGTGACCCGCCCGATCCAGATCACCGCGCACGCCGACGACGGCGCCAAGTCGCAGGAAATGCTGGAACTGCTGCAGACCCTGGAAAACCTGTCGGACAAGATCACGCTGCAGGTCCTGCGCGATGGCCAGGGCCGCGTGCCGTCCTTCGACCTGGGCACGCCGGGCCAGGACATCCACCTGACCTTCGCCGGCCTGCCGATGGGTCACGAGTTCACCTCGCTGGTGCTGGCCCTGCTGCAGGTCGGCGGCCACCCGTCCAAGGCCACCGCCGAGCTGATCGAGCAGGTGCAGAACCTGGAAGGTGAATACAAGTTCGAAACCTACTTCTCGCTGTCCTGCCAGAACTGCCCGGACGTGGTGCAGGCGCTGAACCTGGCCGCGGTACTCAACCCACGCATCCAGCACGTGGCCATCGATGGTGCGCTGTTCCAGGACGAAGTCGAGAAGCGCGAGATCATGTCGGTGCCGACCGTGTACCTCAACGGTGAAGTGTTCGACCAGGGCCGCATGACCCTGGAACAGATCGTGGCCAAGCTGGACACCAATGCCAGCAAGCGCGATGCCGAGAAGATCGCCGCCAAGGATGCTTTCGACGTACTGGTGGTCGGTGGTGGCCCGGCTGGCGCCGCAGCGGCGATCTATGCCGCGCGCAAGGGCATCCGTACCGGCATCGCTGCCGAGCGCTTCGGTGGCCAGGTGCTGGACACCATGGCGATCGAGAACTTCATCTCGGTGAAGGAAACCGAAGGCCCGAAGCTGGCCACGGCGCTGGAGCAGCATGTGCGCGAGTACGACGTGGACATCATGAACCTGCAGCGCGCCAGTGCGCTGGTGCCGGCCGGCGAAGACGGCCTGGTGCAGGTGCAGCTGGAGAACGGCGCGGTGCTGAAGTCGCGTTCGGTGATCCTGTCCACCGGCGCGCGCTGGCGGCAGATGAACGTGCCGGGCGAGGACCAGTACCGCAACAAGGGCGTGGCCTACTGCCCGCACTGCGATGGTCCGCTGTTCAAGGGCAAGCGCGTGGCGGTGATCGGCGGCGGCAACTCCGGTGTGGAAGCGGCCATCGACCTGGCCGGCATCGTGTCGCATGTAACCCTGCTGGAGTTCGATTCCAGCCTGCGTGCCGACGAAGTGCTGCAGAAGAAGCTGCGCAGCCTGGGCAACGTCACCGTGCTGACCAGCGCACAGACCACCGAAGTGCTCGGCGACGGCAGCAAGGTCACCGGCCTGGTCTACAAGGACCGCATCGGCGGCGATGCCCACCGCGTCGAGCTGGAAGGCATCTTCGTGCAGATCGGCCTGCTGCCCAACACCGAGTGGCTGAAGGATGTGGTGGCGCTGTCGCCGCGTGGCGAGATCGTCATCGACGATCGCGGCCAGACCAACCTGCCGGGTGTGTTTGCTGCTGGCGATTGCACGACGGTGCCCTACAAGCAGATCATCATCGCCATGGGCGCCGGTTCCACCGCCGCACTGAGCGCGTTCGACCACCTGATCCGCTCGTCGGTGAGCAACAGCAGCGGTGCCGTTGCTGAAGCGGCCTGATCCACCGTTCCCAGATCACCGGGAACATTGTCTGCCTGTCGGGTAACCACGCCGTCAGCCGGTCCGTTACCCCTGGGGTGTAAGGATGAACCTACGTGATCTGAAGTACCTGGTAGCCCTGGCCGACCACAAGCATTTCGGCCGGGCTGCCGCTTCCTGCTTTGTCAGCCAGCCGACGTTGTCCACGCAGATCCGCAAGCTGGAGGAAGAGCTCGGCCTGCCGCTGGTGGAACGCGCACCGCGCAAGGTGATGCTGACCCCGGCCGGCCAGGAAGCGGCCGCACGGGCGCGGGTGATCGTGTCCGAAGTGGAACAGCTGAAGGAAGCGGCGCGACGCAGCCGCGATCCGGAAGCCGGTACGGTGCGCCTGGGGATCTTCCCGACCCTCGGCCCGTACCTGCTGCCGCATGTGATCCCGCGCATCCGCGAGCGCTTCCCGGAGCTGGAACTGCTGCTGGTCGAGGAAAAGAGCGATGTGCTGCTGGACCGCCTGCGCGAAGGCAAGCTCGACGCTGCATTGCTGGCGCTGCCGGTGATCGACGACCAGCTGCATGCCGAGTTCCTGTTCGAGGAACCGTTCCTGCTGGCCGTCTCCGGTCGCCACCCGCTGGCACGTCGCGAGCACCTGGACGTGCAGGAACTGGCCACGCAGAAGCTGCTGCTGCTGGAGGACGGCCATTGCCTGCGCGACCAGGCGCTGGAAGTCTGCCGCCTGTTCGGCGCCAACGAGAAGTCCGAGTTCCGCGCCACCAGCCTGGAAACGCTGCGGCAGATGGTCGCCGCCGACGTCGGCATCACCCTGCTGCCGAGCCTGTCGGTGCAGCCGCCAGTGCCGCGCTCGAACAACATCCGCCTGCTCGACTTCACCGGCGAAGGCCGTCCCAGCCGCCGCATCGCCATGATCTGGCGCCGCAGCTCGGCCATGAACGACTTCCTGATGGACCTGGCCGACCAGTTCAAGCGTCTGCCGCAGGCGCTGTTCACCCTGGAGGCGCTCGATGCCGGCAGCGATGCGCCGGCCCTGCCCGGCCCCGCGCTGAACGGCTGAGCCCCCGCAGTACCGGCCTGGAATCGGCAGGAGTCGATTCCGGCCGCATTTGTCCCCACAATACAGACAGGCGGCGCCAGCAGGTGCCGCCTTTTGCATGGCTTTCAACCAAGGAGCTTCACCATGAGTACCGCCAGCGGCCTGCCGCCGTCGATCACCGTTTCCACCTTCGACATGGACCGCCTGGACGCCATGCTCGAATCCCCTGCGCTGAGCCAGACGCCTGCCGCGCTCGCGCTTGCTGAAGAACTCAACCGGGCCACCGTGCTGGCACCGGACCAGATTCCCGAAGGCATCGTCATGATGCATTCGCGCGTGGAGTGCGAAGATGAAGTGTCGGGCGAGAAGCACGTCCTGACCCTGGTCTTCCCCCGCGAAGCCAACGTCGATGAAGGCAAGGTTTCCGTGCTGGCCCCGGTCGGCAGTGCCCTGCTCGGCCTTTCGATCGGCCAGAGCATCGACTGGAACGCGCCCGGTGGCCGCAAGCTGCGCCTGCGCGTGACCGCGGTCCACAACGACCGCCCCTGATTACCGCTGCGCACCGCGCGCGATTCGATCCCCCTGCCCCAGGAGCCGTAATGAGTACCCCGTCCAAACTGTCCCAGCTGCGCGAACTGTCCGTGGTCGTTGCCGATACCGGTGACTACGAGGCGATCAAGCGCCTGCAGCCGGTGGACTGCACCACCAATCCGACCCTGGTGAAGAAGGCGCTGGACCTGCCGGTCTACGCCGAGCTGATCGAACGCGAACTGGCCTGGGGCCGCCAGCAGAGTGGCGACCGCGAAGCCGTGGTGCACGCCGTGGCCGACCGCCTGACCATCGGCGTCGGCGCGCTGCTGAGCACGCTGGTGCCGGGCCGGGTGTCCACCGAGGTGGATGCCGACCTGGCTCACGACACCGCTGCCACCGTGGCCAAGGCCCGCCAGTTCATCCAGATGTACGCCGATGCCGGCGTGCCGCGCGAGAAGATCCTGATCAAGATCGCCGCGACCTGGGAAGGCGTGGAAGCCGCACGCATCCTGCAGGCCGAGGGCATCGACTGCAACCTGACCCTGATCTTCAACCCGACCCAGGCGCTGGCCTGCAGCGAAGCCGGGGCGTTTCTGATCTCGCCGTTCGTCGGCCGCATCCTGGACTGGTACGTGGCCAACGGCCAGGCCCCGGCCACCATCGATGAAGACCCGGGCGTGAAGTTCGTGCGCGGCGTGTATGCCGAATTCAAGCGTCGCGGTTCGCCGACGGTGGTGATGGGCGCCTCGTTCCGTTCGACCGCGCAGATCGAAGCGCTGGCCGGCTGCGACCGCCTGACGATTTCTCCGGACCTGCTGGAAAAGCTGGACGCCGACCACGGCGAGCTGCCGCGCAAGCTGGTGGCCGGCGCCGCCGATGGCACGGCGGTGACCCCGATCGATGCGGCGAAGTTCGCGGCGGACCTGGCGGCCGATCCGATGGCCACCGAGAAGCTGGCGACCGGCATCGATGCGTTTGCCAAGGATCTGGAAGCGCTGCGCGAGCGGATCCGCGCGGCACTGTGAGGATTCCGGCCAACGGCTGAGCCCCTCGTGGCGGGTCGGTTGGTCGCGAAGAGCAAAAAGCCGCGCTGGGTCGGGGGGGTGGGGTTCGCGGGAGACGCCGTGAATCCATCCCCGGAGGCTTGGCCGCCGCTTGCTCGTGTGCGCTGTCCTGCGCACACGGCAAGACCGGGGTTGGGCGTCCTGCCCAACCCGCCCGAGGCATGCCTCGGGCCCATG
>NZ_CP025780.1:417419-447249 GCF_003586545.1 Stenotrophomonas sp. Pemsol | reverse complement strand
GGCGGCGGACACCCCCGCGAACCCAACCCGCCCGCCCTCTGACAGTTTCCGGTGGCCACCCGCCACGGAAGAAAGAAAGAAGAGCAACAGCGGGTCGCGCGCTTCGCTTGCTTGGAGCGGAGCATGGCTCCGCTCTACAGAAAGCACTGCAGGATCAAACAAGAAGGACGCGGCGAACGCCGCGTCCTTTTTGTTTTCCTTCAGTTCGTCAGTAATCCACTGCTCCTGCCCACCGTCACCGGGAAATGATCGGAGACGGGACGGGTACAGATGGCGGGACCGTCCACGGCATGGATGCCGTGGCCGAGCCCCCAGGGACGGGTTTACGGCGTGTCCCGCCATCTGTACCCGTCCCGCCAAACCATCAGCAACCCAGAGCCGCTTTGGCTTTGGCTTTGGCTTTGGCTTTGGCTTTGGCTTTGGCTTTGGCAGTTGCTTTCAGCTTCAGCCCGCCGCAGGCGGACCACCGCGCGTCAGCGCGGCGCCTCCACATCCAACCCGATCGGGCAGCTCACGCCGGTGCCGCCGATGCCGCAGTAGCCGTTCGGGTTCTTCGCCAGGTACTGCTGGTGATAGTCCTCGGCGTAGTAGTACGCCGGTGCCGGGTACACGATCTCGGTGGTGATCGGGCCGTAGCCGGCCGCAGCCAGCTGCGTCTGGTAGGCCTCGCGGCTGGCCAGCGCGGCCTTGTACTGGGCCTCGTCGGTGGCATGGATCGCCGAGCGGTACTGGGTGCCCGTGTCGTTGCCCTGACGCATGCCCTGGGTCGGGTCGTGGCTTTCCCAGAACAGCTGCAGCAGCCGCTCCAGGCTCACCACCGCCGGGTCGAACACCACCTGCACCACTTCGGTGTGGCCGGTCAGGCCCGAGCAGACCTCTTCATAGGTCGGGTTCGGCGTGATGCCACCTGCATAGCCGACCGAGGTGCTGTACACGCCCGGCTCGGTCCAGAACTTGCGCTCGGCGCCCCAGAAGCAGCCCAGCGCAAAGCGGATCTGCTGCAGGCCGGCGAAACGGTCCTTCAGCGGATGGCTGTTCACGAAGTGCTGGTTGCTGTGCAGCGGCAGCGGTTGGTCACGCCCCGGCAGCGCCTCTTCCGGGCGCGGCAGGCGCTGCTTGAAGGCGCCGATGCCGAGGATGCCCTGGCCAATTCCCAACATGATGCGCTCCTACGCCGGAAGACCGGCAATGTCGTCTGCATCGGAAATGGGGTCGGACGGGGCCTGGCCCAAGTCCAGCGCCGCCACGATGTCCTCGGCCTGCGGCCGCGCCGCATCGGGGATGCCGACCCGCAGCACGCCAAACAGCGGCAGCTCGCCCATCCCGCCCAGCAGCTGCTCTCCGAACACGAACGCGGGGATACCGGCGTCTTCCAGCGCGTGCTTGACCAGATGGGCGTCGAACAGATTGTCGGCCTTGTACACGATGTGCATGTGGCGGCTCCTCGGGGCAAGGGTCCAGCATACGCCTGGGGGCTGAATGGTGGAGAGGGCGGGATCCGAGAGTTGCCGGCCAGCGGCCGGCACTACCGGAAGACGCCTGGTAGTGCCGGCCGCTGGCCGGCAACCCCGGCAGTTCTGCCCGGTACGCGCTAGACTGTTGGTCTTTCTGCCCTTCTTTTCGCCGACTCATGTCCGAGCACACCCCCGCCAGCCCCGAGACCCCCGCCGACAGCCACGAGAAGCGCGATTTCATCCGCCAGATCGTGCGCGAGGACCTGGCCAGCGGAAAGCACCAGGCGATCAAGACCCGCTTCCCGCCGGAGCCGAACGGCTACCTGCACATCGGTCACGCCAAGTCGATCTGCCTGAACTTCGGCATCGCCGGTGAATTCAGCGGCGTCTGCAACCTGCGCTTCGATGACACCAACCCGGCCAAGGAAGATCCGGAATACGTGGCCGCGATCCAGGACGACGTGCGCTGGCTGGGCTTCAGCTGGAACGAGCTGCGCCACGCCTCGGACTACTTCCAGGCCTACTACCTGGCCGCCGAGAAGCTGATCGAACAGGGCAAGGCCTATGTCTGCGACCTGTCGGCCGAAGAAGTGCGTGCCTACCGCGGCACCCTGACCGAGCCGGGTCGCCCGTCGCCGTGGCGCGACCGCAGCGTCGAGGAAAACCTCGACCTGTTCCGCCGCATGCGCGCCGGTGAGTTCCCCGATGGCGCGCGCACCCTGCGCGCGAAGATCGACATGGCCAGCGGCAACATCAACCTGCGCGATCCGGCGCTGTACCGCATCAAGCACGTCGAGCACCAGAACACCGGCAACGCGTGGCCGATCTACCCGATGTACGACTTCGCCCATGCGCTGGGTGATTCGATCGAAGGCATCACGCACTCGCTGTGCACGCTGGAATTCGAAGACCACCGCCCGCTGTACGACTGGTGCGTGGACAACGTCGATTTCGCCCATGACGACGCGCTGACCCAGCCCCTGGTCGATGCCGGGCTGCCACGCGAAGCGGCCAAGCCGCGCCAGATCGAGTTCTCGCGCCTGAACATCAACTACACGGTGATGAGCAAGCGCAAGCTGATGGCGCTGGTCACTGAACAGCTGGTGGACGGCTGGGAAGACCCGCGCATGCCGACCCTGCAGGGCCTGCGACGCCGTGGCTACACCCCGGCCGCGATGCGCCTGTTCGCCGAGCGCGTGGGCATCAGCAAGCAGAATTCGCTGATCGACTTCAGCGTGCTCGAAGGCGCACTGCGCGAGGACCTCGACAGCGCCGCGCCGCGCCGCATGGCCGTGGTCGACCCGCTCAAGCTGGTGCTGACCAACCTTCCGGAAGGCCACGAAGAACTGCTGACCTTCAGCAACCACCCGAAGGACGAAAGCTTCGGCAGCCGCGAAGTTCCGTTCGCCCGCGAAGTGTGGATCGATCGCGAGGACTTCGCCGAAGTGCCGCCGAAGGGCTGGAAGCGCCTGGTGCCGGGCGGCGAAGTGCGCCTGCGTGGCGCCGGTATCATCCGCTGCGACGAAGTGATCAAGGATGCCGACGGCACCATCACCGAGCTGCGCGGCTGGCTGGATCCGGAATCGCGCCCGGGCATGGAAGGCGCCAACCGCAAGGTCAAGGGCACCATCCACTGGGTGAGCGCCGTGCACGGCGTGCCGGCCGAGATCCGCCTGTACGACCGCCTGTTCTCGGTGCCGAACCCTGACGACGAATCGGAAGGCAAGACCTACCGCGACTACCTGAACCCGGAATCGCGCCGTACCGTCACCGGCTATGTCGAGCCGGCCGCAGCCAGCGCCGCACCGGAGCAGTCGTTCCAGTTCGAGCGCACCGGCTATTTCGTCGCCGACCGCCGCGATCACACCGAAGCCAAGCCGGTGTTCAACCGCAGCGTGACCCTGCGCGACACCTGGTCGGCCTGAGCACCTGCGCGGGCGCCCACACGGCGCCCGCACGCCCCCGACGATGATCACCGCCCTGTCCGTCCTGCTCTGGTTCATCTCGCAGCATCCGCTGCTGACGTTCTTTGCGGCGATGGTGCTGGCCGGGCTGGTCTCGTGGTGGCGACGCTTTCCAGGCTACGCCATCGTGGTATTCCCGCTGGCGATGCTCAACATGTTCCTCGGCCACTTCCTCAACGCCACCTTCCTCAACCTGGTGGGCGAGCGCGGCGAAGCGGTGATCGTCAAGGCCGAGCGAACCAGCTCGACGCTCAACGAACAGTACATCTGGCGCTACGAAGCGGTGCTGCGCACTGCCGAAGGGCGCGATGTGGAGGCGGTGTTCCACACCAACACCGCCTCGCTGTGGCCGCTGGAAAACGCCATCCGCATCCCGGCGCGCGACCAGCCGTTCGTGGTCAAGTACACGCCGGGTTTCCCGCGCAACTTCGTCATCCTCACCAACGAATCACCCCACGGCATCGCCCAGGCCCGGTCCAGCGCGCGCGAGCGCGTGGAGGTGGCAGCACGCAAGCTGCATTTCAGCCCGGGCAATGCCGATTTCCGCGCGGAGTATCGCCGCGAACTGGAAAGCTGGCTGCGCGACCACGGCAACGACCCGCAGCAGCAGCCCGACGCGCAGCGATATCGCGCCGAACTTGACGCGCTCGACCGCTAGCACCAGGCCCGGCCTGGATGCTCCACCCGATCCATCCACAGGCCTGACATGACCACGACGTCCACCGCCCTCCTCCCACTGCTGCAGCAGGCCCTGCAGGACGCCAGCGTCGCCAGCCGCATCGACGGCAACGCGCTGCTGCTGGACAGCGGACTGCGCCTGACCCCGCATGCGATGGCCGCACACGCGCGCGACAACGGGGGCTGGCAGACCTCCACCGTCATCGAAAGCCAGCATCCGCTGCTGTTCGCTGATGGCCTGTTCGAGTACCAGCACGCCAACGGTACCGATGAACAGACATCGCTGCTGGCCGGCTTCCAGGCCTGGGCACGGGTGGACCTGGTGACCCTGCAGACCGCGATCGGCGCCGAAGACGCACAGGCCCTGCCAATGATGGGCCTGACCTATCCGGCCGGCGATGAGGGCCGGGAACACGAACGCACCGTGGTGCTGGGTCCGCTGGCGCATTACCGCGAGCACGAGGTGGACGCCAGCACCTGCAGCGAGGACGACCATGGGTCCTGTCCGTGCTGCCTGTTCACCAGGAGCATGGACGCCTTCGACGAGCTGCTGAAGGCGCGCCCGTTCTTGGCCATCCGCCTGTTCGCCTCGCGCGATGCCGATGGCCTGTGCGAGGCCGATTGCCGGGTCAACGGCCACGATTTCGCCGCCGCCCTGCCCCTGCTGCGTGCCTATGCGGCCAGCTGGCCGCAGGCCGGGCTGGAGTTCCGCAAGCAATACGTGGTGATCCGCACCGGCTCGCCCGGCTGACCCACCGCCACACCCGATACAGGCCGGTGCGGCTACACTGCGCGCCGGTTTCCCAAGCAACCGCACTTTCTTCCATCCCTACGAGGCCCCCCCGCGATGCTGTACGCGCAAGTCCACCTGACCCTTCCCGCCTGGATCCACGACCAGATCGACCTGGATCGTCGATATCCGGGCGATGAGGCCAAGGTCGCGCTGGCGATCGAGCTGTCGCGGCTGAACGTCGAGCACGCCAGTGGCGGCCCGTTCGGCGCCGTGGTGTTCGGCCCGGACGACAAGGTGATCGCTGCCGGCGTGAACCGGGTGATGCCACACGCGACCTCGCTGGCGCACGCCGAGAACATGGCCTACATGCTGGCCCAGCAACGCCTGCAGACCCCGCGCCTGAACGCGGTGCTGTCGCCGGTCACCCTGGCCACCAGCTCGCAGCCGTGCTGCCAGTGCTACGGCGCCACCGTGTGGGCCGGCATCGACCGCCTGCTGATCGGTGCCAGTGCAGCCGACGTCGAAGAACTGACTCCGTTTGACGAAGGCCCGCTGCCGGCCGACTGGGTCGGCGAGCTCAACAAGCGTGGCATCGAAGTGGTGCAGGGCCTGAACCGCGACGCCGCGCGCAGCGTGCTGCGTGCCTATGGGGAAAGCGATGGCGCCCGTTACTGAAACCGGCATCGGCCTGCTGTGCCTGTGCCGGCAGGGTTTCGAGCCCGAGCTGGCCGGCGAACTGCAGTTCCGTGCCGGCGAAGCCGGTTTCGCCGGTTATGCACGCACCCAGCGCAATGACGGCTACGTGCTTTTCATGTGCGACGAGGCCGCGGCGCTGGCACCGCGCCTGCGCTGGCGCGAACTGATCTTCGCGCGGCAGAAGCTGGTTGTGCTGGCCGAGCTGCCACAGCTGGATCCGGCCGACCGCATTACGCCGATGCTGGAGGTGCTGGCTGATGCGCCGCGCTTCGGCGACCTGTGGGTGGAGCATCCCGATTCCGACGCTGGCAAGCCGTTGTCCGGCCTGGCGCGATCCTTTGGCAATGCACTGCGCCCGGCGCTGCGCAAGGCCGGCAAGCTCAGCGACAAGCCGAACACCCGCCTGCCGCGCCTGCATGTGGTGTTCGTCGACGGTACCCATGCCTTCGTCTGCGTGGCCGACCCGGGCGACAGCGCGCCGTGGGCATTGGGCATTCCGCGCCTGAAGCTGCTGCCCGAAGCGCCTTCGCGTTCGGCGCTGAAGCTGGACGAGGCGCTGTTGACCCTACTGACGCCTGAAGAACGCGAGGCGCTGGCCAAGCCCGGCATGCGCGCGGCCGACCTTGGCGCCGCCCCCGGTGGCTGGACCTGGGTGCTCACCCGGCAGCACATGCACGTGCTGAGCATCGACAATGGCCCGCTGCGCCAGCACGTGCTGGACACCGGCCTGGTCGAGCACCTGCGCGCCGATGGCTTCCACTGGCACCCGGAACAACCGCTGGACTGGATGGTCTGCGACATGGTCGAGCAGCCGCGCCGCGTCGCCGAACGCATGGCCACCTGGTTCCGCGAAGGCTGGTGCAGGCATGCGATCTTCAATCTGAAGCTGCCGATGAAGAAGCGCTGGGACGAGACCCGGCTGTGCCTGGACCTGTTCCAGGACCAGGCCGGGAAGCCGATGGTGGTGCGCGCCAAGCAGCTCTATCACGATCGTGAAGAGATCACCGTGCTGGCCTCGCCGCTGCGCTGATCCCATTGCATCCGCCGGGCATGGCCCGGCGCTACCGGGGAACGGAACCATGCGCTACCACTCGCTCACCCTGCTGATCACTTTGCTGTCAGTCGCACCGGCCATGGCCCAGCAACTGCCGCACACCCCTGCGCAGAGCCAGCCGCTGGGCCCCACCGGCGGCGCGATCCGCCAGCAGCCACTGGATGCCGGTCGGGTCAGCGGCAGCGTCGAGATTGCACAGCCGGCCGGCGAGGCACAGGTGACGGTGCGTTCGCTGGAGCCCAGCAGCGTGGTTGGCCAGTACCGCATCCACTTCGCCGCGCTGGATGTGAACGGCGACGGTTTCATCAGCCGCGAGGAAGCGCAGGCCAACCCGGCGCTGGCCGACGAATTCAATTCGCTGGACCGCAGGCATCGCGGCAAGCTGGACCGCACCGACCTGGCCGGCTGGCTGATCGACTGATCCGCCGTCGCGATCTTCATCCACGCATGGCGTGGATCTACTGACTCGATTCCAGTAGATCCACGCCATGCGTGGATGAGCCGTTGGTCAGACCCCAGCGGCGCGCTTCCAGAACGCCTGCACCAGCGGCGGCCATCGGCCGACGCAGCCCAGCGCACGGCCCCGGGCCAGGGTCAGGTGCATTTCGTCGTTGGAGAACAGGCGGTTGATCGCATCGAAGCTGTAGGCGGCGATGTGGTTGTCGCTCCGCCGTTCGCGTGCCCAGCGCTGCAGGCGCTGCGGCGACAGCCGCGGTTGGCCGCGGCGCTCTGCCGAGGGTGCCAGCCACTGCTGCAGGGCGGCGACATCACGCAGCCCCAGGTTCACGCCCTGCCCGGCCAGCGGATGCACCACATGCGCCGCGTCACCCAACGCCAGTACACGACCGGCCACGTAGTGACGGGCCAGCTGGCGGCGCAGCGGGAATGCCGCTCGCGGGGAGGCCAACCGCAGCTCACCCAGGCGTGCCGCGAAGGCGCGGGTCAGTTCGCGGTTGAAGCTGTCCTCGTCCAGTGCCAGAACACGCGCCGCCTCGTCCTCGGGCAGGGTCCAGACGATCGAGCTGCGGCGCTCGGCCACCGGCAGCAACGCCAGCGGCCCGCTTGGCAGGAAGCGCTGCCAGGCCGTGGCCTGGTTGGGAAGATCGCTGTCCACGTAGGCCACCACGCCACGCTGGTGGTAGTCATGGCGTTCCACCTCGATCCCGGCCAGCTGGCGGAGGGTCGATTCGGCGCCGTCGGCGGCCACCGCCAACGCCGCTTCCAGGCGACGCCCGTCATCCAGGCGCAGGCGCACGCCGTCCTCGTCCTGCTCCAGCGCGTCCACCCGCGCCGGGCAGTGCAGCTGCACACCCGCCGCCGGCAGCGCCGACCACAGGCGGTCCTGCAGCAGCCCGTTCTCGACGATGTAGCCCAGTTCGCGACGGCCGAAGCGATCGGCGTCGAACAGCAGATCCTCGCCACCGGCCGCGTCCCACACCTGCATGCGCCGGTAGGGCCATGCACGGGCCTGCGCGATCGCCGGCCACACACCAAGACGATTCAGCAGCTGTACGTTGTCGGCAGCGAAGGCGAACACGCGCAGGTCCGGCTGTGCGGCCTGCCACGGCGCCGGTTCGCGACCTTCCACCAGCGCCACCGACAGGCCAGCATCAGCCAGCGCCAGCGCACACGCGGCACCGACCACGCCACCGCCGATGATGGCCACATCAAGACGCGCGCGCCGGCTCATGCCGCTTCTCCACGGCACAGCCGCGGCACCTCGCCGCGGAAGCCCATCGCACCACCGACCAGCATCGATTGCACCGAGGCGCGCTGCGCGGCCACCAGGCCGAGGCTGCGCAGCGGCCGCATCAACGGCGCCGGATTGCTGGTCAGGCGCGCAAGCCCGCCGGAGAACGCCACCGTCTGCCGGCGGTCCTCTTCGCGGCGCGCGACATAGGCCTGCAGCAGTGCATCACTGCCGGCATCCTCATGCGCATCCTCCAGCAGTTCGGCCAGGGTCAGCGCATCGCGCAGGCCCAGGTTGAAGCCCTGCGCCCCCAGCGGATGGATGGTCTGCGCGGCATTGCCGAGCAGCACCCCGCGCTCTCCGGCCAGCGCGCGCGCCAGCACCTGGATGAGCGGATAAGCACTGCGCGGGCCGGATTCGAGCAGCCGGCCTGCGCGCCAGCCGATCGCGTTCTGCAGGCGTTGCAGCCAAGCCGCATCGTCCAGCGCCATCACCGCATCGGCCTGGTCGCGCGCCACACCGTGCACGGTGCCGAAGTGGCGATCACCACGCGGCAGCAGGGCGGTCGGGCCGGTATCGGTGAAGCGCTCCCAGGCGGTGCCGTCTGGCGTGCGCTGGCTGCGCACGCGGGCCACGAACAGGGTCTGCTGGAAATCATGGCGGTCGACCTCGATGCCGAGCGCGCCGCGCACGCCACTGGTCGTGCCATCGGCCCCTACTACCAGCCGGGCCAGCAGCACGCGCTCGCCGGTCTCGCCGGCCACCCGCACCTGGCGGTAGCCGTCGACCACCTCGCTCAAGCCCAGGAAACGCATCGGCCGGTAGCGCCGCAGCCGCGGCAGCTCCTGCAGGCGCGCTTCCAGCGCCTGGCCGAAGTCCCGCGCCACCACCACCTGGCCGAACCACGGCCGGTCGTAGTCGGAAGCCTCCAGCTGCACCCGGCCGAAATCGCCGGCGCGGCTGACGTGGATGCGGCGGATCGGGCCCGGCGCCATCGCCAGCTTCTGCATGACCCCCAGCGCGGTCAGCGCATTGACCGTGGCAGCGGCAAAACTGAGGTTGCGCTGGTCGAACACCGCCGGCAGCTCGCCAGCCGGGCTGGCCTCGAGCAGGCCCACATCGCGGCCCAGGCGGTCCAGGGCGATGGCCAGGCTGGCACCGACCAGGCCACCACCG
This sequence comes from Stenotrophomonas sp. Pemsol, assembly GCF_003586545.1. Lineage (NCBI taxonomy): Bacteria > Pseudomonadati > Pseudomonadota > Gammaproteobacteria > Lysobacterales > Lysobacteraceae > Stenotrophomonas > Stenotrophomonas sp. Pemsol. The sequence goes on along the minus strand of NZ_CP025780.1, from coordinate 437,804 downwards.
ACGATCAGCACGTCATGTCGTTCACTCATGATGTTCATGATACGCGCTCGCCCTGCCCGAACGCCCAACACCACCCGACCTGCGCCAACCGGCGCGGCGGGCTAGAATGAAACCTGAATCCGCTCCGGGCCCGCTGCCATGTCCGCCACCGCCAACCGCGCCTTCGTCCTGTCCGTCCTTGTGCTGTTGCTGGCGGCGACCCGGGTCAACCACTTCGCGGCGATCCCCGATGCCTCCTGGGCGGTGTTCTTCATCGGTGGCTTCTACCTGGCCACGTGGACACGCTGGGCGTTTCCGCTGTTGATGGTGTTCGCCGTGCTGGTGGACTGGATCGTGATCCGCAGCAGCGGCCTGGATTTCTGGCAGCACTACTGCGTGTCGCCGGGTTACTGGCTGCTACTGCCGGCGTATTTCTCGCTGTGGGCCGGCGGCATGCTGCTGGGCCGCAACTACCAGGGCGCACGCTGGCCGGTGCTGGCCAAGGGTGCACTGCTGCTGGTGGCCTCGGTGGCGGTCTGCCACCTGCTGGCGCAGGGCGGTTTCTACTGGACCACCCGCAACGTGGCCGAGCCGACGCTGGCCGGTTGGGCGCAGAACTACGCACAATGGTTCGGCCCCTACCTGCGCACCACCGCGATCTACGTGGCGCTGGCGGCGGCATTGCAGCTGGCGGTGGAGCAGGTACTGAAGCTTCAGCAGGCCCGCCGCGACATCCGGCACTGAGCCGCGCCATGGGTCATCGCCTCTCGCGCATCTATACCCGCACCGGCGACGACGGCAGTACCGGCCTCGGCGACGGCCAGCGCGTGGCCAAGGACGACGCCCGGGTGGCGTCCTACGGCACCGTCGATGAAGCCAACGCTGCGCTCGGCCTGCTGCTTGCCACCGCGCTGCCCGAGGATGTCCGCGCGCTGGTGGTGCATCTGCAGCACCAGCTGTTCGACCTGGGTGCCGAGCTGTGCATCCCCGGCCACGCCGCCATCCACGCCGCCGATGTCTCGGCACTGGAACAGCAGCTGGACCACTACAACGCCCACCTGCCGATGTTGAAGGAGTTCATCCTGCCGGCTGGTGGCGAGGCCGCCGCACGCTGCCACCTGGCCCGCACCATCGTCCGCCGCGCCGAGCGCGAGACGGTCACCCTGGCCCGCCACGAAGCCGTGCGCAGCGAGGCGCTGCAGTACCTCAACCGGCTGTCGGACCTGTTGTTCGTGCTGGCCCGCGTACTGGCCCGCGCCGACGGCCATGGCGAAGCGCTGTGGCAGCCACAGCAGCGCCAGCGCTGAGTCGGCACGATGCTGGTCTTCACCCATCCGTCCTGCCTGCTGCATGACCCCGGCCCTGGCCATCCGGAGTGCCCGCAACGCCTGCAGCATGTGCTCGATGCCCTGCACACCGCGTTCCCCGGCCAGCTGGACTGGCGCGAGGCGCCGCCGGCCAAGTTCGGCGAACTGACCCGGGTCCACGACAGCGCCCTGCTCGACTTCGTGCTGCAGCCGCAGACCGCGCCACTGCGCCAGCTGGACATGGACACCTGGACCTCGCCGGGCTCGGCCAGTGCCGCCGTGCACGCCGCCGGCGCCGGGGTGGCGGCGGTCGATGCGGTGATGCTGGGCGAGGACCCGCTGGCGTTCTGCGCGGTGCGGCCCCCGGGCCACCACGCTACCAGCAGCACGGCGATGGGCTTCTGCCTGCTCAACAACATCGCCATCGCCGCCGCCTATGCCCGTGACCGCCATGGGCTGGAGCGGATCGCGGTGGTCGATTTCGATGTCCACCATGGCAACGGCACCCAGGACATCTTCCAGCACGACGCCCGGGTCTCGTACTACAGCACCCACCAGGCCGGCCTGTTCCCCAATTCCGGCCTGCGCCGCGACCGCGGTGCCGGCAACCTGATGAACATCCTGCTGCCCCCGGGCAGTGGCGGTTTCCGCTTCCGCAACGTGTGGGCCGACGAGATGCTGCCGGCCATCGACGACTTCCGCCCGCAGCTGCTGCTGATCTCGGCCGGCTTCGACGCCCACCTGCGTGACCCGCAGGCCGACCTGATGCTGGAAACCGACGATTTCGCCTGGATCACCCGGGAACTTCATGCGCTGGCGCGCCGTCATGCGGCCGGCCGGGTGGTCTCGATGCTGGAAGGCGGCTATGACCTGCAGGCCCTTGCCGAGTGCAGCGTGGCCCATGTCCGGGCCCTGCTGCTGCCCCCTCCCGGCAGCGTCTCCGGATGAACCCGAGCCGGCAGGCTCCGGCGTCCTTCATTGCCCCTATGCAAGGGATGGGGCAAGCTACCGTCCGTTTTCGCCCGAATCCGAACCGCGTGCGCCGAGCCCTCCGCCTGCTTCCCCTGCCTCTGAGCATCGCCATCTGCCTGCCGGCAATGGCCGATGAAAAGCCGCTCAACTGGGGCCTGTGCCCGGCTACCGACGTGATTCCCGCGTTCACCGATGCCCCCACCCCGGTCCCGGGGCAGGACAAGGCCGCCGCCAGCGCTGCGCGCGAGCAGCAGCCGACCGACATCGAGGGTGACCAGCTGCTGGGCACGACCACCGTGCCGCAGTACGAAGGCAACGTGGCCCTGCGCCGCGGCGACCAGTTCGTCGGCACCGACAAGCTCAGCTTCGATACCGAGAGCGGCAACTACATCGCCGACGGCAATGTCCGCTACCAGGACTCCTCGATCCGCATGGTCGCCAAGCGCGCCGAGGGCAACCAGGAAAGCGACACCCACAAGATCACCGACATCAAGTACCAGCTGGTGTCGCGCCGCGGCAACGGCGATGCCGAGTCGGTCGACCTGCAGGGCGCGGTCGGCCAGATGCACCGCTCCACCTACACCACCTGCGACCCGTCACAGCCGGTGTGGAAGCTGTCGGCGCCGCAGATCGAAGTGGACAACGACGAGGGTTTCGGCACCGCCCGCAACGCCGTGCTGCGGATCGGCAAGGTGCCGGTGCTGTGGGCGCCGTACTTCAAGTTCCCGATCGATGACCGCCGCAAGACCGGCCTGCTGTTCCCGCAGCTGGGCATGTCCGGGCGCAACGGATTCGACTACGCACAGCCGATCTACTTCAACCTGGCGCCGAACTACGACGACACGTTGACCCCGCGCTACATGAGCCGGCGCGGCCTGATGCTCGACAACGAGTTCCGCTATCTCTACAACGGCGGCCGCGGCGAACTGCTGACCGCGTTCATGCCCAACGACAAGCTGCGCGACCGCGACCGCGGCCGGGTGATGTTCAGCGGTTACCACAACGTGGACAGCCACTGGCAGGCCCGTGCGAACCTGGCCTGGGTCAGCGACGAGCGCTATGTCGAGGACTTCGCCAACCGCCTGGTCGGGGTGACTGCCTCGAACCTGCAGAGCACCGTGGGCCTGTACGGCACCGGCAGGAACTGGACGGCCGGCATCATGGCCGACCGCTGGCAGCTGACCGACTACACGCTCAATGAAAGCGCGCTGCCGTACAACCGCCAGCCGCGCCTGTACTTCAACTGGGACAAGCCGGTCCTGCCGTGGCTGGAAACCGGCATCTATGCCGAAGCCGTGCGCTTCACCCACGACGACATCAACTTCAAGTACGGCGCCGATGCGGGACCCGACCTGCAGTACACGCGCAACGGCCAGACCCAACGCATGTATGGCGGCTCGCGCCTGGACGTGAAGCCGTACGTGTCGTTCCCGATCAGTGGCGCGGCGTGGTACGTCACCCCGACCCTGGCCTACCGCTACACCGGCTACGACCTGGACCAGGGCCTGGCTGACAGCGTCCGCCGCAACGTGCTGGCCTCGCAGGGCATCGACCCGAACACCGCCACGCCGGAGCAGCTGCGCGGCAACAAATCGCCCAGCCGCAGCCTGCCGATCGGCAGCATCGACGCCGGCCTGTTCTTCGATCGCGAGACCACGATCGGCGGCAAGTCATTCCTGCACACGCTGGAACCGCGCCTGTTCTACCTGCGCACGCCGTACCGCAACCAGGACGACCTTCCGATCTTCGACACCCGTGACTTCACGTTCAGCTGGGGCCAGCTGTTCCGCGACTCGCGCTACACCGGCGCCGACCGCCAGAACGATGCCAACCAGCTGACCCTGGCATTGGGCACCCGCTTCATCGACCAGACCACCGGCAAGGAACGCTTCTCGGCGGCCATCGGCCAGATCCAGTATTTCGACGAGTCGCGGGTGACCGTCACCCCGGGCGGCGCGCCGGTGGAAAAGGGCAAGTCGGCGTGGATCGCCGACGGCAACTACATGATCAACGACCGCTGGACCCTGGGTGCCACCTACCAGTGGGACCCGAAGTACAAGCGTGAGGATCTGGCCAGCGTCCGTGCCCGCTATCTGATGCCCAACGATGGCGTGATCAACCTCAGCTACCGCTACCGCATCAACTCGGGCGCCCCGGCCAACGCCAACAAGCACGACCGTACCCTGCTGGAACAGGCCGACCTGTCGTTCCTGTACCCGCTGAATGCGCGCTGGAGCCTGGTCGGTCGCTACTACTACTCGCTGCAGGACAAGGAGCCGCTGGAAATCATCGGCGGTGTCCAGTGGGACAGCTGCTGCCTGGCCGTGCGTGTGGTCGGCCGCCGCTATGTACGCAACCGCGAAGGCGAGATGAACAACTCCATCCAGGTGGAGTTCGTGCTCAAGGGCCTGAGCTCCCTGGGGCAGGACACGGACCGTACCCTGCGCCGTGCTATCCTCGGCTACAACCGCGACGACCTCTATCTCGTGCCGCCGAGCAACACCGGGGCGACCCGGGATGACTACGATCCGAACCTGATCCCATGACCAAGCGCTTCCCCGTTCTTCTCGCCTCGCTGCTGGCGGTGTCCAGCGTGTCCGCCCCCCTGCAGGTACTTGCCCAGGAGGCGCAGCCGCTTGACCGCATCGCTGCCGTCGTCGATGAGGACGTGATCCTGCAGAGCGAGCTCCAGCGTGCGATCGCCAACATCAAGGCGCAGTATGCCGGCCGCGAAAACCAGCTGCCGCCGGAAGACGTGCTCAGCCGCCAGGTGCTCGAACGCCTGGTGCTGGTCAAGCTGCAGGTGGCCCGCGCCCAGGGCAGCGGCATCCGTGTCAGCGACCAGGAGCTGAACCAGGCGATGAACGCCATCGCCCAGCAGAACGGTTCGAACCTGGATGCCCTTCGCCAGCGCCTGGCCCATGACGGTATCGATTTCAACGATTTCCGTGCGTCGGTGCGTGACGAGATCACCGTGCAGCGCCTGCGCCAGAGCTTCGCGCAGAGCCGCATCAGCGTCAGCGAGGGTGAAGTCGACGCCGCGCTGAAGCAGCAGGCCACGGTAGGCAACCAGTACCACCTGGCGCACATCCTGATCGCCCTGCCCGACGGTGCCAACGCCGACCAGATCGCCACCGGCCAGAAGAAGGCCGATGGCGTGAAGGCCCTGCTGGACAAGGGCGAGCTGGACTTCAACGCGGCGGCCGTGCGCTATTCGGACAGCCCGAACGCACTGGAAGGCGGCGATCTGGGCTGGCGCAGCCTGGATGAAATCCCGCAGGCCTTTGCCCAGTTGATGGAAAAGATGAAGCCGGGCGAGGTGGTCGGCCCGATCCGCGGCCCGAGCGGCTTCCAGCTGCTGAAGCTGGTGGAAGTGCGTGACAGCAGTTCCGCCGCCGGTGAGCAGACGGTCACCGAGTACCACGGCCGCCACATCCTGGTCCGCGTGGACGACAACCAGACCGATGCCGCTGCCAAGGCCAAGATCGATACCCTGCGCGCCCGCATTGCTGGCGGCGCCGACTTCCAGACCGTTGCCAGGGAGTCCTCCGAGGACAACAACAGCAAGGGCCAGGGCGGTGATCTCGGCTGGTTCCCGGCTGACGCGTTCGGTCCGGCCTTCGGCCAGCAGGTGAGTGGCCTGCAGGATGGTGGCGTCAGCCAGCCGTTCCGCACCGACGCCGGTTGGCACATCGTGCAGCGCGTGGCGACCCGCCAGACCGACGTGACCACCGACAACCAGCGTGCCCAGGTCCGCGAGACCATCGGCCGTCGCAAGCTGGAAGACGAGTACAACCGCTTCCTGCAGGAACTGCGTGGCGAAGCCTACGTCAGTTTCCGCAGCGGCGACCGCGCGGAAAACACCGCCACGCCGCCGCAGTCCTGACCGATGCGCCCCGAGCTCGCTCTGGTACCGGGCGAGCCCGCCGGGATCGGCCCGGAGCTGTGTGTCCGCCTCGTCCAGCAGCCGCGTGAAGATTGCCGGCTGCTGGCCTTCGCCGACCCGGACACCCTGCGCGCGGCTGCGGCCGCCCTGAACCTGCCCCTGCAACTGCTGCCCGAGCACGCCGAAGCACGCGTCCCGGGCGATCTGCGCCTGCGCGCCGTCCGCAACGCGGCGCCCAGCCACTTCGGCCAGGCCGATCCGGCCAACGCCAGCGCGGTCATCGGTGCCCTGCTCGGCGCCGGCCAGGCCTGCCTGTCCGGTGAACTGCACGGTGTGGTGACCGGCCCGGTGCACAAGGCGGTCATCAACGAGGGCGGCATCGCCTACAGCGGCACCACTGAACTGCTGGCCGACCAGGCCGGAGTGAAGGTGGTGATGATGCTGGCCAATCACATTGTCCGCGTGGCCCTGGCCACCACCCACCTGCCGCTGCGCGAGGTGGCCGATGCGATCACCGCGCCCAGCCTGGAACACACCCTGCGCACGGTGCATGCCGCGCTGCGCCGCGAGTTCGGCCTGCCTGCGCCGCGCATCGCGGTGCTCGGGCTGAACCCGCATGCCGGCGAAGACGGTCATCTGGGACGCGAGGAACTGGATCTGGTCATCCCCCTGCTGCAGCGCCTGCGCGCGGAGGGCATGGACCTGGTCGGGCCGCTGCCGGCCGACACCGCCTTCCTGCCGGCCAAGCTGGCCGGTTTCGACACCGTGCTGGCGATGTACCACGACCAGGGCCTGCCGGTGCTGAAGTATTCCGGCTTCGAACAGGCGGTGAACCTGACCCTCGGCCTGCCCTACCCGCGCGTGGCGGTCGACCATGGCACCGCGCTGGACCTGGCCGGCCGCGGCATCGCCGATCCTTCCAGCCTGCAGGCGGCAACGACGCTGTGTGCGCAGCTGGCGCGGCAACGTACACTGAGCGCATGAATTCCCCGCATTCCCCCTCCGGCCCGGTGTTCACCGCACCGGCCAAGAAGCAGCTTGGCCAGCATTTCCTGGCCGATCGCCACTACATCGACAAGATCGTGATGGCGGTCAATCCGAAAGATGGTGACCGCCTGGTTGAAATTGGTCCAGGCCAGGGCGCCATCACCCTGCCGCTGCTGCGCGTGCACCCGAAGCTGACGGTGATCGAGTTCGACCGCGACCTGATCGCGCCGCTGACCGCCGCCGCCGAGCCGCTGGGTGAGCTGACCATCGTCCATCGCGACGTGCTGCGCGTGGACTTCACCGAACTGGCCAATGGCCAGCCGATCCGCCTGGTCGGCAACCTGCCCTACAACATCTCCTCGCCGATCCTGTTCCATGCGCTGGAGCATGCCGCAGTGATCCGCGACATGCACTTCATGCTGCAGAAGGAGGTGGTCGACCGCATGGCCGCCGGCCCCGGCAGCAAGGTGTATGGCCGCCTCAGCGTGATGCTGCAGGCCTACTGCCAGGTGACCTCGCTGTTCGTGGTGCCGCCGGGCGCGTTCCGGCCGCCGCCGAAGGTCGATTCGGCCGTGGTGCGGCTGGTGCCGCGTGACCCGGCCTCGATCAGCATCAACGACCACACGCGCTTCGCCGAGGTGGTCAAGGCCGCCTTCGGGCAGCGCCGCAAGACCCTGCGCAACGCCCTGAACAACGTGGTGTCCGCCGAACAGTTCGTTGCCGCCGGCGTGCGTCCCGATGCCCGCGCCGAACAGCTGGACGTGGCCGAATTCATCGCTTTGGCCAATGCCTCCTGATTACACTGCCGGTATGGAAGACGCTGACGTTTACGCCATCTCCGTCGAAGTCGCACCGCGCTTCCTCGACGATCAATCCGCGCCGGAAGACGGGCGCTATGCGTTCGCCTACACGATCCGCATCCACAACCAGGGGCGGGTCGCCGCACGCCTGGTCGCACGCCACTGGCGCATCACCGATGCCAATGGCCGTGTCGAGCATGTCGATGGCGACGGGGTGATCGGCGAGCAGCCGCGGCTGCGCCCCGGTGAAGACTTCCGTTACACGTCCGGTGTCATGCTGGGGACCGATCACGGGACCATGCAGGGGCACTACGACATGGTCGCCGACGATGGCACCGAATTTGCCGCGCCGGTCGCACCGTTCGTGCTGGCCGTCCCGCGTACCCTGCACTGACACGGAGGCCGAACGATGAGTGTGTGGGCGATCGGCGACCTGCAGGGCTGCTACGACGTTACCCAGCGGTTGCTGGAGAAGATCCGCTTCGACCCGGCCCAGGACACCCTGTGGTTCTGCGGCGACCTGGTCAACCGTGGCGGTCAGTCGCTGGAAACGCTGCGGCTGGTGCATTCGCTGCGCGAGCACAGCGTGGTGGTGCTGGGCAACCATGATCTTTCGCTGCTGGCCGTCGGTGCACGCACCGAAGAGGAGCAGCGCAAGGTCAACCCGGACCTGCTGCGCATCGTGCAGGCCGAGGACCGCGACGAACTGCTGGACTGGCTGCGCCTGCAGAAGCTGGTGCATGTGGATCGCGAGCTGGGCTGGATGATGGTGCACGCCGGCCTGGCGCCGAAGTGGACCACGCAGATGGCAGAGAAGCACGCCGCCGAAGTCGAGGTGCAGCTGCACGGCGCCGGCTACCGCAAGCTGTTCCGCAACATGTACGGCGACAAGCCAAGCTGGGCGCCGAACCTGTCCGGCTACGACCGTTCGCGTGCGATCATCAACGTGCTCACCCGCATGCGCTACTGCACCCCGCGCGGGCGCATCGGCATCGAGGACAAGGGCACCCCTGGCACGCAGGAACAGGGACTCTACCCCTGGTTCGAAGTACCTGGACGGGTCGAGCGCGACCTCAAGATCGTCTGCGGCCACTGGTCGGCGCTGGGCCTGACCATCACCCAGGGCGTGCACGCCATCGACACCGGCGCAGTCTGGGGCGGCAAGCTGACCGCGATCCAGCTCGATACCGACGAGCTGCGCGTGGTGCAGGTACCGGGCCGTGATGTACCGGCACCCGTACCCCACGCCCGCCCGCCTGCGCGACCGGCGCACGAGCGCCCCGCCGCTGCGGTGCAGGGCAAGGAACAGGGCGGCGGCAACGCCGCTGCTGCCAACCCGGGCAACCGTGGTCCGCGCCGTCGTCGCCGTCGAGGTGGTGGCGGTGGAGGCTCCGGTGGACCCCACAACAACGGCGCCGCGCCGCAGGCATGACGCGACGCGGCTGGGCACCATGGAGGGTGCTGCTGCTGACGCTGGCCCTGGCCAGCGGCTGCCAGCCTGCTTCGCCGCCGGCTCCCACCGGCGGCGGAAACGCCGCCCCCACGCCATCGCAGCCGCAGGCCCCTTCACCGCCACTGGTGGCCGCAGCGCGCGCACAGATCGGCGTCACCACCCGTTACGATCCCGCCTACCAGGTCCTGTCCTATCCCGGCGGCGACGTCCCGCTTGATCGCGGCGTGTGCACCGACGTGGTGGTGCGCGCCCTGCGCAGCCAGGGACTGGACCTGCAGGCGCGCGTGCATGAAGACATGCGCGGCAACTTCAGCGCGTATCCCGCGATCTGGGGCCTGTCACGGCCGGACCGCAACATTGATCATCGGCGTGTGCCGAACCTGATGCGCTGGTTCGAACGGCAGGGCTGGCAGCAACCGATCACCGCCCTCGCCACCGACTATGCGGCCGGTGACATCGTGGCCTGGAAGCTCAACGGCAACGGTCTGCTGCATGTCGGCATCGTCTCCGACCGGAGGCTGGCCAATGGCACACCGCTGGTGCTGCACAACATCGCGCGCGGCACGCGTGAAGAGAACCTGCTGTTCCAGCACGCGATCATCGGGCATTACCGGATGCCGTAGGCACCTGCAGAGCCGGGCCATGCTCGGCTACGGGAGGTATCAGGCAACAGCAGCCGAGCATGGCTCGGCTCTACAGAAAACCATCCTCAGCGGCGCACGTAATGCACGAAGCGGAACGCATAGGCGTGGCGGTCATCGGCCGGATGCGGCTCGCTGCTCACTTCCCGCCAGTCCTGCACGGCCACATCGGGGAAATGGGTGTCGGCGGGGACTTCGGCATCGACCCAGGTCAGGTACAGGTCGCTGGCCTGGTCCAGCAGTTGGTGGAAGATCTCGCCGCCGCCGATGATGCACAGCTCGCTGGCGCCCTCGCCTTCGGCAATCGCCTTCGCCTCGTCCAGCGACGCCACCGCGCGCATGCCCGCGAACGGCACCTGGCCGCTGCGGGTCAGCACCAGGTTGGTGCGCCCCGGCAGTACGCGGCCGATCGACTCGGCCGTCTTGCGCCCCATCAGGATCGGCTTGCCCAGGGTGAGCGCCTTGAAGTGCTTGAAATCATCCGGCAGGTGCCAGGGCATGGCATTGCCCTGGCCGATGCCACGGTTGCGGTCCAGCGCCACGATCATCGAGAGCTTCATGGCACTCACACCGCCACCGGCGCCTTGATCGCCGGGTGCGGGTCATAGCCGTCGATGCGGATGTCGTCGAACCGGAAGCCGAACAGGTCGCTCACCTCCGGGTTCAACCACAGCTTCGGCAGCGCGCGCGGTTCACGCGAAAGCTGCTCGCGCGCCTGCTCGAAGTGGTTCGAATACAGGTGCGCGTCGCCCAGCGTATGCACGAAGTCGCCCACGCCCAGGCCCGTGGCCTGCGCCACCATGTGGGTCAGCAGCGCATAGCTGGCGATGTTGAACGGCACGCCGAGGAAGATGTCGCCGCTGCGCTGGTACAGCTGGCAGCTGAGCTTGCCGTCCACCACGTAGAACTGGAACAGGTTGTGGCACGGCATCAGCGCCATCTGCGAAAGCTCGCCCACGTTCCAGGCGCTGACCACCAGCCGGCGCGAATCGGGGTTGCGCTTGATCTCGTCCACCAGCCACTGCATCTGGTCGATCTCGCGGCCATCGGCGGTGGCCCAGCTGCGCCACTGCTTGCCGTAGACCGGGCCGAGATCGCCGTTCTCGTCGGCCCACTCGTCCCAGATGCGTACCTGGTTGTCCTTCAGGTAGCCGATGTTGGTATCGCCCTTCAGGAACCACAGCAGCTCGTGGATGATCGAGCGCAGGTGCAGCTTCTTGGTGGTGACCAGCGGGAAACCTTCATTGAGGTCGAAGCGCATCTGCCAGCCGAACACGCTGCGGGTGCCGGTGCCGGTGCGGTCGCTCTTCTCCGCGCCATGTTCCAGCACATGCGCGAGCAGATCCAGGTAGGCCTTCATGCCTTGCCCTCCGCAGCCATCACCGGTTGCGGCTGCAGCACCGGCGCGCGGCGCGACATCGCCAGCAGCACCAGGCCGAAGGCGATGAGCGGCAGGCTGAGGATCTGGCCACGGGTCAGCCAGTCGAAGGCCACATAGACGCCGTTGTCGGGCATGCGTACGAATTCGACGGCGAAGCGGAACAGGCCGTACATCAGCGCGAACAGGCCGCCGACCAGGTAACGGTGGCGCGGCTTGGCCGACACCGTCCACAGCACCACGAACATCACCAGGCCTTCCAGGAACGCTTCATACAGCTGCGAGGGATGGCGGGCGAACTGGTTCAGCGCGCCGGTGGCGAACTGCGCCTGCAGGGTCGCATGGTCCAACTGGTTCAGCGGCGCCGGCAGGCCCGACGGGAACACCACGCCCCACGTGCCGTCGGTGTACTTGCCCCACAGCTCGGCGCCGATGAAGTTGCCGATGCGACCAAAGCCCAGGCCCAGCGGTACCAGCGGCGCCATGAAATCCATGGTGTCGAAGAAGTGCAGCGCGTGCTTGCGCGACCACCACCAGCAGGCACCCAGCACGCCCAGCAGGCCGCCATGGAAACTCATGCCGCCGTCCCACACCTTGAACAGCAGCAGCGGGTTGTGCAGGAAATCGCCCAGCGCGTAGAACAGCATGTAGCCGATGCGGCCGCCCAGCACCACGCCGAGCATGGCGTAGAACAACAGGTCGGAGAAGCCGTTGGCATCGACGCCCGGCAGGCGCCCGGCGGCGATGCGCGTGCGGCCCAGCAGCCAGGCCGCAGTGAAGCCGAGCAGGTACATGATGCCGTACCAGTGCACCTTGATCGGCCCCAGCGAGAGGGCGATGGGGTCGATGTCGTGGAAATAGATCATGGAAGGTGCCTTGCGGTTGAACGCCTATTCTCGGGCCAGTGCCGCCCCGGCTCAACCAAGGAGCTGGGGCGAGTTCGGCAACGCGTCATCGTTCGACCGGGTCGAGGCCGGAAAGTGCCCTTCGATCAGGCTGGAGACCTCGTCGATGGCATCCTGCAGCGCTTCCACCGGATTGGAACCGCGCAGGCCCTCGCGCAGATGGGTGCAGACCCGCTGCCACTGCGCCGGGCTGACCCGGCCATGCAGGCCGCGGTCGGCGACGATCTCGATGGCATGGTCGGCCAGCAGCAGGTAGATCAGCACGCCGTTGTTGTGGGCGGTGTCCCAGGTGCGCAGGCGTGCGAAGGCATGCTCGGCGGCCTGCCTCGGGGTGACCTTGTGCCACAACGCGGCCAGCGGCAGATCGGCCTCCACCGCGAACATCACCTGACCGCCGTGGCGCTGCTCACCGGCCGCGATGGCCTCGGTGATCGCCTGCAGCGTGGCTGGCGGGAACGCGCGACGTACCGACGGCGAACATACATGGCGGAACAGACGTTGGATCATCACCAGCCTCCCGAAGCGCCACCGCCACCGGAACGGCCACCGCCGCCGCCCCAGCCGCCTCCGCCGCCGAATCCACCACCACCGCCGAAGCCGCCTCCCCCGCCCCAGCTGCCACCGCCCCAGCCACCACCGCCGGCAAAGCGCCCCGGATGGCCGGACAGCATCGCCACGATCAGGCCAACCACGCCGGCCAGGCCACTGGCCAGCAGGGTGGAGGTGAACAGGAACGCCGCCACGGCTGCGCCAGCGCCGCCGAGCAGGCCACGCAGCGGGCGCGGCACGCGCGCGAACACGCCGCGCAGGATGCTGCCGGCGAACACACCGATGAACAGCGCCAGAAACCAGGCATCGCCGCCGCCACCCGGCTCGCGCCCACGATGGCCACTGACCGGTGCCGGCAGCGTTTCGCCATCGATCAGCTTGACCAGCACGGCGGTGGCATCGGTGATGCCCCCGGCGTAGTCGCCGGCGCGGAAACGCGGCACCAGGTATTCCTGGATGACCCGGTTGGCGATGGCATCGGGAATCGCGCCTTCCAGGCCGTAACCCGGCTCGATCCGCACGCGCCGGTCGTCCTTGGCCACCACCAGCAGCACGCCGTCATCGACGCCCTTGCGGCCGATCTGCCACTGGTCGAAGACCCGCGTGGTGTACTGCGCGATGTCCTCCGGCTGGGTGGTGGGTACCACCAGCACCTGCAGCTGGCTGCCCTTGCGCTGTTGCAGGTCCAGCGCCTGCTGCACCAGTGCCTGCTTCTGCGCAGCCTCCAGCGTGCCGGTGGTGTCGACCACCGGCGAATCCAGCGCCGGAATCGGCGCCAGCTGCTGGGCCTGCGCCGCCAGCGGCAGCCACAGCAGCAGGGCCAGCAGCGCAGTGGCCAGGCGCATCGGTCAGTGGCCCGGCTGCGGTGCCGGCTGCTGCTGCGGCGCGTTGCCGAAATCCACCGCCGGTGCGTTGGAGATCTGCGCTTCGTTGTCAACGGTGAAGTTCGGCTTGGTCTTGTAGCCGAAGATCTTGGCGGTGATCACCTGCGGGAACGAGCGGATGTAGGTGTTGTAGTCCTGCACCTGCTGGATGTAGCGGCCGCGGGCAACGGTGATGCGGTTCTCGGTGCCTTCCAGCTGGGCCTGCAGGTCGCGGAAGTTCTGGTCGGACTTCAGCACCGGATAGTTCTCGGTCACCACCAGCAGCCGCGACAGCGCGCTGCCGAGTTCACCCTGGGCCTGCTGGAACTGCTTGAGCGAGGCTTCGTCATCGGCGTTGACGTTGATCTGGCCGACACGCGAGCGGGCGTTGGTGACTTCGGTCAGCACGCGCTCTTCCTGGCTGGCGAAACCTTTGACGGTCTGCACCAGGTTGGGCACCAGGTCGGCGCGGCGCTTGTACTGGTTGAGCACTTCTGACCAGCTGGCCTTGACCGCCTCATCCTTCTGCTGGATGGCGTTGTAGCCGCAGCCGGACAACAGGGAGGCCAGCAGCATCAGGGGCAGGACACGGGTGAACAGGCGCATGGCGGAGGTTCCGGGTGGACTTGGCGCAGAGCATGCCACGGCCAGTGTTAACGAGCGTGTGGAAATGAACAGGAATCCGGCAGGGCCAATGGGTCCAGGCCAGCAGGTACCGACGCTAAGGGTCTGGCGCATTACCTTGGCCGGGTCCGCGCGACCACGCAGAGCCTGCGAGCTGCTCTGCCCTTGGCTTCCGCCTTCCGCCGGCGAGCCGTCCCCCCCCGGGTAGGGCAAGCGCGGGCCCATTTCGTACTTATTGCATGGCCCAACACAAATTCCGCATCAGATAGTGCGGGGATCTCGCACTCGAACCGCCCGCCCTGCTCAGAGGCAGCAGCCATCGGTCGGGAAATGGACATCGACCTCGATCATGCACAAAATTCTCTCAACAGCGGCGATCATCGCTCTGCTCATGCCAACGGCGTGCGCCCAGCCAACCCCGGATCCCACGCGGGGTGCTCCGACGCCCGCGCCTGTTCTCATCGCGCCAGACGATACCCAAGCCCGGGACATGCTGCTTCACGTCGGGCGTGACAGCTACATGGGCAAGGCCTCCATCGTGTCAGCGTCGACGCAGGCGGTCAGCACAGCGCTACGCGCGCGAAGCTACTTTTCCAGCGCATTCCGCCTGAGGGATGACACTCAACCCATCCTGGGAGACATGGAACGGGAGTGGATCAAGGTCTACGGACACTTCCACCCTGAGAAGAGTGCAATCGCGTTCGCACAGAACCTTGCTGCTATTGATGTGGCGGCATCGGCAGGGGTTATCGCCCCCGAAGAGAAATCGCGCTGGCGTACTCACGTGGAACAGCTGTCTCCATCCGATATTGACCCCACCGGCGCCGCGTTCACTGATCTGACTGTGGATCGGCGGACATTCTCCAGTTCGTACATTGACACCTCGCGACGCAGGTCGGGCGATAAGCACGTTGTTCTGATCGACCTGACGGGTCTGACAGGCGCTCCTTCGCAGACGCTGCTCTGGTATGCAGAACGGCGCCAGGAGCAACGCCGTGTCAAGTGGAAGGCCTTCGCATCCATTCCGGGGGTCGCCGGCGTGCCCTACCCGCATTGGGAGACCGAGATGATCACAGAGAACAGCGCCAGCCAGGAATTCTCAGACCAGGTGCAGGCGCTGGTATCTACGCTCCCAGCGGGCCCTGAAACATCATTGGATGTCATTTCAAATCTGTTCAACCCAAGCGATGAGACGTCGGTTCAGCGCATCGTCCCTCCTCTGCCCGTGGATGGCGCGACGACGATGCTGCGGTGGTTCCCAATCGAGGGGATTCAACCCGGCAACAACTCTGGCCAGATTCGTTCGCTGCCCAAGGATCAGTTCCATGTGACGTCAGGCGCCGACGATTCATACGGTTACGTCGTTGCGAAGAAGAATGAGCGCATCGCGGCTTGGCAGATGGGCGAAGGCCGGCGGGTCATCGAGACAAAGGTCGACCCAAAGGGTGGGTTATGGGCCCTGACCACAATCGAGCCAAGCCTGACTCAACAGATTCTTACGTCCTGTCCTGTGTGGATCAGCGTTGATGGGACCGGGTCGATCCGAAGCGACCGTTGCATGCAGAGCAGTATGGCCCCTCGTTGGCAACTCGATGCAGGTGGCAACTCCTATCTCTACTCGGAGCCTCACATGGCGACGGAGGAGCGCTTCCCCGAGCGGATCATGGACACAGGATCAGGAGACGCCATCGAGATGAAGGCGCTCTGGAAAGACAGAACCAACTTGAGGCGGCGCGTCTTTGGCTACATGCAATCCTGCTCCTCAGGTCCAGCACCGGATCTGGGTGACGGACTTCTCTGGTTCACAAGTTGCGGCCTGGTGGGTGTTGCACCTGCATCAGGCGATGTGGTCAAGAGCTTTCCAATGAGTTCCGGAGGCAGTGGTCGCTTGGTGTTGGGGAGCGCCGCAGGCGACTGGGTCGCCGAAGAGGCTCGTGATCCAACAGACCAGAAGGAAGTGCTTCGCATTCATCGTCTTTCCGCCGGGGAAACTGCATTTCAGGTGGAACGAAAAGCCGGTACTCAGGCACTGGCACGCACAGCTCATGGCAGGCTGCTCGCGATGACGGTTACAGGGGCTTCACCGGGCCGTTACGTCGATGTCTGGCGCATGGATTCCGGCAAGCACGTCTCTCGCCTCGCCATTCCAGAAGGAATCGCATTGAATTCCCTTGCATTCAATCGAGCGGGGACGGAACTCTGGGTCCATGCACTTCAACTCGCCGGCAAGCACTCCGGCGTACTTATCTGGGCGGTGCCGGAATCATTGCAGGACGGTGCAGACGACAACTGGAACCCCGACGAGGTCGTGCTGAAAAAACACTAGTCAGTCGGGACTAGCCGCGCAGTCGTCTCTGCAAGGCCGGCAAAGTGAACAGGACCTCGGAGCTTGTGCCGGTGCCGGGACGGGTGCGCCCCGGCACCGCTTCGCTCTCAGCAGGCCTCAGCCACCGCAGTGCGCGGACGCCCCAGCCATGCCAGCAGCAGGCCCGACGCGGCCAGCAGGCCACCGGCCACCGGAATCGCGGCGTAGCCCAGTCCCGAGCTGATCACCGCCCCCCCCAGCGCAGCACCTACCGCATTGCCCAGGTTGAATGCACCCACGTTGATCGACGACGCCAGGCCCGGCGCCTCGCTGGCCACCTGCATCACCCGGATCTGCAGCGGCGGCACGAGGGCGAAGGTCGCCGCACCGAACAGCAGTACACCCAGCGCCGCGGTGGCGTGGCTCATGAAGGCCAGCGGCAGCACGAACATCAGCACCGCCAGGACGGCCAGCAGGATCCGTGTGGCGCCATCGAGCGACCAGTCAGCCATGCGTCCACCGATGCCGTTGCCGAAGGTGAAGCCGATGCCGATCAGGGCCAGCGACATCGCGATGAAGGCATTGGAGGCGCCGGTCAATTCGGTCAGCACCGGTGCGACGTAGGTATAGAGGGTGAACATCGCACCCGCACCAAGCACGGTGGTGGCCATCGCCAGCAGCACCTGCGGCTGCAGGATCGCCTTCAGTTCGCGGCGCACGTCCGGGCGCGGCCCCGGTGCAGATGCCGGCAGCGCGAAACCCAGCGCAGTGATCGCAACCAGGCCCAGCACTGCGGTACCGGCGAAGGACAGGCGCCAGCCCAGCTGCTGCCCCACCCAGGTCGCCAGCGGCACGCCGCCGATGTTGGCGATGGTCAGGCCCATGAACATGGTGGCCACGGCAGCGGCCTGCTTTTCCTTCGGCACCAGGCTCGCAGCGACCACCGCACCGATGCCGAAGAAGGCACCGTGGTTGAGGCTGGTGACCAGGCGCGACAGCAGCAGCATCCCGTAGTTCGGCGCCAGCGCAGACAACAGATTGCCGGCGACGAAGATCGACATCAGCAGCATCAGCGCGGTGCGCTTGCCAAAACGCCCCATCAGCAGGGTCATCACCGGCGCGCCCAGCATCACGCCCACGGCATAGGCGGTGATCAGCATGCCCGCAGTGGGGATGCCAACGCCGATGCCGTCGGCGATGACCGGCAACAGGCCCATCGGGGCAAACTCGGTGGTTCCGATGGCGAAGGCGCCAACGGCAAGCGCCAGCAAGGCGGCTCTGGAATTCATGGGGGGTCCTGGGGGCGGGAATCGGGAGTGCGTAGCCTGCGCGCTTTGCTGCGCCGGATTAAGCCTCGCCCCGGGAAAACACTGTTGATCCTGGTTCACAAGTGGAAGCCGGAACGCAGCCACAAGTGCAAAAACCACAATGCCGTTGCAGAACCGACCTCGCCCCCACAACGCAGAACCCCCGGAATGCCGGGGGTTCTGAGGGACTCACACGCCAGTGGCGCGCTTACCAGTTGCCGGCGCCCGGCACGTTGTGCTCGCGGGCGCGGCGGCGCATCAGCAGGTTCAGCCACTCCACCAGCACCGAGAAGCCCATCGCGGCGTAGATGTAGGGCTTGGGCACGTGCACGTCCAGGCCGTCCAGGATCAGCACCGCGCCGATCATCAGGATGAAGGCGAGCGCCAGCATCTTCACGGTCGGGTTGGCATCGATGAAGCGGCCCAGCGGGTTGGCGGCCAGCAGCATCACCATCACCGACAGCAGGATCGCGGCGACCATCACCGGAATGTGGTCGGCGATGCCGACGGCGGTGATCACCGAGTCCAGCGAAAACACGATGTCGATCACCGCGATCTGCGCGATCACGTAGCCGAACACGGCCGAGGCCTTGGTGGTGCTGGGATCTTCATCCTCGCCACCGCTGATCAGTTCCTTGATCTCCATGCAGCCCTTGATGATCAGGAACAGGCCGCCAACGATCAGCACCAGGTCGCGGATGGAGATGCCCATGCCGGCCACGGTGAACAGGTTTGCCGCCATGTGCGCCAGGTAGGCCAGCGATACCAGCAGGCCGATGCGGGTAATGCAGGCCACCGCGATGCCGAGCTTGCGGGCGAACGGGCGGCGCTCTTCCGGCAGCTTGCTGACAGCAATGGAAATGAACACCAGGTTGTCGATGCCGAGCACGATTTCCAGCGCGCTGAGCGTGAACAGGGTCACCCAGGCATTGGGGTCGGCGAGGAACTCAAAGGACATGGAAACTCTTCAAGGCAGTGGGGGAATGGGGTTTCAGCCGTAGTTGCCGGCCAGCGCGTGCGGAACCACGACCAGCGCCCAGCACAGCAACACGTTCATCATCAGCACGAACACCGCCGCCGAGCCCATGTCCTTGGCGCGGCCGGCCAGCTCGTGAATCTCACTGCCGTAGCGTTCGATCACCGCTTCGATGGCCGAGTTGGCCAGCTCCATCGCCAGCACCAGCAGCATCGAGCCGATCAGCAGCGCGCGTTCGACCGGCGTCTGGCCCAGCCAGATCGCAATCGGCGTCAGCAGGATCAGCAGGTAGACCTCAAGCCGGAACGAGGACTCGTGCAGCCAGGCAGCGCGCAGGCCCTGCCAGGACCAGCGGGCGGCCTGGAAGATGCGGCGCGGGCCGCGCGGCAGGTGGCCGAACTGATCAGCCACGGGTGGAACATCCAGCAACGGGGGCGCGGCGCAGCGACCGCTCAGACGCACGGCAGGGAATCATGGGTGCACAGGAATAGGCAGATGGCGGTCATTTTGCCACAAGGCCGCCAACCGCAGCCCGCGCCGGCCCGCTGAACGGCCTGCCAGGGGCAAGCAACGGCCCGGGCATGCTCCTATGATGGATGCCCCTTGCCTGCTGGAGCGCCTGATGTCCCGTCGCCGTACCTGCCTGTTGATGCTGGGCCTGCTGACTGCCGCACCGCTGGCCCAGGCGCTGAGCCCGGCCGAGTCGCCCCGTGTGCCAGAACAGGTCTCCAACGTGGCCTGGGCCGGCGACATGGCCCGCTTCGCCAGCGCCGACCAGTCCACCCCGCCGCCGCGCGGTGGCATCGAGTTCATTGGCAGCTCCTCGATCCGCTTCTGGGAGAGCCTGGCCACCGACTTCCCTGGCCAGCCAGTGTTCAACCGCGGCTTCGGCGGCTCGGAAGTGCGCGACAGCACCTGGTACGCCGACCGCATCGTGGTGCCGTATGCGCCCTGCAAGGTGTTCTTCTACGCGGGCGACAACGACCTCAACAGTGGCCGCAGCGCCGTGCAGGTGCGCGACGACGTGGTTGCCTTCGTGCAGCGCGTGCACCGCGACCTGCCGAAGACCAAGGTGGAGTACCTGTCGATCAAGCCGAGCCCGTCGCGCGCGCACCTGCTGCCGGCGATCAACGAGGCCAACACGCTGATCAAGGCCGCGCTGGCCAAGCTGCCCAACACCGGTTTCACCGACATCTACACGCCGATGCTCGGCGCCAACGGCCAGCCGGATGCGACGCTGTTCCGCGAGGACATGCTGCACATGACCCCGGCCGGCTATGCGATCTGGACCAGGGCGCTGGCGCCGAAGGTCAACTGCAACTGAGCAACCCCATCCACGCATGGCGTGGATCTACTGCGGATCGCGGGAAACTGTCGAAGGCGGGGCGGTGTGGGTTTGCAGGACCGTTGGCGCCATGGATGGCGCCATCGAGCCCCCATGGACGGGTTTACG
>NZ_CP025780.1:264671-417319 GCF_003586545.1 Stenotrophomonas sp. Pemsol | reverse complement strand
GCGCCATGGATGGCGCCATCGAGCCCCCATGGACGGGTTTACGGCGTGTCCTGCAAACCCACACCGCCCCGCCATTCCACGGAATGCCCGCTTTTGATGTTGATGTTGCCTCGGCGGGTGCCGGGCGCAGCCCGGCAAAATCCCTCTACCGGAAGATCACCGTGGCCTCGGTGCCCTTGCCCGGCTCGCTGGCCAGGCTGACCTTCCAGCCGAAGCGGTCGCACAGCCGGCGCACGATCGACAGGCCCAGGCCGGTGCCCTGCGGACGGCTCGGCTCGGCGCGGTAGAACGGTTCAAACGCGCGCGACAGCGCCTCGGCGGACATGCCGATGCCGGTATCGCGCACCACCACCCGGTCATTGAGCACGTGCACGTCGATACGCCCTTCGTCGGTGTAGCTGCAGGCATTGCGCACCAGGTTGCTGACCACCACCTGCAGCACCCGCGGCGGTGCGTGCAGCTGTACCGGGCCTTCGCCGTGCAGGTGCACCGATACGGGCCGGTTGCCCAGCAGCTCGTTGGCGTTGTCCACCTCGTAGCGGACGATGTCGTTGACGTCGAACAGCTCGATCTGCGGTTCGACATCGGCCTCGCGGGCCAGGATCAGGAACGCATCGATCACCGCCTCCATGTCACGGCCTGCACGCTGGATGCGCTGCAGGCTGCGGCGCAGGCGCGGCTGCAGGGTTTCATCGCCAAGGGCCATGTCGCTGGCCACGCGGATGACGGTCAACGGCGTGCGCAGCTCATGGCTGGCATCACGGGTGAAGTTGCGCTCGCGCGCCACGTGCGCGCTGACCCGGTTGGCCAGCGAATGCAGTGCGGCCGCCAGCTGGCGGGTCTCGCCCTGCATGTCCGCCGGCAGCTTGTTCGGCTCCAGATCGGCCGCTTCGGGGTGGCCCGGGTCCCAGCGCGAGACGCGCCGCGCCAGCCAGTTCACCGGCGACACCAGTCGCTTGGAGGCACGGTAGGTGACCCAGCTAGCGCCATACACCGCCAACAGGGTCAGCAGCACCGGCACGATGCCGAACCAGAACGCCAGCATCTCCGCGCGCGAGCGCAGGAACACCAGGTACAGGCGACCGGCAGGGCGCACGTCGACCAGCACCAGCTGGTCGTCCTGGGGCAGCTCGTGGAAGCCAGGCTCCAGGGTGCGCAGGTTGGCCGGCAATGACAGTGCCGACTGCCCGCTTTCCAGCAGGTAGCCGCGGATGTTGTGGGTGTTGGGCGGCGGCTGCACCGGCGACGCCTCGTGCAGCGTCCAGTAATAGGCCGCTTCCTCGCGCAGGGCGGCGCCGACCAGGCTGTGCTTGATCACCAGCGAGACCAGCCAGGCACCGAGCAGGATGCCCAGGCTGGCCAGGACTGCCTGCAGGATGAAGGCGATACGGATCTTGCGCGGCAGGCCGTGCGGCATTGCGGGGTCCCGGTCAGAGCGCTGCGATTATAGGCAGCGCGCTGCGCCGTAGTCGTGCACGGACGCTGACCGGCGGCAGCGCCGGCCGGTCATCCGTGCCCGGTGCGGGGTCGTTGCCCGGCCGGGCCTGATGCTGCACAGGCCGGGCCCCGATCAGGCCATCGGCTGGGCAATATCGGCAATGCGATAGCCGGCGCTCTGCACGGTGTGCAGCAGCGGACGGTCGAACGGCTTGTCGATGATCTTGCGCAGGTTGTACAGATGGCTGCGCAGGGTGTCCGAATCCGGCAGGCCATTGCCCCAGATCTCGCGTTCGATCTCCTGGCGGGTGACCACGCGCGGCGATTCGCGCATCAGGATGGTCAGCAGGCGCAGGCCGATCGGCGACAGCTGCAGCTCGGTACCGGCACGGGTAGCCCGCATGCTGACCGGATCGAGCACCAGGTCGGCGACCTTCAGCACCTCCGAACCGACCTGGCGGCGTTCGCGACGGATCAGCGCGCGCAGGCGGGCTTCCAGCTCCTGGATCGCGAACGGCTTGGTCAGGTAGTCATCGGCACCAAACCCGAGGCCGGTGAGCTTGTCGTCCAGCGTGTCGCGTGCCGTGAGCATCAGCACCGGCGTGGACTTGCGCGCATCGTTGCGCAGGCGACGGCACACTTCGATGCCATCCAGGCGCGGCAACATGAGATCGAGCACCACGACGTCATAGCTGTTCTCCGCCGCGAGGCGGTAGCCATCCAGGCCGTCCTGTGCATAGTCGACTTCGAAGCCGCGACCTTCCAGGTATTCCCCGATCATCTCGGAGATGTTGCGGTTGTCTTCGACCACCAGCACCAAGCCGGAGGTCTCCTTCGTCTGACGCATGTGATTCCCTCTAACTTCAGCTTTGTGAAACATGCCGGATCGACGGTGGACGCGATGTGAAGTTCCGTCAAGAGGTACACAAACGGTTCAAAGCAGCGGCCTGAGCAGCGGCCAGACGTTGTCCAGCACCTTCGGCTGCGCCTGCGCCGTGGGGTGCAGGCCGTCGCCCTGCATCATGCCCGGCTGCAGGGCCACGCCCTCCAGCAGGAACGGCAGCAGCGGCACCTTGTACTGCGTGGCCAGCGCCTTGTAGGCCGCGGCCAGGCGCTGGCGGTAGGCCGGTCCGTAGTTGGGCGGCACGTCGATGCCCAGCAGCAGCACCTTGGCACCGGCCTTCTGGCTGGCCTGCACCATTTTTTCCAGGTTGCCCTGCACCTGCGCCGGGGTCAGCCCACGCAGCGCGTCATTGCCGCCCAGCGCGATCACCACCACGGTCGGCTTCTCCCTGGCCAGCAGGCCCGGCAGGCGGGTCAGCGCGCCGGCGGTGGTTTCCCCGCTCATGCTGGCGTTGACGATGCGCGCCGGGGTTTTCGACTGCTGCCTGACCCGCTGTTGCAGCAAGCTGACCCAGCCGGCGTCGGCAGGGATATTGTGGGCGGCACTGAGGCTGTCGCCGAGCACCAGCACGGTGCCAGCCGGACCTTTGGCACAGGCCAGCCCCGGCAACAGCAGGAACCCTAGCAGCAGCACCATCATCGCGCCGGCTCGCCGGCTCCATCCCGTCTTGCGCATTGGAGTCTCCTCATCGACAGCCTGTCCCCCCGCAGCGCGCCCGTCGCCATCGCCGTCGACCAGGTCGGCAAATCCGTGCAGGGCCCGGAGGGTGAAGTCCACATACTGGACAACATCACCCTGACCGTCCATGAAGGCACCAGCGCGGCCATCGTCGGCGCCTCCGGTTCGGGCAAGACCACCCTGCTCGGCCTGCTGGCCGGGCTGGACCTGCCCAGCCGCGGCCGCATTGCGCTGTCGGGCCAGGACCTGGGCGGCCTCGATGAAGAAGCGCGGGCCCAGCTGCGCGCGCGCGAGGTTGGCTTCGTGTTCCAGAGCTTCCATCTGCTGCCGGCGCTGACCGCCGCCGAGAACGTCGCGTTGCCACTGGAGCTGGCCGGGCGCGAGGATCGCGCGCGGGTCGATGAAGTGTTGGCCCAGGTCGGCCTCTCCCATCGTGCCCGCCACTGCCCGCGCCAGCTGTCCGGTGGCGAGCAGCAGCGCGTGGCACTGGCGCGAGCCTTCGTCACCCGCCCGCGCATCCTGTTCGCCGACGAACCGACGGGATCGCTGGACCATGCCACCGGCCAGCACGTCAGCGACCTGCTGTTCGAACTCAACGCCGGCAGCGGCACCACCCTGGTACTGGTCACCCACGACATGCGCCTGGCGCAGCGTTGCCAGTACATCCATCGTATCGACGACGGTCGCCTGCTGCCGGTTGAGCGCGGAGCCCAGGCATGAACCTGCTGCGGCACGCGTGGCGCGCGCTGCGTCGCGAGGCGCTGGCCGGCGACCTGCTCACCGTGTTCGCCGCACTGGTGCTGGGCGTGGCGGTGATGACCGCGGTGGGCACGCTGGTGAACCGGGTCAACCTGGCG
Organism: Stenotrophomonas sp. Pemsol; assembly: GCF_003586545.1. Classification (NCBI taxonomy): domain Bacteria; kingdom Pseudomonadati; phylum Pseudomonadota; class Gammaproteobacteria; order Lysobacterales; family Lysobacteraceae; genus Stenotrophomonas; species Stenotrophomonas sp. Pemsol. The sequence continues at coordinate 413,443 of NZ_CP025780.1, read as the reverse complement.
CTGACCGGCAGCGCGGCGGAAATGCTCGGTGGCGATCTCGGCATCGCCGGGCGTGATGACCCGCCGCAGGCATTCGCCGACGAGGCACAACGGCGTGGACTGGCCTACACCCGCATCGCCAGCTTCGGCAGCGTGCTGTTCAACGGCGACGCCAGCCAGATGGCGAGCATCAAGGCGGTGCAGGCGGGCTATCCACTGCGCGGCACGCTGCGGGTACGGGCCACGCCCGGCGGTACGTTGATCACCGATGCCGGCATGCCACCCAAGGGCCAGGCCTATGCCGACCCACGCCTGCTGCAGGGGCTCGGGCTGAAGGCCGGCGATGATCTCGAGTTCGGCGCCGGCACGCTGCGCATCGCCGGCATCATCGAGGCTGAGCCCGACACCGGTGGCGACCTGCTGACGCTCTCCCCCACCCTGCTGGTCAACCGCGCCGATGTGGAAGGCACGGGACTGCTTGGCCCCGGCAGCCGCATCAACTACCGGCTGATGTTTGCAGGACCGCCCGGGCAGGTCGCGTCCCTGCGTGAGTGGCTGCTGCCACAGGTGAAGGGCCTGCGCCTGCTGAGCGTGGATGACACCCAGCGCGGCGTGCGCCAGGCCTTCGATCTGGCCGGGCGCTTCCTCGGCCTGAGCGCGCTGCTGGCGGTGCTGCTGGCGGGCGTGGCCACCGCATTGGCGGCCAACCGCTTCGCGCTGCGCCGCATCGACCAGGTGGCGATCCTGCGCTGCCTGGGTGCGCGCCAGCGCGACATCCTGCTTGGCCTGGCACTGCAGCTGCTGATGCTGGCGGTGCCGGCCTGTGCGCTCGGCATCGGCCTGGGCATGGCCGCGCAGGAAGGCCTGGTGCAGGTACTGGGCAGCCTGGTGCCGCACCGCCTGCCGTTGCCCGAGGCGATGCCTGCGCTGACCGGCGCCGGCATCGGCCTGTTGCTGCTGTTCGGCTTCGGCCTGCCACCGCTGCTGCGCCTGCGCGGGGTGCCGCCGATGCGGGTGCTCAACCGTTCCTTCGCTGCCCTGCCGCCGGCGTCACTGCTGGCCTATGTGGCAGCGCTGGCGGCCAGCCTGCTGCTGGCGGTACAAGTCACCGGCGACCTGAAGCTGGCGTTGTGGGTGCTGGGCGGCCTGGCCACGCTGGCACTGGCCGCCGGGGTGGTCGGCTTCGTGCTGCTGCAACTGCTGCGCGGCCTGCAGCACCGCCTGCACGGCCACTGGCGGCTGGGCCTGGCCGCGCTGACCCGGCGCCGGATGCTGGCGGTAATGCAGCTGGTCGGGCTGTCGCTGTCGCTGTGTGCGCTGTTGCTGCTGGCGGTCACTGGACCGGGCCTGCTGCAGCAATGGCGCGAGCGCCTGCCCGCTGATACGCCCAACTACTTCCTGATCAACATCCAGCCCGAACAGCGCGACAGCGTGCTGGCCACGCTGCGTGGACTGGGCGCCGGTGACGCCAGCATCGAACCGATGGCCACCGGCCGCCTGATCGCGATCAATGGCAAGCCACCGCTGCGCGTGGACCGCGAGCCCGGTCAGGACGGACAAGCGGCACAAGGCGAAGGTCAGCGCGATGACGACGACGAGAACCGGCCGTTGAACTTCAGCTGGCGCAGCACCTTCCCCCCCGCCAACACGCTGGTCAACGGCACCTTCTGGAAGAACGACAGCACGGCGCCGGAGGCATCAGTGGAGATCGGCTGGGCCAAGCGTTACGGCCTGTACCCGGGCGACCGCATCACCATTGCAGTGGGCGAGCAGGAACGCGAGTTCACCGTCACCAGCGTGCGCAAGGCGGACTGGAACACCTTCCGGCCGAACTTCTTCGTGTTGCTGAACCCGAATGCGGTGGGCGAAACCCCGCACAACCTGCTGTCGGCCTTCCATCTGCCGGCCGGCAAGGCGGCGGGCCTGGGCGAACTGGTGCGCGCGCAGCCGAACCTGTCGCTGCTGGACGTGGATGCGGTGATTTCGCAGGTGCGCGATGTGATGGAGCGCGTGGCGCAGGCGGTGCAGCTGGTGATGGTGTTCAGCCTACTGGCCGGCGTGCTGGTGCTGCTGGCCGCGCTGCAGGCCACCGCCGGCGAGCGCCGCTACGACAGCGCGGTACTACGCACGCTAGGTGCGACCCGGCGCCAGTTGCGTGGCGCGGTACTGGTGGAGTTCGGCGCGCTGGGCACGCTGGCGGCGATGCTGGCGGTGGGGGCGGCCGCTGCGATCGGCGTGGCGGTCTCGCAGAAGGTGTTCGAGCTGCCATTGCTGCCGCCGTGGCCGGGGCTGCTGATTGGCGGCGTAGTCGGCATCAGCTTGAGCCTGCTGGCGGGCTGGTGGGGCACGCGGGCGATCCTGCATACGCCGCCGGCATTGGCGCTGCGCGAGGCCTGAGGCGACCGTGACACGCTGCGGGTGGGGCCGGCTGTACGCTGCGCGCCCCACCTAAGCGCATCCACACATGGCGTGGGTCTACTGACGAGTGGCCGGGATGACGGACGTCTGTTGCTGCGCCCAGGCCACGGTCGCGCTCATCGCGCGCTGCACGCCCAGAAGCGTTATGAACAGGCAGAGCTCGTCCTTCTCCTCATTATCCCCTACCCGCTTACGGACTTCGCTGTATTCAGGCGGGCTGTCGAAAATGACGACCCGGATGATGTTGCCGCTGGGCAGGTGCTTGGCGGAGAAGATCGGGTTGGCACCGCGATCCTTACTGCCATCGACGAAGAACGTGTTGTAGTGCGGGCTGCGGAAGTCTTCAATGCGCAGGCTTGCCGCGTTGATTCCCGTCATGAAGTGGTCGTGGATATGCTGTTCAAGACGATCGTAGACCTGCGGATCGGACAGATAGGTATCGAACATCTGGCGTTCTGGAACGACCATCAGCAAGCCTCATTTCCATGCATTGGAATCGCAAAGACACGAACAACTTCGTAACCGGGAGGGCCATCAGTGCGGCTTTCGCAGAAGCGAAAACCCGCGAGCAGGCCAGCATCTTCGACAACGGAGCGCACGGCGTCGATTTCCGTCGAGGTGTTGCTGCCACTTTCGTGCCAGCGCCGGGCTCCAAATGCGGCCCCCTCCGAACCTGGATAGTAGAAAACGTTGGGGAGCAGCACGCCCTCTTCCGCATACAGCTCGAAATCCGTGAAGCTCAATGCCAGAAACATCTTCGCTCCGGCTGGATCGCGTGCGCTGCCGGCAATACGAACGGTCGCCAGAACATGCATGCAGAGACTGAACAGATAAGCCGATGTCTATCGAGGCCCAAGACGCGCGAGCAGCCCGTCTATCCGCTGGGTTCGCGAAACAAGTGCGGCTTCCTCGAAGTCATCGATTTCGAGAAAGAAGCTGTCGATATCATCGCAGGCTTCGCCGGACAACATTTGACTGCACAAGGCGGAAAGCTTCATCTGCGGCGACGTTCAATGACTGCGTGGGCGGCCACCCTACCCCATGCGCAGAAGCCGGAAAGCGGACTCGGACAAAATCCAGCGAAATGCGTCATGTTTATGCGCACAAGGCACCAATCCGTTCGGCGACGCGCGCAGACACCGAATCGCATCACCACCGAAAGCGTGCCGAGCAAGCTCGGCACCTACCAAGAGCACATGGACGGCCCGACAGAGCCACGCCGTGAGTGGATGCGGTTGTGGAGTCGAGCACAGCTCGACTCCACACGTGGCCTCAGTTCGGCGCCTTTTCCACGTACTTGGCGAAGACCTCGTCGATCTGCGCGTCCTTCACCTGTTTGCCGGACTGGATCTCTTCGGCCTGGGTGAACAGCGGGATGATCATCGCCATGCCATCGAGCTTGGTCTTCAGGTGCACGCCCGGGGCCTGGCCGAGGAAGCCGTCCCAGCGCTGGCGCACTTTGGCCCAGTAGCCGGCGGTGGCCTTCCAGTAGGCGCGGGCCGGGGTGAAGTCGACCTCGGTTGTCTTGACGTAGTCGTTGAAGCCGAACTCGCGGGCGATCTCCACCTGGCTGCCGTCGGCGTTGCGCTGCACCTTGGTGTTGAACTGCTCGTGGGTCCAGCCATTGGGCGTGAGCGTGTGGCGGTTGACCACGGCCAGCGCGTTGTAGTCGCTGCGCTTTGTGTATTCACGACGCGGCAGCGGGCGCCAGCTCAGGTCGCTGGTCCAGCTCGGCACATTGTTGGTGTACGTCCATTTGCCGGTGCCACAGTAGCGCGGTGCATCGCTCACTTCATACACGCACTGGGTCCAGGCGCCCTGGTTCACCGCTGCGGGTATGCGGCGTACCTGCCAGGTCTGGTCGGCGCTGAACTCGAAACGGCTGGGCGCTTCGTAGACCCAGTCCTGGCGCCAGTGCTTGGTGATGTGGCCGCTCTTCTCATCGAGCAACAGGTGCTGCAGCACGATGCGCTGCGGGGTGTCCTCGACCACGATGACCACTTCGCTGCCGCCGCTGCGCATCGCCGGCGCACGCTCGTAGCCGGGCTTGAGCAGCACGGTCTCGTCGAACGCGAAGTCGACGGTGTACTCGCCCTGCATGGCGAGGATGCTGTCGTGGTCGCGGGCGATGTCGGAGGGCTGCGCGCTGGCCACGCCGCTGGCAGCGAGCAACAGCATGACGCTGGCTGTCTGGAACTTCATCGGGTCTTCCTTCGGGGTTGCAGGTTCGTTGAGAGGCCTTCCAGGGCCGGCGGGCGTTCCATCAGGAAAGGATCACAGGCGGATCAGCGGCAGGTCGCCGGGAATACGGGGTGTCGGCCGGCGCGCGGCGTCGGCGCAGCAGCAATCGTCGATCGCCAGCTCGCCTTCGGCACCTTCCAACCGAGCGATGCGACGCGCGGTGGCCGCGCCCAGCGAGGACAGGGTCGACAGGCTGGCTGCCAGCGTGCGGCCCTCGTCCGCGGCATGCAGGCGCAGCGTGCACAGGCGCCAGCGCTGGCCACCAAGATGGCCGGCCAGGCGCCGCCACAGGCGTTCGCCGACACTGCCCTCGCTGTCATGCTCCGGGCCCGGCGGCAGCGCCGCGACCAGCCGGTCCCAGGCCAGGAAATCGCTGTCGGGCAACAGGTACAGCCGCCACACGCAGCGGCCGCGGGCGTCGAGGAAGCACAGGCTTTCGCGCACGCCCTCGCTGTCCACGCCCTGGCAGGCATGCACGCGCACCGCCTGGCGCCAGCCACCCAGCTCGTTGCCGTCGGCGTGGTACAGGCACAACACGGTGCCGAGCGTGGCCAGCTGTGCCGGGGTCGGCCAGGCCGCGCTGCCCTGCACGGCGATGGCGTCATTCCTGCGTGCGGACAAGGCGCGGCTCATGAGGTCACCAGGAAACGGCAAGGCTGGCGGAAAGGGTGCGGCCCGGGCTGGTGTAGCGATCCAGCACGCGGCTGGTCGCAGACAGCGTCGAACCCACGTTGGACCAATCGATGTAGCGCTTGTCGCCCAGGTTGAACACGCCGACGTTGAAGGTCGCGCCCGGGGCGAAGTTCCAGTGCGCCATCAGGTCGGCCACGCCGTAGCCGGCCGGGCGGTACACCGTCGCTGCAGTGACGCGGTCCTTGCGCTTGACGAAGGTACCGGCCAGTTCGACGCCCCAGGCGTCGGTGTCGTACATCAGGCCGACGGTGCCGCGCAGCGGGTCGACCGAATCCAGCGGAGTGTCCTCGGTCTTGTTGTCGCCGCGCGACCAGGCCACCGAGCTGCTCAGCGCCCAGCCCTGCAGCGCCGGGTTGATCTGGCCGAAGTCAACGCCAGCCTTCAGTTCGGCACCGTAGATGCGCGCATCGGCGATGTTGCGCGACTGGAACACCATCAGGCCCTGGGCGTTGGTGCCGACCAGCGACTGCGACTCGATGAAATCCTTGTACTCATTGTAGTAGCCGCTGACGCTGACGTAGGCGGCCGGTGACAGGAAGCGCAGGCCCAGCTCCATGCCATCACTGGTTTCCGGCTTCAGGTCCGGATTGGGAATGGCGGTGTAACCGAAGGCGAAGTTGGTGAAGCCCAGGTTGACGTCGTTGTACGGCGGCGAGCGGAAACCATGCGAGTAGCCGGCGAACAGCGACCATTCGTCGGTGAAGCGATAGACCACGCCCAGCTTCGGCGAGACGCTGGTCTTGGTCAGCCTGGCCACCGCAACGCCGGGATTGTCGTCGGCGAAGATGCTGTCCACTTCCGGCTTCAGCTCGTAGCGATCCACGCGCACGCCCGGCACCAGCGACAGCTTGCCGCCGGCCATGCGCATTTCGTCCTGCGCGTACAGGCCCAGCTCGGTGGTCTTGCTGATCGGGAAATCGCGTACCGGGAAGGCGTCGGGCAGGATGGTGGTGCTGGTCTGGCCATTGGCCAGAACCTGATAGCCGTCGCGCTTCTGGCGGATCTCGGTACGCGCACCTTCGAAGCCGTAGGTCAGCGCGTGTTCGACACTGCCGGTGCTGAACGCCTTGTTGAATTGTGCCTGCAGGCCGTACACGCGCTGGTCGAAGTTGAACTCGCGGTGGCGGCGGCTGCGGTTGGCGCGGTCTTCGTCGGTGATCTGGTTGGTCTCGCTGTGCTGGGTATACAGCTGCCAATGCAGGTTGTCGGCGAAGCCCTTGTCCAGCGCATCCATTTCATGGGCGAACGACACGCGGGTGCGGTTCTGCGTGTCGCGCGCCTTCATGCTGGTGGTGGTGGTGCGGTCGATCGAGGACAGCACGTTGGTATCGGTGTTGTCTTCGTTGCCTTCCACGGTCAGGCGGAAGCGCTGGTCCTCGCTCGGTGCATAGACCAGCTTGGCCAGGCCACTGCGACCGTCGCGGTCCTGCGGGTTGGGCGCGGTACGGGTGTTGTCGAGGCTGCGAACATCGCCCTTGTTACCGGTTTCCTGGCCCTGGCGATGGTTGATGTTGACCATGCCGCTCCAGTGTTGGCCGCCGAACGCGCTGGTCACGCCGCCGAGCAGGCCCTTCCACTCACCGTCGTAGCCGAACTTCAGGCCGACGTAGCTGTCCTTGCCATCCTTCAGGTAATCGGCCGGATCCTTGGTGACGAAGGCCACCACGCCCCCGAGCGCGTCGGAACCGTACAGCGAGCTGGCCGGGCCGCGCACGATCTCCACGCGCTTGAGCGTGTCCAGATCGGTGAAGTTGCGGTTGGCGTTGGAGAACGAGCCGATGTTGAAGCTGGTGGGCATGGCGATGCCATCGGTCTGCACGCGCACGCGGTTGCCGTCCAGGCCACGGATGCGGATGCTGCCAAGGCCGAAGCGCGCGGCGCTGCGGCTGACCGACAGGCCCGGCTCGTAGCGCAGCAGATCCTTGATGTCCTGCACCAGGTGCCGGTCCATCTGCTCGCGGTCGATGACATCCACGGTGGCCGCCACGTCACTCACTGCCCGCTCGGTGCGGGTGGCGGTGACCTGCACGCGGTCGAAGTCGCGCGCATCAGGCGCGGCGGTGGCCGCGGCAGCAGCATGGGCGGACAGCGGCAGGGCCATCCAGACGGCGAGGCAAAGGGCGGTAGGGCGGGTCATCGGGTTCGTTCGGTCAGGCAGGGGAACCCCCGGTTACCGGCACACCCGGGAGGTGCACGCGGTAGACCGAGGGGGAGAGAGCGGGCGCGGACGGGTCGCCCACCCTGCCGGCGCTGCCGGCAGGAGGGAGGGAGGCGGGCGACCAGGCCGCGATTACTTGGTCAGGATCAGCTTGTCGTTGCTGGTGTGCCGCAGGCGGTAGAAGCGGTCGCCGTGCTGGATCAGGATTTCACGACGGCCCTTGAGCAGGGCTTCGCTGTCGATGACCTCTTCCGGCGGAACGACACGGACCGGACGATCGCGGAGGGTCAGCGTTTCGGGGCGCAGCAGTACAGGTTGAGCATTCATGAGCATCTGGACTCGTGCGAGGGACGAGTCAAATGATAATGATTCTCAGTTGACAATCAACAACCATTCTCAATTTGATTGATGGGATTAATGATCGAATTCGAGAATTCGATAGCCACCATCAATCAAAAGACGGGCACAGCGCTTTTGTAGAGTCGAGCCATGCTCGACTGCTCCTGGCACCGTCGCCTGGAAACGCACGCGCTGCGCGCGGAGTCGAGCATGGCTCGACTCTACAAAGACCTGGTCAATCTGAAGTCCAGCATGGCTCGACTCCGCAAAGGGCTGTCAGGCGAAGGCGGCTTCGACCTGCGCCCAGCCAGCCGCATCGACCTGCTCCAGCACCTCCAGCGCCTGCAGGTTCTGCAGCAGCTGGCTGACCCGGCTGGCGCCGAGAATCACGCTGGAGACGTTCGGATTGCGCAGGCACCAGGCAATCGCCAGCGTGGCCGGGGCGTGGCCCAGCTCACGCGCCGCTTCGCTGAAGCGGCGCACCTGGGCCAGGCGGGCCTCGGCGTCGTCACCCAGCACCAGCGCCTGCAGCCATTCCATGCCCTCGCGGCCCAGCCGCGCATCGGCCGGAATGCCCTGGTCGTACTTGCCGGTCAGCAGGCCCGAGGCCAGCGGCGAGAAGATGGTGGTGCCCAGGCCGGCACCGGCATACAGCGGCGCATACTCGACCTCGACGCGTTCGCGGTGCAGCAGGTTGTACTGCGGCTGCTCCATCGACGGGCCCTGCAGGTTGCGTGCTTCGGCAATGTCCAGCGCCTGCTGGATCTGCACCGCCGACCACTCCGAGGTCCCCCAGTAGAGGATCTTGCCCTGCCGCACCAGGGTATCCATGGCATGCACGGTCTCGGCGATCGGCGCGTCCGGATCCGGGCGATGGCAGTAATAAAGGTCCAGGTAGTCCACCCGCAGGCGCTTGAGCGCGGCATGGCAGGCGTCGGTCACATGCTTGCGCGACAGGCCGCGCTGGGTCGGCCGTGGGTCCTTGGCGCTGCCGAAGAACACCTTGCTGGAGACGCAGATGCCATCGCGCGGCAGGCGCAGGTCGGCGATCACATCGCCCATCACCTGTTCGGCGCGGCCGTTGGCATAGCCCTCGGCGTTGTCGAAGAAGTTGACGCCGTGGTCCCAGGCGGCAGCCACCAGGTTGCGGGCCTCGTCGCGCGGGATCTGGTCACCGAAGGTCACCCAGGCGCCGAAGGACAGGGCGGAAATCGGCAGGCCGGTGGAGCCCAGGCGACGGTATTGCATGCGAATCTCCTGCTGCGGGCCCGCATCCGGGCCGGGATCGAGCCCCATTCTACCTGCCGCCGCCGGCCGCAAGCCCTTGCCGTTGCTGGCCTGATCGGTACCGATGGGCGCGCGCACGCTGCTTTTTCTTGCCCCGGCCCCTGCCCTGCACTAGGCTTCCCGTTTTTCGCGACGCCCCAGGGGAGTCACTCACATGGTCGAAGGTTTGGGCAGGATCGGCTTCGGCCTGTTCGGGTTGGCGGTGCTGATCGGCATCACCTGGCTGTTTTCCAACAACAAGCGTGCGGTTGACTGGAAGCTGGTTGCCACCGGTATCACCCTGCAGATCGCCTTCGCGGCGCTGGTGATCCTGGTGCCGGGCGGGCGCGACGTGTTCGATGCGCTGGGCAAGGGCTTCGTCAAGGTCCTGAGCTTCGTCAACGAGGGCTCGGGCTTCATCTTCGGCTCGTTGATGGACACCAAGAACTACGGCTTCATCTTCGCCTTCCAGGTGCTGCCGACCATCATCTTCTTCTCGGCGCTGATGGGGGTCATGTACCACCTCAACGTCATGCAGGCGATCGTGCGCGTGATGGCCTGGTCGATCACCAAGGTGATGCGCGTGTCCGGCGCGGAAACCACCAGCGTCTGCGCCAGCGTCTTCATTGGCCAGACCGAGGCGCCGCTGACCGTGCGCCCGTACATCGCCAGGATGACCCAGTCCGAGCTGCTGACCATGATGATCGGCGGCATGGCGCACATCGCCGGCGGCGTGCTGGCGGCCTACGTGGGCATGCTCGGCGGTGGCGACCCGGCGCAGCAGGCCTTCTACGCCAAGCACCTGCTGGCGGCGAGCATCATGGCCGCACCGGCCACCCTGGTCGTGGCCAAGCTGCTGATTCCGGAAACCGGCACCCCGCTGACCCGCGGCACGGTGAAGATGGAAGTGGAGAAGACCTCCAGCAACATCATCGACGCGGCCGCTGCCGGTGCCGGTGACGGCCTGAAGCTGGCGCTGAACATCGGCGCGATGCTGCTGGCCTTCATCGCCCTGATCGCGCTGCTGAATGCACCGCTCACCTGGTTCGGCGAAGTGACCGGCCTGGCCGCTGCCATCGGCAAGCCGACCAACCTGTCGACCATCTTCGGTTACGTGCTGGCCCCGATCGCCTGGGTGATCGGTACCCCGTGGGCTGATGCCACCACCGTCGGTTCGCTGATCGGCCAGAAGGTCGTGATCAACGAGTTCGTGGCCTACACCGAGCTGTCGCAGATCGTGAACGGCCAGGTGGCGGGCGTGAGCCTGTCCGACGAAGGCCGCCTGATCGCCACCTACGCGCTGTGCGGCTTTGCCAACTTCAGCTCGATCGCGATCCAGATCGGCGGTATCGGCGGCCTGGCGCCGGAACGTCGCCACGATCTGGCCAAGTTCGGCCTGCGCGCGGTGTTGGGCGGTACCATTGCCACCTTCATGACGGCGACCATCGCCGGCGTGCTGACGCACTTCAGTTGAACCCCTGGTTGAGAAAAGATTTCCTATGAGCAGCAGTGTCGTTGTCGTCGGTTCCTTCAATGTCGATCACGTGTGGCGGTGCGAGTCGCTGCCGGCACCGGGTGCGACCATTGCCGGCCGCTACAGCACCGGCCCGGGAGGCAAGGGCTTCAACCAGGCCGTGGCCGCCTGCCGCGCCGGCGCCGAGACGCACTTCGTGTGCGCGCTGGGCGATGACGCCGGCGGCGCCACCGCACGCGAACTGGCCGCGCAGGATGGCTTCGGCCTGATTGCCGAAGCCAGCAGCGAGCCAACCGGCACTGCGGGCATCTACGTGGACGCGCGTGGCCGCAACACCATCGTGATCGGCCCGGGCGCCAACGCCGCGCTCAGCACCGACTTCCTGCAACAGCAGCAGGCATTGCTCACCAGCGCCAAGGTGGTGCTGGTGCAGCTGGAATCGCCGGTGCAGACCATTGAAGCGGCGCTGGCCACGGCCCGCGAGGCCGGTGTCACCACCGTGCTCAACACCGCACCGGCCGACGCGCCCTCGACCATCGGCCTGCTCAAGCTGGCCGATGTGATCACCCCGAACGAGACCGAGTTCGCCGCGCTGCTCGGCCGCCATGTCGGTGAGCGCGTGGATGCCAACGATGTCGCCGCGCTGGATGGCGCCAGCCTGCATGCGCTCTGCCGCAAGCTGGTCGGCAACGGTACCGTGGTGGTGACCCTGGGTTCGGTGGGCGTGTTCGTCTCGCATGCCGACGAGAACCTGCGCGGCGATACCCAGCCGTACTACCGCGTCGGCGCCGAGCAGGTGCAGGCCATCGACACCACCGGTGCCGGTGATGCCTTCAACGGTGCGCTGGCCGCGTCGCTGGCGCAGGTGGCCGACGCTCCGTTCGCCCGCCACGTGCGCTTTGCCAACCAGTTCGCCGGTCGCTCGACCGAGAAGGAAGGCGCTGCAGCGGCGATGCCGCGCTTCACCCCGGCCGACGCCGAAGCCAAGTAATTCCACGCCAGGCGTGGATGACAAGGCCCGGGTGCACAGGCACCTGGGCCTTTCTTTTGCCCATTGCCCAGCCCCTGCGACCGCCTGTCGCATTGCCCACATCCTGCCCCTCGCTCACGATCCGAGCAGCTTCCTTGCACGGGCAGGACATGGACGGATTCCGCTGGTTGCTGGTCGCGGCCGCAGGCAGTGCCGCTGCGGCGCTGCTGCATATCGGCTGCATCGCCTTCGGCGCCGCGTGGTACAGATACTTCGGTGCCGGCCAGCGCGTGGTCCGGCTCGCGCATGCGGGGCACTGGTGGCCACCGTTGATGACCGCCGGCATCACGGCCGTGCTGGTGGCCTGGACCCTGTACGCACTGGCCGCCGCGGGCTGGCATTCGCCGCTGCCGGCCAGCCGCCTGGTCCTGCCCGCCATCGCTGCCTTGCTGCTGCTGCGCGCGGCGATGGGCTTCGGCCTGGCGCTGCTCCGGCCCGGCTACAACGGCCGGCGCTTCTGGGTAGCCAGTTCACTGGTCTGCCTGGGCCTGGGGCTGGCCTTCGCACTGGGGACCCGGCAGGCCTGGCAGAGCCTGGGTTAGCCGCCTACCATGGCCCGCCCCTGGGGGCGGCGGAAGCAACCGTCAAGCATCTGCTGATGCCGGTACGGCATGAGGTCGGTGCCGATCGGCCTGAACCCGGGGCCGGCCGACACCGCCCAGGCCGCGCCCGCGCTCTACAATGGGCGCATGCAGATCGGCCCGTACACCATTGCCCCCAACGTCGTGCTGGCGCCCATGGCCGGCGTCACCGACAAGCCCTTCCGCCTGCTGTGCAAACGGCTGGGCGCGGGCCTGGCCGCCTCGGAAATGACCATCAGCGACCCGCGCTTCTGGAACACGCGCAAGTCGATCCACCGCATGGACCATGAGGGCGAGCCGGCGCCGATCAGCGTGCAGATCGCCGGTACCGAGCCGCAGCAGCTGGCCGAGGCGGCGCGCTACAACGTCGACCACGGCGCGCAGATCATCGACATCAACATGGGCTGCCCGGCCAAGAAGGTGTGCAACGCCTGGGCCGGCTCAGCGCTGATGCGCGACGAGCAGTTGGTGGCGCGCATCCTCGAAGCCGTGGTCAACGCGGTGGACGTGCCGGTCACGCTGAAGATCCGCACCGGTTGGGACTGTGACCACCGCAATGGCCCGCTGATCGCGCGCATCGCCGAGGACAGCGGTATCGCTGCACTGGCCGTGCACGGCCGCACCCGCGACCAGCATTACACCGGCCAGGCCGAGTACGCCACCATCGGTGAGATCAAGGCCGCCCTGCGCATTCCGGTCATCGCCAATGGCGATATCGATTCGCCGCAGAAGGCTGCCCACGTTTTGAAGGAAACTGGCGTGGACGCGGTGATGATCGGCCGTTCCGCACAGGGCCGGCCGTGGATCTTCCGCGAAGTGGCGCATTACCTGGCCACCGGGCAGGAACTGCCGCCACCGTCGCTGGCCGAAGTGCGCGACATCCTGCTGGGCCACCTGCACGCACTGCATGCCTTCTATGGCGAACCGCAGGGCGTGCGCATCGCGCGCAAGCACCTGGGCTGGTATGCCAAGGACCGGCCGGAGAACGCCGCCTTCCGCGCGGTGGTCAACCGCGCGGAGGATCCGCAGAGCCAGATCGCGCTGACCACCGAGTACTTCGACCGCTTGATTGACGGGGAACCGGCGCTGTCTTCGGCGGCCTGACCGCCCTGCCGCGTCGCAACGTCGAGCCTGCTCGACCGAATTGAACTCCGAGAGCCCGCCCCATGACCCCGCCGATTTCCTCCCCGACCTACCTGCACGGGTTTTCCGGCACCGAACAGCAGCGCCTGATGACCCAAGCGCGCCTGCTGGAATCGAGCATCTTCGGCCAGATCGACTACAGCGGTGCACGGCGCCTGCTGGAAGTCGGCAGCGGCGTGGGTGCGCAGACCGAGATCCTGCTGCGCCGCTTCCCCGAGCTGCACGTGACCGGCGTGGACCTGAGCGAGACCCAGCTGGCCACCGCGCGCGAGAACCTGGCGCGCACCCCGTGGTGCAGCGACCGTTACACCCTGCAGCAGGCCGATGCCGGCGAACTGCCGTTCGAGGCGCGCAGCTTCGATTCGGCCTTCCTGTGCTGGGTGCTGGAACACGTTCCGTCACCGGCACGCGTGTTGAGTGAAGTGCGCCGCGTGCTGGCGCCGGGTTCACCGGTCTACATCACCGAGGTGATGAATGCCTCGTTCCTGCTTGATCCGTACTCGCCGCACATCTGGCGCTACTGGATGGCCTTCAACGACTTCCAGTACGACCACGGTGGCGACCCCTTCGTCGGCGCCAAGCTGGGCAACCTGCTGCTGGCCGGCGGCTTCCGCGACGTGCACACCGAGATCAAGACCATCCACCTGGACAACCGCGAGCCTGCCCGTCGCAAGACCATGATCGCGTTCTGGGAGCAGCTGCTGCTGTCGGCGGCCGACCAGCTGCTGCAGGCCGGCTCGGTGGACGAGGAAACCGTGGAAGGCATGCGCCGCGAGTTCCGCCTGGTGCAGAACGACCCGAATGCGGTGTTCTTCTACTCGTTCGTGCAGGGCCGCGCGACGGTGTATTGAGCCGACGCGGCACCAATGCTCCCGTATCCACGCATGGCGTGGATCTACTCAACGACGCCGGCTGCGGGCGCTGATCGACGCAGTAGAGCCACGCCACGCGTGGCTGCCAGCGCCGATGTCCCTTCATCCACGCATGGCGTGGATCTACTCAACGGCACTGGCTGCGGGCGCTGATCGACGCAGTAGAGCCACGCCATGCGTGGCTGCCAGCGCCGATGTCCCTTCATCCACGCATGGCGTGGATCTACTCAACGGCACTGGCTGCGGGCGCTGATCGACGCAGTAGAGCCACGCCATGCGTGGCTGCCAGCGCCGATGTCCCTTCATCCACGCATGGCGTGGATCTACTCAACGGCACCGGCTGCGGGCGCTGATCGACGCAGTAGAGCCACGCCATGCGTGGCTGCCACCGCCGATGTCCCTTCATCCACGCATGACGTGGATCTACTCAACGGCACCGGCTGCGGGCGCTGATCGACGCAGTTGAGCCACGCCACGCGTGGCTGCCACCGCCGATGTCCCTTCATCCACGCAGGGCGTGGATCTACTCGGGCGCATGCCAGATCCGCTGCCACATCGCCGCCAGCCGGCGCCCGGCATCAGCGCGCGCGGCCGGGCTGCTGTAGTCCGCCCGCACCTGCTCGGGCACGATCGCCCGCCATTGCCCGTCCGCCTGCTCGGCGACGACGAAGTTGAAGGTGTAGTCCGGTTCCAGCCCCATGCGCAGATCGCTCAGCACAAGCCTTCCGTCCACGACCTGCGCACGCATGAAGCCACGGTTGAACCATTGCAGCTGCTGCACCGCCGGGATGGCCCGCGCTTCGCGCAAGGCCTGCACGTTGGACGCATGACCTTCGAACCGCATCGGCCCATGGTCGGCCACCAGTGAGCGATCACCCACCACGTAGCCATTGGGCGTCATCGCCACCACCCGCCACAGCAGCGTATTGAACGGCATCGGCACCGAGAAGCGCGGCGCGTCACCCAGGCCCATCGCCGCCAGGCTCTGCTGGGCGGCCCGATCGACCTGCGCCTTGGCGATCAGCCCCCAGCCCAGGTAGCCACTGCTGAACAGCAACGCCGCGCCCAGCACCTTGCCCGCCCAGGGCCGCGCACGACCGAACCAGGCCAGCACGCAGCCCAGCAGCAGCCACACCGTGTAGCCAGGGTCGATGATGAAGACGCTGGAGCCCATGGTTGGGTGTGGCCGCAGCGGCCACCACAACTGGGTACCGTAGACGGTGAACGCATCCAGCACGGGATGGGTAACCAGCGCCAGCTGGATCGCCCAGAACCAGCGCAGCGGTGACTGCGCGACGCGACCATTGCCGAAGCGCTTGAGCAACCACCAGATCAGTGCGGCCACCCAGGGCAGCACCAGCAGCGAATGGCTGAAGCTGCGGTGTTCGGTCATGTTCGCCAACGGGTCGGCCGCAGTGAAGCCAAGCCACAGGGCGTCGAGGTCCGGCAGGGTGCCGAGCGCGGCACCGGCCAGCAGGGCCGCGCGGCGATGGCCGGGCGGAGCGATGGCAGCAGCGACGGCGCCACCGAGCACGATCTGGGTCAATGAATCCATGGGCCGATGCTAGCGGCTTGCGCGCGGTGTATGTAGAGCCGAGCCCATGCTCGGCTGCCGTTACACGCAATGAAGAGCAGCCGAGCATGGGCTCGGCTCTACAAGGGGACACACGCGGGCTATGCCGCCTGCGACAACCGCGCGCCCGGCAGCTCCACCAGCGTCTGGCCGTTGTGGTCCAGCAGGCGCAGCGCGCCGTCGTGGTCTTCGACCAGCGCGGTCAGGCTTTCCACCCAATCCCCATCGTTGGCATAGACCAGGCCATCGCGTTCGACCAGCGCGGCGCGGTGGATATGCCCGCAGACGATGCCGTCCAGGCCGCGCCGGCGCACGTCGTCCAGGCCGGCCTGCACGAAGCGCTCGATGTAGCGTTCAGCCGCACCACTGCGCTTCTTCAGGAACTCCGATAGCGACCAGTAGCGCATGCCAAGCTGGCGGCGCACCGCGTTCAATGCCTGGTTGCCGGTGAGGATGCGGTAATACAGCCAGTCACCGAACTTTTCCTGCAGGCCGCCGAAGTGGGTCACGCCGTCGTAGTCGTCGCCGTGCGCGACCAGCAGCCGGCGGCCATCGGCGGTCACGTGGATGGCGCGGCGGCGCACCTGCATCGCCGGCAGCATCAGCCCGCACACCTGGCGCAGCGATGCATCGTGGTTGCCGGGGATGTAGATGATCTCGGTGCCAGCGCGACGCAATGCGTGCAGCGCCTGGATGACCTCGCTGTGCGACTGCCGCCAGTTGGCACGGCGGTGCGCCATCCACCACAGGTCGATGATGTCGCCGACCAGGTACAGCCGTTCACAGCGCAGTTGCGAGAGAAAGCGCGCCAGCTCGGTGGCATGGCAGTGACGTGATCCCAGGTGCACGTCGGAGACGAACACTGCGCGCCGGTGCGGCGACAGGTTCGCCAGCGTGCTCATGCCGGCGTCCCCGCGTCGCGCAGGTAACGTTTGCGCTTGTTCGGCCGGATCGCACACAGGTCCACCTCGATCAGGCCGTCGATCGAATCGCTGAAGTCCGGATCCACCCCGAAGGCGAGGAAGCGCGCGCCGCCCGGTTCGCACAGATCGGTGTACTGGCGATACAGCGTGGGTACGCCGGTACCGAGTGCAGCCAGGTTGGCCTTGAGCACGTCGAACGCGGCGCCTGCATCCAGCTCACCGAAACTGGGCGGTGCGGCAAAGTACTGGAACGGCCGGTTCGATTCGGCCATGCCGGCGGTGCCGCTGTAATAGCGCTGGTAGTACGCCACCAGCTGCTCGCGCGCATCGCGCGGCAGCGCCGCACTGATCGACACCGCGCCGAACAGGTAGCGGATCCCCGGCCGGCACTGCAGGTAGGCACCGATGCCCTGCCACAGGTAATCCAGGCTGCGGCTGCCCCAGTAGTCGGGCACCACGAAGCTGCGGCCCAGTTCCAGGCCTTCGGCGATGTGGCTGATGGCGTCGTCGGAATAGCGGAACAACGACGCACTGTAGAGGCCGGACAGGCCGTGCCGGGCCAACGCGTGGGCACCACGCATGATCCGGTACGCGCCAGCGATGCGCTGCGCGGCGGCGTCCCAGATCACGATGTGCTCGTACTGCGGGTCGTAGTTGTCGAGGTCACGGCTGCGGCCGGTGCCCTCACCCACCTGGCGGAAGGTCAGTTCGCGCAGGCGACCCAGTTCCAGCAGCAGTGGCGAATCGGCAGTGCAGGTGGCCAGCAGGATCTGCTTGCCGTCGGCGGTCTGGCCCAGCTGGGTGGCGGCTGCGATGCCAGCGGCGACCTGCGAAGGTGGCAGCGGGGCGGCCAGCGGCTCAGGGCCTGCGCAGGCAGCGGCATTGCCGGCCGCGCCATTGCGGCCCAGCGCATAGAGTGCGCGGCGTACCGCCAGCAGTTGGGCACCCGGATCGCCGCCGTCGCCCAGCCGCATCGGCTCGCCGATGCTCAACCGCAGTGGGCGGCCACGACGGGTGAACATCTCGCGCGCCAGCAGCGCGGTACCGGCCGGCTTGAACAGGGTCGAGGCGCCATAGAACAGTGCCGAGTTGCGCGCTTCCACCCGCACCGGCAGCACCGGCGCACCGGCGGCGCGGGCAAAGCGGACAAATCCCCGCTGCCAGCGGCCATCGCGGATGCCGCGCAGCGACAGGCGCGAGACCTCGCCAGCCGGGAACACGATCACGCACTGCTCGGCGGCCAACGCCTGCTCCACCGCATGCAGGCTGCCGCGCTGCGCCTTGCCGCCCAGGATACGCACCGGCAACAGCAGATCCTGCAGCGGCGCGATCGCCCCCAGCAGGTCGTTGGCCACGATCCGCACATCGCGGCGGATACGGCCGACCGCGTCCAGCAAGGCCAATGCGTCCAGAGCCCCGGAAGGGTGGTTGGCGACGATCAGCAGGCGGCCGGTGGCCGGAATCTTCGCCAGCGCGGCCGGATCCACCTGGTACTGGCCGCCGATGAACTCCAGGCCGGCGGCGACGAAACCGAAGCCGCGCAGGCCTGAGCTGCGCTGCAGGAAGGCTTCGATCTGGTCCAGGCGCGACCAGCGGCCGACGCTGCGCAGCAACGGCCGCGCCAATTGGCCGCGACGGCCATGGAACCAATCGGGGAAACGTTGCTGGAGACGCTGTTCGAGTTCCTGCATGGCGGATCCACTGATGCCCGGCGGCCGGATTGGCCGACAGCCTGCACCCGGCAGGCGGCAGCCAGATGGCGGTTTCGGGGCAGAACGATGACGGCCGGCCCCCTTGACGGCCGGGTCGCGGCCTGCGCGGTCGGGGGTTGGGCAGCCCCGTCTGTTGTTGTCACGCTGGTGGAACACTGGGCCTCGAGGCTGGCCCCCAATCCCGTCGTGACGGCCCCTGCCGGGCCTACGCGGGCTTAACCACCGGCAACCGGTACCGGTTCACAATGCACAGGCGGCGCACCCCGTGTATCATGCGCGCCCATCTTTCCATCCGAATCAAGGGATATTACGCCTGATGTCCAGCTATCTCTTCACCTCCGAGTCGGTCTCCGAAGGCCATCCGGACAAGGTTGCCGACCAGATCTCCGATGCGGTGCTGGACGCGATCCTGACCCAGGACCAGCGCGCCCGCGTGGCCTGCGAGACCATGGTCAAGACCGGCGTTGCCATCGTGGCCGGTGAAATCACCACCAGCGCCTGGATCGACCTGGAAGCGCTGACCCGCAAGGTCATCACGGACATCGGCTACGACAGCTCCGACGTCGGCTTCGACGGCGCCACCTGCGGCGTGCTGAACCTGATCGGCAAGCAGTCGCCGCACATCGCCCAGGGCGTGGACCGCAAGAAGCCGGAAGAAATGGGCGCTGGCGACCAGGGCCTGATGTTCGGCTATGCCACCAACGAGACCGACAGCTACATGCCGGCCGCGATCCACCTGTCGCACCGCCTGGTCGAGCAGCAGGCCAAGATCCGCAAGAAGAAGAACTCGCCGCTGTCGTGGCTGCGCCCGGACGCCAAGAGCCAGGTCACCCTGCGCTATGAAAACGGCGTGGTCTCGGCCATCGACGCCGTGGTCCTGTCGACCCAGCACGCCCCGGGCATCAAGCAGAAGGACCTCATCGAGGCCGTCCGCGAAGAGATCATCAAGCCGGTGCTGCCGGCCAAGTGGCTGCACAAGGGCACCAAGTTCCACATCAACCCGACCGGCAAGTTCGAGATCGGCGGCCCGGTGGGCGACTGCGGCCTGACCGGCCGCAAGATCATCGTCGACACCTACGGCGGCTGGGCCCGTCACGGTGGTGGCGCGTTCTCCGGCAAGGACCCGTCCAAGGTCGACCGCTCGGCCGCCTACGCGGCCCGCTACGTCGCCAAGAACGTGGTTGCCGCCGGCCTGGCCGACCGTTGCGAAGTGCAGGTCTCCTACGCCATCGGCGTGGCTGAGCCGACCTCGATCTCGGTCACCACCTTCGGCACCGGCAAGATCAGCGACGACAAGATCGAGAAGCTGATCCGCAAGCACTTCGACCTGCGCCCGTACGGCATCATCAAGATGCTGGACCTGATCCACCCGATGTACCAGCAGACCGCGGCCTATGGCCACTTCGGCCGCAAGCCGAAGGAGTTCAGCTACCTCAACGGCGAAGGCGAGACCGTCAACGCCACGGCCTTCTCCTGGGAGAAGACCGACCGCGCCGCCGCCCTGCGCGCCGACGCGAAGCTGAAGTAAGCAACACGAAGGGCCGCGCAAGCGGCCCTTCTGCTTCTGGTAGAGCCGGCCGCTGGCCGGCTTTTTCATGGCCTCCGGAAACAACCGCGTGGTTGCCGGCCAGCGGCCGGCACTACCGGTTGCCGATACAATCGCCGCATGTCGACCGAACTGAAAACCCACCAGCTGTCCATGACCGTGCTGATGTCGCCGGAAATGGCCAATTTCTCCGGCAAGGTCCATGGTGGAGCCATCCTGCGCCTGCTTGACCAGGTGGCCTACGCCTGCGCCAGCCGCTATGCCGGCAGCTACGTGGTCACCCTGTCGGTGGACCAGGTGATGTTCCGCCAGCCCATCGCGGTGGGCGAGCTGGTCACCTTCCTGGCCTCGGTGAACTACACCGGCACCTCATCGATGGAGATCGGCATCAAGGTGGTGGCCGAGGACATCCTCAAGCGCAGCGTGCGCCACGCCAACAGCTGCTTCTTCACGATGGTCGCAGTGGATGAAGAAGGCCGGCCGACGCCTGTCCCGCCCTTGCAGCCGGCAACGTCCGACGAAAAGCGCCGCCAGGCCGCAGCACAGATCCGCCGCCAGTTGCGCCAGGAAATGGAGCAGCGCCACCTGGAACTGCTGGCGTCGAACCCGCCGTCGCCGGAGGAATGAGGTAGTGCCGGCCGCTGGCCGGCAACCTCGCGCGTGCTGCCAAACATCATGAGGTTGCCGGCCAGCGGCCGGCACTACCCTTTCGAATTCGCCGGGCCATGCCCGGTGGATGCGGATCAACCGGTGTTCTGCACACCCTGCGAAACGCCGTTCACACACGCCACCAGCGCGCGCAGCAGATCGTCATCCTCGCGCCCGCTGGCCCGCCAGCGCTGCAGCAGTTCCACCTGCAGCACGCTGATCGGATCGACGTAGGGATTGCGCAGGCGGATCGACAGCGCCAGCCGCGCGTCGTGGTCCAGCAGCGTCTTCTGGTCCATCAACGCCAGCAGCCAGCGCCGGGTGAGCTCCAGTTCGCGCTGCACCTGCGGGAAGAAGCGCCCGTGCAGTTCACCCGACAACAGCGAGAACTGCTCGGCGATGGTGATATCGCCCTTGGACAGCACCATCGCGATGTCATCCAGGAAGGTACGGAAGAACGGCCAGTCCCGCGCCATATCGCGCAGGGTCTGTTCGTGGCCGGCATCGACCGCGGCCTGCAGGCCACTGCCCACGCCGTACCAGCCGGGAATCACCGCACGCGCCTGGCTCCAGGCGAACACCCAGGGAATCGCACGCAGGTTGCCCAGCGCTGCGTCCTGGCCGAGCCGGCGCGACGGCCGCGAACCCAGCGTCATCCGCTCGATCACGTCGATCGGCGTGGCGGTACGGAAATAATCCATGAAACCGGCCTGGCCAACGAACCCGCGATACACCTCGCTGCTAGCCGCAGCCACCGCATCCATCACCGGCCGCCACGCATCCTCGCGCGGTTCGGCGGCACGCGGGCGCAGGCTGGCGCGCAGCACTGCACCGGTAGCCTGCTCCAGCGAGCGCAGGGCCAGCGCGCGGATGCCGTACTTGCGATGGATCACCTCGCCCTGCTCGGTCACCCGCAGGCGGCCATCGATGCTGCCGCGTGGCGACGCATCCACGGCGTGGGTGGTCTTGCCACCACCACGGCTGATCGAGCCGCCCCGGCCATGGAAGAAGGTCAGGCGGATGCCGGCCTCGGCCGCCACCTCCAGCAGTTCCACCTGCGCGCGCTGAAGGCCCCAACGCGAAGCAGCAATGCCACCATCCTTGCTGCTGTCCGAATAGCCCAGCATCACCATCTGAACATCATCGCGTGCACGCAGGTGCGCGCGGTACACCGGATCCTCCAGCAGGTCGCGCAGCGTGGCGGTGCCGCGCTTTAGGTCGTCCACAGTTTCAAACAGCGGCGTGATATCGAGCGGCACGCCGCCATCGGCATCGACCAGGCCACCACGCCGCGCCAGCGCCAGCACCGCCAGCACGTCGCTGCGGTCGTGCGCCATCGAAATGATGTAACTGCCCAGTGCATCGCCGCCATGCCGCGCACGGGCATCGGCCAATGCAGCGAACACGGCGTCCAGCCGCCGGTTGCCTTCGTCGTCGCCTTTCGGCAACGGCACCTCGCCACTGGCATGCGGTGCCAGCAGGCGCGCGCGGCCCAAGGCATCCAGGCCCTCCCACGCCGGGTCGCCGCCCAGCACCGCCGCCAGCGCGCGCGCATGCACGCTCGATTCCTGACGCACGTCCAACCGCGCCAGATGGAAGCCGAACGTCTTCACCCGCCACAACAGCCGCTGCACGGCGAAGCCGCCAGCGTGTTCGCCGCGATTGGCGCGCAAACTGTCGAGGATCAGCTGCAGGTCGTCGATCAGTTCATCCGGGCCGGCGTAAGCGCCCTCGCCGTCTTCCAGCGTGGCCTGCAGGCGCGCGCGCATGCGATCGTTGAGCAGGCGGTAGGGCATGTCGGCATGGCGCGGGCGCGACTGTACCTGCGGCAGCAGCTGCTGGTAGTGCGCCACGCGCGCCTGCAGCGCATCGCTCACGCCCACCCGCTCGGTGGACTGGCTGAGCAGGCTGGCCAGCTGCAGCAGTTCCTTCTGATAGCGCGCCAGTACCGCCTGCCGCTGCGCATCCAGCGTAGTGCGGATGGTGTGGGCATCCACGTTCGGGTTGCCGTCCATGTCCCCGCCCACCCACGTACCGAAGCGCAGCAGGCGCGGCAGTGGCAGCTCTTCACCATAGGTATCGCGCAGCGCCTGCTGCAGCGATTCGTACAGCACGGGAATCACGCGGTACAGCACCTGCACCAGATAGAAGCCGACGTGCTCGCGCTCGTCATCGACGGTGGGCCGCACCGGCGAGGAATCGGTGGTCTGCCACGACGCGGTCAGCGCCATGCGGAAGCGCGCAGCATCGGCGGCCGCTTCCCCCGGCGTGCGCTGGCCGTCGAGGTTGTCGACCAGGCTGGCCACCATCAGCTGCTCTTTCTCCAGCAGCGCGCGGCGCACCGCTTCGGTCGGGTGCGCGGTAAACACCGGTTCGATGTCGATGCGCGGCAGCCACTGCGCCAGCTCGTCCAGGCCCACGCCCTGCGCCTTCAGGTGCTGCAGCGCATCCTGCAGGCCGTCGGGCTGCGCCCCTGCGGTACCGGCACGCTGGTAGTCACGGCGGCGGCGGATGCGATGCACGCGCTCGGCGATGTTGACCACCTGGAAGTAGGTGCTGAACGCCCGCACCATGGTCTCGGCCTGCTGCGGCGTGCGCCCGGCCAGCCCTTCGGCCAGCTCCGACAGCGGCGCCTGGTTCTCGCGACGGGCGATGGCGCGGGTGCGCACGTCCTCGACCTCGTCGAGGAAGGCCGCCGATACCTGCTCGACCAGCAGGTCACCGACCAGTGCGCCGAGTCGGCGCACGTCATCGCGAAGCGGAAGATCGGGGGAAGCAAACTCGATGCTGCTGCGGTACTCGTTCATCGGCGACGCACAGGCCTCGGTCAACGGATCCAGACCCCAAGCCTAAACCAGAACGGGCAGCGTGCTGCGATGCAAAAATGGTTTCATCTGCACGCATCCCTGGCGGACGCAGCCGAGCATGGGCTCGGCTCTACAAGCGTCGTGGCGCGTGACACCGTGTAGCGCCCGAGCCCACGCTCGGGCGGCGGCGCAGCCGCACAGGCGGCCGCTGTTGCAGCGGCCGCCCTCATGCAGGTATCAGCGCTTCTTCTTCGCCTTGCCCTGCTCGGCCGGGCCGATGGTCTGCTCCAGCCAGCGCTCGCTTTCGGCCAGCATGGTCATGATCGATTCGCGTGCCCGGTAGGCATGCGATTCGTTGGGCAGCATCACCAGCCGCGCGGTGCCACCCAGGCCCTTCACCGCGGCGAACATGCGCTCGCTCTGGATCGGGAACGTGCCGGAGTTGTTGTCGTCCACGCCGTGGATGAACAGGATCGGATCCTTGATCCTGTCGGCGTAATTGAACGGCGCCATCTTCTGGTAGACGTCCTGCGCCTGCCAGTAGTTGCGCTCCTCGGCCTGGAAACCGAACGGAGTAAGCGTGCGGTTGTAGGCACCGCTGCGCGCGATGCCGGCCTTGAACAGGCGGGTGTGTGCCAGCAGGTTGGCCGTCATGAACGCACCATAGGAGTGGCCACCGATGGCGATGTGATCGCGATCGGTCACGCCTCGGCGCACCACTTCATCCACCGCCGCCTGCGCATTGGCCACCAGCTGTTCGATGTAGGTGTCGTTCGGCTCCTTGTCACCCTCGCCGATGATCGGCATCGACGGGCTGGCCAGCACTACGTACCCCTTGGCCAGGAACGCCTGCGGGCCCCAGTAGCTGACCGCATTGAAGCGGTACGGCGAATCGGTCACCTGGCTGGCCGCGGCCGCGCTCTTGAACTCGCCCGGGTAGGCCCACATCAGCAGCGGGCGCGGGCCGTCGCGCTTGGGATCGTAGCCCGGCGGCAGCAGCAGTGTCGCGGTCAGGTCGACGCCATCCTTGCGCTGGTAACGGATCTGCTCCTTCTGCACGCCCTTCAGCTGCGGCAGCGGATGGGCGAAACGGGTCAGCGCGCGCGGTGCGGCACCGGCATCGGCCAGCGACTGCACGTAGAAATTGGCCGGTTCGTCCGGGCTCTCGCGGCTCAGCAGCAGCGAATTGCCCTGGTTGTCCAGCAATGCCACCGGCAGCGAATAGCTCGGCGCCTGCGAATGGAACAGGCGCGTCGCCTTGCCCGTGGCGATGTCGAAGCGGTCCACGAACGGGCGGTCGCCTTCCGGCGAAGCGCCGGCACCGGCCAGGTACAGGCTGCTGCCTTCCGGGCTGGTCTGCAGCAGCGAGCGACCACGTTCATCGCTGGCCAGCAGCGGCCGCCCCGGATCGGCATAACGGTCCTGCGCGTCACGATCCCACAGCAGGCGCGGCTCGGCACCGGCGTTGTCCGGGGCGATCAGCCAGGTCCTGGTCCTGCGGGTCTTCCACCACGACTCGGTCAGCAGGGCCAGGTCGCCACGGCCCCAGTTGATGCCGCTCAGGCGGCTGCCAAGCTGGGCCAGGGTCACCGGCGGCTTGTCGAACGGCGCAGCCTGCATCAGCACCGCATCGCGCACCTTGGCTTCCCGGTTCGGATCACCACCGTCCTGCGCTTCGGCCCAGACCAGGGTGGCATCGGCATCACCGCGCCAGCTGATGTCGCGCACGCCGGTCACTTCGGCATCGTTGCCGGTCGGCAGGCCTTCCACCAGCGGGCGCACCGCCACGGTATGCACCAGCTTGCCGGTGGCACGCTCGATCACTTCAATGCGGCGCGGAAAACTGCTTACCGGCACCACGTAGGAGTACGGACGCTGCACCGGCTGGCGCAGCACGAAGCGGCCGTCAGGCGACACCGAGAAGCCCATGAAGATGCCGGCCGCACCGATCGCGCGGGTACTGCCATCCAGGCCGACTTCCATCGGCTGGGTAGTCGCGTAGTAATCGAACTGGCGGGCGTCGGCTTCGTTCTTCAGCAGGTCCTGGTAGGTACGGATCGACACCACGCCGCCACCCTGGCTGGTCTGCTGCACGGCAGGGCCGGTCGGGACGCCGTCGGCGGCCGGGGCCGGCCCCAGGTTGGCCGGGCGGGTGAACACCACCAGCCCGCGGCTGTCCGGCAGCCACTGGTAGCCGCTGCCGATCACCGTGTTCAAGCCGGCAACCAGGCGGCGGGCGCTGCCACCGGCCACATCCACCAGCCACAGTTCATTGGCGCCGCTGGCGGCGTCGACCTGGTTGAAGGCCAGCCACTTCTGGTCCGGCGACCACATCACACTGGCGATCGACAGCGTGGCCGGCAGGCCACTGATCTGCCGCTCCTTGCCATCGGCCACGTTCATCAGCCACAGCTTCTCACCGAAGCTGAAGCGGCTGTCGGAGAACGTGCGCGGGTTGATGCGCAGGCCGGCCAGCTTCAGTTCCGGCTGCGCCACCACCTGGATCGACGGCAGCGACGGCATCTGCATCATCGCGGCCACGTCGCGGCGCGGCGACAGGAACAGCGACGGCGCGCGCGGGGCGTCGACCACTGCCTGCAGTGCGGCCGATGGCAGTTCGTAGCCATTGACGCCCTGCGCCTGCGCCGGAGCTGGCTGCGAGGCGGCCGCCCAGGCCAGCGGGGCCACCGCCAGCAGCCCCATCGACAGGACCAGACCGGTCCAGCGCCGTGTGCGGCGCGCGTGCATGCTCATCGTTCCACCTGTGTGATGCGTGAAAACTCCGACCTTAACAGGCCGTGCACGTGGCCCCATCTGCCGATGGTTGGGTCATGCCGATGTCACGCTGGGGCCGCGATATAATGGGGGTTCTCCCCTGCCGAGGGGCGCTGCGACCGGATCCCACGAGGCCCGGCCAGGCTCGGTAAGGTGGCTTTGTAACAACGGCGCCCGGCTAGATGCGAGCATCCGCTCGCCCACAACCGGAGCACACGAATGAACGCTGTTGCCAAGACCTTCTCCACCGAAGGTGATTACAAGATCCGCGATATCACGCTGGCCGACTGGGGCCGCAAGGAACTGGACATCGCCGAGCACGAAATGCCGGGCCTGATGTCGATCCGCCGCAAGTACCAGGCCGAGCTGCCGCTGAAGGGCGTGCGCGTGACCGGCTCGCTGCACATGACCATCCAGACCGCAGTGCTGATCGAGACCCTGAAGGACATCGGCGCCGATGTGCGCTGGGCCTCGTGCAACATCTTCTCGACCCAGGACCACGCGGCTGCCGCCATCGCCGCCACCGGCACCCCGGTGTTCGCCTGGAAGGGCGAGACCCTGGAAGAGTACTGGGACTGCACCCTGGACGCGCTGACCTTCACCCTGGCCGACGGCACCCTCACCGGCCCGGAACTGGTGGTCGACGACGGCGGTGACGTGACCCTGCTGATCCACAAGGGCTACGAGCTGGAAAACGGCAGCGACTGGGTCAACACCGCGTCCGCCTCGCACGAAGAACAGGTCATCAAGAACCTGCTCAAACGCGTGGCCAAGGAGCGCCCGGGTTACTGGGGCCGCGTGGTCAAGGACTGGAAGGGCGTCTCCGAAGAGACCACCACCGGCGTGCACCGCCTGTACCAGCTGGCCCAGGCCGGCACCCTGCTGATCCCGGCGATCAACGTCAACGACTCGGTCACCAAGAGCAAGTTCGACAACCTGTACGGCTGCCGCGAGTCGCTGGCCGACGGCCTGAAGCGCGCGATGGACGTGATGCTGGCCGGCAAGGTGGCCGTGGTCTGCGGCTACGGCGACGTCGGCAAGGGCTGCGCGGCCTCGCTGCGTGCCTACGGCGCGCGCGTGATCGTCACCGAGATCGACCCGATCTGCGCCCTGCAGGCGGCGATGGAAGGCTATGAAGTCAACACCATCGAATCGACCCTGGGCCGTGCCGACCTGTACGTCACCACCACCGGCAACCGCGACATCATCCGCATCGAGCACCTGAGCGCGATGAAGGACCAGGCCATCGTCTGCAACATCGGCCACTTCGACAACGAGATCCAGGTCGACGCACTGGTGTCCTACCCGGGCATCAAGCACGTCAACATCAAGCCGCAGGTGGACAAGTACATCTTCCCGAACGGCAACGCGATCTTCCTGCTGGCCGAAGGCCGCCTGGTGAACCTGGGCTGCGCCACCGGCCACCCGAGCTTCGTGATGTCCAACAGCTTCGCCAACCAGACCCTGGCACAGATCGACCTGTGGGCGAACAAGGACAGCTACGAGAAGAAGGTCTACCTGCTGCCGAAGAAGCTGGACGAAGAAGTGGCCCGCCTGCACCTTGAGAAGATCGGCGTGAAGCTGACCACCCTGAGCCAGGAACAGGCCGACTACATCGGCGTGCCGGTGGAAGGCCCGTTCAAGCCGGACCACTACCGCTACTGATGCCTGTGGGGTGCCGGCCAGCGGCCGGCACTACCGGCGTACGCGGGGTCGGATCCCTTTCCGCATGAAAGGGCTCTGACCCCGGCAACGGATGCAGACAGGACGGGCGCCTTCGGGCGCCCGTTCTGCGTTGCGGCACCCGGCAACTGATCCGCGCACCCTGTCACGGAGCACTAAGAAGCTGCTTGCTAGGCTTTACGCCCGCGTGGGCTGCCAACGGCAGGCCATGCGCCGGGACGCAGACACCAAAGGACAGGACATGCCGCGCAACCGTGAACGACTGAACCGGGCCATGAAGCCCCTGATGACCCTGTGCTGGGTGGCCCTGCTGGCCGCCTGCACCCCACCTGCCGGCGACGCCGGCGCTACGGCTCCGGCTGCGGCCAGCGGACAGGCCAGCCCCGCAGGCAAGGCCGCCGACGCGCCCGCCACGGTTGCCGACACGAGCGCTGGTTGCGCCGATGCAGCGTCGCCGGCACAGACCCTGGTCTGCAAGGACCCGACCCTGACCGGCCTGGATGCGGACATGGGCAAGGCGGTCACTGCCGCACAGGCCACGCTCGATGCAGCAGGGCAGAGCAAGCTGCACGCCGAACAGCAGCGCTGGCAGGAGCACACCCGCGACCTGTGCACCGATGCACAGTGCCTGCGTCAGGTGTACGCCGATCGCCTCAAGGTGCTGTCCGCTACGCGTGACGGCCTGGTCGATCAGGATGCATGCGAAGCCCCTGACGGCCAGCAGCAGTGCGTGGACCTGCTGGTGCTGCGCGATCCCAACAGCCAGCTGGCTAACTTCAACACGCTGCTGGGTGAGAACGGCCAGGAAGGCCGCCTGCTGGGCTGCACGGCCGCCACGAACATGGGCGGCGGCGCCAACGCCCTGCTCGCAGCCAACTGCACCCAGGAAACCTCCGCCGGCAGGCGCACCGTACAGCTGTGCAGCAACCAGATGGTTGGCCAGTTCGCCCTCGAACCGGCGCCGGCTGCTTACGGCACCCAGGCTATCCGCCAGCTGCTCGGCTTCACCCAGCAGCACTGCGCCGGCTGACAATCGCCGGGCACGCCCGGCGCTTTTCTCTCATTGAAGGACGATGACCATGGCAACGGATTCCACCCTTACGCGCGAACAGCTGTCCACGCTGTTCCTCAACACCGAGCTGGGCGGCGACACCCGCCACCTGGACCACTTCTCATACGCACAGAAGGGCGCAAGCACCTATTCGTTCGGGCTGGTGCAGTTCGATGTCGGCGGCAATCCGCAGGCCAGGCGCTTCCTGCGCGACAACGGCTTCACCGATGGTGACATCGCACTGTTGTCCCAGCAGGGCGGATTGAGCACCCAGCAGCTGGCGGCGCTCGACGCCAAGTTGCAGGCCATTCCGCAGGCCAGGATGGACGAGCTCACCAACGCCAAGCTGGACAGCGCCATCGAGCGTGTCGATCAGGCCATCGCCAAGGTGCGTGCAACCAATCCGGCCGCGGCCGATGCCATCGCCGCCAACCCGGAGTTGCAGTTGGCCATGGCCGACTATGACAACCAGTTCGGCAGCATGGGCCCGCAGTTCATCAGCTATCTGGCCGGCAATGCGGAAAAGCTGCAGGGCGGCACGGTCCAGGCCGGCAAACCGCCGACGCGCGGCGACGTGCAGAACTTCGTCGATGCCACCAAATACGGCATCCAGTCGCAGGCCGCCGTAGCCAGCCGCGATGAGCGCTTCGACCGGGCCATGGTCCAGATCGGCATCACCCCAACCCATGCTCCCTCGCACGGGTCACCGGGCACGCCTGCGGGCAACGGCGTGCTGGTCAACGGCAGCAAGGGCGATGAGGTGCAGGCCATGCAGCAGAAGCTGTCCGACCTGGGCTATCTGGGCAAGGACGGCAAGCCGCTGGTGGCCGATGGCGATTTCGGCCCCGGCACCCTGGAAGCGGTCAAGCAGTTCCAGCGGGATCACCACCTCACCGTAGACGGCAAGGCTGGCGGCACTACCCTGGCCGCACTGGATGCGGCCACGCAGCAGCGCGCACCGGCTGCCGAACCGACCATGGCCACCCCGGGCCACGCCGACAACCCGCGTTACCAGCAGGTCGTGGAAAAGCTGGAAGCACTGGAAGAACAGCGGCGCCAGGGCGGCCTGTCGCCGCTGTTCAATGACCGCAGCCAGCTCGAGAACGCCGCAGGCCAGGTGGCTTACGAGTCAAAGTTGGCCGGCATGAGCCAGGTCGATACCGTGCTGGCGCGGCCGGACAACCAGGGCGTGTTCGCGGTGCAGGGCCAGCTCGGCGATCCCGCCATGCATCGCACCTACGTGGACCTGTCGCAGGCGGTGAACCACAATCTGCAGGACAGCACGCGGCAGAGCCAGGCCCTGGACAACGAACTGTCGCAGCGGCAGACCCAGGAACAGATGCAGACGCAGCAGTCGATGTCGCGCTGATGCTGGATGCAGCCGATCGCAGCCGGGACGGGCGCCTTCGGGCGCCCGTTCTGCGTTGACGCGCGAGTCTCGGTCAAGGCAACGCCCCAGCCCCGCGCTAGGATGCGTCCATGACCCCGGCCATCAACCTGCTCAAGCGCGAGAAGATCGCCCACACCGTGCGCAGCTATGTGCACGACGCCCACGCCGAATCGTATGGCGGCGAAGCCGTCGACAAGCTCGGCCTCGACCCGGCCCAGGTCTTCAAGACCCTGCTGGCCAGCACTGAAGCACATGAACTGCTGGTGGCGATCGTGCCGGTGGCCGGCCACCTGGACCTGAAGGCGCTGGCCGAAGCGGCCGGCTGCAAGAAGTGCGAGATGGCCGCCGCCGACGCCGCGCAGCGTGCGACCGGCTACCTGGTCGGCGGCATCAGCCCGCTGGGGCAGAAGAAGCGCCTGCGCACGTTCCTGGATGCCAGCGCGCAGGTGTTGCCCACGCTGCACGTCAGCGCCGGCCGCCGTGGCCTGGAAGTGGAACTGGCGCCGGCCGACCTGCTGCGCCTGACCGCCGGCCACTACGCTGCCGTCGGCAAGGCACGCTGATGCGCTGGCCGTGGTCTGCAGCACCGCCGCCCAGGCTGGAAGACGCGCAGGCCGATGTGCTGCTGCAGGACCTGCTGTCGCGCGACGCGACGCGCATCACCGACGCCGCCCGCATCGTCGCACGACTGTTCAGTGCACCGTCGCTGGACGCATTGGCCGCGCATGTGGACCTGATTGAACGCAGCTGCCACGGCATCACCCTCGGCGGCATGCTGATCAGCAACCAGGCGCATCTGGAGGCGGCCCTGAAACGGCTGCGTCACTGGCAGGCGCACGCAGGCTGCCTGTGCGCGCTCAATTCCGGCTACCCGTTCTTCGATCCGCGCCGCCTGATCGAACAAGGGCAGATGCAGCTGCTCGCGTTGCAGGAGGCCGAGGATGGTTGGGGCGATTGCCACAACGTTGCCTGCATGCACTGCGGCCAGCATTGGCAGGCCATCGACCGCGAGTACCACTACCCGTGGTGGGAATGGAAAACTGCCTGAAGGCCAGGCAGCCAAGCATGGCGTGGCTCTACTGCGGTCCGTACACTCACGCGATGCGTGGACGACCAATATCGCTCACGGCCGCCAGTTCGCGTTGCTCTCCCAGAACTCGACAGAACGCCGGTAGGCCTCGCGGTCCAACGGCACGCCGGAACCGCCCTCTTCCACGCCCAGCGCATTGCGCATCATCGTGATCGGCGCCATCGGCACCTCTTCCGGCTCGGCGGTATAGATACAGCCGACGATGCCCCAGTCGGCCTCGATCGGCGAGCCTTCCTTCGCCAGCTGCTCGGCGCTGTACAGGATCACCACCAGATAGTTCGCACGCGGCGACTCCACGCCCTCGAACCAGCGCACCAGCACCGGCAGTTCGTCGCGATTGCGTGCCTCGTAACCACTGCGCAGCAGATGGCGGTTGGCCTCGGTGATCGGCACGGTCAGGCAGCGCGTGCTGGTCCAGTTCTCGTAGACGAACAGTTTGCAGAACGGCGCATAGCCGTCCAGTACCTTCATCGGCGCGTGCGCGTTGAGGTGCGCTTCGAACTGTTCGGCAGTGCAGTCCTGGATCGTGTTGCCACGCGGTACGCGCGGGAACAGGCGGGGACGGGCGAAATCGGTGAGAACGATGGACATGGCGCGGCGTGATCAGGGAATCTGCTGCACAGGGTACCTGCCCACGCGGCATGGAGGGCGGGATGCCGATGGTCACTGGCATCGGCACCCGTGTTGGCGCACCCTGCAGGCGACCCCATGCAAGGATTGCCGGTTCATGGATGCACTACCCCGCTCCGCCCGTCGTCGCCGCTGGCCGCGCGTGCTGGCCGTGCTCCTGCTGGTCCCCCCCCTGTTGTTCACCGCCGCCCTGCTCTGGCCGCTGTCTGCACCACCGCTGCCCCACCCCGGCAACAGTCACGTGATCGTCAACGCACGCGTGGTGGACATCGCCCGCGGCCAGGCCAGCGAACCCACCACGGTGACCGTGCGCAACGGCACCATCACCGCCATCGGTGAAGACCCGCCGGAGACCACGTTGCCGGTTCTCGATGCGGGCGGACGCTGGCTGCTGCCCGGTTTCTGGGACATGCACACCCATGCACTGCAGCTGTCACCGCAACTGCAGTTTCCGTTGATGCTGGCCAACGGCATCACCGGTACCCGCGACATGATGGACTGCCCACAGGCCACCGATCCGCTGATCGCCTGCGTGGCCGACAAGCGCCGCTGGACCGCACAGGCCATTGCCGGGCAGCAGGTTGCACCGCGCTTCGTACAGATCGCCAGCTTCTATTTTGAAGACCCGGCGCTGACGCCGGATGCAGCGGGCGAACGTGCACACGCGTACCGCGCACGCGGCGTCGATGCGTTCAAGGTCTACAACCGCCTTCGCGCCGAGACCTACCAGCGGCTGGCCAGCGAAGCGCGGCAGCTGCATCTGCCCCTGGTCGGACACCTGCCCAGGGCGGTCCCGCTGGAAGCCGCATTGCACGCGGGCCAGCGCAGCTTCGAGCACGGCCATCTGTTCGTGCGCCATTGCGTGGACAGTGCCGCCGCCTGGCGCGAAGGCTCGCTCGATGACGGGAACCCGACCGCGCTCGCCGAAGCCATGGTGGGTGACTACCAGCCCGCCCTCTGCGCCCAGGCGTTCGACCTGATGCAGGCCAGCGGTGCGGCGTTCGTAC
Organism: Stenotrophomonas sp. Pemsol; assembly: GCF_003586545.1. Lineage (NCBI taxonomy): Bacteria > Pseudomonadati > Pseudomonadota > Gammaproteobacteria > Lysobacterales > Lysobacteraceae > Stenotrophomonas > Stenotrophomonas sp. Pemsol. The sequence continues at coordinate 380,414 of NZ_CP025780.1, read as the reverse complement.
CGACCCATGTCACCCGCGAAGAGGATGCACGCGCGCGCGATCCGGCGTTCGTCGACGACCCGCGCCTGGCCTACCTGGATCCGCTCTCGCGCTGGGCATGGCGCGACGATCTGAAGGCCACCGTGGCGCGCTATCCCGGCGCGCGCGGCGAACAGGCGCTGAAGGCCTACTTCACCCATGGCCTGGCGCTCACCGGCGCCGCCCATCGGGCTGGCGTGACCGTACTGGTCGGCACCGATACCGGACTGGGTGGACTGCGTTACCACGACGAACTGCAGTGGCTGCGGCAGGCGGGGCTGAGCCAGGCCGACGTGCTGCGTGCGGCCACGCTGCAGGCCGCGCGTCATCTGCAGCTGCAGGCATCGCATGGCAGCGTCGAGGTCGGCCGGGCCGCCGACCTGGTGTTGCTCGATGGCGATCCGCTGCTGGACACCGGCAACACGCGCCGCATCCACGCCGTGCTGCTGGCCGGGCACTTGTACGACCGCCCGCGCCTGGACGCACTGTGGGCGTACGCCCGTGCACAGGCACGCTCGCCGGCGGTGATGGCGCGCCTGCTGTGGGGCTTCATCACCAGCCCGGTCAGCGCTGAGCTGTAGCAGCCTGTCCCGCGCGAGCGCCCGGCAGCGGCCACGCTTCCACATATTCGCGCACATCCATCTTGATGAAGCGATATACTGATCCGCACCCGCCGCCGCCGCCCGTGCCATGACTGCCATCAGCTTCGAGTTCTATCCGCCCAAGACCGACGAACAGCGCAGCCAGCTGGATCGCGCCGCAGCCAAGCTGAAGGACTACGGCCCCGAGTACGTGTCCTGTACCTTCGGCGCTGGTGGCTCGACGCTGAGCTATACCTCCGAGACCGTGCGCCATCTCAACCAGCACCATGGCTTCGAGGCCGCACCGCATCTGTCGTGTGTCGGCGGCACCCGCCAGGAAATCCGCGAACTGCTCAAGCTGTACCGCGCCATCGGCTGCCATCGCCTGGTCGCGCTGCGCGGCGACCTGCCCTCCGGCATGGGCTTCCCCGGCGACATGCGCTATGCCGCCGAGCTGATCGAGTTCATCCGCGCCGAACACGGCGATGCGTTCCGCATCGAGGTAGGTGCCTACCCGGAGACCCACCCACAGGCCTCCGATGCATTGGCCGACCTGAAGCACTTCAAGGCCAAGATCGATGCCGGCGCCGACGCGGCGATCACCCAGTATTTCTACAACCCGGATGCGTACTTCCACTTCGTCGATGCCGTGCGCCGGCTCGGCGTACAGGTACCGATCACGCCTGGCATCATGCCGATCGCCAACTTCAGCCAGCTGCGCCGTTTCTCCGAGCAGTGCGGTGCGGAGATCCCGCGCTGGATCAGCCGCAAGATGCAGGCCTATGGCGATGACGCCGAATCGGTGCGGGCGTTCGGTACCGAAGTGGTCGCCAGGCTGTGCCAGCGCCTGGTCGAGGGCGGCGCGCCGGGCCTGCACTTCTACACCCTGAACCTGGCCAAGCCGACCACGTCGGTGCTGAAGCTGCTGCACGGCTGAAAGCACGCCATGCCACCGCGATCGGCGCTACCCTGCGTCGATGAACCGGCTTTCCTTCCTGCTGTTGCTGCTGTCATTGTGCTCGGCATCGAGCGTTGTCCATGCGCAGTCCACGCGCTTGAACCGCTGCACCGATGCGCAGGGCCAGAGCGTGTATACCGACCGGCCCTGCGACAGCGTCGGCGCCCGATCACGATTGCCACCGCCCGCGCCCACCGGCAGCACCCTGCGGCGAGACACCCTGGGGGCGCGCTGCCCACGGCGCCTTAGCGAGCTGGTGGACGCGCTGCGCATCGGCATCCTCAGCAACGATGTGAACCGGTTGTCGTCGCTGTACCTGTGGGGCGCGGTCTCCGATGCCGGTGCGCAGCGCATCCTCGGTCAACTGGAATCGCTGGCGCGGCGGCCGCTGGTAGACGTGGTACCGGTGTATCCCTCGCAGGCGCTGCCGCAATCGCAGGATGAGGATCAGAGCCCTGCGGCGCAGGTATCCGACCCGGAGCCGTCGGCCGTGCGGCATCCGGTCGGCCTGCGCCTGGAACAGACCCTGCCCGGCAGCGTGTCGCGCGCTTCGACGGTGCTGGGGTTGCGGCGTCAATACGGGTGTTTCTGGATCACGTTGTGACCGGACGGGTCGGATCCCTTTCCAGCGGAAAGGGCTCCGACCCCGGATTGCCGCGATGGGGTCAGAGCCCCGCTGCGCAGGGATCGGGCCCCGCATGCCGGCTCACGCCGGCCACAACCCGCCAATCGCAGCGATACCCTGCCCACCGTGGCGACGGGCTTCGGCGATATGGCCGGCGACCATCCCACCCAACGCGTAGATCGGCAGCGACACCTGCGCGCGCAGCGCGGCGAAGGCCTCCCAGCCCAGCGGCACTGCCCCGGGGTGGCTGGCCGTGGCCTGCACCGGGCCGAGCACCACGAAGTCGCAGCCCAGCCGCTGCGCCGCCTGCAGCTGCTCCAGGTCGTGGCAGGACGCGGCGACAAGCTGCCCTTCCGGCAAGGGCCGTTCCTGCAGGTCCTGCAGCTGCTCGCTGCCCAGGTGCACACCCACGCCCAGTGCGCGTGCCAGCGCGACATCGCGGTTGACCAGCCATTGCACGCCGCGACGATGCGCGCGCACGGCCTGTTCGATCATTGCCTGCCGTTGCGGGTGTTCCGGTGGCAGGCGCAGCTGGATGCGCTGCTGGCCCGCCGCGACCGCGCGCTGCAGGCAGTCATGCCAGTGCTGCACGCCGCTGGCATCGTCAGCCGGCGCCGGCGTGATCAGGTAGCGGTCCGGTTGGCGCAGTGCGGCCACCACCGGCAGGTCGGCCGGCGGCATCGAATAGCGGCCCAGCTTGTCCTGCGCCACCCAGGTGATCGCCTGGCCTTCGCGGCCGCGCGGGGTGCCCTTCCAGCTGCGCACATGGCGCACTTCCAGGGTCAGGTGCTTGTCCGGATAGCGCTGCGGCACGTCCATCAGCCAGGGCCCGACATCGGCCTCGATGCCCAGCTCTTCGCGCAGTTCACGCGCCAGCGCCTGTTCGGAGGTCTCGCCGGATTCGCGCTTGCCGCCGGGGAACTCCCACAGGCCGGCCATGTCGCGGTTCTCGGTACGGCGGTTGAGCAGCACGCGGCCACGGGCGTCGGTGATGACGGCGGCCACGACGTGGATCGATCGGGTGGGGGAAGGCATGGGGGAAGCATGCCCAGAACAGTGCGGCCGGCGCAATCACGGATCCGGTGCAACTCCCCCGCAACAAACGAAAAGCCCCGCTTTCGCGGGGCTCTTCGGGATCAGCTCAGCTGGCCGTGGCAGTGCTTGTACTTCTTGCCACTGCCGCACGGGCACGGATCGTTGCGGCCGATCTTCGGCTCGTCGCGCTGCATCTGCGCGACGCCCTGCTGCGCAGCCTGCACCTGCGCAGCTTCCTCGTCGGCACTGTAGCCGCCCGCATCCTGGTGCTGGAACTGCGACTGGCTCAGGCGAGCCTGCGCCTGCTGCCGCTCGGCGGCCTCCAGGGCCTGCACTTCCTCGTCGCTGCGGATACGCACGCGGGCCAGCAGGGTCACCACTTCGCGCTTGACGTTCTCCAGCATGTCCGAGAACAGCTCGAAGGCTTCCTTCTTGTATTCCTGCTTGGGCTGCTTCTGCGCGTAACCACGCAGGTAGATGCCCTGGCGCAGGTAATCCATGCGCGCCAGGTGCTCCTTCCAGCTCTGGTCCAGCACGGTCAGCATCACGTGCTTCTCCAGCGCGCGCATGGTCTCTTCGCCCAGGCTGGCTTCCTTCTCGGCGAAGTGCTGGTTGACGCGCTCCTGGACCTTGCTGGCGATGGCCTCGGCGTCCAGTTCCTCATGCTGCTTGACCAGGTCGGTCAGCGACATCTGCAGGCCGAAGTCCGACTCCAGGGTCGCTTCCAGGCCACGCAGGTCCCACTGCTCGTCGATCGAGTTCGGCGGCACGAAGCGCGCAACGATGTCGAAGATCACGTCGTCACGGATGCCGTCGACGTTGTCCTTCACCGATTCGGCGTCCAGCAGCTCGTCGCGCTGGGCGTAGATCACCTTGCGCTGATCGTTGTTGACGTCGTCGAAGTCCAGCAGGTTCTTGCGGATGTCGAAGTTGTGGGCCTCGACCTTGCGCTGCGCCTTTTCGATCTGGCGGCTGACCAGGCGGTCCTCGATGACGTCGTCTTCCTTCATGCCCATCATGCGCATGGCCTTCTGCACCCAGTCGGAGGCGAAGATGCGCATCAGGTTGTCTTCCAGCGACAGGTAGAAACGGGACGAACCCGGGTCACCCTGGCGGCCCGAACGGCCGCGCAGCTGGTTGTCGATACGACGCGACTCGTGGCGCTCGGTGCCGACGATATGCAGGCCGCCAGCGGCCTTCACTGCATCGTGGCGCTTCTGCCATTCGGCCTTGACCGCCGCCTTCTGCTCGTCGGTTGCGTCCTCGCCCAGAGCGTGGATCTCGGCTTCCAGCGAGCCGCCCAGCACGATGTCGGTACCACGACCGGCCATGTTGGTGGCGATGGTCACCGCCGCCGGGCGGCCCGCGTTGGCGACGATGGTCGCTTCGCGGTCATGCTGCTTGGCGTTGAGCACTTCGTGCTTCACGCCGGCCTTGCTCAGGTGCTCGGACAGCATTTCCGAGGTTTCGATCGAGGTGGTACCCACCAGCACCGGCTGGCCGCGCTTGGCGCACTCTTCGATGTCGGCCAGCACCGCATTGAACTTGCCCTTGCGGTTGAGGAACACCTGGTCCGGGCTGTCCTTGCGGATGGTCGGGCGGTTGGTCGGGATCACCACCACTTCCAGGCCATAGATGCTCTGGAACTCGAACGCTTCGGTATCGGCCGTACCGGTCATGCCGGACAGCTTCTTGTACATGCGGAACAGGTTCTGGAAGGTGATGCTCGCCAGCGTCTGGTTCTCGCGCTGCACCGGCACGCCTTCCTTCGCTTCCACCGCCTGGTGCAGGCCATCGGACCAGCGGCGGCCGGCCAGGGTACGGCCGGTGAATTCGTCGACGATGACCACTTCGCCATCGCGCACGATGTAGTCCACGTCACGCTGGTAGATCGCGTGCGCGCGCAGGGCGGCGTTGAGGTGGTGCACCACGGTCAGGTTCTGCGCCGCGTACAGGCCTTCGGTCTCGCCATCGAGGATGCCGGCCTCGACCAGCAGCTGCTCGGCGTGCTCCATGCCCGCTTCGGACAGGTGCACCTGCTTGCCCTTCTCGTCGACCCAGAAATCGCCTTCGCCGTCTTCCGCTTCCTGCTTGACCAGGTGCGGCACGACACGGTTGACGCGGATGTACAGCTCTGGGGAATCATCGGCCGGACCGGAGATGATCAGCGGGGTGCGCGCTTCGTCGATCAGGATGGAGTCGACTTCGTCGACGATGGCGTAGTGCAGGCCGCGCTGGTAGCGGTCGGCCTTGGACAGCGCCATGTTGTCGCGCAGGTAGTCGAAACCGAATTCGTTGTTGGTGCCGTAGGTGATGTCCGCGGCGTAGGCTTCGCGCTTGTCGCTGTGCGGCATGCCCGGGTACACCACGCCCACGCTCAGGCCCAGCCAGTTGTACAGCTTGCCCATCTGCGCGGCGTCGCGGCGGGCCAGGTAGTCGTTCACGGTGACCACGTGCACGCCCTTGCCTTCCAGCGCGTTGAGGTACACCGGCAGGGTCGCCACCAGGGTCTTGCCTTCACCGGTGCGCATTTCTGCGATCTTGCCCAGGTGAAGCACCATGCCGCCGATCAGCTGCACGTCGTAGTGGCGCATGCCCAGCACGCGGCGACCGGCTTCGCGGCAGACCGCGAACGCTTCCGGCAGCACCTTGTCCAGGGCTTCACCGCCAGCGATGCGCTGCTTGAACTCCGGCGTCTTGGCCTGAAGCTGCTCGTCGGACAGCTTCTCGATCTCCGGCTCCAGCGCATTGATCTTGGCGACGATGCGGTTGAGCTGGCGCAGCTGTCGTTCGTTACGACTGCCAAATACGCGGGTAAGCAGGCTGTTGATCATTGAAGGAACCGGGTTGGATGGACACGACGCCCGGCCTCCCCCTGGGGATCCGTCCGCCGCAAACGAAACAGGGCGCCTGGCGCCCTGTCGATGGCAACACCCATTGTAGCTTGGGACGGCCGCAAGGGGTTTCAACCCTTTGGCGGCAATGGCATCCGAACATTCCCGGTAGTGCCGGCCGCTGGCCGGCAATCCGCGATGCTGCCGAAATCCATGAGGTTGCCGGCCAGCGGCCGGCACTACCAGATCAACCACATCGGGTCAGAGCCCTTCCGCAGCGCGGAAGGGATCCGACCCGCGCATCAGCCGCGGCTGACGCGGCCGACCGGCGTGTTGCCGCCGTCGCCGAGGAACTTGCGCGGGTTGACCACGTTGCCGTTCTCCCACACCTCGAAGTGCACGTGGGCACCGGTCGAACGGCCGGTGGAACCGGCCTTGGCCACTTCCTGGCCGGCACGGACCAGGTCGCCGGCCTTCACCACCAGGCGCGAATTGTGCGCGTAGCGGGTGACATAGCCATTGCCATGGTCGACATCGACGACATTTCCGTAGCCGCCCTTCACGCCGGCGAAGCTGACCACGCCCTCGGCCACGGCCATCACCGGGTCACCGACCTTTGCGTGGAAGTCCATGCCCTTGTGGGTGGCGGCGCCGCGGCCGAACGGGTCGGCACGGGTGCCGAAGCCGGAGGTCACGTAGCTGTTGCGGATCGGCATGCGCGACGGCACGGCGTTCTGCTGCAGCTGGTGGTCGAACATCAGCGATTCCATCACCGACAGCTGGCGGCCTGAAGCAGCGAAGCGCTGCTCCAGCACCTGTAAGTCGGCGTTGACGTCCTTGACCGGGATGTCGCTGGTCGGGCCGCCTGCGTCACCGTCACCGAGGCCGGGGGTCTCGTTGAAGTCGAACTCGCCGTCCTCCAGCTTGCCCATCTGGGTCAGCCGTTCGCCGAGGGCGTTGAGGCGGGTCGCCTGGGCCTGCAGCTCGCCGAGGCGAGCCGCCAGCGCATTGACCTGGGTCTGCGCATCGCGCTTTACCTTGGCCAGCTCCGCATCCTGGCGCTCGACCTTGGCCTGCAGCCGGGAATCATTCAGCGCGCTGGCGCCAATGCCGCCAGCAAGGCCGATAATGCAGCCTACCCCGAGCACGCTGCCCAGCAGGGCGCGGGGGCGGTCCTCGAAATAGAACCGCAAACGCGTGATCGGCGACGATTTGGCCTGTCCTTCACGCGTTTTGATTACGATCTTTTTGAATGCCATCAGTGAGTTTTCATGTCTGAGCCGAAATCCAGCGTTCGCCCCGCGTCGGCACCGAAACCGGCGCTGGATGCGGTAATGGCGGACAAAAGCGGGAACCCGCTGCGGCGTGCCCTGTGGCTCGACGCGCTGGACCGTCAGTTGCGCCCCCAGTTGCCGCCACCTCTGCGCAGCCGTTGCCGGCTGGCCAATGTGGACGGGGAACACCTCGTTTTTCTCGTCGAGTCCCCGGTCTGGCATGCCAAGTTGCGGCTTGCCGAAGCCCAGCTGCTCGACGCGGCCCGTTCCATCGGGCTGAAGGCCACCAGGGTGACCATCAAGACTGCGTCTCCCACTCCCACGCGCTCCCCAGCGCTCGACAACCGGAATGGACCCCACGCAGTTTCAGCCGCCACGCACAAAGGGCTACGCGACGCCTTGGCTTGCCTGCAGGACGTTCCTTCGAAGCCGAAGAAGCGGTCCTGACGACAACGGAGCATCCGGCTCCGCTCCCCGTCGCGCGTGTCACCACGGCGTGAAACATTTCGGGGGCCGGGTCGCATCCTAGCGGCCATCCGGGGGCCTGTCGTTAGATTGTTGTTAAAACTGCGTTAAATTCAGGCTTCTGATCCAACAGGTTCACAAAACCGTGACCTTGAACCAGCCTTGACGTCTTTCAAGCACGCTGAATGCGTCGGCGACGGAGGAAACAAGAACGCCGCCCAGGAAGGCGGCGTTCTTATCTTTAAATTCAACAACCTATGGAATCAGGCGTACGCCGGAGTGGCGTATTCCACCGGATCCGGGGTGGCCGGCGAGTCGAAGCTGACCCATTCCCAGGCACTGGCATCGGCCATCAGGGCCCGCACCAGCTTGTTGTTGAGCGCGTGGCCGGACTTGAAGCCTTCGTAGGCACCCAACACCTGGCCACCGGCCAGATAGAGGTCGCCGATGGCGTCAAGGATCTTGTGGCGCACGAATTCGTCGGCGTAGCGCAAGCCGTCTTCGTTGAGCACGCGGAACTCGTCCAGCACGATGGCGTTGTCCATCGAACCGCCCAGACCCAGGTTGCGCTCGCGCATGTACTCCAGGTCGCGCATGAAACCAAAGGTGCGCGCGCGGGAGATTTCCTTGGTGTAGGCCAGCGTCGAGAACTCGATTTCCTGGCGCGACTGCTTGGCCGGAATCATCGGGTGGTTGAACTGGATGGTGAAACCCAGCTTGTAACCCTCGTACGGAGTGAAGCGGGCCACCTTGTCGCCCTCGGTCACTTCCACAGTCTTCAGCACGCGGATGAAGCGCTTGGGCGCATCCTGTTCCACGATGCCTGCCGACTGCAGCAGGAACACGAACGGGCCGGCCGAACCGTCCATGATCGGCAGCTCGGCCGAGGACAGCTCGACGATGATGTTGTCCACACCCAGGCCGGCCAGCGCCGACATCAGGTGTTCGACGGTCTGGATCTTGGCGTCGTTGCAGGTCAGGCCGGTGCACAGGGTCACTTCGGTGACCAGTTCGGCCTTGGCCGGCACTTCCACCACCGGGTCCAGGTCCACGCGGCGGAACACGATGCCATGGTTGACCGGTGCCGGGCGCAGGGTCATGTAGACCTTGTCACCACTATGCAGGCCAACGCCGGTGGCGCGGATCGTGTTCTTGAGGGTGCGTTGCTGGATCATGGGGATGGACCGGAAGTGACACATTAGATTAACACGCGCACTCCCCTACCCTGGCTGAAACGCCAGTGACAGCCACCGGCAGGACACACCGGCACGCCGCTGGGAAAGCGCGTGAAGCAGGGCGGCCGGGCCCATCCTGGCCCGGCGCCCGCATTTTCAGGACATGGTGGCGCAACCCGGGGAGGACAACCCCGGGCCGCCCCGCTTAGTCCGCCTGGCGGCGCAGGAAGGCCGGGATGTCCAGGTAGTCGTTCGGCAGTTCCGCCGCTGCCGGGGCCGAAGCCGCCGGGGCCGACGGGGCCGACGCCGCCGCGGTATCGCTGCTGGCGCGACGCAGGCCCAGGCCCATGCCGCCCACGGCCTTGGACACGGCGTCGCCGCCGTTGTCGAACTCGCCGAACTCCGGCTGGCCGGTGGTGGCGTTGCGGACCAGCTTGATCGGTGCACGCTCGCCCGGACGCTGGGTCTTGCTGGCCGAGACGCGGTTCAGGCCAGTGGCCACGACGGTCACGCGCACTTCGTCCTGCATGTCCGGGTCCAGCACGGTGCCGACCACGACGGTGGCGTCTTCCGAAGCGAAACCGTCGATGGTGCGGCCGATCTCGTCGAACTCGGCCATGGTGAAGTCGGCGCCGGCGGTGATGTTGACCAGGATGCCGTTGGCACCGGCCAGGTTCACATCGTCCAGCAGCGGGTTCTGGATCGCCGATTCGGCAGCGGCCTGGGCGCGGTCATCGCCCCGTGCGGTGCCGGTACCCATCATCGCCAGGCCCATTTCGGACATGACGGTGCGCACGTCGGCGAAGTCGACGTTGATCAGGCCCGGACGCACGATCAGGTCGGCGATGCCCTGCACGGCGCCCTGCAGCACGTCGTTGGCGGCGCGGAAGGCCTGGATCATGGTCGCGTTGCGACCCAGCACGGTGATCAGCTTCTCGTTCGGGATCGTGATCAGCGAGTCGCAGTGCTGGCTCAGTTCCTCGATGCCCTTCAGCGCCACCTGCATGCGGCGACGGCCTTCGAACGGGAACGGCTTGGTGACCACGGCCACGGTCAGGATGCCCATTTCCTTGGCCAGCTGCGCCACCACCGGCGCAGCGCCGGTGCCGGTGCCGCCGCCCATGCCGGCGGTGATGAACACCATGTCCGCGCCCTGCAGCGCGTCCATGATGCGCTCACGGTCTTCCAGCGCGGCCTGGCGGCCGACTTCCGGGTTCGCGCCTGCGCCCAGGCCCTTGGTCACGTTGGTACCCAGCTGCAGCTGCAGCTTGGCACCACAATTCTTGATGGCCTGCGAGTCGGTGTTGGCGGTGATGAACTCCACGCCGTCCACCGCCGAGTTGACCATGTGCGCCACGGCATTGCCGCCGCCGCCGCCCACGCCAACCACCTTGATCACCGCATTGGGTGCCATCTTTTCGATCAGTTCAAAATGCGCCATGTCCGTGTCCTCGTTGTATCCGCTTGTCGGTGGCATGGACGGTCGGGCCTCCTGCCTTCGCGTGTCATGTTGCCGTTGCGGCTGTGTGGGTTGTGTAGTGCGTTGTTGCGTTGTGATGCGGGTACTGCGGGTGTTGCGCCGGGCCGGGCCCGGAGTTACGGGTTCCGCGTCAGAACTCGCCGCGGAACCAGGTCTTGAGCTTCTTGAACATGCTTCCAGCGCGCCCGGTCGGCAGCGACGGTCGCCGCGGGTGCTCGATCTGGCTGCCCATCAGCAGCAGGCCCACGCCGGTGGCGTGCACCGGGTTGCCGACCACTTCGCCCAGGCCGGTGACGTGCTGCGGGATGCCCACGCGCACCGGCATCTGCAGCATTTCCTCGGCCAGTTCGACCACGCCTTCCATCTTCGATGCGCCCCCGGTCAGCACCATGCCGGCGCGCACCAGTTCCTCGAAGCCGGAGCGGCGCAGTTCGGCCTGCACCATCTCGAAGATCTCCTCGTAGCGACCCTGCACGGCCTGCGCCAGCGAATGGCGCGGCATGCGGCGCGGCGGGCGGTCGCCGACCGACGGCACCTGGATGCTCTCCTCGGCCGTGGCCAGCTGGGCCAGAGCGCAGGCATAGCGCACCTTGATCTGCTCGGCTTCCGGGGTCGGCGTGCGCAGCATGTGCGCGATATCGTTGGTCACGTGGTCGCCGGCGATCGGCAGCGAGGCGGTGTGGCAGATCGCGCCCTGCACGAACACCGCGATGTCGGTGGTACCGGCGCCCATGTCGACCAGCACCACGCCCAGCTCGCGCTCGTCGGCGGTCAGCACCGCCACGCTGGAGGCCAGCGAGGACAGCACCAGGTCGTCCACCTGCAGGCCGCAGCGCTGCACGCACTTGCTGATGTTGGCCGCCGCCGACTGCGCGCACACCACCAGGTGCGCATGTACCTCCAGGCGCACGCCGGTCATGCCGACCGGGTTGCGGATGCCCTCCTGCGAATCGTCCAGCACGTACTCGCGCGGAATCGCGTGCAGGATCTTCTGGTCGGCCGGGATCGCCACCGCCTTGGCTGCGTCGAGCACGCGATCCAGGTCGCCCCAGGTCACTTCACCGTCGCGGATCGGCACGATGCCCGGCGAGTTCTTGCACTGCACGTGGTTGCCGGAGATCGAGGCGTACACCGAACGGATCTCGCAGCCGGCCATCAGCTCGGCTTCTTCCACCGCACGCTGGATCGACTGCACGGTCGATTCGATGTCCACCACCACGCCACGCTTCAGCCCGCGCGATTCGTGCGAGCCGATGCCGATCACTTCGATCGGGTTGCCCGGCGAATACTCGCCCACCAGCGCCACCACCTTGGAGGTGCCGATGTCCAGGCCAACGATCAGCGATTTGTCACCCTTGCGATTCATGTCCTTTCCTGCGTGCTTCTGGCCGGGGTCGCCGGCGTTTTCGCCGGCGTGGCCGGGGTACCCCAGCTCAGCGTGAAACCATTGGTGTAACGGAGGTCGGCGCGCTCGATCGGCGCGTCCTGGCGGTTGAGCTGCGGCAGCACCTTGACGAAGCGCTGCATGCGCGAGCGCGCGTCGTCACGGCCGACCACCACTTCGGTGCCGTTGCTCAGTACCAGCGACCAGCTGCCGCGTGCATCCATCGTCACCCGGCGCACGTCGACGCCGGCCGGTGCGAACAAGGCACGCGAGTCGCTGTACAGCTTCATCACTTCCTGGGTCTGGCTGTCCGGGCCATCCAGCTCCGGCAGTTCCAGGTCGGACAGCTTCTTCGGCGTGGGGAACAGCTTGCCCTGCTCGGAGACCAGGCGGTCGTTGCCCCAGCGTGCGAACGGCTTGTGCTCGACCAGGGTCACTTCCAGCACGTCCGGCCACTGCTTGCGTACCTGCGCGCTTTCCACCCACGGCAGCTTTTCCAGCGCGTCCTGCGCATCCTGCAGCTTGACCGCGAAGAACCCGGCGCGCGCGTACGGCAGCAGCACCTGCTGCAGCTGCTCGGCCGGTACCCGCTTGAACTCGCCATGCACGCGCAGCTTCGCCAGCGGCCAGCGCTCGGCGCCGACCCAGCCATTGACCACGGCCACCACCGGCAGTGCAACCACCGACAGTGCCAACAGCCAGACGAAGATGCGCAGCAGCGCGTTCATGCGTGCGTGGCCTCCAGGGTCTGTTCCAGCACGCGCCACACCAGTTCCTCGAAACCGATGCCGGCCTGGCGGGCCGCCTTGGGTACCAGCGAATGGCTGGTCATGCCCGGCGCGGTGTTCACTTCCAGCAGGAAGAAACGGCCGCTGGCGCGGTCACGCATCACGTCCACGCGGCCCCAGCCACGGCAGCCGGCGGCGCGGAATGCGGCCAGCGCGATGCGGCGGATCTCGTCTTCGTCGCTACCGTCCAGGCCCGGGCACAGGTACTGGGTGTCCTCGGCGATGTACTTGGCGTTGTAGTCGTACCACTGGCCCTTGGGCACGATGCGGATCGACGGCAGGGCAACGTCGCCAAGGATGGCCACGGTCAGCTCATCGCCCACCACCATCTGTTCCATCAGCAACTGGCCGTCGTAGCGCGCGGCCAGGGCCACGGCCTCGTCCAGGCCAGCCTCGTCGGTGACCCGGCTGATGCCCACGCTGGAGCCTTCGTTGGCCGGCTTCACCACCACCGGCAGGCCCAGCTCTGCCGCCAGTGCATGCACCGTGGACGCGTCGACCTTCCGGTACTGCGGCGTTGGCAGGCCCAGCGACAGCCACACCTGCTTGGTGCGGATCTTGTCCATGCTCAGCGCCGAACCCAGCACGTCCGAGCCGGTGTACGGCACGCCGAAGGCGTCCATCAGGCCCTGCACGATGCCGTCCTCACCGCCACCGTTGTGGCCATGCAGGATGTTGAACACGCGGTCGATGCCACCGGCGGCGAGCGCGCTGGCCAGCGCCGGAATGCCATCGACGGCGAACGCATCGACGCCGCGCGACTGCAGGGCTTCGAGCACGTTGCGGCCCGAATCCAGCGACACCTCGCGTTCGCTGGAACTGCCGCCGAGCAGCACGGCGACGCGGCCGAACACGGCCGGGTCGGTCACGCGCAGCGGCGGGAAAGTCAGCGCGCTCACGCCTGGCCCTCCCCCTGGAAGCCTTCCACCGCGATATGGGCGGCCACGGCACCGATATCGCCGGCCCCCATCATCAGCAGCAGGTCACCGTCCTGCAGCACGTCCGGCAGCACGCTGGCCAGCTCGGCGGCCTTGCCCACCACCACCGGCTCGCTGCGGCCACGCGCGCGGATGGCGCGGGCCAGCGCATGCGAGTCGGCACCGGCAATGGGTTCCTCACCGGCCGGATAGACCTCGCTCAGCACCAGCGCGTCGACGCTGGACAGCACCGCGGCAAACTTGTCGAACTGGTCACGGGTGCGGCTGTAGCGGTGCGGCTGGAAGGCCACCACCAGTCGCTTGTCAGCCCAGCCGCCGCGGGCGGCGGCGAACACCGCCTCCAGCTCGCTCGGGTGATGGCCGTAGTCGTCGATGATGCGCACCTTGGCACCGCTGGCGGTGGTCACTTCGCCCAGGTCATTGAAGCGGCGGCCGACACCGGCGAAGCCTTCCAGCGCGCGCGCGATGGCGTCCGGTGCCACGCCCAGCTGCCAGCCCACCGCGGCGGCGGCCAGCGCGTTGAGTACGTTGTGCCTGCCCGGCAGCGCCAGCACCACTTCCTGGCTGGTGCCCTGCGGCAGGCGCAGGGTGAAGCGCATGCGCGATCCTTCCTGCACCACGTTCTCGGCGCGCACGTCGGCCTGCGGGCTCATGCCGTAGCTCATCACGTGGCGCGGGGTCCTGGCGGCCAGCGCGGCCACTTCCGGATCGTCGATGCACAGCACCGCCAGGCCGTAGAACGGCAGGCGCTGCAGGAATTCGGCGAACGCCGCCTGCACGCGGGCAAAGTCGTTGCCGTAGTTTTCCAGGTGGTCGGCGTCAATGTTCGTGATGATCGACATCAGCGGGTTCAGGCGCAGGAAGCTGCCATCGCTTTCGTCGGCCTCGGCCACCAGCCACTGCCCACCGCCCAGTTTGGCGTTGGCACCGGCAGCCAGCAGCTGGCCACCGATCACGAACGTCGGGTCCAGGCCACCTTCGCTCAGCACCGCTGCGGTCAGGCTGGTGGTGGTGGTCTTGCCATGGGTACCGGCCACGGCGATGCCGCGGCGGAAGCGCATCAGCTCGGCCAGCATCGCCGCGCGCGGCATGATCGGAATGCGCTGGCTTCGCGCTTCCATCAGTTCCGGGTTGTCTTCGCGGATGGCACTGGAGACCACCACGCAGTCGGTGCCCAGCACGTTGGCTGCCGAGTGGCCGCGCATGATGCGCGCTCCCAGGCTGGCCAGGCGGCGGGTTGCCACGTTGTCGGCGTTGTCCGAGCCGGACACTTCGTAGCCCAGCGTCAGCATCACTTCGGCGATGCCACTCATGCCGGTGCCACCGATGCCGACGAAATGCACGCGCGGGAACGCGCGCACCAGGTCGTTGGTGTCGTGCAGGCGACGGATCATGCGCGGCCTCGCGCAGGGCAGGCGCGGTGGCATGCCTTCTTCATACAGCTTCCTCGAGAATGATATCGGCGATGCGCTCGGCGGCATCGACCTTGGCCAGGGCACGCGCGGCTTGCGCCATCTGCATGCGGCGGGCGGGATTTTCGGACAGATCGCGCAGCAGTGCGGCAATGCCGTCGGCCAGCGTTCCGTCCTGCTTCAGCAACACCGCCGCGCCGCGCTCGACCAGGTACTCCGCATTGCGGGTCTGGTGATCGTCGACGGCAGCGGGGAATGGCACCAGCACGCTGCCGACGCCGGCCGCGCACAGCTCGGCCAGGGTCGACGCACCGGAGCGGCACACGACCAGATCGGCCCAGGCGAAGGCCTCGGCCATGTCGGCGATGAACGGGGTGATTTCCGCCTGCACGCCGGCCTTGGCATACGCCTCGACCGCCTCGGCATGCATCTTCTCGCCACTCTGGTGGCGCACCTGGACCGGCACGCCGGCACCCAGCGCGGCAATCGCCTGCGGCACGCCGGCATTGAGTGCGCGCGCACCCTGGCTGCCGCCCACCACCAGCACGCGCAGCGGGCCGTTGCGGTCGGCGAAGCGCTGTTCCGGCGGCGCAATGGCGGCGATCTCCGCACGCACAGGGTTGCCGACGAACTCCTCGCGCTGGGCGAAGGTACCCGGGAAGCCGGTCAGCAGCCGGCGCGCATAGCGCGACAGGATGCGGTTGGTCAGGCCCGGTGCACGGTTCTGCTCATGCACGATCAGCGGCATCCGGTGCAGGCGCGTAGCCATGCCACCCGGGCCGGAGGCGAAGCCACCGAAGGCCACCACCGCACGCGGCTGGCGCTTGCGGATGATCATGCCGGCCGCGCGCAGCGCGCGCATCAGCCGCCATGGCGCCGCCAGCAGCGCCAGCTTGCCCTTGCCGCGCAGGCCGGTGATCGCCAGCGTGTCGATGGCGATGTCGTGCTGCGGCACCAGGCGGGTTTCCATCGCGCCTTCGGCGCCCATCCAGGTGACCGGCACGCCACGCTCGCGCAGCACGCGGGCCACGGCCAGGCCGGGGAAGATGTGACCGCCGGTACCACCGGCCAGGATCATCACCGGGCGCACCTTCTCGTTGGCTGCACTCATGACAGCCTCCCGAAGGTCGGTTCGATGCGCGACTGCAGGCGGCTGGTGCCGCGCGCTGCGTTCGCCGCAGCGGCAGCCGTCGGCTCGGCGCTCGCCGGCACGCTGGCGGCCACCGGCGTGGCGGCGGCGTCCATCGGCTCGGCAGCCGTTTCTTCGGCGCCACCGATGCGCACGGCCTGGCGACGCTCGGCGCGCTTGAGCTCATAGGACACGCGCAGCAGCAGGCCCATCGCCACGCAGGTCATCAGCACCGACGAGCCGCCGGAGGAGATCAGCGGCAGAGTCAGGCCCTTGGTCGGCAGGATACCCAGGTTCACGCCGATCGAAACGAAGGTCTGCATGCTGATCCACAGGCCGATGCCGAAGGCGATGTAGCCGGAGAAGTGGCGCTTCATTTCCACGCAGCGCATGCCCAGCCAGAAGGTACGGCCGACCAGCAGCGCGTACAGCGCCACGATCACGCAGGTACCCAGGAAACCGAATTCCTCAGCGGTGACCGAGAAGATGAAGTCGGTATGCGCTTCCGGCAGGTAGTAGAGCTTCTGCACCGAATTGCCCAGGCCGACGCCGGTCCACTCGCCACGGCCCACCGCCATCAGCGCGTTGGACAGCTGGTAGCCGTCGCCCTGCTGGTCGGCCCACGGGTCCAGGAACGAGGTGATGCGGCGCATGCGGTACGGCTCGATGATCGCCAGCGCGCTCATGCCGACCAGGCCGATGACCACCGGCATCGACATGCGCGGCATGTTCACCCCGCCCAGCACCAGCATGCCGGCGGTGATCGCCAGCAGCAGGGTCGAAGAACCAAAGTCCGGCTGCAGCAGCAGCAGCACCACCAGCGCACCGGCCACGCCCAGCGGCTTGAGCATCGCCGGCCAGGTCGCATTGACCTCGTCGCGGAAGCGCACCAGGTAGCTGGACAGCCAGACGATGTACAGCACCTTCACCGCCTCGACCGTCTGGAACTTGGAGATGCCCAGGTTGATCCAGCGGCGTGCGCCGTTGACCGTGCTGCCCAGGCCCGGCGCGAACACCGCCAGCAGCAGCACGAAGCAGCCCAGCAGCAGCATCTGGTTGTACTGCTCGATGGACTTCAGCTCGGTGCGGGCGGCGATGACCGCCAGCACGATACCCACCGCCAGGAAGATCAGGTGGCGGTTGAGGTAGTAGAACGGGCTGCTCATCAAGGCGATCGAGCTGGACGCCACCATCACCACGCCCACGCCGGTGAGCGCGATGATCGCGCCCAGCAGCCACTTGTCGTAGCTGCCTTCGATGGCTTCAAGGCGTGTTGCCTGGCGGGACAGGTCGTTCATCTCAGCGCACCTTCAACGTGGCCAGGCCGATCAGCACGAGCACGACGGAGATGATCCAGAAGCGCACGATCACGCGCGGCTCCGGCCAGCCCTTCAGTTCGAAATGGTGGTGGATCGGCGCCATGCGGAACACGCGCTTGCCGGTCAGCTTGAACGAGGCGACCTGGATCATCACCGACAGGGTTTCGATGACGAACACGCCGCCCATGATCACCAGCACCAGTTCCTGGCGGGTGATCACCGCGATGGTGCCCAGCACCGCACCCAGCGCCAGCGCGCCGATGTCGCCCATGAAGACCATGGCCGGATAGGTGTTGAACCACAGGAAGCCCAGGCCGGCTCCGGCGATGGCCGCGCAGATGATGACCAGCTCGCCGGCGCCCGGGATCTGCGGGATCTGCAGGTAGTTGGCGAACACCACGTTGCCCGAGGCATAGGCGAACACGCCCAGCGCGCAGGCCACCAGCACGGTCGGCATGATTGCCAGGCCGTCCAGGCCGTCGGTCAGGTTCACCGCGTTGGAGAAGCCGACGATCCAGAAGTAGGCGATGGCCACGAAGCCGATGCCGGCCAGCGGCAGCGCGACCGACTTGAACATCGGGATGTAGAAGGTCAGCGCTGCCGGCACGTCGGCCGTGTAGAACAGGAACAGGCCCGCGGCCAGGCCGAAGATCGACTGCAGCAGGTACTTCCAGCGCGACTTCAGGCCGTTCGGGTCACGGCGGACGATCTTGATCCAATCGTCATACCAGCCGATGGCGCCGAAGCACAGCATCACCGCCAGCACCAGCCACACGTAGCGGTTGCGCAGGTCGGCCCACATCAGCACCGACAGGGTGATGGTGAGCAGGATCAGCGAACCGCCCATGGTCGGCGTGCCGGCCTTGGAGAAATGGGTCTGCGGGCCGTCCTGGCGGATCGGCTGGCCGCCCTTGAACTGGGCGAGCTTGCGGATCATCGCCGGGCCAAGCCACAGCGACAGGAACAGGGCCGTCAGCGCGGCAAGGATGGCGCGGAACGTCTGGTAGTTGAACAGCCCGAACAGGCTCTCCAACTGCTGCAACCATCGAGCCAGTTCATACAACATGCGGGGATTCCTCTCCTTGCGCCAGCAGCGCTTTGACAATCGTGTCCATGGCGCTGCCACGGGAACCCTTGACCAGGCAGCGCACGCCGGCGTGCAGCTCGTCCTTCAGCGCCTGCGACAGCGCGTCGTGGGTGGCGAAATGACGGCCGCCGTCGCCGAAGGCGGTGGCGGCGGCGGCACTGAGCGGGCCCAGCGCGTACAGGCGCTTCAGGCCGGCGGCGCGTGCGCGGATGCCGGCCTGCGCATGCAGCGCCTCGGCGTCCGGGCCCAGCTCGCGCATGTCACCCAGCACCAGCCAGCCCTCTTCCGGGGCAGCGGCCAGGGCATCGATGGCCGCAGCCAGCGAGCCGGGATTGGCGTTGTAGCTGTCGTCCACCAGCACCGCGCCGTTGCGCAGCTGATGGGCAATCTGGCGTCCCGGTACCGGCTGCGCCTCGGCCAGACCGGCCGCAATCAGCGCCAGATCGACACCGGCCGCCAGCGCCAGGCTGGCGGCGGCCAGCGCATTGCTGACGTTGTGGCGACCCGGCAGGCCCAGCACCACGCGGGCTTCGCCGGTCGGGGCGACCAGGGTGAACTGGCTGCCCTGTGCACCGGCGCGGATGTCGCGCGCGGTCACGTCCGCCGAGTGTTCCAGCCCATAGCGCAGCACGCGGCAACGCTGCGGGCGACCGACAAAGTGCTGCTCGAACCAGCGGCCGTAGGCATCGTCGGCGTTGATCACCGCCACGCCATCGGCCGGCAGCGCGGCATAGATCGCGCCCTTGGTCACCGCCACGCCGAGCAGGCTGCCCATGCGTTCCAGGTGTGCCGGGGCAATGTTGTTGACCAGCGCATAGCGCGGGCGGGCGATGTCGGTCAGGTAGGCGATATCGCCAGGCTTGCCAGCGCCCATCTCGTAGACGGCGTAGTCGGCATCTTCCGGCGCGTCGATCACCGCCAGCGGCAGGCCGATCTCGTTGTTGCGGTTACCCGGGTTGGCGTAGACCACCTTGTGTGCGTGCTGGGCCACCTGCTGCAGGATCGACAGCAGCAGGCTCTTCACGCTGGTCTTGCCATTGCTGCCGGTGATCGCGAACACCTCGGTGCCACGGTCACGCTGCATGCCGGTGGCGATCTTCGCCAGTGCCAGCTCGCTGTCGGCCACCAGTACCTGCGGCAGCTCGATCGGCAGCAGCCGCTCGACCAGCAGCGCACTGGCACCGCGCGCCTGCGCGTCGGCAGCGAAGTCATGGCCGTCGAAACGCTCGCCGCGCAGCGCCACATACAGGCTGCCCGGGCCCAGGCTACGGGTGTCATTGCTGACTGCATCGATGGCCACGTCGTCGCCATGGATCTCGCCGCCGGCCCAGTGTGCGATCAGCGAAAGCAGGGTGCGCTTCATGCGGCGCCCTCCCCGGCCTTTGCCTGCAGAACACCGGCCTTGGCCGCCAGTGCAGCCGCAGCCACTTCGGTGTCGTCGAAGTCATGGCGCACGCCATTCACTTCCTGGTACGGCTCATGGCCCTTGCCGGCAATCAGGATGATGTCGCCGGCACCGGCACGCTTCACCGCCAGGCCGATCGCACGCGCGCGGTTGCGCTGCACGGTCACGGCATCGGCGTGCTGGAAGCCGGCCAGGATGTCGGCCACGATCACGTCGCCATCCTCGCCGCGCGGGTTGTCGTCGGTGACGATGACCTGGTTGGCCAGGCGCTCGGCAATCGCCGCCATCTGCGGACGCTTGCCGGTATCGCGCTCGCCACCGCAGCCGAACACGCAGAACAGCGTGCCCTGCAGATGGCCGTGCAGGCTGTCCAGCGCCTGCTCCAGCGCGTCCGGGGTATGGGCGTAATCGACCACCACGGTCGGCAGACCGTCTTCACCACCCAGGCGGTTCATGCGGCCACGGATCGGCTGCAGCGCCGACAGCACTTCGGCGATGCGCGGCAGCGGCTGGCCCTGCGCATGCAGAGTACCGGCCACGGCCAGCAGGTTGTCCACGTTGAAGCGGCCCAGCAGCGGCGACTGCACCGCAGCACGCTGGCCGTCGATGACCAGCTCGAAGGCAATGCCGCGTCCATCCAGTTGCAGCGCCTCGGCGCGCACGCTGGCGTCAGCGGCAGCGCGCGAGCTCAGGCCGATCGGTTGCACGCCAGCAGGCAGGCCAGCGAACAGCTGGCGACCGAAGGCGTCGTCCAGGTTGACCACCGCCGCCTTCAGGCCCGGGCGATGGAACAGCCGCGCCTTGGCCGCGCCGTAGCTGGCCATGTCACCGTGGTAGTCCAGATGATCGCGGGTGAGGTTGGTGAACACCGCCACGTCGTAGTGCACGGCATCCACGCGGCCCTGGTCCAGCGCGTGCGAGCTGACTTCCATCGCCACCGCGCGCGCACCGGCGTCGCGCAGCTGTGCCAGCAGCGCATGCATCTGCAGCACCAGCGGCGTGGTGAAACCAGTCGGCTCGACCGCACCATAAAGTCCGGCGCCCAACGTGCCGATACTGCCACTGGGCGTTCCGAGCAGGTGCCAGGCCTGGGCCAGCAGCTGCACGGTGGAGGTTTTGCCGTTGGTACCGGTCACGCCGACCATCGCCATCGCCCGCGACGGCGCGCCATGGAACTGGTCGGCCATCGCCCCCATGCGCGCCCGCAGGCCCGGCACGGCGATCGCATCGGCCGGCGCCGGCAGCTCGGCCGGTGCCGGTGGCTCGAACAGGATGACGCTGGCACCGGCCGCACGGGCCTGCTCGACAAAGCCCAGCCCATGCGCGCCGAAGCCGGCGATCGCGACGAAGGCATTGCCGGGGCGCACGGCGCGGCTGTCCAGTACCAGGCCGGTCAGAACGGGATCATGGCCCGCCAGGGCCACGTCCGGAAGCAACTGCGAAAGCAACATCGAAGGACTCATTGCGTGCCTCCCGTAACGGGCGGCGTCTGGGCTTGCGCGCTCGGCAGCGCAGCATCGAATTCAGCGGCGGCATCGACCGGCAGCGCGGTCTCGGCCGGCGGTGCGGGCAGGATCGAGGCCGAATGGCCGACCTTGCCCGACTGCTGTGCGGCCAGCCACGACTGCAGGTCATCCAGCGGCACGTCCATCAGGCGCAGGGTGCCTTCCATCACGTTGTGATAGACCGGCGCCGACACCAGGCCGCCGTAGAACTTGCCGGCCTGCGGATCGTTGATGACGATGACGGTGGCGAAGCGCGGGTTGGTGGCCGGCACCACGCCGGCGAACAGCGCGTTGTAATGCCCGCGCTCGTAACCGCCCGGGCCAGCCTTGCGTGCAGTGCCGGTCTTGCCGGCCACGCGGTAGCCCAGCACCGCCGCCTGCTTGGCGCCGCCCTGGGTGACCACCGTTTCCATCATCGCCACCACCTGCCTGGCGACGTTCTCGTCGATGATCTGCTGGCCTTCGTTGCGCTGGCCCTTGACGAAGGTCGGCGCGATCAGGCGCCCGCCGTTGGCCAGCGCCGAGTAGGCGGTGGCAATCTGCAGTGGCGTGACCGACAGGCCGTAGCCGTAGGACATGGTGGTCTTGGTGGTCCCCGACCAGCGCGCCGGACGCATCACCACACCAGCCGATTCACCCGGGAAGCCGCTGTGCGGCGCCGAGCCATAGCCGAAGCGGCGCACGCCGTCATAGAAGGTCTGGTCCGGCATCTTCGCCGCAACCTTGGCTGCACCCACGTTCGAACTGCGGGTGATCACGCCGGTCACGTTCAGCACGCCGTTGTTGCGTGGCACGTCGCGGATGGTGAAGCGACCCAGCGTCATGTAGCCCGGGTTGGTGTCGATGATGGTGTCCTTGGTCACCGCACCGGCCTGCAGCGCGGTGGCGATGGTCAGCGGCTTCATCGTCGAACCCGGCTCGACCAGGTCGGTCACCGCACGGTTGCGGCGCGTATCAGGGATCGCGCCGGTCAACGAATTCGGGTTGTAGGTCGGCAGGTTGACCATGGCCAGGATCTCGCCGGTGGTCACGTCCATGATCACCATTGAACCGCCGGCCGCCTTGTTGGCCACCAGCGCGTTGCGCAGCTCCTTGAAAGCCAGGTACTGGATGCGGCGGTCGATGCTGAGGGTCAGGTCCTTGCCCGGCTCAGCGGCACGCAGCAGATCGCTTTCGACGGTTTCCCCCTTGCGGTTGCGGATCACCCGCTTCGCACCGGGCTTGCCGCGCAGCCATTCGTCGAAGGCCAGTTCCAGGCCTTCCTGGCCGCGATCATCGATGTTGGTGAAGCCCAGCACGTGCGCCATCGCCTCACCCTGCGGGTAGAAGCGGCGGAACTCGCGCTGCGCGGCCACGCCCGGAATCTTCAGCGCGACCACCTTCTCTGCCTCGTCCGGATTGATCCGGCGACGCAGGTACATGAATTCCTTGTCCGACTTCTGCGACAGGCGGCTGCTCAGCTCATCCACCGACATGCCGACCGCCTGGGCCAGCTCGGGGATGCGTTCGGGCGAACGCAGCAGGTCCTGCGGGTTGACCCAGATCGAGGCAACCGGCGTGGACACCGCCAGCGGCTCGCCGTTGCGGTCGGTGATCATGCCGCGCGAAGTCTTGATCGGCAGCTCGCGCAGATAGCGGGCCTCGCCCTGGCGCTGGTAGAAGTCGCTGTTGATGATCTGCACGTAGGCCGCGCGGCCGACCAGCGACACCGAGCACAGGCCGAGCGCCAGCGCGACCCAGCGCAGGCGCTGGCGCAGGTTGAAGGCATTGCGTGGACGATTGCGACCGGCCTTGCTCATGGGCGCACCACCACGATGTCGGCGGCCTCGGGGAACTTCATGCCGAGCTTTTCGCGGGCGATGCGATCGACACGGTTGGCTTCGGCCAACGTGGCCTGCTCCAGCTGCAGGCGGCCGAATTCCAGGTTGATGTCATCGCGCTTGCGCTCGGCGCGCGACAGCTCGATGAACGTCTGCCGATGACGGTGACGCACGAACACGACGCCGATCGCCGAGGCCACGGTGCAGGCCAACAGGATGATCAGCAGCAACCGGCTCATGCGTCGGCCTCCCGCTTCTGGGCCACGCGCAGCACCGCGCTGCGGGCGCGCGGGTTGGCGGCCAGCTCTTCGTCGGTGGCCTTGATGGCCCCACCGATCAGGTCCAGCGTCGGCACGAACGCAACGGCCTCGGGCAGGCGGCGGTTGGCCGGTGGCGCCTTGGCCAGGCGGTTCATGTACTGCTTGACGATGCGGTCTTCCAGCGAATGGAAGCTGATCACCGCCAGACGGCCACCGGGCTTGAGCCTTTCCACCGCCGCATCGAGCCCCGCTTCCAGGTCTGCCAGCTCGCGGTTGATGTGGATGCGGATGGCCTGGAAGCTGCGCGTGGCCGGGTGGATCTTGTCCTTGCCACGCGGCATCACCGAGGCGATAAGCTCGGCCAGTTCGGCGGTGCGGGAGAACGGCTGCTTCTCGCGGCGGGCCACGATGGCGCGGGCGATGCGCCGGCTCTGCCGCTCTTCGCCGTAGGTCCACAGCACATCGGCGATCTCGCGCTCTTCCACGCGGTTGATCCACTGCGCGGCGCTTTCACCGCTGTCCGGGTCCATGCGCATGTCCAGCGGGCCGTCCTTGCCGAAGCTGAAGCCACGTTCGGCCACATCCAGCTGCGGCGACGACACGCCCAGGTCGAACAGCACGCCGTCCAGGCCTTCGGCCGTGGCATCCCACTGCAGCAGCTGGGCGAAGCTGCCACGGAAGATGGACACGCGCGGATCCGGCGCGAAATCGCGCTCGGCAACGGCGATGGCTTCCGGATCCTTGTCCATGACCAGCAGGCGCCCCTCGGGACCGAGCTGGGTAAGCACGCCACGTGCATGACCGCCACGACCGAACGTGCCATCCAGATAACGTCCGTTTTCGATCACCCTCAGGCCTTCAAGGACCTGGGTGTACAGGACCGGCAGGTGCACCGCCGGCGACTGCGACACCGGAAGGTGACCGGTCTGCGCTTCTGGGCGCATCCGGGCACCCCGGCTCACAACTTCAGGTCGAGCAACCCATCACCCAGATCCTCGTCAGACAACGTCTGCTGGATCAGGGCCCGATGTGCCTGCTCGCTCCACAATTCGAACTTGTCGCCCATGCCGAGCAATACCGCCTTCTTCTCAATGCCCACCGCACCGCGGTGGCTGGCGGGGATGCTGATGCGACCGTTGCCGTCCAGTTCCAGATGGGCGGCCGAGCCGACCAGCTTCTGCTGCAACAGGCGCACGACGCGCTGGGTGTTGGGCTTGGACATCACATCGTCGCGGACCCGTTCCCATTCCGACTCTGCGTACAGCCACAGGCAGCCGGCTTCGAACGGGTTGTAGGTCAGCACGAGACGGTTGTTACTGGCGCGCGCGACGAGGTCGCGGTAAGCGGTGGGAACCGCCATGCGCCCCTTGTCGTCAACTGTGATGGCCGTCTCGCCCTGGAACACGACGCCTGCACCTTGTCCTTCGCCCGGTGAAACATTGAACCACGAAAACCCACAAAACACCCGGATTTCCCTCTGATGCCCACCTTAGCAGCGGGCCGAGGGTTGTCAACAACTTTTCAGCAGGGAAATCGCCAGCCGCATCAATGGCTTGCAACAACCTTTAGAGAATTGTTCAAGGCTTATCCACAAGTTGCTGATCCGTCTCAATTTTTGAGATTGAACGGAAGTTCAGGGGCGTGGACGGGGCGTGAAACATCGACCGCGCATTCATCCCGGCCTGGCCGGAAACGGCGCCGTAATGCGCAAACGGTGCACAATGAGGCCATGTGCCTGCTCGCTCTTGGCTGGATGCACCACCCGCGCTGGCGGCTGGTAATGACCGGCAACCGTGATGAGTTCCACGCCCGCCCCACCGCGGCGCTGGCCCCCTGGCAGGATGAGACCTCCGTCATCGGGGGACGCGACCTGCGCTCCGGCGGTGGCTGGGCCGGGGTCGGCGCCTCGGGCCGGATGGCGGTGGTCACCAACGTCCGCGACCCGCTGGCGGCCCAGACCGGACCGTCGCGGGGCGCGCTGGTGGCCGACTTCCTGCGCGGCCGCGACCCGGCCGCCGTGCATATCGAGCGGCTGGCAACCGTGGCGGGTGCCTACGCCCCATTCAATCTGTTGCTGGCCGATGGCGACAGCCTGGAGTACCTGGGCAACCATCCCGCCGAACGGCAGACGCTTGGCCCGGGCGTCCACGGCATGTCCAACGGCGCGCTGGACGCGCCCTGGCCGAAGACCCGACGGCTGATGGCCGCGCTGTCGGCATGGCTGGAAGCAGACGGGGTCAGATCCCTTTCGCAGCGCGAAAGGGATCTGACCCCGGACCTGACCCCGCTCTGGAATGCCTTGGCCGATGAACACCGCCCCGCCGACAGCGACCTGCCCGACACCGGCATTGGCCTGGAACGCGAGCGCTGGTTGAGCCCGGCCTTCATCCGCGGCGACGACTACGGCACCCGCGCCAGCACCGTACTGCTGATCGACGCCGACGGCCACGGCGAGATCCACGAACGCCGTTTCGGCCCGCAGGGTGCACCGAGCGGACAAAGCCACGTCATTTTCTGACCCGGTCATGACGGCCCCTGGCCGGATGCTCTTGGCGAGGGTAGTGCCGGCCGCTGGCCGGCAGCCTTTGGATGCTCGGATTCGCCATGAAGCTGCCGGCCAGCGGCCGGCACTACCCGCAGCTTGCTGTCGCGATCCACGTGACGGCCGTCGCCATCGCAGCGGGCCTGAAACGTCATTCAGCTTCCAGCCGCGACCACGATCCGTCCGCACCCCAGGGGTTTCAGCATCGCCGCCACCCGACTGTGCCCTTTTCGCAATCGGCACTGTGTCTATAAATGTCGGCCCTGACCTCCCAGGGTGGTCGCGCCCGGCAGCACGCCGCGCGATCGACCGCAACCACAAGGAGGCCCCATGCGCCGCATCCTCATCCTGCTCGCCACCCATCTGCTCACCCTCGGCCTGGGCTTCGGCCTGGGCGTCTATCTGCTGCCGATCCTGATCGCCCCCGATGACCCGCCGGTCGCCCAGGTACAGGCCGCAATGAAAGACGCCACCTACCGCACCACCTTCCGCCGCGACCTCAAAGGCAGCGATGCGGTGCACTGGGCCGAAGGCAAGGTCAGCGTCAGCGCCACCAGGTCGCCTTCGACGGGAAGATGGGACCGGGCCCGGATTACAAGGTCTATCTGGTTCGCGATTTCGTCGACAACAAGGCCGACTTCCTGAAGATCAAGGCGCAGGCCCAGCGCATCGGCGAGGTAAAGACCTTCAACCGCTTCCTGGTCGAGGTGCCCGCGAACGTGGACGTGGACGACTACACCACGGTGGTGGTGTGGTGCGAGCGCTTCTCGCAGTTCATTTCCGCCGGGCAGTACCGCACGCCGGGCTGAACAACATCCCGAGCGTCTGGACGGAAAGCAGCCGAGCATGGCTCGGCTGTACTGTAGAGCCGAGCCGTGCTCGGCTTACCGGAAAAAGAGGCGGAGCCGGCCGATAAGCCGGGTTCTGTCGTGGACAGTCATTCCTCTAGGCGTTACGTCACCGCAACGCTCAAGCAACCTACCCGGATCCAACGCGGGCCGCGCCAAAGGATCCCTATTTGGTCTTGCTCCAGGTGGGGTTTGCCGTGCCGGTCTGTTGCCAGACTCGCGGTGCGCTCTTACCGCACCATTTCACCCTTACCGGCCTTCCGAAGAAGACGTAGGCGGTATCTTTCTGTTGCACTTTCCGTCGGCTTGCGCCGCCCAGGCGTTACCTGGCACCTTGCCCTATGGAGCCCGGACTTTCCTCGGCACCCCCGAAGGGATGACGCGACTGTCTGGCCGGCTCCGCCAGCGCGTATTCTAGCGTACGCACGCCCTTCCTGCCGTGCCGATCGCGGCGGCCGGTTCATCCACGCGTGGCGTGGCTCTAGCGGCCCTTCGCCCTCGCCATCACCACCGCCCGCGACTCCAGCACCACACCTACGATCAATTCCCGCACCTGCGGTTGCGAACCGTCCCATTCAATGCGGCGGACGCGCACGTCCACGCGATCGCCCGGCGCGTAGGCTTTCAACGCTTGGCCGACACCGAAGACGGTCTTCACTCGGGTACCCGCCACGGCCAGCACCTCATCCCCCTTGCGCAGGCCGGCGCGATGGGCCGGACCCTCGTCAGGCTCGGATTCGATCACGGTCGCGCCCCCCATCTGAACGCCGAGGACCGGGCGCAGCGCGTCGCTACGCGAATCCCCTTCCCCGGCCTGCTCGCGCGCCAATTCGGTGGCGCCCAGCAGTGCATCGTCCAACGCCGCATCGAAATAGGGCGCGTTGTCCACGAATGCGGCGCATTGCCACGACGCGCGCTCGGGCACCGGCTCGCGCCTCGCACGCAGGGCCTGCCGCAGGTCGCGCCATTGCGCCGCGCTGACGTACCGCTGCTGGCTGTTCACCAACTGCTGGTAGGCCGCCTCGATCTGTGCGTGGTTGTCGGCCCCCACCTGCAGACATGCCTCGTAGCTCTCCAACGCGTCACGTGCCGCGCGGTAGGTCAGGTAATTGCCGTAATCGCGAACCGACTGCAGCCGATTGAACTCGACCAACCCCGGATCGAACAGCAGGTAGCCGACATAGTCCGGGCCCAGATCGGCTTCGGTAATGGCTGCGGGTGGCGGCGCTTCAGCTGCAGGAGCTGGCACATCGGCCAGTGCGAACAGCAGGAACAGTCCCTTTTCAAACATCTGTCTTTCCTCCCTGAAGGAAATTTGAGAGCTTCGCCCCTTAGCCCCCCCGGAATTCGGCCGCTGCCGTGTTCCAGCGTCCCAGTCTGTGAACGAGCCATGCAGGTCTGCACGCCTTTCAGGACTTTTCGCCCAGCTCCCGGCGAGGATCGTCGACCAACCGCTTTCTACTGCTACGGTCATACTCGGTCGGCGAGAACGGCATCGACGCACGCGCATAGATGGTGCCTTCCTCGCAGGTGCAGGTGGGCTCCGGCACCGCGCGCACTGCAATCAGGCGACTTAGCCATTCTTCTGACACATTGCAGAATGCGGCGAACACATCCTTTGGCAGGAAATGAGCCTGAAGGTAGGCTGTCAATGCCATCTCGAACAATTGCTCCCAAGTGGGGAATGAAGAGGCGTGTGCCGGAGCGTCTTCGCCCAGGACAGGCATTTGAAGACATCCCGAGCACCGGTCCTCACGCGTCAGAGGCCTCGGAAATGGGGTCACACTACGGACACCCTTCCGCATCGGGAGTATCCGCGCGGGCTCGACTGATCTCAATGTCGCCCTGCAGGACGTCCCGCAATACCCAAAGCTGCTGGGTTCGTACGATCATCAGTGGGTCGGTCATTGATGCTCATCACGACATTCCCTAGCCCCGGATTCGTCCCTCAGCCGCGCACGTGAGCACATTCACGCGCCAGAGATCGGCGACCCTCCGGCGGATCCGAACCGTTTTGCATTTCGCGCCGCGCGCTGCCCGGGCATGGCCCGGAGCGAGCGATCAACTGCCGTACAACGCCTTGCGCGGCGCACCGGTCAGTTCCGCGGCCAGCTTGGCGGCGGTCGACGGCGGCAGGTGCTCGCTCAGCTTCGCGTAAACGCGGCGGCCGTGTGCCAGCTGCGCTTCCTCGTCATCGCCGGCGCCCTGCACCATCACCACGAACTCGCCCTTGCGCTGGTTCTCGTCGGCCTCGACCCTGGCCAGCAGGCCGGCCAGGTCACCATCAAGGACGGTCTCGAACAGCTTGGTCAGCTCGCGGGCCAGTACCGCCGGGCGCTCGCCGCCGAAGATCGCCGCCATGTCGGCCAGCGACTCGGCGATACGGTGCGAGGATTCGTAGAACACCATCGTGCGCACTTCGCCGGCCAGCGCCTGCAGGCGGTCGCGGCGGCCGCTGGCCTTGGCCGGCAGGAAACCCTCGAAGCTGAAACGGTCGCTGGGCAGGCCGGCCACGCTCAGCGCGGCGATGGCGGCGCAGGCACCGGGCACCGGGCTGACCTTGATGCCCGCCGCGCGCGCAGCACGCACCAGGCGGAAACCGGGGTCACTGACCAGCGGGGTACCGGCATCGCTGACCAGCGCCAGCGACTCGCCGGCCTGCAATCGCGAAACCAGGCGCTGCGCCAGGGCCTCTTCATTGTGTTCGTGCAGGGCCACCAGCGGTTGCTGGATGCCGAAATGGGACAGCAGCTGGCCGCTGCGGCGGGTGTCCTCGGCACAGATGGCCGCCACCGAACGCAGCACCTCCTGCGCGCGCGGGCTCAGATCGGCCAGGTTGCCGATCGGCGTGGCGACGACGTACAGGGTTGGCACACTCATTTCAGCGGTACTCACGGGGCAAGGGTAGAATCGTAGCGTGTACCCGGCCAAGGCCGCTGCCCCCATCGCATGGACCCGATCATGAACAAGCCCGCCGCACGGATCTCCGCCCTGTCGTTGTCGCTGATGCTGCTGGCCGGTTGTGCCACCACCAGCCTGACCAGCACGCCCGATTCGCCGGCCCAGAGCCAGGCGCTGGCGCTGATCGAACAGGGCAAGCCGCGCGATGCCGCGCTGCAGCTGGAAGGCCTGGCCTCCACCCTGCGCGGCGGCGCCCGCAGCAACGCACTGGCCGATGCGGCCTGGGCCTGGCACCTCGCCGGCGACAGTGCCCGCGCGCGCAGCCTGCTCGGCCAGCTCACCGCGCGCCAGCTGTCCGGCGCCAGCCTGCAGCGCTACCAGCTGACCGGTGCCGAGCTCGCCTTGGCCGACAAGCAGCCGGCGCAGGCACTGGCCCTGCTGAAGGACCACGGCGATAACGTGCTGCCGGCCCTGCGCACACGCTGGTACCTGGCCCGCGCCAGTGCCCTGCAGGGCACCGGCGATGCCTTCGGTGCCGCCACCGAACGGGCCCGCGCCCATTCCAGCCTGACCGGCAGCGCGCGCAGCGAGAACCAGGCCGCCATTGCCGGCCTGCTCGGCACCCTCGACGACGCCACCCTCCGCAGCCGTGCCGCTGCCCTGCCGGCCAACGACCCGCTCTACAACTTCGCCGGCCGTGCACTGATCGCGCGCGGCCTGCCGCTGCCGCGCCCGTTCGACCGCGATGGCGCGGCCCAGTTCGACACCAGCAAGCGCCCGCCGGCGATGAGCGACGGTTACCGCCCGCCGGCCAAGCTGGCCGTGCTGCTGCCGCTCAGCGGCCGCCTGGCCACTGCCGCACAGCCGGTGCGCGATGGCCTGTTGAGCGCCTACTACGGTGAAAGCCGGCGCCGCCCGGACATCAACTTCTTCGACACCGCCGGCACCCCGGCCGGTGCCCTGGCCGCCTATGACAAGGCCGTCGCCTCCGGCGCCGACTTCGTGGTCGGCCCGCTGGGCCGCGACGAAGTGGACGCGGTGTACGGCCGCCAGCAGCTGCAGGTGCCGGTGCTGGCCCTGAACCGCGGCAAGGACGCACCGCCGGCCGGCAGTGCCGGCTTCTCGCTGGCGCCGGAAGACGATGGCATCGTCGCCGCCGAGTACCTGCGTGGCCGCGAGCGCGGCAAGGCGCTGGTGATCAACAGCGCTGACGACACCGGCCGCCGTGCCGCCGCCGCCTTTGCCCAGCGCTTCGCGCAGCGCGGTGGCCAGGTGGTGGCCACGATCGGCGTCACCGATGCCGTCGGCGATGTCGGCGCGCAGGTGCGCAACGCCGGCCAGGTCGATGCCGTGTTCCTCGCCGTGCGTGCGCCGCAGGCGCGCCTGCTGGCGCCGCAGCTGGCGCTGGCCGGTGCAGGCGGCGCGACCCGCGTTGGCACCTCGCAGCTGACCGTTGGCAGCGGCAAGGTGGAAGAAGACGTCGCGCTGGACGGCATCGTCTATCCGAACGAAGCCTGGAACGTGCGCAGTGTGTCCGGCCTGCCGTCGGCCAGCCAGGTGGCCAGCACCCTGCCGAGCGCACGCGGTGCGGCCGGCCGCCTGTTCGCCTTCGGTGCCGACGCCTGGAAGATCACCGCCTACCTGGACAAGCTGTCCAACGAAGGCGGCCTGGACGGTGCCACCGGCACCCTGTTCCTGGACAGCAACGGCAACATCCTGCGCCAGCCGGCCTGGTCGACCTTCAATGGCGGCCGGCCGATGCCGATCGTCGGTGGTCGCTGAACGCAGCCAACGGGGCTCGGCGGTGGAAGCCGCCGCCGAGCAGCACCTGCAACAGGCCGGACTGCAGCCGCGTGCGCGCAATGTGCGCTATCGCGGCGGTGAACTGGACCTGGTGATGGACGATGCCGGCACCGTGGTGTTCGTGGAAGTGCGCTACCGCGCGCGATCCGATTTCGGTGGCGGCGCCGCGTCAGTGGATGCGCGCAAGTGCCGGCGCCTGGCCCATGCCGCGCAACTGTACCTGCAGGACAACCCGGCGCTGGCCAATGCACCCTGCCGTTTCGATGTGGTCGAAGCCACCGGCGAACCGCCGCAGCTGCATTGGCTGCGGGATGCGTTCCGATTGGATGACTGCTGATGGCTACTCTTTGCCGGCCAGCGGCTGGCACTACCCGTCGGACCTGCAGCCGGCCCGCGGCCGGTACGACCATGGCGCGTGACTGATGCCGTCGATCATCACCCATGCCGCTGTGCCGCTGGCGCTGTGGTGCGCCGCGGATCGTGGCCGCATCCCACCGCGCCTGCTGGCCGCCGGCGTGATCGCCGCCATGCTGCCCGATGCCGATGTACTGGCCTTTGCGCTGCATATTCCCTACGCCGATGCGTTCGGCCATCGTGGCGCCAGTCATTCACTGCTGTTTGCCGGCGTGTTGGCAGCATTGGCTGCGGTGTTGGCGTTCTTTGGTAGTCTCCGACCTTGGTCGGCGGGTGTGTGCCAACCAAGGTTGGTATCTACCGTGCAAGCGGCGGTATTTGTCTTCGTCTGCGCCGCCAGCCATCCGCTGCTGGATGCGATGACCTCCGGTGGCCTGGGCGTTGCGCTGGCCTGGCCGTGGAGCGAACACCGCTTCTTCGCGCCGTGGCGCCCCATCCGCGTGTCACCGTTCGCGCCACAGTTCTTCAGCGCACGCGGCGTGGCTACCCTGCTCTCCGAACTGCGCTGGGTGTGGCTGCCACTGGCCGGCGCCGTTGTCGCCTGGAAACTGATCCAACCCGCTCCTGCTGCCCCACGAGATCCGTCATGAGTCCTGCCCTGCCCACCGCATTGGTTACTGAACTGTCCACCCTGCTGGGCGCGGAGGGCTGGCGCATGGATGACGGCGCGCTGGAGGCCAACGCACAGGACAACTCATGGCGCCATCAGCGGCCGGCTGCAGTGGCGTTTCCGGCGGACATCGATCAGGTGCAGGCGCTGGTGCGTGCATGCCGCGTGCATGGCGTGGCGCTGGTCGCGCGCGGTGCCGGCACCGGTACCACCGGTGCCGCGGTCCCGCAGCCGGGCAGCATCGTACTCTCGTTCACCCGCATGGACCGCATCGTCGAGATCCGCGCCGGTGATCGCTGCGCGGTCGTGCAGCCGGGCGTGTTGAACGGCACGCTGCAGCAGGCGCTGGCGTCGCACGGCCTGTTCTGGGCGCCGGACCCGTCCAGCGCCGAAATCTGCAGCATCGGCGGCAACCTGGCCTGCAATGCGGGCGGCCCGCGCGCGGTGAAGTACGGCACCAGCCGCGACAACGTGCTGGGCCTGGTGGCGGTGACCGGAACCGGCGACGTGATCCGTTGCGGTGGCGCCTACACCAAGGATGCCACCGGCTACGACCTCACCCACCTGCTGGTAGGCAGCGAAGGCACGCTGGCACTGATCGTGGAAGCCACGCTGAAACTGACCCCGCTGCCGGTCAGCCAGGCCGGCCTGCGCGTGCTGTACCGCGATGCCGATGCTGCTGCGGCCGCCGTGTCGCGGTTGATGTCGCAGCCGGTGGTACCCACCCGCCTGGAATTCATGGATGCGCGCAGCCTGGAACTGCTGCGGCTGAATGGTGCCGATGTGCCGGAAGCAGGGGCGATGCTGCTGGTCGAGGCCGATGGTGACCACGACACCCTGCCCTATCTGTTGCAGGCATTGGCCAGCGCCGCCGAAGGCGACGGCATGATCGAGCTGGACGTGGCGATGGAAGGCCGCGCGCGCGACCAGCTGTGGGCGGCGCGCAAGGCGCTGTCGCCTGCGCTGCGCAGCGTCGCGCCGGGCAAGATCAATGAAGACGTGGTGGTTCCGGTGTCGCGCATTCCGGAACTGGTGGCCGGCGTGCAGGCCCTGGCACGGGACTACGCGCTCACCATCGTCACCTTCGGCCACGCCGGCAACGGCAACCTGCACGTCAACATCCTCTATCACCCGGAGGATGCAGATGAAAACACGCGCGCGCATGCCGCGCTGCCGAAGATCTTCGAGCTGACGCTGGCACTGGGTGGCACGTTGTCGGGCGAACACGGCATCGGCCTGGCCAAGCGCGATTTCATGGCACGGGCGTTCACACCGGCTACGCTGGCGACGATGCGCGCGATCAAAGCCGCGCTTGACCCGGACGGTATCCTCAACCCGGGCAAGGTACTGCCGCCGGCATAGACCGCGCACACTCCTTCGCACTCCTGTAGAGCCGAGCCCATGCTCGGCTGCTCTTCGGCCACATCGCGATGAAGCCCGCACCGCGTGGCAAGCCGAGCGTGAGCTCGGTTCTACACCGGCGTGTCGCCTGCAATATCGATCAGGGTCTGCCGGAAACTGGGCAACAGCACGCGGTTGCCATGCCCGCTCAGGTGATCGTTGTCGAAGAACAGCGGCTCCCCGTCTTCCACCGCCGAACAGGTTGTTGGCCCGCACAGCAGCGGCAGCGGATCCCACACCGTGAGCGATGGATAGCGCGCTGCCAGCTCGGCCAGCAACGCCATCTGCGGCGCACGCAGCCTCTCCAGATCATCGCGCGGCATGCTCAGGCCACCGGCACAGGCCGGGTTGCGGCGGTTGAACCAGTCCGAACAGCGGTACGCACCGGCCTTGAACAACGGCAGCGGTGCATCCAAAACCACTTGCACGCCCAGCTTCTGCAGACGTCCAAGAACATGATCAGCCTCATCACGCGCGGCCTGCGCATCGGTCGGGGTGCGCTCGGCGAGCAGTTGACGGTAGATTTCCTGCGCATCCTGACGCTGCCAGTCGAATCCACGCAGCTCCGGCATGCGCAAGGCCGCCAGCAGCACGATGTCACCCGGGCGTGCCTCGCGCTCGATGGTCGACAGCGTGTGCTCAATGAAGTCCTGGCAATCGGCTGGACTGGCCCGCAGCAGATTGACGAAGCTGCAGCCGCCGCGATCCTGCTGGCGCACCTCCATGCCGGTCTGGCGCGCGACCATGCTGGTCATGGTGCGATACGCCGCCGCGTGCGAATCGCCGGACACGAACAGGCGCCGTCCTTCAAGCGCCGGCGCACTCACCGGCTCCAATGGGCGCCACGCGGGGTAGCGACGCGCCTGCCATGCATAGCCGTCACGGGTAACGCTCAGCGAGACCTGCTCGTGGTACTCCACGGTGGCCCACGCACCCGCACCACACAGCGCCACCACCGGCAACGCCATCGCCAGCACCTTGGCCGGTGCCAGGCGCAGCAGCGGCAACGCACTGCGCAGCGGACGCTCGATGAAGTGATACGACACAGCCGATAGCGCCAGCAGCAGTACCGGATACAGCCACAGCGCGGCGCCGTGCAGGCCGTAGGTCCAGCGCAGCAGCACCAGCAGCGGCCAATGCCACAGGTACAGCGAATAGGACAGGCGCCCCAGGTAGGCGAGCGGTGCGCAGCCCAGCGCGCGGGCGAGGCGTGATGTCCCCGGCATCGACACGCTTGCCAACAGCAGCAGGGTACCGGCCACGGTGGCCAGCACGCCGGGAACCGGCATCGCCAGCTGCGGTGCGATCACCACGCCTGCACCCAGCAGTGCCAGACCGACCACTGCAACCGCATCACCGTTCTGGCCCGGCGTGCGCGTGCGCATCCACTGGTACAGCAACGCGCCCGCAGCCAGCTCCCAGAACCGCGCCGGCAGCAGGTAGAACGCTGCCGCCGGTGCCGTCTGCGCCTGCCAGCCTGCCCACGCCAGCGACAGCAGGGTGAGCACCGGCAACAACCAGCGCGACCACGGCCAGCGCTCACGCCCGCGCAGCCAGACGAAGAACAGCAGCGGGAAGACCAGGTAGAACTGTTCCTCCACCCCCAGCGTCCACGTGTGCAGGAACGGGTTCAGTTCCGCGCCGGGTGAGAAGTAGTCGTCCTGCTGGCCAGCCAGCACGATGTTGCTGAAGCCGACCAGCGCGGCCCAGCCGGTCTGGTCGAACTGCTCATTGCGCCACGCGCGGGGAATGAACAGCGCAGACAGTATGAAAGTGGTCACCAGCATCACCAGCAGCGCCGGCAACAGGCGCAGCACGCGGCGCCGGTAGAAGTCGAGCAGCATCGCGCCCAGCGACGCATGGGCGCGCGAAGCCAACGACTGGCTGATCACGAAGCCGGACACCACGAAGAACAGGTCCACACCGGTGAAGCCACCCGGTAACCAGGCTGCGTTGGTGTGAAACAGGATGACGGCCAGCACCGCCAATGCACGCAGGCCGTCAATGGCAGCGTTGTGGGAACGTTCGGGAGCAGACATGCGGGTGACCGGCAGCGAGCGATCCGGCAGCATCGCCACCGTTTGCGTAGTCATTCAATGGACGATCGCGACAGACATGGACATCGTTCAGGTCCCGCCCCCGCTCGACGCGGTTGTAGAGCCGAGCCATGCTCGGCTGCTCTTCGTTCAGATCGCGGTGAGCCGAGCATAGGCTCGGCTCTACGGCAGCAGCCAGGGGTCAGAGCCCACTGCCATGGCAATGGGATCCGACCCCGCTGCACGCCCGCTTACCAGGCCATGCGCAGGCCCACCTGGCCACCCACGTTGCGATAGCCGCCTTCGCCGCGCTGCACGCTCACGCCGCCCCACGCACCCCAGCGCTGGCCCAGCTTCAGCTCGGCACCGGCCTGCATCTCGTAGCGGTTGCGTGGCAGGTCCGCGCCCAGCGTCTCACCGTTGAACTGCAACGTGCTGCTGCCGCTGCCACGCAACCAGTTCACGCCCAGGTACGGCTGCACCGTGTTGCCGGCTGCAGTGCCGTGACCGAACACGCGCACGCCCAGGCGCCCGCTCAGGCCACCGGCATCGGCTTGGTCGACCACCGTGCCATTGCTCTCCACGTGCCGATCGGCGCGGAAGTCGACATGGCTCAGCTGCAGCTGCGGCTGCACGTACAGCGCGCTGGTGGGGCCCTGCCACACGGTGAAGGTGTAGCCGGTCTCCAGCGACGCACTGGCCATGCGTGAGTCATAGCGCTCCGGTTCCAGGCCGATGCCCTGCACCCGGTTGTCGAAGCGGCCGTACTGCAGCGCTGCGTCCACGTAGGCACCTTGCGCGCCTCCAGCATCCTGCAGCCAGGTGCCGTATACACCCACTGCGTTGCCACGCACCCGGCCGGTGGCGCTGTAGCCGGTCAGCCGCGAGACGGCACGATTGTCGGCGCGGCCGCTGCCGAGCACGACGCCGAACGCGGCATTGCCACGCTGTAGCAGATCGCTGCCGATCTGCAGCACCGAGGCGGCGCCGTCCACCGACAGCTGACTGCCGACCGCGCTGGAATCGGCCTGCTGCCGGCCCACCCGTGCCCAGGCCTGGCGCTCAGTGCCCCGCGAACGGGTGCCGCTGCGCTCATGCATGCGGTGTGCAAACAGGTTGATCGCTGCAGACTGGTTGGCCAGGTAGGCACCGGCCTCCGGGCGCAGTACCGGCGGCGGCAGGATCGGATCGACTGGATCCACCGGGTCCACAGGGTCGGTCGGATCGATCGGATCCGGGCCAGGATCGACCACGCATCCTGGCCCGGCCGGGTTGTCCTTGCAGGCATCAAACCACTGCGAACGCAGGTACCAGTTGCCATCGGAAGGATCGGTCACACCGCCCTTGAACAGGAAGTACTCGTACGACCCACCGACCGCACGCCCGGCCAGCGTGTAGCTCGCCAGGGACGCACCGTCGATCTCGATCAACCGGATGCCATCCACCGTGGGCGCCCCCACACCGCCCATGTTCTTCACCAGGATGCTTGCATCGCCCGAGCTGTCGCCGCGCACATGCAGGCGGTCGATCGCGCTGTCATCGCCTGCCAGCGCGCCCTGGAACAGGAAGATGGCGTTCTCGCTGTGCAGGTCGCCGTCCACGGTGAGCGTGTTGAAGCGACCGGTGCCATCGGACAACGCCAGCCCGCTGCCAAGCACCTGCAGTCCACCAACCGTGGCATCGCCCGTGAGCGTCCACTGGCTGCCACCCTCGATCGCCAGCGTCTGCACCAGATCGGATGAACCCTGCCACAGCGAACCGTCGGCCAGGCGCGCATGCACTTCGGATTGCGGCACCAGCCCGGCGTCGTCATCTTCGGGAGTGATGACGATGTCACCCACCAGCTGCGAGCGACCGTCCAGCACCAGATCGAAGCGCCCGGCCACAGCGGCGTCCAACGCCAACCCGATGCCGTTGCCACCCGACACCAAGGCACCATTGGACAACGTCAGGCCCGGGTCGCGGCTGCTGCGCAGCCACACGCCGCCGTGCTGCGCACTCACCAGCGAGCCGCCGTCGATGCGCATCCGACCGTTGTCGTTGATCACTGCCGCCCATGCGCCCTCGCCTTCGGTGCGTACATGGGTATTGGTCAGGGTCATTTCGCCTGTACCGCCCGACAACACACCGTGCGAGTTGATGCCGGTGGTGCGCACCACACTGTCGGACAAGTGCACGGTACCGCCCAAGCGCGCGATCGCGCCGATGGCGCCGTGTCCTTCGGTCAGGATGTCGGTCATGCCTGCGCTCACCTGCGGATTTTTCCCGCCGGAACCCTCCGCATACAGGCCGTGGCCGTTCTGGCCGAGCGTGCGCAATCGGCTGGACGCCACCCGGGCGGTTCCATCCAGCACCGAGATGGCCTGCCAGAACTCACCGTCCGCGGTGATCTCCGAGCCGTCCACATCCAGCTCACCCTTGCCCATCATCAGGATGCCAACACCATCGCGCGTGGTGATGGAAGAGCCCGCCACGCTGGCCACGCCGTCGCGCTGGTTGATGTTGATGCCCACCGCAGTGCTCTCCAGGCGGCTGTTGCGCATGGTCAACTCGGCACCTGCAGTCATGTGGATGCCGTGGTGGCCGGACAGCTCAACACCCTCCAACAGCAACGTTCCGCTGCTGCCAGTGGCAAAACTGATCACACTGGCATTGGTTCCGCCGGCATGGATGCTGCCCCCGCGCATTTCGACGTCACCAC
The DNA here is from genome assembly GCF_003586545.1 of Stenotrophomonas sp. Pemsol. Classification (NCBI taxonomy): domain Bacteria; kingdom Pseudomonadati; phylum Pseudomonadota; class Gammaproteobacteria; order Lysobacterales; family Lysobacteraceae; genus Stenotrophomonas; species Stenotrophomonas sp. Pemsol. The sequence continues at coordinate 341,666 of NZ_CP025780.1, read as the reverse complement.
CAATCATCAAACCGGCGCCGGAGCGCTCATGGCTGAGGTTGATGTCCACATCCTCCAGTATCGTTCTTCCCAATGCGGCCAATACCCCCGTAGCACCCGCGCCACGCCCATTGATCTGGACCGAGCGCAGGTGCACGTCCCCGCCGTTCTTGACCGAGACACCGTAGCCACTCCCACCAATCTCGATGCGGGTCCGCTCTGCGACCACGTTGCCGGCATCCGCATCCAGTCCATTGGATTGGCTGGCATTGACCTCGATCACGCTATCCACCACATGCGCATTGCCACCCTTCACCGAGACACCGTGTGACAGCGCCGCGTGCGTGGTGATATGAACCTGATCCAGTACCAGCTGGCCACCCATTGCCTCGGCGCCATTGGATGCCGTGCCAAAGGTCTGTATACGCGTACCGGTGGCCTGCACCAGCCCGTCATTGGCGGCGGAGAGACCTGCAGCACCATAGCCGGTGGTGGTCGCACTCCCTTGCTGGAGCTCGACACGGCTCCCCGTGCCATCGGCCCGCGCGGCGGCCGCTCGCATGCCTTCGGTTCGAAGATTGACCTCACCTGCGGGAACGATGCTGCCGCCATTGATGGCATGGAACGCGTAGCCCGCAGGGTTGCCAGGCTCGACGGGTTCTGTGGTGGCGTAGTCACCCGCCGCTGGAGTCTGCTCGTCGCCGTCGGCAATGATCTGCTGCGCCAGCGCGGGTGCAGTTGAGGCCAGTGCGGCGGCCAACGACAGCGCCAGAGCGGATGGTTGGGAAATGGGGAAGTGCATGGCATGCCTCCGGAAAAGTGGGAGGCATGGTTGAAGATTGCTGCAGCCACAGACATCGAATCTCTTGCAATTCCGGGTGGCCGCAGCCGGCTACCACATGTAACTGAACACAATCTGGGGCGCGACAGCGGGTAAGCGTCCTTTGCAACTAGTTGCATGGTCGCGGTGCGGCGCCACGGAGAAACTGGGCCCCTCGCAGCACAGACTGACGCTAGTGCCACGAAATGACGTCACCCTCACGAAGTATTGACTTATAAGCCTACTGCCTGAATCGCCCCTAAGCCGGATTGCAGTCAGTGCCGAGCTGAACGTTTTTCTCGCCTATGGAGATGATCATGCAAGATCGTTGCCGACTGGTACCCCTGCCGATGCAGTCACTGGCGCATTGCCTGCCGGCAGCGCTGGCCCCGCTGCCGGCATCCAATGCCTTTGCCGGTACGCTGGACGGCACAGAAGCCACGATCGAAGCGGGCACCCCCATTGAAGAATGGACGATTCGCAATGGCGCCTGGCTTGACCTGCAGGGTGCAGAAGCCATCAACGCTACTTCGGCCAGCATCGACAGCGACAGCACCTGGCTGATGACCGGCGACAGCAACGTCGGCCACCTGGCACTGGGCAATGGCAGCACGTTCAACACGCTCAGCGTGGATACCTTCGATGGCGCCGGTGGCACCCTGCTGTTCAACACCCAGCTGGGTGACGACAGCTCGGCCACCGACAAGTTGATCGTCAAGGGCGACGCCAACGGGCAGGCCAACGTGCGCGTGCTCAATGCCGGTGGCGCAGGCGCCAAGACCGAAAAGGGTATCGAGCTGATCCGCGTGGGCGGTGCATCGAATGCACAGTTCGACCTGCAGGACCGCGCGGTAGGGCTGCGTAGCCTGGGCGACAGCGGCCTGTCCGGCCGCGTGGGCCTGCGCCTGCAGGGCGAGGGCCGCAGTGCCGCCGGTGCGTCGGTCAGGCCGCACGTGGTGGCCAATCGCTGGTAGTCGTCTTGCCCGCCCTATCGCAGAGCGACGGGGTGGGCCTCTCCTTTCTCCAGCCTCTCGATAACGCCATGCTCAATCCGAACGCCCTCGTCCTTCCGACGAATCTCCGCTTGCACCCACTAGGTTCTGGCCTGTTGCTGGCGTTACTTGCCATGCATAGCAACGCGGCATTCTCCCGTGAACTGGTCGGTGAGTCCGCACTTGTCTCCGCCGGAGACCCCGTAGAGACCTGGACGCTGTACGCAGGCTCAAGCCTGCACGTACAGAACGCGGAAGCGCTCGGCATCGAGGCATTCGATGACAGCGTGGTCGAACTTGATGGTGCCACGATCAGCGATCCTTCCTCCTGGGAACCAGGCTCCGTGCTGCTGGGCGACACCTCGTCATTGACCGCACGCGACTCAACCTTCCGCGGCAAGGGCCTGATCGTGGCGGGCTCCGCCTCTGTGCACCTGACCGGCAGCCGCATCCTGGTGACACGCAGCGAAGGCCTGGACCCTTCCGCGATACAGTCCATCGGTGTGGATCTGAGTTCGGCAGTCCTCCAGGCTGTCGATGGCGTCGCGGTCATTGATTCAACCCTCATCCAGGTCGATGACGGAGGATCTACACCTTGGGACAATCAGGACGGTCTCGGGTTGCGCTTGGGTCATGGCCGGACTTCGATCCGGAATGGTTCCCGCATCGAGGCGGCCAACGTCGGCGCGCTGCTCTACGGTGACGATTACGCTACAGCTCCGGTGCGACTGACAGTCGACGCCTCGACGCTGAGCTCCGGCCGGGGGCCTGCCATACGGGTTGCCACGATGGGCGCACAGGATCGCTTCGAGATCACCCTCGCAAACGGCACACGTGTTCACGCAGGAAACGGGACGCTGCTACAGGTGGCTGCATATCGTCCTGGCAACCCGGGTCCTGCATCGATCAGGTTTGCCGTGGATGATTCGCGCGTGGCCGGCGACATTGTTCTGGACACGGCAGGTGTCAGCCATGGCGGACTGGATGTTCGCTTGCGCAACAAGGCACAGATCGATGGCCGCTTTATCAACGTCACCTCGGCCAGCATCGAAAGCGGCAGCACCTGGCTGATGACCGGCGGCAGCAACGTCGGCCACCTCGCCCTGGGCAGCACCGGCACCGTGGCGCTGGGCAACGGCAGCACGTTCAACACGCTCAGCATGGATACCTTCGATGGCGCTGGCGGCACCCTGCTGTTCAACACCCAACTGGGCGACGATGCCTCGGCCACCGACAAGCTGATCATCAAGGGCGATGCCAACGGCCAGGCCAACGTGCGCGTGCTCAATGCCGGCGGCGCAGGCGCCAAGACCGACAAGGGCATCGAGCTGATCCGCGTCGGCGGTGCGTCCAACGCGCAGTTCGACCTGCAGGGCCGCGCGGTGGGCGGGCAGTACGAGTACTTCCTGTTCAAGGACGCCACCAACGGCGACTGGTACCTGCGCTCGGATCCGTGTGATGCCGACCCCGCACTACCGCAGTGCCAACCGGTTGATCCTGTTGATCCTGTTGAACCGGTAGACCCGGTCGATCCCATTGACCCAGTCGACCCCACACCGGTGCTGCGCCCGGAAGCCGGCGCCTACCTAGCCAACCAGTTCGCGATGGATCAGCTGCTGCGCCACGGCTGGCGCGACCGCCAGGGCGGCAACACCTCTGCCGTTGAGGGCGTGCGTGGCTGGGCGCGTGTGGATGCCACGCAGAGCAAGCTGTCGGCAGTGGAAGACCAGCTGGACCTGCGCGTGGACCGCTCGCGCCTGCAGCTGGGCGCGGACATCGGCGTGTTCGACAACGGCCAGGGCCGCGTGGGCCTGATGGGCACGCTGGCCAAGTCCGATGTCACCTCGCGTTCGCGGCTGACCGGCTACAGCGCACGCGGCAAGGTCAACGGTGGCGCGCTGGGCGTGTATGGCAACTGGAGCAGCGATGCGCTGTATGTGGATGCCAGCGTGCAGCGCGGCCAGTTCCGCAACCGCGTGCAGGGCGAAGGACTGGCCGAGGAACGCTACGACTCGGATATCTGGCAGAGCTCGCTGGAAGCCGGCTACCGCTTCGGCATCGGCCAGATCGGCCGCACCGCGCTGAGCCTGCAGCCGGAGCTGCAGCTGGTCTATACCGACGCCAACACCGACCGCCACGAGGAAGCCAACGGCACCGTGGTGCGCAGTTTGGGCGACAGTGGACTTTCTGGCCGCATGGGCCTGCGCCTGCAGGGCGAAGGCCGCAGTGCAGCCGGCGCGTCGGTCAGCCCGTATGTGGTGGCCAACTGGTACCGCGACGGCGCCAGCAACGGCATGGCGTTTGATGATGAAACGCTGAGGGCCAGCGTGCCGCGCAACCGCTACGAGTTGAACGCCGGTGCGCGCGTGGACTTCCGTTCCGGGTTGAGTGCGTGGGGGGGCTTCGGCGTGATGCGCGGTGACCACGGCTACCGCGAAGCGACGGCAAATCTGAGCATGTCGTACAACTGGTGATGTAATTGAAAGGACGGCGCCGGATGTTTCCGGCGCCGTGCTGCTTTCTGTAGAGCCGAGCCATGCTCGGCTGCGCTGCATCCCGGCTTATCCAATCGTCCCCATTTAACGAGATGGCCCGGCATGGAGCCAACGCACAGGTCCGTGCCGGGAATCTCAAACTGCGTGCAGGCTGCCACAGACCCAATAGCGACTGACAGACACTGAACACACGAGGCCAAGTGGTCTGGCGAGAGCTGGCTTTGCAACTATTTGCATGGTCGTTGGGGGGCGGTTTCGCGAGACTGACTTCATTCCAGACAAGTACTGGCGCAAACGACACTGAACCACGCCCTCTTCACGTCGCGTCAACATAATACGCGCATGCGTGAATAGGGATCTTCTGACGTCATGCGGAGTCTCGCGACTTCCAACCATGAAGGACAAGACCATGACCGTTCACTTCCAACCACGCCCTCTGACGCGGCGCACGCTTGTGCAGGGCCTATTGCCTATCCTCATTACCCTTTCCATGTCACCCGTGGCGGCGTTGGCCGGCACGGTTGCGCCGGGCACCTCGCACACCGTCAATGAAGGTGATGCCACTGATAACTGGAGTGTGGAAACAGGTGCCACGCTCACTCTGGCACGGGGGGCAACAAGTGGAAGTGTGACCGCAAGAGGCGCGACACTGATTGCCGATGGTGCAAGCATCGCCGATGGTCTCTGGCTCCAGGATTCCTCCCAGGCCACGCTGGCAAACAGCAGCATCATCGCGACAGGGGGGTTCGATCCGTATGCGGGCGTCATTCGGTCAGGCAGTAGCCTTTCGATGCAGAACATGACGGTTGAGTCGGACTACACAGGCTTCCGCCAGTACGACACGCACGTGGATATGGCCAACAGTACTATCACTGTGGCAACCCGAGCGTTCAGCAAGGAGGGCGGCACGCTCGAACTGCGCAACGTGGATGTGATCGCCCAAGGACGGGGTGGCACGGCCGGCGGCGTGCAGGGAATCCTGCAGATCGGCGGCAACCTCTCCGCCGAGGATCTACGCGTGACGTCTGCCGACATCGGCGTCGAGATCCGTGCGGGTGATGCACAAATGCGTCGATCGACGATCAACAGCGATGGGACAGGACTTCGCATAGGAACCGGACCTGGAAGTGCCCCCGGCGGCGTCATCCAGCTATCCGACAGTACGATCTCCGCCGGGCGTCTGGCGGCAGCGGTGTACGGTGCGACGCTGGAGATATCCAACTCGACCCTTGTTGGAGGCACGTCCTCCAACAGCAGTGCCCTGCAGATCAACAACGCCGCCGCAGCGGTTCGTGGATCATCACTGTCCGGCGCTGAGGAAGGCGTCGCTGTTATCGCTGCATCATCGGACAGCACCCTGCAGTTACAAGGTTCGTCCGTCAGCGGGGGAACAGGGCCGGGCCTCTTTGCGGGCGGCAATCCTGGAACAACCGCATTCATCGACCTGGCCGATGGTTCACTCGTCACCGGTGCGGTTGCGCTGAACGCGCTTGGCGGCGGCACCGTTGCGCTGACGGCCTCCGAGTCCCATCTCATCGGCAACCTCGTTGCTGAGCAGAGGACGAACGTTTCCGTGCTGCTCGAGAACAACAGTGCATTGGTTGGAGCAGCCAGCAACATCGACGATATCAGGATCAACGATTCCCGCTGGAGAATGACCGGAGACAGCGCGACGGGACGCCTGTCAATGCGCGGCTCGACCATTCTCGAACTGGGCGATGGCAGCACCTTCAACACCTTGACCGTCGATGAGTTCAACGCCGATGGCACATTGGTGGTCTTCAACACGGCGTTGGGCGACGACACCTCGGCGACCGACAAGTTGGTGATTAACGGCGATGCCAACGGTCAAGCCAATGTCCGTGTGCTCAATGCCGGTGGTGTTGGTGCGAAGACCAACCGCGGCATCGAGCTGATCGACATCGGTGGTACATCCAACGCGCAGTTCGACCTGATTGGTCGCGCGGTAGGCGGGCAGTACGAGTATTTCCTGGTGAAGGATGCCAATGGCAACTGGTACCTGCGTTCGCAGGCCGGCGCCGACCCAGACCCATGCGCGGTAGACCCGACACTCCCTGAGTGCACACCCATCGATCCGATTGACCCGATCGATCCCGTCGACCCCACCCCGGTGCTGCGCCCGGAAGCGGGTGCGTACCTGGCCAACCAATTCGCAATGGACCAACTGCTGCGCCACGGCTGGCGCGACCGCCAGGGCGGCAGCACCTCCGCCGTTGAGGGCGTGCGTGGCTGGGCTCGCGTGGATGCCACGCAGAGCAAGCTGTCGGCGGTGGAAGACCAGCTGGACCTGCGCGTGGACCGCTCGCGCCTGCAGCTGGGTGCAGATATCGGCGTGTTCGACAACGGCCAGGGCCGCGTGGGCGTGATGGGTACGCTGGCCAAGTCCGATGCCACCTCGCGTTCGCAGCTGACCGGCTACAGCGCACGCGGCAAGGTCAACGGCGGCGCGCTGGGCGTGTACGGCAACTGGAGCAACGATGCACTGTATGTGGATGCCAGCGTTCAGCGCGGCCAGTTCCGCAACCGCGTGCAGGGCGAAGGCCTGGCCGAGGAACGCTACGACTCGGACATCTGGCAGTCGTCGCTGGAAGCAGGCTACCGTTTCGGCATCGGCCAGATCGGCCGCACCGCGCTGAGCCTGCAGCCGGAACTGCAGTTGGTCTACACCGACGCCAGCACCGATCGCCACGAGGAAACCAACGGCACCGTGGTGCGCAGCCTGGGCGACAGCGGCCTGTCCGGTCGCGTGGGCCTGCGCCTGCAGGGCGAATCCCGCTCGGCAGCGGGTGCCTCGGTCAGCCCGTATGTGGTGGCCAATTGGTACCGCGATGGCGCCAGCAACGGCATGGCGTTCGATGATGAAGCGCTGAAGGCCAGCGTGCCGCGCAACCGCTACGAGCTCAATGCCGGTGCACGTGTGGACTTCCGTTCTGGGCTGAGTGCCTGGGGTGGATTTGGTGTGATGCGCGGTGACCATGGGTACCGCGAAGCCACCGCCAATCTGAGCATGTCGTACCGCTGGTAATGTAGAAACACGCACGGCGCCGGATGATTCCGGCGCCGTACTGCGTTCTGTAGAGCCGGGCCATGCTCGGCCGCTCGTCCGCAGCGCCGAAGGCGTCCATTCTACCGGCGACTGCGGCGAGCAGGTCGCCTCTGGCGGACGACATCGCAGGTCATACGAACCAGTCCATCGTCTATCGCATCGCTACCCCGCGCCATGAGCCTCAGTTGTTGTTCCAGTCCACCTGACAAAGAGCGACCCGCTCCGAGCACGATGGGTGCAATCGACTCGCACACGCGGATCATCAATATGCCCACGCGTCGTCAGAAAGGCGTCATGACGGTTGGATCACTCACCGGGAGTACCTACGACTCAACCACGACGACACCCCCTTGTCGCCTTTGACCTTGAGCGCCTCACATCTGCGCTCCTAGACTCACCATCCACTGGATGCCCGAGCACCGAGTCGAGCGTCGCAGCTGCTTCTGGTCCATCTGACCACGCCAGCTTAGGCCCTTCCTCCCAGCCGTTGATAACTCATATGAAATGCGCGACCCGTCTTCTGCTGCTCCTGGCTATTGGCCTTCTTGCGGCATGTGATGCTCTCCCACATGCGCGGGGCTACACATATCCGAATGACCGCTACCTGGAGGAGAACGTAGCGAAGTGGAACAGCATGGTCGAAACGATCAATACGTGGAACGACGGCCCATGGGCAGATGAATTCTATGGTGCGATCAATAATGGGGATGACCTCTCAAAGTTTCAGTATCGACTACAGGTGGCGCACAAGAATGCCGTCGAGCGGCGAGCAGCTGCAGAACGCATGACACATCGCTCTGAGGCAGCGGATCTGCACCGGCATCTCCTCATATCACTGCAAAGCGTCGAAGACATGTTCTCCATCATGGTGGCCCTGGCAGAGCTTCCAGATGGCTACACCCCTGAGCAATCCGCATCGCTTCTGGCTCGCTTGGAACCCGCCATCGAGCGCATGGATACAGACCTCCAGAGGCTGAGTGACGCCCAAGACGCCTTTGCGAAATCAGAGCAGATCCAGCTCACGACGCGAGATCCCACCCATCACTAGGGCCGATTCGTCAATCGACGGGGCGGCGTTGAAGAGCGATCAATCTGCAACTTGTTGTATCGCATGCTCCGGACAAGGCCGGTACGCTCGGCGACCGGCCCATCATCCATCTTCAACATGATCAGTCTTGCACTACGCCCCTTTCGTCTTTTCGCCTGTTTCAAAGGGCGATCATCAAGACGCGAGTTCTGGCTGTTCTCGCTCCTGCAGGTCATGGTGAGCCTACTGATCGTCGGTATCGCCGCATACGCCTCCCGCCGATTTCCACCTGATGTCCTTGGGGAGGGCATGCGATTGAGCGATCTGTTTGCGTACATCTGGTTTGGCTACATCATGCTCAGCCTTGTCCCGTTCTACGCGCTCGTCGCTCGTAGATTTCGAGATCTGGGGCAGTCTGGCTGGATGTGCCTTACGTTCATGGTCCCTGCAGTTGGACCCGCCTTTGTACTGCTGCAGATGCTTCGCCCTGGTCAGGAGGGCGATAACGTCTATGGACCTGCGCCACGCTAGATCCAATTTCGCATTTTGTAGATGCCGAGCACGCGGCTGCACGTGATAAGCCGAGCATCGGCTCGGCACTACAAATGATGTCGCGATCTGCATGCATTGACGGCTTTCGCCAGAGCGCTGCGAACATTCGTATTTTTTCTACTTTCCAATTTTTCTCATTGGCAGCATTGGCGCTGCGTGCAAATGATGGACCGCCACCGACAACGGGTGGCACGGGCTTCCAATCCCGTCTGGTTAATGTCGTTTACGCTTGCCTGCCGGCGTCGCCCTTTCCTTGTTGGGTGGCGTCGGCAGGCATTCTGTCCGCGCATCTATGGCGGGCGGTGCGTGGGGGCCTCGTGCCCGCCGGCGTTTGACGACGTTAGCCACCGGTATTGGAACCACGCACCGTCCGCCACCCTCGCTGTTAAGCAGGGTGGCCCCTTGCCGCTTGCACAAGGACGCCGCCATGACCGCTTCCCCTTACCCGCACCTGTTCGCCACCCTGGGCGAGGCCGCCACGCGCCTGCCCGATGACCTCGCCCGCACGCTGGAAGACACCTTCGTTGCGCTGCAGACCGGTAACAGCGCTGGCACCATCACCCTGCAGGCCTGCCTGCAGTACATCCGCCAGGGCGATGCCGCCGATGGCCAGCCGTGGCCCGGCAACAACCGTACACCCGGGCAGCGCCTGGCCTTGGCGCGCATCGATCGCGCCAATGCGGGGCTGAGTTTCCTGCTGGAACTGCTGCACGCCACCGAACGCGTACGCGTGGACGGTGATATCGATCAGCAGATGGGTGATGGCGCGCGCGAGGGCCTGCTGCTGGCGTGTCGCGGGCTGGCCGAGTATGTGGATGTGCAGTTGCGGGCAGCGTGAGCAGCTCGCGTCCTGAACTGCGGAGGAGCGCCCAGTTCAGTCGCCTGCCACTGGCGATTGCAATGATTCCGATGGCTCATCGTCACGGCAGCACCAATAGTGCGCACTTCTTTCCAGGGAGTGTATCGATGCACAAGATGATGGTTCCGCTCACCCGCTATGCGCAGTTCACTGGCCGCGCAAGCCGCAGCGAATTCTGGTGGTTCCAGTTGTTCATCATGATCATTTCGATCCCGCTGTATCTGCTGAGCTTCTACGCCGGCTACAGCGGTTCGCAGGGCTTGGCGCTGGTCGCCACCGGCCTGGGCGTCGTGATGTGGCTGGCATTCGTGTTGCCGTCCATCGCGGCCACCATCCGCCGCCTGCACGATACCGATCGTTCGGGCTGGTGGTTGTTGCTGGGGTTCGTGCCGTTCGTCAGCCTGGTGCTGCTGGTGTTCCTGCTGCTGCCCGGCACGCCGGGTGGCAACCGCTTCGGTGCGCCGGTTCCGCACGTGTAACCAGCCCGCGTTGGTAGGTGTCGACCTTGGTCGGCACGGTGTTGCCACCGGCGGCTGACACGTTCGTGCCAACCCAGGTTGGCACCTACCAGAGCAACATCGATGTGCTTCACTTGGGGTCAGATCCCTTTGCGGCGCAAAGGGATCTGACCCCACCCCGAAGGTTGACCCAGCAGGGCAGTACCGCTGCGGCTACGCGAAGTGCTGGTAACCGCCGCCGGCGGCTTCGCCGTCCACGTGCACGCCCTGCCCTTCGGCAATACGGCCGATGCGGGTGAGCGGCACGTCCAGCGATTCGGCCAGGTAGTGCAGCGCGTCGCGCTGGTCGGCGGCGGCGGTAAAGCACAGCTCGTAGTCGTCGCCACCGCGCAGTGCGCAGTCGCGTGCGGCCTCACGACCGAGCAGTTCCCGCAGTGCGTGCGAGATCGGCAGCAAATCGGCATCCACGTGCGCGGCCAGGTTGCTACGCGTGGCGATATGACCGAGGTCGGCCAGCAGGCCGTCAGACACATCCACCGCCGCGTGCGCGAAGGCCCGCAGGCGCAGGCCGAGGGTCACGCGCGGCGTCGGCCGCAGCAGGCGCAGGCGCAGGCTTTCGTAGTCGGCCAGCAGCGTGGCGGTGGCGATGCTCAACGCACCTTGTTGCCACAGGCGCAGCGCACCGGCGGCATCGCCGAGCGTGCCACTGACCCAAATGTCATCGCCTGCCTGTGCGCGGTCGCGCCGCAGGGCTTGGCCGCGCCCGACCTGGCCCATCGCGGTCACCGACAGCGACAGCGGACCGAGCGTGGTGTCGCCACCGATCAGCGCGATGTCGTGCTGGTCGGCCAGGGCGAAGAAGCCATCGGCAAAGGCCTCGATCCAATCTTCAGATGCTTCCGGCAGCGACAGTGCCAGCGTGCACCACGCCGGGCGCGCGCCCATCGCGGCGAGGTCTGACAGATTGACCGCCAGGGTCTTCCAGCCGATGTCGAAGGCAGGCGTCTCAACCGGGAAGTGCACGCCGCTGTTGAGCGTATCGGCGGTGACCACCAGCTGTTCGTTGGCACGCGGCTGCAGCAACGCGGCGTCGTCACCGATGCCGAGCAGGATGTCGTCGCGCTCGAGGGTGCGGGCGCGGATGCGGTCGATGAGGGCGAATTCGGCCAGGGACATGGGGCGTTCCCGCTGTTGTACGAGCCGCGCAAGGCGCGGTGGGCGGTAGTGCCGGCCGCTGGCCGGCAACCTCAGGATCCCTGCAGCTGCCGGCCAGCGGCCGGCACTACCACAGGCGGGTCAGTGACCCGATTCGACCTTGCGCCATTCCACGGCGGCACGATCCAGCACGCCGTTGACGTAGGTATGGCCATGTTCGGAACCGAAGCGCTTGGCCGATTCGATGGCCTCGTTGATCACCACGCGGTACGGCACGTCCAGGCGGTAGCGAAGCTCGTAGGCAGCCAGGCGCAGCACCGCGCGTTCGATCGCATCCACTTCCTCGATGCCACGGTCCAGGTACGGGCCGAGCGCTTCGTCGATGTCGCGACGGTTGTCGAGCACGCCGTGCACCAGCGCCTCGAAGTACGCCAGGTCGGCGATTTCGCGGGCCTGCTCGTGGGCGAACTGGGCGATCAGCGACTGCGCGTTGCCGCCGGAGATCTGCCAGGCGTAGATGGCCTGCACGGCACGACGACGGGCGCGCGAGCGCAGCACCGGATCGACGCCATCGCGGCGGACGGGTTTACCGGAGGGCTTGCCCTGGGTGTTCTTGTTCATGGCAGTTGCTCCAGCAGATTGACCATTTCCAGTGCGGCGAGTGCGACTTCCTCGCCCTTGTTGCCGTGGCTGCCGCCTGCGCGGGCCTCGGCGTCTTCAACGCGTTCCACCGCCAGCACGCCGTTCAGCACCGGCACGCCGAAATCCAACTGCACGCGCATCAGGCCTTCGGCGCAGCGGTCGGCCACGTGTTCGTAGTGGCGGGTGTCGCCACGGATCACGCAGCCCAGGGTGAGGATGGCGGCGTGTTCATGCGCGGCGGCCAGGCGTGCAGCCACCAGCGGCAGTTCCCAGGCACCCGGCACGCGGATCACGTCGATGTTGGCTTCGGTGATGCCGTTGCCGGCCAGGCTCAGGCGGGCGCCTGCGACCAGCGCGTCGGTGATGCGGGCGTTCCAGCGGCTGGCCAGGATGGCGAAGCGCGCCGACTCGGGAGTGCGAAGATCGCCTTCGTAGTGGCTCATATGCGGCTTGGGGGACTCGATAAGGGGGTAATTCTAGCGTGGATGGGCCCCGGCCGTGGCTGGCGGGGGCCTGCAGGGTGTGCCGACCAACGGTCGGCCCCCACCGGTAGTGCCGGCCGCTGGCCGGCAATCCCGGGGATGCGGTTGCCGGCCAGCGGCCGGCACTACTCATTACAGGGTCACCGTCTCCACCACTTCCAGGCCGTACCCGGCCAGGCCGATCTGGCGGCGCGGGGTGCCCAGCACGCGCAGCTTGCCCAGGCCCAGGTCGGACAGGATCTGTGCGCCGGCACCGTTGCGGCGCCACTGGCCCACGTCCTTGTCCTTGCCCGGCACCACCGGCGCCGGCTGCTGGCGCAGGCGGGCCAGCAGGGCTTCGCCATCGCGCGGGGCCGACAGCACCACCATCACGCCTGCGCCCTCGGCATCGATTGCACGCAGGGCGTCGGTGGCCGCCACGCCGAAGTCGTCACGGCGCCAGTGCAGCAGGTCGGCCAGCGGGTTTTCCACCTGCACGCGCACCAGGGTCGGTGTTTCCGCATCCGGCGTGCCGCGCACCAGGGCGAAATGCAGGTCGTGGGCGATGCGGTCGCGGTAGGTCACCAGCTTGAACGGGCCGAATTCGGTGTCGATGTCGCGCTCGTCCACACGTTCAACAGTCTTTTCGGTGGCCAGGCGGTAGGCGATCAGGTCGGCGATGGAGCCCATCTTCAGGCCGTGCTCGCGGGCGAACACTTCCAGTTCCGGGCGGCGCGCCATGCTGCCATCCGGGTTCAGGATCTCCACCAGCACGCCGGCCGGTTCCAGCCCGGCCAGCATGGCCAGGTCGACGCCGGCTTCGGTATGGCCGGCGCGGGTCAGCACGCCGCCCGGCTGGGCGATCAGCGGGAAGATGTGGCCCGGCTGGTGCAGGTCCGACGGCTTGGCGTTGGGCTTCACTGCGGTGCGGATGGTGTGGGCGCGGTCGTGAGCCGAGATGCCGGTGGTAACGCCCTCGGCGGCCTCGATGCTGACCGTGAAGTTGGTCTGGAACTGCGCGGTATTGGCCTGCACCATCGGCGCCAGGCCGAGGTCGGCGGCGCGGGTGCGGGTCAGCGGCAGGCACACCAGGCCACGGCCATGGGTGACCATGAAGTTGATGTCCGACGGCTTGACCAGCTCGGCGGCCATGATCAGGTCGCCTTCGTTCTCTCGGTCTTCGTCATCGACGATGACCACCATGCGGCCCAGGCGGATGTCTTCCAGGATTTCCGGAATCGGGGCGAAATTCATGCGGCATCTCCGTGTGGGTGCTGACCGTTGGTCGGCACACTGATCAACCGCTCCACATAACGGGCGACCAGATCGATTTCCAGATTGACCGGACTGCCCACGCCCGTGGCGGAGAAGGCGGTGTTGGCCACGGTGTGCGGAATGAGGGCGACTTCAAAGCCTTCATCGTCCACTTCGTTGACGGTGAGGCTGACGCCGTCCACGCAGATCGAACCCTTCCTGGCGATGTAGCGGCGCAGCGAGGCCGGCGCGGCGAAGCGCCAGCGCTGGGCACGTGCATCTTCATGGATGGACAGCACCTGGCCGAGGCCGTCGACGTGGCCGCTGACCAGATGGCCGCCCAGGCGGTCGGTCGGGCGCATGGCCCGTTCCAGGTTGATGACCGCACCCTCGCCCAGCTGGCCCAGCGTGGTCAGGCCCAGAGTCTCGGTGGAGGCGTCGGCCTGGAAGCTGCGGGCGTCGAACGCGATGACGGTGAGGCAGACGCCGTTGATGGCAATGCTCTCGCCCATCTGCACGTTGTCGAACGGCAGATTCCCGACATTGAAGGTGAAGCGGACATCGCCGCCGATGGATTCGCGTGCGGCCAGACGGCCGACGCCTTCGATGATTCCAGTAAACAAGTAACGTTCTCCGCGAAAAGTGAGCGAAAAACGCCGCAAGGCAAACAGGTGCACGCAGGGCAAGAGCCCTGTGGCACCGTCTTCTTTCATCCGGACTATGACCGTCGGCTCCGGCATTGGACCGGATCTGCTGACCCCCGGCCGTGGGCCGGGGCGCTCGCGGGCTCGTGCTTGCGCACCTACCGCCGGTGGGGAATTGCACCCCGCCCTGAAGACGTTTGTGTACCGGCGAACCGGCCCGCGCAGTGTACCAGCCCGTGCTGAACGGGGTCGGATCCCTTTCCGCAGGAAAGGGCTCTGACCCCATGGACCGGTGGCGCAGCAGCACTGGGGTCAGGGCCGTTTCCCGATGGCAAACGGATCCAATCCCCAACCCCGGTCCGCCCCAGCCTGTGACGGCCGTCTCTCGCATTTTGTAAAACTTTCATTAAAATCCGCAGCGGACGACATGAGGTCGCCACGGGCAGCCGCGAGGGCAGGCCCGCCAATGGACTGAAACTCACAGGAATTCCCATGCGCAAGATCCTGATCGTGGCCGCCCTGCTGGCCGCCGCCCCGTTCTCGGCTTCGGCCGAGGCCCTGAGCTACACCTACGTTGAAGGCGGCTGGACCCAGGTCCAGGTTGACGACAACCTGCTGGACGACCCGAAGGTCGACGGTGGCTACCTGCGCGGTTCGGTCGCGCTGGCCGAGCAGGTCTACGTGTTCGGTGGCTGGTCGCGCACCAGCAAGACCCGCCACTACGGCGAAGATTCGCTGAAGCTGGAACTGAACCAGCCGGAGCTGGGTATCGGCTACCACATGCCGTGGACCGACCGCCTGGACTTCACCGCCGATGCCGCCTGGGTGCGCCAGAACGCCGAATCGACCCTGCGTTATGACGGTGTGCGTTACCACGGCAAGGACCACACCAACCTGGGCCGCGTCACCATGGGCATCCGCGGCAAGCCGTCGCGCATGACCGAAGCCTGGGCCAAGGCCGGCTACATGGATGGCGGCAACAACTACAAGGGCACCTGGGTCGGCACTGTTGGCGGCCAGATCAACTTCACCAAGACCTGGGGTCTGGTGGGCGAGATCTCCGGCTACCGCGACGTCACCCAGTACTCGGCCGGCGTCCGCGCCAGCTTCTGATCCAACGGTCGCTCCTCGTCGTGCGATCGAACGGGCCCCGCAAGGGGCCCGTTTTTTTTGCCCCGCGCGTCGGCACGTGATCACAGGGCGCCGTCGGGCCTGCGCAAAGATGCGCTAGGCTTGCGCGCCTCTGGAACAGGAAACACCGTCATGAAGACCCCCTTGCGTACCCTGCTGGCCAGCGCCCTGCTGGCTGCCCCGCTGCTGGCCAGCGCCGCCCCGGCCACACTGACGCCCGAACAGGCCTTCGATCTGTATGCCCGCGTCCTGCTGGAAGACGACGCCGCCGCGACCCGCACCCTCAACGATGCGCTGAAGCCCGCCTTCGACGGCCAGGACGCGGTAACCCCGAACCCGGGCGCATTGGCCAAGGCGCTGGCCGAACCGTGGCAGGTCGTGCTTGCCAGCACCGGCGCCAAGGCCGACGCGGCCACCAGCGAGGCGATGTATGTCAAGGCCCTGCGTGACTCGAAGTGCCGTGCCAGCAAGAGCGTGATTGAAGACAACGAGTACGTGGACGACCAGAAGCTGGCGCGCATCACCTTCAGCTGCCAGGTGCCCGACCTGGGCAAGGTACGTCCGCTGTTCGCCGCCAGCCTTGCCGCCGACGCCCGCCCGGCCTCGCGCAAGCAGTTCACCGACGCCTACACCCAGGCGCTGCAGAGCGGCGCGCGCGTGCCGGTCAGCGGCACCTTCACCCTGTACCCGGCCAAGGACAACGGCTACTGGTACAGCGGCAACTTCGATGATCTGGTGGGCACCGTGACCGGGGCGCTGGCACCGTTCGAGGAATGGATGCAGGACGTGCAGGCGGCCAGCGCACCGAAGGTGACCGGCGTACCCGGCTGCGACCTGCTGCTGCAGCAGCACCGCAGCTGCGTGGCGAAGATCGCACCCGACCAGATCAGCGGCGTGGATGCGATGGCCGAGGAACTGAAGGCCAAGGCACAGGTGAAGTCGGCCGATGAGATGACGCAGGAGTGCAAGGCACTGCGCCCGATCGCCGAGATGATGTGGACGGACGAGTGCACATGAGCACGATGTAGCGCCGGGGCGTGCCCAGCGATTCCCTGCGGTCCTCAGCCGTCGTCATCATCGTCCGGATGTTCACCGAACTCCGGACGGTTCTGCTGGTATTCGCAGCCGTGCAGGGTCTTGCCGGGCGCCCACGCGCGTACGATGCGCGCGCGATCTTCCAGCCAGCCATCGGCCGCCGTGTCGGTGTCGTGGAAGCCGACGTAGGCGACGTCGTCCCAGCCGTCGTAGGGAGGAAGATCCCAGTCTTCAGCCAGGGCCTGCGCGATGTCTCCATCGAGCTCGGCATAGAGGGTCTGACCGAGCTTCACGAAACGCGAAACGGGCTTGCCGGCGATCATCAGCGGCGACGGCGGCGCCCACCAGGAATAGCCCTCTTCGTCCTCCCCAGTCTTCCAATCCCTGAAGCGCGGGTCAGCCGTGTGGGCTGACATGCCCACCGCCCAACCCGCCGTATAGGCGCGGAGCGCATCGGCCCTGCAGCTCAGCACATCGTCCAGCTCTGCAGCGACATCAATGCCTGGCGCGAACATGGTATCTGGCTCTTTGCCACGCCTGCGCAGCTGCGACATCCGGTCGCCATAGCGATCCTCGCAACCTATCAGCACGGCACCGGTATGGCTGGAGATACGCGATGCAGTCAGCGAGCGCACCTGGAAACCGAAGGCTCCCCTGTTTCGAAGTGAAAGCTCCCGAACGTGGATATGAGGGGCGACCGTTTCACTCAATGGCCGCGTCTGCAACTGACTCGAAATCTCGTCCAGCGATACACCGTCGATGATCGCCATCACCGTTTCGGAAAGCACTGCAATGCGCTGCGTCGGATGGCCGAACACCGTGATTGACGACGGTAGAACGACTTCGCGCAGGGACGCGTTGGGCTGCTCGGCGACGACCCACGAATCGAACGGATGCGCAACCTCGTCGCCCAGCGCGACCGCCCACAGGTGGCGCGACAACGGTTTCTGCACCGAAGCAGGAGCCCGGCACTCAATGACGGCGGTCAGATCCTGCAGCGCCTGTTCGCTTGTGATGGTACGCACGGCACCGGGCTCATCGCCATCTGCGAATGCGGCAGGTGAAACAACCATCCCAAGCGCAACGAGCGCAGGAAGCATACGGATCCGGAAGGATTGCGCCACGATGGTCACCGCTGTGGGAAACCCAGCACTCTGCATTCGCGTCACGAAGGCAGCTATGAAGAAAGTTTCAAATTCTCCCGAGGTTGCTGCCACAGACAGCAATCCGTAGATTTTCAGAGAAGTTGCATGGACCGATGCATGGAACGCCGCTGATCCTCAGCGAATCTTCCCGCTTCCGCCCACGCCATGTTGAGAGCTCTTTTCGCCCTGCTGCTGTGCGCGCCGCTGGCCGCAGATGCTGCTGCGCTGTCACTGGAAGACACCTTCGATGCCTATGCGCGCGTCATCACCCAGAATGACGAGGACGCCAAGGCCGCCTTGCGCAACAGCCTGCGCACGGCAGGCACGGACGACTACCCGGACATCGGAGACATCGTTGATGCGCTGTATGCCTTCGGAAATCTTGCCGCTGGGTTCGAAGAACCCACGGCCAGTGCCATCACCGCGCGCCGGAAAACCATCCACTGCCGTGCAGTCACGATCGAAGAGGACAGTTCCTCCCGTCGCGGCGTTGTGGACTATCAGTGCACGCTCCCCGATGTTTCTGGCGCCTTTGACGCCTATCGGGAGAATCTGGCTCGCTCACGCGCCGGGGACCCGGATGGCGATGCGTTCAGGGATTTTCTTGGGACCTATGCGAGAACCCTGCGCGACGCGCCTGACACCACGTACATGGCGAGGGCGGAGTTCTCGCGTATTGGCGACAAGGGTCCATGGAGCAGTGCGGACATGCTGTTCCTTGGCGTGAATCTACTGAAGGAGCTGATGCCGTTCTCCGCTTGGAACGAGCGTATTGAAGCTGAGGAAGACACTGATCAGGTCCGGGCAGAATAGAGGGCTTTCGAGATGCTCACCCACTTCCACAGTATCGCGCGCTCGGCCCTGCTTTTCCTGCAGGCCGTGCTGCTCGCGGGCTGCTCACAGGCCTCACAACCGCCAATGGCCGTACCCGGCTCGGTCGTCAGCCTGTCGCCGCCTCCCGGGTTCACCCTCGCCCCCAACTTCTCCGGCTTTGTCAGTGAAGATGGACGAGCCAGTATCCTGATCGCCGAACTGCCCGCCGAGGCCAGCAGCGCAGTCGGAGCACTCTTCGTGGATGAGCCCGCTGCGCGAAACCGCTTTGCCAGCCAGGGCGTCCACGTCGATCGACTGGAATCGCTCAGCATCGAAGGGCGAACGGTTCCCGTAGTCATTGGCAGCCAGGTGGCGCACGGTTACAGCTTCGAGAAGTGGATGGCGCTTTTCCGCGGCTCCCCCACTGTCATGATCACGGTGCAAGCTCCACGCGACCATGCACTGACGCACAGCCAAGCGATGCAGGCCCTTTCCTCGGTAACGATCGGCGCACAGGCCACACGCGAACAGAAGATTGCGGCTTTGCCTTTCACCCTCACGCCGGAGCCGCCGTTCCGGCTGATCGATACGCTCTCAAGCTCGGCAATGCTGCTCACGGCTGGCGAACTGGATACGGATCCCGAAGGCCGCCAACCCTCGGTGATTGTCGCATCCCAGCTTTCTCTCCCGTTTGCCTCGAACGATCTACAGAAGGTGTCCGATCAGCTGATTGCAGGAACTGTCAGGATTCAGGGCGGAACGATTACCTCAAGAAAGGACATGCCGTTCGGTGGTATCACCGGGCATCGGGTTGATGGGATAACACCGGACGGACGCCGCTACCGCCACTATCTCGCCCTCTGGCCGGGTGAGCGATTCGTGCGGTTGGTCGCCATCCTGCCGGCAGACAGTTCCAAGGCAGTGGAAGACGCGGTTGATGCCATGGCCGCTTCGGTCCGATTCCGCGAGCCATGACAACACTGGTGCCGTCCGCCAGGCTCGCGCGATTCCGTAGCGCCGGGTCATGCGCGGCACCTTTCCCAACGCCGCACATTTTCAGACACGTTGCATGGACCCTGCATGAAGTTCCCCTGATCCTCATGGCCGTCCCGGATCGCCCGTGTGCCCCATGCTGAAACCCATCCTCCTGCTGGGAGCGCCGCTCACCGCTGCCGCCGCGCCCCCTGCTGCGCTCTCACTGGAAGAGACCTTCGAGACCTATGTGCAGGTCATCGTTCGCGGCGACACGCCGTCGAAAGAGAAGCTGCGGCACCATCTGCGTGCATTCGCGAACAGCGACAGCATTGATGTGACCGTCAACGCCATCGATGCGCTTCAGCTGCCCAAGGCCGCCTTCAACGGTACGGCAATGGAACCGGTTGCCAGCGCTCTGGAGATGCGGCAGAAGGCCCTGTCCTGCACCATCACTGACATCACCCGGGAGACGGTGCATTCAACGCCACAGGCAGCCGTGGCGTATCGCTGCGCTTTCCCCGACCTCTCGGGCTTCTTTCCGACCTACCGCGACGCGCAGAAGCGACGTGCCGACGTCGGCCGTGATGATCCCGAACACGCCAAGGCCCTCTTCGTGGCATTCGCCAACGCCCTGCGCGACGCGCCGGATCGCTCGCATGAGGGCAGCGCCGTGTTCCTGCAGGCCCGAGGCAAAGGTCACTGGATGCCCCTCGACCTGCCGTCGCTGGGTAACACGCTGCTGCAGCAGGTACTGCCCTTCGACGCATGGAACACGCGGATCGCAGCGGAATCCGTACCTGTGGTTACCAGCATTCCCACCTGCGACCTGATGATGGCCGACCAGCTGAGGTTCTTTGCCCGGCATCACCCGCAGAGTCCCTTTCTGAGCAACGGCGTACTGCAACGCAATCTGCTCAAGCGCGTGGAGGGAATGAGCGATGCGGAGGCGACGCGCGACTGCCAGATCGTCCATGAGCGCAACCGGGAGCTGTGGAACAGCGAGAAGACCGACTGAGGTCGGGGCGTCATGATCCGGCATCTGGTGATCCCGCTGCTGGGCCTGCCGCTCTGGGATGCGCCGCGCCGGGCATCGAGCGTCAAGCGCGTATCGAAACACTGTTCCAGCACTGGGCCATCGAGCTGTGCGATCTCACATAGCATCCTCCTGGTGTGACGTGCTGGCCGGATAGGGCGGCGAAACGTGCAGCTCATCCGTGCCCGGCGCATCGTCACCGACGATCAGGGCGACTGCATTTTCAGAACCGTTGCATGGCCGTGCGCACACTGCGTGATCAATGCTGTTGTCCTCTTCCACGAGGGCAACAGCATGAAACACCGCACAACCTCGACCACGGCCCTGCTTGTCGCGCTGATGGCGTGCTGGCACGCCGAAGCGTCCAGACCCAGGACCTTCTTCGTGCAACCTTCGGTTGCGTTCGAGTCGACCCAGCTGCGCGACCGCGACATCGACGCGCAACTGAGCGAGAACGACGATTGCCGGGCGTTCCTGCAGTACCACGATCAGTGCGCACCGTCGGTACTGCCGGACGAGTACGACCAGGGCATCAGCCGGCGCAGGCTGCGGTGGAAGTCGACGCAACTGACGGGAGAAGCACTCGGTGCCTACTGCCGTGACCTGCATCTGCTGTGGAAGCAGCAATGGAAAGAGCAGTGCCCCGCCCACGAGGACGAGGGCACCTGACAGCGCCGGAACGGGGCCAGTGCCCCGCCATTGACTCACGGGCGCAACAGCAGCCGGATGTCCTCGCCGACCTGGCGCTGGTCAACCACGCGCAGGCGACGCTGCTGGTCCATGGCATCGATGCCGAGGCCGGCCAGCAGCGGGCGTCCGTTGTCGCCCAGCAACGTGGGCGCCTGGTACAGCAGCAGTTCGTCCACCCAGCCAGCGCGCAGCAGCGCACCGGCCAGCGTCGCGCCGGCTTCGGTATGCACTTCGTTGATGCCACGCTCGGCCAGCAGCGCCAGCACCGCACCCAGGTCCAACCGCCCCTCTGCGCTGGGCACGCTGGCAAATTCGGCGTCGGCCGCATCCGGTGCGCTCACCGCCGCATCGTGCAGGTACAGCGTCGGCGCACCGCCCTCGCGCACACGGCTGCATTCGAGCGAACGCAGGCGCGAATCGAGCACCACGCGCAGTGGCGGCATCACTTCGGCACCGGCCAGGCGCACGGTCAACATCGGGTCGTCGGCCAGCACGGTATCGGCGCCAGTCAGGATCGCACCGGCGCGAGCGCGCCAGTGCTGCACGTCCTCGCGCGCAGCCGGCCCGGTGATCCACTTGGAGCTGCCGTCGGCCATCGCGGTGCGGCCATCGAGGCTGGCGGCCAGCTTCACCCGCAGCCACGGGCGGTTGCGCTCCACGCGTGACAGGAAGCCCTTGTTGAGCTCGCGCGCCGGCGCCGCCATCAGTCCTTCGGCAACCTCGATACCTGCATTGCGCAGCAGATCGAAGCCACCGCCATCAACCTTCGGGAAGGGATCGCGCATCGCCGCCACCACGCGCGTCACGCCCGCTTCGATCAGCGCCAGTGCGCACGGCGGCGTGCGCCCGTAGTGGGCGCAGGGCTCCAGGGTGACATAAGCGGTGGCACCGCGGGCCTCGCTGCCGGCTTCGCGCAGTGCGAATACTTCAGCGTGCGGCCCCCCTGCGCGCTGGTGCCAGCCCTGCCCGACCACGCGTTCGCCGTGGGCGATCACGCAGCCGACCATCGGGTTGGGCCGGGTGGTATAGGCAGCGCGCTCGGCCAGACGCAGCGCGTTGGCCATGTGCAGGTGGTCGAGGACGGAGAACGATGGTGTCATGCGACCATGGTAACGCTGCCGGTGTTGATCCATGCCATCGGTGCCAATCCAGGTTGGCCCCCACCCAGGCAGAGGCGGTCAGCCCTTCTTCTTCTTGGTCAGGGCGATCACATCGCCCAGCAGCTGCAGCTGTTCGGTGCTGGACGGCAGGTCGCGCTCGAGCTTCTCGATCTCCTCGCGGAAATCGGCCACGTCCTCGAAGCTGCGGTACACCGAAGCGAAGCGCACGTAGCCCACGTGGTCGAGCTTGCGCAGTTCGTTCATGACGAACTCGCCAACCTTGATCGAGGGCACTTCGCGCTCGCCGCTGATGCGCAGCTGGTGCACCACCGCACGTACCGCCGCTTCGATCTTGTCTTCGGGCACCGCGCGCTTCTGCAGCGCGCGGTCGAACCCCGCGCGGACCTTGCGCTGGTCGAACGCTTCGCGGGTGCCATCGCTCTTGACGATGGCCGGCAGCTTCAGCTCGACCGTTTCCAGAGTGCTGAAGCGCTCGCCGCAGGCTTCGCATTCCCGCCGACGGCGAATCGTCGCGCCGTCTTCAGAGACGCGCGAGTCGATGACCCGGGTATCGGCATGTTGGCAGAAGGGGCAATGCATGGAACGCCTGGCTCAGGGAGCAATTGCCACGATCATGGCAGCGTCGCAAAGGTACCTGAGAAAGGGCGCCGCAGCAAATGCTGCCTGCGCGGAAGCGCCTGCATTCTGGCCACCCGAGGTGTGCGGCGAGTTCGTGATGTCCGGCTCAACCCGGTGCGGGCGGCGGCGATGCCACGCGTGACCAGCGCAGCCACGCCAGGTGCCCGGCCATCACCAACAGCGGTGGGCCAAAGCCGAGGAAGGCCAATGTCGAGATCTCCCCGTGCTTGAAGGTGAAGTACAACGCGGCGGCGATCACGCCCAACGCAGCCAGCACGCCCAGCGCCAGGCCGGCCCAGGCGGCAACCGGTGATTGGCGCAGGCCGGCAACACCGCGCCACAGGAACAGCCCGCTCAGCCACAACCACGACAGCAGGCCGATGATTCCCGCCGACGACCACAGCAGCAACAGCGTGTGCTCGTCGCCCGTCAGGTACTTGCCGTCCCATACGACCATCAGCCCCAGCACGGCACCCGTACCGCCTGCTGCCACTGTGGGCAGGCCCACCAGCAGGCCGGCAATGGCCATCCCGCGCTTGTGCAGGCGCTCATCCATGCGTTCGATGTCCTTCCATGGGCCACGTCATGCGCGGCGCTTGATCCACACCAGCACCGCCGCCGGCACCAGCATCGATGGGCCCAACAGCAACAGGGCGATGCCTTCGGCGTGGACCGTGATGCTCCACCACAGCGCCAGCCCCAGCGGGGGCACAGCGGCAAGACCGCCGGCCAGCAGCATCCACCACCAGAGGCGATGCACCTGCAGCCCGGCACGCCCCTGCAGCAGATACCCGGCGCTGAGCCACAACCAGGCCAGGCAGCCGGCAATGCCGGCCAGGCCCCACAGCGGCATCACCGTCACCGCGG
This sequence comes from Stenotrophomonas sp. Pemsol, assembly GCF_003586545.1. Lineage (NCBI taxonomy): Bacteria > Pseudomonadati > Pseudomonadota > Gammaproteobacteria > Lysobacterales > Lysobacteraceae > Stenotrophomonas > Stenotrophomonas sp. Pemsol. The sequence continues at coordinate 317,833 of NZ_CP025780.1, read as the reverse complement.
CCAGCGTGCCATGGCCGAACTGGCCCAGCCCCGTCAGCAGCAGCATCGTCGCCGCGACACCGCCCACTGCCAGGCTGGGCAGGCCAAATGCCACCGCCAGGACGGCATACAGGTACTTGAGGCGGCGCTCATCCATGCGCGGGATTCCTGGTGACGGGGTCAGAGCCCTTCCCTGCGGGAAGGGATCCGACCCCGGCGGCGATCAGCCGTAAACCGGGTACTTGCGGCACTGCGCGCTGACGGCATCACGCACGCGGGCGATGACGGCATCATCGTTCGGCGCGTCCAGCACGTCGGCGATCCAGTTGGCCAGGTCCACGCAGTCCTGCTCGACGTAGCCACGGGTGGTCACGGCCGGGGTGCCCAGGCGCAGGCCCGAGGTCACGAACGGAGAACGCGGATCGTTCGGCACCGAGTTCTTGTTGACGGTGATGTGAGCCTTGCCCAGCGCAGCTTCCGCATCCTTGCCGGACACGTCCTTGCCGATCATGTCGACCAGCATCAGGTGGTTCTGGGTGCCACCGGAAACGATCTTGTAGCCGCGCGAGATCAGCGTGTTGGCCATCGCCTGGGCGTTCTTCACCACCTGCTGCTGGTAGGCCTTGAAGCCCGGTTCCAGCGCTTCCTTGAAGGCCACGGCCTTGCCGGCGATGACGTGCATCAGCGGACCGCCCTGGATGCCCGGGAACACGATCGACTGCAGCTTCTTGACCAGGTCTTCGTCGGCGCCCTTGGCGATGATGATGCCGCCACGCGGGCCGCGCAGGGTCTTGTGGGTGGTGGAGGTAACGACGTGGGCATGCTCCAGCGGGCTCGGGTAGACGCCAGCGGCGACCAGGCCGGCCACGTGGGCCATGTCCACGAACAGGTAGGCACCGACCTTGTCGGCGATGGCGCGGAAGCGCGCCCAGTCGATCACCTGCGAGTACGCCGAGAAGCCGGCGACGACCATCTTCGGCTTGTGCTCCAGGGCCAGGCGCTCGACTTCGTCGTAATCGATCAGGCCCTGGTCGTTGACGCCGTACTGCACGGCGTTGAACAGCTTGCCCGAGGCATTGACCTTGGCACCGTGGGTGAGGTGGCCGCCGTGGGCCAGGCTCATGCCGAGGATGGTGTCACCCGGCTGCAGCAGGGCGAAGTACACGGCCTGGTTGGCCTGCGAGCCGCTGTGCGGCTGCACGTTGGCGTAGTCCGCACCGAACAGCTGCTTGAGGCGGTCGATCGCCAGCTGCTCGGCGATGTCCACGTATTCGCAGCCACCGTAGTAGCGCTTGCCCGGGTAGCCTTCGGCGTACTTGTTGGTCAGCTGGCTGCCCTGGGCTTCCATCACCGCCGGGCTGGTGTAGTTCTCGCTGGCGATCAGCTCGACGTGGTCTTCCTGGCGCTGGGTCTCAGCGGCAATGGCCTTGGCCAGTTCGGGATCGTAGGTTTCGATGCGGACGTCACGCGGGAACATCGGGTACTCCAGCAGGCAGGAAAAGGGGTACGGCTCAGCCCCTGATTGTAGCCCCGCACCGGCCTGCCGGGGCCGAAAAGGCCGGGGCCGGCACTCCCGAAGGAATCCGGCCCCGTATGGTTTCCAGGGATGTTGTGGGATCAGGGCCCTTTCCGTTGGAAAGGGATCCGACCCCGGCCGCGATCCTCAGCGACTGTTGATGATGTAGTCGGCGATGATGCCGGTCGCCACCGCCACCAGCAGCATGTTGCCGCGGTCGTCGCGGATCCAGTGGTGCCCATACGGCGGGCGGCGCAGGTGGTAGCGCGGGTAGTCGTTCACCACATAGATCGGGCCGCGGTAGTAATCGCGGTAGCGGTGGCCGACCTTCCAGCCGTAGCCCGGGCCGTAGGCCGGGCGGTAGACCACGCGCGGCGGCGGCGGGGCCGGGCGGTAGTAGCGGTCGTGGTCGCGGTGCCAGTCGCGGCGGTCGCGCTCCCAGTCGCGGCGTGCCTCGCGGCGGTCGCGTTCCCAGTCACGGCGGTCCTGTCGCCATTCGCGGCGGTCCTCGCGCCACTCGCGGCGGTCATGGCCGCGACGGTGGTCGTTGTCGGCAAAGGCCGGGGCCACCGCGCCGAACGCCAGCACAGAGGCCACGGCGCCGGCCATTACTCGATTGATGCGCATGTCAGACCTCTGCTTGGGTGGTGGTGAGCCCATATTGCGCAACCGATCTGAACCGTTTCCGGCTGGAAACGCTTCCCGCTGCAGGACTGTGACGCAGTATTCAGCCCACGGCCAGCCCGACGGCGCCTGCCCGGCGCGGCCCGGAACCGGTTCCGGCTATAATTGGCGGTATTCCTTTCCAGTCTGTGCCCGCTGCCACAACGGGATGTTCCCGTGATGGGCCGGGCGCAGGGCCGCGCCTACGGAGACCTCATGTCCTCGCAATACATCTACACCATGAACCGCGTGTCCAAGGTGGTCCCGCCCAAGCGGCAGATCATCAAGGACATCTCGCTGTCCTTCTTCCCGGGCGCCAAGATCGGCCTGCTGGGCCTGAACGGCGCCGGCAAGTCCACCGTGCTGAAGATCATGGCCGGCGTGGACACCGATTTCGAGGGTGAAGCCCGCCCGCAGCCGGGCATCAAGGTCGGCTACCTGGCCCAGGAACCGGAACTGGACCCGAACAAGACCGTGCGCGAGTCGGTCGAGGAAGGCGTGGGTGAAGTGCTGCAGGCCCAGGCCGCGCTGGAGGCGGTGTACGCCGCCTACGCCGAAGAAGGGGCCGACTTCGACGCATTGGCCAAGGAGCAGGAGCGCCTGGAGGCGATCCTGGCCGCCGGTGATGCGCACACCCTGGAAAACCAGCTGGACGTGGCTGCCGATGCGCTGCGCCTGCCGCCCTGGGATGCCAAGATCGCCAACCTGTCCGGCGGTGAAAAGCGCCGCGTGGCACTGTGTCGCCTGCTGCTGCAGAAGCCGGACATGCTGCTGCTGGACGAACCGACCAACCACCTCGACGCCGAGTCGGTGGAATGGCTGGAACAGTTCCTGGCGCGCTACACCGGCACCGTGGTGGCCGTCACCCATGATCGCTACTTCCTGGACAACGCCGCCGAGTGGATCCTGGAACTGGACCGCGGCCGCGGCATTCCGTGGAAGGGCAACTACACCGAATGGCTGGTGCAGAAGGATGAGCGCCTGAAGCAGGAAGAAAACCAGGAAAAGGCCCGCCAGAAGGCGATCCAGAAGGAACTGGAGTGGTCGCGCCAGAACGCCAAGGGCGGCCGTTCCAAGGGCAAGGCCCGTCTGGCCCGCCTGGAAGAGCTGCAGTCGCAGGACTACCAGAAGCGCAACGAGACCAACGAAATCTTCATCCCGCCGGGCGAGCGCCTGGGCAACATGGTGATGGAGTTCAAGAACGTCTCCAAGAAGTTCGGCGACCGCCTGCTGATCGACAACCTGTCGATGCTGATTCCGCCGGGCGCGATCGTCGGCATCATCGGCCCGAACGGCGCCGGCAAGTCGACCCTGTTCAAGATGATCACCGGCCAGGAAAAGCCGGATTCGGGCGAGATCGTGATCGGCCCGACCGTGCAGCTGTCCTACGTGGACCAGAGCCGCGACAAGCTGGAAGGCAACCACAACGTCTTCCAGGAAATCGCCGGCGGCCTGGACATCCTCAACATCAACGGCATCGAGATCCAGTCGCGCGCCTACATCGGCCGCTTCAACTTCAAGGGCCAGGACCAGCAGAAGATGGTCGGTTCGCTGTCCGGTGGTGAGCGTGGCCGCCTGCACATGGCCAAGACCCTGCTGCAGGGTGGCAACGTGCTGCTGCTCGACGAACCGTCCAACGACCTGGACATCGAAACCCTGCGTGCACTGGAAGACGCGCTGCTGGAGTTCCCGGGCAACACCTTCGTGATCTCGCACGACCGCTGGTTCCTGGACCGCATCGCCACGCACATCATCGCTTTCGAAGGCGACTCGCACGTGGAGTTCTTCCAGGGCAACTACCGCGAGTACGAGGAAGACAAGAAGCGCCGGATGGGCGATGACGCTGCGCCGAAGCGCCTGCGCTTCAAGGCGCTGAAGTAAGGCAACCGGAAAGGCCGCGCTCGCGCGGCCTTTCTCCTTTCGGTAGGTCACCACCGTTGGTGGTGACGCTTTGAAGCGTACCGACCAACGGTCGGTACCCACCGCCAACGGTCGGTACCCACGTTCTGCATTCGGGTAGGTCACGACCGTTGGTCGTGACACCTTATCGTCGCGAGAATCCCCATGTCCCTGTTCGAGCGCATGTTCCAGCTGCAGCAGCACGGCACCACCGTGCGTACCGAGCTGCTGGCCGGCATCACCACCTTCCTGACGATGTCCTACATCGTCTTCGTCAACCCGGAGATCCTCGGCACCACCGGCATGGATGCGGGTGCGGTGTTCGTGGCCACCTGCCTGGCCGCCGCGCTGGGTTCGGCGGTAATGGCGCTGGCGGCCAACTTCCCGGTCGGCATGGCACCGGGGATGGGCCTGAACGCGTTCTTCGCGTTCACCGTGGTCGGCGCTGCCGGCCTGCCGTGGCAGCAGGCGCTAGGGGCGGTGTTCATCTCCGGCCTGGTGTTCCTGGTGCTGTCGCTGACCGGTGTGCGGGCATGGCTGGTGTCGGGCATTCCTTCGTCGCTGCGCTCGGCGATCGTGGCCGGCATCGGCCTGTTCCTGGCGATCATCGCATTGCAGAAATCCGGCGTGATCGTCGGCAACGAAGACACGTTGGTGGCGCTGGGCCCGTTGAACACGGCGCCGCCACTGCTGGCGCTGGCCGGTTTCCTGTTGATCGCAGTGCTGGAAGCACGCCGGATCCGCGGCGCGATCCTGATCGGCATCCTGGCGGTGACCGGTGCGGGCTGGGCATTGGGCGACGTGCAGTACCAGGGCCTGGTCTCGCTGCCGCCGAGCCTGGCCCCCACCTTCCTGCAGCTGGACCTGCCGGGCCTGCTGCACCATGACGGCGGTGCGCCGATCGCGGTGTTGCTGCAGGTAGTGCTGGTGTTCGTGCTGGTGGAAGTGTTCGATGCCACCGGCACCCTGTATGGCGTGGTCGGTCGCGCCGGACTGCTGAAGCTGCCGGGCGCGCAGAAGCGCTTCGGCCGCGCGTTGCTGGCCGACAGCACCGCCATCGTGGCCGGTTCGGTGCTCGGCACCAGCAGCACCACCGCTTTCGCTGAAAGCGCCTCGGGCGTGCAGGTGGGTGGCCGTACCGGCCTGACTGCGCTGGTCGTATCGGCGCTGTTCGTGGCCGCGCTGCTGTTCTCGCCGCTGGCGGCGATGGTGCCCAGCTATGCCACCGCACCGGCGCTGCTGTTCGTGGCCGGCCTGATGCTGCGCGAACTGGTGGAAGTGGACTGGAGCGACCTGACCGAATCGGTGCCGGCCGCACTGTGCGCGCTGGCGATGCCGTTCACCTACTCCATCGCGAATGGCCTGGCGTTTGGCTTCATCGCGTATGCGGCACTGAAGGCCGGCACCGGCCGCTGGCGCGAAGTGCATCCAGCGGTATGGCTGGTGGCGGTGCTGTTCACCCTGCGCTACGCGTTGGAGTAAGCACACGGTGGTGCCGGCCAGCGGCCGGCGCCACCGGTCGCTGGGTTCACCTGCTGCGCACGGTGCTCTGGGATGATGCGGGCATGGTTGCGCCCGTTCTTCCCGCAGATCCGTCTTCGCCGTTGCGCCGCCGCGTGCTGCGCGCGGCCGTGCTGGCGCCGTTGGCCGGTACGCTCGCCACCCTGCCCGGCTGCTCGCTGCCGGTGCAGGTCGACGGCACCTTCCTGCAGCCCTGGCGCAGCCACCTGCAGTGGGGACTGGCCGACTGGCAGCGCTCGTTGAAGCTTGCACATACGCTGGGCTGCCGTCAGCTGGTGCTGCAATGGACCGGCATCGTCGGCGGCAGTGACGGCGACTGGTCACTGCCCGACGGCAGCCTGCAGCAGCTGTTCACCGCCGCCAGCGAGAACGACATCCGCATCCGCGTCGGACTGCCCTTCCAGCAACGCTGGTGGCAGGTGATCGGGGCCGACGATGCCACGCTGCAGGCGTTCCTCGCCGACAGCCTGGCGCATGCACGCCGCTGGTTGGCACAGGCGCCCTGGGCGCAGGTACCCGCCTTCGAGGGCTGGTACCTGCCCTACGAGCTGGAGCAGTACCACTGGGCCGATCCGGCCCGCCAGCAGTGGCTGGCGCAATGGCTGCACGGGCTGGCAGACGCCGCCCGCGCGCGCGGCGGTGACTGCGCGATCTCCTGCTACTTCAGCCGCCTGCAGACCGACGGCAACCTGGTCACGCTGTGGCAGGCGGTGCTGGCACAGGCCACGCTGCGGCCGATGGTGCAGGACGGCGTGGGCGTTGCCGGCGCCGGCAACGTGCAGCAGCTTCAGCCGTTGCTCGATCACTTCCACGCGCACGACATCGGCTTCGATGCGATCGTCGAGCTGTTCCGCGAACTGCCCGGCAGCGCCGCTGATGGCAGCGGGTTCAAGGGCGAGACTGCCGATGCCGCGCGGATCCAACGGCAGCTGGCGTGGGCACGCGACAGCGGCGCACAGCACGTGCTGGTCTATGCGCTGGAGCCGTGGCTGACCCAGGACACGCCGCAGGCGGCGGCGCTGCGGCGGCGGTGGGGGTTGCCTCAGTAATAGAGGATGGCGGTGGCGAACAGGCCCTTGGCGCGCTGCGTATCACCGCCACCGATCGCAAAGCGGTACTGCACGGTCAGGTCGAGGTAGGAACGCGGCGTGTTGTAGCGGTCCTCGCGGAACCAGTAGCGCACGCCCAGGCCCGGCCCCGCGCCAAGTGACCAGCTGCGCTGCGTATCGTTGAGCGCGAACGACTGCGACGGGAACAGCGGGTAACGGATGTCGCGCACGCGCGAGCGCTGGTCCAGCCAGTCCGCCCCCACCACCAGATACGGCGTGACCACCCAGTGGGTCTGCCCGGCGCCAAAGCGGAAGCTGCGTCCGGCGCGCAGTTCACCGGCCGCGAACCACTGTTCGCGATGCAGGCGCCCGCTGGCATCGCCGATCCGCCGCACCGGTATGCCGTTGGCATCGAGTGCATCCAGCGTGAAATGCGCGCTGTTGTCATCCCATGTGTAACCGCCCTGCGCGTAGCCGCTGACCATCCACCACTGGTTCAAGTCGGTGCGCAGGTCGGTACCGTGGTAATAGCCGTAGGTCAGGTAGGACATCCAGCCACCGGAGCCGCTGGCCAGGCGGTAGCGGGCCAGCGTGCTGGCTTCCAGTTGCGGGTTCAAGGCCAGCTGCAGGCTGCACTGCACGGCCGCGGACGCGGGATAGACATCGCCCGTGCGGGTGGCGCTACCGAGAAACTGGCGGCGCTCGATGCCGGCGCTCAGGCCGGTCTGGCCGAAGGCGTAGCGCATGCCGAACGAGGCGATGGTGGACGGCCAGCCGGTGGTGGAACGCGAACGGCTGAGACGGTCGGCGCGAGCACGTGCGTCGGGTGTCGATTCGCCGGTGCACGGGTCCACGGCGCGGATCGATTCGTAGGTGCCGCCCTCGTCGTACAGCGTGTTGAGCAGCCGGGTGTACAGCTCCAGCGTACCATGCTGGTCATTGAACGCCGGGGGCCGCCAGAACGCTTCCAGCGTGCTGAACACCGAATCGCCCGGCGTACTGATCGCCGCGCCGCCGACATTGGTCGCGGCCTGGCGCGCGCCGCGGAAGCCGGCCGAGGCGATCACGCCCCACTCGCGCGAATAGTTGGCGATGGCATTGCGCACGTTGTAGCGCTGATGCGCATCCAGAGGCAGCTCACCGGCGTCGGCGCGATCAATGGCGCTGCGCAGCAGCGACACCGCCTGCGGATGATCGCCGTTGGCCGCACTCGCGTACGCCTGGTCGATCACCACGCTCTTGGGTGCCTTGCCGGTGGCCTCAGCGGCACGGAAGTCGGCCAGTGCGCGCGCCGGTTCACGGGCCTTCTGGTTGAGGTAGCCGCGTTGCATCAGCGCCACCGCGTCATCAGGGTGTTGTGCCAGCGTCGCATCCAGGCGCAGCCGCGCTTCGTCCTGCTGGCTGCGGTTGCCTGCCGCCAGCGTGGTGGTCAGCAGGCCTTGCAGGTCTGCATCGTCCGGTGCGAGTTGCACGGCCTGCCTTGCCTCACCGATGGCCTCGGCAAAGTCCTGCCGTGCGTAGGCTGCATATGCGCGCTGTGCGGCACCACCGTCGCCCTGCAGGTCAGCCGGCATCAGCTCGCAGACAGTGCCGGTGCCATCCGACTGGCAATGCTGGAACGGCGCCGGATAGGCCTGCGCACTCATGCGCGGACGCTCGCGACTGGATCCGGTCGCCCTGGCGCGCTGCTCGATGCCCTGCTGCAGCAACTGCTGCGCGCGAGCATCGCCCACATCCGTGGGCAACGCCGCCTGCAGCGGCGCCAGCAGTGCAGCCGCACGTATGCGGTCCCCAGCGGCCAAGGCCGCATCCACGGCCAGCAGGCGCACGTTGCGCTGTTGCGTTGTGGACCCCGGCATGGCAAGCGCGGTGTCGAAGTCCTCATTGGCAAGCACGGTCTTGCCCTGGCGCTGGCGCAGATAACCGCGCATCACCCGGGCATTGAGATCGCCGCCGTCGGCCTGCAGTGCCTGGTCGGCGCTGCGCTCGGCGTCGGCCAGCTGCCCCTGCTGCAGCTGCGCGGTGATCAACAGCAACCGGTACGAAGCAACATCCGGCGCAAGCTCGACGGCGGCCCGCGCCTGCGCGACGGCCGCCGCATCGTTCTGCGTGGACAGCGACTGGTAGGCCTGCTGGGCCTGCAGCAGCGCGCGCTGGCGGGCCAGCGCCACGCGCCGCGCGTGCAGTTCCTCGACGTTCGGTGCGCCCAGCTGCAGCGCAGTGCCGATGGCCGCGTCGGCCAGTTCGGCCTGTTGCTGTGCTTCCAGCGCCGCCACCCACAGCATCGCCCAGGCGCCCTGCTTCGGCTGCTGGCGGAAGGCCTGCTCGGCCTTGCTGGCTGCTTCCCGCATGCGCCCGGCGTCATAGGCAGCATAGGCCTCGGTGGCCAGCGTGTAGGCCTGCTGCCTGGCGCGGTCTGCGCCGCTGCCGGCCGCGCGCGGTGCGGAGGGGGCGCGCCCGCCCCTGGCATCCGGGGGCGTGCTGCGCGCAGCGGTGGCAGCGGCCAGTGCCGGCAAGGCCGGATCCTTCAACCCGGCATCCAGTGCACGGCGCGCCTGCTGCTGCGCCTCCGCCGACCGGCCCAGTTTCTGCAACGCATAGATCTGCAGCAGGCGCAGCCGCACCACGTCCGGGCGCAACCGGACAGCTTCGCTGGACTGCTGGTAAGCCGCTTGATAGTCGCCGCGCTCGTAAGCGGCGAAGGCCTGCTCGGCGATGCGGTATGCAGCGCCGGACAACGGCAGCGGCGCATCGGCCTGCGCCAGCACCGGCGCGGCGCCCGTGGCCAGTGCCACGGCAATGACGGTGGACAGCAGCGTGGTCTTCATGCGGGCAAGGCTCCGGGAGGCGGCGACTGCAGCGCGGCCGCACGCCGGCGCTGCTCCTGCATGGCCTGGGCCACGGCCTCTTCGGTAGTGATGCCCTGCTTGACCAGGTAATCGCCAATGCGGCCATCGCGCTGCGGCTTGTACGCATCCAGTGCGATCTCGAAGCGCGCGTGGTCGATCAGGCGCATCTCCACCAGCAGGTCGCCCAGCAAGGGCACGTTGTCCAGCTGCCAGTGCCGGTCGCCGCCGATCAGGCGCAGGCCAGCGTTGATTTCGCTTTCGCGGGCGATGCTCTGTTCGATGTGCGCGCTGCGGGTTTCCTGCTTCAGCAACGCCAGCGCGTCTTCGGGCAATGGGCTGGCCACGGCCAGCCGCAGTGTCTGCTGCTGCCGCGGCGGTAGCGGCAGCATGCGCCACTGCACGCAGGCATCGGCGCTGACCGGGAATGAGCCCGCGCGCAGGTAGTCGACGTCGATGACCGCGCGCGGCAGGTCGCCCTGGAAGGCGATGGCTTCGGCCAGGGTTTCATCATCCAGCCAGCCCTGGGTTAGCAGGATGCGGCCCAGCGGCTGCCGCCGGCCGGCATGCTGCTGCGCCAGCGCCTGCTGCAGCCGCTCCGGTTCCACCGCCTGCCAGGTGGTCAACAGCTCACCGAGCTGCTTGCGGGTCTGCACCAGCTGTGCCGCATCGGGGAAGTCGTGCATGGTCTTGTCCCAGACCATGCGCTTGCCGAACAGCAGGTAGGCCAGGAACACCTTCCATGCGCGGGCGGTGGCCATGAAGTTGATCATGTTGCCGACCACCATGCGCGGGATCGACATCAGCGCATGCTCCCAGCCGTACAAGCGGTTGACGAAGTAGAAGCGCTGCACGACGCGGGTCGCCAGCGCTGCTGTGGTCAGCAGCGCGACATCCATCTGCCAGGTACCGGCCTGGAACACGCTGGGGAACTGCATCGTCCACACCCCGGTCGCCTTCAACAGCCAGAACAGCAGCAACTGCAGGAAGATGAGGTAGGCGATGATGCTGACGAACGAGGTGATGATGCCCTTGCGATCGCGCGCCAACAGGTACTTGGTAGCCAGCGAACCGCGCCAGCCCAGCGACTCCCAGCTCTGCAGGCCGATGCCCAGCACCCAGCGCGCCTTCTGCCGGTACGAGGCGCGGAAGTTGTCGGGGAAGTACTCACGCACGCACAGTGCCATCTGCTGGGTGCGCTCGCGCACCGGCCCCCAGCCGAACCATGACGGCCGACGCACGCGGAACTGCACCGGGAAGCGGGCGAAGATCGACTGCATGCCCATGGCTGCCAGCCGCGCACCGACGTCGTAATCTTCGGTGAGGCTGTCGGTGTTGAAGGGCTGGTTGTCGGTCTGCGCGCTCAGCGCCAGCAGCGCACGCCGCGAAAAGCAGGTGCCGACGCCGGCCGACGGCACCATGCCGGACACGCTCTCGCGCACCACCAGGTCCTTGGCGTGCCATTCGGCGAACTCGTCCATGTAGACACCGGCCACCAGTTCGTACCATTCGCGGTCCAGCGAGGTGACCGGCAGCTGGATCATGTCCTTGCGCGGCAGCAGGTAGTTGTAGAAGCGCAGTTCCATCGGGTGCAGCACGTCTTCGCTGTCGTGCAGGATCACCCCGGCGAACTCGATGTCGTGGCGCTTCTCGTAGTCGAAGATCGCCAGGATCAGCCAGTTCAGGCAGTCGGCTTTGCTGGTCGGTCCGTCATGCGGCACCTCCACGCGGCGCAGGCGCTTGTAGCGACGCCGCATGCGCTCGACTTCGTCGATGGTCTGCTGGTCGTTGGGATAGGTGCCGACGAACACGACGTACTCGCGGTAGTCGAGCACGTTGATCATGTTCTCGACCATCTGCGCGATCACGTCGTACTCCATCCACGCCGGCACCATGATCGCCAGCGGCTGTTCCGGCCGCTGCAGCAGGTCTTCCTGGGTCAGCGGCCGGTACGCGTCGCGGCGCTTGACGGTCAGCGCGCGCCAGCTCTCGCGCACCCAGTACCAGACATCGATGAACAGGTCATCGAGGCTGGAGATCAGGATCAGCACGGCCACCGCCGCCGCCGTGGTTTCCAGGGCGGCGTAGTAGTTGGCCAGCTGGATGTTCCAGAACAGACCGTCCACGGTGGATCAATGTCCTGCGTTGGCGGACTTGCGGCGGCGCACCTGGGTGACGCGGGCGGCCAGCAGCGCGAATACGATCACACCGACCAGCAGCAGCAACCAGACCATGTGCCGTTCCCACTTCGATTGCGGATTGCCATCGTGCGCGAGGCGCGTGCCATAGGGATCCTGGCGGTCGAATTCGCGCACGACATCAGTGCCGTCAAGCACGGCCAGATCGCCGCGCAGCAACCGGAACGGTGCGCTGAACGACGGTGCCTGTGCGCCGAGGTCGCTGTAAAGAACGCCCAGCTGGCCTCCGGACGAACCCACCTGCACCACCGCGGCGTGATCCAGGCCGCTGACATCCAGCAGCGGTTGCGACGTGCCACCGACGCGCAGGTGGCCGTCCTTCTGGCCGGCCACATCGACACCGGCCGGTGCAACGCCGAAGGCCAGCCATGGCGCGCCCGGGCTGACCGCGGCACCGGCATCGACCACCTTCAGTTCCGACGCCTCCGGCGAGGCGCCCACTGCACTGGCCACCGCGATGACCTTGCCCAGCGAGGCCGGTGCATCCTGCAGCCAGGCGCCGGGCACGAACACCTGGTTGCCGCGTGACAGCTGGCTGCTGGCACCGACGAAATCACTGCCCAGCGAGCGCTTGGCCAGGGTCAGGTGGCTGCTGGGCAGGATCGAGACTGGATAGCCGGTCGCCGGATCGTGGCAGTAGGGGCGTGCCGGTTGGCGCAGGAAGCTGACACGGATCTCGTTGCGCGCCGACAGCGCGTAGGCCGGTACCTTGGCCACCAGCCGTTGCGGTTGGCCGTTGGCCGTTGGCCGACAGCACCTTGCCGCCCAGCAGGTAGTCGTTGAGGTAGATCGTGGCCACCGCGCCCTGACCCGCCGCATTGGGGGCCGCCGAGACATCGATCACCACTTGCTCGGGCAGGCGGCCATCGGCCGACAGCGTGCCCAGATCGAAGCTGGCGCTGCGGTCGGCGCGGGTCACCACATCCATGGTTCCGGCGATGTTTCCGAGCCGGCTCAGCAGTACCTGGTCACCGTCCAGTTTGGGCGTTCCTGCTGCGCTGACCTGCAGGCTGCGGCCCAGCGCATAGCTGCGCCACTGTTCGGCGAACAGTCCGGCCACCTTGCCCGCTGCCGCCGGGTCGACCACCAGCGTCGGACGGCCCGCAACGGCCACCACGCTGACCGAAGCGTTGGCGGCGGGCTTCTCCAGGCCGCTCATGTCAGTACCGCGCCACGCAGCAAACGCTGCGCCCGCATCGGTGCCCGCCGCGCCGACCTGTGCGGCCAGCGCATCCAGCGCCGCGCGTACGCCGGCGCGCAATGCCTCGCTGCCGATCATCACATCGGCGGCAAGCGGCCCGCTGTCACGCAACGACAGCAGCGCCCCCACTTCGGCCAGATCCTTGATCGCGTGCACGCGTTCGCCCGTAGCCAGCGCTGCATAGGCCGGCACGCCCTGCAGGCTGGCCGGGACGCTGATGCCAGCCAGGTCGACGCTGTCGCCGACCTTGGGCAGCGCCACCACCTGCACCTGCTTGCCGCCGGCCTGCAACGCGGTACCAATGCGCCAGGCGGCATCATAGGTTGGCGCCTGCAGCGCCTTGCCCTCCACCAGCAGGCGCACCCGCGGTGGCAGCGCGCCCCAGGCCTTGGCGACGTTATCCACGGCACGCCCATCGAAGCGGTAGCTGAAGCGCGAATCCGGTGACAACCGCAGCACATTGGCCGGCGCGCTCTGGTCGGCACATTGATAGTCGGACACGATCGACCACCAGCCGACACCGACCCGCACGAAGCCGTTCTGGCGGGGTTCGCCATCGATGGCCAGCAGCTGGCTGGCATCGCCCTGGGCATCGGTGATCGAACGCGCGGCGACCGGATCGCCATCCACCGACCACAGGCCTGAAGTGCGCCCGGCGTGGCCACGCACATAGCGCCCATCGAGCTGCAGCTGCGCATCGCGGGTGGCAACGCCGGCCGGCACCGGCAGGTAGACCTCGCGCTGGCTCTCCTGCCCACTGAGTACCAGCGGTTGGCGGAAGCCGAGTTCGCGCAGGGTCATCTGCCGGCTCACCGTGCTGTCGCCGCTCCATTCTGCGAACTGGCCGGCGACGCTGTCGGCGGCGTGGGCACTGCCAACCGCGCACGACAGGACGAACGCGGCGGCGGAAACAAACAGGGGACAGCGGCCGGTGTGGCTCATGGCGTCACTTCATGGAGAGGGTGGTAGGCGGCACCGCCGCTGCGGAGACCGGGCGAGAATTCGGGAAGCGGGGCGCCACGCAAGGCGGCGACGATGCGGGCGCTGGCGCGGCCGTCGCCATAGGGACTGCCATCGGGGTCGAAACGGGTCGGCTGCGGTGGCTGTGCCAGGGCCGCATTGACCCCCTCGACGATGCGCGAGGGCGTGGTCCCGACCAGCGTCACCACACCGGCCTCGACCGCCTCCGGGCGCTCGGTGACGTCGCGCATCACCAGCACCGGCTTGGCCAATGCCGGCGCTTCTTCCTGCACGCCACCGGAGTCAGTGAGGATGACGTCGGCGCGCTGCATCAGGCGCACAAAGCGCAGGTAGTCCTGCGGCGGCACCAGGTGCACGTTGTCGAGGTTGCCCAGGTGTGCGTTGACCGGTGCCTGCACGTTCGGATTGAGGTGCACCGGGTACAGCACCTGCAGGTCCGGCCGCTGGGCCAGTTCGGCCAGCGCACGGCAGATGTCCTCGAAGCCCTGGCCGAAGCTCTCGCGGCGATGGCCGGTGACCAGCAGCAGGCGGCGCCCGGGGGCGAGCATGTGGAAGGGTTCGTCAGCCTGGGCACGCAGTGCCGGATCGGCATCCAGGCGCTGCACGGTCTGCTGCAGGGCATCGATGACGGTGTTGCCGGTGACCAGGATCTGACCGCCCAGATGCTCACGGGCCAGGTTGGCGCGCGAGCCGGGAGTGGGTGCATACAGCTGATGACCGACCACGTCGATCACCCGCCGGTTCATCTCCTCCGGCCATGGCCGGTTGATGTCGCCGGTGCGCAGGCCGGCCTCGACATGGCCGATCGGAATGCGGTGGTGGAACGCGGCCAGGGCGGCGGTCATCGCCGTGGTGGTATCGCCGTGCACCAGCACGCGATCCGGGCGGACCTGCGTGTAGAGCGCGTCAAGCCGCTCGAACAGCCTGGAGCACAGGCCATTGAGGGTCTGGTTGGGCACCATGACATCCAGGTCATGGTCGGCGGTGATCTCGAACAGCGACATCACCTGGTCGAGCATCGCCCGGTGCTGGCCGGTGATGCAGACCACCGATTCGATGTCCGCAGCCTCGGCCAGGGCGCGCACCAGCGGCCCCATCTTGATCGCTTCCGGTCGGGTGCCGAACACCGACAGGACCTTCACCGGGGTGCTCCGGAAGGACCGTACTGGAGAATGCCAGTAGCTGTAGCCACGTCTGGATCCTTTCGGCGTTCCCGCCCAATGCCCGCAGGCAGGAGACGGTCACCTCATGAGGAAACTCCAAATTCGCGACGTCCATCACATTAGATTGATGGTACGTGCGTCGTGGCACCGATCTTCATCGTTGGAAGATCAAGACGCAGTCAACGCCGCCCGTGGGACGGGCGACGTTGCGGCGGAACGCAGCAGGGACAGCCGCCCGGGCGGCCTTACTCGTACTGGATGGTGAAGGTGGCCTGGCCGTTCGCGACACCCGCACCCACCGTACCGGCCTGGGTCTGCACATAGCGCGCGCGCAGCGGCAGCGCCATGACGCTGGTCCCCGGCGCGGTGGTGCCGACGTTGATGGTCTGGCCGAAGCGCACTTCGCGCTCGGTGGTGCCAACGCGCTGGACCATCTGGATGCCGATGCGGGTGGCGCTGTTGCTGGCTGCGCTGAGCTTCAGCACACCCGGCATGTTCGAGCTGTCCTGGTCGGCATCGAGGCGGATGCCGATCTTGCTCTGGTAGGCGGCAACATTGCTGCCCTGGCAGTTCAGGCGGATCTCGAAATCACGATCGACCGCGCGCGAACCGACACCGGTGAAGGTGGTGTTGGGCACGCTGCCGAAGTCGACGGCGATGTTGCGGCTGCCGGCCTGCACTTCGCAGGTCGGGCTGACCACGGTGGTGCCCGAGCCCTTGAAGGTGGAGGTCAACACCGGGCGACCGGGGCCATCACCGTCGAAGTAGTACGTGGTGAAGCGGCCGTTCGGCGCGATCACGCCCGAGCCTGTCTGTGCCGCAGTCTTGATCAGCTGGATGCGGAACGTGCCTCCGACCAGCGAGATGGTGCTGTTGCTGGCGAAGTTGATGGTGTGCGGATAGTAGGTCTGGATCGCGCCGGAGTCGCGGTACAGGCGGATGCCCACGCCCGCCACATCGGTTTCATAGACGTTCGAGAAGCCGGCCACCGGACGCTTCTGCGCGGCGTTGACGTACTCGCCGATGGAACGGCCACCGGACCAGTCGCAGCGTGCCACGCTGTTCTGCTGGTTGATCGGTTCGCTGATCTCCTTGATCACGCCACCGACCGGCGTGCTGGGCAGGATCACGATCTGGCCCATGTCCATGGTCACGTCCTGCGCGGTGAACCAGCTGGACTGGATGCGGCACGACGCGCTGGCCTGCTGTGCCAGCAGTGCGCCACCCAGCAGTACAAGGGCCGTCAGCGCCTTGCGGCCACGGGAAGAAATCATCGGCATGCTGCCTCCAGCGGAATGAAGCCGGTCTTGGACGCATCGGCGCCCGCCGGAACCTGGTAATCGATGGTGCAGCGCTGGTCGGCACCGGCGCCCCACTCCACCAGCAGGCGGCCCTGGTTCTTTTCACTGCGCACGTACAGGCGGCCGCCCTGGCTGACCATGCCGACCGGCTGGCCCTGCTCATCCTTGACCTGTGCACCGAACGGCATGCTGCGGCCATCCGGGTTGCGTACCTGGATCAGCAACGCGTTGCCCTTGCGGGTATCGAAGCGCAGGTAGCTGATGGCACCGGCGAACGGTGCGATCGACTGGCTGGTGCTTTCCAGCTCGACGTCGTGGGCCATGCCCTGCGGATCGAGGGTGACGGTGTTGAGGCGGTACGGCGACACGTACGGCACCACGGCGTAGCCGCGGCCATCGACGCGCAGGCCCGGGGCGTTGCTGACGATCGCATCGCGCGCGCCCGGTGCCTCGACCAGCACCATGGTGTCGCCACGCTGCGGGGTGAAAGTGAAGCCGCCCGGATGCACCACCACGCTGCCGTTGGCACCGACCGAGGCCTGGCGGAAATCACGCGAGTGGCTGTAGGTGGCATTCAACGCGGAGTAGCGGCTGCGGTATTCGGCATTGCCGACCGCCGTGGTGCCACCCTCGCGGGAATCGGACAGGGCCACGCCGTAGCTGAAGTTGTTGTCGACGCCGGCCGAACCGGTGATGCCGACGCGGCTGTTGTCGTAGCCACCGCGGTCGCGCACGCCCAGATCGGCACTGAATGACACCGGGTGGGTACCACGGCCCAGCGGCACGCTCATCGACAGCAGGTACTGGGTGTCGGAACGGCCGAGCACGCCTTCTTCGGTGCGCAGCGCCGAGAAGCCGTAGTTCACCGAACGCCAGGCGTTGTTGTAGCCCACCTGGTACTGCTTGGAGGTGCCGGAGCGGTCATAGAAGTCACGCACCGAACCGGTCACGTACAGCGCACCGCCACGACGGCCCAGCGGCTGGTTCAAGGTCACCTGGAACTGGCTGCGCTGGCGACCACGGGTGGTCGGATCGATGCCGCGCTTGTCCGAGTCACGGCCATACAGCGCGTCCTGCAGGCTGTAGAAACCTTCGGTCGAGTAACGGTAGGCGGCCAGGGTCAGGTTGGTGCCGGTCTCACCGATCATGTTGCTGTAGCTCAAGCGCACGCTGGCGCCGGTGTGGCTGCCGTAGTGGTCGAACGAGGTGCGTGCATGGGTGACGTCTGCCGCGAAGGCACCGACCCGCGTGGACAGGCCGACACCGTACAGCAGCGACAGGTAGCCATCGCTCAGCGCGCTGCCGCCGTACAGGGTCAGCTGGTTGCCGATGCCGCGCTGGTAGGTGCCCTGCACCAGCCAGGGTTCGTCGGCCAGCAGCTTGTTGCGCACCTGGCCGGCGGTCAGCGAGTAACGCGATACGCCTTCGCGCAGCATCTGCGGCACCGAGCCGAACGGCACCTTGAATTCGCGGCGGCGGCCATCGGCCTCGATCACGCTCACTTCCAGGTCGCCGCCGTAGCCGGTCGGGTACAGGTCATCGATGACGAAGTTGCCCGGCGAAACGGTGGAGGAGTAGATCAGCTGCTGGTTCTGGCGCACTTCGATGCGTGCGTTGGTCTCGGCGATGCCGCGCACCACCGGCGCGTAACCGCGCAGCGAATCGGGCAGCATGCGATCGTCGCTGGCCAGGCTGGCACCGCGGTAGCCGATCGAGTCGAACAGCTCGCCGGTGGTGTAGGCCTCACCGATGGTGAGCATGCCGCGCACCTGCGGGATGCCGCGCTGTGCGTAGGTGGCGATGCTCTGCCAATGGCGGCCGTCACCCTCGGACCAGGTCAGGTTGGAGTCGTGGCGGAACTGCCAGCCACCCAGGTTCAGGCCGGCATTGAGGCCGAGATAGGCACTGCGGTTGCGCTGGCCACCTTCGACACGGCTGTTGCTGTCGATGGCATTGAAGCTGTAGCCGACGAAACCGGCATTGATGCCGCGGTCCCACAGCGCCGGGTTGACGTAGCCGCGTGCCTCACGGCGCAGGAACACCTGCGGGATGCTGAGGTCGTAGCGCAGGTTGCCGCTGTCGTAGACACCGTAGGCGTTGGCCATGCGCTGCTGCACCGGCACGCAGCTGGTCGTGTCGGTCGGCAGCGTCGGGTCCTGCTGCAGCAGCACGGCCTCGCTGTCCACGCCCATTTCTTCCAGCATCGGCAGCGGCAGGCAGGCGTCGACACGGCCCTGTGCATCGGCCTTGAACTGCAGGTCACGACGGCCCTGCCAGGCACCGTTGACGTAGACATCGACACGGTAACTGCCGGCCACCATCGGGTTGCCGTTGCTGAAGGCAGCCAGGTCGACCTGCTTGGCCTGGCCGGACAGGAAGCTGGAATTGAACTGGGCCGATTCCGGTGCGCGCGCGTTGGCCGCACCACTCTGCGCCATCAGCGCCTGTTCGCCGAGATTGGCCGGTGCAGCCAGCGCCCATCCTGGGCAGGCCGCGCCAACAACCAGCAGGCAAAGCGCCTGATGGATCGACAATGTCAATCTGTTTCCGATCACACTGACATTCCTTCAATTCGCCGCACGGCGGCGGTGGCGGGATGCGCAGGCCCATGGCCGGCGCGGCGCGTTCAGCTCCCGGTGCTGTCGAGGCGGACGGTGTGCTCGACCCGGCCGCCGTAATCGTTGATGGTGATGAAGCGCACCTGGTTGGTGCCCGCCGGCGCGGCGAACTCCAGGCTCTGCTTCGGCGCGACCATCGCGCCCTTGTCCTCGACGGCCTTTTCGCTGCTGCCGGTCACGGCATGCACTTCGGCCAGAGTGACGTGGAAGGGGCTCGGGTTTTCCACCCGCAGGCGGTCGCCATTGCGGGTCCAGCGCAGCGCTGCCGGTGCGTCGTTGGCGACGCCCTTCAGGCCCTGCGGCCGGTAGAAAAGCTTCAGGCGCGAACGGAACGCAACCTGCAGGTAATTCTGGTCACCACTGTCGGCGTTGTCCGGCGACGGCGGTACGTCCAGCACATTGAGCCAGAACACCGTCTCGCGATCGGTCGGCAGCTGTGCGCCGGAGAAGATCAGGCGCAGCGCCTGGCTGCGGCCCGGCTCGACGCGCGCGATCGGCGGCGTCAGCACGAACGGAGCATCACTGGTATCGGCGGTCTGGTTGGCGTCGCCACTGTCGATCCAGGCCTGGACCAGTGCGGGCGAGTCGCCCACGTTGTCGACCTGCACGGTGACTTCGCGCGCCTGTGCCGGGTAGATCACCCGCGTGCCATTGACCACCACGCCGGCCAGTGCGTTCTGGCAGAGGGGCAGCGTGAACGCTGCCAGCAGCAGCGCCCGGGGAAAGAGTGCTTTCATCGGAAGTACTACGCTCGAGGGGTGTGGCCAAGGGCCGCGGAGCACTGGCCGGCGCGTACGCCGGCCAATGCGGGTACGGCTACGATCAGTTGTAGATGATCGTGTACTTGACGCTGCTGGTGACGTCGCCCGGGGTGGCGGCGGCAGTGGCGTAGTACTCAGCGTAGTAGTTCAGGTCGGCCGAGCCGTCGGTGCCGACGGTGACCCACTGCGAGTTGGTCTGGGCCAGGCCAGCGCCAGCCGCCTTGATCGGCAGGAACTGGTTGTTCGAGCCCAGCAGCTGCAGCTGCACGTTGGTGGCAGCGTTGGCCGAGGCCTGGTTGACCAGGCGGCCGCTGTTGAAGTCGACGGTCGAACCCGGCTCGAAGTAGGTGGCGACGTTGCCGGCGCTGCACTTGGTCAGGTTGATGGCGAACGGGGTACGGCCCGCAACGGCACCGGCGGTAGCCAGGGTGTTCTTCGACACGGTCGGCAGGGTCACGGCGAAGTCCTTGCCGCCCGGGGTCGAGATGGTGCAGGTCTTGTCGGTCACCTTGCCATTGAAGGTGATGGTGCCGTCGGCGGCGTTGGCGGCCAGCGGAGCGGCGGCCAGCATCAGAGCGGCAATGAGGTTGATCTTGTGCATTCGCTTTTACCTAACCCTACTGAAGAGATGAGAAGTAGAGGAGGAAGCAAGGAGCACTGCCGGGCTAACAAGACCCATCCTTGCGTCTCACCTGTGGCCGGACTCGGACATACCTTCCCCTGAATCCGTGACGCAAGTATATGCACAAATGTGATGAAAGTCTCATTATTTTTCTGAACGCCAATTCATTGACGCTCTAATTGTGACGTGATAGGCGGAATCTGCGCCTGGGGGGCGTGAAAGATTTGACGACGGGGCCGCCAGGTCGCGGCCGACCGTGGATGACGCATTGAGAGGCGCGTTCGGCAGGCGCGGAAACAGGCCTTTTTCAGCCGGAAATCGCCTTATTTGATGCGCATCACTCTTTCTTGGTGATGGCCCTAGCAGATTCGGATTTGTCCTATTAAAGGCGGATCGAACCTGTCGCTAACTAGGACACACCGAACCAGAGAACGTGTCATGAGGAATTCCATTCTGCTGTGTGTGGCCCTGATGTCCGTCAGTGCGCTGGCCCAGGCCAGCAGCGGCAGCATCCGTTTCAGCGGCCGCATCGCCGAGCCGGGCTGCACGACGAACCTGTCCCAGGGTGAGCTGAGCCTGGCGGCCTGCCCGCCGTCGGCCAAGGGCTCGACGGTGGAAGTGACGGCACTGGCCGATGGCCAGGCGGCGACGCTGCGCGATGGCAAGCGCCAGGGCCAGAAGCTGTCGGTGTCGGCCAGCGCGATGCGCGCCGGCGATATCGCCTTCTCCGAGCGTTACAGCGTGCAGGCTTCGAAGCAGCAGCCGCTGCAGGGCGCCTACCTGGTGGTGGTCGACTACCTGTAAGCCGACGTATTTACGCCGGCGGCAGCTCGAAGACCTGGCGCAGGTAGGCCAGGTAACCCGGGTCGTCGCACATGCTCTTGCCCGGCGAATCGCTGAGCTTGGCCACCGGCTGGCCGTTGCAGCGGACCATCTTGATGACGATGTTGAGCGGTGTCGGGCCCAGGTCATTGGTCAGGTGGGTGCCGACACCGAACGCGACCTGGCAGCGACCGCGGAAGTAGTCGTACAGGCGCATGACCTTGGCGATGTCGAGCCCATCGCTGAACACCAGCACCTTGCTGCGCGGATCGACCCGGCGCTGCTGGAAGTGCGCCAGCATGCGGTCACCCCAGTCGAACGGATCGCCTGAGTCATGGCGCACACCGTCGAACAGCTTGCAGAAATACATGTCGAAGTCGCGCAGGAACGCGTCCAGGCCGACCACATCGGACAACGCGATGCCGAGGTCGCCGCGGTACTCGCGCGCCCAGGATTCCAGTGCCGCCACCTGCGAATCACGCAGGCGCGGGCCGAGCGCCTGGAACGCCTGCAGGTACTCGTGGGCCATGGTGCCGTGCGGGGTCATGCCGTACAGGCGCGCGAAGTGGACGTTGCTGGTGCCGACCAGCTGCGGGCCGAGCGCGTCGCGCAGCAGCGGCAGCAGCCGGGCATGCCAGTCACGCGAGTAGCGGCGACGGCTGCCATAGTCGGCGATGCGGCATTGTTCGAAGCCGGGGGTATCGCGCAGCAGCGCGGCCTTGGCCTGCAGGCGGCGCTCGCCTTCGGCGAAGTCGGCCGTGGTGGTGTTGCGGAACCAGACTTCGTTGATGATCGCCAGCAGCGGCACTTCAAACAGGATGGTGTGCAGCCACGGGCCGGTAATGTCCAGTTCGATCTCGCCGGGCACGGCCGTCGACGCGCGCAGCTGGATGTACTTGCGGTCGAGGTGGAACAGGCCGAGGAAATCGGCGAAATCCGGCTTCACGAAGCGCAGGCCACGCATGTAGTCCAGCTCCGCGTCGCTGAAGCGCAGGCTACACAGGTGGTCGATTTCTTCGTCGATCTGGTCGATGTAGCGGGCCAGGTCAATGCCGGGCGTACGGCACTTGAACCGGTACTGCACCTGGGCGCCGGGGTGCTGGTGCAGCACCGCCTGCATCATGGTGAACTTGTACAGGTCGGTGTCGAGCAGGGACTGGATGATAGGCATGGAGCGGATTATGCGCCCGGCAGGGTGAACCGGGGTGCCTGCGGCCACGCTCGGCTCACGGGGAACAGCATTGGTAGATCCACGCCATGCGTGGATGCTCCTGCGGCGCTACAGCGACCTGCGCAGCAGCCTCGGCACCAGCATCAGCGCATGCGCCCAGATCGCGGCCCACACCGCAACGCGTACCGGCAGCGAGCGCTGCCTGGCCTCGAACTTCTGGAAGTAACGCCACAGCCCCCTGTGCTTGTGCCATTCCACGAAGAATGGCCGCGAACGGCTGGAGACGCCGCGCACATGGGTAACCTGCAGGTCGTTGGCGATCGCCACCACCGCGCCGGCCTCGCGTGCGCGGCGGCACAGATCCAGGTCCTCGGCATGCAGGCGGTAACCCGCATCCCAGCCACCGATGCGCTCGAACAGGGTACGCGGCATCATCAGCAGCGCACCGGACAACGCCGGCACCGGCTGCACGGCCTGGTGCGGATCGCGCGGAACCGCCAGCTTCGAACCCTTGCCCGGCGAGCGCAGCATCAGCAGGAAATCCGGATCGCGACGGCGCACCGCTTCATCGGCGTGGCCGTGCTCGTCCACCTGCTCCACGCCCAGCAGGCAATCGCCCAGCACCTCGCCACGGCTGCGCAATTCGGTCAGGGTGTCCGGCTCAATCATCAGGTCCGGGTTGATGAAGGCCAGCCACGGGCTGTGCGAGTCGGCCACGCCCTGGTTGTTGGCGGCGGCAAAGCCGGGATTGTCCGGATTGCCGACGAAGCGCACGCGCGGGTCATGGCTGGCGTGCCGCTGCACGATGTCCAGCGTGCCATCCAGCGAACCATTGTCGATCACCCGGATCTCGGCGATGTCCTGCGCCTGGCGCAGGCGCGACAGGCAGGCATCGATGGTGCTGCCACTCTGGTAGGTGACGACGATGGCGGCAATGGCTGCATTCAAACGGGAGGCTCCGGCGCGGGCGGGACGAACAGGTCGCCCTGTTCCTTCGGCATTATCGCCTGCCGCATGCGCTGCTGCAGGTCGGCACGCAGACCGTGCAGTGGATCGTGCATCAGGAAATCGGCCAGCCGCGGCACCCAGGCCGGCCAGCGCGCGGCCAGGGCCTCCAGATCGCCATCGCGGCTGACCGCCTCTCCTGCCCGGCCGACGAACGCGGTCTCGCACAACACGTTGCGCCACCCCAGGCCCGCCATGCGCAGGCTCAGGTCGACCAGCGCGGCATTCCAGCCGGCATAGCTGTCCACGTCCAGGCCACCGGCACGGCGGCGCGCGTTGCCACGTACCAGCACCGCGTGGGTGACCGCCGATGGCAGCTCCGGGTGCAGCGTCGGCAATGTAGCGCAGGTATGCGCCAGCAAGGCCGGGTCATGGGGTTCGGGATTGATCTCGCCCAGCCGTGGCCACGCCGCGGTCTCGCCGGCATTGCACCAGGGGGTCGCGGTGGCAATGGCGGCATCGCGGGCGAATGCATCCTGCAACTGCTGCAACCAACCGGGCGACGGCACGCTGTCCGGCGCCAGCACGGCCACGTCCAGGCCATCGCAGGCGCGCAGCATCTCGTCCAGATGGGCAACCTCGCCCAGTGGGCGCGCGCGCCGGGTGTACTCGGCCTGCAGCGGCGTATGCGCCAACCAGTGCTCGACCACGGCCTGCGCACGCGGCCCTGCCTGCGCGTCATCGGCCAGCCAGACCGCGGTGCCCGGCGCGGTGCCGGCATCCAGTGCGGCCAGGCAGCGGTCGAGCGCGGCATCGTCCACGCACAGCGGCAACAACACGATCGCCCCCATCCCGCCTCCGTGGTTGTCGGTGGCTACAGCGTAGCACCGGGAGGGTATCGGCCGGGTTGCACCCGGCACCCGCGGTAGTGCCGGCCGCTGGCCGGCAGCAGCCGAAGCAGAAGCTGGGTTCCTGCGGGATGGCGGGGTGGGTCCGGTTGCGGGGGACGCCGTAAACCCATCCTTGGGGGCTTGGCCGCGGCATCCATGCCGCGGACACCCCCGCGACCGGACCCACCCCGCCTTCGACAGATTTCTTCGCCCTGCCAGCAAAGCCTGGGGTCAGATCCGTTTTCCACAGGAAAACGGATCTGACCCCATTTCCTGATTTCGAAATCTGACAGACAGTCATCCACGCATGGCGTGGATCTACCGTGTCGACCAAGGTCGACACCTACCAACAGCTCCGGGCTGCCGCCTGAAACGGCTTCATGGCGTCCGTTTTCAGGGGGCCAGATCAGTGAGCCGCATGGATGCGGCGACCAAGCCCCCATGGATGGGTTTACGGCGTCCCCGCAAACCCACAGTGCCCCGCCATCCCTCAGTAAACCCGCTGTTGCTTTGGCTGTTGCCGTTGCTCTGGCCTCTGCGGGTGCCGGGCGCCGCCCGGCCGTAAACCCCTTACTTCTTCGCGCGCGGCTGGTTCAGCGGCTCCATCGCGCGGAAGCGCTTGCTGTACTCATCGGTCAGGTTGCGCGATTCCTGGCTGTTGCGGACGATGGTCGGGGTCAGCAGCACGATCACTTCCGAACGACGGCTGGTGCGGGTCTTCTGCCCGAACAACGCACCGACCACCGGGATCCTGCTCAGGCCCGGAATGCCGCTGCTGCCATCGGTGGCCGAGTCGGTGATCAGGCCCGCCAGCATGATGGTGTCGCCGCTCTGTACCGCCGCTTCGGTGGACAGCTTCTTGGTCGAGATGCGCGGGTTGCAGTTGCGCTCGTTCGGATTGCAGGCGTCCGGCACGTCGGAAGCGCTGCTGACCTCCTGCACGATATCCAGGAACACAGTGCCATCGCGGGTCACGCGCGGGCGTACCTTGAGGATCACGCCCGTGTCGATGTACTGCACCGAGCTGTAGGTGCTGGTGCCCACGCCGGTGTTCACCGTGGTGGTGTTGATCGGCACCTTGTCGCCAACGTTGAGCGTGGCCTCGGCGTTGTTGCGCACGAACACCGACGGTGTCTGCAGCAGGCGCAGGTCGGTGACCTTGTCCAGCGCGCTGACCACGGCGGCCGCGTTGTGGCCGGTGAACGCCCAGCCCACGCCGTCGTTGCCAGTGACACCGCCGGCGAAGGTATTCCACGAACCACCCGCTGCCGGCGGCAGGGTCAGGCCTGCCAGTGCGCCGGTCAGCGCGCGACCAGCCACGGCGTTGTCGAAGAACCAGTTCACGCCATACTTCAGGTCACCGGTCAGCGCGACTTCGGCCACCTGTGCCTCGATGTGCACCTGCAGCGGCATCACGTCCAGCTTTTCGATCACCTCGCGGATCGAGCGCCAGGCCTGCGGCGTCGAGCGAACCAGCAGGGTGTTGGTCTCCTCCACCGCCGACACGCCGACGCGGTCGCCCTCCACTTCCAGGCTGACACTGACGTTGCCGGGCTGGCGCTGCGGCAGGTTCAGGCTGCCGTTGCTGCTGCTACTGCCACTGCTCCCGCCCAGCGTCGAGCCGAGGGTGCTGCTGTTGTTGTCCATGCCACGATCGCCGTCACCGCCCAGCTGCGACGGGATGGCGCCCGGTGCCAGTGAGGCCGGGCCGGAGCCGCCGCGGTTGCCACTGCTGGCGAAGGCCTCGCTGAGGCGCTCGGCCAGGTCGCGTGCCTTGATGTAGCGCAGCTCGTAGGAGAACAGGCGGGCGCTGCCACCTGCGGTGTCGATGCGATCCAGCCACTGCTGGATCTGGTCCAGGTAGCGTACCTGCGGCGTGATCACCAGCACGGCGTTGGCGTTCTCCAGCGGCAGGAAACGGAACATGCCAGCACTGGGCGTCTTGCTCTCTTCGCCGAACACCTTTTCCAGGTCGGCCGCGACCTGCTCAGCCTTGCCCGACTGGATCGGGAACACGCCCACCGACATGCCCGACAACCAGTCGACGTCGAAGATCTCGACGGTGCGCAGGTAGTTTTCCAGTTCTGCGCGCGTACCACCGAGGGTGATCACGTTGCGGCCGCTGTCCACGTTGACGATGGCGTTGGGGCGCGCATACGGCTCCAGCACCTTCTTCATCTCGGTGGCCGAGATGAACTGCAGGGGGACCACGCGGACCTCGAAGCCGCGTGCGCTGGCCGCCGGCGCGGTGCTCGGCGCGACCGTGCCGGCCAGCGCCTGGTCGGCGGCGACGATGTTGTAGCGCCCACCGCTGTAGACCATGCGTGCGTTGTTCCAGCCCAGCACCATCTCCAGCAGGTTCAGCGCCTGCGCCGGCGAGACCGGCTTGGGCGTGGCCAGGGTGACCGTGCCCTGCACGCCCGGTGCGATCACGTAGTTCTGGCCAAGCATGTCACCAAGGATGGCCTTGACCACCGCATGCAGCGATTCGCCTTCGAAGTTGAAGGTGGCCTCGCCGGTGCTGGCGCCATGCAGCGCCGGTGCCGGTGCGCGCGCGGCCTCACGGTTGATCATGGTGCCGGTGCCGCGGCGGATCACCGCCTGCGGTGCGCCCTGGCTCTCGCGGGCGGCATCGGCGGCGACGTCGGCTGCCTGGCCGGCATCGGCACTGGGCGACAGGTTGCCGTTGCGCTGCACGTGCGGCGCGGACACCGTACTGCAGCCGACCAGCAGCGCGAGGGCAAAGGACCAGGGAAGAAAACGCAGGTTCATGCATTCACTCTATCGGTTGGTGCCATCGCCCGGGGGCGGCGACGGTTGTTGCTGCTGTTGTTGCAGCTGGCGGCGACGGGCCTGGATGCGTTCGCGGATGGCCTGCATCTGCGCTTCGCTGGGACCGTTGTTGTTGGCCGGTGGTGTTTTTGCAGCTGACGCCGCAGGCGTGGGGGCATTGCCGGCGGGCGGCGTCGATGGGGTTGCCGCGACCGGTGGCGGCGCCGGCGGAGCACCCGCCGAAGGCGGCACGACGATCGCGCCTGCAGGCGGTACACCGTTGGCACCGCGCAGCACCGTCGGCGGCTCACCGCCCTGGCCGTTGAACACGGCCAGTTCCAGGACCTGGTTGCCACCGGGGCCGATCACCGTCGCCTGGCGCGGCTGCAGCGCGACCAGCTGCCAGCCATCCACGGCTTCGCCGTTGAGACGCAGGCGCAGCGAGCGGTTCTGTTCGGTGGTGAAGGTGGCCATGCCGAAATCGCCGGTCAGCAGCACGCCGGTCAGGCGCAACGCGGCACTGGCCGCCGGTTCGCTGCCCCCCAGCAGATAGGGCCGCGGCCTGCGGTCTTCGGCGAATAGCGGGCGCTCACCGATCGCGCTGTAGCTGTCGGCGCTGGCCATGCGCTCTGCAGCCAGCGGCGGCAGCGATGGCAGCGATGGCGCGGCGTCGGCATCACCGTCGGCGCCCGGCAGCTGGCTGCCCAGCCCGAACACGGTTGACAGCCAGACCGCCGCCGCCCAGCCGGCCAGTGCCAGCAGGAAGCCGGTACGCAGGCTGATCTGCTCAAGCTTCATCGGCCACCTCCGGCCCTTCGGACGGGGGCGCCGGCTGGGGCGCAGGCGTGGCCTCGGCCGGCGACGTGGACGGTGCCGGTGCCGCAGCGGGTGCCGGTACCGTGCCGTCGGCGGCGGCGCCTGGCAGCAGATAGCCGGCCAGCTCGAAGGACACATCCAGGCCCAGCCCCGATTCGTTCGGCGATTGCTGGAAGCGCTGCGCGATCAGGTTGAGGTTGTCGACGAACAGGCGGGGGCTGCCGGTTTCGAGGCTGTGCAGCACGGTGGCCAGTTCGGCCACGCCGCAGCGCAGGCGCACCTGCATGGCGACGCGCACGAACTCGGCATCGCGCCGGTTGTCGGTCAGCGGCGTGCGGTTGCTGATGGTGCAGCTGCGGTTGCCCGGGCTGGCCATCGCGACTGCATCCTGCAGCCGGGCGCCCAATGCAGCGGCGGCAGCTTCGGCCGTGGCTTCGCGCAGGAAGCCTGGCCGCTGCTGCAGTGCCTCGCGGGTAGCGCGAAGGCGCTTTTCGATCTGCGGCTGCTGCTGCAGCTGCGCCTGCACGCGCGACTCGCGTTCGCGCAGGGCGGCGACATCGGCATCGATCGCACGCAGCGGCTGGGTGAACCAGGGGTGCACCAGCAGCAGATAAGCCAGGCCCAGCACTGCCAGCAGCAGTGCCAGCGCCAACCAGCGATCACGGCGTGCGCTTGGCATCGGCATCGGCCGCCTCCGGGGTCGGTGCTGCGGCCGGCAACGGCTGCAGTTCGGCGGTCATGGTGAAGCGGTCGCGGCCACTGGCCGCGCCATCGGCCTGCAGCACCCCGGTCAGGTTGACCTTGCGCCACTGCGGTGCGTCCTGCAGCAGCTGCACCAGCTGCGATGCTTCGCGGCTCAGGCCGATCAGCTGCAGGTTGTTGTTCTCGATCGCCAGCTTTTCCAGGTAGGTGCCTTCCGGCAGGCGCCGGGTCAGTTCGTTCCAGATCTCCACCGTACCGGCGCGCTGGCTGCGCTGCTTCTCAAGGAACGCAGCACCATCGATCAGCGCCTGCAGCTGCGCGCGTTCGCTGGCCACGCCACGCGCGCTGCGCGCGCTGCGCTCGACCTGCGCACGCAGTTCGTCGGCGGCGGCCTGGCGGTTGTCCAGCAACTGCACCGCGGCCAGTACCAGCATCACGACGGATGCCGCTGCCAGCAGCAGGTTCCAGCGCCGCATCGGGTCTGGCCGCAATTGGCGCTGCGCGGGCGGCAGCAGGTTCACCTGCAACACGTTGCCCTGCGCATCGATGGCATCGACGCCGGCCAGCGCATCGGCCCATTGGCCCACCCGCGTGCGCCATGCTTCCAGCTGCCGCAGTGGCCACGCCACCAGTTCGACCTGCAACTGCCCTTCGCCGCCCGCGCCGAGTTCACGCACGTCATAGCTGACCTGGGACGCTTCGAACGGGGTCTGCCGGTCGATTTCGAAACCGACCACGGCACGCAGGCGGTCAGCCGCCGCGGCGGGCAGGCGCAGCGTGCGCCGCAGCACATCCGCCGCGGGCAGCAGCCACACCCGGGGCAGGCTGCGCAGGCGCGGCTCGAGTACCCGGTCCAGTTCCACCGGCGACAGCGGCCACGGCAGGCGCGCCACCACTTCGCGGCGTTCACCGGCCTCACGCCAGACCTGCAGCTGGTCGCTCTCAGGCTGCAGCAACAGGCGGGCCTGGCCCCAGCCCAACGCCCATTGCCAGCGCACCGGTACCCAGGCCAGCAGCGACTGCCGCCACCAGCGCAGGAAGCGGCCAGCACCCGGGCCGATCCGGCCCTGCACTTGCCGCAGACTGTCCTGCCACGCCGTCATCTTGCTGTCATTCCCTGCTCCCAGCGAAGCACTGTGTAGGTCCGCCCGGGAACCCCGCCCGAGCCACTGCGTACCACTGCCTGCAACACCGACCTGCGTCCACTGCTGTCGATGGCAGCGGACTCGATACTATAGGTGCCGCTGCTGCTGGCAAGCGTTGTCGTACCACCAGCGGAATCTGCATCACGCTCCTGCTGTGCGCGCTGCGCCATCACCCTGTCCGCATCCAGCCCCAGCGCGGTCAGCACCGGCGCACTGGCGAACTGCGGATCCGGCCGGGCCTGGCGGCTGTACAGGGTCAGGTGCGGCAACATCGCCCGGTACAGCGTGCCGCGCATGCCCAGCACGCGCTGCAGCTCGCCCAGGGTCTCGAAGCGCTTGTTGCGTGGGCCATAGGGCAACCCGGCTGCGGCGTAGTCCTGCGCTTCAGCACCACCGCCCGGCTGCAGCAGGCTATCCTCGTCACGCCAGTCGATGATGGCCGCCGCCAGCTGCCGGGCCTGGGCATCGTCTTCACCCAGCGCCTTGAGGAAGGCGGCCAGCAGCGCGGCGTCGGCCAGGTTCAGGTTGATCTTGCCGTTCTCGTCCAGCACCTTGATCTCGATGCTGGCGTCGTCGAACTGCCAGCGATAGGTCCGGCCATCGGCACGCCAGGGCGCGCGCTGCGGATCGGCCGACAGGCGCAGCAGGGCATATTCGAGGCCGGCACGCGCACGTTCCTGCCCGCGTGCATCGTCATCCAGCACGCGCTGCTGCAGGTGTTCGACCCGTGCGCTCAGCGCGAATGCGCCGACCAGCGCGGTCATCAACGCGATCAGCCACAGCACCAGCACCAATGCCGCCCCAGCCTGACGCCTCATCGCGCGCCTCCGCTGCCACCGGCGCGCAGCGCCACCACCAGCGGTGGCCACGGCGCTCCACGGGCCGGCACGATCTGGATCTCCACCAGCATCGGCAGGCGGCGGGTGTCGTCCCAGCGCGGCATCCAGTCGGTCACCTGCCCAGTGCTGGCATCGATACCCCGATAGCGCAGCTGCACCGACTTCAGGTTCTCCACCAGCACCTCGGGCGGGCGCGGTGGATTCTCGGCGATGCGCTCGCCTTCCTGCAGCAGCACCAGGTCCAGCAGCAGGCGCTGTTGGCCATCGCGTCCGTCGACCTGCAGCGCGTGCAGGTAGGGGCCGCCACGGCCGAGGTAGCCGGGCAGGTCGGCGGCGAACAACATGCGTTGCTCCTCCCCTTGGAAGAAGACCGGTTCGCGGGTGGGGTCCGGAACCTCCAGCGGGGTGCGCAGCGCGCCCGCCAGCTGCCTGCGAAGCAAGGACTCGACCGCGCGCATGCGTTCGCTCTCGGCGGCGATCTGCTCGCCACGCTGGCTGACCGCCATCGCCGAGCGCACGCTGGCAAAGGCCAACGCCAGGCCGCCGGCCAGCAGCACGGTGGCCAGCATCACTTCGACCAGGGTGAACCCTGCGGCGCGGCGCCTCACCGGGCATTCTCCAGGTCGGGCGGCAACAGGCGCAGGCTGCGCCAGCGCAGCTGCTCGCGTTCGCTGTCACCCCAACGCACCTGCAATTGCAGCTCTGCCAGCCATGGGATCCCCGGTGACGTGGCCTGCACGACATTGCCAGCGCGTGGTTCCACCCACGGCTGAACCTGCAGTTCCCAGTGATAGCGCCCCTGTTCCCAGTCACCCTGCTGGCTGCCCACCTGCAGCGGTGCGTCGACGCCGGCCTCGGCCAGCAACGACTGTGCATGCAGCACCGCGCGCGTGCGCAGCTCGGCATCGCGCACCTGTTTTGCGCCGCCGGACAGGCTGCCCAGCAGCAGGGTCAACGCCAGGCCCAGCAGGGCGAAGGCGATGATCACTTCCAGCAGGGTGAAGCCACGCGCGCGCCGCTTCATTGCGCCCGCCAGGGGCCGGAGCGGACCTCGCCGGTGAGCCAGCCGACGTCGACGCGCCATTCGGCGCCGTCGCGCTGCAACCGGATGCGGCCACCGCTGGAGCCACCATCGGGATGGAATTCGATCACGCCCTGCCCCGGCGCGGTGGCCAGCTGTGCGGCACCTTCGAACTGCACCTGCAGCTGTACGGGCACCTCACCGTGGCGCTGGTTGGCGCCTTCCCAGCGCCGCCGCGCCGGCTCGATGACGAAGCGCTGCGGTTCACCGCGGGCGATCGCCTGCGCGCGCACCATGCGCAGCTGGCTGGCGATGTCCTTGCCTGCGCTGCGCAGCTGCATGCCGGCGAAGCCGCGCGACAGGCCAGCGGCGGTGATCAGGCCGATCGCCGCGATCAGTGCGATCACCAGCAGCATTTCCAGCAGCGACAGTCCCGCCGCGCGCCTGCCGTGCAGGCGCGGGTGGGGCAACCGGCGCGGCAGGAAATACGTCATGCGCGGTTACGGCTGGTAGCGGATGTCAGCGTCGACGCTGCTGCCGCCGGCCTTGCCATCCTTGCCCAGGCTGACCAGCTCATAGGGCTGGCCTTCGCCCGGTGCGCGGTATTCCAGGGCGTGGCCCCACGGGTCGTTCAGGTCGACCGGCTTGGCGTACGGGCCGAGCCAGCCGCCAACACCGGCCGGTGCGGTCACCAGGTCATTGAGCGAGCCGGGCAGCTTGCCGGTGTCGATCTGGTAGTTGTCGATCTTGGACGCCACGGTCTGCACCTGCGCCTTGGCGATGTTGGCCTTGCCACGGTCGGCACCGCCCAGCACGCGGCTGGCGACCAGGGTCAGCACCGCGCCGATCAGCACGATGACGATGATGATTTCCAGCAGGCTCATGCCCGACTGGTTGCGCGCGGCGGTGAAGGAAAGGCGGATCGGTCGGCGACGGGCAATCATGGACGGTCCTTTCAGTTGCGGAGTATCGGGGTTGCAGGGAGTGCCATCGTCAACCGATGGCATTGGTCAGGTCGTACAGCGGCACCAGCACGGCCACGATCACCGCGCCCACCACCGAGGCCAGCACCAGGGTGATCGCCGGCACCATCGCCGCCAGCAGGCGGTCGATGCGCCGGGCACTATCCTGTTCGAAGGTGTCGGCGGCCTTCAGCAGCATGGTATCGAGGGCGCCGGATTCCTCGCCGACCTGGATCATCTGCAGGGCCAGGCGCGGGAAGCGCTTGCCGCGCGACAGTGCCAGCGACAGGCCGGCACCATTTTTCACTTCATCGGCGGCCGCTTCCATATCGGCGGCCAGCGCGCGGTTGCCCAGTACGTTGCGCGCGATGCCCAGTGCGCCCAGCAGGGGTACGCCGTTGCGCAGCAGGGTGCCCAGCGTGCGCGCCAGGCGCGCGGTCTCCAGTTCACCGACGAGACGGCCGATGCCACGGCGCTGCAGCAGCCAACCATCCAGCGCCAGCCGGAACGCCGGTTGCCGCGCCTTGCGCTCGAAGAACAGCGCCAGCAGCGCCGGCACCACCAGCAGCAGCACCCACCAGTCGCGCACGAACAGGCCCAGCTGCAGCACCGCATTGGTGAACCACGGCAGCGCCACGTCCAGGCTCTCGTACATCTGCGCGAACTGCGGCACCACGTAGCCAAGCAGGAACAGCAGCGCACCGCCCACCACCACCAGCAGGATCGCCGGGTAGACCAGCGCGTTGATGACCTTGCCCTGCAGCGCGCGGCTGCGCTCCAGGTAGTCGGCCAGGCGTTGCAGGGTTTCATGCAGGCTGCCGCCGGCTTCGCCGGCGCGCACCATGTTCACGTAAAGGCGCGAGAACAGCCCATGCTGGCGTTCCAGCGCGGTGGACAGCGGTGCACCGCCGCGCACCACGTCGCGGATGTCGGTGATCGCGCGGCGCGATCGTTCGTCCTCGGGCAACCCCAGCAGGATCGACAGCGCGCGATCCAGCGGCTGGCCGGCACCGAGCAGGGTCGCCAGCTGCTGGGTGAACTGCAGCAGGGCGGCGCCCTGCAGGGGGCGCTGCTGCAGCAGGTTGCGCCAGCTGCGGCCGCCGATCGCGCCGGCGTCGGCCAGCTGCGTCTCCATCGGCAGGTGGCCCTGGTCCTGCAGGCGCGCGATCAGCTCGGCCTCGCTGGCCGCTTCCATCTGCCCGTCGAAGACCTCACCGTGCGGATTGAGCGCCTTGTAGCGGTAGTTCGGCATGTCAGCCCCTGCGTCCTGCGCGCATCAGCTTTCCTCGGTCACGCGCAGCACTTCCTCGATGGTGGTCTGTCCGCTCAGCGCCTTGGACAGGCCATCCTCGTACATGGTGCGCATGCCGGCTTCGCGGGCGATGCGCTCGATCTCGCCCATGCCATCGCGACGCATCACCGCACGCCGCAGCGCATCGTTCATCACCAGGAATTCCATGATGGTGGTACGCCCCAGGTAGCCGGTCGGCGCCAGCGCCGAGGGCTTCGGGCGGTAAAGGTGGATCGGTCCCTCCGGCTGCAGGCGGCGAAGCTCGAAGCGTTCGATCTCCTCTGGCGAGGCTGCGTAGCGTTCGGCATGGGTGGGCTCCAGCCGGCGCACCAGGCGCTGGGCCAGGATGCCGTTGATGGTCGAGGTGAGCAGGTAATCCTCCACGCCCATGTCGAGCAGGCGGGTGATGCCACCGGCCGCATTGTTGGTGTGCAGGGTGGACAGCACCAGGTGGCCGGTCAGTGCCGACTGGATGGCGATGCGCGCGGTTTCCAGGTCGCGCATTTCACCGATCATGATGATGTCCGGATCCTGGCGGACGATGCTGCGCAGCGCGTTGGCGAAATCCAGGCCGATCTGCGGCTTGGCCTGGATCTGGTTGATGCCCTCGATCTGGTACTCGACCGGATCTTCCACCGTGATGATCTTGACGTCGGCGGTGTTGAGCTGGCTCAGCGCGGTGTACAGCGTGGTGGTCTTGCCCGAGCCGGTCGGCCCGGTCACCAGCAGGATGCCGTGCGGCTGTTCCAGCACCTTGCGGAACTGCGGCAGGAAGGCGTCGGTGAAGCCGAGCCGGTGGAAATCGAAGACCACCGTTTCGCGGTCCAGCAGGCGCATCACCACGCTTTCGCCATGCGCGGTAGGCACGGTACTCACGCGCAGGTCCAGCTCCTTGCCCTGCACGCGCAGCATGATGCGGCCGTCCTGCGGCAGGCGGCGCTCGGCGATGTTGAGCCGGGCCATGATCTTGATGCGGCTGATCACCGCGGCGGTGAGATTGGCCGGCGGGCTCTCGCCCTCCACCAGCACGCCATCAACCCGGTAGCGGACTTTCAACCGGCTCTCGAACGGTTCGACATGGATATCCGAAGCGCGCAGTTCCACCGCACGCTGGATCACCAGGTTGACCAGACGGATCACCGGCGCTTCCGAAGCGAGGTCGCGCAGGTGCTCGATATCGTCGACCGCGCCGCCCTCGCCATCGGCGGTTTCCACGATCGCGCCCATCGCGCTGCGGCCCTGGCCGAACCAGCGCTCGACCAGGTCATCGATCTCCGCGCGCATGCCCAGCACCGGTGTCACCGGAACCCCCAGCGCCAACTGCACGGCCTGCTGCGGATAGGCATCGTGGGCATCGGCCAGCCACAGACGCACCCCGTGTTCATTCAACTCCAGCGGGCACACATGGAACTGCTTCAGGAAACGCAGCGACAGCGGCAGTCCTTCGGCCAGCGCCTGCGGCGGGGCCTCCGGCACCTGCTTGCCCTCCAGCAGCGGCAGGCCCAGCACCTCGGCGCTGGCCTGTGCCTGGTCGCGTTCAGACACCAGGCCCAGGCGCACCAGCAGGCCCAGCAGGCTGCCGCCGGCCTCGGCGTGCAGCGGCCGCGCGCGCGCCAGGTCTCCTTCCTTGAGCCGGCCGCGTGCCAGCAGCGCATCCAGGATGCGGCCTTCGGCATCGTCGGTAACGGTTGCAGCGAGCGCGTTCACGTGACTCTCCTGTCAATCGGACCGACTTTAGCAGTTAAGCCATGATTTCCGCCGCCCTGCCGCCAGCTTTCGTAAAAAGACGAAGCCCGTCACACAGGATGACGGGCCTCGGCCGTTCAACTACGACACGACAGGCTTACTGCGTGGCGAGGATGCTGACGCCGTTGTAGGCCGCTTCGCCCACCACCTTGATGTAGTAGGTGCCTGCCACCGGCTTGTTCACCCGTACCGTTTCGGACGTGCCGGGACGGGTCGACTTGCCATCGTTGTCGCTGGCGCTCGGCTCGCGTCCCTGGGCGATGTAGACCGACACGTTGCCGGTGCCACCGTAGGTGATCACGCTGAACTGCTTGCCAGCGGCTGCCTCGAAGCTGTACAGGCGGCTGCTGCCGGCCGTACCGTTCAGGCCCCCCACCGCGGCCTTGTTGGTCAGCGGCGTCGCCACCGGCCCGCAGTTCTCGGTGCACGGCTCTTCCAGTGCCTTGGCCAGCGCCGCCTTGGCATCGACGATGCCGGTGCCGATCGGGGTGGCGGCCGGAATGCTGACCGGGAACGGGCGCGCGGTTTCCTTCAGCAGCGTGCGCATGGCGGCGGGGGCCAGCGGATCCTTGCCCTTGGCGATCAGCGCGCTCTGCACCAGTGCAGCGACCGCAGCCACGTGCGGCGAGGCCATCGACGTGCCGCCCATGCCCATGTAGCTGTAGCTGCCTGACTCCGGCGTGGTGGCCGCATCGGAACTGGACTGCCAGACGTAGCCGCCGGGATTGCCATCGACGCTGCCACCACCACCCGGACCGGACAGGTCCACGCGGGTGCCGTAGTTGGAGTAGTAGGTGATGCCGCCGGTGATGCGGGTGGCGCCGACGGTCACCACGCCGTCGCAACTGGCCGGACGGTACTTGGATGCGTTGTCGGTCTCGTTGCCGGCCGCCACGACCACGGTGGTGCCACGCGAGATCGCGCCATTGATCGCATCCTGGTAGGTTCCGTCACAGCTGCCGCTTCCACCCAGGCTCATGTTGATGATCTCGGCCGGGTTGGCATTGGCGGGCACGCCCGCCACGGTGCCGCCGGAGGCCCAGGTGATGGCGTCGGCGATATCGGAAAGGTAGCCACCGCACTTGCCGAGCACGCGGACCGGCAGCACCTTGGCCTTGTGCGCGACACCGGCCATGCCGACGCCGTTGTTGGTCTGCTCGGCCACGGTGCCGGCCACATGGGTACCGTGCCAGGAGCTGTCCTCCGCGACGGAGCCGGTGTAGCACTCATTGTCGTTCTCGACCCAGTCGCCATAGTCCTGCGCGCCCGGCACGCGATCGTTGGTGGCACGGCGCGACGTCTCGGCATCGCTGATGAAGTCGTAGCCTTCCAGCAGGTTGCCGACCAGGTCCGGGTGCTGCGGCAGGATGCCGGTGTCGAGCACGGCCACCACCACGCCCTCGCCCTGCGATACATCCCACGCCGACGGTGCGTTGATGCCACCGGTGGCGTTGTGCAGGTGCCACTGGTACTGCTGGTAGTACGGATCGTTCGGCGCCAGCGCCGGCTGCACGTCACCGGCGCGCAGCTCGGTGCGGCGCAGCTTCACGTCGGCCTCGGCGTACTGCACGGCCGGATCGGCCTTCAGTTCCTTCAGCACGCGCTGCAGTTCCGCAGGCGCCAGGCGGCCCTGCAGGCGGATCAGGTCGGCACCGACGCCGAGCCTGCGCACGACCTGCGGGCCAAGCGTGCTGGCGCGGGCGGTGCCACCGGACAGGCTGGCGCGGGTCAGCGCGGACTGCACGGTGGACAGCTTGGCCGAACGGTCGCCCGCCGCAGCGGTTCCGGCACGATACTTGACGATGATGCGCTCGGCGCCCGGCTCGGCGGTGCTGGCCTGGCGCACCGGTTCACGGGTCGGCAACCCGGCGGCGTGGACGGCACCCACCGCGGTCATCGACAGCACGGCGGCGGCAAGCACATTGATGCGAAGGTTCTGCTTCTTGATCACGTCGAAATTCCTCTTCTGGGTCATGGATCGAACCAACACTGCGGCCATCATTCCTTGACGACTCCCGGCCGGCCCAGCCGGGATTGCCGTGACCTCCCCCCAGGCCCTGATTGCAGGTTTGGCGCCGGCGTGGGTGGCCGCCGGCGCAGTGGTTTGGCTTACCAGCCGAAGCCGGCACCAACGCCGACCGAGCTGTCGTCACTGCTGAAGGCACCGCCGAAGGTGACCGTGGCGCGATCGCTGATCGCACGCTGGTAGCCCAGCGACAACGCCGACTCGCCGCCCTGGAAACCGATGCCGACGCCGACCCGGTTCTGGGTGCGGATACCGGCGGCACTGGTGGCCATGTTGAGCATCGCCGCGCTCATGGCGCCCTGGCGGTCGATGCGGCGATCCATGTGGCGCAGGCGCCCGTCGATCTCGCCCTTGAACACATCGAAGCTGTCGGCGACGGCCTGCACGCGGCTGTCGGTGTAGCTGTTGGCAGTGGCCATGCCACGGTCCAGCTGGCCCTTGTTGACGGCGTCGGTGGCGGTGGTGCCGGCGGCGACGTTGGTGACCTGGCGTTCGTTGCCTTCGCTGCCCACCGACACCGTATTGGCACGATCGGCGACCGAGCCCTGGCCCAAAGCCACCGCGTTGGCAGCCGTGGCACTGGCACCCTGGCCGATGGCGGTGGACGAGGCGCCACTGGCCACTGCGCCCTCACCCATGGCGACGGCATTGAAGCCCGTGGCCGGGGTGCCAACCGGAATCCCGGCACCGGCGGCGGCGGCAGTCGGCGTGCCCTGCACGCGTGCGGTGCTGGCCGGTGCTGCATCGGCGGTGGCCGGTGCGTCGGCGACGCTGGCCAGCGGGCTTTCATCCAGCGAGGCACTCATCGAACGCAGGCTTGCCGTTCCCGAACGCGTGCCTCCGGCGGTGCGGCGATCGATCTCGCTGACCTTGCGGTCCAGCGCACCGAGCGCATCGCCGACGTTGCTGTAGGTGGCGCCCTGGATCACGTAGTTCGGCGCCACGAACACACCCTGCATGCCGACGCTGGCGCCACCGCCGAGGAAGCTGGCGGCATCACTGAGCGACTGGAACAACTGCCCGCCATTGATCGCCTGGCGGCTGCCGGCGGCGATGCTGCCGGCACCGACGTTGTCGATGGTGGTGCCCTGGAAGCCGGACAGGGTCAGGCGATCACGGCTGGCGTCGTCATAGCCGACTGCGCTGGCCGCCGTGGTCTCGACCGTCGCGATGCGCGAATCGAAATCACCCACGCGGGTTTCCACTGCGCCCACGCGCTGGTTGGTGACGTTGAGCTGGGAGCCGGTGACCGCATCGGTGCTGCCGGCGGCGATGCGGCCGTCGGCCACATTGACGATCCGCCGCGTGGCCGGGCCGGCGGTGCCGTTGCCACCGCCGACCGAGACCACGTTGGCCTCCAGCGCACGCGAACCGGCACCCAATGCCACTGAGTTGTTGCCGCTGGCGCCGCTGTTGGCGCCCAGTGCCAGCGCCGCGTTGCCGATGGCCGTGGCACCACTGCCCAGCGCATTGCTGCGGCTTCCACTGGCGTTGGCGTTGCCGCCGATGGCCACGGCATCCGTGCCGGTGGCACTGGCGGTACCCGAACCGTTGGCCTTGAAGCGTTGGCCGACCGCATCGGCGGTGGCGGCCACTGCATCCAGCTGGCCCTTGTTCACCGCATCGGTGGCCTGCGTACCGGCCGCGACATTGGTGAGCTGGCGGTTGATCGCGCTGTGGGTGACTCCGGCAGCATCGACCCACTCCTGTGCGGCACCCACCGACACTGTGTTGGCACGGTCGGCCAGCGAGCCCGCACCCAACGCGACGCTGTTGCCGGCGTCCTTGGTGGTCCAGGTATTGCTGCCGAGCACCGTCGCGTTGCTGGCCTGCGCGTAGCTGTTGTAACCGACCACGGTGGCGCCGTCTTCGGTAGCCCACGCCTCACTGCCGATGGCGGTGGTGAACCGGCCAGCACTGACGCTGGCGGCATCCTGTCCGGCCAGTGCATTGAAGCCGACCGCCACGCCGTTCAATCCGGTCGCGGCGTTGTTGCCCAGAGCGGTGCCGTACTCGCCAGCCTTGGCCTGCACGCCGAAGCCGGCGCCGGCGATCTGCGCAATGGTGCCCTGGCCCACCGCCGTGGACACGTCGGCGGCCTGCGCGGCACTGCCTATCGCGGTGCCGAAGAAGCCGGCGCTGGCGCCTGCACCAAACGCCGTGGCACGCCAGCCATTGGCCTGTGCGAAGTTGCCGACTGCAGTAGTTTCGCGACCATCGGCGATCGCGCCGTAGCCCACTGCGGTGGCCGCCAGGCCGGCGGCCTCGGCCATGCCGCCGACAGCGGTCGCCCCGATGCCCTGCGACTGCGACTGCGCGCCGATCGCAATGCTGGCGGCGCCGCCGCTGCTGCTCTGTGCACCCAGCGCTACGGCACCGCCTGCGGTGCTGCTGGCACCGCTGCCGATCGCCACACCCTGCTCGGCCGTGGCCAGTGCGTCAACGCCGACCGCCGTGGCATTGGCCGCGACCACCGTTGCGCCGCTGCCCAATGCGGTGGTGCCGTTGCCAATCGCATTGGCCGCATTGCCAGCGGCGAGCGCGTCGTCGCCCTCCACCCGTGCACCGGCTTCGCCATCGGCGTTGCCGCTGGCCTGGAACTGCCGGCCAGTCCTATCGGCAACGCTGGCAACCGCGTCCAGCTGGCCCTTGTTCACCGCGTCGGTGGCCTCGGTGCCGGCTGCCACATGCGTCACCTGGCGCTCACCGCCCGCGGTGCCCACGGCCACGGTATTGTCGCGCTCGGCCTTGGAGCCGGCGCCCAGCGCCACGCTGTTCAACCCACTGGCGGTGGCACTGGCGCCCAGTGCCGTGCCATCTGCGGCATCCGCCCACGAATTCCAGCCTATCGCGGTGGCGTAATCTTCGGTCGCCCAGGCGCCGGCACCGAAGGCCGCCGCGCCGGTGCCGCTGGCACGCGACGGGATCAAGCCGAAGAAGGTGCTGCCACCAATGGCCACGCTCTCCTCGCCACTGGCCTCGCTGGACTGGCCCACGGCCACGGCACCGGTACCGGCTGCGGCGGCACCGAAGCCGACCGCGGTGGTGTTGGCCCCGCTGGCGGCCGAGCCGTAGCCCAACGCGGTGCCGAGGCGTCCGCTCGCTTCGGCATAGCCACCGACGGCGGTGGTGCCATCGGCAGAGGCGGCACTGCGGAAGCCACTGGCCAGTGCCTGCGTGCCGCTGGCGTTGGATTCGGTGCCGGTCGCGGTGCTGTACGCACCACTGGCCTGTGCACGCGCACCCGCGGCGCTGGCACCCAGCTCGCTGGCACTGGCGCCGGTACCGAGCGCAAGGCTGTCTTCGCCGGTGGCCTGTGCGGTACTGCCCAGTGCTGCGGCGTTGTTGCCGGTGGCCAGCGCATCGATGCCGACCGCCGTGGCGTTGGCGGCCAGTGCATTGGCGCCGCTGCCGAGTGCGGTGGCACCGTTGCCGATGGCGTTGGCCGCATCACCGGCCGCCAGCGCGTTGTCACCCTCGACCAGGGCGCCGGTTTCACCCTCGGCGTTGCCACTGGCCTGGAACTGCCTGCTGGTCTTCTCCGCTGCTGCGGCTACGGCGTCAAGCTGGTTCTTGTTGACCGCATCATTGCCCTGCGTGCCATCGGCCACGTTGGTGATCTGGCGGGTATTGCCAGCACCGCCTACCGACACGGTGTTGTCACGGTCCGCGATCGAATCGGCACCCAGCGCCACGCTGTTGGCAGCGCGCGATTCGGCGGCGTTGCCCAGTGCGGTGCTGTTGATGCCGCCGGACCAGGCGCCGCCACCGACGGCGGTGGAGTAATTGCCCGATGCTTCGGTGGCCAGCACGCCAAACAGCGAACCACCGACGGCGACGCTGTTGGTGCCGGTGGCCAGGCTACCCTGGCCGGTGGCGGTGCTGTAGGCACCCGACGCCTCGGAGTCGCCGCCCAGCGCCACGCTGTTGGAACCGGTGGCACTGGCGAAGTTGCCGAAAGCGGTGGCGTTGAACGCCGATGCCTGGGAATAGCCACCGATGGCGGTGCTGTAGCCACCGGTCGCTTCGGCGCCGATGCCGAACGCTGCCGACGCCGTGCCGCTGGCGACGCTTTCGCTGCCGACCGCGGTGGCGCCGCTGCCGCTGGCATTGCTGAAGTAGCCCACCGCCACGGCTTCCTCGCCGGAGGCTTCGGACAACACACCGTTGGCGGTACTGCCGGCACCACTGGCGATGCTGGCGGCACCGAACGCCGCGCTCTGCTCGCCGCTGGCTTCGCTTTCCGCACCCTGCGCGGTGGCGTACTCACCGGTCGCCTGTGCGTTGGCACCGACGGCGCTGGCGTTGGCGGCGCTGGCCAGCGCGTTGAGACCGATCGCCTGCGCGTTGTTGGCCAGCGCATTGGCACCACTGCCGAGTGCGGTGGCGCCGTTGCCGATGGCGTTGGCCGCATCACCGGCGGCCAGCGCGTTGTCACCGTCCACCAGCGCACCGGCCACGTCACCGCCGCTGCCACTGGCCTGGAAGAAGCGGCTGGTGGTGGTGGCGGTACTCGCCACCGCATCCAGCTGCGCCTTGTTCACCGCATCGGTGGCCTGGGTGCCAGCGGCGACGTTGGTGATCTGCCGCTCGTTGCCGGTGCTGCCGACCGACACGCTGCGGGCGCGGTTGGCAACCGAGCCGGCGCCGAGCGCGACAGCGTTGCTGGCGCTGGCGTTGCTGCCGGCCCCGAGCGCGATCGCGCTTTCACCACCGGCCACCGTGTTGGTGCCGATGGCAATGCTGTTGAGGCTGTTACCCAGCGCCTGGAAGCCCAGCGCCACGCTGTTGTCGCCATAGCCGAAGGCACCACGGCCGACTGCGGTTGAGCTGGCACCATTGGCCCAGCTGTTGTAGCCGATGGAGGTTGCGCCACTGCCGCTGGCCCATGCCGCGTTGCCGAACGCCGAGGCGTTGGTGGCGGTGGCCCATGCACCGGAACCGAAGGCGCTCGCACCACTGGCCGTGGCCCAGCTGTAGCCACCGACAGCGGTGCTGTCATCGCTGCTGGCGAAGGCGCTGTCACCGACCGCAACGGCATAGCTGCCGGTCGCACGCGACTTGCCGCCGGCCGCGAAGCTGTTGTCGCCGCTGGCCTTGGCGGCATTGCCGAACGCGCTGCTCACGGCACCGGTGGCCTGCGCACCGCTGCCGACCGCCGTGGCATCGGCAACCGCCGTGGTGCCCACCTGCTGCGCCTTTCCGTCGGCGCCGATGATCGGCTGGTTGTACTCGTCGTAGGCCTGTCCGAGGCCACCGATGGCAACACCACCGTTGCCGGTGGCGCTGCTGTTGCGACCCACCGCCACGCTGTCATCACCGATCGCTGACGCGGCAGCGCCATGTGCAACTGCACCAGCACCGATCGCGTTGCTCGAGGAGCCG
The DNA here is from genome assembly GCF_003586545.1 of Stenotrophomonas sp. Pemsol. Lineage (NCBI taxonomy): Bacteria > Pseudomonadati > Pseudomonadota > Gammaproteobacteria > Lysobacterales > Lysobacteraceae > Stenotrophomonas > Stenotrophomonas sp. Pemsol. The sequence continues at coordinate 274,982 of NZ_CP025780.1, read as the reverse complement.
GCCGCGACCGCACCTTCGCCCTCGGCGAACGCACCGGCATCACTGCCCGCTTCGGGCTGTGCCTGGAAGAAGCGCGCGGTGCCGTCGGCGGTGCTGGCCACCGCGTCGAGTTGGGCTTTGTTGACCGCATCGGTGGCTTCACTGCCCGCGGCAACGCTGGTGATCTGCCGCTCGTTGCCGGCACTGCCCACGGCCACGCTGTTGGCGCGCACCGCTTCGGAATTCGCGCCGAGCGCGACGCTGTTGGCACCACGTGCAGTGGCGTAGTAGCCCACCGCGGTGCTCTGCGCACCGCTGGCCCAGGTCTGCGCACCGAGCGCGCTGGCATTCTCACCCGGGGCATAGGCGAAGTAGCCCACGGCGGTGGATTCCACGCCGGATGCTTCGGTCAGGCTGCCGTTGGCCACCGCACGATCACCGCTGGCGATAGCGCCGGCGCCGACCGCGGTGGCGGCTTCGCCGCTGGCCTGGGTCTGCACGAAGAAGCCCAGGCCCGGAATCAGGTCGGCCGGGCCGCCGATGGCGACGCTGCTGCTACCAGTGGCGGTACTCTGCGTACCCATTGCGGTGGAGTAGTCGCCGATGGCATTGGCGACCGCACCGAATGCGGACGACTGCGCACCGGCGGCATACGCGCCAACGCCGTAGGACGACGCCGCAAATCCACTGGCTTCGGCACTGGCGCCCACTGCGGTGCCACCGACACCTGCGCTGGTCGCGCCGGTTTCCACCGGCACGCCGCCACTGGTGATCAGCGGATTGCCATCGGCATCCACCGCAGCACCACCGACGGCGACACTGCCCGGGCCGTTGGCCTGTGCGTTGTTGCCGAACGCGGCGCTGTTCTGGCCCGACGCCAGCGCGTTGTTGCCGACGGCGGTGGCGTTCTGCGCAACGGCCGTGGCGCCGGCACCCACGGCGGTGGTGCCGTTGCCGATGGCGTTGGCCGCCTCGCCGGCCGCCAGCGCCTCGTCACCTTCGGCCAGCGCGCCGGCGTCGCTGTTGCTGCTGCCAGTGGCCTGGAAACGCTTGGCCGTGGCATCGGCCACGGCGGCCACGTTCTTCAACTGGCCGACATTGACCGCGTCGGTATCTTCAGTACCCGCAGCGACGCTGGTGATCTGCCGGGTCAGGCCATATTCGGCGGCGCCGACAGAGACGGTATCGACGCGGTCGGCCAGCGAGCCGGCGCCCAGCGCCACGCTGCCGGTGGCAACCGCCGCCGAGTTGGACCCCAGCGCGGTGCTGTACTCACCGACGGCGGTGCTGAACGCACCCACCGCGATTGATGCTTCATTGGCGGCAGTGGCGCCGCGGCCCAGTGCGGTACTGCCCGGGCCCATCGCCACGGCACCGCCACCCACGGCAGTGGCGCCATCGGCGGTGGCTTCGGACAGCGCACCCAGGGCGGTGGCCGCGCCATTCTCGCTTGCAGCGTAGGCACTGGCGCCGACGGCGGTGTCACCAAGACCGAACGCGGCAGCACTCTGCCCGACCACCACGCTGGCGTCACCGATTGCCAATGCGCCCTGGCCGAACGCGCTGGCGCCCAGGCCGGCGGCAATCGCCTGGGTACCGATGGCGGTGGTGGCATTGGCCAACGACTGCGCACCGGCGCCCGCTGCAACCGCGCCCTGCCCGTCGATCTTCGCCGCGTCGCTGTCATCACCTGCGCCATCGGCCTTGAAATAGCGGTTTCCATCTGCGGCGACATCCGCCAGCGCGGCCTGCGTGGCGCGCGCCTGCGCATCCAGCTGTGACTTGTTCACCGCATCGGTGGCCTGGGTACCAGCGGCCACGTTGGTGATCTGCCGTTCCTTGCCGGCGTCGCCGACGGACACGGTATTGGCCCGCGCTGCTTTGGAGCCAGCGCCCAGCGCCACGCTGTTGGCGGCGCTGGCATTGCTGTTGCTGCCGATCGCCACCGCGTTGCTGCCCTTGGCCGTGGCCGAGCCTTCGATCAGGCACTTTTCCAGCAGCTTGCCGCTGAATGCGACGCAGGTAGCGCTGCCGCCGATCTGCACTGACTGTGCAATGGCGGAACCGCTCATGCCCAATCCCAATACCAGGCCCAGTGCCACCGCCAACAGCGCGGGCGTGGCCTGTGTCGTATCACGGCGCTGGTCGACAACACCACCGCTGCTGTCGGAGGAGGCCAGTTCCGAGGCCACCACCAACTGACCCAATGCTTTGTTCCAGACCTTGCGATAAATCCGATTCATCGGTACGGCTCCTGATTGGACTGGTTTTGGGCAAAGCAACGCCACCGCCGGGCCTTGTGGCCCAACGTCCCCTGGGGGCGTTTATTCGCGTGATTTACTGCGGGGTATTGCCGAACGGCGCGCAGCGACAGAAAACCGAGCGCGTGCGCCGAGCGGTTACTGCGGAATGAATGGTTCTGAAACGGGGTTCAAGTGTTAACGGCAACTTTGCAGATCGTCAAGACTTTGACACGGCAAATGCTATTGCCGTGAAGCAGTTCACCATTTCACGTGTTTATAAAAGTATTTTGTTAGGTACACGTGACGGACCGCTGGCGCATGAAAACCGATGTAACTAGCGGGCGCGACAAGGGTTTCACGCGTGCAAAGAAAAACCCGCCGACGAAGCGGCGGGTTTTTCCATACGCGGTGGCATTGCGGCCTGCGCGGAACGATGCGATCAGCCGCACCACACCCGCGCGTTGCGGAACATGCGCATCCACGGCGAATCACCCTGCCATTCCGCCGGTGCCCAGCTCAGGTTGAGCGCGCGCGGGGTACGTTCCGGGTGCGGCATCATGATGGTGACGCGGCCGTCGCTGCTGGTCAGGCCGGTGATGCCGTCCGGCGAACCGTTCGGGTTCAGCGGGTACTGGCTGGCCACCTTGCCATTGCCATCGATGTAGCGCAGCGAGACACGTGCAGCAGCCTGGTCGACGGCATTGTCGAACACGGCCTGGCCTTCACCATGCGCCACCGCCACCTGCAGGCGCGAGCCGGCCATGCCACGCAGCAGGATCGACGGCGATTCCACCACTTCCAGCAGCGCGGTGCGGGCTTCGAACTGCTCGCTGGCGTTGCGACGGAACTGCGGCCAGTGCTCGGCACCCGGAATGATGTTCTTCAGCTGGCTCATCATCTGGCAGCCGTTGCATACGCCCAGCGCGAAGCTGTCTTCGCGCGCGAAGAACGCGGCGAAGGCATCACGCAGTGCGCTGCGCTCCAGGATCGAGGTGGCCCAGCCACGGCCGGCACCGAGCACGTCGCCATAGCTGAAGCCACCACAGGCCACCAGGCCGGTGAAATCCTGCAGGGCCACGCGGCCTTCAATCAGGTCGCTCATGTGCACGTCGAAGGCACGGAAGCCGGCACGCTCGAAGGCGTTGGCCATTTCGATCTGGCCGTTGACGCCCTGCTCGCGCAGCACCGCCACGCGCGGACGCGCACCACTGCTGATGAACGGTGCCGCCACATCCTCGTTGAGGTCGAAGCTGAGCTTCGGCTTCAGGCCCGGTGCGTTGAAGGCACGCGCGATCTCGCGCTCGGCATCGGCATTGGCCGGGTTGTCGCGGCGCTTCTGCATCGCGTGGGTGACCGACCACCAGGCATCGAACAAGGCCTCCCAGCGCCACTCGGCCAGGTTCTCGCCGCCCAGCGACACGCGCACCACCGGTGCGGTGGTTGGCTTGGCGATGCGCTGCGCGCATTCGGTCAATGCATGGCGTTCAACCAGGTCGGCAAACGCTGCACGGTCTTCGCGCGCGATCTGCACCACCGCGCCCAGTTCTTCGTTGAACAGGCTGCGGAACGGATCGTCACCCCAGGCATCGAGGGCGATGTCCAGGCCCAGGCGCGAGGTGAAGGCCATTTCGCACAGCGCGGCGAAAGCACCGCCGTCGCTGCGGTCGTGATAGGCCAGCAGCAGGCCGGACTGGCGTGCATCGCGGATCAGCTCGAAGAAACCCCGCAGGCGCTGCGGATCGTCCAGGTCCGGGGCGGCACCGGCGAAGGCCGGCAGGTCGCCGTGGTCGGCATGCACCTGGGCCAGGATCGAACCCCCCAGGCGCTGCTTGCCGGCACCGAGGCCGATCAGCCACAGCTCGCTGTCCACCTCCCGGTCGAGCAGCGGGGTCAACTGCTGGCGCACGTCGGCGACCGGCGCGAACGCCGAGATCACCAGCGACACCGGCGACACGCTCTTGTGCGCTTCGCCCTGGTCGTGCCACTGCGCCTGCATCGACAGCGAGTCCTTGCCCACCGGGATGCTGATGTCCAGCTGCGGGCAGAGTTCCATGCCCACCGCCTTCACCGCGTCGTACAGCAGCGCGTCTTCGCCCGGGTGACCGGCCGCGGCCATCCAGTTCGCCGACAGCTTGATCTCATCCAGCGCATCGACCGGGGCCGCGCACAGGTTGGTCAGCGCTTCGCCCACCGCCATGCGTGCCGAAGCAGCAGCATTGAGCAGGGCCAGCGGGGTGCGCTCGCCGATCGACATCGCCTCACCGGCTACGCCGTCGAAGTCGGCCAGGGTGATCGCCACGTCGGCCACCGGCAGCTGCCACGGGCCGACCATCTGTTCGCGCGCGGTCAGGCCGCCCACGCTGCGATCACCGATGGTGACCAGGAAGTTCTTCGAGGCCACGGTCGGGTGCGCGAGCACGCGCAGGCCGGCTTCCTGCAGGTCCAGGCCACCGGTCTTCAGCGCCGGCCAGCGCGGTGCCGGCGGGTGCGCGGTATCGCGGTGCATCTTCGGCGGCTTGCCGAACAGCACGTCCATCGGCAGGTCGATCGGTGCATCGGCCGGGGTGTGGCCCGGCACGGCGCCGTAAGCCACCACCAGATGCTCTTCAGCGGTGGCCACACCGACCGCAGCGAACGGGCAGCGCTCGCGGGCGCACAGCGCGGCGAACTCGGCCAGGCGCTCCTGGGCCACGCCCAGCACGTAGCGTTCCTGCGACTCGTTGCACCACAGCTGCATCGGTGACAGCGACGGATCATCGGTGGGCACCTTGCCCAGGTCGATGACACCACCGACGTTCGAGTCGTGCAGCAGTTCGGGGATGGCGTTGGACAGGCCACCGGCGCCGACGTCGTGGAAGAACTTGATCGGGTTGTTGGCGCCCATCGCCACGCAGCGGTCGATGACCTCCTGGCAGCGGCGCTCCATTTCCGGGTTGTCGCGCTGCACGCTGGCGAAGTCCAGGTCCTCGGCGCTTTCACCGGAGGCCACCGAACTGGCCGCACCGCCGCCCAGGCCGATCAGCATCGCCGGGCCACCCAGCACGATCACCGCATCACCGGCCTGCAGCGGGATCTTGTCGACCTGCACGCGATCAATCGCACCGAGGCCACCGGCCAGCATGATCGGCTTGTCGTAGGCGCGCACCAGATCGGCGCCTTCCGGCAGCTCGAAGCTGCGGAAGTAGCCGAGCAGGTTCGGGCGGCCGAACTCGTTGTTGAACGCGGCGCCACCGAGCGGGCCGTCGGTCATGATTTCCAGCGCCGGTGCCATGCGCGGGTTCAGCGCGCGCGGCGCCTCCCACGGCTGCGGCAATTCCGGAATGCGCAGGTGCGAGACCGAGAAGCCGGTCAGGCCCGCCTTCGGCTTGCCACCGCGGCCGGTCGCGCCTTCGTCGCGGATCTCGCCACCCGCGCCGGTCGAGGCGCCCGGGAACGGTGCGATCGCGGTTGGGTGGTTGTGGGTTTCCACCTTGATCTGGAAGGCACTGGGCACCTGCGCTTCGCGGCGGTATTCGCCACTGGCCGGATCGGGGCGATAGCGCGACGCCGGATGGCCTTCGATCACCGCGGCATTGTCGCTGTACGCGCTGAGCGTGTGCTGCGGGGTCTGCTGGTGGGTGTTCTTGATCATCCGGAACAGCGAGCGGTCCTGCTCCTGGCCGTCGATGGTCCAGCTGGCGTTGAAGATCTTGTGGCGGCAGTGCTCGGAATTGGCCTGCGCGAACATCATCAGTTCCACGTCCGACGGCGAGCGGCCCAGCGCGGTGAAGCGTTCACGCAGGTAGTCGATCTCGTCCTGGGCCATGGCCAGGCCGAGGCGCTGGTTGGCGGCCTCCAGCTGGTCCACCGGCACGCGTTCCAGCTCGCCACGCGCTGGCGCCGAGAACAGCGCCTGGCCCTGCTCCACGGTCTCCAGCACCGACTGCGTCATCGGGTCGTGCAGCGCCTTGACCAGCGCCTGCTGAGCGTCGGCATCGGCCGGCCAGCCCTGCACGTCGATGCGCAGGCCACGTTCGACCCGGCTGACCGGCTGGCCGGCACCGCGGACCAGTTCGGTGGCCTTGCTCGACCACGGCGACAGCGTGCCCAGGCGCGGCACCACGATGCGGCTGACTGCGCCTTCGGCCACGGCTTCGGCCTGCGGCGCCGCTTCGAGGATGCGGCACAGCGTGGTCAGGTCGGGGGCGGCGCTGCCTTCGGGCTGCACGAAGTAGACGTGCCAGGCGCCGCTGATGCGCAGGGAGGGAGCGATGGACTGCAGGCGGGATTCAAGACGTTCGCGGCGGAACGGCGACAGGGCGGGCGCGCCCTCGAGGACCATCATGTCCGGGGAACCGTAGTTGGGAAACGGGCCCGACATTGTACCGGAAGCGGGGGAAGGGCTTTGGCCGGGCGGCGCCCGGCACCCGCCGAGGCCACGGCAACGACAACGGCAACGGCAACGGCCCAAGCAAAAGCTGGGTTCCCGTGGGATGGCGGGGTGGTGGGGGCCAGCAGGACACGCCGTAAACCCGTCCATGGGGGCTCGATGGCGCCATCCATGGCGCCAACGGTCCTGCTAACCCACACCGAGCTTACATGGACGTACTTGCAGCGCCCCCTGCGCAGCCCACCCCCCCGGCCAACCCCCAGAAATCCGCTGTTGGCGGCAAGCCCCAGCCACGAGGGGGCTCCGCCGATGGCCGCCGACTGCGCGCCAGCGCCGCTTTCCGCCCAAATCGCCGAACCATGCGCTTGCTCACGGATTGACCACGCAATTGATGACAACGTTGTCCCCACCTGGTGCCGGACTCTCTCCCCGGCCTCCCAGGTGCCTCCGTCCGGCCCCTCCGTCGCCTTCCCGGGCGATGCCCGGACCTGCGTCACGCGCAGCGCCATCGGGGCCCGCGCGCCCTTTGATCGGAGACTCACCCATGTACGACCCGATTGTGCGCAGTGCCGAACGTTCGACCCGAAGCTGTCGTCCCCGCCATCTGGCCTGGCTGCTTGCCCTGGCCGCCGGCAGTGCCGCCCTGCCCGGCCTGGCGCAGGCTGCCAGCTGTGCCGGCGTGGCCCAGTGGGACCAGGCCAAGATCTACCGGGCCGGCGATACCCTGCAGAAAGGAGGCGTCCTCTATCGGGCGAACCAGGACATCTGGAACGCGCCACCGGACCATCCGGCCGGCGCGCCCTACTACACCAACCTCGGTGCCTGCGATGGCAGCGGCACCAACCAGCCGCCGGTGGTCAGCCTGACCTCGCCGGCCAACGGCGCCACCTTCAGTGCCGGCAGCACGGTCAACGTGACCGCCACCGCCAGCGATCCGGACGGCAGCGTCGCCAAGGTCGAATTCTTCCGCGACGGCAGCACGCTCGGCGTGGCCACCAGTGCGCCGTATGCGGCCAGCTGGACCAATGCCAGCGCCGGCAGCCACACCCTGCGTGCGGTCGCTACCGACAACAACAACGCCACCAGCAGCACCGCGACCATCACCATCACCGTCAACGCTGCCGGTGGCGATACCACCGCGCCGAGCGTGCCCGGCGGGCTGGCGGCCGGAACGCGCACTGCCAACAGCATCGCGCTCAGCTGGAGCCCATCCACCGACAACACCGGTGGCAGTGGCCTGGCCGGCTATGACGTGTACCGTAACGGAAGTCTGGTCGGTTCGCCGTCCAGTGCCAGCTATGTGGATGGGGGGCTGACCGCATCGACCACCTACCGTTACCGCGTGCGGGCGCGCGACAACGCCGGCAACGCGTCGGCGCAGGGCACCGAGATCAGCGCCGCCACGCTGGCCGGCGACGGCGGCACCACCGGCAAGCGGGTCATCGGTTACTTCACCCAGTGGGGCATCTACGGCCGCAACTACCGGGTCAAGAACATCGACAGCAGCGGTTCGGCGGCGCGCCTGACCCACATCAACTACGCGTTCGGCAACGTGCGCAACAACCGCTGCGAAGTCGGCATCACCCAGCCGTCGGATCCGAACAGCGGTGCCGGTGGCGATGCGTTCGCCGACTACACCAAGGCCTTCAGTGCCGCCGAGAGTGTCAGCGGCAGCGCCGATACCTGGGACCAGCCGCTGCGCGGCAACTGGAACCAGCTCAAGCAGCTCAAGGCCAAGTACCCGAACCTGAAGGTACTGATCTCGCTGGGTGGCTGGACCTGGTCGCGCGGCTTCTCCAGCGCGGCGCGCCCGGAAAACCGTCAGGCCTTCGTTGCCTCGTGCATCGACGCCTACATCAAGGGCAACCTGCCGGTGACCGACGGTGCCGGCGGCGCCGGTGCGGCGCTGGGCGTGTTCGACGGCATCGACATCGACTGGGAATACCCGGTGGCCTGCGGCATCGAATGCGGCAAGCCGGAAGACAACGCCAACTTCACCGCGCTGATGGCCGAGTTCCGCCGCCAGCTCGATGCGGTGCGTCCGGGCCTGTTGCTGACGGTGGCGGTGGGTGCCGGCATCGACAAGATCCGCGTCACAGATCCGGCGGCGTACCACCCTTACCTGGACTACATCAACGTGATGACCTATGACTTCCACGGCGCGTGGGATGCGAAGACCAATCACCAGTCGGCGCTGTTCGATTCGCCGAATGATCCGTCCACCGGCGACCAGAAGCTGTACAACAGCAACGACGCCATCGAGGCCTTCATCAGCCGTGGCGTGCCCGCCGCCAAGCTCAACCTGGGCATCGGCTACTACGGGCGTGGCTGGACCGGCGTGGCCAATGCCAACAACGGCCTGTACCAGACCGCCAGCGGTGCCGCCCCGGGCACGTATGAAGCCGGCATCGAGGACTGGAAGGTGCTGAAGAACCTGGCGTGGCCGGGCTACACCGACAACACCGCCGGTGCCACCTGGATCTACAACGGCAGCACGCTGTGGAGCTTCGACACCCCGGCCAACATCACCCGCAAGATGGGTTACGTGAAGACCCAGGGCCTGGGCGGCGCGTTCGTCTGGGAGTTCAGCGGTGACGATGCGCAGGGCACGCTGACCAAGGCGGTCAGTGATGGCCTGAAATAAGGGAAAAGCCGGGGGCGCATTTTGCGCCCCCGGCCTCTGATCTGTGGAGCCGAGCCCATGCTCGGCTGATGGTTGCGCAGCCGAGCATGGGCTCGGCGCTACAGGAAAAGGTCAACGGCGATCAGCGCTTGGCCGACAGCTTCTCCAACGCCGCACGCAGCTGTGCCGGCGGCAGGTAGCCCCCCAGCTGGGTGCCGTCCGGTGCGAAGATCGCCGGCGTACCATTCACGCCCAGCTGCTGGCCCAGCGCGTACTGCATCGCCACCGGATTGGTGCAGTTCCTGGCGGGAACGTTGCCGCCGCGCTTGGCGTTGGTCAGCGCCTGGCGACGATCCGCTGCACACCAGACCGAAATCATGTCGGTGTAGTCCTTGCTGCCCAGGCCCATGCGCGGGAACGCCAGGTACTCGACGGTGATGCCGTTGCGGTTGAGCTCGGCGATGTCCTGGTGCAGCTTGCGGCAGTAACCGCACTCGATGTCGGTGAACACGCTGATGGTGTACTTGGCGTTCGGCGCGGCGAAAACGATGCGATCGCCGTGGTTGGCCTTGGCCAGCAGGCCGCGGCGATAGCCGAGCAGGCCTTCGCTGTTGGCCGGGCCCTTGGCGTGGGTGTCGTAGGGCTGAGACTGGAACAGATAGCGGCCGTCATCGGACACATACAGAAGCTGGCCTGAAACGACGACCTCGCGGAAGCCGGGGAAAGGCGCGGCGCCAATGTAGTCCACCTGGAAACCGGGGTTCAACGCGGTCAGTGCGGCGCGTACCGCCTGGTCGGCGGGCGCATTCGCGGCCGGACTGGCCTTGGCCGCAGCGGCGGCGGGTGCCTTGGCGGCCGGCGGAGCCGGCTGGGCGCAGGCGGTCAGGCTGAGCGCACCGAACACGGCGGCGATGGCAAATCGGAGCATGGAGCGGTCCGCGACAGAAGAAGACCCCGGATTCTGACACAGCCGCCGGTACCGGGCGGCGACGCCCGGCAGCGCCCCGGGCAGCGATTCAGCCCGGCACTCAGCCACGCGGATGGTGGCGGGCGTGCAGCTTCTGCAGGTGCTCGCGCGCTACCAGGGTGTAGATCTG
>NZ_CP025780.1:200217-264571 GCF_003586545.1 Stenotrophomonas sp. Pemsol | reverse complement strand
GGTAGATCTGGGTGGTCGACAATGAACTGTGGCCGAGCAGCATCTGCAGCGCGCGCAGGTCGGCACCGCGGTTGAGCAGATGGGTGGCGAAGCTGTGCCGCAGCCCATGCGGGCTGATCCGCGCCGGGTCGATGCCGGCCACCTGTGCGTGGCGCTTGACCAGATGCCAGAACGCCTGCCGGGTCAGCGCATGCAGCGTCGGTTCAATGAACAACGGGGCCTGCCCATCCGCCAGGGCATGCACCTTGCCCTTGCCGACCAGCTGCGGGCGCGACTGCTGCAGGTAACGCTCCAGCCAGTGCTGGGATTCCTCTCCCAGCGGCACCAGCCGTTCCTTGCTGCCCTTGCCGGTGACCCTCAGCACGCCCTGGCGCAGGTTGACCGCCGTCGCGGGCAGCAGCACCAGTTCACTCACGCGCAGGCCGGCGGCATACATCAGTTCCAGCATGGCGCGATCGCGCAGGCCCAATGGGCTGTCGACGTCCGGGGCCGCCAGCAGCGCATCGATCTGGCTCTCGGCCAGCGCCTTGGGCAGCAGCCGTGGCAACTTCGGCGGGTCCAGCAGCGCGCTGGGATCCTCGCTGCGTTCGCCGCGGCGCACGCCATCGGCGAAGAACGCCCGCAACGCCGACAGCAGGCGCGCGTTGCTGCGCGGTGACCAGCCATGCCGGGTGCGCCAGGCCAGATAATCGAACAACCCAGGACGCTCGATGCCGGCCAGGCCACCGTCGCGCCCATCCATCCAGCGCGCCAGCCCTTCCAGGTCACGCCGGTAACTGTCGAGGGTGGCACGGGCCAGGCCGTTCTCGGCCCAGATCGCATCGAGGAAGCGCTGGATGCGCACGCCGTCGTCGGCGCGAAGCTCGGGCAGTTGCTGGACCAGCTGGCGGCGTTCTGCGGGGGTGGAGACAAGGGCCATGCGTGCAGGATACGAGGGCCACTGCGGGCACGGCCAGCTTTGCGTATGCTCGGCGCATGTCCCGCCCTGCCACCGACACGGCCCCTGCGGCCGCTACCGAAATGCCCCGCCCACGTGCCTTGTTGGCCTGGCGCGTGCTGGCGATGGTCTACGACGCACTGCCGGTGCTGGCGCTGTGGATGCTGGCCGGCACGCTGTTCACCCTCGCCTACACCTTCAGCGGCCACGCGCAACGCGAGAACATCGCGCCGTTCAGTGCCTGGCAGTGGCTGCTGTGGGCGGTGTGCTGGGCGATCACGGGCTGGTACGCGACGGCCAGCTGGCGCCGCGGTGGACAGACCCTGGGCATGCGCCCGTGGCGGCTGACAGTGCGATCAATCGATGGCACGCCGTTGCGGCGCGGCCAGTTGTGGCTGCGCTTTGCGGTGGGCACGCTGTCCCTGCTGCTGGGCGGACTGGGATTCTGGTGGGCGTGGGTCGACCGCCAACGCCTGACCTGGCACGACCGCGCCAGCGGTACCCGCCTGGTGCGGATGCCGAAACGGTAAGGCGCTGTCTGTAGCGCCGAGCCCGTGCTCGGCTGCTTTCCGCACTGTACGTGACAGCCGAGCACAGGCTCGGCTCTACAACAATCAGAATCAGCCCGACTTGCGCCGGAACAGAAGTCCGGATACCGCCAGCATCACGATCGGCGGCAACGCGTAGGCAATGCGGTAATCGAACTTCAGCGCGCCGGCCATGCGGCCGAAGAACAGCTGCAGCAGCCAGAAGCCCAATGCGAACAGGATGCCCAGGAACAAGCGCTTGCCCATGCCGCCGCTGCGCAGCGATCCGAACGCGAACGGCACCGCCGCCAGGCACAGGGCCAGCACGTTCACCGGATAGAACCAGCGGCTCCAGTACACATCCTCGAAATCGCGCGCGTCCAGCCCGTTGCGTTCGCGGTAGGCAATGCTGGTGCTCAGCTCGGACACGCTGAGGTTGCGCGGCTTGGCGATACCGGTCGCCAGCGCGGCCGGGTCCAACTTCGAGTTCCAGGGCTCACGTGCCACTTCCTGACGGGTTGCCGAGCGCTCGCCAAAGGTGTCGCGGCGCACGCCGGTCAACACCCAGCCGTCCTTGTCGTGCTCGGCGGTGGCGGCATGGGTCAACGAGGCGATCTTGCCGTCTTCGGCGACCCGGTACAGGCGCACATCACGCAGGATCAGCCGCGTGCCCTTGTCGCCCACCAGCTGCTCCTCGCCGCTCTGCGCATTGAGGAAGGTGTCGCCTTCGCGTGCCCACAGCCCCGAGTAACGGGTAGTGGCAATATCCCGCCCCCATTTGGCGCTGGATTTCAGCGCATCGGCACGGTCCTGGCCCCACGGGCCCAGCGTCTCGGCGCTGAGCACCATCACCGCGGTCAGCAGCGACAGCGCAATCGCCACCGACACGCTCAGGCGCTTGCGCGACAGGCCCAGGGCACGCAGTGCGGTCAGCTCCGAGGTCGCGGCCAGCTGGCCCAGGCCCATCAGTGCGCCGATCACCGCGGCCGTCGGGAACATCGTGTAGGCGCGGCGCGGCACGGTGTACAGCACCCACGCGGCGGCATGGCCCAGGGTGTAGCCGTTCTTGCCGATGTCCTTGAACTCGCCGGAGAAGGCCATCACCACGTCCAGGCCCACCAGCACCGCCCAGGTCAGCAGCACGGTGGTGAACACCGACCGGCCCAGGTACAGGTCGAAACGCATCGGGCGCAGCCTCATGCGCGGGCTCCCTTCGGGCGGGCCAGGCGGCCATCACGTACATACATCCAGATCGCCAGCGCCAGCAGCGGCAGGGTCAACCACCACAGGCCGAGCGCGGGCGGAATCTTGCCGTTGGCAATCCAGCCGCTGCCGATGAACATCAGGTTGGTGCCCACCATGTAGGCCAGCAGGGCCAGCATCATGCGTCCATAGCGCTGCTGGCGCGGCGAGCTGCGGCCCAGCGGCACGGTCAGCAGGGCGAACGCCAGCGCGATCAGCGGCGGTGCCAGCCGGCGATGCAGCTGCGCCTGCGCCTGCGGCCGTGCATCACCGACCAACTGCAGGGTCGGCATCAGTTCCGGGTCGTCCTCGGTGCGGGTCTGTGCGCCATCGGGCAGGGCCACGTCGTTGCGGGCGAAGGTCGCCAGCCGGTAATCCAGCCCAGCGGCCACCGGGCCTTCCACCTGGTGGCCATCATCCAGCTCCAGGAAACGCTGGCGGGTGCCCTCGAAGTACATGCGGCCACTGTTGGCCGACACCACTTCCAGGCGATCGTCCTTCTGCCGCTGCATGAACACCTTGCCCAGCTCGGTGCCGTCAGGCGAGATCGAGGACAGGTAGACCACGCCGCCATTGGGCAGCGGCGTGAACCGGCCCGGCTCCAGGCCGGCCATCAGCACGCTGCGGTTGGCCTCGATGATCATCTGCTCGGCCACCCGGCCTGCCCACGGGCCCAGCCACAGCGAGCAGGCGCCGACCAGCAGCACCACCGGCACCACCAGCATCAGCAGCGGCCGCAGCAGTCGCTTGGGGCCGACACCAATGGCGGTGATGACCGCCATTTCCGAGTCGCGGTACAGCCGCGCCACGGCCAGCAGCAGGCCCAGCATCAGTGCCAGCGGCAGGATCAGCGGCAGGTAGGCGATGAACTGCAGGCCCAGCTGGGAGAACAGCAGCTTGGCCGGCAGGCGTCCGTCGGCGATGTTGCCGAGGATGTCCACCAGCACGCCGCCCACGCTGACCACCAGCAGGACGATCAGGGTAGCCAGGAAACTCTGGACGAAATCGCCCAGCAGGTATCGGTCGAGCTTCAGCATGGGGCGGTGGTTTAAACTCTGGGGTTCGTTCGCGGTGCCGCCCAGTCTACTGTCTGGGCGTAAACGGCCTGCGATTGTACGGACTCGCCAATGGAATCTGCTCAATGGCCCTCGAATTCACCCTGAACCACGTTGCTCCGGCCGCCGCCACCGTTGATTGCCTGGTGGTCGGCGCGTATGCCGACCATACCCTGACCCCGGCCGCGCAGGCCCTGGATGCCGCCAGCGGTGGCCGCCTGGCGGCCCTGGCCGAGCGTGGCGACCTGTCCGGCAAGACCGGCGCAACCACCCTGCTGCACGACCTTCCGGGCGTGACCGCCCCGCGCGTGCTGGTGGTCGGCCTCGGTGAAGCCGCCCGTTTCGGCGTGCCGCAATACCTGAAGGCCGTGGGCGACGCCGTGCGCGCGCTGAAGGCCGGCGCCACCCGCAGCGCACTGTTCACCCTGTCCGAAGTGGCGGTGAAGGACCGCGACGCGGCCTGGGCGATCCGTCAGGCGGTGATCGCCGCCGATCACGCCGCCTACCGCTATACCGCCACCCTGGGCAAGAAGAAGGCCGACGACGCCGGTCTGACCCAGCTGGCCATCGCCGGTGACGACGCGCAGGCGCTGGCTCAGGGCCAGGCCATTGCCGCCGGCGTCGAGTTCGCCCGTGAGCTGGGCAACCTGCCGCCGAACTACTGCACCCCGGCCTATCTGGCCGACGTGGGCGTGAAGTTCGCCGGCGAGCACGAGGGTGCCGAAGCCGAGATCCTCGACGAGCACCAGATGGAAGCGCTGGGCATGGGCTCGCTGCTGGCCGTGGCCCGTGGCTCGGCCAACCGCCCGCGCCTGGTCGTGCTGAAGTGGAACAATGGCGGTGACGCCAAGCCGTACGTGCTGGTCGGCAAGGGCATCACCTTCGATACCGGTGGCGTCAACCTGAAGACCCAGGGCGGCATCGAGGAAATGAAGTACGACATGTGCGGTGGCGCCAACGTCATCGGCACCTTCGTCGCTGCGGTCAAGGCCAAGCTGCCGCTGAACCTCGTCGTGGTGGTCCCGGCGGTGGAAAACGCCATTGATGGCAACGCCTATCGTCCGTCGGACGTGATCACCTCGATGTCGGGCAAGACCATCGAAGTCGGCAACACTGACGCCGAAGGCCGCCTGATCCTGTGCGACGCGCTGACCTACGCGCAGCGCTTCGAACCGGCCGCGCTGGTCGACGTCGCCACCCTGACCGGTGCCTGCATGGTCGCCCTCGGCCACCAGACCGCCGGCCTGATGAGCAAGCACGATGACCTGGCCAACGAGCTGCTGGCCGCCGGCGAGCACGTGTTCGACCGCGCCTGGCGCCTGCCGCTGTGGGACGAGTACCAGCCGATGCTGGATTCGAGCTTCGCCGACGTCTACAACATCGGTGGCCGCTGGGCCGGCGCGATCACCGCCGGCTGCTTCCTGTCGCGCTTCGCCGAAGGCCAGCGCTGGGCCCATCTGGACATCGCCGGCGTGGCCAGCGATGAAGGCAAGCGTGGCATGGCCACCGGCCGCCCGGTCGGCCTGCTGAGCCAATGGCTGCTGGACCAGGCCGCCCGCGCCTGATGCCGTACCCGACCCTGGCCGGCAGACGCCGGCCGGGGCCTCGCCCGGCACTGCCGGGCCCCTGCCTGACCCGGACCCTGCCATGCCCCGCGCCGACTTCTACCTGATCGCCAAGCCCCGCTTCCTGACCGAGCCGCTGCGCCTGGTCTGTGAGCTGGCGCGCAAGGCCAACGACGCCGGGTTGTTCACCCTGGTGCTGGCCCGTGACCAGGCCCAGGCCGAGGAGCTGGACGAGCTGCTGTGGGCGTTCGACAACGACGCCTACATCCCGCACCAGATCGCCGGCGAAGACATGGACGAGGAAGAGGCCCTGGTACTGATCGCGGTACCCGGCACCGAGGCACCGGCGCGTCCGCTGGTGATCAACCTGCGCGACGAGCCCTGGCTGGGCCAGTGCGAGCGCGTGCTGGAAGTGGTGCCGGCCGATCCGGAAGCGCGCGAACCGCTGCGCGAGCGCTGGCGCCAGTACAAGGCCGCCGGTTACGACCTGAACAAGCACGACATGTGAGCGCGCCCCGGCCCCCTTGATGGGCCGCCGCCGCGCCCTGATCCTTCAACGATTACCTCCTGGTTCCCCCGCATGACCCAACTCGCCTCCAGCTACGACCCGAAGTCCTTCGAGACCGACCTCTACGAGGCCTGGGAGAAGGCCGGCCACTTCAAGCCGTCCGGCACGGGCGAGCCGTACACCATCCTGCTGCCGCCGCCGAACGTGACCGGCACCCTGCACATGGGCCACGCCTTCCAGCAGACCCTGATGGACGCGCTGGTGCGCTACCACCGCATGCGCGGCTACGACACGCTGTGGCAGGTCGGTACCGACCACGCCGGCATCGCCACCGAAATGGTGGTCAGCCGCAACCTGGCGCTGGAAGGCAAGGGCGAGACCCGCGATTCGCTGGGCCGCGAGGGCTTCATCGGCAAGGTCTGGGAGTGGAAGCAGCAGTCCGGCGACACCATCGAACGCCAGATGCGTCGCCTTGGCACCTCCGCCGACTGGTCGCGCAGCACCTTCACCATGGACCCGCAGCCGTCGGCGGCAGTCAATGAAGCCTTCGTGCGCTGGTACGAGCAGGGCCTGATCTACCGCGGCCAGCGCCTGGTGAACTGGGACCCGGTGCTGAAGACCGCCATTTCCGACCTGGAAGTGGAGAGCGCCGAGGAAGACGGCTTCCTGTGGTCGATCGCCTACACGCTGGACGAAGGCCTGAGCTACGAGCACGTCGAGCGCGATGCCGACGGCGTGGAAACGCTGCGCGAAACCCGCGACTATCTGGTCGTCGCCACCACCCGCCCGGAAACCCTGCTGGGCGATACCGCGGTAATGGTGCACCCGGAGGACGAGCGCTATGCGCACCTGATCGGCAAGAGCGTGGTGCTGCCGCTGACTGGCCGCCGCGTGCCGGTGATCGCCGACGACTACGTGGACCGCGCGTTCGGCACCGGCGTGGTCAAGGTCACCCCGGCGCATGATTTCAACGACTACGAAGTGGGCGTGCGCCACAGCCTGCCGATGATCAACCTGTTCACCCCGGTGGCGGCGCTGAACGAGAATGCGCCGGAACGCTTCCAGGGCCTGGACCGCTATGAAGCACGCAAGGCCGTGCTGGCCGAACTGGAAGACCTGGGCATCCTGGTCGAGACCAAGGCGCACAAGCTGCAGGTGCCGCGCGGCGACCGTACCGGCCAGGTGATCGAGCCGTACCTGACCGACCAGTGGTTCGTGAAGATGGACGACCTGGCCAAGCGTGGCCTGGAACTGGTCGAGGACGGAAGCATTTCCTTCGTGCCGCCGAACTGGATCAACACCTACCGCCACTGGATGAACAACATCCAGGACTGGTGCATCAGCCGCCAGCTGTGGTGGGGCCACCGTATCCCGGCGTGGTTCGATGCCGCCACCGGCAACTGCTACGTCGGTCGCAGCGAGGAGGACGTGCGCGCGAAGCACAACCTGGGCAGCGACGTGGTGCTGAACCAGGAAAGCGACGTGCTGGAGACCTGGTTCTCCTCGCAGCTGTGGCCGTTCTCCACCCTGGGCTGGCCGAATGAGCAGGCCATGGCTGAGCGCGGCTTCGACCGCTACCTGCCATCGTCGGTGCTGATCACCGGCTTCGACATCATCTTCTTCTGGGTGGCGCGCATGATCATGGCCACCGACAACCTGGTCGGGAAGATCCCGTTCAAGGACGTCTACTTCACCGGCCTGATCCGCGACGGCCAGGGCCAGAAGATGTCCAAGAGCAAGGGCAACGTGCTCGACCCGCTGGACATCATCGACGGCATCACCATCGACGATCTGGTCGCCAAGCGCACCGGCGGCCTGATGCAGCCGAAGATGGTCGAGAAGATCGAGAAGGCCACCCGCAAGGAATTCCCGGACGGCATCGCCGCCCACGGTGCCGACGCGCTGCGCTTCACCATCGCCGCGCTGGCCACCCACGGCCGCGACATCAAGTTCGACATGAACCGCGCCGAGGGCTACAAGAACTTCTGCAACAAGCTGTGGAACGCCAGCCGCTTCGCCCTGATGAACACCGAAGGCGCTGCGTTCACCGGCGTGCCCAAGCCGCGCACCGATGCCGAGCGCTGGGTCCTCGCGCGCCTGGCCGCCACCACCGCCGAAGCTCAGGGCCATTTCGCCGCGTATCGCTTCGACCTGCTGGCGCAGTGCCTGTACGAGTTCGCCTGGAACGCGTTCTGCGACTGGTTCCTGGAGCTGAGCAAGCCGGCCTTGAACGGTGCCGACGCGGCTGATGCCGAAAGCACCCGCCACACCTTGCTGTACGTGCTGGAAGCACTGCTGCGCCTGCTGCACCCGCTCACGCCGTTCATCACCGAACAGCTGTGGCAGCAGCTGGCCCCGCGCCTGGGCCTGGTCGAAACCACGCTGTCGCTGCGCCCTTACCCGACCGCCGCCGAATTCGCCGGTGATTTCGCCCAGGCCGAGGCCGACGTGGAATGGCTGAAGGCGGTGATCAGTGCCGTGCGCCGCGTGCGCAGTGAGCTGAACGTCGCACCGTCCAAGCTGGTGCCGCTGCGCCTGCAGGCCGGCCTGGCACAGGACCGCGTGCGTATTGAACGCTTCAGCGCTTCGCTGTCGTTCCTGCTGAAGCTGGACAGCATCCAGTGGCTGGCCGAAGGCGAAAGCGCACCGCCGGCGGCCGCCGCGATCGTGGGCGAGCTGAAGCTGCTGGTGCCGCTGGAAGGCCTGGTCGATCTCGATGCCGAGCGCGTGCGCCTGGACAAGGAAATCGCTCGCGTCGAAGCCGAAAAGGAGAAGAGCGAGACCAAGCTGGCCAAGTTCACCGACAAGGTGCCGCCGGCCGTGGTCGAGCAGGAACGCGTGCGCCTGGCCGACTGGAACACCCAGCTGGCCGGCCTGCGCGAACAGCGCGCGAAGCTGTAACGCCGCGCTCTGGTGCGTGCCAACCAAGGTTGGCACCTACCACGCCGGGAGAGGTTGGCACCCACCCAAGCGGAATCGGAAACGCCGGGCGATGCCCGGCGTTTCCATTTCCGCCGCATGGCATCATCGCCGGATGCCTCTTTCGATCTTCCTGCTGGTTCTCGCCGCTGCGGCACTGCATGCCAGCTGGAATGCGATCGTCAAGCGCGGGCCGGACAAGTTCCTCGGCACCGTGCTGGTCACCGGCAGCGCCGCGCTGCTGTCGGCCGCCGCCCTGCCCTTCCTGCCTTTTCCCGCCGCGCACAGCTGGCCCTGGCTGGGCGCATCGGTGCTGTTGCAGGTGATCTATTACGGGCTGGTCGCACGCTGTTACCAGCAGGTCGACATGAGCCTGGCCTACCCGCTGATGCGTGGCAGCGCGCCGATCCTGGTCGCACTGGCGGGCACCCTGCTCGGTGAACCATTGCCCGCCGCAGCGTGGCTGGGTGTGGTGCTGGTGAGCACCGGCATCCTGTGCATGGCAGTGGGTGCGCGTGGCGGCCAACTGCGCCTGCCGCTGCTGACCGCAGCGATGATCGCCACCTACACGCTGGTCGATGCGCAGGGTGCGCGCCAGTCCGGCAGCGCGCTCAGCTACACGCTGTGGTTGTTCCTGCTGTCGGGCGTTCCGCTGCCGCTGTGGGCGTTGTACACGCGCGGCGGCGCGGTACTGGACTATGCGCGGCAGCATTGGCCGCTGGGACTGGCCGGTGGCGTCGGCACCACCGCCTCCTATGCGATGGCGTTGTGGGCCATGACCCAGGCGCCGGTGGCGATGATCTCGGCGCTGCGCGAATCCTCGATCCTGTTCGCGCTGCTGATCTCGGTGTTCCTGCTGCGCGAACGGATACCACGCGCGCGCTGGCTGGCAGCGTCGCTCATCGTCGGTGGCGTGCTGGCGTTGCGCCTGGCGTGATGGGCGCGTTGGTAGTGCCGGCCGCTGGCCGGCAACCCGTCTGCGTCACAGCGGCGGCATCACCTGCAGGTCGCCGTCGACCAGCTCGATGGCCATCACCACCGCGTCCTCGCGGCCCTGTGCGGCCGGATAGTAACGCGGGCGGCGGCCGATCTCGTTGAAGCCTTCGCTGTGGTACAGCGCCAGCGCCGGCGTGTTGGACGGACGCACCTCCAGGAAGACGCGCTGGGCACCACGGTCGGCGGCCAGTTGCACCATCGCGCGCAGCAGCTGGCGGCCCAGCCCGCGCGACTGTGCCAGCGGGTCGATGCAGATGTTGAGCACGTGCGCTTCATCCGCGGCGATGCTGAGCACGCCATAGCCGACCAGCAGGCCATCGCGCTCCATCGCCAGGCCGGGATAGCCGGCGCGCAGGCAGTCGATGAAGATGCCGCGGGTCCAGGGAAAAGGATAGCCCCGCAGCTCGATCGCCATCACAGCATTGAGGTCGCTCTCGCGCAGCGCACGCAGGCTGACCGGGCCGGGCCGGGTCACCGCGCTCACCGCGCACCCCGCTTGCGCAGGGCACGCAGCTGCGGCCACAGCGCACGCTTGGCGGCCGGGTCACGGCGCAGCTGGTCCAGCGGCCAGCTGTCCATCAGCACCTGCGTCGCCGGGTCGTTCGGGTTGCAGCCGGACGCGCGCAGCAGCGCGATCTGCAGGCGATCGGGCAGGCGTACCACCGGCTGTCGTGCGTTGCCGCTGGGCAGCGGGCGCTCAGCCGCCGGCACGGTATCCGGGGCACTGACCGGCGTTTCGCGGCGCGGCGGAGCCGGGCGTTCCGCGCGTACTGCGGTCGCGGTCGCGGCGCGGGCGTCGCGCGGCGGCACAGCGGCCCGCACCGGCTCCGGTTCCGGCGGGGCAACACTGGCCTCGGCTTCGGCCACGCTCAACTGCAATGCGGCATCCAGCTCGGCAGCCAGCTGGCCGTCGTGATAGACGGTATAGCCCATGGCCTGCAGCCAGGCCTGCTGGGCCGGCGACCACAGCACGGGCAGGTCCTGGCTCACGCGGCCTCGGGCTTCTTGCGCAGGCGCTGCACGGCCCACATCACCGGGCCGGACAGGGCGTACAGGATGCCGACCGCGAACAGCACGCGCGGCAGGTCGATCACCGCGATGGCAATGGCGACCGGCACCAGCGCCAGCACCAGGAACGGCACGCGATCCGAACGGGTGCCCTTGGCCGCGCCGCCCTTGAAGCTCCAGAAACGGATACGGCTGACCATCAGCAGCGCAGCGATGATCGTCACCGCCAGCGCCACGTAGCGCAGCTGGTTGCCATCCCAGCCCAGGTTGCCGTCGGCGAACGCCCAGACGAAGGACATCATCAGGCCCGCTGCGGCCGGGCTGGCCAGGCCAACGAACCAGCGCTTGTCGACCACCGCCACCTGCGTGTTGAAGCGGGCCAGGCGCAGTGCCGCGCAGGCCGCATACAGGAAGGCCACGGCCCAGCCGACGCGGCCGAGCAGCGGATCATCGAACTTCAGCCACGACAGCGACCAGTGGTACATCACCAGCGCCGGGGCCATGCCGAAGCTGACCAGGTCGGCCAGCGAGTCGTACTGCACGCCGAATTCGCTGCTGGTACCGGTCAGGCGCGCCACGCGCCCGTCCAGGCCATCCATCACCGCCGCCACGAACACGGCGATGCTGGCATTGACGAAATCCCCGTTGGCCGCGGCGATGATCGCGTAGAAACCGGCGAACAGGCCGGCGGTGGTGAACAGGTTGGGCAGCAGGTAAATCGTGCGCGAGCGCGGCGGCGGTGTGATCGGGTCCATGGAATCCAGTTTAATCGACTTGCCAGTGCTCGGCGCCAATGCTGCAATCGGCGTTCTACGCCCATTCCGTGGAGTTTGCCATGCGTGCCCTGTCCTGCCTTGGATGCCTGCTGCTGTTGGCCAGTGCCAACGCCGTGGCCGGTCCCGTCTACAAATGGAAGGACGCCCATGGCGTGACCCAGTACTCGGAGACCCCACCGGCGGGCAAGAAGTACGAGACCCGCGAGCAGGCCCGAACCCCGCAGGCCGCGGCCAGCACCGAGACCCCGGCCGCCCCGGTTCCCGAGCAGTGCAGCACGGCCCGGGCCAACCTGGCCCTGCTGGACGGCGGTGGCCAGGTGATGCAGGACACCGATGGTGATGGCAAGGCCGATACCCCGTTGACCCCGGAGCAGCACACCGCGCAGAAGGGATTGGCGGAGGCGGCCATCAAGGCTTACTGCCCACCGGCCGGTTAAGGGTATCGGCAGGGCTGCGCCCTGCACCTGCCGAGGCTGCAAGCAACGGCAACGTCAAAAGCGGGCATTCCGTGGAATGGCGGGGCGGTGTCGGATTGCGGGGACGCCGCAAGTACGTCCATGTAGCAACTGTGTTGACGGAGGGGCCTGGCCCCTCCATGAGACGGGCACGGTAGGGGTCCGGTTGCGGGAGTGTCCGCGGCATGGATGCCGCGGCCAAGCCCCCATGGATGGGTTTACGGCGTCTCCCGCAACCGGACCCACCCCGCCATCCCACGGGAAACCCGCTGTTGCTTCTGAGGTTGCCGGCCAGCGGCCGGCACTACGGCGGGTGCAGGGCGCAGCCCTGCCGATACCCCTCCCCCCGGCCGGGCTGGCAGAATAGACGTCTCTGCCGTTATCCGAAGCCGACGATGCGCCTCTCCCAGTTCCACCTGCACACCACCAAGGAAACCCCCAGCGACGCCGAGCTGACCAGCCACCGGCTGATGCTGCGCGCGGGCATGATCCGCAAGCTGGCATCGGGCCTGTACACCTGGTCGCCGCTGGGCCTGCGCGTGCTGCGCAAGGTCGAGCGCATCGTGCGCGAGGAAATGGACCGGGCCGGCGCGGTGGAATTCCAGATCCCGACCATCCAGCCGAAGGAACTGTGGGAGCAGACCGGCCGCTGGCAGAAGTTCGGCCCGCAGCTGCTGAAGATCAAGGACCGCAAGGACCAGGTGTTCTGCTACAGCCCGACCGCCGAAGAAGCCGCCTGCGACTTCGCGCGCAGCGAGCTTTCCAGCTACAAGCAGCTGCCGGTGAACTTCTATCAGGTGCAGACCAAGTTCCGCGACGAGATCCGCCCGCGCTTCGGCGTGATGCGCGCGCGCGAGTTCCTGATGAAGGACGCCTATTCGTTCCACCTGCACGATGAGTGCCTGGTGCGCGAATACGAGAACATGAAGTCGGCCTACAGCCGCATCTTCACCCGCCTCGGCCTGGACTTCCGCATGGTGCAGGCGGACTCCGGCGCGATCGGCGGCGATGCCTCGCAGGAATTCCACGTGATCGCCGATTCCGGCGAAGACGCGCTGGTGTTCTCCACCGGTTCGGACTACGCGGCGAACATGGAGGCGGCGATCGCCGCCGATCCGGCACCGCGTGCGGCCGCCACCGAAACAATGCGCAAGGTGGATACCCCCACCCAGAAGACCTGCGAGGACGTCGCGGCCCTGCTCGGCATCGACCTGCAGCGCACGGTGAAGTCGGTGGCACTGATCGCCGGCGAAGGCGAGGCACAGCAGTTCGTGCTGGTGCTGGTGCGTGGCGACCATGAGGTCAATGAGATCAAGCTGGCCAAGGTGGCCGGGCTGGACGAGCAACGCTTCGCCAGCGAGGCGGAAATCGCCGAGCACCTGGGCAGCGTGCCAGGCTTCCTCGGCCCGGTCGCGCCGGCCAAGGCCATCCGCGTGGTCGCCGATCGCGAAGTGGCGGCAATGGCCGACTTCGTCGTCGGCGCCAACGAGGCCGGTTTCCACCTGGCCGGCGTCAACTGGGGCCGCGACCTGCCGGAACCGGAAGTGGCCGACATCCGCAACGTGCGTGCCGGCGATCGTGCCGTGGACGGCGGTGAACTGAAGATCGCCCGTGGCATCGAAGTCGGCCACGTGTTCCAGCTCGGCCGCAAGTACGCCGAAGCGCTGGATGCCACCGTGCTGGATGAAAACGGCAAGGCGGCGGTGATGGCGATGGGCTGCTACGGTATCGGTATCTCGCGCGTGGTGGCTGCCGCGATCGAACAGAACCATGACGATGCCGGCATCATCTGGCCGGACGCGATGGCGCCGTGGCAGGTCGTGGTGTGCGTGATCAACCCGAAGGGCGATGCCGCCGTGGCCGACGCTGCAGCCAACCTGCTGCAGGAGCTGCGCGACGCCGGCCTGGACGCCGCGCTCGACGATCGCGGCCTGCGCCCGGGCGCGATGTTCGCCGACATGGAACTGATCGGCATCCCGCACCGCGTGGTGGTCAGCGAACGCGGCCTGGCCGCCGGCACCTACGAGTACCGCGCGCGCCGCGCCAGCGAGGCGGAGAGCCTGGACAAGGCCACCCTGCTGCAGCGACTGCAGGGCTGACGTGGAAAGACCGGGGCCTGCCCCGGTCTTTTTTTTCTGCCCGCGGCCTTCGCCGATATTGCAGCGGACATAATCCGGTCAATATCGCCGCCACGTCGCTGGTATGCCGCCACGGCATGTCCTGCCTGCATTTGTGCTGTGATTAATTCATCTCTATTCTGTCCGCCGACGCCATGGACTGGCTTGTCCCGTCCACACATTAGTTTCCGGAGTAACCGTAAATGAGCATTGACCTGACCGGCCTGTCAGCACGCGAGCTGGGCGCCCTGATCCGTACCGCCAAGAAGCAGCAGACCATCGTCGCCAAGCGCCGGCCGATCACCAAGGTGCGCGCCCAGCTGACCAAGCTGGCCAAGACCGAGGGCTACACCATCGAGGAACTGTTCGGCGACGCCCCGGCCCCGCGCGCGCGCAAGGTGGCCAAGGTCGCCAAGGCACCGTCGAAGACCGCCGGCCGCAAGCTGGGCAAGGTTGCCCCGAAGTACCGCAACCCGGCCAACCCCAAGGAAACCTGGACCGGCCGTGGCAAGCAGCCGCGCTGGATGGCTGAACTGACCGCCAAGGGCAACAAGAAGCCGGAAGATTTCCTGATCAAGAAGGCCTGAGGCCGGATCGGGGAGCAATGAAAAACGCCGGCGAAAGCCGGCGTTTCCTGTTTGTAGAGCCGCGCCCACGCTCGGCTATCCATATATACAAAGCCGAGCATGGGCTCGGCTACAGGGTCTTGCGCGCCGGCATCAGCAGGTTGCCGAACAGCAGGCCCGCCACCAGCGCCATCACCACGTTCAGAACGGTGAGGAACACGCTCTGGCCGGCGCCCACGTCCTGCTGCTGGACCAGGGTCAGCACGCCACGCAGGCTGGTGCTGCCGGGCACCATCATGATGATGCCCGGCAGGCGGATGATCGCGCCCGGACGCCCGACCAGGCGTCCGAACAGGTTGCCACCGGCGGTCAGCAGCATTGCCGACAGGAAGATACCGGCCGGTGCGCCCCAGGCGTGGCCGCCGAACTTGGAGATCGCATAACCGGCCACCGAGGCGGCAATCACCCACGGATAATCGCGGCGATTGGCCTTGAACAGCATCGCGAAGGCAAACGCGGCGGTCAGCAGCGAGCCCCATTCCACCCACGGCCCCTGCGGCCGCGCGGCCCGGATCACCGGATCCAGGCCGAGCACATCGGCCAGGGTCACCGCGATCATCGCGCCGACGCTGAGCTTCATGATGGTGGTCAGCGCGCCGGCAAAGCGCGCGGTGCCCGATACCCAGTGCTGGCTGGCCAGTTCGTTGACCGCATTGGTCAGCGACATGCCGGGCAGCAGCACCACCAGCGAGGCGATGATCACCGTATTGAGGTTGAGCGCGCCGATGAAGGACGCCACCAGGGTGGCGACCATGCCGGCCAGCAGCGCGGCCAGTGCCTCGGCGGCTTCGCGGGTGGCCGGGCGGCGATCGGTGACCATGCCGAGCAGGCCGATCATCAGGCCGATGACACCGGCGGTGGCGATGTCCAGCCACGGCAGCTTCCACATGCCGGCCACGCCCGCCGCGCCGAGGCTGAACGACAGGATCGTGCGCAGCTTGCCGCGCCGGCCCGGATCCTTGTCCAGCTGGCGCAGCGCAGTGTGGCCCTGGGCGATGCTCATCCGCCCGTTGGACACTTCTTCGGCGATGTGGTCGGCAACGCTGAGCTTGTGCAGGTCGTTCTCACCCGGTGCCAGGCGGATCACGCGGGTGATGTCGCTGGAGCCGATCGCCTGGGCCGGATCGCTGAAGCTGAGGATGATACCGGTGGGATTCGACCACGGTTCACAATCCAGATCGAGCTGGCGGGCCAGGGCAACCACCGCCGTTTCCAGGCGCTGGGCCGTGGTGCCATAGCTGTGCAGGCGTCCGGCGATCTCGGAAACGAAGGCCACGCGCTGTGCGTAGGTGGCCTGGGGTGTGGGGATCGTGTGAGCATCTGCGGACATGCGCCGTAGTATTACCTACGCTGGGGCCCGCCGGAGAAATTCATCCAAGTTCGACGCGAAGCCCGATACAGAACGGTTATGCTGCGACCCGAATGGCCCACGTCACCCCGAACCTCGCCCCCCAGCTCGAACAGGATGCCCACGACCCGGGCCTGATCCGCCTGTCCGGCACCTGGACCTTGAAGACCGCGCTGGCCGCGGCCGAAGTCCTGCGCGGCGTTCCCGACGCGCTGACCGGCATCGATGCCACCGGCATCGAGCAACTCGATTCGGCCGGTGTGCTGCAGGTACTGCGCGTGGCCCATCGCGCCGACCTCCACGAAGACGCACTGCAGTTCCGCGCGGACCACCAGGCGCTCGTATGCACCATCGAGGAAGTGGCCGATGACCGGCCCAAGCCCAAGCGCGACTTCGGTGTGCTGGCCGCGCTGGAACGGCTGGGCGTCAGCGTCCACGCCACCGGCCACAACATCAAGGCCCTGTGCAGTTTCCTCGGCGAGAACCTGGTCAAGGCCGTGCGGCTGGTCAAGGAACCCCGCCGCTTCCGGCTGACCGCCACCGTGCATCAGATGGAGCAGGTCGGGCTGGATGCGGTGCCGCTGGTGGCGCTGTTGTCCTACCTGGTGGGTGCGGTGATCGCGTTCCTCGGCTCGACCATCCTGCGCGACTTCGGCGCCGAGATCTACGTGGTCGAGCTGGTCAACATCGCCTTCCTGCGCGAGTTCGCCGTGCTGCTGACCGCGATCGTGCTGGCCGGCCGTACCGCCAGCGCCTTCACCGCGCAGATCGGTGCGATGAAGGCACGCGAGGAGATCGATGCGATGCGTACGCTGGGCCTGGACCCGGTCGACCTGCTGGTGCTGCCACGCTTGCTGGCGCTGCTGGTCACCCTGCCCTTGCTGACCTTCATCGCGATGATCGCCGGCCTGGCCGGCGGCATCACCGTCGGTGCGTTCGACCTCGACATCCCGCCGCAGATGTACATCGCGCGCATGCACGAGACGATGGAAGTGCGGCACCTGCTGGTGGGCCTGTCGAAGGCGCCGGTATTCGCCCTGGTGATCGGCCTGATCGGCTGCCTGGAGGGCCTGAAGGTCGAGGGCACCGCGCAGTCGGTCGGCGAGCGCACCACCTCCAGCGTGGTGCAGACGATCTCGCTGGTGATCATCATCGACGCCTTCGCGGCGTTGTGGTTCATGCACATGGACTGGTGACATGAGCACATCCGCCCTCCCCGAATCCATCGACATGCGCGACGACCAGGGCCACGAACTGGCCATCCGCGTGCGTGGCCTGGTCAACCGGTTCGGCAGCCAGACCGTGCACGAAGACCTGGATCTGGACGTACGCCGCGGCGAGATCCTGGGCGTGGTCGGCGGCTCCGGCACCGGCAAGTCGGTGCTGATGCGCTCGATCCTCGGCCTGCGTGTGCCGGATGCTGGGCAGATCGAAGTCCTCGGCCGCGATGCGCGTGCCGACGACGCCGAGAGCCGCCTGCACATCGAACGCAATACCGGCGTGCTGTTCCAGGACGGTGCCCTGTTCTCGTCGCTGACCGTGGGTGAGAACGTCCAGGTGCCGTTGAAGGAACACCACCGCGAGCTGCCCGAGCGCTGGCACTACGAACTGGCGCTGCTGAAAGTGAAACTGGCCGGCCTGCCCGCCGACGCGATCAACAAGCTGCCCTCGCAGCTGTCCGGCGGCATGCGCAAGCGCGCCGGCCTGGCCCGGGCGCTGGCGCTGGATCCGCCGTTGCTGTTCCTGGACGAACCCACCGCCGGCCTCGACCCGATCGGCGCGGCCGCGTTCGACCGCCTGATCAAGACGCTGCAGGAAGCGCTGGGGCTGACCGTGTTCCTGATCACCCACGACCTGGACACGCTGTACGCGATCTGCGACCGGGTAGCGGTGATCGCCGACCGCAAAGTGGTGGCCAATGCGCCGCTGCCGGACATCGAGAAACTGGATCATCCGTGGATCCAGGAATACTTCCACGGACCCCGCGCGCGCGCCGCGCGTGGCGAACAGATCGAGAGTGCCTGAGCCATGGAAACCAAAGCCAACTACGTGCTGATCGGCGCGTTCACCCTGATCACCGGCCTGGCCCTGCTGGCCTTCGGCCTGTGGGCGGCCAAGTACTCCTCCGACCGCACCTGGCAGGAGTACCGCGTGGTGTTCCGCGAAGCGGTGACCGGCCTGTCGGTGGGCAGCCCGGTGCAGTACAACGGCATCGCGGTGGGCTCGATCACCGAACTGAACCTGGTGCCGGACGACCCGCGTCAGGTGGTCGCGCGCATCCGCCTGAACTCCAACACGCCGGTCAAGACCGATACCCGCGCCAAGCTGGCGATCACCAGCCTGACCGGCCCGTCGATCATCCAGCTCAGCGGCGGCACGCCGCAGTCGCCGGCGCTGACCACGGTCAACAAGGATCCGGCACCGATCATCCCGACCACGCCCTCGGCGCTGCAGAACATCACCGATGTGGCCAACCGCATCGTCGAGCGCATGGACCAGATCCTCAGCGACCGCAACGTGGCCTCGATCAACGCCACGCTGGCCAACCTGGAGACGATCAGCGGCGGCCTGGCCGACCGCGACCAGGGCACGCAGGCGCTGCTGCTCAGCGCGCGCGATGCCGCCCGTAGCCTGGACACCACGCTGAAGACCACCAACGGCACCATCGAGCGCCTGGACAGGAACCTGGTGCAGCAGCTGCCCGGCATCATCGACAAGCTCGACGCGACCCTGGCCAAGCTCGACTCGGCCGCCGGCAATGCCGATTCGATCCTTGGCGAGAACCGCGCCGCGATCAACAGCTTTGCCAACGATGGCCTCGGCCAGCTGGGCCCGACGCTGACCGAACTGCGCGGCCTGATCCGCGACCTGCGCCGGGTCAGCGACCGTCTCGAGAACAACCCCGCGCGCTACCTGCTGGGCCGCGACGCACCGAAGGAGTTCGAACCCCAATGAGCACGCCCCCCCTTCCGCGCCTGCTGCTGGCCGCTTCGATGGTCACCCTGCTGGGCGGCTGCTCCATCCTCGGCAGCAGCGAGAAAACTGCGGTGACGCTGTACTCGCCGTCCGTGCAGGTCAAGGCGGACCCGGCGTGGCCGCAGGCCAGCTGGCAGCTGGTGCTGGCCAAGCCCAGCGCCGCGCGCATGGTCGACAGCCCGCGCATCAACGTGCGCCCGACACCGTCCCAGCTTGAGATCTACAAGGGGGCCAGCTGGGCGCAGCCGGCCACCGACATGATCGAGGACACCCTGTTGCGCGGCTTCGAGGATTCCGGCCGCATCCGCGGCGTGGCCCGCAGCACTGCCGGCATCCGCGCCGACTACAAGCTGTCCACCGACGTGCGCCGCTTCGAATCGGATTACCAGGGACAAGCCACGCCGACGGTAGTGATCGAGGTCAACGCCAAGCTGATCCACGTCGCCGACCAGCGCGTGGTGGCCGACCGCACCTTCCGCCAGGCGCAGCCGGTCGGCAGCACCGACGTACCGGCGGTGACCGCGGCCTTCGAGCGTGGCCTGCAGCAGCTGGCACAGGATGTGGTTGGCTGGACGCTGGTGAGCGGGCAGAACGACGCCACGGCGGCCAAGCGCTGACGCGTCGCAGGGGTCAGAGCCCTTCCCCGACGGGAAAGGGATCTGACCCCTTCTTCATCACCGCGGCGTAATCCAGCGAAAGGTCAGGTTGATCCGCTCGCCCTGCACCCGCGCCACCTTCGGCAGCGCGTGCTGGTAGAAGCGCTGGGTCTGCCCGGCCATCAGCAGCAGGTCACCGTGGCCCAGCACGAATTCGGCCTTGCGCGCCGTATCGTCGCGTCGGCGCAGCAGGAAACGGCGCGCGGCACCCAGGCTCAGCGACGCGATCACCGGGGCCGGTCCCAGCTCCGGCTCGTCATCGCTGTGCCAGCCCATGTAGTCACCGCCACCGCGATAGCGGTTCAGCAGCACGCTGTTGAAGCGGCCGTAGCCTTCGGCCTGCAGGCGCTCGCGCACGGCCTGCAACACAGGCGGCCACGGATGCGGCACGAACTCGGCACCGGAGTAGCGGTAGCGCGCCTGCGGGTCGCCGATCCAGCAGCTCAGCCGCGGCGAATCCACCCAGTTGCCGAACATCCGGATGCGGTGGACCTCCCACCGCACGTCGGCCTGCAGCGCCCCCATGAGCCGGTCGGCGTCGGCAGCGGCCAGCCAGCCCGGCAGGTGCTGGACGTCGGCGTCGGGCAGGTCGTGGGGAAACAGCATGCAGCCGCCGGACTGGAAGGGGACAGAGGGGAGCATGCCTGATTTGCCCCGTTCAGGTGCACGCGGGAGAATGGCCCAATGCCCCTGCCACACCAATTCATGCACCTGATGCCTCGCTGTCCACTTCTGCCCCGCCGCTACAGGAGCCTGCCATGAATCCGGCACGCTATCTCGAAGCCGCACGGCGATCGGTACAACGCCATGGCGGCGGCATCGCAGGGCTGGGATTGGTGCTGTTGCGGGCTCTGAAAGTCATTCGTGCCATGGGGGTGCGCGGCTTCATCGCGCGCCTGCGCTCAGCCGGCGCAGTCCGCACCCGTGCCTGCGAGCCTTTCGATGCGCCTCCCCTGCCAGCACCAGTGCCCCTGGAGCAGCTGCAGCTGCGTACAGGCGTGATGGCCCACGTGTTCTACCCCGACCTGATCGACGAGTTTGCCGCCACACTCGGGCGCATGCCGCTGCGCTTCACCCTGCTGGTCTCGGTCATGGATGACAGGGCTGCGGTCAGCGCACGCGAAGCATTCGGCCGCCTCCGCAACGTGGAGGATCTGGTCATCCGCCAGGTTGAGAACCGTGGCCGCGACATTGCACCACTCGTGGTGACCTTCCGCGAGGAAATCCTCGCACTCGACCTTGTGTGCCACATCCACACTAAGAAGTCGCTCTACACCGGCAGTGAGCAGGAGCAGTGGCGTCGCTACCTGCTGGACAGCCTGCTCGGTTCGCCTGAGCGCATCGCCTGGCTCGTGGGCATTTTCCAGGCCGACCAGAGGTTGGGCCTGGTCTATCCGGAAAGTTACCCGGGTGTACCGCTGTGGGCGCACACATGGTTGAGCAATGGGGCCGCCTGCGAAGCCCTCGCACAGCAGCTGGGGATCTCCCTGGATGCGCAGCGCTACATTGATTTTCCCGCCGGCTCGATGTTCTGGGCGCGGGTGGATGCATTGCGACCGCTATACGAGCTGAACCTTCCACTGAGCGCGTTCCCGCCCGAGCGGGGACAGGTGGATGGCACCCTGCAGCACGCCGTTGAACGACTATTCGGCGTCATCACCCGCCACCAGGGATTCCGCCTCGGCATCCTGCCGCCCGATGGCACCCTGACATTGGCTGCCGAAGGCGAGCGCAACGTCGGCGAGGCACTGCAGACCCGCTTGGCCGACCGCGTGACGCTGGCGTCACTCGAAGCGCGCCTGGTTACGGTCGATATCTTCGATACGCTGGTCACCCGCGCCTTCCTGACACCGTCCGCCGCGCGCGACCATCTGGCCTGGCGACTCCAGCGGCAGTGGGGCATCAGCGATTTCGCCCGGCATCGCGCCGATGCGGAAAGCAGCCTGCGAGAGCGCCTGCAGCGCGATCCCACCCTGACAGAAATCCATACCGAGCTGGCTGCGCGCCTGTCGCTGCCGGGCGTGGACGCGGACATGCTGGCCGATGCCGAGCGGGCGCATGAGCGTGCCGTGCTCAGCCCGCGGCAAGGCGTGCTGGCAGCGCTGGCGCACGCCCAGCTGACGCCACTCACCGCGTTCTCCGACATGTACCTCTCCGGCGATGACATGCGCCAGGTTCTGCCCGACGAGGTGCAGCAGCGTATCTCGCGCTGGTGGATTTCGTGCGAGACCGGCCTGCGCAAGGACGCCACGGGCAGCTGGAAGCAGCTGGCACAGCGGGAGGGCCGCGATGACGGTCGCTGGCTGCATATCGGCGACAACGAACACGCCGACGTGCAGATGCCACAACTGGCCGGGCTGCTCACGCCCGTGCACGTCCTGCGCCCGTCAGCACTGTTGGACGTGGTGCCCGGCCTGCGCCCGCTTCGCCACCCATCGGGCGCGCAGGCACCGTGGCCGGAGCAGCTCTGGCGCGGCCTGCTGGCCAATGGTTTCGCCACCCTCGCCGACACCTCACCACAACGCCTGCTCGGCCGTCCCCAGCTCGATGGGCACATGCTCGGCCATGCCGTGCTCGGACCGCTCGTACTGGATTTCCTGCTGCATGCCGTCAGCGTCGCCCACGGTCATGACGTTGACCACCTGTTGTTCCTGAGCCGCGAGGGCTATCTGCTGGAGCAGGCATTCACCCGTCTGCAACGCGCACATCCGGCCGCAGCCACGTTGAAGGGCAGCTATTTCCTGGCTTCGCGCCGGGGCACGCTGCTGCCTGCGTTGTTCACCACTGCCGATCTGCCACTCATCGTGCAGGGCACGTTCAATGGGCCGCTGCGTGGCCTGCTGCAGGCCCGCCTGGGTGATGAGGCCGCGACCCGAATCGCAACGCTGCAGCCTGGTCTGATGGAGCGCGACGTGTTCTTGCCGGAGATGGCAGGCGACGCGCTGCGCTGGCTGGAACCAGCAGCCGATGCGCTGCTGGCGCTGGCTGACCAGCAACGGCAGAGCTACCGCGCCTACTGCGCACGAATGATAGGCACCTCTACACCGATGGTAGTGGATGTCGGCTACGCCGGCAGCATCCAGCGCAATCTGGCACGCCTGCTCGAAAGACCCCTGGGGGGGGTCTACATGGCGCTTCGCGCCGGCGCCAGTGTGCTGGCAGACCATGGCTGGGCGGAAGCACGGTATTTCGATGGCCGTAGCGGCAGCAGTGAGAACGACTCGATCATCCTTGCCAATGATCTGCTGCTGGAATCACTGCTGGCGGCGCCGCAGGGACAGTTCAACGGCTTCGCAGGAAGTCCCGACGAGCCTGCTTTCGGACCGATGGAACTGACTGCACAGGCCGTATCCACACTCGCTGACGTCCACGCCGGGGCCTTGGCCTTCATCGACGAGGCCTGCATCGCGATCGGCCAGGACATCGCCGGGTTGAATCTGGACGCCAAAGGCGTCCAGGTGCCACTGCATTGCCTGGGAAGTGGCCGCTGGAATGCCGATCAGGCGCTTGCCCAGCTGGCCACCGAGGACGCATTCACCGGCCGCGGCACGGTCAGCGCAGCAACGCCGCGTTAACGGCGGAACGCAACGCCGGTCTTTTCCTTCAGCTCTTGATCGCTGACACCCGGCGCGGCTTCCACCAGCTGCAGACCAGTATCGGTCACGTCGAACACGGCCAGGTCGGTGATGATGCGGTCGACCACGCCAACACCCGTCAACGGCAGCGTGCATTCGGCCAGGATCTTGTGCTCGCCGTTCTTGGCGGTGTGCTCCATCAGCACCACCACGCGCTGCACGCCAGCGACCAGGTCCATCGCACCGCCCATGCCCTTGACCATCTTGCCGGGCACCATCCAGTTGGCCAGGTCGCCCTTGTCGGTCACCTGCATCGCACCGAGGATGGCCAGGTTG
Source organism: Stenotrophomonas sp. Pemsol (assembly GCF_003586545.1). Classification (NCBI taxonomy): domain Bacteria; kingdom Pseudomonadati; phylum Pseudomonadota; class Gammaproteobacteria; order Lysobacterales; family Lysobacteraceae; genus Stenotrophomonas; species Stenotrophomonas sp. Pemsol. Next base: position 240,949 of record NZ_CP025780.1, on the reverse strand, counting down.
ACGTGGCCACCGCGGATCATCGCGAAGCTGTCGTGGCTGCCGAAGTAGCTGGCGCCCGCACGTGCGGTGACGGTCTGCTTGCCGGCATTGATCAGGTCAGCGTCGACTTCAGCGTCGGTCGGGAACGGGCCGATGCCGAGCAGGCCGTTCTCCGACTGCAGCCACACGTCCACGCCTTCGGGAATGTGGTTGGCGACCAGGGTCGGCAGGCCGATGCCCAGGTTCACGTAGGCGCCATCGGTCAGTTCCTGGGCGGCACGGGCCGCCATTTCATCGCGGGTCCACGCCATGTCAGTTGCCCTCCGCGCGGATGGTGCGCTGTTCGATTCGCTTCTCAGGACGCGGGTTGTGCACGATGCGGTGCACATAGATGCCCGGCAGGTGCACCTGATCCGGGTCGATGGCGCCGACCGGCACGACCTCTTCAACCTCCACGATGCAGACCTTGCCGGCCATCGCACAGGCCGGGTTGAAGTTGCGTGCGGTCTTGCGGAACACCAGGTTGCCAGCCTCGTCGGCCTTCCAGGCCTTGACCAGTGCCACGTCGGCGCGCAACGCGGTTTCCATCACGTAGTGCTTGCCTTCGAACTCGCGGGTCTCCTTGCCCTCGGCCACCACCGTGCCATAGCCGGTGGCAGTGAAGAACGCAGGGATGCCCGCGCCGCCGGCACGCAGGCGCTCGGCCAGGGTGCCCTGCGGATTGAATTCCAATTCGAGCTCGCCGGCCAGGAACTGGCGTTCGAACTCCTTGTTCTCGCCCACGTAGGACGAGATCATCTTCTTGATCTGCCGCGTTTCCAGCAGCTGGCCCAGGCCGAAGCCATCGACGCCAGCATTGTTGGAGATCACGGTCAGGCCTTTGGCGCCGCTGTCGCGCAGCGCAGCGATCAGCGCCTCGGGAATGCCACACAAGCCAAAGCCACCCACGGCCAGGGTCTGGCCATCGGCGACCAGCCCCTGCAGGGCCTCCGCCGCACTGGCGTAGCGCTTGCCGCGCTTTCCGCCGGAAGTCGATTGCTGCATTGCTGTAGTACCCTGCGAATGGATAAGCGCATTCTAGCCGCAGGCCTGCATCCGACGGGTTTGCGGCGCAGCAAACCACGATGACGCAGCGGCCCGGGGCGGGGATGCCGCTTTCTGGCCCATGCCCCAACGCGGATACAATGGACGACCCCGCCGCGTCAGCCCGCGAACGATGCCCCCAGCGCCTCCTGCCCCATCTCCTGCAGCCCATGACCGCGCCCTGTGCGTGGACCTGGATGGCACGCTGCTGGACACGGACCTTCTGTATGAATCGCTGCTGGTGCTGTTGGCGCGCAATCCGTTGTACTTGTTCCTTCTGCCGTTCTGGCTGCTGCAGGGCAAGGCCGCACTGAAGCGGCAGATCGCTGCACGCGCCACCGTCGATCCATGCCACCTGCCGTACAACCCAAAGGTACTGCAACTGTTGCGCGACACACCGCAACGCCCTCGGGTGCTGTGCACCGCCTCCGACCAGTTGCTGGTTGCGCCGATCACCGCATATCTGGGCCTGTTTGAACAGGTCATTGCCAGCGACGGCCAGCGCAACCTGTCCGGCACGCACAAGGCACAGGCCCTGGTGGATGCCTTCGGCGAGCGCGGTTTCGACTACGCCGGCAATGGCACGGTCGACCTGGCGGTCTGGGCCCGCGCCGCAGGCGCCTGGGTGGTCAACAACGGCAGTGCACTGGCGGGCGCCGCAGCGCAATGCACGCGGGTACTGGGGCACTGGCCTGCACCGTCCAGGCCGCAGGCGTGGTTGAAGGCGCTGCGTCCGCACCAGTGGCTGAAGAACCTGCTGGTGTTCGTGCCCCTGTTGACCGCCCACCGCTTCCTGGAAGCACCGGCAGTGGCCGATGCGCTGCTGGCCTTTGCGGCCTTCAGCCTGTGCGCCTCCGGCGTCTATGTACTCAACGACCTGCTCGACCTTGATGCAGATCGCCGCCATCCGCGCAAGCGCCATCGCCCTTTTGCTGCCGGCCGCTTGCCGCTGCTGCACGGCCTGGTTGCGGGCCCGCTGCTGACGCTGTGCGGGCTGGCCGTAGCACTTGCCTGCGGCCCGGCATTCGCCGCAGTGCTGGCAGGCTACTACGTGCTGACCGTCGCCTATTCGCTGCGCCTGAAGCGCATCGTCATGCTCGACGTGGTGCTGCTGGCCAGCCTCTACACCCTGCGCATCATCGGCGGCACGGTGGCCATCGGGGCAGAACTGTCGTTCTGGCTGCTGGCCTTCAGCATGTTCATTTTCCTCTCGCTGGCCCTGCTCAAGCGCTATACCGAACTGCACGCGGTGCTGGCACGTGGCAAGACCCGCGCCAACGGCCGTGGCTACGGCGTGGAAGACCTGCCGCTGCTGCAGTCGCTGGGCGCTGCCGCCGGCTACAGCGCCGTCCTGGTGATGGCGCTGTACATCAACAGCCCCGATAGCGTGGAGCTGTACCGCAACCCGAAGCTGCTGTGGTTCATCTGCCCGGTCCTGCTGTACTGGGTAAGCCGCGCCTGGGTGATCGCCCATCGCGGCAACATGCACGATGACCCGATCGTGTTTGCCGCCACGGATCGGCCCAGCCAGGTGGTGGCCGTGCTGTGCGCCGGGTTTGCCCTGGTGGCGATCTGATGCGGGCCGACGCGCATTCCTGGGGGCGGTATCCGCGCGCGCCACAGTCGCTGATCAGGGTGCACGATCGGCTCGCCACGCTGCCAACCTTCGAGGGCACTGCGTTGCCGCATGGTAACGGACGCAGCTATGGCGACAGCTGCCAGAATCCGGGGGCCACCCTGCTGGAATGTCGCGATCTGGACCGCTTCATCGCCTTTGACCCGGCCAGCGGACGGCTGCACTGCGAAGCTGGCGTCACCCTGGGTGAGATCATCGCGCTCGTTCTGCCGCAGGGCTGGTTCCTGCCGGTTACCCCAGGCACGCGTCACGTCACCGTAGGCGGTGCGATCGGCAATGATGTGCATGGCAAGAATCATCATCTGGCCGGCAGCTTCGGCCACCACGTGCTGTCCTTCGAGCTGCTGCGCAGCAACGGCGAACGCCGCGCGTGCCGTCCTGGCGATGACGACGGCTGGTTTGAAGCCACCCTGGGTGGGCTCGGCCTGACCGGGCTGATCACGCATGCCGAGCTGCAGCTGCGCCGCGTGCCGGGCAGCAGCCTGGAGGTGGAGAACATCCGGTTCTCCGGCCTGGCCGACTTCTTCGCGCTGTCACAGGACAGCAGCGAAAGCCACGAGTACAGCGTGGCCTGGATCGACTGCCTGGCACGTGCCCGCGCCCTCGGCCGCGGGCATTTCACCCGTGCCAACCATGCCGCGCAGCCGGCCGACGAACGTCCAGCCACGCCCCGGCGGCAGTGGTCGATGCCGCTGATACCACCGATATCACTGGTCAACCGGCTCACTCTGCGCCCGTTCAATACGCTCCATTACTGGCGCCAGCCGGCGCAACGCCGGCGCCACGTCTCACACCTGTTGCCCTTTTTCTATCCGCTTGATGGCATCAGCCAGTGGAACCGGATGTATGGTCCGGCTGGCTTCGTGCAGTACCAGTGCGTGCTGCCACCGCACGCGGCCGCGGATGGAGTTCCCGCCCTGCTGCAGGAAATCGCCCGCAGTGGCCAGGGTTCGTTCCTGGCGGTGCTCAAGCAGTTCGGCACGCGGCCGTCCCTTGGCATGTTGTCCTTTCCGCGGCCGGGTACCACCCTGGCCCTGGACTTCCCCAATACCGGCGAGGCACTGTGGGCCCTGCTGCGGCGCCTGGACCAGATCGTCGATGCCGCCGGCGGTGCCCAGTACCCGGCCAAGGATGCGCGGATGACTGCCGCCTCGTTCCAGCAGGCGTACCCGCGCTGGCAGGACTTCAGCCGATTCATCGATCCACGTTTCTCGTCCGGCTTCTGGCGCCGGGTCACGGAGTAAGCATGCAGAACGTCCTCATCGTCGGCGCCACGTCCGCGATTGCCGAAGCCGTTGCCCGGCGCTATGCCGCACGCGGCGCGGGGCTGTTCCTGGCTGGGCGCCGCGCCGACAGGCTGGCCGCCATCGCCGACGACCTGCGCGTGCGTGGTGCACGCGCCACGCACACTTATTCGATGGACATCAACGATCTGGCCGCTCACGCCGAGCTGCTGGCGCAGGCTTGGCAGGCGCTGGGACGGGTGGATGTGGTGCTGATTGCACATGGTACGCTGCCCGACCAGGCAGCCTGCGAAGCCTCGGTGGAGACCTGCATGACCGAGTTCGCCACCAATGGCACCTCCACCCTGGCCCTGCTGGGGCCTGTTGCCAATCGCCTGGCTGACGCTGGCAGCGGTGCGCTGGCGGTGATCACTTCGGTGGCCGGTGACCGCGGCCGCCAGAGCAACTACGTCTACGGCGCCGCCAAGGCCGCGGTCAGCACCTACCTTAGTGGCCTGCGCCAGCGCCTGGCGAAGCAGGGCGTGGCGGTGGTCGACATCCGTCCGGGGTTCGTCGACACGCCGATGACGGCCCACCTGCGCAAGGGCCCATTGTGGGCAACGCCGGACCAGATCGCGCGCCGCATCGTCGCCGGCATCGGCCGCGGCACCCCGGTGCTGTATGCCCCGGGCTTCTGGCGATTGATCATGACGGTGATCCGCCTGCTACCGCAGACCCTCTTCAACAGGATCTCGCTGTGAGCGCTGCAATGGGCTCCGAGCTGGAGCAGAAGATCATCATTCCCGGTGGTGCCGGCCTGGTCGGCCAGAACCTGGTCGCCATCCTCAGGCGCCAGGGCTACCGCCGGCTGGTGGTGATCGACAAGCACGCCGCCAATCTCGCGGTGCTGGCACGCATGCATCCAGACGTGGTGACCGAACACGCCGACCTGGCAGAGCCGGGCGCCTGGGAGCGCCATTTCGCCGGTGCCGACGCCGTGGTGATGCTGCAGGCGCAGATCGGCGGCACCGATCCTCTGCCATTCGTGCGCAACAACATCACGGCCACCGACCTCATCCTGGATGCCATCGAGCGCCACGCCGTCCCCTACACGGTGCACGTCAGCTCCTCGGTGGTCTGTTCGGTGGCCGATGACGACTACACCCGCACCAAGCGTGAGCAGGAGCAACGGGTCGCCGCGCGCGGCATTCCATCGGTCATCCTGCGCCCGACCCTGATGTTCGGCTGGTTCGACCGCAAGCACCTGGGATGGCTGTCGCGCTTCATGCGCAGGGTTCCGGTATTCCCGATTCCCGGCGATGGTCGCTACATGCGCCAGCCACTGTATGCCGGCGATTTCGCCACCATCATCGCCAGCTGCCTGCGCTCGCGCATTGCGGGTCAGCGCTACAACATCACCGGCCTGGAGAAGGTCGATTACATCGATATCATCCGCCAGATCAAGCGCAGCACGCGTGCCCGCACCCTGCTGCTGCACATCCCCTATTGCCTGTTCCACCTGCTGCTGAGGACCTGGGCGCTGTTCGACCGCGACCCACCGTTCACCGCGGCGCAGCTGCAGGCGCTGGTGGCCCATGATGAGTTCGAAGTCATCGACTGGCCTTCGATCTTCAACGTACGGCCGACGCCCTTCGCGCAGGCCATCGACGCCACCTTCAACGACCCCGAGTACGGCGACATCGCCCTGGAGTTCTGATCATGAACGAGCGCATCACCGTTCTCGGCGCCGGCCCGATGGGCCTTGCCGTGGCCTACCAGCTGGCCCGCGACGGCCATCAGCCCGTGGTGTTCGAAGCCGATGACCGCGTTGGCGGAATGACCGCGAGCTTCGACTTCGACGGCATGCCGATCGAACGCTACTACCACTTCCATTGCACCTCCGATCACGATTTCCTGGCCGTACTCGACGAGTTGGGGCTGAGTGAACGCATGCGCTGGACCGAGACCCGCATGGGCTACTGGTTCGGCAAGCGCCTGCAGGCCTGGGGCAACCCGATCGCCCTGCTGCGCTTCAGAGGCCTGGGGCTGATGGCCAAGATCCGTTACGGCCTACACGCTTTCCTGTGCACGCGTCGCAACGACTGGCGCCCGCTGGACCACGTTGAAGCTTCTTCCTGGATCCGCCGCTGGGTCGGCGCCGAAGCCTATGAAACGCTATGGCGCCGGTTGTTCGACTACAAGTTCTACGACTATGCCGGCAACCTGTCCGCGGCCTGGATCTGGAGCCGGATCCGACGCATCGGGCGCTCCCGTTACAGCCTGATGCGCGAAAAGCTCGGGTATCTGGAAGGCGGTTCATCCACTCTGCTCGATGCCCTGCATGCAGACATCCAGCGCCATGGTGGCGAGGTACGGCTGTCCTGCCCGGTGCAACGCATCGTGATCGAGGAAGGCCGCGTGCGCGGCGTCCAGGTCGGCGGCGAGCACCTGGCCTTCGACAAGGTCATTTCCACGGTGCCGCTGCCGTTCGTGCCACGCCTGGCACCGGACCTGCCCGAAGCCATCCTGGCGAAGTTCCGCGCACTGAACAACATCGCCGTGGTCTGCGTGATCGCCAAGCTGCGCAGGCCGGTTTCGGCCAATTTCTGGGTCAACACCAACGACCCGGACATGGACATCCCCGGCATCGTCGAATACACCAACCTGCGCCCGATGGATGCGCATATCGTCTACGTGCCGTTCTACATGCCCGGCGAGCACGAGCGCTATGGCGACAGCGACGAGGTGTTCGCCGACAAGGTGCGCCGCTACCTGTGCATGATCAATCCGCAGCTGGGCTCAGATGACTTCATCGACGTGCGAGTCAGCCGCTACCGCCACGCGCAGCCAATCTGCGAACCGGGCTTCCTGGACCGGCTGCCGCCGCGCCGGCTGCCGGTGGAAGGACTGTGGGTGGCCGATACCTCGCACTACTACCCCGAAGACCGCGGCATCTCCGAGAGCATCGGCTTCGGACGCGCCATGGCCCGCGAGGCGGTGGCGTGACCCTGTCCCGCCCGTTCCTGCTGTTCCTGCTGGCCGGCGGCATCGCTGCGCTGGCCAACATCCTGTCGCGCATGCTGTACAGCCACTGGATGCCGTTCACCCCGGCGATCATCGCCGCCTACCTCACCGGCATGGTTACCGCCTTCGTGCTGACCCGCTGGTTGGTGTTTTCCGGCAGCACACGCCCCCTGCACCACTCGGCGTTCTACTTCGTGCTGGTCAACCTGTTCGCGGTGGCCCAGACCTGGCTGGTTTCCATCGTCCTGGCCTACCACCTGCTGCCATGGCTGGGCGTGGACCTGCTGCGCCTGGAAATCGCCCACGTGGTAGGTGTGGCGGTGCCGGTGGTGTCCAGCTACTTCGGCCACAAGTACCTGTCGTTCCGATGACTGCTCCCGGGGCGTCGTTTCCGGAAAACGGTTCCCACACATCCGTGGCCGTAAACTACGGCGCTGACCTCATCCAGGATCCGATCAATGCCCCTGCCCGCCTTCAAGGCCTATGACATCCGCGGCCGCGTGCCGGAAGAACTGAACGAAGATCTGGCCCGCCGCATCGGCGTCGCCTTGGCCGCGCAGCTCGCTCCCGGTCCAGTGGTCCTCGGCCATGATGTGCGCCTGACCAGCCCCGCGCTGCAGGATGCATTGGCCGCAGGCCTGCGCGGTACCGGGCGCGAGGTGATCGACATCGGACTGTGCGGCACGGAAGAAGTCTATTTCCAGACCGACCATCTGGGCGCGGCCGGCGGCGTGATGGTCACCGCCAGCCACAACCCGATGGACTACAACGGCATGAAGCTGGTCAAGGAGAACGCGCGGCCGATCAGCTCCGATACCGGCCTGTTCGCGATTTCCGATGCGGTCGCCGCCGACACGTCCGAGGCGCAACCGCCGCGTGCCGCGCAGAGCGCCCGGCACGACAAGAGCGCGTATATCCAGCATCTGCTGAGCTATGTCGATGCTGGCAAGCTGCGCCCACTGAAGCTGGTGGTCAACGCCGGCAACGGCGGCGCCGGTGCCATCGTCGACCTGCTGGCACCGCACCTGCCGTTCGAATTCATCCGCATCTGCCACGAACCGGACGGCAGCTTCCCCAACGGCATTCCCAACCCGCTGCTGCCGGAGAACCGCGCCGCCACTGCCGACGCGGTGCGCGAACACGGCGCCGATTTCGGCATTGCCTGGGATGGTGACTTCGACCGTTGCTTCTTCTTCGACCACACCGGCCGCTTCATCGAGGGCTACTACCTGGTCGGCCTGCTGGCCAAGGCAATCCTGGCGCGCACCCCCGGCGGCAAGGTCGTGCATGACCCGCGCCTGGTCTGGAACACCGTGGACATGGTCGAGCAGGCCGGCGGCGTACCGGTGCAGTGCAAGAGCGGCCACGCCTTCATCAAGGAAAAGATGCGCGCCGAGGACGCGGTGTACGGCGGCGAGATGAGCGCCCACCACTATTTCCGCGAGTTCGCCTATGCAGACTCCGGCATGATCCCGTGGCTGCTGATCGCCCAGCTGGTCTCCGAAAGCGGGCGCTCGCTGGCCGACTGGGTCGAAGACCGCATGGCTGCCTACCCGTGCAGCGGCGAGATCAATTTCAAGGTCAGCGATGCCAAGGCCGCCGTCGCACGCGTGATGGAGCACTTCGCGGCGCAGTCGCCCACGCTGGACCACACCGATGGCATCAGTGCCGACTTCGGCGACTGGCGCTTCAACCTGCGCAGCTCCAACACCGAGCCGCTGCTGCGCCTGAATGTTGAAGCCCGGGGCGATGCCGCGCTGATGCAGGCGCGCACCGACGACATCTCCCGCCTCATCCAGCAGTAACCGAGGAACGCATGAGCAGCATCCAGCCCGTCATCCTGTCCGGTGGATCCGGTACCCGCCTGTGGCCACTGTCGCGCGAGGCGTATCCGAAGCAGTTCCTGCCCTTGGCGGGTGAACTGACGATGCTGCAGGCCACCTGGAAGCGTGTCGCGCCGATCGCCGCGCGCGGGCCGCTGGTGATCGCCAACGAAGAGCACCGTTTCGTCGCCGCAGAGCAGCTGCAGCAGGTTGGCGCCGAGCCGGCCGCGATCATCCTCGAGCCGATCGGTCGCAACACGGCCCCGGCGATCGCGGTGGCCGCGCTGGAAGCCACCCGCGACGGCGCCGATGCGCTGCTGCTGGTGCTGCCCTCCGACCACGTGATCACCGACGAGGCGGCGTTCCGCGCAGCGGTTCAGGCCGCCGCCGGTGCCGCCGAAGCCGGCAAGCTGGTCACCTTCGGCATCGTGCCGACCGGCCCGGAAACCGGCTACGGCTACATCAAGGCCGCCGATGGCCAGGGCCTGCGTGCGGTCGAGCGCTTCGTCGAGAAGCCCGACCTGGATACCGCGACCGGCTATGTGAGCAGCGGCCAGTATTACTGGAACAGTGGCATGTTCCTGTTCAAGGCCTCGCGCTACCTGCAGGAACTGGAACGCTTCCAGCCCGCGATGCTGGCTGGCAGCCGCCAGGCCTGGCAGCAGGCGCGCCGCGATGCCGACTTCACCCGCCTGGACAAGGACGCCTTCACCGCCGTTCCGTCCGATTCGATCGACTACGCGGTGATGGAGAAGACCGCCGATGCGGTGGTAATTCCACTGAATGCGGGCTGGAACGATGTCGGTTCGTGGACTGCGCTGCGCGATGTCTCGCAGCAGGACGGCGACGGCAATGCCCACCAGGGCGACGTGATCGCCATCGACTGCCGCAATACCTATGCCTACGGCCAGCGCCTGGTGGCCATGGTCGGCCTCGATGACGTGATCGTGGTCGAGACCGACGATGCCGTACTGGTCGGCAAAGCCGACCGCATGCAGGAGGTCAAGACCGTGGTGGCACAGCTGAAGGCCGAAGGCCGCAGCGAGGCCACCTGGCATCGCAAGGTCTATCGCCCGTGGGGCGCCTACGATTCGATCGACAACGGCGAGCGCTTCCAGGTCAAGCGCATCACGGTCAAGCCCGGTGGCACGCTCAGCCTGCAGATGCACCACCATCGCGCCGAGCACTGGATCGTGGTCAGCGGCACCGCCGAGGTGACCCGTGGCGATGAAGTGATCCTGCTCAGCGAGAACCAGAGCACCTACATTCCGCTGGGCGTGACCCACCGCCTGCGCAACCCGGGCAAGCTGCCGCTGGAACTGATCGAGGTGCAGTCCGGCAGCTACCTCGGCGAGGATGACATCGTGCGCTTCGAGGATACCTACGGGCGCAGTTGAGGTTTGCCCGGGGTCGGATCCCGTTGCTGCGCAGCGGGCTCTGACCCGTTCCTGATCGGCCCGGCCGCGCGGCATCGCCGGGCACGGCCCGGCGCTACGGCCATCAGGCCAGCTCCGCCATCACCCGCTTCAGGCCGTCCTGCCAGGTTGGCAGCACGATGCCGAAATCCTGCTGCAGCTTGCGGTTGTCCAGCACCGACCAGGCTGGACGCTTGGCCGGGGTCGGATACTCGGAGCTGGGAATCGCCTCGACCGTCGGCACCTTGGCCAACACGCCGGTAGCCAACGCTTCGGCGAAGATCGCCTCGGCAAAACCATGCCAGCTGGTCTGGCCGCTGGCGGTCAGGTGCCAGGTCCCGGACAGCTGCCCGGGATGCTGCAACGCCTGCAGGGTGACATCGGCGATCAGCGCGGCAGGCGTCGGCGTGCCGACCTGGTCGGCCACCACCCGCAACGCATCGCGCTCGGCCCCGACGCGCAGCATGGTGCGCAGGAAATTCGCGCCGTGCGAGGCATACACCCACGCCGTGCGGAAAATCAGATGGCGGCCACCGGCCGCACGCACCGCGTCCTCGCCATCGCGCTTGCTGGTGCCATACACGCCCAGCGGTGCGGTCGGCTCGTCCTCGCGATAGGGCGCGCTGCCCTGGCCATCGAACACGTAGTCGGTCGAATAGTGTACGAACGGCACGCCGTGGGCCGCGCACCAGCGCGCGATTGCGCCCGGCGCCTGCGCGTTGGCAGCGAAGGTCGCATCAGCGTCCTGCTCTGCGCGGTCAACGGCGGTGTAGGCGGCCGCATTGACCACCAGCGACGGCTGCACGCGATCCAGCAGTGCCGGCAGGCTGTCGGGCTGGCCGAAGTCGGCCGTTTCGCATGCACTGCCGTCCGGCAGCTGGCCGCTGCGGGTAGTCGCGACCACCTTGCCCAGCGGCACCAGCGCGCGCAGCAGCTCTTGGCCGACCTGGCCATTGCCACCGAACACCAGCACGGTCATGGCACGTAGACCGGCAGGCGGTCTTCAGCAATGTCCTTCAGGAATGGCGCGTTCTCGTCCTTGGCCGACAAGGTCGGGGCACTGACCGGCCAGTCCACGGCGATGTCCGCATCGTTCCAGCGCACGCCGGCATCGAAGTCCTTGAGGTAAACCTCGGTGCACAGGTAGCTGAACACCGCACGCTCGGACAGCACAGCGAAGCCGTGCGCGAAGCCCTCCGGAATCCAGAACTGCTTCTTGTTCTCCGCGCTCAGCACCACCGCGTCCCACTGGCCGAAGGTCGGCGAGCCGCGACGGATGTCGACGGCCACATCGTAGACCTCGCCTTCGAGCACGCTGACCAGCTTGCCCTGGGGGCGCGGCCACTGGTAATGCAGTCCGCGCAGTACGCCCTGCGCGGACGTCGACACGTTGCTCTGCACGAAGCGATCGGGCAGGCCCAGCGCGGCGAAGCGCTCGGCATTCCAGGTTTCGAAGAAATAGCCGCGGGCATCGCCAAACACCGCCGGCTCGATCACCACGCAACCGGGCAACTTGGTTTCAATCACTTTCACGGAACGACTCCACGCAGGGCAAGCTTGTGCAGGTACTGGCCGTAGCCATTCTTGATCAGCGGCGCAGCCAGTGCTTCCAGCTGCTCGGCGTTGATCCAGCCCTTGCCGAACGCGATTTCTTCCGGGCAGCAGACCTGCAGGCCCTGGCGGGTCTGGATGGTCTCGATGAAATTGGAGGCCTCCAGCAGCGACTGGTGCGTGCCGGTATCGAGCCAAGCGTAGCCACGGCCGAGGGCCTCCAGGTGCAGGTGGCCCTCGCGCAGGTAGCGCTGGTTCAGATCGGTGATCTCCAGCTCGCCACGCGGCGACGGCTTGAGCTCGGCCGCATAGTCGCTGGCATTGCCATCGTAGAAGTACAGGCCGGTGACCGCGTAGTTCGAACGCGGATTCTCCGGCTTCTCGACCAGATCGATGACCTTGCCGTCCTTGTCGAACTCGGCTACTCCGTAACGTTCCGGGTCGTTGACCCAGTAACCGAATACGGTCGCGCCCTGCTCTCGCTGGTCGGCGTTGCGCAGCACTTCGCGCAGGCCGTGGCCGTGGAAGATGTTGTCGCCCAGCACCAGGCAGCTCGGCTTGCCGGCGACGAAGTCGCGGCCGATCAGGTAGGCCTGGGCGAGGCCGTCCGGACTCGGCTGCACCGCGTACTGGATGTCCATACCCCACTGCGAGCCGTCGCCCAGCAGCTGCTGGAACAGCGCCTGCTCGTGCGGGGTGTTGATGATCAGAACTTCGCGGATGCCCGCCAGCATCAGCACGCTGAGCGGGTAGTAGATCATCGGCTTGTCGTACACCGGCAGCAGCTGCTTGCTGACGCCCTTGGTGATCGGATACAGCCGGGTGCCGGAGCCGCCGGCGAGGATGATGCCTTTACGCTGCGTCATGTCGTCTCCAGGGTTCAGGCCGCAGTGCCGATGCGCTGCAGACGGTAGCTGCCGTCCAGCACGCCGTTGACCCAGTCCTGGTTGTCCAGGTACCAGTCGACGGTAAAGGCGATGCCCTGCTCGAAGGTGTAGGCCGGTTCCCAGCCCAGATCGTTCTTCAGCTTGGACGCATCGATCGCATAGCGGCGATCATGGCCGGGGCGGTCAGTGACATAGGTGATCTGGCTGCTGCGCGGCTGGCCATCCGCACGCGGGCGGCGCTGGTCCAGCAGTGCGCAGATGGCCTGCACCACTTCGATGTTCTGCTTTTCCGAATTGCCGCCGACGTTGTAGGTCTCGCCGACCTGGCCCTTGGCCAGTACGGTGCGGATCGCTTCGCAATGGTCGGACACGAACAGCCAGTCACGCACCTGCTTGCCATCGCCGTACACCGGCAGCGGCTCGCCGGCCAGCGCCTTGGCGATCACCAGCGGGATCAGCTTCTCTGGGAAGTGATACGGGCCGTAGTTGTTGGAGCAGTTGGTGGTCAGCACCGGCAGCCCGTAGGTGTGGTGGAACGCACGCACCAGGTGGTCCGAAGCGGCCTTCGACGCCGAATACGGGGAATTCGGGGCGTACGGCGTGGTTTCACTGAACTTGCCGGTCTCGCCCAGGGTGCCGTACACCTCGTCGGTGGACACGTGCAGGAAGCGGAAGGCCGCGCCCTGTTCGGCCGGCAGCGCCTTCCAGTAGTCACGGACCGCTTCCAGCAGGCCCAGGGTGCCCACCACGTTGGTCTGGATGAACGCACCCGGGCCGTCGATGGAACGGTCCACGTGGCTCTCAGCGGCGAAATTCAGTACGGCGTCGGGCTGGTGTTCGGCCAGCAGGCGGGTGACCAGGGCGCTGTCGCCGATGTCACCCTGCACGAACACGTGGTTCGGGTTGCCGTCCAGGCTGGACAGGGTCTTCAGATTGCCGGCATAGGTCAGGGCGTCGAGATTGACGACCTTGACGCCGCGTGCGACGGCCTCGAGAACGAAGTTACCGCCAATGAATCCGGCACCGCCGGTGACAAGCCATGTGGGCACTACCTGTTCTCCTGATCTAAATTCATCCAAAGGGCGCCATGAAGCACCCAGCACAGCAGCACAGGATACATGTGGTTCGTCTTCACGACTGCCTGCGTGACGTGAACGACGCACTGGATTCACGCGAGCCATGCCGCATTGCAGCATAACCATACGCATTCGCATGGTCGTCTCAAGCCAGCTAGAATCGGGATCCCACCCCCGAACCGGTCGCTGTTGCAGGACCGGACGTTTTCCCCGTTATTGAAGGACCCCGTACCAGATGAAAATCCTCGTCGCGTACAAGCGCGTGGTGGACTACAACGTCCGCATTCAGGTCAAGCCGGACGGTTCCGGCGTGGTCACCGACGGCGTCAAGCTGTCCCCCAACCCCTTCGATGAAATCGCGCTGGAAGAAGCCCTGCGCCTGCGCGACAAGGGCATCGCCAGCGAAGTCGTGGTCGCCACCATTGCTCCGGCCGACGCCCAGGCGCACCTGCGCAACGGCCTGGCCATGGGCGCCAACCGCGCGGTCCATGTGGTCACCGACCAGGCCATCCAGCCGCTGACCGCCGCCCGCACCCTGCTCAAGCTGATCGAGAAGGAACAGCCGGACCTGGTGATCCTCGGCAAGCAGGCCATCGACGACGACGCCAACCAGACCGGCCAGATGCTGGCTACGCTGTGGGGCCGTCCGCAGGCGACCTTCGCCAGCAAGCTGGACATTGCCGACGGCAAGGCCACCGTGACCCGCGAAGTCGACGCCGGTCTGGAAACGCTGGAAGTGGACCTGCCGGCGGTGGTCACCACCGACCTGCGCCTGAACGAGCCGCGCTTCATCAAGCTGCCGGACATCATGAAGGCCAAGGCCAAGCCGCTGGAGACCCTGCAGCTGGCCGACCTCGGCGTTGAAGCCGCCGATACCTTCAAGACCACCCAATACGCTGCACCGTCCAAGCGCAGCAAGGGTGTGATGGTCAAGGACGCGGCCGAACTGGTGGCCGCACTCAAGCAGAAGGGGCTGCTGTAATGAGCAAGATTCTCGTCATCGCCGAACACCACGACGGCAAGCTCAACGCCGCCACCGCCAAAACCGTCAGCGCTGCTGCCGCCATCAGCGGTGCCAGCATCGACGTGCTGGTGCTGGCCGCCGACCCGGCCGCCGTTGCCGCCGAGGCCGCGAAGATCACCGGCGTCGCCAAGGTCCTCACCGTGGCCAACGCTGCCAACGCGCAGCCCATCGCGCAGGTGCTGGCGCCGCAGATCGCGCAGCTGGCCAAGGGCTACACCCACGTGTTCGGCCCATCGACCACCTTCGGCAAGGACCTGATGCCGTGCGTGGCCGCCCTGCTCGGCGTCAACCAGGTCTCCGACCTGATGACCGTCGAAGGCAGCCACACCTTCAAGCGTCCGATCTACGCCGGCAACGCGATCATCACCGTGGAAGCCCCGGCCGACCAGATCGTGGTCGCCACCGTGCGTGCCGCGTCGTGGCCGGAAGCGGCCCAAGGCGGCAGCGCCGCCATTGAAGCGGCCAGCGTCGATGCTGTCCTGCCGACCCACACCCGCTTCGTCGGCCTCGCCGCGGGTGCCAGCGACCGCCCGGACCTGCAGAGCGCCAAGCGCGTGGTCTCCGGTGGCCGTGGCGTCGGTTCGGAAGAGAACTTCAAGGTGATCTTCCAGCTGGCCGACAAGCTCGGTGCCGCCGTCGGTGCCTCGCGTGCCGCGGTCGATGCCGGCTACGTGCCCAGCGACCTGCAGGTGGGCCAGACCGGCAAGATCATCGCCCCGGAGCTGTATGTGGCCGTGGGTATCAGCGGTGCGATCCAGCATCTGACCGGCATCAAGGATGCCGGCACGATCGTGGCGATCAACAAGGATCCGGATTCGCCGATCTTTGAGATTGCCGATATCGGTCTGGTGGGGGATCTGTTTGCGATCCTGCCGGAGCTGGAACGCGCGCTTTAACCAGGACGTGCTATAGATCCGAGGTGGGGCCCGCGTCGGCCCCACCCTTTCACCTTCAAGGCACTGACATTGGCTTCTCGTCCGATACGGTTTCTATTGTCTGGCGGCTCCGCTGCAGCAACGGAGTACTTTGCTTTCGCACTTCTGTACTCTTCACTGGTGCCTGGCCACCTCGTCCTGAGCCAGACTGTGAGTTTTCTAGCAGGCTTCGTTGTCAGCTTCGGGTTGAACCGCATATGGGTGTTCAACAGCAAGGGCAGGTGGTGGCACGACCTGCTCAAGTACAGCGTGCTGGCTGCGGTCAACCTCGTGCTTGGAAATGCCATGATCTGGGTCCTCGCCGGGCCAGCTTCGCTGCCACCGCTGCTGGCGAAGCTCCTTGTCATGTGCATGATCGCCATCTGGAACTATGTAATTTTCTCCCGGATCGTTTTCCGTGCAGTTGATGATGCCGTAGAGAACTGAATCCGGCGGCACGAGGATGCGGCCGGAGATTTCGCACCGGGAGTCCACCGATAGTGCCTCAAACCTGGGAGGACGGGGAGAGCTTCGTAGACGTAGACTCTGCGGCGCGCAGGGCACTCATCCGGTTCAGGAGCCGGTAAACTTGTTGGCTTCCGACGCGTGCGTCGGCCAACCACGCAAGGACACGACCCGTGACGCATTTGCCATCAATCTTTGATGACACCCCCATGGCCCATGCGGGGCGCATCGGAAGAATCCTGCGCCAATGGTCGGTAGTCGCGGTCGCCCTAGCCTGCGTGCTCTACGTGGGTCTAGCGATCACACCATCTTCGTATGGCGCAGCCTTCGGCCTTCTGGGACTTGAACCAGAAGGGTTACTGCTGGGCATCCCACGTGGCATCCGCTCAGATGAGTGGATGGTTTACACCCCCTATGTCCAGATCGCGGTAGCCAATGGGCTTGATACGGTCAACTCCCATTCTCCTTATCATGAAACGTTACGATCTTTCCAAGCTTTGCCCATTCTGGACTGGGGAATGCTGTTCAAGCCTTACCACTGGGGCTTCCTGTTCCTGCCTCCAGCCAATGCCTATTCGCTTTACTTCTTGTCCATGTCGATGGGGTTCCTCGTTGGCTGGTCATTGTTTCTGCGCCTACTGCGCGCACCTGCTTGCGCCTCGGTGCTGATCGCCACCGCGCTCTATTTCTCCCCGTTTGTACAGGTATGGTGGACAAGCAATGCAGGGGCGTTTGCTTTAGCTCCTTGGGTCGCCGTTGCCTGGCTGTACTTCGACAGACGCATTCTGCGCATTGCAGCAAGCGCATATGCGCTCGCCGTCTGGATGCTTTCATGCGCTTACCCTCCGTTTCTATACAGCGCAACGTTCGCCATGGCGTTGCTCGTGTTGACCTTCCGACGCGACAAGCTCAGCTGGAGCCGGCTCTTTGACGCGAGCGTTGCCGGCACACTCGCACTCGCTCTCTTTATCGGTTATTTCCATGCCTTGATAGACGTGATGCAGAACACCATCTATCCAGGTCGCCGGGAGAGTACGGGAGGAGGCGTGGAGTGGGCGAAATTGCTTGCCCACCTCACGCCGTCGATCACGACCCATCGCTACGAGCCGTTGGACACCTTCGCCAACAGCAATGCCTGCGAGATCGCCGTGCTGTCGACGCTTCTCCCTCTCTACGCAGCAACACTCATAAAGCGCGATGTGTTCAAGCTCTGGGTTGCCCAGAATCAGGGCAGTATCCTGATACTTGTTTCTGGGCTTGTTTTTCTGGGAGGCTGGATATTCCTCCCAGTCTCACCGGCCATCGGAAAGATCACGGGTCTTTTCATGGTGCCACCTGCACGCGCCTTGCTCGGCTTCGGGTTGCTCCTGAATATCGCAAGTGCGGTCGTCCTCGCCAGATGTGGCGTCACGCTGTCAGCTACCAGGTTCCTGATACTGGGACTATTTACGCTCATGGGCAGCGTCACCAAGCTTGTCTATGCTCCAAATGGCATGCACGGTCTTTTCAGCTGGATGGACGCAGTGCCCTATTTCTGTCTGCTGCTTCTGATCGTCGGCGCGCGGATCGTGCAACATCCCTCCAAACGTCTGCACGGCGTCCTTCTCGTTGCGCTGCTCGGTAACATTGTCAGCTACGGCTTGTTCAATCCCTTACAGTCGGCCAAACCGATCTTCGCGATGAACAAGGACAGGATTGAAGGATTCCTCAGGCAGTCAGGTGCTGAGCAAGATGCACACGGCACATGGGTCGCCCGCGGCCACTTCGGTGCACTCATCGCTGGCGCAGGAATTCCCGCCGTCAACCATGTCCTTTACTACCCCCAGTTCGCCTACTTCCGGAAACACTTCCCCAACATGCCGGAGGAGGAGTTCAATCTGGTTTTCAACCGTTATGCTCATATCTCGGTAGGCGACGGGCCCAGACCACAGATTATCGGCGCTGACCATGTGGAAGTACCAATGGCGGCGATGCTGGGACGGGCGGAAGTTGGCGGCGATGTCCCAGTCATTGAGATCGTTGCCAACAGACCAGTCACAGCCGACCCGAGCTTGCCCATCGGCCATGTGGATTCGGTAAGCCCGTGGGAGAACCACTCAGTCACATTACAGGGTTGGATCAAGGCCGCTTCGAACAGTGGCACGAAGATTCGCATATGGACCTCATCCCAGGCAACAAGCGCCTCACTGGCCATCATCGCGCGTCCCGACGTGGCCACTGCAGTCGATCCTAGGCTCCTGAACTCAGGAATACGCTTGACCCTCTCCGTACAGCCGGAAGCAAACCAGACCGAGTTGTGCATTCTGGTAGAAGAAAGTACTGGAAGTATCTCCACGGTCCGATTCCCGAACGGCGATACGGCCTGTACGCGGCTTGCAGCTCAACCACTTCAATAGAGTCCAGAATGACCATGATCCTGCCCGAGCACCCCAATGTCGCAATGCGCGTCGCAGTTGTAATCCCGTGCTACAAAGTTAAACGACACGTTCTGGGAGTCATTGCTGCTATCGACCAACGCGTGGAGCGAATCTACTGTGTGGACGACGCCTGCCCGGAAGAGAGCGGCAATTACATCCAGACGGCTACCACTGATTCTCGGGTCGTGATACTGAAGCACAGTGAGAATCAAGGCGTCGGCGGCGCCGTAATGACAGGCTATCGCGCTGCAATCGCAGATCAGATGGATATCATCGTCAAGATCGATGGGGATGGACAGATGGACCCCTCCCTGCTCCCCGATTTCATCGCACCAATCATTGCGGGGGAGGCGGACTACACTAAAGGCAATAGGTTCTGGGAACTCTCGCAGATCCGCCAGATGCCGTTGCTTCGCCGAATTGGAAACCTCGGCCTTTCATTCATGGCGAAAGCGTCTTCCGGCTATTGGGACATCTTCGATCCGACTAATGGCTACACGGCCATTCACGCAAATGTGGCCAGCCATCTGCCGATGAACTCCATAAGTCGACGCTACTTCTTTGAAACAGACCTTCTCTTCAGGTTGAACACCCTGCGGGCTGTGGTTAAGGATGTTCCAATGGATGCTCGTTATGCCGACGAAGAGAGCAATCTGAAGGTTAGTCGCGTTGTCGGCGAGTTCGCCTTCAAGCATGCACGTAACCTCCTCAAGCGGATCGGATACAACTATTTCCTGCGCGACCTTCCGATCGCAGCGCTTGAACTTCTAGCAAGCGGACTTCTTCTGCCATTCGGCCTGCTGTTCGGAATGTATCACTGGCACCAATCGTCCACAGCTGACACAGCGACTCCTGTCGGAACCATCATGCTTTCGATTGTCGCAGTGACGACGGGCCTGCAGTTCCTTTTGGCGTTCCTTGGCTATGACATCGCCAGCGTCCCGCGCAACCCGCTTCATAGATCCATCAAACGCAGAGCACAGTGAATCTGACCTGGCACAGGACCACTCTAGCCCAGTCTTTTAGTCTGATGTCCCTTCTGTGAAAAGAAGGGACGATAAGCCTATCTCAGTACGCCGGAGCCCGCGGCGGGTAAGAAAGCGTAAACGGCGTCGATTCTACCGTCAGGTTGACGTTGTAATAGGGATCTTGGAGCAGTTGCATGCCCCAGCGCTCCTTCATGAATGCCTCTTCACGCTTGAAACGCGCGATCTTGGACGGGGTCGTCTCGTAACCACGAGACGCCGACTCATGATGGTAAAGCTCGGCGAAAGGCGTCCACAGATTGCGGTAGCCCGCCTGGCGAACGCGCAGGCAGAAATCAACATCGTTGAACGCTACTTCCAGCCCCTCATCCAGGCCAGACACCTGTTCGAACACATCCCTGCGCACCACCGCGCACGCGGCAGTGACAGCACTCAGGCTCTGCACCAGTCCGCCGCGATGCTTGTCACCCGGCCAACCACGCGGCATGCCGACGTAGCAGTGACCGGCGACGCCTCCAATTCCCAGGATGACGCCTGCATGCTGAATCGTGTCATTGGGGTAATACAGCATCGCCCCGACCACGCCGATTTCCGCCCGCAGCGCGTGGGACACCATTTCCTCGAGCCAACCGGGGGTGATCACCTCGATATCGTTGTTCAGCAGCCCAAGCACGCTACCGCGCGCGTGGCGCGCGCCTGCATTGTTGATGGCCGAATAGTTGAACGGATGTGGATAGTGCAGCACGCGTACCCGACCATCACGTTGGATCTCAGCGAAGTACGCCTTCGATTCCGCCTCCTGTGAATCATTGTCAATGACAAGAATCTCGAAATTCGGGTAGGTGGTCAGCTTCAGGATCGAGTCAACGCACTGCTTCAGCAGGTCGATACGATCGCGCGTTGGAATCAGCAGTGTCACCAGCGGCGCAGGCTCCGGCAGCGGATAGGCAATGCGGAAATAGCCACTATAGGACGGCATTTCCAGCACTTTAGCCCCCCCCCCCATCCTATCCAGATGCCCCTGCACGCTTCGCTGCGCAGCGTGATGCGCATAGGACTTCTCGCCCGGCGCCATCGCGGTCGAGCCCTCGATCATCCGCCAGTGATAGAGTACTTTGGGCACATGGCCGACTTCGGCCGTTGACAGACGCTCGGTCATGCGCAGTACCAGATCCCAGTCCTGCGCGCCTTCCAGGCCTAGAGTGAAACCACCGGCTGCCCGTATCAATTCAGCGCGGCAGATGGTCAGATGGCAGACACAGTTCTGCGAAAGGAAAAGATCCGGGTTCCAGTCCGACTTGAAGTAGGGGTCGGAGCGCCGACCGTGTTTGTCGATCTTATCCTCGTCGGTAAACAGCATTTTCCATGCAGGGTTTACCTCGAATGCATGCATGCACTCCAGCAGTGCCATCGGGTGAAGCTCGTCGTCATGATCCAGCAGGGCAACATACTCGCCACTGGCCATCTGCAATGCAGTATTGGACGCGGCCGAGATGTGGCCGTTCTCCTGCCGTACCTCATAACGGATGCGCGCATCCAGCGCGGCATACTCCTGCAGGACTCGCGCAACATGTTCGGCCGTGGATGCATCATCGGCAAGACACAATTCCCAGTGCGGGTAAACCTGAGCACGCACGCTTTCAATGCAACGCCGCAACCATTCTTCAGGCGTGTTGTAGGTGGGTACCAGTATTGAAACGACCGGCTTGGATTTCAGTGCAGCGAGCAACGTCGCGCCCTGCGCATCAAATGCCTCACCACGGGCATCGTAGAACTCCTGCCAGACCTCATAGTCGGAGAATTCACCGGCCGAATTGCGGTTTGCGTACTTCATGTACAGACGTTCGGCCATACCCCGCCGCCCGTAGCGCAGGAAGTCCAGCGTAGTTCTGGCGTACAGGCGCATGCGGCTGAGCTCGGTTTCGCGTTCCGCCGCCAGTGCCTGCAGCATCATGCGCAGTGCTTCGACGCGCCCAAGCCTGCGCAGGCGCAGGTCGCTCAGCTCGAAATCCATCGGCGCCACGGAGGGATCGAAGCGCAAGCGGGACATCGTGGTAGCAAAGCGGATGACTACATCAAACCGCACCCGCTGGCCCTGAGGCGCAGTAAAGGGAAGCTCGACGCGATCATGTTCGGCCAGCACCTCGCCGTAAGCCGGATACAGCCGTGGTGCATGCAGCCGCCCGCGCAATACCGTTATCGTGCCGCTGAACGCATACCAGCCGCCTAAAAGTGCACCGCCTTCCCAGGAGAGCTCGAACTGGGGATCACTGCCATACGCATGCCAGACGTCTCCAAGCTGCTCCCGGGATTGGAGCAGCTGGATCTGATGTGCGGGTCGAAGGGTCAAAGGTAGGATCGACATACGTTCTCTGGCAATTCTGCCTGTCAAGCAGGCAGGGACGAAACGGGGGTTGCCGCGAATGCGGCACGCGCAACACGCTGTGCATGGCGGAGCGGATCAGTTCCAAAACCGGGGGGGGATAGACTCGCGCCCGGGCTGTAGGCAGGATCTGACTCGAGTGTTTCCAACCAGCGTGAACGCATAGTAACTACCTCTGCAGCAAAGCGCGCCTGTTTTTCAGGGTTATCCTCGCTGCCGCGGCTTGCCGACTCGTGATGGACGGCAACGGCATGGGGAGTCCATGCATTGATCCATCCTGCAGCGCCGATCCGCAGGCAGAAATCAACGTCATTGAAGGCCACGGCAAGTGACTCGTCCAAGCCGGAAACTGCATCGAAAACCTGCCGGCGGACCGCCAGGCACGCCGCCGTAACAGCAGAATAGTGCTGAAGCACTTCGGCACGACCATATTCGGCGCGTGTGCGAGGTGCAGCGTGGGGGAACGCATGCGCCGCCACGCCGCCGATCCCCAACAGGACACCCGCATGTTGCAGGTGACCGTCGGGATAGAGGAGCTTGGCGCCGACTGCGCCGATCTCCGGCTGCACCGCCAGCCCAACCATCGTCTTCAACCACGACGCATCGATGATCTCGATATCGTTGTTGAGCAGGACAACAACTTCAGCGCATCCTTTGCCGACGGCAAAATTGTTGATCGCCGAATAATTGAAGGGCAGATCATAGCGGTGCACGGATACACGCTCATCGCCACCTATCTCGTTCAGATAGCTGAGCGTCTCCTGCTCCACAGAGCCATTATCCACTACGTGCACATGGAGGCTGGGATAGTCGGTCCGCTCAAGCAGAGTCGAGAGGCACATCCTGAGCAGATCGACGCGATCCCTTGTGGGGATGATGATATCCACCGACGGCCATGTCGATACGTGAGGTAGATACCTCAGACTGCCACCTGCCGTTGCTTCCACGCGATGCAGGCATCGGCGGGATTCGAAGAATCTCTGCCATACCGCGGCCATTTCCGCGGCCGCGTGGCCCGCAGCCATCATCGGCGCACAGTTCGGTCCTGGCGCGGCTGCAACATGCCGCAGAACATGCGGGATATGCACGGGCAGGCGTTCGTGCTCGGTGCTGTTGGAGAGTTCGACAAGCACACCGAACCACCCGGATTGGTCAGCAACCCGCAGGACGTCGGGGCAAAGCGCCTGGCGCCGTACAAAGGCCGACTGGCCAAGATAGTCCTGTTCGAAGAATCTTAGGCGGTCAAATGCAGGCTTTCGCCACGGCTGCGCCCGCCCGCCATCAGCAAGGGAAACGTCCTCGTCGGTGTAGGCAATTGGCGCTGCCGGGAAACGCAGAGCAACCTGGGCCAGTAGTGATGGCAGGTGTCGATGCAGGCGGTCGCCGCTGCGCAGGCAACCGATCCACTGCCCTTTTGCCTCTCCCAGGCACGCCGCCAGCGCACGCCCCCCCACCCTGATCACCTGGACCTCCGCACTATCGAAGCGCAGCAGGGAGGCTTCAGTGAATGCGTTGGCAGGATCCTCCACCAACAACGTCAGCCACGGCATATCCAGTGCTGCGCCGCGACCAACGCCCGACGCCAGTGCGTCCAGCAGTCGGTCCTGACGATCACACCACAAGCCGTAGGCGGATCGCCCCGTCTCACGTGCCAACGGAGTGCGCGCAAGCACGCTTTCGATGTGCGCCACATCCGGCGGGTTGCCATAGCCCCAGGCCGCCGTCGATGCGGCCAATGCTGGGTCGTATTCCAGCTGCGGCGCCAGCAACGCGTCCATGGCCAGCCATCGCGCCTCCAGCGGTTGCACCGGGGTCACTGTCAATCCGCCGAGGCGGAACTTGGCCGGGCAAGTCGAAGGATCGAAGCGCAGTGCGATCAGAGGAGCCGTTATGTGAACCAGCTGATCCAATCGCCCGCGCCCCAGGTCAGGGAACAAGTCCACCCGCGTGTCCTCGCTGATGCCCTCGCCAAAATCGGGGTACAGGCACGGTCGCTCGATCCGTCCATCGATCTCAGCAAAGTCAGCTTGGACACGGTACCACCCTGGCTGTAGCGGGAAAGCCCAATGGTCCAGGACGAACTGCGGATCAGAACCGCCTGCCACCCACACCGAGCCATCCTCGAGCACCAGATCGTGAAGCGCCCTGGGATCGAAGCGGAATTTCGCAGGTCTGCGTCGGTGCGGTATCACCGACGCCCTCCCCACCAGCTCCTCTTGCGGTCAGCCATGAGCAGCTGCACGGCATCACGCAGCTCGTTCTGCGATTGAACCAGGTTTTGCACAGTCTGCTCCAAGCTCCGCATGACCTCTTGGCGACGCTCGTCCTGGAGGCTGCCGATGAGATCATCGGCAAGCGCGCGATGCTCTGCGCTCCAGTGGCGCATGGATTCCTCCGCGCGGTCGTCGGTTGCGACCAGTCGCGCATGCAACGCCTGCTGACCGGCGGAGATATGCTGGACCTGCGCGCTGATGCCCTGCATGGCTGGACTCAACCCAGCTTGCATGCTACCCACTACATCGTGCAGCGCCGCCAGCGAGGCATACATGTTGATCATGTGCTGCGAGGACAGATTGAACGAGTGCTGCAGCCCGTCAAGCTTGGCCAGCACGTCGTTTGATGGCTCTGTCAGGGCCGCTGCGGCCATAAGGCGGGGAACGGGCGCCTCCAGCATACCCTCCAGCGCTTCCCGCTGGTCCTTGCCAGTGGCTTCAAGCTGGAAATGGATCTCGTCCAGTATGGCCGCGTCCACGACCGCAGCGCCCGCAGGATCATTGAGGACCTGCGAAATCAGATGCGCCAGCCACTCACGAACCGAACAAGCTGGCGCATCGGCGTCCATTGGGGCTACGGGCGTGCCGCCGTAGGTGAACAACAATGCGCGAGTCAGCAACCAGCCCAACGTCGGGGCCCGCACTGACCATTCGCGGTCGAAATAGGTGATCTCTCCCGTCACGGAGCGCATCAGATTGGACGGCGTCGCGTCGACAAAGTCATCGGGAAGCAAGTCCCCTGCAGTCGGCCATTGCGGGCTCGTTGAAGTGCCCTGTTGCTCCAGCAGGTTGCGCAGCGCCTGAACGTAATCGGCTACGAGAGCGACCATTTGCTCCATCCGCCAACCCGGGCTAGTGAGCAGCGCGCGCCACTCATCAACCACCAAGTTGCCCTGCAGATAGTCCGATGAGTCACAGACAACCAGCTTCACGTTCCCAGCATCGCTCATCGTTTCGTTGGTCAGCGCCATCGATTCGACGCGCACGCCATTCGGCCCGTCGACGAAGCACGTCTGGCGGGCGAAACGAGCCACCCGCTGCGTGCTGAAGTGCCATGCAAGGACTGCAGGGGTCTGGGCTTCGATGGATTCGGCCGATGCTTCAACCAGGAAGGAGTTCGCCAGATCAAGCGACAACCCGTTGCTGGACACCTGCGGCCAGACTCGCTGTAGGTTGAAGGTGGTCGGCGTCAACTGTGGGTCCCGGCGAACCGCCTGTGACAGCAGTGGCGCGATATCAAAGTGCTGACGCGGCACTGCGAGCGCACGCCCGGACAAGATGGTGGCGGGCACTTTATAGTCAGGCAGCGGCACCAGGAACTCACGCGCGGCAAAGCCGGCCTGCACAAGCAGGTCATCAAGCTCCATACGCCCGTACGTTCTGGGGCCTTTTTCCGGGTACCGGTTCTCGACGCCCACCATTGGCACGCCAAGATGATCTTCCGGAGCGCCGGCGAGGTACTTCAGACCCAGTTTGTTCTCGATTGCCAGGATAAGGCGCCCGCCCGGCTTAAGCAGTCCGCGGACCCGCTGCAGCATGTCCACGGCAGGGTTGTCACTGTCGGAGAACAGGCTGGCATATTCCAGCACGCCGATGAGCGTCACCACATCGAAGCGTTCGGCCAGCTTGAGATCCTGGAAACGCTCGGCAAGCACCTGCACGTTCCGCAGGTCTCGGGTCCGCTCGCGGGCAATCGTCGCGCGCCGCTGGGAACCCTCAAGTGCAAGTACTTCCGCCCCCGTCTCGCCTAGGTAACGGGTGACCGCGCCACAGCCTGCACCGATTTCCAGGACATGCGCACCGGGCACCAGGAATGATGCAAATGGCCTCAGCAGATTCGCACGCTCGGTGGACAGGTGGTATCGCGAGGGCCAGTCACGGCAAGCAGCCGCGAGTTCGGACGAGAACACGCTGACGTCCCGTGCGCCACGCAATGTTTCCAGCAGCAGGTTTTCCGCGCCATCTCCGTCACTGTAGTCAATGCTGCCAAAGCCTGGCGAATACCACACCCTGCTTTCCGGATCCAACTGGTAGCCTGCAGCGTGCAGTGCGTGCTGAGGGTTCACTGGTGTATCGGTCATATCTGTACTCGATTTCATGGCAGACCTGCCTCCACTGGCAACGACAACTGCATTCCCAGGTCGCTGAATCCGAAGAATCTGGCCTGCATTACCTTGATGTGGATACTGTCGTAACGCCGATCGTGTGGAACGACATCCTCCTCGCCACGACTGGCGAGACCAACGGAGATGAAGTAGTCCCCATCGGCCAATGCGCAGCGGAAGGCAACCTGCACATCGACGCTGGTACCTGCCCTGCCCGCCTGCGTGAAATCGGGCAGCGGTTGGTACTCGGTGTTGGTGCCATAGGCCACCACGCCCTCCGCATTCTTGACCGTCACGCCAAGAATCGGTCGGTGCACATCACGCTCGAAGTGGATGCGCAGGGCCAGGGTGAGGTCAGTTCCCGATTCGATTACGGCCGGATACAGCGTGGTAGGCGAACGCAGGTCGAAATCGACGATGCGTGCGGCACCATCACCCCAACGAAACTCGTGGGGATTGTAATTGGCCCGCTGCTCGTAACCCTGCTGCGCGCCACTGAAGGCCTTTTGCTGCAACAACGCGGCTTCCTCCGTCTGCCCGGACCCAACAGCCGAAGACGGATCATTTGTTCCAAACAGCAGGTTGTAGTAAGCATTGACGACGTGCTTCGGCTTGCCAGTCTGCTGCACTCGCCCACCATCAATCAAAAGCGCACGGTCGCAGTGCTGCACAATCTGGTCCGCCGAATGGCTGACCAGCAGGATGGACGCTCCGTCTTCCTTCAGCTGGCTCAGCCGTGCGAAGCACTTTGCCTGGAACTTTGCATCACCCACCGAGAGCGCCTCATCGACGATCAGCAGCTGTGGGTTGACCTGGGCTTGGACGGCGAATGCCAGACGCACCACCATGCCACTGGAGTAATTGCGGATTGGCTGGTCGATGAAGGCTCCGATATCAGCAAATCCCAGAATGCGGTCGAGGCTTTCATCCACCTCCGCTTTGGAGAGGCCGAGAATGGCGGCGTTGAGGTACACATTTTCCCGGCCAGTGAAGTCCGCGTTGAAGCCGCTCCCGAGTTCAAGCAGCGCAGCAACCCGCCCCTTCACCGCAATGCTGCCTTCGGTGGGAGTCAAGGTACCTGCAATCATCTGCAGGAAGGTCGATTTACCGGACCCATTGCGACCAATCAACCCCACTGTCTCGCCCCGTGCCAGATGCAGGTCAGCGCCGCGCAGGGCCCAGAATTCCTGGTAGTAGCGCCGGTGCCCGCCAGTCAGCCCCTGCAGGAGCCGGTGCGATGGGCGCTCGTACACGTGGTAGCACTTGCCCACGCCGGTCGCATCGACGATGAGCTCGGAGCTGGACGACTGCGTAGCCAATTCAGAGGACATCGGCAAACCCCCGACGGGTTTTCTGGAACACGGCATAGCCCATGAAAGCAAAGATGGTTGCACCGACCGTATAAGTGGCCAATCCAATCCAATCAGGCTGGCGCCCCCAGAAAGCTACATCACGCGCTTCATTGATGATGAAGGTGAGGGGATTGAGCATGAACACGAACTGGTACTTGGACGGCAACGTTTCCACAGGAACGATGGCCGAGGAAAGGAACAGCATCGCCGTCGCCAGCACCCCGGTAATCTGGGTGATGTCGCGGAGGAAGACGCTTAACGACGACAGCAGCCAGCCCACGCCCAGCAGACCGATGGCCAGCGGCGCGTATACAAAGGGAAGGAACAGCACCGTGGCATGCAGTTCACCGCGCACCACCAAGTTCAGCACCAAAAACACGATGGTGTTGGTAAACGCATGGAACAGCGCGGAAAGCACCATGGTCCACGGCAGCACCTGCAGCGGGAACACAATCCGCTTGACCAGATTTGTATTGCCAGTAATGAGGGTGGGCGCGCGTGTCAGGCATTCGGCGAAGAATCCGTGGACGATCAAACCCACGAACAGCAACATAGCGAAATCAGCAATGTTGCCGCTGGCGCCCGGCCACCGTGACTTCAGAATATAGCCGAAGGCCAGCGTGTAGATGATCAGCATCAGGAACGGGCTGATCAGCGACCACAACAGGCCAAAGCTGGCGCCGCGGTAGCGACCGAGGATGTCACGGCGTGCCAGCTCCCAGGTCAGGCTGCGGTGGCGCAGCAATGCATCCAGCGGCCCGGTGAGGCGGATCGCGGTGATGGCTTGCTGTGACTCGCTCATGCGCTTGCCACCGCTACCAGCGCCCTTTCCAGATCCACCTGCAGATCCCCCAGTTCCTCCACCCCCACGCTCAGCCGCACCAGTGCATCACTGATCCCCAGCTGCTCCCGACGCGCCACCGGGATCGAGGCATGCGTCATCACCGCCGGATGGTTGACCAGGCTTTCCACACCGCCCAGCGACTCGGCCAGGGTGAACAGTTCGGTCTTCTCGCAGAAGCGCTTGGCGGCCTCGAAACCACCCTTCAGCACGATCGAGACGATGCCGCCGTAGCCGGCCATCTGCTTGCCGGCCAGCTCATGCTGCGGGTGAGACGGCAGGCCCGGGTAGATCACCTTCTCCACCGCCGGGTGCTTTTCCAGCCACTGCGCCAGCGCCAGCGCGTTGGCGCAGTGCGCCTTCATGCGCAGCGGCAGGGTCTTCAGGCCACGCAGGGCCAGGAAGCTGTCGAACGGGCCCTGCACGCCACCCACCGAGTTCTGCAGGAACGCCATCTGTTCGGCCAGTTCGGCGTTGTCACCGACCACGACCATGCCACCGACCATGTCCGAATGGCCGTTGAGGTACTTGGTGGCCGAATGCAGGACCAGGTCTGCACCCAGTTCCAGCGGGCGCTGCAGCATCGGCGAGGCGAAGGTGTTGTCCACCACCACGATCAGGCCATGGCGCTTGGCGATGGCAGCGACCGCGGCGATGTCCACGATCTTCAGCATCGGGTTGGTCGGGGTTTCAATCCAGACCATCTTCGTCTTCGGCGTGATCGAGGCTTCAAAGGCCGCCAGATCGGTCAGGTCGACGAAGCTGAAGTCCAGCCCGGCGGTACGGCGGCGCACGCGCTCGAACAGGCGGAAGCTGCCGCCGTAGATGTCGTCCATCGCCACCACGTGGCTGCCGGCGTCCAGCAGCTCGATCACCGTCGAGCTGGCCGCCATGCCCGAGGCGAAGGCGAAGCCACGGGTGCCGCCTTCCAGCGAGGCCACGCAGCGCTCATAGGCAAAGCGCGTCGGGTTGTGGGTACGCGAGTACTCGAAGCCCTGATGCTCGCCAGGGCTGGACTGGGCATAGGTCGAGGTGGCGTAGATCGGCGGCATCACCGCGCCGGTGCTGGGATCGGGCGACTGGCCGCCATGGATGGCCAGCGTGGCCAGGGCCAGCGCGCGGTCGGGCGAAGAGGAGTTGGACATGTGGTTTCCTGAATGGCGCCGACGTGCGGCGCCGTCAAAGGATCGGGAGTCTATCAGCGCAGCCTTAACGAGCTTTGACGCGAATAAACCGGAATTCAGCGGTGAACGGCAGCGATCAGCGGTTTTACTGCACGCGACGGCGCAGATAGTTCAGCAGGTCGATGCGGGTGATCAGGCCGAGGAAGGCGTCACCGTCCATCACGATCGCCACCTGCCCGCGGTCGAACACCGGCAGCAGGGCCTCGATCGGCGACTTCACGTCCAGCCGGTCCAGCTTGCTGACCATCGCGGTGGCCACGGTGTCGCGGAAGCGCGCTTCGTCACCATAGACATGCAGCAGCACGTCGCTTTCATCGACGATGCCGACCAGCTGGTCACCGTCCATCACCGGCAGCTGCGACACGTCATACAGCTTCATGCGCTGGTAGGCGGTGGTCAACAGGTCGTTCGGGCCGATCACCACCGTGTCGCGCTGGCCGTACGGACGCAGGATCAGGTCGCGCAGGTCACCGTGCTGCGGGCGCTGCAGGAAGCCGTTGTCCAGCATCCAGTAGTCGTTGTACATCTTCGACAGGTACTTGTTGCCGGTATCGCAGACCAGCACCAGCACCTTCTTCGGCGTGGTCTGCTCCTTGCAGTACTTCAGTGCCGCGGCCAGCAGGGTGCCGGTGGACGAACCGCCGAGGATGCCTTCCTTGCCCAGCAGCTCGCGCGCGGTGTGGAAACTCTCGGCATCGGTGATGGCATAGGCCTTCTTGACACGGCTGAAGTCGGAGATCGAGGGCAGGAAGTCCTCGCCGATGCCTTCCACCAGCCAGCTGCCGGACTTGTCGTTGAGGTTGCCCTCGTTGATGTACTCGGCCAGGATCGAGCCGACCGGATCGGCCAGCACCAGCTCGGTCTTCGGCGACAGCGTGGCGAACGCGCGCGACAGGCCGGTCATGGTGCCGGAACTGCCGCAGCCGAACACGATGGCGTCCAGATCGCCGCCCATCTGCTCGAGGATCTCCGGGCCGGTACCGAATTCATGCGCGGCCGGGTTGTCCGGGTTGCCGAACTGGTTGATGAAGTAGGCACCCGGGGTCTGCTCGGCGATGGTCTTGGCCAGGTCCTGGTAGTACTCGGGATGGCCCTTGGCGACGTCCGAACGGGTCAGGCGCACTTCGGCGCCCATCGCCTTCAGGTTGAAGATCTTCTCGCGGCTCATCTTGTCGGGAACGACGAGGATCAGCTTGTAGCCCTTCTGCTGGGCCACCAGTGCCAGGCCCAGGCCGGTGTTGCCGGCAGTGCCCTCAACCAGGGTCGCGCCCGGCTTCAGGTCACCCCGCTGCTCCGCTGCCTCGATCATCGACAGGCCGATGCGATCCTTGATCGAACCGCCCGGGTTGGCGCTCTCGAGCTTCAGGTAAAGCTCGCAGACGCCGGTGTCCAGGCGCTGGGCCTTGACGATCGGGGTCTGGCCGATGAGTTCGAGGACGGAAGAATGGATGGGCATTCGGAGGACTTTCGATTCGCGCCACGCAGGGCCGGACCGATGATTATCCGACGGATGGCGCTGAATGTCAGGTCGGCGCGGGCATGCCGCCCGCCGTCCCGTAGAGGGATGCGGACGGCCCCGGGTCGACGAGGAGACCGGTACCGCCCGCATCGGTGAGTTGTGCCTGCAGGCCAAGGCACCACCGCCTGTGGTGCCTTGGCGCGGCCGCCTCATCGGCGGTGCCGCGATGCCGGGGCAGGAGCGCCCGGCCGGGCCATCGATGGCCGGGTCACGCCGTTCCGGGCGTGACGGGGTGCGTCAAAGCGTGGGGGACGTCGTTGGGAGCGGTGTTTCGTACATTCGCAGAAGTCGTTGCTTGGCCAGCAGCTTCTCGCGCTTCATGCGACCCAGGGTGACATCATCGATCGGGAGTACACCCAGCTCCGCGTCCATGCACTTCTTGTTCAACTTGCGGTGCTGGTCATGGAGTGCCCTGAACTCCGGATCACGCGCGCGACGTGCGTCGATCTCGCTCTGGGGCTGATCTTCAAACATGATGGACCTCCTTCGACAGATACACGAACGCCCCGGCCGCAAGGCACGG
Organism: Stenotrophomonas sp. Pemsol; assembly: GCF_003586545.1. Lineage (NCBI taxonomy): Bacteria > Pseudomonadati > Pseudomonadota > Gammaproteobacteria > Lysobacterales > Lysobacteraceae > Stenotrophomonas > Stenotrophomonas sp. Pemsol. Next base: position 209,266 of record NZ_CP025780.1, on the reverse strand, counting down.
GGCGTTGTTCATGGAGGAGTGCCGGCCGATGGCCACCTGGACGCCTGCAACGACCTGCGGCACTGGCCTGCGCACGTGGATCTGCTGCGGTTCGCGCCCTGCTTGCATCGGCCCGGCCCTCCCATCGTCCGGTCCGCGGCATTGCGTCCCGGACGATTGACCCTACGCCTGCTCAAGGCGGGGTACAAGACCCCTGCGTCAAAAAGACCGAACCCCGCCGGGGCGGGGTTCAGGCTGAATGCTCATCGCAACGAAAAACAAACAATATCAATGCATTACGGCGCGATGATGACCTCGGCCGAGCGCGCCCGGGTGGACGCAGCCTTCTTGCCGCTGACCTGGATCCGGTTGCTGGCGACACCACCCGCGACCAGGGCGTCGCGCAGCGCTTCGGCACGCTTCTGGCCCACGCCGTTGGCACTGTCGTAGGCCTCGATGCGCAGGCGCCCCTTCTTGCCGATGTTCAGGTACTCGGCCAGGGCCTTGGCCTGGTTGCGGGCGCCCCCCGACAGGCTGGAGGCGCCTGCGGCGAACGCGTCACCACCGAAGGTGAAGACCTCACCGCGAGCGTCGAACTTCGAACCGGGCAGCTTCTGCCCGGACACCAGCTCGGCTTCCTCCCGGGCCAGCCTGGCAGCGTTCTGCTGGGCAGCGCTCAGACGCTGCTGCTGCTTGCCGGCCACGCTGGTCAGGGCATTCTCGGCGTCCTGGCGGGCCAGGGTCTCGGCCTCGGCCGCCTGGCGCAGGCGTTCGGCCTCCTCGGCCTGCATCTGCGCCTGCATGCGCAGCTGCTCGGCTTCCTGGCGGGCACGGGCGGCATCGCGGCGGCTGGCCTCGATCAGCAGGTCGCTGCGGGTACGCTCCAGGCGGTCGACCTCGCGCGCGGCCAGCGCGGTGCGCACGGCGGTCTCGGCAATCTCCACCCGACGCTCGGCCAGGTACGTGGCCAGCTCCTGGTCGCGACGCTTGGCCTTGTCCAGGGTGGCGATGGCCTGCTGCGCCTGCATGCGCTCGAAGGCGCCCAGCTCAGCGGTATCGGGGTTGGCCTGGATGGCCATCAGGCGCTGGCTCAGCTGCGCCACCATCGGGTTGTCGGCGGCCGTGGCCAGGGTCGGCAGCGCCAGCAGCGCGGCCAGGGTTGCGGCGGTCATCGGCTTCACCGGCGGTCCTCCCCGGTCGACAGCTGGCGCTGCAGCTGGTTGACCTCGTTGCGGCGCAGCTGCAGCTGCGCGGTGACGGTGGCTTCCTCACTGCGGACGCGGGCCAGGTCGGCATCGGCGGCGGCGCGCAGGGCCATCGCCGGGGCGTTCTTGCGCTCGCGGCGGTCGCCGGCGGCGCGCTGGGCCTGCTCCAGCCCCTGCCGGGCCAGCCCGATCAGGTCCGGGGCGTACTGGTCGGCATCGGCCTGGGTGGCCTTGTCGACCGCCTGCCGGGCCTGCGCCAGTTCCAGGGCAGCGTCCTGCGCCCAGGCGGGGGCAGACAGTGCGAATGCAAACGCCATCACATACAGGCCATGGCGCATTCGTGCGAAGCTAAGTCGTTTCATTGGGGAGGCCGTACCGGTTGTCGGTTCACGGCCATTGTCGTCAAGCCGACACCGTGCTGGCAACGGGCGTCGGCCGTTTCGTTGGGGAAAATTCGCAATGGATATCGGCTACTTCCTGAAGCTGATGACCGAAAAGAACGCTTCGGACATGTTTCTGACCACCGGGGCACCGGTCTACATCAAGATCGAAGGGAAGCTCTATCCGCTGGGCAACACCGGCCTGCCGCCGGGCATGGTCAAGAAGATCGCCTACTCGCTGATGGACGAAGGCCAGGTGCCGCAGTTCGAGCGCGAGCTGGAGCTCAACATGGCCATCGCGCTGCCCGATGCCGGGCGCTTCCGCGTCAACGTGTTCAAGCAGCGGGGCGAGGTCGGCATGGTCATCCGCGCCATCCGCAGCCGGATTCCGAGCATCGAGGAGCTGAACCTGCCGCAGGTGCTGAAGGACGTCATCATGACCCCGCGCGGGCTGGTGCTGGTGGTGGGGTCCACCGGTTCCGGCAAGTCCACCTCGCTGGCGTCGATGATCGACCACCGCAACAGCACAACCACCGGTCACATCCTCACCATCGAGGATCCGATCGAGTACCTGCACAAGCACAAGATGTCGATCGTCAACCAGCGCGAGGTCGGCCTGGACACCCACGCCTTCCACAACGCGCTGAAGAACGCGATGCGTGAAGCGCCGGACGTGATCCTGATCGGCGAGATCCTGGATGCGGAAACGATGGAGGCGGCGATCGCCTTCGCCGAGACCGGCCACCTGTGCCTGGCCACCCTGCACTCCAACAACGCCGACCAGACCATCGAGCGCATCCTCAACTTCTTCCCGGAAAGCGCGCACAAGAACGTGCTGATGAACCTGGCGCTGAACCTGCGTGCGGTGATCAGCCAGCGCCTGGTGAAGAACAAGGAGGGCCGTCGCCTGCCGGCCACCGAGGTACTGATCAACACGCCGATGATCCGCGACCTGCTGCGCCGCGGCCAGGTGCACGAGATCAAGGCGGCGATGGAAGCCTCGCTGGAAGAAGGCATGGAGAGCTTCGACCAGTGCCTGTTCCGGCTGGCCAAGGCCGGCACCATCGAGCAGGAGGAAGCGCTGCGCGCGGCCGATTCGCGCGATGGCCTGGCCCTGAAGTTCCGCCTGTCCGAAGGCAGTAGCGGCGAGCACGACCCGTACGCCGATTTCTCGGCAGGCGCACCCAGCATCACCCACGGCTTCTGATCCCACGAAAAAGGGGACGGAGGGGATTAAGTCGTTTGTGCACTTGCGACTTTATCCCCCGTCCCCTTTTTCTGAAGAATTCAGGGGCGGTCTCATCCAATGAGACCCCTCATCCGTAGGTTTCCTCAATGGAAACCATCCGCAAGCTGGCCATTCTGGCTGATGCCGCCAAGTACGATGCCTCCTGCGCCTCCAGCGGCTCGGGCAAGCGCGATTCGCGCGCCAGCGGCGGTATCGGCAGCACCGAGGGCATGGGCATCTGCCACAGCTACACGCCCGATGGCCGCTGTGTTTCGTTGCTGAAGATCCTGCTGACCAACTTCTGCGTCTACGACTGCGCCTATTGCGTGAACCGGGTTTCCAGCAACGTGCCCCGTGCACGTTTCAGCGTGGATGAGGTGGTCACGCTCACCCTGGACTTCTACAAGCGCAACTACATCGAGGGCCTGTTCCTGTCCAGCGGCATCATCCGCAATGCGGACTACACCATGGAACAGATGGTGGAAGTCGCCCGGCAACTGCGCGAAGAACACCGCTACGCCGGCTACATCCACCTCAAGACCATTCCCGAGGCCTCGCCGGAACTGCTGGCCAGTGCCGGGCGCTATGCCGACCGCCTGTCCATCAACGTGGAACTGCCCACCGAAGCCGGCCTGAGCGCCTTGGCGCCGGAGAAGACGGTTCATTCCATCCGTGGCGCGATGGGGGAATTGCGCTGGCGCATCGAGGAAGCCAAGGAAGCTCGCAAGGCCCCCGCAGCGGTGGCACCGACGGCCAGCCGCAGCACTCGCCCGCGCCCTCCCCGTTTCGCACCGGCCGGGCAGAGCACCCAGATGATCGTCGGCGCGGACGGGGCAAACGACCAGCAGATCCTGGCCAGCGCCGACAGCCTGTACGGCAACTACCGCATGCGCCGGGTCTACTACTCCGCGTTCAGCCCGATTCCGGACGCCAGCCGGCAGCTGCCACTGCAGCCGCCACCGTTGCAGCGCGAACATCGCCTTTACCAGGCTGACTGGCTGCTGCGCTTCTACGGGTACGGCGTGGATGAGATTACCGATACCACCCAGGACGGCATGCTCGACCTGGATATCGACCCGAAGATGGCCTGGGCAATCCGCCATCCCGAGCGCTTTCCGGTCGATCTGAACCGGGCACCGAAGGAGATGCTGCTGCGCGTGCCCGGCCTTGGCGTGCGCAACGTCACGCGCGTGCTGATGGCACGCCGTCACGGGCGGCTGCGCGTGGCCGACATCGCACGCCTGAAGGCACCGATGAGCAAGCTGCTGCCGTTCGTGCTGCTGGCCGACCATCACCCGCGCAAAGCACTGGACGATCCGGCGGCGCTGCGCGCGCAGCTGGCCCCGCCGCCGCGACAGGGTTCGCTGTTCGATGCCCCGTCCGCGGCCTGACGCGCAGCGCTGGTCGCTGCGGGTGGATCCGCCATGGTCGCTGGAGGCCTGGCGCAGCGGTGCGCGCGAAGCCCTGCTGCGCGGCGTCGCGCCGGAGCAGCTGGACTGGCTCGAGGGCAGCGACGCATCACTGCTGGACGCGCCAGCGGTCACCTCGGCGCCCGCACAGGCCGACGCTGGCGCACCGACGGTACCGCGCGACTTCCTGGAGCTGGCGGACACCTGCCTGTGCCATCGCGACGGACAACGCATGGCCCTCCTGTACCGGTTGCTGTGGCGCATCGCCCATGGCGAACGCTCGGTGCTGTCAAACCCTGCCGATGCCGACGTACTGAGGGCGATGGCCATGGCCCAGGCGGTCCGCCGCGACACGCACAAGATGAAGGCATTCGTGCGCTTCCGCGAAGTGCCGGGCCAGCCTGATGCGTTCATCGCCTGGTTCGAGCCACAGCACCACATCGTCGACCGGGTCGCGCCGTTCTTCGCGCGCCGCTTCACCGGCATGCGCTGGGCCATCCTCACGCCTTCGCGCAGTGCCTCCTGGGATGGGCAGGCGCTTGCCTTCGGCCCCGGTGCACGACGCGAGGATGCCCCGGCCGAGGATGCACGCGAGTCGCTGTGGCAGACCTATTACGCCAGCATTTTCAATCCGGCCCGGCTCAACACGCGGATGATGATGCAGGAGATGCCGGCCAAGTACTGGCGCCACCTGCCTGAAGCCCGATTGCTGCCTCGCCTGGTACGCGACGCCGCCGACCGCGTGCAGGAAATGCATGACCGTCCCGCGCAGGCACCGCAACGCAGGATTCCGCTGCGAGCGAACCCTCCGGCATCGGCAGCCGAAGCCAGCAGCCTGGACAATCTGCGCGGGCAGGCCAGCGCCTGCCGCCAGTGCCCGTTGTGGGAGCAGGCCACGCAGACCGTATTCGGACAGGGGCCGGCAGGGGCCGGGGTGATGCTGGTCGGAGAGCAACCCGGTGACACCGAAGATCTGCGTGGGCAGCCATTTGCAGGACCTGCCGGCCAGGTGCTGGACCGCGCATTGGCGGAACTGGGGATCGATCGCGCCACGCTGTACCTCACCAACGCGGTGAAGCACTTCCACCATGAACGGCGCGGCAAGGTGCGGCTGCACAAGCGGCCGGAGAGCCGTCACATCCAGGCCTGCCGGCCCTGGCTGATGGGTGAGATCGCGCGCGTGCGGCCCCAGGTGATCGTGTGCCTCGGCGCGACAGCGGCAGCCTCGGTGTTCGGCCATGATTTCGACCTCTCGCGTGACCGCGGGCGCTGGCACACCCTCGAGGACGGCACGCGCGGCTACGCCACGGTGCACCCGGCATGGGTGCTGCGACAGACCGACGATGCCCGCCGCGAGGAGGCCTACCGGTTGTTCCGCGATGACCTGGCCCGATTGCAACAGAAAGGGGACGGAGGGGATTAAGTCGTAAGTGCATATACGACTTAATCCCCTCCGTCCCCTTTTTTCAGGCGGCGTCGAGCTGGTGTTCCGGGCGTGCGCGGTCGAAGGCGTCCAGCGCCTGGCAGGCCGCTTCGATGCGGCGCAGGGTCGGGTACGGTGCCAGGTCCAGGCCGAAGCGGTGGGCGTTGTACAGCTGCGGCAACAGGCAGATGTCGGCCAGGCCAGGGCGGTCGCCGTGGCAGAAGGTGCCGGTGTCGCGGCTGTTGGCCAGCATCGCTTCCATCGCGTCAAAGCCCTCGGCGATCCAGTGCAGGGTCCACTGCGTGCGGGTGTCGGCAGGCAGCTGCAGGTCGCGTTCCAGGTACTGCATCACCCGCAGGTTGTTGATCGGATGGATATCGCAGGCCACAAGCTGCGCCAGCGCCCGCACCCGTGCGCGGCCCGCAGCGTCGGCCGGCAGCAGCGGCACCTGTGGGAAGCGCTCTTCCAGGTACTCGATGATCGCCAGCGACTGGGTCAGCGTGTGCCCATCATGCAGCAGGGTCGGCACCAGCTGCTGCGGATTGAGCGCGCGATAAGCCTCATGGTGCTGCTCGCCACCGTCGCGCACGAGATGCACCGGCCGCGCCTCCCAGGCCAGGCCCTTCAGCTCCAGGCCGATGCGCACGCGGTAGGCGGCGCTGGATCGCCAGTAGGTGTACAGCACGATGCCGTCGTCGACCGGGATCCCCATCGCCGCCTCCATGCTCAGGGCTTGGCCGCCTGTTCGATGCGCTGCTCGATCGCACCGAAGATGCTGTTGCCGGCAGCATCGAGCATCTCGATGCGGACCACGTCGCCGAAGGACATGAACGGCGTGCTCGGCTTGCCATCACGCAGGGTCTCGACCACGCGCTGCTCGGCGAAGCACGAGGCACCCTTGCTGGTGTCTTCGTTGGCGATGGTGCCCGAGCCGACAATGGTGCCGGCACCCAGCGGGCGGGTCTTGGCCGCATGCGCGACCAGCTGGGCGAAGTTGAACTGCATGTCCACGCCCGCCTCCGGCGCACCGAACCACTGGCCGTTGATGTGGGTCAGCAACGGCAGGTGCACCTTGCTGTCCTGCCACGCAGCGCCCAGCTCATCGGGGGTGACGAACACCGGCGACAGCGCCGAACGCGGCTTGGACTGCAGGAAGCCGAAGCCCTTGGCCAGCTCGCCCGGGATCAGGTTGCGCAGCGAGACATCGTTGACCAGGCCGACCAGCTGGATGTGGCTGGCGGCCTGTTCCGGGGTGGCCGCCATCGGCACGTCGTCGGTGATCACCACGATCTCCGCTTCCAGGTCGATGCCGTAGTCCTCGCTGACCACCTTGACCGCATCGCGCGGGCCGTAGAAGCCTGCGCTGGTGGCCTGGTACATCAGCGGGTCGGTATAGAAGCTCTCCGGCACCTCGGCACCGCGGGCGCGGCGCACGCGCTCGACGTGCGGCAGGTAGGCGCTGCCATCGACGAACTCATAGGCACGCGGCATCGGTGCGGCCAGCGCCTGCGGATCGAGGTCGAACACGCCATCGGCGTCGCCAGCGTTGAGCGATTCGTACAGGGCGTTCAGGCGCGGTGCGATGTGGCTCCAGTCCTCCAGGGCCTGCTGCAGGGTGGCGGCGATGCCGGTGGCGCGCACGCCGTGGCGCAGGTCACGCGAGACGACGATCAGGGTGCCGTCGCGGCCGCCTTCCTTCAAAGAACCAAGCTTCATGGGTGGGTGTCCGGAGTCGTGGGCAAACAAGTTTCAAGTGTAATCAAATCTGCGGCGGCGCCAAGCTGCAGCGCGGCATCGGCCCACCCTACCGCAGTGAGGGTTCGGCAGGGTTGCACCCTGCACCCGCTTCAAGCCAAGGCAACAGCCGATGCAACAGCAACAGCGGACATTCCGTGGGATGGCGAGGCACTGTGGGTTTGCGGGGACGCGGTAAACCCATCCATGGGGGCTTGGTCGCGGCATCCATGCCGCTCACACCCCGCAAACCCACAGTGCCCCGCCTTCGACAGTAGGCCGGTGACCAGTAGATCCACGCCATGCGTGGATGAAATCTGTCAGATATCGAATGAAATTCCGGGGTCAGATCCGTTTTCCTGCGGAAAACGGATCTGACCCCATGCCATTCCGACAGATCGCAGGAAACTGTCGAAGGCGGGGTGGGTCCGGTGGCGGGAGTGTCCGCGGCATGGATGCCGCGAGCCTTATCTGATGGAAATCTGTCAGCGTAGGTGTCGAGAGCCGGCGTGGGCCGCCGTACGAGCCTGGATCTCGACGATCGCCATGTAGCTTGGCGCCCACACCGGATTCTCCCTTGATCCGCCCGAACAGTTGCTGGAGCTGACACTCGAAGCGATAAGACTGGGCAAGCGGGGGAGCTCTCGACCCTTCCAGACTATACGGAGTCGGGCAATGAACGGGATCGGGATCGATGTGAGCAAGCGCCGACTGGATATCGGCACGACAGACGGCGAGACTGTGCAGGTCAGCAATAGCCCCTCTGGCTATGCTGAATTGAGCACTTGGTTGAGCACGCGGCCGGCCATTCAGATCGTTCTGGAAGCCACTGGCGGCTATGAGCAGACTGTCCTGGACTTTCTTCACAAGGCCGGCCATCCGGTGATCCGCGCCAACGCCCTGCGGGCGCGTAGACTGGCTCAGGGGCTGGGTAAAGTGGCCAAGACGGACCGCTTGGATGCTCTTGTATTGGCGCAGATGGCCGCACTGGTGGAACTGCCTTCCTATCAGCCACTGGAGCCCTGGCAGCGGAAACTGCGCGAGTTTGTGCGGGCGCGTCGACAAACGATGCAGGCACTGACCGTAGCCCGCCAACAGCAGGAAATGGTGACTGACCGCGAGCTACGCCGGCAGATGCAAGGCAACATCATTCGCCTGCAGACACTGGTCGAGCGACTGGGGAAGCAGATCTCTGAACAGGTCGCGCAGCAGCCCCAACTGGCAGTGCTGAAGTCGATGAAAGGGGTTGGCCCGGCATTGCAGGCGGTGCTGGCCAGCTACCTGCCTGAGCTGGGTCAGATCAGCGGAAAAGCCATTGCCAGCCTGGTCGGCGTGGCGCCGATCTCCCACGACAGCGGGGCCATGCGAGGGAGGCGAAGCATCCACGGTGGCAGGGCCGAGATCCGCCAGGTGCTCTACATGTCGGCCATGTCGGCCATGCGACATGAGCCACGATTGCGGGACTTTTACCGGTCGCTGCGGGCCCGCGGCAAGGAAGGGAAAGTGGCCATCGTGGCGGTGATGCGGAAGATGCTGGTGATTCTCAACGCCCGCGTGCGTGACGCTCAAGGCGGATCGATCCCCGCCTGAAGCCAGCCTGCGCGTGCCCCAAAAGGCTGCCGGCCAGCGGCCGGCACTACCGTGCCCGTCTCATGGAGGGGCCAGGCCCCTCCGTCAACACAGTTGCTACA
>NZ_CP025780.1:5619-200117 GCF_003586545.1 Stenotrophomonas sp. Pemsol | reverse complement strand
GGTGTGGCTGCGCAGGACCGTTGGCGCCATGGATGGCGCCATCGAGCCCCCAAGGACGGGTTTACGGCGTGTCCTGCGCAGCCCGCCCGGCCTCCCCCAAGCGCATCAATCAAGGCGCGCAAAGCCTCAACCCCGCGCTTTACTCGGATTCACCAGATTCCCGAAGAAGATCGCGTTGATCAGCAGCCGATCCGTCCCGTGCCAGTACTTGCGGTGCGCCGGGTCATCGGCAAACAGCACCACGTTGCCCTGCCCCTGCGCCGACACCAGCAGCCACGCGCTGCCCGCCACCCGCGCACGGTTGCGCTCGGAAAGATAGCCATTCACCCGCGGCGGCGTGTCGATGCGTACCACCGTCGAGAATGGGTTCGCACTCGGCTGCAGCGTCACCGTGTTCTCCTTGTTGATCGCCAGTTGCCGGCGCGGCACGCCGAACGCCAGCGGATGACTGGTGTCCACATCGGCGCTGAGGATGTTGCCGCTGACCCGCTCGATCGCGGCGATGTCGCGCTGGTCGCCGAATGCACGGCGGCTCTCGTCGGCAGTCTCTTCGTCCTTGCCGAGCTTCTCGCCGTCGGCGAGCTTCTGTTCGATCGCCCACTTCGAGGCACTGCCATAGGTCACCAATGAACCACCGGCCTGCACCCAGCGCTTCAGTGCAGCCACCGCCGCGGCATCGACGCCGGTATAGGTGCCACCGGACAGCACGATCGTGGTGTAGCGGTCCAGCGGCACCTTGGCCAGCTGCTGTGGGTCCAGCTTGCTGGCCGGAAGGTGCAGTTGCTGGTCGAGCAGGAACCAGGCCGAGCCGATCTCGGTGGCGGCCACCCCTTCCCCCATCACCAGCGCAACCGCGGGTTTGCGCAGCGCCTTGACGCCGTCACTGCCCAGATCGATGCCTTCGCGGCTGCGGCCACTGGACAGCGCATGCACCTGCACACCTGCCTCACGCGCGGCCGATGTCACTGCCTCAAGCAGCGCCGCGCCCTGCAGCGTTTGCCCGGCAACCGGAATCACCAGGCTGCCGGCGGCGAAGCTGACGTCGCCCTGCGCGGTCGCGGTGGTGAACGGCTGGAATGCCGCACGTGCGCTCACGCCCTTGCCCTGCAGCGCGGCCAGCGCGCGCCCGGCGTTGTAGTCGCGCCAGTCGATCGCGTACGCGAATCCGGCCTGGCCACCCAGCACCGCGCCCTGCTCCGCCGGCAGTGCAGTCACGCGTGCGCCACCCTCGATACGGCTACGGCTGCCGGCGAAAGCCACGCCGTAGGCCGGTGCGATCGCATAGCTGGTGCTGCCGTAGAACACATCCCCCTTGATCGGCGGTGTCTCGTCAAAGATCGAATGCACCAGGCGGAACTGCGCCTGCTGCACCGGCACCACGTAGGCGCTGCCGGCATCGAAGCGCTGCCCATCGACGGTGATTGCACGCTCCAGCGCGCGTACCTCGATGCGATGCAGCAGCAACAGTTCCAGCAGGCGGCGGGTCAGTGCCGGGTCATGCACATCACCGAACACGAAGCTCTTCACCGGCTGCTGTGCGGCCTGCTTCAGCGCGCTCTGGAAGAACTGCTTCTGCAGGTCGAACAGGCCGCTGCGCTCAGTTACCGCGCCACGCACCGTGCCCAGCCCGGTGGCGACCTGGTTGCGGATGGTGAACGGGAAGGTCAGCAGGCCGTTCACCGATTCCTGCACGCGGCCACGCGAACTGGCCTGCTCGACGGTAACGCCGACGGCACCATGGAAGTCCGGGTAGGTGGAACCGTACACCGGCGAGAAGTTGTCGAAGTTCTCGCCGGTGTAGTACAGCGAACCCAAGGCATCCAGCGCCTGCGCGTGGTACTTGGCCAGGGTCTTGTTGAATTCATACGACGCCGCCGGAATCAGCGGGCTGTGCATGCTCTTCGGCGAGGGCTCGAAGTAGTAGGTGCTGTCCTTGCCCATTTCGTGGAAGTCGATCTGCACGTTCGGGTACCACTGGTGGAACACCTCCACCTTCGGCCGCGAGTCCTGCTGGGTGAGGGCAAGCCAGTCGCGGTTGAGATCGGTGAAGTAGTGGTTGGTGCGGCCCTGCGGGAACGGTTCGACGTGTTCCTTGTCGGCCGGGTCGGCCGAGGCCGGATCGGAGGCCCAGGCGTTGTGCCAGTTGGCCGCACGATCGCGGCCATCCGGGTTCTGTGCCGGATCGAGCAGCACCACCGCGTGCTGCAGCCACTGCTGGGTTTCGGCACTGCGGTTGGCCACCAGGTAGTAAGCAGTCAGCATCGCCGCCTCGGCACTGGACGTCTCGTTGCCATGCACGCTGTAACCCAGCCACACCACCACCGGGCTGTCACCGGCCGCGCTGCGCGGTTGCGCCGGATCGGCCAGGGTCGCGTGCTGTTGGCGCAGCTGTTCCAGCCGCGCGTGATTGCCGGCGGCGGTGACGGTGGCGATCAGCAGCGGGCGGCCCTCGTAGCTTCGTCCGATCTCGCGCACGCTGATCTTGTCCGAGCGTCTGGCCAGCTCCTGGAAATACGCCACCAGTTGGTCGTGCCGGGTGTAGCGGCTACCGATCGGGTAGCCGAGGAACTGCTCCGGCGTCGGCACCGCTGCATCGAAGGCTGCCGCATCCGTGGCCTGCGGGAAGAAATAGGCACTCTGTGCCTGCGCCGGCTGCGGGCAGGACAGTACAGTGGCGGCGGCAAGCAGCAACGGAAGAACGGCACGGCGATGCAAGGACACGGTGACTCCCCAGGAACACAACGGCAGACAGTTGCGCGGCCGGTCCCTTCAGGTGGCCGGCCGCGGCGGATGGATCAGAAGCGGTAATCGAAGCCCAGCGTGAAGTAGCGGCCGCGCAGGTCGTACTGGCTGAAGTCGTATGGCGCGCGGATGCCCGGGAACGAGGCGTCGTACGGCGGCGTCTTGTCGGCCAGGTTCTGCACCTTGGCATACAGCGTCAGCTTGTCGATGCCGGTGTAGGCCAGGTACAGGTCGTACTGGCTGTAGCTGCCGACGCGCTGCTGCACGGCCTTGGCGGCGGTGCTGGCTTCCTGGCGGTAGCTGCTGGTGTAGTACCAGGTCACGGCTGCGTTGAAATCTCCGTACTTCCAATCCAGCGTGGTGGTGGCCTTGTCCTTGGGCAGGGTCGCGCCCAGGTTGCTGCCGGCGTAGTCGACCAGCGGGCCACCGACCACGGTCGGGCGACGGTAGTCGCGCACGTGGGTGTAAGCCGAGGACACGGTGAAGTCACCCAGCACCGCAGTCGGGATGCGCTGGCGCAGTTCGACGTCGATGCCCGAGGTCTTCAGCTCGCTCAGGTTCTGGTAGCGGTTGTAGACCGCCTGCAGCTTGCCGCGCTCATCGCGCTGCACCGCGCCAGCCACATTGTCGTTGACCAGGGTCTGAGTGTTGTTGGTGCCGACCAGGTTGTCCAGCTGGATGCGGTAGTAGTCCACGCTCAGGTTGGTGTTGGCCCACGGCGACAGCACCACACCGAAGTTCACGCTCCTGGTGCGCTCGGGCTTCAGTTCGTTGTTGCCGACGGTGAAGAAGGTCGGGTTCTGCCGCGAACCCGGCACGTCCGGATCACGCGGATCGACCACGCTGCCATAGGCGATGCTGGTGCTGTTGGAGTTTTCCGACAGCGACGGTGCACGGAAGCCCTTCGAGGCTGAGGCACGCACCAGCAGGAAATCCAGCGGCTGCCAGCGCAGGCCGATCTTCGGCGAGAACGCATCGCCGAAATCATCATAGTGATCGGCACGCGCGGCGGCGGACAGTTCCAGGGTCGAGGCCAGCGGCACGTTCACTTCGGCGTAGGCGGCACTGACCTGGCGCTGGCCGTGCACTTCGGCAATGGCCGGGCGCACCTGCAGGCCGGCATCGATCTGCCACGGGTTGTTGGAATCGAGCTTCTCGCGGCGCCACTCGGCACCGGCGGCGAACCCGATCTCGCCGGCCCAGGTGTGGCCCAGACTGCCGGAGATCTTCGCGTCGACGCCCTGCAGCTTGGACTCGGCCGGACGCAGCGTGGCGATGTTGATCGAATCACGCACCGACTGCGGCGTGGCTGCCGGGTCAAGCAGGTTGTAGCTGCCCGTGGACAGTGCGTTGGCCAGCGCCCAGCGGTTGGCGAAGCCGCCGGACACGCTCTCGCGCTCGCTGCTGCGCGCACCGAATGCGGCCACTTCCCAATCCCAGTTGGCGGTGGTGCCACGCAGGCCGAACACGCCGCGATAGGCGGTGGAGCGGTTGGTCTTGATCGTGCCGCCGAGGTCGAAGAAGGTGTACTCGATCGGGATCGCACGCCCGTACGGGTTGTACGGATTGCTGGCCGGCAGCAGCGACGACACCGGCTCGGCCAGGCCGCTGTCCGCGTTCAGTGCGAAGCGGCCGCTCTCCAGGGTGAAGAAGGGGCTGCTGCCAAACCAGGCAGCGCTCTTGATCTGGCTGTACAGCACTTCGCCGAAGGCTTCGACATTGTCGTTCAGGCGGAAGGTGCCGTTGGCATAGGCCTGGTAACGCTTGGTCGAAGGGATCAGCGTGGTGAACGGTGCCTGGTTGAAGCCGCAGGTATCACCGGACAGGCCATCGATCGGCGCGCTGGCAACGCGGGTGGTGCCGGCCGGGCAGTTGCCGTTGGCATCGAGCATCGGCACCGACACGCCGTTGACCAGGTAGCGTGCGCCCTTGGCCGACCAGCCGTTCCAGCGGCCACCGGGCTTGTCGGTGTAGATGCCACTGCGGGTCAGGTTGCGCTCGTCCTGGTCCAGGCGCTCGCGGTTGTAACCCTGCAGGCTGAAGAGGATGTTGTAGCCATCGGTGTCCAGATCACCGAGGCCGCCGACGAACTTCAGGTTCTGCTCGTGCAGGCCGCCCTGGTCGGCACCGCCGAAGCTGCCGCCGATCTCGGCGCCTTCGAAGTTCTGCCGGGTGATGATGTTGACCACGCCGGCCACGGCGTCGGAGCCGTACACCGCCGAGGCGCCGTCCTTGAGCACTTCGATGCGCTCGACTGCGACCAGCGGCAGCGCGTTGAGATCAACGAACGTATCGGACAGGCCGCCGGCCGGGAAGCCGTAGTTGGCCAGACGGCGGCCGTTGAGCAGCACCAGCGTGTTCTTCTGCGACAGGCCGCGCAGGCCGATGCCGGCCGAGCCGGAGGCCCAGCCGTTGTTGGTGGTTTCGTTGGCGGCGTTGCCGGTGTTGGCCGAGATCGAACGCAGCACGTCGGCCACGGTGGCCTTGCCGGTCTGTTCCAGCTGCTGGCGACCGATCACCTGCACCGGGTTGGAGGCCTCGGTATCGGTGCGCTTGATGTTGGAACCGGTGACACGCACGGCGGCGAGGGTATTGGCGTCACCAACGGCGTCGGCGGAGGTTTCGGCGGCGGCGGACAAAGGCGCGGCCAGAGCGACGGCCAGGGCCGCCACGAGCAGGGTGTGCTTGGGCATGACGATGTGGGGAGGTGGTAAGGACGACGAAGTTCCGCAGTAGTCCATGCCTGGCCGGCGCCCGGCCAATAACATCTCTTCATACGGATATAAGAGAAACTATCATCTCTTCATCCGGATGGAAAGAGTCACTTCACGAAAGCCCGGCGTCCGCTCAGGCTGCCGGGCCGCCTGCGGCGTACAATTGCGCCATGGAAATCTTCAAAGTCTTCATGCTCGAGGCGGCGCACCGCCTTCCCAACGTGCCGCCGGGGCACAAGTGCGCGCGCCTGCACGGCCACTCGTTCCGGGTGGAACTGAAGGTCGAGGGCGAGCCCGGCGCGCAGACTGGCTGGATCATGGACTTCGGCGACGTGAAGGCGGCTTTCCAGCCGATCTATGACCGCCTGGACCATCACTACCTCAACGACATCCCCGGCCTGGAGAACCCGACCAGCGAGAATCTGGCGGTGTGGATCTGGAACGAACTCAAGCCCAGCCTGCCTGCGCTGAGCGAGATCACCGTGCACGAAACCTGCACCTCCGGCTGCCGCTACCGCGGTCCGACGGCTTGATCAACCCATTGATCTGAAAGGTGTTTCAAAGGCGCCCTGGGCGCCTTTGTTATTTTTGTTGCATTGCCACATCAAGAGCGTATGCTGCACTGCATCAAGCCACTCCCTGATGCCCCATGGCCGCCGCCTTCAGCGATCGCTTCAGTGATGCCACCCGCCAGCTCGCCGCCGCAGCCACGCGTGCGAACCGGCTGGCGTTGGAGAACGCGGAGAGCATGTTCGGCGTGCAGTTGAAGGTGATGGAGCGCAACCTGACCGCGACCGGCGGCTGGCTGGGTGAACTGGCCCGCAGCGACGACACGGCCGGGATGCTCAACAAGGGTGCACAGCTGTGGCAGGACAACCTGCAGCGGCTGGGCCAGGCCCAGCAGGATGTGGTCGGTCTCGGCCTGCAGGCCAGCAAGGCGTGGTCCGAACTGGTGCAGGGCTGCAACGAATCAATGGCGGACGCGAACAACCACTGACGCGACGCAACGCTCATTGCATGGGTCCCTCCCCCCATGCAATCCGGACCCGGCAGATCCCTCCCTCTGCCGGGTCTTTTTTTGCCTGGTGTTCGGATTCCGAAGTGCGTCTTCGTCCGATGTCTCTGCGAGCTGAGGGGCCCCGCCGGGGCAGGCAGGGGTCTGGGCAAATGTCCCCCGGCGCCGGCCGTTGGCCGTCACCTCCTCCTTTACTTTGCCCAGACCCCTGCCCGCCCCGACGAGGCTCGGCGTGCGGTGGGTAGAGCGCAGTGCTCGCGGCAACCTTTCAATGACGCGCCGACGAACTCCGAACGCAGGGCGGAGGCCCTTGCGTACGAAGTAAAGGGGGAGGTGACGGCCAACGGCCGTCGCCGGAGGACATTCGTACGCGAGGGCCTCCGCCCTGCGCCGCGCAGAACGAATCCGCCACGCGCCACGCAGAACACACCGCGAAGGAACCTCAGCGCCCGCGACCACCGTGCCAGTGCTGGTGCCACGCCTGGAACATCAACACGTTCCACAGGTGCGTGTGCCACTTGCGCTCGCCGCGCAGGAACGCTTCCCAAATGCCGCGCACGCGTGCCGGATCGAAACAGCCCTGATTGCGAAGCAGCTGCGGGTCCAGCAGCGCCTCCGCCCAATCGCGCAACGGACCGGCCAGCCAGCGCGCCATCGGCGGGCCAAAGCCGCGCTTGGGACGGTACACCAGCGGCTCGGGCAGGTAGCGTGCCAACAGGTGCTTCAGGATCAGTTTGTGTTCGCCATCGTGGTACTTCAGGTGCTGCGGCAGGCGCCAGGCCAGTCGCACCACCTCCATGTCCAGCAGTGGCGCACGGGTTTCAACGCCCGCCGCCATGCCCGCGCGGTCGACCTTGGCCAGGATGCCCTCGGCCAGATCCATGCGGAAATCCAGCAGCTGGATGCGCGCTTCGGCCGGCAGCGCCGAGTCCTGCTGCTGGAAGATCGTCACCGGTTCACGCGCGCCCAGCACCACCTGCGCCGGTTGCCGCCAGCGGGTCACCCGCTGCAGGTAGTGGCCTTCCACATCGTTGGCAGCAACTTCGGCCACCAAGGCACGCCATCCACCGAGACGACCACGTTCGGCGTTCATGCGGTTGCCGCTGCGCCGCGCCAGGTCGCGTACCCAGTCCGGCAAGCCACCGCACAGGCGCGCATTGCGCAGCGCGCGGCCATAGCTGGGGTGGCCGAAGAACAGTTCATCGCCACCGTCACCGGTCAGCGCCACCGGCTTGCGTGCCCCCAGCAGTTCACTGGCCAGCAGCGTCGGCAGCTGCGAGGCGTCGGCGAACGGTTCGCACCAGACCTGCGGCAGGCGCTGCAGCAGATCCAGGCCCTGGCGCGCGTCCATGCGGTGCAGGTGGTGCTGCACACCCAGATGGCGCGCGACCTGCGACGCCCAGTCGCTCTCGTCATGTCCCGGATCGTCGAAGCCGACCGTCCATGCTTCGATCGGCAGCGTGGATTGGGCCTGCATCATCGCCGTCACCAGCGAGGAGTCGGTGCCTCCGGACAGGAACGCGCCACAGGCCAGCGGCGAGTGCATGCGTGAAGCGATGGCTTTCTGAAGTACCGCCTCAAGCTGGTCGGTGGCCTGTTCCAGGCTCGGCGCCGGTTGCAGCGGCTCCTGCAGTGCACGCTGCATTGCTTCACGTGCGCACCAGTAACGCGCGCCCCCCTGCTCGGCCTGGCTGGAGCAACCCGCGGCATGGTCGCTGAGATCGATGCGCAGCATCGCGCCCGCCACCAGCTTGTGGATGCCGCGGTAGATGGTGTGCGGCGCCGGCACATAGTCGTGACGCAGCAGAAGGCTCAGCGCATCCTGGTCGATGCTTGGTGCGAACCCGGCGAAGGCCTGCAGCGCCTTCAACTCCGAGGCGAACAGGAACTGGCCCTGGTACCAGCCGTAGTACAGCGGCCTCTCGCCCACCGGATCACGGGCCAGCCACAGCACGCGCGACTCGCGGTCCCAGACGCTGAAACCGAAGGCGCCCTCGATACGCGACAGCGCCCGCTGCACGCCCCATTCGACGATCGCCTGCAGCAGCAGCCGTGCATCGCTGCAGCTGCGTGGCAGATCGCGCAACTGCGCCTGCAGGTCAGCGCGGTTGTACAGGCGGCCGTCCAGGCACAGCACGTAGCGACCGCAGTCCGAGCTCAGCGGCTGCAACGGCGTGTCGGTCGGCGCCCGGCAGTGGCCCAGCGCGAGGCCGGCCTCGGCGTCGGTCCAGTAGCCGATGCGGCCACGCCCGCGCTGCTGCAGCGCCCGCAGCATCGGCGCCAGCTGCTGCAGCAACTGCTCGTCCTCGGCGGGCGGCAACCAGGCCCCGACCACGCCGCTCATCGCGAGCCTCCGCACTGGCGGCGGCGGGACGGGTTCAGCAGGCAGGGGGCGGCGGGCGACATGGGGACGGCACGCGGAGCGGAGGAGACTCCATGCTCGGCGCCGGGCCGCGCGGCGTCAGTCGCTTTGCTGTCAGCGATCGTCACCCGTCGTATCACGAAGGTAACGTTTTGTAACAGCATCAGGCTATGCTGAACGCCAAGTTGTTGCCGGGACTGAGAGCCGGCCCCTGCGCCAGCAACCCCGGCTGAATGGCGCCCGCCCCCGGGACCCGGGCGGCCCGATGGCTGGGATAGCATCGCCGCGCTCGTGCCGTGGCGGTACGTTTGCGCCTACGGAGGCCTTGGAAATGCTGGATATCGTACTGGTCGAAGACGATGCCCGCCTGGGAACGATGGTCAGCGACTACCTGCAACGGCATGGCTACCAGGTGGCCCACGAGCGCAGCGGCGAGCGCGCAGTGGCCCGCATCCTGGCCGAGAAACCAGCCCTGGTGCTGCTCGATGTCGGCCTGCCCGACCAGGATGGTTTCGAAGTGTGTCGGCAGATCCGGCCCCTCTATGACGGCATCATCTGCGTGCTGACCGCCCGCACCGACAACATCGACCAGGTTCTGGGGCTGGAGCTGGGGGCCGACGACTACATCGGCAAACCGATCGAACCGCGGGTGCTGCTGGCGCGGCTGCGCGCCCACCTGCGCCGCCACCGCCGGGTCGAACCGCGTGACGGCAGCCTGCGCTTCGGCGAGCTGAGCATCGACCCGTCCACCCGCAACGTGCACCTGCAGGGCAGCCTGCTGGAGCTGACCACCGCCGAGTTCGACCTGCTGTTCCTGCTGGCCAGCAATGCCGGCCAGATCCTGGACCGCGACGCGCTGCTGCGCGGCCTGCGTGGCATCGCCTTCGACGGCCTGGACCGTTCGATCGATGCCCGCATCTCGCGCCTGCGCCGCAAACTGGGCGACAACCCCGAGCAGCCGGAACGGATCAAGACCGTCCGTGGCCGCGGCTACCTGTTCAGCCGCTCGGCATGGGGATGAAGCGCACGCCCTCGGCGATGCGCGGCCACGCCTTCCACTTCCTGCGCTACGGCATCGGCTTCCTGGTTGCCCACCTGTTGCTGATCGTGCTTGGCCTGTGGGCCTGGGATGCCCTGCTGGAGGACCGCACCGAAGCCGGGCTGCAGGCCGAAATGCGCGGCACCCATGCCCTGCTGCAGCACCGCTTCGCCGAAACCCCGCGCGACCAGTGGCCCGTGCTGGCACGCGAACTCGACGCCGATTTCGCCTACGCGCTGCGCATGGTGCCGCTGGCTGAGGCAGTGAAGGCGTTGCCGGCCAGCCAACGTCCGCCGTTCAACAACGGCCGCGTGCAGATCGACCTGGAGCACATGCGCAGCCTGCAGCGCATCGGTGACAGCGACTACGCGGTGATGCTGGGGCCGCTGGATGAAGCGCTGCCGGACGAGGGCTGGCAGGACAGCGAAGTGTCCGGCGTGGCGATCCTGCTGCTGATCCTGATGGTGGCGGTGGCATTGCCGATGTACGTGATGGTCTATCGGTTGTGGCGCGACGTCTCGCAGCTGGCGCAGGCGGCCAGGCAGATGCGCGATGGCCAGTTGGACACGCGTGCGCCGCGTGCGGGCACCGCGCTGGTGCGGCCACTGGCCAATGCCTTCAACCACATGGCCGAGCAGCTGCAGCAGCTGCTGGAAAGCCAGCGTGTGCTGGCGCAGGCGGTGGCGCACGAAGTGCGCACGCCATTGGCGCGGATGCGTTTCGGCCTGGCCGACCTGGAGGACACCGCGCTCGATGATGGGCAGCGCGATGCACTGGGCGGATTGCGCACCGATGTGGATCGGCTGCAGCACCTGACCGATGCAGGCGTCGAGTACGCCGCACTGGGCCGCTGCCATCAGCTGACCCGCCAGCGCCTGCAGCTGGCGGCGCTGGTGCGCGGCGTGGTCGCCCAGTTCGCGCCGCTGCCGATGCCGGTGCAGCAGGCGCTGTCGCCGGTGGGCCTGGTCAACGTCAACCGGCATATGCTGGAGCTGGCACTGCGCAACCTGCTCGGCAATGCACTGCGCTACGCGCGCCGGCAGATCCGTATTGCCAGCAGCGTCACTGACGGCTGGCTATGCCTGCAGGTGGAGGACGACGGCCCCGGCATTGCACCCGAACTGCGCGGCCAGGTACTGCAGCCCTACGTCCGGCTGGACCCGGGCAGTCCCGGCTTCGGCCTCGGCCTGGCACTGGTGCAGGTGGTGGCCGACAAGCATGGCGGCCACGTCGAAGTGACCGATTCGGCGCTGGGCGGTGCCTGCATCCGCCTGCACCTGCCGCTGGAAAACGGCGGCGGCATCGTCGAATGCGAAGCGGCCTGCTAGGCCGCCGGTTCCGCACGCGGCAAGGCAAACACGAACAGCGCGCCACGCTCGCTGTTGCGCAGTTCGATGCGGCGGCCGTGCAGCTGCACGATGCGCTGCACGATCAACAGCCCCAATCCGCCGTTCTCGCCGCGCCGCGCGCCCAGCGCGGCCGGTGCCTGGAACAGCTGGGTGCGCAGCGCCGGCGCCACCCCTGGGCCGTCATCAGCCACGCTGACCTCCACGCTGTCGGGAGTCGCGCAAAGGCGCACCTCGATCTGTCCACCGTCGGGTGCATGGCGCAGCGCGTTGTCGAGCAGGTTGGTCAACACCCGTTCGACCAGGCCCAGGTCGGCGCGCACCAGCGGCAGGCCGGGGGGGAACGCTGCGTGCAGCTGCTGGCCGCGCGCCTGTGCCGCCAGTTCGAACTTCTGCAGCACGTCCTGCAGCAGCTCCGGCAGCGCGAACACCTCCCACTCCAACCGCACTTCGCCATGCTCCAGCCGCGCCAGCTCGAACAGCGCGCGCGCCAGCCGGCCGACCTTGGCGCTCTGCGCCAGCGCGATACCGAGATAGCGGCGGCGCTCGTCCGCTGACAGCGTGGCGTCCTTCAATGCCAGCGTTTCCAGGTAGCCATGCAGCGACGACAGCGGCGTGCGCAGGTCGTGCGAGATATTGGCAACCAGTTCGCGGCGCTGCAGGTCCTGATGGCGCAGCTGCTGCCACTGCTCGCCCAGCCGCTGCGCCATCTGCGCGTGCGCATGTTCGAGGATCACCAGCTCGTCGCGCTCACCGGGGCGCAGCGGCTCCGGCGGTGGCAACGGCGTGGGTGCGTCGATGTCGAAGGCCTGGATGCGTCGGGTCAGCCGCCGCAGCGGACGGGTCACCCAGTAGAACGCCACCAGCCCGGCCAGCAGGCCGAGGCCACCGACCAGCACCACCGACCACAGCGTGGTGTTCCACTGGCTGCCGGCGGCAAGATCGTCGGCCAGCATCTGCCGGTGCTCGCCGACCAGCACCACGTACACGTAGCCCGCCGGCCGGCCCTGCACGATCAGAGGTGCCGCGCTGAACACCTTGCGGCCATTCGCGCTGCGCGGGTCATCGCCGAGGATCGGCAACGGCGCACCGGCCAGCAAGCGGCGCAGCGGCGCCACGTCCACCCGGTTTCGCACCAGGTGCCCACTGGGTGCATCGTGGCCGAGGATGCGGCCCTGGTCATCCAGCAGGTAGACCTCGACGCTGGGATTGACCGCCATCAACTGGCCGAACAACGCCCGCACCGCCGCATCACGCATGCCGCTGGTATCCATCAGCTCGCTGCGCTGGGCGATGTGCTCGGCCAGACCCAGCGACAACCGCTGTACCACCTCCTGCTCGTGGCGGGTATTGGCACGCATCTGCAGTGCCAGCAGCGCCATGCAGCACGTCAGCATCAGCGCAGCGGTCACCACTGCCAGCTTCTGCCACAGGTTCGGCTTGATCATGCCGCTGCTCCGGCCGGGTCGACCAGCTTGTAGCCACGGCCCCACACCGTCAGCAGCCGCCGCGGATTGGCCGGATCGGGCTCGATCTTGCTGCGCAGGCGGTTGATATGGGTGTTGACCGTATGCTCGTAGCCATCGTGCTGGTAGCCCCAGACCTGGTTGAGCAGTTCCATGCGCGCGAACACCTGGTCCGGGTGACGGGCGAAGAACAACAGCAGGTCGAACTCGCGCGGGGTCAGCTCCAATGGATTGCCATCCACCGAGGCGGTACGCGCGACCGGGTCCAGCTGCAGTCCCCCCAGCTCGATCGCGCCGGCATCGATGCGTGCGCTCTGCGCCATCGCCTCGGCGCGGCGCAGCAGCGCGCGCACGCGTGCCACCAGTTCCGGCATCGAGAAGGGTTTTGCCAGGTAATCGTCCGCGCCCAGTTCCAGGCCGACGATGCGCTGGGTTTCGCTGCCGCGCGCACTGATGATGATGATCGGCACATACCGCGCCATCGCGCGTGCGCGCTGGCACACCTGCAGGCCGTCCACGCCGGGCAGCATCACGTCCAGCACCAGCGCATCCCAGGGACCTTCCTGCTCGAGCAGGCGCAGGCCGGCATCGCCGCTGGCAGCATGGGCGACATCGTAGCCCTCATCGCCCAGGTGCATGCGCAGCAGGTCGGCGATGTGGGCATCGTCTTCAACGATCAGCACGCGTTTGGTCGACATCGTCAGCTCAAGGCCAGTGGGGAGGCGGGTTGCATTGTGGCGCGGGACGGCCGCCGATACCTCACGAAAAATTGAATCCTGCGTGAGGATTCGTTGACCCGGGCGGGCGCAGCATGGCCCCGTCACCCCCTTCCCGGAGTCCGCCATGTCCTTGTCCCGCCGCCATCTGCTGGGCCTCGGAGGTGTTGCCACCGCCGCCGGCCTGCTCGGCCTGGGGGCCTGCAGCCGCGCCGCCCCAGCCGCCGCCGAAGCGCGCCCGTCGCGACAGTTCGAGGTCATGCACAGCGATGCCGACTGGCGCCAGCGCCTGACCCCGGCGCAGTACGCGGTGCTGCGCCAGCAGGCCACCGAACGGCCGTGGAGCAGCCCGCTCAACAAGGAACACCGCCAGGGCACCTTCGCGTGTGCCGGCTGTGCGCTGCCGCTGTTTTCCTCCTCCACCAAGTTCGAGAGCGGCACCGGCTGGCCCAGCTTCTGGGCGCCGCTGCACAACGCCATCGGCGAAGACCGCGACGTTACCTTCGGGATGCTGCGGGTGGAGGTGCACTGCCGTCGCTGTGGCGGCCACCTCGGCCATGTGTTCAACGATGGCCCACGCCCGACCGGGCTGCGCTACTGCATGAACGGTGCAGCGATGGTGTTCGTTCCCGGCGCCACGGATGGCACTGCCGACGGCTGGCGGGTGCCGGTCGGTTCTTCCCCTGTTTCCGGAGCCTGACGATGCTGCTGTTGCTGCTTGCCTATCTGGGGGGCGCGCTGACCCTGCTCAGTCCCTGCATCCTGCCGGTGCTTCCGTTCGTGTTCGCGCGTGCCGATCGTCCGTTCCTGCGCAGCACGCTGCCATTGCTGCTGGGCATGGCGCTCACCTTCACCGTGGTTGCCAGCCTGGCCGCAGTGGGCAGCCAATGGGTGGCACAGGCCAACCAGGTCGGGCGCTGGATCGCCCTGCTGCTGATGGCACTGTTCGCGGTCGCCCTGCTGTGGCCACGACTGGCCGACCATTTGCTGGCGCCGTTCCAGCGCGTGGGTGCCCGTCTGAGCGCGCGCGCCGATGCCGCGGATGCCGCTGGGCGCGGCGGCGCGTGGACCTCGCTGCTGATCGGCATCGCCACCGGCCTGCTGTGGGCGCCATGCGCCGGTCCGATCCTCGGCCTGGTGCTGACCGGTGCCGCCCTGCATGGTGCCAGCGTGGGTACCAGTGCACTGCTGCTGGCGTATGCGCTGGGCGCGATCACCGCGCTGGCATTGGCGGTGTGGGTGGGCGGCCGGGTGTTCCGTGCGCTGCAGGCGCGGCTTGGACTCGGCGATGCACTGCGCAAGGTGCTGGGCGTGGCCGCCCTGCTGGCGGTGGTAGCGATCGGCCTGGGCTGGGATACCGGCCTGCTGACCCGTCTTTCCACGCTCAGCACCGCGCGTATCGAGCAGGGCCTGCTGGACGCGGTACCCGGCGCGCAGCCGGCGGTACCACCGATGATGATGATGGCCGGTGCCGACGCCGCTGGCGATGCACCGCTGCCGGTCGAAGGCACCCTGCCCACGCTGGACGGGGCCACCGGCTGGCTCAACAGCCCACCGCTGACGGTCCAGCAGCTGCGCGGCAAGGTGGTACTGGTCGATTTCTGGACCTACTCCTGCATCAACTGCCTGCGTGCGATGCCGTTCGTTCACGAATGGGAGCGCCGCTACCGCGACCACGGCCTGGTGGTGATCGGCGTGCACACGCCGGAGTTCGCCTTCGAGCGTGACCCGCGCAACGTGATGAAGGCGGTGCAGCAGCTGAAGGTCGAGTACCCGGTGGCGCTCGACAACCAGTACACGATCTGGCGCGCGTTCAACAACCGCTACTGGCCGGCGCAGTACTTCGTTGATGCGCAGGGCAACATCCGCGGCCACCAGTTCGGCGAAGGCAGCTACGCGCGTTCGGAACAGATGATCCGTCGCCTGCTGACCGAAGCCGGGCAGGCCAACCTGCCGCCGCCTGCCGATCCTGCGGCCGCCGACCTGAAAGGCGTGGCCGTGCAGGCCGACATGGGCAACCTGCGCTCGCCGGAAACGTATCTGGGCCACGCCCGCGCCGAACAGTTCGCCTCGCCCGGCGGGCAGCGCAGTGATGCCGCGTCCGACTACTCCTTGCCGACGACCCTGGCGCTGAACCAGTGGGGACTGTCGGGGCGCTGGACCGTCACCGATGAAGCCGCACAGCTGCAGCAGGCCGGTGGCCGCATTGCCTTCCAGTTCCATGCGCGCGACCTGCACCTGGTGCTGGCGCCCAGCCGCGACGGCAGGCCGGTGCGCTTCCGCGTCTGGCTGGATGGCAAGGCGCTGCCCGCCGCCGATGCCGGTAGTGATGTCGGCGCCGATGGCAGTGGCGTGGTCGACGAGCATCGCCTGTACCAGCTGGTACGCCAGCGCGGCACGGTCGGTCCGCATCGCTTCGAGATCGAATTCCTCGATGCGGGCGTGCAGGCCTATGCCTTCACCTTCGGTTGAACCGGGAGCACATGATGAAACTCTCCTTTGAACAGGGCATCGCCGCCGGTGTGGCCGGCCTGGTGGCCATGGCATTGATTGCCGGGGTGCTGCTGGTCGATCACGGTGCGGCTGCGGCGCCGGTCGAAGCCAGCGCGCAGATCCAGGCACTACCGGCCCCCACCGGCGATGCGGCGTTCCGCGATGACGCCACCCACGCCAGCGTGGTGTTTGCCGGCGGTTGCTTCTGGGGCGTGCAGGGCGTGTTCCAGCACGTCAAGGGCGTGAGCAATGCGGTGTCCGGCTATATCGGTGGCAGTGCAGCCAATGCGCGCTATGAGCGCGTCAGCGGTGGACAGAGCGGCCATGCCGAAGCTGTAAAGATTGACTACGACCCGCGCCAGGTCAGCTATGGACAGCTGATGCAGGTGTTCTTCTCGGTCGCGCACGACCCGACCCAGCTCAACCGCCAGGGTCCGGACCACGGCAGCCAGTATCGCTCGGCGATCTTCAGTGATGACGCCCGCCAGCAGGCGGCCAGCCGTGCCTACATCGCCCAGCTCGGCCAGGCCGGCAGCTACCGCGCACCGATCGTCACCCAGCTGGTCAGCGGCCAGCGCTTCTATCCGGCCGAGAGCTACCACCAGAACTACATGACCAACTACCCGCAGGCCGCCTACATCCGCTACTACGACGCACCGAAGCTGGCGGCCCTGGCCAGGCAGTTCCCGGCGCTGTACCGGCGCGAGGCGGTGCTGGTGCCGATGCGCTGACGGCATTTGCCCTGGGGCTGATCGGTGCTCGGCGCTGCGCTTCTGTAGAGCCGAGCCCTCGCTCGGCTGCTGTTGGCGGAAAAGCAGCCGAGCGTGGGCTCGGCTCTACACACAAAAAAAGACGCACGGCGGTCCCGCCGTGCGCTTGGAATGCGCCGGCCACGCCCCGATCAGGCCCGGCCGACGACGACATGCTAGGCTCGCCATCATCATGGGTACAGAACCAGATGGCGGGATGTTCGATGGATACAGATGACCAGGCCACGATGATCCCTCCACGCTACCAGCGGCTCTCCGACGAACTGGCCGAGGCCATCCACGGCGGTCGCCTTCCGGTCGGCAGCCGCCTGCCCTCGCTGCGGCAGATGGCGTCGCAGCGCAGGCTCAGCCTCAACACGGTGATCGCCGCCTATCGCCAGCTGGAAGATGCCGGCCTGGTCATTCCGCGGCCCAAGGCCGGCTTCGAGGTGGCGCCGCGGCTGTCGGTGCCGGAACGATCATTGCGCGATGCGCCCTCGGCACCCACCGCACCGCTGCAGCAGGTGCTGATGGCGCGCGTGCTGGAAGCGCAGCGCCGGCCGGGTGTGGTCGACCTGGCCTTCGCCGGCCCGCGTGGTCGCCAGTTCTACCCCGGCGCGCAGTTGGCCAAGCACACCGCGCAGGTACTGCGCCATGGCCAACAGACGGTGGAGACCTACGCGCGCCCGAATGGTTCACCGCGGCTGCTGGCGCAGATCGTGCGCCGCAGTCCGCGCATGGGCCTGCACACCCACGCCGAGCGACTCCTGCTGACCCATGGTGCGATGGAAGCCCTGCAGCTGGCATTGCGCGCGGTCACCCAGCCCGGTGATGCGGTGGGCATCGAGGCGCCGTCCTACTTCAACCTGTATCCGTTGCTGGCCAACCTCGGCCTGCAGGCCATCGAGTTGCCCACCCACCCGCAGCACGGACTGGATGTGGATGCACTGGATGCGCTGCTGGAGCACACGCCGCTGGCCGCACTGGTGGTGATGCCGACCGTGCACAACCCACTCGGCTGCACCATGCCGACCGCCGCCAAACAACGCTTGGCCGAGCTGGTCAACGCACGGCAGCTGCCCCTGATCGAGGATGCGGTGTACGCCGAGCTGCAGTTCTGCGAGCCGCCGGCACCCTTGCTGAAAGCCTTCGATCGCGATGGCTGGGTGATGGTGGTCGGTGGCTTCTCAAAGACACTGGCGCCGGATTACCGCATCGGCTGGCTGGATGGCGGTCGCTTCGCAGAGCGCATCGCGCTGCTGAAGTTCCAGTCCACCGGCGGCGAGCCGCAGCTGCTCGGCGATGCGGTGGCCGCGTATCTGGAAGCAGGCAGCTACGAGCACCATCTGCATCGCATGCGCCGCCTGTACCGCGAACAGGTGGGACGGCTGCGCCAGCTGGTAGCCGAGCATTTCCCGGCAGGCACCCGCGCCACCGAACCACAGGGCGGATTCCTGCTGTGGCTGGAACTGCCGGGCGTGGACACGCGCGAGCTGTTCGAGCGAGCGTTGCAGGAGGACATCGTGTTCATGCCCGGCCAGGTCTATTCGCGTGGTGCGCGCTATCGCCACTGCCTGCGGCTGTCGTGCTGCCAGAGCCTGGATGCGCGCTTCATCGGTGCGATGGAACGGCTGGGTGCGATCGCGCGGGAGCTGGCAGCTGCAGCACGGTAGTGCCGGCCGCTGGCCGGCAACTGCACGGACGTAATTCATCGAGGTTGCCGGCCAGCGGCCGGCACTACCCCAGGTCGTCGAGCAGGTGCGCCGCCAGCACTTCACCACTGGCATTCGGCAGATGCGGCAGCCGTCCCCAGCACGGCATCGGCAGGCGCTGCTGCAGCGTGGCGATGTTCTCGTCCTGGCGCTGCATCGCCGGGTCGATGTGGTTGCCGATCCAGCCCAGGCAGTCCACGCCGCTGGCCTGCAGTGATTGCGCAGTCAACCGCGCGTGATTGACGCAGCCCAGCCGCATGCCCACCACCAGCAGCACCGGCAGCTGCAGCGCACGCACCAGGTCGAGCTGGTCCAGCGTGGCCGAGACCGGCGCCAGCCAACCGCCCACGCCCTCCACCACGACGATATCGGCCTTCGCGCGCAGGCGTTCGAACGCGGCCACGATCGGCGCCAGCTCCACCTGCACGCCGTCCTCGGCAGCGGCCAGCTCCGGTGCCAGTGGCTGCCGCAGCGCATAGGGATTCAGGTCGGCATAGTCAGGCACCGGCCAGCTGGCCGCCTGCAGCGCCAGCGCGTCCTCGTTGCGCAGGCCCTGCCCCAGGTCCTCGCTGCCGCTGGCCACCGGCTTCATGCCCACCGCGCGCAGGCCACGCTGGCGCAGTGCATGCAGCAGCGCGGTGCTGGCCGCGGTCTTGCCGATTTCGGTGTCGGTGCCGGTAACGAACAGGGCGGGCGGCAGCGTAGCGGGCAACGGCATCGATGGGCTCCAACAGGGCAACAGTGTGTGCATTATCGCCGGCCCGGTGCACTTGCTAGACTGCAGGCATGTTCGCCAATGCCTCGCTCACCGGCAGCAAGCCGGAACAATACGCCCAGCTGCTGGAACAGGCCCGTGGCCTGGTCTACGCCGAGTCCGACCGCATCGCCAACGCGGCCAACCTCTCCGCACTGGTCTATCACGCCCTGCCCGACCTGAACTGGGTGGGCTTCTACCTGTATGACGGCAAGGAACTGGTGGTCGGCCCGTTCCAGGGCCTGCCGGCCTGCGTGCGCATCCCGCTGGACAAGGGTGTGTGCGGTGCCGCCGCCAGCCAGCGCGTAACCCAGCGCGTGGACGACGTCGATGCCTTCCCCGGCCACATCGCCTGCGATTCGGCCTCGCGTTCGGAGCTGGTGGTGCCGCTGCTGCGCGGCGATGAACTGATCGGCGTGTTCGATATCGACAGCCCGAAGGTCGGCCGCTTCGACGCCGACGATCAGGCCGGCCTGGAAGCCATCGCCCGCGTGTTCGTCGAGGCACTGGGATGAGCGCACCGAAGCTGCGCAACATCGGCCCGAAGAGTGCAGCGTGGCTGCGCCAGGTCGGGCTGCGCAGCCGCGAGGACCTGGTTGCGATCGGCGCAGTTGGCGCCTTCGTCAAGGTCAAGCGGGCCGGCTTCAAGCCCAGCCTGAACCTGCTGTACTCGCTGGAAGGCGCATTGCTGGACTGCCACTGGCAGGAGCTGAGCGAGCCGCAGCGTGAAGCGCTGGTGCAGGACTACGAAGCGCGCATCGCCGCGCATCCGCTGAAGGCGGCCGGCCCGGCGTCGGGCCCGGTGCATGAGCAGCGCTTCGATGCCGACGATGAGGCCGAGGACAACGTGGCCGAGCGCGCGGACGAGGATTGACTGCACCGGTAGTGCCGGCCGCTGGCCGGCAACTGCGTGATCCTTGCAACGTTCCTGAGGCTGCCGGCCAGCGGCCGGCACTACCGATGGACTACGGCTGCTGCAGTTCCAGCAGCTCGCCCACCAGCCCGACCTCGCCCCGCTCCAGCCACACCCGCAGGCGCGTGCCGTGGTCGATGCGCAGGGCCCAGCACAGCGACATCGGCAGGCCGCAGACCTGCGACAACACCATGCGCAGCGGGCCACCATGGCTGACCACCAGCGTCGGCACCGGATCATCATCATCGAGCAGGCGATCCAGCGCGCGCGCGATACGCCGCTCGAAATGCCCCCAGCTCTCGCCGTTCGGCGGCGGGAACGCATGCGGATCGGCGTGGAAGGCGGCCAGCGCATCTTCCGGCAGGTCGAACAGCGACTGCCCGTCCCAATCGCCGAAATCCAGTTCTTCCCATTCCTCGTCCGCTTCGACGTCCAGCCCGCGTGGGGTGGCCAGCGCCATCGCCGTGTGCAGGGCGCGCAACCGCGGTGAACTGATCACCCGCTCCCAGCGTTGCTCGGCATAGGCCTCGACCAGCTCCTGCGGCAGGCCGGCCAGCTGCGGTGGATCGCTGCGGCCATCAAGGAACTCATCGCGACCGTTGCCGGCATGGCGGACGAGGTCGAGGATCATGCGTGCGTCCCGGACGGGCGACGCAGGTACAACGGAGAACGGGCAGACATCGGTAACGGCACCACGGGATCGAGCAACCATTCTAAAGGCACAGCAAAGGCAGCCGCGCAGGCGCGACGCAACGGGACGGCCTGCGATGCCGTAGACTGCGCGCACTTCCAGGTGACCTGCGGCCGTGGCCGGCAGGTTGAAACGGGAAGCCGGTGACGCGTGATTCCACGCCAGGCCGGCGCTGCCCCCGCAACGGTAAGCACGTCAGTTCCAGGCAACACCGCCACTGTGCCGCAGGCATGGGAAGGCGCCTGGACGGTGGCCTCGCGCCACCCGGCGGCAAGCCCGGAGACCGGCCCGGAAGCCTCAGGTCGCGATGCGGTGGGCATGGCGCTGGATGACCGTGGCGTGCGCTGCGGCATCGGCGCGTGCCTGCCTTCGCGGCTCCTCCCCTTCGCCACGCGGGCGTGCGTGGCACCTGGAGTCCCCCCATGAAGCTGCAGTCCCGAATGCTGTCCCTGGCCGTACTGGCCGCCCTGCCCGCGCTGGCACAGGCCGCCGATGACACCACCGCGCTCGACCAGATCCTGGTCACCGCCACGCGCACCCCGATCGCCCTGCAGGACAGCATCGCGCCGGCTCAGGTGATCGACCGCGCGCAGATCGAATCCAGCCAGGCCACCTCGCTGCAGGAACTGCTGCGCGGCCGCGCCGGCATCAACCTGACCAATGCCGGCGGGCTCGGCAAGCAGAGCTCGCTGTTCCTGCGCGGCACCAACTCGGGCCACACCGTGGTGCTGGTCGACGGCGTGCGCATCAACAGTGCCGACCTCGGCCTGGCGATGTACCAGGACCTGCCGCTGGCGCAGATCGAGCGCGTGGAAATCGTGCGTGGCCCGCAGTCGAGCCTGTACGGCGCCGATGCCATTGGCGGCGTGATCCAGATCTTCACCCGCCGCAACCAGGGTGATTTCGCCCCGCACTTCCAGCTCGGTGGCGGCAGCAACGGCCTGCGCGAAGCCAGCGGCGGGATCGGCGGCGGGACCGAACGCGGCTGGTTCGGCGCCGACATCGCCTACCAGCATTCCGATGGCATCGATACCTGCCGCGGCTCGGCAACGCTGTTCACCGGCTGCTTTGCCGACGAACATGACCGCGATGGCTACCGCAACCTGTCCAAGAGCCTGCGCGGTGGCTACACCTTCAACGACCAATGGAACGTAGAAGGCAGTGCATTGCGTGCCGACGGAAAGAACCATTACGACGGCTACTACAACTATTCGGAAACCCGCCAGCAGGTGCTGGCCGGCAAGGTGCGCTACACCCCGTCCGAACGCCTGGCGTTCACCGCCAATGTCGGGCGCAGTGACAACGAGTCGGACAACTTTGGTGACTTCGGTGCCCGTGGCAGCGCTCAGACCCACCGCGACAGTGCCTCGCTGCAGGGTGACTTCGCCTTGGCCGAAGGCCAGCTGCTGAGCACCGGCGTGGACTGGAGCGAAGACAACCTGGATGGCAGCAGTGCCGGATATCGGGTCGACAGCCGCCGCAACACCGGCGTGTTCGTGCAGTACCAGGGACGCTTCGGCCGCCACCAGCTGCAGGCCAGCGCGCGCAACGACGACAACCAGCAGTTCGGCAACCACGCCACCGGCAGCCTCGGCTGGGCGATGGAGCTCGGCCACGGCCTGCGTGTCAATGCCAGTTACGGCACTGCGTTCAAGGCGCCGACCTTCAGCGACCTGTACGACCCGTGGAGCGGTGTGCCGACGTTGAACCCGGAGAAGTCCAAGAGCACCAACCTGGGCGTTTCGCAGCAGGGACAGGGCTGGCACTGGGGCCTGGACGTCTATGAAACCCGCATCGATGATCTGATCACCTACGATGCGGCGACCTTCAGGATGCAGCAGGTGGAGAAGGCGCGCATCCGCGGTGCCGAACTGACCGGTGGCGTGCTGCTGGCCGGCTTCGACATCAACGCCCAGCTGAGCTACACCGACCCACGCAACCGCACCGGCGGCAGCACCCAGTTCGACAACTGGCTGCCGCGTCGTGCACAGCAGACCGCGCGCCTGGACCTCGATCGACGTTTCGGGGCCTTCCGCGCAGGCCTGACGGTTCAGGGAGCGGGCAAGCGCTATGACGATGCCGCCAACGCGGTGAAGGTGGCGGGTTACGGCACGCTGGATCTGCGCGCCGAGTACGCGCTGACGCCGTCGTGGTCGCTGCTGGCGCGTGCCGCCAACGTGTTCGACCGACGATACGAGACCGTGGCGTGGTTCAACCAGCCCGGTCGTGAGTACCAGGTGAGCGTGCGTTACCAGCCGAAATGATCGCGACGGTCATGGTAGTGCCGGCCGCTGGCCGGCAACATCATGACCTTCGGCAACGCATTCCGGGTTGCCGGCCGGCGGCCGGCACTACCCCTGCGTCAGCCCTGCAACCCCGGCAGTTCACGCAGGTCATCGATCACCGCCACCGCATGCGCGGTGGCCAGGTCCAGACCGCGCGGGTAGCCGTAGCGGACCAGCGCGATCGGCATGCCCGCATCTTCGGCGGCGCGGTAGTCGGTCAGCGAATCACCCACCATCAGGCAGGCATCGACCGGCAGCCCGAAGTGCGCAGCGATATGCCGCAGCGGCTCACCGCTGGGCTTGCGCTGCGGCAGTGAATCGCCGCCCAGTACCAGCGCGAACGCATCACCGATGCCCAGGTGCTGCAGCAGCGGCGGCACCAGTGCTTCGGGCTTGTTGGTGCAGATCGCCAGTGGCACGGCGCGCGCGCGCAGCTGCGCCAGTGCGTCGGCCACGCCATCGAACAGGCGCGGGCTGCGCAGCAGGCATACACGGTAGTGCACCATGAACACCGGCATGACCTCGGCCAGGTCGACCTCACGACCGGCGGCGTGCACGGCCTGTTCGACCAGGCGGCGCACACCGTCGCCGATCCAGCCGAGCACGGTGGCTTCCGGCACCCGTGCCATGCCGATGGCTTCCAGCGTGCGGTTCAGCGCTTCGGCGATGTCAGATGCGCTGTCGACCAGCGTGCCATCGAGATCGAATACGACCAGCGGATAGGGATACGACAAGGGACGACGCCTGTACAACGTGGGGCCGTCCATTGTACGCCGCGCTTTTCCCCCGGGATCCGCCTCAGCCGATCCTGCGTGCGCGGGTGGCCAGAAAGGTGGGCAGGTAACGGTCGATCAGGAAGCGTGGCTTCGGCTGCCAGTCTTCCATGAACCGATCAATCACGAAGCCTGCATCCAGCTGCCCGCCGATCAGTTCGGTCAGGCTGTGGCCAAAGGTCAGCGCATCACCGCGCGCGAGTTTCGCCTCACGCTCTGCGGCGGGCAGGTCTTCCAGGTCCGAATAGGGAATGGCGTACTGCGGCCGGATCAAACCCTGTGCATCCAGCTGCGGATCACGTGCACCGACGAACAGCACCGGGTTGTAGAAGCTGGCCATCAACATGCCATCGCGCGCCAGCACGCGGCGGCATTCGGTCCACACCGGGCGCACGTCGGGTACGTACAGGTTGGAGATCGGATGGAACACCACGTCGAAGCTGTCATTGGCGAATACGTGCAGGTCGCGCATGTCGCCCTGCACCGTGCGCAGCTGCAGGCCGTCGCGCGCAGCGACCCTGCGGTCCTGTTCCAGCTGCCCGTCGGACAGGTCGAACACGGTGACGTCGGCGCCCGCAGCGGCCAGCACGGGTGCCTGCTGGCCGCCGCCCGAAGCCAGGCACAGGATGCGACGGCCGCGCACGTCGCCCAGCCAGTCCAGTGGCAGCGCGCGTGGGGTCAGGTGCACCTGCCAGCGGCCTTCGCGCGCGGCGGCAATGGTTGAACTCTCCACCGGGCGCGACCATTCGCGCACTTCGCTGGCCTGGCGGTCCCAGGCAGCACGGTTGTGGTCGATCAAGGCCTGTCCATGGTTCATGTGTTCTCCTTGCCCGGTGGGCGCCAATCGAGATCCTGGAAGGCCGGGCTGGCGAAACACTCGGCCAGGTAATCCAGGAATCGCCGCATGATAGCGGGCTGCTGGCGCCGTGACGCGTACACGGCATGAATGCCGAGCTCGTCCAGACTGAATCCGGGCAGCAGTTCGATCAGCTCGCCGCTGCGCAGCAGTGGCGCCACCTGGTAGGTCGGCAGCATGGCGATCCCGGCACCGGCGCGTACCGCCTCCAGCAGCAGCGAGGCATCGTTGGCGCTGATGTTGCCGCCCACCGCCACCGACAGCGAACGGCCATCGCGGTGAAGCTGCCACAGGCTCTTGCCGACGTAGTGGTGGGTCAGGCAGTTGTGCGCGGCCAGGTGCTCCGGCGCGGTCGGCGTGCCACGCGCCTGCAGGTACGACGGCGTCGCGCACAGCACCGAGCGGCAGGTGGCCAGCCGCCGCGCGATCAGGCTGGGGTCGATCTGGCGCGCGATGCGCACGGCCAGGTCCACGCGCTCCTCGACCAGGTTCACCGTGCGGTCGACCAGCAGCAGCTCGATGCGCGCCGCCGGATGGCGCGCGACGAAACCGGCCACCGCCCGTGCCAGGTGGCTCTGCCCGAACGACACGCTGGCGGTCACGCGCAGCGTACCGTGCGGCTCGGGATCATCACTGGCCAGCTCGCCCTGCAGTTCTTCGCCGATCGCCAGCATCTGCCGGAAGCGCGCCAACGCCGCCTCGCCCGGGCCGGTCAGGCTGACCCGGCGCGTGGTCCGGTGCAGCAGGCGTGCACCCAGCCAGCCCTCGACCTCGGCCAGGTAGCGGCTGACCATCGCCCGCGACATGTCCAGCACTTCCGCGGCGGCGGTGAGGCTGCCGCGCTCGGCCACCTCGACAAACACGGTCATGGCGGTCAATCGGTCCATATGCTCGATCCACGCAACAAACAAGCGCGTTATACGCTGTTTTTCGAGCGACTGCAGCAGCCTAGAGTGGCCCCATTCCCAGCCCACATCGCCCCACGGAGTCCTGCCATGAAGATCGCCCTCGTTGGTTCCACCGGCAACATCGGCCGCCAGATCGCCCGCCACGCGCTGGCCCACGGCCACGAACTCACCGTCATCGTGCGCAGCGCGCAGGACCTCCCGGCCGAACTGGCCGGCGCCCATCCGGTGATCGCCTCGCTGGATGACCAGGACGCGCTGGTCGCCGCCATCGCGGGCCACGACGTACTGGCCAGCGCCTACGGCCCGCGCCCGGGCGACGACATCGGCCGCGTGGGCGAGATCGCCGCGCAGCTGGCGGCCGCCGCGCGCAAGGCCGGCGTACCGCGCCTGGTGGTGGTGGGTGGCGCTGGCAGCCTGGAAGTCGCGCCGGGCGTGCAGCTGGTCGATACCCCCAACTTCCCGGAAGCCTACAAGCCGTACGCGCTGGCCCATCGTGAAGCCTTCAATCGCCTGCAGGCAGTGGACGACCTGGACTGGACCTTCTTCTCGCCGGCCGCCGAAATCGGCCCGGGTGAAGAGCGCGGCCAGTACCGCGTGCAGCCCAAGGCCTTCCTCGCCGACGCCAGTGGCCACAGCCGCATCAGCTACGCCGACTACGGCGCCGCCTTCGTCGCCGAGCTGGAAGCGCACGCTTACCCGAAGCAGATCATCACCGCCGCGTACTGATCCAGCTACGCCCCTTGTAGAGCCAAGCCCGCGCTCGGCTCTACGCGAACATGCAGCCGGGCATTGGCCCGGCTCTACACAAGGAATTCCCATGCGTACCGCTGCCCTGCTGCTTCCCCTCGCCCTGGCCGCCAGCTTCACCAGTGCGCCGCTGCTGGCCGCACCGGCCACCACGGCGCCGACGGCGGCGACGAAATCCCAGCTGCACCTGCAGACCTTCCATCCCGGCCCGCAGGCGATGTTCTCGGTATCCTCGGTACTGATCGAAGGCCGCCATGACGCGATCCTGGTCAACGCGCAGTTCGGCGCCAGCGACGCACGCAAGCTGGTCGAACTGATCCGCGCCAGTGGCAAGCAGCTGACCACGATCTACATCAGCCACGGCGATCCGGACTACTACTTCGGCCTGGCCACCCTGCAGGATGCCTTCCCGCAGGCACGCATCGTCGCCACTGCGCAGACCGTCGCCCACATCCAGCAGACCCGGGCCGGCAAGCTGGCCTACTGGGGACCGAAGATGGGTGCCGACGTGCCCGCGCGCATCGTGGTGCCGCAGGTGCTGGACGGTGATGCCCTGCAGCTGGAAGGTCAGCGCCTGCCGCTGATCGGCCTGGACGGCCCGACCCCGGACCGCACGGTGCTGTGGGTGCCGTCGCTGCGTGCGATCGTCGGTGGCATTCCGGTGGTGGCCGGTGAGCACGTGTGGATGGCCGACACGCAGACGACGAAGTCGCACACTGACTGGCTGCAGACCCTGCAGCGGTTGCAGGCACTGAAGCCGAAGGTGGTGGTACCGGGGCATTACGCGCCGGGTGCGGCGCTGGATGCCAGTGCGCTGCGCTTCACTGCGGACTACATCCGCGCGTTCGACGCCGAGGCGGCCAAGGCCAAGGACAGCGCGGCACTGGTGAAGGCGATGCAGGCGCGCTACCCGACGCTGGCCGGCGTGGCGTCGCTGGAGCTGAGTGCGAAGGTGGCCAAGGGCGAGATGCAGTGGCCATGAGGTGGGAGTTTTCTTTTGCAGGGCTGCGCCCTGCACCTGCAGAGGCAACAGCAACAGCTGGCTATCGGTGGGAAGGCGAGGTGGGTCCGGTTGCGGGGGGCGCTGCAAGTACGTCCATGTAAGCTCGGTCGCCGCATCCATGCGGCTCACGCCCCCGCAACCGGACCCACCCCGCCTTCGACAGTTTCCCGCTATCTGTCGGAACCTGCTGCTGATGGTGGGTGCCGACCGTTGGTCGGCACGGGGTCAGAGCCCGTTGCTGCGTAACGGGCTCTGACCCCACTATTTGATGATTAGGTATCTGTGGGATTGATCATGTCGTGCTCGAACAACTCCCCCTGCACCACCGGTTCCTTTTCGCGGAAGCCGCCCAGCCCGACACCCACCAGCCGATAGCGCGTCTCCGCTGGCAGGTCGACGCGGGCGCGCAGGGCCAGTGCGATGTCGCGCAGTTCTTCCATCGACTCCGGCGGACGTTCCGGGGTGAAGCTGCGGGTGAGAATGCGGAACTGCGCGGTTTTCAACTTCAGCACCACGGTATGGCCGACACGTTCGGTCTTGCGTGTGGCATTCCAGGTCTTCTCCGCCAACTGCACGATCGCCTCGCCCAGGTCTTCCAGCAGCAGGTCTTCGGCGAAGGTGTCCTCCGAGGAAATCGACTGCACCTGCTGGTCCGGTTCCACCGGCCGCTCGTCGATGCCGCGTGCGCGGTTGTACAGGCTGCGGCCGAAACTGCCGAACGCTTCTTCCAGATCGATCAGTGCCCACTGCCGCAGGTCGCCGCAGGTGGCGATGCCGCGCGCGGCCAGCTTGCCTTCCATCACCTTGCCGACGCCAGGCACCCGGCTCACCGGCAACGGCAGCAGGAAGGCGTCCACCCGCTGCGGCGGAATCACGAACTGGCCATCGGGCTTGCGCCAGTCCGAGGCGATCTTGGCCAGGAACTTGTTCGGCGCGATCCCGGCTGAAGCAGTCAGGTTGGTCTCCTCACGGATCTGCATGCGGATGGTACGGGCGATATCGGTAGCCAGTTCGATGCCGCTCTTCGGCTCGGTCACGTCCAGGTAGGCTTCGTCCAGCGACAACGGCTCAACCAGGTCGGTGTGGCGCAGGAAGATCTCGCGCACCTGGCGTGACACCGCCTTGTAACGTGCGAAGTCGGGCGGCACGAAGATCGCATCCGGGCACAGGCGTTCGGCCCGCACTGCCGGCATGGCCGAACGCACGCCGAACACGCGTGCTTCGTACGATGCCGCGCACACCACCGAGCGTGCGCCGCGCCATGCCACAACCACCGGCTTGCCGCGCAGTGACGGATCGTCGCGCTGCTCCACCGACGCGTAGAACGCGTCCATGTCAACGTGGATGATCTTGCGCAGTCGGGTCATGTCAGGTGGAAAAGGCGGGGCCGGGCCGGGTGGGCCACACGCCGAAGTATGGTCGTTGCACATCAACAGGATGCGCGTATTCCCTTGAAAACACTACGGTTGCGTACGGTTGAAATGTTTGATCGGGACAGTTTCCACGGGCATTCTCGGGCGCTTGTTTCCCTGTTCTCCGCTTCCAGGATTGTGCTTCATGACCCGTCTCCACGCGTTCAACCGCGAACAGCTGCTGGCCAGCGCACGCGGTGAACTGTTCGGCACCGCCGCCGGCCGTTTGCCCAACGACCCGATGCTGATGTTCGACCGCATCACCGACATCCGCGAGGACGGCGGACCGCATGGCAAGGGCATGGTACGCGCCGAACTGGATATCCGCCCGGACCTGTGGTTCTTCGGCTGCCACTTCATCGGCGACCCGGTGATGCCAGGCTGCCTGGGCCTGGATGCCATGTGGCAGCTGACCGGCTTCTTCCTGACCTGGCTGGGTGCGCCCGGCAAGGGCCGCGCGCTGGGCTGTGGCGAGGTGAAGTTCACCGGCCAGGTACTGCCGGACGCCAAGCTCGTACGCTACGAGATCGACATCAGCCGGGTCATCAACCGCAAGCTGGTGATGGCCCAGTCGGACGCCCGCATGTACGTGGACGACCGCGAAATCTACAGCGCGCGCGACCTGCGCGTCGGCCTGTTCACCGAAACCGGGAGCTTCTGATGCGTCGCGTCGTCATCACCGGCATGGGCATCACGTCCTGCCTCGGCAATGATCTGGATACCGTTTCGGCCGCGCTGCGTGAAGGACGCTCGGGCATCACCGCCCTGGCCGACCACGCCGAAGCAGGCCTGCGCAGCCAGGTCGGAGGCCGCGTCGACCTCGACCTGGACGCCTTGATCGACCGCAAGCAGAAGCGCTTCATGAGCGACGCGGCGGCCTTCGCCTACCTGGCCATGCGCGATGCCATCGCCGATGCCGGGCTCAGCCCCGAGCAGGTCAGCAGCCTGCGCACCGGCCTGATCGCCGGTTCCGGTGGCGGCTCCAGCGAATGGCAGATCGGTGCCGTCGACCTGCTGCGCGAACGTGGCGTGCGCAAGGTCGGCCCATACATGGTGCCGCGCACGATGTGCTCGACGGTCTCGGCCTGCCTGGCCACGGCCTACCAGATCAAGGGCGTCAGCTACTCGCTGTCGGCTGCCTGCGCGACCTCGGCGCATTGCATCGGCGCCGCTGCGGACATGATCCGGCACGGTGCGCAGGACATCATGTTCGCCGGCGGTGGCGAAGACCTGCACTGGTCGATGAGTGTGATGTTCGATGCGATGGGTGCCCTGTCGACCAGCTTCAACGAAACCCCGGCCAGCGCCTCGCGCCCGTACGACAAGGACCGCGACGGCTTCGTCATTGCCGGTGGTGGCGGCATGCTGGTGCTGGAGGATTACGACCACGCCGTCGCACGCGGTGCCCACATCCATGCCGAGCTGATCGGCTATGGCGTCACCTCCGACGGTGCCGACATGGTGGCGCCCTCCGGCGAAGGTGCGGTGCGCTGCATGAAGATGGCGCTGCAGGGTGTCGATCGCCCACTGGACTACCTGAACACCCACGGCACCTCGACCCCGCTGGGCGATGTCACCGAGCTCAACGCGATCCGCGAAGTGTTCGGCGATGCAGTGCCGCCGCTGTCTTCGACCAAGGCGTTGTCCGGGCACTCGCTCGGTGCAGCCAGCGTGCACGAGGCGATCTACTGCCTGCTGATGATGCGCGATGGCTTCGTTGCCGGTTCGGCCAACATCGGCGAGCTGGACCCGAAGGTGGAGAGCTTCCCGATCCTGCGCGAGAGCCGCGAGCAGAAACTGGATACGGTGATGTCCAACAGCTTCGGCTTCGGTGGCACAAACGCCGCGTTGGTGTTCGGACGGGTGTGATGGGGGCAGGTGTGCCGACCAACGGTCGGCACCCACCAATAGATGTAGAGCCGAGCCATGCTCGGCTCAGTGCCGGCCAACGGTCGGCACCTACCTTACTTCGGCAGCAACGGCAGCAGCAGCGCGTGCGCGTCCACCAGGGACCCAACGATGCGGTGGCCCAGTGCGCGCAGCTCTTCATCAGGATGCACCAGGTCCGGCACCTGGATCACGGTCATGCCGGCCGCCAATGCTGCGCGCGTACCGGCCGGTGAGTCTTCCAGCGCCAGGCAGCGTTCCGGGGCCTGGCCCAGCCGCTGCGCGGCCAGCAGGTAGATATCCGGCGCCGGTTTCGGCCGCGCCACGTCGCCACTGGTGATCACCGCATCGAAGTACGGCAGCAGGCCAGCGGCCGTCAGCTTGCGGTTGGCCCGCGGCTGCCGCGTGGTGGTTGCCACCGCACGCGGTACCGCGTGCGCCTTCAACAGCTCCAGCAGTTCCAGGATGCCCGGCCGCAGCGGCAGGCCGGTCTGGGTGCGTGCTTCGTACAGCTCATGGCAGCGTGCAGCCACCGCCTCGATCACGCTGTCCTCGATCCCCTGCGCACGCAGCAGCGCGTGCGAATCGCGGTCGCCGAGGCCGACCATGCGCAGGAACACCGCCTCGTCCAAGCCCAGCCCGAATGCGTCGGCCGCCTCGCTCCAGCAGGCCAGCGAAACGCGCTCGCTGTCGATCATCAGGCCGTCCATGTCGAAGATGACGGCGTCGGGGAGGAACGGCAGCGCAGCAATGTTGGTCATGAAGCGAACAGCGTATCCAGGTCGGTGGAAGTGAGCTGCCGCCATTGCCCCTCGTCCAGCCCCTGCAGGTCCAGCCCGCCGACGCGGCTGCGGTGCAGGGCCTGCACGTGGTTGCCGGTGGCGGCGAACATGCGGCGTACCTGATGGTAGCGGCCTTCGTGCAGCACCAGCCGCGCACGGCGCGCATCCAGCACCTCCAGTTCAGCCGGCAGCAGGGGCGTCTTCTCCGATTCCAGCATCAGCGTGCCGCTGGCGAACAGCGCCACCTCGTCGCCGCGCAGGTCCTCGCTCAACTCGACCTCATAGACTTTCGGCAGCTTCGACTTCGGCGAAATGATCCGGTGCAGCAGGCCACCATCGTCGGTCAGCAACAGCAGGCCACTGGTCTCGCGGTCGAGGCGGCCGACCGTGGACAGCACCGGATCGCGGTCGCGGAAGCGCGGCGGCAGCAGGTCGTAGATCAGGCGCCCGGTGTCCTTGGTCGAACAGGTGTAGCCGGCCGGCTTGTGCAGCGCGATCGACAGCCCCGGCGGTGGGTCCAGCGGCTCGCCATCGACCCGGATGGCGTCATGCGGCACCTGGTCGTCGGCATACAGCACCTCGCCATCGGCGTCGGTGACGCGGCCTTCGCGGAACATCCATTGCACCTGCTTGCGGCTGCCATAGCCCAGGTTGGCGATGTGCTTGACCAGCTTCACTTGCCCTTCCCCTTCACGGCTTCCACCAGCTTGAAACCGTCGCGTTCGGCGACCACGCGCACCGCGCCGAAGCTGTCGTTGAGGGTGTGCTCGTAAGGCAGGTGGCGGTTGGCCACCACGTACAGGCGCCCGCCCGGGCGCAATGCCTGCGCAGCCACGGCGATGAAGCGCTGGCCGATGTCCGGGCGGTCAGCGCGCGACGGCGTGTGGAACGGCGGGTTGCTGATGATGACGTCGTAGCCCGGCTCGATGCCGGCGGTGACGTCCTGCCACAGGAAGCGCAGCGGCAGCGGGCGCGGTAGCGGCGCCAGATTGAGCTCGGCCAGCGCCAGTGCGCGCTGCTCGGCCTCGTACAGGTCCAGCGCGGTGATCTTCGGGCAGCGTTCCAGGAGTTCGCGCGACAGGTAGCCGTAGCCGGCGCCGAGGTCGGCGGCGCGTCCGGCCAGGTCGGCCGGCAGGTGCTCGGCCAGCAGCGCCGACGCCGGATCGATGCGATCCCAGGCGAACACGCCCGGGCGGCTGAGGAAGCGACCGCCCACGATCGGGCGCACCGCATCCAGCGCCGACCAGCGCTTGGCCAGGTCAACGTCGTGCTGGCCCTGCAGCGGGGCGGTCCAGTACACGCGGCAGTGGTTCTTGGTCAGGCAGCCACCGAGACCGGCCAACTGCTTGAGGTCGCCCTCGCCCGAACGCGCACCTTCGTTGTTGGACTGGCAGGCAACGATGCGGCCGCCGTCGGCGACCAGCGCCAGCGCACGGGCGAACAGCGCACGGGCTTCTTCGCGCTGGCGCGGCGGCAGCACCAGCACCAACGGGTAGCGGCCCTTGCCGGCCACGTCATCCAGCTGCCCGCTGACGGTCCAGCCGGCAGCCTGCTGCAGCGGTTGCGCGAACGGGGCGAAGCTCTGTTCGCAATGCACCTCGCGATCGCCGGCCACTTCGCGCAATGGCCAGCCATCGCGGGCACGCAGGAAGGCCACCGGGCCCTCAGGCCAGCGCAGGGCGCCTTGGGAGAACGGCAGGAGCAGGGTCTGCAGGGGGGCGTCGTCGCTGGAGGCCATCGGCGCGGGTACTTCAAGCGTGAGGGCCGTCCATTGTACCGGCTTGGCCGGGCCGGCCCCGGCGGCCCGCTTTGCGAAACCCGAACGGGGCCTTGATCCGCCAGAAACATTGAAACGTTCAGGGTAGAGGCTCCCCCCGAAAACCCAGGAGAACCTGCATGCGAGCCTTGTTCGTCGGTGGCGTGGTCGACAACAGTGAAATGGACCTGGAAGGCAGCCATCCGCCCGTGCACTACCCCGAGGACACCGGCGGCGGCCACTCGCGCTACCGGCTGCATCAGATCGGTCATGGTGCCGACGGCAGCGTTGCCTACGCCGTCTATGGGGCACCGGACCTGGCCGATGACGAGGTGGCGAGGGTTGCAGAGGAGCGGGCGTACGCACGCCGATTCGAGGCGACGCCGACGTTGTTCGAGCATTGACACACCGGTAGCGCCCGAGCCCACGCTCGGGCGACGGTGCAGCCGAGCGTGGGCTCGGCTCTACATCCGATCAAGGCGCCTTGGGTGGCAGGCGGTTGATGCTGGCGATTTCATCCAGCCACACGTGGTGCTGCTGCACCGGCGTGTCGTAGTCATCCAGGCGCAACTGGCCGTTGCTGCCTTCGTCGCCGGCCTCGTTGCGGTATTGCTGCACGGTTGGCCTCACCGCCACCGTGCCGAGCAGGCGGCGGCCATCGTGCAGAATCAGTTCCACCTGCGTTTCGCCATCCAGCTGCGGCAGCAGGGCTTCCAGGCGCGCAATCTGCGCCGGATCGGTGTGGATACGTGGAGCTATACGGGACATCGGCGACCTCCTGACTGCAGGGTCGCCGATCGGCCGTGAATGTTCAGTGCAGCGCGCTGTCCGCGCGCGGCACCTGCACCTTGCGCACGGCAGCCACCAGCTGCGCTACCGAGTACGGCTTGGCCACATGCTCCTGGAAGCCCGACGCCAGCGCGCGGCGGCGGTCGTCGGCACGCGCCAGTGCAGTCACCGCCACCGCAGGCAAGGTCGCCGCATCCACGCCCATGTCCTCGCGCAGCGTGCGCACCAGCCCATAGCCATCCATGCCCGGCATGCCGATGTCGGTCAGCAGCACGTGGTATTGCAGGTGGCCGGTGTCGGCCAGCAGTGCCAGCGCTTCGCCGGCCGAACTGGCCGCAGACACGCTGGCGCCCTGCTCTTCCAGCATGCGCCGCAAGTACTCCAGCACTTCCGGCTGGTCTTCCACCGCCAGCACATGCATGCCGCGCAGCGGATACGGCTCGACGATCACCGGCTCCAGGATCGGCCCGCTGATCACTTCACGCAGCGGCCGCCGTTCGGCATCGGGAACATGCTGGGGCAGGCGCACGGTGAAGGTCGCGCCGTGGCCGTGGCCCTCGCTGGCCGCAGTGACCGTGCCACCATGCAGTTCCACCAGCTGCTGCACGATCGCAAGGCCCAGGCCCAGGCCGCCATGGCGGCGGGTGGTGGTGCCGTCGGCCTGGCGGAAGCGGCTGAACAGATGATTGAGGAATTCGGGTGCGATGCCATCACCGCTGTCACGCACGGTGATCTCCCAGTAGTTGCCGTCAGCCCGCAGCTGCAGGTCGATGCGGCCTTCAGCCGGGGTGAACTTGATCGCGTTCGAGAGCAGGTTCCAGAACACCTGCTGCAGGCGCGTGGCGTCGCCCAGCACCAGGCTGGGTTGCGTGGGCAGCTGCAGGTGCACGTCCAGCGCCTTGCCTTCGGCCACCAGTTCCTGCGCGCCGATCGCCTCACCCAGCACCGCGCACAGGTCCAGCACTTCCACCTCCAGCTGCACCTTGCCCAGCAGCATGCTGCTGAGGTCGAGCATGTCCGAGATCAGCCGCTTCTGCGCACCGGCGCTGTTGGCGATCACGTTCAGGCCCTTGTACAGCGGACTGGTGTTGTCCACGCGCTGCAGAAGCAATTCGCTCCAGCCGAGGATGGTAGTCAACGGCGTACGCAGCTCATGCGACAGCGTGGCCAGGAATTCATCCTTCAGCCGCGCCATGTTTTCCGCAGCACTGCGCGCGGCACGCTCGGACTGCAGCAGTTCCTCGCGGGCCAGCTCGATCTCGCGGCGTTCGGTCACGTCCGGGCTGCTGCCGGCCAGGCCGATGAAGCGGCCCATGCGCGAGAAGCGCGGGCGGGCGTTCATCTCCAGCCAGCGCCACTGGCCATCGGCACGGCGTGCGCGCACCAGCGCATGCATGGAGCGCTGCGCCTTCAATGCTTCCTGCAGTTCATACTCGAAGACCGATGCGTCGTCCGGATGCACCAGGCCGCGCCAGACGTCCTCCGGCACGCGCGTCTCGTCACCGCCGAAGAACTCGCTGAAGGCACTGTTGACGAAACGGGCATGGCCGCGCTCGTCCAAGACCCACACCGGCATCGGCAGGCCGTCGGCCAGCGCACTGAAGCGGGCTTCGCTTTCGCCCAGCTCCACTTCCATCTGCTTGCGTGCGGTGATGTCGAAGAACAGGATGCCGACCTTGTCCTCGCCCGGCCGGCCCACGCGCACCGCATCCACCGCGAACGAGCGGCCCAGCGCACGCGCCTCCATCTCGAACTGGGCCGGGCGGCCGCTGCGTGCGACCTCGCCATAGATGCGGAACCAGTCCTGCTCATGGCCGGGCTCCAGCGCCGTCATGCGCTTTCCACGCGCATCCTTCAGCCCGGTGTGGCGCTCGAAGGCATCGTTGACCTCGATGAAGCGGTAGTCGACCGCACGATCACCCTCGAACAGCACCTG
This sequence comes from Stenotrophomonas sp. Pemsol, assembly GCF_003586545.1. Taxonomy (NCBI): domain Bacteria; kingdom Pseudomonadati; phylum Pseudomonadota; class Gammaproteobacteria; order Lysobacterales; family Lysobacteraceae; genus Stenotrophomonas; species Stenotrophomonas sp. Pemsol. The sequence continues at coordinate 164,271 of NZ_CP025780.1, read as the reverse complement.
GATCACGCAGAAACCGGCGTTGATGCGCTCAAGCACGCCATGATGCAGGTCGGGTTCGGGCGCCGGCACCGTCATCGGTGGGCGCTCCACGAGGGGCGGCAGTGTGGACAAGGGTGTCTGTGCAGGCCAGGTTGGAGGCACAGCATCTTCCAAAGGGCGTATTCACAGCGTCAAGCGCCGTCAGTCATGGTTGACGTCGATGAATTGGCGGCAACCGCTCTTGCAGACGACGCATGCGGCCATTGCCGATACCGGGAAGCAGGATCACACTCGATCTGTGATCAACATCGCCCCCATCGAGGGGACGCAGGAGACCGTGATGAAACGCTCACTCGCGATTGCCCTGTTGGCAGGCGCCCTGGCGGCGGGCGGCGCCAGTGCGGCACCGCGCACCGTGACCGACCCGGAAGCTCCCCGCGCATTGCAGGCCGATGGCCCGGTCAGCGTGAAGTGGGACGATCCGGCCAAATTCACCGAGATCCGCCAGAGTACCAACCGCTTCGAGGCCGAGCGTGGCGACTGGGTGCAGCAGCTGGCACGCTACCTGCAGACCGCTGCCGCCAAACCGCTGCAACCGGGACAGACGCTTGATGTGACCCTGGTCGACATCAAGCGCGCCGGTGACTACGAGCCGTGGCACGGCCCGCGCGGCCGCGACATCCGGATCATGCGCGACATCTACCCACCGCGGATCAGCCTGCAGTACACGCTGAAGGACGCCAGCGGCCGCATCATCAGCGAGGGCGACGCGCGCCTGAGCGATACCGGCTACCTGCACAACATCGGCCTGAAGAGCGACAGCGATCCACTGCGCTACGAGAAGCGCCTGATCGACGACTGGGTGAAGCGGCAGCTGACAGCGCAGGCCACCGCAGCACGGTAGGTCCATCGGTAGGTGTCGACCTTGGTCGACACGCATTCACAGCGCCAACCAAGATAGGCTGCTACTGAAGCCGAGCGTGGGCTCGGCTCTACACGTACAGCTTCGCCACGCGCTTGACCGCGCACGGCAGCTGGTAGGCACTCACGCCACAGCGCGGCGCCAGCTCCGACAGCGTCGGCGCGGAGCCCCACAGCTCCACCACGCTGCCGATGCCGGCCTGCGGATGCGCGGTCAGGTCCACCGTCAGCATGTCCATCGACACGCGCCCGATCAGCGCACCGGGCTGGCCGTCGATCAGCACCGGGGTGCCATTCGGTGCAAACTGCGGGTAACCGTCGGCATAGCCGAGTGCAACCACGCCTACGCGGGTGCGCGCCTTGGCCACGAAGCGCGCGCCATACCCCACCGGTTCACCGGCTTCGATCCAGCGCTCGGCGATCACCTTGGACTGCATCGTCATCACCGGGCGCAGGCGCGCGGTCAGCGCGGTGCTGTCCGGCAGCGGGTTGGCGCCGTACAGCATCAGGCCGGGCCGCACCCAATCGCTGCGCACCTCTGGCCAGCCCAGCAGCGCAGGCGAATTGCACACGCTGGTCTCGCCGTGCAGGCCGTCGATGGCGCGCGCGAAGGTCGCGGCCTGCTCGCGGGTGCGCTCGCTGTCCAGTTCGTCGGCACGTGCCAGGTGGGTCATCAGCACGATGCGCTCGACCTGCGGCAGCGCCGACAGGCGTGCATGCGCCGCGCGGAAGCTGTCCACGTCCAGGCCGAGGCGGTGCATGCCGCTGTCCAGCTTCAGCCACACCGTCAACGGGCGCGGGCTGTCGAACGCCGCCAGTGCCTCCACTTGCCACGGCGAACCGACGGCGAACCAGAAGTCATGCTCGGCCACCAGCGCCATGTCGCTGGGCTCGAAGATGCCTTCCAGCAGCAGGATCGGCGCACGGATGCCGGCCTGGCGCAGCTCCAGTGCCTCTTCGATGGTGGCCACGCCGAATCCATCGGCCTCGCCTTCCAGCGCCTGCGCACAGCGCACCGCGCCGTGCCCATAGGCATCGGCCTTGATGATCGCCAGGGCCTTGCCACCGCCCAGTTCACGCGCGAGCCGGTAGTTGCTGCGCAGGGCGCCCAGATCGATCAGCGCGCGGGCAGGACGCATGTGCGGTTCTCGTGTTGCGGCGCGTGACCGTACTGGCCGTAGCGGAAAATATCCAGGCCTTCGGTGCTGATCTGCGGCTGTCGCGCGCTCATCAGGTCGGCCAGGTAGCGGCCCGAGCCGCAGGCCATGGTCCAGCCCAGCGTGCCGTGGCCGGTGTTGAGGTACAGGTTGCGGAACGGCGTGGCGCCGATCACCGGCGTACCGTCCGGCGTAGCCGGGCGCAGGCCGGTCCAGAACTGCGCGCGCGACAGGTCGCCGCCCTTCGGGTAGAGGTCACGGACCACCAGTTCCAGGGTCTCGCGGCGGCGCTGCGACAGCGACAGGTCGAAGCCGGCCACCTCGGCCATGCCGCCGACACGGATGCGGTCGTCGAAGCGGGTCACCGCCACCTTGTAGCTCTCATCGAGGATGGTCGAGGTCGGCGCCATCGCCGGGTCGGTGATCGGCAGGGTCAGCGAGTAACCCTTCAGCGGGTACACCGGCAGGCGCATGCCCAGCGGTGCGACCAGCGCCGGTGAGTAGCTGCCGAGCGTAACCACGAAGCGGTCGGCGGTTTCCAGCTTGCCGTCGATGCGCACGCCGGTGATGCGGTCGCCATCGAACTCCAGGCCGGTAATGTCCTGGTCGAAGCGGAATTCAACGCCGGCATCCACGCACATCTGCGCCAGGCGGCGGGTGAACAGCTGGCAGTCGCCGGTCTGGTCACGCGGCAGGCGCAGCGCGCCGACCAGGCCATCGACGTGGGCCAGGGCCGGTTCGGCCTGGATGATGCCGGCCCGGTCCAGCACCTCGTACGGCACGCCGTACTGGGCCAGGATCTCGATGTCCTGCGCCGAGGCATCCAGCTGCTGCTGGGTGCGGAACAACTGGGTGGTGCCCAGGTCGCGGCCTTCGAATTCAATGCCGATCTGCGCGCGCAGCTCGTTCAGACAGTCGCGGCTGTACTCGGACATGCGCACCATGCGCGCCTTGTTGATCGCATAACGCTCGTGGGTACAGTTGCGCAACATCTGCCACAGCCAGCGGTACTGGGCCAGGTCCATGCCCGGCTTGATCGCCAGCGGCGCGTGCTTCTCGAACAGCCAGCCGATCGCCTTCTTCGGCACGCCCGGCGCCGCCCACGGCGAGGTGTAGCCGAATGACAGCTGGCCGGCATTGGCGAAGCTGGTCTCCAGCGCCGGGCCGGGCTGGCGGTCGATGACCGTGACTTCAAACCCGGCCTGTCGCAGGTACCAGGCACTGGTAGTGCCGATCACGCCGCTGCCGAGAACTAGGACTCGCATGGGACTTCTCCAACCCGATCATTCCCTGCACTGGAGCGTGCCGGGGCCATAATTGGGGAAGTATAGACAGCCAATACCAGTTGATTTGCCTGAATTGAAATCAACCGGCAGGATGTTCTCCTGCAATTCATTCCCCAAGGTTGACGGCCATGGCCACCCGTACCCGCGAACTGGACAAGATCGACCGCAAGATCCTGCGCATCCTGCAGGCCGAAGGCCGCATCTCCTTCACCGAGCTGGGCGAGCGGGTCGGCCTGTCGACCACCCCGTGCACCGAGCGGGTGCGCCGCCTGGAACGCGAAGGGGTAATCACCGGCTATCACGCCCACCTCGACCCGGCCGCGGTAAAGGCCAGCCTGCTGGTGTTCGTGGAGATCAGCCTGGCCTACAAGTCCGGCGACATCTTCGAGGAGTTCCGGCGCGCCGCGCTGAAGCTGCCCAACGTGCTGGAGTGCCACCTGGTGTCGGGCGACTTCGATTACCTGCTGAAAGCACGGATCAGTGAAATGGCTTCCTACCGCAAGCTGCTCGGCAGCACGTTGCTTACACTGCCGCATGTACGTGAGTCGAAGAGCTACATCGTGATGGAAGAGGTGAAGGAGACGCTGAGCCTGCCGATTCCGGATTGAAGCTGGGACCCGGTTGGGGTCAGAGCCCGCTGCGCGGGATCCGACCCCGGTCGGCATCTGGCAAGGGGTCGGATCCCGCGCAGCGGGCTCTGACCCCGGTCATGGCGACAGTCAGCGCTGCTGCGGATGCTTCTGCGAGCGCTGCTCCTGCTGCTTGCCGCCCTTGTGCGGCGGCTGCGGCTCCATCTGTTGCTGTTGCTGCTGCGGGTTGCGGCCCTGCGGTTCCTTGCCGGGATGACGGTTCTGCTGGTTTTTCATGGTCGCGATCCAGTGGACGAAGGACATGCGGCGGCGGGATGCCGGCGCAGGGCCACGGTGGTCCCGGAACGGTTAATCGCAGGCGAAAAAGCAGTGATCGGCTGGATGTTGTTTTCGTGCGTTCAGCCCGCTCAGCGCCAGCCGGCAGCCAACCTTGGTGGCACCAGGACTCAGCGCTTGATCTGCTGCCCATCGCCGGCCGGCACGCTGTCGTAATAGCGGCCGGTGCGCGAATCGAACACGCGGTTCGGGCCGGCCGGGCGCACGCCCGGAACGATGCGGCCCTTGCGGTCATAGACCTTGTCGGCCGGCTTCGGCACCGGCGTCGGCGCGACCCGGGCCGGACCGGTGGATCTGATCGGCTGCGCCGGCTGCGGCGACGGCAGCACCTGCGGTTGCGGGCGAGCGGCCTGTGGCGGTGGTGCCACGGGCTGCGGCGCCACGGTGGTCGCGCTGCGGGTCGCAGTCGGGTCGGCGGTCGGCACCTGCGCCAGCGCGACGATGGGCAACAGGGCCAGCAGCAGGGGAAGGATCGGTTTCATGGCACGCTCCGGCGTGGATCGCGTTCACCTTGCGCCCGCCCCTGTGTGCCGCCCATGAACGGCCATCACACTTGCAAGGTCGCGTCTTCACCCCCACGTTTTCCGCCATCCCCAGGCCATCGACCCCACGGAGCGCCGCCATGACCGCCTTCGACCTGACGCCCCCCACTGCCACCCAGACCGAGGCGCTGATCGCTGGCCTCAGCAGCGAGGAGCGCCGCGTGCTGCTGCAGCACGGCACTGAGGCGCCGTTCTGCGGCGTGTTCCTCGACAACAAGCGCGAGGGGGTCTACTGCTGCAGGCTGTGCGCACTGCCGCTGTTCCGCTCCAGCACCAAGTTCGATTCCGGCACCGGCTGGCCCAGCTTCTTCGCACCATTCGACCCGGCGCACGTGCGCGAGATCCGCGATACCAGCCACGGCATGGTCCGCACCGAGATCACCTGCGCGCGCTGCGGCAGCCACTTGGGCCACGTGTTCCCGGATGGTCCGCCGCCCACCTACGAGCGCCACTGCCTGAACTCCGTCTCACTTTCGTTCACCGGCAATGGCGAGCCCTGGCTCGATCCGTTGCAGCGTGGCGGCGCAGAAAGCGGCGTGGCGGGCTGAAACACCCCGCTGACCGATTTCACAGAATTCCCTCTTCAGAAAACCGGGCGACGGGCCGACAAGGAGATATCCCCTCTCCTTGCGTCGCCCCATGCTCATCATCGTTGGATTCCTGGTCGTCATCATCAGCGTGATCGGGGGCTACCTCGGTGCCCACGGCCGCCTGGGTGCCCTCTGGCAGCCCTATGAGCTGGTCATCATCGGCGGCGCCGCGCTCGGCGCCTTCCTGGTCGGTACCCCGGCCAAGACGGTCAAGCAGACCCTGCAGGCCATGGTGGGTGTGTTCAAGGGCCCGCGCTACAAGCAGCAGGACTATATTGATGTGCTCAGCCTGCTCTATGAACTGCTCAACAAGGCCCGCCGCGAAGGCTTCATGGCGTTGGAAGACCATGTCGAGCGCCCGGCCGAAAGCGCGCTGTTCGGCAACTACCCCAAGGTGCAGGCCGACCACCACCTGATCGATTTCATCACCGACTGCCTGCGCCTGATGATCGGCAGCAACATCGAGCCGCATGAGCTGGAACCGCTGCTGGAACTGGAGCTGGAAAAGCACCACGCCGAGGCCATGGCACCCTCACAGGTGCTGACCAAGGTCGCCGACGGGCTGCCCGGTTTCGGCATCGTCGCCGCGGTGCTGGGCATCGTCATCACCATGGGCTCGATCGGTGGCGACATCGTCGAGGTCGGTGGCCACGTGGCCGGCGCGCTGGTCGGTACGTTCCTGGGCATCCTGCTGGGCTACGGCTTCGTCGGCCCGATGGCCGCCGCGATGGAGGCCCGCGCCGAGCAGGACAGCCGCATCTACGAATCGGTCAAGACCGCCCTGCTGGCCTGCCTGCGCGGCTACAACCCGAAGATCGCACTGGAGTTCGCCCGCAAGACCCTGCCGTCGAACGTGCGCCCGGCCTTCTCCGATTTCGAGCAGCACCTGAAGACGGTCAAGTAAGCCATGGCCGAGAACAAGCCCACCGTCATCGTCCGCCGGGTCAAGAAGGCCGGCCACGCCGCCCATCATGGTGGTTCGTGGAAGGTGGCCTATGCCGACTTCGTGACCGCGATGATGGCGTTCTTCCTGGTGCTGTGGCTGATGGCCACCACCAACAAGAACGACCGTGCGGCCATTTCCGAGTACTTCCGCAACCCCAGCCCGTTGAGCGGTCAGAGCGCCACGCCGGCGCCCGGCATGGCCGGCCCGGGCGGCGCCAGCACCTCGATGATCAAGCTGGGCGGTGCCACCGACATTTCGCGTGGCAACAGCAACGACCCCTTCCAGAACCAGAAGGAAGCGGTACCGCAGCCGGTGGACCAGCAGCAGCGCGACAAGCAGCAGCTGGAAGCACTGATGAAGGAGCTGCAGGAAGCGATCAGCAGGAGCCAGGCCCTGGAGCCGTTCAAGGACCAGCTGCTGCTGGACCTGACCCCGGAGGGCCTGCGCATCCAGATCGTGGACAAGCAGAACCGGCCGATGTTCGACCTCGGCAGCGCCACGCTGAAACCGTACACGCAGCAGATCCTGCACGAGCTGGCCAACTACCTGAACCACGTGCCGAACCGGATCAGCCTGACCGGCCACACCGACATCACCGCCTATTCGGCTGCACGTGGCTACGGCAACTGGGAACTGAGCGCCGATCGTGCCAATGCCGCCCGCCGCGCGCTGGTGGACGGCGGCCTGGAGGACAACAAGATCACCCGCGTGGTCGGCCTGTCTTCATCGGTGCTGTTCGACAAGGCCGACCCGCAGAACCCGATCAACCGCCGCATCAGCATCGTGGTGATGACCCAGGCCGCCGAAGCGGCCGCTCTGGCCGGCGCCGGCCCGCAGGTCGGGCTGTCGGCACCTGCCGCTGACCCCGACGTGCAGGCCGCGCAGGGTGAGGCGCACTGAACCGGGGTCAGATCCCTTTCCCCTGGAAAGGGATCTGACCCCACCTGCGTGCGGCCGCTACAATGGCGGTCTTTCCGTTTCCAGGTGACCCCACCCCATGTCCCAGAACTCCAAGGCCAAGCGCGACAAGCGCAAGAAGCAGCAGGCCAAGCGCCCGTTCCTGCGCCTGAATGCCCAGCAGCAGGTGCAGAACCATGCCGTGCTGACCAACGAAGACGGCCAGGTGGTCGCCGCCATCGGCCTGCAGGGCCGCGAATGGCTGCTGGCCATCGGTGGTCAGACCATGGGCAACGCCGAGAACCCGGTGCCGATGCTGGCCATGCTCAAGCACCTGTCCAACGTGCAGGAAAAGGAAGGCCGCAAGGTCAACCTGGAGTATTCCGAGCTGCTGCAGAAGCTGCTGGACACCCTGGCCGCCGAATCCGGCCAGACCGCTGACGAGTACCTGGACAAGCTGGTGTCCGAGTTCGAGACCGTGGAAGCCGAAGAAGGCGAAGAAGCCACTGAGGCCGCCGAAGGCGATGTGGTTGAAGCTGCTGCCGACGCCGAGGCCAGCCCGGCCGCTGACAGCGACAGCAAGCCGCAGGCCTGAACCGGCCGCGGCGGTGACGGTCTACGTCGATGACGCGGTGCATCCCTGGCGCGGACAGCGCTGGGCGCACCTGATGGCCGACACCCTGACCGAGCTGCACGCGATGGCGGCGCAGCTCGGCATCCCACCGCGGGCCTTCCAGAACAAGGCCAGCGGTGCCCACTACGATGTCACGGCCGAGCTGCGTACGCAGGCGATCGCGCTTGGCGCGCGAGCGATTTCCCGGCACACCGAGCGCGAACTGGTCAAGGCGGTGATCGCCAACGCCCGGGCGCAATACCGGCCATAGGCTCGGCTGCCGTTTGCCTCCTGTAGAGCCGGGCCGATGCTCGGCTGCTGTTCGCGGACTGCAGCCGAGCGCGGGCTCGGCTCTACATGCGCAGCGCTGCCTGCCCGCTCAGAACGGGTCGCTGCCCAGTCGGATCTCCACGTTCAGCAGCGAGCACAGCGCCAGCATCGCGTCGTCGTCACGGGTCAGCGCCATCACGCCGGTGAAGCCGTCGCTGCCGGTATCCACGCTCCACAGCGTGTAGTTGTGCTCGCGCAGGCGGTCAAAGGCGGTGGACATCAGCTGCACACCGTCCAGGTCCTCGGCGAAGTCCTCGTCATCCAGGTCGCCGCCCCAGTCCAGCTGCAGGTTGAAGCGCGCCGACAGCTCGTTGACCGCCGACTGCAGCGATTCCAGGTCGTCGCGCTCCACCTCGAAACCGGACTGCCAGGCGATGGCAGTGAACAGCGCCGGCAACCAGTCGCTGTCCGCTTCCAGCGGCTGCCCGTCCTCGGACAGGTGCTCGCGCCAGCGGTTGAACTGCTGCAGGGCCAACTCTTCGTCGCCCGGGTTGATCAGCACCAGCAGGTTCCAGACCCGCGCCTCGAATCCATCCTCGTCGAAGTCGTGGATGTCTTCCTCGAAGTCGAAATAGTCGCTGTTGTCGGGCATGGCGGAACGTCCTCTGGGGCAGGCCGGCATTCTACGGTTTATCCTGTGCCGCTGAAGCCGGCCTTGGTGGCCGTCACTGTGAATGAAGCGATGAGCGATACCCCTCCCGACCACCTGGCGATCAACCCGGCCAGCCCCTTCCATGATGCGCAGGCGCTGGAGCGCGGCGTCGGCGTGCGTTTCAACGACGTCGAGCGCGACAACGTCGAGGAATACTCGGTCAGCGAAGGCTGGATCCGCGTGCAGGCCGGCAAGGCCCGCGACCGCCGCGGCAACCCGATGACGATCAAGGTCAAGGGCAAGGTCGAGGTGTATTTCCTGGACCAGAAGCCGGAATAACCGGCTGTTCCGAGCTGGCGTCAGATCCCTTTCCTGCGGAAAGGGATCTGACCCCGCTCGACGGCGCATGGCCGCCGAGTCACTCGCGCTTGCGCGATTCCAGCAGGTCCAGGTTGCGGATCAGGCGCCGCGAGATCTCATCGGAGATCACCCCGCGCCGGGTCAACCGGAACAGCTCCTCACGCTCGGCATTGAGGCCGGCGCTGCGCAGCTGGCGGTAACCCAGCTCCATGCGCCGCACTTTCTCCGGGTCCACGTCGGGCCCGTCGTTGTCCTTCTCCAGGTGCCGCTGATACAGCAGGCTCACCCGCGAGGCAGCGTCGTTGTACAGCTGCACGTTCTCGGTGTTCTGGTTCATCACCAGCTGCTGGCGCATGCGCTCGACCCCGGCCAGCGCAGCCTTGGACGACAGCCGGCGTGCCAGGTCCTCTTCCTTGCGCTCGCCCGAATCGGCCGGCAGCTGCAGGCCCTTCAGCAGCTGCGGCAGCGCCACGCTGGCGCCGACCAGCGAGAACAGGATCACCGCCGCGGCCAGGAAGATCACCAGGTCGCGCGCCGGGAACGCGCTGCCATCAGGCAGGAACAACGGCAGGGTCAGCACGCCGGCCAGGGTGATCGCGCCGCGCACGCCGGCCACCGAGGTCGCCACCACGATGCGCCAGTTCGGTGCCTCGCCGCGTTCCAGGCCTCGGCGGCGTGCACGCAGCAGGTTCCAGCGCAGCGACAGCCATACCCACAGCAGGCGCAACAGGATCAGCGCCAGGTTGATCACCACCACGTACACCAGCAGCCACCATGCACTCTGGTGGCCGGACTCGTTCATGGTGGTGGTGGCACGCTCGACGATGCCGGGCAGCTGCTCGCCCAGCAGCACGAACATGATGCCGTTGAAGCTGAACTGCAGCATGTTCCAGACGCCCGCACGCTGTACGCGCATGCTGCCGGAGACACGGCCGGTCAGCTCGACGTAGCTCATCGCGATACCGGCCGCTACGGCAGCGAGGATACCCGAGGCATGGATTTCTTCGGCCAGCAGGTAGGCCGCGAACGGAATCAGCAGGTTGACCAGCATCGCCGCACCCGGTTCCTCGCCGAAGCGGCGCCACAACCAGCGCTGGAAGGTGGAGACACCGAGGGTGACCGCCACGCCCACCGCAAGGCCGGCCACCGCCACCCACAGGAAGGTCAGCGAGGCCGTGGCCAGCGAGAAGGAGCCGGTCATCACCGCCGCCACCGCGAAACGGAAGCAGACCAGGCCGGACGCATCGTTGAGCAGCGATTCGCCTTCCAGGATGTGCATCAGTCGTTTGGGAATCGGTGCCTTGGAGGCGATCGCGCCGACCGCCACCGGGTCGGTCGGCGAGACGATGGCCGCCAGCGCAAAGCACACCGCCAGCGGCATCACCGGAATCATCCAGTGGATCAGCAGGCCGGCACCGATGACGGTGAACACCACCAGGCCGAACGCCAGTTCGAGGATCGCGCCCTTGTCGCGGAACAGACCCTGCTTGGGGATGCGCCAGCCATCAAGGAACAGCAGCGGCGGCAGGAACAGCAGGAAGAACACCTCCGGCTCCAGCGCGTGGCCGCGGTTGAACACCCCGGCGATGACCGCGCCCAGGCCGATCTGCACCAGCGGCAGCGGCAACGAGAACGGGAGGACGCGAACCAGGTAGCCGCTGGCGACAACGGCCACCAGCATCGCCAGGACGACTTCAATGGTATGCATGCTTCTTCCAGGAAGCGGCGCGCGGGGAGGCTCGAAGGCCAGCGCCGGAAACCCGGAAAAAACTACCACATGCGGCCATGAGCGCGACGGCCGGGGCGGTCGCGCGTCAGCCCCGGCTCATGCCCCGTCGAAGCGGTACAGGTCCATGGCGAGGAAGCCGGCATCGATGCCGGCATCGATGCGGCGTGCACCGAAGCCGTCCTCGCCGGCTGCGCCCATCGCGAAGAACAGCGGCAGCAGGTGCTCGTCGGTCGGGTGCGCGCGTTCGGCGAACGGTGCCTGCCGGCGGTAGTCGAACAGGGCCTGGCGATCATCGGCGGCCAGGCGCTGCTCGACCCACTCGATGAAGGGCCGCACGTACGGCGCTTCCTTGCCGTCCTGGTAGTCGCCCCAGTCGTGCAGGTTGTGGGTGATGCTGCCCGAGCCGACCAGCAGCACGCCCTGCTCACGCAGTGGCGCCAGCGCGCGGCCCAGCGCGAACTGGTGCCCGGGGCCGAGCAACGGCTGGATCGACAGCGGCACCACGGGGATGTCGGCTTGCGGGCGCAGCAGCCGCAGCGGCACCCACGCGCCATGGTCGAGGCCACGCTGAGGGTCGAGCGCCACCGGCAGGCCGGCAGCGGCGATGCGGCGGGCCACTTCTTCGGCCAGCGCCGGATCGCCGGGCGCCGGGTACTGCAGTTCGAACAGCGCGCGCGGGAAGCCGCCGAAGTCATGGATCGTCGGCGGCTGCGGATGCGCGCCGACCAGCGGCTGCCGACCCAGCCAGTGCGCCGAGGCCATCACGATGGCGCGCGGCGTCGGCAGGTCGCGCGCCAGCTCGGCCAGGCGCACGCCGACCTGGCCCGGATGCAGGGCGGTCATCGGCGAGCCGTGGGAGATGTACAACGAAGGCAGGCGGGACATGGAATGCTCCAGTTGCAGGATCAGGCGGCGATCAGCGCGAACGCAGGGTCCACTTGCCGTCGCCGACCAGGAACAGCACCACCAGCGCCAGTGCCCAGAACGCGGGGTATTCCCAGCCGCCGCCGGCATTGGCGAAACCGAAGCCGTTGGCGCCGTGCACGGTGACGATGGTGCCCAGCAGCAGCGGCACGCCGACCAGGCCGACCCAGCGCGCGTAGATGCCCAGCAGCAACGCAGTGGTGATCACCAGCTCGGCGCCGATGGTGAGGTAACCCAGCACGCCGGGCAGGCCCAGCGATTCGAAGAATGCCGCCGTGCCCGCCGGGGTGAACACCAGCAGCTTGATCAGCGCATGGACCAGGAACAGCACGCCCAGGGCCAGGCGCAGCAGGGTGGCACCGTACGGGGCCAGCGGCGAAACGGGAGGGGGGGCGGTGTGCATGGGAAGCACCTTGAAGGGAGTGGATACAGGTTATTGCTACTTCACGAGCCGATAAATACGATCGTCTGACGGTATTTATTTCATAAGGCGCAACAATGGACACCCTCGAGGCGATGCGCGTGTTCGTAGCGGTGGTCGAGCGCAACGGCTTCAGTGCCGCGGCACAGGCCCTGGACATGTCGACCGCCGGCGTCACCCGCCAGGTCGCGGCACTGGAAAAGCGCCTGTCCACCCGCCTGCTCCACCGCACCACGCGGCGGGTCAGCCCCACCAGCACCGGCGCCGCCTATTACGCCCAGTGCGTGCGCCTGCTGGCCGAGTTCGACGCGCTGGAGGCCAGCATCGGCGCGCAAGCGCTGGAACCCTCGGGCACGCTGCGCATCAACGCACCGGTCAGCTGGGGCATCGCCCGCCTTGGCCCGTTGCTGGCCAGCTACCGCGAGCGCTTCCCGCAGGTGGAACTGGACCTGGCCCTGTCCGACCGCCTGGTGGACATGGTCGAGGAAGGCTACGACGTGGCCATCCGCATCACCCGCGAGCCGAGCCCGGCGCTGATCGCGCGCCGGCTGGGCGAATCGCGGGTGAGCCTGTGCGCGGCGCCGGCCTACCTGGCTGCACGCGGTACCCCACAGACGCCGCAGGATCTGCAGGATCACGCATGCCTGAGCTACAGCTACTGGGCCGCTGGCGACCACTGGCCGCTGCAGGGACCCGGCGGTGAAGTGAAGGTGGCGGTGAACAGCCTGCTGCACGCCAACAACGGCGACGTGCTGCGCGAAGCGGCGATCGCCGGCATGGGTGTGATCCTGCAACCCGACTTCCTGCTGGAAGACGCGCTGGCCGATGGCCGCCTGGTACGCGTGCTACCGGAATGGGAGGCCTCGCCGATCGGCATCTTCGCGGTGTATGCCAGCCGTAGCCACCTGGCGCCGAAGGTGCGCAGTTTCATCGACCACCTGGTGGAAACCGGGGTGTAGCCGAGTCTGGCGTTTGCCGGTAGTGCCGGCCGCTGGCCGGCAATCAGGCGCGTCCCGGTCCTGGGCGAATGCCGGCCAGCGGCCGGCACTACCACCTAGGCGGCCACCTCATCCAGCGCGTCGATGATCCGCTCCAGCGGCGCCGGCCGCCCCAGCAGGTAGCCCTGCACCTGGTCGCAGCCGTGCGCGGCCAGCCAGTCCAGCTGCCCCGGCGTTTCAACGCCCTCGGCGATGATGGTCAGGCCCATGCTGTGGCCGAGCGACAGCAATGCGCGGCAGATCGAGGCGTTGCGCGGATTGGTTTCCACGTCGGCGACGAAACTGCGATCGATCTTCAGGATGTCCAGCGGCAGGTGCTGCAGGTAGGACATGCTGGAATAGCCGGTGCCGAAATCGTCCAGCGACACGCTGATGCCCTGCTCGTGCAGGCGCTGCATGGTCTGCATCGCCTGCGCCGGCTTGCGCATCAGGCTGCTCTCGGTCAGCTCCACGTGCAGTGCGCCGCGGGCCAGTCCGAACTCCTGCTGGACGCGGGTGAACTCGGCCACCAGGTCGCTGTTGAAGAACTGCACTGCCGACACGTTGACCGCGATCGGCAGCTCGCCCCAACCGGCCTCGACCAGCCGCCGCTGTGCCTTCGCCGCGGCGCGGATCACCCAGCGGCCCAGTGCCAGGATCAACCCGGTGTCCTCGCACAGCTGGATGAACTCGTTGGGCGGGATGAAGCTGCCATCGGCCTGCGGCCAGCGCAGCAGGGCCTCCAGCGCGGCCGGGCTGCCATCGCTGGCGTGCCGGATCGGCTGGAAGTACAGCTGGAACTCGTTGTCGATGGCGGCATGGATGCGCCCGGCCAGGCGCAGGCGGTCGGCCAGCCGCGTGGTCACTGCCGCATCGAACCAGACCACCACGTTGCCCTCGGCACGCGCCGCGTGCGCGGCCTGCGCGGCCATGCCGATCACCTGCTCGGCGCTGTGGCCGTCACCGGCAGTGTGCACGGCCACACCGATGCGCGGTTCGAACTGGTGCAGTGAATCCTTGCCACGCATCGGCGCTGACACGATCTGCAGCAGGTCATCCAGCACGCGCTGGGTATCGTGCTCGGCCCCGATCGCGAACACGAAGTCTTCCGCCGGCTGGAATGCCAGCGTGCCGCAACGCGCCCCCAGTCCACCGAGCCGGGTCGCCATCGACTGCAGCACCGCATCGCCGATCTCACGGCCCAGCGTATCGGCCACAAGCTGCAGGCCACGCAACTGCACGAAGGCGATGGTGTAGCCCTGCTGCTGCTCGTCCAGCTGTTCGGTCAGGGCGCGCACGTTGAGCAGGCCAGTGGCCGGGTTGTGCCGTGCCCGATAGGCCAGGTCACGCTCGTAGGCCAGCCGTTCGCTGACATCCTCGGCCAGCACGAGGCACGCGGGTTGTCCGTCGAAATCGAGCTTGGACAGGTGTGCGCGCACCTCGAACACACTACCGTCCTTGCGCCGGTGCAGGCGCACGGTCGCGTCGGGTGGATCGCCCACCTGTGCGCGCTGGATGGCACCACGCACTTCGTCCCAGCCTTCGCGCGGGCGGATGTCGAGGATGCTCATCGACAGAAACTCGTCGCGGCTGTAGCCGTACTGGCGCACCGCAGCGTCGTTGACCTCGATGAAGCGCAGCGTATCCGGGTCGAACACCCAGAACGGTGCAGGATTGCGGTCGAACAGCAGCCGGAAGCGGCGCTCGACCTCGCTCACCTGCTCGCGCGCCTGGTAACGCTCACTCAGGTCGGTCAGCGCGCCGATCATGCGCCGCTCGCTGTCGGCCACTTCCACCCGCTGCCCACGTGCGCCCACCCAGCGCACCTCGCCCCCGGGCAATACCAGGCGGAACACCTGGTCGAGCACGGCGCTGCCGGCGAATGCCTGGTCAAAGGCATGCTGCAGGCGCGCGGCATCGTCGCGGTGCACGCGTGCGAAGAAATCGGCCACCGGCAGCGCATCGGTCTGCACGCCAAAGATCTCGCGCGCCAGCGGCGACCAGCGCAGCAGTGCGGCGTCCTCATCCACGTACCAGGTACAGACACGACCGACCTGGTGCGCAAGACGCAGCTCGGCGTGGCCTGTTTTCAGCTCCTCGGCCATGGCCTGCTGGCTGCGGGTGCTGCGCCGCACGGCGTACAGCAGCACCAGCAACACCGCGATGTAAGCCAGTACGATCGCCACCGACGCCTGCAGGTACGGCCACCACGGCGCCAGTACGTCTTCGTCGGCCAGGCCGACCTGCACCGCCAGCGGGCTGTGTTCCAGCGTGCTGATGGTGATGATGCGCGGTACGCCGTCGACCACACCCGGCACGCTTCCCAGCTCGACCACCGCCTGCGTGCCGAGCAGGTCACGGCGCGGCAGGTCGTAGCGGCGGCCCACCGTGCCGTGCGGATCAGGCACGCGGGCCAGCATGTAACCCTCGGCATCGCTGATCGAGACCAGTCCGTTGGGGCCGACATCGAGGCCGCCGACGATGCGTTGCAGTTCGCCACAGCGCAGCCGTGCCAGCAGCCAGCGTTCGCCGGCCATCGGCAGCGCCAACGGCACCACCCAACCGCCATCGCTGGCCCGCTGCGGCGGGCCGATGTACAAAGCGCTGCCCTGGCCACGACGCTGCGGGTCGGTCCACAGCGGCAGCTGCAGGTCGCCCTCGCCGGCCGTCAACGGTCGGCCATGGCGGTCGAGCACGGCGATGCTGTGCAGTTCGGCATGCCGGCCCAGCACGCCGCCGATGGAGGCATCCATCAAGGCCGGCGCCTGCGCCGGCACGCTGCGGAACAGCTCGGCGGCGTCGGCGGCGATGCCGGACAGGGCGCGCTCCAGGTTGCGCAGTTCCAGCGCCAGCAGGCGCTCGCTGCCCACCGCCAGCGCCCGGCTCTGCCGCTGTGCCGCTTCCAGGCGGCGGTGGTAGTCATTGACCAGCATGAGGGTCAGGCCGGTTACCAGCAGCACGCCCAGCAGCACTCCGCCCCAGGTAATGGCGCGCAGCGGGCGGGCCAACGCCCGTTTCAGCGCGGGCATCGGTTGATCTTCCTTGTGCAGTCGGCTGGCTTCATGCGCGAACGAATCCTCCACGTCCCCGACCTCAACGGCCGGTGGACGCCATTCTTGACGCCTGACCCGCCCCCGCATGGCCACCTCCCCGTGTCCGCGCAGGGCTCCAGGGTCCAGCATGCACCACCCCGGTGACGGCGTGAAGATCGCGTCTGCGCGTTCAGCCAGATCCTGCACAGGACGGGCGGCGCAAGGACGCGGCCAGTGGCGCCGGAGCGGATTAGACTTGGGGTTTTCCGCTGCAAGAGAAGTCCATGTCCAAGCTGCGCCGTCCCACCCTGGCGCTGGCCATCGTTGCCAGCCTGTCCCTGGCCGCCTGTGACCGCCCGGCCGAACCGGCCGCCGGTGCCACCGCGCCGGCCGATGCCGCCCCCGCTGCGGCCAAGCCGATGCTGGGCAGTTTCGGCTTCGATGCCAGCGGCATGGATCGCAGCATCGCCGCCGGCGACGACTTCTTCGGCTTCGCCAATGGCTCCTGGGTGAAGAACACCGAGATTCCGGCCGACCGCTCGCGCTTCGGCAGCTTCAACGTCATTGCCGAGAAGACCCTGGCCGACACCCGCGCCATCCTTGAAGGGGCGGCCGGCAACACCAAGGCCAGCGGTGACGACAAGCTGATCGGCGATTACTACGCCGCCTACATGGACGAGGCTGGCATCGAGCAGCGCGGTCTGGCGCCGGTGCAGCCGCAGCTGAAGGCCATCGATGCGATCGCCGACAAGGCCGGGCTGGCCCGCGCCCTCGGCGGCGACCTGCGCGCCGACGTCGACCTGCTCAACGCCACCAACTTCTACACCGACCGCCTGTTCGGCCTGTGGGTCTCGGTGGACCTGCTGCAGCCGGACCGCACCGCGCCGTACCTGGTGCAGGGCGGGCTGGGCATGCCCGACCGTGACTTCTACCTGGGCGATGGCCGCATGGCCGAGCTGCGCAAGCAGTACCAGGCCTACATCGCGCAGATGCTGCAACTGGCCGGTGTGGCCGACCCGGCTGGCAAGGCGCAGCGCATCCTGGCGCTGGAAACGAAGATCGCGCAGGCGCATGCCACCCAGGAAGAAACCAATGATGTGACCAAGGGTGCCAATCCGTGGACCCAGGCCGACTTCAATGCCAAGGCGCCCGGCATGGACTGGAGCGCGTTCCTCGATGCGGCCGCGCTGGGCAACCAGCAGGACTTCATCGTGTGGCAGCCCAAGGCCGTGGCCGGCCTGTCCAGGCTGGTCGCCACCGAGCCGCTGGACGCCTGGAAGGACTACCTGGCCTTCCACGCGCTGGACCGTGCCGCCGCCTACCTGCCGAAGAAGTTCGCCGATGCCCGCTTCGCCTTCCATGGCACCGCGCTGAGCGGCACGCCGCAGCAGAGCGACCGCTGGAAGCGCGCCGTGGATGATGCCAACCATGCCGTCGGCGAAGCGATCGGCAAGCGTTACGTCGAAAAGCACTTCGACGCGAAGACCAAGGAACGCGCGGACGAGATGGCCAAGAACATCATTGCCGCCTTCGCCAAGCGCATCGACGCGCTGGCGTGGATGTCGCCGCAGACCAAGGCGAGCGCCAAGGCGAAGGTGGCCGGCCTGACCGTGGGCATGGGCTATCCGGAAAAGTGGCGCGACTACACCGGCCTTGAGATTCGCCGTGATGACCCGCTGGGCAATGCGCAGCGCGCCGAGCTGTTCGAGTACCAGCGCAACATCGCCAAGCTGGGCAAGCCGGTCGACCACAGCGAGTGGGCGATGCTGCCGCAGACCATCAATGCGATGAACGTACCGCTGGAAAACCGCCTGGTGTTCCCGGCGGCGATCCTGCAGCCGCCGTTCTTCGACGGCGCCGCCGACGACGCGGTGAACTACGGTGCGATCGGCGCGGTGATCGGCCACGAGATCAGCCATGGCTTCGACAACGCCGGTGCGCTGTTCGATGAAACCGGCAAGCTGCACAACTGGTGGACCCCCGAGGACCTGAAGCAGTTCAACGCCGCCGGTGATGCGCTGGCCGCGCAGTTCAGCAGCTACGAGCCGTTCCCGGGCGTGCATGTGAACGGCAAGCTGACCCTGGGTGAGAACATCGCCGACGTGGCCGGCCTGGGCACCGCCTACGATGCCTACCAGCTGTCGCTGCAGGGCAAGCCGGGCCAGACCCTGGAAGGCTTCACCCCGGACCAGCGCTTCTTCCTCGGCTTCGCCCAGGCCTGGCGCAGCAAGAGCCGCGAGCAGGCGCTGCGCAACTCGCTGCTGACCGATGTGCATGCACCGGGCCAGTTCCGCGCACTGACCGTGCGCAACATCGACGCCTGGTACCCGGCGTTCGAGGTGAAGGAAGGCCAGAAGCTGTACCTGGCCCCGGACAAGCGGGTCAAGGTGTGGTGATGTAACCGGAACGGGCGCCGCAAGGCGCCCGTTTCACTTGCGGGTAGCTGCCAACCTTGGTTGGCGCTTCCGCGGCACCGCGTGAAAGGCGTGCCAACCAAGTTTGGCACCTACCAGGCAACCGCGGGCCACTCGCGCAGGATCTCCACCGGAGCGCCCATGCGTGCACAGGCGCGACTGGCCAGGCCATCGGGCAGTGCGCGGCGGAACAGCGGCGCCATGCCCTGCATCAGCTTCGCAGACGCCGCCGCCTGCGCGCGCTGGCGGCCACTGCGTTCAAGCATGCCTTCGGCCCAGTCCGGCAGCAGCGCCGCGCCCGCACCGAGGAACACCTCGCGCGACAGCCCCGGCACCGGTACCGGCAGGCGCACGCCGGACAGCACCTCCAGCACCTCGCGCGAGCGCTCATCCACACGCAGCTCCGGCTGACGTGCACAGAAGTACGCCGCCACTTCCGCTTCGCTGCGCGGCACATCCACCGCGCCCAGTGCCTCGGCCACGCAACGGTACTCGTCGTAATAGCGATCGGCGATGTGCGCCGGCACCTCGCGCCCGTAGCGTCGGAAACCCTGCAGGAAACCGAAGGCTTCGGTCACGTGCACCCAGGTCAGCAGTTGCGGATCGTCGGCGGCGTAGGGCTCGCCCTGCGCGGTCTGCCCGCGGATCTGCGCATGGATGCGGCGCACCCTGGCCACCAGCGCCTCCACCTCGCCGCTGGGCGCATAGCTGGTGCCGGCAACGAAGGCCGTGGTGCGGCGCAGCCGACCCACCAGGTCCTGGCGGAAATTGGAGTGGTCATAGACCCCGGCCAGCGCGCGTGGGTGCAGTGTCTGCAGCATCAGCGCGCACAGGCCACCGGCGAGCATCGAGGGGAATTCGGCGTGCAGCCGCCAGGTGACGCTGTCCGGGCCGAACCAGCCCGGGTCGCCCTGCGGATGGTCGTAATCGATGCCGCTCTGGCCGCGCGGGAAGGCGTCCAGTACCCAGCGTCGGATCGGCGCGGTGACGGGGCGGGAGAGTCGCTGCAGCAAAGCCGGCATCACAGGTCCAGGAAAGGCGGAAGAACAGTCGCGTCTTGCGCGGTTGGCTCCGATTCTCGGCGATCACGCCTCCGGCGGCGAGCCTCCCCGCTCAGCGACGGTTTCATGTGCGGCCGCAGCACGTTTCACCCTGCGACATCCTGTCGCAGGCTGCGACTGCGATGATGCAATGCATCAATTTTCACCCCCGCCGGGCAAACCCTTGCGCCGCTTGGCATTGCCCCCGTTGCACGGCCCGCTGGAAGTGCTAGAACTGGACCTGCCACACCGTCCAATGCTGATCGACGCACGTTCCACAAGGAGCCAGCCATGATTGCTTTGTTCAAGGGTTTGGGAATTCTGCTTCGCGACAACGAGCTCTACAGCAGCCCGTTCGACAAACAGGTGGCGCACTGGCGCAACCTGAGCGAGCAGCAGATCCGCGATGAAGTGGCGGTGCTGGCCCAGGCCAAGTGCCAGTGGCTGATCGCCTCGATCGTCGGCTGGCAGGCGGCCTCGCTGCTGATCCTGGGCCTGATCGCCAACTACCTGTGGCGCGATGACTTCCATATCACCTTCACCCGCGTGGTGATCGTGTTCGGTTCGTGGGTCTCGATCCTGTTCGTGATCTGGTTCATGGCCAACATGTTCGATCAGCAGGCCGGCTTCGAGCGCTGGATGAAGGCGTTCAACAGCCGCGCCCGCATCAGTTCCAAGGCCGACAGCGTCGAACACGTGGCCGAGGCGCTGGACCTGGCCGAGCACTACCCGGAAGTGCTGGACTACAAGCAGGCGGTCACCGCCAGGCGCGAACTGCGCCACGAGGACATCCGCATCATGACCGAGATCGGCCGGATGAAGCAGCACTCCGAACTGGTCGGCCGCCTCAACCATGTGGGCGAGACCGAGCACCATCACGACCTGACACTGCAACCTGCCTACTGAGCCTTCAGGGAAGCGGGGGGACCCACACTGCCACCGTGATCACTCACGGTGGCAGTGTTCTATCGGGTCCTGGCTGACGCACTGGCGGAAGCCGCCGGGCAGGCCACGCATGGCCTCGGTCTTGCCTGCCGCAACTGCGAACCGGCGCAGCGGCGGTGTGGTACACGCCGCATCGGGGCTGCAGCCCGGATCGAGCACCAGGTAGTGGCAGGCACCACTGCTGCTGGCAATGCACTGGAAACGAGCCTCGCCATCGACGACGGTAGCCTTGCTGTACAGCGTGTCCACGCCGTTGGCGTGGGTGCGCGTGATCGAGGTGTTGCGGGACCTTTCGCAGCCGGCCAACGCCAGCACGACAATGCACGCAATCAACAGTCGGGGCATGTTCGTTCCTCGGTGAAGGGGATGCTGCTGCGGCTACATGCCGCGGAACAGGCTCATGAACGGCTGGCTGACCACCAGCGTCTCCGTGCGCCCGCGCAGGCGCAGCACGCCGCGCCCGGTATCGTCGCGGCTGACCGCCGCCACCGCCTTCATGTTGACGATGGTCGAACGATGGATCTGGCGGAAGTGCTGCGCATCGAGCACTTCCAGCAGCTCGCGCAATGGCGTGCGCAGCAGGCTTTCGCCGCTGGCGGTGACCACGGTCGTGTACTTGTTGTCCGCGCGGAAGTAGGCCACGTCTTCCAGCATGATCAGCTGCGTCTCGCGCCCGTTGCTGGCGGTGATCCAGGCCAGTGGCGGGCGCTCGGCAGCGCCCTGCGATGGGCCCAGCCGCTGCAGCAGGCGCTCCAGCACGGCATCGTCCTGGCGCGTCGATGGCAGCCGCGACAGGATGCGCTCGCGGGTGGCCAGCAGGCGCTCGTCGCTGACCGGCTTCAACAGGTAATCCATCGCGCCCTGCTCGAACGCATCGATGGCGTACTGGTCGTAGGCGGTGACGAACACTACCTGGGTGCGCGGACTCAGCTCGGACAGCGAGCGCGCCACCTCGATGCCGCTGATGCCAGGCATGCGGATATCGAGAAAGGCGATGTCCGGCTGCTTCTCGGCCAGCTGCTCCAGTGCGCTGGCACCATCCTCGCACTCGGCCACCAGCGCGAGGTCCGGCCACAGCCGGCCCAGCTGCTCCACCAGTGACTGCCGCAGCAGGTCCTCGTCTTCGGCGATCAGGGCTTCAAGCGGCATGGCTGCGCTCCTTGTGCGACTGCGGCAGGGTCATGGTCGCTGCCACGCCGCTGGGGAAGTTGGCGACGATCGCCACGCCGGCCTGCTCACCGCAGGTCAGGCGCAGGCGCTCGCGCAGGTTCTTCAGGCCGATGCCGGTACCACTGGTGCCCTGGCCGAAGCCGAGCCCATCGTCGGCCACGGTCACCGTCACGTGGTCATCGAAGCCGCGCGCCAGGATCCAGATCGTGCCTCCGCCGGGCTTGGGTTCAAGGCCATGCTTGATCGCGTTTTCCACCAGCGTCTGCAGCGCCATCGCCGGCAGGTGCACGCCATGCAGTTCGTTGGGCACCTGCACTTCCACCGCCAGCCGTGCGCCCATACGGATGCGCAGGATCTCCAGGTAGGCGCGGGTGCGTTCCAGCTCCACGCCCAGCGTGGACACCGATTCGTCCACCTGTGGCAACGAGCTGCGCAGGTACTGGATCAGGTGGCCGAGCATCTGTTCGGCCCGTGCCGGGTCGGTGCGGGTCAATACCTGCGCGTTGGCCAGCGTGTTGTAGAGGAAGTGCGGTTCCACCTGCGCATGCAGCAGGTTCAGCCGCGCCACCGACAGTTCCTTTTCCACCTGGGTCTGTTCGGCCGCAGCCTGTTCGTCGCGGCGCTGGTCGGCGACGCGGCGACTGATCGCGCGGGTGACTGCTTCGGCGTTCTCGAAGTTGCTGCCCTCGTCCAGCGCCAGCAGGTCGGCCCACCAGCCGGCATCGGGTTCGAACAGCAGGGTAACGGTGCTGGTGCCCTGCCCCGGCGTGACCGTGGCCAGCACGCTGTTGCGCTTGATCGCCAGCCGCGCCGGCAGGTTCCAGCGCGAGGGCTGACGCCCATTCCAGAGATCCACGCGGCGAACATAGGCGCGCACCTGCAGGCTGCCGGCCGAGCTTTCCACATCCTCCACGCGGGGAAGTTCGGCGATCGCCGCTTCCACTACCGAGAACGCGTGGCCGGCGTCCATCGGCAGTTCTATCTGGCGGCGCTGGCGCCCGGACAAGGTGGTGGCATCCAGGCGACCGGCCACCAGCCAGACCCGGCGGATATGGGTGATGGCACTGCCCAGCGCGGAAATGATCAGGAACATCGCCAGCAGGCCGAAAATCCAGCCCGGGCCATCGTTCATGCCACTGAAGATGCCGCTCCAGACCATGCCTGCGACGAACAGCGCCGCAGCCCAGGCCAGCAGATGACGTAACAGGAGAGAAAGGCTGGCGAACACGGCGGCGCCTTGGAGGAAGGGGGTGAGCCGAGCATAGGGCGGCCCGCCGGGCAAGCAAGCGGCCTGCGACGAAGGGCCGGAAAGTGCGGATGGAAGCCGCTATGGAAATGCCGGGAACGCGCCTGCGCATTCGCGCTGGCGCTCCCACGGCTCGCCTGCGCAAGCCGTGGGCCCCATCTCACCAGCACCCACATCCCCGCGCCTATGGCGCCGCCCCCTGACTCAGGGGACGGTTGCCCGGACCGAGTGCGGTTGCCGGCCAGCGGCCGGCACTACCGAACGCCCTTACTTGCGCTGGTCGGCGCTGGCGTCGCGTACGGCGCGGAACGACTCGTCCTTGCTCCAGTTCGGCCAGGCACGGGAGTTGGCCAGCTGGTTGCCCAGCGTGTACAGCACTTCCAGGTCGCGGGCGGCACCGGCGAACACCCAGTCCGGCTGCCATTCGTCGCCCTGCTGGTGGTAACGCTTGGCGGTGTAGTCCTCGGAGGCTTTCTTGCCTGCGGCGACGCCACCGTCCACCCAGTCCTGGCCGGCCGACCAGGACAGCGCCGGCACGCCACGCTTGGCGAACGGGAAGTGGTCGGAGCGGAAGAACAGGCCCGCTTCCGGCTTCGGGTCCGGCGTGTAGCGGATGTCCCAGCCCTTGGCCACGTCCTTCAGCTGGTCCAGCAGCTCGAAACGCGCGGCACCGTAGATGCCGAAGTCACGCGACGGGCCGAACGGCGCCATGCCGTCCATGTTGATCACCGCCACGGTCTTTTCCAGCGGGTACAGCGGATGGGTGGCGTAGTACTCCGAACCCAGCAGGCCCTTCTCCTCGGCGGTGACCGCCAGGAACAGCAGCGAACGCTGCGGGCGCGTTTCCTTGGCGAAGCCACGGGCAAGCTCGAGCAGCGAGGCGGTACCACTGGCGTTGTCCAGTGCGCCGTTGAAGATGCGGTCACCGCGCGCGTCCGGCTCGCCCACGCCGATGTGGTCCCAGTGCGCGCTGTAGATGATCGTCTCATCCGGATGGCGGCTGCCTTCCAGGCGTGCGGCCACGTTGTGCGAGGTGATCACTTCGGTCTTCACCGCGTACTTCGCGTCCAGGCTGGCGCCGGTCAGCGGCACCGGGGTGAAGTCGCGCTGCTGCGCCTTCTTCTTCAGCGCCTCGAAGTCCTGCCCGGCGGAGCGGAACAGCTCCACGGCAAGGTCGCGCTGGATCCAGCCTTCCAGCAGCGGGTGGCTTTCGGCCGGGTTGTCGCGCACCACGTCGAACATCGTGTTGGTGTTGGAGCCGGCCACGGTGGCCCAGCCATAGGAGGCCGGTGCGGTCTCGTGCACGATCAGCACGCCCAGCGCGCCCTGGCGGGCACCTTCTTCGTACTTGTAGGTCCAACGGCCGTAGTAGGTCATGCCCTTGCCGTCGAAGTCGCCCTGGCCGGTCTCGAAGTCCGGATCGTTGATCAGTACGACGGCAATCTTGCCCTTCAGGTCCACGCCCTTGAAGTCGTCCCAGTTGCGCTCCGGCGCTTTCACGCCATAGCCGAGGAACACCAGCGGGGCCTTGCTGATGTCGACGTTGCTGGCGCCGTTCATGGCGGCGCGCACGGCAATCTGCTTGCCCTGCTCCAGCGCAACAGTCTTGCCGCCCTGGTGCAGCGCCAGCTGCGGTGTGCCGACGATGTCGCCCTTGCGCAGCGGCACGGCCTGGGTCCACAGGCGCTTGCCGTCCTTGAGGTCGCCGCCCGGCTGCAGACCGGCGTCGGCAAACTGCTTGCTGAGGTAGGCGATGGTCTTCTCTTCGCCGGCGGTGGCCGGCGAGCGGCCTTCGTAGGCGTCGGAGGCCAGTTCCTTGACGTCGGCGGAGATCCGCGCGCCATCGAATTTCGGGGTGGCCGCCATCAGTGCGCTCGACACTGACAAGGCCAGCAGGCCCAGTGCTACTCGCTTCATTGCTCTCTCCAGCAGGGAAATCTCTCTGGAGTGTAATGGGATTCGGCAGGGCTGCGCCCTGCACCCGCCGAAGCCAGGGCAGCAGCAACAGCTGGAGCAACAGCAACAGCAGAAGCAGGCATTCGGTGGGATGGCGGGGTGGGTCCGGTTGCGGGGGACGCCGTAAACCCGTCCTTGGGGGCTTGGCCGCGGCATTCATGCCGCGGACACCCCCGCAACCGGACCCACCCCGCCTTCGACAGATCTCTGCTGCTGTTGGTGGGTGTCGACCTTGGTCGACACGGACGGAAACACGAAGGGGTCAGAGCCCTTTCCCGGCGGGAAAGGGCTCTGACCCCATCTGTGTGTTGCTTGGGCGTGTTACCAGTTCGGGTCTTCGGCCGGGGCGGCAGCAGGCTTGGGCTTCGGCTTGGCGGCCGGGCGGGCGGCGGCTGCAGCCGGGGCGGTCGCGCCCGCAGCAGCGGCGGCAGCCGGCTTGCTGCCCAGCTTCTGGCGCAGTTCGATCTGGCCCGGACGGAAGCCGCCGCGCATCGCGTCAACGCCGTCTTCGATGGTGCCGTACGAGGTCTGTGCAGCCACGCGGTCGATGCGGATGGTGCAGCATGGGTGTTCGCTGCGGCCCAGCGAACGGCCGGTCTGCGGGTCCTTCAGTTCCTCGCCCAGGCGCACAGCCTGCCAGCGCTGGCCGGCCTGCACGGTGTCACCGCCCTGGCTCAGCACCACCTGGTCACCGTCCACCGACACCACCGACACCGGGAACAGCGTGGTGACGATGCTGGTGCCGATCTGGCCGGACAGCGATTCCATCATCGCCGCAGCCATGTTGCGGCCGTTGACCACACGCGGCAGGGTGCTCGGGCCGGTCGAGGCCAACTGGTGATCGAAGCTGTCGGACATCACCACCTGGCCAGTGGTGGCGTTGACCAGGCGCAGGGTGATGCGGCCGCCACCGGAGTATGAGGTCACCTGACGGTCGGACATGCGCAGGTTGCGCACGCTGCGCGGGTACTCGAAGCGTTCGATGGTCGGGATCAGGATCAGGTCGGTCGCCAGCTGCTGGCCGACGCGGGCAGTGTCCTGCAAACGCACGTTGCCGCTGTTGATGTGGTCGATCTCGGCCTGCAGTTCGTCGCCGAACTCGCGATCCAGCACGATGAAGCGCTGGGTCTGGGTCAGCGTGTCGGACAGGCGTGCGCGGATCGCGTCGGCCACTTCATCGGCGCTCACGCGGCCATCGCCCACGGCATAGCTGCCGGCCTTCGTACGCGGCAGCGCGACCACGATCTTCGGCTTGCCCTGCTCGTCCGGTGCGCGGTACTGGGCGATCTGGGCACGCACGCGTACCTTCCAGTAGCTGCGCATGCTGCGGTGGGTCACGTCGGAATCGAACGAGCTTGCGCCACGCTTGGCATCGACGCTGACCTTCTCGTCGTAGCGCTCCTTGACACTGGCCGAGGCACCGCCGCCCTTGGCCGTGGCTTCGCCAGAGGCGCTGGCAGAGGCCGAACCCTTGAAGCTCCAGCCTTCATCGCTGGCGCGCACGCGCGCGATGGTTTCCTCGTCCAGCTGCCGCACTTCGTCCTGCGACAGGATTTCATAGCCCAGCACCGCGCCCTGCGAGCCGGCGATCATCTGCTGGGTGAACGCGTCGGCGCGGATATCGCCGACGTGTTCGTCATCCACATCCACATGCAGGCCTGCACGCAGGCCCTGCATCTGGCTGGCCACGCGTACACCGTTGACCTGCGCCACCGCCGACTGCAGCGCCGCCAGCACCGCCAGTTCCGGGGTGCTGCCGATGCCGTCGGCCTCGCGCGCGACCTGGGTGGTGCCGCCGAAATCCGGCGTGCCACGCAGGGGCGCTGCTTCCACTGGCGCATTGCTGGCCAGTGCACTGGTTGCCTTGTCCTTGGCGGGTGTGGGCGCATCGGCGGCCGGGGTGTCCTGCTTGCCGCAGGCTGCAAGCAGCACGGCGGCCAGGCCCAGGCCGATCAAACGGGAGGTCGTACGCATGGGGTTGATCCTCGGATCAGATCGAGTCGAGCATCGAATCGGCGTTCGACGGCACCTTCACCTTGCTCTTCTTGGCGAAGGTCACGGCCGACTTGGTCGAGCCGTACAGGCCCTGGATGAAGCCCGGCGATTCCTTGGCCACCCATGCACCGGCAGCCAGTTTGCGGCCGACGGTGGCCATCTGGGTGGCGCCCAGGTTCTTCATGCCGGCGGTGAAGTTGCTGGCTTCGCCGCCCAGCTTCTGCGCTTCGGCAGCCGACGCCAGCAGCGAGACCAGGCCTTCGGCATAGTGCTGCTTGGATTCAGCGTTCAGCTCCGGCTGCGCGGCCTGGCGCTCGTCGATCGCGGCCTGGGCGGCTTCGCTGACCGACACCGACTTCTTCATCGCATCGACGCTGACCGAACCCGACGACAGCGCCTGGCGCTCGGCTTCCAGCAGCTGCACCTGCTCGGCCAGGCCGAAGGCACGGGCGAACGAGGTCTGGGCCTGCAGCGAGTGCGACTGCGAGCTGACGAAACGACGCACCAGTGCTTCCTGCGCGGCTTCATCCGGTGCGGCGGCGCTGGAGGCGCTGCTGCTGGAGGTACCGGTGGCGGCGCCGGCCAGGTCCTTCAGCTTGCCCAGGCCAGCGTGCGCCGGCATCGACAGGGTGGCGGCCGCGATGGCCAGGACAAGAGCGGTATTGCGGATCATGTGAGAGTCCTTTGGGAGAGACGGCCGCGGTGCGGCACGTGGGGAATCGGTGAGCCCCGGGGCGATGCCGAGCGCGCTCGGCACCCACCGGGGCGGCGGATCAGCGCACTGCCTTGACGTTCAGTTCGTTGATCATCTGCTGGGCGGCCTTTTCGGCAGCCAGCTGCAGTGCGTTGGTACGGGCCACGGTTTCATTCGGGCCGGTACCGGAGAACTGCACCGGGCCGACCGACGACACGGTGCGCGGGAAACGACCGGTCACATCCAGCACCTTGCCGGTGACGGTGACGAACACGCGGGTGTTGCCACTGGCCGGATCACGGTCGCGCATGCCGATGTCGAGGGTGCCGACGGCGATGTACGGAATGTTGGCCGCACGGATGCCGTTGGCGGTGTCACGCAGGGTGGCCGGGGCCAGGTCGTTGCCGGTGCTGAAGTCCTTGCGGATGCGCTCGATGCTGAGCAGGCCACGCGATTCGCCTTCCACGTATTCGGCTTCAACCACTTCGTAGCCCGCGGCGCTGAAGGCCCCGGTCATCGCGGTGTTGACCTCGGCGGCGTTGGCCACCTTCCAGGTGATGTTGTCGGCGCGCGCGGTGGTGCTGCCGCCGCTGGTGACCGACACCGAACCATTCTGGTTGATGCTGCCGTTGGTGCTGACCGAGTTGCCGCGGAAGCTGTCGCCCTCACGGGTGTTCTCGCTGTAGCTGCTGCTGGCGTCGACGCGGCGGTATTCCTTGTCCTGGAACGACTGCACGGTGTCCTGCGAGCGCGCCATGAACAGGAAGGTCAGCAGCGAGCGCTGCGCGGCGGTGGCACCGGCCACGGCCGAACCCGCATCCAGCTTGGTCTGCAGCAGGGTGGTGTTGATCTCGGCACGGACGGTGACGGTGTAGGTCTTGGCCTTCTTGTCTTCGGTGTCCGACAGCTGCACCGCGCTGAGCACGTAGCGGTCGATCTCGCCGATGAACTCGGCGCGGCGCGCTTCGAACAGGCGCAGCTTGGCCGCACCGGTTTCGGCGATGTACGCCTCCAGGGCATTGACCTTGGCCTTGTTCAGGGCCTGGGCACGGGTATCGGCACTCAGGCGCAGGCCGTAGCTGGCCGAGCCGGTGCCGCGCGAACTCGCGGTCTGCGCAGCGACCGGCGAGGCCACCACCAGCGCGATGAGGATGAGCAGGATGGTACGCATCAACGACATGACTTGATCAACTCCTGGAGGGCTTGGGTCTGCTGCTGCAACGGGCGGCCGCCCGGCTTCTGTTCGTCCAGCCAGGCGCGCGAATCGGCACGCTTGGCGGCGGCGCCGGCGAAGGCATCGAGCCCGGCCAGCAGGGTTTCGTAGCTGGCCGACCACTGGTCGACCTGCCACTGCGTGGCCGGAACCACCTTGGTGGCCCCCTTGCGCAGCGGCTGTTCGAAATAGACCTTCCCCGAGAACGGCTCGGTCACCTTGGCGGTGAAGAAGGCGCCGAACAGCATCGTCTTCATCGCCGGGGTTTCCTCGATCACGCCGTTCTTCAATGCATCGACCTGCAGGTTGATGACGTAGTCGGGTTCGGGAATCTTCAGCTGGTAGACCTTGCCGTCGGCAAAGCGGGCAGCCATCGCGCCACCGATCGCCTGGCCCGAGGCCGGCGGCAGCAGCCCGACGCCGGTGTTGGACGACAGCGTCTTGGACAGTTCATGGGCCAGCGTGGCGCGCAGCGGCGCTTCCCACTTCGGGTCGGGCAGCTTGGCGCGGACCGCGTCGGACAGGGTTACTCCACCGACCTGCAGACGGCGCACCGCCGCGTCGGGCAACCTGGCCTGGGCAAGGCTGGCCGCCAGCACCTGCGACAGGCTGGTATCGGCGCCGCCATACAGCAGATCGGCGACGATCGCGTCGATATCGTCGTTGTCCGGTCGGTAATCCTGCACGTCGATGCGCTGCAGCGTGAGCGGATAGGACGCGATCACCTGGCGCTCGCGGAAGTCGAAGAACAACGCCTGCAGCGCCACTTCCACCAGCACCTTGTACTGGTCACCGATCGGCTCGACCGAGACCAGTTCGCGGTCCAGCGCGGCGGCCAGCACGGTGGCGCTGGTGGTGCCGTCGAGCATCGCCACCGGCTGGTCGATCAGCTCCAGGTGGGCCGGTGCGCGGCGCTTGAGCGACTGCGCCAGCGTCTGGTTCAGCGGGACCAGGCCACGCCGTTCCAGCACCGCATGCGCATGCGGCGTGGTCGCCTGCACGGCGGCGGCGTCAGCGGTATAGGCAAAACCGGCCCAATAGGCCTGCTGCGATTTGTCCGCGGCCTGCACGGCCGTCGGCCATACGGCCAGGCACAGGGCACAGGCAAGCAGGCGCGCAAAAGCGCGCGATGCGCTCTTCGTCCTTGAATACATCCAACCGCTCCTCGGTCAATACGCACGGAATGCGGGCGCTGATGCGTCCGCTGGGCGCGAAACATAGCCGCTCAGGCGCGCGGCGACAAGTGCTGTCCTTGTCGGCTCAGTCCGTGGGGGGCAGGCCGGCCCGTTGCCGCAGCAGTCCGCGGTCGGCCTGGTTGTGGCTGAGCCGAGCCGCCTCGCCAAAAGCGTCACGCGCATCCTGCTCGCGCCCCAGTGCCTGCAACAGCTCGCCACGCACCACCTGCAGTGGCGCGTAGTCACGCAGGCGCGCGTCGACCAGCAAGGGCTGCAGTTGCGCCCACGCGGCGAAGGGACCGTCGCTGCGCAGGATCGCCACCACCCGGTTCAATGCCACCACTGGCGAAGGCTGCACCTGCAGAAGCTGTGTATAAAGCGCAGCAATGCGCGGCCAATCGGTGGCGTCAGCGCGACGCGCAGCCGCATGGCAGGCCGCGATGCGTGCCTGCAGCACGTAGGGATCCTGCCCGCCGCCTGCGGCCAGCGCACGTACCAGTGCCTGCTGACCACGTTCGATCTGCAGCCAATCCCAGCGCGCGCGGTTCTGCTGGTCCAGCAGCACCGGCGCGCCCTGCGCGTCCACCCGCGCCGCTGCACGCGAGGCCTGCAGCTCCATCAGCGCCAGCAGGCCCAGTACCGGCGGCACCGGCAACCGATGGGCCAGGATGCGGGCCAGGCGCAGCGCTTCCTCGCACAGTGCCGGGCGCATCCAGTCATCGCCGGCGCTGGCCGCATAGCCTTCGTTGAACACCAGGTAGATCGCCTCCAGCACCGAAGCCAGGCGCTCCGGCATCGCCTCCGCGCGCGGCACTTCATAGGGCACCTGCTTCTGCGCCAGGGTGCGCTTGGCGCGCACGATGCGCTGGGCGATGGTCGGTTCCGGCTGCAGGAACGCGCGTGCGATCTCCACGGTGGTCAGGCCACCGAGCAGGCGCAGGGTGAGTGCCACGCGCGCATCGGCCGGCAGCACGGGATGGCAGGCCACGAACATCAGCCGCAGCAGGTCATCGCCCAGATCATCCTCCAGCGCCTGGTTGTCATCGGGTGCCGGCAGCGCCGCCGGATGCAGTTCCTCGCGCCATTGCGCGTGCTGCTGCGCCACGCGCTGGTGCTGGCGCAGCACATCGATGGCACGGTTGCGCGCGGTGGTCATCAGCCAGGCTCCGGGGTTGTCCGGGATGCCCTGCTCCGGCCAACGCTCCAGCGCGGCCAGCCAGGTGTCCTGGGCCAGTTCCTCGGCACGGCCGACATCGCCACCGAGCAGCCGCGCCAGGCGCGCGATCAGCACTGGCGACTCCATCCGCCAGAGGGTTTCCAGACGCTGCGTCAGTGCGGGCTCGAGCATGCGCCGATCACAGCACGCACGCCCGGCCCGCACAAGCGCCGCAGCTCACGCTTCAACAATCGGCTTGAAGCCACTCCAGAACATGCGCCGGGTATCGAACGGCATGTCCTTCGGGCCCAGCGACGCCAGCCGCGGGTCGGCCATCACCTTTGCGTTGATGCGGTCGCGTGCCGCACGCGAGCGGAACACCACGAAGGCGACGATCACCGTCTCGCCCGGTTTCGCCTTGACCGCGCGCGGGAACGAGGTGCTCTTGCCCGGTTCCACATCGTCGGCCACGCATTCCATGTACTGCAGCGCGCCATGGTCCTTCCACACCACGCCGGCCTTGCGGGCAAGGCGGCGGTAGGCCGCCACCTTGTCCTGCGGGCACGGCAGCACGTACGCATCCACGTAAGCCATGAGGGTCCTCCCTTGCGGCGGCCGTCAGCCCGGCTCGCCGTCCATGTGTGCGATCTCCCAGAGATGGCCGTCCAGGTCCTGGAAGCCACGCTGGTACATGAAGCCGTAGTCGCGCGCCGGCTGCGGTTCGCTGGCGCCGGCAGCCAGGGCCTTGTCCACCAACTCGTCAACGGCCTTGCGACTGGGTGCCGAGAGTGCATTGATCACTTCGGTGTGGGTGTGCGCGTCGGCAATCGGCTTGTTGGTGAACTGCTGGAAAAAGGGCTGGGTCAGCAGCATCACGTAGATGCTTTCGCTGATGACCATGCCGGCCGCGTCGTCGTTGGTGTAGGTAGGATTGAAGCTGTAGCCCAGCGCGGTGAAGAACGCCTTCGACTTCTCCAGGTCCTGCACGGGCAGGTTGACGAAGATCATCTGCGGTTGTGGTGCACTCATTGGTAACGCTCCTTGCGGATGAAGAGGAAAGAGGGAGGGATCAGGGCTGCTTCATGCAATTGACCATCCACGGCTTGCCGTAACGGTCGATCAGCATGCCCCAGCGATGTGCCCAGAACGTTTCGGCGATCGGCATCTGCACCTGGCCACCTTCGGCCAGCGCAGCGAACACGCGTTCGGCTTCTTCGATGCTGTCGACGTCGACATTGATGGTGGTCGAGCCGCCCTCGCCACCGCCGGGACCGTCGGCCGCCATCACGATGGCGCTGCCGATTTCCAGCTGGCTGTGCGCAACGTGGTCGAGGGTTTCCGGCGGCATTTCGTTGCAGCCCGGCGAGCCATCGGAGGGCGGCATGTCGCGGTACTTCATTTCCGAGGTGACCTGGCCACCGAGTGCCTTGGCATAGAACGCCATTGCCTCGTGGGCCTGGCCGCTGAAGCCGAGGAAGGGAATCAGTCTCATGGCAATACTCCGTTGTGCGGTTCAGGGCGATAGTGCCGGGGCGTGCCCGGCAGGGAGAGGAATCGGATCAGCCTTCCAGCTGTGCACGCAGACGCTGTTCCTGCTGCTGTAATTCGGGGGTGAAGGCTTCACCAAAGTCTTCTGCGGAGATCAGCGGACGCAGTTCCAGCGTGCCGCCCTCGCCGAACGGCGCACGGCTGGCCCATTCAACGGCCTCGTCCAGCGACCGCACCTCCCACAGCCAGAAGCCGGCGATCTGTTCGCTGGCAGGACCGAACGGACCGGCCTCGACCTTGGGTGCCCCGCCGCCGAAATGAATGCGACGGCCGCGCTGGGTGGCGTGCAGGCCTTCACCGGCCAGCATGATGCCGGCCGCCACCAGTTGTTCGTTGAAGGCGCCCATTTCGGACAGTTCCTGTTCGCTGGGCATGCGGCCGGCTTCGGAGTCGGCGTTGGCCTTCACGATCACCATCACTTTCATTTCGGTCTCCCGTGGGACGCGTGGTGCGTGCCCTTCACTGGGTACAACGAACCAGGGGGCTGGGAATCGACACGTCCTCTGAAAATTATTTCTTCCGTGGAAAGCGCGCCTTCGGCGGAGGTCGGCGAACGGCGGAGCCCCTCCGCGGTGGTGTGGGTTGGTCGCGGAAAGCTGGTTTTCTGGGAGTGGGCCGGGCGGGCGGGGTTGGCGGGGACGCCGTGAACCCATCCGTGGGGGCTTAGCCGCGCCATCCATGGCGCGGATTGATCTGGCCCCCCGTCAGCGGACGCCAAGAAGCGATACTTTGATCGCACTTGGAGGTCCCTTATGTCCCGTATCACCCGTGTGTAAACCCACCACGTTGTTCAGCGGGATTCTGGAAATAGGCGGCTGGCTGCCGATCCCCATGTGGGGTCGGTGCCAGTTGTAGTGATGCAGCCATTCAGGTAGCACGGCATCGCGTTGCTCTGACGAAGCGTACTCGCAGGCGTAGGCCCATTCGCGCAAGCTGGTCTGGATGAAGCGCTCGGCCTTACCGTTGGTTCGCGGGGTGTAGGGCTTGGTCCGATAGTGCTTCATGCCCAACGAGGCGACGAGTCGAGCGAAGACGCCGGAGCGATAGCAGGCGCCGTTGTCAGTCAGGACACGCTGGAAGGTGACCCCCAGCGTCTTGTAGTACGCCAAAGCGGCCAGCAGCGCTTGGCAGGCCGTTGGGCCCTTCTCATCGGTGTGAACGCTGCTGAAGGCGACTCGGGAGTGGTCATCAATGGCCACATGGACATAGCCCCAGCCACCGCCGCCAGCATTGCCACGCCGATTCGGATCGACCCGGTGTCCGGGTCGGTGGAAGTTGCCGAGTTTCTTGATATCCAAGTGCAGCAAGCCGCCCGGGCTGTCGTACTCATACCGGACCGCCTTCTTCGGTGGGTCCAGAAGGCACAGGCGATTGAGTCCTCGTCGGCGCATCAGTCGTGAAATGGTGCTGTGAGCCACACCCAGTGCCTTGGAAATGGTCAGGTAGGTTTGCCGTTGACGTCGACGCTGGACGATCTGCTCTACCAGTGCCTCGGGGGTGCCATGGGGGCTGCGGCTGGGCCGAGAGCTGCGGTTCTGCAGCCCAATCAGGCCCTCGGCTCGATATCGGGCCAGCCACTTGTAAGCCGTGCGTACACTCACCCCGCAAGCCTGGGCGGCCTCTTCTGGCCGAAGGCCTTGCTCAGTGATGCGGCGGACAAGAAGTTCTCGACTAAACGGCGTCAAACGGGCATTTTTATGATGGTTCATCCGGGCTCTTTGGGGACTGGATAGGTGTGGTAACCACCATTTTCCAAAGATGCCCCGGATGAACAACCTACCGAGAGATCACAAGCCAGCCAGTCCATCGCTGCTTACATCCACGGCTTCTACAATCCAGCCCGGCTACACTCGGCGCTGGGCTACCACTCGCCTAACAACTACGCCCGGCAGCTCCGGGCTGCCGCCTGAAACGGCTTCATGGCGTCCGTTTTCAGGGGGCCAGATCAGTCCGCGGCATGGATGCCGCGGCTAAGCCCCCACGGATGGGTTTACGGCGTCCCCCGCCCCCCCTACCCACCCGGCCCACCCTCAGCAAACCCGCTTTCAGCGACCAACCCCACCCCACCACGGAGGGGCTCCGCCGTTCGCCGATCCCCGCCGAAGGCGCGCTTCTGCGCTGCAACATGCCCGTGCGCAATCCTGCGCGATCATGGACCCCCGCCCCCGCCAGGACCATGCCATGCAGCAGTACCTGCTTCTGATCTACATCGAGCCTGCCCTGCTGCAGGCCCTGCCCACCGAAGAATTCAACGCGCTGATGCGCGACTGCCTGGCCCATGCCGACAAGCTGCAGGCCGAAGGCACGCTGCTGGCCGCACAGAAGCTGCAGCCGGTCGATACCGCACAGACCCTGCGCGTGCGCGATGGACACAGCCGCGTGCTCGATGGCCCGTTTGCCGAAACCCGCGAGCTGCTGGCCGGCTTCAACCTGATCGTGGCGCGCGACCGCGACGACGCCATGCGCATCGCCCGCGACTTCCCGTGGGCACGCTTCGGCAGCATCGAAGTGCGGCCGCTGGAAGACATGGACGCCGAGCGCGAACGCTGCGGCGCCCCGGCTGCGGCTATGGCAGCAGCCGTACTCTGATCTCGCGCGGGCCGACGCCTTCGTTGCCGCTGTAGTCGCGCACGCTGGCACGCACGATGTACTCGCCCGGCGGCAACGCCGCCGGCTGCCAGCGTCCGGTTTCCATCAGGCCATCACGCACGGTGTTGGTGGCCAGGTAGCGGAACCGGGTCACCGCGCTGCCATGCACGGTGATGCCGCTGTCCGGTGCGTAGGCCACGCGCACCGCTTCCCGCTGCGGCGGCATGCGGTTGAACACGATGTTCCAGCGCGGCTGCTCGTAGCCCTGCAGCGGTTGTCCCGTAGCATCGAGGATCTGGTAACCCACCTGGTACATGCCCAGGCGGCGTCGTGGCAGATTGTTGTCGACCTGGTCCCAGGCCTCCACCACGATCTGCACGCCACGCCCCTGCCGCGCGACCATTACCACGCCATCGCTGCCTGCGGCCATCGGCTGGTCGTTGTCGTCCAGCAGTGCGACATCAGTGATGCGCGGTGCGAAGTGATCGGCGTAGTTATGGAAGCCAAGCGCCACCGCATTGGTCTCGAAACCACCGGTACCCACCGCCAGGTGCACGTGCGCCTGGTTGTTGATGCTGCCCAGGCGGTCACCCACATGGATGCGCATGCCACGCCGCACGCGCATCCGCTGCAGCTTGCCCTGCTCGTCGTACAACGCCTGCCAGCGCGCGTCGAACGGCACATCGCGCGGGGTGCGGCCGACGCGCATGTGGATGTACTTGAGGCGGTCCACCGCCAGGCCCTCGGCCTGCTCGCCCAGGTTCCAGGCTGCCACCGGACTGCTGATCTTGCCTTCGGCAATCGCCAGCACGGTCTGGCCCACATCACCGCGCACGTCGAAGCCGCCATGCAGGTGGTGGCGGCTCTCACCGCTGAAGTTGCCGCGCACTTCACCCAGGGTGCCGACCACTTCGTGCCAGCCGTCCTGCGGTGCGAGCGGCCAACGGCCGCCCGTCTTCGGCAGCGCGGCATCGGCGGCCGGGCCGACCAGTGCCGGCGCCGGCAGTTCGCCCACCGGCAGCGGACGCAGGCGATGCAGGCGGTAGCCTGCGGCGTCGGCCACCAGCACGCTGCCATCGGCATCCAGCGCCAACCCGCTCGGGCGGGCCAGGCGCGGCAGGCGGCCATTGCCGACCAGCGCGATCTGGTGGCCCTGCGGCGTCACCTGCACGATGCGGCCATCCATATCCCCCACGTACAGCACGCCGTCGTGGGTGGTGGCCAGCGACAGCGGCCCATTGATCACGCCACCGGCGGCGACCACGGTGCTGACCGTGCCATCGGTCCCCACCCGGCGCACGGCGTTGTTGAACAGATCGGCCACCAGCAACGCACCCTGCGCGTCGAAGGCCAGCGCCACTGGCGTATCGAAACGCGCAGCGGCGCCCACGCCATCGGCAAAGCCTGGCCGATCACCACCAGCCAGGGTGCGCACACTGCCATCGGTACCGATCACCCGGATGCGGTCATTGAACGTGTCCGCCACGTAGACCTGGCCCTGCGCGTCCACCGCAACGCCCATCGGTGCATCGAAGCGCGCCTGCGTGGCCGGGCCGTCGGCGTGGCCCTGTTCACCACCGGCCAACGTGGTCACCTGGCCATCGGTGCCGATGCGGCGGATCGCATGGTTGCCGGTGTCGGCCACGTACAGGTTGCCCTGCGCATCGCCGGCAATGCCCGAAGGCGTATTGAAGCTGGCCTGCAGCGCAGGGCCATCGACACGGCCCTCGCCCTGCCCGGCCACGGTTTCAACGCGGCCATCGGGCAGGCGGCGGCGGATCCGGTTGTTGTCACCGGCATCGGTGAAATAGACACTGCCATCGGTGCCGCGCAGCAGTGCATACGGGTCGGCGAAGCGCGCCTGCGCGGACGCACCGTCGCGGTCGCCGGGGTGACCATCGCCGGCCAGCGGCTCGATCTGCGCGGTCCAGGCCAGCGGCGTGGGCACCGGGCCGGCAGGGCCGGCCAGCGTTTTCAGCGGGGTATCCCACCAGGTTGCAGCCAAGCCCACCGCCGTTGCCAACGCCACCCCTGCCGCCATCCATTGCCACCGTGCCATCGTGTTGCGCTGCCTCTGCCTGCTGCTTGAAGAGGCACCGACAATAGACGCTGCGCGTGCGATCCGCCACGGCCGATCATGCGGCTGAACGCCAGGATTCGCTTCGTCGTGCTTGTCCTCGCTGGCCGTAGCAGGTTCAATGCGGTTCCCACGGATGGAGATTCTCCATGCCCCGCGCTCTCCCCCTCACCGCACTGCTGCTGGCCGCATTGGCCAGTGCGCCCGCCTCCGCTTCGATCACGGTGGCCCCGCAGAAGCCATCGGCCACCGCCGATGCAGTACACGCGGCGTACGCCACGCGTTGGGATGAAGCCATCCAGCAGGCACGCGACGGCAACACGCTGGGTGCGCTGATCAGCATGGAGCGGCTGATGGAAGATCCGTTGCTGGACGACTTCGATGCCGAGCATCGCGGCCGCGCCTCGCAGGTCGCCGGCTGGACCGCGCTGATGCAGAAGAAGCCGGACCAGGCCCGCCGCTACCTGCAGCGGGCGCAGGAGGCCCTGCCGGAGGATGCACAGATCCTGCTCACCCAGGTGTCGGTGGAACTGTCGGACAACCAGCCGGCCGCAGCCACCACTTTCCTGGTGAAGGCACTGCAGCACGCCGACGCACCGCTGCCGATCGATCACCACGCCATCAACTACCTGCAGTACCGCCTGCGTGAGCAGCCGCAGAAGCGCATGGACCTGCTGCAGGCGCTGTTTGACAACGGCTGGAAGAGTGGCGGCCTGGAACCCACCGGGCTGTGGCTGGCGCTGGCCACGCTGCAGGCCGACAACGGCCGTGGCGACAGCATTCCGGCCACGCTGGCGCGGATCGACAGCCCGGCCGAGATCATCCGCCTGCGCAGCGACAAGCGCTTTGATCGCTATGTCGATCGCGGTGACGCGCGTTTCGATCCGGTGCAGGCGGCACAGCGCCACCTCGATGAACTGCATGTTTCCGGCCTGCTCGACCGCGCACTGGACGCGCGCATGGCCGAGTTCAGCACCACCTTGCTGATGCTGGACCGCAACGAGGAAGTGCTGTCGTTGACCGAGGGCATGGCCGGTGCCGCCAGCAACGGCGAATCGCCTGCCGCCGCGGAGGCGGAATGGGTGGCCTGGCTGCTCAACAGCCGGCTCACCGCACTGCGCCGGCTGGGCCGCACCGATGAGGCACTGGCCACGGCGAAACAGGCCGCCCGCATCGGCGCGCTCGGCCCGGATGGTGTCGAGCACCAGATGAATGTCGGCTTCGTGTTCAGTTCGCTGGGGCGCATGCAGGACGCTGCGCAGGCCGTGAATGACATGCCGGGCCTCGCCGGTTACGGCAAGGCCGCACAGGCGCTGCTGCAGTTCGCCGCCGCCCGCGAGCGCGGCGATGCCAAGGCGCGCGATGCAGCACGCGCGGTGATCCTGGCCCAGCGCGACGATGCCCGCCTGTTCCATCGCGAAATGCTGCTGGAGGAAGGCGACCTGGACGGTGCCGCCGCCGTGCTGATCGAACAGCTGCGCTCGCCGGTTGAACGCGGTGAAGCCCTGGCCAGCCTGCAGGACATGCGCACCTATCCGTCATTGCCGGGCGATGTGCGCATCGATGCCGCGTGGCGTGCACTCAAGCAGCGTGCCGACGTGCAGGCGGAGGTGGCACGCGTCGGCCGCATCGAGCGCTACGACCTGGTCAGCACTTCCACCTCGCGCTGAGTCCCTGCTAGCGGGCTGGCACTTCGGTGCGGATGCCCATCGCTTCGCGGTAGCGCGCGTACAGCGCCATCACCTTGTCCACATAGGCCAGGGTTTCGGCGTAGGGCGGCACGCCCTTGTAGCGGGTGACCGCACCGATGCCCGCGTTGTAGGCAGCCGCCGCCAACGGGCGATCGCCGTTGTAACGGCGCAGCAGCGCGCGCATGTAGCGTGCGCCGCCCTCGATCGACTGCTGTGGCGAGAACGGATCGCGCACGCCATATTCCTGTGCGGTCTCCGGCATCAACTGCATCACGCCCTGTGCGCCCTTGGTCGAGACCGCCAGCGGATCGAAATTGCTTTCGGCATGGGCGATCGCGCGCAGCCAGGCATCATCGACGCCGGTGGCTTTGGCCGCGGCCTTGAACTGCCTGGCGTGCTGCGCGAGCTGCGGCTTGCCGACCTTGCCCAGGCCCTCGTGCGCCGGCTCGCCCGGCGGCGTGGCCACGGTGAACTTCAGGAATACCCGCGAGCCGGGCAGGTTGCGGGTGGAATAGACCAGCACGCCGTCCTGCTCGCGCTCGTACAGCACACCACTGAACACGCCCATGTTGCCCCACAGGTTCGGGGCCTGGATGGCGTTGTCGTCGATCTCCTTCGGCGTGCACCGCGATCCCGGCTCCGGTGCGGTGGCCAGGCTGACGGTGTTGCCCTGCACGCAGCGATAGACCGTGCGCGCGGCAGCCATCCCGGGCCACAGGATGGGCAGCAGCACCAGTGCAAGCAGGAGAGGTCGATGGGACATGGCGGCCGGATGATCCGGCCGCGCCCGCGAATGTTGGGTGAATGGGGGCCGGCAGGGCTACGCCCTGCACCCGCGGTAGTGCCGGCCGCTGGCCGGCAACCTCAACGGCAACGGCAGCGGCCGATTTCCTGCGGCTGACAGTAGATCCACGCCATGCGTGGATGAAACTCTCTGGAGACGATGGATCAATCGATGGAACGGAGACGTTGGATCACTTCGCGGCCCTCCGGCGCACCCAATACCCCGCGCCCAGCAGCACGAACCACACCGGGCTGGCGATCAGCGCCTGGCGGGTGTCGCCCTGCAGGCTCAGCAGCACCAGCACGGCGGCGAAGAACACCAGGCAGGCCCAGCACATGGCAACGCCGCCGGGCATCTTGAAGATCGAGGCAGCGTGGCGCTCCGGGTAGCGGCGGCGATAGGCCATGTAGGCCACCAGGATCAGCGACCAGACGAAGATGAACAGCACCGTGGCCAGCGTCGTCACCAGGGTGAAGGCGGTCACCAGGTTCGGAATCAGGTAGATCAGCAGCGTGCCGCCCAGCAGGCACAGGCACGAGAACAGCAGGCCTCGGGCGGGCACGGCAGCGCGTGACAACTTCGACAGCCCGCGCGGGGCGTGACCCTCTTCGGCCAGGCCGTACAGCATGCGGCTGGTGGAGAAGATGCCACTGTTGGCCGAGGACGTGGCCGAGGTCAGCACCACGAAATTGATCAGGCTGGCGGCGGCGGGAATGCCGGCCAGCACGAACAGCTGCACGAACGGGCTCTTGTCCGGCACCACCTGGCGCCACGGGGTGACCGCCATGATCGCGATCAGCGCCAGCACATAGAAGATGATGATGCGCACCGGGATCGAGTTGATTGCCTTGGGCAGGTTGCGCTCGGGATCGGCGGTTTCGGCGGCGGTGGTGCCGACCAGCTCGATGCCGACGAAGGCGAACACCGCAATCTGGAACCCGGCGAAGAAGCCGACCAGGCCCATCGGGAACATGCCACCGTCATTCCACAGGTTCGACAGCGACGCGGTGTGGCCGCTGGGTGAGGTGAAGCCCCACGCCACCAGCCCGGTGCCGGTGATGATCAGCGCACAGATCGCCACGATCTTGATCAGCGCGAACCAGAATTCCATTTCACCGAACAGCTTCACCGTCACCAGGTTCAACGCCAGCAGCAGCATCACGCAGGCCAGCGCCGGTTTCCAGGCCTCAAGCCCGGGGAACCAGAACTGTGCGTAGGCGGCAATCGCGATCACGTCGGCAATCGCGGTGACGATCCAGCAGAACCAGTAGGTCCATCCACAGAAGAACCCGGCCCACGGGCCGAGCAGGTCGGTGGAGAAGTCGATGAAGGATTTGTACTGCAGGTTGGACAGCAGCAGCTCGCCCATCGCACGCATCACGAAGAACAGCATCGCGCCGATGATCAGGTAGACGAAGACGATGGACGGGCCGGCCAGGCTGATGGTCTTGCCCGAGCCCATGAACAGGCCGGTGCCGATGGCACCGCCGATGGCGATCAGTTGCAGGTGGCGGTTGGACAGGCTGCGGCGCAGGTGCTCGGGGGGCGTGGCGGGCTCGGTCATGGGCGCGGGAAGGGGCGGGCGAAGCGTTCGACGGTAGTCCTCCGCGGCGCCGAGCGCCAGCGCCAGACGGCCCCATTGCGTCAAATCAGGCCGCTTTCACCACAATGTGACCGAATACCGTATTGATCCCATTCCGCCCGGCCCGGTGCCATGCTCAGATAGCCGCACCTGCCCAAGGACCGGCCCGACCATGCGCCCTGCCCCGCCCGCCCTGCTGGAGCCCCGGCCATGAGCCGCCTGCGCGTCATCATCGGCGGTACCGCACTGGCCCTGCTGGCCGCTGCGGTGCCGATCGCGGTCATGGCCTACGCCACCTGGGACCGCGCGGTCAGCGTCGAACAGCAGCGCCTGCGCGACATCGCCGATCGCACCCTGCGCCGCTCCGACCTGTCCTACCAGGAGGCGCTGGCGGCGCTGAAATCCGCCGAAGCCGGTGCCTACGTGTCCTGCAGCCCCGAGCACATCCGGCGCATGCAGACCCTGGTAATGACCACCCCATCGATTGACCAGATGGGCTACTTCGAAGGAGGCAAGCTGCGCTGCACCTCCTGGGGGCCGTTCCTGTCGGATGTGGATCAGCCCAGGCCGGACCACGTCACCAGCGACGGCGCCGGCATCGCAGTGGACGTGCGCCCGGAAATCAGCGGGCGACGCCAGGTACTGGCGATCCTGTATGGGTCCTACGACGCTCTGGTGGACCCACGCCGCTTCGTCGATGTCATCGCCGACCCGAATGTGCGGCTGGCACTGGCCAGCCCCGATGGACGCCTGCTGGCCAAACAGCCCGGCCTGGAACCGGACCTGCTGCAGGCACTGCTGCGCGACCCGGGCGAAGGCCTGGACCACACCACGCTGTTCGCTACCGCGCGCAACGAGGAATGGCTGGCCGTCGCCACTACGCCGCGCACCGCGCTTGCCGCGGCCTTCCGCCAACAGGCCTGGCTGTACGTGCCGGCCGGCCTGCTGCTGGCCGCCGCCGGGGCCGGCCTGGTGATCTGGCTGTCGCGGCGCCGCCTTTCCCTGCGCGGCGAACTGGCCACCGCCATCCGTCGCCGCGAGCTGTACCTGCATTACCAGCCGATCATCGAACTGGACACCGGCATCTGCGTCGGCGCCGAGGCGCTGGTGCGCTGGCAACGCCCGGATGGCACCCAGGTGCGCCCTGACCTGTTCATTCCACTTGCCGAAGAGGCCGGCATGATCGCCGACGTCACCGACCTGGTGATCGAGAACGTGGTGCGCGACATGCGCGAGCTGCTGGTCGCCGACCGCAGCGCGCACATCGCGATCAACCTCGCCGCCGAAGACATCAGCAGCGGTCGCGCCCTGAAGATGATCTCCCGGCACATGGCCGGCAGCGGCATCCTGCCGCAGCAGATCTGGATGGAGGCCACCGAACGTGGCTTCCTCGATCTGGACCGCGCGCGCACCATGCTCGCCGCCGCCCGCCGCGCCGGCCACAGCGTGGCCATCGATGATTTCGGGGTTGGCTTCTCCAGCCTGCAATACCTGCAGCAGCTGCCACTGGATGCGCTGAAGATCGACAAATCATTCATCGATGCGATCGGTACCGAAAGCGCCACCAGCCCGGTCACGCCGCACATCATCGACATGGCCAAGGAGCTGGGCCTGTGGGTGGTGGCCGAGGGCGTGGAAACCGAAGCGCAGCTGGCCTACCTGCACAGCCGGCATGTGGAATTCGGACAGGGCTGGCTGTTCTCGCGGCCGTTGCCGCGCGATGAGTTCGTCGCCTTCCATCAGAAGCGGCAACAGCAGTACGGCGCTGCACGCGAACACATGCAGAACCCGCGCAGCGTGCCGATCGAGCAGGTACCGCTGGATTAGCAAGGCAAAAGCAAGGCCCACGGTAGTGCCGGCCGCTCGCCGGCACCGCGTCATCACTGATCAATAGCTACGCCCACGCCTTCGGCCGTGCCAGCAACCACGCGGCGGTCACCGCCAGCAACAGCAACGGCAGCCATCCCAGCTGGCGTGGGCCGCTGGCCTGCAGCAGCACCCCGCCTGCCACGCCGCCGGCCGCAATGGCCAGGTTCCAGCCGGTCACCAGCATCGACTGCGCCAGGTCCGCAGCGGCCCCGGCGCGCCGTGCCAAGGCGGTCTGGAACAGGGTCGGCACGGCGCCGAACGCCACGCCCCACAGGATCGTCGCCAGCAGCAGCGCGCTCGCCACGCCTGGCCACACCAGCAAGGCCAGCACCGGAACGATGAAACCGATCACCGCCGCCCACACCAGCGCATGCAGTAGCGATCCACGCCCCAGCCGGCCATCGCGATGCCAGCAATCGCCGCCATGCCGAAAGCAAGCAGCAGCCGGTCCAGCCACGCACCGGCACCCGCGTCGACGGCCAGCGGCTCGATGTAGGTGTACAGCACGTTGTGCGCCAGCACGTACAGCGCCATCACCAGCAGTGCACTGCGTACACCGGGCAGGCGCCACACGGTCGCCAGCGAAGTGCGTTGCCCGGCCCCAGCGGCCGGCAGCGCAGGCAACGCCCAGCGCGCGTAGGCCAGCAGCAGCAGACCCAGCACGCTCATCAACGCGAACGCCCAGCGCCAGCCGATCTGCTGGCCAAGCAGCGTTCCGGCCGGCACCCCCAGCGACAGCGCCAGCGGCGAACCGACCATCGCCACTGCGATGGCCCGTCCCTGCAGCGACGGCACCACCATGCGTGCGGCGTAGCCAGCCACCAGCGACCACAGCAATCCACCGCTCACACCGGCCAGGAAGCGCGCAGCCAGGATCAGCGCGTAACTGCTGCTCAACGCGGTCAGCGTATTGACCACCACGAAGCCGGCGATGGCCGCCAGCAGCAGCGGACGCCGTGGCAGGCGCTGGGTCAGCGCGGTCATCGGCAGTGCGGCCATCACCGAACCCAGCGCATACACGCTCACCAGCTGGCCGACCGCCGCATCACTCACGCCCAGGCTTTCGCCCATCGGCCGCAGCACACCCGCCGGCAGGGTCTCGGTCAACAGGGTGATGAAGCCGCCACCGGCCAAGGCAAGCAGGCCCGCCCACGGCAGGCGCGTGGCCTCGCCGGCCGGACTGGCGGCATCGATGGCATGGCCGCTCATCGCGTAGTCTCCAGGTCGGCATAGACCGCGTCGCGCAGTGCATCGACAAAAACGCCATCCATCCCTTCGTACAGGGTGTTGGTCAGCGCCACCACGCTCAGCCCACGCGACGGGTCGACAAACCAGCTGTGCCCGTAGGCACCGCCCCAGCGCCAGCTGCCTTCGCGCTGTGGTGTGCCGCTGGCGGCGGCATCGCGCAGTACCGCAAAGCCCAGCCCGAAGCCCCAGCCGGCCGGTTCCGGCGGCCCCTGCTCGCCCACCTGCGGGCTGGCTATCTCTGCCGCCAGCGCGGGCGGCAGCAGGCCAGAGCGCTGTACGTCGCGCAAGGCCTCGAGCACCGCCATCACCTCATCGGCGGTACCGACCAGGCCGGCGCCGGCCGAAGCGAACCGGCTGGCGTCGGTGGCACGCGCA
The DNA here is from genome assembly GCF_003586545.1 of Stenotrophomonas sp. Pemsol. NCBI lineage: Bacteria > Pseudomonadati > Pseudomonadota > Gammaproteobacteria > Lysobacterales > Lysobacteraceae > Stenotrophomonas > Stenotrophomonas sp. Pemsol. The sequence goes on along the minus strand of NZ_CP025780.1, from coordinate 119,282 downwards.
AGGCTGTACTCAATGCCCACCGTGCCTTCGAACGGCGCGACCACCTCCCCTTCCTGCAGGCGATGCGGCCGCGGCGCGTCGCTCACATACGGCGTGGCCAGCCGTTCTGCATCGCGCGTGGCGAACACGGTGTCGCGCAGGCGCAACGGGGCAGCCAGCAGACGCTGGAACAGCGCCTGCAGCGTTTCACCGGTCGCGGCTTCGGCCACCGCACCGGCCACGTCCACGCCCAGCGAGTACAGCCACTGGCTGCCCGGTGCGAACAGCAGTGGCACCTGCGCGATGCGGCGCACGTTCTCGGCCAGGGTCAACGGGTTGGCGTCCATGCCATCGCTGACGCCAGCGCGCGCGTAGGGTCCCTCCGCATCCGCCTCCAGGAAGCGATAGCCCAGTCCGCTGCTGTGGCTGAGCAGCTGGCGCAGGCTGATCGGCGGCGTGCTGCCATCGGCCAGCGCCGGGCGGAAGTCCGGCAGCCAGCGCTGCACCGGCACGTCGAGGTCGAGCACGCCTTCAGCCACCAGGCGCAGGATCACCGTGGCCAGCAACGGCTTGCTGACCGATGCCAGCCGGAACAGCTGATCGCGCTGCATCGGCCTGGCCGACTCGCGGTCGGCCAGTCCGCTCGCGCTGGCATGGCGCAGCACGCCGTGCTCGCGCACCAGCACCACCGCACCAACCAGGCGCAACGGATGGACCTGCTGCAGCAGCCGCTGCACCGAAGGCAGCGTCGGTGCAGGTTCAAGGGAAAGAGCGGCATTCATCATGGTGATCCGTGGGGAGAGGCCCGCCACGTTAGGCAGCGCGCGGCGCTGCAAAAAGCCGGTTGCCGCTCCGGGCATCATGGACCGTGCAGTCCGCAATCGGCATCATGCCCGGAACTGCAACGCCGCAAGGGCTGCCCGAGGCCCCGCACCACAGTGTTGCGATGGCCGCGCCGCGTGCCGCGATCACCCGCCCCTACCCTGCCGTTTTCATTGCCGGTACGCCCATGTCAGTCCTGGACAACCTCGCCAACCTGCAGACCTTCGTCCACGCCGCCGACACCCGCAGCTTCGTCGAGACCGGGCGCCTGCAGGGCATCTCCGCATCGGCCGCCGGCAAGTGCGTTGCGCGGCTGGAGCACGCACTGGGCGTGCGCCTGTTCCACCGCAGCACGCGCAGCATCACCCTCACCGCCGAGGGCCAGCTGTTCCTGGCGCGCTGCCGGCGCATCCTCGACGAACGCGATGCCGCGCGCACCGAACTGGCGCAACCGCACGCTGCACCGAGCGGCACGCTGCGGATCAGCCTGCCACTGGTAGGCGACCTTACCCTGCCGTTGATGGCCGAATTCATGGCCGCGTATCCGGACATCCGCCTCGACCTGGATTTCAGCGACCGGCTGGTCGATGTCATCGAGGAAGGTTTCGATGCGGTGCTGCGCGTTGGCGAACCCAGCGACTCGCGGATGAACGCACGCCGGCTGGGGGTATTCCCGCGGCGTGTCGTCGCCTCGCCGGGCTACCTGCAGCGTCGCGGCGTTCCACGCACGCCGGCCGACCTGCTGCAGCACACGTTGCTGCACTACCGCTTCCCCAGCACCGGCAAGCTGGAGCCGTGGCCGATCCACTGGCCCAACCACGAAACACCGCAGGAGCTGCCGGTGCACATGGTGGCCAACACCATCGAGGCGCGGGTGGCGCTGGCGCTGCGCGATACCGGCCTGGCCTTCGTGCCGGTGCACTCGGTACGCGATGCGCTGGCCGACGGCCGCCTGGTCACCGTGCTGGAGGATCATGTGCACTCCTGCGGCACCTTCCACCTGCTGTGGCCGTCGGGCCGACACGTATTGCCGAAGCTGCGGGTGTTCATCGACTTCGTCGGCGCCCGCCTGGACACCGTGCCGTAGCCGCGAGAAATCCACCCATGCCCGGCCCACAGTAGATCCACGCCATGCGTGGATGCTCTTGTAGTGCAGAGCCATCAAACCATTCAGCCAACCCCGCTATACTGGCCGCTCATTCCTCCCAGAGGCTCGCGACCAATGCGCCATTGATGCCGCCGTCTTCCCAACAGACGGCCTGACTCTTCCCGCCCCTGCGCGCAGGGGAGAACCGGCATCCATGGAGGTCGCATGACCACACATTCCCTCACGCTCGATCGCGTGTCGTATCGGCTGGCCGACGGCCGCCCGCTGTTTTCCGATCTGTCGTTTTCCTTCGATCCGGTCGCCACCGGCCTGGTCGGTGCCAATGGCACCGGCAAGAGCGTGCTCGCACGCCTGCTCGCGGGTCGGGTGCGGCCAGAGAACGGGCAGGTGCGCAGCAGCGGCCGCGTGTTCCTGTTGCCGACGCCCGGCTATCCCCCCGCCGGCACGGTCGGTGAACTGGCCGGCGTCGGCGCGGAACTGGCCGCGCTGCAACGCATCGAAGCCGGCAGCGTGGATGAGGCCGACTTCGCCTGCGTCGGCGACCATTGGGATCTGCGCGAGCGCCTGCAGCAGCAATGGCAGGCGCTCCGCCTGCCCGACGATCTCGATCCCGCCCAACCCGCCGCGCGTCTCAGTGGCGGCCAGGCCATGCAGGTGGCGCTGTCCGGCGCCTGGGCCAGCGGCGCCGATTGGCTGATCCTGGACGAACCCAGCAACCACCTCGATGGCCGCCATCGCCAACAGTTGTACGAACGGTTGCAGCAGTGGCGCGGCGGCCTGCTGGTGATCAGCCATGATCGCGAGCTGCTGGCGCAGATGCAGCAGATCGTCGAGCTCGACGCGCGCGGGCTGCATCGCTATGGCGGGCCGTGGCAGCACTACGCCGACGCGCGGGCCGCCGAACGCGAAGCGGCCGCCGCACAGCTCGACCACGCCCGCGCCCAGCACCGGCAGCAACAGCGCAGCGCGCGCGAGCAGCACGAACGCCAGCAGCAGCGCCAGGCACGTGGCAATCGCGATGCGAAGCAGGCCAACCAGGCACCGATCCTGCTTGGCCGGCAGAAACAGCGTGCAGAGGCCAGCCACGGCCGCGCGCAGCAGGTACAAGCCGAGCGCCTGCGGGCCAGCGCCGACCAGCTGCGCGCAGCGGCTTCGGCAGTTCACGCCGCGCCGGAGCTGGCGCTGTTCGCCGGTGACGGTGAACGCGGCAACGCACGTCTGCTGCAGGCGGAGTCGCTGGTGCTGCCGCAGGGCTGCAGTGCACCGTTGCAATTGGAGATCCGCCGCGGCCAGCGCATCGCCGTGGTCGGTGACAATGGCAGTGGCAAGTCCACGCTCCTGCGCGTGCTGGCCGGCCAGCTGCCTGCACGCAGCGGCATCGTGCAGCGCCATGCACCACTGGCGCTGCTCGACCAGCAGCTGCTGGGATTGTCCGGCGAACGCAGCATTCTCGACACCGTGCAGGCCGCCAACCCGGTGGCGGATGCGGGTGAACTGCGCACACGGCTGGCCCTGCTCGGGCTGGACGCGCAGCGCATCCAGCGGGCAGCCCATAGCCTCAGCGATGGCGAACGGGTGAAGGGCGCCCTGGCCAGCGTGCTGTATGCCGACCCCGCACCGCAGCTGTTGCTGCTGGACGAGCCCGGCAACGCACTGGACCTGAGCGCACTGCAGGCACTGGAAGAACTGCTGGCGGCATGGCCGGGTGCCCTGATGATGGTCAGCCACGACCGGCACCTGCTGCAGGCGTTGCAACCGACGCGGGTGTTACAGGTAGGCGCCGATGGCTGGCAGTGGCGCGATGCCTTGTAGATCCACGCCAAGCGTGGACCTGCTGCAGCAGCCGAGCGTCGGCTCGGCTCTACAGGATTGTCCGCAACGGATCGCACTGTAGAGTCGAGCCATGCTCGACTCCGCCATGCATCCATCCACGCGTGGCCTATCGACCACGGGTAGTGCCGGCCGTTGGCCGGCAACCCATGGATCCTCAGTGCACCGTCACCGCTTCCACACCGGGAATGCCTGCGGCAGCTGTTGCCACAGCAGCGGCCCCGCACGCAGTTCCTGATCGTTGAGCAGGCACGCGTCCAGCTCCGCACGCACCGCGCGCTCATCCATGTGCACGCCAATCACCACCAGCTCCTGGCGGCGGTCGCCCCACAGCGGGTGCCACAGCCGCTGCATCGCCGAATGCGCGGCCGCATCCGGGAAGTCTTCCAGACCCGGCAACGGTGCGCTCCAGCAGTCGGCCTGCTGCCGCGCCCAGCCCAGGTCGCTGTACGGCAGCGGCGTGGGCGGCAGCAATGGCGCGGTGTCCTCCAGCCCAGCCCGCACACGATCACGCGCGGCGTACCAGAACCCCGCCGCCTGCGTCCGCGTCGCGGCGCCCACGGTGTTCAGCTCACCCACCCAGTCCATGCGATTGGCCAGCCAGAACCAGCCCTTGCTGCGGATCACGCCGGGCATGCCCGACTGCAGCGCGCGGGCGAAGCGCGCGGGATGGAACGGTCGCCGCGAGCGATAGACGAAGCTGGCGATGCCGTACTCCTCGGTTTCGGGCGTGTGCTCGCCACGCAGTTCCTTTACCCAACCCGGCGCACGTTGCGCACGCTCGTAGTCGAAGCGGCCGGTGTCCAGCAGCTCCGCCAGGGGAACATCACCGAAGCGGGACAGCAGCAGCTTCGCGTCGCGGTTCAGGCCGCGCAACACGGCCAGCGTGTCCTGCAGCACGTCGTCATCCACCTGGTCGACCTTGCTGACCACGATCACGTCGGCGAACTCGACCTGCTCACACAGCAGGTCGACCACCCCCCGGTCGTCATCCGGCCCGGCCTGCTGGCCGCGCTCGGCCAGGCGCAACGTCGAGCCGAAGTCGGCAAGGAATGCGCCGCCATCCACCACCGTCACCATTGTGTCCAGGCGCGCGATGTCACTCAGGCTGAAGCCCTTCTCGTCGCGCACCGCGAACGTGGCCGCCACCGGCATCGGCTCACCGATGCCGGTCGACTCGATCAACAGGTAGTCATAGCGACCGGCGTCGGCCAGGCGCCGCACTTCCTGCAGCAGGTCATCGCGCAGGGTGCAGCAGATGCAGCCATTGCTGAATTCCACCAGCGTCTCTTCGGTGCGGCGCAGTTCGGCGCCGCCCTCTCGCACCAGCTGTGCATCGATGTTGACCTCGCTCATGTCGTTGACGATGACCGCCACACGCAGGCCCTGGCGGTTACGCAGGATCTGGTTGAGCAGGGTGGTCTTGCCGGCCCCGAGGAAGCCGGACAGCACGGTGACCGGAAGGCGACGGTCGGCGCGGGAAACAGTGTTCATGTCGGAGCAGGTTGGCTGCGGAACGGAAATGTTACTGTATAACAATTGCTGCGCAAGGAACCTCCCCCGATGAAGTCGCCGTCTGCCGCCCTGCTTGATGCCGGCGCGGTCGCCCTGTCCAGCCTGTGCCTGCTGCACTGCCTGGCGCTGCCCCTGCTTGCCACCGCGCTGCCGCTGTTCGGCAGCTGGGCCGAAGCGGAATGGGTCCACCTGCTGTTCGTGGCCATCGCCCTGCCGCTGACCGGGTATGCACTATGGCGCGCCGAGCGCCGCCATCCGTTGCCGGTGCTGGCCTGGGCCACCGCCGGCGCCGGGCTCGGCCTGCTGCTGGCCGGCGCGCTGGCGTTGCCCTCGCACGACTGGGAAACACCGATGACCGTCACCGGCAGCCTGCTGCTGGCCGCCACGCATATCTGGAACGCGCGGCACCGGCACTACCCTTGCTATTTACCGTAGCGGCGCAGCAGTTCGACCAGCACTTCGGCCTCGGCCGCCCGCTGCTGCGGGTCGTCGGCGCCGACCACATGTTCCTGCAGGTGCTCGTGCAGCAGCTCCATCAGCAGGCTGTGGGCGGCGCCGCGCACCGCAGCAACCTGCACCAGCACGTCCGCACAGTCACCTGCTTCACCCTCGGGCTTGTCCAGCGCCTGCTCCAACGCTGCCACCTGGCCGCCGATACGGCGTACCCGGGTCAGCAGCTGCTTTCGATTCTTGTGTACATGGGCCATGGATGGATCGTATACCCTATGGGGGTATCCTTCCACCCTCTGGTCTTCCCATGCATCTGGACGCCCTCGCCGCCGCCCGTCGCCACGAACACCGCTCCGACGACGGCAACCCGCTGGCCGAGCGCAATACCCGCCGCGCTCTGTGGCTCACCGTCAGCATGATGCTGGTGGAAATTATCGGCGGCTGGTGGTTCAACTCCATGGCCGTGCTCGCCGACGGCTGGCACATGAGTTCGCACGCACTCGCGCTGGGCCTGGCAGTGTTCGCCTACCGCTGCGCGCGCCGCTACGCGCACGACCCGCGCTTCGCCTTCGGTACCTGGAAGATCGAGATCCTGGCCGGCTATACCAGCGCCATCGCCCTGCTTGGCGTCGCCGCGCTGATGGCGGTGCAATCGCTGGAGCGGCTGTGGGTACCGGCACCGATCCACTACAACGAAGCCATCGCCATTGCTGCGGTCGGGCTGGGCGTGAACCTGCTGTGCGCCTGGTGGCTGCACGACAGCCCGGGCCACGTGCATCACCACCACGGGCATGACCATGGCCATCACCACGGCCACAACCACGATCACACCCATGCGCACGGTCACGACCTCAACCTGCGCTCGGCGTATGTGCACGTGCTGGCCGACGCCGCCACCTCGGTGCTGGCCATCATCGCCCTGCTCGGCGGCAAGCTGCTGGGCCTGACCTGGCTGGACCCGGTGATGGGCCTGGTCGGCGCCGTGCTGGTCACGGTGTGGGCGATCGGCCTGCTGCGCGACAGCGGCCGCATCCTGCTCGACGCGCAGATGGACGCGCCGGTGGTGGCCGAAGTACGCGAGGTGATCGAACAGGGCCCGTGGCCGGCGCGCCTGGCCGACCTGCACGTCTGGCAGGTGGGTCGCGGCAAGTACGCGGTCAGCGCCAGCGTGGTCACCAGTGACGCCACGCTGGATGCCGATACCGTGCGCAACGCGCTGGCGATCCATGAAGAGCTGGTGCACGTGACGGTGGAGATCCATCGCAGCGCATGACCCGCGTCCGGTAGTGCCGGCCGCTGGCCGGCACCCCATGAGCACCGCACGCAACCTGCAGGTGCCGGCCAGCGGCCGGCACTACCGCTACAGCTTCAGCATCATCCGCAGCAGGTACATCAGCAGCGGCAGCGCACTCAGCACTGCACCGCCGATGCCGATCCACGGCCAGCGCTCACCGCGCACGCGCGAGGCTACGGCCAGGCCGCCGCCCACCAGCGCCGCACCCAGCACGCCCACGCCCAGCCCTGCGGCCATGCCATTGCCACCCGCAGCGACCGCTGCCTGTGCCGCCACGGTGCCTGCCCCCCACCCCACTGCAATACCCAGCCAACTGGCCACGCCGCACCACGGTGCCTTGCCCTGCGCCATCCGAAAACCCCTGTGTCCTTGCCGAATTTCTGTACGGGCCACGCCCGCATGCCGCCTACACTAGCCGCACCTGCCCTGTAGGGACATCCCATGCGCACGCTCCGCCTGCTGCTGCCCGGTGCCCTCCTGCTGCTGACCGCCGCCTGCAGCGGTGACGCCGGGCTTCCGTTTTCCACCGACCCGCTGCAGGGCTGCTTCGCCACCAGCGCGCGCAAACCCGCCGACTTCCGCATCGACAAGGAAGGTGGCCAGTACTTCGTTTCCTTCAGCCGTGGCGAGCAGTGGCAGCGCGAACCCAATGCCCTGCACAAGGCCACGTCCAGCGAGATCAGCCGCTACTTCCGCGATGACGCCGAGCAGATCGACAGCGCGTTGATCCGCATGGCCGGTGGCTTCGGCATCTTCCACTTCAACAAGGACGCGACGTTGAAGGGCAAGGCCAGCGATAGTGACTACATGGCGTTGATGCTGATCGGGGCCGGGCCGGTGTATGCGGTGAAGTGCATTTGAGCAGACGTTTGCGACAGCTTCTTTCGTGGTTAACAGTCTGAAACATAAGAAAATTTTCAAAACAACGATAACTGGATAGGTATCTCGTCGGGCGACCAGAACTCAGTTCAGCATCAGCTCTCCATCCCAAAAGAGGAGCTGAGACATGAAGTTGAAGCAACTCGCCTTTTTGATAGCGGCCTTTCTGCCCGCGACCGCCATTGGCGCTAGCGAGCGCCTAAGCATAGATGTCGTAGTCGCGAATCCAGACGGAAGTGTCAGCGTAGATAGGACAAGCAGCTGGCCAGACTTCAATGGCGGCATCGTGGACGTGACACAGCGCCTGAAACAAGATGATTTTGGGAGACTCAGCTATCGCTATGAAGACCAGAGTAGAGCCACGCAGCTCTATCACCAAGCCTATTGCGAGTCGGTGGAAATGACACCCTCAAGCGGGACCATGACGTTGTCGGGTCCCTCCACCGGCTGGTCTTGCTACAGCGATGATCCCGCGCCCCCTGCCGACCCTGTGAACAGTATTGATTGGGCAACGGCGACTGCACCAAGTGGTCGGGTACCCGTTGGTCAGAATATCTTTCCCATTGGGAGCGGGAGTTGGGAGAGCTCTATTGGCGGCATGAGACGTTCAACCCTCAGCGTGGACAATGGACGCTGTATTGCACAGGAAATCGACCACTACGCTGGGCCGTTCAGAGGCAGAACCCAGTTTGGCGTCAATTGCTATTTTTCGCAGTCCAAGTTTGCAAACACCATGATGGAGACCTGCATCCCCAAGCAATGTGCCACCAATAGAGGGACGATCTTCGCTCAATAGCTCCTAGAGGGAGATGCCCATGCCCAAAGGCAGGGCATTTCTCGTCCATGCATCAACGCCATCTACTCATTGGCAAAGGACTGACGAAATGACATTCAGTCTTGGATATTGCAACATGCTGCCCCTCCTGCTGATGGCCGGTGCAATACAGTCTCAGGGGGCCTATGACGAAGTCCGGCAGCTGCCCGATGGCCAGACTCTGATCATGCGCACCCTGGACTGGGATCTCGGTGATGGTCGCCATGAGCGCGTTACCGTGCATTGGCTGCTGCAGGAGGACGGCCGCATGCGCTACGACTTCGATCGGCAGCCACCGCAAACCCAGGAGGCCCATCGTCGATCGTGCGCGCGGCAGGGCATGCAGCCGTCGCGTGGCGTCGGCATGATCGCGGGGGAAGGGACCACACACGGTTACAGCTGCACCAGCGCTAGCGTCGGGCCCACGCCCGACTCCTCCCTGCCTGCATCCACGCATGGCGTGGACCTGCTTTGACATCGGCTTGGCTCTACAACAGCTGCGGTACCATGCCCTCCCCCGAACCGCCCCGGTACCCGCCGTGCCCCATTACACCGGCCCCCTGCTGACCCGCGACAGCGCCGATACCCTGCGCCGTGCCCATGACAAGGGCGCCGCCGACTGGCAGGGATCGCTTGACCTCGGCCGCAGCCAGGACAGCGTGGCGCTGGATGCGGACGGCTTCCACTTCCGGGGCCAGCCCTACCCTTGGCCGGGCAAGCTGAAGGACCGCACGCTGTACTACTGGGATGGCGAGGAATTCGCGCCGATCTCGCGCTACAGCGGCTCGCTGATCAAGCTGGTGCCCACCGAATGGGGCGCACCGACCTTCGAGATCGACGGCATCAAGATGCTGCCGACCTCGAAGCTGTCGCCGTTCGAGGATGCACGCCGCAAGGTGGAGCTGGTCGCCCCGGCCGGCAAGGTCATCCTCGATACCTGCGGTGGCCTGGGCTACTTCGCCGCCTGCGCGCTGGAGGCCGGTGTCGGCCAGATCCGTTCATTCGAGAAGAACGCCGATGTGATGTGGCTGCGCACGCTCAACCCGTGGTCGCCGGATCCAGACTCGGCTGCCGCCGGTGGTCGCCTGCAGTTCAGCCACGGTGACGTCTCGCAGCAGATCGAACTGGTGGCCAGCAACAGTGTCGACGCAATCCTGCACGACCCACCGCGCTTCGGCATCGCCGGCGAGCTGTACTCGCAGGTGTTCTACGACCACCTCGCCCGCGTCATCCGCAAGGGCGGTCGCCTGTTCCATTACACCGGCGCGCCGAACAAGCTGACCAGCGGCCGCGACGTGCCGCGTGAAGTGGCCAAACGCCTGGAAAAGGCTGGTTTCAAGGCGGAACTGGCGCTCGACGGCGTGCTGGCCGTCAAGCGCTGAGCCTCACTCCGAATCAACCTTGGCCAGCTTCATCACCCACGCCGGCACCTCCGGTTCGCCGGCGTAGAAGTCCTTCGGCTTGTTCTCCGCCATCGCCCAGCGATGCAGCCAGCTCGGGCCATAGCGGCCGTTGTAGCCTTCCCCACCCCGCGCATACGCCGGGTCACGCATCGCTTCGTCCAGTGAAATGAAGCGATAGCCGCGGCGCTTCGTGGCCGCCACCAGTTCGGCAAAGGTGGCCGCATTGAGCTCGTTGGCGTGCATCAGCCACACCTGCGGCAGCGCGTACCCCAGCAGCGCCTGCGACTGCTTCTCGTAGTAATCCAGCTTGTTCAGCATGTACGGCACGTAGCCCTTGCGCAGCTGCGCCAGCGTCGCGTCACGCGCCGGCGAATCCGCCTGCTCGTTCATCACGTTGGCATAGGCGAACGCCCACACCCATTCCCCGTTGTCCACCGTCACCGGTGCCACGCGATAGCCATGCTGCTTGAAGAACGCCTCCATCTGCACGCGCTCATCTGCGGTGCGCCCGGCGCGCAGGTAGGGGTGGCGCATCCACTGTGGCGCCTGCCCCTTCTCGGCCAGCAGCGGCCGCAGCACCGTTTCGCCGCGCAGGAAATCCTGCTGGAACGCCGCCACGCCCTTCGCATTCAAATCCATGTGCGAGTACGTGTGGTTGCCCAGCACATAACCCGCATCGCGCCAGTCGCGCAGCATCTGCACCCGCGCCGGCTGCACCTGTCCATTCACCTCAAGCTTGTTCTCATTGACGAAGCCCACCACCGGCACGCCGGCCTCGCGCAGCTGGGCCATCAACGCTTCGTGCCGCGCCTGCAGATCCGGCGGCACGATCTGATCCAGCCGTGCCCATGGCAGATCATCGATGGTCACCGCGATACGACGGTCCACCTCGGCGGCGTGTACGGCCAGCGAACACAGCAACAACGGCAACGCACGCAGCAACAAGCGCATCGGGTCTTCCCTGGAGTGGCGAGGCGTCGACTGTAGCGCGATTGCCGCGCGCCGCCGAGCGTGTGCCCTGCATGTCTCGGATCCGGTCAGCCGCGGAGGCCCGTCAGGCCACTGCCGATCGTGCCACCCGGGCCCGCACGATCGCCCGCCACAGGGAGATGCCGCCCACCATCGTCGCCATCAACAACGCCACCAGCACCAGCGCCAGGTCGTCCGGATTGCGCATCAGCGTTGCGTTCTCACGCGTCAGGATGTGGAACACCACGGACTGCGCCTGCACCAGCGGGGTATCGCCCTCCGCCCCCAGGTCCATCAGGCATGCCGTGGGTGACAAGCGCGCCACGCTGTTCCATGCGTTCTCGTACAGGTGCAGCGTCCACCCGGCCAAGCACAGTGCGCCGCCATGCAGCAGCAGCAGCGCCACGTTCGCCGTGCGCAGCCCATCGCGCAGCCACAGCGCGCGGCTCGCGCACACCGCCATCGCACCCAGCAGCGCCAGCACGATGCCCGCCAATGGAATCCAGCTCAATGGCTGCCAGTCGTCCAATGCACCGGCGCGCGCCATCACCTGTTCGGCCATCTGCAACCGCGCCTGCTCATCCGGGCCACCGCACGCCGCGGTGATCGGCTCCAGCAGCAGGTCGACGCGGCAATGGAAGAATCCGGAAGCCAGTGCAACGGACAGCAACGCGACCAGCTGCAGCATCAGCAGGATCGGCCCCTGCCCACAGATGCGGCGGATTCGGGAGGTGGCAGCGCTCATCGGTTCATCCATGACAGCAAAGAGCCATCCTAACCAAGCAGTTCGCACGTGTCGGCTGGCGGATGCGACACACACCACGCAGCGCCGTTACGATGGCACGGTTGTTTGAATCCGAATTTTCCTTGGTATTCCCGATGGTGATGCTGTACCTGATCGTACGAACGCTGCTGCCCCTGCTGGCATTCGTGCTCGCGTGGTGGCTGCTCGCGCGCCTGATCGACGCGCGCGCCGCCCGGCTGCCACGCGTCCCGTTGAACCTGCCGGCGCACAGCACCAGCCCGCGCAGGAAGGATCGGCGCATCTACGCGCGCAAGCTGCGGCGCAAGCCGGGGCTGCGCACGGCGACCCGCGCCGCCGCCGCGCCGCGCAGTTGGCGCTTCGCCGCGGCCATCCTCTCGCTGATGGCGCTGATCGCCACCGTGCTGGTCATCCCCGATGGCGCACGCTTCCAGGTGATGGTGGGCAATCTCATCGGTTATGCAGGAACCGTCGTCGAGGCGCAGGTTCCCGTGGCCGCACAGCCCGTCGTGCTGCAGGCATGGCAACCCGCGCTCGCACAGCTGGGGCGGCCCACGGCGATGCGCTACCCGATCGGTCGCACCGGCGGTGAGCATGAAGCCCGTGCGGTCGTGCCCGTGCAGGTCCGGCAGCAGGGCGACCGCCTGCAGGTGGCCATCGCGCTGCCGTTGGACACCGAAATGCTGCGTGCGGAACTGGCACGGCTGGCCGGGTTGCCAATCGAGGCCATTGACGTACAGCAACGCGAGGTTGCGCCGTGGAGGGAGTCGGGCTGGCAGCCACTGCCCGGCCCTTAGCGCCGAGCCCATGCTCCGCTGCCCTTTGCCCCCCTTCTCCGGACGGCACGCGCTGCGCGCGCCAGCCGAGCATCGGCTCGGCTCTCCACCAGGCCCGCACCCAGCCTTTGAATCACGAGCCACGCGGCAGCTTCGCCGCCCACATGTTGTCCACCAGGTTCGGATAGCGCCGCCCGTTCTCCTCCGCCCGCTGCCGCGCCGCGGCCTTCTGCGCATCCGACAGCGGTTGCGACGTCTGGCCCTTGGGGTTGGGCTTCTTCCACGGGGGTGTTCTGGTCTGGCGCATGGCCGCAGCTTAGCGCTTCAGGAAGTTCAGCAGGGCCAGATTGAAGCGGTCGGCGTGGCTGGTGTTGCAGCCATGTGGCGCGCCTTCCAGGATCACCACTTCGCTGCCCTTGATGGCCTTATGGGTACGCTGCCCAGAGCCCTCGAACGGCACGATGGCGTCACTGTCGCCGTGCAGGATCAAGGTCGGCACCGTGATCTTCTTCAGGTCATCCCGGAAATCGGTCGTGGCGAACGCCTTCATGCAGCCCAGCGCCGCCGCCTGGTCGGATTGATGGCACAGCGCGATCGCCGCCTGGCGCGTCTCCTCGGTGACCATCAACTGGCCGTTGGCGCTGAAGAAGTCGCGGGTGAAGCCATCGAAGAACGCTTCGCGGTCCTTCTCCAATCCGCTGCGCATTTCATCGGCCTTGGCCTGCGTCAGTGGACCTTCCGGATTGTCGTCGCTGCGCAGCAGGAACGGTGGCACAGCGGCCGCGAACACCACACTGTGCAGGCGATCCTGGCCATGGTTGGCCACGTAGCGCGCCACCTCGCCGCCGCCCATCGAGAAACCGACCAGAGTGACGTCGCGCAGGTCATGCTCCTCGATCAGCCCCGCCAGGTCCGCCGCCAGCGTGTCGTAGTCATAACCTTCGGCCGGCTTGTCAGAGCGGCCAAAGCCACGCCGGTCGTAGCTGATCACCCGATACTGGGCGTCGCGCAGGATCGCCACCTGCGTCTTCCAGGCATCGGCGGACAGCGGCCAGCCGTGGATCAGGATGACCGGGCGGCCATCGCCACCCGTGTCTTCAACGTGCAGGCGGATGCGGGAAGCAGGCATGGGCGCTCCTGTGGAAGGGAAGGAGTGCAGGCTAGTGGCCGTCACCTGTGGCGGCTGTGAGGGAATCCCGGTCGCTCATGACATCCCCTGCACAGGCAACGGCCTCAAGGCTGGAACCGGGCCGCCAATATGGGCATTCATTCCGTGGCAGGGCCGTTTCGTCGGAAGCCGGCTGCAGTGGCCCAAACGCCATGCGAGCCTGCGTGAACCCTCCCTGGAGCCTCACCATGCTGCCGCTCACCCTGCCCTTGCTGGCCGCCGGCCTCGTTGCCACGCCAGCGCCCGCCGACACCCTGCGCGTGCAGATCCGCCACGCCGATATCCAGCTCTTCGCTGCGGCCTTCGAGGCCTGCGATGCCGACAAGGCCGCGGCGATGACGACCGACGACATGGAGTTCTTCCATGACAAGGACGGCAAGTCGGCCAGCAGCCGCGAGGACTTCCGCCACAGCGTGGCCAACCTGTGCAGCAGCGCGCGCGAGGGTGGCTGGCAGCTGCGCCGCGAGCTCGTGGAATCTTCGCTGCAGGTGTTTCCGCTGCACGATGAGCGGGCCCTGGAAATCGGCGACCACCGCTTTTACGAGCGCGGCAAGGACGGCGTGGAACGCTGGACCGGCCAGGCCCGCTTCATCCAGGTCTGGCGCCGCGTGGACGGGCACTGGCTGGCCGAACGGGTGATCAGCTATGACCATCGGCCGGCGGACTGACCTTTCCGGCGCCCTTCACCGGCCGGATCTATACTGGCGGGGTTCACCCCGACCCACCGCTACCGTTCGATCGCCATGGCAGAAATCACCCCCAACCACCCCGACTACGGCCTCAACCAGCAGGTCCGCCAGGGCGTGGCCGCACTGGACGCGCAGCATGGCCGTGCGTTCGACCAGACCAGCGAACGCCTGACCGCCAGCCTGACCGTGCTCGCCCGCGAACAGGGCCTGCAGCAGGTCGACCACGTGCTGGTCAGCAACGCCACGGCCCAGCACCCGGCCGGGCACAACATCTTCGTGGTGCAGGGCGACCCGGCCAATCCGGCGCACCTGCGCGCGATGATGCCGACCGCGGTAGCGGCGCAGACGCCGGTGGAGCAGTCGATGCAGAAGTTGGGGTTGGATGTGCAGCAGCAGGTTGAGGCGCAGGCGCAGGAAATGCAGAACCCCGCGCCGCGGCTGGGGTAAACGCTGCGACATGAAATAGGGGCAGCGCGTTGCGCCCTGCCCCTGCGTTTACAGCCTGTGCACCGCTGTTACAGCTGGATCCGCGCCACGCTCTCGTCAGCGCCCTTGTCATCCTTCTCGCCGTTCTTGATGCTCACGAACAACACGTTGTTCTTCGCATCCAGCGCCAGGCTGTTCGGGTGGGTCGGCACCGTGTAGGTCGCCACCTTCTGGTAGCTGTCACTGTTGTAGGCCGTCACCGTGCCCGCCTCGCGGTTGGTCACGTACAGGCGCTTGCGCGGTGCATCCAGCAGGATACCCAGCGGGCCGGCATCGGTCGGGATGCTGGCCAGTTCCTTGCCGGTGCTGCGGTCGAGCACCAGCACGCGCTGGCCCGGATGCTTGCTGACCAAGCCACTGCTCTTGGCCTGGTAGCCACGCAGGAATTCCGAGCCCTGGTCGGTCACGAACAGGCGCTTGCCGGCCGGATCCAGCGCGATGTTCATCGGCTGCTCGGCGGCGATCTTGTGCTGCGCCACCACCGTGTTCGAATCGGTGCCCACCACCACCAGGTCGGCCAGCAGGTTGCTGGTGTACACGCGCTTGTTGGCCGCATCCAGCGCCAGGCCCGGTGCCTTGGCATTGCCCAAGCCGTCGATGGTGTTGATCACCTTCAGCGTGTTCGTATCGATCACGAACAGCACACTGCTCACGTCCGGCTGGCTGCTGTGGCCGGTCACGTACAGGCGGTTGGCCGCGCTGTCGACCACCAGCTCGCGCAGGTCGTGGGTGTAGGCGGCCTTGCCGTCCTTGCCGGTCTTCTTCTCCATCAACTGGAGGGTGCCGACGGCCTTGTTCTGCGCGGTGTCGACCACGGTCACCGACAGGTCCACGGTGTTGCCCACGTACAGGCGGTTGTGGGCGTCATCCAGCACCACGCCGAACGCCTTGCGCTCCAGCGGGATGCGGGTTTCCACGGCCAGCGTGGCCGGGTTCAGGCGCAGCACCTGGGCCGGGCCGGCGTCATCGCCGAAGCCGCCGGAGGAGGCCACGAACACCGCGTTCTGCTTCGGGCTGTAGGCCAGCTCGTACAGGCCCTTGGCCACGGCCTGGCGCTGCACAGCGGCGGTGACACTGGCGGCGGGTGCGTTGTCGGCGAACGCGGAGGGCACGCCGAGGCTGAGCGAAACGGCAACGGCCAGCGCGGCCGAGCGGAAGAGAGGAGTACGGAACATGCGAGCGTCCTTGAATGGGCACGGGAAGGTGTCCTGGCTCGCTGGGCCGTACGGCGACGGCCCGCCCCACATCTGTCTGCGCGGGGTGGGCTGGCTGGGGTTGCGGGGGAATGGTAGCAGGTGGGGGGCGTGGCGTGCGCCGGCGCGGGCATGGCCGACGCTCGACCTCGATGCTGCGCCCGCCGCTATGCCATCCGTGGGCCGTGGCTCTGCTGAAGCTGCTGCTCCTCCTGCAGGCGCTGCGCGTCTCGCTGCGGCTCATTCTGCTGCAAGTGCGCGACCCGATCGAACGAGGCCTCCACCGGTGCCTGCGCAGCCACCTCCGCCGGCATGCTGGCGCGCTGGTGTGCCGGGTCACTGCGGTCCCCCTGCACGATGAACAGCTTCGGTGCGGTATCACCGCGCTGCTCGCCCAGCACCACCTCGTCCACGCGCGAGAACTGCTGCTCCTTCGACAGCGCGAGCAGGCTGGCGCTGACATTGCCGTTGCGCGCCCCGAAAGCGCCGAGGTCGGCCACCTGCTGGTGGATCTGGTTGAGGCGGGCATGATCGTCGTGCGCCGGGTCTGCGGGCGTGCCGCTTGCCGCGAGGGTGCTGTTGCCGCGCCACTGCTCGCCGTTCTCGGTGAACATCCACTCGCGGAAGGTCTGCTTCGGCATCGGGTTCCACTGCACCTTGTCCAGCTCGCTGCCCTTCACCTGCTGCGGAATGGCGTTGACCGCGCGGATGTTGTCCAGGACCCTGGTAGCGCCCTCGTAGTTGGTGATCTCCCCGGCCAGCCCGACCGGGCGCAGCCCAGCGTGGTTCAGGGCACCCCATGCGAAATCGGTGCACGCGTTGGAGAAGAAGTCGTACTCCATGTCGAAGCCGTGCTTCTTCGGGTTCGCCGAGAACTCGAGGATGCGGTCGTACTGCTCCTTGCTGATCTCGATCGTGCGCTCGAAGCGGGGCTTGTCGTAGACCCGCAGATCCGTGTCATCGACTTTGCCCAGCGAGGGATTCGCACGGTCGTTCCCCATCGTGAATCCCCTGCTCACGGGTACCGGGTCATTTGATCGCGCCAGCGAAAGAAACATGTGCCCGGCAAATGACGGATCCAACAATCTCTTCTGGCCCGCGTCGCCCACATCGACTCTCGGCGTGCCCGGTGCGGCGAGATGAATCGTGACCGTATAGCGCTCTGCTTCCTTGCTCATGTCTTACTTCCCTAGCGATTGATATCCAACAATAAGTTCGGCTTGGAGCCCTTCCAACTGCGGGCGGTCCTCCATCAGGTCGACAGTCAACCGATACCGGCCCGGCTCCAGCCAACCGACCTGCGCGAACTGAAGCACCTGATACAGCATCTCATCCGAGTGCAAACCGGCCTCGATCAGTGCGTTGTCATCCAAGCTTGTATCAGCCAGATATCGCACAACCTCATCTTCTGGAATTCTCTGTGAGTCGCGCCCGTCAGGAGTGCTCTGCCATAGCTGTACAGAACCAAGTGCGCCGCCATCAATCCGCTCCAGGCGCAATCGCGTGGGTGGCTTTCCCAGCCTGATCTTCTCCCACGCATCCAGCAACGAGCGCCCATCGGTATCCTGCAGCCGCAACCCGATGTTCAGGATCGGAATGGCCGGCTTCTGGGGCGCCGGCAAATCAAACGTGACCTCGGCAATCCGACCGGCCTTCTGCAACTGCACGGCCCGCGTGAGCGGCACAACCGTGCGGGCCTCGGCCTGTGCGCGCGTCAGCAGGGACGGCGCAACCTCAGGCGCTGGTGACGCACGGCATGCCGCCAGCGCGCCCAGCACCGCCAGTACCACCAGCCCCCGCCGCAGTGACCGCGTCATTGCTCCTTCAACCGCAGCGAATCGGCCACATCGGTCTTGGCCGCCACCTCGGTGGCGATGCTGGCGCGGCGGTGCCCCGGGTCGTTGCGGTCGCCCTGCACGATGAAGATGCTCTCCGCCGCATGGCTGCTCTTCGTCGGCCGGCTGAGCAGCACGTGGTCCACGCGCGAGAGATTGTTCTGCTTGGCCAGCACCAGCAGGCTGGCACTGATGCGCTGGCTGGCCGCATCGAACGGGCGGCCGTGCGCGGCATCCAGCTCCGCCACCTTCTGGATCAGCTGCGAGAACAGGCGATGGTCGGGATGCGAAGGGTCCAGCAGCGTGCCGGCCACTTCAATCGGCGTCGGCGGCGGTTCATCGCTGGCACGGTCGCCCTGGCGATGATGCTCGGCCTCGCGCTCGGGCATCGCGTGGTGGGTTTCGGCATTCAGGTCGCTGCCCGGGAACGGCGCGGCGATACACTGGATCTCCGGCAGGTTGAACAGCACCGCGAACTCGCCCAGGTTGCTGCTGCCATCCAGCGGCGCCGGCAGCGGATGCAGGCCGGCGTAGTGCAGCGCCGCCCAGACGAAATCACTGCAACGGTTGATGGTGGCCGGGCGATCCACATCGAATTCGAACTCGGCCGGTTCCTCGGCGAAATCACGCAGGCAGCCGTAATGCTCCTCGGTGATTTCCAGGGTGCGGCTGTAGTACGGGTCCAGATGCTCGTCGGCATCATCGTGGCGCACCTGTGCGTACTGCACGCCGGTGCGGGTTTCACCCGGCGCGTGGCGCGGTGGCGCGAAGCCGTAGCTGTGGGCCTCGTCGCCCGCGGCCACCTGCAGGTACATATGGCCGCGCGGCGAGATGCCCCCACTTTTCAGCGGGGTGCCGGGCGCGGCCAGATAAACGGTTACGGTGTAGCGTGTTGCCTGCTCCATGCCTGTTCAGCCTTGATGGATGCTGCGGTCCTGGGCGGATGATGGCATAGGTGGGATAGGGGGCAGGTGGAGGAATTGAGGACGCCGATCGCGATTTGCTGAATATGTGAGCCAGCGTGCAGTACTGGACCCGGGCGTGAGCAAGGTCCCGGCAACGACTGGAGCTTGCCATTCCACCGATCTATAGTCGTTCCGGTCATGCAAGGGAATCGCCCATGAGCAGAGCACCGGCTTGCCGGCTTGCCTACTTCGCCCTGGTGGCCGTGCTCAGCACCACCGCCTGCGCGAAGGCCCCATCCAAGGAAAAGGACCCGAACGGAACCCCCATGTCCGAAACCGCAACCAGCCCACGTACGGTGGGCGGACAGACCTACACGACGCAGCCGGTAGAGGCTCGGCTTGGCCCGCACCGCTTCATGTTCCCGGCCAACCTCTACTACAACCAGACGGGCCCCCTGGCCGATGGAGGCGTCATGCTCACGGTGTTCTGGCCGGATTTCGATGCAGCGCCCCCCGGTGATCGCCCGGTGCGCAGCACGCAGGACAGCCGGCGGCAGGTGCTGGTCGAGCTTAGATACATCGATCGCGTTCCCATCCAGAACTATCTGGCGCGTCGGTCCAGTAGTGAAGCCACCAGCGCGCCGGGATCACTGGAGCGGAGGGACCCGGTAGAGAACCTCGCGCTGCGCGTTGCACAACCCGAACGCTGGGGTCTGACGCCGTATGCGATCGACCCATCGTTGATGGCAGCCTATGCAAAGGATTCGGAGGCTGCGCTGGGCAGGCCTTACGTGCACAACCCAGGGATGGAACCAGACTGGTATGTGGCCCGCTCGGCGGAGGGGCAACTGACAACGTTCATCAGCTGCGACCCGGCAGATCGCATTCCTGACGGACTTGTAGTTCAGGGAAAGACACTTGAACGCGCTGGCGAAGGCCAGATCGCAATGTGCCGCCATTCCATCGTGGACGTGGGCGACAGCATCGCCATCGAGATGAACTATGCACGCGTCATACTGAGCGACTGGCAGCGCCTGGAAACCAGCGTTCATGATCTTCTGGAACGATATCGCGTTCAGCCGTGAACGATGGAGGTCCGGGCGCTCTTCATTCGGGTCGCACAGTACCTTCAACACCGTCAGGGACTCACCGATGGGCATCACAACGAAAGAGGCTTCGGCTTTGCTCTCCGCCATCATGACCAGATTGCTTCGGCCGCAGCTACGTCGAGCTATGCCGCGGGCAGCTCACATTGGTGCTCTTTTCGGACTGTCAGCCATGCTCACGCTGACGTCTGCATGTGCGCGATCGCCGGATACGTCTGCCGTCAATGAACGTGCCGCTGCCGCAGATACGCAGCCTGCCGGCATCTCCATGGCCGAGCTGCAAAAACGGATTCTCGCCTACGCGGATTCGCTCAGGTCAAGGGCGGACATCAGTCCGGACAAGTTTGGCACGGCGATCGGTGTGTCACTCGTGCCAGACGAAAAGGTCAGCATCAGGCACATCGCGAAGGACCTGACAACAACGGACGGCTATAACTATGGGGTGACTTATCTATCGGTTGAGTCGGCACGTGAGTTTCCCAACCAAGAGGTGATCTTCTATCAGCTGGGCAAGCAGCCAGTGACGGATGCTCCGAATGGCGTGTGCTACTGGGAAGCCGAAAGTGCCGGACGAGCCCTCGAAGCCCTCGGATACAGAACCGGAGCAGAAGTGCCATTTCAGAGAGGGGGCATCAGGCAGTACCGGCGCCCCATCACCGGTGGTAACCAGGGTATGGATACCAGCCTGTTGACCTATCGTTCCGATGAAGGTGATACAGCGAGAACCTGCGTCTACGCGGTCCAGTTTGGAGGAGGAGACAGATGAATACGATCCCCCGCTATCGGCAGAATGCCGAGCTGACTTACCCGTGACACTCAGCGTACCGGCGGTGGCGAGGCTGCCTTACTTGGGCCTGCGCAAGTAAGCAACCAGGAGTTCCGGGTGGTACGGCTCAAGCTGTGGCAGAGGGGAGTGCAGTTGCACTTCAACCCGGTATCGGCCCGGCGACGGATTGCGTGCCCATGCGAAGGCCAGCTGTGCATAGTTATCATCGGGTCGTTCCAGCCCAGCATTCTGCAGCGCCAGCACGTCAACATCGTCCAGCCACGCATTTGTCACTCGACCATCGGCGGGGATGGGAATTGTTCTGGCAGGTTCCCCAATGACCCATTCCAGCCGGTGCAAGGGCACGTCCTTCCATCCGCTCGATTCCAGGCGCTGCATGGAAACCTTCGCCTGGAACCCGGACGCCCGAACATCGGCCAGTGCCCCAAACGCCGCGGTGTTATCCGTGCGGTCAACGCGAATGCCGATCATGAGCGTTGGAGAGGAATTTTTGCTGGGAGCAGCCACATCGAACTCGACCGTCAATGGTGCATCCATTGACGAGGTGGGCATGGCTCGCACAAGCGGCACCAGATCCGGAGGATGGGCCTCTGCTATCGAGCCTTCGTCGCGAGCCGCATCGGGCCGGCACGCGGTAGCCAGAAGAACGAGTAGTGCTGCGAGCATGCATATCCGGCGCATTCCATGTGGCGTCATCTTCAGTCCTCCGTCCAGGTCGCCAGTGCAGTGAATGCCCTACTCATCCCCCGCTCGCCGCACGAATCTGTATGTCGTGCTGCACCCGCTGGTCTTCCAGCTGCTGGTCCATTTGATTGGCAAGCGCACGCTGGTGCGCTTCACGGCTGACTGCATCGAACTGCTGCAGTGATTCCTCCACCGATGTCTGCGCCGCCAGCTCGGTCGGCATCGCAGCGCGCTGGTGTGCCGGATTGCTGGGCTCGCCCTGCACCACGAACAGCGTGTGCCCGGCCGGGTGTTCGCGCGTAGCGTTGCTCACCAGCACATGGTCCACCCGCTCCAGGTCGTTGTCCTTGGCCAGTACCAGAAGGCTGGCCGTCATCCGCTCGCTGACTTCATCGAAGCTGCGACCGTGCTTGGCGTCCAGCGCTTCCACGCCATCGCGGATCTGCTGATACAGCGCATGGTCAGGGTGACCGGGCTGGGTGGGATCCTGCACCACCCGGCTCGGGGCCGATGCCTCATCCGGTGCGGGCGCGGCTGGCTCGGGGCTTGGCGCTATCGTGGGCGCGGCAGGAACAGTGACAGCCGCAGTGACGGGCTGGTGGTCACCCAACGGAGCCGGTTCGGGCTCTGGCACGTGTTGTGCCGCTTCCTGCTCCAAAGGCCATGGATCGCGCGCAGGCTCAGCAGGCAGCGGCTCCTTGAACGGCACCGGCTCGACCTCCTGCACTGCCATGTCCTGCTTTGGAGTGGGAGCAACCGCAGGCATCGGGGCCATCTTCTCCGGTTCCGCTGCCTGCTCTGTGCGCTGCGTGGGCATCATCTGCGTTGCCGCATCCAAGGGCGCGGCGACATGTGGCGTCGCGCGCTCAGGTCCGGCCGGGTGCGGCTGCATCGGCCCAGCGGGCTCCGGCGTCTGTGAGGCGGTACGGTTTTCGGTGGGCGCCTCGTTGTTTGGATGGGGATGGGGCTGAGGATGGGGCTGAGGCTGAGGTTGAGGCTCCGCCTCACGCCGCGGCGGATCGCGCTGCTCGGCGTGCCGCTGAGGCGTGGGCTTGTCCTGAGGGGCAGGCGTAGGCGGTGGCGTGACCGCTACCGCTGGCGGCGCTGCCGCAACCGTCGCAGGCGCGATGGATTGCGCAGTCGCCGGCTCTTCAGGCCGCACTTCCACGTTCCCATCCTGCTCGGATGGCTTGTCGCCATGTGCCAGCTGCGCGGCTGCTCGTGCAACCTGTCCTACATCTACCTGCGCAGCACCCAGCCGATTCGCTTCCTGCAGTGCCTGCCGGTACGCCTCCTGCTCACCCGCCGACAGCGCTGCAATGCGTAGCTCGGGCGAGTCGGGCAACGGTGCCTGCTCATTGGCACGCGCGCGCATCTCATTCCATGCGGCCTGCAGCTCCTGCGTGCTGGTAGTCGCGACGGCGCGCGCCACGCCATCCTGGCCTACCTGATAATGGGTGATGGGCCGGGACGCGCCCGCGTTGCCTTCGGCTACAGGCCCCAGTTCCTGCAGCGTGGGACCCGCAATGCCGTGCTGCTCGCGCGTGCGTGCCGTGGCCAGGGCAATGGCCTGCTCCCACGCCGGGGTCAGCGCGATGCCCGCAGCGTAGTAGCTGTGGCGCAGCTCGTTCTGGTTCACTTCCGCCGCAGTTGGCAACCGTCGCGCGTCCAATGCGGCAATGGTCTGGTTGAACTGATCGAGCGACGGCTGCTGGATGGTGCGGGTCAGCTCCAACTCCAGCGCCATGTTGCCCTGCGCGATCTGGCCAGCGTGGTGCCATTGTCCTGCGTCATCGCGCTGGTAAAGCTGGTTGTCCGAGCCCTGGATGGCGTCGGGTCTGGCACGCGCCTGCTCCACCGCTTCCGGCACCAGCGGCACGAAGTCGCTGGCGCGGGTAGCGACGTAAGTCTCCAGGTAGCTGGCGGCAATCGCGGCCTTGCCGTTGGCGATGTTGTTCTCGATGCGTTGCACCGCCTCACGATTCAACTCGTTGGCGCGTTCGGGGCTGGCGGTCTGCGTCTCATACACCCCCCGGTCGTTGGCACCGGACACGCTGATCTTGACCCGCCGCGTCCACTGTTCGGTCTGCGCATCGCGGTGCCAGTTGGGGTTGTCCAGACGGCTCTCGCCATCCTTCGCCGGGATGCTGAAAGGATCCTGCGGCGGCGGCGCCTTGCCCAGCGCCAGCTCTACCGCTTTTACATGGGCGTATGCGCCCAGCTCGCGGGCCTTCTCGTAACTGGCGCCCACACTGCGCTCAGCCGGAGTACCAATGCCGTCGCCTGTGCTGTCCATAACCGCCTGGCGCTGCCAGTTGCGGCCATCGAACTGCCATGTGACATCGGCCTTGTCGGTCTGCCGGTAGACGGCGCGGTTGTCGAGCAGATCGGCACCCTTGTCGAACGCCTTGCTCATCAGCAGCGCATCGCCCGCGACGATGGCCGCAGGGACGAAACTCGACGTGCCGATCAGTGATGCGGTGGCCATGCCGCCGATCCAGCCACCGCCGTTGCGTGCCAGAGCGTGGGTGAGCTCGGACTGGGCGGCCGTGCCGTTGCCTTCTTCCAGCAGTTGCGAGGTGCGGCGGGCGGTAACGACAGCGTCGGCGCCGGAGGCGAGCAGGCCGCCGGAGCGGATCAGTTGGCTCGTGGAGGCTTCGCCGAGGAGGAAGTCCAGGGTAACTCCGCCGCGTTGCCCGACCGGAGCACGAAGGCGTGACGCGGCCTCTTCACCAAGAACAGACTCAACTACAAGAACGCCGCCCGGAGACATCTGGAGACGCCCGGCTTGATGGGCATCAGCGATAGCATTCGACAATCCGTTACGCTGCAGCTCGATGTTGCCGCCACGTATCAGCGGCTGTCCGGATCCTTGAAAGTGCTGGAGCGTGTATACAACGCGGCTCTCGTTGGGTGTGACGGCGCTCCATTGCCTGGAAAGAACGGAAGACTGCTGGTGGTGCTCCAGCTGTCCAGAGTACTGCTGGGCGTACTCCTCGGGCCTCCTGTAGAACTCCCTCGTCTGGACACGTGCCTGATCTGTGCTTTGTCCTAAAGCAGTGTTCGTCCGCAGGTCTCCGTTGACCAAGCCGACCTGTGAAATGTCGCTCAACCGATGAACTTTGGCAGCGATGCGATCCATTGCCTCCAGGTCGCCAGCCAGCGCTGCTTGGCCATCCCGGCTTCTCTCGAGGCGGGCGAGATTGGCCTCCAAGCCGATTCGATACTCACGAATCGGTCCGCCGTTGTGAGGTGACACCCCCAAGGCCTGCGCGAGCGCCTTGTCCTGGGGCATATTGATCAGGTTCTGATCGGCATCGATGTTGAAGCGACCCGCATCAGCCAGAGCCTTGAGCAAGCGACTATTGCCAAGCGTCTGTTGCTCGATGGCGTGATGCTGCTGAAAAATGGGAACGACTCGAGGCATCTGGAGGCTCCTTCCGTGCAGCCGCACTTAATCAGATATCTGATGCATCAATAAAAGATATTCCACTCAACTCCGGATCATCCGGCACTCCAGCAGCATGCACAGCATCCACAAACCTACGATCAGCGATCACGAACGTGCTGAACGGTGTGAGGAAGACATGCGCTCCTGCCAGTGCATCGTTCTTGAAGGCCAAGCTGGCCCCGCCTGCAATCGAGTAGAACTTGCCATTGACGAAGTCATCGTCAATCTCGATATCCAGCCGTGAACGATCCTCGTCCACTGCGTCCAGCTCTCTCACTACGTCACACAGAAAGTGGCGTGGCCCCTGCGCGCCATCTGCAAAGCGAACATCACATTCGGCGAATGCAAAGGCGCCTGGATCCAGCGCGTTCATTACGCTCTGGAGTCGCTCCGAGACCAGCCAGTACCCACTGAAGCCACCCTCCAGATCCCGCGGCGCAGGCCCCTGAGAAGCATCGAACACAATTCGGGGCTTCTCCCGGAGCTCGGGAAATCCACCGTTCTCTGGCCTGAGGATTATTCGCGGTGGCGACAGCAGCGCCTGAACGTTCTCGAAGATCGCTCCTCTGAAAGGACGATTGCTTTCCAAGTCCGGCGCAAACAGGAAGAATCTTCCCGATTCAGGCCCATTGATTGCCATCGGTTCCATCGTCGTTTTCCTTTGGGCTTCTTGCAAATACGATCTGTGAGAGAGCTTACATCGATCACACTTGGACCTGACAGCGAGGATGTGGAGAGGTGTCGAGGTCCTCCGCGAGCCCACCTCCAGACGGAAGGTAGAGATGATTGAGCGACTCATCCTTAGCCAGGTATCCCGCCTCGACAAGCCTCTTGACGAGAGGATGATCCCTGAACACCACCTGCTCAAAGACATGATGACTTTGTAGAATTACGCTTTCTTCTGGCATAGGATTCCGTTCCCAAGAGGGCGAAAAGTTCCGCTGAACTAGTAGCCTGCAGCGTCTTCAATCCACACGCCGCGCGGATTGATCACCGTTCCAAATCCATGCTCGATGAGCGCGTCGCGAAGCACTCTGTCACAGTGGACACGGCTGCCCGAATGGATATCCATGAATACATGCGCATCAGCCACTTCCGCTTCCTTGAAGGACAACTTGCCGCCACCTGAGAGGCTGTAGTACTTGCCGTTCCGGTAGCCATCCAGAATTTTCACACTCGATGCATTCTCGTCAATCGCGTCCAGAATTCTTATCACCTCACACAAGTAGTGAGGCTCACCTTCTGAACCGTCCTCGAGCTGAAAGGCACACTTCGCAAAGGCAAAGCCTTCGGCATCGATGTTCTCCATTACATCCTTCAGGGGTTGAGAAATCAGCCAATAGCCGTTGAATCCGCCTTGCAGATCCAAAGGCATATCACCCACTTGGCTATCGAAGCGAAGCTTGGGAACAACCCTGAGTGATGCAAGCCCGCCCACCTCAGAAGGCTCGCTCATGTAGGTCGGCCAAGGGATTTCCTCTTCATTGTCCAATTTGACCCCATGACCACGACCAGGCGCACCCATATCGGGGCTAAGCACGTAGAAGCGACCTTTAGGGGGCGCAACTCTATTCATGCCGTCCTCATTCATTCTCGTTATCCACTGGCGTCAGCGAGCTCAGGCAAACATTGTTCGGAACGCACAGATCGAGATCGCATTGTCATTAAAGATTGGGCTCCAAACCGCAGTGCTACTCAATCTTCGGAGGACCGTCTGGCCCAACAGTTCACAACGTCTTCGAACCAGAGCCCGTTGCATGTTCTGGCGGTCACGATGCCGGCACCTTCTACTGCGTTCTTGAAGATGTGGTCGCAGAAGACTCCCTCGTAGTAGGGGAGCCGGAACACGTGAGCGTCAACGATGGCCTCCCGCTTGAATGCCAGACGCGCGTCGCCGGTCAGGTCGTAGTACTTCCCCTCTTCATAGTCGTCACTAACGATGATCTTCAGATGGGATGCTGCCTCATCCAAGGCATCAATGGTTCTGATGACATCGCAAAGGAAATAGGGACCACCCATTGCTCCATCAGCGAGTCGATAGGCAGTCTCCCTGAACGCGAAAGCACCTGGGTCCACGGCCGCCATCACCTCGCGGAGGCGCCCGGAAACGAGCCAATAGCCGCTTATTCCAGCTTCAAGATCCTCCGGTGGCCACCCTTCGCTTGGGTAATACACCAGGCGCGGGGTCTCGCGCAGAGGCGGGAAGCCCCCCTGATCGGGACGCAAGAGGAAATTTGGAGGGGTCTTCAGGGAAGACTCGTTCTCAAAAACGACGCCATGCCCTTTGCCGCGCCGTCGGGCATCTGGGCGCAACTCGAAGAACTCGCCCTTCTTTGGCAGATTCGAAGTCATTGCTCGCCTCACCTCAGAATCAATCTAAATAAGCGTGCCAAGATCTTATCAAAGGGTGCCAACCTTCCATGCCCTCTTCGAGTCATGCCCGCGCGCTCACAGTCTGAAGCCCCCTCCACCGACATAGCGCACTACTGCATCTCGCCAATTCCTCTGGCCGCTCTGAAGTCTCGATGCGACCCGCCTCTTACCGCCCTGTCTTCAACTCAAGCACTGAATAGGCATGGCTGCCTTTTAAACCGTTCTGCACCGGCAAGCAATCGGACAAAAATGAAATCGATCTTAAGTTCGACTACCGATCCCGTTCCATGAGACGCGCCGCAGCCGTCTTCAATTTTTACATGCGGATTCTGCTTAGAATGACGCGCGTCATATCAGACATTGGCTGCGTCCTTGAACCTCAGGCCACGCGTTTCACACGCGCTTCCAATTCCCGCAGCGCGTATGGCATCCCGGAACACGCGATCGCAGTAGACAAGATCGCCGGAGTACGGGCTCCTGAAGACATGACTGCGCCCGATTACATCCCTCTTGAATGCCAAGCTTGCTCCGCCACGAAGGTCGTAGAACTTTCCGCCCGGATAGCCCTCATCGACGATGACCCGGAACTTCGATGCTTCCTCATCGACGGCATCCAGCTCGCGAGCAACCTCGCACAGGTAGTACGTTGGGCCCTCTGTGCCCTTCGGAAGCACGTAATCACACTCCACGAACTCAAAGGCAACGGGATCTATATCGGTGAAGGCCATCTTGAGGCGCTCTGATACCAACCAGTAGCCACTCATTCCTCCCTCGAGATCCTGCGGTGGATCCCCCAGCTTTGGTTCGAGAGCCAGGCGCGGTCTCTGCGCCAGAGGAGGGAAACCACCTTCTTCAGGGCGGATGATCAGCCTGGGTGGCGTCAGCAGTGCGCCCTCATTCTCGATCTCAACGCCGTGCCCTCTTCCCCTTCGAGTCGTGTCGGGCATCAGCAGATAGAATTCACCAGGCACAGGCTGATTACGTTTTGACGAGGGCATGTGCTTGTTTCTCTCCCAATTTTAGGCATGTACCGCACTCCGCACACTTGCAGCATAGGTCGCGAGGTTAGCGCCGGTGGGACCGACTCAGCAGTTCACCACATCTTCAAACCAGAGCCCGTTGGATCTCTTGGCCGTGACGATGCCGGCAGCTTCCACCGCATCTTTGAACGTTCGGTCGCAGAATACCCCGCCATGGAACGGCAGTCTGAACACGTGAGCCGAACCCAGCACTTCGCGTTTGAACGCCAACCGGATATCACCGGTCAGGCGGTAATATTTCCCTGCCTCGTACTCATCGCTGATCACGATGTTGAGCTGGGAGGCTTCTTCATCCAAGGCGTCCAGCGTACGGACCACGTCGCAAAGGAAGTAGGTTGGTCCCTTTGAACCGTCATCCAAGCGATAGTCGGTATCAGCGAAAACGAACGCGTCAGGGTCAATCTCTTCCATGACCTGGCGCAAACGCTCGGAGACCAGCCAGTAGCCGCTCAGCCCGCCTTCCAGGTCCTGTGGAGGGACACCCTGCCGCTCCCGATAGACCAAGCGCGGGGTTTCACGCAGTGGAGGGAAGCCACCGGCCTCGGGTAAGAGGATCAGCCTGGGAGTCGCAAGCAACGCGTCCACGTTATCAAAAACCACCCCGTGACCCTCTCCTCCACGGGTAGCATCCGGTCGTAGCTTGAAGAACTCGCCCTTGCGCGGCTGGTAGGTGGAAGCTGATCCCATGCTTGTCATCTCACGCTGTGAATGTGAATCGAGATTCCTCGTAAGCAGTTGAAGCGAATCCAGAAGGCATCCAAGGGTACGATCCTCAGAGCTCTGACTCAGATGCTGGCCGCGTCTGTGAACCAGAGGCCCCGGGATACGCGCGGCCCACCGATTCCAGCGTTCCACACAGCGTCGCGGAGCTCTCTGTCGCAGAGGACGAGGTTTCCCGAGTAAGGCGTCCGGAATATTCTGGCTTGACCGATGATCTGCTTGCGGAACGCCAGACTGGCTCCGCCCCTAAGGTCGTAGAACTTCCCACCTCGATAGCCTGCGTCAGTGATGATCCGAAGTTTCGAGGCTTCTTCGTCCACCGCATCGAGCTCACGGGTTACATCACACAGGAAGTACCGCGGCCCCTTGGATCCATCGGCAAGACGGTAATCACACTCCACAAACTCGAAGCCAGCCGGATCTACAGACACAAGAGCACCGCGTAATCGTTCGGAGACCATCCAGTACCCGCTCATGCCCCCCTCCAGATCCTCTGGGAGGCTCCCCTTCTTTGCCGAGTAGACGAGCAACGGCTTCTCCGCCATGGGCGGAAAGCCGCCCTCTTCGGGTCGCAGGATCAGGCGCGGCGGGATGCGCAGCCGCTTCGCGTTCTCGAACACGACGCCGTGCCCCTTTCCCCCACGCGTGGTATCAGGCATCAGGAGGAAGAACTCGCCAGGAACAGGCTGGTTCGACTTCAATGCTTCCATGCTCTTTCGCCTCCTTTAGCTATGATGCGCCGTAGCGAGTCTGCCCCGTTCTACCCCGACCTTGCGCCTGGTGCAATCAGATCACTGCGAGATTCCGAACCTGGTCAAGCATGCGTCCCACGTCTTGAGACGCGCTCCAGCCATCCTCCCTTTCCCCTCTGGAGGATGACATGACCAAGATCGACCCCACATGGCTGGAAGCGTTCGACAAGGAACTTCTCCACCTGTTCGCCATCGACCATCGCGATGCCGGCATGGATGAGTACCTGCTGAGTTGCTACGCGGACCTTCCTCCACGCGAAGCAGCACTGGCGTTCGGCAGCGACTACGACCTGGAGCGCGACGATGCGCTGTGGCCACGGCCGGGCGTGGCGCTGCGAAGTTAAGCCGTGTCGCAATCGGCACGCTGCGCGAATGGGCGCTGTGGGCTACGTGTCGCTTTTGGGATCCCGAACAGCTGCAAACCGTGCTTTTCAATGCGCATTCGGGCGGTAGCTTAACACCGGCCGAAACCACTGCACCGCAAGGGTTCTGCCACGCGCGCGCCATGCAACAATGCCGTAAGCGTCAGCATTTGCGGCCTCTGCGGCCTACGGTTTCTTGGCATCTCGCAACCATGCGAGTACACCTTGGCGTGCCACCTCGCACTAGGTGGCGCGGGACTCGAAAACCCGTCTGAATACCCAGTGCTTTGCGCTTGCCAGTCGGCGTCATCTTCGGATGGCGCCGGCTGGCAATCCGTTCGCGATCCATGGCGGGCGGTGCGTGGGGGTCCTCGGACCCGCCGGATTGGGTATTCACCGGTTTTCGAGACGCGCACCGTCCGCCGCCTCTATCGGTGGCGTTGCTATCTGTCCTGTACGGAGCATTGCCATGAACACATCGGACTTCCGTTCCCTGCACGCGCAGTACGATCCGGACAACGCCTCACCCGAGCGCGAACCGTCCGTCGATCCCAACGCCTTCGTAGCCACGCTGCGCCGCATCGGAACTGGTGCAGCTGCGGATGGCCAGCCTTGGCCGGAACGGCATCAACTGCCTGGGCGGTGTCTACAGCTGGCGGATGCGGATTGCGCGCTGGCGGGGCTGCGCGTGGTGGCGGAGCTGATGTTGGCTGCGGAGCGGACCCGGCAGAACGGCGCGCCCGAGGAGTACCTGGGGGATCGGGTGATGGAAGGGTTGAAGATGGCGTGCGTGGCGTTGACTGCGCAGGCTATTGAGCGCCTGCAGGTGCGGGAGTAGAGCGGGCAACTCACAGCGCCAATCGCAGTTGGGGAGCGCCGCTGACGGAGCATTGCGAGCGTCGGCGCGCCTCCGCCCGTCATCGATCTACGGGACTTCCAACGAAGTCAGAGAGATTCGCCATCGGGCTCGTTCTAGCGTGAATGCTCACAGTTCCTTTCGCCCCCCACGCGCCCACAACAGCGCTTGAACTTCGCACTTACAAGAAGGTCCCCAGTGCTGAGTTGGCAGATATGCGCGAGAGAGCGTTGCATCTGGCTGCAAAGATCTCGGCGCTAGATTCCCTTGATTCTGGAGATGAGTTCTTCAGGCTTATGATCCGAGGCACCCCAGCTATGCTGGTAGACGATTCCACGACACACCTACTGATCACCAGCGCCTCTATCCGGACCGCGCTGGCAGAGAGGGGCCTACTGACAGAGCGGTCCGACTGAGCGACACCTTGGCAATCGCGGCAATGAAGACGAAAGAGGGCCGCAATTCGTTCGAAGAGCGTGCCCCCTGGTGCCGGAGGAAGTCGCGCTCCGCCCGGCTCGTCAGATCACTGAGAAGTTGCACCGATGTAGTCCAGAGACTCACTTATCGTCGTCCAGCTCCGAGTTCGGCAGATAGTGGATGTCTGAGCTGAACTGAAGAATTGGCGGGTGGATGGAGACCGAATCTACCGAGACGCCGGACGGAAGGTTTTCGAGCGCTTCAAGTATAGGAGCCAAGGCGGGCCCAACATCATATGCAGCCCGCATCTCCGCCCCTTTCTCTGACAGTCGATAGAGACGATATATGTCGTAGCACACGCCACCTCGCACTGCTTCAACGATCTCCGCGCGCGACATGTGCAGTGCGGCTTCAAATTCGCCAGTGGTCGACTTGGCATCAATTCGGCGTTCGACGCCATGCGGGGGCATTCTGAGTCGGAAGTCATATGGTGCGATCGCATTGCTGCTAGATGTCCACTCAACGTCAGAGCACTCTCCCTCTCGCTGCAGGTCCAACAGCCAGTCGTTGAGGTACAGTTCGCCGGAGATTCCCGTTGACTGTGCGCGGTCTCGGATCTCGAGAAATTCCTCTGGAGTCAGTCCACGCCTGTTGCGACGGGCGTAGAGCTTAAGAGTAGCAGCCGCGCTGCCAAGCCCGATCTCTTCAAGCAGCGCGCCCTCTGCCCAGTCAGACAGCGCGTGTCGGCCGGCAACCCCACTCCGCTCCAATACATCATGAATGAAGTGCTCATCTATGACACGCATCGAGCCGGTCACAAAGATCTGACTGAGGGTTTGATGGAGCTGTGCATCCTTTGGATCGGCTGCCGAAATCAGCAGCATATGGATAGCCTCTGGCACTTGATCGCCGCGGAACTCAAAGAAGGCAAAGTCGTCAGCTGCGAGGTAGTTGTACCTCTGCGGATCATCGATCGGTCCATCGATAAATTCGCCGTTGAGCCTCCAGTTCTTCTGCTGCTTGAGGATCTTGCGGACCAACGTGTGAGGCGCGCAGGCCCCGGGGCCTGAGATCTTGAGCTCGAGGTTGTACCGAGGGTTGGGCACCGCCCCCGGCTTGGCCAGCTCAGGGAACAGGCTGTCTACCAAGACGCTCCTGTCCAGGTTGATCGCCTTTTGGTTGCCGGCGGGTCGATTGGTGAAATGCCAACGGAAAACAGTCAAATCTGAAGCGGTGAGACGCTTGAGGGCTAGCTTGCGGGCCATATGTCGACCGTGTTTATCCAGATGAATACAAGTATGCCGTCTCCGGAGCTGCATATGTGGTGCATTTATACGCAGATTACTCCACAATGCTGCCACCATCCCAATGCTGGCCTTGTCATGGCTCGAAGCCCTATCTCACCAGACCGCAGGTCTGTGCGGACGTCGGTGATGCTGCCCGAAAACGTCCACACCCAGGTTCAGGCCTTAGCAGACAGCCATCACGTTTCGTCCGCCTGGGTCATTCGCATGGCGGTCCAACGTTTCCTCGACGACTGCAACAACCAAACCGAGTCACCACTTCGCCTGCCAAACGGGCAAGGGACCAATTGATGAACACTGACGTCATTCTTCGTAAGCTAGAGCGCATCGCCGCGGGCGGTAAGCCCCGCGTGCTTGATCTGTTCGCTGGCTGCGGGGGCATTTCTCTGGGCTTTGAGTCAGCCGGCTTCGAGCTCCGCGCCGCGGTTGAGTTCGACCCCGATGCTGCTAGATCGCATGGCTTGAACTTTCATGGTGGTGCAGAGGCTCACAGCAAGCCAATTGATATCACCAAGACCACACCAGCCGAGCTCTGCATGCAGCTCGGGCTTGGGAGCGTCGCTGACGCGTTTGACATCGTCGTCGGGGGCCCGCCATGCCAAGCGTTCGCTCGCGTCGGCCGCTCAAAGCTGCGCGAGATTGAAGAGCACCCTGAGGCCTTCATTCACGATCCGCGAGCTCAACTCTATAAGAAGTACCTTGAGTACGTAGATGCGTTCCAGCCCGTCGCGGTTCTGATGGAGAATGTGCCCGACATGCTGAACCATGGCGGGCAGAACATCGCTGAAGAAACCTGTGAGGTTCTGGAGTCGAAGGGCTATACCTGCGGGTACACACTTCTCAATGCGGCGTTCTATGGCGTTCCGCAGATGCGTGAGCGTATGTTCCTGATGGCATACAGGCGCGAACTCAATGCGACCGTGTCTTTCCCCAAGCCGACTCACTATCTTGTCTTGCCGCCAGGCTATGAGGGTTCGCGTTCTGTCGCTCTGAAGACGTTGCACAACCTCTTTGACGGGGCTCATTCATACATTGCTCCTCCTGCGGCCTCACCTGATCTTCCACCTGCCGTCACCGCAGCAGACGCCTTGGCAGATATGCCAAGTATCAACGCACGCGAGCTGCTTGCGCAGGGAAAGATTGTGCGTGGCGCGCGTCGCTTTGACACTCCGATCCCCTATGGCAAGAAGAAGCCCACTGCTTACGGCGCACTGATGCGCTCGTGGGAGGGGCATGAAGCCCCAAAGCAAGGCATCTCCGACCACGTGATTCGGTACCTACCGCGAGACTATGAGCTGTTTGCAAGAATGAATCCGGGGGACCAGTATCCTGAGGCCTACGCACACGCTCTTGAGATGTTTCAGGAGAAGCTGGAGGCAGCCCGCGCCCGGGGCGAGAAGCTCGGAGAGAAGTCGGCGGGCTACAAGGCTCTCTGGGATTCTATTGTTCCGCCATATGACGCTACCAAGTTCCCGAACAAATGGCGCAAGATGTGGGCGGATCAACCCGCGCGCACATTGATGGCGCACCTGGGGAAGGACAGCTATAGCCATATTCACTACGATAGCAGTCAGGCCCGCACGATATCGGTTCGTGAGGCGGCTCGGCTCCAGTCCTTCCCAGATGGCTTCAAGTTCAGCGGCACCATGAATCCCGCGTTCAAGCAGATCGGTAACGCTGTCCCTCCCCTGCTAGCAAAAGCAATTGCATCTGAGATGATTGGAACTCTCATGAGTTCCGTCTCCGCAAACTTCGGAGCGACCCCTCCGACTGAGCGGGTCGGCACTTAGAAGATTCCAGTCACGACGACCGTTCAGTTGCAACCTTGGTGTCTCGTACCGAGTTCTGCTGGACGGTCATTTTCATTTCCCTGCACGCAGAGGTGGCGGTGATGACCGATCGCAGCGATCGGGCACAACGTAGTTGGAACATGAGTCGGGTTCGCAAAGGTGACACCGAGGCCGAGATGTTGCTCAGAAGAGCCCTCCATTCGCTTGGGTTCAGATATGCACTGCACAAGAAAGATCTTCCAGGCTCGCCGGACATTGCACTGACAAAGTACCGAACTGTCATCTTCGTTCATGGCTGCTTCTGGCATGGGCATAATTGCCACCGTGCAAAGATTCCCTCGACGAGAACGGATTTCTGGACCAAGAAGATTGCGGGCAACCGGGCGCGAGACGAACGGGTCGAAAGGATGCTCACAGTGCTGGGCTGGCGAGTCATCATTGTATGGGAATGCGCCCTACGAGGCAGTAGGAGGATTGGAGCTCAAGCAGCAGCCATCCGATGTGCGTCGTTTCTAGGTTGTACCAAGGACACGAAGATCGAAATTTCAACACAGTAAGCCATGCAGTGACCAACAGCTTGCCACCCTGGTCCATTTGGTTGATGTGTCGCCATAGGTCGCGTCTGGGATATTATCCTCAGCATCAGTCATGGCGTCATCATTTGTGGGACTTCCTTCAGATATACAAACCCTTCCCTCGGAGTTCGAATCACTCTAACCATGGTGTTCTTCTCCGAATCGTCAACGGCTGCTAGGCGATGGCGTTAGTGATGCACTGCCCCCCTCCTGCAGTGCCGGCCGCTGACCGGCTTCCTGGGCGACAATGGCGGCACATGTTGAGGAGCCATCATCCAGCTGACATTTGGCGACGCCGAGAGCCTGGCAGGACGCATGCGGGCCCGCCGTGAGATCCTCCTGGCTAGATAAAGCAAGTGGTACAGAGGTAGCCGATGCTTGCCTAGATCGAACCCCCATTGCTTGCGCTCAGGCTAGGCCGGCCGGCCGCCAAGTGTGTCGCTGAAAGCTAGGGTGAATCCCTTTGTTCTGTGTTGCCCCGTTGCGGCATGATCGAACGGGCGACGACCCTCAGGACCCTTTTTGACTACAGTTGCATTAGCACTTAAGAGACCAGATATCGATCCATTGCAGCACTAGGAAAGCAAGACCCACTCAAGCAACCTTCCGCATGGAGCATGGCCCCTGATGTCAACAGCACAGCGCCTCACCAATAGCTCAGATGAAACCGAGCTCTCCAACTTGCTCTCTGGAGACTTAGTTTTCAGTATTCCTTATTTTCAGCGCGCCTATAAATGGAAGCCAGAAAGGCTCCGGCAGCTCGAGAAGGACCTCCTCAGCATTATCGATGCTGAAGACACGCACTTTCTGGGGGCGATCATTATGTACGCGCGCCGCGGCAATCCTGCAGATCCGAGCGTATACGAGGTTATCGATGGTCAGCAGCGGACTACCACCATCTTTCTTTACATTTGCGCAATTGTAAAAACACTCTGCGACAATGGCCTCTATGACGATGCAGCCGGTCTTTTCCTTAAGTACCTAGTCATCGGCATCGGGCGGGAAGGTCGTTTGGCATCCAATTCCAAGCTCCATTCGTGCAAGGAAGACCGCGCCCAGCTCAACAGAGTATTCGAACACATGCTCTCTGATACCAAGTTTGCGGAGAAGCTTGGCTCGTTCAGGTACAAGCCACTCTCTGCGACAGGACATAACAACGGACGCTTATGGAACAACTATCGAACAGCGCATCGATTTCTTAAAGACCAAGTTGAGCTTGAGGGAGAGGAGCGCCTACATGGGATTTATCGCGCCCTGTTGGGGGCCGTGAGCGTTGTGCAGATTGTGGTCCGGAATCCAACCGATGGCCCCAAGATATTTGACAGCCTTAATTCGCGCCAGGAGCCAATTACCACTGGCGACTTGGTCCGCAACGAGATCTTTTCGAAAGTTGCAAATGAAGCACCGGACCGAATCGAAGAAATTGATCAAAACGACTGGCAGCCCTTCTACAGCAAGTTCTTGCGCGATGAGAAGAGCCTATTCGATTCCTACTTCTTCCCATACGGCCTAATCTACGATCCCAATGTGAAAAAGTCTGAGGTATTTGACAAGCTTCGCCTCAGATGGAAAGACCTTTCTGATCCAAGATCAATCATTAACGACCTCGCGAAGTACCAAGATGCATTCCTCGATGTGGTGAATGGCACGAATCAGCAAGGCCTCCCTACAGATGTAGCCAAGGCCCTACTCCGCCTCAGCGAATGCGATGCACCAAGCTCGACCTATCCATTCCTGATGCAGCTCACCAATGCCGTGCGAGAGGGCTCCATAGCTCCGACGGTAGCCGTTGAAGTTGCCGGAAAGGTTGAATCGTTCCTTATCCGTCGAGCTGTTTGTGGGCACGAGCCCACTGGACTCCACGCCGTCTTTAAGCGACTGTGGCAGGATTGCGATGGCAACCCAACACAAGATTCGGTGGAGGCATGTATTCGCAAGCACAAGACCGTTGTTTGGCCCGACGACAATGATGTGCGACAAGCAATAGCGGAGCGACCACTCTATGGTGCATCGGTAACGAGATTCGTCCTTCTGGAATGGAATCGTCACCTTGGCGGTGACCAGCCCCAGGGAACAATGTGGATTGAGCATGTATTGCCGGACAAGCTGTCGGAGACATGGAAGGAGCACTTCACGACGCAACAGCATGAAGATTTGAAGGGCCTTTTAGCAAACCTACTCCCACTATCTAGAGAAATGAATCAATCACTAAGCAATGGCCCATATGAGAAGAAGAAAAACGTCTACCAGGACGATTCAGGGTTCAAGGCTGCGCGAAATTTTGCACGGGATTACGCAAATTGGACCCCAGCTCTGATTTCCGAGCGCTCCCAAATTCTCGCTGACTGGGCAGTCAAAAGGTGGGCATGATACGAACATAGTCGCCCGCCAATGATTTGGAACCTACTGCAACTGATCACCAGCGGCGCCGCCCCGGCTCGCTCTGAGTTACGCGCATGACTTACTGCGTCGCGCAGCGGGCCTAACGAGTTCTGAGATTTCCGCGCATTCTAATCGAGATGATCTGGAGAGGGCACTTATGTGCCCCCCCCCTGTGCTGATCGACCTATGCGGCAAGATTCGCAGAGCCCGCAGCACAGGGGTCCAAGAGCGCCTAATGACACACTGGTGCCTGCTCAGGTCATCCGGCATGACTCAGACAGGACCCGACGCTGCGCAACTCGAGAACTAAGATCATGCTTCCGGATCAGCGCCCCCTCAACATGTAATTCGAACAATCCCCGGACGTGCCACGTAGTTGCTTGCAGAACTAATAAGTTGCATAAGCAGCTGCTCGCGCAACCGGCTAGTAACCCGCCACTGACCAGCGTCCGCAGGCAGGTGAGTCTGTGGAAACCTGATATGCGCATGAATCCGGTAAGGACCTTGTGCTGGATCCAGAACAAACACAGGCGAGACCCATATCGCATCAGTGGCTTTGGCATCCTGACGCGCAGCATTCTCGGGAATCTCGAAACCCAATAAGTAGGTAATAGGGCCAGTATTGCTTTGTGCATAGTCACACGCAGCCCCAACTCGAACGAGAATCGGACGACAATCTGCAATCGACGCGCTTCTCATCTTGAACTGCTGGCACAGCATATCCTTAATGCTCATTCCAGTAATACGAAGGAAGGTCGGATCGTCCCACTTGAATGGCCAAGCTACCACAGCTCCCCAATCTGTGGCCGTCAGTCTCTCTGTACCAGGTATGGCAAGGTGAAGCATCCTGTTAATGCTACCAGCCTCGAAGGAATCGGCCCTCGGCATCCTCGCGTCATGCTTGGTTACGGCCGCGCTCCATATAGTGGCTTCGGCATCTGCGACGTCCTGGTTTTGGACACGGTCAGAAAGTATTGGAGCAAGGGCCGTCGTGATAGCCGCTCGCGGATCTGCGGCGACATGATTCGTCCCGACCGCCTCAGTCACCATGCGACTGAGAAGCGAATCCAGCGCGTCAGAGTAATGCGCGTTCGTCCGTGAACCGACTGGCACTAGCTCCAACAACGATGCCAACGTCGCACCCGCAGCCCTGAGTACATCAGCTTCCCATTGAAGAAGAACGGCAAGCTGTGGATTTCCAAGTATGGATTCCTGAATAGCACCAAGAAGCTCCGCCGGATCGCGAACTACACCTTCGTCCAAATTCACCAAGTACCTGTCCTTGGCGAGGCTAAGTACAGCAAGCGGACGCGCGTACGGACGGGCCGGATCAATGTTCCTCTCCAGGTATTCAACCAACTGATCCTTCAGATCGGGATGCTGAGTCCACATGACCAGAATAAAAGGGCCGCCACGAGAGTCGATGCATTCTTCGAGGATCTGCTGAATTCTACTGAAGTCACCCTTGTGGTCGGTCTTGAGGTTGCCACCTGTTAGATGAAGATCCATAAATAGGCATCGGACACCGCGAAAATGACTGACATTTAGGTCATTTTCAAGATCGTACTGCACACCTATGCAA
The DNA here is from genome assembly GCF_003586545.1 of Stenotrophomonas sp. Pemsol. Classification (NCBI taxonomy): domain Bacteria; kingdom Pseudomonadati; phylum Pseudomonadota; class Gammaproteobacteria; order Lysobacterales; family Lysobacteraceae; genus Stenotrophomonas; species Stenotrophomonas sp. Pemsol. The sequence goes on along the minus strand of NZ_CP025780.1, from coordinate 80,223 downwards.
GGCGCCCCCAGTTTCTGCAGGGAAGAAACGATTGCTTCGAGATGCTCCTTCTTGTCATCTACTGCAATGAAGCGCGGCGCTACGATCATCATGAGGAGGTCCCTTCCTTCGGAAACATAAGGGCAATAACAGCCCCAGTAAATTCGTCGGGCAACCCAACTTCCGTAGCATCTGGGAAAGCGAGATGTCCACCATTTAGCTCCATCACCATGTTCGCGTAATAGAGTCCGACACCCATACCATCCGGGCGTCGACTAAAGAACGGCTTTATCAGCCGCTCTGGATCATCTTGGAAGCCCGGGCCAGTGTCGGCAACGATGATAGCTGGGTAACCAGTGAGATCTGGCTCGATGCCGATGTAAATCTTTCGGTCATTCTGAGAGCCTTCCGGCCACCTGACCTGAAGCCAGTGAAACGCATTGTCAAGGAGGTTGTTAAGCGCGCCGAGTAGCAATCCGAACGAGAACCTTCTTTCTATTCCAGGCGAGTCATCCTCAAGAATTGGACAGACAAGACTGACGCCGTGATTTCTGAATCTGACACGATTAAGATCTCTCGCTCGTCTGATCAAATGCTTGAGACTATGATCTCGGCGGTCGCCCTTGCGCAGAAGCTCGCTAAACCCGTCGAGTACCCGAACTAGCTCTCGGGCCTGAACCTGAACGTTCTGAAGATTGCGTCCGTCCTCGATTGCGTCATACAGAAGCCGGACGCCTTGCTCGATCTCATGAAACACGATCGCGAGCCCCATGCCAGATATTCCCGCCTGAAGCATGGTATCGCGCATTTCATTGTAATTCTTCTCTGCCTTATTGATCAGGGGATCCAGCTCTGCAGAGAGTTGGTGCTTCTTGGCCGCGTCGCGAAGCGCCTGAAGCGGCATCGTTATGTTAGCGACCTCACGATCCTTACCTCTCCCGGTGATGGCGCGAATGTTATCTTTGTCTATCTTTCGTTCAATTTCGAGTATGGCGAGCGCGCCAAGAACTATACGCCTTAGATTTGCATAGGCAGTATTCTCAACAAAGCCCTCTCTATTCGTCTTCTCCACGAGACTGGTGCTTTTCTCGAGAGATAGATCTATCGCACCAACGATGATATTTCGGCTGATATTTCGAGTCGGGGTATTTACACGACGAAGATCTAAGCTCAACCAGTCATCCCCGGCCTCGCCATAGTTGTACACTCGGATGCTGTCTCGATACACCCTAACACCACCATTTTCGTCAAGGAAGCTCTGAATTAGCTGACTATCTCCAAGCAGCTGTAGAACTTCCCGATCTCGGTCAAAAACGTAGAACTCTCCAGTAACTGGCCCTACGCCATCGGTCATGGATTCATCGGCCACTAGCTTTCTCGCAGTTTTAGATGTGGCACCTTGATTGGTTCCAAGATCATCAACATCACGATCAGCCACGATCTGGAGATTTCCTGCGTTATCACTTACTGCACGCTTCTCCAGTTTGATACCTGCGATACCGCGGAATTCGTAATCCCAGTCGATCTTTCCGTTCTCGAAGGAGAACACGAAACGCCACGGCGCCCTTTCTAGAAGCACACCAATATCGGGAACTCCAGAGACCCACTCCGGATGCTCAGGAATCTTGAGCTCGGTATTAAACTGGTCGGAGCGGGCATTGAATGGTGAAGATATGGAGGTAATCTGCCTCAGCAAACGCCTTACCTCTCCTCGAGTCCAATTTGCTTCTCGAAGTTCGCCAATCGTTAGGCGTGTCCCCTTCTTATCTCCGGTGAAAACTAAGGGCTCCCGAGTCTCTACTTTAACCTCAGCCTCCGAAAGAAACTCCTTTGCTATGAGTGCGGCCCAATCAATTTGAATAACGCACTCTTGCTCACCCGGAGCACGAGTTACCAGCTCGATTGCGTCTCCGAGCTTGTGCACCGCAAAGCGGCCCAGCCCCTTTTCGCCCAAGGGCAAACGATTCAACTTAGTGCGCTTCAGCTTTGATCGCTGCACCCCCCGATGGTCGTGCGCAGGTACAAGCCAAATGTCTTTAACTGTGGCGAGAGTCATCCCATCGCCATCGTCTTGCACCGTGATACTGGCTTGAGTGGTGCCAAGTGAGCTCAGCGTTACCGTGACATGTTCGGCATCTGCATCATAGGCATTCTTTACAAGCTCGAAGACTGCGAGCCTTGGGCTACCGATAAGCTGGTCTCCAAGAAGCTGCAGCAAACGAGCCCTTGGCCGGAACGACAAAGTCTCTGAAACTGGGTCCTTCTTATCTGAAGTTTGCATTTACAGCTCCTTGTCCGGGCCGAGCATCATTTTCTGCACCAAGCCCAATCTCGCTTTAGTCTGCAACCGGCAGCACCAGTTCACCGGTTCGCCAGGGAATGTTAGCAAACCGGATGGTTAGATTGGCTTGGCAGGCAGCTGAGTTCAATCCGACGGCAGCCAGGATTTCTAGCACAGGCTTCTGAGTTCACTGCGCCAGCCCTAGCTGGGCGGTGGCCACCCACCTTCCGGCACTCTGATCTCGTTTGCAAACTGAAGTAAAAAACGCAATGAGGCGGCTCAGTGAGCCGCCTCATTGCGCAAGTCCAGTGACTAGTCAGTGACTACAAGCCTCGAAGTACTCTTGTTCGCGACCCAATCAGCCCTGCCCTTCCTGTTTGAGTTTATCAATCAAACCCCAACAGGATTAGCCTTCTCCGGATCAATCTTGTACTGCTTGATCGCCCGGGCCACATCCTTCGCGGTCATCTTCCCTTCCTTCGCCAGCGCCGCAATCGCGGCATGCGCGATGTAGTAGCGATCCACCTCAAAGAACCGGCGCAGGTTCGCACGCGTATCCGAACGGCCGAAGCCATCCGTACCCAGCACCGTGTAAGACATCGGCACGAACGCACGGATCTGGTCCGCATACGCACGCACGTAGTCGGTGGCGGCAATCGCCGGGCCCTGGCGGCCTTCCAGCAGCTCGGTCACGTAGGCCTTGCGCTGCTCACCTTCCGGATGCAGGCGGTTGGCACGTTCCACGTCGAAACCATCGCGACGCAGTTCGTTGAAGCTCGGGCAGCTCCAGATATCGGCGGTCACGCCGAAGTCCTTGTCCAGCAGCTCGGCGGCGGCAATGGCTTCGCGCAGGATGGTGCCCGAACCCAGCAGCTGCACGCGCAGCTCGCCCTTCTTCGGCTTGCCGGCGTCGGTCAGCAGGTACATGCCCTTGACGATGCCTTCGGCCGCACCTTCCGGCATTTCCGGGTGGGTGTAGTTCTCGTTCATCAGGGTGACGTAGTAGTACTCGTCCACCTGGTCTTCCATCATGCGCTTGGTGCCGTGCTGCAGGATCACCGTCACTTCGAAGCCGAAGGTCGGGTCGTAGCTGCGCACGTTCGGGATGCCACCGGCCACCAGATGGCTGAAGCCATCTTCGTGCTGCAGGCCTTCACCGTTCAGCGTGGTGCGGCCGGCGGTGCCACCCAGCAGGAAGCCGCGGGTACGCATGTCGGCGGCCTGCCACGCAATGTCGCCCACGCGCTGGAAGCCGAACATGCTGTAGTAGATGTAGAACGGCAGCATCGGCACGTTGCTGACCGAGTAGCTGGTACCAGCGGCCATCCACGAGCTGATCGCACCCGGCTCGCTGATGCCCTGCTGCAGCACCTGGCCGCTCTGGTCTTCGCGGTAGAACATCAGCTGGTCGGCGTCCACCGGCTTGTACTTCTGGCCGAACGGCGCGTAGATGCCGATCTGGCGGAACAGGCCTTCCATACCGAAGGTACGGGCTTCGTCGGCCACGATCGGCACGATGTGCGGGCCCAGTTCCTTGTCACGCAGGGTGATGTTCAGGCTCTGCACGAAGGCCATGGTGGTGGAGTAGCTGCGCTCGCCGCTGCTCTTCAGCAGGCGCTCGTAGGCTTCCAGCTTCGGCGCCACGAAGGTCTTGTCGGCCTTGCGGCGGCGCTGCGGCAGGTAACCACCCAGGGCGGCACGGCGTTCCTGCAGGTACTGCACTTCCGGCGAATCCGGGCCCGGGTGGTAGAACGGCACCTGGCCGTCGGCCAGCTGCGCGTCGGTCACCGGAATGTTGAAGCGGTCGCGGAAGTGGCGCACCGCTTCGTCGTCCAGCTTCTTGGTCTGGTGGGTCGGGTTCAGTGCCTCACCGGCGCTGCCCATGCCGTAACCCTTCACGGTCTTGGCCAGGATGACGGTCGGCATGCCCTTGGTGTTCACGGCCTGGTGGTAGGCGGCGTACACCTTGTGCGGGTCGTGGCCACCACGGTTCAGGCGCCAGATGTCGTCGTCGGAAAGACCGGCGACCATCGCAGCGGTTTCCGGGTACTTGCCGAAGAAATGCTCGCGGGTATACGCGCCACCGAAGGCCTTGCAGTTCTGGTATTCGCCGTCGACGGTTTCCATCATCAGCTTCTTCAGGACGCCGTTGGTGTCCTTGGCCAGCAGGGCATCCCAGTAACCGCCCCACAGCAGCTTGATCACGTTCCAGCCGCCGCCACGGAACACGCCTTCCAGTTCCTGGATGATCTTGCCGTTGCCGCGCACCGGACCGTCCAGGCGCTGCAGGTTGCAGTTCACCACGAAGATCAGGTTGTCCAGGCCTTCACGGCCGGCCAGGGCGATGGCACCCAGGGTTTCCGGCTCGTCGCTCTCGCCGTCGCCGATGAAGCACCACACCTTGCGGTCGGACTTCTCGATCAGGCCACGGTTTTCCAGGTAGCGCATGAACTGCGCCTGGTAGATGGCGGCCAGCGGGCCCAGGCCCATCGACACGGTCGGGGTCTGCCAGTAGTCCGGCATCAGCCACGGGTGCGGGTACGAGGACAGGCCACCGCCGTCCACTTCCATGCGGAACTTGTCCAGCTGCTCTTCGCTGATGCGGCCTTCCAGGAAGGAACGCGCATAGATGCCCGGGGCGCTGTGGCCCTGGATGAACAGCAGGTCGCCCGGGTGGTTTTCGCTCGGGGCGCGCCAGAAGTGGTTGAAGCCCACGTCGTACAGGGTGGCGCCGGAGGCGAACGAGGCGATGTGGCCGCCCAGGTCACCCGGCTTGCGGTTGGCGCGCACCACGGTGGCCATCGCGTTCCAGCGGATGATCGAACGGATGCGCCATTCCAGCTCGGCGTTGCCCGGGCTCTTGGCCTCGAACTGCGGCTCGATGGTATTGACGTATTCGGTGGTGGGAGAGAACGGCAGGTAGGCGCCCGAACGACGGGTCAGTTCCACCATGCCTTCCAGCAGCTGATGCGCGCGCTCGGAGCCCTCGACATCAATAACGGCCTTCAACGACTCGATCCACTCCTGGGTTTCCACAGGATTCGGGTCGTTGTTCAGCACCTCGTTCAACCAGTTCATTAGCGCTCCCATAACCGCACGCACGCGCGCGACTGTTGTATAGATTTCTAGACCGCAAAGTGTAGCGCACCAAGGGCTTTCGTCACTTGGCTACGCAGGCGTATGGATGCAACCGGCCAGTGTCCGCAAGGGGCTTGCCGGGCCCGCTGATGGCCCTGCGGCGGGCCTTGGCGGCGGCGCGGGCTGTCGCTTGCGGGCCGCTGCGCCCATCCGCAGGACGCAGTGTTACTGCTGCCGATGACGGTTGTAGGGCAACTCCGGAACCACCGTAGGTGGGCGCCGGGCAGCGGTTCTGAACCGGCGACAACATGTCGCACCTGCCTCTGGATCGCTGCCAGTCGCGGGCCCAGGGTGGGTCGCGAGTGATGGGCCCGATGGCCCTGCTCCCTTCCACAGCATCGCCGGGGCGCCTCGCAGGGGGCGCCCCTTTTGCTGTGCGCACGAAGGTCCGTGGCCCAAATTGCACCTGCTTGTGGCCGGATCGGATGTTGTCGCTTTCGACATATCGATATATCGTTTGCACACTCGTTTACCGATATATCGAAATGAGCCGTACCGCTTCTGCCAGAGCCCGTTCCACCGATCCGAATGTGCCGCGCCGCAACGGCCAGCCACGCGTCCTCAGCCGCGGCGACCTGCGCCTGCTGGTGCTGGCCCTGATCGGCGAGCAGCCGCGCCATGGCTACGAGCTGATGCAGCTGATCAGCAACCAGTTCATGCAGGCCTACACGCCCAGCGCCGGCACCATGTACCCGCTGCTGGCCAGCTTCGAGCAGGCCGGCTGGATCGAGGCCGAGGAAGTGGATGGCAAGCGGATCTTCCGCATCACCGCTGCCGGCGAGTTCGAGCTGAAGGTGCAGCGCACCCATGTACGCCTGGCGCAGCGACGTGCCTTCGACCGTGCCCGCGAGATCACCAAGGCCTCGCTGCCGCCGCCGCTGGCCACTGCCCTGCGCGAGTTCAAGCGGGCGCTGGTGCATCACCACGGCCGCTGGGCCGAGGGCGAGGCGGACGAAGTGGCGGCGCTGCTGACGCGGGCCTCGGCCCTGCTCAACGGTACGGCCGGTAGCGAGCAACCACCGATTTCAACGACCCAGCCAGACTGACGCCAGCCAGGTCTCCCCTACGCCGCGCGCCCGCGCGACACCTTTACAGGTAACCCCCATGACCGAACACAACAACACGCGCCTGCGCCTGGATGTGCGCTTCCGTGAACTGACCGTGCTGCGCACTGAAGAGGTCACCCCGCACATGCGCCGCGTGGTGCTGGGTGGCGACGACCTGGCCGGCTTCGATTCGCCCGGCGCCGACGACCACATCAAGCTGTTCTTCCCCAACGCTGCGGGCGAGATGGTGCTGCCGGTGCTGACCGCCGAAGGCCGCAGCTACCCGGAAGGCAAGGTGCCTTCGCCCTCGCGCGACTACACCCCGCGCTGGTGGGACCACGAAGCCGGCGAGCTGGCCATCGACTTCGTGCTGCACGACCAGGGCGTGGCCGGGCCGTGGGCCGAACGCGCACAGCCGGGCGACATGCTGGTGATCGGCGGCCCGCGCGGCTCGTTCGTGGTGGCCGACACTTACGACGCCTACGTGCTGATCGGCGATGAAACCGCACTGCCGGCCATCGCCCGCTGGCTGGACGTGCTGCCGGACAGTGCCGAGGTGCAGGCCTTCATCGAAGTGCGCGACGAGACCGAGCGCCAGGACCTGCCGCAGTACGAGAACGTGCGCATCCACTGGCTGGAGCGCAACGGCTTCCCAGCGGCCAGCAGTACGCTGCTGGAAGACATGCTGACCGACTTCGAGGCCCCGGACGGCGATGTCTTCTACTGGATCGCCACCGAATCGCGCCGCGCACGGATGATGCGCAAGTTCATCGAAGGCCACCTGGGCGTGCCGCGCGACTGGATTCGTTCCACCGGCTACTGGAAGGCCCACCCGGACGAAACCGACGGCGATTGACCGGCTCGGGGTCAGATCCCTTTTCCTGTGGAAAAGGGATCTGACCCCATGCACCGGCAACCTCATGAACCTTCGGCAGGAACCTGCAATTGCCGGCCAACGGCCGGCACTACCCCCTGCCGCATCCACCCGAACCGCTGCGCAGCCCAGATCTCCAGCGCTACCAGCAGGGCGATGATCAGCAACGGCAACAGCAGCCCGAAGTACACGCCCGGCATCATGCCGTTGATCTGCGCCTTCACCAGCCGCAACACGCCACGGGTGTGCAGCAGCTCATCGACGTGCATGGTCAGCGCCTCGCGCACCACCTTGGGTTCCAGGCCGAGGGTACCGGCCCTGTCCACCAGCGTGTCTTCCACCATGCTGCGCAGCAGGCCCTCGCGCACCTTGCCGATCACCCAGCCGGTGCCGCGTGCCAATGGGCCGTTGCCAAGACGGTCCAGGCCAGGCAGCGGATGCTCGCTGAGGTAGGCCGAGGCGATGGTGTCGGCGACGTCGCCCACCGTGCCCTGGCTGCGCAATGCCTCGCGCATGCGTGGGTCGTCCAGCGAATCGGTGAAGCCTTCGCTCCAGCCTTCCACCAGGGTCTGCAGGTGCGGCTGGAAATGATCGAGCTGCTTGAACAGCGCGCGGTGCGCACCGGCAGTGAAACCCAGCTGCAGGCCGAAGAAGGCAGTGGCCAGCGGCAGCAGCACCACGTAGCTGGCCAGCAGCCAGTGATGCCAGCGCTTGCGCCGCTGCAACCAACCACGGCGATGCAGCCAGCGCCAGCCGGCGATGCCCAGCACCAGGCCGAGCAGCGTACCGAGCACGCTGCCGCCCACCAGATCGAGCACGCTCAGGCCCGACCAGAATTCGTTCAACCAGTACTGCGCGTCCTGCATGGGTCTTCCTTCCGTGGGTGATACCGCAGCCATTGTAGAACCGAGCCCACGCTCGGCTGCGCCGCCGTCGGTGGGTGCGGACCGCCATCGACTGGTGGGTGCGGACCGTTGGTCCGCACACTCCCATGCAATTGCCGGCCAGCGGCCGGCACTACCGAGCTGGCAATGCGACAATCGCGCTCCTTTCCTGCAGCAACGAGGCCCACATGGCCAAACTGACCCTGGCCAGCGTGGACGCGCTGCGTACCCGCTTCGCCGATGACGCCGCCTGCGACGCGGCATTGGCCGCCTTCGCCGACACCGCTGCACTGCGCGCGCCGCTGCGCGACCTGGTGGAAGCACAGCACCGCTACCTGCAGGCCGAATTCGAAGTGGCGCAGGTGGCCGACGTGCTGCGCCGCGACCAGAAGTACGCGCCGGTGGGTCGGCCTTCGATCAACATCGTGCAGCTGCGCAAGCAGCAGGCCGCGACCAAGCAGGCGGCGCTGATCGCACGCCAGGTCGTGGCACAGGCCGCGCAGACCTTCGTGCGCGTAAGCGGGCTGGTGGTGAAGGCCAAGCAGAGCCCGAGCGAAGCGTGTGGCGTGTGGTTGGGCGCGCTGCGCTGAAGGATCGTGCGGACCAACGGTCCGCACCCACCAGATGCAGGTTGGCACCTGCCGGGTAGTGCCGGCCGCTGGCCGGCAACCCCATCGGCATCGGGTGCCCCGCATGCAGCCGGCCAGCGGCCGGCTCTACCGGCACCCAAAAAGAAGGCCCGCTCTTCAGCGGGCCTTCTGCCTTCTCACGACGAGTGAGCTGGGTGCATCAAGCGGCCGGCTTTTCGCCGGTGGCTTCGGTGGTGATGCGGATCTTCACTTCATCGCTGACGTTCGGGGCGTAGGCGCCGACGCCGAAATCGCTGCGCTTCAGGGTGGTGGTGGCATCGAAGCCGGCGGCCGGAACCTTGGCCATCGGGTGCTCGCCGCCGCCGTTGACGGTGACGTCCAGGGTGACCGGCTTGGTGATGCCCTTGATGGTCAGGTCGCCGGTGACGGTCAGCTTGTTGGTGCCGGCCGCTTCCACCTTGGTGCTCTTGAAGGTGGCATCGGCGAACTTGGCGGCGTCGAAGAAGTCGGCGCTCTTCAGGTGCTCGTCGAACTTGGCGGTGAAGCTGTTCAGGCCGCTCAGCGGCAGCTTCACTTCCACGGTGGACTTGGTCACGTCTTCGGCGTTGTACACCAGGGTGCCTTCGACGTTGCCGAAGTGCGCGCTGGGGTTGGAGAAGCCGAAGTGGCTCCACTGCGCCAGCACGTCGGTGTGGCTCGGGTCCAGCTTGTAGGTGCCCGAGGCGATCTTGATCGCTTCGGCAGCCGGCGCAGCAGCGGCGGCATCAGCCGCCGGGGTGGCAGCCTGCTCGGTGGTGGCCGGGGCGGCGGCATCGGCAGCCGGGGCAGCGGTGTCGGCCGGCTTGGAGCAGGCGGCGATGGCCAGGGTCAGGGCCAGCGGCAGCAGCAGTTTACGGGTGGCGCTCATCTGAGGAACTCTCCGGATCGTAGGGTGGGTACACGGTGCAGCAAGAGCCCGCCGCGGAACAGCGGGCCCGAAACCGATACAGCGACTTACGCGATGCGCGCCGCTTCGTCGAACGACAGGCGCGGCAGGCGCGGGAACAGGCCCGCCGGGTCACCGTAACCCAGGTTGACCAGGAAATTCGACTTGATGGAGGTGCCGGCGAAGAAGGCTTCGTCGACCTTGGCCGGGTCGAAACCGGACATCGGGCCGGCATCCAGGCCCAGCGCGCGCGCAGCCAGGATCAGGTAGGCACCCTGCAGGCTGCCGTTGCGGATGGCGGCTTCGTGGCGGCCTTCCTGCGGGCCATCGAACCAGGCCTTGGCATCGGTGTGCGGGAACAGGTACGGCAGCTTCTCGTGGAAGTCCAGGTCGAAACCGATGATGACGGTGACCGGCGCAGCCATGGTCTTGGCCAGGTTGCCTTCGGACAGCGCCGGGGCCAGCTTGTCCTTGGCCTCCTTCGAGGTGACGAAGACGAATCGCGCCGGCGTGGTGTTGGCCGCGGTGGGGCCCCACTTCACCAGGTCGTACAGTTCCTTCAGCAGGCTCTCGGGGACCGGCTTGTCGAGGAAGGCGTTCTGGGTGCGGGCCGTACGGAACAGCTGATCAAGGGCGGCGGCGTCGAGCGCGTGGGACATCGGTGGATCTCCAGGGCGGCGAAAGGAAGTCAGTGCCCGCGGGCGGCGCGGGGCGAAACGACGAGCCGCAGTGTAGAGTGTCGCGACTGTTGCAACACCCAGCAGGGCTGAAACGAATTAATGCCAATGGTGAAACGATCGAGCGCGCCATGGACGGTCACTGACGGCCGTGCGGGCAATGTCCGCCAGGCGGTCGCGCTGGCCTCGGCACTGCGCCAGGGCACCCACCGACCGCTGCTCCTGCAACCGCGCGCACCCTGGCGCTGGCTGTCGCCGCGGCGCCTGCCCGGCGATGTGAATGGCTACGGCGAGGCCTTGGCGACGCTGGCGGCCGAGGCGCCGGCACTGGCGATCGGCTGTGGTCGCCAGGCGGCCGGTGCCCTGCGCGTGCTGCGTGCACGCGGCAGCCAGGTGGTGCAGATCCTCGACCCGCGCATCGGCGCCCGCCATTGGGACGTGGTGGTGGTGCCCGAACACGACGCCCTGCGCGGCAGCAATGTGCTGACCCTGCTCGGCAGCCTCAACCCGGTGGACGACGACTGGCTGGCCTGGGGTCGCGCCGCGTTCGCCGGCTTCAGCACCCTGCCCGGTCCGCGCACGGCACTGCTGGTGGGCGGGCCGACGCCGCTGGCGCCGTGGGACGAGACGGCGATGGTCGGTGTGTTCCAGGCGCTGGCCGAGCAGATCCGCAGCGAAGGCGGCAGCCTGCTGGCCACCACCTCGCGACGCACGCCGCCAGCCCTGGCCGAGATCCTACGCGCGAAGTTCGCCGACCTGCCGCACGTGATCTGGGGCGATGGTGGCGACGGTACCAATCCCTATGGCGGCCTGCTCGGCTGGGCCAACCGGGTGGTGGTCTCGCCCGATTCGGTGAACCTGCTCTCTGAAGCCTGCGCCACGCGCATGCCGGTGATGGTGGCGCTGGCCGATGCCGCGCAGGGCCGGCTGGCCCGGTTCCAGCAGCAGCTGCGCGAACGCGGGCGCTTGCAGCCGCACTGGCTGGACTGGCAGTACGACCGCATCGAGCCATTGCGCGAAACCGCGCGCGTGGCGGCGGAAGTAAAGCAGCGCCTGGCCTTGGGGTAGTGCCGGCCGCTGGCCGGCAACGCTGTGCGCATTACCGGACACCCTGCCGATGCCGGCCAGCGGCCGGCACTACCGGGGTGCGCAGCGATTTCTGAACATTTCAATCTGCCCATACCGTTAGAGTCCGGTGCCCCCCACCGGACCGAATGCCTTCATGCGTACCCTGCTCCTGCTGCCCCTGGCCCTGCTCGCCGCGTGTTCGACCGCGCCCACCGAGCTGGACCCGATCTCCTATCAATGCCAGCAGCAGCTGGATGCGTACCGCGAACAGCCGGCGCTGCGCGATCCGAAGACGGGCGAGCGCCCGCCGCTGCCGATCGCCCCGATCAGCGATGCCTGCGACAGGGAACTCCAGCGCAAGGGCGTGGATCGCCCGCTGCGCTGAGCAGCGTATGATCGGCGCGCGGGCCTGCCCGCCGTTGAAGGTACCGACATGGATCGTTTTTCCCGCCTGCGCCGCGCCGCGCTGCTGATCGCCAGCCTGCTGGCGACCGCACCGGCCTGGGCCGACAGCACCGCCTGCCGCGAGCGCTACCCGAGCGTGGCGTCGCAGGCGGCGATGCTGGACGTGGCCTGGACCACCGCCGAACGCCTGGACGCGCTGCTCGATGTGGACGTGGTGGTGGCCGCGCGCGGTGGCCAGGACCTGCGCCGCTACGGCCTGCGCCACAGCCACCTGGCCTTCCTGCTGCGCGAGGACGACGGCCGCTGGCGCGCGATGCACCTGCTCAACCGCTGCAAGACCGACAGCTCGCAGCTGTACCACGAGGGCCTCGGCAACTTCGTCGGCGAGAGCGGCGGCCATACCGACCTGCGCATCGGCGTGCCGTCGGCCCCCTTGCGTGCGGCGCTGCGCGCGATGCTGGTGCCGCCCTCGATCCAGCCCAAGGCGCTGCACGAAGCAAGGTACAACGTGGTCGCCTACCCGTTCGCCACCGACTACCAGAACTCCAACCAGTGGGTGCTGGAAGTGCTGGCGGCGGCGATGGCGCAGACCGAAGGCGCGCCGGCCATCGTCAAGCGCGAACAGGCACAGCAGTGGCTGCGCCAGCAGAAGTACCAGCCCAGCGTGCTGCATATCGGCCTCGGCAAGCGCGTGGGTGCGCGCCTGTTCGTAGCCAACGCCACCACCACCGACCATCCAGCCGGCGAACGCATCTCCGGCAACTATTCGGTGGTGACGGTGGAATCGGTGTTCGACTTCCTGCACCAGCGCAGCCAGCTGCAGCAGGAACTGGTGATCCCCCATGTGCCGGTGGCCGGTGCCACCGCCGCCACGCCCTGAATCCCGCAAGGAGAACGACATGCGTCCGCTGCTTACCTCTGTGTTGTCGATGGTGATCGTCACCGGCCTGGCGTGGTCGACGGCCGCCCACGCCGAACGCCGCATCGTGATCATCCATGACCCGGGCCCGCAGGGACCGAGCCTGGAAATGTCCACGCAGATGGTGGCCTCGGCCCGCGCCGCAGCAGCGAAGGAAGCCCAGGATGCGGCCGATGCCGGCCAGCCGCTGGCCCGCCCGCAGCAGATCAAGCTGCCGCAGATGGAGGTGAGCGCAATCGCCACCACCGTCGATGGCCGCCGCGAAGTGCTGCTGCGTGATGCCAACGATCCGCAGAACACCGCATCGATGCAGTATCCGCGCGGCGTCGGCGACCCGGCCGTGCAGTTCACCGTGGGCCAGACCGTGAACTTCGAGCCAACCGGCGCCGACCAGGGCTGGCAGCTGAAGGACAACCAGGGCCGCCCGCTGGAATACCTGCCCGAGGCCACCGGCCCGCGCGATATCTTCGATACCAGGCGCTGAGCCGCCGTCCCCACGCTGACCAGGAGGTCTCCATGTTCCGTTGCCTGCGCGTTCCCGCTTCCGCCCTGCTGCTCTCCGCGCTGCTGGTGCCCACCGTCCATGCCGGCGCCGCGCCGCAGTTGAACAGCAGCGAAGCCAGCGTGCTGATCACCTCGCTGATCGTGGTCTCGGTGCCGCTCGCTGCATCGGCGGGCCTGTCCGAACTGTCCAAGGCGCCGTTCAAGGCCAGCGAACGCAATGGCAGGGTTGCCCGCACCAAGGCGGTGCCACTGCCGCCGATGGACGTGAAGAAGGTGGAGATCACGGCGGCCGGCGAGCGCCAGGTGCAGCTGCAGGTGCCCGACAAGGCCGATCAGACCGCCACCCTGCGCTGGCCGGCGCGCGTGCATGAAGACCAGACGGCGGCCTTCGTGGTCGGCCAGCAGGTACATTTCGACCCCACCGAGGCCGGTGCCGGCTGGACCGTGAAGAGCGCACAGGGCCAGGCACTGGCCTACGTGCCGACGGCCTACGCCGCGGGCGATGTGATGAGCGAAGCGTTGTAAAGCTGAACAAGCGGTTTTGGCTTTGCCGCGGGCCGGGCGGATAATGGGCGATCCCCTTTGTCCCCCTGGCTCGCCATGTCCGTGCGTCCTGCCCCTGTGTTTGCCCCGCTGACCGCCCGCGCCCTGGTGCTGGCGGTATTGGCGATGGGCGCGGTGGTGCTGCTGTCCAACGTGCTGGTGCAGTACCCGATCAATGACTGGCTGACCTGGGGCGCCTTCAGCTATCCGGTCGCGTTCCTGGTCAGCAACCTGATCAACCGCCGCTTCGGCCCGGGCCCGGCGCGCCGCGTGGCGTGGATCGGCTTCGCGGTGGCGGTGCTGTTGTCGATCTGGGTGGCCACGCCGCGCATCGCCGTTGCCTCGTGCTCGGCCTTCATCGTGGCGCAGTTGCTGGACATCACCGTGTTCGACCGCCTGCGCCGCGGCAGCTGGTGGCGCGCGCCGATGGTGGCCACGACCTGCAGTGCGACGGTGGATACCACCATTTTCTGGTCGATCGCGTTTGCCGGTTCCACCCTGCCGTGGGTGAGCTGGGCCGCCGGCGACCTGGCAGTGAAGCTGGCGATCGGCGTCTGCCTGCTGGCCCCGTTCCGCGCGCTGCTGTGGAAGATGGCGCCGCTGCGCGCCACCAGCTGAACGCACATGCTCTGGTAGGTGCCAACCTTGGATGGCACATGAGCACGGTAGGTGCCGACCGTTGGTCGGCACGCTCCATCAGAGTTCATCACCGCTGACAGATTGTGCCGACCAACGGTCGGCACCTACCAACAGCGGATCATCCCCGGGCAATTGCTCTAATGGGTGCACCCACTCACCCGAACGGCAGCTCCGCCGCTCTGCACGCCGCCGTAATCGCCGCACACGCGTCTTCAATCGCGGGCGTGGTCGGTGCCAGTCGCGGGCGCCGGTCCAGCGTGCAGGCCAGGCCAACATCCAGCAGCGTGGCATGCGCGCCATGCAGTGCTTGCGCAGTGTCTTCCGGAAGGAAACCGGCAACCGCCAACGCATCGATCAACGACGGCGTGTCGCGTGGCTGCAGCAGCGCGGGATGCTGCGCACTACGCGCCAGCACGCCGGTCTGCAGCAGGAACTCCAGGTCCACCACGCCACCGGCACCCTGTTTCAGGTCCAGCCGCGCGGCGTCGCTGCGGTCCAGTTCGGTGCGCATGCGGCCGCGCATCTTCAGCACATCGGCATACAGCGTGGCCGGATCTCGCTCACGCCCCAGTGTCTGTGCACGCACCTGTTCGAAATCGGCCAGCAGGCTGGCATCACCGGCCACGCCGCGTGCGCGCACCAGGGCCTGGTGTTCCCAGGTCCATGCGCGTTCGCGCTGGTATTCGGTGTAGCTGGCCAACGAAGACACCAGCGAACCCTTGCCACCGTCCGGGCGCAGGCGCACGTCGATGTCGTACAGGCGCCCGGCGGCGGTGACCGCACCAAGCAGCGCCATCACCTTCTGTGCCAGTCGTGCATACCAGCGCCCCGGTTCCAGCGGACGTGCGCCATCGCTGGCCTCCACGCCAGCCGGGTTGTCGTGCAGGAACACCAGGTCCAGGTCGGAACCGAAGCCCAGCTCAAGCCCGCCGAGGCTGCCGTAGCCGATGATCGCGAAACGTCCACCGGGAATCCCGCCGTGCGCGGCGCGCATGTCCGCTTCGGCCATCGCCAGCACGGTGGTGACCACCGCCTGCGCCAGCTCGGCCAGTTGCCGCGTGCTGTCCACCGCACCCTGGCGGCCATCCAGCGTGGCCATCGCCATGCGGAAGCTGAGCGCCAGCCGCGTCTCGTTGAGCCAGCGCAGTGCGGATTCGGGATCTTCCACCGCCAGCACCTGCTGGCACTCGGCCAGCATACCGGCCGCATCGGGCATCGGTCCGGACACGCGCACGTCCAGCAGTTCGTCCAGCAGCAGCGGGTACGCGGCCAGCCGCTCGGCCAGCAGCGCGCTGCGCGCCAGCACATCCACCAGCCGCGCCAACGCGCTCGGTTGTTCGTCCAGCAGCGCGAGATAGCTGGTCCGGCGCAGCACCGCCTGCAGCAGGCCAAGCACGCGCTTGAGCGCAGCGTCGGGTTGCGGCGAACGCGTAGCCGCATGCAGCAACGCGGGCAGTACGCGATCCAGCCGCGCACGCGCCGCATCGGATAATGACTTCACGCCGGTGCCCTGCGCGAAGTCACGCAATGACTGGTCGGCGCCATTGGCATCGAGGAAACCGGCTTCGGCCAGCAACGGCGCGTTGCTGCCCTCGGGCAGGCTACGCCAGTAATTGGCCAGCGCGTCGGGCGCGGCCTGGCCCTTGCGCGGTGCCAGCAGCGCGGCGAATTCGGTACTGACCCGCTGCTGCTGTTCGGCCAGCGCCGCGCGCAGCACGTCCCAGTCGGGGTAGCCGAGGCCGACGGCGATGCGCTCGCGGTCCAGTGCATCGCTGGGCAGCACGTGGGTCTGCGCATCGCGCAGCATCTGCAGGCGGTTCTCCAGGCGGCGCAGGAACAGGTAGGCCTCGCGCAGCGCACTGCCGTCCCCGGGCGCGATCTGCCCCGCAGCCACCAGCGCGTCCAGCGCCACCAGCAGGCGGCGCTCGCGCAGCGCAGGTTCGCGGCCACCGCGGATCAGCTGCAGCGCCTGGCACAGGAACTCGATCTCGCGGATGCCACCGGCGCCGCGCTTGATGTCTTCGTGCAGCTCGCGGCGCGCGACTTCGGCGGTGATCGCCGCCTTCATCTCGCGCAGGCCATCGAGCGCAGTGAAATCCAGGTAGCGGCGGTACACGAACGGGCGCAGGGTCTGCAGCCACGCTTCACCGGCCTCGATATCACCGGCGACCGCGCGCGCCTTCAGCCACGCATAGCGCTCCCAGTCGCGGCCCTCGCGCTGGAAGTACTGGTCCATCGCCGCGAACGACAGTGCGACGCGGCCGGCGCTGCCGAACGGGCGCAGGCGCAGGTCGACGCGGTGGCTGAAGCCATCAACGGTGGTTTCGTCCAGCAGCTTGGCCAGGCGCTGGCCGAGGCGGGCGAAATACTCTTCGGCGGCCAGCGCGCGCGGGCCGTCGGATTCGCCGCCGTGCGGATAGGCGTAGACCAGGTCGATATCGGAACTGAAGTTGAGCTCGCCGCCGCCAAGCTTGCCGAGGCCGAACACCACCAGCTGCTGTGCGGCGCCTTCGCCATCGCGGACCACACCGTGGCGCTGGGCGAATTCCTGCTGCAGCGCGTCCAGCGCCAGCCGCAGGCAGTCCTCGGCCAGGGTGGTGGCGCCGGCCAGGGTCTGTGTCACGTCGTCCAGGCCGGTCAGGTCGCGCCAGATCAGCCGCGTCGACATGGCAGTACGCCAGCGCCGGATCTGCGCCGGCCAGTCGCTGGGCTGCAGCGGATCGAGCACCGGTGGCGGGATCGGCGGGCAACCGGGGGTAGCCAGCTGCGCCAGCAGCGCCGGTTGCCGCACCAGGGTGTCCAGCGCGAAGTCGCTGGCCACCGCCAGTCGGGTCAGCAGCGGCAGCAGTTCGGCAGGAACGGGCTCGGGCAGGACCTGGGCCAGGCGCGCCAGGGCGCGGTCGACAAGGGGCTGCAGCGGGGCGGGCAGGTCAGCGGGGGCGAGGGTCATGCCCTGATTCTCGCGGGGTCGGATCCCTTTGCCAACGGCGAAGGGCTCTGCCCCCGAGATGCCGCCGCTTGATGCCGCTGGTGGGGTCAGAGCCTTTTGCCCTTGGCAAAAGGATCCGACCCTGAAGGGAAGCCGCGTATTCACACTGGGCCACAGGCAATAAAAAAGCCCGCTTGCAGCGAACTGCCAGCGGGCTCTGCTCCCTCCCCCACGTCGGGATGCAGGGCCATCGTGCGGGCTGCGAAAGCACTTTGCACGCTGCACTGCAAAACAGAACCGGTGGGTATGGGTGAGCCCCTGGGGGAAAAGCCATTCCACGAAGGTAGAACCCCCCGTACGGATGAGGATGGCCGATAATCGGGATTCCCCCCAGAAACACTGTCGTCATGTCTGTTGATCGCATCGCCAACGCGCGTCTCCGTGACCGCGTGGTCTCCGCCGAGGCCGCAGCCGCGCTGATCCAGCCCGGTGAAACCGTGGCCATGAGCGGCTTTACCGGCTCCGGGTATCCCAAGGCCGTTCCCGTCGAACTGGCCCGCCGCATCGAAGCGGTGCATGCCCAGGGCAATCCCTTCCAGATCAAGCTGATGACCGGCGCCTCGACCGCGCCGGAACTCGATGGCGCGCTGGCCAAGGCCGATGGCATCGCCATGCGCATGCCGTTCCAGAGCGACCCGGATGCGCGCAACCGCATCAACGAGGGCAAGCTGGATTACATCGACATCCACCTCAGCCACGTCGCCCAGCACGTGTGGTTCGGCTTCTATGGCGAGATCGATACCGCTGTCATCGAAGTCTCGGCCATCCGCGAAGATGGTTCGCTGGTGCCCTCCACCTCGGTCGGCAACAACAAGACCTGGCTGGACCTGGCCAGGAAGGTGATCGTCGAGGTCAACGAATGGCAGCCGGCCGGCGTCGACGGCATGCATGACATCTACTACGGCACCGCCCTGCCGCCGCACCGCAAGCCGATTCCGCTGGTGAACGCCAACGACCGCATCGGCGATACCGCGCTGCGCTGCGACCCGGACAAGATCGTGGCCGTGGTGCGTACCAACGGCCCGGACCGCAACAGCCCGTTCAGCCCGATCGATGCGACCAGCGAACAGATCGCCTCGCACCTGATCGAGTTCCTCAAGCACGAGGTGAAGAAGGGCCGCCTGCCGCCGAACCTGCTGCCGTTGCAGTCGGGCGTGGGCAACATCCCCAACGCCGTGCTGGCTGGCCTGGCAAAGAGCGGTTTCCGCGACCTGGCCGCGTTCACCGAAGTGATCCAGGACGGCATGCTCGACCTGCTGCGCGACGGCGTGCTGAGCTACGCCTCGTGCACCGGCTTCGCGCTGAGCCCGCAGGCGAATGAGACGTTCAAGGAGAACATCGATTTCTACCGCGAGCGCATCATCATGCGCACGCAGGAAATCTCCAACCACCCGGAACTGGTGCGCCGCCTGGGCTGCATCGGCATGAACGGCATGATCGAGGTGGACATCTACGGCAACGTCAATTCGACGCACGTGATGGGCACGCGGATCATGAACGGCATCGGCGGTTCCGGTGACTTTGCCCGCAACGGTTTCCTGTCGGCGTTCCTGAGCCCGTCCACCGCCAAGAACGGCACCATCTCGGCGATCGTGCCGATGGCCAGCCATGTCGACCACACCGAGCACGACGTGTCGGTGATCGTCACCGAACAGGGCCTGGCCGATCTGCGCGGCCTGACCCCGCGCAAGCGCGCGCAGGTGCTGATCGACAGCTGCGCGCACCCGGACTTCCGCCCGCAGCTGCAGGATTACTTCGACCGTGCCAGCCGTGAGAGCTACGGCAAGCACACCCCGCACCTGCTGCCGGAAGCGTTGTCGTGGCACCAGCGCTGGCTGGATACCGGCACGATGAAGGGCTGAGGCCCGCTACGGACCTCGGGTAGAGCCGGCCGCTGGCCGGCTTCCCCAACAGCCGGCCAGCGGCCGGCTCTACAAAGGGGCCGCTCCGCAGAATCCCTGTAGAGCCGAGCCCACGCTCGGCTCCACGGCAAGCGGTTTACCCGCGCAGCGCCGCCAGCGATTCGGCCTGCAGCCGCTCGTAGATCTCGAACTCGTCGTTCACCGCCACGCCCAAGGCCTGCTCGAAGGCTTCGCGGTTGGCATGCGCGGCATAGGCGCGCTGTTCTTCGCCGCCCAGGTTCGACTGGAAGATGCCCGCGGCACTGACCGGCAGGAAATCCTCGTAGACGATCGGGTCAGCCGTGGCCAGGCCGGCGGCCACCAGCACTTCAGCGGGCAGATCGGCCACGCGCTCCGGCGCGGCGCGGCCAGCGTCGGTCAGCTGGTAGCGGTAATACCCCAGGCCTTCCTGGCGCAGGGTGTCATGGTCATCCGGGAAGCTGGCGAACACCGCCTGCAGGCGCTGGCCGTAGTCGCCGCCGGTGCTGCCTTCACCACCGGCGTCGCGGGCCTGCGACAACAGCTGGTCGTACAGCGCGCGGCCCTTCGGGGTCAGCGCCAGGCCGCGTTGTTCGATCTCGCCGAAGCGCGCGGTATGGGTGCCGGCATCGCCACCTTCGGCATCCGGGAAATGCACGGCTTCTTCCAGCGCCTTGAAGCTGGTCTGGCGCAGCAGGATCGGGCAGGCACGGCGCGGCGGGCCTTCGATCACGGCCTTGGCCGCCATGCCATGCTCGATCATTGCCGCCTGTGCAGCGTCGATGTCCAGCGTGCGCGGGGTCAGGTGGTTGATGTGTGGGCCGCGGAAACTGACCACGTCAGCCACCAGGCGGTGCGCGTTGTGCAGTGCGTGGTAGGTCGGCAGATCGACCGTGGCATCGCCGTGCCAGCGGAAGGTTTCCAGCGCCTGCTGGACGAAGCGCTCGGCATCGGCCTGCGATAGGCCACCGTCGCGCTCGGCCTGGTCGATCAGCGCCAGCGCGCCGTCGGTGAAGATGCGACGGCGCGCCAGGATCTTCGCCGACTCGGCACGCAGGGCTTCGTCTTCGATCAGCTCCAGGCGCAGCAGCGAGGTGAACACGCGGAACGGGTTCTGCGCCAGCGCCGCGCCGGTCAGCGGGCGGAACGCGGTGGAGTGCACCGGCACGCCGGCCACCGACAGGTCGTAGTAGCCGACCGGGTACATGCCCATCACCGCGAACAGGCGGCGCAGCGTCGCCAGTTCCTGCACGGTACCGACGCGGATCGCGCCATGACGCTCTTCATCCAGCCGCGCACGCTCGTCGTTGCGCTGCAGCTGCGCGGCCAGCGCCGGGTCCCGGGCAAGCACCTGCGCGTTGATCCGCTCCACCAGTTCCACCAGCGTGCCGTACAGCGGCACTTCGGTGCGGTACATGCGGGACATGGCCTGCGCGAACAGGCGGCGGATCACATCAGGCGAAACGAAAGAGGCGCTCATCAGTCACTCGATTACGGGAACGGGGAACAGCTCGGACCCGTATTGTCGCCGGAGCGCCCGGCGGCGGCGATACGCAGAGCAACATGACCGGGTAGTGCCGGCCGCTGGCCGGCAACCCCGGATGCCTGGAAAGGCTGCAATTGCCGGCCAGCGGCCGACCCTACCGCTTCAACTGGCGCTTCAGCGCGGCATCCAGGGTGATCGGCCGGTCCCAGTGCTGGTAGCTGGCCACGATGGCATGGCGCACAGCCCGGTAGTGCAGATTGTCCGGCTTGGTGGGCATGCGCTTGACCACCGCCTCCCAGCCGCCCTCCGGGTCCTGGCTGAAGGCACGCACGCTGTCGCGGCAGGTCTGGCCACTGGCCTTGGCCCAGAAGCAGGCGAAATAGATGTCTCCGGCCTGCCAGCCGTGGGTGGTGAACAGCGCGCTGATGTAGCCGCGCGGCACGTCGGCATAGCGCGACACTTCGTCGAGGAAGGCGTCGGGGTAGCGTTCGGCGTAATGGTTGATGTCCTGCAGCTGGGCATCGACCCAGCTGTCGCCGGTGTCCACGTCGTAGGCGCTTGAGCGCTCGGCGGTCTGCTGGGCCAGCACGGTGGCCGGCGCCAGCAACAGGAACAACATCAGCGCGCGCAGTCGGTGGTTCATGCCCCGATTCTGCCGCAGCCGACGGGCCCTGTCAGGCCGCAGCGGCCTTTGCCTCGATCGCCGCCAGTGCGGCCGGCCAGTCGTGGGCGGTATCGGCGGTGACCATGCGCGGCTCGTCGTCGGCCACGCCATGCTGGGTCTCGTGCGCCCAGGTCACTGCGTACGGGGTATGCACGCCCCAGCCACCCAGGGTCACCACCGGCTCGATGTCCGAGCGCAGCGAGTTGCCGACCATCACGAAGCGCTGCATCGGCAGGTCGAATTCGGCCAGCACGCGGGCGTAGGTCTCCGGGTCCTTCTCGGAAACGATCTCGATGCGCGGGAAGAGCTCGGCCAGGTTGGCGACCTTGATCTTCGCTTCCTGGTGGAACAGGTCACCCTTGGTGATCAGCACCACCGGGTAGTGCTCGGCGATGGCCGCCACCGCTTCGCGTACACCATCGATCAGCTCGACCGGGTGGCGCAGGGTGTCGTGGCCGATCTCCAGGATGCGCTGGATGTCCTTGGCCTCGATGCGCTGGCCGGTGATGTCGATGGCCGCTTCGATCATCGACAGGGTCATGCTCTTGACGCCGTAGCCGAAGGTGCCCAGGTGGCGCTGCTGCACTTCCAGCAGGTGGCGGGCGGTCTGGGTGTCATGCACGTCGACATAGCGCGACAGCAGGTCAAGGTAATCCTGCTCGGCCTTGCGGTAGTAGTCCTCGCTCTTCCACAGCGTATCGTCACCGTCAAAACCGACCAGGCCGATGGCGCGCGACGGCGCAGGCGTGGGGGTGTTCATCGCGCAAGGATACAGGGGCCATGGTGACGAAAAAAACCCGGGCGGCCGAAGCCGCCCGGGTTCCCATACGCCCCGACGCAGGACTTACCTGCCCTGTGCACCCTGCGCTGCGCCACCGGCGCCGGCCTGCTGGGCGGCCACGTAGGCCTTGTACTCATCGGCGCTCAGCTCGCCGTCCTTGTTGGTATCGGCCTGGTCGAACACCTGGGCAAGGCCGGCGTTCACCTGCGCCTCGGTCTTGCTGATGGTGCCGTTGCCATCGGTATCGATGCTGGCCCAGGTCTGACCACCGCCATTGGCCTGTGCCGATGCCGCTGCGGCCGCATTGGTCGCCTGGTCGGCGGCCTGGCCGGCCTGTGCAGCCGCCTGCTGGGCCTGAGCGGCCTCGTTCTGTGCATGCGCGGCCTGCTGCTTGGCCGACTGGGCCATCGCCGGGATGGCCAGCACGCTGCCAGCGGCGACGATCAGGGCGATCAGGGGCTTGCGGTTGCGAATAGTCATCAGGGGTGTCTCCTACCGATTGGGTGGTGTTGCGCGGCGTGTTGATTCCGCACGGCACCTACCCTGCCACCGCGTTTCTGAATCGATTTTGCGCCACGACCGGCCCGCACACATGCGATTAACCACTCGCCTCCACGCATGCTTTAGCGCGGTGGTTAGGGTGAAGTGAGTGGCTCATAAGATGCGCATTCAGCGCCTCTGCATTTAACCGGCAGGCAACGAAAAACCTGCGTCAGTCGACGGTTTTTTCCGATGACCGCGAACTGAACAACACCCATGCAAGAGCAACACCGGCGAGCGCACCGGCGATTTCCAGCACCACACGGCTGCCAAGTTCGTTCGGATCGTGGATGGTGGCCAGGAAGATGCGCGCGTACAGCGGCGATTCCAGCCGCACGATGCCCATGTAGAACAGCTTCCACGCATCGATGCCGGCGGCGATGATCACGGCGATGACGCAGGACCAGCCGATCGCGTGCCCCATCGACCACCGCAGCAGGCGGCACAGCTGCGACCACAGGAAGTACACCAGCAGCCCAACCAGCATGGCGATGGCGCCGGCTTCCAGGGTACCGAGCAGGCCGAAGTGCAGGGGAAGGTTCATCGGGTGGGCAGGGATGAAGAGGCGGCCAGTGTAAGGGATCTGCTTCGGACCCAATCGGCAGCCACAGTAGATCCACGCCATGCGTGGATGAGTCTCCATCGAGATCGAATAATTCGACGATTGAACAAAGAGCAGCCGAGCATGGGCTCGGCTCTAAAACGGACCGCGCGGGAAACTGTCAGAGGCTGGGCGGTGCCGGAGTGCGGGGTGTCAGCCGCATGGATGCGGCTGCCAAGCCTCCATGGACGGATTTACGGCGTCCCCGCACTCCGGCACCGCCCAACCAACCCACGGAACGCACGCTGTTGCTGTTGCGTCTGATGTTGCCGGCCAGCGGCCGGCACTACCGCGGGTGCAGGGCGCAGCCCTGCCGACACCCCTACCGTACCGGGACGTCGTACGCGGAGCCGGGATCCGGTTCCGGCTGGAACGTGTAGTGCCACCACTCCTGCGGATAGTTCACGAAACCACGCCGTGCCATTGCCTGCACCAGTTGCCGCCGGTTCGCCTGCTGCGTCTCACTCAGCCCGCTCGTCTGCGTATGCGCACGTGGCCCGAAGAAGTCGAAGTCAGTGCCCATGTCCAACGGCGCACATGCACCGCTTCGGCAATCCAGCAGGCCCAGATCCACCGTGGCACCGCGGCTGTGGCCGGAGCGTTCGGCGATGTAGCCATCGGCCAGCAGGCGCGGCTTGTCCAGGTCCGGATACTGCTGTGCCTTGCGCGAGAGCTCGCGCGGATCGTTCACCCAGGCCATGAAGGCCTGCACCGAACGCACCGGCCGGTAGCAGTCGTAGAGGCGCAGGCCGAAGCCATCGGCGCGCAGGTCCTGTTCCACCTCGGCCAGCGCCTTCGCCACCGGCGCCAGCAGGTAGCACGAAGGCGCCTCGTAGCCGGGCACGCGCGCGCCGGTGAAGTTGTTGGCGCCCGCATAGCGGATGTCCAGGTCGATGCGCGGCGACAACGTACGGATCTCCACCAGCCCGGCGCTGGCCGCGTCGGTGGCCGGTGAAACGCGCGGTGGCTCAGCGGCGCTGGTGGTCGCTGTCAGGGCAATCGCCAGTACGAGTGAAATGCAGGTCCTGGAAGTCATAGCTGAAGTCGATGTCCGGATCGATGGCGCGCAGGTCCAGTGTCGGTGCCAGGCCTTCACCCGGCTGCAGCCACGCCTGCGCGTCTTCGCCCAGCGTATCCCAGCGCAGCAGCCAGCGCCCCTGCAGCTGCAGCACAGCCGCTTCCAGCCGGGGCGACTTGTCCACGCTGAAGCGCAGGCCGTCCTTGCCCGGGCACAGCGAGGCCGGCCCCAGCCACGGATCGGTGTAGCGGCCCTGCCAACGCGGCAGATCGGCGTCCGATGTCGGCCGTGCCTGCGACGTCGCCGGCCGCTGATGGCCGCCTGCCGCTCGCATGGCCTGGTCAGCCTTCAGTTCGGCCAGATACGCCAGCGCCGGACGCGCCTCATCGGGGGCGGTGAAGCGCTTCAGTGCGGTCTGCATCAATGCGATGCGCGCATCCTCGCCTTCACCGTTGATCAGCATTACCACACCCACCTTGCGCTCAGGCAGCAGCGCCAGCGACGAGTACATGCCCGACAATGTGCCGGTGTGCGCCACCTTCCACTGCCCATCCATGTCCGACACGCGCCAGCCATAGCCGTAGCCGTAGAAATGCGCGTTGTCCCAACGCCGCTGGCGTTCACCCAGCGGCATCGGCATGTGCAGGGTCCACAGCGTACGGCGCTGCTCAGCATCCAACCAGCCAGGTGCCAGGCCGGGATCGAGCAGCACCTGCATCCAGCGCGTCATGTCCCGCAGCGAACAACGGATGCCGCCGGCGGCCATCGACGGCAGGTCCGGGCTGATCGCACCATCGGCGTTCACCACCGTATTGTGGTCGCCACGCCAGGCATGTGGCTGCGCCACGTTGCCGACCCGCTTCACCGACCACGTCCCCACTTGGCAGCGGGTCATGCCCAGCGGCTCGAACACCTGCTCGCGCATCAACTGGTCATACGGTTTGCCACCCGTCGCAGCGGCCAGTTCGCCGGCCACCACGTACATCAGGTTGTCGTAGGCGTAGCGGCTGCGGAAACTGCTGACCGGCTTCAGGTGCGCCAGCCCCGCGATGATGTCGGCACGGTTGAACGCGTTCGGCTCCGGCCACAGCATCAGGTCACCGGCGCCCAGGCCGAGACCGCTGTTATGGATCAGCAGGTCACGCACCTGCATCTGCTCGCCCACCCACGCATCGTGCATGCGGAAGCCCGGTAGATGCCGCCGCACCGGATCCTCCCAGCGCAGCTTGCCCTGCTGCACCAGCCGCGCCAGCAGCGCGGCGGTCATCGCCTTGCTGTTGGAGGCGATCTTGAACAGCGTGTCCTGGTCGATGCGGCCGCCGTCGCCGCGCGCGCCCTCGGCATGCTGATACACCACACGCCCCTGCTCGACCACCGCCATGGCCAGCCCGGGCAGGTGCTCGTGCTGGACCACGGCCGCGACGTCGGCATCGATCGAGGCGGTCGCGCTGGTCTGCGCCGCCGCAACCGGAAACACCGCCAACACGGCCACGCAGATGCAGCGTCGAGCGTGCTGGGCGGGTCTCAGTAGGCCCATGTGACGGTCAGCTGCGCATAACGCGGCGACTGGAACCCGGTACCGTAGCGGTACAGCGGATTCGGCGTACCGATGCTGTCCTGCGGTTCGTAGTCCTGATCCACGGTCACCACGCGCTGCTGGTTGAGCACGTTGTACACCGCCAGCTTGAGACGCAGGTCGGTGGGGATCGGCACCTTGTACGACACGCTCACGTCCAGGTCGTAGGTCCACGGCGTGCGGCCATCGCCACCGCGCGGGGAATGCACGAACACGCGTTCGGAGGGCACCGTGGCCTGGCAGTTGGACACGCACACGTAGTAGCTGTGGAAATCGGTGGCGTCGAATGGATTACCGGCGCCGAAGCGCGTGATCGGGCTGCCCGACTGCACGCCCAGCGTAGCGGCTACGCTCAGGTTCTCGGTCAATGCATAGCTGCCACGGAACTTGAACTGGTGTCGGCGGTCGTTGGCCAGATAGCCGTAGCCGCGGTAGTTCACCCACGGATTGTCGAAGTTCTCGGTACGCCCGGCATCGGCGAAGTCGGTATCGGAGTTGACCGGGCCTTCTGCATTGCCGCGGCCGTATGCGAGGGTGTAGGACGCGTTGAAGCCCCACTTGCCGTCCCAGGCCCGGTCGACTTGCAGCTCCAGTGCCTTGTAGTCACGCTTGGGCTTCACCCAGCCGCGCTGGCCGACGTAGTTGCCGTTGTCGTCGTACAGCGCCCAGCCTTCCTTCGACGTATCGATGCTGATCCAGCCATCGTTGCTGCCGTCACAGTTGGTGTCACCCCATACGGTGTTGGTGCGGCCCGGATTGCCCATGATCCACACCCCGTCGATGGCACCACATTGCCCGGTCGCGGTGATGTTCATGTCATCGATGGCGTTGTGCAGCCGGCGATAGGTCACGCTGGCACCGACCGACCAGGCTTCGTTGATCATCTGCTGGAAGCCGAGGATTGCCTCGTCCTGGTACACCGGGTCCATGTCCCGGTTCACTTCTGCACGCAGGTCCGGCACGCTGCCGTCGCCCTGCGAGTTGTCCACCGGGCCGATCTGCGCGCCCAGGTTCGGGATGTTGTTGGCTGCGCCGCTGTAGCCGAGGAACTCATACCAGGTCCGCTCGTCGAGGAAGCCACCGGCCTGCTTGATGTTGATGACGTTGGCAACCGGCAGGAAGTAGCGGCCCAGGTTGCCGAAGACCTTGGTCGTGCCATCGCCGCGCACGTCCCAGGAAAAGCCCAGGCGCGGGGCCAGCATGTCGTCGATCTTGATGTAGCTGCTGCCGTCGCCACCCTTGTTGTCAAAGGCTTCCAGGCGCAGACCCATGTTCAGCAGGAGGTTCGGCGTCACTTGCCAGTTGTCTTCCAGGTAGTAGGCCGAGTTGATCGTCTCGAATGCACCCTCCACTTCATAGCGACGGGTGCGCGCCACCAGGCCGCTGGCCGGCACGACACCGCCGTTGAGCGAGCTGCCGGGCGTGCGGGCGTAGATGTCGTAGCGCAGGCCGCCCGGCCCGGGATAGGCGCGACTGTAGTCGGAAGTGTTCTCCTCTCGATCCAGGCCGAAGCGAAGCAGGTGGTTGCCCAGCGTCCATTCGAAATCGGCGCGCGCGGCCTTGCGGGTGTCCAATGCGGATTCGAGCTGCGAACTGCTGGTGCAGCTGCGGTCACCCTGCAGCGAGGGCGGCACGCCCTGGCTGGCGGTTCGGTTGTCGAACACGCGGTTGCAGTTCTGGTCCATCAACGAGCTCTGCACACGGTTGCGCTTGTTCTCGCCATACATCAGTTTCATGGTCAGGTCATTGTTCACCTGCCAGCTGTAGGTGCCGGACCAGTTCTTGCCGCCCACCGTGTTGTAGATCTGGTTGCTGCGCTCGCCCACGGTCTGCCCAGTGGCGTAGTCGTAGGCGTAGACATCGGTGAGCGTCTTGCTCTTGTCCGAGAAACCGAACAGCGACAGCATCTGGTTGTCGGTGATCTGCCAGTCGATCTTGCCGCCCCAGAACGGGTCATCGGCCTTGCCCTGGCTCAGGCGCGTACCGGCGTCGTTGGTCGAGGTCGGGCGGTAGTCGCGCGCCTCATACATTCCGAAGAAGAACAGTCGATCCTGCACCAGCGCACCGGAAGCGAACACATTCAGCGCGCTGCGGCTGTAGTCGTCGCGGCTGGCGGTGATGTAGCGGCTGCCGTTGCCGTCGTAGCGGTCGCGCGCCTGCGACTGCCACGCGCGCGGCTCAAACACCAGCTCGGCACCGGCCTTGAAATCATTGCTGCCCGAGCGGGTCACCGCGTTGATGACACCGCCGGTGCTGCGCCCGAACTCCACCGAGTAGCCGCCGGTCTTGACCTGGAATTCCTGATAGAACGAGAACGGTACCGACGAGAAGCCGACCCGGTTGTAGAAGTCGGTGACGTTCAGGCCATTGATGTAGACGGTGTTCTCAGCCACCGACGAACCCCCGAAGGAAATGCCTTGGCCACCCAGCGAGCCCTTGCCCTTCACCGCACCCGGCGCCAGCAGCGCCACGGCGGTGATGTCACGGTCCACCGGCAGGCGCGAGAGTTCCTCGCGGGTGATGTTGGTGGCCGACTCGGTGGACTTCACATCCACCATCGACACTACCTGCGGTGCCCGTACTTCAACCGTGCCCAGCGTGCTGACCGCGCCGAGCGGCACGTTCACCGTAGTTGCGCTGCCGAGACTGACCGTTACCTGGCCGACACGGCTGGCGCCACCACCCGGCAAGCCGACCTCCATCTCATAGGTGCCGACCGGCAGCAACGGAATGCGGTAGCTGCCGTTGGCTTCGGCCTGCACGGAGCGCACGAAGCCCGTTGCCGGATTGCGTACGGTCACCGTGGCACCGGCCGGTACCTGGCCGGCATCGCTGACCAGCCGGCCAACCACTGAACCATCCTGTGCGAATGCGCTGGGCGCGATCATGCCCAGACACGCCCCAAGGGCGACGCACAATGCCGCCCGCTTGATGCTGTAAGCCTTCATCCCCTGCTCTCTCCTGCAAGAATTGAATGGTGTGGAATGCGATGTGTCGCGCTAGCGTTGCCTGGCTGGCAGTACCCGCCACTGGAAGTCGTAGCTCCATTGGTCGAAGTACAGGTTGCCGCCTGCCCACTCGGCCTCGCCGCGCTGCGAGTCGACCGTTTCCGAGCGGAAGTGCTGCTTGGCCGGCACGAAGGGCTGGCCGAAATCGTCGTTGAAGGCGATGCGGTAGCCGTCGAGGCCACCCAGGTAGAAGTCACGGAGGGCCGGCACATCACTGGCCAGTGCGCCGGTGGTCACGTCCATCGGCAACCAGCCATACGGCGCCAGGTAGACCTGCCCCCAGTCATGCAGGTTGTTGTAGCCGCTGCCGTCGCCGGAGAACACCATGCCCGACTGCCAGCGTGCAGGAATACCGTTCATGCGCAGCAGCGCGATCAGCAGCAGGGTCTGCTGCCCGCAGTCGGCATGGCCGGCCCGCAGCGCGTAATCGCTGATGTTGCTGAGCGTGGAATATTCGCGCGCACCGGCCCAGGGAATGCGATCGACCGCAGCAAACAGCCTGCGCACCACTTCATACGGGCGCGTTTCACCCTGCAGCACCTGGTCGGAGAACAGCTTCAGCGCAGGGGTGAAGCGCACATGCGGCAGCTGCTCGGCCAGGTAGGGCTTCAACGAGGAATCTTCCGGTGTGGCTTGCACCCTGGCCGGATCGATCGCGGTATGCCGGGCGA
This sequence comes from Stenotrophomonas sp. Pemsol, assembly GCF_003586545.1. Classification (NCBI taxonomy): domain Bacteria; kingdom Pseudomonadati; phylum Pseudomonadota; class Gammaproteobacteria; order Lysobacterales; family Lysobacteraceae; genus Stenotrophomonas; species Stenotrophomonas sp. Pemsol. The sequence goes on along the minus strand of NZ_CP025780.1, from coordinate 50,537 downwards.
AGATCGTGACCGCGTAGCGGATCTCGAAGCGGGTCGGCTGCCCGGCAACCACTTTGGCTTCGAGGTAGGCGGTGCGTTGCTGGGTATGGGCCGGAGCCACGCGCGCCTTGCCCGGGGTGCTGCCCAGCCATTGCACCTGCTCCTGCTGGCCGGGGATCTCGCGCGGGTACGGAATCCACGCGCGGATCGTTTCACCGGCGGGCACCACATCGGCTTTCACCGTGAGCGACTGGGTGAATTCATAGCGCTGCGGCAGAACCGACGCCTGGCCACTCTGTTCGGCCGCAGCAACCACGCCTGCGTGGTGGGCATTGAGCACTTCGTTGGGGCCCGGAGGCGGCATCGGTGCATCCGTGCGGCGGCGCGCGCGTGCTTCGTCGCTGAGCAGGAACAGGTTCGAGGGTGCGCGCTTGAAGTACCAACGCTCGCCATCGATATCGAGATGCTCGATCAGGCCGAGTTGGTCCCAGCGCGCAAATTCCTCGTCGGTCAGATCGGGAATGCCGCGCCGTACGGCGTCCTTGGCGGCGTTTTCGTCGAGGGCGAAATCCAGGCGGATGCGGCGCATGCGCTCGCGCTGGAACGCTTCGTCAGTGGCGGCGGGTGTAGTGGCCAGCAGCGCGTCGGCGTCGCGGAAACGGCCGCTGTCGATCAGGTCGATCACCTGCGCCTGACGCGCCTGCTGCTGGCTGCTGCGCTCGCCTGCTGCGTGCGTGGCCGACACCCACAGCAGCAACACGGCACCCAGGCCGGCGGCGGCAGTCAGACGCGGTTTGCGAACGGCAGGATCCACAGCGACACTTCCCCAGCGCGGGTGGTAACGGCTGTGTAACACGGGCCGGGATGTTGGTCAATAATTTATTCTTGCTTTCGGGGCCAAAAGGAATAAATATTCCAACAGGCATTCGAGGAGGGTGTGCACCGCATGAGCCTGGCTTTCCGCGAACGGCACCGGCATTGGCCGCGCCGCTTGACCCTGGCCCTGTGCCTGCTGGCCGCCCCGGCCTTTGCACAGGCGGCCCCACCGCCCGACCCGGGTGCGCCGCTGCCCTATGTGATCGGCCTGCACGAGGCCTATCTGACCCCGCAGTACTGGGCCGCGCGCCTGGACAACGCCGATGCGCCGATTCTGGATCGCGCGCAGATCGAAGCACAGAACGCGCGCATGCGGGCGCAGGACAGCCACATCCAGGTCATCGCCGCACTGCCCGCCCAGCTTGATGCGGCGGCGGTGCGTGCCAGCATCGCCGCGCTGTCGAGCTGGCCCACCCGCGCTCTCTACAACGACAAGGGCCAGGCGATCGCACCCGCGCTGCGCAGCGCGATCGAAGCCAACCTCGGCCTCGATGCGATTCCCACACAGGTGGCAGCGCAGTATGGGCTGGTGGTGAAGCGTGCCGCGCTGCGCACCTTCCCCACCCGCGAGCGTGTCTTCAGCACCGTCGGTGACACCGACATCGACCGCTTCCAGGAATCGGCACTGTTCCCCGGTGACAAGGTCGCCGTGGTCCATCGCAGTGCCGACGGCCGCTGGCTGTTCGTGCACAGCGAGCGCTACAGCGCGTGGATCGAAGCCGACGCCATTGCCCGCGGCGACAAGGCCACGGTGCTCGGCTACGGCGCGAAGGGACCGTACCGGATCGTCACCGGTGCCACCGCACAGACCGCCTATACCCCGGAGGAGCCGCGCGTCTCGCGCCTGCAGCTGGACATGGGCGTGCGCCTGCCGGTGCTGGCCGACTGGCCCGCCGCCGAACCGGTGAACGGTCAGCAGGCCCACGCCTCGTGGGTGGTGCAGTTGCCGGTACGCGAAGCCGATGGCCGCCTGAAACTGGTACCAGCGCTGCTGCCGCGCTCGCAGGACACCGCCGCCGATTACCTGCCGCTGACCCCGCGCCTGTTGCTGCAGCAGGGCTTCAAGTTCCTCGGCGAACGCTACGGCTGGGGCCACGACTACGACACCCGCGACTGCAGCGGTTTCGTCTCCGAGATCTACCGCAGCTTCGGTGTGCTGCTGCCGCGCAATACCAGCGCGCAGGCGGTCAGTCCGGCGCTGGACCGCCTGCCGTTCACCGGCAAGGACGGCAAGGCGGTGCGCGACCGTGCCGTCGCCAGCCTGCAGGTGGGCGACCTGGTCTACATTCCCGGTCATGTGATGATGGCCATCGGCCACGTCGACGGCCGCACCTGGGTCATCCACGATACGGCGGGCGGCAGCTGGTTCGGTACCGACGGCAAACGCGTGCAGGCCCATCTCAATGGTGTTTCGGTCACGCCGCTGGAGCCGATGATGGCCAGCGACACCGTCCGCTACATCGACCGCATCACCAACATCCAGCGCCTGCGGGCCAAGACTCCTGAATGAAGATCACCGCCATCGAACTGGGCATGCTGCGCGTGCCGTTGAAGACACCGTTCAAGACCGCGCTGCGCACGGTGGAGACCGTGGAAGACGTGGTGGTGCTGATCCGCACCGACAGCGGCAACACCGGCTATGGTGAAGCCCCGGCCACCGCAGTGATCACCGGCGATACGCACGGCTCGATCATCGAAGCGATCCGCCACTTCATCGCCCCGCGCCTGATCGGCCAGGACATGGTCAACCTCAACCACCTGTGCACGCTGGTGCAGACCGCGATGGAGCGCAACACCAGCGCCAAGGCCGCGGTGGAGATCGCGCTGTACGACCTGTGGGCGCAGCTGCACGGTGCCCCGCTGTACCAGATGCTCGGTGGCGGCGACCCGGTGATCACCACTGACATCACCATCAGCGTGGACTACATCGACAAGATGGTGGCCGATTCGTTGTCGGCGATCGAACGCGGCTTCGAGTCGTTGAAGATCAAGGTCGGCAAGGACATCGGACTGGACATCGAACGGGTCAAGGCAATCCACGCCGCCGTGGAGGGCCGCGCCCTGCTGCGTCTGGACGCCAACCAGGGCTGGACCGCCAAGCAGGCGGTGCATGCGATGCGCACGCTGGAGGAAGCCGGCGTGGTACTGGAGCTGCTGGAGCAGCCGGTGAAGGCCGCCGACATCAGCGGCCTGAAGTACGTCACCGACCGCGTCAACACGCCGGTCATGGCCGACGAGAGCGTGTTCAGCCCGAGCCAGGTGATGGACCTGATCCAGCAGCGCGCGGCCGACATCATCAACATCAAGCTGATGAAGACCGGCGGCCTGTCCAACGCGATCCGCATCGCCGACATCGCCGGCATCTACGGCGTGCCGTGCATGATCGGCTGCATGATCGAATCGAGCATCAGCGTGGCCGCGGCCGTGCACCTGGCCGTGGCCAAGAGCGATGTGATCACCAAGGTCGACCTCGACGGTCCCTCGCTGGGCCAGTTCGATCCGGTCAGCGGCGGCGTGCATTTCAACGAATCGGAGATCAGCATCAGCGACGTGCCGGGGCTGGGTATCACCGAAGTGCGTGGGCTGGAGATGCTGGGGTGATTTCTGCCTTGCGGTTGGCCTGGCGTGCCACTGACGTTGGGTCGGGCGTTACTTTTCTTTTCGCGAAAAGAAAAGTAACCAAAAGAAACGCTCCGCCGACCGCGAGCCGGTGCTACGCACCGGTTCCCTGCGCTCCTCGGCCCGTCGAGGGACGGCGCGGGAACTCGCTACGCTCGGACACCCGCGCCTCTTCGCCCTCGCCGGACCTGCGGTGCTCGGCTCGCTTGAAGGCGGACTCAACTTCAAAAGCAACAACTGCGCTCCGTAACCTCTTCGAGGCTGGAACCCGCTCGACCCATTCCATGACACGCTCTACGCTGCCAACCGCAACGCGCCTACACATGCCCGGACGCCCCGCATGCCGCCCCTGCTGAAGATCCGCACCGAGCGCGGGCAGATGTCTGCCATCGAGCGCCGCATCGCCGACTTCATCCTCGACAACGCCCACCTGCTGCGCGACTACTCATCGCAGCAGCTGGCCAGTGCGCTGGGCATCAGCCAGTCCAGCGTGGTGAAGTTCAGCCAGAAGCTCGGCTTCAAAGGCTACCCGGACCTGAAGTACTCGATCGGCCAGGACGTGGCCCGCGCCGGTGCCGATCCACAACAGGTGCCCAGCGAACCCGACAGCGGCGATGACTACCTGCGCCTGGGCGAGGCCCTGCGCCGCAGCAAGGCGCAGGCCGAGGAGGAAACACGCCAGGCCAATCCACGCGAGGAGATCGAGCGCATCGTGCAGCTGCTCGACGGCGCACCCAAGCTGTTCGTCCATGGCCTGGGTGACGACGGCCTGTTCGCCCGCGAGTTCGCCATGCGGCTGTCGCTGCTCGGCCTGCTGGTCGTGCCGCACACCGACCCGATCCTGATGCTGGCCAACCTGTCGGCCGCACGCCCCGGCGATGTGCTGCTGGTGTTCTCCGAATTCGGCAACCTGCCGCAGCTTTCGCAGCTGTCGCGGCAGTTCCAGGACATGGGTGGCAAGGTGATTTCCATTACCCGCCACACTGCCAACCCGCTGCGCGCACATGCTGATGCGGCACTGGCAGTCTGCGCGCACGACCGCACGCCGCAGGTCGCGCAGCTGCTGTACCGTAGCGCCATGCACGCCCTGCTCGATTTCCTGTTCGTGCTGCTCTGCCACACCAATCCGGACCGCCAGCAGCAGCTGGCGGTGAACCTGGAGCGGATCGACCACCTGCTGGATTCCTGACCGGAGCACCTGTTGATGAAATCGCTGGTTCGCCTCGCTACCGCTGCGCTGCTGCTTGCTGCGACGGTGTCCGTTCACGCGGCGCCGCTGGATGGCGCGCGCCAGCTGATCGTGGTCACCAGCGATGGCTGGGACAGTACCCAAGGGCAGCTGCAGGCCTATGTGCGCGATGGCAAGGGCTGGCACACGCACGGACAGGCGTTCCCGGTGGCGCTCGGCCGTACCGGCAGCGCCTGGGGACTGGGCCTGCATCCGGCACAGGCCGATGGCCCGCAGAAGCAGGAAGGAGACGGTCGCAGCCCGGCCGGCATATTCGCGCTCGGCAGTGCGTTCGGCTATGCCGTCACACGCCCCGGCACCGCAATGCCTTACCAGCCGATGCTGGACAGCAGCTACTGCATGGACGTGCCCGGTTCGCCGTTCTACAACCGCATCGTCGATGAGAAGAAAGTCGGCAGTGCAGCGATCAAGGGCTCCACCGAGCCGATGCGGCTGGATCTGCACAACAAGGGCGACGTGCGCTACCGGGAGGGCTTCGTCATCGCCCACAACCCGGACAACCAGCCCGGCAAGGGCAGCTGCATCTTCGCCCATCTGTGGCGCACGCCCGGGGAGGCCACCGCCGGCTGTACCGCCATGCCACAAGCGCGCATGCAGGCGCTGCTGGACTGGCTGCGGCCGCAGGATACGCCGCGCTTCGTGCTGCTGCCGCGCACCGAGTACCAGCGACTGCAGGTGCAGTGGCAGCTGCCCGCGCTGAGCGGAGACGCCCGTTGAGCGCGCAGGACGAACCACAGCTGCAGCGCGCGGTCAGCCGCTGGCAGATCGTCGGCCTGTCGATCAACGATGTGATCGGTAGCGGTATCTACCTGCTGCCGGCCGCCACCGTCGCCCTGCTCGGCCCCTTCAGCCTGTGGGGCGTGGTCGCCGCTGGCATCGTCGTCGCGCTGCTGGTGCTGTGCTACGCGCAGGCCGCCAGCTACTTCGATGAACCCGGTGGCAGCTACCTCTACGCACGCGAGGCCTTCGGCCGCTTCGCAGGGTTCGAGATCGGCTGGATGATCTGGCTGACCCGCATCAGCTCGGCGGCCGCATTGAGCAACGCGCTGGCCGATGCGGTCGCGCGCTTCTGGCCGTGGGCCGGCGCCGGCATGGGTCGCATCGCGGTAATCGTGGTGTCGCTGGGCTTCCTGACCGGCGTCAACATCATCGGCGTGCGCTCGGCCGCGCGCACCGGCGTGGTGCTGGTGATCGGCAAGATGCTGCCGCTGCTGCTGTTCGTGGCCATCGGCGCGTTCTATATCGATCCACAGCTGGCCTTCTCCGGCCAGCGCCCGGACCCGCATGACCTGCAACGGATGGGCGAGGCCGCCCTGCTGCTGCTGTACGCCTACGCCGGCTTCGAGAACATCCCGGCCGCGGCCGGCGAGTACCGCAATCCACGCCGCGATATTCCGTTCGCGCTGATCACCATGATCATCACTGTCACCGTCATCTACGGCGCGGTGCAGGTGGTGGCGCAGGGTACGCTGGCCGGCCTGGCCAGCTCGGCCACGCCGCTGGCCGACGCCGCAGCCGGTTTCGGCGGCGAGGCCCTGGCACTGATCCTCACCATCGGCGCGACCATCTCCATCCTGGGTACCAACAGCAACACGATGATGATGGGCCCGCGATTCCTGTTCGCACTGGCCCGCGATGGTTACGGCCCGAAGATCCTGGCGCAGGTGCATCCGCGCTTTCATACGCCGGCCGCATCGATCCTGTGCCAGGGCCTGATCGCGCTCGGACTGGCGCTGTCCGGTTCGTTCGTGCAGCTCGCCCTGCTGTCGATGACCACGCGCCTGTTCGCCTACATCGGCACCGCTGCCGCCGTCCTGGTGCTGGCCAAGCGCTACGCGGATCGCCCAGGCGCGTTGAAGCTGCCCGGTGGCCCGCTGATTCCGGTGCTGGCGCTGCTGCTGTGCCTGGCCCTGTTTGCCAGTGCCAGCTGGCAGAACATCGCCGCTGCACTGGTCGCGTTCGTCATTGGCGCGGTGATCTACACGCTGCCGCGCAAGGATGCGGACGCCGGGTGAACGGAGCGCCGGGCCATGCCCGGCGGATTGATCTGGCGATCACGCTGTCGGACCGGACCGTTAACCGCCACGCAGGCACGATCAGGCTTCGTCCACAACGGAGCCTCTTCATGACCGAGTACCAGATTCCCGGCCGCGTACCGGACGACAGCACGCCGCGCGACGCGGTCAGCGACTATTGGCGCGAGCGCTACACCGCCGAGCCGTACTACGACGACCAACTGTTCTTCGAGGACTACGAGCCGGCCTACCGGATCGGCCATGCCGCGCGCGCGCAGGACATGATCCGCGCCTACGAGGAAGTGGAGCGCGAACTGGAATCGCGCTGGGCCAGCGAACGTGGCCGCAGTCGCCTGGACTGGGCGCAGGCACGCAACGCCGTGCGCCGTGGCTGGGACGAAGCGCAGCTGGCGGATCCGCGCTTGAAGCGATAGCACCAGGCTGCTGTAGAGCCGAGCCTGCGCTCGGCTCTCGCCCCACGTTTAGGGTCGAGCCATGCTCGGCTGAGCCGAGCCTGGGTTCGGCGCTACCGAATCATTCCTGTTCCGGCAGCGGCGGCACGATCGCGCTGCGCTTGCTCTCGCCACCACCGGCGGCGATCAGGTCGCGGGTGTTCTTCTGCACAGCCACCGCACCGAACAACGACAACGCATACGCCATGCCGTAGAAGCCCTTCTCGCTGGGTGCCAGCGTGGCGTTCCACAGGCCGACCAGCAGCAGCATCAGCGCCGACAACAACGCGAACCAGCACAGCGCGTAATACAGGCCGCTGACCGGAATGCCTTCGACGCGGTCGCGCACGCTCTTCTGCAGCGACACCGCCGCGAACAGGCCGAACAGCAGCAGGGTCAGGTAGTAGCCCTTCTCGTTGAGCGCCATCGTGGCATTGAACAGGCCGATCAGGTACGCCGCCGCACCCAGCAGCAGGGCCACCCACGAGGCGGCGATGAAGGCGGTGGAGGGCTTGTGAGGCATGGCAGTATTCATTGCAGGTCCTTGGCAGGCAGACGGGCATGCTTTGCCCGGGCGTGCCCACCCTAGACGATCCCGCCGCTGCCGCACAGGGGGGCGCAGGACCTTCGGGCCACGACGGTAACGGCTGCGGTGGTATACAAGGGGCAGCCCGGCCATCCGCATCCCCGCCCTGGAGATACCCATGACCCGTACGCCCCTGCTGCTCGCCCTCGGCCTCGTGCCGATCCTCGCCTCCGCCTGCAACGCCGCCGATCCGGCTTCGGGTACCGCCCAGGCCACAGCGCCTGCAGCCACCGCCACCGACCAGCGGCCGTTCACCGCCACCGAAGTCAGCCGCTTCGACCAGCCCTGGGCGATGACCTTCCTGCCCGACGGCAGCCTGCTGGTCACCGAAAAGCGCGGCACGCTGCAGCACCTGGACCCGGCCAACGGGCAGAAGCACGAAATCACCGGCGTTCCCAAGGTCGCCTATGGTGGCCAGGGTGGCTTCGGCGACATCATCCTGCACCCGGACTTCGCCCAGAATCATGTTGTTTACGTCAGCTACGCCGAGGAAGGCACGCTCGACACCCGCGGTGCCGCGGTGGCCCGGGCCACGCTGGCACTGGATGCCGACGGGGGTGGCCAGCTGAAGAACCTGAAAGTGATCTGGCGGCAGAGCCCCAAGGTCAGCGGCGAGGGCCACTACGGGCATCGCCTCGCGTTCGGCCCGGACGGCAAGCTGTGGATCAGTTCCAGCGAGCGCCAGAAGTTCGATCCGGCGCAGGACATGGGCGGCAACCTCGGCAAGATCATCCGCCTCAACGACGATGGCAGCCTGCCCGCCGACAACCCGTTCGCCTCACAGGGCGGGGTTGCCGCACAGGTGTGGTCGCTGGGCCATCGCAACATCCTGGGCATGGCCTTCGACGCCAACGGCAAGCTGTGGGCGCATGAGATGGGACCCGCCGGTGGCGACGAGTTGAACCTGATCGTGCGTGGCGCCAACTACGGCTACCCGATCGTTTCCAACGGTGACCACTACGACGGCCGTCCGATTCCCGACCACGACACCCGCCCGGAATTCGCCGCCCCGAAGGTGACCTGGACGCCGGTGATCTCGCCGGCCGGCTTCATGATCTACAGCGGCAGCCTGTTCCCGCAGTGGAAGGGCAGCGGCTTCATCGGCGGCCTGTCGTCGACCTCGCTGGTGCGCGTGGCCTTTGATGGCGACAGCGCGCGCGAAGCCGAACGCTTCAACATGGGCGAGCGCATCCGCGAAGTGGAACAGGGCCCGGATGGCGCCCTGTGGCTGCTGGAAGACGGCAGCAAGGCGCGCCTGCTGAAGCTCACCCCGAAGACCTGATGCCCCGGTAGTGCCGGCCGCTGGCCGGCACCTGGATCCTTCCGGTATCCGGCGGTTGCCGGCCAGCGGCCGGCACTACCCTGCCAAACGGCCCCGCGTGCGGGGCCGTCTGCGTTCACTGGATGGTGATGACCTTCACCTCGGTCTGCGTGCAGGCCTTGTCCAGGCACGTTCCGTTCAACCACACCTGTCCATCGCCAATCATCACGCCCTGCTGGTTGACGAAGACCTTGCCGAAGTCCTGCTCGGACACTGCCTTGACCACCGCCGGGGTGATGATCTTCTCGTAGTTCCGTTGGAACTCACCGGGGCCAGTGATCTTCTTTCCGTCGCTGATGTTCAACGGGAAGCGCACTTGCTCGACCACCGCAGCACGATCACCGCCGACCACGGCGGTCTTGAACGCGTTGAAGACCTTCTCGAACTGCGCGGCATCGCCGAGCAGCGATTCGATGCGCGCACGCGCGTCCTCGGCGGGCGCCTCCGCGGCCGGTGCGGCCGGTGCGGCGGCGGCAGGTTCGGCAGCCGGCGCCGCCGGTTCAGCGGCAGGCGTCGCTGCCGCGTTCGCTTCCATCGGCGGCGGCGCATCCGCCGCAGGCTGCGCCGGCGGCTCAGGCTGCGAACAGGCCGCCAGCAGCAGAGCGGGAATCAGGTAGGCCATCCGGCGCATACGCGCACTCCATCGAAACAGGAAGCCCGATGGTAGCGCCGCTACAGTGACGGCAACAAAAAGGGGACGGAGGGGATTAAGTCGTTAGTGGCACAAACGACTTAATCCCCTCCGTCCCCTTTTTCTGATCAGGCCTTCAGCAGTTCGAACTGCACGGCTTCGCCGGCGGCCGACGAGGCGCAGACCCACAGGTCGAACTGGCCCGGCTCGGCACGCAGCACGCCATCGCGGCCGGTGAACGCCAACTGCTCGCGGGTCAGGGTGAACACCACGTCGGCGGACTCCCCCGGCTGCAGCGCCACCTTGCGGAAGTCCTTCAGCTCACGCACCGGACGTACGCGGCTGGCCACGCGGTCGTGGATGTACAACTGCACCACTTCCTCCCCGGCCACATCACCGCTGTTGGTCAGCGTGGTGGTGATGGTCAGGGTGTCGTCCCAGCCAAGCTGCACAGCACTCAGCTGCGGCACGCCGTAGGCGAAGGTGGTGTAGCCGATGCCGTGGCCGAACGGGTACAGCGGCTCGTTCGGAATCTCGCGCCAGCGGGCCTTGAACTCCGACATGGTCGGCAGCTCCGGACGGCCGGTGCGCGGGTGGTTGTAGAAGTACGGCTGCTGGCCGGACACCTGCGGGAAGCTGACCGGCAGGCGGCCGGACGGGCTGTAGTCACCGAACAGCACATCGGCCACGGCATGGCCGGTCTGCGTACCCAGGTACCAGGTCACCGCCACGGCCTGCGCATTGCGCACCGCGCCCTGCAGCGCCAGCGCGCGGCCATTGCGCAGCAGCACCACCAGCGGCTTGCCGGTCATCGCCACGGCCTCGGCCAGTGCCTGCTGTGCCGGCGGCAGGGTGATCTCCACGCGCGACTGCGCTTCACCGCTGTAACGCTGCGGTTCGCCCAGCGCCAGCACCACCACATCGGCGCGCAGCGCGGCAGCCACCGCCGCTTCGGTACCGCCCGGAATGGCCGCTTCCAGTTCGCAGCCCGGCACGATTTCCAGCAGCGCTTCGTCGCCGATGGCGGCACGCACGCCGGTTTCCAGGTCGACGTAACGCTGCTTGTCGCCGAACAGCGTCCAGCAGCCTTCGATGTTTTCGCGGTCCTGCACGAACGGGCCGATCAGCGCGATCTTCTGCCCGGTCTTCTGCAGCGGCAGCACGTTGTCGCGGTTGTTCAGCAGCACGATCGAACGGCGCGCGGCATCGCGCGACAGTTCATCATGCGCAGCGATATGCGAGGTATCCGCTTCGCGCGCCGGGTCCAGCGAACGGTACGGGTCGTCGAACAGGCCGATGGTTTCCTTCAGCCACAGGATGCGGCGCACGCCTTCATCCAGCACCGCCATCGGCACTTCGCCGCTCTCGACCAGGCCCGGCAGGTGCTCGGCGTAGAAGCCGCTCTGCATGCTCAGGTCCAGGCCGGCGGTGAACGCCTTGGCGGTGGCATCGCGGTCGTCGGCGGCATAGCCGTGGGCGACCAGCTCCATGTCGGCGGTGTAGTCGGAGATCACCACGCCCGGGAACTTCCATTCGCCGCGCAGGATGTCGGTCAGCAGTTCAGCGTTGGCACTGGCCGGCACGCCGTTGATGTCATTGAACGAGGACATCACGGTGATCGCGCCGGCCTCGAAGGCGGCCTTGAACGGCGGCAGGTGCACATCGCGCAGGGTCTGCGGCGAGATGTCCACCATGTTGTATTCCATGCCGGCCATCACCGCGCCGTAGGCGGCGAAGTGCTTCGGCGTGGCCAGCAGCGAATCGGCGGCGCGCAGGTCGCTGCCCTGGAAGCCACGCACGCGGGCGGCGGCGAATGCACAACCCAGCACCACGTCCTCACCGGCACCTTCGGCACCCCGGCCCCAGCGCTGGTCGCGGGCGATGTCCACGGCCGGGGCATAGGTCCAGTGCAGGCCGGCAGCGGTGGCTTCGATGGCGGTGGCGCGCGCGGTGCGCTCGGCCAGGTCCGGCTCGAAGCTGGCGGCCTCGCCCAACGGAATCGGGAACACGGTACGCATGCCGTGGATGACGTCGGCGGCCAGGATCACCGGGATGCCCAGGCGGCTCTCCTCGGTGGCGACCTGCTGGATGCGGCGGCCCAGCTCGGCGCCCACGCCATTGAACAGCGAGCCGACCTTGCCCTCGCGCACCTGCTGCAGCACCTGGTCGGCATTGCGCACGTTGGCTTCCGGGTTCACGTCCGGGGCGAACGGGCGGACCATGTCCGCGAAGACACCCAGCTGGCCGACCTTTTCCTCGACGGTCATCTGGGCAATGAGGGATTCGATGCGATCGGAGGCCACCGGCAGTCCTTGATGAAAACGTTTACAAGCCCGGCATTCTAGCGATCCCGAGCCATTTGGCGAGAGGTTTCTTCGTTCAGTTTCAGCCAACAGCGGGGCCCGTATGGTCCCACCGGGAGCACCGCAGCTTACTCCGAGCCGGCCATCTGGCGCTGCCCGGCCATCAACATGGCATCGCTGGAGGCCTGGAACACCCGCAAGCCGAACGCCGGCAGAATCGCCAGCAGGTGGTCGAAGATGTCCGACTGCACGGCCTCGTACTCGCTCCAGGCGGTGCTGCGGGTGAAGCAGTACAGCTCCAGCGGCAGGCCTTCGGTGGTGGGCTGCAGCTGCCGCACCAGCAGGGTCATGTCGGTATGGATGCCCGGGTGGCTGCGCAGGTAGCGCTCCACGTAGGCGCGGAAGGTGCCCAGGTTGGTCACGCGGCGGCTGTTGACCTCGGCCACGCCCTGCTCGCGCAGGCGCCCGTTCCACTGCCCCAGCTCCTGTTCCTTCTCACGCAGGTAGTCGCGCAGCAGCGCGAATTCGCCGAGGAAGGCCAGGTCGCCCTCGTCCAGGAAGCCGACGCTGTGCTGGTCCAGGTACAGCGCGCGCTTGATCCGGCGGCCACCGGCCTCCTGCATGCCGCGCCAGTTCTTGAACGACTCGGTCACCAGCTTCTTGGTCGGGATGGTGGTGATGGTCTTGTCGAAGTTCTGCACGGTGATGGTGTGCAGGGCGATGTCGATGACGTCACCGTCGGCGTTCTGGCTGGGCATCTCGATCCAGTCGCCGATGCGCACGCGGCCATCGCCACTGATCTGCACGCTGGCCACCAGCGACAGGATGGTGTCCTGGAAGATCAACATCAGCACCGCGGTGGCGGCGCCAAGGCCGGTCACCAGCGGGCCCAGCTTCACCCCAAGCAGGGTGGCGACGATGGACAGGCCGGCGGCCACGAACACCACGATCTTGACCACCTGCAGGTAGCCCTTGATCGGCTTGTTGCGCGCATCGGGCTTGCGCTCGTACAGGCTGTTGGCCGCATCCAGCGCATGCGAGAACGCCATCGACACCGTCAGCACAGCCCACACGATGCACAGCTTGATGATGACGTTGACCAGGCTGGGCGGCAGGTCGGGGATGAGGGTGATGCCCGAAGCGATCACCTGGCTGGGCACCACGTTGGACAGGCGCGAAATCACCCGCATCAAGTGGCTGCCGCGCCCGGACTCGGCGCCCGGCAGGCGCTGCAGCAGGCGCCGCAGGCCACGCAGCAGGATGCGCTTGGTCACCCAATTGGCCAGGCCGGCGGCGATCAGCAGCGCCGAGATCATCAACGCCAGGTAGGCGCCGGGATAGGGTTCCAGTGTGTTCTGCAGCCGTTCCAGCCACTGTACCGCCACCACCGCGTCCACCATCAGTTGTCTCCTGTCTGTTTCGTTGTTGCCAAGGTTGCCGGCCAGCGGCCGGCACTACCGGGGTTGCCGGCCGGCGGCCGGATTTACCGGATCAGTCCCGCGAGCGTTCGATGATCACGCCCACCGCGCGCGCGCCGCGCACCGCGCCGGGCTTGCTCAGCTTCAGGCGCAGCCACTTCACGTCGAATTCGTCCAGCACGATCTGCGCGCAGCGCTCGGCCAGCGTCTCGACCAGGCCGAACTCCGACTCGCGCACGAACTGCTCCAGGCGCTTGCTCACCGCCTTGTAGTTCAGGGTGTGGGCGATGTCGTCGGTGGCCGCAGGGCGACGGTTGTCGAAGCCCATTTCCAGGTCGAACACCAGGTCCTGGCGGATCCGTCGCTCCCAATCGTAGATACCGATCAGGGCGTCGATCGTCAGCCCCTCGATGAAAACCTTGTCCATTGCGGTTACCAGCGCCAATACAGGCGGCCATGGTAACGGCACGGCGGTGACCCTGCCCGGAACGGGCGGTGAGCGGCCGACAGGGAGACGGCGCCGGAAAAAACAAAGGGCCCCACTAGCAGGGCCCTTTGGTACTACCGTTTGTCCCCGGGGGGAGCTGTTGAACAGCCGCGGGTCCGGTGGCGCAGGCTTTGAAATTGAAGCAGGTCAGGCCTGCTGATCAAGAGGCGATTACGACTGTGCCGGTGTCTCAAAAGACAAAGGGCCCTGCTAGCGGGGCCCTTTGGTACCTCTCAACGTCCCCAGGGGAAGCTGGAATCCAGCCGCGAGTCCCGGAGCACACGCCGCAAGGTTAGGAGTGCCCCCCAGACCAGTCAATTGGCAAATGCGTCACGGCAGACGACCGGCCGAAAAACCGAGCCGATCCACGAAAAAACACTGACGATCATGATGCCGTTTTCTGATGTTCCTGCCTCGTTCCCAGGGTCAACGTGAAACCACGTTCCCTGGGAGTGAGTTGATGAAGGAAAGCAGGATCCTGCAGGCAGCACTATCCCGGCAGAGATGGTCGACCTACGAGCGCATCGCTTCTCGTTGCGTATCCGATCCCGCCACGCTCTATGCCTGGAACATGCAGATGTGTGCTGCTCTCCTGCCACCGTTGCACATCTGTGAAGTTGTGATCCGCAATGCAGCCGCTACGGCGCTGGTGCATCGTTATGGTCGATGCTGGCCCTGGCATCCAGCGCTGCTGCGCAGCCTTCCTGCCGAAGGCGCCCTTGCCTCGCTATGCAAAGTCCGCGGCAGCGCCGGAGCTCCGCGGGATGTACCGGAGGTCATCGCCAAACTGCGATTCGGCTTCTGGCAGCAATTGTTCGCTCGACGGTTCGAGCATTCGATCTGGGCCGGGACCATGGGCCTGGCGCTGCCACACGCACCCTCGGTGCCGCTGTCCGTCCTTCGTCGGTCCATCCATGCCGACCTCGACCGCATCCGCCACCTGCGCAACCGCATCGCCCATCACGAGCCCATCCTCGAGCGCGACATCGGCGCCGACCTGGCCGCGATCGGGCGGCTGATCCATGCCCGGTGCCCACACACGCTGGGCTGGCTGCAGCGCCATGAGCGGGCGACAACCGTGCTGGCGGCGTCGCCGTTGGCAGGGCGTCCGTAATGCGTCCGCCGGGCATGGCCCGACGCTATCGGTTCACACCGCCGGCAGGGTCGCCATGTCCCAGCGCGGGGTCACATCCACCTTCGGCGGGCTGTGCTGGCCGGCCTGCAGGCGCAGCGCGCCGGCGAAGGCGATCATCGCGCCGTTGTCGGTGCACAGTGCCGGCCGCGGGAAGCAGGCACGGCCGCCGAGGCGCTCGGCCATCTGCTGCAGGCGGGCGCGCAGGCGCTTGTTGGCGCCGACGCCGCCGGCCACCACGATCACGTTGGTCCCGGCCGCTTCCAGCGCGCGCTCGCACTTGATCGACAGGGTCTCGACCACCGCATCTTCAAAGCCACGGGCGATATCGGCACGGGTCTGCTCGCTCTGGTCGCTGTCGCGCCAGGCCATCAGGACCTGAGTCTTCAGGCCGGAGAAGCTGAAATCCAGCCCCGGGCGGTCGGTCATCGGCCGCGCGAAGCGGTAGACACCCGGCGTGCCCTGCTCGGCCAGCCTGGCCAGCTGCGGGCCACCGGGGTACGGCAGGCCCATCAGCTTGGCGGTCTTGTCGAAGGCCTCGCCGGCCGCATCATCCAGGGTCTCGCCCAGCAACCGGTACTGGCCGATCGCGTCCACCGCCACCAGCTGGGTATGGCCACCGGACACCAGCAGCGCCACGAACGGCGCTTCCGGCGGGTCGTCTTCCATCAGCGGTGCCAGCAGGTGCCCTTCCATATGGTGTACGCCCACCGCCGGTACCTCCAGCGCCCAGGCCAGCGATCGGGCCACGCCGGCGCCGACCAGCAGCGCGCCGACCAGGCCGGGACCGGCCGTATAGGCGACGCCATCGATATCGCCCACGCCCAGGCCGGCGTCGGCCAGGGTCTGGCGTACCAGTGGCAGCAGCTTGCGGACGTGGTCGCGGCTGGCCAGTTCGGGCACCACGCCACCGTATTCGGCGTGCAGGGCGATCTGGCTGTAGACCGCATGGGCGCGCAGGGCCGCGCTGCCGGCCAGGTCGGTGTCATACACCGCCACGCCGGTCTCATCACAGGAAGATTCGATGCCAAGGACTCGCATGCCTGCTATTATGACGCCCCTGCCGCCCCCTCGGGGGACGTGCAGATCTCACTGCTTTCGAACCGCCGGCCCGTATTCAGGGTTGGCCGCTTGCAGTTTGTCGATTCGCCGCTATAATGTGCGGCTCGCCGGGCGTGACCCGGTTCTACTGTGTCCCGGAGATTCCATGCCCAGCGTCAAAGTCCGCGAGAACGAGCCCTTCGAGTTTGCTCTTCGCCGCTTCAAGCGCACTTGCGAAAAGGCCGGTGTGCTGGCCGAAACCCGCAAGCGCGAGTTCTACGAAAAGCCGACCCAGGAGCGCAAGCGCAAGGCCGCCGCTGCTGTGAAGCGTCAGCTGCGCCGCTCGTCGCGCGACGTCACCAAGCGTCAGCGCCTGTACTGATCGGACGCATCTTCATTGCGGCGGGCCTGCCCGTCGCGATGGAGCCGAAGCCGGCACGCGCGAGCGTCGCCGGCTTTTTGCGTTTCCGGGTTCGGGCATCCGCCCCGCCCCACCTACCACCACGAGGTTCCTCATGAGCATGAAGCAGCAGCTCACCGAAGACATGAAGGCCGCCATGAAGGCGGGCGAGAAGCACAAGCTGGGCGTGATCCGCCTGATCAATGCCGCCATCAAGCAGCGCGAAGTGGACGAGCGCATCGAGCTGGATGACACCGCCGTGATCGCCGTGCTCGACAAGATGGTCAAGCAGCGCAAGGACTCGGTCAGCCAGTACGAAGCGGCCAACCGCGAAGACCTGGCCGAGATCGAGCGCGCCGAGATCGTGGTCATCGAAGCCTACCTGCCGGCCAAGATGGGCGAAGCCGAGATCGTGGCCGCCATCCAGGCCGCCATCGCCGAGACCGGTGCCGCCGGCCCGGCCGACATGGGCAAGCTGATGGGCGCACTGAAGCCCAAGCTCGCTGGCCAGGCCGACATGGGCCTGGTGTCCAAGCTGGTCAAGCAGCAGCTGGCGTAATCCGGTACACGGAGTCGGATCCCTTTCGCAACGCGAAAGGGCTCTGACCCCATTGATGCACCCGCTTCACCGCACCTTCGTCGGTCGCCTGCTACAACCACACCCATGGTTGAACCCGAGCCCAACGTTCCCGTGTCCCTGCACAAGTACCTCAAGCGCCTGCAGGACAGCTTTCCGATGGCGGTGGCCAAGCGCTTCATCGACGTCGACGTGCTGACCCAGGCCGCCTCCGTTTCCTTCTACGCCCTGCTGTCGATGGCCCCGCTGCTGGTGCTGCTGCTGTGGTTGACCGCTTCGCTGTACCCGCCGGCACAGCAGGCGCTGATCGACCAGATCAGCTCGGTGGCTGGCAGCAGCGCCGCTACGGTGGCCGAAACCGTCCTGAAGAACGCCGACAACCAGCCCGACGTCGGCTCGTTGGCGGGGCTGTGGAGCACGCTGCTGCTGTTCGTCGGCGCCACGGCCGTGTTCGCGCAGCTGCAGAACGCGCTCAACCTTATCTTCCGCACCAGTGGCGAGCGCCTGGAGGGCCTCAAGGCCTGGCTGCGCAAGCGTGTGTTCTCGTTCGGCGTGGTGCTGGCCCTGGGCTTCCTGCTGATCCTGTCGATGACTGCCACCACGGTACTGCAGGTGGCCTTCGCGCAATTGCCCTCGATCCTCCCCGCGCTGGGGTACGTCACCAGCCTGCTGCTGTACGCGGTGGGGTTCGCCTTCATGTACCACTACCTGCCCGACCGCCGCGTGGCGTGGCGGCAGGCCTTCATCGGCGGCGTCATCACCTCGGCACTGTTCGCACTGGGCCGCTACGGCATCGGCGTCTACATCGCCACCGTGGCCCCCGGCAGTGCCTACGGCTCGATGGGCGCCCTGGTGATCTCGCTGGTCTGGATCTATTACGCGACCGTGGTCTTCTTCGTTGGCGCGCTGATGACCGCGGTGATCGATGAGCGCCTGCGCGCGCGCCATCACCTGGCCGCCGCCGGCATCGATCCGGCCACCGCCAGCCAGGTGCCCGACAGGGGGTAAACTAGGCCGACCGCCCCCGGTTCCGTCGCGTGGTCCTGTACCGCGCCCTGCCCTGTTGCCCATGGCCCGTATCCCCGACGCTTTCATCGACGACCTGCTGGCCCGCACCGACATCGTCGAGGTGGTGGGCAGCCGCGTGCCGTTGAAGCGCCAGGGCAAGGAATACGCCGCACGCTGCCCGTTCCATGACGAGCGCTCGGCCTCGTTCACGGTCTCGCCCACCAAGCAGTTCTATCACTGCTTCGGCTGCGGCGCGCACGGCACCGCGATCAGCTTCCTGATGAACTACGACCGCCTCGAGTTCCTCGACGCGGTGGATGAGCTGGCCAAGCGTGCCGGCATGGACGTGCCGCGCAACGAGAATCCGCGCAGCCCCCAGCAGCAGGACGACAGCCGCGAGCTGTACTCGGCGCTGGACGCCGCCACCAGGTTCTTCCAGAAGAATCTGGAAGGCAGCGAGAAGGCACGCGCGTATCTGGAAAGCCGTGGCGTGGACGAAGCGAACCGCGCGCGCTTCCAGATCGGCTACGCACCGGATGGCTACAGCGGCCTGCGCGATGCGCTGGGCAAGGACGAGCGCCGCATGAAGCTGCTCGACCGCGCCGGCCTGTTCTCCAAGAACGATCGCGGCCACGTCTACGACAAGTTCCGCGACCGGGTGATGTTCCCGATCTTCGACCGTCGTGGCCGGGTGATCGCCTTCGGCGGCCGCGTGTTCGAGAAGGACGACGGCCCCAAGTACCTCAACTCGCCCGAGACCGCGCTGTTCCACAAGGGCCGCGAGCTGTACGGCCTGTGGCAGGTGCGCCAGGCCAACCAGAAGATCGAGCGGTTGATCGTGGTCGAAGGCTACATGGACGTGGTCTCGCTGTTCCAGTTCGGGGTCACCCAGGCGGTGGCGACGCTGGGCACGGCGACCACGCCGGACCATGCCGAGCTGCTGTTCCGCAACGCGCCGGACGTGTTCTTCTGCTTCGACGGCGATGCCGCCGGCCGCCGCGCCGGCTGGAAGGCCCTGGAGTCGGTGCTGCCGCGCATGAAGGATGGCCGACAGGCGTTCTTCCTGTTCCTGCCCGATGGCGAGGATCCGGACAGCATCGTGCGCAAGGAGGGCGCCGAGGCCTTCAACGAGCGCCTGAAGCAGGCCACGCCGCTGTCGCAGTTTTTCTTCGATGAACTGACCCGCGAGATCAACCTGGGCACGCTGGACGGCAAGGCGCGCCTGGCCGAACGCGCAAAGCCGATGCTGGCGCAGATTCCCGACGGTGCCTTCGGCGACCTGATGAAGCAGCAGCTGGCGCAGCTGACCGGCCTCGGTGGCACAGCCCAGGCCACGCGCGCGCCGGTGCCGCAACGCCAGCCACAGCGGACGATCCAGCCGGTGGCCAAGCGCAGCCTGGTGCGCGGCGCGATCGCCGTGCTGCTGCAGCAGCCGTCGCTGGCGCTGACGCTGGGCGGAAAGCATCACTTCCAGGGCCTGCGACTGCCGGGCGTGGAGCTGCTGCTGGAACTGCTGGGGCTGGTCGAACAGCGCCCGGACATCAGCACCGGCGCCCTACTGGAACACTTCGACGGCCGCGAGGAACAGGCGTCGCTGCACACCCTGGCGGCACAGACCCTGCCTGGCACCGAGGCCAGCTGGACCCAGGAACTGCACGACGCGGTGGCGCAGCTGGAGAAACAGCTGCTGGTGCAACGTCTGGAGGAGTTGTTGGCAAAGCAGCGCCAGCAGGGCCTGGATGATACTGACAAATACGAACTGCGCGAGCTGCTGAAGGCCCGCGCCGGGCTGCGCCTGTAGCGGCAGAACGTTTTCACGGAGAGGACCATGCTGCTGCGCCTGACCTGCCTGCTGTTGTTGTCGCTCTGCCTGCCACTGGCGGCCCTGGCCGCAGATGGCCCGCTCAATGAAGTCCGCCCGGGCCTGTATGCCGGCGGCCAGCCCTCCGCCGCACAACTGGGCGAACTTGCCGCGCAGGGCGTGCGCACCGTGATCGACCTGCGCCAGCCCGGCGAGGACCGGGGGTTCGACGAAACGCGCGTTGCCGAATCATTGGGCCTGCGCTACGTGCGCATTCCGGTGGCCGGTGCCGAGGGGCTCGATGCCGCCAACGTGCGCGCCGTGCACCAGGCCCTGCGGCAGAGCCAGGGGCCTGTGCTGCTGCACTGTGCGTCCGGCAACCGCGCCGGCGCCGTGCTCGGCCTGGTCAACGCACGCTACGAACATGCCAGCCCCGAACAGGCCCTTCAGCTGGGCCAGCGTGCTGGCCTGACCTCGCTGGAAGCCGCCACCCGCCAACGCCTGGCCACGCCGGTCACCTCACCCTGAACCCTCCGCACCAAGGACTCTGCCCACCATGACCCGCTGGTGGTCGCGCCTGCGACCGGACAACTTCACCCTCGCCCTGCTGTGCACCGTCGGCCTGGCCTCGCTGCTGCCGATGAAGGGCGCCGCCGCCATCGTCCTGGACGATGTCACCACCGTCGCCATCGCTGCACTGTTCTTCCTGCATGGCGCGCGCCTGCCACGTGAGTCGATCATTGGCGGCATGCTGCACTGGCGGCTGCACCTGACCATCCTGGCCTGCACCTTCCTCCTGTTCCCGCTGCTGGGGCTGATGTTCAAGCCGCTGTCGGGCTGGCTGCTGACCCCGGAGCTGTACCTCGGCGTGCTGTTCCTGTGCACCCTGCCCTCCACCGTGCAGTCGTCCATCGCGTTCACTTCGATGGCGCATGGCAATGTGCCCGCAGCGGTGTGCAGTGCTTCGTTGTCGAGCATCCTCGGCGTATTCCTGACGCCGCTGCTGCTGACCGCGCTGGCGGGCACCTCCGGTGGCGTGCACGACCCGCTGCATGCGATCGGCGGCATCATGCTGCAGCTGCTGGTGCCGTTCGTGGCCGGCCACCTGCTGCGGCCGTGGATTGCCGGCTGGGTGGAAAAGCAGCGCGCGCTGCTGCGTTACACCGACCAGGGCACGATCCTGCTGGTGGTGTATTCAGCGTTCGGTGAAGCGGTGACTGAAGGCCTGTGGAGCAAAACGCCGCTGCTGTCGCTGCTGGCCGTGGCGGTCGTGGCCGCCGTGCTGCTGGGCATCGCCATGCCGCTGATCACTTTCATCGCCCGCCGCCTGCGCTTTAACCGCGAGGACGAGATCGCCATCGTGTTCTGCGGCTCGAAGAAGAGCCTGGCCACGGGCGTGCCGATCGCCAAGGTGCTGTTCGCCGGCGGCAGCCTCGGCGCCATCGTGCTGCCGGTGATGATCTACCACCAGATCCAGCTGATCGTCTGCGGCGTGATCGCGCAGCGCTACGCGCGACGCAAGCCCTGACCCGAGGGGAGAACATCCACGCATGGCGTGGATCTACTGTAGAGCCGAGCCCACGCTCGGCTGACACCTGTGATCCGGAGTAGATCCACGCCATGCGTGGATGGCTTGCCTGACGCTACGGATCCACCAGCGTCCCGACGCTCAGTTCCGGCATCCATACCCACAGGTCGTACGGCCGTTCCGCCCCTGCAGCGACCCGCGGCCCCGTGGCAACCTGCTCTCGAAGTGGCCGCGCCATGCAACCGCCCGCGCATCCCCACGTCTGACCACGTTGCGCACCCAACCGCACGCTGTAGATATCCAGGTCCCGCAGCTGGGAGGCCATCGGCCGCCTCTGCATTTCCGGCGGCATACCTTCCGGCCGCCGCAGCATGGCGTGGACATTGCCAGTCAGCACCAGCATGCGCGCACTGGCCGGTAGGCCTCGATTGAGCCGCCGCAACTCGGCTGCCATGAGGTCATCGCGTACCTGGTTGCCGCCTTTGCTGGCGTTGACGTCATAGCCAACCACGTCGATCACACGTCCCTGCGACTTCAGCACGCGTAGGCTTTCGATCATTGCCAGCATGTCGCGGCTGCGACGGCCATCATGCTGGTCATCGCGCACGGTCCAGAACGCACGCCCGCGCAGATGCTGGCGTGCCTTCTCCCCGCCATCGGAAGCCAGGTAGTCGCGCAGCGTGGAGGTTTCCCCGCGTGGCAGTTCCAGCGCCAGCAGGACCGGCCCGGTGCGGCTGTAGTCATCCACCAGCTGCCGCACCAGCAGCGGCGTCTCGCGGGTTCCATGGAATTCGCCCAGCACCAGCAGGCGGTGATCACCGGCGTGCTGGCGGATCTGCGCGGCGGTGTCGTCGGCATGCGCGGTCACGGCCATGCCCAGCGCCAGAATCAGCGCGGTGGTCCAACGGAAGATCGTATGCATCCCTGCTCGCTCCTTTCCTTGGGGTCAGGAACAGCAATGGCGACGCCGCTGGAAGACATCAAGTGCAGAGCCGAGCCCACGCTCGGCTGCTCTTCCAATCCCCCCTCAGCCGAGCATGGGCTCGTCTCTACAGGTGGTGCTTCACAACCAGGGCAGGATCCAGTGGTCGACCAGCAGGAAGGCGAACAGCGCCATCAGGTACACGATGGAGTAATAGAACATCTTCATCGAGAACAGCTCATCCGGTGGGTCGAGCATGCGCCAGGCGTACCAGAGGAACACGGCATTGAGCACGATCGCGCCGCCAAGGTAGAACGCACCACTCATGCCCACCAGGTACGGCAGCAGGCAGACCAGCGCCAGCACCACCGAATACACCATGATCTGCTTGCGGGTGTGCGCCACGCCGTGGGTCACCGGCAGCATCGGGATCTCCGCCTTGGCATAGTCCTCGCGGCGGAAGATCGCCAGCGCCCAGAAATGCGGCGGCGTCCAGATGAAGATGATCAGCACCAGCAGCGACGAGTACGCCCAGTCCGACGAGCCCTGCATGCCGGTCACCGCAGCCCAGCCCAGCATCGGCGGCATCGCGCCGGCCAGGCCACCGATGACGATGTTCTGCGAGGTCGCGCGCTTCAGGTACACGGTGTAGATCACCGCGTAGCCGATCAGCGAGGCGAAGGTCAGCACTGCAGTGATCAGGTTCACCCACAGCACCAGGATGGTCATCGACAGCACGATCAGCACGCCGGCGAACACCAGCACCTGCCATGGCTTGACCTTGCCGACCACCAGCGGGCGCCACGACGTGCGTGCCATCTGCGCATCGATGTGCGCATCCAGCAACTGGTTGATCGCAGCGGCCGCCGAAGCGGCCAGCCAGATGCCGAGGAAGCCGAGCAGGCCGGCGCGCACCTGCTCCCAGCTGGGCACGCCCGGGACAGCCAGGACCATGCCGACCAGGGCAGTGAAGACAATGAGGGCGACGACCTTGGGCTTGGTCAGGTCCCAGTACTGGCGGTAATTGGAAAACATGGAGTCAGTCCGGGGCGCGCAGGCGGGCCAGCAGGCTGACCAGCACGAACAACAGGGCAACGGCCACGCCGTTGTGGGCCACGGCCACTTCCAGTGGCAGCGCCAGCTTCACATTGAGGATGCCGAGGGTGACCTGCAGCACCAGCAGCGCGATCAGCGCGCTGGCCCAGCCGCGCATGCTCGGCAACCGGAACAGGCGCACGCCCAGCCACAGCAGGTAGATGGCCACCACCGCCGCGAACAGGCGGTGCGCCATCTGGATGGCGATACGCGAGGCGCCATCCAGCACGCCGCCTTCGTAGTCCACGCCGATGCCACGCCACAGGGTGAAGCCTTCGACGAAGTTGTGCTGCGGCCACCACTGGTTGGCACAGCGCGGGAAGTTGTCCAGCGAGGCACTGCCGCCGCCGCAGGCCAGCGCCGCGTAGTTGGCACTGACCCAGCCGCCGAGTGCGATCTGGGTGACCAGCACGGCCAGGCCGATGCGCAGCAGCCACTTCAGCTTCGGCGCCTCGGCCAGGGTGATCGGCATGTGCGTGGCACGCCACGCCATCCAAGCCAGCAGCGCGAACATCAGCATGCCGCCCAGCAGGTGCCCCATCACCACGATGGGCTTGAGCAGCAGGGTCACCGTCCACATGCCCAGCAAGGCCTGGAAGATCACCACCGCCAGGGTCAGCAGTGCAGCGCGTGCCAGGTCGATGTTGCTCCAGCGCAGCGCGGCGATCAGCAGGATCGCCTCGCCGACCAGAGCCAATGCGCTGGCGGTGCCATGCCAGCCCATCATGTACAGCGGTATGCCAGCGGCCACCAGCACGCAGGCGGTCACCACTGCCGTGGTTCCAAAGCGGCGCTTGCGCGTGGCCAGCAGGGCCAGGGTCAGGATCTCGATGCCCAGCGCGCCGGCCAGGAAGCGGTGCACCTGCTCACGCCAGGCCTTGTGGGTCTCCAGCGGGCGGATATCCGCCGCCGGGTGGCCGATGGTCTCTTCCACGTGCTGCGGCCAGGTGGCCTGGCCATAGCAGGTCGGCCAGTCCGGGCAGCTCAGGCCGGCATCGGACAGGCGTACGAACGCGCCGAACATGATCGTGCTCGCGGTCATGATCATGGCGAACCACGCCAGGCGGTGGAAATTGCGGTGCAGCGCCGGACGCGCGGAAAGGCTCATCAAACGGGACTCACTTCAGTTTCAGCAACGTGGCCATGTCCTTGCGCAGGCCACCCAGGTCGGAACCCGGGGCATGGCGCATGATCACGAAGCCGTTCGGATCGATCACGTAGACCGGCAGTCCCGCCGGATCATCGACGCCCGGCAACGCCGCGCGCAGGGCTGGCGACGGAGCCAGCGGCCGCAGCGCGGGCAGCGAGGCGATCGACGCCGGTGGCGTACCCAGCCACAGGATCTCGACATTATCGGCGTTATGGCCGAACAGCTGCCACACCTTGCCCAGTCCCTGCGACAAAGTGACGCACTGCGCGTCGCAGGCACCGGCCGGTGCCACCAGCAGGCGCCAGGTGCGGGCCTCGGGGTTCCAAGGATAGGGCTGGCCACTGTCCAGGGTCGGCGTCTGCTGGCGCAGATCGACCGGCGGCTTCAGCAGCTGTCCCGCATTGCGGTGGCCGGTGGGCTGCCAGCCGGAGAAGCGCAATACCGCGGCCAGCGCCATCGCCCCGAAGAACACGGCAAACAGCAGCACCAGGGTCCGGCGGCCGGAGCCGCGCGCCTGCGGGGACGTAGCAGTGTTCATGTGGGGCATTTTCTCATGGTTGGGTAAACGATGCCGGTAGTGCCGGCCGCTGGCCGGCATCCAGGAATCCGAGTGCGTGCCGGCCAGCGGCCGACACTACCCGGCGATGGGCCGTCTCCTGCGCCGCTCCAGCACCAGCGCCACCACCAGCACGGTCAGGGCCAGGCCGAACCACTGCACGGCGTAGCCCAGGTGTCGCTGCGGTGGCAGCGTATTTGGCAGCAGGTCCATGTCACGCTCGTCGCCGAAGGGCAGCGCCGGGTCCAGTCGCAGGACCCGCTCGGGCAGTGTTGGCAGGCCCAGCGCTGCGGCGAGGCCCTCGGCCGGCAAGCGGCTGGCCAGCCAGCGCCCCGCCTCACCGGTGGCGGAGAACGGCGGACCCAGTACCAGCCCCGCCGAAGGCGGTGGCGCCAGCAACCCGCGCACGGCCACCGGCGAAGGCGGCGACGGCACCTCAGGAAGCGTGCGATCCGGCGGCAGCGCGCGCCAGCCCAGATCGACCAGCAGCACGCTGCCCTCGTCACTGCGGAACGGGCGATAGATCTTCACGCCGGCGCGGCCATGCCGGATCTGGTTGTCCAGCAGCACCACGCCGGGAAGGAAGCGACCGTGGTCGGCCACGCCGTGCAACGCACCGG
Source organism: Stenotrophomonas sp. Pemsol (assembly GCF_003586545.1). NCBI lineage: Bacteria > Pseudomonadati > Pseudomonadota > Gammaproteobacteria > Lysobacterales > Lysobacteraceae > Stenotrophomonas > Stenotrophomonas sp. Pemsol. The sequence goes on along the minus strand of NZ_CP025780.1, from coordinate 24,771 downwards.
GCGCTGCCAGCGCCTGGGCCAGCGACAGCGTCTGAGCCACGGCTGGACCCTGTGCATCCAACATTGCCTGTTTGGCATGCATGCGCTGCAGCTGCCACAGCCCCAATGCGGTGAAACCGGCCATGGCCAGCACGGCCAGCAGCCATCCGAGCACGCGCGTGTGCTGGCGCATCATGACAAGTCCGCGCAAACGCGGTCAGATAGGCACATCCACCCTGCCCTCGAGCCGCGCATGAGTGATTCGCTGAAGACCCTGCTGGTAATCGCGTTTCTGATCGTCATCGTCTGGAATCTGGGCGCCGGCCTGTATTACCTGCTGGTCGACCGCGGCCAGACCAAGCGCACGGTCAACGCACTGACACGCCGCATCGCGGTGTCGGTCGCGTTGATCCTGCTGGTGATCGTGAGCATCTACATGGGCTGGATCAAGCCGCACGGCGTCGGCGGCTGAGGCCACCGATGCGTGCGCGGTCAAAGCACGTAGACGAACAGGAACAGCATCAGCCACACCACGTCGACGAAGTGCCAGTACCACGCGGCGGCTTCGAAACCGAAATGGTTGTCGCGGGTGAAGTGTCCCTTGGCCGAACGCAGCCACATCACGATCAGCATGATCGTGCCCAGCAGCACGTGCGCGCCGTGGAAGCCGGTCAGCATGAAAAAGGTTGAACCGTAGATGCCCGAGCCCAGCGTCAGGTTCAGTTCCTTGTAGGCGTGGATGTACTCTTCCGCCTGCAGGGTCAGGAAACCGAGGCCGAGCACCACGGTCAGGCCCAGCCAGATCAGCAGCTGGCGGCGGTTGCCGGCCTTCAACGCGTGATGGGCGATGGTCAGGGTCACGCCTGAGGTGAGCAGGATCAGCGTATTGATCAGCGGCAGGCCCCACGCCGGGATGGTCTGGAAGGCACCACCGATCGCCGCCGGGCCATTGGTCGGCCATCCGGCGGAGTAGCCCTGCCAGAGCAGCTCGTTGGTCATCACCCCGCGGCCTTCGCCACTGAGCCACGACAGGCCCAGGTTGCGGGTGTAGAACAGCGCGCCGAAGAAGGCGCCGAAGAACATCACCTCGGAGAAGATGAACCAGATCATCCCCATCCGGAACGAGCCATCGACCTGGTGGTTGTAGCTGCCGGCCTGCGATTCGCGCACCACGTCGCTGAACCACCAGAACAGGGTCAACACCAGCATCGCGATGCCGATGTAGAACGTCCAGCGCCCCCAGCTGGCATCGTTGAGCCAGCTGGCCACGCCCACCATGGTCACCATCATCGCGATGGAGCCCACGAAGGGCCATTTGCTCTGGGCCGGGACGAAGTACACGTTGGCGTCGGTCGGTGTCTGGGCCATGTCGGTATCCGGGTCAGGGTGCGGCGTGCGCGCCGTCCGAGGTGGCGGCCGGGGCCAGCCGATCGGACAGCGCGTCGTTGCGGTAGAAGGTGTAGGACAAGGTGATCGTCTTGATCTCCGGCGGCAGGTCCGGATCGACGATGAAACGCACCGGCATGTCGCGCTTCTCGCCGGCCTGCAGCGTCTGCGCGGTGAAACAGAAACATTCGGTCTTGCTGAAGAAGCCCGAGGCACGCGCCGGCGCCACCGAAGGCACCGCACTGCCGACCACCGCCTGCTGGCTGTCGTTGCGGGCGAAGTACAGCGCCTCGTTGAGTTCGCCGGGCACCACATCCATGGTCAGCTGCTCGGGATGGAACGACCACGGCAGGCGCGAATTGACGCCGCCATCGAACTCCACCCGCACGGTGCGCTTGCCAGCTGCAGCACCCGTACTGGCTTCACCACCCGGGCCGCGTTCCAGGCGCACGCCGAATACCTTCTCGCAGGCAATGCGGTACAGCGGCACCAGCGAGAAGGTCAGCAGGAACACCGCCACTGCCACGCCGATCAGGCGCGGCAGCCCGGCACTGGGTGACGGCGTGCTGGCCGGTGCCTCGCTCATCGGCCGATCACCCCGCTGAGGATGAAGCCGACGTAGACCAGCACCGCGATGGCGCCGACCCACATCGCCGTGCGCCGGGCACGCTGGCGCTGCTGTTCGATGCTTCCGCCCTGGTAGGGCCGACCGCTGGTCGGCTGCTCTTCGTAGTTGTAGAGCCGAGCCATGCTCGGCTGCTTTTCGTCAGCCGAGCATGGCTCGGCTCTACAGGTCTGCAGTGGGCTCTCGTTATGCATGCCCCACCTCAATGCGTGATGTCGTCATGCGCCAGATCGCCCGGGCGGATGGTCGGCGGCGTGGTGAAGGTATGCGCCGGTGCCGGCGACGGCAGCGTCCACTCCAGCCCGCGCGCGCCTTCCCAGCTACGGGCCTCGGCCTTCTCGCCATTGCGCAGCGAGGACAGCAGGATCGCGGCCATCATGAACGGCGTGACGAACATGCCGAACGCACCGATCGAGCTGATCAGGTTCCAGTCGGCAAACGCCACGCTGTAGTCGGGAATGCGGCGCGGCATGCCGGCCAGGCCGAGGAAATGCTGCGGGAAGAACAACAGGTTGACGAACACGATCGACCACCAGAAGTGCACCTTGGCCCACTTCTCGCTGTACATCCGCCCCGTCCACTTCGGCCACCAGTAGTACACCGCGGCGATCAGCGCGAACACCGCACCGGTCACCAGCACGTAGTGGAAATGCGCAACCACGAAGTAGGTGTCGTGGTACTGGAAGTCGGCCGCCACGATGGCCAGCATCAGGCCGGAGAAGCCACCGATGGTGAACAGGATGACGAAGGCCACCGACCACAGCATCGGCGCCTCGAACGTCAGCGAGCCCCGCCACATGGTGCTGACCCAGTTGAACACCTTCACCCCGGTCGGGATCGAGATCAGCATGGTGGCGAACATGAAGTAGATCTCGCCGCCCAGCGGCATGCCCACGGTGAACATGTGGTGGGCCCAGACGATGAACGACAGGAACGCGATCGCGGCGGTGGCGTACACCATCGCCTGGTAGCCGAACAGCGGCTTGCGGCTGAAGGTCGGGATGATCTCGCTGACCACGCCGAAGGCGGGCAGGATCATGATGTAGACCTCGGGATGGCCGAAGAACCAGAAGATGTGCTGGTACATCACCGGGTCACCGCCACCGGCGGCATTGAAGAAGCTGGTGCCGAAGAACTTGTCGGTCAGCAGCATGGTCACCGCACCGGCCAGCACCGGCATCACCGCGATCAGCAGGAAGGCGGTGATCAGCCACGCCCAGCAGAAGATCGGCATCTTCAGCAGGTCGATGCCCGGCGCGCGCATGTTGAGCACGGTGGCGATGATGTTGATCGCACCCATGATCGAACTGATGCCGGCCACATGGATGGCGAACACGCTGAAGGCCACGTTGTATCCGCCCTGCAGCGACAGCGGCGGATACAGCGTCCAGCCACCGGCCGGTGCACCACCGGGCAGGAACAGCGTCAGCAGCAGCAGGCTGAAGGCCACCGGCAGCAGCCAGAACGACCAGTTGTTCATGCGCGGCAGCGCCATGTCCGGCGCACCGATCTGCAGCGGGATCATCCAGTTGGCCAGGCCGACGAAGGCCGGCATCACGCCGCCGAAGATCATCACCAGCGCATGCACGGTGGTCATCTGGTTGAAGAACTCGGGCTTGACGAACTGCAGGCCCGGCTGCGCCAGCTCGGCGCGGATCACCACGCTCATCGCCGCGCCGATGATGAACATGATGAAGCTGAAACCCAGGTACAGCGTGCCGATGTCCTTGTGGTTGGTCGAGAAGAACCAACGCTCGAAGAAACTCTGGTGGTGATGGTGATCGTCGTGCCCAACTGCCGAGTGCGCCATTGCAAAACACCTCTCAGAATCGGTTGTCAACACGGCCGCGAGCAGCCGCGGGCTTTACATCACGCGCCGCTGGCCGCAACCGCAGGTGCATTGCCGGCTTCGGCAGCAGCAGGTGCCGCCGGTGCTTCGCCCGCAGGGGCAGCCGGTTCTGCAGGTGCCGCAGGGGGGGCGGGCTCGGCCGGCGGTGCAGGCTTGCGCTGCGCCAGCCACTGCTTGAAGTCCTCCTTGGACACCGCCTCGACCACGATCGGCATGAAGCCGTGGTCCTTGCCGCACAGCTCGGCGCACTGGCCGCGATACACCCCGGGCTGCTCGATGCTGGTCCAGGCTTCATTGATGAAACCGGGGATCGCGTCCTGCTTCCAGCCCAGCGCCGGCACCCACCAGGCGTGGATCACATCATCGGAAGTGATGACGAAGCGGACCTTGGTATCGACCGGCAACACCAGCCGGTTGTCGACGTCCAGCAGGTAGTGCGGATGACTTTCGCGGGTCGGCACGATGCCACTTTGCCGCACGCGGTCGGATTCCCGGTCCAGGCGACTGGTGAAGGTGACGTTCTCCCCGAGGTATTCGTACTTCCACATCCACTGGTAGCCGGTGACCTTGACCGTCATCTCGGCATCGCGGGTGTCGTACATCTTGATCAGGTTGGCCGTGGCCGGCCACGCCATCACGATCAGGATGATCACCGGGATCACCGTCCATATGATCTCGGCCTTGGTGTTATGGCTGAAGGTGGCGGCGACCGCGCCCTTGGATTTGCGGAACTTGAAGATGGCGTAGGCCATCGCGCCGAACACGATGACGCCGATCACCGTGCAGATGATCAACGAAAGGTTGTTCGATTCCCAGGCCAGGCGCGAGGTCTGGGTCACCCCCTTGCCCATGTTCAGCTGCCACGGCTTGGGATCGGCCGCCTGGGCCCAGGCCAACGCCGGCATCAGTCCCCCGGTCGCCAGCACTGCGGCAACCGCGTTCACGCACTTCGTGCCCCACCTGCTGCTTTGCTTCATTGCCTAGACCCTTAGCGTCGTCGGTTGCCGCCATCGCTGGCGGCGAGCAAGCTTTCAAGTGTCTCTGCGAGCGTCTGACGTTCGGCCGGCGCGAGGAAACTCCCCACCTCCACCTGCCGGCCGCTGGATGCCAGCCGGACCCTCTCATCGTCGGTGAGCAGGCGCACCCAATGCGGGTGGGCCCGGAACACCGGCGATCCACCGGGTACGGGAATGACCTCCACGTACGCCGGCACTACCCGGATCTCCTCCTGCCGTTCACCGCTGCGCCACAAGGCACGCAGCGCCGCCGCCAGCACCAGGCTGTACAGCAGCGCGAACAGGGGGGCGAATGCATTGCCGGCCCACCACCCGAGGGCGGACACCAGCCACATCGCACCCGACAACACGGTGAACAACAGGACGAACTGCCGGGCATCGAGCGCCCGTGGGGGACGCAGCCGCAGCTGCGTACCTGACCCATCCGGAGCTGGAAGCACCTCGATCATGTCGCAACCGCGTTCCTGCCGCGGGAAACGTCTCGATGGTAGCCCCGCCCTCTCGCCGGTAGCAAGGGTGCATTCACACTTTTTCCGATGCTGCAACACAGCATGCGGTCGGCGGCACGGATGACGAATTCAGCACAAATCTCGCCGGGTTTGCTGAACACGCCGAATCCACCACCGTTAGTGGCTATCAGCCCTTCATGAAGGTGTCTGCGTGGCACTTCCGAAGGCCGCAAAAATGATTAAAATCGCCAAGTTTTCCACTGGCCGGACCGGCATGAACGCACCTTCCTCCTCCCCTGCCGCCCACGACGCCCCGCGTCCGGGCGCGCTGCTGTCGCCGGAACTGCCGGCGCCCCCCAACCCGTTCCGCCAGGCCATCACCGATGCCTGGTTGAAGGACGAGGCCAGCCACGTCCGCGAGCTGCTGGCGCAGGCGCGCCTGCCCGCCGAGGAACAGGCCAGGGTGCAGGCGCTGGCCGCCGACCTGGTCGGCCGCGTGCGCGTGCGTGCCAAGGACCAGGGCGCGATCGAAGCCTTCATGCGCCAGTACGACCTGGGCAGCGAGGAAGGCGTGCTGCTGATGTGCGTGGCCGAAGCGCTGCTGCGTATTCCGGACCAGGACACCGCCGACAAGCTGATCCGCGACAAGCTGGCCGATGCCGACTGGGAAAAGCACCTGGGCGGCAGCGACTCGGTGCTGGTCAATGCCTCCACCTGGGGCCTGATGCTGACCGGCAAGCTGGTGCAGATGAACGACGCCACGCGCGCCGATGCGCCCAGCGCATTCAAGCGCCTGGTCGGCCGCGTCGGTGAGCCGGTGGTGCGCCTGGCCGTGCGCCAGGCGATGAAGATCATGGGCCACCAGTTCGTCATGGGCCGCACCATCAGCGAAGCGCTGGCGCGCTCGCACAAGGGCGACAACGCCAGCTACCGCTACTCGTTCGACATGCTCGGCGAAGGCGCGCTGACCATGAAGGACGCGCTGCGCTACCTGGAAGACTACCGTCGTGCGATCCACGCCATCGGCGGCGATCACAAGGCCCGCGGTGGCCGTCCGGACGGCGACGTCAACAACGCGCCGGGCATCTCGATCAAGCTGTCGGCGCTGTACCCGCGCTACGAGCACGCCAAGCGCGAGCGCGTGCTGAAGGACCTGGTGCCGGGCGTGCTGGAACTGGCACAGCTGGCCAAGAGCTACGGCATCGGCTGCACCGTCGACGCCGAAGAGTCCGACCGCCTGGAACTGTCGCTGGACATCATCGAGCAGGTGTTCTCCGACGCCTCGCTGGCTGGCTGGGATGGCTTCGGCGTGGTCGTGCAGGCCTACCAGAAGCGCACGCCGTACACGATCGACCACCTGGCCGACATGGCACGCCGTGCCGGTCGCCGCCTGCAGGTGCGCCTGGTCAAGGGCGCCTACTGGGATGCCGAGATCAAGCGCGCGCAGATCGAAGGCTACCCGGGCTACCCGGTGTTCACCCGCAAGCAGAACACCGATGTGTCCTACCTGGCCTGCGCCAAGCGGCTGTTCACCCATGCGGACGCGATCTACCCGATGTTCGCCACGCACAACGCGCACACCATCGCGGCCGTGCGCAGCATCGCCAACGGCGGCGTGTACGAGCACCAGAAGCTGCACGGCATGGGCGACGACCTGTACGCCGAAGTGGTGCCGGCCGACCGCTTGAACCTGCCCTGCCGCGTGTACGCCCCGGTCGGTTCGCACGAAGACCTGCTGCCGTACCTGGTGCGCCGCCTGCTGGAGAACGGTGCCAACTCCAGCTTCGTCAACCGCATCACCGACGAGCGCGTGCCGATCGCCGACCTGATCCGCGATCCGGTCGAGATGGTCGCCTCGTTCGAATCGATTCCGCATCCCAAGATCCCGCTGCCGGTTGACCTGCTGCGCAGCCAGAACCACGACAGGAAGAACTCCATGGGCGCCAACCTCGCCAACGACAACGAACTGCGCGCCCTGGCCGAGCAGCTCAACGCCGCCGTGAAGCCCTGGCAGGCCTCGCCGCTGGTACCGGGTGCCAACCCGGCCGGCGCCGCGCTGCCGGTGACCAACCCGGCCGACACCCGCGAAGTGGTCGGCCAGTGGCTGGCCGCCGATGCCGCCACCGTGCAGAAGGCCCTGGCCAACGCCGTGGCCGCACAACCGGCCTGGAACCGCACCCCGGCCGCCAGCCGCGCCGCCATCCTCGAACACGCCGCTGACCAGCTGGAAGCGCGCATGCCGGAGTTCATGGCGCTGTGCGTGAAGGAAGCCGGCAAGAGCCTGCCCGACAGCATCGCCGAAGTGCGCGAAGCCGTGGATTTCCTGCGCTACTACGCCAAGCAGGCGCGCGAGCAGTTCAGCCACGCCGAGAAGCTGCCCAGCCCGACCGGTGAATCCAACGAGCTGCAGCTGCACGGCCGCGGCGTGTTCGTCTGCATCAGCCCGTGGAACTTCCCGCTGGCGATCTTCCTGGGCCAGGTCGCCGCCGCACTGGCCGCCGGCAACAGCGTCATCGCCAAGCCGGCCGAGCAGACCAACCTGATCGGCTACTACGCGGTGAAGCTGCTGCACGATGCCGGCGTGCCGGCCGAGGTGGTGCAGTTCCTGCCGGGCGACGGCGCCACCGTGGGTGCAGCGCTGACCGCCGACCCGCGCGTGGCCGGCGTGGCCTTCACCGGCTCCACCGAGACCGCCCGTGCGATCAACCGTGCGATGGCCGCGCGTGACGCCGCCATCGGCGTGCTGATCGCCGAGACCGGTGGCCAGAACGCCTTCATCGCCGACTCCTCGGCACTGCCGGAACAGCTGGTCAAGGACGCGATCGGTTCGGCCTTCACCTCCGCCGGCCAGCGCTGCTCGGCCGCGCGCGTGCTGTTCGTGCAGGACGACATCGCCGACAAGGTGATGACCATGCTGGCCGGCGCGATGAAGGAACTGAAGGTCGGCAACCCCGGCCTGCTGTCCACCGACGTCGGCCCGGTGATCGACGCCGATGCGCTGAAGATCCTGCAGGACCACGCTGAGCGCATGGACCGCGAAGCGCGCCTGATCGCCGCCGCCGAGCTGTCCGCCGAAACGGCGCACGGCACCTTCTTCGCGCCGCGCGCATACGAACTGAAGGATCTGGGCCAGCTGCAGAAGGAAGTGTTCGGGCCGGTCCTGCACGTGATCCGCTGGAAGGGCGACCAGCTCGACGCGGTGATCGACCAGATCAACGCTACCGGCTACGGCCTGACCCTGGGCGTGCATTCGCGCATCGACGAAACCGTTGACCGCATCAGCAACGGCGTCCACGTCGGCAACGTGTACGTCAACCGCAACCAGATCGGTGCAGTGGTCGGCGTGCAGCCGTTCGGCGGCCAGGGCCTGTCCGGCACCGGCCCGAAGGCCGGCGGCCCGCACTACCTGCTGCGCTTTGCCACCGAAAAGACGGTGACGGTGAACACCACCGCCGCCGGCGGCAACGCCTCGCTGCTGACCCTGGGCGACTGATCGCCTGCTTGGTGCGGTAAACAAGAAACCCCGCGAATGCGGGGTTTCTTGTGTTTTGCTTCCTGTAGCGCCGGGCCCATGCTCGGCTTTTCCGGCGCAGCCGAGCGTGGGCTCGGCTCTACAGGAATTCAGGTGCCGTCGTGGCCTCGGCCCGCATCAGATTGCGCCAGTGCCCGAGAGCAACAAGTGCATTGACCCAGAAACCGATGTACAGGATCGAGGTCAGGTGCAGGCCACGGCTGTAGTACAGCGGCACTGCAACGGTGTTTACCAGCAGCCAGACCCACCACGACTCCAGCTTGCGCCGCATCATCAGGATCTGCGCGATCACGCTCAGCACCAGTACCGCCGAATCGATGTACGGCGCATAGGCATTGGTCAGTCGGGTCAGCATCCAGCCGTAGCCGAAGGTGGCCACTACCGCCAGCGGCGCCAGCCAGGCCCAGGCACGCGGCCGCAATGAAGTAATCGGCAACGGCGCACCATGATCGCCGCGCAGCCACTGCCACCAGCCCAGCACGCTGATCGCGATGAAGAAGAACTGCAGCACCATGTCCGCGTACAGGTGCGAGCGTTCGAACACGGCAGCAAACAATGCACAGCCGACGATGCCCAGCCACCAGGTGTGCACGTTGTTGCGGCCGGCCAGCAGGATCGAGCCGGCGACGGCGATGTTGGCGGCCAGCTCCAGCTGGAAGTTCGGGTCGGACAGGTTCATGGCGCTATTGTCGTGGATCCACGCGCTGCGTAGACAACCCGGTAGATCCTCGCCATGCGTGGATGGAAATCAAGGCCGCACGCGCACCAGCAATCGCTGGCTTTCTCCGCTTCCCCAGCGTCCTGGCTGCAGGCCGGTTGAAGAGAGCAACGGCGCAAGCCAGTCAGGCGGAACGATGTCCCAGATCACGCCATCGAACGGATGCGGCCATGGCGTTCCCTGAGGATTCGGCGAATGCAGGAACAACGCACTCTGACCGGTATCCGGCGCCAGCGTCACCCAACACTGCACATGCTCCCGCCCGCTCGACGCAACCCGTTCAAGCAGCCGTAGGAGCCCTGCGGCAACGGCGATGCGATCACTGATATGGCGATTGCCGCGCCCCATCCAGTCAAGATGCGTGTGCCAGTAGTCGAACCATTCCGACTCCAACACGCGATCCAGAGTCGCGTTCGCCTTGGCCTCTTCCCGAGCCCAGTATCGGATCATCCGCTTCTGGTAGCGACGATCAACCATTTTGTATTCGCCTGCACTGCGTAAATCCCGGCAAGGTGGCAGGCACTCCCAATAAAGTCACGAGCCGGAAGCGTCATCCATGCATAAAAAAAAGGCCCCGCCTGCGCGGGGCCCTCCGTGTCCTGCTTCAGGCAATCGCCCGAATCAGAACTTGTACTGCATCGACGCCGCCAGCACGTCGCCGCTCACCTTGTACTTGCCGGTCACGGTGTTGGCAGTGGCCGAGGTCGAGGTGATGTTCGGATCCTTGGTGAACAGGTGGGTGTAACCCACGCTGTATTCCATCTTGTCCGAAGCGGCGTAGGTCAGGCCCAGCGACAGCCACTTGCGGGTGGTGTCCGGCACGCGCACGTCACGGTGGGCGTCGGTGGTCGGGGTCTGGTCGTAGGCCAGGCCGCCACGCAGGGTCAGCTTGTCGTTCACGCGGAAATCGGTACCGATCGACGCGAAGGTGGTGTCGCGGTAGTGGAACGGCAGCACGCTGTCCGGCTGGTTGGAGTCATAGTCGACGGTGACCTGGTCGAACTTGCTCCACGCCGTGCGCGTCACCTCGGCCATGATCTGCCACTGGTCGTTCACGCGGTGGGTGAAGCCCACGGTGGCGCTGGCCGGCAGGGTGATGGTGGCGCGGCCGTTGCTGTCGATGAAGGTACCCGGGGCGGCAGTGGCCAGGAAGGCGGCAGCGTTCTGCGGGATAGTGAAGTCGGCCTTGCCGTCGGTGATCTTGTGCTCGACCTTCGAGCGGTAGCTGAAGGCGATGTTGGTGCCTTCCACCGGGGTGACCGTCATGCCCAGGGTGTAGCCGACCGACACTTCGTCGCCCTTGATGCGCAGGTAGCCATCGGCGGTGCCCGGCGAGAAGCCGAGCTGGGCGGCCTGGCGTGCAGCGGCCTGCGACGCCGCCGCAGCCTGGGCTGCGGTGCCGCCTGCAGCCAGCACACGCGCCGCAGCGGTGCGCTGGGCCGTGGCGTTGATCGCGGTGCCGGTATCGACAGCGCTGGTCAGGTCGACGTTCAGGCGCTCGGCGAACACCGAAGCACCGAACGACAGGTACGGGTTGACGTCATAGGAGAACGCCACGCCCAGGTCGATGGCCTGCAGCTCGGTCTTGACGCCGTTGTAGCGGCCGACCCAGTCGCGGTCGTATTCGGTCTTGAAACCGAACGGCACGGTCAGCGAAGCACCGAAGTGCATGTTGTCGTTCTCGCCGAACGGCACGTGGAAGTACGCGGCCGGAACCGGGGCGATCATGCCGGCGTCGCCGCCGTTGCCACCGGAAATCGGCGCGCCGTTGCCGTACTGGCCCTGGCCGCGGAACTTGGCGCCGAAGCTGATGGCGCTGACGTCGCCCTGGACCAGGGTGCCGTCGAGCAGGCGCATGGAGGCCGGGTTGGTGGCGATGACCGACGCGTCACCTTCGGTCGAGGTGGAGCCGGCGAACGCGCGGCCCAGGCCCTTGGCGCTGTTTTCCTTCAGCTGGAAGGCGGCAGCATTGGCATCGGCGGCGGCCAGCGCACCGGCAACGCCGACGGCCAGCAGGGTCAGTCGGGCAATGGTGGAAGCGGTTTGCATCGTAGTTCTCTCTCCGGTAAGCGGTGATGGTGCTCTGAGTGCGCCTGCGCCCGCCGGGTCCTGGGACCCATCGGAGCGCGCCGGATTCCCCTCCCGACATACGACGCCGTATGCGAGTATTACCCAGAGCTGTTAATGAAACAATAACAGCGCAGGCGGTTTTTTCGTCTCAAAAGCTGAACAGGACCGTCCCCACCGAAAGTGGCCGCACGCTAGGCTATTGGCATGTTCGTCTCGCTCCCGTCCCGCAAGAAGGCGGCCCTGCGCTGGGCCACGCCCGTGCTGTTCGCGTCATTGTGGCTGGCGTTCCTGTGGTCGATCTCGCGTCCGGACGATGCCCGCGGCAGCCTCTGGCTGGACTGGGGCGCGCTGTCCACCGGTCTGACCCACCCGCTGGACTGGTGGGCGACCCTGCAGGACGGCAGCGTGCTGCGGCTGTTCACCGCCCTGTTCCTGCACGCGGACTGGTCGCACCTGCTGGGCAACCTGGTGTTCCTGTTGATCTTCGGCCTGCCCGCCGAGCGGGTGCTGGGGCCGTGGCGGCTGCTGCTGCTGTTCCTGGTCGGCGGCGCAGTGTCGAACCTGGTGGCGATCTACACCATGGGCAGCCCGGACCAGATCATCATCGGCGCCAGTGGCGCGGTGTCGGCCCTGATCGGTGCGTATCTGGCCCTGTTCCCGGGCGCGCGGCTGGGCGTGGTGATCCCGCTCGGCCTGTTCCTGGAGTTCGTGCGCGCCCCGGCCTACCTGCTGATCGGCGTCTGGGCGGCGCTGCAAGTGGTGTTCGCCCACATCGGCCCAAGCTTCGGCATGGTGGCCTGGTGGGCGCACATCGGTGGCTTCGTGTTCGGCGTCGTGTACGGGGTCTACGTGCGGGCGGCCATCGCCCGCCGACTGCGCAAGCGCCACGGCTTCTGATCCAGGTAGTGCCGGCCGCTGGCCGGCTCCACGCTCACCGGCCGGTTCGTAGCGTCGAGCGTGCTCGACTCCTTCATCGATATGGATCTGCTCCGTCCGCGATGATGCTGAATGCGTCACTCGCGACTGACCACCAACGTGTTGTGGTGGGTATCGAACAGCAGCGTAGCGCCGTCATCCAGCACCACGAAGTACTCAAAGAACGGCAACTCGCCGAGCAAAGGAATCAGTTCACTTGCCTGCAGAGTCCAGATCGGCCACGGGAATGCGCGCTCATCTGACGCTACCAAGCAGATTTCGCCGTTCACTTCCGCCAGCAGTTTCGCCAAGCAGGAAAGGCCTTCATCGCTGCCGTCGTATAGGATCGTCTGATCAGCCGACGCTTTGCCGGTCCACCAATAGACGAGGCACGGATCAATTCCATGGCGACTCGCCAAGGATTCCAGCAAGCCAGTGGCACGGTCAATCGGCAGCGGATCGCGACCAAGCAGTTGGCTGATCGTGGTCGCGAGGTTCGAATCATCCATGGACCGATTCTATCGGGCGACACCTCGGCTGCGCCGCCTTCCGGATGAACGGGGCGTCCGCCGGGCACGGCCCGGCGCTACCGTCAGGGCTTGGCCGGGGCCGGTGCGGGCTTTGCTTCCGGCTTTGCTTCCGGCTTAGGTTCGACCTTCGCTTCCGGCTTCGCCGCAGCGGCCTTCGCGGTCTTGGCGGCATCCGCCTTCGCGGCCTCGGCCTTCAACCGTGCGGCCACCGAACCGGGGTTCTTCAGCTCGGCCAGCGCGTCGTTGATCGGGCCGTCGCCCGGCAGCACCGCACCGGCGTGGTAGCCCTCGGTGCCTTCGTCGTCGCCGCGCAGATGGCCTGGCAGGGTGGCTTCGCTGTAATCGCTCAGGCTGGCCGGCAGGGCATCCTCCGCCGGGGCGGCGGCGGGCTTCAACTCAACGTCCGGCACGATGCCGGTGGCCTGGATCGACTTGCCGCTGGGCGTGTAGTAGCGCGCGGTGGTCAGCTTCACCGAATCGCCGTTGTCCAGCGGCAGCACGGTCTGCACCGAGCCCTTGCCGAAGGTGCGGCTGCCCACCACGCGGGCGCGCTTGTTGTCGCGCAGCGCGCCAGCCAGCACTTCCGAGGCGCTGGCCGAACCGGCATCGGCCAGCACCACCACCGGTGCGCCCTTCAGCAGGTCGCCCGGGGTCGCGTCGAATCGGGCATCGCTGATGCTGATGCGGCCACGGGTGCTGACGATGTTGCCCTTGTCGAGCAGATCGTCGGCGACCTGCACGGCGGCCGTCAGCAGGCCACCCGGGTTGCTGCGCAGATCCAGCACCAGGCCCTTGAGCTGGCCACCGGACTGCTTCTGCAGCTGCTGCACATGCTTCTGGAAATCCGAGCCGGTATCGGCCTGGAAGGTGCTCAGGCGGATATAGCCATAGCCCGGCTCGAGCAGGCGGCTGCGCACGCTGGTCACGCGGATGGTCTGGCGGGTCAGGCTGACATCGAACGGCTTCGGCTTGCCATCACGCACGATGGTCAGCACCACCTTGCTGCCGGCCGGGCCACGCAGCGGTTCGCTGGCATCGATCGCGCTGATCGGCTTGCCGTCGATGGCGATGATCAAATCGCCGGCAAGGATGCCGGCCTTGGCTGCCGGCGTGTCGTCGATCGGCGCGATCACCTTCATGCTGGCATTGTCCGGCTGCTGCTGCAGCTCCACGCCGATGCCCTCGTAGGCACCGTTGGCCTGCTCGTCGAAGGCCTGCGCGTCTTCCTTGTTGAAGTAGGTGCTGTGCGGATCAAGGTCGATCAGCAGGCCACGCACGGCTGACTGCATCAGCTTCTTGTCATCGACCGGGTCGACATAGGCGGCGCGCACCGCGTTGTACACGGCCACGAAACGGCGGATTTCCTCCAGCGGCACCTTCGAAGTCACCGCCTCCTCGCTGTTCGCTGCCTGCCCGCTGGTTTCCGGGCTGGGGGCGGGCGCGGTCTGCTGCGCCCAGGTCAGCGCTGGCAACAGGGCCAGCAAGAGGGTGGCGGTACGGGCTGCGCGCATGGATCACTCCTGTCGACGGTGGCATGGTGCCCAAGGCACATGCACCGATTATGCGCGAAGCACAGCTAAATTCCCGTTGAATCCGGCCCGCATCCGGCGGGCCAGGATTCAGCGCCGCTGCAGCCAGCTGTCCGGGTTGACCGGCTGCCCGCCACGGCGCAGCTCGAAGTACAGCGCGGTGACGCCCTGGCCGCCGGAATTGCCGACCTTGGCCACCGCATCGCCGCGGCTGACCCGCGCGCCAGCATCCTTCAGCAGGGTGTCGTTATGCGCGTAAAGGCTCATGTAGCCGTTGCCGTGGTCGACGATCAGGATCATGCCGTAGCCGGTCATCCAGTCGGAGAACACCACGGTGCCATCGGCCACGGCCGTGACCGTGCTGCCGGCTGGCGCGCCGATCAGCACACCGCTGCTGGTGCGCCCATCGGGCAGCTTGCCGCCATAGCGGGCCAGCAGGTTGCCGGACAACGGCCACCCCAGGCCGCCGACCTTCGGCGCCGGTGCCGACGCCACCGCAGGTGGAACCTTGGTGGGCGGCGGTGGACGGCCCTGCGCGGCGGCCTGGCGTGCGGCGCGCTCGGCAGCGGCTTTCTCGGCGGCGGCCCGGCGTGCAGCGGCGCGCCGCTCGGCTTCGGCCCGCGCGGCAGCGGCACGCAGGTTGGCCAGCAGCGTTTCCAGTGCCTTGGCGTCCTGGCCCAGTGCCTGTTCCTTCTCACGCTGGTCCTTGAAGCGCTCTTCCAGCGAGGCAACGGTCTTTGCGCGATCGCGGCGGTCCGCTTCCAGGGCGGCTGCCTGCTGTTTCTGGTCCTGCTGCGTCCCCTGCAGCTTCTGCTTGCGCTCGGCGATCTGCGCTTGAAGCGCTTCCAGCTCCTTCAGGTCGGCGGTCAGCGTGGTGATCCGCTGCGCACGCTCGCGCTGCAGGTAGCGATGGTAGGCCAAGGCGCGGTTGGCATCGGCCACCGTGTCCTGCGACAGCAGCAGCTTCAGCGGTGCGTGGTTGCCCAGCTGATATGCCGCGCGCAACAGCCCGGCCAGTTCGCGGTGCTGCTGGGCCAGGTTGCCCTGCAGCGTGCTGCGGCGCTGCTCGGCTTCGGCAAGGGCGCGGCCCTGCTCGCGCAGCGCGGCTTCCGTCTGCGCAAGGGCACGGCCGGTGCGGGCTACCTTCTCGTCGGCCTCGCGCAGTTGTTGCGATGCCTGCCCGCGCTGGCCCTCGATCTGCCGTCGCTCCTGCGCCACGCCCTTCAGTTCGGTTCGCAGTTTCTGCAGCTTGCGCTCGGTCTCGCGGGTGGTCTGCGCACCGCTGGGCACCGGCAGGGCCAGCGCCAACGCCAGCCCCAGCAGCAGGCAGCGACCGCCGCGGGCAGCGGCGATGTGATGTCGGCGTGATGGGAAGGCGTTGTCGCGCAAGGGCTTTCCAGTGACTTCAGGCAGTTGCGGGGGCTACCGGGGAATGGTGACATCTCCGCACGCGGCCTGCCAGCCGCACATCCATCGAGGTCGCCATGAAAACTCTTTCCATTCCGCTGCTGTTGGGCGTACTGCTGGCCACCGGGCCGGTCTGTGCGCAGGAGAACATCAGCAAGGTCAACGGCAGCATCAGCGCCGAACCCGGTCAACGCTACGGCAAGCTCGACACCGTCAACGGCGGTATCCGCGTCGGCGAAGGCGTCGAGACCGGCAGCATCGACACCGTCAACGGCGGGGTGAAGGTCGCCGACCGCGCGCGCACCGGCAAGATCGAAACGGTCAACGGCGGTGTGCGCCTGGGTCGTGAAGTGATCGCCAGTGGCGGCGTCAGCACCGTCAACGGCAGCATCTTCACTGATCGCGGCAGCCAGATCGAAGGCGGCGTCGAGACCGTCAACGGCGGCATCGGCCTGGTCGAGAGCCGCGTCGGCAAGGACGTGGAGACCGTCAATGGTGACATCACCGTCGGTATCGGTTCGCAGGTCAACGGCGGTGTGCATGTGCGCAAGCCGAACTTCAGTGTCTCGCTGACCGCCAGCCGCAAGCCGCGCGTGATCATCGGCCCGAATGCGGTGGTCAACGGCCCCCTGCAGTTCGAGCGCGAAGTGGTGCTGTACGTGCATCGCTCCGCTCGCATCGGCCCGGTGACCGGCGCCGAGCCAATTCCGTTCGACACCGAAACCGCCCCGGCGGACTGAACCCGCCGGACCTGCCGGTTCGGTGATACTCACTGTTACCGGTCGCGCATCAGGCGCGGCCGCCCTTTGTTCTCCAGGAATCGACGATGCCCCGCAAACTCCTCCTGTGCCTGGCCGCCGCGGCCGCGCTCAGTGCCTGCAAAGGCGAAAACACGCCCGCCGCCGCGCCGGCCACCGACACCGCTGCGGCGAAGCCGGCCGCCCATTCGTTCTCCCCGGAGATCAATGCCGGCGACTTCGCCGAGATGGTCAAGACGCTGGCCTCGGATGAGTTCGAAGGCCGCGCCCCGGGCAGCAAGGGTGAAGAGCTGACGGTCAACTACATCCGCGACCAGATGCAGCGCATCGGCCTGCAGCCCGGCAACGGCGACAGCTGGTTCCAGGATGTGCCGATGACCGAGACCACGGCCGACGAATCGACCGTGCTGAAGATCACCCAGGGCGGCAAGACCACCGAGCTGAAGTTCGGCACCGACATGGTGGTGGGTACCCGTACCGGCCAGGCCGAGGTGAAGGTCGATGCCAGCGACCTGGTGTTCGTCGGCTACGGCGTCGATGCACCGGAGCAGAAGTGGAACGATTACGCCGGCCAGGACTGGAAGGGCAAGACGGTCGTCATGTTCGTCAACGACCCGGGCTTCCATGTCGACGACGAGAAGCTGTTCGACGGCAAGCGCATGACCTACTACGGGCGCTGGACCTACAAGTTCGAGGAGGCCGCGCGCAAGGGCGCCGCTGCTGCACTGATCGTGCACGACACGGCCGGCGCATCCTACGGCTGGGACGTGGTGAAGAACTCCTGGGCGGGCCCGCAATACGACCTACCGGCCAAGGATGACCCGGAAGCCCGCATTCCAGTGCAGGGCTGGCTGAGCGCCGAGGCGGCCAAGGCCCTGTTTGCCGGTGCCGGACTGGACCTGGCGCAGGCCTACAAGGATGCCAGCAAGCGCGGCTTCAAGCCGGTACCGCTGAAGGCCACCGCAGCGGTCGACCTGAAAAGCCAGATCGCACAGAAGCAGTCCCGCAATGTGGTCGGCGTGCTGCCGGGCAGCAAGCGTGCCGACGAGGCCGTGCTGTACATGGCGCACTGGGACCACCTGGGCAAGCATGAGGGTGAAACCGGCGACAACATCTACAACGGCGCGGTCGACAACGCGACCGGCGTGGCCGGCATTCTCGAAGTGGCCGAAGCCATGGCGCACCAGGACCCGAAGCCGGAGCGTTCGGTGGTGTTCCTGGCGGTGACCCTGGAAGAATCCGGCCTGCTGGGTTCGAAGTACTACGTCGCCCATCCGACCTTCCCGCTGGACAAGATCGCCGGTGTGATCAACATCGATGCGATGTCGGTGGCCGGCCGTGCCAAGGACGTGACCGTCACCGGCTTCGGCAGCTCGGAGCTGGAGGACATCCTCAAGCCGTTGGCCGCCGCCCAGGACCGTACGCTGCACGGTGAGACCTCGGTGCAAAGCGGCTTCTACTTCCGCTCGGATCACTTCAACTTCGCCAAGGCCGGTGTGCCGGCCCTGTACGCCGATGGCGGCGAGGACCTGCGCGAGGGTGGCGTGGAAGCGGGCCGCAAGGCCGCGGCGGACTACGGCGCCAACCGCTACCATGGCC
Organism: Stenotrophomonas sp. Pemsol; assembly: GCF_003586545.1. Lineage (NCBI taxonomy): Bacteria > Pseudomonadati > Pseudomonadota > Gammaproteobacteria > Lysobacterales > Lysobacteraceae > Stenotrophomonas > Stenotrophomonas sp. Pemsol. Next base: position 6,409 of record NZ_CP025780.1, on the reverse strand, counting down.
CGAAGGACGAGTTCGACGCGGCCACCTGGAAACTGGACGGCACCGTTGAAGACCTGCAGCTGATGTACGGCGTGGGCAAGGAACTGGCCGGTGGTGATCGTTGGCCGAACTGGTATGCAGGCAACCCGTTCAAGGCGGCCCGCGACGCGATGATGAAGGACAAGGCTTCGGCCAAGTAAAGTCGGGCCATGCTCGACTGAGCACTTGAGAGCAGAGCGGCGCCCCACGGGGCGCCGCTTTTCTTTTGCGTACCGTCGGCGGCAGATCCATGACTGGTGTGGATCTGCCGGTAGTGCCGGCCGCTGGCCGGCAATCGATTGTTAGCGGCCAACCTTGGTTGGCGCAATGCGTCCTCGTGGACGGCATCCACGCATGGCGTGGATCTACCGGGCGATGTAACGCCATCGGGTTGCAGGCCAGCGGCTGGCACTACCTCTATTACTGCGCCCAAAGAAAAACCCCGCTGCGCGAGCAGCGGGGTTTTGGGTGTAAACCCTGGCGATGACCTACTCTCGCATGGCTTGAGCCACACTACCATCGGCGCAGCTGCGTTTCACTTCCGAGTTCGGGATGGGATCGGGTGGTTCCACAGCGCTAATTTCACCAGGGAGACGGTTGCAGCAGCGCTTGCAGCGCCAGCTTCGCGATCTTGCCCTTGGGCGGAAGGTATCCAGAAAAGCAATGCCTTCACTTAATAAGAAAAACCCCGCTGCGTCAGCAGCGGGGTTTTGGGTGTAAACCCTGGCGATGACCTACTCTCGCATGGCTTGAGCCACACTACCATCGGCGC
>NZ_CP025780.1:2500-5519 GCF_003586545.1 Stenotrophomonas sp. Pemsol | reverse complement strand
TGCTGCTTCGTCGTTGGGCCCGAGGGCCTTTCGTCGTTGCGAGCCGCCTATTATGGCAGGCCTTTCAGCTTTGTCAACAACTTGTTTGAGGAACTTGAAGCTCTTCGTGAAGTTGTTGCTGCAAGTCCAGGTCGAAACCAGGTGCCTGCAAAAAAAGGAAAACCCCGCTGCGCATGCAGCGGGGTTCTCGGGTGTAAACCCTGGCGATGACCTACTCTCGCATGGCTTGAGCCACACTACCATCCTTCCGAGTTCGGGATGGGATCGGGTGGTTCCACAGCGCTAATTTCACCAGGGAGGCTTTTGGAGAGTCGCACTCGTCCCGGGGGACAAGGCGCCAGCCTCGCGTAGTTCTTGTGACGTAGCGTGCACTTGGATGCTCTTACGACGTTGTCGTAAAGCCAAGGCAACTTGAGGTTATATGGTCAAGCCGCACGGATCATTAGTATCAGTTAGCTCAATACATTGCTGTACTTACACACCTGACCTATCAACCACGTAGTCTACATGGTTCCTTCAGGGGGCTTGTGCCCCGGGAGATCTCATCTTGAGGCGCGCTTCCCGCTTAGATGCTTTCAGCGGTTATCGCTTCCGAACATAGCTACCCGGCAATGCCACTGGCGTGACAACCGGAACACCAGAGGTTCGTCCACTCCGGTCCTCTCGTACTAGGAGCAGCCCCTCTCAAATCTCCAACGCCCATGGCAGATAGGGACCGAACTGTCTCACGACGTTCTGAACCCAGCTCGCGTACCACTTTAAATGGCGAACAGCCATACCCTTGGGACCGACTACAGCCCCAGGATGTGATGAGCCGACATCGAGGTGCCAAACACCGCCGTCGATATGAACTCTTGGGCGGTATCAGCCTGTTATCCCCGGAGTACCTTTTATCCGTTGAGCGATGGCCCTTCCATACAGAACCACCGGATCACTAAGTCCTAGTTTCCTACCTGCTTGATCCGTCGATCTTGCAGTCAAGCACGCTTATGCCTTTGCACACAGTGCGCGATGTCCGACCGCGCTGAGCGTACCTTCGAGCTCCTCCGTTACTCTTTAGGAGGAGACCGCCCCAGTCAAACTACCCACCATACACGGTCCCCGACCCAGATAATGGGCCCAGGTTAGAACGTCAAGCACGACAGGGTGGTATTTCAAGGATGGCTCCACCACAGCTAGCGCCATGGTTTCATAGCCTCCCACCTATCCTACACAGACGAACTCAACGTTCAGTGTAAAGCTATAGTAAAGGTTCACGGGGTCTTTCCGTCTTGCCACGGGAACGCTGCATCTTCACAGCGATTTCAATTTCACTGAGTCTCGGGTGGAGACAGCGCCGCTGTCGTTACGCCATTCGTGCAGGTCGGAACTTACCCGACAAGGAATTTCGCTACCTTAGGACCGTTATAGTTACGGCCGCCGTTTACTGGGGCTTCGATCAAGAGCTTCGCCTTGCGGCTGACCCCATCAATTAACCTTCCAGCACCGGGCAGGCGTCACACCCTATACGTCCACTTTCGTGTTTGCAGAGTGCTGTGTTTTTGATAAACAGTCGCAGCGGCCTGGTTACTGCGACCCTCTTCAGCTATAGCTCGCACGAGCCACCAAAAAGGGTGCACCTTCTCCCGAAGTTACGGTGCCATGTTGCCTAGTTCCTTCACCCGAGTTCTCTCAAGCGCCTGAGAATTCTCATCCTACCCACCTGTGTCGGTTTACGGTACGGTCTGCGTAAGCTGAAGCTTAGGAGCTTTTCCTGGAAGCGTGGTATCAGTGACTTTGCCATAAAGGCTCGTCTCGGTGCTCGGTCTTAGAGGATCCCGGATTTGCCAAAGATCCAAACCTACCGCCTTTCCCCAGGACAACCAACGCCTGGTACACCTAACCTTCTCCGTCCCTCCATCGCACTTACGCGAGGTGCAGGAATATTAACCTGCTTCCCATCGACTACGACTTTCGTCCTCGCCTTAGGGGCCGACTCACCCTGCGCCGATTAACGTTGCGCAAGGAAACCTTGGGCTTTCGGCGTGCGGGTTTTTCACCCGCATTATCGTTACTCATGTCAGCATTCGCACTTCCGATACCTCCAGCAGACTTCTCAATCCACCTTCAACGGCTTACGGAACGCTCCTCTACCGCGCATAACAAAGTTATGCACCCCAAGCTTCGGTTCTGTGCTTAGCCCCGTTAAATCTTCCCCGCAGACCGACTCGACCAGTGAGCTATTACGCTTTCTTTAAAGGGTGGCTGCTTCTAAGCCAACCTCCTGGCTGTCTGTGCCTTTCCACATGGTTTTCCACTTAGCACAAAATTTGGGACCTTAGCTGTGGGTCTGGGTTGTTTCCCTTTTCACGACGGACGTTAGCACCCGCCGTGTGTCTCCCATACAGTCCGTCTCGGTATTCGGAGTTTGCAATGGTTTGGTAAGTCGCGATGACCCCCTAGCCATAACAGTGCTCTACCCCCGAGAGGATACATATGAGGCGCTACCTAAATAGCTTTCGAGGAGAACCAGCTATCTCCGGGTTCGATTAGCTTTTCACTCCTAATCACACCTCATCCCCTACCTTTGCAACGGGAGTGGGTTCGGGCCTCCAGTGCGTGTTACCGCACCTTCACCCTGGGCATGACTAGATCACCCGGTTTCGGGTCTACTGCCCGCGACTATGCGCCCTTATCAGACTCGGTTTCCCTTCGCCTCCCCTATACGGTTAAGCTTGCCACGAACAGTAAGTCGCTGACCCATTATACAAAAGGTACGCAGTCACTCCTTGCGGAGCTCCTACTGCTTGTACGCACACGGTTTCAGGTTCTATTTCACTCCCCTCTCCGGGGTTCTTTTCGCCTTTCCCTCACGGTACTGGTTCACTATCGGTCGGTCAGTAGTATTTAGCCTTGGAGGATGGTCCCCCCATGTTCAGACAGGGTTTCACGTGCCCCGCCCTACTCGTCTTCACTGAAATGGCCCTTTCAGATACAGGGCTATCACCTTCTATGGCCACTCTTTCCAGAGCGTTTTCCT